>NZ_PJMX01000001.1:2915082-5830165 GCF_002846415.1 Streptomyces sp. TLI_146
GAGCACTCACCCTGCTCTACGCCCTCGCGGGCTACGGCGTCCGCGGCCTGGGCTGGCTCAACCCGGGCGGCAGCAACAACCCGGTGCTCCTCGCCGCGGTCTCCGCGTTCGCGGTCGTCTGGTACACCGCGATCGCCATCTCGTACGACCTGGGCGGCCTGGCCAACCTGGAGCCGGGCGCGTACGTCGCGGCCGTCTCCTCGCTGCTGCCGGTCGTCGGCGCGCTCGCGCTGCCGCACCCGGGCCGCTCGCTGCGCGACCACATCGCCAAGCCGGACGGCATCCCGGCGGCCGCGCCGCTGCCCAGCTGGGTCCAGCGCCTGATCATCTCGCTGGCCACCGCGCTCGGCCTGGTCGTCTTCACGTACGGCATCGGCGTCAACGACGACGAGAGCGAGACCTTCATCGGTCTGCTGCTCCTGGTCCTGTTCGGCTCGATGGCGCTGTTCGCCGCCGGACTCTTCGAGCGGTTCACCGAACTCAACGTCCAGCACAAGGGGTTCGCGACCACCGCCGTGTTCCTCGCGGCCGTGATCTTCCCGTTCACCCAGAGCGAGGACCACAACGCCAACCTCGGCGCCAACATCCTCATCTTCGGCACCGTGGCCCTCGGCCTCAACATCGTCGTCGGCCTCACCGGTCTGCTCGACCTCGGTTACGTGGCCTTCCTCGGCGTCGGCGCCTACGCGGCCGCGCTGGTCTCGGGCTCCGAGTTCTCCCGCTTCTCCGGTGTACAGGTCCCGTTCTGGGCCGCCGCGCTGATCGGCATGGGCGCCTCACTGGTCTTCGGCGTGATCATCGGTGCACCGACACTGCGGCTGCGCGGCGACTATCTGGCCATCGTGACCCTCGGCTTCGGAGAGATCTTCCGGATCACCGTCAACAACCTCGACGGCGGCTCCGGCCCCAACCTCACCAACGGCCCCAACGGCATCTCCCAGATCCCCGACCTGGAGATCTTCGGGTTCAACCTCGGCGCCGCGCACGACATCGCCGGACGCACCATCGGCCGCTTCGGCAACTACCTGTTCCTGATGCTGCTGATCACGGCGCTCATCGTGCTCGTCTTCAACCGCGCCGCGAACTCCCGTATCGGCCGCTCCTGGATCGCCATCCGCGAGGACGAGACCGCCGCCACCGCCATGGGCATCAACGGCTTCCGGGTCAAGCTCATCGCCTTCGCCCTGGGCGCCTCGCTCGCCGGTCTCGCGGGCACGGTCTTCGCCCACGTCAACTACAGCGTGGTGCCGAGCCCCTTCCAGTTCGCCGGTGCCGCGCCGCCCAACTCGGCCTTCCTGCTCGCGGCCGTCGTCCTCGGCGGCATGGGCACGGTGAGCGGTCCGCTCCTGGGCGCCTCGCTGCTCTACCTCATCCCCGAGAAGCTGGGCTTCCTCAAGGAGTACGAGCTCTTCGGCTTCGGTGTCGCACTCATCCTGCTGATGCGGTTCCGCCCCGAGGGCATCGTCGCCAACCGGCGCCGCCAGCTCGAATTCCACGAGACCGGCCAGCTGGACGTGCCCGACAAGGGCCTTCCGGACACCACCGTCGGCGTCACCAAGGCGGAGGCGTAACCATCATGACCACCACCATCGCCCCCAGCCCGGTGCTCGAAGCGTCCGGCGTCACCATGCGGTTCGGCGGTCTGACCGCCGTACGCAACGTCGACCTCACCGTCAACAGCGGCGAGATCGTCGGTCTCATCGGCCCCAACGGCGCCGGCAAGACCACCTTCTTCAACTGCCTCACGGGGCTCTACGTCCCCACCGAGGGCAAGGTCTCGTACAAGGGGACCGTGCTCCCGCCCAAGCCGCACCTGGTCACCCAGGCCGGTATCGCGCGCACCTTCCAGAACATCCGGCTCTTCGCCAACATGACCGTTCTGGAGAACGTGCTCGTCGGGCGGCACACCCGCACCAAGGAGGGCCTCTGGTCCGCCCTGCTGCGCGGCCCCGGCTTCAAGAAGGCCGAGGCCAGGTCCCGCGAACGGGCCATGGAACTCCTGGAGTTCATCGGCCTCCAGCACAAGGCGGACCACCTCGCCCGCAATCTGCCCTACGGCGAGCAGCGCAAGCTGGAGATCGCCCGGGCGCTGGCGAGCGAGCCGGGGCTGCTGCTCCTGGACGAGCCGACCGCCGGTATGAACCCGCAGGAGACCCGGGCCACCGAGGAACTGGTCTTCGCCATCCGGGACATGGGCATCGCCGTCCTCGTCATCGAGCACGACATGCGCTTCATCTTCAACCTGTGCGACCGGGTGACGGTGCTGCTCCAGGGCGAGAAGCTCGTCGAGGGCACGTCGGACGTGGTGCAGGGCGACGAGCGCGTGGTCGCGGCGTACCTCGGCACACCGTTCGAGGGGGCGCCGGGGGACGAGGAGGTCGCGGAGGTGGAGGCGGCGGCCGCGGCTGCGGCCGAGGCCGCCGAGGTGGACTCCGCCGGGGCTCCCGCCTCCCCGGAGGCCGCTCCGGCCGAGGCGGACGCCGCTCCGGCCGAGACCGACACCGCCTCCTCCGAGGCCGATGCTCCAGGAAAGACCCGTACCGAAGGAGACTCCCAGTGACCGCTCTTCTGGAAGTCGAAGACCTCCGCGTCGCCTACGGCAAGATCGAGGCCGTCAAGGGGATCTCCTTCAGCGTCGAGGCGGGCCAGGTCGTCACGCTCATCGGCACCAACGGCGCCGGCAAGACCACGACCCTGCGGACCCTGTCGGGGCTCCTCAAGCCCTCCGGCGGCCGGATCACGTTCGACGGGAAGCCCCTGTCGAACATCCCCGCGCACAAGATCGTCTCGCTCGGGCTGGCCCACTCCCCCGAGGGCCGGCATATCTTCCCGCGTCTGAGCATCGCCGAGAACCTCCAGCTGGGAGCGTTTCTGCGGAACGACAAGGAAGGCATCGAGAAGGACATCCAGCGGGCGTACGAGCTGTTCCCCATCCTGGGCGAACGGCGCAAGCAGGCCGCCGGCACGCTGTCGGGCGGTGAGCAGCAGATGCTCGCGATGGGCCGGGCGCTGATGTCCCAGCCCAAGCTGCTGATGCTGGACGAGCCGTCGATGGGGCTCTCCCCGATCATGATGCAGAAGATCATGGAGACCATCGTCGAGCTCAAGGCCCAGGGCACCACGATCCTGCTCGTCGAGCAGAACGCGCAGGCCGCGCTGTCCCTGGCGGATCACGCCCATGTGATGGAGGTCGGCGAGATCAAGCTCTCCGGCTCCGGCCAGGACCTCCTCCACGACGAGAACGTCCGCAAGACGTACCTCGGCGAGGATTAGGCGCCGGGTGGGGTGAGCTGGTCGGTCGGCTGCGGGTCGTCCGTGGTTGCTCGCGCAGTTCCCCGCGCCCCTTAGGAAGTACGGGCCGCGCCACGAGATGTGGCGCGGCCCATGCCGTCTGCGTTCGTGGACCGGTCAGCCGTACCCCCTAGGGGCGCGGGGCTGTGACATGTGCGGCTCCGCCGCGTGGGCGCGAGCAACCCACCACCGGCCCGCAGACAAAGACCGGGCTTACCCCTTCGCCGCCTTCTTCTCCTCCGCGTCCTCGATGACCGCCTCCGCGACCTGCTGCATCGACAGGCGCCGGTCCATCGACGTCTTCTGGATCCAGCGGAACGCGGCGGGCTCGGTCAGCCCGTACTGCGTCTGCAGGATCGACTTCGCGCGGTCGACCAGCTTGCGCGTCTCCAGGCGCTGGGAGAGGTCCGCGACCTCCTTCTCCAGCGCCTTCAGCTCGGTGAAGCGCGACACCGCCATCTCGATCGCGGGCACCACGTCGCTCTTGGAGAACGGCTTCACCAGGTACGCCATCGCCCCCGCGTCCCGCGCCCGCTCCACCAGGTCGCGCTGCGAGAACGCGGTGAGCATCAGGACCGGCGCGATGGAGTCCTTGGCGATCTGCTCGGCGGCCGAGATGCCGTCCAGGATCGGCATCTTCACATCGAGGATGACCAGGTCGGGGCGGTGCTCCCGGGCCAGCTCGACGGCCTTCTGGCCGTCCCCGGCCTCGCCGACGACCGCGTAGCCCTCTTCTTCGAGCATCTCTTTGAGGTCGAGGCGGATGAGGGCCTCGTCCTCGGCGATGACGACGCGGGTCGTCAGCGGCGGGACGTGCGACTGGTCGTCGTCGGCGACGGGCTGGGGCGACTCGGGGGCGGTCACGGGGGCTCCTTGTTGCGGGGCAAGTACTGCTTCCCAAGAGCGTACCCAGCTGCGGTAAGGTGTGGTCACGGCGGGTAGCCGCCTACCTTTGGTTCCAAGGATGCCCCGGTAGCCCAGCGGTAGAGGCAATGGTCTCAAACACCATCCAGCGTCGGTTCGAATCCGACCCGGGGTACTTTTCGTGCGAATCCATGGTCACGCACCGTTGAGGTTCGCGTCACTCCCCACCCCTTTTCTGAAAGCCCGGGCCCCCACCCGTACGACAGGGGCCCGACGGCTCAGTGCGGCGTGCCGAGGTAGGGGAACTCCTGGAGCAGGTCCCGGTGCGGGGCGATGTGGTCCGTGGTGATCTTCCCGCCGGAGACCATGGCCAGCCGGGCCGAGGTGACGTCGTCCGTGAGCGTGCGGCCGTTGGGGTACGCGGCGGGCCTGCTCCGGTCGTAGCGCAGGATGTCGGGGAGCACCGTGCTCAGGGCCGCTTCCGCCGACTCCCCGGTGTAGCCGCCGGTGTGCCGCAGGACCGCCGTCCAGGGGGCGCGGTAGGTGTCCCAGTCGTCGGCCGGTTCGCCCGCGTTGTACGCGTCCTTGACCTCCTCCGCGTTGAAGTACGCCGTGAGGGAGGGATGGGCGCCCCGGTCCACCGAGGTCAGCGTCCCGTTCCGGTGGACGCTGACGCGGGCCCAGACGCCGATGACGGGGTCGGCGCCGAGTTCGGCGTCGGGGACTTCCAGGACGATGCCGAAGACGTTCTTGTCGGCGCCCCAGTCGGTGCCGGTCCACTGGAAGTCCTTGACGATGCCGTCGAGGTCCGCGAAGAACGGGTCGCTGCGCAGCCCGGCCGAGACGAGGTACTGCCCCGCCTCGGTGACCTGGGGGTAGGGGCCGAAGCTGACGGGCGCGTCGGTGAACATCGGGGTGCCGGCGGCCTCGTGGGCGCGGGCCTCGGCGCCGGTGGCCCGGTGGACGGTGAGGGTCTGCTCCCCGTCGTCGGCGGGGTCGGAGAAGGTGAAGCTGTAGGCGACGTCGGCCCGGTGGTCGCCGTCGGTGTCGACGTTGAGGCGGTAGACGGCGTCCGGGTGGAAGGCCCGGCCGCCGGTGGGGGCGATCGGGTTGACGTTCATGATGAGGACGGTGCGGTCGCCGGGGACCGAGAAGGCGAACACGTCGGTGAGGTCGAGGCGCGCGTCGTCCATGGGCGAGCGCAGGTGCGGCCCGCTGAGGTGATGTGACATGCCGTCAGCGTGGCGGCGGACCCCGGCCCTGACGCCCGAGGCCGGGCCGTCGGGTCATCCCTTCGGCCCGGCCCCGTCCCCGGTACGGTGGTGCGGTCGGCTACTGGGGCCGCGTTCAAAGACACGCGCTCAGCCCTTGGGGCTGTCGTCCTCGCCGATGTGGTGGACGCGGACCAGGTTGGTCGAGCCCGCGACCCCGGGCGGGGAGCCCGCCGTGATGACCACGATGTCGCCGCGCCGGCAGCGGCCGATCTTCAGGAGTTGTTCGTCGACCTGGGCCACCATCGCGTCCGTCGACTCCACGTGCGGCCCGAGGAACGTCTCCACGCCCCAGGTGAGGTTGAGCTGGGAGCGGGTGGCCGGGTCGGGCGTGAAGGCGAGCAGCGGGATCGGCGAGCGGTAGCGGGACAGGCGCTTGACGGTGTCGCCGGACTGGGTGAAGGCGACCAGGTACTTGGCGTTCAGGAAGTCGCCCATCTCGGCCGCCGCGCGGGCCACCGCGCCGCCCTGGGTGCGGGGCTTGCTGCGCTCGGTGAGCGGCGGCAGGCCCTTGGCCAGCACGTCCTCCTCGGCCGCCTCGACGATGCGGCTCATCGTACGGACGGTCTCGACGGGGTACTTGCCCACGCTGGTCTCGCCGGAGAGCATCACCGCGTCCGTGCCGTCGATGACCGCATTGGCCACGTCGCTCGCCTCGGCCCTGGTGGGGCGGGAGTTGTCGATCATCGAGTCCAGCATCTGGGTGGCCACGATGACCGGCTTGGCGTTCCGCTTGGCGAGCTTGATCGCCCGCTTCTGCACGATCGGGACCTGTTCGAGGGGCATTTCGACGCCCAGGTCGCCGCGCGCCACCATGATTCCGTCGAAGGCCGCGACGATGTCGTCGATGCTGTCGACCGCCTGCGGCTTCTCGATCTTGGCGATGACGGGAACGCGGCGGCCCTCCTCGTCCATGATGCGGTGGACGTCCTCGATGTCGCGGCCGCTGCGGACGAAGGAGAGCGCGATGATGTCGGCGCCGGTGCGCAGGGCCCAGCGCAGGTCCTCGACGTCCTTCTCGGAGAGCGCGGGCACGGAGACGGCGACGCCGGGGAGGTTGAGTCCCTTGTGGTCGGAGACCATGCCGCCCTCGACGACGCGGGTGCGCACGTGCGGGCCGTCGACACCGACGACCTCCAGGGCCACCTTGCCGTCGTCGACGAGGATGCGTTCACCGGTGGTGACGTCGTCGGCGAGGCCCGAGTAGGTGGTGCCGCAGGTGTGGCGGTCGCCCTCGACCTGCTCGACGGTGATGGTGAACTCATCGCCGCGTTCAAGCAGTACGGGACCTTCACGGAAACGCCCCAGACGGATCTTCGGGCCTTGAAGGTCGGCGAGCACTCCGACACTGCGGCCCGTTTCGTCGGACGCCTTGCGCACGCGCTGATAGCGCTCCTCGTGGTCGGCGTACGTGCCGTGGCTGAGGTTGAAGCGGGCGACGTCCATTCCGGCCTCGACCAGTGCCTTGATCTGGTCGTACGTGTCGGTGGCGGGCCCCAGGGTACAGACGATCTTTGCTCGACGCATGCTTCGAGCCTAGGCCTTACCGGCCGGTAGAGAATTGGTCCCGCGTGACTACTCAACAACCTTTGCATGAAGGGTTATTGACAACTGTTGAATTGTGCGCCGGGGCGCTCCGATGAGCGGACGGCACTCTGTCCCAGGCCCGGCGCAAACCCTTGACATGTCCAGGCCTCGACGCTGGAATATGTTCGTTTTCGTTCGACCTCGTTGAATTCGGCGCCACTACACCGACGGAGCCGCACATGTCATCGTTCAGGAAGTTCAGAAAACGGGCCGGTAAACGGGCTGGTACCGCACTCGCCGCACTTCCGCTGCTGGCCGGCGGCCTGGTCGCCCTGGCCGCCACGGCCGCGCCGCCCGCCGCGGCCGTCGACAACGGCCTCGCCCGGACCCCGCAGATGGGGTTCAACAACTGGAACTCCACGCACTGCCGGGCCGAGTTCAACGAGGCGATGGTCAAGGGGATCGCCGACACCTTCGTCTCGCAGGGCCTCAAGGACGCCGGGTACACCTACGTCAACCTCGACGACTGCTGGGCACAGCCCAGCCGCGACGCGAGCGGCAACCTCGTGCCCGACCCCGTGCGCTTCCCCCACGGGATCAAGGCTGTCGCCGACTATGTGCACTCCAAGGGCCTCAAGTTCGGCCTCTACTCCAGCGCGGGCACCAAGACCTGCGACGTCCAGGGCTTCCCCGGCGGGCTCGGCCACGAGCAGCAGGACGCCAACCTGTGGGCCTCCTGGGGCGTCGACTACCTCAAGTACGACAACTGCAACAACAACGGCGTCGACGCCAAGCAGCGCTACAAGGCGATGGGCGACGCGCTGACGGCCGCCACCCGCTCCACCGGCCGCCCGATCCTCTACAGCATCTGCGAGTGGGGCTCCAACCAGCCGTGGACCTGGGCCCCGGCCGTCGGCAACTCCTGGCGGACCACCGGCGACATCAGCGACTCCTGGTCGAGCATGATCTCCATCGCGCACCAGAACCAGTCGCTGGCGCCGTACGCCGGGCCGGGCGCCTGGAACGACCCCGACATGCTGGAGGTCGGCAACGGCGGGATGACCGACACCGAGTACCGCACCCACTTCAGCCTCTGGTCGCAGATGGCCGCGCCGCTGCTGATCGGCAGTGATCTGCGCACCGCGAGCGCCTCGACGCTGGCCATCCTCAAGAACACCGACGTGATCGCGGTGGACCAGGACCCGCTCGGCAAGCAGGGCACGGTCGTCGCCGGCTCCGGCGGCCTGGTCGTGATGTCCAAGCCCCTTTCCGACGGCGGCCGTTCGGTCACGCTGACCAACGAGACCACCTCCACGAAGACGGTGTCCACGACCGTGAAGGACATCGGCATCGGCGGGGCGTCCTCGTACACGCTGAAGGACCTGTGGTCCAAGGCGACGAGCACGACGACCAATGGCATCAGCGCGTCGGTGCCCGCGCACGGCACGGTCATGTTCCGGGTGACGCCGGGCAGTCCGGTGCCGCCGCCGACCGGCCTGAACCAGCTGAGCGATCTGCCGTGGACGTCGGCGGTGGGCGGCTGGGGTCCGGTGGAGCGCGACCGCAGCAACGGCGAGCAGGCGGCGGGCGACGGCCACGCCCTCACCATCGGCGGCACGACCTATGCCAAGGGGCTCGGCACGCACGCGCCCAGTGACATCTCGTACTACCTGGGCGGCGCCTGCGCGTCGCTCGGGGTCGACGTGGGCGTCGACGACGAGTCGACGAAGGGCGGGTCCGTACGGTTCCAGGTCTGGCGGGACGGGACGCTGGCCGCCGACAGCGGGGTGCGTACCGCCGCGGATCCGCCCAAGCACCTGAGCGCCGACCTCAAGGGCGGGTCGAAGCTGCGGCTCGTCGTCACGGACGGGGGCGACGGCATCAACTACGACCATGCCGACTGGGCCGACGCGAAGCTGGCCTGCGGGACCGGCCCCTCGGCCGGTACGCACGATCTCAGCGACCTGACCTGGACGTCGGCCACCAACGGGTGGGGGCCGGTGGAGAAGGACCGCAGCAACGCCGAGCAGGCGGCGGGTGACGGCACACCGCTCACCGTCAATGGAACGGTGTACGCGAAGGGCCTCGGCACCCACGCCGCGAGCTCCGTCTCGTACTACCTGGGCGGCGGCTGCTCCTCGCTGACCACGGCGGTGGGGGTGGACGACGAGGTCACCACCAAGGGGTCCGTCGTCTTCCAGATCTGGCGCGACGGGACGCAGGCCGCCGACAGCGGGAAGCTCACGTCTGCGGATGCGGCGAAGCAGTTGTCCGTCGATCTGACGGGCTCGCTTGAGGTGCGGCTTGTGGTCACCGACGCGGGGGACGGGGTCGACTACGACCATGCGGACTGGGCGGGGCCTCGGCTTGTGTGTGGCTAGTCCTCGTCTGCGGGCCGTGGGGGCTGGTCGCGCCCACGCGGCGGAGCCGCACAATGACACAGCCCCGCGCCCCTAGGTAGGTACGGCTGGCCCCGGGCAGATTCCGCGCGCGCCCCTAGGTAGATACGGCTGGCCCCGGGCGGATTCCGCCCGGGGCCGGGCGTTTTTTCGTGGTCATCCGATCGAAACCTGCCAGGGGTGTTGCGGATGGCCGGTTCTGCGCCAAAATCCTCTGGACCTTCTACGCGCGTCGCGTAGCGACTTCTACGCGCGTAACACACCGTCAGGGAGTGCATCACATGCCGCTGAACCGTAGGACGTTCCTGGGCACCACGGCCGCCGCCGGAGCCGGTGCGGCCATAGTCGGGGGCGTCGCGGCCCCCGCCGAGGCCCATGAGCACGGGCACGGGCGGACGCCCAAGCGGTACTCGTTCAGCGTCATGGGCACCACCGACCTGCACGGCAACGTCTTCAACTGGGACTACTTCACGGACAAGGAGTTCGACGACAAGGCCCACAACGACGTCGGCCTCGCCAAGATCTCCACGCTCGTCGAGCAGATCCGCAAGGAGAAGGGCCGCCACAACACCCTGATGATCGACGCGGGTGACACCATCCAGGGCACCCAGCTCTCGTACTACTACGCCAAGGTCGACCCGATCACGGCCAAGCACGGCCCGGTGCACCCGATGGCGCAGGCCATGAACGCGATCGGCTACCACGCCGCCGCCCTCGGCAACCACGAGTTCAACTACGGCATCCCGGTGCTGCGCAAGTTCGAGGAGCAGTGCGACTTCCCGCTGCTCGGCGCCAACGCGCTGGACGCCAAGACGCTGAAGCCCGCCTTCCGGCCGTACGTCATCAAGCGGATGTGCACCCCGCACGGCCGCGACGTGCGCGTCGCCATCCTCGGTCTCACCAACCCCGGCATCGCCATCTGGGACAAGGCCAACGTCAGCGGCAAGATGGTCTTCCCCGGCCTTGAGGAGCAGGCCGCGAAGTGGGTGCCCAAGCTGCGCTCGATGGGCGCGGACGTGGTGATCGTGGCCGCCCACTCGGGCTCCTCGGGCACCTCCTCGTACGGCGACCAGCTGCCCTACATCGAGAACGCGGCCGCGCTCGTGGCCCAGCAGGTGCCGGGTATCGACGCGATCCTGGTCGGGCACGCGCACACGGAGATCCCCGAGTACCGGGTGGCGAACAAGCAGACCGGCAAGGAGGTCGTGCTCTCCGAGCCGCTGAAGTGGGGCCAGCGGCTGACCGTGTTCGACTTCGACCTGGTGTGGGAGAAGGGCCGCTGGACGGTCGAGAAGGCGGGCGCCAAGGTCCTCAACTCCAACACCGCCGCGGAGGACCCGAAGATCGTCCGGATGCTCTCGGACGAGCACAAGAAGGTCGTGGCGTACGTCAACCAGGTCATCGGCACCTCGAAGGCGGCCATGACCACCGCCGAGGCGGCCTGGAAGGACGAGCCGATCATCGACCTGATCAACACGGTCCAGGTCGACACGGTGAAGGCGGCGCTGGCGGGTGGCGCCTATGCCTCTCTGCCGGTTCTCTCCCAGGCGTCCTGCTTCTCGCGCACGGCCGTCATCCCGGCGGGCCAGGTCACCATCAAGGACGCGGCCGGGCTCTACCCGTTCGAGAACACGCTGGAGGCGCGGCTGCTGACGGGCGCCCAGCTCAAGGACTATCTGGAGTTCTCGGCGCGGTACTACGTCCAGACGGCCGCCGGGGCGCCCGTCGACCCGTCGAAGCTGACGAACGCCGACAACACCCCGGACTACAACTACGACGCGGTGTCGGGGCTCACGTATGACATCGACATCGCGAAGCCGGCCGGTTCCCGGATCGCGAACCTGAAGTTCCAGGGCAAGCCGCTGGACCCGGCCGCGCAGTTCGTCCTCGCCGTCAACAACTACCGGGCCAACGGCGGCGGGAACTTCCCGCATGTCGCGGCCGCGAAGCAGGTGTTCTCGAACTCGGAGGAGATCCGCAACACGATCATCGCCTGGGTGAAGGCGAAGGGCGTCGTCGACCCCGCCGCGTTCGCCTCCGTGGACTGGAAGCTGGTCCGCGACGGGGTCGCCGTCTTCTAGGCCCTCTCAGCCCTCCAGCGGGATCAGGCCGCCCGGTGCCCTCGGCGCCGGGCGGCTCTCCTCCTGCTTGGCCAGGCCGAACGTGGTGAACGCCGTCCGCGTCGGCAGCGGGTACGGCTCCTTGCCCGTCAGGGAGTTCAGGATCGCCGCGCTGCGCCAGGCCGCCAGGCCCAGGTCGGGGGCGCCCACGCCGTGGGTGTGCTTCTCCGCGTTCTGGACGTACACCGCGCCGGTGACCGAGCTGTCCAGGACCAGGCGGAAGTCCGCGTCGACGCGCGGGCGTTCGGAGGAGTCCAGGCGCATGTACGGGTCCAGGCCCGAGAGCATGCGGGTCAGCGGGCGCTCCCGGTAGCCGGTGGCCAGGATCACTGCGTCCGTGGTCAGCCGGGAGCGCACGCCCTGCTGGGTGTGTTCGAGGTGCAGCTCGACCTTGGTGGTGGCCACCCGGCCCGCCGTGCGGACGCTGACGCCGGGCGTGAGGGTCGCGTCGGGCCAGCCGCCGTGCTGGGTGCGGCGGTAGAGCTCGTCGTGGATGGCGGCGATGGTCTCCGCGTCGATGCCCTTGTGGAGCTGCCACTGGCGGGGCACCAGCTCGTCGCGTACGGGCTCGGCCAGGGCGTGGAAGTAGCGCGTGTAGTCGGGTGTGAAGTGCTCTAGGCCCAGCTTCGAGTACTCCATCGGCGCGAAGGTCTCGGTGCGGGCCAGCCAGGTGAGCCGCTCGCGGCCCGCCGGGCGGTTGCGCAGCAGGTCGAGGAAGACCTCGGCGCCGGACTGGCCGGAGCCGACGACGGTGATGTGGTCGGCGGCGAGGAACCGGTCCCGGTGGTCGAGGTAGTCGGCCGAGTGGATCACCGGCACCGCGGGCGCGTCCGCGAGCGGCCTGAGCGGCTCCGGCACATACGGCTCGGTGCCGACGCCGAGCACCAGGTTGCGGGCGAAGGCGCGGCCCAGCGCCTCGGCCTGGCCGTGCGCGTCGAGCTGGGTGAAGTCGACCTCGAACAGCTCCCGTTCGGGGTTCCAGCGCACCGCGTCCACCTGGTGGCCGAAGTGCAGCCCGGGCAGGCTCTCGCTGACCCAGCGGCAGTACGCGTCGTACTCGGTGCGCTGGATGTGGAAGCGCTCGGCGAAGTAGAACGGGAAGAGCCGCTCGCGGTGGCGCAGGTAGTTGAGGAACGACCAGGGGCTGGCGGGGTCGGCGAGGGTCACCAGGTCGGCCAGGAACGGGACTTGGAGGGTGGTGCCCTCGATGAGCAGGCCGGGGTGCCAGTGGAAGGCGCGGCGCTGTTCGTAGAAGGCGGTCGAGAGTCCGCCGGGCACACCGTGGGCGAGGGCGGCGAGCGAGAGGTTGAACGGGCCCACTCCGATGCCCACCAGGTCGTGCGGGCGGTCGAGGTCTTGGACGGGTGCCGGTGCGGTCATCGCGGGATGCTGCCTTCCACGGTCTTGAGGAGCTGTGCCAGGTCGCCGGTGGTGGTGTGGGGGTTGAGCAGGGTGGCCTTGAGCCAGAGGCGTCCGTCGGCGCGGGCCCTGCCGAGGACGGCCCGGCCCTCGGTGAGCAGGGCGCGGCGGATCCGGGCGACCTCATTGTCGGGGGCGCCCGTCGGGCGGAACAGGACGGTGGAGATCACGGGCCGCTCGTACAGGTCGAACCGGGGGTGCTCCTCGACCAGGTCCGCGAAGGTCCGGGCGAGGGCGAGCGTGCTGTCGACGAGCTCGGCGAGGCCGGTGCGGCCGAGCGCGCGGAGCGTGACGGCGATCTTCAGTACGTCCGGTCTGCGGGTGGTCCGCAGGGAGCGGCCGAGGAGGTCGGGCAGGCCCGCTTCGGTGTCGTCACCGGCGTTGAGGTAGTCGGCGGTGTGCGCCAGCGGGGCGAGGCGGGCCGGGTCGGGGACCGCGAGCAGCCCGGCGGCGACCGGCTGCCAGCCGAGTTTGTGCAGGTCGAGCGTGAGGGAGTGGGCGTGTTCGAGGCCGCGCAGCTTCTCCCGGTGGGTGTCGCTGAAGATCAGCGGGCCGCCGTAGGCCGCGTCGACGTGCAGTTCGGCGCCGTGCCGGGCGCACAGGGCGGCGATCTCGGGGAGCGGGTCGATCGCGCCGGTGTCGGTCGTGCCCGCGGTGGCGGTGACGAGCAGAGGTTGGTGCAGGTCGGTGAGGGCCTCGTCGAGGGCGGCGAGGTCGAGGGTGCCGGAGGGGGCGGGGACGGTGACCGGCTCCGGGAGGCCGAGGAGCCAGGCTGCGCGGGCGACCGAGTGGTGGGCGTTGGCGCCCTGGACGACCTGGACCGCCCCGTGCCGTTCGCGGGCCAGCAGCAGGGCGAGCTGGTTGGACTCGGTGCCGCCGCTGGTGACCAGCGCGTCGCCGCCGGGCCAGAACTCGGCGGCCAGCGCCCGGGTGACGAGGGCTTCGAGCTCGGTGGCCGCGGGGGCCTGGTCCCAGGAGTCGAGGGACGGGTTGAGCGCGGAGGCGGCCAGGTCGGCGGCCGCGGCGAGGGCCAGCGGCGGGGTGTGCAGATGGGCGGCGCAGCGCGGGTCGGCGGGGTCGGCCGCGCCCTGTGCCAGGGCCCGCACCAGCGTGGTCAGCGCCTCCTCGGCGCTGGTGCCCCGTAACGGGAGCACGTCGCCGATCGCGGCCCCGAGCCGCACGGCCACCGCCTCCGGCCCGCCGCCCGGCAACGGCCCGCCCCGGGCCACCGCGCCCTCGCGCAGCGCGTCGAGGACGACACCGAGGAGGGGGTGCAGGGCGGCGGGGCCGTGGGGGCCGCCGGCGAGGGGCGGGAGGTGCATGGGGCGAGTCCTTCGGGTGTGCGAACGACGGCCTCACCAGCGTGGAGCGTCCCGGCCCGGTGGGGCTGCCCTGCACAACGATCTCAACCCGAAAGTGGTACTGGCCCCCGGAGGCGGGGGGTTGGGGGGTGGCGCGCTGGTATGAGCGCGCCACCCCCGGCGCCGCCGTGCGGCGGCGTCCCCGGTCGGGCCGCCCCGGTCAGGCGTCCCGTACCGCCAGCGCCCTGCGCAGGTCGTCGACCTGGTCGGTCAGCTTGCGCCGCAGGGCCGGGAGGAGGTCGTCGCGGGACAGGCACGCCTCGCCCAGGGCCACCGTCTCCGCGTCGACCGCGAAGTCCGGGAAGGCGTAGCGGCCCGCCGCCTCCGCGATCGCGGGGCCGCGCCGGGCGGCCAGCGGGACCGCGTCCACGTAGAAGCGCGCCACGTACTCCCGTACCAGATCGGCCTGTTCGGGCTGCCAGAAGCCCTGGGCGGTGGCCGTGAACAGGTAGTTGGAGAGCGTGTCCCCCTCGAACATCGCGGACCACGCGGCGGCCTTCGCGGCGGTGTCCGGCAGCGCGGCGCGGCAGCGGGCCGCGCCCTCCTCGCCCGTCGCGCTGGGGTCGCGCGCCAGCTCGGCGGCGATCTGTGCCTCGGTGGTCGCGCCGAGCACCGCGAGGCGGTACAGGACGCGCCAGCGCAGCTCCGGGTCGAGCTCGGGGCCGCCGGGGACGCTGCCGTCGGCCAGCCACTCCTGGATGGTGTGGGGCTGGGCGGCGCAGTCGACGAAGTGGCGGACTGCGGTGAGGCGCAGGCCCGGGTTGTCGCCGTCCTCGGTGCGCCGGATCAGGTCCCGGGTCAGCTCGGTCAGGAGCGCGAGCGCGGCGGGGCGCGCCCCGGCCGCGAGATAGCGGCCGGCCACCTGTCCGGTGGCGAAGGTCAGGACGCCCTGCACGATCGCCAGGTCCGACTCGTACGGGAGGTGGGCGCGGGCCGCCTCCAGGTAGGCGGCGGGCGGGAGCTGGCCGTCGCGGACCATGTCGCGGGCGGCGTTCCAGACGACCGCGCGCGCCAGGGGGTCAGGGAGTCCGGACAGGGAGCGCAGGGCCGTCTCCCACGACTCGGTGTCCAGGCGCACCTTGGCGTAGCTGAGGTCGCCGTCGTTGAGGAGCACGAGCGCCGGGCGCGCGCCGGCGCGGGTCACCGGCTCGGCGGCGGGCACGTCGGTCTCGAAGCGCTCGCGCAGCACCAGCTGTCCGGGGCGCGCCGGGTCGGTGTCGTACGCGCCGACGGCGATCCGGTGCGGCCGGTCGCCGTCCTGCTCGACGGCGAGCGTCCAGGAGCCGCCGTTCTCGCCGACCACCGGCGTCAGCGTGTCCACGCCGGTGGTGCGCAGCCACTTCTCCGCCCAGGCGTGCACGTCGCGGTCGGTGGCGGAGGCCAGGTTGTCGATGAAGTCGGCGAGCGTGGCGTTGCCGAACTTGTGCCGCTTGAAGTGGGTGTTGATGCCTGCGAGGAAGTCCTTCTCGCCCAGCCAGGTCACCAGCTGGCGCAGGGCGGAGGCGCCCTTGGCGTAGGAGATGCCGTCGAAGTTGAGCATCGCGGAGGCGGTGTCGGGCACGGCGTCCGGGTCGGGGGCGACGGGGTGGGTGGAGGGCCGCTGGTCGGCGTCGTAGCCCCAGGCCTTGCGGACGATCCCGAAGTCCACCCAGGTGTCGGTGAAGCGGGTGGCCTCGGTGAGGGTCTGGTAGCCCATGTACTCGGCGAACGACTCGTTCAGCCAGATGTCGTCCCACCAGCGCAGGGTGACCAGGTCGCCGAACCACATATGGGCCATCTCGTGCGCGACGACCATGGCGCGGGTCTGGCGCTCGGTGTCGGTGACGGCGGAGCGGTAGACGAACTCGTCGCGGAAGGTGACCAGGCCCGGGTTCTCCATGGCGCCCGCGTTGAACTCGGGCACGAAGGCCTGGTCGTAGGAGTCGAACGGGTACGGCTCGTCGAACTTCTCGTGGTAGCGGTCGAAGCACTGCCGGGTGATCTCGAAGAGCTCCTCGGCGTCGGCGTCCAGGTACGGCGCCAGCGAGCGGCGGCAGTGCAGGCCGAACGGGAGGCCCGCGTGCTCGGTGGTGATCGAGTGCCAGGGGCCGGCGGCGAGCGCCACGAAGTAGGTGGAGAGCAGCGGGGTGGTGGCGGCCTTCCAGCGGCCGTCGCCCTGCCGCTCGGTGATGCCGTTGGCCAGCACGGTCCAGCCCTCGGGCGCGGTGACGGTGAGGTCGAAGGCGGCCTTCAGGTCGGGCTGGTCGAAGGCGGCGAAGACGCGCTGCACGTCCTCCATGAAGAGCTGGGTGTACGTGTAGGTCTCGCCGTCGACCGGGTCGGTGAAGCGGTGCAGCCCCTCGCCGGTGTGCGAGTACGTCATCTCCGCCTCGACGCGCAGCTCGTGCGGGCCCTCGGCGAGGCCGGTGAGCGCGAGGCGGTTCTCGACGAGGGCGGCGGGGTCCAGCGGCCGCCCGTCGAGGCTGACCGAGCGCAGGGTGGCCGGCTTGACCTCGACGAACGTGTCCCCGGCCGCGCGCGCGGTGAAGTGGATGACGGTCTGGGAGTCGAAGGTCTCCTCGCCGGTGGTGAGATCGAGCTCGATCTCGTACCGCTGGACGTCGAGGAGCCGGGCACGGGTCTGCGCTTCGTCGCGCGTCAGTACGGACATGGGGGCCATGCTGCCCGATGCCCCCCGGTCAGCACACGGGGGTTGCGTTCCGCTCTCAGCGCAGGCGCGTCTCAGCGCAGGCGCGCGGGCGCCCGGCGGCTCACCACGGCCTCACGACGACTTGGCGATCGTCTCGTGGTGCCTGATCACCTCCGCGATGATGAAGTTCAGGAGCTTCTCGGCGAAGGCCGGGTCCAGCTTGGCGTTCTCGGCGAGGCGGCGCAGCCGGTCGATCTGCTCGGCCTCGCGGGCCGGGTCGGCCGGCGGCAGCTTGTGCTCGGCCTTGAGGTGGCCGACCTGCTGGGTGCATTTGAAGCGCTCGGCGAGCATATGGACGACGGCCGCGTCGATGTTGTCGATGCTGTCCCGGAGCCGGGCGAGCTCCGCCTGCACGGAGGGGTCGATCGTGGTCATGGTCGTCGAGCTTACGTGGCCGGGCCCGGGATCGTCGGAGGGTGTTCAGGATCCGGGATCCGGCTGCTCCAGCCGCCCGGGACGGCCCGGCCCTGCTGCTCGCGGAAGCGGACCGGGGCGGTGCCGACACGCCGGGTGAACAGGCGGGAGAAGTACGCGGGGTCGTCGTAGCCCACCCGGCGGGCCACGGCGGCGACCGGCAGCTCGGTGGCCGCGAGCAGCTCCTTGGCCCGGCCGAGCCGGATGCCCAGGAGGTAGTCCTTGGGGCTGCACCCCGCTCCCCGGCGCACCGCCGTGCGCAGCTCGGCGGGGGTCATGCCGTGCCGGGCGGCGTGCTCGGCCACCGACAGCGGCTGGAAGGCGTCGCGGGCGAGCGCCTGGAGGACCGGGTCGCCGTCGGGCGCGAGGTCGGCGCGGGCGCGGCGCAGGGCGACCAGGAGTTCGTGCACGGCGGCGCCCGTCTCGACCTCCAGGAGCGGGTTGCCCCGGCGGGCCGCCCTGGCTATCCGGCCGACGGCGGCCCGGGCGAGCGCGGTGTCGGCGAGCGGCACCACGGGCCGCTCGGGCTCGATGTAGCCGAGCTCGGTGTAGGTGGCGGTCGCGGGCCCGGTGAAGTCCACGAACGACTCGTCCCAGCCGGTGGCCGGGTCGGGCCCGTAGTGGTGCGGCACTCCCGGGGTGAGCCAGATCAGCGCGGGCGCGGTCACCGTGACGCGCTCCCCGTCCGCGCCCCGGAACCAGCCGCCGCCCGCGCCGATCACCACGGCGACGTGGTGGTCCAGGGTGCGCGGCCCGACGGTGGGCAGCGCGCCGTGCTGCATGCCGACGCCGAGGCAGACCAGGCCGAGCCGGTGGTGGACCGGGCTGGGCGTGAAGTAGCGCATCCAGGTGTGGTACATGCCGGTCCCGCCGCCTCCCGTCCCCCCTTTGCGTCCAATCAGCGCCGATCTTTGTCCATGGACCGGCGCCCGCGCCAGGGGCGACGCTGATCCGGAGGACCGAGAGACGGGCGGGGGCCGGTGGCTGACTTCACCGTGGGTGACGAGGACTTTCTGCTGGACGGGCGGCCGGTGCGGCTGCTCTCGGGGGCGCTGCACTACTTCCGGGTGCACGAGTCCCGGTGGGGCCATCGGCTCGCGATGCTGCGGGCGATGGGTCTGAACTGCGTCGAGACGTATGTGCCGTGGAACCTGCACGAACCGGCCCCGGGCCGCTACCGGGACCCGGAGGCGCTGGGCCGGTTCCTGGACGCGGCGCACGCGGCGGGGCTGTGGGCGATCGTGCGCCCCGGCCCGTACATCTGCGCCGAGTGGGAGAACGGCGGTCTGCCGCACTGGCTGACGGGCGCGCTCGGGTCCCGGGTGCGGACCCGGGACCCGGAGTACCTGCGGCACGTGGAGCGCTGGTTCCGGGTGCTGCTGCCGCCGGTGGTGGCCCGCCAGGCCGGCCGGGGCGGCCCGGTGGTCATGGTCCAGGTGGAGAACGAGTACGGCAGCTACGGCTCGGACCGCGTCCATCTGCGGGCGCTCGCCGACCTGCTCGGCGAACTAGGCGTGGGCGTCCCGCTGTTCACCTCCGACGGCCCCGAGGACCACATGCTGACCGGCGGCTCGCTGCCGGGTGTGCTGGCCACCGCGAACTTCGGCTCGGGCGCCCTCGACGCCTTCGAGGTGCTGCGGCGCCACCGCCCCGAGGGTCCGCTGATGTGCATGGAGTTCTGGTGCGGCTGGTTCGAGCACTGGGGCGCTCAGCCGGTGGTGCGGGACGCGCGCGAGGCGGCGGGGGCGCTGCGCGAGATCCTGGAGTGCGGTGCCTCCGTCAACCTCTATATGGCGCACGGCGGCACCAGCTTCGGCGGCTGGGCGGGCGCCAACCGGGACGGCGTGGAGCATCTGGGCCCGCTGCGGCCGGATGTGACGTCGTACGACTACGACGCGCCGATCGACGAGTACGGCCGCCCGACGCCGAAGTTCTGGGCGTTCCGTGAGGTGCTCGCCGAGTACACGGACGGCCCGCTTCCGGAACTGCCGCCCGCACCACCGGCGTTGGGCACGCCGGTCACCGTGCCGCTGACGGAGTGGGTGGCGGCCGAGGACGTGCTGGAGGCGCTGGGGTCGGCGGAGGGCGTGTACGGGACGCCGCCGACGTTCGAGGAGCTGGACGTGGACCGGGGCGTGGTGCGCTACCGGTTCGAGGTGCCCGGGCCCCGGCAGCCGTATCCGCTGCGGGTGCTGGGGCTGCGGGACCGGGCGGTCGTATACGTCGACGGGGTGCGGGCCGGGGTGCTCACCGAGGGCGACGCGGTGCTGCCGGAGCCGGTGGCGGGGCCCGCCGTGGTCGAGCTGTGGGTGGAGTCGCTGGGGCGCGTGAACTACGGGCCGAGGCTCGCCGAGCCCAAGGGGATCACCGGCGGGGTGCTGCACGAGCGGCAGTTCCTGCACGGCGTACGCGCACGTGGGCTGCGGCTCGACGCGTTCGAGGAGGCGTTCGCGGAGGCGTGCCGAGAGGGGGATCGGACGCGGCGGCTCCCGTTCCGTTCAACTGCGGAGGCGGGACGGGGGCTGTTTCGAGGCACCTTCGATGCCCCGGTTCCGGGTGATTCGCGGCTCGAACTCCACGGCCTGGTCCGAGGTTTCGTCTGGGTAAACGGCTTCAACCTCGGGCGTTACTGGTCCGCCGGACCACAGCGGTCGCTGTACGTCCCCGGAGGGGTGCTGCGGGATCAGGCCAACGAAGTGTGGGTGTGGGAATGCGAAGTTGAGGACGCAACGGGTCCGGAAGTGAAATTCCACTAGCCTCGAAGAGCGCGAAGAAAGCGCGTTCTCTTTCCCGACGCACACTTTGAGGTTGACATGAAGGATCTCATCACCCGATCCCGCATCGCCAAGTTGGCCGCCTCTGGAGCCGCCGTGGCAGCGACCGTACTGCTCGCCACTCCCGCGTCCGCCGCGACCGCGATCTCGGTGACCCCGAGCAGCGGCCTCTCCGACGGCCAGACGGTCACGGTCTCCGGTTCGGGCTACACGCCCGGCGCCGCCGTGAACGTGGGCGAATGCGCCTCCGCCACCCTCTGTTCCAACGACGTCAAGTTCCTCACCGCCGACGCCAACGGCGCCATATCGACGACGCTCGCCGTCAAGAAGACCTTCGTCGCCAAGGACTGGTCCACGGGCCAGGACGTCACGGTGGACTGCGCCGCGGCGGGCACGCAGTGCAACGTCACCGCCTGGGAGCAGACCACGGGCAACACGGTCCAGAACATCTCCTTCAACTGAGCCGACGACCGCCCCGCCCCTCCAGGGGGCGGGGCGGTCCCCTTGTCCCGTGCCTACGCCTCCGTCACCTCGAACGCGTCCAGCGTGAACTCCGCCGTCCCGTCGTCGCCCGTCTTGCGCAGCCCCACCCATGCCTCACCGGTCGCGGGGGCCGTGAACTCGTAGGCGTACGCGGTCGGTCCGGTCGCCGCGCCGAACACCTCGCGGCTCAGCTCGCGCGTGCCGGCGCCCTCGTCGACGGCCGTGACCCAGGCGTACTGGCCCGCCTTCTCGCTCTCGTAACGGAAGCCGACGCGATAGCGCTTACCCGGGAGGAAACGGACACTGAAGGGCACGGTCCGGTAGACCAGACCGTCGTTCTCGCCACGCGATTTGAGCGACTGGCCGCCGTCGATCACGTCGTCGACCGCCTTCCCGTTCCAGCCGCGCTGGGTGTACGGGGCGTGCCGCTGCGCGATGTGGGTGCGCGGGTCGGTGACGCCGCCCGCGTCGCCCTTGACGAAGACGCCCCAGCCCTGCGGCACGTTCTCGAAGTCCTCGTGGACCAGCGCGCCCGCCTTGACGGTGGGCGCGGCCGCCACGACCCGTACGTTGTCGAACCGCACCCGGGCCTCCCCCGCCTCCGCGCACAGGGCCAGTTCCACCGGGCCGCCACCCTCGGGGACCGTGAAGTGGGTGAACATCCGCTGGAAGCGGGTGCCGTGCTTGCGGTCGGCGGCGACGAAGTTGCCCGCGGTGGAGGTCGCCGTCCAATTGCGCGCGGTCACCCCGTCGGCGGTGCGCACCTCCAGGGCCGCGACGCGCCGCTCCCCCGCCCGCTCACCCACCTCGACCTGCACGGACGCGGCGTACGTACCGGGTGCGAGGCGGGTCAGGCGCTGGCCGACGGAGGCCGCCGCGCCCGCGCCGATCACCAGCTCGTAGTCACCGAGCGCGCTGCGGCGTACGGAGGCGGGGCCGCTGACCGTCCAGCCTTTCAGGGAGCCGGAGTGGAAGCCGGGGTCGTACAGGCCGGTGCCCTGGCCCCAGCGCGGGTCCCGGGCGCGGGCGCGTTCGCGCACGACGACGTAGGGCTGACCGGCCGCCGCGCCCTCGATGGTGACCGTGCCGGAGCGCACCGGCAGCTCGCGCTCGTAGGCCCGGCCCTGGTCGGTGAGCCGGTACAGGACCACCGTGCGGGCCCCGGACCAGCCGCGCGGCAGCCGCCAACTGGTCGTGCCACCGGCCGGGTTGTAGTGGTAGAGCTTGGCCGGGTCGGCCGCGCGGCGGGGCTCCCAGGGCAGCAGATAGGCGCCGCCGTCGTACACCACGCGCGCGTCCGTGGTGATCCGGCGGGTGCCGTCGGCGTCGGAGACCGAGGTGGCGCCGGGGCCGAAGAAGGTGATCTCGTGCTCGTCCCAGCGCCGGACCGGATACGCCTGGAGGTACTTGGCGGGCAGCGACTGCGTCCAGATCAGCCGGTAGAACGCCGTCCAGTCGGTCTTGCCGACCCACCCCTCGAAGTTGCCCATGCGGACGTGGCCGAGCAGCGTCGGCCACTTGTCGGCGAAGACGTCCTTCTGGTGGTTGCGGATGAAGCGGATCAGCTGGGAGTTGATGCCGCGCGAGGTGTCGCCGCCGTAGTCGGTCTCGTTGGCCCAGTGCGACCAGAGCGAGGAGCGCTCCAGGCCGTGCCCCCACTCGGAGGTGACCAGCCAGCCCTGGGCGCGCAGTTCGCGCTGGAGGCGGTCGGAGGTCCAGCCGGACTCGCGGAACACGTCGATGTAGAGGGCGCCGAGCGCCGGGTCCGCGTCGCGGCGCAGCGCGGCGAACCGCCGCGCGATGTCACCGGAGACCAGGTCGCGGCGCTGGTCGATGCGGTACGACTGATCGAGCCAGTCCCACTGCTCGTTCGCCTTGTCGACCAGCGTCTCGGAGAAGGCGTGGGCGACAGGGTAGGACTCGGTGGCGTTGACATGGACGGCGAAGTCGCTGTTCCACTCCTTCCCTTCGCGGACCAGGTGGTTGAGGTCCTCGATGCCGCCCGCGCGCTCGTTGTAGTTGCCCGCGTAGTCCGGGTGCGCCGAGTCGTGGCCCTCGGACTGGTAGCCCTTGAGCAGCGTGTACTGGCGCAGACCGTCGGTGGCCAGCGAGATCCGCTTGACGTTGTCGAGGGTGGCCAGGAACGGGTTGGTCGCCTGCGAGGCGAAGTTGAAGGGGATGTGCGGGACGACCCGCAGATGCTGCTCGTCGGCGCCGAGCGGGCTGACCATGATGTCGCGGAACGCGATGGCCGCGTCCTGCCAGTCGACGGTGCCGTCGCCGTTGCGGTCGCCGGTGACGATCACGGTGGCGTACGGGAGCGGCTCGGTGTCGTCCACGGCGGCGGTGGCGGCCCGGTGCGTCCACTGGCCGGGGACGAGCCGCGCCTCGACGTACCCGTCGCGCTTGAGGACCTGGCGCCAGAGCCGCCCGTTCTCCCAGGTGGTCCCGGCCGCGCTGTCGGGCTTGTCGTAGACGGTGTTGGTCTCGACGGCGCCGCCGAGGGTGTCGTGCGCGACGACGGCGTAGGCACAGCCGATCGGCGCCGCGTCCGGGGCGGTGTCGGCGGTGACCTGGACGAGTGTGTCGCCGCTCTTCGCCTTGTCCAGCTGGATCCGGGCGGCGAGCAGCGCCGCGCCCGGCTGGTCGCTGCGCACGGAGAGCAGGGCGAGGGCGGGGATCTGGAGGGTGCCGACGCGGCGGGCGGGGGTGTCGTCGATCCTGGTCACCCGCCAGTCGACGCGGTGCCCGTCGACGCGGATCTCCACGCCGATCTCGGTGCCGCCGTCGAGGGCGAGCGTGTACGAGGCCCGGTCGCGGCCCGTCCGCGCGGTGACGCGGGGCGTGTGGGCGACCCCGTCGACCAGCACGGTCGTGACGGGCTCCGTCTGCCCGTACAGCTTCGCGCCGCTCGCGCGGTCGGTGTACGAGACGATGCGCGGGAAGGCGGTGTCGAGCCGCACCTCCAGGTCGCGGGAGCGGATGGTGCTCTCCCCGGCGGCTCGGGCGACCCCGGGCGCCCCCAGCGCGGCCCCGGCCCCGGCCAGCGCGGTGGCCGCGACCACCGTCCTCCGCTTCGGTCCGCGTACTTCGGCGTTCACGTCGGGTGCCTCCTCGTGACGGGGTCTTCCGTGCGGGTCACGATGGGGCGGGTGGGGGGGTGTGCCCATGGACAAAGGGGTGGGGGGTGTTGGACTAAGCGCGCTTTGCTTTGGCCCGGGGTTCGTCTGCGGGCCGGTGGGTGGCTGGTCGCGCAGTTCCCCGCGCCCCTGTTTTGGCCCGGGGTTCGTCTGCAGGTGTGTGGTGGGTTGCTCGCGCCGTTCCCCGCGCCCCTAACCCCTCTTTCGTCTGCGGGCCATGGTCGGTTGCTCGCGCCGTTCCCCGCGCCCCTCAACCCCCCTTCATCTGCGGACCGTGGCCGGTTGCTCGCGCCGTTCCCCGCGCCCCTCAACCCCCCTTCATCTGCGGACCGTGGTCGGTTGCTCGCGCCGTTCCCCGCGCCCCTTAGGTGCCGCTGCGCGGCAATCCCCTGGGCGGCCCGGAGGGGCGCTTTTAGGGGCGCGGGGAACTGCGCGACCAGTTGGGGACGGCCTGCAGACGAAGACCGGGCCGAAAAGGGGCGCGGGGAACCGCGCGACCGGCCACCCACCGGGCCGCAGACGAAGACCGGGCTAAAGCAGTGGCAGGAGCGCCACCACCTGCCAGCCCCCCTCCGGCGCCGGGCCCGCTGTCAGTTCGCCGCCGAGGGCCGTCACTCGCTCCGTCAGGCCCGCCAGGCCGAAGCCGCCGCCCCGGGCGCCCGGCGGGAGTCTCGCCGCGCGGGAGCCGTCGTCGGCGACCCGGACCTCCAGGCCGTCGCCGACCACGCGGAGCCCCACCCGTACCGCACTCGCGTCCGCCGCATGCTTGCGGACGTTCGTCAGGGCTTCGCGGACCACGCGGTACGCGGCGGCCGCGACCTCGCCGGGCAGCCGCTCCTCCAGGCCCGCCTCGACGTACAGCACGGCCGGCGGGCCCGCCAGGGAGAAGCGGTCGGCCAGCTCGCGCAGCTGCGCCAGGCCCGCGACCGGCTCGGTCTCGGGCTCGCCCGCGCGCAGCACCCGCACCAGCCTGCGCATCGCGCTCAGCGCGTCCCCGCCCGCCTCCTCGATCCGGGCGAACGTATCGGCGGCCCGCTGCCCCTCGACCGCGGTGAAGCGGGCCGCGCGGGCCTGGACGACGATGCCGGTGACGTGGTGGGCGATCAGGTCGTGGAGCTCGCGGGCGAGTTCGAGGCGCTCGGCCGCGCGGACGGCCTGGAGGTCGCGCACACGCTGCCAGGACTGGGCGCGCAGCAGCAGCGAGTACGCGCTGACGACGACCGTGAGCACCGCGAAGAGCAGGGTGAACCGGCCCGGCGAGGCGTCCCGGACCGGCACCGCCATGCAGCCGAGCCCAAGCACCGGGCCGAGGACGGCGGCGGTGCGGGCCGGCGCCCGCAGCAGGACCGCGGCGAGCAGCACCAGCAGCGCCACCGCCTCGCCCATCCCCCAGACGATCTCCGGGCGGTCGAGGAACATCAGCCCGGTCGCGGCCCAGGTGGCGGCCGCGCCGGCCCAGGCCCGTACGACCAGGTCGGGACGGGGCCACGGCAGCGCGCACAGGCAGACCACCAGGCCCGAGGCCCAGACGATGGCGTGCGGGGTGGTGGGCTGGCGGGCCAGGGCCAGGCCCTCGAAGACGACGAGCCCGACCAGGACGGCGGCGAGCGCCCCGCGGGCGACATCGGCCCAGCGGGGGTGGCCGCGCAGCCAGCGGCGGAGCGGGCTCACGCGGCGCCCGTGGCCAGTCCGCTCTCCCAGGCCCAGGCGGCGATCTCCACCCGGTTCCGGGCGCCGAGCTTGCCCTGCACATTGGCCAGATGGGTCTTCACAGTGGAGAGGGAGACGTACAGCTCGGCGGCGATCTCGGCGTTGGTGGCGCCGCGCGCCAGACACCGTACGACCTCGCGTTCGCGCTCGGTGAGGGGTTCGGCGGGCTGCCGCAGGGAGGTGGCGGGGCGGGCGGTGGCGAGCTCGCGCAGCAGCCGGACGGTGATCGCCGGGGAGACCAGCGAGTCCCCGGCCGCCGCCGCCCGGACCGCCTCCACCAGCATCTCGGGGCTTGCGTCCTTGAGGAGGAAGCCGCAGGCGCCGCCGTGCAGGGCGGCGTGGACGTACTCGTCCAGGTCGAAGGTGGTGACGATCACGATCCGCGGGCGTTCGCGGCCGCGGAGGCGGCGGGTGACTTCGAGGCCGTCGAGGCCGGGCATAGGGATGTCGAGGAGCAGGACGTCCGGGTCGTGCCGGTCCACGGCCTCCAGGGCGGACGGGCCGTCGAAGACGTCGTCGAGGACGTCGATGTCGGGCCTGCTCTCCAGGATCATGCGGAACCCGGTCCTGACCATCTCCTGGTCGTCCGCGATGACCACCGTGATCGACATGTCCACATATGACCAGATTAGGCCGGACGCCCGCAAATTCGGGGCGCCCGGCCAGCCGTACGGCGGGGAGTGCTAGAGGGTCGCGGCCGCCTTCGCGATGTCGGCGGCGAAGGTCGAGACCTCGCTGTACACGCCCGGGTAGCCGGGCTCGGCGCAGCCCTGGCCCCAGCTCACGATGCCGACCTGGATCCAGGCGTTGTCGTTGTCCTTGCGGAACATCGGGCCGCCGGAGTCGCCCTGGCAGGTGTCGACGCCGCCCTGCTCGACGTAGCCCGCGCAGATCTCGTCGCTCGGGACGAGCTCACTGCCGTACGCCTGCTGGCACTGGGCGTCGGAGACGAACGGGACCGTCGCCTTGTAGAGGTAGCGCTGCTGGCCGCCGCCCTCGCTGCGGGCGCCCCAGCCCGCGATGGTGAAGGTGCCGTTGTTGAACTGGGTGGTGGTGGCGATCTTGAGGGTGGGCTGGCCGACCGGCTTGGCGAGCTTGATCAGCGCCCAGTCCTTGCCCCTGCCGTTGTAGCCGGGCGCCTGGAGCACCTTGGTCGACTTCACCTTGATGGCGCTGCTGCTCTGGAGGTCGACGACGCCCGCGGTCGCGGTGATGGAGGTGTTGGTGCCGGAGCCGTTCACGCAGTGGGCGGCGGTGAGGACGATCTGCTGGGTGTAGAGGGCGCCGCCACAGCCCATGGAGAGGCGGACCATGAACGGGAACTCGCCCTGGGCGGCGCGGGTTCCGCCGACCACGGGCGCCTGGGACGCGGAGGCGCCCGTGGCAGGTTGGAGGGTGAACGCGGCGAGGGTGACCGCCGCGACGGCTATGCATCTCTTGAGCGCACGCACGAGGGTGTTCTTCAAGGGACTGCCTTTCGTGGGGGGTTGAACGTGGGGGTCGAGCATGGGGACCGAGCGTGGGGACTGCTCCGCGCCCCGGCGCGCCGTGGGATGACATGGGCGCGTCAATGCGCGTGCTGTGGATTATCGGAGCCCTCCGGGCGGCCTACAAGGATTGCTTTCCGGCCATGTGTACGAGGGCGGGGTGCCGTACGCGCCTCGTACAGTGGAGGCTGGTTCACCGTCGTACGGGGGTGACAGCGTGGCCCATCCGAACGCGCCCGGGCCCGGTCCCGTCGTGCACGGGTTTCCGCACATCGAGACCGTGCGGGCGGCGATCACCGCGCTGTACCGGCGGCTGTCGGCCGACGGGATCCAGGGGTACGCGACGAGCGTCCTGCCCGCCGACGTGGCCTTCGCCGACCACGACGACCTCCATCTGGGCGCCCAGCGGGTGGCCCGCGCGCTCGTCCAGCACCTGCATCTGCCGGACGCCCGGATGATCGTCGGGTTCCGCGAGATGCAGCACGCGGCCTCGGTCGAACTGGCCGCGGGACCCGAGTACTTCATCGAGCTCAACGACCGCTTCCGGCGCCACCGGCGGGACATCGGGGCGGCGCTCGCCCACGAGATCACACATGTGCTCCTGCACCGGCTCGGCCTTGAGTTCCCGGGGACGCGGGACAACGAGATCCTCACGGACACGGCGACCACGTATCTGGGGGCGGGGTGGCTGCTGCTCGACGCGTTCCGGGAGGACGGGGTGTCCAGCCAGAAGCTGGGCTATCTGACGCCGGAGGAGTTCGGATATGTGCTGGCGAAGCGGGCGGCGGTGTTCGGCGAGGACCCGTCGCCGTGGTTCACCAGCCCGCAGGCGTACCCCGCGTACCGGGCCGGGGTCGCCCGGGCCCATCTCGACGCGCGGCAGCCGCCGTTGGCGGGGGCGGGGTGGGCCGGGCGGCGGCGGTACGCGCGGGACCGGCGGGGGGCGCGGTCGGGTGAGGGGGTGTGGGGGTCCTCGGCGGGGCCGTACTCCTTCGAGGGCGGGGGTGCGTCGTTGCGGGTGTGCTTCTCGTGCCCTACGTGTGGGCAGCGGAATCGGGTGGGGGTTCGGGGGAGGGTGCGGGTGCGGTGTGGGGTGTGCGGGGCGGTTCTGACCTGCGATACGTAGCCCCACCCCGCGGTGGCTGCGCCGCCCCGACCCCGTTCGCCTGCGGACCGTGGGTGGCTGGTCGCGCAGTTCCCCGCGCCCCTTGAATGCCGCTCCGCGGCAGACACACAACCAGCCACCCGGCCGGAATTCGCCCCCTCCCGTCCTTCCCGCCTCCCGCCGTTCACCACCGCGACACACACCACCCCCGTAATGAAGGAGTTGTCTGTACAACAGTTGGCTGTACAACCTCGCCCCTCATGGAGCCCTCGTGACGACCGCCCCCCGTATCCGCACCGCCGGTATCGCCCTCGCGCTCACCGCATCCGCGTTCGCTCTCGCCGCCTGTGGCGCGAAGAGTGACGCCAAGAACGTCGACTCGGGCGGGAAGTCCGTCGCGGCCGCCGGGTCCGCGAAGGAGGCCGGGGGGATGGACGCGCTGGTCGCCGCCGCCAAGAAGGAAGGCGCTCTCAACGCCATCGCGATCCCCCGCGACTGGGCCAACTACGGGGCCCTCATCGACGGGTTCCAGAAGAAGTACGGCATCAAGGTCGCCGTGGAGAACCCCGACGGGACCAGCCAGGACGAGATCAACGCCGTCAAGACCCGCAAGGGTCAGGACCGCGCCCCGGACGTCCTCGACCTCGGCGCCTCCTTCGCGCAGGCCGCGGCCCAGCAGGGGCTGACCGCCCCGTACAAGGTCGAGGCGTACGAGAAGATCGCCGCGGGGCAGAAGGACCCGCAGGCCCGGTGGTTCAACGACTACGGCGGCTACGTCTCCATCGGCTGTGACGCCAAGCGCGTCAAGGAGTGCCCGCAGACCTTCGCCGATCTGCTGAAGCCCCAGTACAAGGGGCAGGTCGCGCTCAACGGCAACCCGACCAAGTCGGGTTCGGCCTTCGCCGGTGTGTACGCCGCCGCCCTCGCCTCCGGCGGGTCCTTCGACGACATCCGGCCCGGCCTCGACTTCTTCGGCAAGCTGAAGAAGAACGGGAACTACAACCCCGTCGAGTCCACCCCGGCGACCGTCGAGAAGGGCGAGACCCCGATCAGCATCGACTGGGACTACCTCAACGCCGGGTACGGGGAGGAGTTCAAGAGCAAGGGGCTCGACTGGAAGGTCGCCGTGCCCGGTGACGGCGTCTACGCCCAGTACTACTCCCAGGCCGTCAACAAGGACGCGCCGCACCCCGCCGCCGCCCGGCTGTGGCAGGAGTACCTGTACTCGGCCGAGGGGCAGAACCTGTGGCTCAAGGGCCACGCCCGGCCCGCCCTGATGACCGCCATGGAGCAGGACGGCACGCTCGACAAGGCCGCCGCCGCCGCGCTCCCCAAGGTCGCGGGCACCCCGAAGTTCCCCTCCGAGGCACAGACCGCCAAGGCCAAGCAGGTCCTGGCCGCGGGCTGGGCCAAGGCGATCTCGGGCTGATCCGATCCATGACCACTCTGACCACTTCCTCCTCGCCGGGGGCCGCCGCGGCTGACGCGCGCCGCCCCCGGCGGCGGGGCCCCAAGGCCTCCGGGTCCTGGCTCGCCGCCCTGCCCCTGCTCGCCTTCGTGGCCCTCGCCTTCGGGCTCCCCGCCGTCGCCATGGTCCACGGGGCGTTCACCGTCGACGGCTCGTACGGACTCGCCAACCTCGACCAGTCCGTGCACGGCGCCTACCGCACCGCCCTCCTCGGCAGCCTCAAGCTGGCCGCCGTCACCGCGGGCATCGGCTCGGTGCTCGGGCTGCTGCTCGCCCAGGCCGTCGTCACCTCGCGCGGCCGGGCGCTGCGCGAGGCCGTGCTCACCGCCTCCGGCGTCCTCGCCAACTTCGGTGGTGTGCCGCTGGCCTTCGCCTTCGTCGCGACCCTCGGCAACGCCGGTGTGCTCACCACCCGCCTCGGCCTCGACCGGCACGGGTGGAGCCTCTACAGCTTCTGGGGGCTCGCCCTGACGTATCTGTACTTCCTGGTGCCCCTGATGGTGCTCACCGTGGCGCCCGCCCTCGACGGGCTGCGGCCCCAGTGGCGCGAAGCCGCCCTCAACTCCGGGGCCGGAACCTGGCAGTACTGGCGGCACGTGGGCATCCCGGTGCTCCTGCCGACCCTGCTCGGCGGGTTCGTGCTGCTCTTCGGCAGCGCCTTCGCCGCGTACGCCACCGCCGCCGCGATGGTCGGCAGCTCGATCCCGCTGGTGACGCTCCAGATCGCGGACGCGCTCTCCGGCAACGTCCTGATCGGCCAGGAGAACGTGGCGCTCGCCCTCAGCCTCGACATGGTGCTGGTCGCGGCGCTCGTCATGGCCGTCCATCTGCCCCTCCAGCGAAGGAGCGCCCGATGGCTCGCCTGATCCCGGCCGGAGCGCGCCCCTGGCGCGGTGTCGTCCTCGGCGCCGCCGGGCTCTACTTCCTGGTGCCGCTGCTCGCCGCCCTGGTCTTCACCGTGGATGTACCGAACCAGGGGTTCACCCTCGACTCGTACACCCAGATCTTCTCCGCCGACGGGTTCACCACCGCCCTGCTGCTCTCCCTCGGCCTCGGGCTCACCACGGTCGCCCTCGCGCTGCTCCTGACGCTCCCGGCCGCGCTCGCGGTGCGGCTCTCGGGCTCGGGGCGACTGCGGGCGGTGCTCGAAGTGGTCTGCACGCTGCCGCTGGTGGTGCCGCCGGTCGCGCTGGTCGCCGGGATCGGGACCGTGCTGAAGTGGGGGCCCGACCACCTCGCCGCCACTCCGCTGTACGAGACGTTCGTCGCGGCGCAGGACCCGGACTTCCCGGTCGTGCTGGTCCTCGCGTACGTGGTGATGGCGCTGCCGTTCGTCCACCGCTCGCTGGAGGCGGGGCTGCGGGCCGTCGATGTGCGTACGCTCGTCGAGGCCGCCCGTGACCTGGGCGCCTCCTGGCCCCGGGCGATCGTCTCGGTCGTGCTGCCCAATCTGCGCACCGCGCTGCTCAACGCCTCGTTCCTGGCGCTCGCGCTGGTGCTCGGCGAGTTCACCGTGGCGCAGCTGCTCGGGTTCCAGCCGTTCGCGGTGTGGATCGTTCAGGCGTCCGGCTCCAACGCCCAGCTGTCCGTGGCGGTCTCGCTGCTCAGCCTGGTGCTGACCTGGGTGCTGCTGCTGGTCCTGACCGCCGTCTTCCGTACCCGCGCCGCCCGTTCGGCGCGTGCCCCCCGCAGTGACACGAACAAGAAGGAGGCGGGCGCGTGACGATCACCGACGCACCTGCGCGCACCGGAACCGCCCTCAGGATCCGGGGGCTGCGCCGCACCTTCGGCTCCGCCGTCGCGCTCGACGGGCTCGACCTCGATGTGGCGCCCGGTGAACTCCTGGCCCTGCTCGGCCCGTCGGGCTGCGGCAAGACCACGGCGCTGCGGGTCCTCGCGGGCTTCGAGCGGCCCGACTCCGGTCAGGTGCTGCTCGACGGCGAGGACATCGTGCCGGTCCCGGCCAACCGGCGCGACACCGGCATGGTCTTCCAGTCGTACAGCCTCTTCCCCCATCTGACGGCGGCCGAGAACGTGGCCTTCGGCATGCGGATGCGCAAGGTCGCGGTGGCCGAGCGGCGCTCGCGCGCGGCCGAACTCCTCGATCTCGTGGGCCTGCCCGACCACGGCGGACGCTATCCGCACCAGCTCTCCGGCGGTCAGCAGCAGCGCGTGGCGCTGGCCCGGGCGCTCGCCCTGCGGCCCCGGCTGCTGCTGCTCGACGAGCCGCTCTCCGCGCTGGACGCCCAGGTGCGGGTGAACCTGCGCGAGGAGATCCGGCGGCTCCAGCTGGAGCTCGGGATCACCACCGTGTTCGTCACGCACGACCAGGAGGAGGCCCTGTCGATGGCCGACCGGGTCGCGGTGATGCGCGGCGGCCGGCTCGAACAGTGCGCCACCCCGGCCGAGTTGTACGACCGTCCGGCGACCGCGTTCGTGGCGTCCTTCATCGGCACCATGAACCGGATCCCGGGGCGCCTCGCCCCGGACGGGCAGGCCGAGGTCCTCGGTGTCACCCTTCCCGTGGACGGCCCGGCGGCCGGTGCCACCGCGTTCCTGCTGCGCCCCGAGGCGCTGGACGTGACTGCGGACGGCCCCGACACCGTCACCGGCAGCTCCTTCCACGGCGCCAGCACCCGGCTGCGGGTCCGCCTCGCGGACGGCACCGAGGTGAAGGCCGACCTGCCCTCGCACACGGCGGGCGCGTTCGGCGCGGGCGCGGCCGTGACCGTACGGCCGCAGCGGCGTCCGGTGCTCGCGGCGGGTGAGGAGGCGTGAGCGGGCTGCGCGCGGTGCTGTTCGACATGGACGGCACCCTGGTCGACACCGAGCGGGCCTGGGTCGAGGTCGTCGAACAGGTCGCGGCCCGGCACGGGTACGCGCTGGTGGGCGCGGGGCGCACGGCGGTGTACGGGCGGTCCGTGGAGGACACCGCCAGGATGCTGCACGAGCCGCTCGCCGTCCACCAGGACGTCCTGGCCGCCGAGTTGGGCGACGGGTTCGCCGCCCGGCTCGCCGACGGGGCCGAGCCCCGGCCGGGCGCGCTGCGGCTCCTGGCGGCGCTGCGCCGCGACCGGGTGCCGACCGCGCTGGTGTCGGCGTCCCCGCGCGCGGTCGTCGACCGGGTCGCGGCCTCCCTGTCCGGACACCGCTTCGACGCGGTCTACGGGGCGGAGGACACCGCCCGCACCAAGCCCGCGCCCGACCCGTATCTGGCAGCGGCGGCGGCCCTGGGCGCGGAGCCGTCGCGGTGCGTGGCCGTCGAGGACACGGTGACGGGCGTGACGTCGGCGGAGGCGGCGGGGTGCGCGGTGCTCGCGGTCCCGTCGATGGAACCCATCGCGCCCGCGGCGGGACGGACGGTACTGGCTAGTCTGGAGGAAGCCGATCCGGCGCTGCTGCGCTCGCTGATCAGCCTCGGCTAGCTGCCGGTTGACGGGACAACGGGGACGGGGAACGACATGGCAGGCAAGGCGGCGCCGCTGTACCGGAAGGTGGCCGGCGATCTGCGGGCGGCCATCACCGCCGGGGAGTACGGATCGGGGGCGCGGCTGCCCGCCGAGGACGAACTCGCCCGTACCTACGGCGTGTCCAGGGGCACCATCCGCCAGGCGCTGGCCGCGCTGCGCACCGACGGTCTGGTGACCTCGCGGCGCGGCGCGCGGCGGGTGGTGCTCGGCGGGGGCGGGGCGCGGCTCCAGAGCTTCGAGGAGCTGCGGTCGTTCGCCCGCTGGGCGCGCTCGCAGGGCGAGGAGCCGGGCGGCCGGACGGTCGCGGTGGACCCGGGCGAGGCGACCGAGGAGGAGGCGTACCACCTGCGGCTCCCGGTCGGGGAGCGGATCTTCCGGGTGCTGCGGGTCCGTACGCTCTCCGGGTCCCCGGTGATGGTGGAGCGCACCACCTATCCGGAGCGGGTGGGCGAGCTGGTGGCGGCGATGGACCCGGGCCTCGCCTCGCACGCCGACGAACTGGAGGCGCACGGCGTGCTGTTCAGCGACGCCCTGCACACGATCGACGTGGTCCCGGCGGACGCCACCGACGCGCAGCTGCTCGGCTGCCGGGCCGGTGACGGCCTGCTGCGCGAGCGCCGCCGCTCCACCGACCCGGCGGGCCTGCCGCTGGAGTGGTCCCAGGACCGCTATCTGCCGGGCACGGTGGCGTTCACCGTACGCAACTCCTCGGGGTCCCGGGCGATGGGCAGGAGCCTCAACGGCTCGTGAGACTCCTGCCCGGGTGTCGGTCCGGGTCTCAGCAGCCGCGGTCGACCAGGTCGAAGGTCGCGTAGTGGTCCGAGGTGTAGTAGTCCTCGTCCGCCTGCTGGCCGGTGACGATACGGCGGGCGCCGCGCGTCGGGGAGCCGGGCGTCGTCACGGTGTACTCGTGGTAGTAGCCGCTCGGCTCCGAGGGCAGCACGTGCTCGCGGTTGGAGAAGACGACGCCGTCCTGGGAGTACGGGAACGGGCCGCCCTTGTCGATGAGGCGGAACGTGTCGTACGCCTGCGAGGGCAGCGCGGAGTAGCAGACGCTGCCGACGCTCTGGACGGAGGCGGTGGCCGGAAGAGCGGTCGGGCCGAGGAGGAGGGTGGCGGCAAGGGTCGCTATTCCGCCGAGCGTGGTGATGCGTGGGGGGATTCTCATGCGGTCATGATGACGCGCGTAGAACGGTGATCGTCAACGGCAAGTCGGTTGAATTTCCCACGAGTTAACCTGCGACACCGAGCCGTAACCGGGGCGCCCGCAAGTCTTTGCCCTCATGGGAAGAAATTGGCCATTCTTTCGTTTCGGCGAACTAAAGGCCTTGCTACTCTCTCCGCCCATGGACCCCAGCCTCGATGCCGACCGCGCCAAGGCGGTCGAAGACCTTCTCTCCGTGACGCGCGAACACAGCGGCGTCACCGTGATGTTCCACACCGCGGTCGCCGAAAGACAAGGCCTCGGCGCCTCCGAGACCAAGACGCTCGATCTGCTCGAACGGTTCGGTCCGCTCACCGCCAAGGAACTCTCCCAGCACACCGGCCTCGCCCCCGCGTCCGTCACCGGCCTCGTCGACCGCCTGGAGGCCAAGGGGTTCGTACGGCGTGCCAAGCACCCCACGGACAAGCGGCGCGTGCTCATCGAGATCCGCTGGGAGAACATCGACGGCCTGAAGCGGTTCTTCGTGGACTGGTCCCACCAGGTGGCCGAATTCTGCGAGGAGTTCACGACGGAGGAGCTGGGGACCGTGGTCCGCTTCCTGACCGGCACCAGCGCGCTCCAACGGGAGGCGGCGGCGCGGCTCGGACCGTAGCGCGGCCGCCCTCACCCCGCCCCGTACACCACCCCCGGCTCCGCCGCCTCCGCCAGCAGCCGTCGTGCCGTCTCCCCCGCCTCCGCCGGGGTCCAGCGGGCCCCCTTGTCCGCCGTCGGGCCCGGGCGCCAGCCCTCCATGACCGTGATGCGGCCCCCCTCCGCCTCGAAGACGCGGCCCGTCACGCCCTCGCTCGCCGCCGAGCCGAGCCACACCACCAGCGGCGACACGTCCTCGGGCGCGGCCGCGAGGCCGGTGAAGACCTGCTCGGTCATCCGGGTGCGCGCCGCCGGGGCGATCGCGTTGACCTGGACGCCGTACCGCGCGAGCTCCGCCGAGGCCACCAGGGTGAGGCCGACGATCCCGGCCTTGGCCGCCGCGTAGTTCCCCTGGCCCACACTGCCGAGCAGCCCCGCCCCGGAGGTCGTGTGGACGACCCGGGCCACCGGCCGGCGGCCCGCCTTCGTCTCGGCGCGCCAGTGCGCCGCCGCCTCGCGCAGCGGCAGGAAGTGACCCTTGAGATGGACCCGGACCACCGCGTCCCAGTCGTCCTCGTCGAGGTTGACCAGCATCCGGTCGCGCAGGAAGCCCGCGTTGCCGACCAGCGTGTCGAGGCGGCCGAAGTGGTCCAGGGCCGCCTCCACCAGGGAGGCCGCGCCCTTCGCCGTCGCGATGTCCCCGCCGTGCGCGACCGCCTCGCCGCCCGCCGCGCGGATCTCGGCGGCGACCAACTCGGCCGGGCTGCCGGGGGCCGGGGCGCCGTCGAGGCCGACGCCGAGGTCGTTGACGACGACCTTCGCCCCCTCGGCCGCGAACGCCAGGGCGTGCGCCCGGCCGAGCCCCCGCCCCGCCCCGGTCACCACGACGACCCGCCCCGCACTGATGTCTGCCATCTCAACTCCCTTGCTGTTCGGGTGACTTGTTGACGGTGGCCGCGTCCAGGAACGCCGGGCGCTCGCCGCCGCCGTGGACCAGGAGGGACGCGCCGGTGATGTACGCGGCCCGGGCGGAGGCGAGGAAGACGGCCGCGTCCCCCACCTCGGCGGGCTCGGCGAGCCGCCCGAGCGGCACGGTCCGGGCGACGGCCGCGACGCCCTCCTCGTCGCCGTAGTGCAAAGGGGCGAGCTCGGTGCGGACCATGCCCAGGACCAGCGTGTTGACCCGCACCGCGGGCGCCCACTCCACCGCCATCGAGCGGGCCAGGTTCTCCAGGCCCGCCTTGGCGGCGCCGTACGCGGCGGTGCCGGGCGAGGGGCGGGTACCGCTGACGCTGCCGATCATCACCACCGAGCCGCCGGACGCCCGCAGCAGCGGGTACGCGGCGAGCGAGGCGGTGAGCGGCGCGGTGAGGTTGAGCTCCACCACGCGCGTGTGGCGCTCGGCCGACGACTCGTCGAGCAGGCGGTAGGGCGTGCCGCCCGCGTTGTTGACGAGCACGTCGAGGTGCCCGTAGGCCGTGGCGACCGCGTCGAAGAACTCCCGTACGGCAGCGGGTTCGCGCAGGTCGAGCGGGCGGAACTCGGCCTCGCGGCCGCCCGCTTCGACCGGCCGCTCCGGTGGTCTGCGGGCGCAGACCACCACCTCGGCGCCCGCCGCCAGGAACGCCCGCGCGATGCCCGCGCCGACGCCCCGGGTGCCGCCCGTGACGACCGCCGCCTTCCCGGCCAGCTCCATCCGCGCTACCTTCCTCACCTAACAAATGTTTGGTGGAAAGGTAGCTGATCCGCTCATGGGTGTCTCCACCACCGGCCCCGAGAAGGGGATTTCGCTCGTCACCGTCGACTTCCCGCCCGTCAACGCGCTGCCCGTGCACGGCTGGTACGAGCTGGCCGACGCGGTCCGCGCGGCCGGGCGCGACCCCGGCGTCCGCTGTGTGGTCCTGGCCGCCGAGGGGCGCGGCTTCAACGCCGGGGTCGACATCAAGGAGTTGCGGCGCGACCCCGGCCACGGCTCGCTCCTGGGCGCCAACCGGGGCTGCTACGAGGCCTTCGCGGCGGTGTACGAGTGCGAGGTGCCGGTGGTCGCGGCGGTGCAGGGGCACTGTCTGGGCGGCGGGATCGGCCTGGTGGGCAACGCCGACGTGGTGGTGGCGAGCGAGGACGCCACCTTCGGGCTGCCCGAGCTGGACCGGGGCGCGCTCGGCGCCGCCACCCATTTGGCCCGCCTCGTCCCCCAGCACCTGATGCGCGCGCTCTACTACACCTCGCGCACGGCCACGGCCCGGGAGCTGCTGGCCCACGGATCGGTGTGGAAGGTGGTCGGTCGGGCCGAACTCCTCCACTCTGCCCTGGAGTTGGCGCGGGAGATCGCCCGCAAGGACGGCTCGCTGATCCGGCTGGCGAAGGCCGCCATCAACGGCATCGACCCCGTCGACGTCCGCCGCAGCTACCGCTTCGAGCAGGGCTTCACGTTCGAGGCCAACCTCAGCGGGGTGGCCGACCGCATCCGCGACACCTTCGGCGAGGAGCCGGGGAAGGGGAGTGAGCGGGCATGACGGACAAGACCATGACGCCCGAGGACGTCGTCGCCCGGCTGCGCAGCGGCATGACCCTCGGCATCGGCGGCTGGGGCTCGCGCCGCAAGCCGATGGCGCTGGTCAGGGCGCTGCTCAGATCACCGGTGACGGATCTGACGGTGATCTCGTACGGCGGCCCGGACGTCGGCCTGCTCGCGGCCGCCGGGCGGATCCGCAAGCTGGTCGCCCCCTTCGCCACCCTCGACTCCATCCCTCTTGAGCCGCACTTCCGCGCGGCGCGCGAGGCGGGGGCGTTCACGCTGACGGAGATCGACGAGGCGATGTTCATGTGGGGGCTGCACGCGGCCGCCAACCGGCTGCCCTTCCTGCCGGTACGGGCCGGACTCGGCTCGGACGTCATGCGGGTCAACCCCGGGCTGCGGACGGTGACTTCGCCGTACGAGGACGGGGAGACATTCGTCGCCGTGCCCGCGCTGCGCATGGACGCGGCCCTGGTCCACCTCAACCGCGCCGACCGGCTCGGCAACGCCCAGTACCTGGGCCCCGACCCGTACTTCGACGACCTGTTCTGCGAGGCCGCCGACAGCGCGTACGTCTCCTGCGAACGCCTCGTCGAGCCCGGCGGCTTCGCGGACGCCGTCCCGCAGACCCTCCTGGTCGGACGCCACTCGGTCACGGGTGTCGTCGAGGCGCCGAACGGGGCGCATTTCACGTCGTGCGTGCCGGACTACGGGCGGGACGAGCCGTTCCAGAAGCTGTACGCGACGACTCCGTGGGAGGACTTCGCCGTGCGGTTCCTGTCGGGGCCGGACGAGAAGAGCTATCAGTCGGCCGTGCAGGCCTGGCACGAGGAGGTCCGATGACGGGTCCTGCCGTCAGCCGAGCCGAGTACTGCGTGATCGCCTGCGCCGAGGCGTGGCGCGGCGACGGGGAGGTGCTGGCCAGCCCGATGGGCCTGATCCCGTCGCTCGGCGCGCGCCTCGCCCGGCGCACCTTCGCCCCGGACCTGCTGCTCACCGACGGCGAGGCGACGCTGGTCGGGGCGGACGGGGCGGCGGAGGGCTGGCTGCCGTACCGCCGCCATCTGACCATGGTCACCGGGGGCCGGCGGCACGTGATGATGGGCGCGAGCCAGCTCGACCGGTACGGCAACCAGAACATCTCCTGCATCGGCGACTGGGCGGCGCCCACGCGCCAGCTGCTCGGGGTGCGCGGCGCCCCGGTCAACACGCTCAACAACCCGGTGAGTTACTGGGTCCCTCGCCACTCCCCCCGGGTGTTCGTGCCCGAGGTCGACATGGTGTGCGGCGTCGGCTACGACCGGGCGGCCGCCGCCGGGGCGCGCTACCACTGCCTCCCCCGGGTCGTCACCGACCTCGCCGTCCTCGACTTCGCCACCCCGGACCGCACGATGCGGCTGGCGTCGCTGCACCCCGGGGTGACGGTGGCGCAGGTGCGCGCGGCCACGGGCTTCGAGCCGGCGGTGCCGGACGAGGTCCCCTTCACCCGGGACCCGTCGGCCGAGGAACTGCGCCTGATCCGGGAGGTGCTGGACCCGGAGGGGCGGCGCGAGGCGGAGGTACGCGGCTGATGGAGACGGCACTGACCCGGCTGGTGGGGGTGCGGCACCCGATCGTGCAGACCGGGATGGGCTGGGTGGCCGGGCCCCGGCTGGTGACGGCCACCGCCGAGGCCGGCGCGCTGGGCATCCTCGCCTCGGCGACGATGACCCTCGACGAGCTGCGCGCGGCGGTACGGAAGGTCAAGTCCCGTACGGACGCGCCGTTCGGGGTGAATCTGCGGGCGGACGCGGGGGACGCGCGGGAGCGGGTGCGGATCATCGTGGAGGAGCGGGTACGGGTGGCGTCCTTCGCGCTCGCCCCCTCGCGGGAGCTGATCGCGGAGCTCAAGGACGCGGGGGTGGTGGTCATGCCGTCCGTCGGGGCGCGGCGGCACGCCGAGAAGGTGGCGGCGTGGGGCGCGGACGCGGTGATCGTCCAGGGCGGGGAGGGCGGCGGGCACACCGGCGAGGTGGCGACGACGGTCCTGCTGCCGCAGGTCGTGGACGCGGTGGACATCCCGGTGGTGGCGGCCGGGGGCTTCCACGACGGGCGCGGTCTGGTGGCGGCGCTGGCGTACGGGGCGGCGGGGGTCGCGATGGGCACGCGGTTCCTGCTCACCTCGGACTCTCCGGTGCCGGACGCGGTGAAGGCGCGGTATCTGGCGGCGGGGGTGTCCGACGTGACGGTGACACGGGCGGTCGACGGCCTGCCGCACCGCATGCTGCGCACGGAACTCGTGGCGTCGCTGGAACGGTCCGGGCGGATACGTTCGCTGGCCTCGGCGGTGCGCCACGCCGCGGCGTTCCGCGCGCTGTCGGGCACGTCCTGGGCCCGTCTCGTGGCCGACGGCCGCGCGCTGCGCCACGGCAAGGACTTGAGCTGGAGCCAGGTCCTGCTGGCGGCCAATACGCCGATGCTGCTGCGGGCGTCGATGGTGGAGGGGCGGGTGGAGGCGGGGGTGATGGCGTCCGGGCAGGTGGCGGGGGTGATCTCGGATCTGCCGAGTGTGGGCGAGCTGGTGGAGAGGGTGGTGGGGGAGGCGGAGGCGACGGCGTCGCGGCTCGGGGGTTTGTCCCCCACCCCGCCCCTTCCCTAAACCCTCCGGGGGCGGGTGGTGGGTGGAGGCTCGTCTCCCAGGGGCTTCGCCCCCGGACCCCGTTCGCGGGGCCTGCGGCCCCTGCACCCCGCTGCGTTCGTCTGCGGACCGTGCTGGGTTGCTCGCGCAGTTCCCCGCGCCCCTAACTACCCAGGGGCGCGGGGAACTGCGCGCTCAGCCATCCACGGTCCGCAGACGAAGCACCCGGCCGCCCGCCCGAGGGCTTTCGGGAAGGGGCGGGGTGGGGGCAAAAACCCCGGCTACGCCGGGGCGCTGCGGCGGCCGCCCGTCTGCGGACGGCCCCGGCGCGCGCCACCGCCCTGAGCGCGGGCACCCTGCGGCTGGGAGCCACCCCGGGCGCCACCCTGCGCCGAACCCTGGCCCGCACGGCCCGAGCGGGCGCCCGAGCGGGCCCCCCGGCTCCGGGTACGCGCACCCGACGGCGGCGTAGGCGCGGGCACCTCGATCACGACCGGCACACCCGACGGCTCGCGCGCCCCCGTGACCCGTACCAGCTCTTCGTCGCTCGACTTCACCGCCGCCGTCCGGGGACGGATCCCCGCGAACGTCATCAGGCGGCTCATCTCGCGCTTCTGCTCGGGCAGGACCAGCGTCACGACGCTGCCCGACTCGCCCGCGCGGGCGGTGCGGCCGCCCCGGTGGAGGTAGTCCTTGTGGTCGGTGGGCGGGTCGACGTTGACGACCAGGTCGAGGTCGTCGACGTGGATGCCGCGCGCCGCCACGTTCGTCGCGACGAGCGCGGTGACCTGGCCGTTCTTGAACTGCTCAAGGGTGCGGTTGCGCTGCGGCTGGGAGCGGCCGCCGTGCAGGCCCGCCGCCCGTACGCCGCTCGCGAGCAGCCGCTTGACCAGCCGGTCCACCGAACGCTTGGTGTCCAGGAACATGATCACCCGGCCGTCGCGCGCGGCGATCCGCGCGGTGACGGCCTTCTTGTCGGTCTCGTCCTGGATGTAGAGGACGTGGTGTTCCATCGTGGTGACCGCGCCCGCCGACGGGTCCACCGAGTGCACGACCGGGTCGGTCAGGAACATCCGGACCAGCCGGTCGATGTTCTTGTCCAGGGTCGCCGAGAACAGCATCCGCTGACCGCCCGGCTCGACCTGCTTCAGCAGCGCCGTGACCTGCGGCATGAACCCCATGTCGGCCATCTGGTCGGCCTCGTCGAGGACCGTGATCCGGACCTGGCCGAGCTGGCAGTCCCCGCGCTCTATGAGGTCCTTGAGGCGGCCGGGCGTCGCCACGAGCACCTCGGCGCCGCGGCGCAGCGCGTTCGCCTGCTTGGTGAGCGAGAGGCCGCCCACGACCGTGGTCAGGCGCAGGTTGACGGCCGTGGCGTACGGCGTCAGCGCGTCGGTGACCTGCTGGGCCAGCTCACGCGTCGGCACGAGCACCATGGCGAGCGGCGCCTTCGGCTCGGCGCGCTGTCCTGCCGTACGGGCCAGCATCGCGAGGCCGAAGGCGAGGGTCTTGCCCGAGCCGGTGCGGCCGCGGCCGAGGATGTCGCGGCCCGCGAGGGAGTTCGGCAGGGTCGCGGCCTGGATCGGGAACGGCTCGGTCACGCCCTGCGCGGCCAGCGTCTTGAGGAGCGCCGCGGGCATGTCGAGGTCGGCGAAAGCCGCGACCGACGGGAGCGCGGGCGTGATGGTTTCCGGCAGCGTGAACTCACCCTGCGGCTGCACGGTCCGGCCGCGCGCGGACTTCGCGGCGGGCTTGGCGGAGCTGGAGGTGGAGCGCTTGCGGGGGGTCGTACGCGTCATACGGAAATTGCCTTCCTGGGCCCTGGGGACGGACAGCACGCAAGCCGGGACCCGCACCTGCGCGGTGCGGGCCCCGGCTCGGAATTCGCCGTGATCAGGCGGGGAGGATGTTCTCCGCCTGCAGGCCCTTCTGGCCCTGGGTGACCTCGAAGGAGACCTTCTGGCCCTCGAGGAGCTCACGGAAGCCGGAGGACGCGATGTTCGAGTAGTGGGCGAAGACGTCCGGGCCGCCGCCGTCCTGCTCGATGAAGCCGAAGCCCTTTTCCGAGTTGAACCACTTCACGGTGCCAGTAGCCATGTCATTCTCCTGAATAGGTAGGGGCCCCATCCGGAGAAAGCCGGAAAAACAATAATGCGCCTGAGGAACATTCCCGTCAGGCGCACATAAAGTCTATGGGTACCAAAACTGCAACGCGGAAACTGTACCACGTCGCCCCGCTGGGCGCAGGTGCGGCCGTGTGGGCCGCACCACTCCCCCGTGCCTCTCCGGCCCTGGTCACAGCCGTTCGATCACCGTCACGTTCGCCTGGCCGCCGCCCTCGCACATCGTCTGGAGGCCGTAGCGCCCGCCGGTGCGCTCCAGCTCGTGGAGGAGCGTCGTCATCAGCCGTACGCCGGTGGCCCCCAAAGGGTGACCGAGGGCGATGGCCCCGCCGTTGACGTTGACCCTCTCCGGGTCCGCGCCGGTCTCCTTCAGCCAGGCGAGCACCACCGGCGCGAAGGCCTCGTTGATCTCGACCAGGTCGATCGCGTCGATCGTCAGGCCCGTCTTCTTCAGCGCGTACGCGGTCGCCGGGATCGGCGCCGAGAGCATCCGGATGGGGTCCTCGCCGCGCACCGAGAGGTGGTGGATCCGGGCGCGCGGGGTGAGCCCGTGCTCCCGTACGGCCCGCTCGCTCGCCAGGAGCATCGCGGCGGCGCCGTCCGAGACCTGGGAGGAGCACGCGGCGGTGATCGTGCCGCCCTCGACGACCGGCTTGAGGGCGGCCATCTTCTCCGCGGTCGTGTCGCGGCGCGGCCCCTCGTCGACGCGCACCTCCCCGTAGGGCACGCTCTCGCGTGCGAAACGGCCCTCGTCGAGCGCCCGGATCGCGCGCCGGTGCGAGCGGAGCGCGAACTCCTCCTGGTCCTCGCGGCTGATCCGCCACTTGCGCGCGATGAGCTCGGCGCCGTGGAACTGGTTGACCGGCTGGTCCCCGTACCGCGCCCGCCAGCCCGCCGAGCCGGCGAACGGGCCCTCGGTCAGGCCGAGCGGCTCGGCCGCCTGCCGGGAGGCGAAGGCGATCGGGATCATCGACATGTTCTGGGTGCCGCCCGCGACGACCAGGTCCTGGGTGCCGGAGAGCACGGCCTGGGCCGCGAAGTGCACGGCCTGCTGGGAGGAGCCGCACTGGCGGTCGACGGTGACGCCCGGCACCTCCTGCGGCAGCCCGGCCGCCAGCCACGCGGTGCGCGCGATGTCCCCGGCCTGCGGCCCGACCGCGTCGAGGCAGCCGAAGACGACGTCCTCGACGGCGGCCGGGTCGATCCCGGAGCGCTCGACGAGCGCCCTGAGCACATGCGCCCCCAGGTCCGCCGGATGCGCGCCCGCGAGCCCGCCGCCGCGCCGCCCCACCGGGGTGCGCACCGCTTCGACGATGAATGCCTCGGCCATTCCCCATCTCCCTTGACGTGCCGGCGAATTACTCGCGTACGGCGATTCCGTCCAGCACCATCGACAGGTACTGGCGGGCGATCTCCTCCGGGCTGTGCCGGCCGCCGGGCCGGTACCAGGACGCGGCCACCCACACCGTGTCGCGGACGAACCGGTAGGTGAGCCGGACGTCCAGGTCGGCGCGGAACGCCTTCGCCTCGACCCCGCGCTCCAGGGTTCCCAGCCAGGCCTGTTCGAACTTGCGCTGCGAGTCGGCGAGGTAGCCGAAGCGCGGCAGCTCGGTGAGGTGCCTGGACTCCTTCTGGTAGATCGCGACGGCGGCCCGGTGCCGGTCGATCTCCCGGAAGGACTCGGTGACCAGGGCCTCGATGGTCTCGCGCGGCCCGAGCCCGGCGGCGAGCACGGCGTCGTACCCCTCCCACAGCTCGGTCAGGAAGGTGGAGAGGATCTCGTCGAGCATCGATTCCTTGGAATCGAAGTGGTAGTAGAGACTGCCCGCGAGCATGCCGGCCTCGTCGGCGATCCTGCGGACGGTGGTGGCGTTGTAGCCCTGGGCGGCGAACACCTCGGCCGCGGTGGCGAGGAGTTCTCCGCGCCGCTCGGGCACGGCGGTCACCTGCTGCTTCTTGTTCTTCGGCACGGGTCCATTGTGGTCCTGGCGGGCGCTAGGGGTGCTGGCTGCTGACGGCTACGACCTCGCCCGTCATGTAGGAGGAGTAGCCGCTGGCCAGGAAGACGATCACGTTGGCGACCTCCCACGGCTCGGCGTACCGCCCGAAGGCCTCCCGCGCGGCGAGCTCGTCCAGGAGCTCGGCCGAGGTGACCTTGGCGAGGTGGGGGTGCATGGCGAGGGACGGCGAGACCGCGTTGACCCGCACCCCGTGGGCGGCCGCCTCGATCGCCGCGCAGCGGGTGAGCGCCATGACGCCCGCCTTCGCGGCGGCGTAGTGGGCCTGCCCGGCCTGGGCGCGCCAGCCGACGACGGACGCGTTGTTGACGATCACCCCGCCGAGGCCGGTGGCCCGGTAGGCGCGCAGGGCGGCCCGGGTGCACCGGAAGGTGCCGCCCAGGGTGACGTCCAGGACCCGGTCCCACTGCTCGTCGCTCATGTCGGCGAGCTCGGCCGTGCCGCCGAGGCCCGCGTTGTTGACGACGACGTCGAGGCGGCCGTGGATCCGTACCGCCTCCGCGAACAGCGCGCGCACCTGGGCGTCGTCGGTGACGTCACAGGGCAGCGCGGCCACCGCGGCGGCGCCGAACTCGGCCGCGAGCGCCTCCTCGGTCTCCTTGAGCCTGCGCGTGTGCGCGTCGCTCACCAGCACCCGCGCGCCCTCCTCCAGGAACCTGCGGGCGGTCGCGCCGCCGATCCCGGCCCCGGCGGCGGCCGTGACGACGGCGGTGCGGCCGTCGAGGAGGCCGTGCCCGGGCACGTACGGAACCTTGTTGTCGGTCACGCTCGCAGGCTAACCTACCAAACACTTGTTAGGGAACGGCTTGTTGAGGGAACGGTCGCGAAGGGGCGGGCCCCGCAATGGACTTGAACCACACGGCCGAGGAGGACGCCCTGCGCACCGAGGCGCGCGAGTGGCTCGCGGCCCATGTGCCGGCCGCGCCGCTCCCCTCCCTGGAGACGGCGGAGGGCTTCGCCGCGCACCGGGAGTGGGAGGCCGAGCTGTACGCCGGGCGGTGGTCGGCCGTCTCCTGGCCCGAGCGGTTCGGGGGCCGGGGCGCCGACATCTTCGGGTGGCTGGCCTTCGAGGAGGAGTACTGGGCGGCGGGGGCGCCCGGCCGGGTCTCCCAGAACGGCATCAGCCTGCTCGCGCCCACACTGTTCGACCACGGCAGCGAGGAGCAGCGCGCCCGGGTGCTGCCGGACATGGCGAGCGGGGCGGTGGTGTGGGCGCAGGCCTGGTCGGAGCCGGAGGCCGGGTCGGACCTGGCGTCGCTGCGGTCGCGGGCCGTGCGCGCGGACGGGGGCTGGCTGCTGTCGGGGCAGAAGACGTGGTCGTCGCGGGCCGCGTTCGCCGACCGCGCCTTCGGCATCTTCCGCACCGAACCGGCGGCGCCCCGGCCCCACCAGGGCCTGACCTATCTGATGTTCGACCTGCGGGCCCCCGGCGTGACCGTCCGCCCGATCGGCCGCCTCGACGGCAGACCGGCGTTCGCGGAGCTGTTCCTGGACAAGGTGTTCGTCCCCGACGAGGACGTCATCGGGGAGCCGGGGCAGGGCTGGCGCATCGCGATGTCGACGACCGGCAACGAGCGCGGGCTGACCCTGCGCTCCCCCGGCCGCTTCCTGGCCGCCGCCGACCGGCTCGTACGGCTGTGGCGCGAGCGCGGCGAGGACCGGGGGGCGAGCGACCGGGTGGCGGACGCGGTGATCGGGGCGCGGGCCTATCAGCTGTTCACGTACGCGGGCGCGTCCCGTTTCGCGGCGGGCGGGGAGATGGGCGCGGAGTCGAGCCTGAACAAGCTGTTCTGGTCGGAGTACGACATCGAGCTGCACGAGACGGCGCTGGAACTGCTGGGCCCGGAGGGCGAGTTGTCCCGGTCGCCCGACGGCTGGGCGGAGGGGTACGTCTTCGCGCTCGCCGGACCCGTCTACGCCGGTACGAACGAGATCCAGCGCGACATCGTCGCCGAGCGGCTGCTCGGCCTCCCGAAGGGCCGCCGATGAGGTTTCTGCCGACCGCCGAGCAGCGCGACTTCACCCGCTCCCTGGACGCGCTACTGACCGCCTCGGACACCCCGTCGGCCGTACGGGCCTGGTCGGCCGGGGACCACGGGCCCGGCCGGACGCTGTGGGCGCGGCTCGCCGACGCGGGGGTGTTCGCGCTGGCGGCCCCCGAGACGCAGGACGGAATGGGCCGGCTGCCGGTGGAACTAGCCCTCGCCCACCGCGAGTTGGGCCGCCACGCGGTGCCGGGCCCGCTGGTGGAGACGGCGGCGGCGACGGCCCTGCTGTCCCACCTGGCGGACGCGGGCGACCCAGCCCCGGCCAAACGCCTGCTGCCGGGCCTGCTGACGGGCGAGACCGTGGTCACGCTGGGGGTGCCGGAGGGCGGGGGGTATGTGCTGGACGCGGAGGGGGCGGATGTGGTCCTGGTGGTGACGGGGGCGGACGGGGCCGCCCCCGGCTCCGGCCCCGAGCTGCGGCTCGCCCCCGGCCACGGGCCCGTCCACCCGTCCCTCGACCCCGCGCGGCGGCTCGCCCGCCCCGACCCCGGCGGGGAACTCCTCGCCGCCGGGCCGCCGCTGGCCGGGGCGGTCGGGTGCGCGGTCCGCTGGGCGCGGCTCGCGGCGGCCGCGCAGGCGGTCGGGGTGGCGGAGGAACTGCTGCGGCGGACCGTCGCGTACGTCAAGCAGCGCACCCAGTTCGGGGTGCCGATCGGCTCGTTCCAGGCGGTCAAGCACCGGCTCGCGGACACGCTGCTCGCGGTGGAGTTCGCCCGGCCGCTGGTGTACGGGGCGGCCCTCACCCTCGCCCCGGGCGACCTCGCGGCGGCGAAGGCGGCGGCGGGCGAGGCCGCGTACACGGCGGCCCGCGCCGCGCTCCAGCTCCACGGCGCGATCGGCTACACCGAGGAGCTGGACCTCTCCCTCTGGCTCCGCAAGGCCCGCCCGCTACGGGACGCGTGGGGCACACCGGCGCGGTGCCGGGCGGAGGTACTGGCGGCGTACGTCTAGCAGTCCTGTTCGTCTGCGGACCGTGGGTGGCTGGTCGCGCGGTTCCCCGCGCCCCTGAGACGCGCCCCTTCGGGGCGCCCAGGGGACCAGCCCCCACCGGCCCGCAGACGAATGACCGCCCTCCCGGCGTACCCCTAGACCTCCTCGCGCGGCGGCTCCGTCCCGCCGCCCCGGCGGATCGTGCGCAGGGCGGCCCCCGGGCGCCACGCCCGCAGGACGATCTCCTCCGTCTCCTTGTCGATGCCCGTGTGGACCACCTCGGTCAGCTCGGCCCGGAAGAGGAGGAACGGCTCGGGCGGATGCACCTCGTCCGCGTACCGGGCGAGCTCCCCGGGGTCGACGACCTCGACCGCCCGCCCGCTGACCCGGACGTCGCCGTCGGCCATCTCCGCGTCGGGCCCCGGGTTCGCCTGCACCGCGAAGCGCGGGTCGCGGCGCAGGTCGTACGCCTTGCGGGAGTTCGGCATCATGCCGAGCCACAGCTCGCCGCCCCGGATCTCGACCTCAAGTCCGGTGACCCGGGGGCTGCCGTCCGCGCGCAGGGTCGCGAGGACGTGGTGCTTGTACAGGCGGAAACGCTCCCGCACGGCCCCGGCGAACCCCGGCTCGGCGGCCTCGAACTCTTCCCAACGGAATCTCTGCGGTGTCTGCGCTGCGTGCGGTGTCATGCGCCCAGCAAACCGCAGATGCCCGACACCTTCTCTGGATTATTCGGGCGTCCGGTCCTGGAACGACGGCAGGGTGAAGATCCGTTCCTTCGACGCGTCGTCCATCAGCTCGACCAGCGGCAGCACCAGTTCCCACAGGTCGCGTTTGTCGACCTCGCGGGCGAGCGCGTCCAGGTGGTCGTCCGTGAGGGCGGACGCGGAGGCCGCGATCGTCTCGCGGGAGGCGGTGGGGAGGAGCTCGACCAGGGGCAGGAACTCCGCCCACAGGCCCGTGGCCACCACCGCCGGGACCATACCGGTCAGCACGTCGGGGTCGCGCAGGGACGGAAGGAGGGCCACCGCCCGGCGGTCGTCCTCGGAGAGCAGGGCCACCAGGGGGAGCAGGGACTCCCACAGATCCTGCGCGGCCACGGTGCGTACCAGCGAGTCGAGGCGCTCCGGCGGCTGGCGGGCCGCCAGCGTGGCGATGCGGGTGCGCTGGTCGCCCGTCACCAGGCCCGCGACCGCCAGCGCCTCGGGCCACAGGCCGTCCGCCGCCGACGCCACGACCCGCGCCAGGCGCTCCTCGCCCATCAGGTCGACTATGCGGTTCAGGTGGTGGGGGAGGTCGATCACGCTGCCTGTCCTCAGCACCACCGCGTCCTCGACCTGCGGGAGGATCCGCTCCAGGGCCGAGTCGCGCAGATGGCCCACGAAGCGGCCCATGGTGAGGTGGTCGCCGCGTTCGGCGAGGGCGACGGAGACGCGTACGAGGAGGTTCTCGTCGAGGCGGTCCACGATGCCGGGGATGCGGCGCGGGTCCAGGTGCGCGCACGACTCGGCCGTGAAGGCGACCGGCAGCTTCTCGATGATGTCGGCCGCCCTCGCGGGTTCGAGCCTGCCCGCCACCGCGGCCGCCAGCCGCGGCCCCAGCGCCTTCTGGGAGATCGCGGCCGCGACCCCGGCGGGCACCAGCTTGGTGGCGCGGGCGATCCGGTCGAGCATCTCCGGCGCCCCGTCGAAGAGCGCGGCCACGGTCTGCTCGCGCAGCCGCCGCAGGTCGTCGGCGGGGAGCGCGGACAGGAACGCGAGTTCGTCCGGTTCGCGGCCGAGCAGGCGGGCGATCTTCTCCGTCTCGGCGCGGCCGAGGAGCTTGTCCATGTCGGTCACCGGCTCACTTGAAGAGGATGCGGCGGACGGGGCCCCGGGCGAGCGCGGGGACGAGCTTCAGCGCCTCCTCGGCGGCCTCGCCGAGACCGGCGGCCCGGGCGGCCCGCTCCTCGCGCAAGGCGGCGGCAAGGAGCGCCAGTTGATCATCCGTCAGGGACGCCAGGGCCTGCGGCGGCGCCGACCCCAGCTCCGTACCCAGTCGTGACAGCGCTTCGGTGCTCACGCAAACCTCCTGGCGACAGCGGCGGCATCGGTCCGGTCCCGAGCGTGCGGCCGATTTGACTTTTAGTCAATAGCGCCGCCGGACCGTCCCCAGCGTTCGCGCAGCACCTCCTCCGCCGGCTTCCCGTGCGGTGTGTACGCCAGCTTCGCCGGTGTCTCCCCGCTGTCCGGCCAGTCGTCCCACATCCACCAGCACACCCCGGCCCACCAGTCCCGGTCCGTGAAGGTGTCCAGCAACGCCCGGTATCCGGCGGCCTGTTCGTCGGTGTCCTGGCGCTTGCTGACCGTCCAGGAGTACGGCGCCGTCGTCGAGCCGTGCTGGCTCGTGTAGCCGGCCTCGGTGAACAGGATCTTGCGGTGCTGCCGTCCGGAGAAGGCCGCCAGCTCGTCCGCGACCGGCCGCCAGGCCCGGCCGAGCTTCGCCGCGTCCGCCGTGGGGGCCGACCCCAGCGGCCAGTACGCGTCGATCCCGATGACGTCGAGCTCCGGCCAGAAGGGCACCTTCGCGTACTCGTCGTAGTTGGCCGCGTACGTCAGCGGCTCCCGGTAGCGCGCCCGGACCGCCGCGATCACCTTGCGCCAGGCCGCCAAGTCCCCGGACACGCCCGCGAGTTCGGTTCCGACCACGAACCGCTCGGCGCCCGTGTCGTGCGCGAGCGCCGCGTAGTGCGTGATGAACTTCTCGTACGAGGCGAACCAGGCGGCCCGGTCGGCGGGGCGGATCTCCGCCCGGTCGGTGCCGTCCACCAGGTCCACGTGCGGCTTCAGCATGACCGCCAGCCCGGCCCGGTGCGCGAGGGCGGTGATCCGCCGCAGGCTCGCGTCGCTCGCGGTCTCCCCGGTGGGGCGCTGCTCCGTATCCCTGGTGCTCTTCTGGTACCAGGTGGGCGTGAAGACGACCCAGCGCGCCCCCGTGCGCGCGATGTCCCGCAGATACGCCTCGGCGCGCGGGCTGTCGTAGTCGTCCACCGACCAGGACGGCAGGGTCATCCCCCGCACCCGCCCGTCGCCCGCGGAACCGGACGGGCTCGGCGCGGGCGCCGAGTCGTCGCCCGGCTCCCCCGAGCAGCCCCCGAGCACGAGCGCGGCGGCCGCGGCGAGAGCCGCGACCGCCTTCTTTCGAGTGGTTCTCACAGCGCCGCGGGGCTGACGAAGGTGTAGCCGAGGGCCTTGATGCCGTCGATCGTGTCCTTCAGCGGCTGGACCGGATAGTAGGGGTGGTAGAAGAAGCTCGCGAAGCCGTCCCGGACCGCCAGGTTCGCCTTGGCCGACGCGATCAGGTCCGCGGGCAGCCGCGGTGGATGGTTGTTGTACGCCACGGGCTCATAGTTCCCGATGTTCTCGGGCAGCACCTTCGTCCCGTACACATCGTTGACGACGTACGGGAAGAACTGGCCGACGAACCGGTTCGGGTCCGCCGTACCACCGCCCAGCATCCCCGCGAAGTACAGCGAACGCTCCAGCCGGGACGGGAAGTTCTGCGCGAACACGCGGTAGTCCGTGGCGGAGGCCGCGTAGTGCGGAGTCGTCCACAGCTGCGGGCGCGGCAGCCCGGCCGCGGCGAACGCCGCGAGGCCCGCGGTGACCCGGGACTGCGCCCAGGCCGTGGAGTCCTCGGCCACCGGCCCGTCGTAGACGACGTTGTCCGCCGCGTCCACGTGCGCCCGGTAGAACTCGAAGTCGTCGCCGGTCACGCCGTTGTAGGGGTTGTCGACGCCGTCGTACTGGTGCGTGTAGCCGTGCTCCATCAGCACGGCGCCGCGCGCCAGCATGTACTTCAGCGCCGAGACGACCTGCGGCCGCTGCGCGAGCGTCACGGTCTGCGGGGTCCCGCCGTTGTAGACGCCCTTGGGGTCCTTGTAGACCGGGATGACGTTGATGCCGTACGGAATCCGCTGGGAGTACAGGTAGTCCGCCATCGCCCGCAGCTGCGCCGGGTCGGCGTCGGGGCTGATGTCCTCCAGGCGGACCATCGCCCGGTGGCGGGCGGCGGTGCCGGGGGCGAGCGAGTCGTACAGCATGTCCTCGAAGGCGATCACGCGGTCGCTCTCGGAGACGTAGACGAAGGGGAGCTCCCCGACATAGGTGAGGTTCGCGGACCGCACCGCCCACGGGAAGGTCTTCCCGCTCGCGGAGTCCAGCGCCTCGGCCACCTTGGTGACCGCGGGATAGCCCGCCCCGGTCAGGATGTTGGGGCGCAGCACACCGCCGTCCTGCCCGGCCGGGACCTTCCGGGTGAGGGTCTGGCCGCGGTAGCCGACCTGGGTGACGTTGCCGACGGAGCCGCCGTCCTCGAAGTACGAGGTGGTCGGGTCCCAGCCGTACTTCTGGGTGAACTGGGCGACCCCCACCGCGCTGCCCATGTTCCAGATGTTGTCGCCGACCCAGGTCACCGGGGTCGTGGCGGCCTGGACGTCCTGGTAGAACGCGGCCGGCACGGCGTCCGGGATGCCACCGCCGTAGTAGGTGGAGCCGAGGTAGACGGTCGCCGTGTACTGGCCGAGCATCCCGGCGGTGTACTGGGAGACCGGCTTGGCGGTCACGGTGCCGAAGTGGCCGCCGAGGTTCGCCGCGGCCATGGCGTACAGCTCGCCGAGGTACCCGTAGGGGCCCGCGGTGTCGTACAGGACCAGGGTCGAGGTCGTGGCGGGCGCCGCGGCTTCCAGGAGCCGGCTCACGGTGTCCGTCACCGTCGGCACGAGCGCCTTGACGGGCGGCGGCGGTGTCGCCCGGCGCCGGATGTCCGCCGCGAGGTGCGCCTTCGCCCAGTCGGCCAGGCTCACCCGGCTGACGTTCGCCGCCGGGGCGAGCGATTCCGGCGGTGGCCGGCGGCCGTCCGGCGCGGCGGCCGAGGCCGCGAACGCGGTGCCCACCAGCACCGCCAGCACCAGGAACAGTACGGAGACGCGGCGCCGCCCCCGCCGCCCGCGTACAGCCGCTCTTTTCAGGGATTTCATGAGTGATTGCCCCCCTCTTTGCCATGGAATGGCAAACCAGGGACCCTTGCTGGTTTTTCCGGCCGGGTCCCTGGTCGAATGAGGGCCACGATTCTTCTGGCCGACGGCAAAGCGTGTCAATGGCGCACGGCGCTCCATTGCGAATGCGCCCCGCGCCCCCTGATGCGATCCATGAACTTTTAACTTCGCACTCGCGGCCCCGTCCGAACCTGCTACGTTCGCCATCTCACACGGAGACGTGTGGGTAAAAATGGGGGGGAACCCATGTACGGAAAACCTGCCTTGGGCACCATGCTGCCGCTGGCGGGGATGGCGGCGGCACCCGAGGCCGTGCCGGGCCTACCTTTGGCCAAGGCTCTGCAGGCCACAGCGGGTGCGGGCTTCGTTCTCTACTGCCTCGTCGCCTGCGTCCTCATATCGATCAGAATCCGGCTCCGCTGGCGCATCGGTTCGAATGTTCAGCCCGACGGGGCACGCCCCGACGACCTGGGGCGGAAATGATCGAAGAGCTGTTGCTGTGGTCGAGCATTTCCATCATCCTCATGGCGGGCTGCTACAACACCGGCCTCTTTATGCTCTCCAGGCGCCGGGCACCCCGCAGAAAAGGAGCACGCAAAGAAAGGCTCTATATATTCCTCCTCGCCTGCCTCAATGAAGAACAGGTACTGGCCGAGAGCCTGGCGCGGATCACCGCACTGCCCGCCGGGAATTTCCTGGCCCTGGTCATCGACGACGCCTCGGACGACCGGACGTCCGAGATAGCCCGGGCGGCGGGCCCCGAGCGGGTCCTGCTGCACCGGCGCGAACTGCCCGACGCCCGGCGCGGCAAGGGCGCCGCGCTCAACGACGGCGTACGGTTCCTCACCGAATCCGGGGTGCTCGACGGGCACGATCCGGACGACGTCATCGTCTGCGTGGTCGACGCGGACGGGCGCCTCGACGGCCATGTGGTCCAGTCCGTCGACCCGTTCTTCGACGACCCCCGCACCGGAGCCACCCAGATCTGCGTGCGGATGTACAACCGGGGCACCGGACTGCTCGCCCGCCTCCAGGACATGGAGTTCGTGGTCTACGGCGATGTCTTCCAGAGCGCGCGCCGGTTCATCGGAAGCGTCGGCATGGGCGGCAACGGCCAGTTCATGCGGCTGTCGGCGCTGCACACCCTGGGGCCCGGCGGCCCCTGGAGCGACAGCCTCACCGAGGACCTGGACCTCGGCGTACGGCTGATCGCGAAGGGCTGGACCACCCAGCACTGCACCACGGCCTCGGTCTCCCAGCAGGCCGTCCTCACCCTGCGGCGCCTGGTACGGCAGCGATCCCGCTGGTTCCAGGGCCACCTCCAGTCGGCCGGACTCGTCCCGCTCATCCTGCGGGAGGTCCCGACCCGGCCCGCGCTCGACCTGCTCTACCACCTCTCCAGCCCGGTGCTGATCCTGCTCACCTCGCTGCTGCCGCTGTCCTTCCTGGTGGCACTGGGCGGCACCGCCCTCGCCTCCGTCGAGGCGGGGCAGGCGCTGGTGTCACCGATGTGGCTGCTCGGCCCGTACGTCCTCTCCTTCACCGCGGCGTACGCGTACGGCTTCGTGTACGCCAAGCGCGAGCGGGACCTCGGGTTGGTGCGGTCGGTGCTGGTCGCCCACGTCTTCGTGTTCTACGGCTATATCTGGTTCGCCGCCGGCTGGTGGGGGCTGTGGCGGATGGCGACCGGCAAGACCACCTGGCTCAAGACCGCCCGCACCTGAGCGGCGACCCGGCGCCGGGGCTCCTGGGCGCATCTCTCGCTTCTCTGCAGTTCTCTTCGCTTCTCTCATCGTGCTCGTCCTTGTCATAGGGGGGACCTATGTCTGCCATGCCTTCGTTTCCTTCCGGTGCGCCCGTGCGCGCCATGCTGGTGCTCGGCACCCGGCCCGAGGCGATCAAACTCGCGCCGCTCGCCCGGGCGCTGGCCCGCGGTACGGAGTTCGAGCCGGTCGTCGTGACCACCGGCCAGCACCGCGAGATGCTCCACCAGATGCTGGGGCTGCTGGGGGTCGACGTCCGCCACGCCCTCGACGTGATGCGCAACCGCCAGCAGCTCTCCGATCTGACGTCCCGTCTGGTGGAGGGGCTCGGCCAGCTGCTGCGCAGGGAGCGGCCCGACCTGGTCGTGGTCCAGGGCGACACGACGACCGCGCTGGCCGGGGCGCTCGCCGCGTTCTACGAACACATCCCCGTCGCGCACGTCGAGGCGGGGCTGCGCACCGGGGTCCTGGACAACCCGTTCCCCGAGGAGCTCAACCGCTGCCTCATCGGGCGGATCGCGCGCTGGCACTTCGCTCCCACCGAGCGCGCCGCCCGGCATCTGCGGGCCGAGGGCGTCCCCGAGGGCCAGATCTTCACCACCGGCAACACCGTCATCGACAACCTCCACTGGGCGCTCGCCGAGGGGCTCGGGAGCTGCGCGTTCCGCACCGCGCGGCGCCGGATCCTGGTGACCCTGCACCGGCGGGAGAACCAGGGCGCCCGGATGCACGCGATGGCCAGGGCGCTGAACCGGCTCGCCGAGCGGGGCGACGTGGAGATCGTGATCCCGCTGCACAAGAGCCCGGCGGTGCGCGAGGCGCTGCTGCCGCTGACGGGCCGGCCCGGCATCACCCTGGTCGAGCCGCTGGACTACCCGGACTTCACGGCCACGCTCGCGGGCTGCGACCTGGTCCTGACCGACTCCGGCGGCATCCAGGAGGAGGCCCCCAGCCTCGGCAAGCCCGCCCTGGTGCTGCGGACCACCACCGAGCGGCCGGAGGCGGTGGAGGCCGGGGCGGCCCGGCTCATCGGCACCGATCCGGAGGTCATCGTGGCCGCGGCGGCGGCGCTCCTGGACGACCCCGGCGCGTATCAACGGATGGCTACGGCGGGCAATCCGTACGGGGACGGCGGTGCGACCGCGCGGATCGTCACCCAGCTCGGTGAGGACTTCGCGGCGGAAGTCCCGTCCGCCCCCGTGCCGTTGCTCCCCGCGCCCCCCGTAGTCGGCGGACCGGGTCCATACTCGACGGCATGACGACAGCCCCGCGTCTGCGGCGCCCGGTCCCGCCGACCGGGCCCGGTGGCCGCAGACGCAGAGCCACCGCGCTGGTCCTGGCCGCCGCCCTGCTGGCGGCCGGGGCCTTCGGGCTGAGCAGGTGCGCGGGCGACGGGAGCCCGGCGCCGCGCGAACCGTGGGCCGACGGCACCGCGCACGGCCGCTGGCAGTCGGTGTTCAACGGCCACGGCGTCAACACGGGCGACGACGACGCCCTGGAGCTGGCGCCCCGGCGGGCCACCGACCCCGGCACCACCCACGCGGGCCTCGTGGTGAGCCGGGCCGTGTACGGCGACGTCCGGTACGAGGCCGGGATGCGCACGGTCGAGCAGCTGCGCACCCCCGCGCCGAACACCTGGGAGGTGGCCTGGCTGGTGTGGGCGTACACCGACCCGGAGCACTTCTACTACATCACCCTCAAACCCAACGGCTGGGAGCTGGGCAAGCGCGATCCCGCTTATCCGGGCGGCCAGCGCTTCCTGGCGACGGGCGAGCGGGGCTTCCCGGTCGGCACCTGGTACACGGTCCGGGTCCAGCAGCGGGGCGCCCACCTTCAGGTGGCCGTCGACACGGCGGGCCTCGCCGACTTCACCGACACCGAACGCCCTTATCTCCAGGGCGCGTTGGGGGCGTACACGGAGGACGCCCGGGTGGAGTTCCGCCAGCTGCGGGCCGAGGGCCGCAAGGGCTGACGCGCCGCGGCGCCCACCCGGTCGTCCGGTCGGGGACAGTGGGGCAGGCGCCGCGCTGCGGGGGCCCGGGGGTGTCCCCCGATCCTGCGCAGCCCGTACACCGTTGTACGGAACGATTTGGGTGGAGCGGACTAGACCGTCAGCGCCCGGTCCGTCGGACGGATCGGGGCGGGCAGTGCGCTCCTCCCCGTAAGGTACCGGTCCACACCCCGTGCTGCCGAACGGCCCTCCGCGATCGCCCAGACGATCAAGGACTGGCCGCGCCCGGCGTCACCGGCCACGTACACTCCGTCGACGTTCGTCGCGTAGTCGGCGTCGCGGGCGATGTTGCCGCGCTCGTCGAGCTCCAGGCCGAACTGCGCCACCAGGCCGTTGGACTGGTCGGTGCCGGTGAAGCCCATGGCGAGGGTGACCAGCTGGGCGGGGATCTTCCGCTCGGTGCCCGGCTTCTGGGTCAGCTTGCCGTCGACGAACTCGACCTCGACCAGGTGCAGGAACTGGACGTTGCCGTCCTCGTCGCCCTCGAAGTGGGTGGTGGAGACGGAGTAGACCCGCTCGCCGCCCTCCTCGTGGGCCGAGGTGACCTTGTAGAGCATGGGGAAGGTCGGCCAGGGCTGGTTGGCGTTCCGCTCCTCGCCGGGCCGCGGCATGATCTCCAGCTGGGTGACCGAGGCCGCGCCCTGGCGGTGGGCGGTGCCCACGCAGTCCGCGCCCGTGTCGCCGCCGCCGATCACGACGACGTGCTTGCCCTCGGCGGTGAGCGGGGGCGCCACGAAGTCGCCCTCCTGCACCTTGTTCGCCAGCGGCAGGTACTCCATCGCGAAGTGGATGCCGTTCAGCTCGCGGCCGGGGACCGGCAGGTCGCGGGAGACCGTGGCGCCGGCCGCGATGACCACCGCGTCGTAGCGCTTGCGCAGCTTCGCCGCGTCGATGTCGCGGCCGATCTCGACCTCGGTGCGGAACTTGGTGCCCTCCGCGCGCATCTGCTCGATGCGGCGGTTGATGTGCACCTTCTCCATCTTGAACTCGGGGATGCCGTAGCGCAGCAGCCCGCCGATGCGGTCGGCGCGCTCGTACACCGCGACCGTGTGGCCGGCCCGGGTCAGCTGCTGGGCGGCGGCCAGACCCGCCGGGCCCGAGCCGATGACCGCGACGGTCTTGCCGGACAGCCGCTCCGGCGGCTGCGGGGTGACGTCACCGCTGTCCCACGCCTTGTCGATGATCGAGACTTCGACGTTCTTGATGGTGACGGCGGGCTGGTTGATGCCGAGGACGCACGCCGACTCGCAGGGCGCCGGGCACAGCCGCCCGGTGAACTCCGGGAAGTTGTTGGTGGCGTGCAGCCGCTCGGACGCCGCCGACCAGTCCTCGCGGTAGGCGTAGTCGTTCCACTCGGGGATCAGGTTCCCCAGCGGACAGCCGTTGTGGCAGAACGGGATGCCGCAGTCCATGCAGCGCCCGGCCTGCTTGCTGATGATCGGCAGCAGCGAGCCGGGAACGTAGACCTCGTTCCAGTCCTTGACGCGCTCGGCCACGGGGCGGGTCTTCGCGACCTCGCGACCGGTGGTGAGAAAGCCCTTGGGGTCAGCCATTGGTCGCCGCCTCCATCATCTTCTCGGTGGTCTCCTGCTCGGAGAGACCGGCGAGCTCAGCGGCTTCCTTGGCGGCGAGCACTGCCTTGTACGTGGACGGGATGATCTTGCTGAAGCGCCGGGCCGCGGCGGGCCAGTCGGCGAGCAGCTTCTCGGCGACCGTGGAGCCGGTCTCCTCCTGGTGGCGGCGCACGACGTCGTGCAGCCACTGCTCGTCGGCCTCGGTGAGGGCCTCGACCGCCGCCAGGTTGCCGGCGTTGACGTGGTTCGGGTCGAGGTCGATCACGTACGCGATGCCGCCGGACATACCGGCCGCGAAGTTGCGTCCGGTCTCGCCCAGGACCACCGCGTGGCCGCCGGTCATGTACTCGCAGCCGTGGTCGCCCACGCCCTCCGAGACCACCAGGGCGCCGGAGTTGCGGACGCAGAACCGCTCGCCGGTGCGGCCGCGCAGGAACAGCTCGCCGCCGGTCGCGCCGTACGCGATGGTGTTGCCCGCGATGGTCGAGTACTCGGCGAGGTGGTCGGCGCCCCGGTCCGGGCGGACGATCACACGGCCGCCGGAGAGGCCCTTGCCGACGTAGTCGTTGGCGTCGCCCTCCAGGCGCAGCGTCACACCGCGCGGCAGGAAGGCGCCGAAGGACTGGCCGGCCGAGCCGGTGAAGGTGACGTCGATGGTGTCGTCGGGCAGGCCCGCACCGCCGAACTTCTTGGTCACCTGGTGGCCGAGCATGGTGCCGACGGTCCGGTTGATGTTGCGGATCGGGACCTGCGCGCGGACCGGCCGGGCGTCCTCGGCGGTGGCGGCGCCCAGCGCGTCGGCGGCGAGCTCGATGAGCTCGTTGTCGAGCGCCTTCTCCAGGCCGTGGTCCTGCTCGACGACGGCGTGGCGCACCGCGCCCTCGGGCAGCTCGGGCACGTGGAAGAGGGCGTCCAGGTCGAGGCCCTGCGTCTTCCAGTGGCGCACCGCGCGGCTGGTGTCCAGGAGCTCGGCGTGGCCGACGGCCTCCTCGATCGACCGGAAGCCCAGCTCGGCGAGGAGCTCGCGGACCTCCTCGGCGATGAACTGGAAGAAGTTGACGACGTACTCGGCCTTGCCGGAGAACCGGTCGCGCAGCACCGGGTTCTGGGTGGCGATGCCGACCGGGCAGGTGTCCAGGTGGCAGACGCGCATCATGACGCAGCCGGAGACGACGAGCGGCGCGGTCGCGAAACCGAACTCCTCGGCGCCGAGCAGCGCGGCGATGACCACGTCGCGGCCGGTCTTGAGCTGGCCGTCGGTCTGCACGACGATCCGGTCGCGCAGGCCGTTGAGCAGCAGGGTCTGCTGGGTCTCGGCGAGGCCGAGCTCCCAGGGGCCGCCCGCGTGCTTGAGCGAGGTGAGCGGGGAGGCGCCCGTACCGCCGTCGTGGCCGGAGATCAGGACCACGTCCGCGTGCGCCTTGGAGACACCCGCGGCGACCGTGCCGACACCGACCTCGGAGACCAGCTTCACGTGGATGCGGGCCGCCGGGTTGGCGTTCTTGAGGTCGTGGATCAGCTGGGCCAGGTCCTCGATGGAGTAGATGTCGTGGTGCGGCGGCGGCGAGATGAGGCCGACGCCCGGCGTCGAGTGACGCGTCTTGGCGACCCACGGGTAGACCTTGTGGCCGGGCAGCTGGCCGCCCTCGCCGGGCTTGGCGCCCTGCGCCATCTTGATCTGGATGTCGTCCGCGTTGACGAGGTACTCGCTCGTCACACCGAAGCGGCCGGAGGCGACCTGCTTGATGGAGGAGCGGCGCGCCGGGTCGTACAGGCGGTCCGGGTCCTCGCCTCCCTCGCCGGTGTTGGACTTGCCGCCCAGCTGGTTCATGGCGATGGCGAGCGTCTCGTGCGCCTCGCGCGAGATCGAGCCGTACGACATGGCGCCGGTGGAGAAGCGCTTGACGATCTCGGAGACCGGCTCGACCTCGTCGATGGGGATCGAGGGGCGGTCGGAGGAGAAGCCGAAGAGCCCGCGGAGCGTCATCAGGCGCTCGGACTGCTCGTTCACGCGCTGGGTGTACTGCTTGAAGATGTCGTACCGGCGGCCGCGGGTGGCGTGCTGGAGGCGGAAGACCGTCTCCGGGTCGAACAGGTGCGGCTCGCCCTCGCGGCGCCACTGGTACTCGCCGCCGATCTCCAGCGCGCGGTGGGTGGCCGCGATGCCGGAGGCGGGGTACGCCTTGGCGTGCCGGGCGGCGACCTCCTTGGCGATGACGTCGATGTCCGCGCCGCCGATCTTGCTGGCGGTACCGCTGAAGTACGTGCCGACGAACTGCTCGTCCAGGCCGACGGCCTCGAAGACCTGGGCGCCCCGGTAGGAGGCGACGGTCGAGATGCCCATCTTGGACATCACCTTGAGGACGCCCTTGCCGAGCGCGTAGATCAGGTTGCGGATGGCCTGCTCGGGCTCCAGGCCCTCGATGAAGGTGCCCGCGCGGACCAGGTCCTCGACGGACTCCATCGCCAGGTACGGGTTGACGGCCGCGGCGCCGTAGCCGATCAGCAGCGCCACGTGGTGCACCTCGCGCACGTCACCGGCCTCGACGAGCAGCCCCACCTGGGTGCGCTGCTTCGTACGGATGAGGTGGTGGTGGACGGCGGCGGTGAGCAGCAGCGACGGGATCGGCGCGTGCTCGGCGTCGGAGTGCCGGTCGGACAGGACGATCAGCCGGGCGCCGTTCTCGATGGCGGCGTCGACCTCGGTGCGGATGGCCTCGATGCGCTCGGCGAGCGCGGCGCCGCCGCCGGAGACCCGGTAGAGGCCGGAGAGCGTCGCGGCCTTGAAGCCCGGCATGTCGCCGTCGGCGTTGACGTGTATCAGCTTGGCCAGCTCGTCGTTGTCGATCACCGGGAACGGCAGCGTGACGCTGCGGCAGGACGCGGCGGTCGGGTCGAGCAGATTGCCCTGCGGGCCCAGCGAGGAGCGCAGCGAGGTGACGAGCTCCTCGCGGATGGCGTCCAGCGGCGGGTTGGTGACCTGCGCGAACAGCTGGGTGAAGTAGTCGAAGAGCAGCCGGGGGCGCTCGGAGAGGGCCGCGATCGGCGAGTCCGTGCCCATCGAGCCGAGCGGCTCGCCGCCGGTGCGGGCCATCGGCGCGAGGATGACGCGCAGCTCTTCCTCGGTGTAGCCGAAGGTCTGCTGGCGGCGGGTGACGGAGGCGTGCGTGTGCACGATGTGCTCGCGCTCGGGCAGGTCCTCCAGCTCGATCTCGCCGGCTTCCAGCCACTCCTTGTACGGCTTCTCGGCGGCCAGCGCCGCCTTGATCTCGTCGTCCTCGATGATGCGGTGCTCGGCGGTGTCGACGAGGAACATCTTGCCGGGCTGGAGGCGGCCCTTGCGGACGACCTTGGCGGGGTCGATGTCGAGCACGCCGACCTCGGAGGAGAGCACGACCAGGCCGTCATCGGTGACCCAGTAACGGCCGGGGCGCAGGCCGTTGCGGTCGAGGACCGCGCCGACCTGGACGCCGTCGGTGAAGGTGACACAGGCCGGGCCGTCCCAGGGCTCCATCATCGTGGAGTGGTACTGGTAGAAGGCGCGCCGGTCCGGGTCCATCGAGTCGTGGTTCTCCCACGCCTCGGGAACCATCATCAGGACGGAGTGCGGCAGCGAGCGGCCGCCGAGGTGGAGGAGTTCCAGCACCTCGTCGAAGGAGGCGGAGTCGGAGGCGTCCGGCGTGCAGACCGGGAAGATCCGGTCCAGCGTCTCGCCCTTGAACAGGTCGCTGACGAGCTGCGACTCGCGGGCCACCATCCAGTTGCGGTTGCCCTTGACCGTGTTGATCTCGCCGTTGTGCGCGACGAAGCGGTACGGGTGGGCGAGCGGCCAGGACGGGAAGGTGTTCGTCGAGAAGCGCGAGTGGACCAGCGCGACGGCGGTGGCGAACCGGCGGTCGGAGAGGTCCGGGAAGAACGGCTCCAGCTGCCCGGTGGTGAGCATGCCCTTGTAGACGATCGTGCGGGCGGAGAGCGAGGGGAAGTACACCCCGGCCTCGCGCTCGGCGCGCTTGCGCAGGACGAAGGCCTTGCGGTCGAGCGCGATGCCGGTGCTGGTCCCGTCGCCGACGAAGAGCTGCCGGAAGGCGGGCATGGTGGCGCGGGCGCCGTTGCCGAGCAGCTCGGGCGTGACGGGCACCTCGCGCCAGCCGAGGACGTCCAGGCCCTCCTCGGCGGCGATGGCCTCGATCCGCGCCACGGCCGAGGCGCTGTCCTCGACAGGCAGGAAGGCGATGCCGACGGCGTACGCACCGGCCTCGGGCAGCTCGAAGGAGGTGACCTCGCGCAGGAACGCGTCCGGCACCTGGAGCAGGATGCCGGCGCCGTCACCGGAGTCCGGCTCGGAGCCGGTGGCACCCCGGTGTTCGAGATTGCGCAGTACGGTCAGCGCCTGCTCGACCAGCTCATGGCTGGCCTCACCGGTCAGGGTGGCCACGAACCCGACACCGCAGGCGTCGTGTTCGTTACGGGGGTCGTACATCCCCTGCGGGGCAGGTCGACCGTCCATGGGCGACCAGGCGTCGGAACGCATCGGCTCTCCCGTCGTCGTCGTGGCATTGGGGCATCCCCTGTTCGAGCGAAGTCGAGGACTTGGGGACGCATAGCCGAGGGACGACGTTGGCCCTCTGCGAAATTTCGTGCAGGTTACATGATGGGACGGATCTCGGGAACCGGATAGTCCGTTCCAGCATGCGGACACTCGGGCGCTGATCGCCGTGCTTTCCGGGGCAGGCTTCATTGCCTGCGGCAGCGGAGTGTGTACGGCCTATGCCCGGTGGTCGAAGAGGCGAAACCGCCCAGTAACGATTAGTTATGTGGGGTCCTGCATACTCCCGCATCTTACGGGTGGCGGGGCGGTCCCGCGCAGGACGTAGGTCACATGGTGACCCCGGACTCGTCCGGGCGCACGGCGAAGGCCCGCCCGGACGGGTGGACGTCGGGGCGGGCCTTTCGGGGCGAGAGGGGTCGGCGGGGCCGGGGCCGCGGTCAGCCCACCGCCGTACCGAAGAGCGAGCCGAGGCCGAAGGTGAGGGCCGCGGCGGCGCCGCCGAGGGCCAGCTGGCGCACTCCGCTGAACCACCACGAGCGCGCGGTGACCTTGGCGACCACGGCGCCGCAGGCGAAGAGACCGATCAGCGCCAGCAGCACGGCGGGCCACAGGGCACTCGCGCCGAGCAGATACGGCAGTACGGGCAGGATCGCCCCCAGGGCGAACGAGCCGAACGACGAGACGGCGGCGACGGCGGGCGACGGCAGGTCGTCCGGGTCTATGCCGAGCTCCTCGCGGGCGTGGATCTCCAGCGCCTGCTCGGGGTCGCGGGAGAGCTGCATGGCGACCTCGCGGGCGAGCGCGGGCTCGACGCCGCGCGACACGTACAGCTCGGCCAGCTCCTCCATCTCGTCCACCGGGTGCTTGCGCAACTGCTGGCGCTCGACGTCGAGTTCGGCCTCGACGAGCTCGCGCTGCGAGGCGACGGAGGTGTACTCACCGGCGGCCATCGAGAAGGCCCCGGCGGCGAGCCCGGCGAGCCCGGTGACGACGATGGTCTGCTGCGTCACGGAACCACCCGCGACGCCGGTCATCAGGGCCAGGTTGGAGACCAGCCCGTCCATCGCGCCGAAGACGGCGGGGCGCAGCCAGCCGCCGTTGACGTCCCGGTGCGTGTGATTGTCCCGGTGCGCCTCGTGCAGCGCGGCTTCGGTGTTGATGACGGACACAGCTCTCCCCTTGCGTTCAGCAGCGGGCGCTCGCGTCCCGCCCCCCTCTTCTCCGTCGAAATTACGCTCGATGTAAGCCCCGCGCTAGCAAGGCAGGCCGTACTTACCCAGGTCAGAGGGCTGTTGTGCTCATTCGTGGCCGCTCTTGCACACATGTGGCGGGAGGGTGACAGATGGACTCCTGGCTCGTTCGGCGTGGCAGAGATCAAGCGAAGGATCCGGCGACGTCGAAAGGCCTCCCATGGAGTTGATCGCCAGCGGCCCCGGTACGGCCGAGGCCATCCGCGAGCGAGCCAGGGGCGCGCTGCTCGGCCTCGCCGTGGGGGACGCGCTCGGCGCCCCCGCCGAGAACATGAAACCGTCGGAGATCCGGCGCCGCTGGGGCCGTATCGAGGGCTTCGTCTCGGACGACCCGGCGGGCACGGACGACACGGAGTACGCCATCTTCTCCGGTCTGCTGCTCGCCCGGCACGGCTCGGCGCTCACGGTCACCCACGTCGAACACGCCTGGCACCACTGGATCGCGGACCGCGACGAGGGCCCGTTCCGGGGCGCGGGCTTCAGCGAGCGGGGCACCCTGGAGAACCTCCGCCGGGGCCTGGCGGCGCCGATCTCGGCCCAGCACCGCCACGCCTGGAGCGACGGGCTCGCCATGAGGGCGGCGCCGTTCGGGGTGTTCGCGGCGGGCGCGCCGAAGGAGGCGGCGCGGCTGGTGGCGATCGACGGCTGCGTCAGCCACGAGGGCGAGGGCATCTACGGCGGCCAGGCCGTCGCGGCGGGCGTGGCGGCGGCGATGACGGGCGCGGGCCTCACCTCCGTGATCGCGGCGGCCCTGTCGGTGATCCCGATGGACTCCTGGACGGCGCGCTCGCTGCGCCGCGCGGTGGCGGTGGCCGACCAGGGCGAACGGGCGGTCCGCTCGGCGGTGGTGATCGGCGGCTACCCCTGGACGGACCTGGCCCCCGAAGCGGTCGCCCTGGCCTTCGGCGCCTTCGCCACGGCCCGGGGCGACTTCACGGCGTCGGTCCTGACGGCCGTGAACATGGGCCGCGACGCGGACACTACGGCGGCGGTGGCGGGCGCCCTGGCAGGCGCGTACGGCGGCGCCGCGTCGATCCCTCCCGCCTGGTCCTCCGCGATCGGCCCGGTCCGTGGCAGCTGCCTCCCCGAGATGCGCGGCTACCACGTCCTGGACATCGCGGACTTGCTGACGCCGGATCCCGAGGAAGGGGAGAGCGCGTGATGGGCGACGAGGTTTCAGCGGGGCGTACGGAGCTCCGAAGCGGGGTGCCGGGGCTGTCCCAGGCCGACCGGATCCAGGGCCTCCTGCCGACCCGGGCCGACCGCATCCAGGGCCTCCTGCTGGGTCTGGCCGCAGGGGACGCCGCCGGGTGGCCCGCCGCCCGGCACCGCGCCGCCCGGATGCCCGAGTGGACCCGGCGGCTCACCCGCGAGCTCGACACCTTCGCCGAGCAGAACGCCACCACCACCCTGCCGGTCCCCATCGCCCTCAACCAGCCCCCGAACCGCTGCGCCTGGGCCCGTCGGACGACGCCGAGTGGGCCGCGTTCGCCGCCGAGAGCGTGCTCACCGCCGCCGAGCCCCTGCTCGCCCACCTCACCCCGGCCCGACGCGTCCGCGCCGCCGTCGACCGCGCCTGGAACCTCCTCGCCGCCGAGGTGGCCGCGGCGGCCGAGCGCGCCCCCGAGGTCGAGTCCGCCGTGCTCCCGCTGCGCGCCCGCATCTCCGTACGCGCGGGCCTGGGCAACCTCGCCACCGGCCTGCGCCCGCCCGCCACCGGCCACGACAACCCGCACTACTTCGACGACGCCGCCTGCGTACGCGCCGCCGTCCTCGCCGTGGTGCACCCCGGCGCGCCCCGGGAAGCCGCCGAACTGGCCGAGTTCGACGCCCGTTACACCCAGGACGGCGACGGTGTGCACGGCGCCCGCGCCGTCGCCGCGGCGGTCGCGGCCGCGCTCGGCGGGGCCGGAGTCGAGGACACCGTGGCGGCCGCCCTCGACGAACTCCCGCCCGACACCGAGATCGGCCGCAACGCCCAGCACGCCGTCAAGCTCGCGCACGACTTCGCCGGCGACACGGCGGGCGCGTTCGCCCTGGTCCCGCTCCTGGAGCACCAGATCGTGGACCACGTCTACAGCTACGGGATCGCCGCCGCCGAGACCGTCCCCGTCGCCCTCGCCCTGGCCACCGCCTCGCGCGGCACGGTCGCCGAGGCGGTCCCGGCCGCGGCCTGTCTGTCCCGGGTCGCGGACTCGGCGCCCGCCCTCGCCGGGGCGCTCACCGGCGCGCTCGGCGGCGGCGCGGCCATCCCTGCCCCCTGGCTGGACGCCTGCCGCACCCTGTCCGGCTGCGCCCTGCCACGCCTGGCCGGCACCGACCTCGTGGAGCTCGCCGGGCTCCTCGCCGACACGCTGCGCCACCCGCCGGGCGGCTGAGCTTTTCACCGCTTTTCGCGAAAGTGCCGCGAACCCCCGCGAACTGACCGCCCAGGGTGGACAATTCCGGCATGACGCTCACGACGTCGTACACGACGCTCACTCTTGAGGACCGCATCACCGGCGCCCTGGTCGGCGCGGCCGTCGGGGACGCCCTCGGCGGCCCGGTCGAGGGCTACACCCCGGAGCAGATCGTGGAGCGGCACGGCGGCCGCGTCCACGGCATCGTCGGCCCCTGGCACGGCGACGACTGGCGTACGGCCCGGCCGATCGCCCCGTACCACAAGGGCGACGGCCACGTCACCGACGACACCTTGATGACGCACGCGCTGATCCGGGTGTACGAGAAGGTCCGCGACCACCTGGACGCGTACGCGATCGCCGACCACCTGGTCCCCGACCTGATCGCGCACCCGCGCTGGATCCCGGAGCTCGAAGCCGAGGCGATCCCCCTCCAGCGGATCTTCCTCGCCGAGAAGTGGATCGTGGCCCGGCTGCACTACGGCCACGTCGACCCCCGCGAGGCGGGTAGCGGCAACATCGTCAACTGCGGCGCGGCGATGTACATGGCCCCGGTCGGCCTGGTCAACGCGGCCAATCCGGCGGCGGCGTACGCGGAGGCCCTGGAGGTGGCGGCCCCGCACCAGTCCTCGTACGGCCGGGAGGCGGCGGGCGTGTTCGCGGCGGCGGTGGCGGCGGCGTGCGCGCCGAACGCGACGGCGGCGAGTGTCGTGGAAACGTGCCTGTCCCTGGCGAAGGACGGCACCCGTACGGCCATCGGGGCAGTGGCGGAAACGGCCTCCGCCCACACGGACTTCGAGTCGGCCCTGGCCCCACTCCGGGCGGCGATCGCCCCCTTCGACACGGTCGGCCCGGACTACCGCGCCCCGTCCCTGGGCGCCCGCCGCCCCTCCCGCCTGCACGCCATCGAGGAGCTCCCGATCGCCCTGGGCATGCTGTTGGTGGCCGACGGCGACTACCGCACGGCGGTGCTCGGCGCGGTGAACTACGGCCGGGACTGCGACTCCATCGCCACCATGGCGGGCGCCCTCGCGGGCGCGCTCCGGGGCGAGGCCCCGATCCCCGCCACCTGGCCCAAACAGATCGCCGAGGCCAGCCGCCTGGACCTGCACGCCCCGGCGCGGGCCCTGACGGAGGTGACCCGCGAGGTGTACGAGAAGGACCGCGCCCGCCGGGCCGCCCACCACACGGCCTTCGAGGCGCTGACCCGGTGACCCCGCTGCGCGTGACCTGGGTCCAGCCGGAGGACCTGCTCACCCACGAACTCCGCCAGGCGGCGGAGGACGGCCGCGAGGCGGGCCGGATCGCGAGCCGCTGGAAGGCGGCGGGCGGCACCACGACCCCCGTCCCCGGGGGCGCGTCGATGCCCCCGGCACCCCCGGCCCTGCGTGCCCTGGCGATCCGCCTCCTGGACGAACTGGCGGAGCAGCCAAGCCGGTTGGCGCCCGGGGAACCCACAGACCTGGCGGCGATCAAAGCCGCCACACCGAGCTGGCCTGGCACAGAGTCTGAAGCCCCCCACCAGGGAAGGGGCGGGGCGGGGGACATCCCCCGCCTCCACGCCGCCTGGCTCGGCCGGGCCGCCGGCTGCCTGCTCGGCAAACCCGTCGAGAAGCTGCCCCTCCACGGCATCCGCGAAATCGCCCGCGCCACCGGCAACTGGCCGCTGCACACCTGGTTCACCGCCACCGGCCTCCCCGCCGACCTGGTCACCAGGTACCCCTGGAACCGCCGCTCCGCCCCCACCTCGCTGGCCGAGAACATCGACGGCATGCCCGAGGACGACGACCTCAACTACCCCCTCCTCGGCCTGCTCCTCCTCCAGCGCCACGGCCGCCACTTCACCACCACGCAGGTCGCTCAGCTGTGGCTGGACGAGCTCCCGGCGGGCCGGACGTTCACCGCCGAGCGCGTCGCGTACCGCAACCTCCTCGACGGGATCGAGCCGCCGCACACCGCCACCCACCGCAACCCGTTCCGCGAGTGGATCGGCGCCGCCATCCGCGCCGACGTCCACGGCTGGACCAACCCGGGCGACCCCGCGGCCGCCGCCGAGCAGGCGCACCGCGACGCCGTCCTCACCCATACCGCCAACGGCGTGTACGGCGCGATGTTCACGGCCGCGGCGATCTCCCTGGCCGCCACCGGCGCGTACGACGTACACGGCTGCCTGGCCGGCGGCCTCGCCGTGATCCCCCCGCGCTCCCGCCTCGCCGAGGCCGTACGCCTCGGCATCCGGCTCGCCCACGAAGAAAGCGACTTCGACACCGTCGTCGACCACCTCCACACCGCCCTCGGCGGCTACCACTGGGTGCACTCCGTCCCCAACGCCGCCCTGCTCGCCGCCGCCCTCACCCACGCCGACGGCGACTTCTCCGGCTCCATCTGCCGCGCGGTGTCCGGCGGCTGGGACACCGACTCCAACGGGGCCACCGCCGGTTCGCTCGCGGGACTCCTCGCCGGGCACCCGGAGGCGCTGCCCGCCCGCTGGACCGCACCGCTCAAGAACCGCCTCGCCAGCACCGTCGCCGACTTCGACGGCACCGGTTTCGACACCCTCGCGCAACTGACCGCACGACTCACCCCACCCTTGATCCCCCAGGAGGTACGGAGCGCATGACGCGCATCGCGGTGCTCGGCAGCACCAACATGGACCTGGTCGCCTACGTGAAGACCGCCCCGCGCCGCGGCGAGACCGTCACCGGCCACGACTTCCGTACGATCCCGGGCGGCAAGGGCGCCAACCAGGCCGTCGCCGCGGCCCGCGCGGGCGCCGACGTCGCCCTCATCGGGGCCGTCGGCACGGACGAGTTCGGCGTACGGCTGCGGGCCGCGCTCGACGGTTCCGGCGTCGACACCGACCTCGTGCGCACCACCGAGGGACCGTCCGGCACGGCCCACATCGTGGTCGACGCGGACGGCGGCAACGCGATCGTCGTCATCCCCGGCGCCAACGCCTCCGTCACCCATCTCGGCCCCGGCGACGAGGCGCTGATCGCGGGCGCCGAGTCGCTGCTGCTCCAGCTGGAGCTGCCGATGGACACGGTCGTCGAGGGCGCCGCGGCGGCCCGGCGCCACGGGGTGCGCACGGTCCTCACCCCCTCCCCCGTCCAGCCGCTGCCGCCCGAACTCCTCGCCGCCACCGACCTGTTGGTGGCCAACGAGCACGAGGCCGCCGCGCTCACCGGCATCGACGACCCCAAGGCGGCCGCCCGCGCCCTGCTCGAACTCGTCCCCGAGGTGGTGGTCACGCTCGGCGCCCGGGGCAGTCTGTACGCGGCACGCGGCCAGGACCCGGTCGCGGTCCCGGCCCCGGAGGTGACCGCGGTCGACACGACGGGCGCGGGCGACACGTTCGTCGGCGCGCTCGCCGTCGCCCTGGGCGAGGGCCGGGCGATGCCCGAGGCGCTCGCCTGGGCGTCGGACGCCGCCGCGCTCTCGGTGCGGCGGCCCGGCGCGGTGGCCGCCATGCCGTACCGCAAGGAGATCGACGCGGCGGCCGCCGAGGGAACCGCCCGGTGACGACTCCGCTGCGGCACCTGCGGGTTCTGGACCTCGCCACCCTCTTCGCCGGGCCGCTCGCGGCGACGATGCTCGGCGACTTCGGCGCCGAGGTCATCAAGGTCGAGCACCCCCGCCGCCCCGACCCCTCGCGCGGCCACGGCCCCGCCAAGGACGGCGTCGGGCTCTGGTGGAAGCTGCTCGGCCGCAACAAACGGACGATCACCCTCGATCTGTCCACGCCGGGCGGCCGCGAGACCCTGCTCCGGCTCGCCGCCTCCACCGATGTGATCATCGAGAACTTCCGTCCGGGCACCCTGGAGCGCTGGGGCCTGGGCTGGCCCGAACTGGCCGCCGCCAACGACCAGTTGGTACTGGCCCGGGTCACCGGGTTCGGCCAGTGCGGCCCGTACGCCCACCGCCCCGGCTTCGGCACGCTGGCCGAGGCGATGAGCGGCTTCGCGGCCGTCACCGGCGAGCCGGACGGCCCGCCGACGCTGCCGCCGTTCGGCCTCGCGGACTCGATCGCCGCGCTGGCCACCGCGTACGCCGTACTGACCGCTCTCACCGCGCGCGCCGCCACCGGGCGCGGGCAGGTGATCGACATGGCGATCATCGAGCCGATCCTGACGGTCCTCGGCCCCCAGCCCATCTGGTACGACCAGCTCGGTTACGTCCAGCCGCGCACCGGCAACCGCTCCCGCAACAACGCCCCGCGCAACACCTACCGTACGGCGGACGGCAGTTGGCTCGCCGTGTCCACCTCGGCCCAGTCGGTGGCCGAGCGGGTGATGCGGCTGGTGGGACGCCCGGACCTGATCGGCGAGCCCTGGTTCGCGACCGGCTCGGGGCGGGCCGACCACGCGGACGAGCTGGACGAGGCGGTGGGCGGCTGGATCGCCCGGCGCACCCGCGAGGAGGCGATGACGGCGTTCGAGAAGGCGGAGGCGGCGATCGCGCCGATCTACGACATCCGCGAGGTGATGACGGATCCCCAGTACCGCGCGCTGGACACGCTCACCACGGTCGACGACCCGGAGCTGGGCCCGGTCAAGATGCAGAACGTCCTCTTCCGGCTCTCCGAGACCCCGGGCGCGATCCGCTGGGCGGGCCGCCCGCACGGCGCGGACACGGACGCGGTCCTGACCGAACTGGGCCTGTCCGCCCAGGAGATCACCACGCTGCGCGGGGCGGGCGCCCTGTGACCACCACGATCCCGCTGACCTGGCTGTACGCCCCCGGCGACCGGCCGCAGGTGGTCGAGAAGGCGCTGTCGGCGGGCGCGGACGTGGTGATCGTGGACCTGGAGGACGCGGTGGCGCCGGACCGCAAGGAGTACGCCCGGGCGGCGACGGCGGAGCTGCTCGCGGAGCCGCTGTCCACGGCGGTGCACGTCAGGGTGGCCACGGAGGACGATGTACGAGCTCTGGCCGGGCTCCCTGGCCTGGCGGGCCTGCGGCTGCCGAAGGTCACCCATGCCCACCAGGTCCAGCACATCGCGGCCCTGGCGCCCGGCGTCCCGCTGTATCCGCTCCTGGAGAGCGCGCTGGGAATCGAGCACGCCTACGCGATCGCCGCCGCGCACCCTTCGGTGCGGGGGATCGCCCTCGGCGAGGCGGACCTCTGCGCGGATCTGGGCGTACGCGACGAGGTGGGCCTGGACTGGTCGCGGAGCCGGGTGGTGGTGGCGGCGCGGGCGGCGGGGCTGGCCCCGCCCGCGCAGTCGGTGTACCGGCACATCACCGATCTCGCGGGCCTGGCCGCGTCCTGCGCGCACGGGCGCGCGCTCGGCTTCCTGGGGCGGGCGGCGATCCATCCGGCGCAGCTGCCGGTGATCGAGCGCGCCTATCTGCCGCCGCCGTCGGAGGTGGCCGCGGCGGAGGAGATCCTCACGGCGTCACCGACCGACACGGGCGCGCTGGCGCTGCCGGACGGGCGTTTCGTGGACGCGGCGGTGCTGGATGCCGCGCGACGCACGGTGGCGCTGTCCCACCGGCGGTGACGGTGAGCGGAGCCCGGTGTTCGTCTGCGGGTGGTGGGTGGCTGGTCGCGCAGTTCCCCGCGCCCCTTAGGTGCCGCTGCGCGGCAATCCCCTGGGCGGCCCGAAGGGACGCTTCCAGGGGCGCGGGGAACTGCGCGAGCAACCCACCACCGGCCCGCAGACAAACACCGGGCCGAAAAGGGGCGCGGGGAACTGCGCGAGCAACCCACCACACACCCGCAGACGAACCCCGGGCCAGGGCTCAGCCCTTGCTGCTCGTCCCGTTCTCGGACGGCACCGACTTCTCCGCCTCGTCCGCGGGCGCGTCCTCGGAGGGGGCGTCCTCGGACGGCGCATCCGGCTCCGACTGCGGCTCCGCGCCGGCCACCGGCTCCACAACCGCCTCCCGCCCCGGCCGCACCCGCGAAGAAATCACGATGTACGTCACGGCGAGCACGAACACCGTGATCGCGGTCCAGTCGTTGAGGCGCAGCCCCAGCACGTGGTGGGCCTCGTCGACCCGCATGTACTCGATCCAGCCGCGCCCCACGCAGTACGCCGCGACGTACAGCGCGAACGCCCGGCCGTGGCCCAGCTTGAAGCGGCGGTCGGCCCAGATGACCAGGAAGCCGACGCCGAGGCACCACAGCGACTCGTACAGGAAGGTCGGGTGGTAGGTGCCCGCGACCCGGTTCGTGCCCTCGCTGATCTTCAGCGCCCACGGCACATCGGTCGGCTTGCCGTACAGCTCCTGGTTGAACCAGTTGCCCCAGCGGCCCACCGCCTGGGCGAAGGCGATACCAGGGGCCAGCGCGTCGGCCCACGCCGGCAGCGGGATGCCCCGGCGGCGGCAGCCGATCCACGCGCCCACCGCGCCGAACGCGATCGCGCCCCAGATGCCGAGCCCGCCCTGCCAGATCTTGAAGGCGTCGACCCAGTCCTCACCGTCGCTGAAGTACAGCTGGTAGTCGGTGATGACGTGGTAGAGCCGACCGCCGACGAGACCGAAGGGCACCGCCCAGACGGCGATGTCGGCCACGGTGCCGGCTTGGCCGCCCCGGGCGATCCAGCGCTTGTTGCCGTACCAGACGGCGACGAAGACACCGATGATGATGCAGAAGGCGTAGCCGCGCAGCGGGATCGGTCCGAGATGGATCACGCCGGTGGACGGGCTGGGAATGAAGGCGAGGTTCATGGCAGGGTCGACGCTACCTTGCCGGGCGGGCGGTCGGACCACCCACCCGGCAACTTCTGAGTAACGAGCGGGACGGCAGCGGCTAGGGGGCCTCGTGGGCCGGAACCGCCTTGCTCGGGTGGACCCCCGCCGGGGCCTTCTTCGGGGCCGTGCCCGGGGCGCGCCCGTGCTTCGGCGCCCCGTCCTCGGCGGGCGCCCCCGCCGGCGGCGAGCTCGGGGCACCCGGCGTCGCCGCTCCCGGCTTCGACGGCGAAGCCGCCCCCGGCTGCTTGCCCTTGTTCGCCTCGGCGACCCACTTCTTCAGGTTCGCCGGGCTGATCTGCTCGCTGCCCTTCTGCGGGAAGACCGACTCCCCGTTCAGCTGGACCGTCGGCGTACCGTTGAAGCCGCCCTTCTGGAAGGCGTCGTTGGACTTGGTGACCCAGCTGTCGTGCTTGCCCTCCTCCACGCAGGAGCGGAAGGCGGCCGTGTCCAGGCCGGGGACCTTCTGGGCCAGCTCGATCAGCTTGCTGTTCTTCCCGTACGCGTCGTCCGTCTCCTTGGGCTGGTTCGTGTAGAGCACGTCGTGGTACGCCGGGAACTTCCCGGCGTCCTGTGCGCAGCCCGCCGCGTTCGCCGCGTGCAGCGAGCCGCTGCCGCCGAGGTTGTGGTCGATCAGGGTGGCGAGGTGGTACTGGACGCGGATCTGGCCGCTGCCCTCCAGCTCGTGGACCGTGGACCGGAAGCTGTTCTCGAACGCGGCGCAGGCCGGGCAGCGGAAGTCCTCCCAGACCGTGAGCGTGGACGGCGCGTCGGCGGCGCCCACCGGGATGGCCAGCTTGTCCTTGCCCTCGGTGCCGGTCGGCGCGAGCAGCGGGCCCGCCGTGCTCTTCTTGCCGTCGCTCTTGGTGTTGGCCGCGATCACGCCGATCACGGCGGCCAGCCCGAGGACGCACACCACCGCCGCGGCGACGATCATCGTGCGTCTGCGGCGGTCCTGGGACCGCTGCCGCTCGCGCTCCTGGGCCAGCCGCTCGCGGGCCGTTCTCTTGCCTTCTTGGTTCTTCTCGCTCACACCCGCAAAACGAACCGGGGAGGCACCCACGTGCCTCCCCGGCGCGATATCCACCCGTACGAGCTAACGCGCTCCGGGTCCGCCCCTACCCGGGCAGGGTTACGGAGCGTTGCGGCGGACGGCCTACACCCTTACGGCGTACGGCGTACGCCCCGCGCGAGTTCACCCGCGAGGGCGCGCACGGCGGCGAGTCCGCTCACGTGGTCCGGCGCGTCAAGGAGGCGCTGGACGAAGGCCGAGCCGACGATCACGCCGTCGGAGAAGGCCGCGACCTCCCGGGCCTGCTCCGCGTTGGAGACGCCGAGGCCGACGCAGACCGGCAGGTCGGTGGTGGCCCGGGTGCGCCGCACCAGGTCCTCGGCCTGCGCGCCGACCGACGCGCGCGTGCCGGTGACACCCATCAGGGACGCCGCGTACACGAAGCCGGAGCCGGCGGCCGTGATCTTCGCGAGCCGCTCGTCCTTGCTGCTGGGCGCGACCACGAAGACCGTGCCGAGCCCGTGCTTGTCGGCGTGCTCGCGCCACAGCGCGGACTCCTGGACCGGCAGGTCGGGCAGGATGCAGCCGGCGCCGCCCGCCTCGGCGAGCTCCGCGGTGAAGCGCTCCACGCCGTACCGGTCGATGGGGTTCCAGTACGTCATCACCAGGACCGGCTTGCCGGTGGCGGCATGGGCCTCGCGGACCGTGCGCAGCACGTCGGCGATCTTCACCCCGCCCTTGAGCGCGATGTCGTCGGCGGTCTGGATGACCGGTCCGTCCAGGACCGGGTCGCTGTGCGGCAGCCCGACCTCGACCACGTCCGCGCCGCCGTCGAAGACGGCCTTGATCGCCTCGATGCCGCCCTCGACGGTCGGGAACCCGGCCGGCAGGTAGGCGATGAGCGCGGCCCGGTCCTCGGCCTTCGCCTTGGCGAGGGTGTCGCTCAGCAGTTGTACGTTCCCGCTCACTTCGCGTCCCCCTCGGCCCCGTTGTCGTACAGCCCGAAGTAGCGGGCCGCCGTGTCCATGTCCTTGTCGCCGCGCCCGGAGAGGTTGACCAGGAGCAGGCCGTCCTTGCCGAGCTCGCGGCCGACTTCGAGGGCGCCCGCGAGCGCGTGCGCGGACTCGATCGCCGGGATGATGCCCTCGGTGCGCGAGAGCAGCCGCAGGGCCTGCATGGCCGCGTCGTCGGTGACCGCGCGGTACTCGCCGCGGCCGGTGTCCTTGAGGTAGGAGTGCTCCGGGCCGATGCCCGGGTAGTCCAGACCGGCCGAGATCGAGTAGGGCTCGGTGATCTGGCCCTCGTCGTCCTGGAGTACGTACGAACGCGATCCATGCAGGATGCCCGGCTCGCCCGCGGTCAGCGTCGCCGCGTGCTCGCCGCTCTCGATGCCGTGCCCGGCGGGCTCGCAGCCGATCAGCCGGACGTCCGCGTCCGGGATGAAGGCGTGGAAGAGCCCGATGGCGTTGGAGCCGCCGCCGACGCAGGCCACGGCCGCGTCCGGGAGCCGTCCGGCGCGCTCCAGGATCTGGCGGCGGGCCTCGACGCCGATGACCCGGTGGAAGTCGCGGACCATGGCCGGGAACGGGTGCGGGCCCGCGACCGTGCCGAACAGGTAGTGGGTGCGGTCCACATTGGCGACCCAGTCGCGGAACGCCTCGTTGATGGCGTCCTTCAGGGTGCGGCTGCCGGACTTCACGGGGACGACCTCGGCGCCGAGCATCCGCATCCGGGCGACGTTCAGCGCCTGGCGCTGGGTGTCGACCTCGCCCATGTAGATGGTGCATTCGAGGCCGAAGAGGGCGCAGGCGGTCGCGGTGGCGACGCCGTGCTGGCCCGCGCCGGTCTCGGCGATGACGCGGGTCTTGCCCATGCGCTTGGTGAGCAGCGCCTGGCCCAGCACGTTGTTGATCTTGTGCGAGCCGGTGTGGTTCAGGTCCTCGCGCTTGAGGAAGACCCGGGCACCGCCCGCGTGCTCGGCGAACCGGGGCACCTCGGTGAGCGCGCTCGGCCGGCCGGTGTAGTTGACCATGAGGTCGTTGAGCTCGGCGGCGAAGGCGGGGTCGGCCTTGGCCTTCTCGTACTCGACGGCGACCTCGTCCACGGCGGCGACCAGCGCCTCGGGGATGAACTTGCCGCCGAACTCGCCGAAGTAGCCCTCTTGTGTGGGGACTTGACCGTCCGGGTCCGGGATGAAGAACTCGTGCTCTTGGGACATGGGGATACCTCCCCGGGGCGTCATGGCCCCGGTCCTGGGTTACGTGTGGTCACGGGTTCGCCCAGGCGCCGTAGAACATGATCTGGGTGCGCGACAGCAGGCCGTGGTGGGCTGGTCGCGCAGTTCCCCGCGCCCCTACGGGGCGCTCACGCTCGGGCGGCGCTCAAGGCAAGCCGCGCCATCGCATCCCGTTGACCTGGCCCGGCTCGTCGCCGATCACGTAGCGCACCCGGCGCCCGTGCACCCGGCGCGCCGGAGCGCGGCAGCCGCGCGGGCGGCAGCCGGGGGCGAGACGGGCGGCAATGGGCATGGTGAGGTCAGTTCCGTCCGTGGCGCAGGGCCGGGTGGGCGCCCGCGGCGACCAAGTCCGCGACGGCCCCACGGGGGTCCTTGCCCGTGACCAGGGACTCGCCGACCAGGACGGCGTCCGCGCCGGCGTTGGCGTACGCGATCAGGTCGTGCGGGCCGCGCACACCGGACTCGGCGATCTTCACGATGTGCGAGGGGATCTCGGGGGCGACGCGCTCGAAGACGGTGCGGTCGACCTTGAGGGTCTTCAGGTCGCGCGCGTTGACGCCGATGATCTTGGCGCCCGCGTCGACCGCCCGCTCGACCTCGTCCTCGTCGTGCACCTCGACCAGCGGGGTGAGCCCGATGGACTCGGCCCGCTCGATCAGCGAGACCAGCGCGGGCTGCTCCAGGGCGGCGACGATCAGGAGCGCCAGGTCGGCCCCGTACGCCCGGGCCTCCCACAGCTGGTACGCGGTGACGATGAAGTCCTTGCGCAGCACCGGGATGTCGACCTTGGCCCGGACGGCCTCCAGGTCGGCGAGCGAGCCGCCGAAGCGGCGCTCCTCAGTGAGCACGGAGATGACGGCGGCGCCGCCCGCCTCGTAGTCGGCGGCGAGACCGGCCGGGTCCGCGATGGCCGCGAGGGCGCCCTTGGACGGGCTGGAGCGCTTGACCTCGCAGATGACCTTGACGCCGTCGCCGCGCAGGGCCGCGACGCCGTCCCGAGCCTGGGGCGCCTTGGCGGCGCGCTCCTTGAGCTCGTCGAGGCCGACCCGCGCCTGCCGCTCCGCCAGATCGGCGCGGACGCCCTCGATGATCTCGTCGAGCACACTCACGCGAGCGGCCCCCTTCCAGGACGGTGACGTTGACGATCGGCCAGGATCAGCCATGACGATGGTATCCGCCCCGAGGCGAAGGGCTCGCATCCGGTTGACGTCCGTCCCACTCTTCGGACAGCCGGGACGTGGGGAGATATACGGAATGTCACGGCGCCAGCACAGACCCGAACGGTAGATTCCGGACAACTGAGAAGACCAGCAGCACCGCGCCGATCCCCCACCAATGGGCGTCCTTGAGGTCCACACGGAAGGGCAGCCCGCGCGCGGCGCGCACGGCCCAGACCACCCAGAGGACCGCGAAGAGCACATAACCGGCCACCGCGAGCGCGTTGGCCCCGAGGGCCGCGCCAAAGTGGCCGGTGATGAAGGCGTGGGCGCTGCGCAGACCGCCGCAGCCCGGGCAGTAGATCCCGGTGAGGCGCAGCAGCGGGCAGACGGGGTAGTGGCCGGGCTCGTTCGGGTCGACCGCGCCCACGTACGCGAAGGCGGCGGCGACCCCCGCGAGGGTGCCCAGCGGCACGAGGAGCCGGCGCGCGGCGGCGGGGGCCGCCGGGGCGGGCGTCGGGGTCGGGGTGGCGTCCACGCGGTGATTGTCCCCGTTCACGCGGAGAGGCGCAGCCCCAGGGGGCCGCGCCTCGTCCAGGTGGAGCGTCCGTTGCCTCAGCGGGCCTCGGCGAGGCGGGCGCGGGCCTTGAGACCGGCCTCCTCGCGGGCCGCGGTCATCTCGGGGGACTCCTTGGGGGTGCCGAGACCGGCCATCTTCATGACGCCGCCGACGACGCCGCCGAGGAGGGTGAGCGCCGTACCCGCCCAGAAGCCGATCGGGTTGGCGGCGACGATGAAGACCGAGGCCACGCAAAAGCCGATGAAGGAGATGATGACACCGGTCCAGGCGGCCGGGGTGTGTCCGTGGCCGCCGCTGCTGCCCGCCATGAGTTGCTCCTCGTTGGTGAATCTCTGGGTCGCGGAGTCGGCCGCCCAGTCCGGGGACGGGGACCGCTCACCGACCATTGTCGCCCACCCGTACGGGTGCCCCGAGCCTGGGGTCGCCGCCGTGGGGGAGCTCACACTCCGGTCGGGTCCTCGCCCCGGTCCAGAGCCTTCCACAGCTCCTCGGGCCGCTCCGGGTCCTTGGCCGGACGGGCCTTGCGGGCCCGGGGGCTGCCGTCGCGTTCGTAGCGCCCGCCCATCGCGGGCCAGGCGGCGCCGAACCGCAGCGCGAGCAGCCCGGCGACCAGCAGCAGCAGGCCGCCCGCGAAGGTGACGTAGGGCCAGGCGGTGTGGGTGAGGCCGCTGATGGTCTCGGCGGCGTCGCCGCTGGTCCTGGCGGCCTTCTCGTCCAGCGCGGAGCTGTCGTCGGCGCCGAGGAAGGCGGCGAGCGCGGCCCCGGCGCCGCTCAGCGCGAGCAGCCCGGAGACGAGGAGGCGGCCGGCCCGGCGGACCGCGAAGACCGCGACGAGCGCGGCGAGCCCGACTATGGCGAGCGCGGCGGGCACGCCCGTCACGTTCTGCCCGGTGGCCCGCAGCGGCACGGAGCCGCCCCCGACCGCGGCGTGGCCCTCGGCCCAGGTCTGCCCGGAGGCGAGCAGGACGACGGCGGCGCCGACCGCGCCGAAGAGCAGCGCGGCGGCGAGGGTACGACGGCCGCCGCCACGGGCGGGTGACGCGGATTCGGCACGCGACTGGGGTACGGGTACGGCACTCACGTACTCCACTATCGCCTGCGCGGCGGTGATCTTGTCAGCCGGGGGCGGATTTATGGCGCGAACAGTTCGGCTGCGGACCGTGGGTGGCTGGTCGCGCAGTTCCCCGCGCCCCTAGGTATTCAGGGGCGCGGGGAACTGCGCGAGCAACCACAGACGGTCCGCAGCCGAAGCACTAGCCGTTGAGTCGGTTCGCCGTGTGCACGGCGCGCAGCACCGCCGCCGCCTTGTTGCGGCACTCGTTGTCCTCCGACACCGGGTCGGAGTCGGCCACCACACCCGCTCCGGCCTGGACGTACGCCGTGCCGTCGCGCAGCAGCGCGGTGCGGATGGCGATGGCGGTGTCGGAGTCCCCGGCGAAGTCGAGGTAGCCGACGCAGCCGCCGTAGAGCCCGCGGCGGCTCGGCTCCAGCTCCTCGATGATCTGCATCGCGCGCGGCTTGGGCGCGCCGGAGAGGGTCCCGGCGGGGAAGCACGCGGTGAGCACGTCGAAGGCGGTACGGCCCGGGGCGACCCGGCCGGTCACGGTCGACACGATGTGCATGACGTGCGAGTACCGCTCCACCGACATGAAGTCGACGACCTCGACGCTGCCCGGCTCGCAGACCCGGCCCAGGTCGTTGCGGCCCAGGTCCACCAGCATCAGGTGCTCGGCCCGCTCCTTGGGGTCGGCGAGCAGCTCCTCGGCCAGGTCGTTGTCCTCCTGCGGGGTGGCGCCCCGGTGCCGGGTCCCGGCGATCGGGTGGACCATGGCCCGGCCGTCCTCGACCTTGACCAGCGCCTCGGGGCTCGACCCCACGACGTCGAAGCCGTCGAAGCGGAAGAGGTACATGTACGGGGACGGGTTGGTGGCCCGCAGCACCCGGTAGACGTCGAGCGCGCTCGCGCCGCACGGCGTCTCGAACCGCTGCGAGGGCACCACCTGGAAGGCCTCGCCCGCGCGGATGCGCTCCTTGATGTCCTCGACGGCGTCCTGGTACGCCTTGCCGCCCCACAGCGCGGTGTACTCGGGCAGCTCGGACGGCGGGAGGGCGGCGGGCGCGTACTCGACCGGCTTCGCCAGGTCCGCCTCCATGGCGTCGAGCCGGGCCACGGCGTCCGCGTACGCCTCGTCGACGCCGGTGTCCAGGTCGTTGTGGTTGATCGCGTTGGCGATCAGGAGCACCGACCCGGCCCAGTGGTCGAGCACGGCGAGGTCGGAGGTGAGCAGCATGGTCAGCTCGGGCAGCCGCAGGTCGTCGCGCCCGTGCTCGCCGATCTTCTCCAGCCTGCGCACGATGTCGTATCCGAGGTAGCCGACCATCCCGCCGGTGAACGGCGGCATCCCGGCCGCCAGGTCGCGCGGGGTGTGCAGCGCCTCGACGGTGGCCCGCAGCGCCTCCAGCGGGTCGCCCGAGGTGGGGACGCCGACGGGCGGGGTGCCGAGCCAGTGGGCCTCGCCGTCGCGGGCGGTGAGCGTGGCGGCGGAGCGCACGCCCACGAACGAGTAGCGCGACCAGGACCGGCCGTTCTCGGCGGACTCCAGGAGGAAGGTGCCGGGCCGCTCGGCGGCGAGCTTCCGGTAGAGCCCGACGGGAGTGTCGCCGTCCGCGAGGAGGCGGCGGCTGACCGGGATGACGCGGCGGTCCACCGCGAGCTTGCGGAAGGTTTCGAGATCCATGGCGCGACCCTACTGACCGGCGGCGGGCAGCAGGACGTCGGCGTCGAAGCATGTCCGATCCCCGGTGTGGCAGGCCGCCCCGACCTGGTCGACCTTGACGAGGAGGGTGTCCCCGTCACAGTCCAGCGCGACGGACTTCACGTGCTGGAAATGCCCGGAAGTGTCCCCCTTCACCCAGTACTCGTTCCGGCTGCGCGACCAGTAGGTGCAGCGGCCGGTGGTCAGGGTGCGGTGCAGGGCCTCGTCGTCCATCCAGCCGAGCATGAGCACCTCGCCGGTGTCGTACTGCTGGGCGATGGCCGGGACCAGTCCATCGGCGGTCCGCTTCAGGCGGGCGGCGACGGCGGGGTCGAGAGTGCTGGTCATGGCCCCATTGTGCCGTGGCCCGGGGGCGCTCCGGCGGTGCGTCCACTGGGCGGACGGGGGTACGGGTCGTACGCTGGCCCCCATGTCGACCCATGCCAAGCGTGAACGGCTGCTGCTCGCCGACCTGTTGGAGGCGGCGGGTCCGCAGGCCCCCACTCTCTGCGAGGGCTGGACCGCGCGCGACCTCGCGGCGCATCTGGTGGTCCGCGAGCGCCGCCTCGACGCGGCCGGCGGGATAATCCTGGGCGCGCTCAAGTCCCGGCTGGACCGGGTGCAGGCGGAGTTCGCCGCGAAGCCGTACGAGGAGCTGGTGCAGCTGTTCCGTACGGGGCCGCCGAGGTTCTCGCCGTACAGCCTCAAGCAGGTGGACGAGGGGGCGAACGCGATCGAGTTCTACGTCCACGGCGAGGACGTCCGCCGGGCTCAGCCCGACTGGACGCCGCGGCCGGTGGACCCGGTGTTCGCGGACGTCCTGTGGTCGCGGCTGGAGAGGATGGCGCGGGTGATGGGGCGCCGCTCGCCGGTGGGCCTGGTCCTGCGCCGCCCCGACGGGCAGACGGCGGTGGCGCGCCGGGGAACGCCGGTGGTGACGGTCACCGGCGAACCGGGCGAACTGGCCCTGTTCGCGTCGGGCCGCCAGAGCGCGGCGGATGTCCAGGTCGAGGGGGACAAGGCGGCGGCGACGCGGGCGCTGGAGGCGAAGCTGGGCGTGTGAGCGGTGGGGTTGCCCCACCCCGCCCCTTCCTGAAAGCCTCCGGCGGTTGCCGGTCGTCTGCGGGCCGTAGATAGCTGGTCGCGCAGTTCCCCGCGCCCCTGAGAATGCCGCTGCGCGGCAATCCCCTGGGCGCCCCGAAGGGGCGCATTTAAGGGGCGCGGGGAACTGCGCGACCAGTTGGGGACGGCCCGCAGACGAACCAAGCGGGGTGCAGGGGCGCAGCCCCCGGGAAACACCTCACCGCACCGGATGCCCCGCCTCCCGCAGTGCCCCCTTCACGTCACCGATCCGCAGATCCCCGAAGTGGAACACCGACGCCGCAAGGACCGCGTCCGCCCCCGCCGCCACCGCCGGAGCGAAGTCGGCGAGGCGGCCCGCGCCGCCCGAGGCGATCACCGGGACCGACACATGGCGGCGGACCGCCGAGATCATCGGGACGTCGTACCCGTCCTTCGTCCCGTCCGCGTCCATCGAGTTGAGCAGGATCTCCCCCGCCCCCAGCTCCGCCGCCCGGTGCGCCCACTCCACCGCGTCGATGCCGGTCCCCCGGCGCCCGCCGTGGGTGGTGACCTCGAAGGAGCCGGACGGGGTACGGCGCGCGTCGACCGACAGGACCAGGACCTGGCGGCCGAAGCGCTCCGCGATCTCGCGGATGAGGTCGGGGCGCTCGATCGCCGCCGTGTTGACGCCCACCTTGTCCGCCCCGGCCCGCAGCAGCTTGTCCACGTCGTCCGCCGAGCGGACGCCGCCGCCCACCGTCAGCGGGATGAAGACCTGCTCGGCGGTGCGCCGCACCACGTCGTACGTCGTCTCCCGGTTGCCCGAGGACGCCGTGATGTCCAGGAAGGTGAGCTCGTCCGCGCCCTCGGCGTCGTACAGCTTCGCCATCTCGACCGGGTCACCCGCGTCGCGCAGGTTCTGGAAGTTGACACCCTTCACCACCCGGCCGTCGTCGACGTCCAGGCAGGGGATGACTCGGACCGCGAGGGTCATGCGGGGGCTCCTTCGGGGGCGCCGGCTGCGGCGCCCCGGTACGCGTCCACTTCTACTTCGACCAGCACGCGCGGGTCGACCAGACCGGTCACGATGACCAGCGTGGCCGCCGGACGGACGGCCCCGAAGAGCTCCTTGTGGGCCCGGCCCGCCTCGTCGATGTCCCGCGCGTGGGTCAGATACATACGGGTGCGGACCACGGACTCGACCCCGAGCCCGAACTCCGCGAGCGCGGCGAGGGCGTTCGAGAAGGCCACCATGGCCTGCTCGTACGGGTCGCCCTCGCCGTAGAGCACCGTGCCCTTGAACGGCGTGGTGCCGGCGACATGCACATGGTCGCCCGCGGCGACGGCGCGCGCGAAGCCGATCGTGTCCTCCCAGGGGGTGGGAACGTCACTCTGCACACGCCGTACGTCGCTCATCGGGACACAGCCTCCAGGGCTTCTTCGAGGGTGAACGCCTTCGCGTACAGGGCCTTGCCCACGATGGCGCCCTCCACACCCTGCCCCACGAGCTCCGCGATCGCCCGCAGGTCGTCGAGCGAGGAGACGCCGCCCGAGGCCACCACGGGCTTGTCGGTGGCGGCGCAGACGTTGCGCAGCAGCTCCAGGTTGGGGCCGGTGAGCGTGCCGTCCTTGGCGATGTCGGTGACCACGTACCGCGCGCAGCCCTCGGAGTCCAGGCGTGCCAGCGTCTCGTAGAGGTCGCCGCCGTCGCGGGTCCAGCCGCGGCCGCGCAGGGTCGTGCCCCGTACGTCCAGACCGACCGCGATCCGGTCCCCGTACCGCGCGATGACCTTGGCGACCCACTCGGGGGTCTCCAGGGCCGCGGTGCCCAGGTTGACGCGGCGGCAGCCGGTGGCGAGCGCGGCCTCCAGGGAGGCGTCGTCGCGGATGCCGCCGGACAGCTCCACCTTGATGTCCATCGCGCCCGCGACCTCGGCGATCAGCGCGCGGTTGTCGCCGGTGCCGAAGGCGGCGTCCAGGTCCACCAGGTGCAGCCACTCGGCGCCGGAGGCCTGCCAGGCGAGCGCCGCCTGGAGCGGGGAGCCGTAGGAGGTCTCCGAACCGGACTCGCCGTGGACGAGGCGGACGGCCTGGCCGTCGCGGACGTCGACGGCGGGCAGCAGTTCGAGCTTGGGGGACGGTGCCATCACAGGGTTCCGATCCAGTTGGTCAGCAGCTGGGCGCCGGCGTCGCCGGACTTCTCGGGGTGGAACTGGGTCGCCCACAGCGCGCCGTTCTCCACCGCGGCCACGAACGGCTCGCCGTGGGTGGCCCAGGTGACCCGGGGCGCGCGGATCCTGGGGTTGGTGACCTCCAGGCTCCAGTCGTGCACCGCGTACGAGTGCACGAAGTAGAACCGGGCGTCGGCGTCCAGGCCCGCGAACAGCTCGCTGTCCTCCGGGGCCTTGACCGTGTTCCAGCCCATGTGCGGGACGACCGGCGCCTTCAGCGGCCCGACCGTGCCGGGCCACTCGTCCAGGCCCTCGGTCTCCACACCGTGCTCGATGCCCCGCTCGAAGAGGATCTGCATACCGACGCAGATGCCCATCACCGGGCGGCCGCCCGACAGGCGCCGCCCCACGATCCAGTCGCCGCGCGCCGCGCGCAGCCCCTGCATACAGGCGGAGAACGCGCCGACGCCGGGGACGAGCAGCCCGTCCGCGTTCATGGCGGTGTCGTAGTCACGGGTGATCTCGACGTCCGCGCCGACGTGGGCGAGGGCGCGCTCGGCGGAGCGCACGTTGCCGAAGCCGTAGTCGAAGACGACGACCTTCTTGACGGGAGTGCCCGTGCTCAATTCCACACCTCCAGCCGCAGGACGCCCGCGGCCAGGCAGAGCGCCGAGCTGATCGCCAGCAGCGTGATCAGGCTCTTGGACATCTCCTGCTTGATGAAGGAGTAGACGCCGCCCGCCAGGAAGAGGCCGAGGACGATCAGGATGGTGTTGAGGCCGTTCACAGCGCGCCCTTGGTCGAAGGAAGGATGCCCGCGGCACGCGGGTCGTGCTCGGATGCGTAGCGCAGCGCCCGGGCCAGCGCCTTGAACTGGCACTCCACGATGTGGTGCGCGTTGCGCCCGTACGGGACGTGGACGTGCAGGGCGATCTGCGCCTGCGCCACGAAGGACTCCAGGATGTGCCGGGTCATCGTGGTGTCGTACTCGCCGATCATCGGCGCCATGTTCTCGGGCTCGGTGTGCACCAGGTACGGGCGGCCGGAGAGGTCCACGGTCACCTGGGCGAGGGACTCGTCGAGGGGGACCGTGCAGTTGCCGAAGCGGTAGATGCCGACCTTGTCGCCGAGCGCCTGCTTGAAGGCGGCGCCGAGCGCGAGGGCGGTGTCCTCGATGGTGTGGTGCGAGTCGATGTGCAGGTCGCCGTCGGTCTTGACCGTGAGGTCGAAGAGGCCGTGGCGGCCGAGCTGGTCGAGCATGTGGTCGTAGAAGCCGACTCCCGTCGACACGTCGACCTTTCCGGTCCCGTCGAGGTCGATCTCGACGAGGACGGACGTCTCCTTGGTGGTGCGTTCGACACGGCCGACGCGGCTCATGCGCTCTGCTCCTTCTTGAGTTGACGGACCGCGTCCAGGAACGCGTCGTTCTCGGTGGGGGTGCCGGCGGTGACGCGCAGCCACCCGGGCACCCCGTTGTCACGGACCAGGACGCCCTGGTCGAGGATCCGCTGCCAGGCGGTGTGCGAATCCTCGAAGCGGCCGAACTGGACGAAGTTGGCGTCCGAGTCGGTCACCTCGTACCCGGCCGTGCGCAGCTCGGTGACCAGCCGGTCCCGCTCCCGCTTGAGCTGCTCGACATAGCCGAGCAGCGTGTCGGTGTGCTCCAGGGCCGCGAGCGCGGTCGCCTGGGTGACGGCGGAGAGGTGGTACGGCAGCCGGACGAGCTGGACCGCGTCGACCACCGCCGGGTGCGCGGCGAGGTAGCCCAGGCGCAGCCCGGCGGCGCCGAACGCCTTGGACATGGTCCGCGAGACGACCAGGTGGGGGCGGCCCTCGATGAGCGGAAGCAGCGAGTCGCGGTGGCTGAACTCGACATACGCCTCGTCGACGACCACCAGGGACGGCTTGGCGGCCTGGGCGGCCTCGTACAGCGCCAGAACCGTTTCGGCTTCGACCGCCGTGCCGGTGGGGTTGTTGGGCGAGGTGATGAAGACGACGTCCGGCCGGTTCTCGGCGATCGCCTTCTCGGCGGCCGCCACGTCGATGGTGAAGTCCTCGTTGCGCGGCCCGGAGATCCAGCCGGTGCCGGTGCCGCGCGCGATGAGGCCGTGCATCGAGTACGAGGGCTCGAAGCCGATCGCGGTGCGGCCGGGGCCGCCGAAGGTCTGCAGCAGCTGCTGGATGACCTCGTTGGAGCCGTTGGCCGCCCAGACGTTCTCCACGCCGACCCGGTGGCCGCCGGTGCGGGTGAGGTAGCGGGCGAGTTCGGTGCGCAGCTCCACCGCGTCCCGGTCCGGGTAGCGGTTGAGGCCGCGCGCGGCCTCGGCGACCCGCTCGGCGATCCGCGCGACCAGCGGCTCGGGCAGCGGGTACGGGTTCTCGTTGGTGTTGAGCTGGACGGGCACGTCCAGCTGGGGCGCGCCGTAGGGGGACTTGCCGCGCAGTTCGTCGCGTACGGGCAGGTCGTCCAGGGTGAAGGCGTTGCTCTCGGTCACTGGCCCGGCACCTTCCATCCGAACCTCGCCTTGAGCGCGGCCCCGTGCGCGGGCAGGTCCTCGGCCTCGGCGAGCGTGACGACGTGGTGGGCGACCTCGGCGAGGGCGTCCCGGCTGTAGTCGACGATGTGGATGCCCTTGAGGAAGGACTGCACCGACAGGCCCGAGGAGTGGCAGGCGCAGCCGCCGGTGGGCAGCACGTGGTTGGAGCCCGCGCAGTAGTCGCCGAGTGAGACCGGGGACCACGGGCCGACGAAGATCGCGCCCGCGTTGCGGACCCGGCCGGCCACGGCGGCGGCGTCGGCGGTCTGGATCTCCAGGTGCTCGGCGCCGTACGCGTCGACCACCTTGAGTCCCTGCTCCAGGCCGTCGACCAGGACGATCGCGGACTGCCTGCCGGCCAGCGCGGGCTTGATCCGGTCCTCGACGTGCTTGGTGGCGGCGACCTGCGGCTCCAGCTCGCGCTCGACCGCGTCGGCGAGCGCCGCGCAGTCGGTGACCAGGACCGCGGCCGCCATCGGGTCGTGCTCGGCCTGGCTGATCAGGTCGGCGGCGACGTGCGCCGGGTCGGCGGTCTCGTCCGCGAGCACGGCGATCTCGGTCGGCCCGGCCTCGGTGTCGATGCCGATGCGGCCGGTGAAGTAGCGCTTGGCGGCGGCGACCCAGATGTTGCCGGGGCCGGTCACCATGTTCGCGGGCGCACACTCCTCGGTGCCGTACGCGAACATCGCCACGGCCTGGGCGCCGCCCGCCGCGTACACCTCGTCGACGCCGAGCAGCGCGCACGCGGCGAGGATCGTCGGGTGCGGCAGTCCGCCGGCTGTGTCTCCTTCAAAGCGGGGCTTCTGCGGCGGGGAGGCCAGCGCGATGGACTCGACGCCCGCCTCCTGGGCCGGGACCACGTTCATGACCACGGACGACGGGTACACCGACCGGCCGCCCGGCGCGTACAGACCCACGCGCTCGACCGGCACCCACTTCTCGGTGACCGTGCCGCCGGGCACCACCTGGGTGGTGTGCTCGCTGCGGCGCTGGGCGCGGTGGACGGTCCTGGCGCGCCGGATGGACTCCTCCAGGGCGGCCTTGACCTGCGGGTCGAGCTTCTCCAGGGCCTCGTCGAGCGCCTCGGCGGGCACCCGGATCCGCTCCAGGGTCACTCCGTCGAACTTCTCCGCGTACTCGATCAGCGCCGCCGTGCCGCGATGATGCACGTCCTCGCAGATGGGCCGCACCTTCTCCAGGGCGGCTTCCACGTCGAACTCGGCACGGGGCAGCAGGTCGCGCAGGGCGCCACCCTCGGGGAGGGCGTTGCCGCGCAGATCGATTCGAGAGATCACGGAACCAATTCTCTCAGACCGCATCGCGCCACCGATCGCCCGTATCACTGGCTGATACGTATCCCGCCCGCCCCGCGCCCCTGCCGTGACCACTAGCGTTCACTCCGTTACACACGCATGTACGTACATCCGCACGTGACCGCGCGGGGCGAGCAGCACGACGAGGGGGACGGCAGTGACCGAGGCGCAGGATGCCGATGTGGCCCCGGACTGGTTCAGTCCGGTGGAGTTGCAGATGTGGGAGGACTTCCGCAACGGCAGCCCTTACGACCTGCGCACCCGCAGCCGGGTGCGGGACGACCCGTTCTCCGGGCGCGTCTGGGGGCCCGAGCGCCAGGTGAAGGCCCGGGCGGTGGCCCTGCTGCTGCTCCACGGGCCGCCCGCGCTGCCCGGCCGGGTCGCGGCCCTGAAGCTGAACGGCGTGCAGATCGTCGGGACGCTCAATCTGTCGGGCGGCACGGTCACGCCGTACGTGGAGCTGAACAACTGCCGGTTCGAGAACGAGGTGCTGCTGCCCGAGTGCCGGTTCACCACCGTGCGGATGGTGAACTGCGCGATCCCGCGGATCGAGGCGGCCCGGCTCCAGACCGAGGGCGATCTGCATCTGCCGCGCTGCCGGATCGCCCGCGGCATCCGGCTCACCGACGCCCACATCGGCACCGATCTGCTGCTCAACCAGGCCGTGATCCACCCCGACCGCAAGGGCCGCTCGATCGCGGCCGACGGCCTCTCGGTCGCCCAGGACCTCCAGGCCGAGCTGATCGAGTCGTACGGGGAGGTGAGCCTGCGGGCGGCCAAGGTCGGGGTGACGTTCAGCCTGCGCGGCAGCCGTCTGGTGAACCCGGAGGGGCGGCGGGCGCTGAACGCCCCGCAGCTGACCGTGGAGCGGACGCTCTACATGACGGCGGCGGCCGTCTCGCCCGGCGCCACCGAGACCACCACCCCGCCGTACGGGACGAACTACTCCGGCACTCCGGCCCGGGGCACCCGGGTACAGCCGTTCGTCTGCGAGGGCGGGCTGCGCCTGGACGACGGCCGGTTCGGGGACGCCGTCGACTTCCAGAGCGCGCGCTTCGTGATGCGGGACTTCCAGGAGGTGTCGCTGCGCCGGGTGCAGACGCCGGAGCTGCGCTTCCTCGGGGAGCGGCCGGAGCGGGGCCGGGTGGTGCTGTCGGGCGCGCGGGTGGTGAACCTGGTCGACATGTCGACGAGCTGGCCGGGGCCCGGCGGGCTCGCGATGGGCGGCTTCAGCTACGACAACCTGATCCCGCGCGGCCTCTTCCCGCTGGCCAGACGCCTTGAGTGGGTGACGGCGGCGACTCCGGAGTACGCACCGGAGCCGTACGAGCGCCTGGCCACCGTGCTGCGGGGCAGCGGCGAGGACGCGGACGCGCGCGAGGTGCTGCTCGCCAAGCAGCGCCGGCGCCGCGAGACCCTGCCGCTCGCGGGGAAGGCGTGGGGCGTGCTCCAGGACCTGACGGTGGCGTACGGCTACCGGCCGGGGCGGGCGGCGCTGTGGATGGCGGTGCTGTGGGCGATGGGCGCGCTGGCGTTCTCGCACTACGACCCGCAGCCGATCAAGGAGGACGAGCACCCGGACTGGAACGCCTCGCTGTACGCCCTCGATCTGCTCGTGCCGGTGATCAATCTGGGGCAGGACGGCTACTGGAAGCTGCACGGCGGCTGGCAGTGGGTCTCGGCGGTGCTCATCGTGCTCGGCTGGATTCTGGCCACGACCGTGGCGGCGGGCGCCTCGCGGCTGCTGCGGCGTGGCTGAAATTTGCCGGTCCTTGACCTGTGCACGTACAACCGTCACGGCCGCCACACACTCTTCACCGCACACCTCTGGCGGAGCTCCCACCTGCGGTTTTCAATGGTTCACACCATGTCATTCGTACGCGCCCTGCTCCGTGCCGTCCGCGCGGTCAGGCACACCCCGCACCTCGCCGCCGACCTCCCGGCCGACGAGGATCTGCTCCTCGACGCACCCGACGGGCGGCTCGGCCCCGCGCTCGTGGCCGCCGCCCGGGGCGAGTACGCGGGGGCGGCCGAGCTGCTCGCCGTCACCCGCGAGTCGGCCGAGTGGGAGAACCGCGACCGCTACACCATGCGGCTCGCGGCCTTCGCGGTCAGCCGCCCGGACTGGCTCGCCGACTGGCTGGCCGCCGCGCCCCGCGACCCGGACGCGCTGCTCGTCAAGGCGGAGCTGGCGATCGTACGGGCGTGGGGCTCGCCCGCCCGCGCCGAGCTGCTGCGGGAGATCGCGCCGCTGATCGACGCGGCGGCCTCGGCCGAGCCGGCGGACCCGGTGCCGTGGCGCATCGCGCTCGACCACGCGCGCGGCACCCATGCGCCGCACACCGTCTTCGAGTCGCTGTGGGCGGAGGCGATCGGCCGCTCCTCGCACCACTACGGCTGCCATGTGGCGGCGCTGCAATACCTCTCGGCGCAGTGGTACGGCTCGCACCGGGAGTGCTTCGGCTTCGCCGAGGAGGCCGCGGCGGACGCGCTGCCCGGCTCGCTCGTCCAGGCGCTGCCGGTACGGGCCGCGTTCGCCTGCCTGGCCGCCGACACGGGCGGGGCGCCGACCGGCGGGCAGCGCCCGCAAGAGCTGTTCCGCGACCGGATCGACGCGGCGGCCGACCTCGCCATCGCGCTGTCCGCCGCGTACGAGCCGGGCGACCCGTGGCCCGCCGAGGTCCGCAATCTGCTGGCGTACGTCCTGGTCGTACGGGAGCGGTGGGAGGAGGCCCTGGAGCAGTTCCGCCGCATCGGCCCCTACGCCACGGCCTTCCCGTGGGCGCGGCTCGACGACGACCCGCTGGGGCGGTTCACCGAGCTGCGCGACGGGGTGCGCAGGCAGGTGGCGGCCCGGACGCCGCCGGGGCGCGCACGCGGCCCGGCGGGCGCTGTGGCCGAGCCTGTCGACGCCCCGGGGCAGCCCCCGGCGAAGGCGCCGGGCCGCGCCGCCGGGCCGCCGGGCGCGGGCGCCCTCGGGAAGCCCGGACGCAGCCGGTCCGGCGACCATTACGCTTGAGCGTTGTGACCACCGCTCGCCTCCCCCTCTTTCCGCTCAACTCGGTCCTGTTCCCCGGCCTCGTCCTGCCGCTGAACGTGTTCGAGGAGCGCTATCGCGCCATGATGCGCGATCTGCTGAAGTCCGGCCCGGACTCCGGCTCCGCCTCCGACGACGACGAGCCGCGCCGGTTCGCCGTGGTCGCGATCCGCGACGGCCGGGAGGTCGCGCCGACCGGTCCCGGGCTGCCCGACCAGACGGCGATCCCGGAGAAGGGCCCGGCGGCCGGGTTCGGCCCCGACCCGATCCAGGCGTTCCACCAGGTGGGCTGTATCGCGGACGCGGCGACGATCCGGGAGCGGTCGGACGGCAGCTTCGAGGTCCTGGCCACCGGCACCACCCGGGTGAAGCTCCTCTCGGTGGACGCGAGCGGCCCCTACCTCACGGCCGAGCTTGAGGAGCTGCCCGAGGAGCCGGGCGAGGAGGCGGGGGCGCTGGCGGAGGGCGTGCTGCGGGCGTTCCGGGCGTACCAGAAGCGGCTGGCGGGCGCGCGCGAGCGGTCCGTGACCGGCTCGGCCGAGCTGCCCGACGAGCCGTCGGTGGTGTCGTACCTGGTGGCGGCGGCCGCGGTGCTCGACGTCCCCGCGAAGCAGCGCCTGCTCCAGGCGCCGGACACGGCGACGCGCCTGCGCGAGGAGCTGAAGCTGCTGCGCGCGGAGACGGCGGTGATCCGCCACCTCCCCTCGCTCCCGGCGGTGGACCTGACCCGTTCCCCCACGAGCCCCAACTGACGTAAGGACGCAGGCGAGTTGGCGAAGAAGAAGGCGGCCGGGGGCACTCCGGCGACGGTGGCGCTGACGGCGGCGGGCACACAGTTCACGGTGCACGCGTACGAGCACGACCCCTCGTCCGCGTCGTACGGCGAGGAGGCCGCGGCGGCCCTCGGCGTCTCCCCCGACCGCGTCTTCAAGACGCTGGTGGCGGACGTCGACGGCGAGCTGACCGTGGCGGTGGTCCCGGTGGCGGGCTCCCTGGACCTCAAGGCGCTGGCGGCGGCGGTCGGGGGCAAGCGGGCGGCGATGGCGGATCCGGCGGCGGCCGAGCGGACGACGGGCTACGTCCGGGGCGGCATCTCGCCGCTGGGCCAGCGGCGCCGACTGCGCACGGTGCTGGACGCGTCGGCCTCGGCCCATGCCACGATCTGCGTCTCGGCGGGGCGCCGGGGCCTGGAGGTCGAGCTGGCGCCGGGGGATCTGGCGGCGCTCACCGACGCGGTGCTGGCACCGGTGGCGCGCGGATAGCTCTTTCGTTGTGTCCGGTAACCCCCCTGGACACATCGCTCGGGGGCGAGCAGGTTGCCACCATGTCGAAACGCACCCGCAAGCGGAAGTGGCGGATCAGGAAGGGCCGGGCGAACCACGGGCGGCGCCCGGCGTAGCTTTTCCCCACCCCACCCGTTCCCGGCTGTGACATTTGCGGCTCCGCCGCGTGGCCTCTGGCGGGCGGCCGGATGCTCCACCTGCGGACCGTGCTGGGCTGGTCGCGCAGTTCCCCGCGCCCCTAGGTATTTAGGGGCGCGGGGAACTGCGCGACCAGTTGGGGACGGCCCGCAGACGAACGAACACCCCGGGGTCCGGGGCGGAGCCCCCGGGAGGGGCTCAAAGCTCCGTGGGCGGCCACGGCTCCGGGTCCCGCGGAGCGAACAGGGCCGTCAGGGCCAGGTGCGACGCCATCGCCGCGAGCGGCCACGCCAGCAGGGCGCCCTTCGCGTTCAGCTTGAGGGGGGCGTCGAAGACGACCCCCTTGCCCGCGGCCCGCGCCGCCGCCACGACGTCCTCCGTCGGCCCCAGCCACACCCCGACCCGCCAGGCCAGCCAGGACCCGAGGAGCGCGCCCACGGCGAGGCCCACCACCAGCGGGATGCCGCCGCGCCTGCGGAGCAGGAAGACTATGGCCGCGCACACGACGCCGAAGCCCAGCGCGAGCAGGATGAACGTTCCGTCCGCCCCGATCGCCTCCTCGCCCTCCGTGTCCTTGAGGAACACGGCCTTGTCGTCGGAGACGAGCGGCACCCGCGGCGCCAGCCACACCCACAGCAGCCCGAGCAGCACACCCGTGACCGCCACCGCGACCGCCGTGATCACGGCGTCCCGGAGCTCCGCCTTCATCGCGGGGCCCTCCTCCCGTACGGGGACACCCGGCCCGGAACCGGGGTGTGCGGAGTTCTGCCAGGCGTCGTCGTCCGGGGGCTGCTGGTGAGGCGGCGTCAGAGGTGCGGTCACCCCGCCATCGTGCCAGGCGCTCCTGTGCGGCGCCTCACCGGGAGACCGCCGCCCGGCGGTACGCCCAGGTCGCCACGAGCAGCGAGACGACCCCGACGGCCGCGCAGACCGCGAGGTCGAGCCCGATGACGGCCCAGTCGGGGTGCCCGCCGAAGCTGTGCGCGAAGGCCTCCACCCCGTAGGTGGAAGGCAGCAGATCACGTGCGTACGCGATCGGTCCGGGCAGCCGGTCGGCCGGCAGGACGCCGAGCAGCAGCGCCGCCGACATGCCCAACTGGCCGAGCAGGGTGGCCAGTTCCTGGCGCGGGGCAAGGAGGCCGAGGGCCGCGCCGAGCCCGGCGAGCGCGGCGCCCGCCAGCGGGATGACCGCGGCCAGCACCCACAGGTGCGCCAGCGGAAGTCCGAACAGGACGCAGCCGGTGATCGCCGTCACCAGCGTCCCCGGCACGGTGAAGGAGGCGTACGCGGCGGCCGCGCCGAGCACCACGGACGCGGGCGGCACCGGCAGCGTCGCGTAGTGGTCGAGCCCGCCGCCCGCCCGCAGCTGCCCGAAGTACTGCGCGAGCAGGTTGAGCGCGACGAAGGCGACCACCAGCACGCTCGACCCGGCGACCACGGCCCGCGCCTCGCTGCCGCCGTCCACGACCCCCCGCATCAGGACCATGATCCCGATCGACTGGAAGGTCGCCACGAAGAGCAGCGGGATGCGGGCCACCTTGGCCCGGGAGAGCTGGGCCCGGTAGACGGCCGAGAGGGCGGGCAGCAGCCGCGCCCGGGGCGCGAGCGGCGCGGCGGCCCCGGCCCGTTCCGCCGGGGCGGCGAGCGCCTCCGGGGGAGCCTCCACGGAAACCTCCAGGGGAAACGCGCTCACGCCTTCACCAGACCTTCCGTACGGCCGCCGAGGGCGAGGTAGACGTCTTCCAGGCTCGGCGTGGCCAGGGTGAAGTCGTCGAGGGCGGCGAAGGCGGGCCCGCCGGTGACCGCCGCGACGGCGGCGCGCGCGGCGTCGGGGCCGAGCCGCAGCACCCAGCGCCGCCCGGCCTCCTGGGCCCGCGGGCGCAGCGCCGCGACCTCGGGCAGCTCGACGGGCGCCCGCTCGCGCCACACCAGCTCGACCCGGACCTCGGAGGCGACCCGTTCCTTCAGGCCCGCCGGGGTGTCGCAGGCGATGACCTTGCCGCGGTCGAGGACGGCGACCCGGTCCAGGACGGTCTCGGCCTCGATGACGTTGTGGGTGACGAGCAGCACGGTCGCGCCGCGCTCGGCCCGGCGCCGGTCGACGGCCGCCCAGACGGCCCGCCGGGCCACCGGGTCCATGCCGGTGGTCGGCTCGTCGAGGACGAGCACCGGCCGGTCGCCGACGAGCGCGGCGGCGAAGCAGGCGAGCCGCCGCTGTCCGCCGGAGAGCTTCTTGAGCGGCCGTCCGGCGAGCGCGGTCAGCCCGAGCTCCTCCAGTACGGCGTCGCGCTCGGCCCGCGCGGCCTTCGCCGGGAGCCCGCGCAGCCGGCCGGTGGTCTCGGCGGCGAGCGACACGGTCAGCTCGTCCAGGGCGGTGGACTCCTGCCCGAGGTAGCCGATCAGCCGGGCGGCCCGCTCGGGGTGGCGCACCAGGTCGTGGCCGAGGACGTCGACGCTGCCGGAGTCCGGCCGCATCAGCCCGGTGAGCTGGCGCACCAGGGTCGACTTGCCCGCGCCGTTGGGCCCGAGCAGGCCGAAGATCTCGCCGCGTCCCACGTCGAGGTCGATGCCGTCGGTGGCCCTGATCTCGGGCGTACCGGCCGAGCCGCGTCTGCCGCGCGCGGCGGGGTACGTCTTGGTGAGGCCCCGCACCGCGCAAACGGTGCCGGCCCGCGCCGCTGCTGTGCCGGTACTCACGGACAACGAGCCTACGGGGTCGGTCGGCCCACTCCGCCCCCGGACCCCTGTTTGTTCCGTTCGCCGAACGATCGGCGTCGAGGAGCCGAACCGTCCGGTTCGCCCCGGAGCGCCGGGCGCGCGGTGGTGCTCGCCGCGCGCCCCGCCGCGTACTACTCCCCCACCGGCGCGCGCTCGGCGGCCGCCCGGACGTCGATCTCCCGCCAGAAGCCCGCCCGGATCGCGTACCGGTCGTGCTCGTCGATCTGGTCGTCCTTGTGGGCGAGCAGCCCGAACCGCGCCGCGTACCGCAGGAGTTCGCCGTCGATGCGGTGCGGGATGCGCGGATACATCGTGGACAGCTTCTGTACGTGGCTCGTCTCCGGCAGGCGCTCCATCCAGCGGCGCGCGAAGACCTGCCCCACCTCGTACGGGTCGCCGCCGACCGTGGTGATGTCCTCCTCGCGGTCCGCCCAGCGCTGCTCGGCGCTGGTCAGCTGGGCGAGGGTGGGCAGCGAGGCGGTCTCCGGTGACTCGCCGAGCGTGGAGCCGGGGCGCTCGACCCAGCCTTTGTCGGAGGACCAGCGCAGGGTCGCGTGCGGGGCGTGCGGCGAGGTGGCCTGGGCGCCGGGCGCGCGCAGGCCCGCCAGGTCCTTGGGGGTGGGCACGCCCTTGACCGCGGTGCCGGGCGCGGAGCCGACCGGCGTGCCGTTGCCGACGGCCGCCGGGGGCTGGGCCGTCCCGTTGCGCGCGGCCGCGGCCTGGGCCTCCGCGGCCCGCTCGGCGGAGGCGGCGAGCGCAGACTCGGGCAGCGGGGCGGAGAGGATCGCGGCGATCTCCGGGCGGGGGGCCGCGGCCGGGGCGTACATGGTGCTCAGTTCCTTGACCCGGACCGCCTGGGTGATCCAGGCGCGGTCCAGGACCCGGCGTTCGTCGGCCTCGGCCACCAGGTCCTCGGACTGGTTGTAGTCGCCGTCGGCAGCCTGGACGGCCCACAGGTGCACGGCGACGCCGTGTTCCTTGGCCGACATCAGTCCGGGCAGCAGATCGCCGTCCCCGGTCACCAGGACCACGTCCGAGCAGGCGCGATTTCTGGCCAACTCGGTGAGCTCGGCGTGCATCGCCGCGTCGACGCCCTTCTGCGCCCACCGCCCGTCGCTTCGGGTCAGCGCGCCCAGCCGGACCGTCACCCGGGACATCACCCGCAACCTGCGGTGTTCCGGCTGGGGCACCCGGTCGGGGGCGCCGTCGAACCAGTAGATCCGCAGCAGCGGCTGCTCGGTGTCGGCCTCCGCCCGCTCGCGCAGCGCCTGGATCAGGGCGGCGTGGTCGACGGTGATCCGTGAACGGGCGGGCTCTCCGGCCAGAAGGCTCGCGGCCGCGCCCAACAGGTAACCCGCATCCACAAGGACGACGCAGCGGTCCACGCGTTCCACCCTCTTTCATAACCTTGAAAATCAAAAGATCAGAGGCAAAGGAGATCAGGGAGATAAGAGTGCAGGAGATCGAGAGATCAGGGAACGTACTTCGGGTTTCCTTCGAGTCTGCCCGACCCTGCGAGGGTTAACGGCCGGAACTCGATCATCGGCGTGGCGGACTCTTCCGCTGCACATCCATTACGTTCGACTACGCACGGTAATCGTCTGAAATGCGCTCTTTGTCGGGACGTGTGAGGCTGACAGCGGCCCTGGACCCTAGTCCCCCCAGGAGGCATCACCATGGCCAAGAACAAGTCCGGCCGTAAGCAGCAGGCCGCCTCGCAGGCCGAGCGCGGTCAGCAGGACGCCGTCAAGCAGGCGATGGAAGCGCAGTCCCAGCCCCAGGCGCAGGCCCAGGGCAGCCCGGCGGATGTTGCCCGTAAGCACCAGCGTCGCTTCGGCCACAACTGATAATTCCACACGCACCAGGCACACAAATGCGGAAGGGGCGCGCCCTATTTGGACGCGCCCCTTCCGTATGAAATAAAAAGTCCGCCCTCTCTCAGCCCGCCAGGCAGGACGGGCCGAGCAGCACCTTCAGATCGCCGAAGAGGGCCGGGTCCGGCTGGACCCGGTGCCGGTCGAGCCGCAGCACCGTGGTCTTGCGCGGCCCCTGGAGCTTGATCCGCACCTCGGTGTTGCCCTTGTGGTGGCCGAGAATCTCGCCCAGGCGGCTGATCATCGGCGGGGTCACCTTCACCGTCGGGATGGTGAGCACCACCGGCGCGTTGGTCCCCGCCGACGACAGGTCCGGGACCATCAGCTCCATCGCGACCAGGCGCGGGATGTCCTCGCGCTTGTCGAGGCGGCCCTTGACGAACACCACCGCGTCCTCGACGAGCTGGGTGGACACCAGCTGGTAGGTCGCCGGGAAGAACATGCACTCGATGGAGCCCGCCAGGTCCTCGACGGTGGCGATGGCCCAGGCGTTGCCCTGCTTGGTCATCTTGCGCTGGAGGCCCGAGATGATGCCGCCGATGGTCACGACCGCGCCGTCCGCGTGCTCACCTCCGGTGAGCTGCTGGATGGAGGCGTCGGTCTTGTCCGAGAGCACGTGCTCCAGGCCGAAGAGCGGGTGGTCCGACACATAGAGGCCGAGCATCTCCCGCTCCTGGGCGAGCAGGTACGACTTCTCCCACTCGATGTCGGAGAACTCGACGTCCAGGCCGAAGCCCGGCTCGTCGGAGTCGGCCTCGCCCATCCCGCCGAAGAGGTCGAACTGGCCCTCGGCCTCCTTGCGCTTGACCTGCACCACGTTGTCGATCATCGGCTCGAAGTGCGCGGTGAGGCCCTTGCGGGTGTGCTTCATCTCGTCGAAGGCGCCGGCCTTGATCAGCGACTCGACGGTCCGCTTGTTGCAGACGACCGCCTCGACCTTGTCGAGGAAGTCGGGGAACGAGGTGTACTTCCCCTTCGCCTTGCGGGACTTGATGATCGAGTCCACCACGTTCTGACCGACGTTGCGCACGGCGGTCAGACCGAACAGGATCACGTCGTCGCCCTGCGCCGAGAAGTTGGACTCGGACTCGTTGACGTTGGGCGGCAGCACCTTGATGCCCATGCGGCGGCACTCGTTGAGGTAGACCGCCGACTTGTCCTTGTCGTCCTTGACCGAGGTCAGCAGCGCCGCCATGTACTCGGCGGGGTAGTTCGCCTTGAGGTAGGCGGTCCAGTACGAGACGAGGCCGTACGCCGCGGAGTGCGCCTTGTTGAAGGCGTAGCCCGCGAAGGGGACCAGGACGTCCCAGAGCGCCTTGATGGCCTCGTCGCTGAAGCCCTTCTTCTTGGCGCCGGCCTCGAAGATGACGAAGTTCTTCGCCAGCTCCTCGGGCTTCTTCTTGCCCATCACGCGGCGGAGGATGTCGGCCTCGCCGAGCGAGTACCCGGCGATGATCTGGGCGGCCTTCTGGACCTGCTCCTGGTAGACGATCAGGCCGTAGGTGACGGCCAGGACCTCTTCGAGGGGCTTCTCCAGCTCCGGGTGGATCGGGGTGATCTCCTGCTGCTTGTTCTTGCGCAGCGCGTAGTTCGTGTGCGAGTTCATGCCCATCGGGCCCGGGCGGTAGAGCGCGGACACGGCGGAGATGTCTTCGAAGTTGTCGGGCTTCATCAGCCGCAGCAGGGACCGCATGGGCCCGCCGTCGAACTGGAAGACGCCGAGGGTGTCGCCGCGCTGGAGCAGCTCGAAGGTCGTGGGGTCGTCCAGCGGCAGCCCGAGGAGATCGATGTCGATCCCCTTGTTGGACTTCACCATCTTGACGGCGTCGTCCATGATCGTCAGGTTGCGCAGACCCAGGAAGTCCATCTTCAGCAGGCCGAGCGACTCACAGCTCGGGTAGTCCCACTGCGTGATGGTCACGCCGTCGGTGTGGCGCACCCACACCGGGACGTGCTCGGTAATGGTCTCGCTGGACATGATCACGCCGGCCGCGTGCACACCCATCTGCCGGACCAGGCCCTCGACGCCCTTGGCGGTGTCGATGACCTTCTTCACGTCCGGCTCGTTCTCGTACATCGAGCGGATCTCGCCCGCCTCGCTGTAGCGCGGGTGCTTGGGGTCGGTGATGCCGTTGAGGTCGATGCCCTTGCCCAGGACGTCGGCGGGCATCGCCTTGGTGAGGCGGTCGCCCATCGCGTACGGGTAGCCGAGGACGCGCGCGGAGTCCTTGATCGCGTTCTTGGCCTTGATCTTGCCGTAGGTGCCGATCATGGCGACCTTGTCGGCGCCGTACTTCTCCGTCACGTACCTGATCACCTCGACGCGCCTGCGCTCGTCGAAGTCGATGTCGACATCGGGCATCGAGACGCGCTCGGGGTTGAGGAACCGCTCGAAGATCAGCCCGTGCGGGATCGGGTCGAGGTCGGTGATGCCCATCGCGTACGCCACGATCGAGCCGGCCGCGGAGCCTCGGCCGGGGCCGACCGCGATGCCCTGCTTCTTGGCCCACATGATGAAGTCGGCGACCACGAGGAAGTAGCCCGGGAAGCCCATCGAGATGATGGTGTCCATCTCGTACTCGACCTGCTTCATGCGGTCCTCCGGGATGCCTCCCGGGAAGCGGCGGTGCATGCCGCGCATGGTCTCCTCGCGGAACCAGGTGACCTCGGTGTAGCCCTCGGGGATGTCGAACTTCGGCATGAGGTTCTTCGCCTCGAACATGCCGCTGACGTCGACCTGCTCGGCGACCAGGGCCGTGTTGGCGCAGCCCTGCTGCCAGGCGTCCGAGGCGTCGATCGCGTACATCTCGTCGGTCGACTTCAGGTAGTAGCCGGTGCCGTCGAACTTGAAGCGGTCGGGGTCCGAGAGGTTCTTGCCGGTCTGGATGCACAGCAGCGCGTCGTGCGCGGTGGCCTCGTGCGCGTACGTGTAGTGCGAGTCGTTGGTGACCAGGGGCGGGATGCCCAGCTCCTTGCCGATCTTCAGGAGGTCGTCGCGGACCCGGCGCTCGATGTCGATGCCGTGGTCCATCAGCTCCAGGAAGTACCGGTCCTTGCCGAAGATGTCCTGGTAGTCGGAGGCCGCCTGGCGGGCCTCCTCGTACTGCCCCAGGCGCAGCCGGGTCTGGAGCTCGCCGGAGGGGCAGCCGGTGGAGGCGATCAGGCCCTCCGACCACTGCGAGATGGTCTCCTTGTCCATCCGGGGCCACTTCTGCAGCCAGCCCTCCGCGTACGCGTCGGAGGAGAGGCGGAAGAGGTTGTGCAGGCCCGTCGCGTTGGCCGCCCAGATCGTCTTGTGGGTATAACCACCCGAACCGGACACGTCGTCGCGCTTCTGGTGCGGCTGGCCCCACTGGATCTTGCGCTTGTTGCGGCGGGACTCGGGGGCCACATACGCCTCGATGCCGATGATCGGCGTCACGCCCGCCTTCTTCGCCGAGTGGAAGAAGTCGTACGCCCCGTGCAGGTTGCCGTGGTCGGACATCGCGATGTGCGTCATGCCCATCTCGTTGCACGCGTCGAACATGTCCTTGAGCCGCGCGGCACCGTCCAGCAGCGAGTACTGGGTGTGTACGTGAAGGTGCGTGAACGGCGGCTTCGACACGGCTGGGGCCTCCATGGCGGGGAGAAGGGGACAGCCTGGAAGTCTACGTCTCCCCACTGACAACCGGGGGCGGTCACAGCGGCGCGCAGCGCCTCGATGAGGGGTGGTGGTCGGGCGACGGGCGGGCACTCCGGGGTACGGTCACGCGTTGGAAGGGGCGGAACCACCCGTCCCATTTGTTGCGCATCACCACCCGCGCGTACGCACCAGGAGGCACCCGGCGATGTCGGTCCCGCAGCACACCACCGAGGAGCGCGGCGAGCAGATCCTCGCCGTCTTCGGCACCGCCTTCGGCGAGCTCCTGGCCGCCGACCCGGCCGCGTTCCGGGTCAAGTTCCGCAAGATGGCGGCCTCCGCGTTCGCCTTCTACCGGGGCACGGCCTGCCTGTTCTACGCGGACCTGGACCAGGAGGACGGCGGGGACACGGCGAGCGGTCCCTACCTGGACGAGCGGACCGGCCGGGTCTGGATCCACGGCGACCTGCACGCCGAGAACTTCGGCACGTACATGGACGCCAACGGCCGGCTGATCTTCAACGTCAACGACTTCGACGAGGCGTACGTCGGCCCCTTCACCTGGGACCTCAAGCGCTTCGCCGCCTCGCTGGCCCTGATCGGCCACGCCAAGGCGCTCAGCGACAAGCAGATCACCGAGCTGGTGCGGACCTACGCCGCCGCCTACCGCGAGCGGATCCACGCGCTGGCGACCGGCGCCAAGGGCGACGAGGCGCCCTCGTTCACGCTGGACACGGCCGAGGGGCCGCTGCTCGGCGCGCTGCGCTCGGCACGCGCGCGTACGCGCTTCTCGCTGCTCGACTCGATGACCGAGATCCGCGAGTACGAGCGCCGCTTCCGCGAGGACGACGGCTCGATAGAGCTGGACGCGGCGACCCGCTACAAGGTGCTGGCCGCCTTCGACGGCTACCTGGAGACGCTGCCGGACTCCAGCCTGCTGCGGCCCGACTCGTACCGCGTCAAGGACGTCGTCGGGCGACGCGGCATCGGGATCGGCTCGGCCGGTCTGCCCTCGTACAACATCCTTCTGGAGGGCCACAGCGACGCCCTGGAGAACGATGTCGTGATCTACATGAAGCAGGCGCAGACCCCGGCGGTCTCCCGGCACGTCACCGACGCCTCGGTGCGCGGCTACTTCCAGCACGAGGGCCACCGCACGGTGATCTCGCAGCGCGCCCTCCAGGCCGCCGCCGACCCCTGGCTGGGCTGGACCGAGCTGGACGGGGCGGGCCAGCTGGTCGCCGAGGTCTCGCCGTACGCGGTGGACCTGGACTGGTCGGACATCGACGAGTCGGAGCAGATAGCGGCGGTCGTCGCCGACCTGGGCCGGGCCACCGCCACCATGCACGCGGCGGCGGACGATGAGAGCGGCCACTCGGAGTTGGTGCCGTTCTCCACCGAGCGGGCCATCGACGCGGCGATCGCGGCCGACGAGGAGGGCTTCGCGGACCTCCTGGTGGACTTCGCGCACAGCTACGGCGCCCGGGCCCGGGCCGACCACCAGATCTTCGTCGACCTGTTCCGTAACGGTCGGATTCCGGGTCTCTAGTCTCACGGAATTCTTAGGCCGCGCCGACGGCGGGCCGTGGCAGACTTCAGCAGCGATGGACGTATCAGGGACCCGGCTCAGAGCGGCACGCGCGGCGCTTTTCACGGCGCTCGTCGTGGCGCTCTCCAGCGCGTCCCACGTCCTGCTCTCCCGCGTCCCGCTGCCGGTGCCCCTGGTGGCCGGCGCGGCCGGCACCGTGTTCGTGATCGCGTACGCGCTGGCGGGCCGCGAGCGCGGCTTCTGGTCGATCGCCGGGCTGCTCGTCCCGCTGGAGCTGGCCGCCGACACCGTCTTCTCCACCGGCCAGCACGTCTGTTACGGGCCCTCCGGCGGCCCGGTCGCGGGCGCGCTGCGGTCGGTGGGCGTGAACGTGCTGTGCGGCGGGAGCGTGGGCACCGAGCTGCCCGGCGTCGCCGGGTCCCGGGCGAGCGCGGCCGTGCTGCTGGCCGGTCCCGCACCGGCCGCGCCGTGGCTGCTGCTCGCCGCGCACGTGACGGTCGGGCTGCTCGCCGCGGCCTGGCTGCGGCGCGGCGAGGCCGCCCTGGCGCGCTTGGTGCGCACGGTCGGGGTGCTGGCGTTCCGGCCGCTGCTGCTCGCGGTCGCCGTGGTGGGCGGCGCGATCCGTCCCGTACGGGCGCGGGTACGGCCCGTGCGGCGCGCGGGATCGCCGTCGCGCGCCCGGCTGCTCGTGCACTCCGTGGGGCGGCGGGGTCCGCCCCGCCCCGCGCTGCTCACCGCCGTCTGAGCGACGGCCCCGACGAGCACGTCGACCCGGTCATCCGGGTCCCCCTCAGCACTTTCTCACCTGCCCTACCTGCCACACGGAGAAAACGATCATGAGCAAGCGCAACAGCCAGGCCAACAAGGCAGCCGCCCGTGAGCGGCTGCGACTGGAGCGCGAGCGCCAGGCCAAGAAGGACAAGGTGCGCCGCCAGGTGGTCGTCGCCGCCTCGATCGTCGGCGTCCTCGCGATAGCCGGCGGCGTCGGCTACGCGGTCATGCAGGCCAACAAGCCCGGCGAGTGGGACGCGGCCAAGGACAAGACCCTGGTCAAGCCCGCCAACACCACGGGCGACGACGGCACCACGGTGATCATCGGCAAGCCCACCGCCAAGAAGACCCTGGAGGTCTACGAGGACGCGCGCTGCCCGGTCTGCTCGGTGTTCGAGCAGCAGGTCGGCGCGACGGTCAAGAAGGACGTCGACGCCGGCAAGTACAAGATCCAGTTCATCGGCGCCACCTTCATCGACAACGGCAGCCCGGGGGTCGGCTCCAAGAACGCGCTCAGCGCGCTCGGCGCCGCGCTCAACGTGAGCCCCGAGGCGTTCATGGAGTACAAGGCGCAGCTCTACTCGGCGAAGTGGCACCCGGCCGAGACCACGGACAAGTTCAAGAACGACGACTACCTGATCCAGGTCGCCGACAGCGTCCCGGCTCTCAAGGGCAACGCCAAGTTCCAGCAGGCCGTCAAGGAGGGCACCTTCGACAAGTGGGCGCTCACCATGTCGAAGAAGTTCGACGACAGCGGTGTGACGGCCACGCCGACCCTCAAGATGGACGGCAAGAAGATCACCGGCGCGAACAGCGACAACGCCCCGCAGGACCCGGCCTCGTTCACCGCCGCCATCGACAAGGCGCTGAAGGGCTGACGCCCCCGCCGACGCCCCTCAGAAGGGCCTTCGGCGGGTCCGGGCGCTGACGCGCGCTCAGATGGCCGCCGGCGAACGGGCAGACAAACTTTTGCCGCGAGTCTGCCCGTTCGCGCTACCCATCAGTAAGGTGTGCGGCTGTGACCAGTCGATTCACCTCAACCCCCACGCGCCGCACGGTCGTCAAGGCCGCTGCCGCCACCGCTGTCGTCGCCGCACCCCTGGTGGCCGGCGCGACCGCCGCCGCCGCGGACTCCGCTGCGGCCCCCGCCTTCCTGCACGGCGTCGCCTCCGGCGACCCGCTGCCCGACGGCATCCTGCTGTGGACCCGGGTCACCCCCGCTCCCGACGCGGTGCCCGGCTCCGGCAAGGGCCCGGACACCGAGGTCTCCTGGGAGATAGCCGAGGACAAGGGCTTCTCGCGGATCGTGGCCCAGGGCCGCACCACCGCGACGGCCGCCTCCGACCACACCGTCAAGGCCGATGTGCGCGGCCTGCGCCCGGCGACCGCGTACTGGTACCGGTTCGCCGCGGGCACCGCGCTCTCCCCCGTCGGCCGTACGCTCACCGCCCCCGCCACGGACGCGGCGGCCGCCAACGTCCGCTTCGGCGTGGTCTCCTGCGCCAACTGGGAGTCCGGCTACTTCTCCGCCTACCGCCATCTCGCCGCCCGCTCCGACCTGGACGCGGTGCTGCACCTGGGCGACTACATCTACGAGTACGCCTCGGGCGCCTACCCGGAGGCGAAGTACGTCGTACGGCAGCACGAGCCGGCCCACGAGATCCTGAACCTGGCCGACTACCGCACCCGGCACGGCAAGTACAAGTCGGACGCCGACCTCCAGGCGATGCACCACGCGCACCCGGTGATCGCGATCTGGGACGACCACGAGTTCGCCAACGACGCCTGGTCGGGCGGGGCCGAGAACCACACGCCCGGCGCCGAGGGCGACTGGGCGGCGCGCGTGTCGGCCGCCAAGCAGGCGTACTTCGAGTGGATGCCGGTCCGCCCGTCCATCGCGGGCACCACCTACCGGCGCATCCGCTACGGCAAGCTGGCCGATCTGCACCTGCTCGACCTGCGCTCCTTCCGCTCCCAGCAGGCGAGCGTGGGCAGCGGCAAGGTGGACGACCCGGAGCGCACCATCACCGGCCGCGCCCAGCTGGACTGGCTCAAGTCGGGGCTCTCGGCCTCGAACGCCGCCTGGCAGCTGGTCGGCACCTCCGTGATGATCTCCCCGGTCGCCTTCGGCGCGCTGCCGGCCGAACTGACCGCGCCGCTCGCGGAGTTGCTGGGCCTGCCCAAGGAGGGCATCGCCATCAACGTCGACCAGTGGGACGGCTACACGGACGACCGCCGCGAACTCCTCGCCCACCTGGTCGACAACGGCATCAAGAACACCGTGTTCCTCACCGGCGACATCCACATGGCGTGGGCCAACGACGTCCCCGTCAAGGCGGCCACCTACCCGCTGTCGAAGTCGGCGGGCACCGAGTTCGTGGTGACGTCGGTCACCTCCGACAACCTCGACGAGATGCTCCACGTCGCCCCGCACTCCGTGTCGCTGGTGGCGGCGGCCGCGATCAAGGCCGCCAACCGCCATGTGAAGTGGGTCGACATGGACTCGCACGGCTACGGCGTCCTCGACGTCGACGCCCAGCGCTCGCAGATGGACTACTACGTGGTGTCCGACAAGCGGAAGCAGGACGCCACGTCCTCGTGGACCCGCTCGTACCGGACGCTCAACGGCAGCCAGAAGGCCGAGCGGGTCTACTCGCCGGTGGTCTGACGCCCGCGCGCTAGAGCGACGCGAGGAAGCCGAGAGCGGTGCTCCAGCTCTTCTCGGCGGCCTCCGCGTCGTAGTCCGGCAGTTGAGGATCGGTGTACAGGTGCCCGGCGCCCGGGTACCTGTACACCTCCGCGTCGGCGCCGATCCGGCCCATGCGCAGGTACCAGGTGTTCAGCCAGTCGTCCGTCTCGAACGGGTCCGGGTCCGCCACGTGCAGCTGTACGGGCAGCTCGTCCACCGACGCGCCCTCGGCGATGTCGGCGGTGCCGTGCAGGAGCAGCAGGCCGCGGGCCTTCTCGTCGCCGAGCGCGAGGGTCTGGGCGAGCGAACCGCCGAGCGAGAACCCCGCGTAGACCAGGCCCTCGTCGGAGTGCGGGGCGGCGGCCAGGATCGCGCGCCTGAGCAGCTCGTCGTTGCCGATCCCGTCGCGGATCGTCATGCCCTCCTCCAGGGTGTCGGCGGTGCGGCCGTCGTAGAGGTCGGGCACGTGCACCACGTGTCCGGCGGCGCGCAGCCGCTCGGCCGCCTCGTGCACGGCGGGCCGCAGGCCGTACGCCGAATGGAAAAGCATGATGTTCATGAGGCCATGGTGCCAGCTACGGTCGGGGGCATGGAGAACGTACTGCGCCCGTTGATCGTCATCGGCGGCTCGGTCGTGCTCACGCTGGCCCTCGTGTGGCTGGCCGACCGACTACTCCGCCAGGCCGACGCCCGGCACAGCGAGACCCCGCTGTGGGGACTGCTGCGCCGCTGCCGCGTCCCGTTGCAGGTCGTCGTCCTCACCGCGCTGCTGAGAGGCACCTACCGCCAGATCAAGTGGAACCCGATCCAGGACCACGACGCGGGCCTCGGCCAGCTCCTCTCCCTCGTCCTCATCGGGGCGAGCGCCTGGCTGGTGGTGCGGATCGCGGCGGCGGTCGTGGAGGCGTCGTACGCGCGGTACGCGGCCTCCGCGCTGGATCCGGCGCGGGTGCGCCGGGTCCGTACGCAGGTGACGCTGATCCAGCGCGTGGTGACGGCGGTCGTGGGCGTGGTCGCGGTGGCGTCGATGCTGCTGACGTTCCCGGCGATGCGGACGGCGGGGACCTCGATCCTGGCCTCCGCGGGCATCATCGGCATCGTGGCCGGTGTGGCCGCCCAGTCGACGCTCGGCAACCTCTTCGCGGGGCTGCAGATCGCGTTCGGCGACATGGTGCGGATCGGGGACACGGTGGTAGTCGACGGCGAGTGGGGCGTGATCGAGGAGATCACGCTGACCTATCTCGCGGTGCGCACCTGGGACGAGCGGCGTCTGACGATGCCGGTCTCGTACTTCACCAGCAAGCCGTTCGAGAACTGGTCGCGCGGCGGCGTCCAGATGACCGGCACGGTCTTCTTCCACCTGGACCACGCGGCCCCGGTGGCCCTGATGCGCGAGAAACTGGCCGACATCCTCCGCGAGTGCCCGGCCTGGGACGGCCGCGAGAGCGCCCTCGCGGTCACCGACACCACCCCGTCGACGATCGTGGTCCGCGCGACGGTCACGGCGAAGGACGCGGGCGACATCTGGACGGTACGGGTCACGGTCCGCGAAGAGATGATCGCCTGGCTCCACGACCACCACGCGTACGCCCTGCCGCGCATCAACATGGAACGGGACGACGGCGAGCCGCCCGCTCGGAACGGGCGTGCGGGGTAGGGGCACGCGACGGTGACGGCGTGCGGTGACCTCCGTCCGTGGGCGCGAGCGGCAACAGAGGGCCCGCGGACGGGAGTCACCGCACCCGCGGCCGAGCGCTAGCGCAGGCTGCGCACATCCAGCTGGCGCAGGACCCGGTCCACGATCTCCGGGTCCGCGCCGGCCTCGCTCCGCGCCGACAGCACCTCGTGCCGCGCCGCCGACATCATCTCCCGCTGGATCCGCTGGATCGTCCGCAGCCGCTCCACCCGCTTCGCGTACGCCTCCCGCCGCTCCTCGTCGACCATGTCCGGACTGATCCGCGCCCCCACGTCGTACGCCCGCCGCAGCAGCTGCTCCATGACCTCCTCGGGCAGCTCCTCCACGTCCTCGATCTCCCGCAGCCGCCGCTTCGCCGCCTTGGCCGCGCGGATCGCGAGCTCCCGCTCCAGCGCCCGCTCGGCGTCGGTGTCGGCCTGGACGCCCAGGCGCCGCACCAGGGACGGCAGGGTCAGCCCCTGGAGCACCAGCGTCACCATGATCACGCAGAACGCGACGAAGACGATCTCGTCGCGCGCGGGGAAGGGAGAGCCGTCCTCGGTCCTGAACGGGATCGCGAGGGCGAGCGCGACCGAGGCCACCCCGCGCATCCCCGCCCACCACATGACGATCGTCTCCCGCCAGGTCGTGGGGATCTCCTCGTCGTAGTCCCGCCGTGTGTGCAGCCGCTTGGCGAGCCAGGTCGCGGGCAGCAGCCACACCAGCCGTACGCCGACGACGACCCCGACCACGACCGCGCCCCAGCCCGCCATCTCGCCCACACGGCCGGTCGCGGTGCCGAACACGTTGTGCAGTTCGAGTCCGATGAGCCCGAACGCGATCCCCGTCACCAGGGTGTCGACGATCTGCCAGAACGTGGCCCCGGCGAGCCGCCCCTGGACGTCGTCGGCGTCCACCGCGTGCTCGGCCAGGAACAGCGCGAGGGTGAGCACGGCGAGCACCCCGGACCCGCCGAACTCCTCGGCCAGTACGTAGCCGACGAACGGCACGAGGAGGGTGAGGCCGATCTGGAGCGTGGCGTCGTCGAGCAGCCCCATCAGCTTGTTGGCGGCCCAGCCGAGGACGAGCCCGACCACGACCGCCACCACGGCGGACAGCACCAGCTCCCCCACCGCGTCCGGCCACGAGAAGTCGCCGCTGACCGCCGCCGCGATCGCCACGTGATAGAGCACGATCGCGGTGACGTCGTTGAACAGCCCCTCCCCCTCCAGGATCGACACCAGCCGGCGGGGCAGCCCGAGCGAGCCCGCGACGGCGGTGGCGGCGACCGGGTCGGGCGGCGCCACGAGGGCGCCGAGCGCGACGGCGGCGGCGATCGGCAGGCCGGGCACGATGGCGTGGGCGACGGCCGCCACGGCCGCCGTGGTGACGAACACCAGGGCCACCGCGAGCAGCAGGATCGGCCGGACGTTGGCGGCGAACTGCCGCCAGGAGGTGCGCTGGACGGAGGCGTAGAGCAGCGGCGGCAGGACCAGCGGAAGGATGAAGTCCGGCGGCACGTCCACGTTCGGGACGAACGGCAGCAGGGCGAGGACCCCGCCGAGGAGCGTCATCAGGACCGGCGCGGGCAGCCCGAGCCGGTCCCCGACCGGAACGGTGACCACCGCTCCGAGCAGCAGCACGAACAGCAGGGCCAGCTGATCCACAAATCCCTCCGGGCAGCTAGGCGATCAAGAACCCCAGCGTGCCACGTGGGTGTCGGCCCGGCCTTCGTCTGCGGCTGTGTGGTGGGTTGCTCGCGCAGTTCCCCGCGCCCCTGAATGCCTGGGGGCGCGGGGAACTGCGCGATCAGCCACAGACGGCCCGCAGGTCAAAGCAGGCTCGCGACGCCTACGGCGTCACTCGCTCTCCGCCCGGATCACGTCCAGCGCGTGCTGGAGGTCGTCCGGGTAGCGGCTCTCGAACTCCACCCACGAGCCGTCCGACGGGTGCTCGAAGCCGAGGCGCACCGCGTGCAGCCACTGCCGGGTCAGACCGAGGCGCTTGGCGATGGTGGGGTCCGCGCCGTACGTCAGGTCGCCCACGCACGGGTGACGGTGGGCCGACATGTGCACCCGGATCTGGTGGGTGCGGCCCGTCTCCAGCTTGATGTCGAGCAGCGAGGCCGCCCGGAACGCCTCGATCAGGTCGTAGTGCGTCACCGACGGCTTGCCCTCGGCCGTGACCGCCCACTTGTAGTCGTGGTTGGGGTGGCGGCCGATGGGGGCGTCGATGGTGCCGCTCATCGGGTCCGGGTGGCCCTGCACCAGGGCGTGGTAGCGCTTGTCCACGACGCGGTCGCGGAACTGCTGCTTCAGATACGTGTACGCCCGCTCCGACTTGGCGACGACCATCAGGCCGGAGGTGCCGACGTCGAGGCGGTGGACGATGCCCTGGCGCTCGGCGGCGCCGGAGGTGGAGATCCGGTACCCGGCCGCCGCGAGGCCGCCGATGACCGTGGTCCCCGTCCAGCCCGGGCTGGGGTGGGCGGCGACGCCGACCGGCTTCACGATCACGACGATGTCGTCGTCGTCGTGGACGATCTCCATGCCCTCGACCGGCTCGGCCACGATCTGCACCGGCGCGGGCGCCTGGGGCATCTCGACCTCCAGCCACGCGCCCCCGCGGACCCGCTCGGACTTGCCCACCACCGAGCCGTCGACCTGGACCTTCCCCGCCGCGGCGAGCTCAGCGGCCTTCGTACGGGAGAACCCGAACATGCGGGAGATGGCGGCGTCGACGCGCTCGCCCTCCAGACCGTCGGGAACGGGCAAGGTGCGGATCTCGGGAAACGTACTCACCCGTCGAGTATGCCTTGTCGCACCGACAACCCCGCCCGCGCCGAGGTGCGGCTCAGTCCTTGTGCACCGTTCCGTCCGGGTCCAGACCGCGGAACGAGAGGATCACGATCAGGAAGCCGCCGCAGACGATCGCGGAGTCGGCGAGGTTGAAGACGGCGAAGTGGGCCGGCGCGATGAAGTCGACCACGGCGCCCTCGAAGACGCCCGGGGAGCGGAAGATGCGGTCGGTGAGGTTGCCGAGCGCGCCGCCGAGCAGCAGACCGAGCGCGATCGCCCACGGCAGGCTGTAGAGCTTGCGGGCCAGCCGGAAGATCACCGCGATGACCGTCGCCGCGATCATCGTGAAGATCACGGTGAAGGCCTCGCCCATGCCGAAGGCGGCGCCCGGGTTGCGGATCGCGTTGAGCTCCAGCAGGTCCCCGACGAGCTGGATCGGCTCGTGGTGCTCCAGCCTGGCCACCACGAGCATCTTGCTGCCGAGGTCGAGCAGGTACGCGAAGAGCGCCACCGCGAACAGCACGGCGATCCTGCGCCTGCCCTTGGGCCGCTCGTCGGGAGCCGCGGCCTCGTCGGGCCCTTCTACGTCCGGCGTACCGATGATGCGCTCCGCCTCTGCCACGTGAGTCCCTCAACCCTAGGTACCTGACTGAGGACGAGGGTACGACACACGCGTACGGAGTCAGCCTCGGCGTTCCTGCTTCTGCTTGTCCTCGACGCAGAGGGTCGCGCGCGGGAAGGCCTGCATCCGCGCCTTGCCGATGGGATTGCCGCAGACCTCGCAGTAGCCGTACGTACCGGCGTCCAGCCGCTCCAGGGCGCGCTCCGTCTGCTCCAGCATCTCGCGCGCGTTGGCGGCGAGCGCCATCTCGTGTTCGCGGGTGATGTTCTTGGTCCCGGTGTCGGCGTCGTCGTCGCCCGCGCCGTCCCCGGAGTCCCGCATCAGCCCGCTCAGGGCGTTCTCCGAGGCCTCGATCTCGGTGCGCAGGCGCAGGACCTCGCTGGTCAGCTCCGTGCGCGCCTCGGCGACCTCGGCGGGCGTCCACGGGTCCTCCCCGGGCCGCACCGGCAGCTCGCCGGGCACCCCGGCGACGACGGTACGGGCCTTGGGCACCGCCGATGCCGCCGCCGTGGACTTCCTGGCCGCCGCCTCGCCGGCCGTGTTCTTGGCAACCACGTTCTTGGCTCCCCTCTGCTGCGCGGCCTCGGCCGCCCCCTTGGCCGCCGAGGCGGCCTGCTTCGCTGCCCCACCGGCAGCCTTGCCCGTTACCGCTTTCCTGGCAGACGCCGTCTTCTTGGCGGCAGCCTTCTTGGCCGAAGCCTTCTTTGCCGCAGCCTTCGCCGAAGCCGCCTCTTCCACGGCAGCCTGCTCGGCCACGCCCTTCTTGGCAGCGGCCTTCTCGGCCACGGCTTTCTTGGCCGGAGCCTTCTTCGCCGGGGCCTTTTTGGCCGGAGCCTTTTTGGCTGGAGTCTTCTTGGCCGGAGCCTTCTTGACAGCGGCTTTCTTGGTCACGGTCCTTTGAGTCGCGGCCTTCTTCGCCGGTTCCGCCTTGGCAACCGCTTCCTTGGCAACCGCTTCCCCGGCCGCGGCCTTCTTGGCCGCGGCTTTCTTCGCGGCCGTCTTCTTGGCCGCCCCCTTCACGGCGCCCTTGGGCGCTGCCGTCGCCTTCCTCGGGGCCGCCTCCTTCTTCCCGGACGAGTCCTCCGTAGCGGCCCTCTTCACCGCGGCCTTGGACGCCAACGCGGTCTTCTCAGCCACCATGGCCGCGGCCCCTTCACATATTGTGATCTTGCTCGCGAATCGTGCTGGGACGATAAATCGACCCCAGGCCCGCGGCAACGGGGCACGCCGCCGGTCCGGCCCCGCCCGAGGTGCCCGGAGACGAACCTGCATCCGTTGTGCCCAGCTCTTGGGCCCGTAATCCGCCACACGGGCGGAGCCGGACCCCGTGCGACCCCGTATGGCCATTCGGGTCATGCGCGCGGCCCGGCCGGGGCTCGCCGAAACCGGTCGGCCGTTGTCCGTACGGCCCCGTACACTGGGCCCAGCGAGAGGCGTCGACGGGACGAGTAGTGCCGTACGCAGCCAAGAGCGATCCGGGGACGGTGGGAGCCCGGAGGCGAGCGCGACACGAAGATCACCCCTGAGCCGCCGGAAGAAAGCCCACCGGGCCAGTAGAACCGGCTTCGCACCCCAATGAGGGGGCGGCGCGCGCGAGCGCGGCGCCAAGGAGGGTGGTACCGCGGGAGCGCTTCACGAGAGGCTCTCGTCCCTCCGACGGAAACGTACGACGATCCGCCGGAGGATGAACGGATGTCGCAGTACCGCCAGGTGCCCGCCCAGGTCGACTTGCCCGCGCTGGAGCACGCCGTGCTCGACTTCTGGCGCGAGGCGAAGGTCTTCGCCAAGAGCCTCGAACAGTCCGAGGGCCGCCCCGAGTGGGTCTTCTACGAGGGCCCGCCGACCGCCAACGGCATGCCCGGGGCCCACCACATCGAGGCCCGCGTCTTCAAGGACGTCTTCCCGCGCTTCAGGACCATGCAGGGCTACCACGTGGCCCGCAAGGCCGGCTGGGACTGCCACGGCCTGCCGGTCGAGCTCGCCGTCGAGAAGGAGCTCGGCTTCAACGGCAAGAAGGACATCGAGGCGTACGGCATCGCCGAGTTCAACGCCAAGTGCCGCGAGTCCGTGACCCGCCACACCGACGCCTTCGCCGAGCTCACGACCCGGATGGGCTACTGGGTCGACCTGGACGACGCCTACCGGACGATGGACCCCGAGTACGTGGAGTCCGTCTGGTGGTCCCTGAAGGAGATCTTCAACAAGGGCCTGCTCACCCAGGACCACCGCGTCGCCCCCTGGTGCCCGCGCTGCGGCACCGGCCTGTCCGACCACGAGCTGGCGCAGGGGTACGAGACGGTCGTCGACCCCTCGGTCTTCGTCCGCTTCCCGCTGACCGGCGGCCCCCTCGCGGGCGAGGCGGCGCTCCTGGTGTGGACGACCACGCCGTGGACGCTGGTCTCCAACACCGCCGTGGCGGCCCACCCCGAGGTCACGTACGTGGTCGCCACCAATGGCGAGGAGAAGCTGGTCGTCGCCCAGCCGCTCCTGGAGAAGGCGCTCGGCGAGGGCTGGGAGGCCACCGGGCAGACCTTCACGGGCGCCGAGATGGAGCGCTGGACCTACCAGCGCCCCTTCGAGCTCGTCGACTTCCCGAGCGCGAGCGAGGGAAGCAATGAGCACAGCCCCGGGTCCGCGCACTACGTCGTCAACGCCGAGTACGTGACGACCGAGGACGGTACGGGTCTGGTCCACCAGTCCCCCGCCTTCGGCGCCGACGACCTCCTGGTCTGCAAGGCGTACGGGCTGCCGGTGGTGAACCCGGTCCGCCCCGACGGCACCTTCGAGGAGGACGTCCCGCTGGTCGGCGGCGTCTTCTTCAAGAAGGCCGACGAGAAGCTGACCCAGGACCTGGCCGACCGCGGCCTCCTCTTCCGCCACGTGCCGTACGAGCACAGCTACCCGCACTGCTGGCGCTGCCACACCGCGCTGCTCTACTACGCGCAGCCGTCCTGGTACATCCGCACCACCGCCGTCAAGGACGCGATGCTGCGGGAGAACGAGAAGACCAACTGGTTCCCTGACTCCGTCAAGCAGGGCCGCTTCGGCGACTGGCTGAACAACAACATCGACTGGGCGCTCTCCCGCAACCGCTACTGGGGCACCCCGCTGCCGATCTGGCGCTGCGAGGACGACCACCTGACCTGCGTCGGTTCGCGCGCCGAGCTGAGCGAGCTGTCCGGCACCGACCAGACGGACCTCGACCCGCACCGCCCGTACATCGACGACGTCACCTTCACCTGCACGGCCGAGGGCTGCTCGCACACGGCGGTCCGCGTCCCCGAGGTGATCGACGCCTGGTACGACTCGGGCTCGATGCCGTTCGCGCAGTGGGGCTACCCGTACAAGAACAAGGAACTGTTCGAGAGCCGCTACCCGGCGCAGTTCATCAGCGAGGCCATCGACCAGACCCGCGGCTGGTTCTACACGCTGATGGCGGTCGGCACCCTGGTCTTCGACAAGTCGTCGTACGAGAACGTGGTGTGCCTGGGCCACATCCTCGCCGAGGACGGCCGCAAGATGTCCAAGCACCTGGGCAACATCCTCCAGCCCATCCCGCTCATGGACCAGCACGGCGCGGACGCGGTGCGCTGGTTCATGGCGGCCGGCGGCTCCCCGTGGGCCGCGCGCCGCGTGGGCCACGGAACCATCCAGGAGGTCGTCCGCAAGACGCTCCTCACGTACTGGAACACGGTGGCCTTCCAGGCGCTGTACGCGCGTACGTCCAACTGGGCGCCCAGCGCGGCCGACCCGGCCCCGGCGGACCGCACGGTCCTGGACCGCTGGCTGCTGAGCGAGCTGAACACGCTGGTCGACCAGGTGACGCAGGCCCTGGAGGCGTACGACACCCAGCGCGCGGGCAAGCTCCTGTCGGCGTTCGTGGACGACCTGTCCAACTGGTACGTGCGCCGTTCGCGGCGCCGGTTCTGGCAGGGCGACAAGGCGGCGCTTCGCACGCTGCACGACGTGGTGGAGACCGTCACGCGCCTGCTCGCCCCGCTGACCCCGTTCATCACCGAGCGGGTGTGGCAGGACATGGTGGTCCCCGTGACCCCGGACGCCCCGGAGTCGGTGCACCTCTCCTCCTGGCCGAAGGCGGACGCGTCGGCGATCGACGCGACCCTGTCGCAGCAGATGCTGCTGGTGCGGCGTCTGGTGGAGCTGGGCCGCGCCACGCGCGCGGAGTCGGGCGTCAAGACGCGCCAGCCGCTGTCGCGCGCGCTGGTGGCCGTGGCGGGCTTCGAGTCGCTCTCGCCGGAGCTGCACGCGCAGATCACGGAGGAACTGAACGTCTCGTCCCTGGCCTCCCTGTCCGAGGTCGGCGGCTCCCTGGTCGACACCACGGCCAAGGCCAACTTTCGGGCGCTCGGCAAGCGGTTCGGCAAGGGCGTCCAGGACGTGGCCAAGGCGGTCGCGGCGGCCGACGCGGCGGCGCTGTCGGCGTCCCTGCGCGACACGGGTACGGCGTCGGTCCAGGTGGGCGACGAGGAGGTCGTGCTCGCCCCCGACGAGGTGATCATCACGGAGACGCCGCGTGAGGGCTGGTCGGTGGCGTCCGACTCGGGCGCGACGGTCGCGCTCGACCTGGAGATCACGCCGGAGCTGCGGCTCGCGGGCCTGGCCCGGGACGCGATCCGGCTGATCCAGGAGGCACGCAAGAACAGCGGGCTCGATGTGGCGGACCGGATCGCGGTCCGGTGGGAGTCCTCGGACGCCTCGGTCGTCTCGGCGCTCTCCGCTCACGCGGAACTGATCGCGGAGGAGGTCCTGGCGACGGACTACGCGTCGGGGGCGGCTGACGACACGTACGGCGAGCCGTTCACGGACGAGGCCCTGTCGCTGACGTTCCGCCTGCGCAAGGCGTAACGCGCGCGACGCGAGCGGCCCGTCCCCGGAGGCACCGGGGGCGGGCCGCTTTGTCCTGCCCCCACCCCGCCCCTTCCCGAAAGCCCTGGCCGGGCGGCCTGGCTCTTTGTCTGCGGACCGCAGATGGCTGGTCGCGCAGTTCCCCGCGCCCCTAGGCGGCTAGGGGCGCGGGGCTGTGACATGTGCGGCTCCGCCGCGTGGGCGCGAGCAACCCACCACACACCCGCAGACAAACAGCAGGCCGCCCCGCCGCAGGCGCAAAAAAGGGCCGGGCCCCCGGAAATCCGGGGGCCCGGCCCTTCAGCCTGCCGACGGCTGTGCGCGGAGTGCGCGCGTACCGCCCGTCAGTTGTCGTCCTCGTCGATCAGGAAGCCCCGCATCGGAGAGGGAGCCTGCTGCATCGGCGACGGCCCCTGCGGCCGCACCGGCGCCATCGGCTGCGTCATCGCGGGCGACATCTGCTGCTGCCCGCCGTAGGAGGGAGCGCCGCCCATCGACGGCTGCCCGCCCATGGTGTGCCCGCCCATCGAACCGGCACTGGCCGACGCCATCGACCCGCTCATCTGCGGAGCCGGCGGCAGCGACGCGGTCGCCGGGGTGCGCGGCGGAGCCAGCGAGTCGTCCGCCTGGGTCTCCAGCTGGCGCAGCTGCGACTCCAGGTAGGACTTCAGTCGCGTACGGTACTCGCGCTCGAAGCCGCGCAGGTCCTCGACCTTGCGCTCAAGGGTGGCGCGGGCGGACTCCAGGGAGCCCATCGCGACGCGGTGCTTCTCCTGCGCGTCCCGCTCCAGCGCGTCGGCCTTGGCGCGGGCGTCCCGCTCCAGGCCCTCGGCGCGCGACCGGGCCTCGCCGACGATCTTGTTGGCCTCGGAGCGGGCCTCGGCGATCGCCTGGTCGGCGGTCTGCTGGGCCAGCGACAGGACGCGCGCGGCGCTGTCGCCGCCGGGGCCCTGGCCGGGCTGGGACATCTGCGGGCCGTGGCCGCCCATGGGGCCGCCCATCGGCTGGCCCATGGGGCCCTGGCCGAGCTGGTTCTGGCCCATCTGGTTCTGGCCCATCGGACCCTGACCCATGGGGCCCTGGCCCATCGGACCCTGGCCGAGCTGGTTCTGGCCCATCGGACCCTGGCCCATGGGGCCCTGGCCCATCTGGTTCTGGCCCATGGGGCCCTGGCCGTGCTGGCCCTGCGGGCCGTGGCCACCGGGACCGGCGGGCAGCTGCGGGGCGCCGCTCGGCAGCTGGGGCGGGCCCATCTGCGGCTGCTGCTGCTGCACCTGCGGGGGTCCGGATATGGCGGCGGGCACGGGGGCGCCCGGACCGCGCTGGTCCTGCGGCTCCGGCTTGCGCATACCCTGCTGCTGCTGGTTCTGCGCGGCGGCACGCGTCGCGGCGGCCAGCTTGGCGCGCAGGTCCTCGTTCTCGCGAAGCAGGCGGGTCAGTTCGGCTTCGACCTCGTCCAGGAAGGCATCGACCTCGTCCTCGTCGTAGCCTTCTCGGAGCCGGACGGTCGTGAACTGCTTGTTCCGCACGTCCTCAGGGGTCAGCGGCATCTCTTCTTCACCTCTACGTAGTCGTCGGCAGTCGGCAGGACCGTGTCGCTCACATCTATCTCCCCACGCTGGTGACGATGGAGATCAGGATGTACACGATGATCATCAGAACGAAGAAGGACAGGTCGAGTGCCACGCCCCCGAGACGCAGCGGCGGAATGAACCGCCGCAGAAGCTTGAGCGGTGGATCGGTGACAGTGTAGGTGGCCTCAAGAACGACCACCATCGCCTTGCCGGGTTCCCATGAACGTGCGAACTGCAAGACGTAGTCCATGACGAGCCGGAAGATCAGCACGATGAGGAAGCACATCAGCGCGATGTAGACCACATCCAGTGCGACGCCCATCTCGCGCTTCCCTCTCCCCTTGCTCTGTGCCCCCGGCCCCTTGGCCGGATCGTTCCCGGTGTCGTGTCTCAGCTCTGGTTGAAGAAACCGCCCTCTGCGATACGGGCCTTGTCCTCCGCCGTGACATCGACGTTAGCAGGCGACAACAGGAACACCTTCTGCGTCACCCGTTCAATGCTGCCGTGCAAACCAAACACAAGACCGGCGGCAAAGTCGACAAGTCGCTTCGCATCGGTGTCGTCCATCTCGGTGAGGTTCATGATCACCGGCGTGCCCTCGCGGAAGTGTTCCCCGATGGTACGGGCCTCGTTGTAGGTCCGCGGGTGCAGCGTGGTGATGCGGTAGGGCTCCCGCTCGGACACGACCTTGGGCATGATCACCGGTGCGTTCTTCTCCAGGCTCGGACGTTCAGGTGTGATGGATGCCACGGGGGCGATTCGCGCCGGACGCCCCGATTCCGCGGGCATCACGGCTGCGTGCGCGACCGGTTCACGGGGAGCCGGCGGCTGTACGGCTCGTACCGGTTCGTCCCGTTCGACCTGATGCGGAGGCTGGTGCCGGCGGCGGTCCCGCTCGGGCTCCGGCTCGGGTTCGAACTCGTCATCGGGGTCGAACCCCGGGCCGTCGTACCCATCGTCCTCCACGAGACCGAGGTAGACCGCCATCTTGCGCATCGCGCCGGCCATGCTCCGATTCCTCCGCTCTGTGGTGGATCGCCCTTGTCGCCAAATGTCGCTGTGTCACCAAGTGCCCACGATCCACTAGGTCTGCCCACCGATGAGTGGGAATGACCATATTTTCTGCTGTGGTCCGACTTGCTTCGCGACGTTACCCGAGCCGGGGTCGGACTCCGAGTACCGCCGTACCGACGCGTACATGTGTCGCTCCGGCCGCAACAGCCTCTTCGAGGTCCGCACTCATCCCTGCTGACACCATGTTCGCAGCCGGATGAGCGCGGCGCAGGTCAGTCGACAAATCCATCAGCCGCTCGAATGCGGCCCGTTCGCGGCCCGCGTACTCGCCCGCCAGCGGCGCCACGGTCATCAGACCGTCCAGCCGCAGACCGGGCGCGTCCGCCACAAGTCCGGCCAACTGCTCGATTCCGTCGGGGGCGACGCCGCCCCGGTCGCCCCGCGCACCCGACTCGGCGTCGAGCGCGACCTGGATGAGGCACCCCACCTCCCGCTCCGCCTTCACGGCGGCCGCGGAGAGCGCGGTGACCAGCCGGTCCCGGTCGACGGACTGCACCAGATCCGCGTAAGTCACCACGGAACGGACCTTGTTCGTCTGGAGCTGGCCCACGAAGTGCCAGCGCAGATCCGGGAGGTCGGCGCAGGCCGCCGCCTTGGGGGCGGCGTCCTGGTCCCGGTTCTCGGCGACCTGACGCACCCCCAGCTCGTACAGGAGCCGGACGTCGCTAGCGGGGTAGGTCTTGGTGACCACGATGAGCGTCACGTCGTCCCGCTTGCGCCCGACTGCCGCACAGGCCGCGGAGATACGTTCCTCCACCTGTGCCAGGTTCGCGGCGAGTTCCGCCTTACGGTCCGTCATGCCCGCTTCCCTCTCCCCCGGTCGCACCGGGCCCCTCGGCGTCGAGCCAGACGTATCCGGCGAGCCGCCCGGTGGTGCGGTCGCGGCGGTACGAGAAGTGGTCGTGCGATTCGAGCGTGCACACCCCCGACGGCTGCCGGTCCGTGATCCCGAGCGCCGCGAGCTGCGCGTGCACGCCCGCGGTGACGTCGACGGCCGGGGTCCCCCAGCTCGTCCGGGACCGGGCGGCCGGCTCGGCCGCGGCGACCTCGTCCCGCATCTCCGCCGGGACCTCGTAGCACTTGCCGCAGACGGCGGGCCCGGTCCGCGCGGTGATCCGGGACGGCTCGGCGCCGAGCGAGACCATCGCCGCGACCGCCGCGGGCACCACGCCCGCGACCATCCCGGGCCGCCCCGCGTGCGCGGCGGCCACCACCCCGGCGACCGGGTCGGCGAGGAGGACGGGCGTGCAGTCGGCGGTCAGGACCGCGAGGGCGAGCCCGCGACGGGCGGTCACCACCGCGTCCACCGCCGGGACCTCGGCGTCGGCGCCCCACGGCCCGTCCACCACGGCCACGTCCGGCGAGTGCACCTGGTTCATCCAGACCACCAGGTCCGGGTCGAGCCCCAGCGCCTTGGCGGCGAGGCCGCGGTTGGTCCGGACCGCGGCGGGGTCGTCGCCGACCGCGCCGCCCAGGTTGAGCTCCTCGTACGGAGCGGCGCTCACTCCGCCCCACCGGTCGGTGAAGGCGAAGTGCGCGCCGCTCGCGAGGATGTGCTGCCCTATCACTTCAAGAAGTCCGGGACATCCAGCTCTTCGGCCTGGCTGTCCTGGTACGGGCGGGCCGTCGGCACCTGCGGCGGGCTCGCCTCGCCGACCGGCGCGGTCTCGACCGGGGCCGGGGCCGGGGTCTCCTCGCGCGCGCTCACGGTGCCGAGTCCGCCCAGCGGGCGCTCGGGGGCGCGGACCGGCGCGGGCTCCTCGCGCTTGGCGGCGGTGGAGCCCAGCACGTTGTCGCGGCGGGCGGGCGGCTGGCCGCCGTCGAACCCGGCCGCGATGACCGTGACCCGTACCTCGTCGCCCAGCGCGTCGTCGATGACCGCGCCGAAGATGATGTTGGCCTCGGGGTGGGCGGCCTCGCTGACCAGCTGCGCGGCCTCGTTGATCTCGAAGAGACCGAGGTCGGAGCCGCCGGAGATGGAGAGCAGCACACCGCGGGCGCCGTCGATGGACGCCTCCAGGAGCGGCGAGGAGATCGCCATCTCGGCGGCGGCCACCGCGCGGTCGTCGCCGCGCGCCGAGCCGATGCCCATGAGCGCCGAACCGGCCTCGGACATGACCGACTTGACGTCGGCGAAGTCGAGGTTGATCAGGCCCGGGGTGGTGATCAGGTCGGTGATGCCCTGGACGCCGGAGAGCAGGACCTGGTCGGCCGACTTGAAGGCGTCGAGCACCGAGACCTGGCGGTCCGAGATGGACAGCAGCCGGTCGTTGGGGATGACGATGAGGGTGTCGACCTCTTCGCGGAGCTCGGCGATGCCGTCCTCCGCCTGGTTGGCGCGACGGCGGCCCTCGAAGGTGAACGGCCGGGTGACCACACCGATCGTGAGCGCGCCGAGCGAGCGCGCGATGTTGGCGACGACGGGTGCGCCGCCGGTGCCGGTGCCGCCGCCCTCTCCCGCGGTGACGAAGACCATGTCGGCCCCCTTGAGGACCTCCTCGATCTCCTCGCGGTGGTCCTCTGCCGCCTTGCGCCCGACTGCCGGGTTGGCTCCGGCCCCGAGGCCGCGGGTGAGTTCACGGCCGACGTCGAGCTTGACGTCGGCGTCGCTCATCAACAGAGCTTGTGCGTCGGTGTTGATCGCGATGAACTCGACGCCCTTGAGACCGACCTCGATCATTCGGTTGATGGCATTGACACCACCGCCGCCGACACCGATGACCTTGATGACTGCGAGGTAGTTCTGCGGTGCTGCCACGTCGAAGGCCTCTCGCCTCGAGTTACGGGTCGTCACGTGCGGGTGTCGCACGGCGACGACGAATGCCGATGTGGGACGGTCCGAACGCCGACCCGAACCCTAACGTTGAAGTTTAGGGTTACCAATGTGTCTGTTCCTTGGACTCTTCCGAACAGGACACTAAGTCGACAAGTGGCGCACGTTCAACGAACACGCCGAACCTCCCGTTTTTCTTTTCACCCTATGTGATCACCCGTAGCGATGACCAACCAGGGTGCTGGCCAGCGCATATGTGCGTCAACTCCCCGATGCCGCAGGGGCGGTGGGCGCGCTCACATCGAAGTACCGCGCCCTGGGCGCCGCTTTCATGAGGGCGACCAGCGTACGGGCCTTGAGCTCCCCCTCCTCGTCACTGCCCCACATGACCGTACGCCCGCGGCTCAACTCCAGGGAGACCGCGTCGTAGGAGGTGACCCGGACGAGTCGGGTGTCCTTGGCGACGGCGGACGGGAGTTCGCCCGCCACCTTGACCGCTTCGCGCACCAGTGCGTCGGACGGAAATCGGCGCAGCGAGGGCGAGTTGTCCGGGTTCAGTTCGAGCAGCGGTACGTGCGCGGGCGCCTTGGCGACCGTGGCGAACCGCACACCCTTGGCGTCCACTTCGGTGAAGTTCGCGCCTTTTTTCACCAGCAGAACGGGCTTGCGCTCGGTCACGTCGAGCGTGATGCCGTGCGGCCAGGAGCGGCTGACGTCCACCGAGTCGAGCCGCGGCAGCTTGCGCAGCAGCCGGGCCTCGATCGCGTCCGTGTCGACCGAGACCAGCGGGGATCCGACCGGAACGGCCGCCGCCGCCTCGACTTCGGCGGGGGTGAGCACCTCGGTGCCGGTGGTCTCCACCTGCTCGGCCCGCAGCCAGGTGGAGCCGTACAGCACCCAGACGACGGCCGCGCCGAGGACGACGGCGGTGGCCAGAATCAGCAGCAGCCGGCGCCGGGCGGGCAGCCGCAGCCGCAGCCGTCCCGCGGGGCGGCGGGGGCCGGACGGGCCGGACTTCCTCGCCTGTCCCGCTCCGCGTCGAGCGGTCGCCTGTCCGGCCACGGTCCCCTGCCTTCTGCCGCTCCGTCAGCGCGCGGCGATCGCCTCGTACACCATGCCGACGAGCAGGTCGTCGGCGTCCCGGCGGCCGAACTCGGAGGCGGCGCGGGACATCTCGTACAGCCGGTGCGGGTCGGCGAGCACGGGCAGGACCTGGTCCTGCACCCACCCGGGGGTGAGTTCGGCGTCGTCGACCAGCAGACCGCCGCCCGCCTTCACCACCGGCTGGGCGTTGAGCCGCTGTTCGCCGTTGCCGATCGGCAGCGGTACGTAGGCGGCGGGCAGCCCGACGGCGGAGAGTTCGGCGACGGTCATCGCGCCCGCGCGGCAGAGCATCATGTCGGCCGCGGCGTACGCGAGATCCATCCGGTCCACGTACGGTACCGGGATGTACGGCGGCATTCCGGGCATGTTGTCGACGCGCGGCACTTCGTTCTTCGGGCCGACCGCGTGCAGGATCTGGATGCCGGAGCGCTGGAGCACCGGAGCGACCTGCTGGATCACCTCGTTGAGGCGGCGGGCGCCCTGCGAGCCGCCGGAGACCAGCAGCGTCGGCAGGTTCGGGTCCAGGCCGAACGCGGCGCGCGCCTCGGGGCGGACCCGGGCGCGGTCGAGGGTGGCGATGGAGTGCCGCAGCGGGATGCCGATGTAGCGGGCGCCGCGCAGCTTGCTGTCGGGCGTGGCGACGGCGACCCCGGCCGCGTACCGCGAGCCGATCTTGTTGGCCAGGCCGGGGCGGGCGTTGGCCTCGTGGACCACGATCGGCACCCCGAGGCGCTTGGCGGCCAGATAGCCGGGCAGCGCCACATAGCCGCCGAAGCCCACGACGCAGTCCGCCTTGGTGCGCTCCAGGATCTGCTCGGCGGCCTTGATGGTGCCGCGCAGCCGCCCCGGGACCGTGATCAGTTCGGGGGTGGGCCTGCGGGGCAGCGGGACGGCCGGGATGAGCGCGAGCTCATAGCCCCGCTCGGGGACCAGCCGCGTCTCCAGGCCCTTCTCCGTGCCGAGGGCCGTGATCCCCACGGTCGGGTCCTGCCTGCGCAGGGCGTCCGCGAGGGCGAGCGCGGGCTCGATGTGGCCGGCGGTCCCCCCACCGGCGAGTACGACATGCACCGAAATTCACCGCTCTCCGGACGGACGCTTCTTGACGCGCCGTCTCATCGACTTCCAACTCACCCGAGGCTGCCGCATGGCCAGCGCCGCCCGCGCCGCGGGGTCGTCCCGCGCGAACGCGATCAGCAGCCCCACGGCGAACATGGTCGGCAGCAGCGCGGACCCCCCGTAGGAGAACAGCGGGAGCGGGACACCGGCGATCGGCAGCAGGCCGAGCACCGCACCGATGTTGATCACGGCCTGGGCCACGATCCAGGTGGTCACACCTCCCGCGGCGTACCTCACGAAGGGGTCCTCCGTGCGTCCGGCCACGCGGATACCCGCATAGCCTAGAGCCGCGAACAGGGCGAGCACCGACAGTGTCCCCGCCAGGCCCAGTTCCTCACCGGTGATGGCGAAGATGAAGTCGGTGTGCGGTTCGGGGAGTTGACCCCATTTTTCCACACTCGCACCCAGGCCGGAACCGAACCATCCGCCCGAGGCCAGGGCGTAGATTCCATGGACCGCCTGCCAGCACTGGTCCTGCGGGCCGGGGTCGGTGGCCCCGATGCAGGCGAGCCGGCCCATCCGGTTGGGGCTGGTCTTGATGAGGATCACGGCGAGGGTCACGGCCACCGCGAGGACGCCCCCGAAGAGCCGGGTGGGCGCCCCGGCGAGCCAGAGCAGGCCGAAGAGGATCGCGCAGAGGATGATCGCGGTGCCCATGTCGCCGCCGAGCATGATCAGCCCGAGCAGCAGGAAGGCCACCGGGACCAGCGGCACCAGCATGTGCTTCCACTGGGTGAGCAACCGTTTGTCCTGCTTGCGGGCGAGCAGGTCGGCGCCCCACAGGATCAGCGCCAGCTTGCCGAACTCACTGGGCTGGAGCTGGAACGGGCCGCCCAGGTAGATCCAGTTCTGGTTGCCGTTGACCGACATCCCTATCCCGGGGATCTGTACCAGGACCATCAGGAAGACGGTGACCATCAGCATCGGGTACGACAGCGCCCGGTGCAGCTTGGCGGGCATCCGGGCGGCCGCGAACATCAGGCCGCCGCCGATCAGCGCGGCGAGGAACTGCTTGCGGAAGAAGTACGAGGCCGGCAGCGACAGCTCCAGGGCCTTGATCATCGAGGCCGAGTAGACCATCACCAGACCGAGCACGGTGATCAGCAGCGAGCTGCCGAGGATCAGGTAGTACGCCGTGAGCGGCCGGTCCCAGGCCCGCCGGGCCCGCTCGAACAGCCGCCGCGGGCCGCCGCCCCGCTGTCGTGACGGGGCGCCGCCCGTGCCGCCGCGCCTGACCGCCGGGCGGCGTACGGACCCGGCGGCACGGCTGCGCAGGACGAGCCCGGGCGGGGTCGCTTCGGCCGGCATGTGTGCTGTCCCCTCCAGTCGTGCCCGGCGCCGCCGGTCCGCGGGACGGGGTCCCGGCCGGCTAGGCGCGCTTCGCGGCGAGTTCGCGGACCGCTTCCGCGAACGCCTCGCCGCGCTTGTTGTAGTTGGTGAACATGTCCATCGAGGCGCAGGCCGGGGCCAGCAGGACCGTGTCCCCGGGCTTCGCCAGCCCGGCCGCCGCGCGGACCGCCTCGGACATCGCCCCAGTGTCGGTCCGCTCGACGTCGACCACCGGTACCTCGGGGGCGTGTCGCGCCAGCGCTTCGGCGATCAGGTGGCGCTCGGCGCCGATCAGGACGACCCCGCGCAGCCGCTTCGCGGACCGCTGGACGAGCTCGTCGAAGGACGCGCCCTTGGCGAGGCCCCCGGCGATCCAGACGATCGGCTCGTAGGCGGCCAGGGAGGCCTCGGCGGCGTGCGTGTTGGTCGCCTTGGAGTCGTCCACGTACGCGACCGAGTCCACGTCCGCCACATGCGCGATCCGGTGGGCGTCGGGGCGGAAGGCCCGCAGCCCGTCCCGTACGGCCTTGGGCTCGACGCCGAAGGCGCGGGCGAGCGCGGCCGCCGCGAGGGCGTTGGCGATGTTGTGGGGCGCGGGCGGGTTGACGTCCGCGACCTCGGCCAGCTCCTGGGCGTTCTTCTGCCGGTTGGCGACGAAGGCGCGGTCGACCAGGATGCCGTCCACCACGCCGAGCTGGGAGGGGCCGGGGGTGCCGAGGGTGAAGCCGATCGCCCGGCAGCCCTCCTCGACGTCGGCCTCGCGGACCAGGTCCTCGGTGGCCGGATCCGCCACGTTGTAGACGCACGCGACCGTGTTGCCCTCGTAGATCCGGCCCTTGTCGGCCGCGTACGCCTCCATGGAGCCGTGCCAGTCGAGGTGGTCCGGAGCCAGGTTGAGCACGGCGGCCGAGTGGGCGCGCAGCGAGGGCGCCCAGTGCAGCTGGTAGCTGGAGAGCTCCACGGCGAGTACGTCGTACGTCTCCTCGCCGAGCACCACGTCGATGATCGGCGTGCCGATGTTGCCGACGGCGGCGGTGCGCAGGCCCGCCGCGCGCAGGATCGACGCCAGCATCTGGGTGGTGGTGGTCTTGCCGTTGGTGCCGGTGATCGCCAGCCAGGGCGCGGCCTTCTCGCCGCGCAGCTGCCAGGCGATCTCCACATCGCCCACCACGTCCACGCCCGCCTCGGCGGCGGCCGCGAACAGCGGGGAGTCGGGCTTCCAGCCGGGCGAGGTGACGACCAGGCCGGTCCCCTCGGGGAGCGTCTCCGCGTCCCCGAGGCGGACGGAGATACCTTCCTCCGCCAGCTCGGCGGCGCGCTCCCGGTGGGTGGCGGAGTCACCGCCGTCCACGACCGTCACCACGGCGCCGAGACCGGCCAGGGCGCGGGCGGCGCTGATGCCGCTCACCCCGAGACCGGCGACGGTGATCCGCATGCCCTGCCAGCTCTGACTCACTTGTCGGCTGCCCATCCCGCGTAGAAGAGACCCAGGCCCACGATGACGCACATGCCCTGGATGATCCAGAACCTCACCACCACAAGGACTTCTGACCAGCCCTTGAGTTCGAAGTGGTGCTGGAGCGGGGCCATCCGGAAGACGCGCTTCCCGGTCATCTTGAACGAGCCGACCTGGATGACCACCGACATGGTGATCATCACGAAGAGGCCGCCGAGCAGGGCGATCAGGAACTCGGTGCGCGAGCAGATCGCCAGACCCGCGAGCGCGCCGCCGAGCGCGAGCGAACCGGTGTCGCCCATGAAGATCTTGGCGGGCGAGGTGTTCCACCACAGGAAGCCGAAGCAGGAGCCCATCAGGGCCGAGGCGACCACCGCGAGGTCCAGCGGGTCGCGCACCTCGAAGCAGGCGTTGGGGTTGGTCAGGGTCTGCGCGTTGGCGCAGGACTCCTGGAACTGCCACAGCCCGATGAAGGTGTACGCGCCGAAGACCATCACCGACGCGCCGGTGGCCAGGCCGTCCAGACCGTCCGTCAGGTTCACGCCGTTGGACATGGCGAGAATCATGAACAGCGCCCAGATCACGAACAGGACGGGGCCGATGGACCAGCCGAAGTCCGTGATGAAGGAGAGCTTGGTGGAGGCGGGGGTGTTGCCCCGCTTGTCCGCGAACTGGAGCGCGAGCACCGCGAAGGCGATGCCGACGATCAGCTGTCCGGCCATCTTCGCCTTGGCGCGCAGGCCCAGCGAACGCTGCTTGACGATCTTGATGTAGTCGTCCAGGAAGCCGACCAGGCCCATGCCGGCGGTCAGGAACAGCACCAGCAGACCCGAGAAGGTCGGGTCCTCGCTGGTGATCACCTTCGTCGCGGCGTACGCGATGAGCGTGGCCAGGATGAAGGCGATGCCGCCCATGGTGGGCGTGCCCTTCTTGCCGGCGTGGCCGCGCGGGCCGTCGTCGCGGATGAACTGGCCGTAGCCCTTGCGGGCGAGCAGCTTGATGAGCAACGGGGTGCCGACCAGGGTCAGGAAGAGACCGATGGCTCCCGCGAAGAGGATCTGCCTCATCGGGCGGCGACCTCGCCCTCGACGCCACCGTCGAGCAGCGCGAGTGCCACCCGTTCCAGGCCGATCGACCGCGATGCCTTCACCAGCACGACGTCTCCCGGGCGCAGTTCACTGCGCAGCAGGTCGACGGCCGCCTGTGCGTCGGACACGTGCACCGACTCCTCACCCCACGAACCCTCGTTATATGCGCCCAGTTGCAGCCAGGACGCTTCCCGGTCCCCGACTGCCACGAGCTTGCTGACGTTGAGCCGGACGGCGAGCCGTCCGACCGCGTCGTGCTCGGCGAGCGATTCGTCGCCGAGCTCGGCCATCGGACCGAGCACCGCCCACGTACGGCGCCCCTTGCCCATGGCCGCGAGCGCGCGCAGGGCGGCTCGCATGGACTCGGGGTTCGCGTTGTAGGCGTCGTTGACGACTGTCACACCGTCCGGACGCTCGGTGACCTCCATACGCCAGCGGGAGAGGGTGCCCGCCTCGGAGAGCGCGCGGGCGATCTCGTCTGCGGACATGCCCAGCTCATGGGCGACGGCGGCCGCGGCGAGCGCGTTCGACACGTGGTGCTCACCGTACAGGCGCAAGGTCACGTCGCTGCACCCGGAGGGTGTGTGAAGCCTGAAGGAAGGCTGTCCGGCGTCTGTGAGCCGGACATTCTCGGCGCGTACGTCCGCGTCCTCGGCCTCGCCGAAGAGCAGCACGCGCGCCTTCGTGCGCGGCGCCATGGCCCGGACGAGCGGGTCGTCGGCGTTCAGCACGGCGCAGCCGTCCTGCGGCAGCCCCTCCACCAGCTCGCCCTTGGCTTCGGCGATCTGCTCGCGGCCGCCGAACTCGCCGATGTGGGCGGTGCCGACGTTCAGGACGAGCCCGATGCGCGGCGGGGTCAGACCGGTGAGGTAGCGGATGTGGCCGATGCCGCGCGCGCCCATCTCCAGGACCAGGTGCCGGGTCTCGGCGGTGGCGGTGAGGGCGGTCAGCGGCAGGCCGATCTCGTTGTTGAGCGAGCCCGGCGTGTAGACCGTCGGCGCGTGCCGCTGGAGCACCTGCGCGATCAGGTCCTTGGTGGAGGTCTTGCCGGAGGAACCGGTGAGCGCCACCACGTCGGTGCCCAGGCGGCGCACGACCTCGCGGGCCAGCGCCCCGAGGGCGCCCTGGACGTCGTCGACGACGATCGCGGGCACGCCGACGGGCCGGGCGGCCAGCACGGCCACCGCTCCCGCCTCGTACGCCACGCGCGCGTAGTCGTGGCCGTCGACGTGCTCGCCCGCGAAGGCGGCGAAGAGGGAACCGGGCGCCACCAGGCGGGAGTCGATGACGACGGATCCGGTGACCTGGAGGGACGGATCCGGTATGTCGTACGACTGCCCGCCGACGATTTCGGCGATCTCGGCGAGGGAGAGGGCGATCACTGCTTCATCCCTGACTGTGCTTGGCGGTGTTCGATCGCGGCCCGCAGGACCAGACGGTCGTCGAAGGGGCGGACCACTCCGGCGGTGTCCTGGCCCTGCTCGTGGCCCTTGCCCGCGACCAGGACGGTGTCGCCCGGCTCGGCGCGGGCCACGGCCGCCGCGATGGCGGCGGCCCGGTCGGCGTCGACCAGGACGTCGCCGCGCTCGTGGACGGGCACCTCGGCGGCGCCCGCGAGCATCGCGGCGAGAATGGCGAGGGGGTCCTCGGAACGGGGGTTGTCCGAGGTCAGTACGGCGGTGTCGGCGAGCCGGGCGGCGGCGGCGCCCATCGGCGCGCGCTTGGTCTGGTCGCGGTCCCCGCCGCAGCCCAGGACGATGTGCAGCTTGCCCCGGGTGACCTTGCGCAGCGAGCGCAGAACCGATTCGACCGCGTCCGTCTTGTGCGCGTAGTCCACCACCGCCAGGAACGGCTGGCCCGCGTCCACCCGCTCCAGCCGGCCGGGCACGCCCGGTACGGCTGCCACGCCGTCGGCGGCGGTCTGCGGGTCGATGCCCGCGACGGCCAGCGTGACGATCGCGGCGAGGGTGTTGGCCACGTTGAACGGGCCGGGCAGCGGGGCGGTGGCGGAGATCCGCTCGCCCTTGGGGCCGACGGCCGTGAAGGTCGAGCTGTCCTGGCGCACGTCCACGTCCTCGGCGCGCCAGTCGGCGTCCGGGTGGCCCTCGGCCGAGAAGGTGGTGACCTCGATGCCGGACTCGCCGGCGGCCAGCCTGCGGCCGTACTCGTCGTCGAGGTTCACCACGCCGAGCCGTGCGCGCTCCGGCGTGAACAACTGCGCCTTGGCCTGGAAGTAGTCCTCCATGTCGGAGTGGAACTCCATGTGCTCCGGGCTCAGGTTGTTGAAGACGGCGACGTCGAAGACGCAGCCGTCGACCCGGCCGAGCACCAGCGCGTGGCTGGAGACCTCCATGGCCACCGACTCGACCCCGCGCTCGCGCATCACCGCGAACAGGGCCTGGAGGTCGGTGGCTTCGGGGGTGGTGCGCTCGGACTTGATGCGCTCGTCGCCGATGCGCATCTCGACCGTACCGATCAGGCCGGTGCGGTGCCCGGCCCCGCGCAGCCCGCCCTCGACGAGGTACGCGGTGGTGGTCTTCCCGGAGGTTCCGGTGATGCCCAGCTGGAGCAGGTCGCGGCCGGGGTGGCCGTAGATCTCGGCGGCCAGCTCGCCCATGACGCCCCGCGGGTCCTCGGTGACCAGGACCGGCAGGCCGGTCGCGGCGGCGCGGTCGGCGCCCGCCGGGTCGGTGAGGACGGCGGCGGCGCCCAGGCCCGCGGCCTGGGCGGCGAAGTCGGCGCCGTGGAAGCGGGCGCCGGGCAGGGCCGCGTAGAGGTCGCCGGGGCGGACCGCGCGGGAGTCGTGGGTGATGCCGGTGACCTCTCCCGACCCCGGGGCCTCGGCGCCCAGCCGGTCGGCCAGTTCGCCCAGGGACGTCGGGCGGGGCCGGTCCGGCCGGGGCGCTCCCGGCTGGTGCGCGGGGGCGTCCTGCGGGGTGGTTCGGTACTGATCAGCGTGTGGCACGGCGGTGAGCGTACCGGGCGCACCCGCCGGGTCGCCAAAAGAGGGGGGCGGGGCGTGGTGGTTGCGGTCCTGGTTCCCGGGACCGGGGGTGATGGTTGTCACTGATGGTTCCGGATTCAGTCGTTGCCGCCGAAGGAGACGGGCAGATTGGGCTGCTTGGCGCCGGTCGGCGGGATCTGCAGTGTCTTGAGCGCGAACTCCATCACCTGCTTGTAGATCGGGCCGCAGATCTGGCCGCCGAAGTAGCTGCCCTTGGTCGGGTTCTGGATGGCGCAGTAGACGGTGATCGCCGGCTTGTCGGCGGGGGCGAAACCGGCGAAGGACGCGGTGTAGCCGTGGTAGCGGCCGGTTCCGGGATCGACGCGGTTGGCGGTTCCGGTCTTGCCCGCGACCCGGTAGCCGGGGATGCGGGCCTTGACTCCGGTTCCCTCCTCGTCGCCGACGACCGACTCCAGCATCTCGGCCACGGTCCTGGCGGTCTTCTCGCTGACCACCCGGGACTGCTTGGGCGCGGGGGCCGGGGTGAAGCGGCCGTCGGGGCCCTTGGTGCCCCGTACCAGCGTCGGTTCGATCCGCACCCCGCCGTTGGCGATCGTCGAGTACACCGAGGCCGCCTGCATGGCGCTGAGCGAGAGGCCCTGGCCGAAGCGGACCGTGTACTGCTGGGAGGTCGACCACTTCTGCGGCGGTGCCAGGATGCCGGGGGTCTCGCCGGGGTAGCCGAGGCCGGTGGGCGAGCCGAGGCCGAATTTGCGCAGATACGAGTAGAGGACCCGGTCGGCCTCGGCGTCGGTCTTGCCGAGCTGCTCCACGGCAAGGATCGTGCCGATGTTGCTGGACTTGGCGAGGACGCCGTTGAGCGTCAGGTTCCAGGTCGGGTGGTCGATGTCGTCCTTGAACAGCCGGTCGCCGCGGTGCAGCCGGTTGGGCACGGTGACATGGGTCAGCGGGGTCGCCGCGTTCTCCTCCAGGACCGCGGCCATGGACATGACCTTGGCGGTGGAGCCCGGCTCGTACACGTCCTGGACGGCCGGGTTGCCCAGCGCGCCCCTGCCGGCGTGCGCGAGGTCGTTGGGGTCGAAGCCGGGGGCGTTGGCCATGGCCAGGACCTCGCCGGTGTCGGTGCGCTGGACCACCACATAGCCCCGGTCGGCCTGGGACTTGCGGACCTGGTCGGTGATGGCCTTCTGGGCCATCCACTGGATGTCCCGGTCGATGGTCAGCTCGACGCCCGAGCCGGGCACGGCCGGGGTCTCGCGGGTGCCCGCGGTGGGCACCCGGCGGCCGCCCGACTGGGCGTAGGTGATCTTGCCGTCCTGGCCGGCCAGGACCTTGTCGAGCTGGGACTCCAGGCCTCCGCCGCCGCGCCCCTCGGCGTTGACGTACCCCAGTATCCCGGCGGCGAGGTCGCCGTTGGGGTAGACCCGCTTGCTGCTGGACTCGTTGAAGACGCCGCCGAGCACATTGGCGCCGGGGCCGCCCTTGGCCAGGTCGGCCCGGGCCTTCTCGGCGAAGACCTTCTTCAGGTCCTTGATCTGGTTCCACACCTGCGGGGTCTGGCGGCGGGCGAGGACCACATAGCGGCTCTTGGGCGTCCTGAGCTTCCTGGCGATCTCGTCCTGGTCCTTGCCGATCAGCGGGGACAGCAGGGCCGCGGCCTGCTCGGGGGCGTCGTCGGCCTTGCTGGTCGCCCGCGTGAACATCGACGGGTCGGCGGTGATGTCGTACGCGTCGACGCTGGTGGCCAGGGCGATGCCGTCGCGGTCGGTGATCTCGCCGCGCTCGGCGGGCAGCGCATAGCTGGCGTACCGGTTCTTCTCCGCCTTGGCGGAGTACGCGCTGGCGTCGACCGCCTGCACCTGGAGCAGCCGGACCACGAACGCGATCATGATCAGGGTGAGCCCCAGGCTGACCAGCCGCAGCCGGGGCCGGGGGCTGCCGAGCCTTATGCGCGCGGGGGCCTTGGGGCGGCGCTGCGCCGGGCGGGCCTGGGGGCGCGGCCGCGCGGGTCCTGGCACCCGGCGGCGCGGCGGTTCCTGGGGGCTCACTGCGTCACCTGCCGGGGGTCGGGGAGGTCTTCGCGGGGGCGGGCGCCGGGGGCGCGGCGGGAGCGGTGGCACGCGGCGGCGTGCCGGAGGGGGTGGGCGCGGGCGCGGGGACCGGCTGGGCGTGGGGCGCCGGGGTCTCGCCGGCGGGCGCGGGGACGGTCACGGCCGCGCCCTGGACCATCTCGGGGCTGGGCGCCGGGGCCGGCTGGGCGGCGCCCGCGGCGGGCACGCCCCTGACCGTGCCGTCGGGGTTGAGGAAGAGGGGGCTGCCGCCGGGGACCATGCCGAGCTCGGTGGCCCGGCGGGAGAGCGCGTCGGGGGCGGAGAGGCCGTCCACGTCGTGCTGGAGCGCCTGCTGCTCGTCGGTGAGCTCGGTGGTCTGGCGGCGCAGCTCGCTCAGCTTGAACGAGCCCTCGTTCAGCGCGGAGTTCAGCAGCAGCAGGCTGATCAGTCCGCCGCCGAGGAGCACGACGACCAGCAGCACGAAGGGGGTGCGGGCGGCGCTGCGCGCGCCCGCGGGGGGCAGCAGCCGGCCGAGCCGGGCCGCCTGCCCCCGCAGCTGCCTGGCCGCCCCGCTCACCGCAGGTCCTCCCGGATCCGCTGGGCCCCGCGGAACCTGGCGGGGGCCGCCCGCCGGTTCTCGGCGATCTCCTCCTCGGTGGGCAGCTCGGCGCCGCGGGTGAGGAGCTTGAGGCGCGGCTGGTACTGCTCGGGCACGACCGGCAGCCCCGGCGGGGCGGTGTTGGCGGCCCCGGCCGCGAAGACCTGCTTGACCAGGCGGTCCTCCAGCGAGTGGTACGAGAGGACCGCGATCCGGCCGCCGACGTCCAGGGCCGCCACGGCCGCCGGGATCGCCCGCTCCAGGACCGAGAGCTCGCCGTTGACCTCGATGCGCAGGGCCTGGAAGGTGCGCTTGGCGGGGTTGCCGCCGGTGCGCTTGGCGGCCTGCGGCAGCGAGTCGCGGATCAGCTCGACGAGCCGCGCGCTGTTGCTGAACGGCTCCTTCTCGCGCTCGCGGACGACCGCCGAGACGATCCGCTTGGCCTGCTTCTCCTCGCCGTACTGCCGCAGGATCCGCACCAGCTCGCCCGGCGGGTAGGTGTTGAGCACCTCGGCCGCGCTGACGCCGGTGGTCTGGTCCATGCGCATGTCGAGCGGGGCGTCCTGCGCGTAGGCGAAGCCGCGGTCGGCCTCGTCGAGCTGCATCGAGGAGACGCCGAGGTCGAAGAGGATGCCCTGGACGCGCGGGACGCCGAGCCGGTCCAGGACCTCGGGGAGCTCGTCGTAGACGGCGTGGACCAGGGTCGCGCGCTCCCCGAAGGGCGCCAGGCGCTCGCCGGAGAGGCGCAGGGCCTCCTTGTCCCGGTCGAGGGCGATCAGGCGCACCTCGGGGAACTGGGTGAGCAGCGCCTCACTGTGGCCGCCGAGGCCCAGGGTGCAGTCGACGACGACCGCCCCGGGCTGCGTCAGGGCCGGGGCCAGCAGATCCAGGCACCGCTGGAGCATCACCGGCACATGCCGGCTCTGTCCCTCCCGTCGCCCGTCGCCGCCCTCGCTGGGAAGCGCTTCGCGCCCTGTCACTTTGGCCCTCTCAGGTCCGGCGGGCACCGGGCGCATACCGCCGGGTCCCCACCCGCTCGGAAGGTCTGCCGGCGCCGGGGAAGTGGCGTCAGCCGACCGGCGAGCGGGGGGAGGCCGAGCCGTACGCGCGCCGCGCACGCGGGGGGAAACTGTGCAACTGCTCTGTACTGCGGATACGGAATCTGTCCCCGCAAGCGGGCCGGAGCGTGTCACCCCTCCCACTTCGCGTCACTTTAGTCCACCGGTCCTTTCGGTCAATCAACGGCCCAGCGCGTCGCGGGGTGCGCTTTTCACCCGCACGGACGACCGATTACCACGCTTGTGGGTTACCTCACAACCGACCGAGTTGACGGGATTTTTCCGTCCCCAGGACAAGACTGAACGATCTACGGCGACTACCGTCATAGACATGTCGACTCCTGCGCACAGCCCCGCAGAGCACCCCGTCCGCCCCCACCTCGCGGTCCGTGACGGGGGAACCGTCACCGACCGGCTGGTCGAGGCGAACCACAGGTACGCCGAGGCGTTCAGCGACCCCGGCATGGACGCCCGGCCGGTCCTCCGCGTCGCCGTCGTGGCCTGTATGGACGCCCGTCTCGACCTGCACGCGGCCCTCGGCCTGGAACTCGGTGACTGCCACACCATCCGCAACGCCGGCGGTGTGGTCACCGACGACGTCATACGGTCGCTGACCATCAGCCAGCGGGCGCTCGGCACCCGCAGCGTCATGCTCGTCCACCACACCGGCTGCGGCCTGGAGTCCCTCACCGAGGACTTCCGGCACGAGATCGAGGACGAGGTCGGCCAGCGCCCGGCCTGGGCCGTGGAGTCCTTCCGCGACGTCGACCAGGACGTACGCCAGTCCATGCAGCGGGTCCGCACCTCGCCGTTCCTGCTGCACGTCGACGACGTGCGCGGATTCGTCTTCGACGTCACCACCGGCCTGCTGCGCGAGATAGACGCGGCGGCCTGAGCCCGCCGGTCCCCGCCGCCGGGGCCCGTTTCGGACTCGATTCCGCGTCGCTTCGGAATCTCTTCAGGCTCCCTTCGGTGACAAAAACACGGCAACCCCCGACATATCCCCTCCAGTTATCCACAGGCGAGTGACACGACGCGGCGACGGCAACAAGAATGCGGGTGTGGCATCCGTCCGAACGCCTCGAGCGCGGTGCCCGTATTCCGAGGTGGGCCGTGCCGTTTCCAGTGCGCCGGCCCGCAGGCAACTGGGGTAACCCGCCGCTCCCCGAGCGGCGGGAAGGGCCGAGGAGGGCCGGGTGACGACCTATGACGAGCGAGCGAGCCTCACAGATCTGACCGCCACTGCGGAGCGCGTCCGCAGGTCGGTGGAGGGTGTGATCGAGGGCAAGCCCGAGGTCGTACGGCTCTCGCTGACCGTACTGCTCGCGGAGGGGCACCTCCTGATCGAGGACGTCCCCGGCGTGGGCAAGACCATGCTGGCCAAGGCGCTGGCCAAGTCCATCGACTGCTCGGTGCGGCGCATCCAGTTCACGCCGGACCTGCTGCCGTCGGACATCACCGGTGTGTCCATCTACGACCAGCAGCGGCGGGACTTCGAGTTCAAGCCGGGCGCCATCTTCGCGCAGATCGTGATCGGCGACGAGATCAACCGCGCCTCGCCCAAGACGCAGTCCGCGCTCCTGGAGTCGATGGAGGAGCGCCAGGTCACCATCGACGGCCAGACCTACGAACTGCCCAGCCCCTTCATGGTGGTGGCCACCCAGAACCCGGTGGAGATGGAGGGCACCTACCCGCTCCCCGAGGCCCAGCGCGACCGCTTCATGGCCCGCGTCTCGATCGGCTACCCGTCGGCCGAGGCCGAGCTCCAGATGCTCGACGTGCACGGCGCGGTCTCGCCGCTGGACGACCTCCAGCCGGTGGCGCACGCGCACGACATCGTCAAGCTCGTCGACGCGGTCCGCAAGGTCCACGTCGCCGAATCCGTCCGGCGGTACGCGGTGCAGCTGGTCGGGGCCACCCGCAACCACCCCGACCTCAGACTCGGCGCCTCGCCCCGCGCCACGCTGCACCTGCTGCGCGCGGCCAAGGCGACCGCGGCCCTGAGCGGCCGGGAGTACGCACTGCCGGACGACGTCCAGGCGCTCGCCGTCGCGGTCCTCGCGCACCGGCTGCTGCCCACCGCCCAGGCCCAGTTGAACCGCCGCACCGCCGAGCAGGTCGTCCTGGAGATCCTCCAGCACACCCCCGTGCCGCAGGCCGGCGGCCCGCTCTACGGCCAGCAGCAGCCCGGCACCCGGCGGCTGTGATGGCGGCCGGTGCGCCCCCGGCCGACGCCGGGCCGGAGAGCGCCGAGAAGGGCGGTGTCCGGGCCGCCCTGTCCGGTCTTACCACCCGCGGCCGGTCGTTCCTGGCCGCCGGAATCGCCGCCGCGATCTGTGCGTACGTGCTGGGCCAGGAGGATCTGCTGCGGGTCGGGCTGCTGCTCGCCGTGCTGCCCCTGGTCTGCACGACCGTCCTGTACCGCACGCGCTACCGGGTCGCGGGCAGCCGGCGCCTCTCCCCCGCGCGCGTGCCCGCGGGCTCCGAGGCCCGGGTGCACCTGCGCGTCGACAACGTCTCCCGGCTGCCCACCGGCCTGCTCATGCTCCAGGACCGGGTGCCGTACGTGCTGGGCCCCCGGCCCCGTTTCGTACTGGACCGGGTGGAGGCGGGCGGCAAGCGCGAGGTGTCCTACCGGGTCCGGTCCGACCTGCGCGGGCGTTATCCGCTCGGCCCGCTCCAGCTGCGTCTGACCGACCCGTTCGGGATGTGCGAGCTCACGCGCGCGTTCAGCGCCTTCGACACCCTCACGGTGATACCGCGCACCGAGCCGCTGCCTCCCGTACGGCTCTCGGGCGAGGCCGCCGGATACGGCGACGGCCGCCAGCGCTCGCTGGCGCTCGCCGGTGAGGACGACGTCATCCCGCGCCTGTACCGGCACGGCGACGACCTGCGCCGGGTGCACTGGCGCTCCACCGCGCGCTACGGCGAGCTGATGGTGCGGCGCGAGGAGCAGCCGCAGCGGGCCAGGTGCACGGTGCTGCTCGACACCCGGGACATCGCGTACGCGGGCGCGGGCCCCGACTCGGCCTTCGAATGGGCCGTCTCGGGCGCGGCCTCGGCGCTGGTGCACATGCTGGAGCGCGGCTACTCGGTGCGGCTGCTGACCGACACCGGCAGTTCGGTGCCGGGCGAGGGGGCGGGCGGGTTCGCCGGATCCACCCAGGACTCCTCGGAGTCGGCGGGACTGATGATGGACACCCTCGCGGTCGTGGACCACTCCGACGGCGGCGGGCTCTCGCGCGCGTACGACGTGCTGCGCGGCGGGAACGAGGGGCTGCTGCTCGGGTTCTTCGGGGACCTCGACGAGGAGCAGGCCGCGGTCGCGGCGAAGATGCGACAGCGCAGCGGCGCGGCGGTCGCCTTCGTCCTGGACAGCGACCTGTGGACGCACGGCTCGCCGCCGCCCGGGGGCCACGGCCCGGCCGAGCGGTCGCTGCGGCTGCTGCGCGAGGCCGGGTGGACGGCGCTGACCGTGCCGCCGGGCGCGCCTTTCGCGGCCCTGTGGCGGCAGGCGGGGCAGGAACGGACGGGCACGGGAGCCGCTTCGGGCGGCGCCTCGTGGACGTCGGGAACATCGGGGATACCGGGAATGTCAGGGGCGTGGTCATGAGCGGGCGCGGACGGCTGGCGCTGTGCGCCTTCGCCGCCACGGTGATGGCGTCGTGCTCCCTGCTGCCGCTGGTCGACCGGGCGACCTGGATCGTGCAGGCCGCGTTCCTGCTCGCCCTCCAGACGGGAGTGGGCGCGCTCGCCCGCCGGGTGCCGCTGGCGCGGCCGCTGACGGTGCTGGCGCAGGCCGTGGTGACGCTGGTCCTGCTGACCCTGGTGTTCGCCAGAGAGCAGGCCGTCGCCGGGCTGCTGCCGGGCCCGGAGGCCTTCGAGCACCTCTCCCAGCTGCTCCAGCAGGGGGCCGACGACGTCGGGCGGTACACGATCCCGGCGCCCAGCACCGACGGCATCCGGCTGATGGTCGTCGGCGGCACGCTGGTGATCGGGCTCGCGGTGGACGCGCTGGCCGTGACCTTCCGCAGCGCCGCCCCGGCCGGGCTGCCGCTGCTCGCGCTGTACTCGGTGGCCGCGGGGCTGTCCAACGGCGGGGCGAGCTGGCTGTGGTTCCTCCTGGCGGCCGCCGGTTATCTGCTGCTCCTGCTCGCCGAGGGCCGCGACCGGCTCTCCCAGTGGGGGCGGATGTTCGGCGGGGCGGCCCGGTCCGACCGGCCGCAGACGCCGTTCGAGCCGGACGGCGGCCCGCTCGCGCCGGTCCGCACCGGCCGCCGGATCGGGGCGCTCGCCCTGGGCATCGCCCTGGTGATCCCGGCCGCGCTGCCCGCCATGGGCACCGGGCTGCTCGGCGGCTCCGGCGGCGCCGGCGGTGAAGGCGGCGGGGGCGGCACGATCTCGGCGGTCAACCCGCTGGTCTCGCTCCAGAACAGCCTCAACCAGCCCGAGGACCGCGAGGTCCTGCGCTACCGCACCAACGCCCAGGACACCCAGGACCTGTATCTGCGGATCGTGGCCCTCGACCAGTTCGACGGGGCCTCCTGGAAGTCGTCCGAGCGCAAGATCAAGGACGTGCCGGACGTGCTGCCGCAGCCCGACGGGCTGAGCCCGGCGATCGGCACCGCGGAGATCAGGACCAGCGTCTCGGCCGCCGGCTGGTACACCCAGAACTGGCTGCCGATGCCCTACCCGGCGACCAAGGTCGACATCGGCGGGCACTGGCGCTTCGAGCCGGTCGGCCGGACCCTCGTCGGCGACCGGGGACAGACGACACAGGGCGTGCAGTACCAGGTCAGCAGCCTCCAGGTGCGGCCGACGGCGGACCAGCTGGCCGCCTCGCAGCCCGCTCCCCCGGCGCTGGTGCAGGAGTACACGAAGATCCCGCAGACCTTGCCGCGGATCGTGAACACGACGGCCCGCCGCGTCACCAAGGGCGCGACCACCGACTACCAGCGGGCCGTCATGCTCCAGGACTGGTTCGCGGTGAAGGGCGGGTTCACGTACGACACCCAGGTGGAGTCCGGCAGCGGTACGGAGGCGATCGCCCGCTTCCTCAAGGACAAGCAGGGCTTCTGCGTCCACTTCTCCTTCTCGATGGCCGCGATGGCCCGGACCCTGGGCATACCGGCCCGGGTGGCGGTGGGCTTCACGCCCGGCGAGCCGCGCCCGGACGGGACGATGTCGGTGGGGCTCCGGGACGCGCACGCGTGGCCCGAGCTGTACTTCGAGGGTGTGGGCTGGACCCGGTTCGAGCCGACCCCCTCGCGTGGTTCCGCCCCGGACTACACCCGGCCGGACACCCCGTCGGGCGGTCCCAGCAACCCGGTGAAGCCGTCCGAGGGCCCCTCGACGAAGCCCTCCGCGGCGCCGACCCCGTCGTCCTCCTGCCCGGCGCAGATGCGCAAGCAGAACGAGTGCGGCGCGGTGGCCCCGGCGGCCCCCATCGGCGGCGACGACGGCGGGCCCCCGCCGGCCACGGTGGCCGCGGCGGCCCTGGGCGTGCTCGCGGTGCTGGCGCTGCCGCTGCTGCCCTGGCTGTGGCGGCGCCGGGTGCGGTCGCGGCGGCTCGCCCGGGCCGGGCACCCGGAGGCCGATCCGGTCACCGCCACGCTGGCGGTGTGGCGCGAGGTCATCGACACGGCCTGGGACCACGGCATCGCCCCTGACGACTCGCTGACCCCGCGCAGGGCGGCGGCCCGCATGGTGCGGCTCGGCAGTCTGGATAGCGCGTCGGCGGAGTCGGTGCACCGGGCGGCGAGCGCGGTGGAGCAGGTGCTGTACGCCCCGAGCCCGCAGCGCCCCACGGGCCTCACGGAGGACGCCGACCGCATCCGCACGGGCCTGCGCGCCTCCCTCCCCACCTGGCCCCGCCTCCGCGCCGACCTGGCCCCCCGCTCGGCGGCCCGGCTGGCCTGGGCGGCGACGGCGGAGTGGGAAGCGGCGACGTCCCGGACGGCGAGCAGGCTGAGGACACTGGTACGGAGGCCGACGCGTCGGCCGACGCGGGGGTCGGCGTGAGGGTCTGACAGGTCGGACGGGCTGAGCGGAGTCCAGCTCCGCCGGTCCGACCGATTCCCCTCGGCCCGGCCGGTTTGCTTTTCAAGCGCTGGGCGGGCAACCAATCAGCCCGTCCGGCGCTTGAGGACGAGCAAGGGCCGCAGGCCCAGCGACACGGCTGAGGGGTGACCACCGTCGGTGGTCACCCCTCAGTCAATGTCCAAGCACGGCCCCGGGCTAGCGACCGCCTTCGTCGCGGCGCCGCTGCCAGCGCTGCTCGATGCGGTCCATCATCGACCGCTTCGGTGCACGGGTGCGGGCCGCAGGCCGCGCCGCCGCACCACCGCCCGCCGGCTGCTCACCGCGCCGTGGCGCCTTGCGCCAGCCGGTGACCGCGAGCACGGCACAGCCGAGCATGATGAGGAACCCGACCACGCTGATCCAGATCCCCTGCCCGATACCAATCATGAGGAGCGCGATACCCACCAGGAAGCCAGCGACCGCCTGGTAGACCCGTCGTCGGGTATACGTACGCAGCCCGCTTCCCTCAAGCGCTGTCGCGAACTTGGGATCTTCGGCGTACAGCGCTCGCTCCATCTGCTCGAGCATGCGCTGCTCGTGCTCCGAGAGCGGCACGGAGTCCTCCTACTCGTCGGTCGCGGGGGGCGACCGGATGCGGCCCCTTCAGGATAGGCAGGGAATCGCCCCCGTGAAACCCGCCCTCTACGCCAATTCGCCAATCCGAGCCGCCACGGCGGCTCGCCCGGTGGGGAGTGGATTCCCCATCGAGCGACCCGCCATGCCGGACCCTGTACCCCGATCATACGGGGCGAAGCCGCCGATCGGGGGGCCTGTGGCGTACTCCATGCCGCTACGCCGTCCGGGACAGCGCCGCTGATCAGCGCGGGGACGGCCGGGCGTGGGAAAGGGGCCGGGCCGACCGGGCGAACCGGAGCCGCCCGAGCGGCCGGACGGGGGTCAGACGCGCTTCTCGCCCAGGACGTGCAACTGCGTCGCCACGGAGTGGAACGCGGGGAGCTCGGCCGCCGCCGCCTCCAGCTTCAGCAGGGCGTCCAGGGCGCCCGGCTCGGTGTCCACGAGGACCCCGGGGACCAGGTCCGCGAAGACCCGTACGCCGTGCACCGCGCCCACCTCCACGCCGGTCGCGGCGACCAGCTCGGTGAGCTGCTCGGCCGTGAACCGACGCGGCACCGGGTCGCCGTCGCCCCAGCGCCCGGCCGGGTCGCCCAGGGCCCGGCGGGCCTCGGTGAAGTGCCCGGCGAGCGCGCGGGCGAGCACGGCGCCGCCGAGTCCGGCGGCGAGCAGGCTCAGCGCCCCCTCGGAGCGCAGCGCGTCGACCGCGTTGCGCACGCCCTCGGCCGGGTCCTCGACGTACTCCAGCACGCCGTGGCAGAGGACCGCGTCGTAGCCGCCGCGCTCGACCACGTCGAACAGGCCGAGCACATCGCCCTGGACGCCGCGGACCCGGTCGGCCACCCCGGCCTCGGCGGCCCGGCGCTCCAGCGCGAACAGCGCGTTCGGGCTGGGGTCGACCACGGTGACCCGGTGGCCGAGGCGGGCGACGGGCACCGCGAAGTTGCCCGAGCCGCCGCCGGTGTCCAGGACGTCCAGCGCCTCGCGCCCGGTGGCCTTGACCCGGCGGTCGAGGGCGTCCTTGAGGACCTCCCAGACCACGGCGGTACGGAGAGAGGCGCGGGGGCGCATGGGGTCCGGCACGGCAGTTGACTCCTCGGCGCGGCGCCGCCGCGGGACGGCGGGGCAAAGAACGGTGAAGGCCCGTCCACCCTATTGCCTCGCGAGCCTCCCCCGGCTCATCCCCGCACCTCACCGCACCCCCGTCGCCTCCCGGGCCCCCGCCTCACCCCGCGTCCGGCTCCCGGGTCCTGGGCTGGGGCAGCACGGGCTGGAGGACGAGGAGGCGCTCGACCAGGCGCAGGAACATCGCGGCGTCGCGGATCAGGTCGTCGGCGTCGCGCCCGGTGGCCGCGCCCTGGATGCCCGCCTCGGCGCGGGCCCGGCGGGTGGCGCCGGAGGCGAACAGCGCGCTCCACTCGGTCAGTTCGGGCGCTATCTCGGGCAGCACCTCCCACGCGCTGCGGATCCGCTGCCTGCGGCGGGGGGCGGTCTCGGGGCGGCCCCGGGCGGCGAGCACGGCGGCCGCGGTGCGCAGGGCGGCCAGATGCGCCGTCGCGTACCGCTCGTTGGGGGTGTCGAGCAGGGCGGCCTCGTCCAGACCGCTGCGGGCCTGGGCGAGCAGGTCGAGGGCGGCGGGTGGCGCACCGTCCCGGCGCAGCACCGGGTGGATGTCGCTCGCGGCACCGTTCAGTGAGGGGGCAGGGCCGGTGGGGCGGCGCCGGTGTGCGGCTGCCGCGCGGTGGCTGGCCATGACGAACCTCCTGTCGTCGTGTGACGGCGCTGTGGCCGTATGTGTCCATCGTGAGGGCCACCACTGACAATCGGCCGTCGCCCGCCCCGCTCCCGCCCTTGACCTGCCCCTTTGTCCCGTACGCAGGTTCGGGCTATCTTTTGTACTGACCAGTCAGTTCAAAGAATGGGGGGAACGTGGACAGCCCGCACGGGGCAGGCGTCACCGCCGAGGACTTCGGGCTCAAGGGGCCGCGCGGCTGGGTCTTCCGGGGTGTGCGGCTGGACGCCGCGCCCGGCTCGCTCGTCGCCGTCGAGGGCCCCTCCGGCTCCGGGCGCACCTGTCTTCTCCTGGCCCTCACCGGCCGGATGAAACCCACCGAGGGCCACGCCGAGGTCGGCGGCGAGCGGCTGCCGCGCCGGATGTCGGCCGTCCGCCGGTTCAGCGCGCTCGGCCCGGTCCCGGGCGTCAGCGACCTCGACCCCGCCCTGACCGTCACCGAGCACCTGCGCGAACGGGCGCTGCTCCAGCACCGCTTCGACGGGTCCCTGCGCGCCCTGCTGCGCACGCCCGCCGAGCGCCGCACCGCGGCCAGGGCGGTGATCGACGAGGCGCTGAAGGCCGCGGGCCTTGACCTGGCCGCGCTGCCGAAGGGGGAGCGCACCTCCGTACGCGATCTGGAGCGGTTGGAGGCGCTGCGCCTGTCCGTGGCCCTCGGGCTGATGGGCCGGCCCCGGCTGCTCGGCGTCGACGACACCGACATGAAGCTCTCCGACGCCGAGCGCGCGGAGGCCTGGGCGCTGCTGCGGTCGGTCGCGGACGCCGGTACGACGGTGATCGCCGTCTGCAGCCAGGCGCCCGGGGACGCCGACATCACCGTACGGAGTACGGACAACAAGCACGACGAGCACGAGGAGGGGGCGGGGGATGCGTTCGCCACGACTGGCCGCGCTTGAGCTGAAGCGGTTCGGCAGGGGGAAGCTGCCGCGCGCCGCGCTGGTCGCGCTCCTGCTGCTGCCGCTGCTGTACGGCGCGCTCTACCTGTGGTCGTTCTGGGATCCGTACGGGCGGCTCGACCGGGTGCCGGTCGCGCTGGTCAACGAGGACAAGGGCGCGACCGCGGGCGGCCAGAAGATCGCCGCCGGTGACGGCATCGCCGAGCGGCTGCACCAGAGCAAGACGTTCGACTGGCACGAGGTGAGCGACGAGGAGGCGCGCAAGGGGGTCGAGGACGGCACGTACTACCTCTCCCTGACGATGCCCGCGGACTTCAGCCGGCGGATCGCGTCGAGCTCCGGGGACTCCCCCGAGACGGGCGCCCTCCAGGTGCGCACCAACGACGCCAACAACTACATCGTGGGGTCCATCTCCCGCACGGTCTTCTCCGAGGTGCGCTCGGCGGCCTCCGCCAAGGCCTCCCGCTCCTTCCTGGACAAGATCTTCATCTCGTTCTCCGACCTGCACGACGCCACCGAGAAGGCCGCCAAGGGCGCCGCCGACCTCAAGGGCGGGCTCGGCAAGGCGAAGCAGGGCTCCAAGGACCTGGCCGACGGCCTGTCCGACGCCAAGGCGGGCAGCGGCAAGCTGGCGGGCGGCATCAAGAAGCTCAACAGCGGCTCCGCCGACCTGGAGGACGGCGCCCGCAAGGTCGCCGCGGGCACCCAGACCCTGGCGAACAAGGTCAACACGGCGGCGGACCAGGCGCGTCCGTTCCTCAAGGAGAACGCCAAGGCCATCGGGGACACGGCCAAGCTGGTCGACGACTCGGTGGGGCCGGTGCGCGACCACCTGGCCGACGTGATCAGGGCGGCGCCCGCCGCCGCGACCGGCGCCCGCAAGGCGTCGAACGACCTGAACACGGTCTACGCCAAGCTGTGCGAGTCCTCCGCGACGCCCGGCCCGGCCTGCCCGGAGCTCAAGCGCGCCAAGAAGGCGGCGGCCACCGCGGCCACCCTCGCCGAGGACCTCAACAGGGTGGTCCAGGACCAGAACAGCGACTTCAAGACACTCGACAAGAACCTCGCGGAGCTCCAGAAGCAGGCGCGCCGGCTCGCCAAGAGCGCGCCGACGCTCGCCAAGGACCTCGACAAGGCCGTCGGCGACGTCAACGCCCTCAACAAGGGCGCCAAGGAGGTCGCCAAGGGCGCAGGCACCCTGCACACCGGTCTGACCTCGGCCAAGACGGGCGCGGGCGACCTCGACACGGGCGTCGGCAAGCTCAAGAAGGGCGCGGGCACGCTCGACGGCGGGCTGCTCAAGCTCTCCGACGGCTCGGCCCAGCTGGCGGGCGGTCTGCACGACGGCGTCGGCAAGATCCCCGACTACGACAAGCAGGAGCGCGACAAGCGCACCGACGTGATGGCCGACCCGGTCAAGCTCTCCTCGCAGGCGCTGCACAAGGCGCCCAACTACGGCACCGGATTCGCCCCGTACTTCATCCCGCTCTCCCTCTGGGTGGGTGCGATGGTCGCGTACATGCTGATCCAGCCGCTCAACCGGCGGGCGCTCGCGGCGGGTGCGTCGGCCTGGCGGATCGCGCTGGCGGGCTGGCTGCCGGTGGCGGCGGTCGGGGTGCTCCAGGTGGGCGCGCTGATGGCGGTGCTGCACTTCGGGCTGGGCCTCCAGATGGAGCGCGCCGCCGGGACCATCGGCTTCCTCGCGCTCGTCTCGTGCTGCTTCGCGGCGATCGTGCAGTGGCTCAACGCCCGCTTCGGGGCGGCCGGGCGGATCCTGGTGCTCGCCTTCCTGATGCTCCAGCTGACCTCGGCGGGCGGCACCTATCCGGTGCAGACCAGCCCGGCGTTCTTCAACGCGATCCACCCGTACCTGCCGATGAGTTACGTCGTCGACGGGCTGCGGCGGCTGATCACCGGCGGCGGGCTCGGGCCGGTGTGGCAGGGCTGCGCGGTGCTGGTGGCCTTCACGGCGGGCACGCTGGCGCTGACCGCCCTGTCGGCCCGGCGGAAGCAGGTCTGGACGCTGGACCGGCTCCACCCCGAGCTGACCCTCTAGGAGCGCCGGACCTGTGAGAATCGACCGCATGGACAGCAGCACCAGACGGCAGGCGACCCGGCAGAAGCTCTACGAGGCGGCGGTGACGCTCATCGCCGAACAGGGGTTCTCGGCGACCACCGTCGACGAGATCGCGGAGCGGGCCGGTGTCGCCAAGGGCACCGTCTACTACAACTTCAAGAGCAAGACCGAGCTGTTCGAGGAGCTGCTGCGGCACGGCGTGGGGCTGCTCACCGCCTCCCTCCAGGAGGCCGCGGACGTCACCCACGCGCGCGGTGGCAGCAGGGTCGAGGCGCTGGACGCGATGATCCGGGCGGGCCTGGAGTTCATCCACCGCTATCCGGCCTTCACCCAGCTGTACGTGGCGGAGCTGTGGCGGACCAACCGGGCCTGGCAGTCCACCTTGATGGTGGTGCGCCAGGAGGCGGTCGCCGTCGTCGAGACGGTGCTGCGCGAGGCCGTCACGGAGGGCGAGCTGAGCGAGGAGATCGACATCCCGCTCACGGCGGCCGCGCTGGTCGGGATGGTCCTGGTGGCCGCGCTCGACTGGCAGGCCTTCCAGAGCGAGCGCTCCCTCGACGAGGTGCACGCGGCCCTGTCGCGGCTGCTGCACGGGCGGGTCAGCGGACGCTGACGCCGTCCCCGCGCGCGTGGACGCAGCGAAAACACCGGTGCGGCGAGGCCCCGATCCCCCCTGGGCCTCGCCGCACCGGCGTATTTCCGCGGAACACGTCCCCCGTACGTCGCTCTGGGCACTTCAGTACCCCCGTACCCCCCGTGCCCCGTTCGTCAGGGGAGCCGCGCCGTTCCGCCGCCCCGTGTCGGCGGTACGGGCGCGCCTGCCCCCTCCGTGTCCTCCACTCTCCCGTCCGCGCAGCTGGGACCCCATCCGCGCAATTACTCATCTCATCCAGTGAGTACGGATACTCAGGCGTCCGTGCTCAACCCCAGCCCGAAGAAGTCGGAACTGGTTACGATCGCGTCCGTGTCCGTACTCCCCCTGGTATTCACCAGCGGCTGGGCCAGCGGGGTCAACGCGTACGCCGTGGTCCTGCTGCTCGGCATCTTCGGCGCGACCGGCGTCACCGACGAGGTGCCCGACGCGCTCCAGCGCCCCGACGTCCTGATCGTCGCGGGGGTGCTCTTCCTCTGCGAGGCCGTGGCCGACAAGATCCCGTACGTCGACTCGGCCTGGGACTCCGTCCACACGGTGATCCGGCCGGTCGCGGGCGCCGTGGTGGGCGCGCTGCTCGCCGGGCAGAGCGGGTCGCTACCGGACCTGGCGGCGGGCGCGATCGGCGGGTCGACCGCGCTGACCAGCCATCTGGTGAAGGCCGGGACGCGGATGGCGGTGAACACCTCGCCCGAGCCGTTCAGCAACATCGCGCTGAGCACGGCCGAGGACCTGGGCGTCGCCGGGATCATCAGTTTCGCGATCTTCCACCCGGTCGCCGCGGCCGTGATCGCGGGGACGCTGCTGGTGCTCGGCGTAGCGATACTGGCCTTCCTCTGGAGCCGGATCCGCCGCTTCCGGCGCCGCCGCGCCCAGCGCCGCGAGGAACTGCATTTCCCGGGGGACAACCCCCGGACCCCCGGCCGGAAGAACAGGCCGCCCGAGGCATCCGGGAAGCGCCCACCCCGGTGAGCCCCCACGGCCCGGGCAGCGGCGTTGTCAGTGGCGGCCGATAAAGTCGCAGGCATGGCACGGATTGCGGTGATCGGCGCCGGGATGGGCGCCATGGCGGCTGCCGCCCGGCTGGCCGTGGCAGGCCACCGGGTGACGGTGTACGAGCGCACGTCGACGTACGGCGGGGCGCTGGGCAGGTTCGAGCGGGACGGGTTCGTGTTCGACACCGGCCCCGGTCTGCTGCGCCTGCCCGCGGTCTACCGGGACCTGTTCCTCAAGACCGGCAAGGAGCCCCTGGAGGACCGGGTCGAGCTCACCCCGACCGACCCCGCCGCCCGCCACCTCTTCGCCGACGGCACGGACGTCTCGCTGCCCAACGCCTCGCGCGCGGGCGTCGTCTCGGCGCTCGACGGGGCGCTCGGCGCGGGCGCGGGCGAGAAGTGGGGTGACTTCCTGGGCCGCGCGCGGGACGCCTGGGACCGCTCGCGGCGCCCGCTCCTGGAGGAGCCGCTCTGGCCCGACTGGCAGGTCCTGGCCCGCGATCCCTATCCCGCGACCAAGCAGCGCCGGCTGCTGCGCTCGCCCCGCCAGGCGGCCACGCTCGCGGAGGTCGGCGCCTGGGAGCTGGGCGACCCCCGGCTCGCCGCGCTCCTGACGAGCTACGCGCTGGCGGAGGGCCTGGACGCCCGCACGGCCCCGGCGAGCGCAAGCCTGCTCCCGTACCTGGAACAGAGCTTCGGCAGTTGGTACGTGCGCGGGGGCATGCGGGAGCTGGCGCGCGCGGTGTACGAGCGGTGCCTGGCGCGCCGGGTCGCCTTCGTCTTCGACGCCGAGGTCACCGGGATCGTGGAGAAGGACGGCCGCGCGGCGGGCGTCGAGCTCGCCGGGGGCGAGGTGGCCGAGGCCGACCAGGTGGTCCTCGCCGCCCAGCCGCGCCCCGGCTCCGGCCCGCTGCGCGGCCGCGAGCCGTGGCAGGAGGCCGATGTGCGGCCGATCGAGGCCCAGGCCCCCGGGCGGTTCACGGTGCTGCTCGCCCTGCGCGGCGGACGCCCGGCCGACGCGGTGCACCGCACGGTGGTGCACTCCCCCGACCCGGCGGCGGAGGCGGAGGCGGTCTTCACCACCCGCCACCCGGCGATACGGCCGACGGTCACGGTGCTGCGCCCCGACGACCCGGCGACCCGGCCGGACGACGCCCACGAGGCCGTCACACTGACCGCGACGGTACCCCCGCAGGGCCCGTTCGACTGGACCGACGAGCAGGCGCGCGAGCGGTATGCGGACGCGCTGGTGGAGGTCGCCGAGGCGGCGGTGCCGGGGCTGCGGGAGCGGATCCTGTGGCGCGTGGTGCGCACCCCCGCGGACACGGCGGCCGAGACCGGCGCGGAGGGCGGCTCGGTCCCGGCGCCGTCACTGGCCGGAGCCGGTGCCACCCGGCTGCACCCGGGCAACCGGACGCGGCTGCCGGGCCTGTATCTGGCGGGCGGCTGGGCCCACCCCGGGGGCGGGCTGGCGCACGCCGGGATGTCCGGGGCACTGGTCAGCGGTCTGATCGTGGAGGGCGACGACTTCCGCGGCTCGCAGTGAGCCGCGGCCGGTAGCCGGGCGCGGTCGTCGGCCGGACGGGCCGACGACCACTCAATAGCGGTACGGCTGCTGCTCGTTGACGTAGCCGGATCCGGTGCCGCCCGTCCCGTTGCCGTACTCGCCGCCCTGCGGATACGGCGCGGGCTGCTCCTCGCCGTACGGCTGGGGCTCGTTGTCGCGCTGCTGGGGCACCCAGACGCCGCCGGGCGGGGTGTCCATGCCGTACTGCTGGGCGTAGGGGTCGGCGTAGGCCTGCTGGGGGGCGGCATAGCTGTCGTAGCTGCCGTAGCCCTGGGTGGTGCCGCTGCCGATGTACGGGTCGGAGTACGCGGCGTACTGCTGCTGCCCGGTGTCCGTGCCATAGCCGTACTGGCCCGCGTAGGGGTCGGCGTACTGCTGCTGTCCGGCGTCGTATCCGCCGTACTGCTGCTGGGCTCCGGCGTAGGCGTTCTCGCTGTAGACGCCGTACTGGCCGGTGTCGTCGGGCAGCGGCTGCGGCTCGTAGACCGAGTCCGGCGGGGCGGTGGCGGGGTCGGCGGCCTCGGCCTTCGCGTCCTGCGGGGCGTCGGCCTCGCCGTCGCCCTCGTACTGGAAGCCGGAGACCTGGAGCACCGGGTCCTGGAGCGGGGCCGCGCCGCCCGAGCGGCGACGGCGGCTGGCGCCGGGCCTGCCGCCGACCGCCCAGCCGGTGGAGAAGCCGCGGCGGAAGGAGAGCGTGACGTAGGTCTGGCCGACCGCGAAGGCCAGCGCGCCCAGGATGATCACGAACACCGACGGCAGGAGGACGCCCAGGACCACGCCCATGAAGCCCGTGAAGGCGAGCAGCCGCCAGCGCAGCCGCGCCTTGTACTGCAGGAGCACTTCGCCGAGCAGCCAGAGCGCGACGACGCCGAACGCGATGTAGAGGACCGCCCAGCCCATGTACGCCCCTCTTCCCAAAGGCCGCCGTCCCCCTTGGCGGGACAGCCGGCCAGTACGCCCTGTGCGACTGATCAGGGCTGCTGGTGCAGCCCCAGATTCTCGTAGATCTCGAGTGTCGCCGTGGAGTTGTTGAGGGTAATGAAGTGCAACCCGGGTACGCCATCGGCGAGCAGCCGCGCGCAGAACTCCGTGGCGAACTCGATGCCAATGGAGCGTACAGCGGCCGGATCGTCCTTGACGGCGAGGATCCGCTCTTTCAGCTCGGGCGGGAACTCGGCATTGCTGAGCTGGGGCAGCCTTTCCAGCATCTTCACGCTGGTCACCGGCATGACCTCGGGGATGATCGGGGTCTCGCAGCCCGCCTCGGCGACCTTGTCGCGCAGCCGCAGATAGCTCTCCGGGCGGAAGAACATCTGGGTGATCGCGTAATCCGCGCCGGCCCGGCACTTGTCGACGAAGTGCCGTACGTCGGTGTCCCATTCGGTGGAGCGCGGGTGCATCTCCGGGAAGGCGGCGACGCCGACGCAGAAGTCGCCGGACTCCTTGATGAGCCGGACCAGGTCGGCCGCGTAGGTGACGCCCTCGGGGTGCCTGACCCAGTCGCCCATCGGGTCGCCGGGCGGGTCGCCGCGCACGGCGAGGATGTTGCGGATGTCGGCGTCCGCGTACTGCCCGACCATGTTGCGCAGCTCCGCCACCGAGTGGCCGACCGCCGTGAGGTGGGCGACCGGCGTCAGGGTGGAGTCGGCCGCGATCTGCTCGGTGGCCTTGACCGTGCCCGAGCGGGTGGAGCCGCCCGCGCCGTAGGTGACGGAGACGAAGCTCGGGGCCACCGCCTCGACCCGGCGCAGCGCGTTCCAGAGGTTCCGCTCGCCCTTCTCGGTCTTGGGCGCCCAGAACTCGAACGAGTACGTCGTCTCACCGGTCGCCAGCATCTCGCGCACGGTGCGCGCGCGATGTGTCCTGGTGGAAGCAGTGCCAAGGGCCATACTCGCAGGTTAGCCAGGCCTCGGCGGTCCCCCAACAGAGCCGGGGTAATTCGTCCGCATTGTCGGACTCTTGTCCACCCCTCGGACAAAAGATCTCTAGCGGGTCATCACGCGTTCACGCACCCGCTTCGCCAGGTTCGCCGTCGCCCCGGCGGGGTCGTCCGCCTCGGTGATCGCCCGGACCACCACGATCCGCTCGGCGCCCGCGTCCAGCACCTCGTCGAGGTTGGCCGCGTCGATGCCGCCGATGGCGAACCAGGGGCGCTCGGTGGCGAGCGAGGCCGTGTAGCGCACCAGGTCGAGGCCCGGGGCGTGGCGGCCCGGCTTGGTCGGGGTGGGCCAGCAGGGGCCCGTGCAGAAGTAGTCCACGCCGGGCTCGACGGCGGCCGCGAAGGCCTCCGCGTCGGCGTGCGTGGAGCGGCCGATCAGGACCTCGTCGCCGAGGATCGCGCGGGCGGCCGGGACCGGCAGATCGCCCTGGCCCAGGTGCAGCACGTCGGCGCCGATGGCGTGGGCCACATCGGCCCGGTCGTTGACCGCGAGCAGCTTGCCGTGCCGCCGGCAGGCGTCGGCGAAGACGGCCAGGTGCTCCAGCTCCTCGGCGGCCTCCATGCCCTTGTCCCGCAGCTGGACGATGTCCACGCCCGAGGTCAGCACGGCGTCCAGGAACGCGGGCAGGTCGCCCTGGCGCCTGCGCGCGTCCGTGCAGAGGTAGAGCCGGGCGTCGGCGAGCTGCTCACGGGCCGTGGGCATGAAGTCCCCCGTTGGGTGCGGTCGGGCGCGGGCCGGTCTCCCGGTCCGCGCCCCACCTGTAGGCGATCAGGTCAGACGGCGAGCGCCTGGGCGCGACGCTTCACCTCCGTGCCGCGATTCTCGCTCAGGGCCTGCGCGGGGGTGCCGGGCAGGGTCGGGTCGGAGGTGAAGAGCCACTCCAGCATCTCTTCGTCGGAGTAGCCGTCGTCCCGCAGGAGCGTGAGGGTGCCGGCGAGGCCCTTCACGACCTTGTCGCCGTCGATGAAGGCGGCGGGCACCTGCAGCGTCCGGTTCTCACCGCGGCGTACGGCGATGAGCTGGCCCTCCTTGACCAGCTGCCGCACACGGGTCACCTCGACATCGAGCATTTCGGCGATGTCGGGAAGGTGGAGCCAGGCGGGGACGAGTGCATCGGTTTTCGCGTCAATCTCGGTCACGGGACAAGCGTGCCATCCCGGACTGACACTCGGTAGCCGGAGCTCAGCCGACTGCCGCCTTGAGGGGGACGGACGGGTCGGCGGCGCGGACCGGATCCAGCGTCGCACCTGCCTCGATGAGCTTGCGGCCCTGCGCCAGATCGCGCGGTCGGCCGACGGCCAGGAGGGCGACGAGCCGGCCCTCGCGCAGCCAGCAGACCGACCAGGCGGCGCCCGCCGGGTCGCCCCGCCACAGCAGCCGGTCGGCGCCGCGGTGGTGGCCGACGTACTGCACGAACCTGCCGAACTGCTCGGACCAGAAGTACGGCACCGGGTCGTACGGGCGCACCGCCTCGCCGACGATGTCCGCCGCCACCGTGCGCGGCCCCTGGAGGGCGTTGTCCCAGTGGTGGATGAGCAGCCGCTCCCCGTACCTTCCCGAAGGGAAGGAGGCGCAGTCCCCGACCGCGTAGACGTCCGGGAGCGAGGTGCGCAGCCGGTCGTCGGCCGTGACCGCGCCCTCCGCCCCGCGCTCGATGCCGGTGTTCGCCAGCCAGTCGGTGGTGGGCCGGGCGCCGATGCCGACGACGACCGCGTCGGCCGGAACGCGGCGGCCGTCCGCCAGGACGACGGCTCCGGGCTCGACGGACGCCACGCGCGCGTGGGTGAGCAGTTCGGCGCCGCTCTCCGCGTACCAGCCGGCCATCGGTTCGGTGACCTCGGCGGGCAGCGCGCCCGCCAGCGGGCGCTCCGCGGCCTCCACGACGGTGACCGCGCAGCCCGCCTCGCGCGCGGCCGTGGCGAACTCCGCCCCGATCCAGCCCGCCCCGACGACCACGACGCGGAGCTGGGCGCTGAGCACCGCGCGCAGCCGCCCGGCGTCGTCGAGGGTGCGCAGCAGATGGACGTCGGGCAGCTGCCCGCCACCGCCCTCGCCCGACCGCGCGTCGCGCGGACCGCCGCGGTCCATGCCGGGCAGCGTGATCGGCTCCGCGCCGGAGGCGATGACCAGCGCGTCGTAGGGGACGGGCCCGGAGGTGGTGTCGATCTCGTGCTCACGCGCGCGTACGTCCGTGACGGTCTCGCCCAGGCGCAGGTCGACGCCGAGGCCCTCGAAGTCCACCTCGAAGGCGGAGCCCTCGGCCTTGCCGAGCAGCACCGCCTTGGAGAGCGGGGGCCGGTCGTACGGCCGGTGGGGCTCGGCGCCGATGAGGGTGATCCGGCCGGGGAAGCCCTGTTCGCGCAGGGCCACCGCGGTCTGGACCCCGGCCATGCCCGCGCCGACGACCACGACGTGGCGCTGTTCCGAATGCGTCTGCTTTTCGCTCACCCGATCACCATAAACATCTGACAGTTCGTCAGGAAACCGGTCAGGCGTTAGCCTGACGCACGTACAAGCACTCGCGGGAGCCCGGACGCACCGGGCTGAGAGGGAGGCTGCAGCGGCCTCCGACCGTACGAACCTGATCCGGGTCATGCCGGCGAAGGGAGGGGCTGGACGCCCATGCATGCATCCCGAAACGGGGCAGTTCCCCACGGGTCGGACGTACTGGTCGTGGGGGGCGGAATCATCGGCCTCGTCACGGCCTGGCGCGCGGCGCAGCGCGGTCTGCGCACCGCGCTCGCCGACCCCGCGCCCGGCGGCGGCGCCGCACAGGTCGCGGCCGGCATGCTCGCCGCCGTCACCGAGCTCCACTACGGCGAGGAGACCCTGCTCGGCCTCAACCTGGCCTCCGCCCGGCGCTACCCGGACTTCGTGGCCGAGCTGGAGCAGGCGAGCGGCGTCGGCACCGGCTACCGCGCCTGCGGCACCCTGGCGGTCGCCCTGGACGCCGACGACCGCGCCCATCTGCGCGACCTGCACGCCCTCCAGCAGCGCTCGGGGCTCGACTCCCAGTGGCTGACCGGGCGCGAGTGCCGCCGCCTGGAACCGATGCTGGCGCCCGGGGTGCGCGGCGGGCTGCGGGTCGACGGCGACCACCAGATCGACCCGCGACGCCTCGCCAAGGCCCTTCTGACGGCGTGCGAGCGGGCCGGGGTGGTGTTCCACCGGGGCTGGGCCGAACGGCTCTCGGTGGTACGCGAGCGGGCCGCGGGGGCCGTCCTCGCCGACGGCACCGAGCTCTCCGCCGATCAGGTCGTCCTCGCGGGCGGCAGCCTCAGCGGCCGGCTCGCCGGGGTCCCGGACGAGCTGCGGCCGCCGGTGCGCCCGGTCAAGGGCCAGGTGCTGCGGCTGACCGTGCCGCCCGCGTACGCGCCGTTCCTGTCCCGGACGGTCCGCGCGGTGGTCCGCGGCAGCCACGTCTACCTGGTGCCGCGCGCCGACGGTGAGCTCGTCGTCGGCGCCACCAGCGAGGAGCTGGGCTGGGACACCACGGTCACCGCGGGCGGCGTCTACGAGCTGCTGCGCGACGCGCACGAGCTGGTGCCCGGCATCACCGAACTGGCGCTCACCGAGACCCGCGCCGGGCTGCGCCCCGGCTCCCCCGACAACGCGCCGCTGCTCGGCCCCACCGCCCTGCCCGGCCTGCACCTGGCCACCGGCCACTACCGCAACGGGGTGCTGCTCACCCCCGTCACCGGCGACGCGCTGGCGCACGCGCTGGCCACCGGCGAACTGCCCGCCGAGGCACGCCCCTTCACCCCCCGCCGCTTCACCTCCGCCCCGGTGGAGTCCGTACCGCAGGAGCTGACCGCATGACCGTCTCCTCGACGACCGTCTCCGTCAACGGCGAGGTGCGCGACCTCGCCGCGGGCACCACGCTCGACGTCCTCGTCGCCACCCTGACCCCGGCGCCCTCGGGCGTCGCCGCCGCCGTCAACGAGACGGTCGTACCGCGCGGCGAATGGCCGCGCACCACGCTCGGCGACGGCGACCGCGTCGAGGTCCTGACCGCCGTCCAGGGAGGCTAAGCCATGGCCGACGACCTGTTCACCCTCGGTGGTACGACCTTCACCTCGCGGCTGATCATGGGCACCGGCGGGGCGCCGAGCCTGGACGTCCTGGAGCGCTCGCTGGCCGCCTCCGGCACGGAGCTCACGACCGTCGCGATGCGCCGCCTCGACCCGACCGTTCAGGGCTCGGTCCTGTCCGTCCTGGAGAAGCTGGACATCGGTGTGCTGCCGAACACGGCGGGCTGCTTCACCGCCGGGGAGGCCGTGCTGACGGCCCGCCTCGCGCGCGAGGCGCTCGGCACGGACTGGGTCAAGCTGGAGGTGGTCGCCGACGAGCGCACCCTGCTGCCCGACCCGATCGAGCTGCTGGACGCGGCGGAAGTGCTGGTCGACGACGGTTTCACGGTGCTGCCGTACACCAACGACGACCCGGTGCTCGCCCGGAAGCTGGAGGACGTGGGGTGCGCGGCGATCATGCCGCTCGGCTCGCCCATCGGCTCCGGGCTCGGCATCCGCAACCCGCACAACTTCGAGCTGATCGTGGACCGCGCCACCGTCCCGGTCGTCCTCGACGCGGGCGCGGGCACGGCCTCCGACGTGGCGCTGGCGATGGAGCTGGGCTGCTCGGCGGTGATGCTCGCCTCGGCGGTCACGCGCGCGCAGGAGCCGGTGCTGATGGCGGAGGCGATGCGGCACGCGGTGGACGCGGGGCGCCTGGCGTACCGGGCGGGGCGGATCCCCCGCCGCCACTTCGCCGAGGCGTCCTCCCCTGTGGAGGGCCGCGCGGCCCTGGATCCGGAACGTCCGGCGTTCTGAACGCGGGGCGGCTCCGCCGGGGAGACGGGGCCGTACGTCGTCTGCGGGCCGGTGGCGGGCTGGTCGCGCAGTTCCCCGCGCCCCTTGGGTAGTCGGCCGCAGCCGGAGAACCCAGCTCGGCCACCTGGCTTTGAGGGGCGCGGGGAACTGCGCGAGCAACCCGCCACCGGGCCGCAGACAAAGACGGGGCCTGAAAGGGGCGCGGGGAACTGCGCGACCAGCTGCCCACCGGGCCGCGGCAAGGACACCGCAAGGGGCCCGTCGCGTCACAGCTCCGCTTCAGTCCCGCCCCGGGATCCCCCGGGGCGGGAGGGGTGTCCTTGGGCGCTCGTAGACTCTGCTCCGTGGATACGACCCTTCAGGACCCCCTCGTCGGGCAGGTGCTCGACGGCCGCTACCGCGTCGAGGCGCGCATCGCCGTCGGCGGTATGGCCACGGTCTACCGGGCCGTCGACACCCGGCTCGACCGGGTGCTCGCCCTCAAGGTGATGCACCCGGCGCTCGCCGCCGACGGCTCGTTCGTGGAGCGGTTCATCCGCGAGGCCAAGTCCGTCGCCCGGCTCGCCCACCCGAACGTGGTCGGCGTCTTCGACCAGGGCACCGACGGCGGATACGTCTACCTGGCGATGGAGTACGTGGCGGGCTGCACCCTGCGCGACGTGCTGCGCGAGCGCGGCGCCCTCCAGCCCCGCGCCGCCCTGGACATCCTGGAGCCGGTGCTCGCCGCCCTCGGCGCCGCGCACCGCGCCGGTTTCGTCCACCGGGACATGAAGCCGGAGAACGTCCTGATAGGGGACGACGGCCGGGTCAAGGTCGCCGACTTCGGCCTGGTCCGGGCGGTGGACGCGGTCACCAGCACCACCGGCAGCGTCCTCGGCACCGTCTCGTACCTCGCCCCCGAGCAGATCGAGCAGGGCACCGCCGACACCCGCGCGGACGTCTACGCGTGCGGTGTCGTGCTGTACGAGATGCTCACCGGTGCCAAGCCGCACTCCGGGGAGAACGCCGCCCAGATCCTCTACGCCCACCTCCACGAGGGCGTGCCCGCGCCGTCCGCCGCCGTGCCCGGCCTCGCCGTCGAGCTGGACGAGCTGGTGGCGTCGGCCACCGCCCGCAATCCCGACGTGCGGCCGTACGACGCGGTGGGCCTGCTCGCGCAGGCCCGCGAGGCCCGTGCCGCGCTCGACGACGCGCAGCTGGACGCGGTGCCCCCGCAAGCCGTGCCCGCGGCCGGGACCTCCAGCTCGGAGGACCGTACGAGCGTCATACCGCGCGCGGTGGCGACCCCGCCCCGGGGCAGCGCCCCCACGGCGGCCGCCCCGCTCCCGGCCGAGCAGGACGCCGTCAACCGCACCAGCCGCTTGACCATGCCGCCGCCCGGGCCCGCCCCGGCACGCGCGCGCGGCGGACGGACCCGCCTCGTCCTGAACGGGCGGCGCGGCCTGATCGCGGCCCTCGCCGCCGTCCTGCTGGTCCTGGGGGTCGGCGCCGGGGTCTGGTACATCAACTCCGGCCAGTTCACGCACGTCCCGGCCGTCATCGGGCAGAGCGAGAGCGCCGCCAAGAAGCGGCTGGAGGACGCGGGCCTCTCGGTGAAGAAGGTCGACCGCCGCTACAGCGACACGGTCAAGCGCGGCACGGTGATCCAGACGGACCCGGAGACAGGCGCGCGCGTGCGCGGCAACGCCTCGGTGACCGTCGTGGTCTCGCGCGGCCCCGAGATGGTCAAGGTCCCCGACGTCACCGGCAAGCCGCTGGACGATGCCAAGAAGGCGCTGGCCGACGCGGGTCTGACGCCGGGCGCGGTCACCGAGACGTTCAACGAGGACGTCGAGCAGGGCTCGGTCGTCAGCACCGACCCGGCCGCGGGCGCCCCGCGCCGCGCGGACACCGCGGTCGCCCTCGTCGTCAGCAAGGGCGCCCCGGTCGAGGTCCCCGGCGTCGTCGGGGACTCGGTGGAGGACGCCACCTCCTCCCTGAAGGACGCGGGCCTTGAGGTCCGGATCGCGCCCGAGCAGGTCAACTCGCCGCAGGAGGCGGGCAGCGTCGCCGCCCAGTCCGCGGCCGAGGGCGCCCGCCTCGCCAAGGGCGACACGGTCACGCTCACCGTCTCCAAGGGCCCCCGGATGATCACCGTGCCCAAGGTGACCGGCGAGAAGTCCGACGACGCCAAGAAGGACCTGGAGAAGGCCGGTTTCAAGGTCAAGGTCGACCACGGCTTCCCGTTCCTGAGCGACGAGATCGCCAGCCAGTCCGTCGAGGCCGGCTCGCAGGCGCCGGAAGGCTCCACCATCACCATCAAGACCAAGGGACTCTGAACCACCCCATGCGCAACCCCATCGGCGGCCACGTCCCCGTGGCCGGCGGCCTCGCCACGACCGGCCTCGCCTACGCGCGCGAACTCGGCGCCGAGACCGTCCAGGTCTTCGTCGCCAACCCGCGCGGCTGGGCCACCCCCACCGGCAACCCGGCCCAGGACGAGAAGTTCCGCGCCGAGTGCGCCGCCGAGGGCATCTCGGCGTACGTCCACGCCCCGTATCTGATCAACTTCGGCTCGCACACCGAGGCGACCGCCGAGAGGTCGGTGGAGTCGATGCGGCACTCGCTGCGCCGGGGCCGCGAGATCGGCGCGCTCGGCGTGGTCGTGCACACCGGCTCCGCGACCGGCGGCCGGCCGCGCGCCGAGGCGCTGGCGCAGGTACGGGAGCGGCTGCTGCCGCTGCTCGACGAGCTGACCCACGACGACGACCCGTTCCTGCTCCTGGAGTCGACGGCCGGGCAGGGCGCCTCGCTGTGCTCGCGGACCTGGGACTTCGGCCCGTACTTCGAGGCACTGGACGCCCACCCCAAGCTCGGCGTCTGCCTGGACACCTGCCACATCCACGCGGCCGGGCACGACCTGGCCGGGCCCGGCGGGGCGGCGCAGACCCTGGACCTGCTGGTGGAGACCGTCGGCGAGGGGCGCCTCAAGCTGATCCACGCCAACGACTCCAAGGAGGGCGTGGACTCGCACCTGGACCGGCACGTGAACATCGGCGCGGGCCACATAGGCGCGGAGCCGTTCCGCGAGCTGCTCGCACACCCGGCGACCGAGGGCGTACCGCTGGTCATCGAGACGCCCGGCGGGAAGGAGGGGCAGGCGGCGGACGTCGCGCTGCTGAAGTCCCTGCGGCTCTGATCACCCCTCTTGAGGAATACCCCTGGGGGGTATACCGTTCTTGTCATCGACAGGAACGGTCATCCGGCGTTGGGGGAAGTCATGCAGCACGAGGCGCACACGCACACCGAGCACGAGCACCACGAGCACGGTGGACACCACGAGCACGTTGGGCACGAGGGGCACAGCGGGCACGAAGGCCATGGCGGACACGAGGGCCACGAAGGGCACACCGGTGGGCACGCGCACCACGGTGACGCCCACGCCCACCACGGTCACGGTGACGCCCACGCCCACTCCCACGCCCACCACGGTCACGGCGGCGGCAAGGTCAGCTGGTCCATGGCCGCCCAGGCCACCCTGCACTGCCTCACCGGGTGCGCCATCGGCGAGGTCCTCGGGATGATCGTGGGAACCGCGCTCGGCTGGGGCAACATGCCGACGATGGTGCTGGCCATCGTCCTGGCCTTCTTCTTCGGCTACTCGCTCACCCTGCGCGGCATCACCAAGGCCGGCGTCGACTTCCGTACCGCCTTCAAGGTGGCGCTGGCCGCCGACACCCTCTCGATCGCCGTCATGGAGCTGATCGACAACGGGGTGATCGCGCTCTGGCCGGCGGCCATGGACGCCACGCTCTCGGACGCGCTGTTCTGGGGCTCGCTGGTGGTCTCGCTGGCCCTGGCCTTCGTGATCACGACACCGGTCAACAAGTGGATGATCGGGCGCGGCAAGGGCCACGCGGTGGTCCACCAGTACCACCACTGACGCCCCCGAAGGGCGCCAGGACTCAGAGCTCGGGGCCGTCCCCGGGCTCTTCCTGGTACGAGTAGCGCTGCTCGCGCCAGGGGTCGCCGATGTTGTGGTAGCCCCGCTCCTCCCAGAATCCCCGCCGGTCCGCCGTCATGTACTCGATGCCGCGGACCCACTTGGGGCCCTTCCAGGCGTACAGATGCGGGACCACGAGCCGTACCGGGAAACCGTGCTCGGCGGTGAGGAGCTCACCGCCCTTGTGGGTGGCGAAGACCGTGCGGTCGGAGAGGAAGTCGGCCAGCCGCAGGTTGGAGCTGAAGCCGTATTCGGCCCAGACCATCACATGCGTGACGTCCGGGGCGGGCGGCGCGAGCTCGGCGACCGTACGCGCGAGGACTCCGCCCCATTCGGCCCCCAGCATCGAGAACTTCGTGACACAGTGAAGATCCGCGACGACGGTGGCGAAGGGCAGGGCCGTGAACTCCTCGTGGTTCCAGCAGTGCTTGTCGCCGTCGGCGGTCGCCCCGAAGACACGGAACTCCCACCGCTCGGGCTTGAACCTGGGGACCGGGCCGTAGTGGGTGACCGGCCAGCCGCGCTGGAGCCGCTGCCCCGGGGGAAGCTCCGACTGCGCTGCTTCCCGTTGTTCCGGGCGTTCCGGCTGACCCATGACTCCATGGTGACAGACGGCGAGGGGTGGTCATGACCAGCAGCGCCCCGATTCGGGCAACTCCTACTAAGCGTGCACTTACTGGACGCTCCCCGCACGCGATGCGAGGATGCGCGCGAATCTGCCCCTCACCCGTGTGGAAGGAGCCTCTGCGATGCAGGGCGACCCCGAGGTCATCGAGTTCCTGAACGAGCAGCTGACCGCCGAGCTGACCGCGATCAACCAGTACTTCCTGCACGCGAAGATGCAGGAGAATTTCGGCTGGACGAAGCTCGCCAAGTACACGCGTCACGAGTCGTTCGACGAGATGAAGCACGCGGAGGTGCTGACCGACCGGATCCTGTTCCTGGACGGGCTGCCGAACTACCAGCGGCTCTTCCACGTACGGGTCGGGCAGACGGTCACCGAGATGTTCGAGGCGGACCGGCAGGTGGAGGTCGAGGCGATCGACCGGCTCAAGCGCGGCATCGAGGTCATGCGGGCCAAGGGCGACATCACCTCGGCGAACATCTTCGAGTCGATCCTGGCCGACGAGGAGCACCACATCGACTACCTCGACACCCAGCTGGAGCTGGTCGAGAAGCTCGGTGAGGCGCTCTACATCGCGCAGCTCATCGAGCAGCCGGAGGGATAGAGCCGGTCCGGGCGCCGGGGCCTCGCGGGCCTAGGCCGCTTCCGCCAGCTCCTGGTCGGCCGCGAGCACCGCGCTGACCTCGCCCTTTTCGAGCAGTTCCCGGCGGGGGCAGGCGCCGCGTCCGAGCAGGCCCTGGATGGTGCGCACACAGGAGCCGCAGTCCGTGCCCGCCTTGGTGGCCGAGGCGATCTGGCGGGGGGTGCAGGCACCGGCGGCCGCGTGCTGCTCGACCTGCTTGTCGGTGATGCCGAAGCAAGAGCAGACGTACACGCGGTTCACCTCCCTGACAGGAACGGTCTGGCAAGCCATCCCCTATTCGGTGAGGCTTACCTAACCGTACCCAAAGTCGCGGTGGACGAAAAGCCCCGGATACGCCCGTGGGGCGCGGATCACAGATCCACGCCCCACGTCTCGTAGGAAGCTACTTACTGGTCGCGGTACATCTCGGCGACCAGGAAGGCCAGGTCCAGGGACTGGCTGCGGTTGAGGCGGGGGTCGCAGGCCGTCTCGTAGCGCTGGTGCAGGTCGTCCACGAAGATCTCGTCGCCGCCGCCCACGCACTCGGTGACGTCGTCACCGGTGAGCTCGACGTGGATGCCGCCCGGGTGGGTGCCCAGCGCCTTGTGGACCTCGAAGAAGCCCTTGACCTCGTCGAGCACGTCGTCGAAGCGGCGCGTCTTGTGGCCGGAGGCCGCCTCGAAGGTGTTGCCGTGCATCGGGTCGGTGACCCAGGCGACGACCGCGCCGGACGCGGTGACCTTCTCGACCAGCTCGGGCAGCTTGTCGCGGACCTTGTCGGCGCCCATCCGGACGATGAAGGTCAGCCGGCCCGGCTCGCGGTCCGGGTCGAGCCGGTCCACGTAGGTCAGCGCCTCGTCGACCGAGGTCGTGGGGCCGAGCTTGATCCCGATCGGGTTGCTGATCCGGGAGGCGAACTCGATGTGCGCGTGGTCGAGCTGGCGAGTGCGCTCGCCGACCCAGACCATGTGGCCGGAGGTGTCGTAGAGCTTGCCGGTGCGCGAGTCCACCCGGGTCAGCGCCGACTCGTAGTCCAGCAGCAGGGCCTCGTGCGAGGCGTAGAACTCGACGGCCTTGAACTCGGCCGGGTCGGTGCCGCACGCCTTCATGAAGTTCAGCGCGTTGTCGATCTCGCGGGCCAGCTGCTCGTAGCGCTGCCCGGACGGGGACTGCTTGACGAAGTCCTGGTTCCAGGCGTGCACCTGGCGCAGATCGGCGTAGCCGCCGGTGGTGAAGGCGCGGACCAGGTTGAGCGTGGAGGCGGACGCGTTGTACATCCGCTTCAGGCGCTCGGGGTCCGGGATACGGGCGGCCTCGGTGAAGTCGAAGCCGTTGACCGAGTCGCCGCGGTAGGTCGGCAGGGTCACGCCGTCACGGGTCTCGGTGCCCTTGGAGCGCGGCTTCGAGTACTGCCCGGCGATCCGGCCGACCTTGACGACCGGCACGGAGGCGGCATACGTCAGCACGGCGCTCATCTGGAGCAGCGTCTTGAGCTTGGCCCGGATGTGATCCGCCGACACGGCGTCGAACGCCTCGGCGCAGTCGCCGCCCTGGAGCAGGAACGCCTCGCCCTTGGCGACGGCCCCCATCCGGGCGCGCAGCTGGTCGCACTCGCCCGCGAAGACGAGCGGCGGATACGACTCGAGGTCCGCGATCACATCGCGCAGAGCCTCGGCATCGGGGTACTCGGGCTGCTGCGCCGCGGGAAGGTCACGCCAGGTGTTTACGTTCACGGTCACCCCCACAACCTTACGGGGTCCGCCAAGCCGTCCACGCGCGTGCCCACCTTATGAGACACACGGACGACCGCCCGCTGACCGATCTTGATCGGTCTCCTGCTAACCTCTGCCCGCTTCGGCAGTACTTCAGAAATCAACAGAGCGATGCAGGGGTGGGCGTTGAAGCGGAGTCACCGCAGAGACCGCAAGAAGAAGCTGATCGCTTACGGGGTGGGCGCGGCGGTCGTCGCGACCGCGGCGATCGGAACGCTCGCGGTGGCCTCACCGGGCCCTGCGACCACGGACGGCAAGCCGGCCGCGCCGGGCTCGGCGCTCCAGGCCCGGTTCGCCGACGCCGCGCGCGAGTTCCACGTGCCGCAGAGCGTGCTGATGGCGGTCTCGTACCGCCAGACGCTGTGGGAGAGCCACGCCGGGCAGCCGTCGACGACCGGCGCGTACAACGTCATGGGCCTGACCCGGGTGACGGCGGACGACGTCGAGCAGCCGACGGACGCGGAGCGCCTGTCGCACCTCAACATGAGCGGCGACCCGACGGTCATGAAGCACTTCGACGCCAAGCGCGCCCTGAAGCGGGCGCCGAAGGCCGTCGACACGAGCGACCCCCGGCTGCACACGCTGGACGAGGCCGCCAAGCTGATCGACAAGTCGGTCGACGCGGTCCGCAAGGACGAGAACCAGTCCGTCCGCGCGGGTGCGGCGCTGCTCGCGAAGTACCAGAAGGACGCGACGGGCTCGCTGCCCGAGGACGCGGGCAAGTGGTACGCGGCCGTCGCCCGCTACAGCCAGGCGCCGGACACCAAGGGCGCGTCGCTGTTCGCGAAGCGGGTGTACGAGTCGATCCGCACGGGCGAGAGCCGCGTCACGGCGGACGGCCAGCAGCTCGCCCTGCCGGCCGACCCGTCGGTGAAGCCGGTCCGGCCGGAGACGATGTCGCTGGCGGCGTTCAACGCGACGACCCAGACGCCGGAGTGCCCGGCGGGGCTGAACTGTGACTTCCGCCCGGCGGCGTACCAGCAGAACAGCTCGACACCGGACGACTTCGGCAACTACAACGAGTCGAACCGCCCCGCGAACGGCGAGGACATCCGCTACCTCGTCATCCACGACACCGAGGGCGGCTACGACGGGTCGCTGAAGACGTTCCAGACCTCGACGTCCTACGCCAGCGCGCACTACATGGTCCGCGCCTCCGACGGCCTGGTCACCCAGCTGGTGGCGACCAAGGACGAGGCCTGGCACGCGGCCAACAAGACGATGAACATGCACTCGATCGGCATCGAGCACGAGGGCTATGCCATCAAGGACAACGCCACGTGGTACACCGAGCCTCAGTACGAGTCCTCGGCCGCGCTGGTGAAGTACCTGGCCAACCGGTTCTCGATCCCGCTCGACCGTGAGCACATCGTCGGCCACGACGAGGTGCCGGGTGTGCTGGACACGAATGTGAAGTCCCAGCACTGGGACCCGGGCCCGTACTGGGACTGGAACCACTACATGACCCTGGTCGGCGCGCCCACCGGCGACCAGGGCGCGGGCGGCCCGCTCAAGGCGGGCCAGCTGGTCCGGGTGGTCCCGCCGTTCACCACGGCCAACCAGCCCACCGTCACGTACGGCGGCAACACGTACAGCCGTCCGGCGAACTTCGGCTACCTGTACACCTCGCCGTCCACCAGTGGTGCGGCGCTCGGTGACCCCTACCTCGGCACCCAGACCGCGTCCGAGGGCCCGAACTGGGGCAACAAGGTCGTCGCGGGCGGCGAGTACGTCGTCGCGGAGGCGCAGACCAACTGGACCGCCATCTGGTACGGCGGCCAGAAGGCCTGGTTCTACAACCCCGGCGGCACCTTCACCGCACCGGTCGGCAAGGCCGGCCAGCCGGTCCTGAAGCCGAAGGCGGGCGCCACGTCCATCCCGGTGTACGGGCGTGCCTACCCGGAGGACTCGGCGTACGCGGGGACCAACGTCCCGGTGCAGTCCAACAACTCCGCCTCGCTGACCAAGTACTCGATCCCGGCCGGTCAGGCCTACACCCAGGCGGGCCCGGCGCAGAACGGCGACTACTGGTTCGCCGGTACGTTCGCGGGCACCGCCACCGGTGACCGCACCCTGGTCCAGGGCAAGACGAACTCCTTCTACCCGATCCGGTACAACCACCGGCTCGCGTGGGTGAAGGCGACCGACGTCGAGCAGGCCACCAGCACCACCCCCGACCCCGGCACCACCCGCTACAACCTGCTCGGCCGGGACTCCTCCGGCGGGCTGTGGCAGTACCAGGGCACCGGCAGCGCCTCGGCGCCGTTCTACGGGCGGTACCGGATCGGCGGCGGGTGGCAGGGCTACAACGCCGTCTCCGCGATGACCGCGCTGCGCGCGGACGGCACCGGTGACATGGTGGCCCGCGACGGCACCGGCACGCTCTGGTACTACCAGGGCAGCGGCAACCCGAACGCGCCGTTCAAGAGCCGCCTCAAGGTCGGCGGCGGCTGGCAGACGTACAACTTCATCACCGGCGCCCGTGACCTCAACGGTGACGGCAAGGCCGATCTGATCGGCCGCGACGGCACCGGCGTGCTCTGGTACTACCAGGGCACCGGCAACCCGGCGGCGCCGTTCGCCGCGCGGGTCAAGATAGGCGGCGGCTGGCAGGGCTACAACGCCATGGTCTCCACCGGCGACCTCAACCGCGACGGCAAGGCCGACCTGGTCGCCCGGGACGGCTCCGGCGTGCTGTGGTTCTACAAGGGCACCGGCACACCGACCGCCCCGTACGCCCCCCGCGTCCAGATCGGCGGCGGCTGGCAGGGCTACAACAGCCTGCTCGGCCCGAGCGACCTGAACGGCGACGGGATCCCGGACCTGGTGGCCCGGGATGGGTCGGGCGTGCTCTGGTACTACAAGGGCACCGGCAGCGCGACCGGCGCGCCGTTCGCCACGCGCGTCCAGGTCGGCGGCGGCTGGCAGATGTTCAACCTGCTGGTCTGAGCAGAACCGATACGCCAGGGGCTCGTCCATCCAGGGGGTGGACGGGCCCTTGGCGTATCCCGCGCCTGATCCGCTAGGGTGCGGGGCATGTTCGCGCACTCGAACCAGAACTGGTGGTGGACCGCTCATCCGGCGGCCCACTGATCGCGCGTACTCCAGACCACGCGAAGGCCGCCCGAGGGGCGGCCTTTTCTGTTTCCCGCGGCCGTTCCTCCCCCTCCCCGGAAGGAACACCCCATGCCGCTCGCCGGACCCCTCGCCAGACTCCTCGACGCCGACTGCCCGCCCTTCGCCCTGATCCGCCGCCGTACGCCCGGCCGCGACCACGACGTGGTCGAGCTGCTGATCGGCGGTGTACGGGAGGTGGAGCGGCTCGCCGACATCCCGTGCGGGGACCGGCCCTCGCTCGCCCTGGTCCCGTTCCGGCAGATCCGCGAGCGCGGCTTCGACGTACGGGACGACGGCACTCCGCTGGCGGTCCTGGAGGCCGACGAGACGTACGAACTGCCGCTGGACGAGGTCCTGGAGGCGCTGCCCCGGCACGAGGTGCGGGTCGAGGGCGGCGGTTTCGACGTCGGGGACGAGGAGTACGCGGGGATCGTCCGGCGGGTGATCGAGGACGAGATCGGGCAGGGCGAGGGCGCCAACTTCGTGATCCGGCGCACCTACACGGGCGAGATCCCGGGCTTCGGCCGGGCGGACGCGCTCGCACTCTTCCGGCGGCTGCTCGCGGGCGAGCGGGGGGCGTACTGGACGTTCGTCGTCCACACCGGAAGTGAAAAGGGGCCCGGAGGGCCTTCCTCGCACGGGCGGGGGCGGGAGACGGGCGGGCGCACGCTGGTCGGGGCGAGCCCCGAGGTGCATGTGCGGATGTCGGGCGGGACGGTGGTGATGAACCCGATCAGCGGGACCTACCGCTACCCGGCGACCGGCCCGACGGCCGAGGACCTGCTCGCCTTCCTCTCCGACGAGAAGGAGATCGACGAGCTCTCCATGGTCGTCGACGAGGAACTGAAGATGATGTGCACGGTGGGCGACCGGGGCGGGGTGGTGGTCGGCCCCCGGCTGAAGGAGATGGCCCATCTGGCGCACACGGAGTACGAGTTGCGCGGGCGGAGCTCGCTGGACGCGCGCGAGGTGCTGCGGGAGACGATGTTCGCGGCGACGGTGACGGGGTCGCCGGTGCAGAACGCGTGCCGGGTGATCGAGCGGTACGAGGTGGGCGGGCGCGGCTACTACGCGGGCGCGCTCGCCCTGCTGGGCCGCGACGCGAACGGCGTCCAGACGCTCGACTCGCCCATCCTGATCCGTACGGCCGACATCGCGCCGGACGGGCGGGTGCGGGTGCCGGTCGGGGCGACGCTGGTGCGCCACTCGGACCCGGCGGGCGAGGTGGCGGAGACGCACGCGAAGGCGGCGGGGGTGCTCGCGGCCCTGGGCGCGCGCCCGGCCCGCCCGGCCGCGTCGCGCCCCTCCCCCGTCCTGGGCGACGACCCCCGGGTGCGGGCGGCGCTGGACGCGCGGCGGGCGGACCTGGCGCCGTTCTGGCTGCGGATGCGGGAGCGGGTGGCGGCGCCGTCGGGCGAGGCGCTGGTGGTGGACGCCGAGGACACCTTCACGGCGATGCTGGCGCATCTGCTGCGGTCGTCGGGGCTGGGGGTGTCGGTGGTGCGGTACGACGCGGCGGGGCTGCGGGAACGTGCGCTCGGCCACCGGGGCCCGGTGATCCTGGGCCCCGGCCCCGGGGATCCCTCGGACGCGTCCGACCCCAAGATGCGTGTGCTGCGCCCGCTGGCGGCGGAGTTGCTGCGCTCCCATCGGCACGGGCTGCTCGGTGTGTGCCTGGGGCACGAGCTGATCGCGGCGGAGCTGGATCTGCCGATCGTCCGCAAGCGGGTGCCGCACCAGGGGGCGCAGCTCCGCATCGACCTGTTCGGCCGCTCCGAGCGGGTCGGGTTCTACAACAGCTTCACGGCGCGGTGCGGGGACGCGGCGGCGGGAGCGTTGGCGGCTCGGGGGGTGGAGGTCAGCCGTGATCCTTCGACGGGGGAGGTGCATGCGGTGCGGGGGCCTGGTTTCGCGGGGGTCCAGTTCCACCCGGAGTCGGTGCTGACGTTGCGGGGGCCGGAGGTGGTGGGGGGTCTGCTGTCGGGCTTGCGCGCGATGTCCCCCACCCCGCCCCTTCCCTAGACCCTCCGGGGGTGGGTGGGGGGTAGGTGGCTCTCCCGGGGGCTTCGCCCCGGACCCCGTTTCGTCTGCAGGTCGTGGTGGGCTGGTCGCGCAGTTCCCCGCGCCCCTGACCACCTAGGGGCGCGGGGAACTGCGCGACCAGCCACAGATCACCCGCAGACGAACGGGGTCCGGGGGCGCAGCCCCCGGGAGGGTCTAGGCCCGTGGGACCAGTACGTTTTCCGTCCGGCGCCCCGCCACATACGCCTCCACGTTCTCCACCGTCGCCGCCACGATCTGCCCCACCGCCTCCTCCGTGTAGTACGCCTGATGCGACGTCACCACCACGTTGGGAAACGTCACCAGCCGCGCCAGCGTGTCGTCCGACACCACCTCCAGGGACTTGTCCAGGAAGAAGAGGCCGGCCTCCGCCTCATAGACGTCGAGGCCGACCCCGGCCAGCCGCCCCGCCCGCAGCTCGCCCACGAGTGCCTCCGTGTCCACCAGTCCCCCACGGCTGGAGTTCACCAGGATCGCGTCGTCCTTCATCCGCCGCAGCGCCGCACGGTCGATCACATGGTGCGTGGACGGCAGCAGCGGCACGTGCAGGCTCACCACGTCCGCCTCGGCGAAGAGCTCGTCCTTCTCGACGTACCGCATCCCGAGCTCCGCACACGCCGGATTCTCCGCCACGTCCCAGCCGAGCAGGTTCATGCCGAAGCCATGGGCGATCCGGGTGAACGCCTCGCCGATCTTGCCGGTCCCGAGCACCCCGACCGTACGGCCGCGCAGATCCCGCCCCATCAGCCCGTCGAGGCGGAAGTCGAAGTCGCGGGTGCGGTTGGAGGCGCGGACGATCCGGCGGTTGACCGCCATCGCCAGCGTCCAGGCGAACTCGGCCACCGAGTACGGCGAGTAGTACGACACTCTCGCCACCGTGAGGCCGAGCCGCTCCGCCACGTCCAGGTCGATGTTGTTGAAGCCGGTCGAACGCTGGGCGATCAGCTGGGTCCCGCCCACCGCCAGCGTCTGCAGCACCGAACGGCCCAGGTCCGCGTTGACACTGGTCGAGATCGCCTCGTACCCGGCCGCGATGGGCACCGTGTCCTCGTTCAGGAACACGTCCAGGCACCGGACGTCGTGCCTGCCCTCGAATGCCTTCTCGATCAGAGGTCTCTCATCGGCCTGCACGCCGAACGCCAGGATGTCCACAAGGATCACCTATGGGTGGATAGGGGCTCAGTGTTCAGTGTGCGCGAATATACGGCCCCTACCCGCGGCCCGCCCGGCGGCGGACCCCGCCCGGCGGCGGCCCGCCCCGGCGGCCCCTCAGCCGAAGAAGACCCCCACCTCCGCGTACAACGCCGGATCCACCGTCTTGAGCCGCGCCGTCGCCTCCGCGATCGGCACCCGGACGATGTCCGTGCCCCGCAGCGCCACCATCTTGCCGAAGTCGCCGTCCCGTACCGCCTCGATCGCGTGCAGGCCGAAGCGCGTGGCCAGCCAGCGGTCGAAGGCGCTGGGGGTGCCGCCGCGCTGGATGTGGCCCAGGACCGTCGTCCTGGCCTCCTTGCCCGTGCGCTTCTCGATCTCCTTGGCCAGCCACTCCCCCACGCCCGAGAGCCGCACATGGCCGAAGGAGTCGAGCGTCTGGTCCTTCAGGACCATGTCGCCGTCCTTCGGCATGGCGCCCTCGGCGACCACCACGATCGGCGCGTACGACGCCTTGAAGCGGGAGGTGATCCAGCCGCAGACCTGGTCGACGTCGAAGCGCTGCTCGGGGATGAGGATGACGTTGGCGCCGCCCGCCAGGCCCGAGTGGAGCGCGATCCAGCCCGCGTGGCGGCCCATCACCTCGACGACCAGGACCCGCATGTGGGACTCGGCCGTGGTGTGGAGGCGGTCGATGGCCTCCGTCGCGATGCCGACCGCCGTGTCGAAGCCGAAGGTGTAGTCCGTGGCGGAGAGGTCGTTGTCGATGGTCTTCGGCACGCCGACGCACTTGATGCCGTACTCGTCGCTGAGCCGGGCCGCCACCCCCAGGGTGTCCTCGCCGCCGATCGCGATCATCGCGTCGATCTCGTACTTGGCGAGGTTCTCCTTGATGCGGCGCACCCCGTCCTCGGCCTTGAGCGGGTTGGTGCGCGAGGAGCCGAGGATGGTGCCGCCGCGCGGCAGGATGCCGCGCACGGCGGGGATGTCCAGCTTGACGGTGTCGCCCTCCAGCGGGCCGCGCCAGCCGTCCTTGAACCCGGTGAAGTCAAAGCCGTACTCCTGCACGCCCTTGCGGACGACGCCTCGGATGACGGCGTTGAGTCCGGGGCAGTCACCGCCTCCGGTCAGTACTCCGACCCGCATGGAATTGTCCCTTCGCCGTGACGGACACAGGAAAGCCCTCGAAGGCTTCTACGAGTCACGCTAAGGGTGACGCAGGTCACCCCGGGATGGGACGAAACGTCAATTCCTTGAATTCAAGGGGGTGTTGACGGGTGGTCATTCACTCGTACGAGCGGAGCACGTTCATGCGCGAGCGGGCTCACACCTCGCTCACACCTCGTCGAGGCCCTGCTCTATCGCGTACCTCACCAGCTCCACGCGGTTGTGGAGCTGGAGCTTGCCCAGGGTGTTCTGGACGTGGTTCTGGACCGTGCGGTGGGAGATGACCAGGCGTTCGGCGATCTGCTTGTAGCTCAGGCCCTTGGCCACCAGGCGCAGCACCTCCGTCTCGCGGTCGGTGAGCTGCGGCGCCTTCGGCTCGTCGGCGGCGGCGGGCGCCGGGTCCGAGGCCAGCCGGCGGTACTCACCGAGGACGAGCCCGGCCAGGCCGGGGGTGAACACCGGGTCGCCGGCCGCCGTGCGGCGCACCGCGTCGGTGAGCTCCTCGGTGCTCGCCGACTTCAGCAGATAGCCGGTCGCGCCGGACTTCACCGCCTCCAGGACGTCCGCGTGCTCGCCGGACGCGGACAGGACCAGGACCCGGAGCGCCGGGTTGGCGCCGACCAGCTCCTTGCAGACCTGGACGCCCGGCATACCGGGCAGATTGAGGTCCAGGACCAGCACGTCGGGCGTGACCGCCTGGGCGCGGCGGACCGCCTGCGGGCCGTCCCCGGCCGTGGCCACCACGTCGAACCCGGCGGCCGCCAGGTCGCGCGCCACCGCGTCGCGCCACATCGGGTGGTCGTCGACCACCATGACCTTCACCGTCTGCCGCTCACTCATGCCTTCGCCTTCCCCCGTGGGACCTTCAGCTCTACTTCCGTCCCCTGGCCGGGCACCGAGATCAGCTCGGCGGTGCCGCCCAGGTCCCGCAGCCGGCCGCGGATCGAGAGGGCGACGCCCAGGCGCCCCTCCCCCTCGGCCTGCGCGAGCCGGCCCTCCGGAATACCGGGACCGTCGTCCCGTACCGTCACGATCACTTCGTCCCCCCAGTCCTCGACCAGGATCCAGGCCTGGGCGCTCTCCCCCGCGTGTCTGCGGACATTGTCCAACGCGGCACTGACAGCGGCCGCGAGCTCGCGTGCCGCGGGGGGTGCGAGCAGCACCGGAGCGCCCGGTTCCGCCAGCGAGACCCGGGATCCGGCGTGCGGGGCGAGCAGACCGCGCAGATCCACCTCGGCCCCGTCGGTCTCGCCCTCCGTGTCCTCGACCGTACGGACCAGCGCGCCCAGCGCCGGGTCCTCGGACGCGCGCGTGGTGGGCACCAGGCCGCTGGAGACCAGGGTCCGCAGGGCGACCTCCTGCTCGCCGGCCATCCGGCCGAGCTCGGCCGCCTCGCCGCCGAGCGCGGTGCCGCGCCGCTGCACCATCGCGAGGACCTGAAGGACGCTGTCGTGGATGTCCCGGGCCAGCCGCTCCCGCTCGCGGGTGGCCGCCTCGATCTCCAGGGCGCGGGCGAGGGTCGCCTCGCTCGCGCGGGCGACCTCCACCACGTAACCGATGGCGACGGAGGCGACCCAGACGAGCAGCACGTTGTGGAGGGTGTCCCGGGTGGGGCTGCCGCGCTCGACCAGGTTGGCGGCGGCGACCAGCGAGGAGGCGAAGGCGGCCCAGCGCCAGCCGCCCTTGATCGCGAACGCGAGCACCGAGCCCGCCGTCCAGATGGTCGGCAGGGTCGGACTGTTCACCGACTGCGCGTCGGCGTCGGCGAGCGGGGTGAGCAGGATGCCGGTGAGCGCGATCGCCAGGTCGACGCCGAGGAACCGCTTGGTGCAGCTCGCCGCGTTCGCCACCCGGGGCAGCGTCGCCAGCGTCCACACCGCGAGCACCGACAGGAAGGCGACGCCCACCCAGGGGCGCTCGAACCCGCGGTACTCCGAGACGAAGACCAGCACCGCGTACACCATCGTGAGTACGCGGTACGCGGTGAGCGCGCGCCACAGCGGCAGCTCTACGGACATCCTGATGACGCGCTCGCGCTTCGCCATGTTCCCCACCCCCGGCCGGACGCTGCTAGTCGCCGGGCCGTTCCGCGTGCTTGGCCTGCTCGGCCTCGCGAGCCTTCTCGGCCTTCTCGGCCGCCTTCTCCTCGTCGGCCTTCCGCTTGGCCTCGTCCGCGATCTGGCGCTTGGCCGCGGTCGCGTAGATGTCCACGTACTCCTGGCCGGAGAGCTTCATGATCTCGTACATGACCTCGTCGGTCACCGAGCGCAGGATGAAGCGGTCGCCCTCCATGCCGTGGTAGCGGCTGAAGTCGAGCGGCTTGCCGATGCGGATGCCCGGGCGCATCAGCTTGGGCATGACCTTGCCGGGCGGCTGGATCTTCTCGGTGTCGATCATCGCGACCGGGATCACCGGCGCGCCGGTGGCGAGCGCCACGCGCGCGAGGCCGCCGGGCTTGCCCCGGTAGAGGCGGCCGTCGGGCGAGCGGGTGCCCTCCGGATAGATCCCGAACAGCTCCCCGCGCTCCAGGACCTCGATGCCGCTCTTGATGGCCGCCTCGCCCGCGCCGCGCGCGCCCGAGCGGTCCACCGGGAGCTGGCCGACGCCCTTGAAGAAGGCGGCGGTGAGCTTGCCCTTCACACCGGGCGAGGTGAAGTACTCCGCCTTGGCGATGAACGTCACCTTGCGGTCCAGGACCGCCGGCAGGAAGAACGAGTCCGAGAAGGAGAGGTGGTTGCTGGCGAGGATCGCCGGCCCCTCGGCGGGAATGTTTTCGAGGCCCTCCACCCAGGGCCTGAAGGCAAGCTTCAGCGACCCGCCGATGGAGAACTTCATTGCGCCGTAGATCAACTCGGATGCCTTCCCTATGTCTGTCGAACAGACCTTAACCCGTGTGGGGCCCGCCCTCCCGCGCGCGGGCCGGTGACGGCTCTGGTCGGTGTCAGTCCGGTCGCGTACCGTGAAGTACGACTCCCCGCCCCCTGCTCATGAACAGGAGATCCCGGTGCCCGTCCTCCCTGGAGCCGAGCCGTTCCGCCACGAGGGCGGAGAGGTCGGCGTCCTCCTCTGCCACGGCTTCACCGGTTCCCCGCAGTCGCTGCGCCCGTGGGCCGACTTCCTGGCCGAGCGCGGTCTGACGGTCGAGCTGCCGCTGCTGCCCGGACACGGCACGCGCTGGCAGGACATGCAGCTCACCGGCTGGCAGGACTGGTACGCGGAAGTGGACCGGGCACTGGGCGAGCTGCTCCAGCGCTGCAGCCAGGTCTTCGTCTTCGGGCTCTCCATGGGCGGCGCGCTGGCGCTGCGCCTCGCGGCCCGGCACGGGGACGCGGTCAGCGGCGTCGTGGTCGTCAACCCCGGCAACAAGGTGCACGGCGTGGCGGCGCACGCGCTGCCGGTCGTACGGCACTTCGTGCGCTCCACCAAGGGGATCGCCAGCGACATCGCCAAGGAGGGCTCGGCGGAGGTGGGGTACGACAGGGTGCCGCTGCACGCGGCGCACTCGCTGCGCCGGTTCTTCCAGCAGGTCGACCGCGAGCTGCCGCAGGTCACCCAGCCGATGCTGCTGCTGCACAGCCCGCAGGACCATGTGGTGCCGCCGGCCGACTCGGCGCGGATCCTGGGCCGGGTCTCCTCCACGGACGTCACCGAGATCCTGCTGGAACAGAGCTACCACGTGGCGACGTTGGACCACGATGCGGAGCGGATCTTCGAGGAGAGTTACGCGTTCATCGGCCGCCTCGCTCCGAGTGTCGGGAAGAAGGGGAGCACGACCGGTGGCTGAGCACGACGCGGACCGCGAGCCGCAGCCGATCGACGAGGACGCCGCATGGGCGGCGATCGTGGCGGGGTACGGCGACGAGCCGTCCGACCCGCCCGGGGCCAAGCCGTTCAAGTCGGTGGAGGACCTGGCACTGCTGGAGGGCGACCGCAACGACACGCCGCCGCCGAAAGCGCCCGCGGCCCCCGAGCCGCCCGAGCCGAAGCCGCTGGGCAGCTCGGTGGTCTTCGCGCCCGGCGTGGGCGGGCCGCGCGACTTCAGCGTGGCGGAGCCGTCGGACTCCGACCTGGACGACGTGGACGAGGGCCACTTCATCCCGCCGGAGCCGCCGCCGCTGCCGGAGACCGACGTCACGGCCAAGTTCGCGTGGCTGGCGGTGATCGGCGGCCCGCTGCTGATGCTGCTGGCGGCGGTGCTCCAGTGGGAGTTCACGTGGTGGCTCACCACGCTGGGAGTGGGCGGCTTCATCGGCGGCTTCGCGACGTTGGTGGCGCGGATGAGCCAGGACGACGAGGACGAGGACGACCCGGGCCGGGGCGCGGTGGTGTGATTTTGGCCCGGAGTTCGTCTGCGGCTGAGTGGTGGGCTGGTCGCGCAGTTCCCCGCGCCCCTGGATGGTTCGGGGCACGCTGTCGTCTGCGGACCGTGGGTGGCTGAGCGCGCAGTTCCCCGCACCCCTAGGCAGTTAGGGGCGCGGGGAACTGCGCGAGCAACCCGGCACGGTCCGCAGACAAAAGCGGGGTCGGGGCGAAGCCTCACTTGCCCGCCCTCCCCAGCCGGGGTAAGGGGGCCGCAGGCCCCGCCCGGGGCCCCGAGGCCCAGCCACCCCCCACCCCCGGAGGGTTCAGGGAAGGGGCGGGGTGGGGGAATCCACCGGCACCCGCACCGCCGCCAGCACCGGCAGATGATCCGTAGCCGCCACAAGATCCCCCTCCGACACCCCCGCCAGCCCCACGGGAACCCCGCACCCCAGCACCTCCACCCCCTCCGTGGCAAAGACCGCGTCGATCCGCTGATGCGGGTCCAGGGGAGTCGAGGTGTGCTCCCCGCCCCAGGGACGGACCGCCCAGCAGTCCTGAAGGGCCCCCGCCAACCGGCGGAACGCACGCCCGTCGGGCCGGTCGTTGAGATCGCCACCCGCCACCGCGTAAGGCACCGACAGCGCCCCAAGGTGATCGAGCAGCAGCCCCGCCTGCGCCTCGCGCTCGTCCGCCTGGAGGCTGAGGTGGCAGCTGAGGACGCCCAGGCGCGCGCCCCCGATCCGTACCACCGCCGAGGCGAACCCGCGCCGGTGCAGGCCGGGTGTGAGCGGGAGCAGGACGTCCTCCGTGCGCTCCACCGACGCCCTCAGCGAGCACAGCAGCAGCGGCCCCGCCGCCGTCGCGCCGCCGCTCAGGACCACGAGGTCGCACGCCGCCGCGAGCCGCGCCGCGGCCTTGCGCCAGCGGAAGAAGCGCGGGGCCTCCTGGATCAGCACCAGGTCCGGGTCGCAGGCGCGGATCACCCGGGCCAGCGCCGCGGTGTCGTCGCGCATCGAGCGGATGTTGTAGCTGAGGACGCGGATCACGGCCGAGCCGTTCTCCGTACGGGACGCGGGAAGATCCGTGAGCGGCATGGGGCACAACATAGAGCAGCGCCCGCCGCGTCCGTGAGGGACGCGACGGGCGCTCAACTGCCGTGCGCGGCCGGGCACTCAGCCCTGGCGCGCCAGATCCGCCGCGCCCACCAGACCCGCCTTGTTGCCGAGCTGCGCCGCCAGCACCTGCGCGTGCGGCCGCCACTGGCCGCCGATCAGCCAGCGCCGGAACGACTTGCGGATCGGGTCGAGGACCAGCTCGCCCTCGTCCGAGACGCCGCCGCCGACGATGAACGCCGAGGGGTCGAAGAGCGAGGCCAGGTCGGCCAGGCCCGCGCCCGCCCAGCGGGCCAGCTCGCGGAAGGAGTCCACCGCGACCGGGTCGCCCTGCCGGGCGGCGGCGCTGATGTGCTTGCCCTCGATGCCCTCGATCGTGCCGTCGCCGAGGGCGAGCAGGATCTCGGCGTTCTCGGGGGTCGCGTTGGCGCGCTGGCGGGCGTACCGCACGAGCGCGCGCCCCGAGGCGTACTGCTCCCAGCAGCCCTGGCTGCCGCAGCCGCACAGCAGCCCGTCGGGCACCACGCGGATGTGGCCGAACTCGGCGGCCACGCCGAAGCGGCCGCGGCGCAGCTTGTTGCCGATGATGATGCCGCCGCCCAGGCCCGTGCCGAGCGTGATGCAGATGACGTCCTCGTGGCCCTGACCCGCGCCGAACTTGTACTCGCCCCAGGCCGCCGCGTTCGCGTCGTTCTCGACGACGACCGGCAGTCCGACCCGCTGCTCGACCTTGTCCTTCAGCGGCTCGTGGCGCCAGTGGATGTTGGGTGCGAAGAGCACGGTGGCGCGCTTGTCGTCGACGTATCCGGCGGCGCCGATGCCGACGGCCTCGATCTGGTGACCCTGGCCGGCCCCTTCGACCGCGGCGCAGATCGCGTCCACGATGGCGTCAGCGGTCGGCGGCGTGGGCACGGTGTGCGTCTCGAGGATGTGGCCCTCCTCGTCGACCACTCCCGCCGCGATCTTGGTGCCGCCGATGTCGACGCCGATGGTGAGTCCCATTAAGTCCCTCAGTTTTCGGTCGAGCCCCGCTAAGGCCAACCGTACCCGAGGGCGGGCACCCGTCAGTCAGTCCAGGTCGATGTGCTCGGTCGGCCCCGCGCCCGCCCCGCCGTCGCCCTTCTTCGGCCCGCCGGAAGGACCGCCCGACGACCCACCCGAGGACCCGCCCCGGGCCGTACCGGAAGGCTCGCCGGACGCCCAGCGGCGCTCATGGCCCTCGACCGCCGAGCGGTAGGCCGCCAGCAGCTCGCCGCCCGCCGCCGCGAGGTGGTCGAAGACCTGCGGGTTGCGCTCGATGACCGGCTCGACCACGGCCTTCGCCTGGCCGATCAGCTGCTGCACGGCGCTCTGCGCGGCCATGCCGGGCAGCGAGGACTGGAAGGAGGCGACCTTGTCGGCGACGGCGTCGACCAGCTTGCGCAGCTCCTCGGCGGCCGAGCCGGGCGGCGGGCCGTAGGCGGCGCGGCGGCGGGCCTTCTCCGCTGCGAGGTCCTCGGCGCACGCGTCGGCCCAGGCATCCGCGTCGGGGGCGGGACGCTCGGTGGCTTCGCTCATGGCGGACTCCAGCTACTGAAGAGAAGGGTCTGTTCTCTCGACGTTACCCGAATGGGGGTACGGCGTTCAGCGCGTCCGGGGCCACAGATCCGGGTCCGGGGTGAACCGGATCCGCAGGACGCCGTCGGTGAGCCCGGCGCCGGAGACCGTGCAGCGGCGCAGCGCCGAGGGCAGGGTGGCGATCTTGCGGAACGGGCCGGCGGTGAGCAGGAGTTCGTCGCCGCGCCGCACCAGACCGAGCTGGTCGCGGGTGGCCCCGGGCAGCGGCAGGTGCCACACCAGGACGCCGTCGTCGGCCAGCCGGTCCTCGACGTGCCAGGGCTCGGGGCGCGGGGAGGCGCCGCCCTCGGACCACAGGCCGACCTCGCCGGTCGGGCCGTCGATCAGCTCGTCCAGCTCCTCGGCGCCCCGAGGGTCGCGGCCCAGGTGCGGGACCTCGTGCAGCGCTGCGGCGCCGAACTCCTCGGCCAGCTCCTTGAGCACGGACTGCTGCTGCCCGGAGAGAGCGGCCAGGAAGGGGTCCGCCGAGCCGGTGGGCAGTACGCGGTTGGCGATCACCGCGTCGGGCGCCGCCCCGTGCAGGGCCAGGCCCAGGCGGGCGGTGCGCAGGGCGGCCGCGGCGGTCGGGGTGGGCTCGGCGACCAGCCGTACGGTCGTCGACGGGTCCGCCACCACGGCCTCGACGGCGGCGAGTTCCGCGTCCCAGCGGGCGGCCGTCTCGTACAGCCACTGCGCGGGCATCGGGACTCCGGCGAGCTGGGCGAGGACCGGGCGCAGCGAGCGGGCGGCCTGCCGCTCGGGCGGCAGCAGCCGGCGCAGATAGCGGCGCAGCTGCCCGGGCAGGGCGAGGGCGGCGACGCTCTGGTGGACCGGCGGCATGTCGACGACGACGAGGTCGTGGTCGCCCGCCGCCGTCTCGCGCAGGGCCTTGAGCAGGGCCAGCTGCTCGGCGCCGGGCAGCTCGGTCAGCTCCTCGCCGTCGAGGCGGCCGGCGCCCAGGAGCTCCAGGACGGCACCGGCCCGGTCCTGGAGGGCGAGCAGTTCGGTGCGGAAGTCGGCGCCGGAGTCGATGCGTACGACGTCCAGGCCCGCCACCTCCTCGCCGCCGAGCAGCGGGGTGAGCGGGTCGTCACGGTCGGCGCTCAGGAGCAGGGCGCGCTCCCCGCGCCGGGCCGCCGCGAGGGCGGTCGCGGCGGCGACGGTGGTGCGGCCCGCGCCGCCGGGACCGGTGACGAGGACCGTACGCACGTCAGGCCTTCTCGGCCCCGTCGGCGGTACCGGCCGCCGCGCCGCTCTCGACGCGCTTCTTCAGGCCCGCGAGCGCGCGGTCGATGATGACCTTCTCGGCCTTGCGCTTGATCATGCCGAGCATGGGGATCTTGACGTCGACGGTCAGCTGGTAGGTGACCTCGGTATGGCCGCCGGGGGCGGCGGCGAGGGCGTACGAGCCGTCGAGGGCGCGCAGCATCTGGGACTTGACCAGGCTCCAGCTCACCTTGTGGGGGCCGTCCCAGGTGTACTTGAGGGTGTGGTCGTCCTTGATGGCGCCCGCGTCGAGCACCAGCCGGACCTGCTCGGCCCGGCCCTCGGCGTCCTGGGACAGCACCTCGGCCTGCTTCACCTCGCCGGTCCACTCCGGGTAGCGGGCGAAGTCGGCGATCACCCCCATCACCTCGGCCGGTGCCGCCTCGATGGTGATAGACGAGCTGGTGTGTTCCGCCATCGTCGTGGCTCCTCCAGTGCGCGGGCCGGTGTGGGGTGACAGAAGTGCAGGCTATCGCGTGCCGCCGGGGCCTTTGCCCGGAGCCCGGATCACCACTCCAGGGCGAAGGGGCGGGAGGTGGCGGCGAAGTGGCCGACGTTCACGCACTCGGTGCGGCCGATCCGCATCCGGCGGGCGAGCGGCTGGTGGACGTGGCCGAACAGGGCGTACCAGGGCCGGGTCCTGCGGATGGCTTCGAGCAGGGCGCGCGAGCCGCGCTCGAAGCGGCGGGGCACCGTGTCGTAGCAGAGCTCGGGGACGTCCGGCGGGATGTGCGAGCAGAGCACGTCGACCTCGCCGAGCGCCTCGACCTTCGCCGCGTACTCCTCGTCGGAGATTTCATAGGGCGTTCGCATCGGGGTGCGCAGCCCGCCGCCCACGAAGCCGAAGACGCGCCCGCCGATCTCGACCCGCTCGCCGTCCAGGACGGTGGTGCCCGGTCCGGCGTACTGCGGCCAGAGGGTCGGTATGTCGACATTGCCGTAGGTGGCGTACGTCGGGGTGGGGAAGGCGGCGAACATCTCGGCGTACTGGCGGCGCACGGCCGACTCGATGGCGGCCTCCCGGTCGAGTCCGGCCCACAGGGAGCGGCCCAGGTCACGGGCCTCCTCGAAGCGGCGGGCGGTGCGCAGGGCGACGATCCGGTCGGCGTTCTCGACGCCGAAGAGGTCGGGGAAGATCCCGCGTGAGTGATCGGCGTAGTCGAGGAAAAGGACGAGGTCACCCAGGCAGACGAGGGCGTCCGCGCCGTCGCCCGCCTTCGCCAGACCCTCGGTGTTCCCGTGCACATCGCTGACCACATGTACTCGCATGGAGCCACCCTAGGCCGCCGGACCTGCGGTTACTTCCGAGTCGCGAAAGGAGTGGACTACTGTGCGCGATGCGGCGTGAAACCGTGTGACGCAGCGAACATCTGACCAGGACCCCCTATCGGGAACCCACTACCGGTGGGTAACGTCCGGGCAGTCCAGTCGTGCTCGGAGCGCCGCCCCCACGGGTTCTCCGGGCACCTGCCCGATCTTGGACCGCAGCCGGTGCGTCACACAGAGCCGTGGCACCGGCGCCCGATGAGGAGCAGCAGTCTTGCGCGAGTTCAGCCTTCCGGCCCTGTACGAGGTCCCCACGGACGGCAACCTGACGGATCTGATCCGCCGCAATGCCGCTCAGCATCCCGATGTCGCGGTCATGGGCCGCAAGGTCGCGGGACGCTGGACCGACGTTTCCGCCACCCAGTTCCTCGCCGAGGTCCGCGGTGTGGCCAAGGGCCTCATCGCCGCCGGCGTCGAGCCGGGCGACCGGGTGGCCCTGCTCTCCCGCACCCGCTACGAGTGGGTGCTGCTCGACTTCGCGATCTGGAGCGCGGGCGCGGTCACCGTCCCCGTGTACGAGACCAGCTCGCCCGAGCAGATCCAGTGGATCCTGGGCGACTCCGGCGCGACCCTGTGCGTCGTCGAGTCCGAGGCGCACCAGGCCTCCGTCACCTCCGTGCAGTCCGCGCTGCCCGCCCTCAAGGGCATCTGGCAGCTGGACGCGGACGCGGTGGCCCAGCTCACCGCGTCCGGCTCGGACATCTCGGACGAGCTGCTCGACCAGCGGATGTCCTCGGCGCACGCCGACGACCCGGCGACCATCGTCTACACCTCCGGCACCACCGGCCGCCCCAAGGGCTGTGTGCTCACCCACCGCGCCTTCTTCGCGGAGTGCGGCAACGTGGTGGAGCGCCTCAAGCCGCTCTTCCGCACCGGCGAGTGCTCGGTCCTGCTCTTCCTGCCCGCCGCGCACGTCTTCGGACGGCTCGTCGAGGTGGCGTCCGTGATGGCGCCGATCAAGCTCGGCTGCGTACCGGACATCAAGAACCTCACCGACGAGCTGGCCTCGTTCCGGCCGACGCTGATCCTCGGTGTGCCGCGCGTCTTCGAGAAGGTCTACAACGCGGCCCGGGCCAAGGCGCAGGCCGACGGCAAGGGCGCGATCTTCGACAAGGCCGCGCACACCGCGATCGCCTACAGCCGCGCGCTCAGCACGCCGCAGGGCCCCTCGCTCGGCCTCAAGCTCAAGCACAAGGTCTTCGACAAGCTCGTCTTCAGCAAGCTGCGCGCGGTGCTCGGCGGCAAGGGCGAGTACGCCATCTCCGGCGGCGCCCCGCTGGGCGAGCGGCTCGGCCACTTCTACCGGGGCATCGGCTTCACGGTCCTGGAGGGGTACGGCCTCACCGAGTCCTGCGCCGCGACCGCGTTCAACCCGTGGGACCGGCAGAAGATCGGCACGGTCGGGCAGCCGCTGCCGGGTTCCGTGGTGCGCATCGCGGACGACGGCGAGGTGCTGCTGCACGGCGAGCACCTGTTCACGGGGTACTGGAACAACGAGGCGGCGAGCGCCGAGGCGCTGGCCGACGGCTGGTTCCACACCGGTGACATCGGCACCCTCGACGAGGACGGCTACCTCGCGATCACCGGCCGCAAGAAGGAGATCATCGTCACGGCGGGCGGCAAGAACGTCGCCCCGGCGGTGATCGAGGACCGCATCCGCGCGCACGCGCTGGTCGCGGAGTGCATGGTGGTCGGCGACGGGCGGCCGTTCGTGGGCGCGCTGGTCACGCTCGACGAGGAGTTCCTGTCCCACTGGGCCGCGGACCACGGCAAGCCGGCCGGCTCGACGGCGGCCGCGCTGCGGGAGGACGCGGAGCTGCTCGCGGAGGTGCAGCGAGCGGTGGACGACGGCAACGCTGCGGTCTCCAAGGCGGAATCGGTGCGGAAATTCCGCATTCTCACCTCCCAGTTCACGGAGGAGGCGGGGCACATCACCCCGTCGCTGAAGCTGAAGCGCAACGTCGTGGCGAAGGACTTCGCGGACGAGATCGAGGCGATCTACGCCCACTGAGGGCTACGCCGTGATCAGCGCGGCACGTCCTCCGCGAGGACGCGCTCAAGGTTGCGCTCGGCGAGCGCGGTGATCGTGACGAACGGGTTGACGCCGATGGAGCCGGGGATCAGGGCTCCATCGGTGACGTAGAGGCCCGGATACCCCTTCACCCGCCCGTAGCCGTCGGTCGCCCGCCCCAACGGGCAGCCGCCGAGCGGGTGGTAGCAGAAGCCGTCCGCGAACGGCGTGTCGTTGCCGAACAGGTCGTACCGGTAGATCGTCGCGTTCTTGAGGTTGATCCGGTCGAAGAGCCTCCTGGTGGCGTCGACCGAGGGCTGGTTCTGCGCCCTGGTCCAGTTGAGCCTGGCCGAGTCGGTCGCCGGGTCGTATGTGAACGTGCCGCGCTGCGGGTTCTTGGTGATCGCCAGATACAGGCTCACCCAGTGCTCGAAGCCCATCGGCAGCGGGGCGATCTCGGCGAAGACGGGGTTTGCGGCGTTGTCCCAGTCGTCGATTCCCAGGGCGGGCATGGTGGCCTCGTTGGCGCCGACCGTGTCCCACATGTGGTTGGCGCGGGCGGTCATGATGTTGCCGTTGGTGCCCCAGCCGGTGCCGACGGCCGGATCGAGGGCGGGCAGCGCGCCGGTCTCGCGGGCGCGCAGCAGCAGTTCGGTGGTGCCGAGGCTGCCGGCGCCGAGGAAGAGCTTCCCGCAGCCGATCTCGCGGGTCTCCACGACCTTGCCGGTGAGGTCGGTGCGGTCGGCGGTGACCACATAGGTGCCGTCGGGCTGGCTGCGGATCGCGCGGACGTGGTGCAGGGTCTCGATGGTGACCTTGCCGGTGCCCAGGGCCGCGGCGAGGTAGGTCTTGTCGACGGACCGCTTGCCGTGGTTGTTGCCGTAGATCACCTCGCCCGCGAGCGCGGACTTGACGGCGGTGCCGGCGGCTTCGCGCTTCATGTACCCGAAGTCGTACACGTTGGGTACGAAGACGGTCTTCAGGCCCGCGTTCTGGGCGGCCTTGCGCGAGGTACGGGCGAACCTGTACCACTCGGTGGACTCGAACCAGGCCGGGTCGACGGTGTTCACGCCGAGCATGGCGTTGGCGCGCGGGAAGTACGTGGCGTACATCTCGGCGGCGTCGACCTGCGGCAGGACCTCCGCGAAGTAGTCGCGGCGCGGGGTGACGGCCATGCCGCCGTTGACCAGCGAGCCGCCGCCGACGCCGCGGCCCACGTACACGGACATGTCGCCGTAGTTCACCCGGTCCAGGACGCCGGGGTAGGGGCTGATGCTCTTGTTGACGACATCGAGCCAGAGGAACGTGGCCAGAGGTGCCTCGGTGCGGGTGCGGAACCACATCGATCGCTGGTCCGGGGCGGAGGTCGAACAGAAGACCTTGCCGTCCCCCGCGGGGGTGTCCCAGAGTCTGCCCATCTCCAGGACGAGGGTCTGGATCCCGGCCTGGCCGAGCCGGAGGGCGGCGACGGCGGCGCCGTAGCCGGAGCCGATGACCAGGGCGGGGGTGTGGGTGGCGGCTTGCGCCTGCGCGGCGCGGGCGGGGTCGAGGGTGAGCCGGGTCAGGCCCAGCAGGGCGGCGGTCTGGAGGGCGCCGAGTCCCAGGAGGTGACGGCGCGTCAGATTCGGTGTCATGCGCGCAGCATGGGCGGAATTCGGGCTTCCGCCCAGAGTTCACGTTGTCTTAAATCTGAGTGACCGTCAGAGGTGGGAGTGTGTTGGGCCCGGGGTTCGTCTGCGGGTGTGTGGTGGGTTGCTCGCGCAGTTCCCCGCGCCCCTAAAGGCCTGTGGCTGAGCTGGGTTCTCCGGCTACATCGGACTACCTAGGGGCGCGGGGAACTGCGCGACCAGCCACCCACGGTCCGCAGACGAAGGCCGGGCCCGGCCACCGGCGGCCCGCAGGTGCAGGCCGGGCCCAGCCGACCCTCACAGCAACAACCTCAGCCTCCCCGCCAGCAGATCCCAGCGCCACTTCTCCTCCACCCACGCCCGCCCCCGCTCCCCCATCCGGCGGCGCAGGTCCGGGTCCTGGAGGAGGGTGGTGATGCGGTCGGCCGACTCCTCGGGGGAGCCGCCGCGTACCACCCAGCCCGTCTCGCCGTCGAGGACCGCGTCGGGCGCGCCGCCCGAGTCGCCCGCGACCACCGGCAGGCCGGTCGCCGAGGCCTCCAGGTAGACGATGCCCAGGCCCTCGACGTCGAGGCCGCCCCGGCGCGTACGGCAGGGCATGGCGAAGACGTCGCCGGCGCCGTAGTGCGCGGGCAGTTCGGCCCAGGGGACGGCACCGGTGAAGCGGACCGAGTCCGCGACGCCGGTGTCCTGGGCGAGCTTGTGGAGGTCCGCCTCGTACGGGCCGCCGCCCACGATCAGCAGCACCGCGTCCGGCACCCGCGCGAGGATCGCGGGCATCGCGAGGATCAGGGTGTCCTGGCCCTTGCGCGGGACGAGCCGGGAGACGCAGACGACCACCGGGCGGTCGGTCAGGCCCAGGCGCTCGCGCACCGCGGCGCCGCCCGAGTCCGGGTGGAAGGTCTTCTCGTCGACGCCCGGCGGCAGTTGGACCATCCGGTCGGCCGCCCGCTCGGTCAGCGCGGCCGCGATCCGGGAGCGGGTGTACTCACCCAGATAAGTGATCGTGTCCGTGCCCTCGCCGATGCGCCGCAGCAGTTGCCGCGAGCCGGGCAGCTGGGCCCAGCCCGCCTCGTGGCCGTGCGTGGTGGCGACGAGCCGTTCCGCGCCCGCCCGGCGCAGCGCGGGCCCCATCAGGCCGAGCGGCGCGGCGGCCCCGAACCACACCGAGGAGCAGCCGTGCTCCTTGAGCAGCCCGACCGCCCGCCGGGTCACCCGGGGCGTGGGCAGCAGCATGGTGGTGCGGTCGCGCACCACGGTGAAGGGCTGCTCGGCGTCGAAGGCTGCGGTCGCCTCGACGCCCTCCCGGCTCCGCTTCCAGGTAGACGCGTAGACGACCAGCTGCTCGGGGTCCAGGCGCAGCGCCATGTTGTGCAGGAACGCCTGGATCCCGCCGGGGCGCGGCGGGAAGTCATTGGTCACGATCAAGGTCTTGTGCATCGCCGCCGACAGTACCGAACGGCCCCGCCTCGTCGCTCACACACGGCCCCGCCCGGCATCATGACTGCTCGAAACTCCAGAAACCCGGTCTTACGGACGAGGTGGGCATGTCGGCGGGAAACGGCACAGGGACCCCGAAGAGCATCCGGTCCGTGGTGGCGGTCTTCGCCGTCACCCGGTGTCTGCTGCTGCTCTGCGTCTTCCGGGTCCTCCTCGTCCCGGGCCCGGACGTCACGAGCGACGTCTCGGTCATCTACCAGGGCTGGTACGAGGTGCTGCGGACCGGCACGTATCCGCTGGACGACGTCACCTGGCAGTACCCGCCGGCGGCGGCACTCGCGATCCTCTCCCCCGCCGCCGTCCCCTTCCTCGACTACGCCTCGGGCTTCTTCGTCCTCGCGCTCCTCGCCGACGCGCTGGTTCTGGGGCTGCTCCTGTACGCGGCCGGGCGCCCCGGCAAGTCCCTTGCGGGCGCCCGGATCTGGGTCTGGGGCGTACCGCTGCTCGGGCCCACCGCGTACGCGCGCTACGACCTGATGGTGACGGCGGTCGCGGTGGCCGCGCTGCTCGCCGGGGTCCGCCGCCCCCGGGTGCTCGGCGCGCTCGCCGCGCTCGGCGCCCTGCTCAAGGTCTGGCCGGTGCTGCTGCTGGCCCGGGCACCCCGCCGGGCGTGGGCGGCGGCGGCCGTCACCGCCGGGGTGTTCCTGCTCGGCTGCCACGCGGTCGCGCCCGGCGCGTTCGCCTTCCTCACCTTCCAGCGCGACCGCGGCACCGAGGTCGAGTCGCTCGGCGCCCTCGTCTTCCATGTGGCCCGCCACTTCGGCTGGCGCGGCCGGGTGCAGCTCAACTACGGGTCGGTGGAGTTCCTCGGCCCGTACGTGCCGCTGGTCTCCACCCTGGCGATGGGGCTGACGGCGGCGGCGTTCGGCTGGCTGCTGCTGTGGCGGCTGCGGGCGCGCCGCACCGGGCCGAGCACGCTCGCGGACGCCGCCTTCACGGCCGTGCTGCTCTTCACCACCACCAGCCGGGTGATCAGCCCGCAGTATCTGATCTGGCTGGTCGGGCTGGCGGCGGTGTGCCTGGTCTTCGGCGGCGCCCCGATGGCCCGGCCCGCGCACCTGGTGCTCGCCGCCGCGGGCGTGACCCTGCTGGAGTTCCCGATCTGGTTCTCGCACGTGGTGGCGAGCGACTGGCTGGGGGTGCTGCTCCTGTCCGTACGCAACGGGCTCCTCGCCGTGGCGTCGGTGAGCGCGTGCCGGCGGCTGTGGCGGGGCACGGTTCCCCGGCCCACGCTGCCCGTTCAGCAGGTCCGCACCCGGGTGTTCTCGGTCCTGGTCCGCTGACCGGCCGTGCGCAGCCGCCGGTGCATCCGGGCGACGGCGGCGCACTGGAGCCCCATGGACAGCGCCATCGCCAGACAGATCCCCGGCAGCCCGAGCCCGGACAGGCAAAGGGCGAGCGGCAGTTGGAGGGCGACGCCGCACGCGGTGACCCCGGCGAGCGCCGGGCTGCCGCCGCTGCCCTCGAAGACCCCGCCGAGGGCGATGCAGACGGAGAGCAGCACCAGGTACGGGCCGAGGCAGCACAGATAGAGCGTGCCGGCCGCCGCGACCTGGCCGGTGGCGCCGAACGCGGCCATGATCCAGGGCGCGGACACGAGCAGCAGCAGCGCCGCCGTCAGCCCCAGCGCCCCCGAGACCAGCGCGGCCTGCCGCCCCACCGCGACCCGCTCGTCCCGCCCGGCGCCGAGCAGATGGGCGGTGTGGATGGCGGCGGCCTGGCGTACGGCGTAGAAGGCCATGGTGGCCGCGTACATCGCCTTGGTGGCGATGCCGTAGGCCGCGACCTCGCCGACGCCGACCCGGGCGACGATCGCGACGAGCGCGAGCGAACCGGCCATCCGCACCACGAAGTCGGCCGACATCGGCAGCCCGGTCGCCGCTGTCGCGCGCAGCTCCGCGCCGAGGCCGGTGGGCCGCACCGCGTGCCGGGCGGCTCTCAGCACGGCGTTGCGCCGCAGGGCCACCAGGCCGCAGAGCAGCGCGGCCGAGCGGCCGAGCACGGTGGCGAGGGCCGCGCCCCGGACGCCGAGCCCGCACCCCAGGATCAGCAGCGGATCGAGGGCGAGGATCAGCCCGTTGGCCAGGAAGGCGAGCCGCATCGGCGTGCGGGTGTCGCCCGCGCCCTTGAGGATGCCGTCGACGACATTGGTGGCGAAGAAGACCGCCGTGCCGGGCAGCGCGATCGCGAAGTAGCCGGACGCCAGGGCGAGTACGGCCTCGTCGGCGCCGCCGAGCACCAGCCGGGCGAGCGGCTCCCGGCAGAGGAAGCCGCCGCCCGCGACCACCGGCGTGATCAGCGCCCACAGGGCCCAGCCGCCGCGCACCGCCGCCCGTATCCCGCCCGGGTCGTCGGCGCCCCTGGCCCGGGCGACCAGGACGGTGGTCCCCGTGCCCGCCATCAGGATCAGGCCGAGCAGCAGGTTCTCCACATTGGTGGCGACGGCGACCGCGGCGACCGGGTCCCCGCCGAGCCGGGCCACCCAGACCATGTCGATCACCCCGGCCGCCACCCCCGCCAGGAGCTCGAAGTAGACCGGGTACGCGAGCGAGACCAGCCGACGGCGGTGTGACACGAGATCCCTCCCCCTCTTTTCGCTGTACCTCGATTCGAGGTACAGCGAAAAGAGATACCATGGGCCCGCCGAAAGGAGAAGTGGGTGCTGGAGCTGACGATCCTGGGGTTCCTCGACGAGGAACCGCTGCACGGCTATGAACTCAAGGAGCGCATCAAGGGCCTGAGCGGCCACGTCCGGCCGGTGAGCGACGGCGCCCTCTACCCGGCGATCGCGCGACTGGTGAAGGCGGGCAGGCTGGAGCAGCGCACCGGCCCGGGCACCGGCGCCGCCCCGCGCCGGATCCTCTCCCTGACGGAGGCGGGCCGCGCCGAACTGCACGAGCGGCTGCGGCATCCCAAGGACGTCGACATCACCGACGGGCAGCGCTTCTTCACCGTGCTCGCGTTCCTCGGGCGGCTGCCCGACCGCGCCGAGCAGGCCGCCGTGCTCCGCCGCCGCCAGGCGTTCCTGAACACCCCGGCGAGCTTCTTCTACCGTGACGGCGAGCCCGTACGAGCCGAGGAGAGCCCCGACCTGTTCCGCCGGGGGATGCTCAGGATCGCCCGCGCGACCGGCACCGAGGAGAAGAGGTGGCTGGCCGAGGCGATCGCCGAGCTGGAGGGCTGAACCCCGTGGAGCCGGTCAGCCCAGCTGGTCGCGTACGTAAGTGCGCCACAGGGCCGTGAACTCCTTCGGCGTGGTGGCCAGTTCCTCGTTCATCGCCTTCTCCAGCGCGCCCTCGCGGTGCTTCTGCCCGCCCACCGACGCGTAGAAGGCGGCGAGCTTCGCCTCGCCCCAGCGCTCGGCGATCATGCGGCACGCCAGCCAGCCGCCCTCGTACGCGCGCGCCAGCCGGTCCGCGCCGCCCTCGAAGCCGAAGTCCGCGTCGGCGGGCAGCTCGGCGGGCACCTCGCCGCGCCGCACCGCCTGCTGGAACTCGGGCGCCGCCTCGGCGGCGGTGCGCCCGGTGCCCCGGTAGCCGACCCAGTCCGCGTACCCCTCCGAGAGCCACATCGGGGTCGCCGTGGAGGTGTCGGCGCGGGTGGCGACATGGGTGGTCTCGTGAGTGAGGACGACCCGCCGGCCCAGATCGCCGAGCACGCCGTACGCCTCGGGGTTGACGATCACCCGGTCCGCCGGCGCCCTCCCGGACCCGCCCGCCTCGCCGGTGGTCACCGCCGCGATCCCCCGGTACGAGGCCGGGGGCGCGCCCAGCAGCGCCGCCATCGCGTCGAGCGAGGCGGGCACCAGGACCACCATCCGGCCCGCCCAGCGGCCCGGCCAGGCGGCCGAGACGGCGGGGACCGCGCGGTCGGCGGTGTGCGCGATCTGCTGGAGCACCTGGCGGTCCTGGCCGACGCCGAGGACCAGGCTGTGCGTGCCGCGCACCACGGCCACCGGGCCCTGCTGCCACAGCGGCTCGGCGGCGCCCTCGCCCGGCCGGTCGCCCGTCACGTACCAGCGCCCGGCCCGCTCGTCGAGTTCGACGACCCTGGCCGACGTCACCGGCGCGCTGTCGTACCCGTCGAGCCGGTAGCGCAGCTCGACCTGGGCGGTGGCCCGGTCGCCCGTGCGGCTGACCCCGGTCACCCGGTACGCCCAGGCGCTCAGCGGCACCTGGCGCAGATTGGCGAACTCGGCGCGCTGGGCGTCCCGCAGCGTCCCCGCGCCCGGGTCGAGCGCGGCCAGATAGCCGCGCTCGTCGTGCCCGAGGACGGCGGCCGCCCGCCCGTCCAGGGTGCGCTGCACCTGGCGGGTGACGGGGTCGGGGGCCGCCTCCGGGGCCGAGCAGGCCGACAGCGACAGCAGCGCGGCGAGACCGTATCCCGCCGCCCGCCGCCGCCACCTGCCGCTCAGCCAGCCGTACGCCATCCTCCCGATCGTACGTTCACACGCGGGTGATGGAGGAGATGGGCATCATGCCCACCGGGTCGTAGCGGACCGGAGCGCCCGGGTAGGGGGCGTGGATCACCTGGCCGTTGCCCACGTACATCGCGATGTGGCTGGCGTCGGAGCGGTAGGCGACCAGGTCGCCGGGCTGCGCCTCGGCGAGCGGGACCCGGCGCCCGGCGTACCGCTGGGCCTGCGAGGTGCGCGGCAGGCCGACGCCCGCGTGGGCGTAGGACCACTGCATCAGGCCCGAGCAGTCGAAGCCGGAGGGCCCGTTGGCGCCCCAGACGTAGGGCCTGCCCACCGCCTGGCGGGCCGCCGCCACGGCGGCCGCTGCGCGGCCGGAGGCGGGCACCGCCCCGCTCAGGTCGGGCAGTTCGCCGCGTCCGGAGCGCGAGACGCGGTCGAAGGCGGCGCGCTCGGAGGTCGGCAGCGCCAGCAGCACCCGGCGGGCCTGGGCGAGTTTGGCCTCCACGGTCCGCTTGTGCCGGGCGACCTCGGCGCGGCTGCGCTCCAGCTCGGCGAGCTTGCGGGTGGCCTCGGTGCGCTTCTGGCCGATCCGCCGCTGCTCCTGCTGGAGTTCGCGCAGCTCGGCGCTCTGGCGCTCGCCGATCCGGTCGAGTGCGGCGGCCTTGTCGAGATAGGTGTCGGGGTCCTCGGAGAGCAGCAGCGCGAGCGAGGGGTCCAGGCCGCCCGCGCGGTACTGGGCGCCCGCGATCGCGCCGAGCGCGCCCCGCATCCGGTTGATGCGCTCCTGGCCGCGGGCGACCACGTCCTGGGCCTGGTGGATCTGCTCGCGCAGCTGGTCGGCGTGCTCGTCCGCCTTGTTGTACTGCTCGGTGGCCTCCTCCGCCTGGGCGAAGAGCCGGTCGATCCGGTCCTTGCCGGTGTCGCCCGGGTCGGCGCTCGCGGGCGCCGCGAAGGCCGCTGCCGCGGTGGCCGCCGCGGCGGACAGGACGGTGACCCGGGTGCTCTGGGAGAGGCCCGACTGCGTGGGACGGCGATGGGACGCCAAGGAAGCCGCACTCCTTCCGCTGGTGCGGACCCCTGCCGCCCGGGCGGGCGGACGAGTTGGACGAGTCACGGGGGGACCGCACGCCGGACAGTAGCCGGGCGACCACACGGGGTCCAAAGACCCCGGCGTGTACGCAAAGTGACGCCCCGCCGGAGAACACAGGTCACCGGCGGGGCGTGGCGTCAGCGTGGGTCGCCGGAATTCCCCCGTTCGGAGGGCGGCGGCAACCGAGTTGTTATCTGTCCGGAAGGATCAGATGCGTACACCGAACTGGAAGGGCATGTTGTCCATGGCCTCGTAGCGGACGCTGGCGCCCGGCTTGGGTGCGTGCAGCACCTGGCCGTTGCCCGCGTACAGGCCGACGTGGTGGAGGTCGCCGTAGAAGAGCACGAGGTCGCCCGGCTTGAGCTGGCTGCGGCCTATCTGGGTGCCGGCGCCGGCCTGGGCCTGCGAGGTGCGCGGAATGTTCACGCCCGCCTGGCGGTAGGCCCAGGAGGTGAGCCCGGAGCAGTCGTACGAGGCGGTGCCGGTGGCGCCGTACACGTACGGCTTGCCTATCTGGCTCTGGGCGGCCGACAGGGCCGCGGCGCCGCGCTGCGAGGCGGGCACGTCGTGGCCGAGGTCGGCGCGCTCGTTGGCACGGTTGGCGCGGGCGTCGTCGGAGGCGAGCGAGGCCTTCTCGGCGGCGGTCAGCGAGTTGAGGAGCTTCTGCGCGGCGGCGAGCTTGGACTGGGTCTCGGCCTTCTTGGTGCCGAGCTCCTTGCGGGTGTCCGCGAGGTCCTTGAGCTTGTCCTGCGCCTCCTTGCGCTGCTGCGCCAGGCTGCGCTGCTTCTCCTGGATCTTCTGGAGCGCCTCGGTCTGCTTGGCGCTCAGCTGGTCCAGGGAGGACGCCTTGTCCAGGAAGTCGTCCGGGTTGGCGGAGAGGAAGAGCTGCACCGAGGGGTCGATGCCGCCCGAGCGGTACTGCGCCGAGGCCATCGAACCGAGGCCGTCGCGGAGCTTGTTGAGCTCGTCCTGCCCGCGGGCCACCTTGTCCTGGAGCGCGCCGACCTGCTTCTCCAGCTGGTCCTGCTTCTCCTTGGCGCCGTTGTACTTCTCGGTGGCCTGCTCGGCCTCGTCGTAGAGCTTGTCGACCTTGGACTTCACTTCGCTCTTCGACGGCTTCGGGTCCGCGTGCGCGGCCTGGGACGTGAGAGCGACGGCCGCGGCGGCAGTAGCGGTGAGCACGGTCACGCGGGTACGGCTCGCGGGCTTGGGTCGACGGTGGGACGCCACGAAGGCGAGCTCCTTCTTCCTCAGCCGCCGAACAGCGCAGACTCGGCGGGACCTCCACGGTCACCCCGGACAGGTGATCAACCGCGTGAAGGTTCGAGCCCCGACCCTAGTGACCCTCTTGTGATCAGTTCAAATCCTGATGGGAAAAAATTCGATCGCCGGGAGGATTCTTTACAGTCATCCCACGCGTAGTAATGGGCACTTGACAGAGCGCTGGGAACCGATCACCCGAATTCGGGCATTGAACGCAGGAGTTGCTAGACGCGCGAAAGCCGCTTCAGGAGCATGACGGACGCGACGGGCCGGGCACCGGCCTTGGCGACCCCGTCCGCCACCTCGCGGTCGGTCGAGACGACCACCACCGGCCGCCCGGACGGCTCCGCCCGCACCAGCTGGCGGATCAGCTCGTCGGCGGTCACCCCCGGCTTGGAGAAGAGCACCCGCACGCCACGCGGCGGCGCGAGCAGCACCGGCGCGGCCAGCTCCGCCCCGTCGAAGACACAGGTGACCTCGGCGCCCGTCTGCGCGGCGAGCACGGAGAGGCCGCCGAGGAGGCGCAGCCGCTGCTTCTCCAACGGCATCGTCGGATAGCCGGTCTTGGTGACGTTGTAGCCGTCCACCACCAGATGCACCTGCGGCAGCGCGAGCAGCTGGTCCAGGAGCGCCGGATCGGTCTCGGAGAGCGCGCGGGCCGCGATGTCCTTCGGGGTCATCTGTCCCGGTTCGACCGCTTCCACGGTGTCGGCGGGCCGCACCGAGGCCGGGGGCAGGGCGAGTTCGCGCCGCAGCCCGGACGCCGCGTCCAGGACCGTGTCGAGCAGCAGCCGCAGCCGCATGTCCTCGATCGAGCGGCCCTCGCGCACCGCGCGCCGGCTCGCCTCGACGGACGCCTCGGCCTCGGTCAGCCGGGTCCTGATCCGCCGCGACTCGCTCTCGGCGGCGGCCATCTGGGCCGCCGCCTCCGCTCTGATCCCGTCGATCTCACCGGTGACCTTGCGCAGGGCGGCCTCGCCGCGCTTGACGTCGCTGAGCGCGCTGCGCAGCTTGCGCTGGAGCGATTCGGCGTCCTTGCGGGCCGCGGCCAGTTCGGCGCGCAGCTCCTCCTGCTCGGTGCGCAGCCGCTCGTGCGCCTCGGCCAGCTCCCGGCGCAGCCGCTCCAGCTCGCGCCGGCCCTCCTCGTCGGCGCGCTCGGCGTCGGCGCGCTGGGCCTCCTCGCCCGCGGCGGCGACCAACTTGACCCAGCCGGTGGGCCGCAGCACATACGCGGCGGCCGCCACGTCGACGGGGTCGGCGGCCGCGGGCGGCGCGCCGGACTCCAGGGCGCCCGCCAGCTCCGGCTGCGACTCCTTCAGGCGCTCCCCGATCCGCTGCCGGAAGACCGGGTCGGACTCCAGGGCGGCGGCCATGGCGTTGCCCGCGAACTTGGCACGACGAGTCGGGGTGAAACGGGCGTACTGCCGCAACTGCGACGGCAGTTCGCCGACGGTCAGCCCGCCGAAGGCGTCCGAGACCAGGGCGACGACCCTGCGCCGCACCCCTTCGGGCAGCGGGCGGTCGAGCACCTCGGCGGGGCCGTCACCGGCCGCGCCGGCCGGTTCGGCACCGCTTGCATGCTCCACGATCCGTCACCTCAACTGTCGTCCGTCGCCCGTCCGGGCCCGTTCACTCCGCGCCGGCGTCCGGCCTGTCCACCAGCTCGATCTGGTCCACCGCGTTGCACCAGCGGCAGCGCACCGACTCGATGGTCTCACTGACCACCTCGCGTTCCTCGACCTTCGGCTCTCCGGCGAGGTCCAGATGGACGTACTCGACGACCTTCGACGAGCGGGTGACGTCGAAACGGGTCAGATTGCCGCAGAGGGTGCAGCGCCACCGCGTGGTGGCGGTGGGCAGGGGAACGCTGGTCATGTGGTGCTGACCTCTTTCCACGGTTCCGCGCCGGGGCTCGGGCCTCGTACACGGTCGGTTCATGGTCCAGGATCTCGCGGTGCGCCGTCGAACTGCGGATGTACTGCCCGTAACCCTACGGCCTACCGGGTACCCCCCGGCACGGCGAGGCAGTCTGTACCGTTCGGTCCGGTTACGCCATGCTCTGCTCATGATCGAGTGGAGCGCCCTGCGCGCGGCGGCGGTGCGCGGCCCGACGGTCACCTACACCGTCCTGGCCGTCTGCTGCCTGGTCTTCCTCGTCAGCCCCGTGTCCGGCCTCAATCCCTCGTACGGGACGGGGGACGCGCTGCTCGCGGCGCAGAGCGCGTATTTCGCCCGGTGGGGTGTCATCCCGAACGAACTGACGGCCGGTGACCCCGGCGCCCTCGTCACCCCCCTCACCGCACTCTTCGTGCACGGCAACTGGCTGCACCTGCTGGGGAACATGCTCTTCCTCTACGTCTTCGGCGTGATGGCCGAGGAGCGCATGGGCAGGATCGGGTTCGCGCTGTTCTACCTCGGCGCGGGCTACCTCGCCCTGCTCGCGTACGCGGTGGCGCACGCGTCCTCCGACCAGACGCTGGTGGGCGCGTCGGGGGCGATCTCGGGTGTCCTGGGCGCCTTTCTCTACCTGTTCCCCCGGGCGAGGGTGACCAGCCTCTTCCCCTTCCTCTTCTTCCTGCCACTGCGCTTTCCCGCGGCGCTGGTGCTGGTCTTCTGGTTCGTGCTCCAGTGGCTGGCGGTCAGGGCCGCTCCGGCCGGGCCCGGGGTGGCGTACCTGGCCCATCTGGTCGGCTTCGGCCTGGGCTTTCTCTACGCCTGGGTCCGGTTCCGGGGGACGGCTAGAGTGAAACGACCGAAACGACCGAAGCCATCCGCGTCGGCCGCCACCGAGGGAGAGAACCAGCCGTGATCACCGCGATCGTGCTCATCAAGACCAGCGTGGACCGGATCCCCGAGATCGCGGAGTCGATCGCGTCGCTGGAGAACGTCAGCGAGGTGTACTCGGTGACCGGCACCTACGACCTGATCGCCCTGGTCCGGGTGGCCCGCCACGACGACCTGGCGGACATCATCCCCGGCCGCATCAGCAAGATCCCCGGCGTGGAGGTCACGGACACGCACGTGGCGTTCCGGACGTACTCCCAGCACGACCTGGAGGCGGCGTTCGCCATCGGCCTGGATGCCTAGCCCTTGGGCGGGCGGCGGGTCCGGTTCTGGGTGCGCTGTCGCCTGCGGGCCGTGGGTGGCTGGTCGCGCAGTTCCCCGCGCCCCTGCGTAGTTCGGGCGCGTTGTCGTCTGCGGACTGTCTGTGGCTGAGCGCGCAGTTCCCCGCGCCCCTGGGTAGTTCGGGCGCGTTGTCGTCTGCGGACCGTCTGTGGCTGAGCGCGCAGTTCCCCGCGCCCCTGCGTAGTTAGGGGCGCGGGGAACTGCGCGACCGGCCCACCACGGTCCGCAGACGAACACGGCGGGGTGCAGGGGCCGCAGGCCCCGCAACGGGGGTCCGGGGGCAAAGCCCCCGGGAAGCGAGCCTCCACCCCCCACCCACCCCCGGAGGGTTTAGGGAAGGGGCGGGGAGGGGCGAGCTCACACCGCCGGGACGCAGCGGCCCTCCTCCGTCCGGTACGACCACTTCGCCCCGTCCCGCACCAGCTCCCGCACCGCCCGAACAAACCGCTCCACATGCTCGTCCGGCGTCCCCGCCCCGAAGCTGACGCGGATCGCGTTCAGGGACCGCTCACCCGGCTCCGCCTCCGGCGCCCCGCACTCGCCCGGCTCCTGCGGCTCGCTGCCGAGGAGCGTGCGTACCAGCGGGTGCGCGCAGAACAGACCGTCCCGCACCCCGATCCCGTACTCCGCCGACAGCGCCGCCGCGAAGTGCGAGCTGTTCCAGCCGTCGACGACGAACGAGATCACGCCGACCCGAGGCGCGTCGTCGCCGAACAGCGACAGGACGCGGACCTCCGGAACCGCCGCCAGCCCCTCCCGCACCTTCGCGATCAGGTGCCGCTCCCGCTCCACCAGTCCCTCGAACCCCGCCTCGGTGAGCGCCTTGCACGCCGACGCGATGGCGTACACGCCGATCACGTTCGGGGACCCGGCCTCGTGGCGGGCCGCCGTGGTGTGCCACTCGACGTCCACCCCGCCGTCCGCGCGCCGGGCGACCTTGCGCGAGGCGCCGCCGCCCGCGAGGTACGGCTCGGACTCCTGGAGCCAGTCGGCACGCCCAGCGAGCACGCCCGAGCCGAACGGCGCGTACAGCTTGTGCCCGGAGAAGGCGATCCAGTCGACGTCCAACTCCCTTACGGAGACGGGGTGGTGGGGCGCCAGCTGCGCCGCGTCGAGCACGATCCGCGCCCCGTGCGCGTGCGCCGCCGCCGCGAGCTCCTTCACCGGCCACAGCTCACCGGTGACGTTCGACGCGCCTGTGACGCAGACGAGAGCGGGGCCGTAAGGGTCGCGGTCGGCGAGCGCCCGCTCCAGCGTCGCCACCGCCTGCTGCGGCGTACGCGGCGCGTTGAGGTACGTCACCCGCGCGTCCCGCCACGGCAGCAGCGAGGCGTGGTGCTCGGTCTCGAAGACGAACACCTGGCAGTCGGCCGGGACCACCTGGGCCAGCAGGTTCAGGGAGTCCGTCGTCGAGCGGGTGAACACCACCTGGTCGCCCGGGCGGCAGTCCAGGAACTCCGCCACCGCCGCCCGGCTGTTCTCGAACAGGTCCGTGGAGAGCTGCGAGAGGTAGCCCGCGCCCCGGTGCACGCTGCCGTAGTAGGGGGCGTACGCGGCCACGTCGTCCCACACCCGCTGGAGGGCCGGGGCGCTCGCCGCGTAGTCGAGGGCCGCGTACGTCACCTCGCCCCCGGTGACCAGCGGCACGGTGACGTCCCGGCCCAGCACCGGCAGCGGCGCCGCACAGCAGGCTTCGTCCGAGGCCTCGACGGAGGGGGCGGCGGAGGCGGCGGAAACAGCGGTGGAAACGGCGGTGGAAAGGCGTGCGGACATGGCGGTATCTCCCGGCAGGTCAAGGCGAAAGGAATGACTGTGAAGCCCCACGGCACGACACGGCGGCGGCCCGACCGGCGCCGGATGCACGGGGGTCGACCTCGAAACACGGGCGGAAAGGGCCCGCGGAGGTGTACAGAAAAAGGGGCCGAAGGGCCCTATCGCATTCGCTTGCTCACGAGACTGCTCCCTTGAGGACCAGGACCCCAGGGGCGCGCCACTCCGAACGGAGTGCGCAGGGGTCCGCGCTTGCCGCAGACCTCGCTGCCTGCGACCTGGTCTTCACCCGGGGCACCCCGCCACGGACGGAGGGTTGCCGGACAGCGGGCCGGGGCCGTAGTCGCTGTCACTCATGACCTTGGAAAGCATCCTGCCATACGTCCGCGTACGCGCAAGGCGCGGTCCGGATGCCGGACTGCGCCTTGCGTCACACTGCCTGCACCGGCACGCCCTCGATCAGGCGTTGCTCGCGGCCACCCACCGCTCCAGGGCCCGCCGCGCCGCCCCGGAGTCGATCGCCTCGGCCGCCCGGGCGATCCCGGCCCGGATCTGCTCCTCCAGGCTCCCCGGGCCCGGGTCGAGCGCGACGAGCGCCGCCGCCGAGTTGAGCAGCACCGCGTCCCGCACCGGCCCCGTCTCGCCGCCGAGGAGCCGGCGGGCGACGTCCGCGTTGTACGAGGCGTCCGCGCCGCGCAGCGCCTCCACCGGCACCAGGTCGATGCCCACGTCTCTGGGGTCGAACGCCTCCTCGCGCACGGCCCCGTCCCGTACCACCCAGACCCGGGAGGTCGCGGTGGTCGTCAGCTCGTCCATGCCGTCGTCGCCGCGGAACACCAGCGCGGAGGAGCCGCGCTCGGCGAGCACCCCGGCCACGATCGGCGCCATGCGCGCGTCGGCGACGCCGGTGGCCTGAGCCTTGACCCGGGCCGGGTTGGTGAGCGGACCGAGGAAGTTGAAGGTGGTGCGGATGCCGAGCTCGCGGCGCGCGGCGGCGACGTACCGCAGGGCGGGGTGGAACTTCACGGCGAAGCAGAAGGTGACGCCCGCCTCCTCGGCGACCTGGACCACCTGCCGGGGCGTGAGGTCCAGGTTGACGCCGAGCTTCTCCAGGACGTCGGAGGCGCCGCTGGCCGAGGACGCGGCCCGGTTGCCGTGCTTGACGACCTTGGCGCCGGTGCCCGCCACCACGATCGAGGACATGGTGGAGATGTTGACGGTCTTGGCGCCGTCGCCGCCGGTGCCGACGATGTCCACGGTCCGGCCGGGCACCTCGATCAGGTTGGCGTGCTCGTACATCGCGCGGACCATGCCGCTGATCTCGGTGACGGTCTCGCCCTTGGCCCGCAGGGCCACGGCGAAGCCGGCGATCTGCGCGTCGGTCGCCTCGCCGCGCATGATCGAGTCCATCGCCCAGGCGGTCGCCTCGGCGCTCTGGTCGGTGCCGTTGAGCAGCGCGTCCAGTACGCCCGGCCAGGAGTAGGCCGCCACGCTGTCGCCGCCAACCGGGGTCACAACGTTCATGGTCCGCTCCTGGGTCCATCGACGGATATGGGATGGGAACACCCTATCCAGCCCGGGGGACGGCGAAGGGCCCCGTCCATCGCCTGGACGGGGCCCTGTGCTGTGTGGCGTACAGCGGTCTCGCTAGGAGGGGATCAGTGGTGGCCGTGGCCGCTGGTGATCTCCTCGTACTCCTCCGCGGTCGGCTTGGCGATCTGGCTCTGCTCGCCGAAGTAACCCTTGTGGAGCTTGACGCGCAGCTTCTCCATCGCGGAGACCTTGCGCTTGACACCGTTCTCGTCGACGGCCGCGGGCAGCTCGGCCGGGCGGGTCTGCTCGTGCGCGGTGAGCTTGTAGAGCTGACCGGCGTCGAGCGGCTCGTGGACCTCGACGAACTCACCGTGCGGCAGCCGCTTGATGATGCCGGTCTCGCGACCGTGCAGCACCTTCTCGGCGTCCCGGCGCTGGAGGCCCAGGCAGATCCGCTTGGTGATGATGAACGCGACGACCGGGCCGACGAAGAACGCGATCCGGACGAACCAGGTGATGGCGTTGAGCGACAGGTGGAAGTTGGTCGCCCACAGGTCGTTGCCACCGCCGACCAGCATCACCATGTACGCGGTCACCCACGCCACACCGATGCCGGTGCGGACGGGAGCGTTGCGCGGACGGTCGGCGATGTGGTGCTCGCGGGTGTCCTTGGTGATCCAGGCCTCGATGAACGGGTAGGCCGCGATCGCGAAGAGCACCAGCGGGAAGATCACCAGCGGGATGAACACACCGAGGACCAGCGTGTGGCCCCACAGGTTGATCTCCCAGCCCGGCATCACTCGGATGAGGCCTTCGGCGAAGCCCATGTACCAGTCGGGCTGGGCGCCGGTCGACACCTGGTCCGGGCGGTACGGGCCGATCTCCCAGATCGGGTTGATCGAGGCGATCGCCGCGATGATCGCGATGACACCGAACACCAGGAAGAAGAAGCCACCGGCCTTGGCCGTGTAGACGGGCAGCAGCGGCGCGCCCACGACGTTCTTGTTGGTGCGGCCGGGGCCCGCGAACTGGGTGTGCTTGTGGTAGAAGACCAGGATCAGGTGAGTGATCATCAGGCCGAGCATGATGCCGGGCAGCAGCAGGATGTGGACCGAGTAGAACCGGGCCACGAAGTCGCCGCCGGGGAACTCGCCGCCGTAGATGAAGAACGACAGGTACGTGCCGACGACCGGCACGCCCAGGATGGCGCCCTCCATGAACCGGACGCCGGTGCCCGAGAGCAGGTCGTCCGGGAGCGAGTAGCCGGTGAAGCCGGTGAACATGCCGCAGAAGAACAGCAGGAAGCCGAAGAGCCAGTTGACCTCGCGCGGCTTGCGGAACGCGCCCGTGAAGAAGACACGCATCATGTGCACGAACATGCCGGCGAGGAAGATCAGCGCCGCCCAGTGGTGGATCTGCCGGATCAGCAGACCACCGCGCACATCGAAGCTGATGTGCATGGTCGAGTTGAACGCCTCGGACATCTGCACGCCCTGGAGCGGAACGTAGGAGCCGTCGTAGACGACCTCGTTCATGCTCGGGTGGAAGAACAGCGTCAGATACACACCCGTGAGGATGATGATGATGAAGCTGTACATGCAGATCTCGCCGAGCATGAAGGACCAGTGGTCCGGAAAGATCTTGCGCATGTTGGTCTTGGCCAGGGTGTAGATCCCCAGCCGGCCGTCGGCCCAGTCGGCGAACTTCTCGCCGTTCCCGGCCTCGCGCCGTTCGTCAGTCGTGGTGGTGCTCATCCGCGCTCCCAGAAGGCAGGACCGACGGGCTCTTCGAAGTCGCCGAGCGCTTCGAGGTAACCCTCGCTGTTCACGCCGATCCGCAGCTGCGGCAGAGCGTGACCGGCCGGGCCGAAGATGACGCGGGCCCCGTCGGAGAGGTCGAAGGTGGACTGGTGGCACGGGCAGAGCACGTGGTGGGTCTGCTGCTCGTACAGGCTGATCGGGCAACCGACGTGGGTGCAGATCTTCGAGAACGCCACGATGCCCTGGTGCGACCACTCCAGCTCGCGCTTGTCCTTGATGTTCTCCGGCTGGAGCCGGACGATCATCAGGGCCGCCTTGGCGATCTGGGTCTGGAAGTCGTGCTGGTCCTCCTCCAGGCCCTCGGGCTTGGCGAAGGTCAGCGAGCCGACCGCGACGTCTTCCGGACGCAGCGGCTCGTTGGTGTTCATGTTGATGAGGGCCTTGCCCTTGGCCCACATCGTCTTGCGCAGCTTGTCCTCGGGCAGGGTGCCCAGGTCGCGCAGGAGCACCACACCGGCGAGCGGCACCATGGCCAGCGCGCCGTACATGGTGTTGCGGATCAGCTTGCGGCGGCCGAAGCCGGACTCGCGGACGCCGTCCGCCCAGTCCTGCATGACCTTCTCGCGGACCTCCGGCGGCGCCGCGATCTCGTGGCGCTCGTCCGACATCTCCTCGTCGGACATCAGCGTGCGGGCCCAGTGGACCGCGCCGGCGCCGATGGCGAACAGCGCGACGCCCAGGGTCAGACCCAGGGAGAAGTTGAGCGCGCTGACGTGCCCGAACGGGAAGATGTAGACGATCTTGTCGATCGGGAAGATCACGAAGGACGCGATGAAGGCGACCGTCGCGACCATCGAGAGCATGAAGAGACCGGCGACCACGCGCTCGGAGCGCCTGGCGGCCGCCTCGTCGATGTCCTGGACGCGCGGCTTGTGGGGCGGAAGGCCCGGGTCCGCGAACGGGTCGCGGGCGCGCTCGACCGAGCCGTGCTCGGGGTCCTGCTCGCTGGGCAGGTTCTCGGAATTGTCTTGGCTACTCATGACTTCTTGGCCTTAGCGGAGTGGGCCGCGATCCAGATGGCGACTGCGATGAGGGCACCGAGGCCGAAGATCCACGCGAACAGACCCTCGCTGACGGGGCCGAGGCCACCGAGCGAGAGACCACCGGGGCTCGCCGTCTTCTCACTGTTCACGGCGTCCAGGTACGCGATGATGTCCTGCTTCTGCTTCTGCGGCATCGTCGTGTCGGGGAACGACGGCATGTTCTGCGGGCCGGTCTGCATGGCCTCGTAGATGTGCTTCGGTTCCACGCCCTCCAGGCTGGGGGCGTACTTGCCGTGCGTCAGCGCACCGCCCTTGCCGGAGAAGTTGTGGCACTGGGCGCAGTTGGTACGGAACAGCTCGCCACCCTTGGCGATGTCCGCGCCTTCCGGGCTGTACTGCTTCTCGGTCGGCTTGATCGGGCCGGCGCCGAGGGAGGCGACGTACGCGGCGAGCTGGTCGATCTCGGCCTGCGAGTAGATGACCTTCTTCTTCGGCACCTGGGCGCCGGGCTGCTGCGCCGGCATCCGGCCGGTGCCGACCTGGAAGTCCACGGCGGCGGAGCCTACGCCGACCAGGGACGGGCCGTCAGAGGTGCCCTGACCGCCGGTTCCGTGGCAGCTGGCGCAGCCGACGGAGTAGAGCTTCTTGCCCTCGTCAATGGCGAGGGACTGGGCGGTTTCGTCGGCCTTCGCCTTGTCCGCGGGCGCGAACGCGGCGTACAGCCCCCCGGTGGCCGCCAGCGCGAGGAGTAGGACGACGAGCGCCGCCAGCGGATGGCGTCGTCGTGCGGAGAGCTTTTTCACGGATTACCCCGGTGTCAGGATCTTCTGCGTCGATGCGGGATGGTGTCGGGTCTGCGGGCCCGATTACTTGATCAGGTAGATCGTGGCGAAGAGGCCGATCCAGACGACATCGACGAAGTGCCAGTAGTAGGACACGACGATGGCGGCGGTCGCCTGCTCGTGGGTGAACCTTCTGGCCGCGTAGGTCCTGCCGAGGACCAGCAGGAAGGCGATCAGACCGCCCGTCACATGCAGACCGTGGAAGCCGGTGGTCAGGTAGAACACCGAGCCGTACGGGTCGGAGGACAGCGAGAGGCCGTCCTTCTTCACCAGCTCGGTGTACTCGAAGACCTGGCCTCCGATGAAGATCGCACCCATCACGAACGTGATCGTGAACCAGGTGCGCAGCTTCTTCACGTCGCCCCGCTCGGCGGCGAAGACGCCGAGCTGGCACGTGAGGGAGGAGAGCACCAGGATCGTGGTGTTCGTCGCCGAGAACGGAAGGTTCAGCGAGGACGCCATTTCCTTCCAGTGCTCGGCACCCGTCACCGATCGCAGGGTGAAGTACATCGCGAAGAGGGCCGCGAAGAACATCAGCTCGGAACTCAGCCAGATGATGGTTCCGACGCTGGTGAGGTTCGGCCGATTGACCGACGGGTGCGCGTGCCCGGTTTCTACTGTCGTTGCTGTCGCCACGACCGACATTATGTCGGTCGCTTATCTCGCGCTCACTCCGGGGGGTGCCGTTCGGTGTGTCCGCACCCCGTGTCCTGCCCGAACGGCCCATCCGGGCGCTCGCCGAACCGGTGTTGACACGGTGTCGGACGGAGTAGCATCCGCGCATCGGCTCCCGAGCCCGTACCGCCGTCGAATCGGAGGAACAATGCAGTCGAGCGCCACCGTACTTGTCTACAGCGACGACGCGAACACCCGTGAGCAGGTGCGGCTCGCCGCCGGACGCAGGCCCGCCTCCGACGTTCCCCCGGTGACCTTCCTGGAGTGCGCCACGCCGCACGCCGTCCTCAAGGAGCTGGACCGCGGCGGCATCGACGTGTGCGTCCTGGACGGGGAGGCCGTCCCGGCCGGCGGCATGGGGATCTGCCGGCAGATCAAGGACGAGATCTTCGAGTGCCCGCCGGTGCTGCTGCTCATCGGGCGCCCGCAGGACGCCTGGCTGGCCACCTGGAGCCGTGCGGACGCCGCGGTGACCCTCCCGGTCGAGCCGGTCGAGTTCGCGGCCGCACTGGCCGCCCTGATCCGTTCGCGGCGCCCCGACGGCGCCGTGGCCACCCGGGCCTGATCCCCCCACCGCGCAGGCCCTAGACCTGCGGCCGCAGCCGGGCGGAGTTCAGTTTGCTCTGCCCGGCCTTCAGGTCGGCCTGGAGCACGCTGCCCTTGCGCCACTTGTCCCAGTCCACGTTCCAGTCGCCGAAGCCGTTGTCGAAGGGCGTCATGTCCTCGCCGATGCTGTTGACGACCTTGACGATGTCGCCCTCGGTCACGTTCTCGTAGAACCAGGCGGCGTTCCCGGTGGACATGCCCGTACAGCCGTGGCTGACGTTCTCGGAGCCCTGCGAGCCCACCGACCAGGGCGCCGCGTGCACGTACTCGCCGCTCCAGGTGACCCTCGTCGCGTAGTAGACCGGCAGGTCGTACGCGTCGGCGCTGCTGGAGGAGATACCGACGGTCTCCCCGCGCATCCGTACGAAGTACTGCTTGCCCAGCACCACCTTGACGCCGTTTCGGGTGGAAAAGCCCGGCTTTCCGGTGGTCACCGGAATGGTATTGATCACTTCTCCGTTGCGTTTGACCGTCATGTAGTGCGAGGACGCGTCCGTGATGGCCTCGATGCGGTCGCCCGTGGTGATCTTCAGGGGGTGCGCGGGGCCGCCGTACAGCTTGTCCGCGATCCTGACGCCCTCCAGGCGCGAGGAGGCCCTGATGGTCGCGTTGGTGGGCCAGTACTCCTTGGGCCGGTAGTGCAGCGTCTTGTCGTCGACCCAGTACCAGGCGCCCTCCACCGAGGGCGTGGACTCGACCTTCAGGGCGCGTTCGACGATCGCCCGGGCCGCCTTGTCCTTGACCGGCTTGCTCAGCTCCGCCGTGATGGGCTGCCCGACGCCGTACTTGCCCGCGTCCGGGCCGAATTCGACCTTCACGACGTCTTTGGGCGCGCTCGTGTCGAACGTCAGCGTACGGCGCCCTGGAGCCCCGTCCGAGTCCTCCGTGGAGACCACCACCGTGTAGTGGGTGCCCGCGACCAGCGGGGCCGTGGAGTGCCAGCGGTTCCCGTCGCCGTCCAGCTCGCCCGCCAGATACCGCCCCGCGGCGTCCAGGGCCATCACGTCCGTGATGCGCCCGCGGCCGCCCCTGGCGGTGATCTCCAGGGGCCGGTCCGGATCCGCCTTCGCGCTGCCCGCCGGGCCGTTGTACGCGATCTGGCCGGCCGCGTCGTACGGCTTGGCCGAGAGCGGGTTGCTGTCGGAGCGGCCGCACGCGCCGGCGCCCGCCCCGAGGGCAATGACCAGCAGGGTGCAGCTCAGGACGGTACGGCTACGCGGTGCGTGACTCATGACCACACGTTATGAAGCGCGGGCGGGTTCGGCGCGCCGGAGGACTGCAAACGGGCGGCGCTCCCCCGACGGCCCAACGGGGCCCGCACGGGCCCCGGGTACGCGAAAGGGCCCCGCGGCTCGTCGGAGCCGCGGGGCCCTTTCACAGGTACGTGCGAGGACCTACTGGTTCTGGTTCTCGCCGCGGTAGTACTCGAACACCCAGCCGTAGATACCGATGAGGATCAGCGGCGCCGAGAAGTACAGCAGCCACCAGCCCATCGCGATGGCCAGGAACGCGAGCGCGCCACCGACCGCCAGCGAGAGCGGCTGCCAGCTGTGCGGGGAGAAGAATCCCAGCTCACCGGCGTCGTCCGCGACATCGGCCTCCTTGTCGTCCTGCGCGCCCGCGTCGACCCGCCGGGCCGTGAAGGCCAGGTAGAAGCCGATCATCACGCTCAGGCCGAAGGCCATCACGAGAGCGGTCGCACCGGCCGGCTCCTTCGACCACACGCCGTACACGACGGCCATGATCAGGATGAAGACGGAGAGCCAGAGGAACATCTTGCCCTGGATCTTCACTTGCCCGCCTCCTTGCCGCCGGCGAGGGCCTTGCCACCGTGACCGTGGTTCTCGAGCTGGTCGAGGGCCGCGATCTCAGGGTGGTGCAGATCGAACGCCGGGGATTCGGAGCGAATACGCGGCAGGGTGAGGAAGTTGTGCCGCGGCGGCGGGCACGACGTCGCCCATTCGAGCGAACGGCCGTAGCCCCACGGGTCGTCGACCTCGATCTTCTTGCCGTACTTCGCCGTCTTCCAGACGTTGTACATGAACGGCAGTATCGACAGACCGAGCAGGAACGAGCTGATGGTCGAGATCGTGTTCAGCGCGGTGAAGCCGTCGGCCGCGAGGTAGTCCGCGTAACGACGCGGCATGCCCTCGGCACCGAGCCAGTGCTGCACCAGGAACGTGCCGTGGAAGCCCACGAACAGCGTCCAGAAGGTGATCTTGCCCAGGCGCTCGTCCAGCATCTTGCCCGTGAACTTCGGCCACCAGAAGTGGAAGCCGGAGAACATCGCGAAGACCACGGTGCCGAAGATGACGTAGTGGAAGTGCGCGACGACGAAGTACGAGTCGGAGACATGGAAGTCCATCGGCGGCGAGGCCAGGATGACGCCGGTCAGACCACCGAAGGTGAAGGTGATCAGGAAGCCGACGGCCCAGAGCATCGGTGTCTCGAAGGACAGTGAGCCCTTCCACATCGTGCCGATCCAGTTGAAGAACTTCACACCGGTTGGCACCGCGATGAGGAACGTCATGAACGAGAAGAACGGCAGGAGCACGCCGCCGGTGACGTACATGTGGTGGGCCCACACGGTCACGGAGAGACCGGCGATGGCGATCGTCGCGCCCACCAGGCCCATGTAGCCGAACATCGGCTTTCTGGAGAACACTGGGATGACTTCGGAAATGATGCCGAAGAAGGGCAAGGCGATGATGTACACCTCTGGATGGCCGAAGAACCAGAAGAGGTGTTGCCAGAGGAGTGCGCCGCCGTTCTGGGCGTCGAACACATGGGCACCGAACTTGCGGTCCGCCTCCAGGGCGAACAGCGCGGCGGCCAGGACCGGGAACGCCAGCAGGACCAGCACACCGGTCAGCAGGACGTTCCACACGAAGATCGGCATCCGGAACATCGTCATGCCGGGCGCGCGCATGCAGATGATCGTGGTGATGAAGTTGACCGAGCCGAGGATCGTGCCGAAGCCGGAGAAGGCCAGACCCATGATCCACATGTCGGCGCCGACGCCCGGCGAGCGGACCGCGTCCGACAGCGGGGAGTAGGCGAACCAGCCGAAGTCGGCCGCGCCCTGCGGGGTGAGGAAGCCACCGACCGCGATCAGCGAGCCGAACAGGTAGAGCCAGTAGGCGAACATGTTCAGCCGCGGGAACGCCACGTCGGGCGCGCCGATCTGCAGCGGCATGATCCAGTTCGCGAATCCGGCGAACAGCGGCGTCGCGAACATCAGCAGCATGATCGTGCCGTGCATCGTGAACGCCTGGTTGAACTGCTCGTTCGACATGATCTGCGTGCCGGGACGGGCCAGCTCGGCGCGCATGAAGAGCGCCATCAGGCCGCCGATGCAGAAGAACGCGAACGACGTGACCAGATACATCGTGCCGATCGTCTTGTGGTCAGTGGTGGTCAGCCACTTCACGACGACGTTACCCGGCTGCTTGCGCCGGACCGGCAGCTCGTTCTCGTACGAGTCGTCTGCTGCCGCGGCACCCTGGGATTCGTTGAGGATGCTCACAGTTTGTTCGTCTCCGCGTTCTTGGCGGGGTCGGTCTGAGCGATGCCCGCCGGCACGTAGCCGGTGTTGCCCTTCGCCGCCAGCTCCTTGAGGTGCTGCTGGTAGCGCTCCGGCGAGACGACCTTCACGTTGAAGAGCATCCGGGAGTGGTCGACACCGCACAGCTCGGCGCACTTGCCGAGGAAGGTGCCCTCCTGGGTCGGGGTCACCTCGAAGGAGTTGGTGTGCCCCGGGATGACGTCCTGCTTCATCAGGAAGGGGACCACCCAGAAGGAGTGGATGACGTCACGGGACGTCAGCACGAAGCGGACCTTCTCGCCCTTGGGCAGCCACAGCGTGGGCCCGGGGTTTCCGGTCTGCGGGTTCCGCGTGCCGGGGATGCCGACGTCGTAGACGCCGTCGGCGCCGGCCGGGAAGTCCTTGGTGAAGCGGTCCGGAATGGCGGACAGCTCCTTGGACTTCACGGCGTCGCCCGTGGCCGGGTTGCCGTCCACGTCCTCGACGTAGTTGAAGCCCCAGCTCCACTGGTAGCCGACCACGTTGACGGTGTGGGCCGGCTTCGGGGAGAGCTCGAGGAGCTTCGACTCATCACGCGCGGTGAAGTAGAAGAGCACCGAGACGATGATGAGGGGGACGACCGTGTACAGCGCCTCGATGGGCATGTTGTACCGGGTCTGCGGAGGTACCTCGACCTTGGTGCGGCTGCGCCGGTGGAAGATGACGCTCCACAGGATCAGGCCCCAGACCAGCACGCCCGTGGCGAGCGCGGCCGCCCACGAACCCTGCCAGAGGGAGAGGATCCGCGGAGCCTCTTCCGTCACCGGGGTGGGCATACCGAGGCGAGGGAAGTCTTTCCAGTTGTACGAGCAACCGGAGGCGGTAGCCAGGACCAGGCCCGCGGTCAGCACCTGCAGCAGCTTCCGCCGCATCGGGCGCCGCGACGAGCGGTCGGAGCCGTTGGGACTCACGTAGCGCCTTCCCGAGAGTCTCGCCCGCGCCGGCCGGCTACGGCCGTCCGTCTCGCTGGTCGGTCGCCGCCCTGGCCGCGGGCAGGGGTTTGGATGTTTATGCGGACCAAACCCTACTGGACGCTATTTGGGGTCGCGCGGGGAGGGTGCCCAACGCGCCGCCGGGGCCCCCGAAGGGGTGGAATCCGGGCCTCCGGTGGGGCATCTGACGGGTTTTTCTGTACGGGTCCACGGAACGCGGTGCGGCAAGGGCACCCCCTTGAGGCGCGCGGGGCTGTGACACCCGCGGCTCCGCCGCGATGGGGGTCCCCCCTGCTCGAGCGAAGTCGAGAGCTTGGGGGAGCGACCGGCCCACGACGGCCCGCGGCCGACCGACGACCCGGCCAGGCCTCCCCCCGCGTTAGCGTGGCCGCGTGCCCTACTTCGACGCCGCCTCCTCCGCCCCCCTGCACCCCGTGGCCCGCCAGGCCCTCCAGGCCTCGCTCGACGAGGGCTGGGCCGATCCGGCCCGGCTCTACCGCGAGGGGCGGCGGGCCCGGCTGCTGCTCGACGCGGCCCGGGAGGCCGCGGCCGAGGCGGTCGGCTGCCGTCCGGACGAGCTCGTGTTCACCACTTCGGGGACACGGGCGGTGCACTCCGGAATTTACGGTTCCCTCGCCGGGCGCCGGCGTGTCGGCCGCCATCTGGTGGTGTCGGCCGTGGAGCACTCCTCCGTACTGCACGCGGGCGGGGCCCTGGAGGCGGACGGCGGCACGGTGACAGAGGTCCCGGTCGACCGGACCGGGGCGGTCTCCCCCGCCGCGTACGCCGCCGCGCTGCGCCCCGACACGGCGCTGGCCTGCCTCCAGTCCGCCAACCACGAGGTCGGCACGGTGCAGCCGGTGGGCGAGGTGGCCGAGGCGTGCCGGGCTGCCGGGGTGCCGCTCCTGGTGGACGCGGCCCAGTCGCTGGCGTGGGGCCCGGTCGAGGAAGGCTGGTCGCTGCTGGCGGCGAGTGCGCACAAATGGGGCGGCCCGGCGGGCGTGGGCCTGCTCGCGGTCCGCAAGGGCGTCCGGTTCGCCCCGCAAGGCCCCGCCGACGAGCGGGAGTCGGGCCGCTCCCCCGGCTTCGAGAACATCCCCGCGATCGTGGCGGCGGCCGCGTCGCTGCGGGCGGTACGGGCGGAGGCGGCCGCCGAGGCGGAACGGCTGCGGGTCCTCGTGGACCGGGTGCGGGCGCGGGTGCCGGAGCTGGTGCCGGACGTGGAGGTGGTCGGGGACCCGGTGCGGCGCCTCCCCCATCTGGTCACCTTCTCCTGTCTCTATGTCGACGGAGAGACCCTCCTCCACGAACTGGACCGCGAGGGCTTCTCCGTCTCGTCCGGCTCCTCCTGCACGAGCAGCACGCTCACGCCGAGCCATGTGCTGCGGGCGATGGGGGTCCTGAGCGAGGGCAACGTCCGGGTCTCGCTCCCGCTCGGCACGGAGTCGTCCGACGTGGACCGCTTCCTGGCGGTGCTCCCGGGGGTGGTCTCCTCGGTCCGCCAGAAGCTGGGCGCCCCGGCGTCACCCCCCTCCCCCGCCTCCGGCGGCAGCGACCTGACGATCGACGCCCTGGGCAAGCGCTGCCCGATTCCGGTGATCGAGCTCGCGAAGGTGATCGGGGATGTGCCGGTGGGCGGAACGGTGACGGTACTGGCCGACGACGAGGCGGCCCGCCTGGACATCCCGGCGTGGTGCGAGATGCGGGGGCAGGAGTACGTGGGGGAGTCGCGGCGGGAGCGGGGCTCTGCGTATGTGGTGCGGCGGGTGGGGTGAAGCGGGGCGCCCTCCTGCGGCGGCGCGTATGCCTGCGGCGGGCGGGGCGGGGACAGAGCGGCGCGTATGCCTGTGGCGGGGGCGGCGGGGGTTTTAAGGGGCGCGGGGAACTGCGCGACCAGCCACCGACGGGCCGCAGCCGCGAGACGAGCCGCAAGGGGCTGACCGGAGCGAGCCCGCCGCGCAGCGGCTGGGGGCGGCCCCACCGCGAAGCGGGCCTCGGAAGGCACGCAGCCCCGCCGCGAAGCGGTCGGGGCTGCGGGAGTGGGGGGTACGGAGTACCCCCCACCGAAAGGGCGGGCGGGCCTAGGCCAGGAACGCCCGAACCTCCGCCGCCGCCTCATCCCCATACGCCTTCGTGAACCGATCCATGAAGTGCCCGCGCCGCAACTGGTACTCCTGCGTACCCAGCGTCTCGATCACCAGCGTCGCCAGCATGCAGCCCACCTGCGCCGCCCGCTCATGGCCGACGCCCCACGACAGACCGGACAGGAAGCCCGCGCGGAACGCGTCGCCGACGCCCGTGGGGTCGACCTTCGCCTCCTCCTCCGCGCAGCCGACCTCGATCGGGTCCTCGCCGACCCGCTCGATGCGCACGCCGCGCGAGCCGAGGGTGGTGACCCGGTAGTCGACCTTCCCCAGGATCTCGGCGTCGCTCCAGCCGGTCTTGGACTCGATGAGCCCCTTCTCGTACTCGTTGGAGAAGAGGTACTTCGCGCCCTCCAGCAACGTACGGATGTCGTCGCCGGACATCCGCGCGATCTGCTGCGAGAAGTCCGCCGCGAACGGGATCCCGCGCGTCTTGCACTCCTCGGTGTGCCGGAGCATCGCCTCGGGGTCGTCGGCGCCGATCAGGACGAGGTCGAGGCCGCCCACGCGCTCGGCCACCGACTGGAGCTCGATCTGCCGGGCCTCGCTCATCGCGCCGGTGTAGAAGGAGCCGATCTGGTTGTGGTCGGCGTCGGTGGTGCACACGAAACGGGCGGTGTGCAGCACCTCGGAGATGCGGACCGAGTTCGTGTCCACCCCGTGCCGGTCCAGCCAGGCCCGGTACTCGTCGAAGTCGGAGCCGGCGGCCCCGACGAGGATCGGCCGGGTGCCGAGCTGGCCCATTCCGAAGCAGATGTTCGCGCCCACACCGCCCCGGCGCACGTCGAGGTTGTCGACGAGGAAGGAGAGGGAGACCGTGTGCAGCTGATCGGCGACCAGCTGGTCGGCGAATCGGCCGGGGAAGGTCATGAGGTGGTCGGTGGCGATGGAGCCGGTGACTGCGATACGCACGGCTAGGACACTCCTGCGTGGAGGACTGTTGACAGTTAACGCTACCGGGTCGCAGCAGCTCCCCTGAAGGGCGGAAACTACCCAATAGTAGGCCTTTTTTCGCATGGTTCCTGATGCGTACGGTGCGGAATATGGAAACCATGGAGCAGACCGGAAATGTCATGGCGTCCGAACCGGGCCTCGCGCAGCTGCGCGGCGACTGCGCGCGGATGGCGCCCCACTGGGTGGTGCCGGCGGAGGCCGGGCCGGCGCCCGTCCCACCGTCCCGCATCCACGGGGTGTCCGTGCCGCCCGACTCGGTCCGGCTGATCGCCACCATGTCCGAGTACGGCGACTGAGCCGAGCAGAGCGGCCCGGGCGACCGGCCGGGCGACGGGGCAGCGCGCGGAGGGAACCGTGCGCTCCCCCGCTCCGTCCAAGGCGTGTCCCCCGTAAAGGGGATGCGGGATACGACTGGACAGGAGCGATGCGGTGAGCAGCGAGCAGACGCAGGAAGAGTCGCCACAGCGGCGGACGCGGCGGTCCCCGTTCGTCCTCGCCTCGGTCGCGGCCGCGGTGCTGGTCGCGGGCGGCGGCGGGGCGTACTGGGCATCCACCGCCTCGGGCGGCTCGGCCGCCGTCGACGGCAAGGCGGGCGCGGGTGGGGACCCCACTCCGCCGCCGCTCGGCCTGGACAGCGGCAGGGAGGGCATCGCGCCCGGCGAACCGGACCCGAACGGCGTGGTCTACCGCGCCGAGGGGAAGCTTCCCGACGGCCCGGCGAAGGCGGCGGTGTACCGTCCGGGCGGCGGCACGGTCGGCGAGGCCGAGGTGGCGAAGCTGGCGAAGGCCCTGGGGATCGACGGTCCCCCGCGCCTGGAAGGGGCGCTCTGGAAGGCCGGGATCACCAAGGACGGCGGCGGCCCGGTACTGACGGTCAATCAGAAGGCGCCGGGCAGCTGGACGTTCGCCCGGTACGGCACCGGCGGTACGGACAACTGCCCCAAGGGCAGCAAGTGCCCGATGCACACCACGGGAACGGACACCTCCACGAGCCCGGCCCAGGGCATCGCGCCCGGTGAGCACGACCCCACGGGGGGCGGCTCCCCGGTGAGCGAGCAGGCCGCGAAGGCGGCGGCCGCCCCGGTGCTCAAGGCGCTGGGCCAGGACGACGCCAAGCTGACCGCGTCCCAGCTGATGGGCGCGGTCCGGGTGGTGAACGCGGACCCGGTGATCGGCGGTCTGCCCACGTACGGCTGGTCGACCGGCGTCCAGGTCGGCCCCGACGGGCAAGTGGTCGGCGGCAGCGGCCAGTTGAAGGCGCCGGAGAAGGGCGACACATACCCCGTGCTGAGCGCCGAGGAGACGCTGAAGCAGCTGAACGGATCGGGTGGGGGGCGCCCGGCGAGCAAGGACTGCACGGGCCCGGTGCCGCTGGAGGACCAGCCGCAGGGCGAGCCCACCAAGGGCACGCTGCCGAGCGACCCGCAGCGCAAGCTGCCCAGTGACCCGCAGGGCAACATCCAGCCCTGCAAGCAGGGCACGCCCTCGACGGTGACCGTGGACAAGGCGGTGTTCGGGCTCTCCGCGCAGTACGTGGACGGGCGGCAGGCGCTCGTACCGTCGTGGCTGTTCGAGGTGAAGCCGACCGGCGCCACGCAGCCGGTCACCGTCACCGCCCCGGCGCTGGCTCCGCAGTACCTGGCGAAGCCGCCCTCGGCGCCGTCCGGCCCCGGCACTCCCCTGCCGACGCCGTCCGGCTCGTCACCGACCGGCCACCAGGCCCTGGTCTCGTACGCGCTCGGCCAGGACGGCCGGACGCTTACCGTGACCTTCTGGGGCGGGGTCTGCGACAGCTACGCGGCGACCGCGGACGAGAGCGGCACGGAGGTCCGGGTCTCGGTGGGCGTCGCACACCACGACCCCAAGAAGATCTGCGCCATGATCGCCAAGAAGGAGACGGTCTCGGTGACGCTCCACCAGACGCTGGGTGAGCGTCGGGTGGTGGACGCGGGCACCGGGCAGGAGCTGCCGAAGGGCTGATCCGGTGGACATGCGAGGAGGGCGGGCACCTTGTGGGGTGCCCGCCCTCCTCGTACGTACGACGTGTTTCAGCAGTGCTTAGCTGAAGGAGTCGCCGCAGGCGCAGGAGCCCGTCGCGTTCGGGTTGTCGATCGTGAAGCCCTGCTTCTCGATGGTGTCCACGAAGTCGATGGAGGCGCCGCCCAGGTACGGGGCGCTCATACGGTCGGTGACGACCTTCACTCCGCCGAAGTCCTTCACGACGTCGCCGTCGAGCGAGCGCTCGTCGAAGAAGAGCTGGTAGCGCAGGCCGGAGCAGCCGCCGGGCTGGACGGCGACGCGCAGCGCCAGGTCCTCCCGGCCTTCCTGGTCAAGGAGGGCCTTGACCTTGGCCGCGGCGGCGTCGGACAGGAGGATGCCGTCGCTCACAGTGGTGGTCTCGTCCGATACGGACATCTGCTTCTCTCCCGGGTTGTACGGAGACTGCTTGCCGACGGTGGAAACCGGCGGGGCCCCGGATTCATTCCGGGCCGTGCGTCTGCCTTGGCCGTGCTTTGGCTCACCTTCATGCTCGCACACCCCGGCGCGAGCCGGAAAAGACCTGTGGACAACCGCGGGACAGGGGGCGGGACAGCCGGGGGCAGTGGGGCGGAGCGAGAGCAAAGCGACGCGAAACGGATGCGCAGGGGCGCGAAGGGGATGTGTCACATCGACGCTATGGCCATCGTCAAACTGACGTGAAGCAGTTATGATAGATAGCGTCATTTAGACGAAAACTCGTCTGCAGAAGAGAAAGGGTGCGTGACGTGACCACCGCCCAGCCCCTGGATGTCCAGCCGACTCCGCTCGCCCTGCTGCTGCTCGGCCGCGAGGCCGACCCGAAGAGCGAGCGCGGCGTGGAGTGCCCCGGCGACCTGCCGTCCCCGTCCGACCCGGACCTGGTGGCGCGGGCCCGCGCGGCCAAGGAGAAGCTCGGGGACAAGGTCTTCGTGCTCGGCCACCACTACCAGCGCGACGAGGTCATCCAGTTCGCCGACGTCACCGGTGACTCCTTCAAGCTGGCCCGGGACGCCGCCGCGAAGCCGGAGGCGGAGTACATCGTCTTCTGCGGTGTGCACTTCATGGCCGAGTCCGCGGACATCCTGACCTCGGACGACCAGAAGGTCGTCCTGCCCGACCTGGCCGCCGGCTGCTCCATGGCCGACATGGCCACGGCCGAGCAGGTCGCCGAGTGCTGGGACGTGCTGACCGAGGCGGGGATCGCCGAGCAGGTCGTGCCCGTCTCGTACATGAACTCCTCCGCCGACATCAAGGCCTTCACGGGCAAGCACGGCGGCACGATCTGCACCTCGTCCAACGCCAAGAAGGCGCTGGAGTGGGCGTTCGAGCAGGGCGAGAAGGTGCTCTTCCTGCCGGACCAGCACCTGGGCCGCAACACCGCCGTCCGCGACATGGGGATGTCGCTGGAGGACTGCGTGCTCTACAACCCGCACAAGCCCAACGGCGGGCTCACCGCCGAGGAGCTGCGCGACGCCAAGATGATCCTGTGGCGGGGCCACTGCTCGGTGCACGGGCGGTTCTCGCTGGACTCGGTCAACGACGTACGGGAGCGGATCCCGGGCGTGAACGTGCTGGTGCACCCCGAGTGCAGGCACGAGGTCGTGGCCGCGGCGGACTACGTGGGCTCGACGGAGTACATCATCAAGGCCCTGGAGGCCGCGCCGCGCGGGTCGAAGTGGGCGATCGGCACGGAGCTGAATCTGGTCCGGCGTCTGGCGAATCGATTCGCCGAGGAGGACAAGGAGATCGTCTTCCTCGACAAGACGGTCTGCTTCTGCTCGACGATGAACCGGATCGATCTGCCGCATCTGGTGTGGGCGCTGGAGTCTCTCGCGGACGGGAAGCTGATCAATCAGATTCAGGTGGACGCGGAGACGGAGAGCTTCGCGAAGCTGGCGCTGGAACGGATGCTGGCGCTTCCGTAGCGGTCAGCCCACCCGCCCGCCCTTCCGGACGGGGGTGCTCCGCACCCCCGTCTCCCCGGCCACGGGGCTCCGCCCCGGACCCCGAGCGGGGCTGCGCCCCTGCGCCCCCTTTTCGTCTGCGGACCAGGGTGGGCTGGTCGCGCAGTTCCCCGCGCCCCTTAAATGCGCCCCTGCGGGGCGCCCAGGGGATTGCCGCGGAGCGGCATTTCTAGGGGCGCGGGGAACTGCGCGCCCAGCCGACCACCGGCCCGCAGACGAAGAACACGCCCCCGCGCAGCCCGCCCGCCCCGAGCCTCGCAACCGCCCCCAGGGGCGCGGGGAACTGCGCGACCAGTTGGGGACGGCCCGCAGCCGAACACCGGCCCGATAAGGGGCGCGGGGAACTGCGCGAGCAAGCCACCACCGGCCCGCAGACAAACCCCGGGCCGAAAAGGGGCGCGGGGAACTGCGCGGCCAGCCCGCCACCGGCCCGCAGGCAAACCACGGGCAAAAGCTATTCCGCCCTCGGGCGTACCAGGCCCGACTCGTACGCGATCACTACCAGCTGCGCCCTGTCCCGCGCGCCCAGTTTGGCCATGGCGCGGTTGACGTGGGTCTTCACGGTGAGGGGGCTGACCACGAGGCGTTCGGCGATCTCGTCGTTGGAGAGGCCGCCCGCGACCTGGACGAGGACTTCGCGTTCGCGGCCGGTGAGGGCCGCGAGGCGTTCGGCGTGGGCGCCGGGCGGCTCGCCCGAGCCGTCCCAACTGCCGCCCTGCGCGAGGAAGCTGGCGATCAAGCCCTTGGTGGCGACGGGCGAGAGCAGCGCGTCACCGGCCGCCGCGATCCGGATCGCGTTCAGGAGCTCGTCCGGCTCGGCGCCCTTGCCCAGGAAGCCGGAGGCGCCCGCGCGCAGGGACTGCACCACGTACTCGTCGACCTCGAAGGTCGTGAGCATCACGACGTGGACATCCGCGAGATCCGGATCCGCGGTGATCATGCGGGTCGCGGCGAGCCCGTCCGTACCGGGCATCCGGATGTCCATCAGGACGACGTCGGCCCGGGTGGAGCGGGCCACGGCGACCGCCTCGGCCCCGTCCGATGCCTCGCCCACCACGTGCATGCCCGGCTCGGAGTCGACGAGGACGCGGAACGCGGAGCGCAGCAGCGCCTGGTCGTCCGCGAGTACCACCCTGATCGTCATGCGCAGCCTTCCCCCGGTCCCTCGGCCGCCCGGACGGCCGCCGCGTCGCGGGTCAGCGCCGTACGGGCCGTGTCGGCCGTCTTGACCGGCAGTATCGCCTGCACCCGGAAGCCGCCGCCGTAGCGGGGTCCCGCCGTGCAGGTGCCGCCCAGCGCGCTGACGCGCTCGCGCATCCCGAGCAGACCGTGGCCCCCGCCGCCGCCCCCGGCGGCGCCGTCGCTGTTCCCGCTGCCGTTGTCGAGGACCGTGACCTCCGTGTTCGGCCCCACCCGCACCACGCTGACCTCGGCCTTCGCGTCCGGACCCGCGTGTTTGCGTACGTTGGTGAGCGCCTCCTGGATCACCCGGTACGCGGCGAGGTCCACGGCCGCCGGGAGCCCGGCGCGGACGGCCGGGTCGAGGGGGGCGAGCTCGACCGGCAGCCCGGCGCGGCGGAAACCGGCCAGCAGATCGTCCAGAAGCGCCAGGCCCGGGGCCGGTTCGGTGGGGGCCTCCGGGTCGCCGGACTGGCGCAGCAGGCCGACGGTGGCGCGGAGTTCGTTGAGCGCCGAGCGGCTGGCCTCGCGTACGTGCGCGAGGGCCTCCTTGGCCTGGTCGGGCCGCTTGTCCATGACGTGTGCGGCAACCCCGGCCTGGACGTTGACCAGCGCGATGTGGTGGGCGACGACGTCGTGCAGATCGCGGGCGATGCGCAGGCGCTCCTCGGCGACCCGGCGGCGGGCCTCCTCCTCGCGGGTGCGCTCGGCCCGCTCGGCGCGCTCGCGGATGGACTCGACGATGGCCCGGCGGCTGCGGACGGCGTCACCGGCGGTGGCGGCGAGGCCGGTCCAGGCGAGCACGGCGACGTTCTCCTGCGCGTACCAGGGCGCGTCCCCGAAGCACATCGCGGTCGCGGTGAGGACGCCCATGGTGGTGATGCCGACGCGGTAGGTGGTGGCGCGGTCGGTGTGCGCGGCGACCGTGTACAGCGCGACGACCGGGGCGATCGCGATCGGGGCGGGCGAGTTGCCCGCGAGCAGGTCGGCGACGGTGATCCCGCCGGTCAGACCGAGGACCGCGAGGGGGTTGCGGCGGCGCAGCACCAGCGAGACGGCGCCGAGCACGGCGAGGACGAGGGCGGTCGCGCTGGGCGTCCTGGTCCCGAAGACGGGTCCGTTGGAGCCGTGCGGGTCGGCGAAGGAGCCGACGACCAGGCAGACGAGGACGACCCCGGCGAGGGCGGCGTCCCCGGCGAGGGGGTGGGCGCGGAGCCATCCGTGGATGCGGGCGAACGTCACGCCTCCTTACGGTACGGGGCCCGCCCTGCGCGGGGAGGCGCAAGGCGCCCCTTCAGGGGCGCGGGGCCGCGATACGTACGGCTCGGGCGCCGGCGGAGCACTCAGCCCGGGATCAGCCCGTCGTCGCTGAGCATCTGCCGGACCTCGTCGAGCGTCGCGTCCTCGGCCGGGAGGATGAGCTCCGACGGCTCCAGGGCGTCGTCCGGAAGGGGCTCGCCCAGACGGCGCACCGCGTCCAGGAGCGCCCCCAGCGTGCGACGGAAGCCCTCCTCGTCGCCCGCCTCCATCTCCTCCAGCAGCTCGTCGTCCAGCTTGTTGAGCTCGGTGAAGTGGCTGTCCGCCAGCTTCACCTGGCCCTCCCCCATGATCCGTACGATCATGGCGACTCCTCCTTGGCCCTACTGCTTGTCGAAGCGGGGGGTCTGCTGCTGCGGACGGTCCTGCGGGCCGGCGGTGCCGCCCTCGATGGCCTGCTGCCCCGACGTACCGCCGGTGAGCTCGGCCTTCATCCGCTGCAGTTCCAGCTCTACATCCGTACCACCGGAGATGCGGTCGAGCTCGGCCTGGAGGTCGTCCTTCTGGAGGCCGGACTGGTCGTCCAGGGCGCCGGAGGCGAGCAGCTCGTCGATCGCGCCGGCCCGCGCCTGGAGCTGCGCGGTCTTGTCCTCGGCCCGCTGGATGGCCATGCCGACGTCGCTCATCTCCTCGGAGATGCCCGAGAAGGACTCGGCGATCCGGGTCTGCGCCTGGGCCGCCGTGTAGGTCGCCTTGATCGTCTCCTTCTTGGTGCGGAAGGCGTCGACCTTGGCCTGGAGCCGCTGGGCCGCGAGGGTGAGCTTCTCCTCCTCGCCCTGCAGGGTCTGGTGCTGCGTCTCCAGGTCGGTGACCTGCTGCTGGAGGGAGGCGCGGCGGGTCAGCGCCTCGCGCGCCAGATCCTCGCGGCCGAGCGCCAGCGCCTTGCGGCCCTGGTCCTCCAGCTTCGTGGACTGGCTCTGGAGCTGGTTCAGCTGCAGTTCGAGCCGCTTGCGCGAGGTCGCCACGTCGGCGACTCCGCGGCGCACCTTCTGGAGCAGCTCAAGCTGCTTCTGGTACGAGTAATCGAGGGTCTCGCGCGGGTCCTCGGCCCGGTCAAGGGCCTTGTTCGCCTTCGCGCGGAAGATCATCCCCATACGCTTCATGACACCGCTCATGGGCTTCGCGCGCCCCCTTCTGACGGACTCCAGCTCCAGCTGCTGCAACAGAACCCACAGTACGGGCCCTGCATCCATTACCGCACTGTTCGGACGCCGATGCGGTCATCCGCAAGGACGACTGCGTCCCCGCCCGCTCCGGCGCAAGGAGTAGGTGACGCTCAGGGACCGCGCCCTTACTTCCCGCGAACGCGCCCGTCCACACCCCTGGGGACGCAAGGCGTTGCGGGATCGTTCTCCACCGGCCTGTGGTCCATGCGCGCGACCCCGTACCCTTGGGCTTTGTGTTCCGTAGCCGTTCCAAGGAAGAGAAGGCCCCGGCCACCGACAAGGTGACGGCTGACCTCTCCAAGCAGCCCCGCGACCCCGAGGCCCCCAAGGGCAGGCCCACGCCCAAGCGCAGTGAGGCCCAGACCCAGCGCCGTCGGGCGTCGACCGTGCCGAGCGACCGCAAGGAGGCCGCCAAGCGTCAGCGCGAGGTCCGCCGTATCGAGCTGGCCAAGCAGCGCGAGGCGCTCGCCAACGGCGACCAGCGCTATCTGCCGGCCCGCGACAAGGGTCCCGTGCGCAAGTTCGTGCGCGACTACGTCGACTCCCGGTTCTGCATCGCCGAGTTCTTCCTGCCGCTCGCCGTGATCATCCTGGTCCTCTCGATGGTCCGGATCGGCAGCCTGCAGAACATCGCGCTGCTGCTGTGGCTCGCCGTGATCGTGCTGATCGTGGTCGACTCCATCGGTCTGGCGTTCCGTCTCAAGAGGCAGCTCAAGGAGCGCTTCCAGGACGAGCCGACCAAGGGCGCGGTGGCGTACGGCCTGATGCGTACGCTCCAGATGCGCCGACTGCGTCTGCCGAAGCCGGCCGTCAAGCGCGGGGAACGACCCTGAGCACGGACGTCGCCGCTTTCAGCGGCGCCTCCGGCAACTGGCTGAAGGGTCTGGGCGGGCTGCGCAACACCGTGCGCCAGGAGCTCGTGGCCCGTCAGCTCGACGAGCAGATAGCCGCCCGCTTCCCGGTCGGCCAGCGCCTGCGCGTCCTGGACGTCGGTACGGGCCAGGGCACCCAGGCCCTGCGCCTGGCCCGGGCCGGGCACACGGTGACCGGCCTGGAGTCCGACCCCGAGATGCTCAGGGTGGCGCGCGAGGCGCTGTCCACCGAGCCGGAGGGCATCCGCGAGCGGGTCCGCCTGATCGAGGGCGACGGCAACGAGACCGGCGTGCACTTCCTGCCCGGCTCCTTCGACGTGGTGCTCTGCCACGGCGTGCTGATGTACGTCCAGGAGCGGGACGCGATGCTGGCGGGCCTGGCCCGGATGCTGGCCCCCGGCGGTCTGCTCTCGCTGCTCGTGCGGAACGCGGACGCGCTGGCCATGCGGCCCGGTCTCGCGGGGGACTGGGGCGGCGCGCTCTCGTCCTTCGACACCGACGCGTATACGAACCGGCTCGGGCTGTCCGTTCGGGCCGATCGGCTCGACACGTTGACGCGGACGCTGGATGGCATCGCGGCGCCGCTGCACGCCTGGTACGGCGTGCGGGTCTTCACGGACAACGTGTCCAATGATGTGCAGTTGCCTGCGGCCGATGAGCTTGACCGGTTGCTGGCGGCTGAGGACAAGGCGGGGCGTACCGATCCCTATCGACGGGTCGCGGCGCTGCTTCATCTGTGTGGGGTGCGGGGGTAGTCGGGTCGGCTGCGAGCCGTCTGTGGCTGGTCGCGCCCACGCGGCGGAGCCGCACATGCCACAGCCCCGCGCCCCTAGGGGCGGCCCGGAACGGCAGGCGGCGGCCCAAGTCGTCGGCCTCGGGGCTCAGGTGAGGCCGGGCGTTTCGCGTCCTCCCTAGGTGACCTCTGACGACTCCCCCGCCAAGATGCCCGCCCGGGACACCTGGCGGGCTCTCTACCGGCACTTTCGGCCGCATCGTGGCACCGTCGCCCTCGGGGCGCTGCTGACCCTGGCGGGTGCGGCCACCGGGCTCGCCCAGCCGTTGGCCGCCAAGGCCCTGGTGGACCGGCTCGGCGGGGACGAGCCGATCGCGGGGGTGCTCGTCCTGCTCACCGCGCTCGTGGTGGTGGGCACGGTGGTCGAGTCGTTCGGGGCGTACGTCCTGGAGCGCACCGCCGAGTCCGTGGTCCTCGCCGCCCGGCGCACCCTCATCGGGCGGCTGCTGCGGCTGAGGCTGCCCGAGGTCGAGCGGCTGCCCCCGGGCGACCTGATGTCCCGGGTGACCTCCGACACCACCCTGCTGCGCGCGGTCACCACCCAGTCCGTGGTCTCGGCCGCCACCGGCGGGCTCACCTTCCTGGCGACGATCGCGATGATGGCGTACATGGACGCCGTGCTGTTCGGCGTCACGCTCGGCGTGATCGTCCTGATCGGCTCGGCGGTGGCCATGGTGATGCCGCAGATCTCCCGGGCGACCGCGCGGGCCCAGGAGTCGGTGGCCGAGATATCCACCGTCCTGGAGCGGGCGTTCGGCGCCTTCCGCACGGTCAAGGCCTCCGGCGCCGAGGAGCGCGAGACGGCGGTGGTGGACGCGGCGGCCGAGGAGGCCTGGCGGCACGGGGTGCGTTCGGCCAAGTGGCAGTCGGTGGCCGGGACTTCGGTCGGGCTCGCCGTGCAGGTGTCGTTCCTGGCGGTGCTCGGCATCGGAGGCGCGCGGGTCGCCTCGGGCGCGATCTCCGTCTCGACGCTCGTCGCGTTCCTGCTGTTCCTGTTCTATCTGATCGACCCCGTCTCCAAGCTGGTGCAGGCGGCCACCCAGTACCAGGTGGGCTCGGCCGCGATCGCCCGGATCGAGGAGGCCGAGCGGCTGGAGACCGAGGACCGGGGGGCCGCCGCCGCGTCCGCGCCGCGCACCGGGCCCGCCTCCGTGGTGTTCGACGAGGTGACCTTCCGCTACCGCGACGACCTCCCGTACGTCCACCACGGCGTCTCCTTCGAGGTGCCCGGCGCCGGGATGACCGCCTTCGTGGGGCCCTCGGGGGCGGGCAAGACGACCGTCTTCGGCCTGGTCGAGCGGTTCTACGAGGCGACCGGCGGCCGGATCCTGATCGACGGCCGGGATGTGCGCGACTGGCCGCTGGCCGAGTTGCGCGCCACCATCGGCTATGTCGAGCAGGACTCCCCCGTGCTGGCCGGGACCGTCCGCGAGAACCTGGTCTTCGGCGCCCCGGACGCCACGGACGCGGAGATCGCCGACGTCCTCGTACGGGCGAAGCTGGACGCGCTGGTGGAGCGGCTGCCGGACGGTCTGGACACCGTGGTGGGGCACCGGGGTTCGAAGCTGTCGGGCGGCGAGCGGCAGCGCGTGGCCATCGCGCGGGCGCTGCTGCGCAGGCCCCGGCTGCTGCTCCTGGACGAGGCGACCTCGCAGCTGGACGCGGTCAACGAGCTGGCGCTGCGGGACGTGGTGGCCGAGGCCGCCCGGGAGACGACGGTCCTGGTGGTGGCGCACCGGCTGTCGACGGTGACGCTGGCGGACCGGATCGTAGTGATGGAGGCGGGGAAGGTACGGGCGGTGGGCACCCACGCCGAGCTGGTGGCGGGGGATCCGCTGTACGGGGAGCTGGCGGCGACGCAGTTCCTGGCGACGGCGTGATCCGGCCACTTCACGGGCGGGTGACGCGTCCGACCTGATCGGACCGTCGTGGGAGGCAGTGCGCCGGGGCCGGGGCAATACTGCGGCCATGGATGGATCCGTGACCCGCGGCCGGGTTCGCCGGCTGCTGCTCCCCGTGACGGCGGCCTTCGCCGCGGCCGCCCTGCTGGCCGGCTGCTCCGGCTCCGGCTCCGACGCGGCGCACTCCTCCCCGGCGCAGGCCAACGTGGCCGCGCCGAAGCAGGCCCAGGCGCCGCACCGGGCGGACGGCAACGGCCTCCAGGCCGACTACGAGCGGGTGATCAAGGACGTACTGCCGTCGGTCGTCCAGATCGACGCGGCCGACAGCCTGGGCTCCGGGATCGTCTACGACGCCCAGGGGCACATCGTCACCAACGCCCATGTGGTGGGCCGCGAGAACACCTTCAAGGTGTCCACCGCCACCGGCGGCGGCGCGATCGCCGCCAGGCTGGTGGCGGCCTACCCCGAGCAGGACCTCGCGGTGATCAAGCTGGACTCGGTGCCGAACGGGCTCAAACCGGCCAGGTTCGGCGACTCCACGAAGGTCGCGATGGGCCAGATCGTGCTGGCCATGGGCTCGCCGCTGGGCCTGTCCAGCAGCGTCACCCAGGGCATCGTCTCGGCGACCGGCCGGACGGTGACCGAGAGCAGCGCGGGCGGCGGCACCGGCGCCACCATCGGCAACATGGTGCAGACGTCGGCGGCGATCAACCCGGGCAACAGCGGCGGCGCGCTGGTCAACCTGGACAGCGAGATCATCGGCATCCCGACACTGGCGGCGACCGACCCGGACATGGGCGGCAGCGCGGCCCCGGGCATCGGCTTCGCCATCCCGGTCTCGATGGTGAAGACGGTCGCGGACCAGATCATCAAGAGCGGCAAGGTCACCGACTCGGGCCGGGCGGCCCTCGGCGTGACCGGACGTACCCTCGTCGACTCCGACTACCAGCCCGCGGGCGTCGCCATCGTCGAGGTGAAGGCGGGCGGGGCGGCCGACAAGGCGGGGCTGAAGGCCGGGGACATCCTCACCCGGCTAGGGGACACCGACATCAGCACCATCACCTCGCTGTCGGAGGCGCTGGCCGCCGCCAAGCCCGGCCAGACCGTCCAGGTGACCTATACGCGCGGCGGCTCGGTGAAGACCGCCCAGGTCACCCTCGGCGAGATCTGAGCGCCCCCGCGCGGGGAGCGCACGGCGGCGCCCGCGGACCGAAGAGGTCCGCGGGCGCCGTCTCGTGCCACCGTGCGTCCGCGCGTCAGGACGCGTCGGCGTGCAGGCTCATCGGGCCGTAGATCTTCTTGCCGTCGTCGAAGAGGTGCACCTGGTCGGCCCCGCCTTCCAGCAGGTCCTTCCAGACCTCACCGATCCAGGACTCCGCGTCGCCCTGGGTCGTGAACTCCTCCGGTGCCACCGCCGGCTCGACCTCCGTCCCGTCGGACTTCTCGAATCGCCACGTCCACGCCATGTGCGCCTCCCGGGTCACGTTGCTGCCCGCAGCGTAGCCGGGCGCGCACCGCCCGCGGTGACGCGGGAGGATCGTCTTCGTGGAACTGACTCTCCTCGGCACCGGGGCCCCCGCCGGGCTGCCGCGCCCCGACTGCCCCTGCGCCGCGTGCGCCTCGGCCCGCGGCGACCAGGCGCGCGCCGCGACCGCCCTGCTCGTCGACGGCGCCCTGCTGCTCGATCTGACCCCCGGGGCGGCGCTCGCCGCCGCCCGGGCCGGGCACTCGCTCACGGGCGTGCGGCAGGTCCTGCTCACCCATCCGCACGACGGGCCCGCGGTGGAGCTGCCCCCCGGGCTCCCGTCGGCCGGGCGGGTCCCTGACGGCCGGGTCCTGACGCTGATCAGCGGACACCGGGTGCGGGCCGTGCCGATGGACGCGCCGGGCACCGGGTACGAGGTGACCTCCCCGGAGGGCGAGCGGCTGCTGTATCTGCCGCCCGGGGGCGCGCCGTCGGGGATGGCCGGGGCGTCGCACCCGTACGACATGGTGGTCTGCGACGTCCTGGGGCGGCCGGACGCGCTGGCCCGGCTGCGGGCGGCGGGCGCCGTGGGGCCCGCCACCGATGTGGTGGCCGCGCACGTGGACCACGACGTGCCGCCCGGCCGGGAGCTGGCCAGGAGGCTGGCGGCGGCCGGGGCGCGGGCGGTGCCGGACGGGACGACGCTGATCGTCGGGGAGTACCACGCGGTGCCCGACCTGCCGCGCCGCACGCTGGTCCTCGGCGGGGCCCGCTCGGGCAAGTCCGTGGAGGCCGAGCGCCGTCTGGAGGCCTTCCCCGAGGTCGTGTACGTGGCGACGGGCGGCACCCGGGAGGGCGATCCGGAGTGGGCGGCGCGGGTCGGGCTGCACCGCGAGCGGCGGCCCGGAGCCTGGCGCACGGAGGAGACCTGCGACCTGGTGCCGCTGCTCGCCTCGCCCGGGCCCGCGCTGCTCGTGGACTGCCTGTCGCTGTGGCTGACGGACGCGATGGACCGGGCCGGGGCGTGGGAGGAGGAGAAGCTGCCGGAGGCGGTGCGGGAGCGGGTGGCCGAGCTGGTCGCGGCGGTCCGCGCGACCTCCAGGACCGTGGTGTTCGTCAGCAACGAGGTGGGCTCCGGGGTGGTGCCCGCGACGCGCGCCGGACGGATGTTCCGGGACGAGCTCGGCAGGCTCAACACGGCGGTCGCGGGCGAGTGCGAGCACGTGCTCCTGGTGGTCGCCGGGCAGGCGCTGGTGCTGCGCGGCTGAGCGGACGGGCCGCGGGGCCCGATCTTGCCGCACCACCCGCGGGGCGGCCCCGCACTGCCGGTACTGTTCGGCGAATGAGCAGGCTGAATCTCGACGACTTCTCCGATCTGATCGAACGCCCCGACAGCGGTGTGCGGCGTGACGCCGAGGAACGCCGGGAGCGGCTGACCGTGCCGTCCGGCGCGCTCGGCCGGCTCGACGAGCTGGGCGAGTGGCTGTCCGCCGCGCAGGGCACGGTTCCCGTCAAACCCATCGAGCACCCGCGCGTGATCCTCTTCGCGGGCGACCACGGCGTCGCCGAGCTGGGCGTCTCGGCCCGCCCGGCGGGCTCCGCGCACACCCTGGTGCGGTCGGTCCTGGACGGCGCGGGCCCGGTCTCCGTACTGGCCCGCCGTCTGAACACCTCCGTACGGATCGTCGACGCGGGTCTGGACTGCGACCCGGAGCTGCTGCCCGAGGACGTCGTACGGCACCGGGTGCGGCGCGGCAGCGGGCGGATCGACATCGAGGACGCGCTGACCGTGGAGGAGGCCGAGGCGGCCGTACGCCTCGGGATGCGTATCGCCGACGAGGAGGCCGACTCCGGCACCGACCTGGTCGTCCTCGGCGACCTCAGCGTCGGCGGCACCACCGCCGCGGCCACCCTGATCGCGGCGCTCTGCGGCACCGACGCCTCCGTGGTCACGGGGCGTGGCGGGGCGACGATCGACGACCTGGCGTGGATGCGCAAGTGCGCGGCGATCCGGGACGCGCTGCGCCGGGCACGGCCGGTTCTGGGCGACCAGCTGGAGCTGCTGGCGGCCGTGGGCGGTGCCGACCTTGCCGCGACCACCGGTTTTCTGCTTCAGTGCGCGGTGCGCCGAATGCCGGTCATCCTCGACGGGGTGGTCTCCTCGGCCTGCGCGCTCGTTGCCCAGCGGGCCGCCTTCCGGGCTCCGGACTGGTGGCTGGCAGGTCAGCTGAGCGGTGAACCGGCCCAGTCCAAGGCACTGGACCGGATGGCACTCAACCCTCTGCTCGATCACGGCGTCACTGTCGGTGAAGGAACCGGGGCCCTGCTCGCGCTCCCCCTCGTGCAGGCCGCCGCCGCCCTTGCCGCGGAGCTGCCCGAGCGCGCGGAGACCGAGGGGGATCGCGCCGAAGACTGAGTCGCGGCGCGGCCGGGCATCGCCCCGGCCGCGGCTGTGACCGGCCATGAGGCGCGATGTCCATGCCCCATATGATCGCGTTTCATGGGAGAAGTCCGCTTGACCACCGAAGGATTGAACCGGAGTACCGTCCGGTCGCGACGCAGTGCGGCATTCGCCGTCTGGTATCTGCGCGCCGTGACGTTCATCAACTTCCTGAGCGCCGTGTGGGTTTCGCTGGGCCAGGACCTTCGGCGTCACAACACGGACGACTATTTCACGCCGTACCTGCTGGACGCGGGATTCGCCTCGGGCGTGGTCACGCTGTTCCTCGCGGTCACCATGCGCCGCCGCAAGCGGGCCGCCTGGATCCTCAACCTCGTGCTCGGCGGGCTCGTCCTGCTGCTGTTCGCGTTCGTCATGGTCTTCCCGGAGCTCCGCGGGCACGCGCAGAACTGGGTGTCGCTGGTCCTGACAGCGGCCTTCGTGCTCGCGCTGCTGCTCGGCCGCCGGGAGTTCTACGCCAAGGGCGACCGCTCCAACCCCCGGCTCGCGGCCGTCGTCGCGGGCGTCGGGCTGCTGGTCACCTCGCTGCTGGCCACGCTCCTGGTCACCGTGACCAACACGTACGAGGGCAGCCAGCACTCCACGTTCCTGGGCCGCTGGCGGTACGGCGTGATGCGGCTCGTCTCGCTGGTGCCGGACGACCACGACATCACCGGGATCGACACCCCGGGCTGGGTCGACGTCACCATCAACGTCCTGTCCACACTGCTGCTCATCGCCGTGATCTACGCGGCCTTCCGCAACCGCAAGGCCGTCGACCCGATCACCGTCGAGGACGAGGACAAGCTGCGCGCGCTCCTGGACAAGCAGGGCGAGCGCGACTCGCTCGGCTACTTCGCGCTGCGCCGCGAGAAGAGCGTCATCTGGTCCCCCACCGGCAAGGCCGCCGTGGCCTACCGGGTGGTGGGCGGTGTGTCGCTGGCCTCCGGCGACCCGATCGGCGACCCCGAGGCGTGGCCCGGCGCGATCGAGCCGTGGCTGGCCGAGGCGCGTGAGCACGGCTGGACCCCGGCGGTGATGGGCGCCAGCGAGGAGGCGGGCACCATCTACGCCCGGCACGGCCTGGACGCGCTCGAACTCGGCGACGAGGCGCTGGTGGAGACCGCCGACTTCACCCTGGACGGCCGCGCCATGCGGACCGTGCGCCAGGCGTACAACCGGGTGAAGCGTGCCGGGTACGAGGTGAGGATCCGCCGCCACGCGGACATCCCTGCCGATGAGATGAGTGAACTGCTGCGCAAGGCCGACGACTGGCGCGACGGCGCCACCGAGCGCGGTTTCTCCATGGCCCTGGGCCGTCTGGGTGACCCGGCGGACGGCCAGTGCGTGATGCTGGAGTGCACCGACGGCAACGGCGACCTGCGGGCCGTCCTGAGCTTCGTGCCGTGGGGCCCCAACGGGCTCTCCCTCGACCTGATGCGCCGCGACCGGGACTCCGAGAACGGCCTGATGGAGTTCATGGTCATCGAGCTCCTGCAGCGCGCCAAGGAGATCCAGATCACCCAGGTCTCGCTGAACTTCGCGATGTTCCGCTCCGTCTTCGAACGCGGCTCGAAGCTCGGCGCGGGGCCCGTGCTGAGGCTGTGGCGCTCGCTGCTCAGCTTCTTCTCCCGCTGGTGGCAGATCGAGTCGCTGTACCGCGCCAACGCCAAGTACCGACCGATCTGGGAGCCCCGCTTCATGCTCTTCGAGAAGTCCGCCGACCTGCCGCGCATCGGTATCGCGGCCGCGCGCGCGGAAGGCTTCCTGGAGGCTCCCGGGCTGCCCAAGTGGCTGCACCGCAAGCACCTGGAGTCCCAGAGGTGAGGGGTCCCCGCTCCCTGACCGGCAACGGACCAGTACGTCGGTTCGTCCGGCGGGAGTGGGGTCCGCTCCACCTGGCCGTCCGCTACGCGCTCACCACCCAGCGCTGGCGGGCGGTCCCCATGACGCTCGGCGCGGTCGCGCTGACATCGTTGTTCCAGATCGTCCAGAGCCAGCCGTGGGGCTTCCGGCCGGTCCAGGTGATCGGCTCGGTCAAGGCCGAGGACGCGCTGTGGATCTCGCTGCTGCGCACCCCGCTCTCCCTCTTCGTCCCGGCCCTGGACCTGCCGGTCTGGGGCGCGCTCGCCCAGCTCCTGCTGGTGTTCGGGATCGCGGAGATCTGCATCGGCCGCCGCCACACCCTGCTCATCGCGTACACGGCGACGCTGGCCGGGACGATGTACGCGCGCGTGGGCATCGCCCTCGGCCCCGACAGCGTCCTGGGGCTGCCCGCCTCGGACGCCAAGATGGTCGACACCGGCCCCTCGGCCGCGGTGGTGGGGCTCGCGGTGTACGTGTGCTGGCGCTACCGGGCGTACTGGACGGCCGGGGTCGTGACCGCCTCGATGGCCGGCGAGGTGGCGCTCAAGGACAACCTCGCGGGCAAGGAGCACATCGCGGCGATCGTCGCGGTGGGCGTGCTGTGCTGGATCACCTCGGTACGCCAGAAGCGCCGCCGCGACCGCGCCGCTCAGGGGCGGCGCACCGGCAGCCTGTCCGGGGCACCGCCGATAAAGTCCTGAACCCGGCGCCGCAGCCGCGTCCAGCGCCGGTCGTGCCGGTAGACCCGCATGGCGGAGCGGGCCCGGGCCCTGGGCCGCTTGCGGTAGAAGCGGCGGGCCCACGGCGAGCCGGGCCGGGCGAGCCGGATGGCGCCGATCAGCGCCACGAACGGGACCAGCGTGCCCATGATGGCGAGCCGGAACTTGCCCTTGAAGAGCGCGATCAGCACGAAGCAGAAGTTGATCCAGAGGGTGAGGATGAACGACGCCCGGTCGTGCTGCTCCTGCGGGGTCATGTCGTTGACGCCGAGCGGCGAGAACCCGCCGAGGGTGAGCAGCACCAGGGCGGCGGTCAGCACCACCACCTCGACGCTCTTGCGGCCCTGCTCGGTCCAGTAGACGTCGTCCAGGTGCAGGATCAGCGCGAACTCGTCCAGGACCAGGCCCGCGCCGACGCCGAAGACCACCGCGAAGACACAGGCGCCGATCCCCTGCCGCCCGCTGCCGACCGCCCCGAACCCGCCCGCCACGGTGAGGATCACCCCGGGCACCACGTGGTGGATGTGCATCCCGCCCGGCCTGATGTTGCGGAACGGGCCGCGCCCGGCCCGGATGAGCCGGGTGATCGTACGGGTGACGAGGAAGGTCAGCACGAACGACGCGAGGGCGAGCAGCATCGGAAGCTTGCCCGGCTCGACGAAGTTCCGGTTGAACCAGCTCATCCCCATCCGCCCTGAATCGGAGGAGTACCCGCAATACGCGCAATTTACCCCGGCGGGGCCGGGAGTGACGCGCGGGATACCCTGCGGCCGATGAATCCCATGGACGGCATACGGTTCGCCTTCGGCACGCTCACCGCGCTCCCGGTACGGGTCACCCGCTGGGACCGCGAGGCGGCCCGCTCCGGGATGCTCTGGGCCCCCCTGGCGGGCCTGGTCCTCGGCCTGGGCGCGGCGGCCGTAGGAGGCCTCCTGCTGCTCCTCGGCTCGGGCCCGCTGCTCGCCGCGGTCGCCACGGCCGCGGTCCCGGCCGCGCTCACCCGGGGGCTGCACCTGGACGGCCTCGCGGACGTGGCGGACGGGCTCGGCAGCGCGAAGCCCGCGGAGGACGCGCTGCGGATCATGAAGCAGTCGGACATCGGCCCGTTCGGCGTGCTCACCCTGGTCTTCGTCCTCCTGGGCCAGGTGGCCGTCCTCGCCGAGCTGTACGCGCAGAGCTGGGCCCGGGGCGCGGTGGCGGCGGTGGTCGCGGCCGCCACGGCCCGCCTGGCCCTCACCCTAACCTGCCGCCCGGCCGTCCCTCCGGCCCGCCCTGACGGCCTGGGAGCGGCGGTGGCGGGTGCGGTGCCCCTGCGGGCGGCGGTGGGGGTGGCGGTGCTGGTCGCGGCGGTGTGCGCGGCGGGGGCGGGGGTGACGCTGGGGTGGGGCGCGGCGCTCCACCACGGTCTGGCGGTCGCGGGCGGCCTGGTGGCGGGCCAGCTGCTCCTGGCCCATTGTGTGCGCCGGTTCGGCGGGGTGACGGGGGATGTGTTCGGCGCGGTGGAGGAGGCGGCGGTGACGGCGACCCTGATCGTGTCGGTGCTCTAAGGCCTACGGCCCTTTTGGCCGGACTTCACCTGCGGGCCGGTGGCGGGCTGGCCGCGCAGTTCCCCGCGCCCCTTTTCTGCCCGGTGTTCGTCTGCGGGTGTGTGGTGGGTTGCTCGCGCAGTTCCCCGCGCCCCTAGGTGGTTCATTACCTGCGGGCCGGTGGTGGGCTGGTCGCGCAGTTCCCCGCGCCCCTAGAGGGTCGGCCGCAGCCGGAGAACCCAGCTCAGCCACAGGCTTTTAGGGGCGCGGGGAACTGCGCGAGAAGCGGGCACGGTCCGCAGACGAACGAGGGTTTTCGGGGGCGCGGGGCTGTGACATGTGCGGCTCCGCCGCGTGGGCGCGACCGGCGCCCGTAAGGGGCGCGGGGAACTGCGCGAGCAACCCACCACCGGCCCGCAGACGAGGTCCGGGCAACCCGCTAGCACGCCTCCCTCCACGTCCCCAGCTCCAACTCCTTCCGCATGGAGCTCAGCCTCAACCCCCGCGCCGCCTCGCAGAACTTCCCCCGCGCCAGCTTGTACTCCACGTGGAAGACGGCCTTTCCCGCCTTCACGAACGGCGTCAGCCGATCGCACTCGCCGAACTCCGCGCACTGCTCGTTCACCGCGAAGTCGAAGTCCCCCACCAGCTCCGGGATCTGGTCGAGGTCGTTCTTCAGGCCGACCGCCATCCCCCGGTCATGGGCGAGCCGCGCGATCAGCCGGTTGTACGCGAGCTGATGGGCCGCCGTGAGCGGGAACCCGGTCTCGTTGTCGTAGCCGTCCATGTTGTCCGGCTCGACCGCGTCGAAGCCCTTCTCCCGGCACATGTCGAACCGCTTGGCCATCAGCGGCCCCAGCACGTCCGTGCGGCGGACGTCGAGCCAGCGCTCGCCCTTCCAGCCGTTGCTCTCGCCGAGCACCGACTTGGGGAACCGGCCGGCGTCCGGGCGGAAGTCCTCCCAGGCGCCGGTGGAGACGTAGCAGATGACCTTGCGCCCGCGCCGGTGCAGATCGTCGACCTGGGCCTTGGAGACGTTGAAGCCGTCGACGTCGTACACCGGCACGTCGACCGTCGGGTCGAGCTTCCCGGTGAGCTGCCACTGCCAGGCGAGGCCGGGCCTCGGCTGCCAGCGCGCGCCACCGGGCTTCGGCGAAGACGAGGGCGAGGTCGGGGGCGAGGGGCTGGCCGGGGTCGGGCCCGGCGCGGTGCTCGACTCGTCCGGCGCCGGCCGGTCGTCGTCGTCCGGGGACGACGAGGAGCACCCCGCCACCAGGAGCAGCAGCAGGACCAGGGCGAGCGGGAGGCGTCTCATCGGGCGGGCTCCAGGAGGTGCGGCAGGGTGCCCCAGGGGTGCGGGGCCTCGCCCGGCACCGCGCAGTGCACGGACGTGGTGGGCCGGGCACCGGGCGGGGCCGCGTACACCAGGTGGCAGAAGAGCTCGGGCGGGTGATCCCGGGTCCACTCCGGGGCGCGCACCTCGGGATAGGCCGCCCAGGTGCCCTCGAACGTGACCAGCAGGTCCGCGAGGCCGGCGTAGCCGGGGTCGGGGTGGGCGCCGTGGTTGAGGACCAGGGTGTCGGCCCCGGCGGCGCGCGCGGCGACCGAGAGCCGCCGGTAGTGCGGCAGCAGCGCGGGGTCGGTGGCCACCTGGTCGAGGAAGGCGCCGTCGGCCCCGTACCAGTCGCGGTGGCGCAGCAGGTCGCGTACGACGTCGGCGTGCGGGCGGCGGCCGTAGTCCGTGTCCGCGTAGCCGAGCACGGGCACATCGGCCGCCCGCAGCCGGGCCGCGGCCTCGGCGAACGCCGGGTCGGGGGCCTCCCCCGCGCCGCTGGCCGGGTTGAGCACCACGCCGTACAGCAGCGGGGCCGCCGCGATCAGCGTCTCCCAGGCGTCGGGCCGGTCGGCGGGGTGGTCGTAGAAGGGGACGAGGAGGGTGCGGGGCATGGCGTGCGTGACTTCCGTCCTGATGTGCGCGGGCGCTGCGGACCCCGCTCCGTATGCGGTCGAACGCGATGCGGTCGTGCCTGATCCAGTCATACCCGGTGGGCCGTCGCCCTTCCCAGCAGCGCTCCCACCAGCGCGGCCAGCACCACCGCCGCCACGCCCGCCACCACCGGCCCGACCGTGCGCGGGTGGCCCGCCCCGGTCGCCAGGGCGAGGACCTGCGCCCCGCCCGCCGTGCAGCAGACGGCGGCGGCGCTGCGGACCGCCCCGAACGACTGGAGCAGCAGCGCGATCCACAGGACCATGCCGGTGAGCAGCAGCCCGGTCAGGCGCAGCGCGCCCAGTTCGGGGGCGCCCGGCCACAGGAGCGTGCCGAGGACGGTCAGGGCGAGGAGGATCGCCAGATAGCCGCTCAGGCAGACCGCGAGGGTGCTCGCGGTCGCCTTGCGGAAGCCGTACGCGGTGGTGCTGGTCCGCAGCCCCGCCAGGCTCTGGCTGCGGAAGCGGTACAGCAGCCATTCGGCGGGGCCCATGCTCAGGGTGAGCGCCACCGCCGAGGGCGCGGCCACGGCGGCCCCGGCCCCGTCGGCGAACACGTCCCCGACGGCCGCGTAGAGCACCAGGACGCCGGTGCCCAGGCCGAACAGGGCGTACGGGACGGACGCGGCGAGCCGTGGGCCCGGCCGTCCGTCGGCCGCTGCCCCGTCGCCGCCCGCCTCGCCGGCCAGGGCTCGCCGGGCGAACCCGGCCGCCGCGGCCAGCGGGAGCAGCAGCAGCGCGGTGCGCAGCACGTCGGGCAGGTCGAGGGCGAGGGTCGCGGCGGCGCCCGCCGTCATCGGCAGCAGCGCGACCAGCAGGTCCCGCTCGCGCCCCAGGGCGAGCAGCACGGTCGCCGCCGCCAGATAGACGGCCTGCCCGGCGGCGAAGGCGGCCGCGGACAGCTCACCTGGCCCGCTCGCCGCCAGCGCCACCAGGGCGCTGAGCACGGCCCCCAGCGGCGCCCCGACGCGCAGGGCGGCGGCCGCGGCGGGCCGGTCGCCGAGGCCCAGCCAGGCGTAAGCGCGGTGCGAGAGGCCCTGGTTCCACACCCAGCCGGTGACGGCCCCGGCGAGCAGCGGGACCGTACCGGCGGGCAGGCCGAAGCCGTCCGGCGGCCCGGTGAGCAGCGGCGCCCCCAGGACGTACGCGAGGCCGGGCAGCGCGAACACCAGGCCGCGCAGCAGACAGGCGGGCAGGGCGGCGTGCCAGGGGTCGGCGGCCGGGCCCGCGGCGGGCGGGAAGCGGCGCTCCACGCGCGCGTAGAGGTCCTCGGCGAGTTCGAAGGAGTCCTGGCGGCCGTAGGCCGTACGGATGTGGGCGTCGGTCATGCCGTCGGATTCGAGGATGGCCGCGACCTCGTCGGGGTGGACGGCGGCGGCGATCAACTCCTCCATGCGGTCGGCGAGTTCGTCGATGGGGTCGGCGGCGACGGCGTGCGGACGCTGTCGGGGGATGAAGGGCAGGGTGTGCTGACCCTCCTTGCCCAGCCAGAGCGAACCGCTCACCAGACGGATCCGTCCGACGCCAGCTCCCGGTACCAGGGATCGACCAGTTCGAGCGTCCAGTCGTCCTGCGGCACCTCGGCGCGCGGCTCGGCGACCGGCGCGTACTGCCGTACGGGCTCCGGGCTGCCGGCGAGCTCCAGATAGATCCGGCGGAAGCCGTCCACGGACCGGTGGAGCGTGAACTGGTCGACGACCCGGCTGCGGGCCCGCGCGCCCAGTTCGGTGCGGTACGCGTCGTCGCGCAGCAGCGCGAGCGTGGCCTCGGCCATCAGCGCGGGCTCGCGCGGCGGCACCACAAGACCGGCGTCCCCGACGGCCTCGCGCACCCCGCCCACGTCCGTGGACACCGTGGCGCGGCCGCAGGACATCGCCTCTATCAACGAGAAAGGGAACCCCTCACTGATGCTGGAGAGCATCACCACGCTCCCCGCCGCGTACGCGCTCGCGACGTCGCTGATACGGCCCTCGTAGCTGATGCCGTCGCTCACGCCGAGTTCGGCGGCGAGCTTCTCCAGCTTGGTGCGGTAGTCGGCGTTGCCCGCCGGGACGGGGCCGAACAGCCGCAGCCGCACCTCGGGCAGCTCCGCCCTGACCATGGCGTACGCCCGGATCAGGGTCTCCAGGTCCTTGATGGGGTCGACGCGCCCGCACCAGCTGAGGGTGGGCACCGCCGGGTCGGGTCCGGCGTGCGGGAAGAGGGTGGGGTCGACGCCGTTGTAGACCGTCCTGATGCGGTCCACCGGCGCCCCGCCGCGCTCCTCCCAGCGGCGGTTGTACTGGTTGCACGGGGTGATGAGGTCGGCCTGGCGGTAGCCCATCGAGTTGAGCTCGCGGTAGAAGCTGAGGATCACCGACTTCACCGGCCAGGACTGCTCGCCGGTGCGGTAGCCGAGGTAGCGCTCGCGCAGGTAGATGCCGTGTTCGGTGAGGAGGAAGGGCACGCCGTCGAAGTGCTGGGCGGCGAGCGCGGGCAGGGTGGCGAGCCCGCTGCTGACGGCGTGCGCCACGCAGTCCTCCGGGAGCCGGGCGGCCAGCGGGCGCAGCGCGTGTTCGAGGAGGTCGGTGGCGGTCAGGGCGTCGTGCACGGTGGGCCGTGCGGCGGCTATCTGAAGGTGCGGCATGGTCCAGATCCACATCAGCGACCGCAGCGCGGCCTCCGAGCGCATCGCCGCCGAGAGCCGCCCGGCCCGGGCCAGCCGCGCCAGGGCGTACAGCCCCTGGGTGAAGTCGCAGCCGGACTCCGGGTCGAGCATCGAGAGCAGGAACCGCTCATAGACGTCTATGAAGCGGCGCCGCTCCTTGCCGAGCAGTGGCCGCCGCGCCGGCACCGTCCCCCACAGGGGGAACGCCGTGTGCCGGTACACGTTCGGCGGCAGCTCCCAGGTGACCGGCTCGCGGCCGCTGCCGGTGAGGGCCAGGACGTTGAAGTCGACCTCCGGCATACCGCGGACGAGCTGGTCGCACCAGGTGCTCACACCACCGTGGATGTGCGGATAGGTGCCTTCCGTGAGCATGGTGACATGACGGCCACTGCTCGGCATTGGTGTCCCCCCTGGACAGCGAATGTCAGTCGGCTGGTCAGGCCGGAAGCTTCAGCGTGACCGCCGCCTGGAGCGGTCCGGGTGAGGACCAGGCGGAGCGCTGACCCGCGTACGGCGTGCCGAACACGGTGGTACCGAGGAGCTGTTGCTGCTGGGTGCCCTCGGGAGCGGTGATGGGTGCCACCACGCCCGACGGCGCCTGGACGGTCACGGTGGTACCGATGCGGTACGCGGTGACCTTGCCGTCGGCGACCGCCTTGGCCCAGGTGGACTGGCGGCCGAGTTCGGTGCCGATGTCCCGCTGGCGCAGGTTGACGACGGGCGCGCTGTCCGCGAACAGACCACGGTAGTCGCCCAGGACCTTGTCCAGGACCGGGTAGAGGATCCGCTCCTCGGCCAGGTTGGACTGGTGGACGTAGTGCGGCCGCGGGTCGTTGCCGAGCACATGGCGCAGCGCGGTGCCGGCCTCCTGGGGGACGATGTGGGACTGGTAGCCGGTGGCGGTGTCCAGCGGCGCGGGCAGGCAGGTGGACGTCGGGTTGTCCTCGCAGATCCCGCTGCCGCCGTCCGCCTTCGAGGTGTAGATCCAGTTGTACTCGTCGGTCATCTCGGCCGCGTTGCCGACGTTGTAGTACACGTTCATCGGGTAGCGCGGCACCGTGAGGGCCTTGCCGACCGGGCGCTGCTGCGGCTCGCGCGAGTTGTCGCTGCCGATCCACTTGACCCCGGCGTCCAGGAGCCCACCGGCCAGGTTGGGGTTGTCCTGGGGCTGCTGCGGCAGGGTCTTCAGGCCGGAGTGCTCACCGGTGACCAGCTCGGCGCGGTCGACCGGAAGGCCCTTCTGCACGCCCCAGTTGTAGTTGTTGTTGATCTGGCCGGAAATATCGCTCCGGCTCACCCACTTGGTGCTGCCGTCGGCGTTCTTCGCGCAGGCCCAGGGGACGGTGGTGGTGTCCTGGACGCAGCCGAGGAACTCGTGGGTGTAGGTGTGGTTCTCCCAGCGGAACTTGGCCTTGTCGGCGAGGAGCTGGGCGGTGAGCGCGTCGGTGCCGCCGTTCTCGGCCTTCCACTCCTCGCCGGAGCCCGCGTTGTACAGCAGGTCGAGGGTGAAACCGTTCGCCTGCTCCCACTGGGCGGCGTACTGCGCGTCGGCCGCCGTCATCCGGATGTCGCTGGTCGCCCCGCTCCCCCCGGCGCAGTCGAAGTCGCCCGGGGTGCAGTTGGCCGCGGTGTCCCAGCGGGCGTCCGGCGCGAAGACGTCGTCGACGTGCACGGCGAAGTAGTTGCGGCTCTGCCCCAGGTGTACGCCTTGGGTCAGCCATTCCACCATGCCGCGGGCCAGCACCTTGAACTGCTCCTGGTACTGGTTGTAGGCGAAGGTGACGACCAGTTCGCTGCGCCCGTCGTGGGTGTAGGACCCGAGCAGGGAACCGCCGGTGGGCGCGGTGAGGTAGCTGGTGTAGCCGTCCCGGGGGTGGCCCGCGTACCCGTAGCTCTCGGACACCAGGGCGGAGTTGTCCTCGAAGGGGACCGTTCCGTCCAGGTAGTTGAACGGCCCGGTCTTGCCGGCCGCGGTGACCTGGGTGGTGGCGCCGTCCAGGACGCCCGACCAACCGCCGTTCTGGTCGGTGTAGTCGAGCCCGACCTCGGGGTGGGCCCAGGTGTAGGCGTCGATCTGGCGGATGCCGAAGGTCTTCTCGTACGCCGCGAGCGCGGCCTGCTCGGGGGCGTCGGCCGAGCCGAACGGGATCTCGTTGGGCGCGACCACGCCCTGGAACTTGGCGCGGGGCCGCCCGCTCACCGTGTCGCTCAGGAAGGCCGCGTCAACGGTCTGGCGCCCGGCGTCGTTCAGCTTCACCGTCTGGTACGGCAGGCCGATGCTCTGCAACTGGGCGACCAGCGCGTCCACCGCGCTGCCCCCGTCGTCCAGGACGAGCACCTTCAGGTCGATGCGCGGCGCCGTCGCCGCGGTGGCGGCACTCGCCGCGGGTATGCCCGCCGCCAGGACGCCGGCGGCGATCAGCGCCACCGTGGATCTGCCCGCCCTCAAGCGGTTCGCCTTCTTCATTGTTCCCCCCTCATGGGGGCCCTTCCGTATGCGCACACGCATGGCAGGGCCTGTGGAGATTATGCAAAGGAGCCCCGTGCGCCCTTGCCCGAACGGGCTGAGTGTGACCGAGCGCTCACAGTCTGGCGGGGAAACATGGAAGAGACACCACGGATGAGTGAATTGCCGCCGCCGTGATCGAAGCGCATCGGCGCGCGTACGCTCGTATCCGCGCCCAACTCGGCCGATTTACGATGCGCCGGGGCACAGCCGACCCATCCCTCGGCTCGGAAACTCAACGGAAGAGAGACTTCACCACCGTGACTGCTCTGACTCTCAGCACTGCCGGTGCCGCGACGCTGCGCGCCGACGCCGTGGTCGTCGGCATCGCCAAGGGCACCGGGCCCAAGGCGGGTCCGGTCGTGGCGCCGGGCGCCGAGGCCGTGGACAAGGCGTTCGGCGGCAAGCTCGCCGGCATCCTGGAGACCCTGGGCGCCTCCGGTGCCGAGGGCGAGGTGACCAAGCTGCCGTCACCCTCCGGCCTGAAGGCACCGGTCGTGCTGGCGGTCGGGCTCGGCACGGCCCCCGGGAAGGACGAGGCGTTCGCCGCCGAGGTCCTGCGGTCCGCCGCCGGCTCCGCGGCCCGCGCCCTCACCGGCACCAAGAAGGCCGCGTTCGCGCTGCCCGTGGAGGCGGCCGAGGACGTGGCGGCCATCGCGGAGGGCGCGCTGCTCGGCGCGTACTCCTTCACCGCGTACCAGGAGGGCGGCAAGGGCGCGAAGGCGCCAGTGGCCGAGATCGCCCTGATCGGCGCCAAGCCGCGTGACAAGGCTCACAAGGCGGCCGCCGAGCGCGCCATCACGCTGGCCGAGGAACTGAACCGGGCCCGCGACCTGGTGAACACCCCGCCGAACGACCTCTACCCCGAATCCTTCGCCGCAGTCGCCACCGCGGCCGCCAAGGAGCACGGCGTCAAGGTCCAGGTGCTCGACGAGAAGGCGCTCACCAAGGGCGGCTACGGCGGCATCCTCGGTGTCGGCGTCGGCTCCGCCAACGGCCCCCGCCTGGTCCGCATCGGCTACACCCACCCGCAGGCGGCCAAGTCGCTCGCCTTCGTCGGCAAGGGCATCACCTACGACTCGGGCGGCATCTCGCTGAAGCCGGCCGGCCACAACGAGACGATGAAGTGCGACATGGCCGGCGCCGCCGCCGTCTTCGCCGCCGTCGTCTCGGCCGCCCGCCTCGGCCTGAAGGTGAACGTCACCGGCTGGCTGGCGCTCGCCGAGAACATGCCGTCGGGCACCGCTACCCGCCCGGGCGACGTCCTGCGCATGTACAGCGGCAAGACCGTCGAGGTCCTCAACACCGACGCCGAGGGCCGGCTCGTGCTCGCCGACGCCCTGGCCAAGGCCTCCGAGGAGAACCCGGACGCGATCGTCGACGTGGCGACCCTGACCGGCGCCATGATGATGGCGCTCGGCAACCGCACGTTCGGCGTCATGGCCAACGACGACGCCTTCCGCACCGCCGTCCACGAGACGGCCGAAGAGGCCGGTGAGGCGTCCTGGCCGATGCCGCTCCCCGCCGACCTGCGCAAGGGCATGGACTCCCCGACCGCCGACATCGCCAACATGGGCGAGCGGATGGGCGGCGGCCTGGTGGCCGGTCTGTTCCTGAAGGAGTTCGTGGGCGAGGGCATCACCTGGGCCCACCTGGACATCGCGGGCCCGGCCTACAACGAGGGCGCCCCCTTCGGCTACACCCCCAAGGGCGGCACCGGCTCCGCGGTCCGCACCCTGGTCCGGCTGGCCGAGCGCACCGCCGACGGCGAGCTGGGCTGACACCGCTGACACCGATGGCCTCGGGCATATGCCCGAGGCCGTTCGTGTTCCTCCCCCGTATCCGTCCGGATTCCGCTCTGGACGAAATCAACGGGTACGTACACGGTGATCGCCCTCCCACAGGGCGATCGCCCGTCCCAGAGCCCGGCCCCGCGTCCCGCCTTCCGGCAACAAGTGCGAAGATGGGTTCTCGGCAGGACAGGGCCCCCACCACAGGGCCGACGAAGACAGCGGCCGAACACCAGCCGCCGCCCGGTCACGGGACCGGCGCCCGGCGCACATGCATGGAGGACGTGACGTGGCGAACGACGCCAGCACCGTTTTCGACCTAGTGATCCTCGGCGGTGGCAGTGGCGGCTACGCCGCGGCCCTGCGCGGAGCGCAGCTGGGCCTGGACGTCGCACTGATCGAGAAGAACAAGCTCGGCGGCACCTGCCTGCACAACGGCTGCATCCCCACCAAGGCCCTGCTGCACGCCGGCGAGATCGCCGACCAGGCGCGCGAGGCCGAGCAGTTCGGTGTCAAGGCCACCTTCGAGGGCATCGACATCGCGGCCGTCCACAAGTACAAGGACGACGTGATCTCGGGCCTCTACAAGGGCCTCCAGGGCCTGGTGGCCTCCCGCAAGGTGACGTACATCGAGGGTGAGGGCAAGCTGTCGTCGCCCACCTCGGTCGACGTCAACGGGCAGCGCGTCCAGGGCCGCCACGTCCTCCTGGCGACCGGCTCCGTGCCGAAGTCGCTGCCGGGCCTGGAGATCGACGGCAACCGCATCATCTCCTCGGACCACGCGCTGACCCTGGACCGGGTCCCGCAGTCCGCGATCATCCTGGGCGGCGGCGTCATCGGCGTCGAGTTCGCCTCGGCGTGGAAGTCCTTCGGCACCGACGTCACCGTCGTCGAGGGCCTCAAGCACCTCGTCCCGGCCGAGGACGAGAACTCCTCGAAGCTTCTTGAGCGCGCGTTCCGCAAGCGCGGCATCAAGTTCAACCTGGGCACCTTCTTCCAGAAGGCCGAGTACACCCAGAACGGTGTCAAGGTCACGCTGGCCGACGGCAAGGAGTTCGAGGCCGAGGTCCTCCTCGTCGCCATCGGCCGCGGCCCGGTCTCGCAGGGCCTCGGTTACGAGGAGCAGGGCGTCGCGATGGACCGCGGCTACGTCCTCGTCGACGAGTACATGCGCACCAACGTGCCGACCATCTCGGCCGTCGGTGACCTCGTCCCGACCCTCCAGCTCGCGCACGTCGGCTTCGCCGAGGGCATCCTGGTGGCGGAGCGTCTGGCCGGTCTCAAGACCGTCCCGATCGACTACGACGGTGTGCCGCGCGTGACGTACTGCCACCCCGAGGTCGCCTCCGTCGGCATCTCCGAGGCCAAGGCCAAGGAGATCTACGGTGCGGACAAGGTCGTCGCTCTGAAGTACAACCTCGCGGGCAACGGCAAGAGCAAGATCCTCAAGACCGCGGGCGAGATCAAGCTCGTCCAGGTCAAGGACGGTGCCGTGGTCGGCGTCCACATGGTCGGTGACCGTATGGGCGAGCAGGTCGGCGAAGCCCAGCTGATCTACAACTGGGAGGCTCTGCCGGCCGAGGTCGCGCAGCTCATCCACGCGCACCCGACGCAGAACGAGGCTCTCGGCGAGGCGCACCTGGCGCTGGCCGGCAAGCCGCTGCACTCCCACGACTGATTGCCCTCGGGCGCGACGACCACTTCCGCAAATCTGTAAGGAGAAACTGAAACCATGTCGGTTTCCGTAACCCTTCCGGCGCTCGGCGAGAGCGTCACCGAGGGCACCGTCACCCGCTGGCTGAAGGCCGAGGGCGAGCGCGTCGAGGCCGACGAGCCGTTGCTCGAGGTCTCGACCGACAAGGTCGACACCGAGATCCCGGCCCCCGCCTCCGGCATCCTGGCCTCCATCAAGGTGGCCGAGGACGAGACCGTCGAGGTCGGCGCCGAGCTGGCCATCATCGACGACGGCTCGGGCGCTCCGGCCGCCGCCGCGGCTCCGGCCGCCGAGCCCGCCGCCGCTCCCGCCCCGGCCCCCGCGGCCGAGGCTCCGGCCGCCCCGGCGCCCGCCGCCGAGGCCCCGGCCCCGGCCGCCGCCCCCGCCGGTGGCGCCGCCGGCACCGACGTGACGCTGCCCGCCCTCGGCGAGTCCGTCACCGAGGGCACCGTCACCCGCTGGCTGAAGCAGGTCGGCGAGGAGGTGGCCGAGGACGAGCCGCTGCTCGAGGTCTCCACCGACAAGGTCGACACCGAGATCCCCGCCCCGGTCGCCGGTGTGCTGCTGGAGATCGTGGTCGGCGAGGACGAGACCGCCGAGGTCGGCGCCAAGCTGGCCGTCATCGGCGCCGCGGGTGCCGCGCCCGCCGCCGCTGCCGCCCCGGCCGCCCCGGCTCCGGCCGCCGCCCCCGCTCCGGCCCCGGCGGCCGCTCCGGCGCCCGCCCCGGCCGCTCCGGCTGCTCCGGCTCCGGCCCCGGCCGCCCCCGTGGCCGCCCCGGCCGCGCCCGCCGCCCCGGCGCCCGCGCCGGTCGCCGCCCCGGCTCCGGTGACCCCGGCTCCGGCCCCGGTCGCCACCTCCGGCGACGACGGCGCGTACGTCACGCCGCTGGTCCGCAAGCTCGCCTCCGAGTCCGGTGTGGACCTGGGCGCGGTCAAGGGCACCGGCGTCGGCGGCCGTATCCGCAAGCAGGACGTCATCGCCGCCGCCGAGGCCGCGAAGGCCGCCGCTCCGGCGCCGGCCGCCGCCGCGCCCGCCGCGAAGGCCGCCCCCTCCCTGGAGGCGTCCCCGCTGCGCGGCCAGACGGTCAAGATGACCCGGATGCGCAAGGTCATCGGCGACAACATGATGAAGGCCCTGCACTCGCAGGCCCAGCTCACCACGGTCGTCGAGGTGGACATCACGAAGCTGATGAAGCTGCGTGCCGCCGCCAAGGACTCCTTCGCCGCCCGTGAGGGCGTCAAGCTGTCCCCGATGCCGTTCTTCGTGAAGGCCGCGGCCCAGGCGCTGAAGGCCCACCCGGTCATCAACGCCCGGATCAACGAGGACGAGGGCACCATCACGTACTTCGACTCGGAGAACATCGGCATCGCCGTGGACTCCGAGAAGGGTCTGATGACGCCGGTCATCAAGGGTGCGGGCGGTCTGAACCTCGCCGGTATCTCCAAGGCGACCGCCGAGCTGGCCGGCAAGGTCCGCGCCAACAAGATCACCCCGGACGAGCTGTCCGGCGCGACCTTCACGATCAGCAACACCGGCTCGCGCGGTGCGCTGTTCGACACGGTCATCGTGCCGCCGAACCAGGTCGCGATCCTGGGCATCGGCGCCACCGTCAAGCGCCCGGCGGTCATCGAGACCGCCGAGGGCACGGTCATCGGCATCCGTGACATGACCTACCTGGCGCTCTCCTACGACCACCGTCTGGTGGACGGCGCCGACGCGGCCCGCTACCTGACGGCCGTCAAGGCGATCCTGGAGGCCGGCGAGTTCGAGGTCGAGCTCGGCCTGTAGGACCGCGGCCGTACGGTCTGTGACGAAGGCGCCCCCGCCCGGAGTGATTCCTGGTGGGGGCGCCGCCGTATTGTCTAGAGGTCACCGCTCGCGCGAAGGAGCTCTTCATGACCCCGCCCGTCGTCCACTCGCTGCGCGAGCAGATCCGCGAGCACATCGTGGAGGGGATCGTCAGCGGCCGCTGGAAGCCGGGTGAGCGGATCGTGGAGCGCCGTATCGCGGTCGAGCTCCAGGTGAGCCAGACGCCCGTCCGGGAGGCCCTGCGCGAGCTGGAGTCCCTGCGGCTGATCGAGTCGGCCCCCAACAAGGGCGTACGCGTACGGAACCTGACGGCGGCCGACCTGGAGGAGAGCTACCCCGTCCGGGCGGGCCTGGAGCAGATCGCGGCCGAGCTGGCCGCGGACCGCCTCGCCGCGGACTGCTCGGCGCTTGAGCCGCATGTGGCGGCGCTGTACGAGGCGGACGCGGCGGCGGACGGGACGGCGCAGGTCCGGCACACGGTGGGGTTCCACCGTGAGCTGGTGCGGGCGGCGCACAACAGCGTGCTGCTGCACACCTGGGAGGGCCTCGGCATCGAGGTCTTCACGGCCCTGTCCATCCGCTGGCTGGGCACGGTGCAGAAGTCGTACGCGGAGGAGCACCAGGAGCTGGTGGAGGCGTTCCGGCGCCACGATCCGCGGATCGGCACGCTGGTCAAGTCCCACGTCCTGGGCTGCGCGCCGCGGGCTTAGCCCGGGGTTCGTCTGCGGCCCGGTGGTGGGTTGCGGCGGATTCCCCGGGGGCTGCGCCCCCGGCCCCTACGGTGTTCGTCTGCGGACCGTGGCGGGCTGGTCGCGCAGTTCCCCGCGCCCCTTAAATGCCGCTCCGCGGCAATCCCCTGGGCGCCCCGAAGGGGCGCATCTCAGGGGCGCGGGGAACTGCGCGAGCAACCGACCACGGCCCGCAGACGAACGAGGGTTCAGGGGCGCGGGGAACTGCGCGACCAGCCCGCCACCGGCCCGTAGACGAACCCCGGGCCGAAGAGGGGCGCGGGGAACTGCGCGACCAGTTGGGGACGGCCCGCAGACAAACACCGGGCCAAACAGGGGCGTAGCCCCCGCAGGGAGAGGTGGGGGTGGGCCCCGCTCATACTCCGGCACCCCCGCTCATCCGAACCCCACCCCACCTGCGAAAACAAGGCACCCCGTGCCCCCTTCCGGGGCACCCCGTGCCGACTTTTTCGATATCGAGAAGTTTTTCGCTCAACGCTTTGATCGATCATCGATCGGCGGCTTACAGTCAACGGCGGACTTACCCGGTCCACCGCCCTGTCCTGCCAGACAAGGCCCCTTATCTCCACCCCCCTCCAGTCCGGAAGGCGGCGATCATGATCGACCCCACGCCCAAGTCTCCGAGCGAGCTCGACCAGCTCCCGGACCGTGACACCGAGGAGACCGCCGAGTGGGCGGCCTCCCTCGATGCCGTCGCCAAGGCCGCCGGCCCCCACCGGGCCGCGTATCTGATGCGCCGCACGCTCCAGCACGCCGAGGGCGCGGGCCTGGCCCTGCCCAAGCTGCTGGAGACGGACTACGTCAACACCATCCCCAGCTCCGCCGAACCCGTCATCGACGGCGACGAGGAGATGGAGCGCCGGATCACGGCGTGGAACCGGTGGAACGCCGCCGCGATGGTCACCCGCGGCTCCAAGCACGGCGTCGGCGGCCACATAGCCACCTTCGCCTCCGCCGCCTGGCTGTACGAGACCGGCTTCAACCACTTCTTCAAGGGGAAGGAGGCCGACGGATCCGGCGACCAGCTGTACATCCAGGGCCACGCCTCCCCCGGCATCTACGCCCGCGCCTTCCTCGACGGCCGTCTCGACGAGACGCACCTCGACAACTTCCGGCAGGAGTCCGGCGGCAACGGCCTGCCCTCCTACCCGCACCCGCGCCGGCTGCCCTGGCTGTGGGAGTTCCCGACCGTCTCCATGGGTCTCGGTCCCCTCTCCGCCATCTACCAGGCGCGCTTCAACCGGTACCTCACCAACCGCAACATCAAGGACGTCTCGGCCTCCCACGTGTGGGCCTTCCTCGGTGACGGCGAGATGGACGAGCCCGAGTCGACCGCCGCACTCGCGCTCGCCGCTCGTGAGGGCCTCGACAACCTCACCTTCGTCATCAACTGCAACCTGCAGCGCCTCGACGGCCCGGTCCGCGCGAACTTCAAGATCGTGCAGGAGCTGGAGGCCCAGTTCCGCGGCGCCGGCTGGAACGTCGTGAAGTCGCTGTGGGGCGGCGCCTGGGACGAGCTGTTCGCGCTCGACACCACCGGCGCCCTGGTCCGCCGGCTGCGCGAGGTCCCGGACGCGCAGGTGCAGACGTACCAGACGCGTGACGCGGCCTACATCCGCGAGGACTTCTTCGGCAAGGACCCGGCCCTCGTCGAGATGGCCCGGCTGCTCACCGACGACAAGATCCTCGAGTGCTTCCACCTCTCCCGCGGCGGTCACGAGCCCCGCAAGGTGTACGCGGCGTACAAGGCCGCCCTGGAGTTCAAGGGCGCGCCGACCGTCATCCTGGCGCAGACCGTCAAGGGCTTCACCCTCGGTGAGGGCTTCGCGTCCAAGAACGCGAACCACCAGATGAAGAAGCTCTCGAACGACGAGTTCAAGAACATGCGGGATCTGCTGGAACTGCCGATCTCCGACGCCCAGTTCGTCGACGGTGTCGTTCCTTACGGGCACCCCGGCGCGGACTCCCCCGAGGTGCGTTACCTCCAGGAGCGGCGCGCCGCCCTCGGCGGTCCCGCCCCGGCCCGCCGTACGCACGCGCTCGCTCCGCTGCCCGCCCCGGCCGACAAGGCGTTCGCCGCGTTCGACAAGGGCTCCGGCAGCCAGTCCATGGCCACCACCATGGCGTTCGTCCGGCTCGTCAAGGACCTCATCCGCGACAAGGAGACCGGCAAGCGCTGGGTCCCGATCGTCCCGGACGAGGCCCGCACCTTCGGTATGGAGAGCCTCTTCCCCTCCCTCGGGATCTACTCCCCCAAGGGCCAGACGTACGAGCCGGTCGACCGCGACCAGCTGATGTACTACCGCGAGGCGAAGGACGGCCAGATCCTCAACGAGGGGATCACCGAGGCCGGTTCGATGGCCGACTTCATCGCCGCGTCGACCGCGTACTCCACGCACGGCGAAGCGATGATCCCGTTCTACATCTTCTACTCGATGTTCGGCTGGCAGCGCACCGCCGACCAGATGTGGCAGCTCGGCGACCAGCTGGGCCGCGGCTTCCTGGTGGGCGCCACCGCCGGTCGTACGACGCTGACCGGTGAGGGCCTCCAGCACGCCGACGGCCACTCGCCGGTGATCGCCGCGACCAACCCGGCGGCGCTGACCTACGACCCGGCGTTCGCGTACGAGATCGGCACGATCGTCAAGGACGGTCTGCGCCGGATGTACGGCGAGGCGGCTCCGGGCGAGGACCAGAACGTCTTCTACTACCTCACCGTCTACAACGAGCCCATGCCGCAGCCCGCCAAGCCGGCCGGGATCGACGAGGGCATCATCAAGGGCCTCTACCGCTTCAACACGGCCGAGTCGGCCGGGCTGGACGTGGCGGCCGCCAACCCCGCGCGCATCCAGCTGCTCGGCTCGGGCACGGCGATCCACTGGACCCTCGCGGCCCAGAAGCTGCTCGCCGAGGAGTGGGGCGTGGCCGCCGACGTGTGGTCCGCGACCTCCTGGACCGAGCTGCGCCGGGACGCCCTGGAGGCGGACGCCGCGCTGCTGCGCGGCGAGGAGCGCGTGCCGTACGTACGCCAGGCGCTGGCCGGTGCCGAGGGCCCGGTCCTCGCGGTCAGCGACTACATGCGCCAGGTGCCGGACCAGATCGCGCAGTGGGTCGAGCAGGACTACTCCTCGCTCGGCGCCGACGGGTTCGGCCTCTCCGACACCCGTGACGCGGCCCGCCGCCACTTCGGCGTCGACGCCCAGTCGATCGTCGTCGCGGCCCTGGCCCAGCTGGCCCGCCGCGGCGAGGTCAAGGCGTCGGCGGTGAAGGAAGCCCGCGAGCGGTACGGCCTGTAAGGCCGGAGGACGCGGTGTACGCCCCCGGGCGCGGCTCTGTGCCGTGCGGCCGGGGGCGTTCGCTGTTCGTCTGCGGCTGTGTGGTGGGTTGCTCGCGCAGTTCCCCGCGCCCCTAGGTGGTTCATTACCTGCGGGCCGGTGGTGGGCTGGTCGCGCAGTTCCCCGCGCCCCTAGGGGGTCGGCCGCAGCCGGAGAACCAAGCTCAGCCACAGGCCTTTAGGGGCGCGGGGAACTGCGCGAGAAGCGGGCACGGTCCGCAGACGAACGAGGGTTTCCAGGGGCGCGGGGAACTGCGCGACCAGCCACCCACGGTCCGCACACGAACGAGGGTTCCAGGGGCGCGGGCGCGGGCGACCCAGGCTGCGCGCCCGACGGGCGAGCTCTGCGGCCGGGGTCGGCGGGGCGAATGGTTCGATCCGGCCGCCCGATGGGCTGATTTGCGCGGCTCCGCGTGCGCGCCCACCCGCCAGCCACGATGCTGGATCCCGTGATGGACGAGACGGAATTCTGGGAGCTGATCGACAGCACCCGCGAGGACGCCGAGGGCGACCCCGAGGACCATGCGGAGCTGCTGGTGGAGCGCTTGCTGCAGCTCGACCCGGAATCCGTCCTGGACTTCGCCAGGCACTTCGAGGCCCGCTACAACCGCGCGTACGCCTGGGATCTGTGGGGCGCGGCGGCCGTGCTGCTCGGCGGCGCCAGCGACGACGCGTTCGACTACTTCCGCTGCTGGCTCATCGGCCAGGGCCGGGAGGTGTTCGAGGGCGCCCTGCACGACCCGGACCACCTCGCCGAGCTCCTGGACGACTTCGACGAGGAGATCGACGGCGACGGCGAGGACCTGGGGTACGCGGCGGACGAGGCGTACGAGCAGCTCACCGGGGCCGTCGCGCCCGATCTGGGGATCTCGCCCCAGCCCTCCGAACCGCTGGGCACCCCGATCGACTTCGAGGACGACCGCGCCCTGGCGGAACGGTTCCCCCGACTGTGGGAACGATTCGGCACGTCGGTCTGACGTCGGGCTAAGCGGCCCGGTGGCCGTTCGCCGGGGCCAGCGCCAGCGCCAGTAGCGCCACGTCGTCCTTGGCCCGGCCCGCGTACCGGACCAGGTCGTCGCGTACCGCCTCGGTGAGCGCCGCGAGGCCGTCGCGCGGGGTCGCCAGCGCCGCCAGTCGCTCCCCCAGCGGATAGAAGGCGCCCGCCCCGTCGCGCGCCTCGGTCACCCCGTCCGTGTACGCGAGGATCCTGTCCCCGTCGGCGAGCTCCACCCGCAGCTCCCCCGGCGGCGCCAGGCCCGCGAGGCCGAGGCCGAGGGGTGGTGCGGGCTCGGCGGCCAGTTCGGCGGCGGTGCGGCCGCGCAGCAGGAACGGGCGGGGGTGGCCGCAGCTCACCACCCGTACGACCCTCTCGTGCGGCGGGAACTCCAGGAGCAGCGCGGTCGCGAACAGCTCGCCGTGGCCGTCCGGGCGCGCGTCGACCACCAGGCGGCGGTCCAGGCGGGCGGCGACGGCGGCGAGCGTGGGCTCGTCCAGGACCGCCTCGCGGAAGGCGCCGAGCAGCGCGGCCACCGTGCCGACCGCCGCCAGGCCGTGGCCCTGGACGTCCGCGATCACCGCCCGTACGCCGTGCGGGCCCTCGCGCACGTCGTAGAAGTCGCCGCCGACCAGGGTGCCGCGCTGGGCGGCCTGGTAGAGCCCGGCGCAGCGCACGGGCCCCACCGCGTCCGGCAGCGGCGGCAGCACCGCGAGCTGGGCGGCCTCGGCGACGGTACGGACGGTCACCAGCTGGTGGTCGCGGCGCTGGCGCACCCAGGCCACGACGATGCTGAAGACCACGACGACCGCGAGGGTGAGGATGTCGCCGGGGTGCGGGTACCAGTCGCGGGTGTGCGGCAGCAGCACGCCGACGAAAGTGACGGTGGCCAGCACGACCGTGCCGATCGGCCCGTACGCGAAGGCGGCCAGCGGCGGCACGGCGGCCAGGAAGTAGCCGAGCTCCACCCCGTTGGGGGTGCCGAGCTGGGCGGCCGTGATCCCGGCGAGGACCACCACCGGGAGCGCCCGCTGCCACAGCGGCCGGGGGGCGACCGGCAGCAGCCCGGACGCGCCCTCGTCCGCCATGGCGAAGCTCCTCGGCCGCCGGTCCTGCGCTGCTGTCTCGTATCTCCTGTTCTACGTCACTCGGTGAGCGAGCGCCCCATGAGCACGTCGTCCACGTACTCCCCGTCCAGCAGGAACTCTCCGGGCAGGACGCCCTCGACGGCGAAGCCCTCCGACTCGTAGAGCCTGCGGGCGGGCGTGTTGTGGCCCAGGACGCGCAGGGTGAGGCGGCGCGCCCCCTGGCGCCGGGACTCCTCCACGGCGGCGCGCAGCAGGGCCCGGGCGACGCCCCGGCCCCGGGCGCGGTCGGCGACGGCGAGGCCCTGGATCTGGCGGACGTGGCTGTTGCAGTCGAGGCGGGTGGGCCGGACGAGGCGCAGATATCCGGCCACCAGGTAGTACGAGGGCGGGTTGGCGGGGTCGAAGAACGGCGCGTACGGCGGCTCGGGCCGGGGCTGGACGGCGTGCAGCGGCGACCAGACCTCGCGGTCGAGCTCGGCGAGCGCGGTGTCGTCGGCGTGGCGGGCGGGGCGTATGTGCGGCGAGGGCATGGGGTCACTGTGCCATCGGGGTACACGTGCGGAAGCATGGTTTCCGCCCCGGAGCGGGGCACCCTCACCATCGGGAGAAGGCGGCATGCGGATCGCGATCACGGGCTCGACCGGGCTCATCGGCACGGCGCTCGCGCAGTCACTGCGGGCGGACGGGCACGACCTCGTCCGGCTGGTGCGGCGCCCGGCGCGGGCCGGCGACGAGGTCGAGTGGGACCCGAAGCGGCAGTATGTGGACGCGGGCGGGCTCGCCGGGTGCGAGGCCGTGGTCCATCTGGCCGGGGCCGGGGTCGGCGACCACCGGTGGACCGACGCGTACAAGAAGGAGATCCGCGACAGCCGGGTGCTCGGCACGGCCGCCCTCGCCGAGGCCCTGGCCTCGCTCGACGTGCCGCCGAAGGTGCTGCTGTGCGGCACGGCGATCGGCTATTACGGCGATACGGGAACGCGCGCGGTGGACGAGGAGGCGCCGCCTGGCGAAGGCTTCCTGGCGGGGGTCTGCGTGGAGTGGGAGGAGGCGGCGGCCCCGGCGGCCGAGGCGGGGATCCGTACGGTGTTCGCGCGCACCGGTCTGGTGGTGGCCCGTGAGGGCGGCGCCTGGGGCAGGCTCTTCCCCCTCTTCCGGGCGGGTCTCGGCGGGCGGCTGGGCAGCGGGCGCCAGTATTGGTCGTTCATCTCCCAGCACGACCACACCGCGGCGCTGCGGCACCTGCTGGAGCGCCCCGAGCTGTCCGGCCCGGTGAACCTGACGGCCCCGGAGCCGGTCACCAACCGCGAGGTGACGGCGGCGATGGCCCGCGTGCTGCACCGCCCGGCGCTGTTCCCGGTCCCGGCCCCGGCGATCCGGCTGGTGCTCGGCGAGTTCGCGGAAGACGTCCTGGGCAGCCAGCGGGTCCTCCCCCGCCGTCTGCTGGATTCGGGCTTCCGGTTCGCGTTCCCGACGGTGGAGGGGGCGGTTGCCGCGGCACTGAAGGGGTAGCGGCGGGGGGTGCTAGGGCCGAACCCCCGCAAGCGGGCGGTACCGGCGCACGGGGTGCGGGGGCGTGCCTCCGTGCTCGGTCGCGTGCGCGAGTCGCGGAATCGACCGCGCTTTCTACTCTCTGACCGAACTCCTGCATTTCGTGGTCCCGTTGGGGGCATGAGGCCTCCACCAAGCCGCGCCGACCTCAGGGAGGGGCACGTGCTCAGCACCGCACACCATGCGGACGTCGTCATCGTGGGGGCCGGGCTCGCCGGCCTGTCAGCGGCTCATCAGCTGACCGGCGCGGGGGTCACGGTCATGGTCCTGGAGGCCGCCGGGGAGGTGGGCGGGCGCATGTGCACCGAGCACCTCGACGGCTTCCGCCTCGACCGGATCGGCCAGTTGCTCTCCACCTCGTACCCGGAGCTGACGCGCACGCCCGGCCTGGACGGCCTGGCGCTGAGCGCGTTCGCGCCCGGGGTGCTCGTGCACAGCGCGGGCCGCCACTACCGGGCGGGCGTGCCACGGAGCACGCGGGGCGCACTCGCAGCAGCGCGCGCCCTGGCGAGCGCCCCCAGGGGAGGCCCGCGGGGCGTGCCCAGGAGCTCCGCGCGGGGCGGCTCCCGCAGCGCCCCGACCCCACTCGGCGGCGCGCTCGACCAGGCCCGGCTCGGCGCGTCGCTCGCCCGGCTCGCCGCGACCCCCGTCGAGCGGCTGCTCGCCCGGCCCGAACTGCCCATCGGGGCCGCCCTGCAGACCCGCGGCCTGCCCGCCCGCACCCTCGACGGGTTCGTGCGCCCGCTGCTCTCCGCGCTGCTCTGCGACCCGGACCTCACCACCTCCAGCCGGTGCGCCGACCTCGCCCTGCGCGGCTTCGCGCGCGGCCGGCTGTGCGTACCGTCGGGGGGCGCCTCGGTGCTGCCGGAGCTGCTCGCGGCCGCGCTGCCGCCGGGCACGGTCCGTACCGGCGTCAAGGTCACCTCGGTCGCCACGACCTCCGTGACCACCGCCGACCACGGTGTCATCGGCTGCCGTTCGCTGCTGCTCGCCACGGACGCGCGGGCCGCCGCCGAGCTGCTGCCCGGGCTTCGGGTGCCGCCGTTCCACCCGGTGACGGTGGTGCACCACACCGCCCCCGCGCCCCCACTGGCCGAGCCCGCGCTGCTGCTCGACGCGGACGGGGGCGGCCCGGTGGCGCACACAGTGGTGATGAGCGAGGTCGACCCGGCGCGCGCGCCGCGCGGGCGGGCGCTCGTGAGCTCCACCGTGCTCGGCCCCCCGCCGCCGGACCTGGAGGCCTCGGTCCTGGCCCATCTGGCCCGGCTGTACGGGACGTCGACGGCGGACTGGGACCTGCTCGCCGTCCGGCACACCCCGGAGGCGGTCCCGGCGATGCCCGCGCCCCACGACGTACGCCGCCCTGTGCGGCTGCTGGCGGGCCTGTACGTGTGCGGGGACCACCGGGACACCAGCACGGTCCAGGGGGCCCTGTACTCGGGCCGCAGGGCCGCGGGGGCGATCCTCTCCGACATGGGCCTGCGCCCGGCGATCCAGGCCCCCTCGACGATCCGCCCGGCGGCCTAGCGGTTTCGCCTGCGGGCGGTCGGACGCTGATTGCGCAGTTCCCCGCGCCCCTTTTTGGCCCGGTGTTCGTCTGCGGGTGTGTGGTGGGTTGCTCGCGCAGTTCCCCGCGCCCCTAGGGGGTTCATTACCTGCGGGCCGGTGGGGGCTGGTCGCGCAGTTCCCCGCGCCCCTAGGGGGTCGGCCGCAGCCGGAGACCCCAGCTCAGCCACAGGCCTTTAGGGGCGCGGGGCCGCAGCCGGAGAAGCCAGCTCAGCCACAGGCCTTTGGGGGCGCGGGGAACTGCGCGAGAAGCGGGCACGGTCCGCAGACGAACGAGGGTTTCCAGGGGCGCGGGGCTGTGACATGTGCGGCTCCGCCGCGTGGGCGCGACCGGCGCCCGTAAGGGGCGCGGGGAACTGCGCGAGCAACCGCCCGCGGTGGGCGGCCGCGAGGCGGGCAGAAGCAGCCCGCCCCGTGGGCGCCCAGCGGACTACCCGAGCGCCGCGACCCGGTCGCGATACGTTCGTACCGCCGCCGCGTCCCGATACGGCTCAAGCCGGCGCTCGAAGTCCCGCACGTACTCCGTCGCCCGCACCGACCGCATCTCGCTCGCCTGCTGCGCCGCCTCCGCGGCGAGCGCACAGGCCTGGTCGAGCTCGCCGAGGCCGAGCCGGGCGCAGGCCAGGACCACCCGGCAGAAGAGCCGCGAGCGGGCGTACGCCGGGGCGCGCAGCTGCAAGGAGCGCTCGGCGTGCTGCGCGGCCGCCCGGTACTGCTGGAGGTCGCGGTGGCAGTGCCCGAACTCGTCCGCGAGCTGCGCGTCGTCGAAGAACCGCGCCCAGTGCGGCACGTCGTCGCCCGGCCGGGCCGCCTCCATCGCCCGTTCCGCCCGCACCAGCGAGGCCGTGCACGCCCGGATCTCGCCGAGCACCCCGTGCCCGCGCGCCTCCACGGAGTGCAGCAGCGCCTGGACGACCGGCGGCGCCGAGGAGCCGACGCCCTGCTGGGCCACCCGCGCCAGCTGGACCGCCTCCCGGCCATGGCCGAGGTAGACGGCCTGCCGGCTCATCGTGACCAGCACGTACGAGCCGTACGCCCGGTCCCCGGCGGCCTGTGCGAGGCGCAGCGCCTGGACGAAGTACCGCTGCGCCAGACCGTGCGCCGCGATGTCGTACGAGGTCCAGCCCGCCAGGCGGGTGAGGTCGGCGGCCGCCGCGAAGAGCCTGCGGCCGATGTTCTCGCCGTAGCTGCCGCGCAGCATCGGCTCGGCCTCGTGCTCCAGATAGCGCACCAGGGCCTGGCGCGCGTGGCCGCCGCCGTAGGCGTGATCCAGGGTGCGGAAGAGCTCCCCGACCGAGCGCAGGGCCGCGATGTCGCCGCTGGTCACGCGCTGTCCCGGGCCCCGTTCCGAGCTGCGCTGCCGGGGCACGCCCGGGCGGCCCTGGCTGGGGATGCGCGGCGGTCCGGCGGCGGCCGCCTCGCCCGCGAAGCGCGGGGAGGGGTCGCCGTGGCCGACGCGTTCGTCGGCCCGCCCGATCAGCCAGTCCCGGCTGGGCACCACGAGCCCGGCCGGGGTGAAGGCGATCTTGCGGAGTTCGATGTGGCTGCCGGAGTCCTTGCGCCACAGACCGCTGACGATGTCGACGGCCTCCTCCGGGGTCGCCGCGAACTCCAGCCCGGCGTACACCGGCGCGCAGGCGTCGAGCCCCAGGTCCTGGGCCGAGAGTCTGCGCCCCAGGCGCCGGGTGAACACCTCGGCGATCAGCGCGGGCGTGGTGCCGCGCGGCTGCTGCCCGCGCAGCCACCTGGTCACCGACGTCTTGTCGTACCGCAAATCCAGGCCGTGCTCCAGGCCGAGCTGGTCCACGCGGCGCGCGAGGCCCGCGTTGGAGAACCCGGCCTCCGCGATGAGCGCGGCTAGCTGCCGGTTGGGCGTGCGCTGCGGGGGTCGTTCCGTCATCAGCTGTGCGATCTCCTGCCTTCCGGGCCAAGCGGGCAGCCCTCATGGAACGGGGGGAATTTAGCGGCCAATACCGCCCTGACCGCCGCCTTCGCCCCGCATTCATCCGATCGTGTGAGGAGGTGCCGTTTCTGCCCGCCGCACGCTGCCGTCGAACGCGGTCGTACAGTGGCTGGGGCGCATGTATGCACTGGGTGAGGAGCCGGGCGTGAACGAGCTGCGATTTGTCCGACTGGGTTTCGGCGACGACGCGGTCGAGTACCAGCGGGCCTGGGACGAGCAGCGGCGGGTGCACGCGGCCCGGTTCGCCGATGAGGTCCCGGACACCTGTCTGCTCCTGGAGCACCCGCCGGTCTACACGGCGGGCCGGCGCACGGACCCCAGTGAGCGCCCCCTGGACGGCACGCCCGTCGTGGACGTGGACCGGGGCGGCAAGATCACCTGGCACGGCCCGGGCCAGCTGGTCGGCTACCCGATCCAGAAGCTGCCGCGCCCGGTGGACGTGGTGGCGCATGTGCGCCGCCTGGAGGAGGCGCTGATCCGCACAGCCGCCGACTTCGGCCTGGAGACCACCCGTATCGAGGGCCGCAGCGGGGTGTGGGTGCTCGGCGACCCGGTCGAGCAGCGGCCCAAGGTCGGCGGCCTCGCCCTGGACTTCGACCCCCGGCTCACCGACGACGAGTTCGACCCGCGGCTGAACGGGCCGGAGTACGCGCCCTCCAACGCGGGCCAGCGCCGCGAGGACCGCAAGCTCGCGGCGATCGGGATCCGCGTCGCCAAGGGCGTGACGATGCACGGCTTCGCGCTGAACGTGAACCCGGACAACACCTGGTTCGACCGGATCGTGCCGTGCGGCATCCGCGACGCGGGCGTGACCTCGCTCTCGTACGAACTGGGCCGCGAGATCACGATCGCCGACGTCCTGCCGGTCGTCGAGAAGCACCTCAAGGACATCCTGGAGAACGCGGAACTGGCGCCCAGGGAGATCGAACGCGCTACCGCCTAGTACGCCCCGGGCGCACCGGGAACGGGAATGCGCCCCTCTGGCCATGGGTTGGCCAGACGTAATGCCACGCAAATAACGGGCGTACCCTGGTGTCCGCCGAAGAATCGAAGTCATAGGGAGCACGTCGTGTCCGCAGTCGCACCCGACGGACGCAAGATGCTGCGCCTGGAGGTCCGGAACAGCCAGACCCCCATCGAGCGCAAGCCCGAGTGGATCAAGACCCGGGCGAAGATGGGCCCCGAGTACACCAAGATGCAGAGCCTGGTGAAGAGCGAGGGGCTGCACACGGTCTGCCAGGAGGCGGGCTGTCCCAACATCTTCGAGTGCTGGGAGGACCGCGAGGCGACCTTCCTCATCGGCGGTGACCAGTGCACGCGGCGCTGCGACTTCTGCCAGATCGACACGGGCAAGCCCGAGGCGCTGGACCGCGACGAGCCCCGCCGTGTGGGCGAGTCCGTGGTCACCATGGACCTGAACTACGCCACGATCACCGGCGTCGCCCGCGACGACCTGGCGGACGGCGGCGCCTGGCTGTACGCGGAGACCGTGCGCCAGATCCACGCGCAGACGGCCGACCGCGCCGACGGCCGCACCAAGGTCGAGCTGCTCGCGCCCGACTTCAACGCGGTGCCGGAGCAGCTGGCCGAGGTCTTCTCGTCCCGCCCCGAGGTCTTCGCGCACAACGTCGAGACGGTGCCGCGGATCTTCAAGCGGATCCGCCCCGGCTTCCGCTACGAGCGCTCGCTCGACGTCATCACCCAGGCGCGCGACTACGGCCTGGTGACCAAGTCGAACCTGATCCTCGGCATGGGCGAGACCCGCGAGGAGGTCAGCGAGGCGCTCCAGCACCTGCACGACGCGGGCTGCGAGCTGATCACGATCACGCAGTACCTGCGACCTTCGGTGCGCCACCACCCCGTGGAGCGCTGGGTGAAGCCGCAGGAGTTCGTGGAGCTCAAGGAGGAGGCCGACGAGATCGGCTTCTCCGGTGTGATGTCGGGCCCGCTGGTCCGCTCCTCGTACCGCGCGGGCCGGCTGTTCCAGCAGGCGATGGAGCGCCGGGGCGAGGCGGTTTCGCCGTCGGCCTCCACGGAGGGCACCGCCGTCGGCGTGTGAATTCGCGCACAAAGACTTACCGACCGGTAATGGCTGAATCGACGCGGCCCGTACATCCCCCGCAGGTAGGGGGTGTGTACGGGCCGCGTCAGCGTTTTACCGGGGCGCGTCAAGGTTTCATTGGTGTTTGACCGTTCGGACACGCCCTGGTAACACCAGTCAGTGACACTGGGTTCACGCACCGCGCACGCCCCCGAGCGTGAGCCCGCGCGCACGCCCCGTTCGTTCCGTATCCGGTTCCCGTCCTGGGGAGGACCTCACGATGCAGTCCGCGACGACCGTACGCGCCACCGCGCTCCCGTCCGTCACCGACGCACTGCGCGCCATGGAGTCCTTCCTCATGGCCGCGGGCCAGCGCACCGCCCGCCGCAACGCCTGGACCGCGGTCCTGGAGGACCGCCGCCGGGCCAAGGACCGGACCGAGGCGCTGCACGTACTGGAGGCCGTGGCTAGCCGTCCGTCCCAGGCCACGTAAACTTCGGTTTATGGCGAGGAAGGAAAACGCAGACACTACTGCGAACCCCGGGCGACTGAAGCAGATCGCCCTGACGTACAAGATGACCCGCAAGGCCGACTCGAAGGTCGGTCTCGTCGTCGCGGCAGTGGGAATCGTCACCTTCGGTGTCTTCCTCGCGCTCGGGTTCTGGATCGATCACCCCTTCTACCTGGGCATTCTCGGCTTCCTGCTGGCCTTCCTCGCCATGGCGATCGTCTTCGGACGCCGTGCCGAGCGCGCTGCCTTCGGGCAGATGGAAGGACAGCCGGGGGCCGCGGCCGCGGTGCTCCAGAACATCGGCCGCGGCTGGACGACGACCCCGGCGGTGGCGATGAACCGCAGCCAGGACGTCGTGCACCGGGCGGTCGGCAAGGCCGGCATCGTGCTGGTGGCCGAGGGCAACCCGAACCGCGTGAAGTCGCTGCTGGCGGCCGAGAAGAAGAAGATGGCGCGGATCGTGGTGGACGTCCCCGTCCACGACGTGATGGTCGGCGACGGAGAGGGCCAGGTGCCCTTGAAGAAGCTCCGCACCACACTGCTGAAGCTCCCGCGCGTCCTGGCGGGGCCGCAGGTCACCGCGGCCAACGACCGGCTGCGCGCGATGGGCGACCTGATGAGCAACATGCCGCTTCCCAAGGGGCCGATGCCCAAGGGGATGCGGATGCCGCGCGGCGGGAAGGCGCGCTGACGCTCCGCTGGGGCGACCGGTGAAGGGGCGGCCGGGACCGAGTGGTCCTGGGCGCCCCTTTTCCGTTTCCCGCGCGTACGGGAATGTCCAGTGCCGGTGCGTACGGGGCTGTGCGCTTCGCGCCGGGGATGCGTTCGGGTGCGAACCGTGCGTGGCTGGGCGCGCAGTTCCCCGCGCCCCTAGGGGGTAGGGGGCAGCGGTCCCCGCCAGCTCAGGGGGTACGGGGGCTAGGCCGGCTCAGGGGGTACCGAAGTTAGATCCGGACCTGGATCGCTCGCGCCAGGCGGTCGTGGAGGCCTCGGCCGTCGCGGTCCCAGACCAGGGCCGGGATGGCGAGGCAGAGCAGGACGCTGCGCAGGAGCGAGCGCGGGAAGCTGAGGCGGCCGCCGCCCTCGGCGATCAGGCGCAGACGCAGGAGGCGCTTGCCGGGGGTGGACCCGACCGTGCCGACGGTCAGGATGCTCATCACCAGGAAGACGACGAGCGCCCAGTTGTTGGTGAGGTGGAGACTGCGGTGCGCGAGCAGCCCGTATGCGATCAGGGCGCTCACCGACCAGTCGATGAAGATGGCACCGAAGCGCCGACCCAGGGGGGCGATGGCGCCCGGCCCCTCCTCCGGCAGCCCGAGCTGTTCGCCGCGGTAACCGAAGTCGACGCCCATCTCCTCGGCCGCCGCCTTGGGCCCGGAGAGCCACGATCCGATTGCTTGCCTGTTGTCCACGCTTCCACGGTACCGGCCGGGGTGCGAAGGCCTGCCGCCGGGATGGCCAAGAGGGCCGCGTTTATCCCATTTATACGGGTCTTGATGCGCTGCCTACCCGGGGCCCGGTTAACTTGGGCGAAACAAACGGGTCACGCTTGAGAAATCCCGCCTGCCTATGGTCAGGTCCAGCGTGTGCCACCGCACTGGCCGCACCACGAGCTACCACCCCGTCTCCCCCGGACGGGAGTAGGAGGAGTTGGATGTTCCAGAACGCCGACGACGCCAAGAAGTTCATCAAGGACAACGACGTCAAGATGGTCGACGTCCGGTTCTGTGACCTTCCCGGCGTGATGCAGCACTTCACGATTCCGGCGACGGCGTTCGACCCGTCCGAGGAGCTGGCCTTCGACGGCTCGTCGATCCGCGGCTTCCAGGCCATCCACGAGTCCGACATGGCGCTGCGCGCCGACCTGTCGACCGCGCGCGTGGACCCCTTCCGCCGCGACAAGACGCTGAACATCAACTTCTTCATCCACGACCCGATCACGGGCGAGCAGTACAGCCGCGACCCGCGCAACATCGCCAAGAAGGCCGAGGCCTACCTCGCGTCGACCGGCATCGCGGACACGGCGTACTTCGGCCCCGAGGCCGAGTTCTACGTCTTCGACAGCGTGCGCTTCGCCACCACGGCGAACGAGGGCTTCTACCACATCGACTCCGAGGCCGGCGCCTGGAACACCGGTGCGACCGAGGACAACCGCGGCTACAAGGTCCGCTACAAGGGCGGCTACTTCCCGGCCCCGCCGGTCGACCACTTCGCCGACCTGCGTGCCGAGATCTCCCTGGAGCTGGAGAAGTCCGGCCTCCAGGTCGAGCGCCAGCACCACGAGGTGGGCACGGCGGGCCAGGCCGAGATCAACTACAAGTTCAACACGCTGCTGGCCGCGGCCGACGACCTGATGCTCTTCAAGTACATCGTGAAGAACGTCGCGTGGCGCAACGGCAAGACCGCGACCTTCATGCCGAAGCCGATCTTCGGCGACAACGGCTCGGGCATGCACGTCCACCAGTCCCTGTGGACCGGCGGCGAGCCGCTCTTCTACGACGAGCAGGGCTACGCGGGCCTGTCGGACACCGCCCGCTACTACATCGGCGGCATCCTCAAGCACGCCCCGTCGCTGCTCGCCTTCACCAACCCGACGGTGAACTCGTACCACCGCCTGGTCCCCGGCTTCGAGGCCCCGGTCAACCTGGTCTACTCGCAGCGCAACCGCTCGGCCGCGATGCGCATCCCGATCACGGGCTCGAACCCGAAGGCCAAGCGCGTCGAGTTCCGCGCCCCGGACCCGTCGTCCAACCCGTACCTCGCCTTCTCGGCGCTGCTCCTCGCGGGCCTCGACGGCATCAAGAACAAGATCGAGCCGGCCGAGCCGATCGACAAGGACCTCTACGAGCTCGCCCCCGAGGAGCACGCGGGCGTCCCCCAGGTCCCGACCTCCCTCCCGGCGGTGCTGGAGGCCCTGGAGGCCGACAACGAGTACCTCCAGGCGGGCGGCGTCTTCACGTCCGACCTGATCGAGACGTGGATCGACTACAAGCGCACGTCGGAGATCGCCCCGATCCAGCTGCGGCCGCACCCGCACGAGTTCGAGCTGTACTTCGACATCTAAGCCCGACCGGATGTCACACGCCTGAGCGCGTCTGCGTACGTTCTGCGTACGGAAAGAGGCCCTGCCACTCCCTCCCGGGGGTGGCAGGGCCTCTTGCGTGCCCGCAACCGGGGGCTGGCTGGGCGGGAACTCGACCTTCCTGGGCTCTTCTTGGCAAGATTCGGGCGCCGCCGATCAGGTTTCGACCCGATCGCGTCCCATCACATCCGAGAGGAACCCCCTTTGCGCCCCCGCCCCACCCTCCGCACCGCCGCCCTCGCCGCCGCCCTCCTCGCCTCCACGCTCACCGCGCAGGCCACCACCGCCTCGGCCGATGTCCCGGCCCCCGTCACCACTCAGGCCGTCTTCAACAACCCCACCGGGACCGCCGCCGAGCAGCAGGCCGTCGTGGCGCGGCAGGTGGAGCTCGTTGCGGGGGCGCCTGCCGGGGCGCGGATACGGCTGGCCATGTTCTACGCCGACGACCCGGCCCTGCCCGACGCGCTGATCGCCGCCCACCGGCGGGGCGTCGACGTGCAGGCGATCTTCGACGAGAAGGCGGTGAGCATGGCTCCGTACAAGAGCCTGCTGGCCGAGCTCGGTGGGGATACGGCCAAGTCGTCGTGGGTGATGAGCTGCGGGGCCGGGCGCGGGTGTGTCGGTACGCGGGTGCTCGGGACCGTCGACGCCATCAACCACAACAAGTTCCTGCTGCTCTCGCAGACCGGCTCCACGCCTGATGTCGTCGTCCAGTCCTCGGCCAATCTGCACGTCGGGCGGGACGGCACCAAGGGGTGGAACAACGCCCTGGTGCTGGTGGGGAACGACGGGATCTACGCCGCCTACAACGGGTATTTCGACGACCTCAAGGCCCGGCGCGCCAACAACGACTACTACTCCACCGGGCGGCCCCCCGTCGCCTCCGGCAACGCCAAGGCGCACTTCTACCCCCGCGCCGAGAGCAACGGGGCGCCCTACAACGACCCCTCCGAGGACACCGTCGCCACGGTGCTCGACAACGTGAAGTGCTTCGGCAACTCCAAGTACGGCACGACCGACAACCACCGCACCCGGATCCGGGTCAGCATGACCATCTTCAGCCGCCCCTACCTGGCCGACCGGCTCGCCGAGCTCGACGCGCAGGGGTGCTACGTCGAGGTCTCCGAGACGTACAACCCGGACAGCGCGCTGGAGAAGCAGTCGCTCGAGACGCTGCTGAAGAAGACGTCCAGTGTGTACGGCGGGGTCATCACCAAGTACTACTGCCAGGCCGACTCCACCTGGATCCATGACAAGTACCTGCTGGTGGAGGGGAATTACTACAACACCCCGGACCGCAAGGTGCTGTGGACCGGCAGCCACAACTGGAGCGGGAACTCGCTGCGGCAGAGCGACGAGACCATGCTCCAGCTGGAGGACAGCGCGGTGTTCGACTCGTACGTGGCCAACTTCAACCAGCTGCGGGCCGCGACCACGCACCAGCCCGCCAACGGCGCCGCCGCCACCTGCTGAGGCGGTCTCCGGTGGAGTGCCGCGCCCCGGTCCACCAAGGGGCGCGGCACCGCTCGTCAGCGGCCGGAGCGGATCAGCGCCCGGACCATCCGGCACGTCGTGTCGGACGGCGGGTGCACTCCGATCAGCTCCGCCGTGCTCCGTATCTTGCGGTTGGGCGCGTGCTCCGGCTGGTACACACCCGTGTCGAGCAGCGCGATGGCCAGGCGCATCGCCTTGAGGCGCCTGTTGTGCGTCTCGTACCACACCCGCGGACGCCCGGCGGGCAGCGGCACCTTTTTCAGGGACATCAGGGACAGCTGTTGCGGGGCGCGCGAAGTCAGTACGGCAGCGGCCATGGGCATCCTCCTGGGCAGTCGGGAACCCTCTCGAACTGCCTCAATTTTACTGCCCACCACTGACAATCGCCGCTGGCCGATGGGTCTTTGAGCAGGTCACAGGGGTATCGGCGGTACCGTGGACCTCATGGAGATCTGGATCAATCCCGCCTGTTCCAAGTGCCGCAGTGCCATCCAGCTGCTCGACGCCGAGGGCGCCTCGTACACCGTCCGCCGCTACCTCGAAGACGTGCCGTCGGAGGACGAGATCCGGGCCGTGCTCGAACGGCTCGGCCTCGAACCGTGGGACATCACGCGCACCCAGGAGGCCGACGCGAAGGAGCTCGGGCTCAAGGAGTGGCCGCGCGAGGCCGCCTCGCGCGACCGCTGGATCGCGGCGCTCGCCGCGCACCCCAAGCTGATCCAGCGGCCGATCATCACGGCACAGGACGGTACGGCCGTGGTGGGCCGCACCGAGGAGGCGGTACGGGACGCGCTCTCCCGGTGAGGCCCCGGCGCCTGCCGCCCGTCAGCGCACCCGCTCGTCCGTCCCCGCCACCTTCCGCGCGGTGACGTTCAGGCGGTTCCACGTGTTGATCGTGAAGATCAGCGCGAGCAGCCCGCCGAGCTCCTGCTCGCTGAACTCCTCGGCCGCCTCCTCGAACACCTCGTCGCTCACCTCGCCGTCCGCGATCAGCGTGACCGACTCGGTGAGGGCGAGCGCCGCGCGCTCCTGCGGCGTGAAGAAGTGCGGGGCCTCGCGCCACACGCCCACCATGTGCAGCCGCTCCGGGTTCTCGCCCGCCTTGTGCGCGTCGCTGACGTGCATGTGGAGGCAGTACGCGCAGTTGTTGATCTGCGAGGCCCGTATCTGCACCAGCTCCACCAGGGCGGGGTCGAGGTGCTCGGTGGCCGCGATGTTGAGCGCGATGATCGCCTTGAACGCCTTCGGGTTGGCCTTGGCGAAGTCGATCCGTACCGGGTTCTGCGCGGCGGCCCGGGCGATGGTGTCGGTGATGTCGGCGGTGGCGGTGGTGGCGGTGGTCTTCGGGGCGATCTGCGTCGTCGTCATGATCAATAATCTACGGAGCTAGGCGACCGGCCCCCAGGTGCATTTCCGGTGCGGAAATGTGGGTCAATTTTCCCGGCCCGCGAGGCCGCCCCGAGGCCGTCCCGGAGCTCGCCCCGCCCCGTTCCGTTGTCATACCTTCGGGCGAATCAACACGGCGCCGAGACCTGGGCCGGTCCCACCGGCCCAGGTGCCGACCCGGCCGGTCCCACCGATCGGGTCACCGACCCGGTCACCGCTCCCCCTTCCCCACCTGCCGTTCCGCCTCCGCCAGCACCTCCGTCACCCGCGCCCCGAACCCCGCGTCGCACGGATGTGGCGCCCCGCCGCGTGCCGCGGCCAGCAGCGCGTCGAGGGCCGCCGCGAACGCCCCCTGCGCCCCGTTCCACTCCGGCATCGCCACCACGCCCGGCTCCCCCAGGAACTCCACGCCCACCCCCGCCGCCGCCTGCGGCGCGGTGAAGCCGAGCGTCACCGTGGCCGAGGCGCCCGAGGCGTGCTGCAGGATCAGATGGACCGTGTCGCCGGGGCCGGGCGCGGCCGTCACCGCCGTCACCTCGCCGAGCACCGGCATCAGGACCGACAGGGCGTGCGGGCCGACGTCCCAGAGCGCGCCCTTCTCGCGCCGCCAGGGCGAGGCGGCGTACGGGCTGGGCGCGGCGCCGGGGGTGAACAGCGCGCCGAGCCACTGCGCGCGGCCCGTGAACCAGCCGTCGAGCGCGGCCTGCCGCTCGATCCAGTCGGCCGGGCCCGGCGCGAAGCGCAGGGTGAAGAAGACCACCGAGGCGACCCCGGCCCGCCGCGCCGCGTCCGCGACCTCGCGCGCGTGGCCGACGTCGGTGGCGACCGGCTTGTCGAGCAGCAGATGGCACCCGGCCGCCGCCGCCCGTACCGCCAGCGGCGCCTGGACGTCCGGGGGCAGGGCGAAGGCGACCGCGTCGCAGGCCGCGAAGAGCTCGTCCACGTCCCCGTACACGGGGACGGAGTGCTCGGCGGCGAGCGCGGCCGCCGCCTCGGGGCGGCGCCCCCAGACCCCGGCGAACTCGACGTCCGGGTGCGCGGCGAGCGCGGGCGCGTGGGCGGCGACGGCCCAGGGGCCGGTGCCGAGGAGTCCGATCCGAAGGGGTGCGGGGCGGTCTGTGGTGCCGGATGCGTGGGCCATACGGACAAGTGTGCTCAGTGTGGCGGACGAAAATCGGCTGTTACGAACGAAAGCTGAGTAACACCGGGTTCACAAACGGGCAACGGACGGGAAATCCCGGGATGTGAGGCTGCCCCCGACGGCGAGGTGCCCCGCACGGCGCCCCGCCGGCTCCCGCACCACCAGCAGCTCCCGCAAAGGATGGCTTCCGTGACGTTCAAGGCTGAGTACATCTGGATCGACGGCACCGAGCCGACGGCCAAGCTCCGCTCGAAGACCAAGATCATCGCGGGTGTGCCCGACGGGACCGAGCTGCCGGTGTGGGGCTTCGACGGCTCCTCCACCAACCAGGCCGAGGGCCACGCCTCCGACCGCGTGCTGAAGCCGGTCTTCTCCTGCCCCGACCCGATCCGCGGCGGCGACAACGTCCTCGTCCTGTGCGAGGTCTTCGACATCGACGGCACCCCGCACGAGTCCAACACGCGCGCGCTGCTGCGGCCCGTCGCCGAGCGGTTCGCCGCGCAGGAGCCGATCTTCGGGATCGAGCAGGAGTACACGTTCTTCGACGGCGCCCGTCCGCTGGGCTTCCCGGTCGGCGGCTTCCCGGCCGCGCAGGGCGGCTACTACTGCGGTGTCGGCGCCGACGAGATCTTCGGCCGCGAGATCGTCGAGAAGCACCTCGACCACTGCCTCGCCGCGGGGCTGAGCATCTCCGGCATCAACGCCGAGGTCATGCCCGGCCAGTGGGAGTTCCAGGTCGGCCCGGTCGGCCCGCTGGAGGTCTCCGACCAGCTGTGGATCGCGCGCTGGCTGCTCTACCGCACCGCCGAGGAGTTCAACGTCTCCGCCACCCTCGACCCCAAGCCGGTCAAGGGCGACTGGAACGGCGCGGGCGCGCACACCAACTTCTCCACCAAGGCGATGCGCGAGGGCTACGAGGCGATCATCACCGCGTGCGAGTCGCTCGGCGAGGGCTCCAAGCCGATGGACCACGTCAAGAACTACGGCGCGGGCATCGACGACCGCCTCACCGGCCTGCACGAGACCGCCCCGTGGAACGAGTACTCGTACGGGGTCTCCAACCGCGGCGCCTCGGTCCGTATCCCGTGGCAGGTCGAGGTGGACAAGAAGGGCTACATCGAGGACCGCCGCCCGAACGCCAACGTCGACCCGTACGTCGTGACCCGGCTGATCGTCGACACCTGCTGCACCGGCCTGGAGAAGGCCGGCCAGGTCTGAGCCGGAGACGGCCCCGCAGGAACCGCCCCGGAGGGCGTCCGCCGCACACGCGGTGGACGCCCTCCGGGCTTTGTGGGAGGGCGAGTTCCGGTCACGGTGTGCCGAGGTTCCGTATCAGACTGTGGGAGGGCGCTGCTCAGCGGCGCGAGGATCTGGTTGAATGGGCCCATGGCCAGCTACCCGAACCCCGCGACAGGTCGCAGCGACCTTGAGCCGTTCTGGCCGTCTCGTCAGCACCACGACTTCGACCGGGTGTGTTGCCGCGCGATGAACGCGCCGGCCCTCTAAAGCCTCCCCTCATCGAAGGCCTTCGGCCCGCGCGCACGACGTACGTCCCCTGCTGACGACTCCGCGCGAAAGAGCTGACCTCTCATGGCGAACACCCGTACCTTCTCCGCCTCCGCTGCGACCGCTGCCCGCCCCGGTCCCGTACCCCTGGGACGCCATCGACTCCGTGCCGTCGACCGCGACGAGGTGGCCGCCGCCACCGGCACGGTCGCCGACTTCCTTCCGCCGGGCGCCACTTGGCTGCCCGCGCCCCAGCACACCCTGCCCGCGCTGCCCGGCCACCCGCCGATGGTCGGCTACCTGGTGCTCGTCCCGGCCGACCAGCAGCCGCTGCTCGCCGCCGCGCCCGACCCGGTGGCCGAGGAGCCCGACGCGGACGCGTCGGTCGGCGGCGACGCGCTGGTGCGCATCGACACCGTCCGCCGGACCGCCGAGGTCGACGGGCGCGAGCTCGACCTCACGTACCTCGAATTCGAGCTGCTCGCGCATCTGGTGGCGCACCCTCAGCGGGTGCACACCCGCGACCAGTTGGTGACCACGGTGTGGGGGTACGGCCATGTCGGCGACGGCCGGACCGTGGACGTCCACGTCGCCCGGCTGCGCCGCAAGCTCGGCGCCCAGCACCGCCACGCCATCCAGACCGTGCGACGGGTCGGGTACAAGTACGCGCCCTGACCCGCCCGTACGCGCTCACCGGGCTGCCCCCGGCACGGACCGCCGTGCCGGGGGCGCCCCTGTTTCCGGGCAAAGGGGCGCCCCTGTTTCCGGGCAAACTAGGAGGTCAGGGGGTGGTGGTAGGTACACCCCGGCCGGGGGGACCGGCCCCGTGACCGCGCCCCGGTGGGGCGGCGAGACTGGGGATCCGGAGTAAGCGATGCGAGGAAGAGGACGATGATGATCGTGACAAAGGCGCGGGACGCCCTGGTGGCCGCCGGGCGCGGATCGGTGCTCTCGGCGTCGGCCACCTTCGTCTCCATCAACCTCTTCACCTGGGCCGTGGTGTCCATCGCGCTGATACCCGTCGGCATCGGCGCGCTGACCACCCCGTACGTCCTGAAGCTGGTGCGCCAGCACGCCAACCGGCGCCGCGCGTGGGCGAAGGAGTGGGCGGGCGTGACCATCCCCGTCCCGTACCGCCCGCTCCCCCGCGAGGTGCGCCCCGGAGTGGCCGGGTCGGTCGAGCGGTGCGGGCTGCTGCTGAAGGACCCGGCGACGTGGCGCGACCTCCAGTGGATGTTCACCGACATGACCGCGGGCTTCCTCATCGCGATCCTGGCGCCCGTCCTGCCGCTCTACTTCGTGTACGGCGTGGTGCTCGCCGCGGGCGTCTGGGAGCCGATCCACCGGGCGGGCGGCGGCGAGTGGTTCACCTTCCTGCACATCACCTCGCAGTCGACCGCCAACCTGGCCGTCGTCCTCGGCGCCGCCTACGCCCTCCTCGGCGTCCTGGTGAACCCGGCCCTGATCCGCGCCCACTTCAGGCTCGCCGCGCGCTCGCTTGCGCCGACCCGGGAGCAGGAGCTCGCGCTGCGGGTGGAGCGCCTCACCGAGACCCGGCACGACGCCGTGGACTCCTCGGCCGCCGAGCTGCGCCGCATCGAGCGCGACCTGCACGACGGGGCGCAGGCCCGGCTCGTCGCCGTCGGCATGAGCCTGGGCACCGTGGAGGCCCTGATCGAGAAGGACCCCGCGCAGGCCAAGGCGCTGCTCGCCAAGGCCCGTGAGTCGTCCGCCGAGGCGCTCACCGAACTGCGCGACCTGGTCCGGGGCATCCACCCGCCGGTCCTCGCCGAGCGGGGCCTCGGGGACGCGGTGCGCGCCCTGGCGCTGCGCCTGCCGCTGCCGGTCGAGGTCGACGTGGAGCTGCCCGCCGGGCGCGCCGAGGCGCCGGTCGAGTCGGCCGCGTACTTCGCGGTCAGCGAGGTCCTCACCAACGCGGTCAAGCACGCGCGGGCCGACCGGATCTGGGTCGACCTCTCGTACGGTGGCGGGGCGCTGCGCATCTCGGTCACCGACGACGGGCGCGGCGGGGCCCGGGTGGGCGGCGGCTCGGGGCTGAGCGGCCTGGAGCGCCGACTGGGTACATTCGACGGCGTCCTGGCCGTCAGCAGTCCCGTGGGCGGCCCCACCATGGTGACCATGGAGATTCCTTGCGCGTTGTCCTAGCCGAAGACCTCTTCCTGCTCCGCGACGGGCTGGTGCGGCTGCTTGAGGCGTACGACTTCGAGATAGTCGCGGCGGTCGAGAGCGGGCCCGAACTGGCCCGGGCGCTGGCCGAGTCGGACCCCGAGGTGGCGATCGTCGACGTACGGCTGCCGCCCACGCACACCGACGAGGGCCTCCAGTGCGCGCTGGCCGCCCGGCGGGCCCGGCCGGGGCTGCCGGTCCTGGTCCTGTCGCAGCACGTGGAGCAGCTGTACGCGCGCGAGCTGCTGGCCGACGGGAACGGCGGGGTCGGCTACCTCCTCAAGGACCGGGTCTTCGACGCGGAGCAGTTCGTGGACGCGGTGCGGCGGGTGGCGGGCGGCGGCACGGCGATGGATCCCCAGGTGATCTCGCAGCTGCTCTCCCGCAAGGGGCGGGACTCGCCGGTGGCCGGGCTCACTCCGCGTGAGCTGGAGGTGATGGAGCTGATGGCCCAGGGGCGGTCGAACGCGGCGATCGCGGCGCAGCTGGTGGTGACGGAGCGGGCGATCGCCAAGCACACGTCCAACATCTTCGCGAAGCTGGGCCTGCCCGTCTCCGATGACGACAATCGGCGGGTGCTGGCGGTGCTGGCCTATCTGGAACGCGGGTGAGCGCTTCGCCGAGTGCGGTTCTGTTTCGGCTGCGGACCGTGGGTGGCTGGGCGCGCAGTTCCCGCGCCCCTAGGGGGTGGGGGTTGGCCGGGGCCATGAGGGACGGCACTGACGGGCCCTGGCCCCCGCGCCACGGACCGCCTTGGACGCCCCCAGCCGCAAGCCCGCGCGTGGATGGCGCAGGACCCCGCCCCCGGCGGGTTAGCCTGGCCGCAATGAACCGTATGACCACGCCCTGGGGCGAGTACGACCTGACCCGTTTTCCCGAGGATCCGCGCGACCAGCTGCGGGCCTGGGACGCCGCCGACGAGTATCTGCTGCGGCACCTGGAGGACACGGACCTCTCCGGGTCCGTGGTGGCCCTCGGCGACCGGTGGGGCGCCCTGACGACCGCGCTGGCGGCCCGGGGGGCGGGCTCGCTCACGCAGATCAGCGAGTCCTTCCTGGGCCAGGAGGCGACCCGGGCGAACCTGGCGCGGGCGGGCGTGGCGGCGGACTCCGTCACCCTGCTCTCCACCCACGACGAGCCGCCCGCCCGGGTGGACGTGCTGCTGGTGCGCGTACCGAAGAGCCTGGCCCTCCTGGAGGACCAGCTGCACCGGCTCGCGCCGGGCGTGCACGCGGGCACCGTGGTCGTCGGCACCGGCATGGTGAAGGACATCCACACCTCCACGCTGAACCTGTTCGAGCGGCTCCTCGGACCGACGAAGACCTCGCTGGCCGAGAAGAAGGCGCGGCTGATCTTCTGCGAGCCGGACCCGGAGCTCGTCCGGCCGGTGAACCCGTGGCCGCTGACGTACTCCCTGGAGATGGGCATCGGCCCGGCCTCCGGGCTCGCCGTCACCAACTACGCGGGCGTGTTCTGCGCCGACCGCCTCGACATCGGCACCCGCTTCCTGCTCCAGCACATGCCCACCCGCTCCGGCCCGGACCGGGTCGTCGACCTCGGCTGCGGCAACGGCATCGTGGGTACGGCGGCGGCGCTCGCCAACCCCGAGGCGAAGGTCGTGTTCACGGACGAGTCGCACCAGGCGATCGCCTCGGCGCGGGCGACGTTCCGGCTGTGCGCGGGCGCGGCCCGGGAGGCCGACGCCGAGTTCCGGCTCGGCGACGGGCTGAGCGGGTTCCCGCCGGGCTCGGCCGATCTGGTGCTGAACAACCCGCCGTTCCACACCCATCAGGCCACCACGGACCGCACCTCCACGCGGATGTTCACGGACGCGCGCGAAGCGCTGCGCCCGGGCGGCGAGTTGTGGGTCGTGGGCAACCGCCACCTGGGCTACCACCTCAAGCTGGAACGGCTCTTCGGCAACAGCGAACTCGTCGCCAGCGACCCGAAGTTCGTGGTGCTGCGCGCGGTCAAGCGCTGAACGTCCGCCCCGGCTGACCGGACCTGTGTTCCTGGAGATACCTACGAAATAGTCGGGGCGTTGAACGCCCCACGTGCCCCATGCGTATGGAACGACGCGCTGCTTCAAGCGAAGGAGTTCCATGGGACGCTCAATACGAAAACGGCCGACCTTCCCCCGGCGGATGACGATGGCCGCCGCGGCACTCTTCATCGGTGGGGGCGGCCTTGTCGCGGTGAATGTGTACGCCTCGGCGAGTGACGACCCGGGAAAGGCCCAGGTACGGGCCGCCCCGGTGCGGAATTTGTCGACGATCGACTGTCCGGACGTGTCCAACAGCCTGCCGGACGTGCCGGATTCGGCCCGCCCCGAGGTGGACCGCGAACTGGCCGCCATTGATACGCAGATCACCGACGCATACGAGAAGTTCGCCTCGAACAAGGACCGCGTCGACCGGGACGCCGGGTATGCCCAGCAGGTCGTACTGGATCCGCTGAAGGACAAGCGGACGGCGTCGCTCGACCGGATCGCCGGCGCCGTGGGCCGCGGCGGCGGACAGCAGCCGCAGGGAATGCGGGGGCTCGCCCCCTGCACCCTGCGCGCCGACGACAACGGCGGAGGCGGCCAGGGAGCCGCCCAGGCGGCCGGACAGGACCAGGGGCAGAACCAGGCCCAGGGTCAGGGGCAGGACCAGGGCCAATGGCAGAACCAGAGCGGCCAGGGTCAGGGCCAGAACCAAGGCCAGCAGGGCCAGCAGGGCCAGGGCGTCGGGAACGGGCCCTCGAAGAACGACTTCGTCGACATCCGTTCCGTACGGCCGAACATGCGGGCCCCCCAATTCCAGCGCAACGGCTCGACCGGTCTCTTCACCAGTAGTTGCGGCGTCAACCAGAATGCCAAACGGAATCCGGACAACGTCATCGTCGCGCCCGGTGTGAGCAATGGCGCCCACCATATGCACGACTATGTCGGAAACCAGGCGAACGACGCCTTCGCCAGCGACGGCGATCTGGCCAACGGCGGTACGAGCTGCCGCAATCAGGGCGACAAGTCCACGTATTACTGGCCCGTGATCCGTCTGCAGAACGGCCAGAACGAGAACGACGCCAAGGCGGACGGCGGCGGCAAGGACAAGAACGTCGGAAAGATCCAGACGCCCGTCCAGGTCACCATCAAGTTCGCCGGGAATCCCGTCAGCAAGGTCACCGCCATGCCGCGCTTTCTGCGGATCATCACCGGCGACGCCAAGGCCTTCACCAACGGGAACGCGAATGCCAACGCGTCCTGGAGCTGCACCGGATTCGAGAACCGCCAGCTCAAGGACAAGTACCCGATCTGCCCTCAGGGCAGCAAAGTCGTCCGCACCTTCAATTTCCAGAGCTGCTGGGACGGGAAGAACACGGACAGCGCGAACCACCGGACGCACGTCGCCTTCGCCGGAAGGAACGGTGCGTGCCCGCGCGGCTTCAAGGCGATCCCGCAGCTCCAGCAGCGGATCGTGTACGCCGTGCCGCCGGGCCCCGGGTTCGCCGTCGACTCATTCCCCGAGCAGCTCCACAAGCCCGTCACCGATCACGGTGACTTCATCAACGTCTTCAGCGACTCGCTGATGAGGAAGGCGGTGACCTGCATCAACACGGGGCGCAGCTGCGCCTGACCGACAGGGCGCGCACGCGCCTGGAAACCCGCTCCCCCTGATTGGCTCCCCCGGGTCACCCCACCCGGGGGAGCATCCCCTGCGCGGTCAGCTCATGTGGTGGTGTCCGGAATGGTTGGTCCCGGTCTCGACACTGCCACCGAGCCGGCCGCGCAGCGCGTTGACCACGGTCTCGTCGCCGACGGCGACCCACTTGCGGCCCACCAGATAGGCGCCGCCGTAATCCTTGGCCCCGTTGATCCACTCCCGCTGGCCGCGGTCCGTGGCGAAGGTCGCCAGGACGTAGCGGCCGTCCGGGGTGTCGCAGTTGGCCTGCCGCAGCTCGGCCGCGTTCGTGGAGATCTTCGGCTTGCAGGCGGCCTGGGCCGCGATCTGTTCGAGGGTTCCGCCGGCCGTCTTCGGCGCGTCGTGGCCGTGCCCGCCGCAGCCCGCGGCTAGGGTCACGACCGCGGTCACCAGGGCCGCTCGTACAAGAGTGCGCATGCCTCCATCGTGCCCTCAACCACCCCCTCCCCGTGGGCATTTGGCCATTTCAGTGGCCCCGTTGCCCGGCACCCGCGCCACCGTTGACGTGCGCTCCGCACGCGCCTGTTGTCACCCCAACGACACGAGGAGCGCCGAGCCCATGACCGAGCTGTCGAGTCCCCGGACCCCCTCCAGACGTACGGTGCTGAGCACCGCCGGAGCCATCGGCGCCGGGGCCGCGATCGGGGCGCCGCCCCCCGCGCTCGCGGCCCCCGCACCCTCCGCGGTTGCACACCCACTTGACACCGGGCCCGCCCGGGAGGCCCTCGTCCGGCTCCTGCCCGACCACGCCGACCAGATCCGCCTCACCCCCCTGCCCGAGGGCGGCCCCGACCGCTTCCGGGTCACCGGCACGGGCGGGCGGGTCGAGATCGCCGCCACCGGCCCGGCCACCGCCCTGACCGGTCTGCACTGGTATCTGAAGTACACCTGCAAGGCCCATCTGACCTGGGCGGGAAGCCAGCTGGACCTGCCGCGCCCGCTGCCCGCGCCCGCCCGGCCGGTGGAGCGCACCGCGACCGTCCCGCACCGGTTCGTCTTCAACGACACCCACGACGGCTACACCGGCCCGTACGCCGGCTGGCCGCGCTGGGAGCGGCTGATCGACGTCCTGGCGCTGCACGGCTGCAACGAGGTTCTGGTGACGCCGGGTCAGGAGGCCGTCTACCAGCGCTTGTTGATGGATTTCGGGTACTCGGACGAGGAGGCCCGGGCCTGGCTGCCCGCGCCCTCGCACCAGCCGTGGTGGCTGTTGCAGAACATGAGCGGGTACGGCGGCCCCCTCTCCCCCGCGCTGATCGACCGGCGCGCGGAGCTGGGCGCGCGGATCACGGCGCGGCTGCGCGAGCTGGGGATGCGGCCGGTGCTCCCGGGCTACTTCGGGACCGTCCCGGACGGCTTCGCCGAGCGCAATCCGGGTGCCCGCGTCGTGCCGCAGGGCGGCTGGAACGGGCTGCGTCGACCCGACTGGCTCGACCCGCGCACCGAGGTGTTCCCGCAGGTCGCGGCCGCCTTCTACCGCCATCAGGAGGAGCTGTTCGGCGAGGCGCGGCACTTCAAGATGGATCTGCTGCACGAGGGCGGCACCCCGGGCGACGTGCCGGTGGCCGAGGCCGCCCGGGCCGTCGAGAAGGCCCTGCACACCGCCCGGCCGGGGGCCACCTGGGTGATACTCGGCTGGCAGACCAACCCCCGCCCGGACGTCCTGGACGCGGTCGACAAGTCGCGGATCCTGATCGTCGACGGCCTCTCCGACCTCGCCACGGTCACCGACCGCGAGAAGGACTGGGGCGGCGCGCCGTACGCGTTCGGCACCATCCCCAACTTCGGCGGCCGCACCACCCTGGGCGCCAACACCCACCGCTGGACGGGGAAGTTCGCCCAGTGGCGCGACCGGCCGGGCAGCACGCTGGTCGGCACCGCCTACATGCCGGAGTCCGCCGAGCGCGACCCCGCCGCGTTCGAGCTGTTCAGCGAGCTCGCCTGGCGGGACGGGCCGGTGGAGCGGGAGGACTGGTTCCGTACGTACGCCGATGTGCGCTACGGGCGCGAGGACGGCCACGCGCGCGAGGCGTTCGCCGCGCTCGCCGCCACCGCGTACCGGCTGACCACCGCCGACGGGCGGCCCGTCGACTCGCTCTTCACCCGGCGCCCGTCCATCACCGCCTCCGTCACCACCGCGTTCGAGTCGGCCCGCTTCGACCGCGCCTTCGCCGAACTGCTCGCCGTACGGCCCTCGCTGCGCGGCTCGGACGCCTATGCGTACGACCTCACCGATGTCGCCCGGCAGGCCCTCGCCGACCGCTCGCGGCTGCTGCTGCCGCAGCTGCGGACCGCGTACCAGGGGAAGGACCGGGAGGCGTTCGGGGTGCTGAGCGCGCTGTGGCTGCGGCTGATGCGGCTGGCCGACGAGATGTCGGGGTGCCACCGGGCGTTCCTGCTCGGCCCGTGGCTGGAGGACGCCAAGCGGTTCGCGACGAACGCGCCGGAGGCGGTCCGGCTGGAGTGGACGGCGCGGACGCTGATCACCACCTGGGCGGACCGTTCGGCGGCGAACAACCTCAGCAACTACGCGGACCGCGACTGGCAGGGTCTGCTGACGGACCTTCACCTCCCGCAGTGGCGCGCCTACTTGGACGAGCTGGCCGACGCCCTGGCGGACGGGCGGGCACCCAAGGCCTTCGACTGGTACGTGGGAGAGGAGGCGTGGCGGCGGGAGTCGGGCACGTACCCGGTACGGGCGACGGGCGACCCGTACCGGACGGCGCTGCGCGTCCACGACGCGCTGGCGAGCGCCCCGTACCAGGGGGCCGTGACCGTCGCCGCCGACCCGGTGAGCTTCACGCCCGGCTCGACCGGCACGGTCACGGCGGCGCTGCGCAACCTCAACGGGCTGCGGGCGACCGGCCGCGTCGACTTCGCGCTCACCGGCCTCGACGCCGAGCCGGAGGGCCGCACCCGACTGCGCCGGATCCCGGCGGCGGGCGAGGGGTCGGTGCGCTGGCGGGTCACCGCGCCCGCCGACCCGCTGACCGCACCGCTGCGGGCCATGCCGTACGAGCTGACCACGCGGTACGGCCCGGACGGCGAGGACCGGGTGGCGGTCGTCCACCGGTCCGCCGTGTACCTCGCGGCGCCGCTGAGCGCCGGGTGGCGGACGTTCACCAGCAACGACGCGGTCTTCGGCGAGCTGGACGGGCGGCTGGCGGTCAACGGCGGCGGCCTGGACCTGTGGAAGGGCATCGCACAGTTCGGCACGGCGTACCGGGAGGGAGTGCTGCGGGAGGGAACGGTGGTGACGTTGTCCGTCGACTCCCTCGAAAACACCAGCAGTTGGGCGCGCGGAGGGATCGTCGTGCGCAACGGCCTCGGGGTGCCGGGGTCGGCGGGCTTCCTGAATCTGGCGGCGACGCCCGGGCAGGGCGTGGTGCTGTCGTACGACGCGGACGGCGACGGGCTGCTCGACACCTACCGCCGAATCACGGGGGTGGCGGCGCCGGTCCTGCTGCGGCTCGGCCGGGGCCCGGCCGGGTCATTCACCGGCGCGTGCTCGACGGACGCGGGGGCGAGCTGGCGGACGGTGGGGACGGTGACGGTGCCGGGGACGGCCGCGGCGCAGGACGCGGGGCTGTTCATGAGCGCGGCGAACGGGGGCAGTGGGGCGCGGGGGACGGCGGAGTTCGGGGGGTGGGTGGTGGCGTAGGGGCGTGGTTAGGTTTCGGGCCGGTTGGGGGCACACATGGTCGCGTCCTCTGTTCCGCTGCCCCAGGAGTGCGTCCGCCCATGACCGCGATTCCCGCCCACAGCGTCGCCAACCTCCGTGATCTCGGCGGTACGCCGCTCGCCGGGGGGCGTACGGTCCGGCCCGGCCTGGTCTTCCGGGCCGGGGCGCTCGACCGGTTCGACCCGGAGCGGGACCCTGCGGTGGCCGGACTCGGGATCCGTACGGTCGTCGACCTCCGGACGGCGGCCGAGCGGGCCGAGCGGCCCGACCGGCTGCCGTCCGGGGCGCGGCTGGTGGTCGCGGACGTCCTGGCGGACACGGTGAGCGAGTCCGGGGCGCCGGCGGCCGCGCGGCTGCGGCACGTCCTGGCCGACCCCGTCGCGGCCGAGCAGCATCTGGGCGGGGGCCGGGCGCAGAAGGTGTTCGAGGACCTGTACCGGGACCTGGTGTCATCGCCGTCGGCCCGCGCCGCGTACCGCACGCTGCTGCTCGAACTGGCGGATGCGGAGGCGGGGCCGGTGCTCTTCCACTGCACGGCGGGGAAGGACCGTACGGGGTGGGGGGCGACGGTGCTGCTGTCCCTGCTGGGGGCGTCGTCGGAGGTGGTGTCGCGGGAGTACCTGGCGGTGAACGGGGCGGTACGGGAGGCGTTCGCGCCGTTGATCGAGGGGTTCACGGCGCAGGGGGGTGATCCGGAGGTGGCACTCGCGGTGATCGGGGTGGTGCCGGAGTATTTGGCGGCGGGGTTGGGGGAGGTGGCGTTCCGGTACGGGGGGATGGCTGGGTATGTGCGGGAGGGGTTGGGGGTGGGGGATGAGGTGGTGCGGGGGCTGCGCACCCGCTTGGCGAGCTCCCCCTGAGGCGGTTTCCCCGGGGCTGCGCCCCCGGACCCCGTTAGCGGGGCCTGCGGCCCCTGCACCCCGCTGAGTTCGTCTGCGGACCGTGGCCGGTTGCTCGCGCAGTTCCCCGCGCCCCTTAAATGCCGCTCCGCGGCAATCCCCTGGGCGCCCCGAAGGGGCGCATCTCAGGGGCGCGGGGAACTGCGCGACCAGCCACAGACGGCCCGCAGACGAACCCCGGGCACACCCCCCGGTGACCATCCCACCATTCGCTCGTTTTGCTGAACGTGGCCCCGCCCCAGGACATCCTCAGCCGCCCCACCCCCATCGGCATCGAGCAGGCCGAAGCCGCTCTCGTCGAGCACTATCCGCGGCTGACCCGGCTCGCCTATCTCGTGCTGCCGCCCTCCCTCGGGCGCAACCGGCGCGTGCTGACCGCGCACGCGCTGGTGCAGCGGTCGCTGCCCCGTAAGCACGGGGGTGCGGAGGCCGCGATTCCGGCGCCGCGGCGCGAGGACCCGGGGTACGGGTTCGTGCGGCGGCAGGTCGTGCGGCAGGCGCTGGAGGCGGGGCTGCCGCTCAGGCGGCGGGCCTGGCCCAAGCGGGCGCAGTTGCCGCCGGTGCTGCCGCAGGTGTGGGGGCTCAGGCTGTTCCCCCGCTCCGGCGGAGCCGACGAACTCGCCCTGGACCAGCGGCTCTCCGCCCTCAGCGGACCCGCCCGGGCCGCCTTCGTGCTGCGGGGCCTCGACCGGCTGAGCGACGCGGAGGTCAGGAAGGAACTCGACGCCGTGGGCGTCGAGGATCCGCAGAAGGCCGTCGAGGAGGCCGGGGACCCCGGTGACGGCGCCGCGCTGCTCCAGGCCGCCGAGTTCGACCCCTGTTCCCTCCAGGCCCGGCCCACCGACCTCATGCGCCGCCGCCAGCACCTGCGCGCCGCCCTCGTCGCCGCCGCCGCGCTCGCCGTCTGCGGCACGCTCCTGGGGCTCCCGGGCGACGGCTGGGGGCCGGACGGGGCGGCCGCGCCGCCGTACGCGCGCAATCCCGCCGCCGAGGCCGCCCTCGACCCGGCGCGGGTCACCCGGGTGGACTCGGCCACTTGGCGCACCTCGGCCCGTACCGACTTCTCCGTCTGGCCCGCCCGGGGCTCCCTCACCGGCGACACCGCGCTGCTGCGGCGCGCGCTCGCCGTCTGGGCGCGGCCGGGCCGCTCCGTGCAGGTCTCGGCCACGCCGGGGACGCCGTCGGGCCCGCCGATGGGCGCGCCCCAACTGCTGTACGCGGGCAAGGTCGACCGCGCCTCGGTCGTGCTCTTCTTCGACGGGCTGCGGGTCACCCGGTACGCCGAGCCGGTGGACGGTACCTCCGGCGCCGCGCTCGACTTCGCGCGCGTGGACGGCGCGGACGCCGCCTCCGCCGGGGCGCTCGTGGTCGGCCGCACCGACGGCAACGTCCGCTATCTGACCGCCCCCTGGGTGCGCGACGCGGCCGTACGGGACCTGCTGGACCCGGCCGCCGCGCCCCGCCCGCTCCCCCGCGACCGGGACGGGGTGACCGCCCCGCTGGTCTCCCCCGCCCAGGCCCGCGACTGCACCTCCTGGGACGTGCTCCAGTTGCACGAGGACCGCGAGAACTCGGCGGGACGGCTGCTGACCGACCTCGGGGAGCTCGCACCCGCCCGGCTCACCTGGGGTCCGCCGGACGCGCCCCGGGACATCACCGGCGCCGCCGCCCGCGAGGCCTGGGCCCGTACCGCGTGCCTGCTGCCGACCGTGCGCTCGCAGGGCGTGCGGACCGTCAACGCGTGGCAGTTCGCCAGGCAGCCCCTGCCCGAGGCCAACGGCACGGCCGCCTGGCTGTGCACCCGGGCCGACACCTGGTCCGGCACGGGCAACCGGGTGCTCGCCCAGTTCCAGGCCCCGGGCGCCGGGAAGGCCACGGCGGGCGCGGTGGCCGCGCGCGCCGAGAACAGCGCCGCCTGCGGCACCCACCAGCCGCGCGTGCTCGCCGGGGTGCTGTGGAAGTCCCGGGGCGGGCACTGGTACGTGCTGGCGGCCGGCAGCGAGGACCTGACCCGGGTCGCCGTCTCCGGCGGCGTCGACGCCTCCGAGCGCGGCCATCTGCTCGCCGTGCGCACCCAGGAGGGCGCCCGCGCCCAGCTCGACGGCCGCCTCGCGGACGGGACCCGGGTCACCGCCCTGCGCTGAACCCGTGGGCCCCGGTGACCGGTTCCGTACGAACAACTCCTCGCACAACCCTGTTGCCAGACGCCTACCCGTCAGTACATTGACGCCATGTCTAATACGCCGCAGCCCGCTCCGGTGGTCTCGGAGCACATAGAGCTCAAGGCCCGGAACGTCTCTTTCGGGTGGGAGCAGACGCCGCTCCACTGGATCCCGGGCGATCCGTTCACCGGCCACACCATCAATGTGCTGCACCTGCTGCTCCCGGCGGGCGAGCGCTGGTTCGTGCATGTGTACAAGCAGGTGCTGCCGTACATCCGCGACGAGCGGCTGCGCGAGGACGTCATCGGGTTCATCGGGCAGGAGGCCACGCACTCGGCCGCGCACGACGACGTGCTCCCCCACCTCAAGGCGCTGGGCCTGGACCCCACCCCGTACACCGCGCAGGTCGACTGGCTCTTCGAGAAGCTGCTCGGCGACCGGACGCTGCCACCGGGGCGGGCGCGCCGGTGGTGGCTGATGGAGCGGGTCGCCACGATCGCGGCGATCGAGCACTACACGGCGTTCCTGGGCGACTGGATCCTCAACGCCGACGCCCTGGACGAGCGCGGCGCCGACGCGGTGATGCTGGACCTGCTGCGCTGGCACGGCGCCGAGGAGGTCGAGCACCGGTCGGTCGCCTTCGACCTGTTCATGCACGTGGACGGCGGCTACCGGCGCCGGGCCAGGACCTGGGCCACCGCGTTCGCCGCGCTGCTCTTCCTCTGGCAGCGCGGCGCCCGGTTCTTCATGGAGAACGACCCCTCGCTGCTCGACGGCAAGGCGACCGTCGGCGCCTTCCTGCGCGCCGGACGGCAGGGCACCCTGCCCACCGCCGGAGCGATGGCGCGCTCGATCCCGCGCTATCTCAGCCGTACGTACCACCCCTCGCAGGAGGGCTCGACCGCGCAGGCCGTGGCCTATCTGGCGAGCTCGCCCGGCGCCAATGGAGGCCGCTGACATGCCGCGTACGAGGTCCGTGGTCCTGGCGGCGGGGGCCGCGCTGCTGGTGCGGCGGGCGGTGCGCCGCCGTATCGCCACCTCGCCGCTGTGGCCGCTGCCCGCCCTGGAGACGCCCATCTCGGGGCAGGGCGGCCGGCGCGTTCCCTCGCTGCGGCTCACCGTCGCCGAACGGGCCGTGCCCGCCGAGGGCGTGGCGCTGCTGCGGCTCGAATCCCCGGCGGGCACCGCGCTGCCCGAGTGGCGGCCGGGCGCCCACCTGGACCTGGTGCTGCCGTCCGGGCTGGTCCGCCAGTACTCGCTCTGCGGCGACCCGGCCGACCGCGCCACGTACACGGTTGCCACCCGGCTGATCGAGGACGGGCGGGGCGGCTCGCGCGAGGTGCACGAGCAGCTGCGGGAGGGCGCCGAACTGGTCGTGCGCGGGCCGCGCAACCGCTTCCCGCTGGCCGAGGCCCCGTCGTACGCGTTCGTCGCCGGAGGCATCGGCATCACCCCCGTGCTGCCCATGCTGCGGGCGGTCGAGGCGGCGGGCGGCGAGTGGCGGCTGCTGTACGGCGGGCGTTCGCGCGCCACCATGCCGTTCCTGGACGAGATCGAGAAGCTCGGGGGCGAGCGCGTCACGGTGGTCGCCGAGGACGAGGCGGGGCTGCCGGACGCGGCCGCGTTCCTGGCGGACACGGGCGAGGGCGCGGCGGTGTACTGCTGCGGGCCCGAACCGCTGATGGACGCGGTGGCGGCGGCCCTGCCCGAGGGGCGCACCCTCCACCTGGAGCGGTTCACGCCCGGCGCGAGCACCGCGCAGCTCGGCACCTTCGAGGTCGAACTGCGCCGCACCGGCCGCACGCTCACGGTCCCGGCGGGCCGCTCGGTGCTCGCCACGGTCCGCGACGAGCTGCCGAACATCTCGTACTCGTGCGAGCAGGGCTTCTGCGGAACCTGTCAACAGCGGGTCCTGGAAGGGGAGATCGACCACCAGGACGAGCTGCTTGACGACGCGGAGCGGCAGGACTCGATGCTGATCTGCGTATCGCGCTGCCTCGGACGGAAACTCGTGCTCGACCTGTAGGTACTCTGTTCGCATGACGACCGGGGTGCGGCGCCGGATGGGCGTCGAGGAGCGCAGGCGGCAGCTGATCGGGGTCGCGCTGGAGCTGTTCAGCCACCGCTCCCCCGACGACGTGTCCATCGACGAGATAGCCGCGGCGGCCGGGATATCGCGGCCGCTCGTCTACCACTACTTCCCCGGCAAGCAGAGCCTGTACGAGGCGGCGCTGCGGCTCGCAGCCGACGAGCTGGCGGGCCGGTTCGTGGAGCCGCACGAGGGGCCGCTGGGGGCCCGGCTGCTGCGGGTGATGGGCCGCTTCTTCGACTTCGTCGAGGGCCATGGGCCGGGCTTCGCCGCGCTAATGCGGGGCGGGCCCGCGGCCTCGGCGGTCGGCTCGACCACCGCCAACGCGATGATCGACGAGGTGCGGCACGCGGCGTACCTCCAGATCCTCGCCCACCTCGGCGTCCAGGACCCGCCCGCGCGGCTGGAGTTGGTGGTGCGCTCCTGGGTCTCGCTCGCCGAGTCGACGGCGCTGATCTGGCTGGACGGCCGCCGGATCCCGCGCGCCGAGCTGGAGTTGCAGCTGGTCCACGACTTCGCGGCGCTGGCGGCGGTGAGCGCGGCGTACGACGACGAGATGGCGGCGGTGGTGCTGCGGATCATCGCGAACGAGCCGGAGGACGGGCCGTTCGGCGAGCTGCTCGCCCGGCTGACGACGCTGGGCGCGTAGGTGCGCGGGCGCCCCGTTTGTCTGCGGACCGTGCTGGGTTGCTCGCGCAGTTCCCCGCGCCCCTGACTACCTAGGGGCGCGGGGAAACGCGCGACCAGCCACAGACGACCCGCAGCCGATCGAGCGCCTCACCCACCCGTACCGTGATCACCATGACGACACCCCTCACGTTCCGCCGGGCCTCGCAAGAGGACGTCCCCGCCCTCGTCGCCCTCTACGACCGCGCCGCCCGCTGGATGCAATCCACCGGCATCGACCAGTGGCAGCCCGGCGAGAAGGACGCGGACCACTTCCGGCGGCGGATCGCGGAGGGCGAGGTCTGGCTCGCGCTGACGGACGGCGGGGTGGCCGGGGCGTACGAGCTGTGGTGGCGGGACGAGCCCGCCTGGGGCGTGCGGCCGCCGGAGGCGGGCTATGTGCACCGGCTGATGACCGACCGTACGCTCGCGCCCGCCGGAACCGGCCGCGCCCTGCTCGCCCACGCCGAGCAGCGCATCGCGGCGGCCGGGCGCCCCCTGTCCCGCCTCGACTTCAAGGCCTCCAGCCCGGGGCTTCGCACCTACTACGAGCGGGCCGGGTACGCGGTGGCCGGAGAGCAGCCGTTCAAGGAGGGCGGAGGCGGCAGCAACTACGCGGTCGTCCTGATGGAGAAGCGGCTCGGCTGACGTCAGACGAGCCCGGTGAGCCGCAGGGCCAGCAGCGCCACGTCGTCCTCGCGGCTGCCGAACGCGCCCAGCAGCGCGTCGCACAGCGCTCCCGTGCCGCGCGCGGCGTTCGCCGCCGCGAGCAGGCGCAGCCGCTCCATGGAGAGCGCGAGGTCGGTGCCCCGGGTCTCGATGAGGCCGTCCGTCACCATCAACAGGACGTCGCCGGAGGCGAGTTGGTGGCGGTACGGGCCGGGGTGGTCGAGACCGAGGCCGAGCAGCGGGCCGTGGACGTCGAGGTAGTCCGTCCCGCCCCGGCGGGAGGAGACCAGCGGCGGTATGTGGCCCGCGTTGGCGATCCGGGCGCGGCCGAGCAGCGGGTCGATGAGGGCGAGGCAGAGGGTGGCGGTGGCCTCCGGGTGGTAGAGCTGGAGCATCCGGTCCAGTCGGCGCACCAGCACGGCCGGGTCGCGCTCGTCGGTCGCGTACGCCCGTAGCGCGTGGCGCAGTTCGACCATGACGGTGGCCGCGTCGAGCGAGTGGCCCACGACGTCGCCGACGCCGACGAGGAGTCCGTCGGGGGTGGGCAGCGCGGTGTAGAAGTCGCCGCCGATCTCGGCGCGGGTGGAGGCGGGCACATAGCGCACGGCGACGTCGGCGCCGGGGAGCCGGGGCTGGTGCTGGGGCAGGAAGCTGCGCTGGAGGGTGAGCGCGATGTGCCGCTCCTCGGCGGCGCTGCGCAGCGACTCGGCGGCCAGCGCGGTGGCCTCGGCGAGATGGGCGAGCAGGGCGCGGGTGTCCTGGCCGCCGGTGGCGTGGACGGGGGTGGCCAGGCAGACCGGCGGCTGGTCGGCGCGGCTGCGGGCCAGTACCAGCCGGGCGTCGCCCTCCTCCTCGCCGGTCGGCAGCACCCCGGAGGGCCACAGCGGCGCGGGCGCGATCCGCGACCGTACGCCGGTGCAGCCCGCCATGGCCCGCTGGAGCAGCGGGGCGACCGCGGCGGTGGTGGCCGCGGGCTCGTTGCGCGGCGGGCCGCCCGCGTACAGCGTGCCGTCGGCGCCGAAGACGTAGGCGGCGGCCCGGCAGCGGAGCAGGGCGGTGACCGCTGCGGCGGCCGTGTCGGCGAGCTCCTGGGGGCAACTCGTCCCGTACAGCTCGGTGGTGGCGGTGGCCAGGCGGGCGAGGCGGCCCGCGCGGGCGTCGGCGTCGTGGCGGAAGCGGGCGCCGCGCAGGGCGGCCCGGACGACGGCCTGGATCTCCTCGGGCTCGACGGGCACGGCGAGATAGGCCTCGGCGCCCGCGTCCAGGCCCCGGGTGCGGTCGCGCGGGGTGGTGGCCGCGGCCGAGAAGTGCACCACGGGCATGGTGGCGATCTCGGGGTGCGCCTTGATGCGGCGGCACAGCTCGAAGCCGTCCATGTCGGGCAGGCCCACGTCGACCAGGGCCGCGTCGGGCAGGACGCCGTTCCTGACCCGGGCGTCGAGCTCGACCAGGGCGTCGGCGGCGGTGGCCAGCGGCACCACCCGGTGGCCCGCGCGCCGCAGGACCGCGCCCATGGCGTAGCGGTTGGCGTCGATGTCGTCGACGACCAGCACGGTGGTACGGGACGGGTTCACGGCTCATCCCCCGTGGGGCCGTCGGGCCCCATTTGGGCGTGGTGCGGACCGGGCAGCGATTACGTCCACACGGTAGCGCGCGGGCCGTCCACAGGGGTCCCTGGTCAACTTCCCTGTGCGAAATCACCCTTGAGGGCGTAGCTGAGGCCCTGGTCGAGCCCGGCGCGCGCCCCCCGGCGGAACGCGCTGTCGTACGCCTGGTCCCCGACGGCGGCCCTGGCCCGGCGCTCGCACTCCTCGCGCACGGCGGTCAGCCGGGGCGCGCCCATCTGGGCCTTGCCGACGGTACGCCAGTACTCCTGCCCGATGCCGAGGACCAGGGCGCCCTCCTCGCCGTCGCCCCGGGCGGCGAGCGCGCAGGCGAGCAGGTCGAGGCCGATGGCGATGCCGAAGCTGTCGTGGAGCAGCTGCTTGCCGGTGAGCATGGCGCGCACGTGCTCGGCCGCCTCGGTGGCGCGGCCGAGCGCCAGCGCGGTGACGGCGAGCATGTAGTCGGCGTACGCCCGCATCCAGCGCTCGCCCCGGCTCGCGCACTGGTCGCGCAGCCAGGTCGCCTCGGCGGCCGCCTCGCGGATGCGGCCGAGGTTGGTGAGGGCGTAGATCCGGGCGAGCGCGGCCAGGGCGAGGCCGGGCGAGAGGTCGTCGTCGGCCGCGTCGATGGCCGGGGTGAGCACGTCGAGGGCGCCCTCGGCGTCGCCCGGCATCAGGATGGCGCCGCCGAGCAGATAGGCGGCGCGCAGCCGGGACTCGGGGCCGGCGGCGTTCGCCGCGCACCGTCTGCCGTGCCGCAGCGCGGTCTCCATGTCGCCCTGGAGGAAGGCGGTCATGCCGAGCGCCCACTCGGCGCGGTCGCGGCGCGGGCCGGGCCCGGGGCCGAGGGCGAGGGCGCGCTCCAGGAAGCCGCGGCCCTCGCGCAGGTGCCCGCAGCAGAACCAGAAGAACCAGAGCGAGGACGCCAGGTCGAGCGCGGCGTCGGGGTCGGCCGCCAGCAGATGGTCGAGGGCGGTGCGCAGATCGGCGTGCCCGGCGGCCAGCCGCTCGTACCACTCCACCTGGTCGGGGCCCATCCACTCGGCCTCGGCGGCGCGGGCCAGGCGGCGGCAGCGCTCGGCGTGGCGGCGGGCCACGGCCGCCTCCTCGCCGAGCTCGCCGAGCCACTGGCGGCCGTACTCGCGGATGGTGTCGAGCATCCGGTACCCGGCCCGGCCCCGGTGCGTCCTGACCCGTACGACGGACTTGGCGACCAGGCCCGCGAGCGCGGGCCCGACGGCCTCGGGGGCGAGCGGGCCGCCCGCGGCGACCTCCTCGGCGGCCTCCAGGTCGAAGGCCCCGGCGAACACCGAGAGCCGGGCCCACAGCAGCCGCTCCAGCGGGGCGCACAGCTCGTGGCTCCAGCCGATGGTGGTGCGCATGGTCTGGTGGCGGGGCAGCCGGGCGGCCCGGGTGTCGGCGAGGACCTCGAAGCGCGAGTCGAGCCGTTCGGCGAGCTGCTCCACGCTCCACAACCGCAGCCGGGCGCCCGCGAGTTCGAGGGCGAGCGGGATGCCGTCGAGTCTGCGGCAGACGGCGGCGGCCGCCTCGGCGCGGGCCGGGGTCTCGAAGGACTTCAGCGACAGGTACGGGACGGCGTCGACGGCGCGCTGCTTGAAGAGGGTGAGCGCGGCCCCCTCGGGCGGCAGCGGGCCGAGCGAGAAGACACGTTCCTCCGGGCGCCCCAGGGACTGCCGGCTGGTGGCCAGGACGGTGAGCCCCGGCGAGGTCTGGAGCAGCTCCCCGATGAGGTGGCCGCAGGCGGAGACCAGGTGCTCGCAGGTGTCCAGGACCAGGAGCAGCCGTTTGTCGCCGAGCCAGCCGCACAGCGCCTCGGCGGCGGTGCGGGTGGTCTGGTCGGTGACGCCCAGGTGGTCGGCGACGGTGGCGGCGAGCAGTTCCGGGTCGCACAGCGGCGACAGCTCGATCCACCACACCCCGTCGGGGCAGAAGGCGTCGCGGCCGCGCGCGGCGCGCAGGGCGAGCCGGGACTTGCCGACGCCGCCCGGGCCGGTGACCGTGACGAGCCGGTGGCCCCGCAACAGGCGGTCCAGGGTGGCCAGTTCGACCGACCGGCCGACGAAACTCGTGGTCTCCGCTGGAAGATTCCCCAACACGGGGCACAGTTTGGACCAGAGAACGGCCCAGTCCCGACGCGATCCCCCGGTTCAACCAGAAACAGTCGCAAACAGGCCAGGAGCGGTCGGGACAACGCCATTTCCGCGCGTACGGAGAACACCGACGGACGTCGACCGGTCACTCCCGTACGCACTCCCCCACTCACTCCCGTACGCGCGCGGTGGACCCCCGTACCACCAGCTCCGGCTGGAAGACGAACTCCGTGCGCTGCACCGGGTTCCCCCGGATCTCCTCGAGCAGCGCGCCCACCGCGGCCGTCGCCATCGCCCGCACGGGCTGGCGGACGGTGGTCAGCGGCGGGTCGGTGAACGCGATCAGCCGCGAGTCGTCGAAGCCCACCACCGAGATGTCCTTCGGTACGTCGAGCCCGCGCTCGCGCGCCGCGCGGACCGCGCCGAGCGCCATCATGTCGCTGGCGCACACCACGCCCGTACAGCCCTGGTCGAGCAGCGCGCCCGCCGCCACCTGGCCGCCCTCGACGCTGAAGAGGGTGTGCCCCATGTACGCGGCGGCCTCCTCGCGGCGCAGTCCGAACCGCTCCCCCAGCGCGGCCGCGAACCCCTCGGCCTTGCGGCGCGAGGGCACGTATCGGAGCGGCCCGGCCGCCAGACCGATCCGGGTGTGGCCGAGGTCGGCGAGATGGCCGACCGCCATCGCCATCGCCGCGTGGTCGTCGGGCGAGACGAAGGGCGCGCGGATGCGCTCGTTGTACCCGTTGACCAGCACGAACGGCACCCCGCGCTCGGTGAGCGCCAGATAGCGGGCGGGGTCGGCGGAGGTGTCGGCGTGCAGCCCCGACAGGAACACGATGCCGTTGACCCCGCGCTCCTCCAGCTGCTCGACCAGCTCGTCCTCGGTCGCCCCGCCGGGCAGCTGGGTGCAGAGCACCGGGGTGTACCCGTGCCCGGCGAGCACCTGCTCCACGGCCTGGGCGAAGGCGGGGAAGATGGGGTTGGTGAGCTCCGGGGTGACCAGGCCGACGAGTCCGGCGCTGCGGTGGCGCAGCTGGGCGGGCCGCTCCCAGCCGAGGACGTCCAGGGCCGCGAGCACCCGCTGCCGGGTGGCGTCGGCGACGCCCGGACGCCCGTTGAGCACCCGGCTGACGGTGGCCTCGCTGACGGCCGCCTGCGAGGCGATGTCGGCGAGGCGCGGCCCGGCGTCGGTCACACCGCCCACCACACGGTGGTGTCGGCTTCGAGGACGAACTCGCCGCCGTCCAGGGCGACTTCACGGCCGTCGCTGGCGAGGAGGGGCTTGCCCGGAGCGGGCAGGCGCACCGGTTCGGCGGTGAGGTTGACCGTGCAGACGAACCCCTCGCGGGCGAACGCGAGGACGCCTCGCGGGGCCTCCAGCCAGCTGACGGTATCGCCCGAGCCGAGGCCGGGGTGCTCGCGGCGGGCGGCGAGGGCGGCGCGGTAGAGCTCCAGCGTGGAGTGCGGGTCGCCGGTCTGCGCCTCGACGGAGAGCGCGCCCCACGACGCGGGCTGGGGCAGCCAGCTGCCGCCGCTGCCGAAGCCGTACGAGGGGCCGTCGGCGGTCCACGGAAGGGGGACCCGGCAGCCGTCGCGGAAGCCGTCCTGGCCCTCGGCGCGGAAGAACGACGGATCCTGGCGCACCTCGTCGGGCAGATCGGTGACGTCCGGGAGGCCGAGCTCCTCGCCCTGGTAGAGGTAGGCGGACCCCGGCAGCGCCAGCATCAGCAGGGTCGCGGCGCGCGCCCGGCGCAGCCCGAGCTCGCGGTCGCCCGGGGTGCGCAGCTGGGTGCCGAGGCCGGGCGGGTTGGCGAAACGGGTGGCGTGCCGGGTCACGTCGTGGTTGGAGAGCACCCAGGTCGCGGGGGCGCCGACCGGGCGCATCGCGGCGAGCGAGACGTCGATGACCTCGCGCAGCTCCTCGGCGTCCCAAGGGGCGCCCAGGTACTGGAAGTTGAAGGCCTGGTGCAGCTCGTCGGGGCGTACGTAATGGGCCGTGCGCTCCACGGTGGGCGTCCACGCCTCGGCGACGGCTATGCGCTCGCCGGGGTACTCGTCGAGGATCAGGCGCCAGGAGCGGTAGATCTCGTGGACGCCGTCCTGGTCGAAGAACGGCATGACATCGTTGCCCAGCAGCTTGAGCTGGTCGCTGCCGCCGATGTCGGGCAGCCCGGCCGCCTTGACGAGCCCGTGGGCGACGTCGACGCGGAACCCGTCGACGCCCATGTCCAGCCAGAACCGCAGGATCGAGCGGAACTCGTCGGCGACGGCGGGGTGCTCCCAGTTGAAGTCGGGCTGCTCCGGGGCGAACAGGTGCAGATACCACTCGCCGTCCTCGGTACGGGTCCAGGCGGGCCCGCCGAAGATGGACTCCCAGTCGTTGGGCGGCAGTTCGCCGTCCGCGCCGCGCCCCGGCCGGAAGTGGTACCGGCTCCGCAGCGCCGAGCCAGGCCCCTCCCGCAGGGCGCGCTTGAACCACTCGTGCTGGTCGGAGGAGTGGTTGGGGACGAGGTCGACGATGATGCGCAGCCCGAGCTCGTGGGCGTCCCTGATCAGGGCGTCGGCGTCGTGCAGGGTGCCGAACATCGGGTCGATGGCGCGGTAGTCGGCGACGTCGTAGCCGGCGTCGGCCTGCGGGGAGGCGTAGAAGGGGGAGAGCCAGACGGCGTCGACGCCGAGGTCGCGGAGGTACGGGAGCTTGTGGCGTACGCCGTCGAGGTCCCCCATCCCGTCGCCGTTGGCATCGGCGAAGCTGCGCGGATAGACCTGGTAGATCACGGCGTCCTGCCACCAGTTGGTGCGGGTGGGTGCGGTGGCGGAGGCGGTGAGGTGCGGGGTCATTTCGTCCCTGGGTCGGTGTGGGTGGTGGGTTTTCCTTGACGCGGGTGGGCTGCGCCTGCGCCTGCGGCGGGCCGAGGGTGAGTCCTCCCGGGGGCTACGCCCTCGGACCCCGTTCGTCTGCGGACCGTGGTGGGTTGCTCGCGCAGTTCCCCGCGCCCCTTAAATGCGCCCCTGCGGGGCGCCCCTGTAGGGGCGCGGGGAACTGCGCGACCAGCCCCAGACGGTCCGCAGACAAAAGGCGACCCGGGCGCAGCCCGATCAGCGGGGACCAGGGGGCGCAGCCCACCGCCCGGCCGCCCGCCAGAGGGCTTAAGGGAACGGGCGGGGTGGGGGCATAACCACCTCACCCCTTCGTCGCCCCCGCCGTCATCCCCGCAACCAGATGCTTCTGCGCGAACAGGAAGAACACCGCCGCCGGCACCGCGATCAGCACGGACGCCGCCGTCATCGGCCCCCAGTTCGCCGTGTACTGCGTCACGAACGTCTGAAGGCCGCCCGCCAGCGTCAGGTTCTCGTCGCCCACCATGAACGCCGACGAGTACGCGACCTCGCCCCACGCCGTGATGAAGGAGTAGAACGCCGTCACCGCGAGCCCGGGCTTCGCCAGCGGCAGGATCAGGCGCCAGAACGTGCCGAACGGGTTCAGCCCGTCCACCCGCCCCGACTCGTCGATCTCCACCGGGATCCCGTCGAAGAAGCCCTTCATCATCCAGGCGCAGAACGGGACGGCGATCGTCAGATACGTGATGATCAGGCCCACCGGCTGGTTCAGCAGCCCCAGCTGGCCCATCAGGTTGTAGAGGGGGACGATCAGGATCGCCATCGGGAACATCTGGGTGATCAGCAGCGTCCACATCAGCGGGCGCATACCGGGGAACTTGAAGCGGCTGACCGCGTAACCGGTCGTCGCGGAGATGAAGACGCCGAGCAGCGTCGTCACCCCGGCGATCAGCGCCGAGTTCCCGAACCAGGTGAAGAAGCTCGTCTTGTCCACCAGATAGCGGTAGTTGTCGAGCGTCGTGTCCTTGAAGAAGTCCGTGGTGATCGCGTACTTCGCCGGCTTCAGCGAGGTCAGCAGCACCCACAGGACGGGGAAGACGGCGATGACCGACGCCCCGATCAGCGTGGCGTGCAGACCGACCGAAGCCAGCGGCGACCGCTTACCGCGTTGCGACGACATCGTCACCACACCTCTCCCTGCTTGCGAAGCGACCGCCGGTACACGAAGGCGAAGATCATCAGCACCGCCAGGATCAGCACGCCCCATGTCGCCGACCCCGCGAAGTCCCGCGGGCTCTCCACGAAGGCCTGGCGGAACGCCTGGGTCACCAGGATCTCCGTCGAGTCGCCGGGACCCCCTCGCGTCAGCAGGAAGATCACCGGGAACATGTTGAACGTCCAGATGGTGGAGAGCAGGATCACCGTGGAGGAGACCGCCCGCAGACCGGGGACGGTGATGTAGAGGAAGCGCTTCCAGGGCCCGGCCCCGTCCATCTCCGCCGCCTCGTACAGCTCGCCCGGGATCGACTGGAGCCCGCCGAGCAGCGCCACCATCATGAACGGCACGCCGAGCCAGACGTTGACCGCGATCACCGAGAACTTCGCCCACGTCGGGTCGTCCAGCCACGGCACCGCCGAGATGCCGCCGCCGTCCAGGACCTTGTTCAGCAGTCCGTTGTCGCGGTTGAAGAGGAAGCGCCAGGCGAACACCGAGACGAAGCCGGGCACCGCCCAGGGCAGGATCAGCATCATCCGGTACGCGGCGCGGCCGCGGAACTGCCGGTTGAGCATGTTCGCGAGGACCAGGCCGAGCAGGAACGTGGTGGAGACACAGCACACCGTCCACACCACGGTCCACACCAGCCGCTGCACGAAAATCGGGTCGTTCAGCACGTCCACGTAGTTGTCGAGGCCGACGAACTCGTACGTGGCGTCGATGTGGTTGGCGCCGATCGTGCGGCCGACGTTGCGTTCGTTGGCGTCGGTCAGCGACAGGTAGATGCCGCGGCCGAGCGGCCATCCGATGATCACGCCGAGGACGATCACCACGGGGGCGACCATCGTCCAGGCGTACCAGTGCGTCGAGAGCGCCCGCCGCAGGCGGCCGGGGCGCTCGCCGGTCGCGCGGCCCCGGCCGCGGGCGCCCTCGCCCGCGGCCTTCGCCGTCGACTGGCCGGTGTGGACAGTCATGTCAGTCAGTACCCGTCTCCCGCTGCCGGTCCGTTACTTCCAGTCCTTGAGGATCTTGTGGAAGGCGGTGGCGGAGGCCTTGGCCGCGTCCTCGGGCGAGGAGGCGCCGGTCACGGCCTTGGTGAACTGGAGCTTCAGCGGCTCGAAGAGGGCGCCGTTCTCCGGGATCCAGGCGCGCTCGACGGCCTTGTCGACGGCCGGCTTGAAGAACTGGACCATCTCGTTGGACTTGACGTCCGGCTGGTCGTACGCGGCGGTCCGGGTCGGCAGCAGGCTGAGCGCCTTGGTGGTCTGCACCTGGACGGTCTGCGAGGTCAGGTAGTCCACGAAGGCGTGCGAGGCGTCGCGGTTCTTGGAGCCCGCGTAGACCGCGAGGTCGTGGCCGCCCTGCGGGGCGCCCTGCGCGGCCGAGCCGGCCGGGACCGCGGCGATGCCGAGGTTCGCCTTGTCCTTGAACTCGTCGCCGGCGTAGGCGTCGGCCACGGCCCAGGGGCCGTTGACCATCATGGCGACCTTGCCCGACTTGAAGGCGGTCTCCATGTTGTTCCAGCCGTCGGTCGCGTTGGTGATCGCGGCGCCGGAGGTGACCAGGTCGCGGGCGGCCTTGAAGGCCTTGACCCCGGCCGGGGAGTCGACGGTGACCTTCTTGTTCTTGGCGTCGACGAGGTCGCCGCCCTCGCCGTAGATGAACGGCAGGAACCAGTACGAGTCGTCGCCGCGCAGGTACAGGCCGGTCTTGCCGGTCTTGGACTTGATGGCGGCGGCGGCCGTCTTCACCTCTTCGAGGGTCTTCGGCGGCTCGACGCCCGCGTCCTTGAGCATCTTCTTGTTGTAGAAGAGGCCGAGGGTGTCGATGACCTGCGGGACGGCGTACATCTGGCCGTCGTACCTGCCGCTGGCCGCGGCCTGCTTGAGGAAGGCGGAGTCCACTTCCTTGGCCTTGGCGTCCGGCACCTTGTCCAGGTAGCCGAGCGAGGCGAAGTCGGCGACCCAGCCGACGTCGGCGCGGATGACGTCCGGCGCGTCGGAGCCGCTGCTGAACGCGTTCTTGATCTTGTTCTGGGCGTCGCCGTACGGCACGTTGACGTACTTGACGGTGACCTTGGGGTGCTGCGCGTGGAAGTCCTCGGCGATCTTCTTGAACGTGGCCTTCTCGGTGTCGTTCGAGGTGTCCCACCACGTGACGGTGCCGGAGAGCTCGCCCGAGCTCTTCTTCTCGCCGCTGTCACCACTGTCGCTGTCGCCGCAGGCCGTCGCCGCGAGCGCCAGGGTCGCGACCAGCGCGGTGGCCGCTATGCCACGTCGCATGTGAACTCCTTCAACGGGTGCCGCGCCATCACGGCGCCGGATCGCCAGGAACGTAACAAGGATGAAAGAAGACCGAAAGACCTTGCGAAGAATTTCTGCAAGGCCGGTCGATCGTTACATCCGCGTGTCCACACGGTTGCCGATGCACGCCTTGTCAGGAGGGGCGTACGTACTCCATGGGCACGCCCGGGAGCCCCGCGCCGCCTTTGCAAGCCTTCCGCAAGAGCTTGCAGGACTGTTACCTTCGAGGTGCAGCGGCGTTGATCCCGTAGTCGCAAGACCCCGTGCAGGCCACTGGAGAGGGACCCGTTCATGACGCAGGAGCTGACCACGACCACCGCCGTCACGGGCCGCGGCCGGGGCCGGGGCCCCGGGAGCACCGGCTGGTGGCGCGACGCCGTCATCTACCAGGTGTACGTCCGCTCCTTCGCGGACGGCGACGGCGACGGCATCGGCGACCTGCCCGGCATCCGGGCCCGTCTGCCGCACCTCGCCGAGCTGGGCGCGGACGCCGTCTGGCTCACCCCGTTCTACGCCTCCCCGCAGGCCGACGGCGGCTACGACGTGGCGGACTACCGGGCCGTCGACCCGCTCTTCGGGAACCTCCAGGACGCCGACGACCTGGTCCGCGAGGCCCATCGGCTGGGCCTGCGCGTGATCGTCGACATCGTCCCCAACCACACCTCCGACCAGCACCACTGGTTCCGCGCGGCGCTGGCCGGCGGCCCCGAGCGCGACCGCTACCACTTCCACCCGGGCAGGCGGGCCGCCGTGCCCGCCCAGGGCGGCGCCGCGCCCCCCAACGACTGGGAGTCGGTCTTCGGCGGCCCGGCCTGGACCCGTACCGAGGACGGCGACTGGTATCTGCACCTGTTCGCCCCGGAGCAGCCCGACCTCAACTGGGAACACCCCGAGGTGCGGGCCGAGTTCGAGTCGGTGCTGCGGTTCTGGCTCGACCTCGGCGTCGACGGCTTCCGCATCGACGTGGCCCACGGCATGGTCAAGGCGGCCGGGCTGCCCGACATCGGCGCCCGGGAGCAGGCCAAGCTGATCGGCGCCCAGGAGCTGCCGTTCTTCGACCAGGACGGCGTCCACGAGATCCACCGCTCCTGGCGGCGGCTGCTCGACTCCTACGACGGGGAGCGCATCGCGGTCGCCGAGGCCTGGGCGCCTTCGCCGGAGCGCCTCGCCCTGTACGTACGCCCGGACGAACTGCACCAGGCCTTCAACTTCCAGTTCCTGAACTGCCCGTGGGACGCGGCCGAGATGCGCGCGGTCGTCGACGCCTCGCTGGCCGCGACCCGCTCGGTGGGCGCCCCGACCACCTGGGTGCTCTCCAACCACGACGTGGTGCGCCACCCGACCCGCTACGGCGGTGGCGAGCGGGGTCTGCGCCGGGCCAGGGCCGCGGCCCTGCTGATGCTGGCGCTGCCCGGCTCCGCGTATATCTACCAGGGCGAGGAGCTCGGCCTGCCCGAGGTGACCGATCTGCCCGACGAGGTGCGCCAGGACCCGTCGTTCTTCCGCGCCGAGGGCCAGGACGGCTTCCGCGACGGCTGCCGGGTCCCCATCCCGTGGACCGCCGAGGGGCCCTCGTACGGCTTCGGCAGCGCCGGGAGCTGGCTGCCGCAGCCGAGCTCCTGGCGCGGGCTGTCCGTCGAGGCGCAGACCGGCGACCCGCGCTCGACCCTGGAGCTCTACCGCTCGGCGCTCGCGCTGCGCCGGGAGCTGCCGGGGCTCGGGGACGGGGAGATGGAGTGGCTGGAGGCGCCCGAGGACGTGCTGGCGTTCGCCCGGCCGGGGTTCGTGTGCACGGTCAACACAGGCGCGGACGCGGCCCAACTCACGGTCCCCGGGCGGCCGCTGCTGTCCACCTCGGCGCTGGAGTTCACCGGCGGTAACGTCACGATCCCCGCCGAATCAGCGGTCTGGTGGGCAATCTGACGTGCGACCGGTACAGTCCAATCCCGTGACCGCACGGCTTGCCGACATCGCAGCCCAGGCGGGGGTCAGCGAAGCCACAGTCAGCCGCGTGCTCAACGGCAAGCCCGGTGTGGCCGCGGGCACCCGTGAATCCGTGCTGGCCGCACTCGACGTCCTCGGCTATGAGCGGCCGGTGCGGCTGCGCAGGCGCAGCGCGGGGCTGGTCGGTCTGATAACGCCGGAGCTGGAGAACCCGATCTTCCCGGCGCTCGCCCAGGTCATCGGCCAGTCCCTCACCCGCCAGGGGTACACACCGGTCCTCGCCACCCAGACCCCCGGCGGCTCCACCGAGGACGAGCTCACCGAGATGCTGGTGGACCGGGGCGTCTCGGGCATCATCTTCGTCTCCGGGCTGCACGCCGACACCACGGCCGACATGGACCGCTACGAGCAGCTGCGCGCCCAGGGCGTGCCGTATGTGCTGGTGGACGGCTTCTCGCCGAAGGTGCAGGCGCCCTTCATCTCCCCCGACGACCGGGCCGCGATGCGGCTCGCGGTCACCCACCTCGCGGCGCTCGGCCACACCCGTATCGGCCTCGCGGTGGGCCCCAAGCGGTTCGTCCCCGTCCTGCGCAAGATCGAGGGCTTCACGGCCGCGATGGAGGACTCGCTCGGGTTGACGCCGGGCGAGGCGGAGGCGCTGGTCCAGCACTCGCTGTACACCCTGGAGGGCGGCCAGGCCGCGACCACCGCGCTGATCGCGGCGGGGTGCACGGCGGTGGTGTGCGCCAGCGACATGATGGCGCTGGGCGCGATCCGGGCGGCCCGCCAGGGCGGTCTCGACGTGCCCAAGGACATCTCGGTGGTCGGTTTCGACGACTCGCCCCTCATAGCGTTCACCGATCCCCCGCTGACCACGATCCGCAAGCCGGTGACGGCGATGGGGCAGGCGGCGGTCCGCGCCCTCCTGGAGGAGATCGGCGGCACCCCGGCCCCGCACAGCGAGTTCGTGTTCATGCCCGAGCTGGTGGTTCGCGGTTCAACCGCTTCTGGACCGGCGCCCAAGTAGCACTCCGGTGGGGCGGCTGTCCGCTTCGGCCTAAAATCGAGGGAAGAGTCACCCTCTCCTCCGTGAGGAGTCCTCCACTGGGAGTAGGAATCCGGACCGAACCCGACCGGAGGACGATCTGCGGGGCACAGGTCCATCTGGCAGACTCTCTCGCTATGGGTGAAATGACCGTGAAGACTCTGGAAGGTACGGCGGACACCCCGTCGGCCGCCTCGTCGGCTGCGCCCACACCCGTCAGCGAAGAGCCCGTCGCCGAAACGCCGACGCCGCCGGTCCCGCCACTGGATCCGCCTCCGGCCGATTCCCTCCTCCAGCGGCTGCGCACCCCGCGCCGCCCCCGGCTCTGGTTCGAAATCCTCCTGATCGCGGTGAGTTACTGGACGTACTCACTGATCCGCAACGCCGTCCCCGAGCAGAAGTCGCAGGCGCTCGACAACGCCGACTGGCTCTGGTCGGTCGAGCAGCACCTCGGCATCGCGGTGGAGCGGTCCGTCAACCACAGTGTCAACTCGGTGACATGGCTGATCACCGGCATGAACTACTACTACGCCACGCTCCACTTCGTGGTGACGATCGGCGTCCTGGTGTGGCTCTTCCGCAGCCACCCGGGCCGTTACGCGGCGTCCCGGCTGATCCTCTTCGCCACCACCGGCGTGGCCCTGGTGGGCTACTACTTCTACCCGCTGGCGCCGCCCCGCCTGATGAACGGCGGCGGCTTCGTCGACACCGTCCTGGTCCACCAGACCTGGGGCTCGATGGCCTCGGGCGACCTGAAGAACATGTCGAACCAGTACGCGGCGATGCCGTCCATGCACATCGGCTGGTCGCTGTGGTGCGGCCTGACCGTCTTCGCGCTCGCCAAGGCGCCGTGGGCGCGGATCCTCGGCCTGCTCTACCCGGCGGCGACCCTGGTCGTCATCGTCTCGACGGCCAACCACTTCTGGCTGGACGCGGTGGGCGGCATCATCTGCCTGGCCTTCGGCTTCCTGATCTCGTACGCCTGGTACGGGAAGCTGCCGCACCGGCTGGCACGGCGGGTCGAGAACGCGCCACGCGGCCGCGTGGTCACCGGCACCGCACGCGGGTAGCCGTTCCTCGCCTGCCCGCCCCCGGCCCGCTGCGGATAGGCTCGGACCCGACCTTGATCCGGCGCGGAGCCGGGCGCGGTGGCAGTGGGAGGCGGCGGGATGACGGCGGTGCCGGGGCGCAGGAGCAGCACCTTCACACGGCTGCTGCGGTTCGGTTTCACCGATCCGTCGGCGGCCGAGCGGCTGCTCGACACCCCGGAGCTCGCCTCCGTGCGCACCGATCCGGTGCTCCTGGACGGGCTGGGGGCCACCGCCGACCCCGATCTGGCGCTCGCCGGTCTGGTACGGATCGTGGAGGCGCAGGACCCGGCCGAGCGGCAGGCGCTGCTGGACACCCTCGTCACCGCCAAGCCGCTGCGGGACCGGCTGCTCGGGGTCCTGGGGGCCTCCGAGGCGCTCGGTGACCATCTGGCCCGGCATCCGCGCGACTGGCACGCGCTCGTCACCTACGAGGCCGCGGACCTGCACCCCGGGGTCGCGGAGTTCGAGCGGGGCCTCGCCCGGGCCCAGGACCCGGTGTCGCTGCGGGTCGCCTACCGCAGGTGCCTGCTGGCCATAGCGGCACGTGATGTGTGCGGGACCACCGACGTGGCCGAGACGGCCGCGGAGCTCGCGGATCTCGCCACCGCGACCCTGCGGGCCGCGCTCGCCATCGCCCGGACCGCGTCCCCCGAGGACGCCGCGATATGCCGGCTCGCGGTGATCGCGATGGGCAAGTGCGGCGGCCACGAGCTGAACTACGTCTCCGACGTCGACGTGATCTTCGTCGGGGAGCCGGTGGACGGCGCCGACGAGCGCAAGGCGCTCCAGGCCGCCACCCGGCTCGCCTCGCATCTGATGCGGATCTGCTCGGAGACCACCGTCGAGGGCACCATCTGGCCCGTCGACGCCAATCTGCGCCCCGAGGGCCGCAACGGCCCGCTGGTGCGCACGCTCTCCTCGCACCTCGCGTACTACCAGCGCTGGGCGAAGACCTGGGAGTTCCAGGCGCTGCTGAAGGCGCGGGCGGTGGCCGGGGACCCGGAGCTGGGGGCCGCGTACATCGAGGCGGTCTCCCCGCTGGTGTGGCAGGCCGCCGAGCGCGACAACTTCGTCGCCGACGTGCAGAAGATGCGCCGCCGGGTCGTCGACAACATCCCGGCCGCCCAGGTCGACCGCGAACTGAAGCTGGGGCCCGGCGGGCTGCGGGACGTCGAGTTCGCCGTCCAGCTCCTCCAGCTGGTGCACGGGCGCAGCGACGCGACCCTGCACAGCGGCACCACCCTGGACGCGCTCGGCGCGCTCGCGGCGGGCGGCTATGTGGGGCGCGCGGACGCCGCCCAGCTCGACGAGGCGTACCGCTTCCTGCGCGCGATGGAGCACCGCATCCAGCTGTACCGGCTGCGCCGCACCCATCTCGTCCCCGAGGACGAGGCCGATCTGCGGCGCCTCGGCCGCTCGCTCGGCCTGCGCACCGAGCCGGTCAGCACGCTCAACCGGGAGTGGAAGAAGCACGCCTCGGTGGTGCGGCGGCTGCACGAGAAGCTCTTCTACCGGCCGCTGCTCGACGCGGTCGCCCAGCTCTCCCCCGGCGAGACCCGGCTCAGCCCGCGCGCGGCCGGACAGCGCCTGGAGGCCCTGGGGTACGCGGACCCGGCGGCGGCCCTGCGGCACCTGGAGGCGCTCTCCTCCGGCGTGACCCGCAAGGCCGCCATCCAGCGCACCCTGCTGCCGGTCCTCCTCGGCTGGTTCGCCGACTCGGCCGACCCGGACGCGGGCCTGCTGGGCTTCCGCAAGGTCTCCGACGCGCTCGGCAGGACCCCCTGGTACCTGCGGCTGCTGCGCGACGAGGGCGCGGCGGCCGAGAACCTGGCCCGGGTGCTCTCGGCCGGCCGCCTCGCCCCCGACCTGCTGCTGCGCGCCCCCGAGGCGGTGGCGATCCTGGGCGACCCGGAGGGCCTCAAGCCCCGGCTGCGCGAGCCGCTGGAGCAGGAGGTGCTGGCCGCGGTGGGCCGCGCCGAGTCCGCCGAGGGCGCGGTCGCGGCGGCCCGCGGCGTACGGCGCCGGGAGCTGTTCCGCACCGCCGCGGCCGATCTGATCGGCTCCTACGGTACGGAGGACAGCCCGGCCGAGGAGGACCCCGGGGAGCTGGTCGACCGGGTCGGGAACGCGGTGACGGACCTCAACGCGGCGACGCTGGCGGGTGCGTTGCGGGCGGCCGTGCGGGCGGAGTGGGGCGACACCCTGCCCACCCGGTTCGCGGTCATCGGCATGGGCCGCTTCGGCGGACACGAGCTGAGCTACGGCTCGGACGCGGACGTCCTGTTCGTCCACGAGCCGCGCGAGTTCGTCGACGAGCAGGAGGCGACGCGGACCGCCAACCGGGTCGTCGCGGAGATGCGTCGGCTGCTCCAACTGCCCACCGCCGACCCGCCGTTGCTGATCGACGCGGATCTGCGGCCGGAGGGCAAGAGCGGCCCGATGGTGCGCACGCTGGCCTCGTACGCCGCGTACTACCGCCGCTGGTCCCTGGTGTGGGAGAGCCAGGCGCTGCTGCGCGCCGAGCCGATGGCGGGCGACGAGGAGCTGGGGCGGCGGTTCATCGAGCTGATCGACCCGCTGCGCTACCCGGCCGAGGGGCTCGGGGACGACGCGGTGCGCGAGATCAGACGCCTCAAGGCCCGGATGGAGTCGGAACGGCTGCCGCGCGGCGCCGACCCCACGCTCCACACCAAGCTGGGGCGCGGCGGCCTCTCGGACGTCGAGTGGACGGTCCAGCTGCTCCAGATGCAGAACGCCTGGGCCGAGCCGGGCCTGCGCACCACCCGGACCCGGGACGCGCTCTCCGCCGCCCATGCGGCGGGCCTGATCTCCACCGAGGACGCGGTGATACTGGACGACGCGTGGGTCCTGGCGACACGGGTGCGGAACGGTGTGATGCTGGTACGTGGGCGGGCGGGTGACACGTTCCCGTCCGACGGGCGCGAGCTGGCGGCGGTCGGGCGCTATCTCGGCTACGAGCCGGGCCATGTCGGGGACATGCTCGACGACTACCGCCGGGTTACGCGGCGGGCGCGGGCGGTGGTGGAGCGGTTGTTCTACGGGGCGTAGAGCTTTGGGGGCGACTGCGGGCCGGTGGCGGGCTGGTCGCGCAGTTCCCCGCGCCCCTAAAGGCCTGTGGCTGAGCTGGGTTCTCCGGCTGCGGCGGACTACCCAGGGGCGCGGGGAACTGCGCGACCAGCCACAGACGGCTTGCAGACGAACGACCGACCCCCATTCGTTCCCACTACCTTCACCCGCAAGGATCTTCCCGTCTTCAACAGCCCGCTCTAACCTCTCGGTGCACCGCCCCCCACAATCCCCCTCACCGGAGGTACCGCCGTGTCCGGCTGGTCCATACCCCGCCGCCGTACCCGCACCGCCCTGTTCTCCGCCGTCGGTCTCGCCGCCGCGTCCGCCGGTCTGTGGGCCGGGCTCGGGGGCACGTCCGCCGCCTCGACGACGGCGACCGTGCCCACCCCCGACCACACGGTCGTCGTGGTCTTCGAGAACCACGCGTACAGCCAAGTCATCGGCAGCTCCAGCGCCCCGTACATCAACTCGCTGAAGAGCGGCGGCGCCAACCTCACGCAGTCGTTCGGCGTCACGCACCCGAGCCAGCCCAACTACCTCCAGCTCTTCTCGGGCAGCAACCAGGGCGTCACGGACGACAGCTGCTACACCCCCGGCTTCAGCTCCGCGCCCAACCTGGGCTCCGAGCTGATCGCCGCGGGCAGGACCTGGGGCAGCTACAACGAGACCCTGCCCAGCCAGGGCTCCACCACGTGCAGCAGCGGCAAGTACGCCCGCAAGCACAACCCCTGGTTCGCGTTCAGCAACGTGCCGACCTCCACGGCCAAGACGATGACCCAGTTCCCCACCGACTTCACCACGCTGCCGCAGGTCTCCTTCGTGGTGCCGAACCTGTGCAGCGACATGCACGACTGCTCGGTCTCGACCGGTGACACCTGGCTCAAGAACAACCTGAAGGCGTACGCGGACTGGGCCAAGACCCACAACAGCCTGCTCGTCGTCACCTTCGACGAGGACAACCGGCTCGCGGGCAACAAGATCCCGACCGTCCTCTACGGCCAGCAGGTGATCCCGGGCTCGTCGTCCTCGACGACGTACAACCACTACAACCTGCTGCGCACCATCGAGGACATGTACGGCACCGCGCACGCCGGCCAGGCCGCCAACGCCTCGGACATCACGGGCATCTGGGCTTCCTGACGTGTACGTAGCAGACAGCCGCAGCACTCCCGCGGCCCCCGCCGCCCGGCTCACCACCGGGCGGCGTCCCGCCGTGGCCCCGACCGTCCTGGCCCTGGGAACGGTCAGCCTGATCACCGACGTCTCCTCGGAGATGGTCACCGCCGTCCTGCCGCTCTACCTGGTCACGGGCCTGGGCCTGTCGCCGCTCGGCTTCGGCCTGCTCGACGGCGTCTACAACGGCTTCAGCGCGCTCGTCCGGCTGGCCGGCGGGCATCTGGCCGACCGGGGCGGGCGCCACAAGGCCGTCGCGGTCTTCGGCTACGGCCTGTCGGCGGTGTGCAAACCGCTGCTCCTGGTGGCGGGTTCGCTGCCGGTGATCGGCGCGGTGCTCGCGGCCGACCGGACGGGCAAGGGGCTGCGCACGGCGCCGCGCGACGCGATGATCTCGCTGGCCGCGGCGCCCGAGGCGCGCGGGCGGGCGTTCGGCGTGCACCGCGCGATGGACACGGCGGGCGCGCTGCTCGGGCCGCTGGTCGCGTTCCTGATCCTCCGTCGGGCGGTGGACGGGTACGACGCCGTCTTCACGGTCAGCTTCTGCGTGGCGGCGGTCGGCGTGCTCGTCCTGGTGCTGTTCGTACCCGGGCGCACGGCCCCCGAGCGGGCCCCGGACGCGCCGCGCGCCTCGCTCAAGGCGGCGCTGGCCCTGCTCGGCGAGCGCGAGGTGCGCCGACTCGCCCTCTGCGCCCTGCTGTTGGGCCTGGCCACGGTCAGCGACTCCTTCGTCTACCTGCTGCTCCAGCGCCGCATGGACGTGCCCGACCGCTGGTTCGCGCTGCTGCCGCTCGGCACCGCGGCCGCGTTCCTGCTGCTCGCCGTGCCGCTGGGCCGCCTCGCCGACCGGGTGGGCCGCTGGCGGGTCTTCCTCGGCGGCCACGCGGCCCTGCTGTGCGCGTACGCCCTGCTGCTGCCGGGCTGGCGCGGCGCTGCGCTGCCGTACGTCGTGCTAGCCCTGCACGGCCTGTTCTACGCGGCGACCGACGGCGTCCTGATGGCCGCGGCGGCGGGCGCCGTCCCGGCTGAACTGCGCTCCAGCGGGCTCGCGTTGATCCAGACCGGCCAGGCGTCGGCCCGCTTCGTCTGCTCGATCGCCTTCGGCGCGGCGTGGACCGCGTGGGGCGACCGCACGGCGCTGGCCACGGCGGCCGTGGCGCTCGCGGTGTGCGCCACGGGGGCGGTGCTGCTGCGCCCGGCGGAAGCGTCCGAGCTCGACGGGGGAGGGCCCGCATGACCGTCCGTATGACCCTGCGCAACAAGCTGATCGTCCTGGCGACGGCCCTGGTCGTCCTCGCGGGCGTGGCCACCGCGGCCGTACTGCACGCGGCGGGCCGCGAGGACCGCAAGAACCAGGTGCAGGCGGACGGGCCGCCGGTGCGGGGCGGCGAGGTCTCGCTCGCCCCGGACTCGGGCCGCCGGATCGTCTTCCGCAACATGGCGTGGGGCCCGCACCGCGACGAGCTCGCCACGGTCCCGGCCGCCGATCCGTCGGGGCCGCGCACCGCCTCCGGCGTCAAGTGCCTGCGCTTCTACGCGGCCGCCGGGACCGGGGTGTGCCTGCGGGCCGAGCGGGGCGCGGTGCAGGACGGCTACCGGGCGGTGATCCTGGACGCGCGGCTGAAGGAGCGCGCCCACTACAGCCTGCCGGGCATCCCGACCCGGGCGCGGGTCTCCCCGTCCGGCCAGCTGGCGGCCTGGACGGTCTTCGTGGGCGGCGACTCGTACGCGGGCACCAACTTCTCCACCCGCACGGCGATCCTGGACACCCGTACGGGCAAGCTGACCAAGACCCTGGAGGACTTCACGATCGAGCGCGACGGGCACCCGTACCACGCCTCCGACGTGAACTTCTGGGGTGTCACCTTCGCCGACGACGAGCACTTCTACGCGACGATGGCGACGGGGAAGAAGACGTACCTGGTCCGCGGCGACCTCCCGGCCCGCAAGGTGACGACGCTGCGCACCAACCTGGAGTGCCCGTCCCTCTCCCCCGACGGCACCCGCCTCGCCTTCAAGAAGCGCGTGCCCGGCCTCCCGGCGGACGCGCCCTGGCGCCTGTACGTCCTGGACCTCGCCACGATGCGCGAGACGGCCCTGGCGGAGCCGCGCAGCGTGGACGACCAGCTGGTGTGGCAGGACGACAGGACGGTCGCGTACTCCCTGCCGGGCGACTACGGGGCCGACCTGTACACCCTCCCGGCGGACGGGACGGGGAGCCCGCGCAAGCTGCTCACGGCGGGGCTGGCTCCGGCGTATCTGGGCTGATCAGCCGCCCGCGCCCGGCTCACCGGGCGGCCCCGGCACGGCCCTGCGCACCTCCCGGACGAAGGGCTCGACGCCCCGCTCGCGCAGCGCGGCGAGCCAGGTCTCGCGGGCGGCGGCGACGTCGGGGGCGGCGGGTCCGTACGTGCTGTTGCGCACCGCCGTCAGCAGCAGCGCGACCGCCCCGACCAGGATGGCGGCGACGGTGATCGCGCCGAACACCCAGCCCGTACTGATGAGGGTACGGACGAAGTCGCTGTCGCCGTTGACGAGCCGCAGCCCGTAGCCGACGCCGAGGAATCCGACAGCGGCGGTTCCGGCGAGGACGGGGGCGAGGACCATGACCACGGCGGGGGCGCCGGCCTCGGCGGCCTCGTCACCGGCTTCGGTGGGCCGACCCGCCTCGCGCCGCCGGACGTACTCCAGGTACTCGGGCGCGGCGGCGGAACTGATGAGGCTCGCCGCGTTGACCGCCATGGTGCGGACCTGCCCGGGGGTGAGCGGCTCGTCCGGCCCGGCGGGGTGGTCCCGCAGGACGTCGTCGACGAGCCGCTCGTAGTCGGGCCGGTCCTCGGCGAGGAGGTGCGAGGCGTACGCGGCGGTGGACGTCTCCCCGAAGGGGCGGCTCCTGGCCAGCGAGGCGATGACCTGCTTCATGAACGTGTCAGTTCCGCTCACCGGTCGCTCCCTCCACTTCCGCGGGTGCGGCGGGCCCGGCCGCGGGCTCCGCCGCCGACGGCTCCCCCGCCGCCTGGAGTTCGGCCAGCTTGCGGCCGGCCAGCTGCTCCAGCACCTTGGGCGCCGCGATGCCCACCGCCATCACGCCCACCGGGCCGCCCGCCTGCCCCGACGCGCCGAACCCGGCCGCCAGGCCGACCCCGAGCGCGAGGCGCAGGGCGAGGGCCGTGAGGTAGGCGCCGAGGGGGAGTTCACCGCGTACGCGCCACGGCAGGTTCCGCACCCGGGCGATGTCGCCGCGCAGCTGGTGGGCCTCCAGGGCACCGGCCCCGAGCAGCCCCCAGACGCACGCCATCCATACGGACACGGGCCAAGGATGGCAGCGGCGCCGGGGGCGCGGGAAGGGGTCAGTCCTTGTGGAAGCGGTACGACTCGCGCTCCATCTCGCGGACCTCGACCATGACGTGCAGTCGGCGGCCCTGCGGCGCCGTCACGTGCTTGAGGGTGAGGTCGCGGACCGTCTCGGCGAGCCGTTCGCGGGCCTCCTGGGTGCGCCCGGTGAGGATCGACAGCTGGACGAAGACGGCGTCGATGTCGTCCTCGCCCTCGCCGAAGTACGACTCCTCTATCCGCCGGAAGCGGCTCTTGAAGGCCGCGGCCGGGGCGTCGACGATGCCCGGCGCGGCGGCGTGGACGTCGCGCGCGAAGGCCTGGCGGTCGAAGGTCTCGGCGAGACGTTCCGAGTACTCGACATGGACGAACGGCATGCTCAATCCTCTGGTCGCACGGCGGGACCGGCTGGCTCCCAGCAGCCGCAACCGGCCGCAGCCGGGCGGTATTCCCGGCGCCGGCCGCCCCACGCGCGCGGCGGGCCTCCCGCCTCGTACCTCAGGACGGCTGGATCAGCCCGATGACGTTGCCGTCGGCGTCCTTCACCGACGCCGTCAGCCGCCCGCCGCCGACGTCCTGGACGTCCTGGAGCGTCTGCGCACCCGCGTCGACCAGCGTCTTCACGGTCTTCTTGATGTCGTCGACATGCCAGTACGGCACCGGCCCGGTCATCCCCTTGCCGTGGCCGTTGGGGTCGAGGCCCACTTCCTGGCCCGCCGCGTCGAACTGCACGTAGTACGGCTCGTCCATCACGGGATCGGTGGCAAGAAGCCCGGCGAAGACCGCCTTCGCCCGGGCGAGGTCCTTGACGGGATAGATGATCGTCTTGAGGCCTTGGGTCATGGAGATGCTCCTCGCGGTGCGTCGGCGCGGGGGCAGCCCTCCGGCCGCCCCCTGCCATGACACACTCCGGCGACCGCCCCCGCCCGCCGGGCTCACCCGAATGCCCCGCGCGGAACACCCCCAAGGAACGCCCCTACAGCACCGGCAGGTTCTTCCGCAGCTCGAAGGCGGTGACCTCGCTGCGGTACTCCTCCCACTCCTGCTTCTTGTTGCGCAGGAAGAAGTCGAAGACGTGCTCGCCGAGCGTCTCGGCGACCAGTTCGCTGCGCTCCATCAGCGAGATCGCCTCGCCGAGGTTCTGCGGGAGCGGCTCGATGCCCATCGCGCGGCGCTCGGAGTCGGAGAGCGCCCAGACGTCGTCGTCGGCGCCCGCCGGGAGCTCGTAGCCCTCCTCGATGCCCTTGAGGCCGGCCGCGAGGAGCAGGGAGTACGCCAGGTACGGGTTGCAGCCGGAGTCCAGGGAGCGGACCTCGACGCGGGAGGAGCCGGTCTTGCCGGGCTTGTACATCGGCACCCGGATCAGCGCGGAGCGGTTGTTGTGGCCCCAGCAGATGTACGAGGGGGCCTCGCCGCCCGCGCCCGCCGTGCGCTCCGAGCCGCCCCAGATGCGCTTGTAGGAGTTGACCCACTGGTTGGTGACGGCCGAGATCTCGGCGGCGTGCTTGAGCAGGCCCGCGATGAAGGAGCGGCCGACCTTGGAGAGCTGGTACTCGGCGCCCGACTCGTAGAACGCGTTGCGGTCGCCCTCGAAGAGGGAGAGGTGGGTGTGCATGCCGGAGCCCGGGTACTCCGAGAACGGCTTCGGCATGAAGGTCGCCTGGACGCCCTGTTCGAGCGCCACCTGCTTCATGACCAGGCGGAACGTCATGATGTTGTCGGCCGTGGAGAGCGCGTCCGCGTACCGCAGGTCGATCTCCTGCTGGCCGGGCGCGCCCTCGTGGTGGCTGAACTCGACCGAGATGCCCATGGATTCGAGCATGGTGATCGCCTGCCGGCGGAAGTCCATGCCCACGTTCTGCGGGGTGTGGTCGAAGTAGCCGGAGTTGTCCGCGGGGGTCGGCCGGGTGCCGTCCAACGGCTTGTCCTTCAGCAGGAAGAACTCGATCTCGGGGTGGGTGTAGAAGGTGAAGCCCAGGTCCGAGGTCTTGGCAAGGATGCGCTTGAGGACGAAGCGCGGGTCCGCGAAGGACGGCGAGCCGTCGGGCATCAGGATGTCGCAGAACATCCGCGCGGTGCCCGGGGCCTCCGCGCGCCACGGCAGGATCTGGAACGTGCTCGGGTCCGGCTTGGCGATCATGTCGGACTCGTACACCCGCGCGAAGCCCTCGATGGCCGAGCCGTCGAAGCCGATCCCCTCGTCGAACGCCTGCTCCAGTTCGGCAGGAGCCACCGCGACCGACTTCAGAAAGCCGAGCACATCGGTGAACCACAAACGCACAAACCGGATGTCACGCTCTTCGAGAGTGCGGAGCACGAACTCCTGCTGCTTGTCCATAGCCACATCCTTGCAGTTCAGACGGTCTGTGCACCACCGCCCGGGCATGAGGGGGAAACATCAGTATCAAGGCCCGGGATTACCGCCACATTACGCACCCGGTATGACCTGCGGCACGTCCCCTCCCCACAGTCGCACCGGGTGCCGCGCGGGGCGAGGCTGTGGGGGATACTCGCTCCTCGTCGCATGCAGAAACGTCCCCGCAACGGTTGAATACGGCCACCGGGGTACGGACCCGAGTACTGCCAACGAGTGCAGCACGAGTACGGCTATGGAGAACCCGAAGGATGACCGGCACCCAGATGGAGCCCCCGGATACCGTCGCCGCGCCGCCCGCGCGCGAACCCGCCGCCCGGCGCTGGCGGGCCTGGCTCCTGGACGGCCTGTCCGAGCGCTCCGCGCGCCACCCCGGACCGCACGGCACCCCGCCGCAGGAGCACCAGGGCCACTCGTGGTGGCGGGTGATGTGCCTGACGGGTGTCGACTACTTCTCCACCCTCGGCTACCAGCCCGGCATCGCGGCCCTCGCGGCCGGGCTGCTCTCGCCGATGGCCACCCTCGTACTGATCGCGCTGACCCTGCTCGGCGCGCTGCCGGTCTACCGGCGGGTGGCCAAGGAGTCCCCCAACGGCGAGGGCTCCATCGCCATGCTGGAGCGGCTGCTGCCCTGGTGGGCGGGGAAGATCTTCGTCCTGGTGCTGCTCGGCTTCGCGGCCACCGACTTCATGATCACGATCACCCTGTCGGCGGCCGACGCCTCGGCCCACGTGGTGGAGAACCCCTTCGCCCCCGACTGGCTGCACGGCTCCAACCTCTGGATCACGCTCGCCCTGGTCGCGGCCCTGGGCGCGGTCTTCCTCAAGGGGTTCAAGGAGGCCATGGGCGTCGCCGTGGTGCTGGTGGCCGTCTATCTGACGCTCAACCTGGTGGTGCTCGCCACCGCCGTCGGCAAGATAGCCACCGAGCCGGTCGCGGTGAACGACTGGTGGCACGCCGCAAGCGCCGAGCACTCCTCGCCGCTGGCGATGGTCGGCGTGGCGCTGCTCGTCTTCCCCAAGCTCGCGCTCGGCATGTCCGGCTTCGAGACGGGTGTGGCGGTGATGCCGCAGATCACCGGTGACGCCTCCGACACGTACGCGAAGCCGCTCGGCCGCATCCGCGACACCCGCAAGCTGCTCACCACCGCGGCCCTTGTCATGAGCGGCTTCCTGCTGGTCTCCAGCCTCGCCACGACGATCCTCATCCCGGAGGCGGAGTTCAAGGCGGGCGGCGACGCCAACGGCCGCGCGCTCGCCTACCTCGCCCACCAGCACCTGGGCGAGGCCTTCGGCACGGTGTACGACATCTCGACCATCGCGATCCTCTGGTTCGCCGGGGCGTCGGCGACGGCCGGGCTGCTCAACCTCGTCCCGCGCTATCTGCCGCGCTACGGCATGGCCCCGGAGTGGACCCGCGCGGTGCGCCCGCTGGTGCTGCTCTTCGTGGCGATCGCCTTCTTCATCACCTGGTGGTTCGACGCCGACGTGGACGCGCAGAGCGGCGCGTACGCGACCGGGGTGCTCGTCCTGATGCTCTCGGCGGCGTTCGCCTCGACCGTGGCCGTACTGCACCGGGGCAAGCGGGCCGCCGCCGTCGGGTTCGGCGCGATCACCGCCGTCTTCGCGTACACCCTGGTCACCAACGTCATCGAGCGGCCCGACGGGCTCAAGATCGCACTGCTGTTCATCCTGGCGATCCTGCTGTCGTCGTTCGCGTCCCGGGTGCACCGGGCGTTCGAGCTGCGGGCCACCGAGGTGACCTTCGACGAGGCGGCGAGCCGGTTCATCGACGAGGCGGCCGCGAGCGGACCGCTACGGCTGATCGCCAACGAGCCGCAGGAGCACAGCACCCGGGAGTACCGCGCCAAGGAGTACAGCCAGCGCGAGGAGACCCATATCCCGGACGGGCGGCCGGTGCTGTTCCTGGAGGTGTTCGTGCAGAACTCCTCGGACTTCACCACCGAGCTGACCGTGCACGGCGACGAGAAGCACGGGGTGCGCAGGCTGCGGGTGGAGGGCGCGGTGGTGCCCAACACGATCGCGGCGGTGATGATGAAGCTGCGCGAGCGCACCGGCGAGGTGCCGCACGCGTACTTCAACTGGACCGAGGGCCACCCGCTCAGCCATCTGCTGCGCTTCCTGGTCTTCGGCGACGGCGAGGTCGCGCCGGTCACCCGTGAGGTGCTGCGGCGGGCCGAGCCGGACCTGAAGCGGCGTCCGCGCGTCCACGTGGGCTGACCTCGGGGGCTGACTTCGTGGGCTGAGCTCCAGGTCCGCCGCAGGCCGCCGCCCGGCCCGCGGCGGACCGGTTCCGGCCGGGTGGCCGGATCTTGGCCGACCCCACCCTGCCGCGCGGCGTGCTCCCTCGCCTAGCATCTGCGGCTATGGGGGGAGTGAGACGCCTTCGCATCACACGTCCCGTGGCGCTGGTGAGCGCCATGGCGACGCTCCTCGCCGCGCTCTTCCTCTGCCTCACCGCGGGCGGCGAGGCGAGCGCGGACCCCACCGCTCCCCGGGTCCACCACGCCGTGGCGGTGAGCGGGGCGGCGCAGTACAGCTGTCCGTACGACCGGGGCGACTGCGGGCTCTTTCCGCACGCGGATCCGGCCGTGCTGACCGCGCCTCCGCTCGATACCCCGGCGCCGGGGGCCGCGCACGCCGTACGGGCCGCCGCGCCCCGTCTCGCGGGGGCGCCCGCGCGGTCCGGGGCTCCGCCCCGGGTCCCTGACCTTCATGTCCTTCAGGTGCTGCGGACATAGCTCCGCTGGTTGTGCGGTCGTTTTGACTGCGGGTCCGCTTCGGCTGGTCGCGCAGTTCCCCGCGCCCCTGGCAGTACGGGCCTCGCGGGGTCCATAGGAACTCCCCCGACTTCCCCCTCACCAGAAGGACTTGAGCCACCATGGCCACCAAGGAAACCAAGAGCTCGCGGCAGGCGCGGATAGCCGAGATGCGGCGGGCCGAGCAGGCCCGCGAGCGGCGCAACAAGCTCATTGCCATCACCGCGTCCGTGGTGATCGTCGCCGGGCTCGTCGGCACCGGCGCGTACCTGCTGAACAAGGAGTCCGACGACAAGGACAAGCAGCAGGCGCAGAAGGCCGCCGACGCCAAGGCGACCATCGCCGGCGAGAAGGACTGGGACCCGAAGAAGCTCACCCGCAACCACGTCACCAAGACGGTGTCGTACCCGATGAAGCCGCCGGTCGGCGGGGACCACGACCAGGTGTGGATGAACTGCGGCGGCGCCGTCTACAAGAAGCCGGTCCCCGACATGAACGCGGTGCACTCCCTTGAGCACGGCGCGGTCTGGGTGACGTACAACGACAAGGCGCCCGCCGCCGATGTGCAGAAGCTCTCCGACAAGGTCTCCAAGACGCCGTACTCGCTGATGAGCCCGTACCAGGACCAGGCCGGGGCGATCATGCTCAGCGCCTGGGGCAAGCAGGTCACCGTGACCAGCGCGGACGACCCGCGGGTCAACCAGTTCTTCGCCAAGTACGTGCAGGGCGCGCAGACGCCGGAGCCGGGCGCGGCGTGCACGGGCGGGCTGGACCAGAAGTGAACCGCACCTACTGGGCGTCCCTCGCGGCGGTCGTGGCGGCCCTGGTGTTCGCGACGGTGGCCACGGTCGCCAGCGCCACCGGAGGGGACTCGAAGCCCGCCGCGCACACCCCGGTGGCGGCCTCGGCGGACGCGGGCTTCGCGCGCGACATGGCCGTCCACCACCAGCAGGCGGTGGAGATGTCGTTCATCGTGCGCGACCGCACCAAGGACGAGGAGGTCCGCCGGCTCGCGTACGACATCGCCAACACCCAGGCCAACCAGCGGGGCATGCTGCTGGGCTGGCTCGATCTGTGGGGGCTGCCCAAGTCGGAGCCGGAACGGCTGCCGATGGCCTGGATGGGCATGGGCAGCGAGCCCGGCGCGGACGGCGCCCTGATGCCCGGCATGGCGACCAACACCGAGATCGCCCGGCTGGGCAAGGCGGACGGCAAGCAGGCGGAGGTCCTCTACCTCCAGCTGATGACCGAGCACCACAAGGGCGGTATCCACATGGCCCAGGGGTGCGCCCAGCGGTGTACGACCGAGGTGGAGCGCGGTCTGGCGCAGGGCATGGTCGACTCCCAGCAGTCGGAGATCGACCTGATGGCGCAGATGCTGAAGGCACGTACGTAACCCGGCTTACCGGACGGCAGCCGCCCAACACCACTAAAACGGACCCAAGTCCCGCCTCCCCGGCGGGACTTGGGTTTCTCTTGACACAGGCATGCCCCCCGCATGAACCGTTCCTCACCAGAGTGACGCTGTGCATGTGCAGATCAAGTGCATATGCCTCCCAGGTGAAGAGCCTCATGCAGGGGGTCAAATGAGAACCAGCCGCACCAGGCGGCGTGCCGTGAGCATGGCAGCGACACTGCCTCTGCTCGCCGGCGCGCTCGCTCTCGGCATACCGTCCGCCCACGCGGCGGACCCCGTGCCGTCCGGGCGGGCCGCCCTCACGGGCACCAAGCCCGCGTGGGCCACCGGCGCCGCCGACCAGGGCGCCACGGCGAACGGCAACAAGGTCGACGCGCGCGTCTACCTCGCGGGCCGCGACGCCAAGGGCCTCGCCGCGTACGCGGCGGCCGTGTCGGACCCGAGCTCGGCGTCGTACGGGAAGTTCCTGAGCGCCGCGCAGACGCAGCAGCGTTTCGGTGCGACCAAGGAGCAGATCGCGGCGGTCACCGGCTGGCTGAAGTCGCCCGGGCTGACCGTCACGGGCAGCAACCAGCACTACATCTCGGTCTCCGGCGACGTGGCCGCCGCCGAGAAGGCGTTCGCCACCCAGCTGCACAACTACCGCAAGGGCGGCCGCACTTACCGCGCGCCGGTGCAGACCGCCTCCGCGCCGGGCGCGCTGGCCGACGCGGTGCTCACCGTGACCGGCCTGGACAACGCCCCGCACAAGGCGACGCACCACGAGACGCTGCCCGGGCCCGGCCCCGCCTTCAAGAACTCCGGGCCGTTCTCGACGTACTACGGCTCGAACATCGCCACCACCCTGCCGGACGCGTACGGCACCAAGGTCCCGTACGCGGTCAGGGGGTACACCGGCAAGCAGCTGCGGGCGGCGTACGGCGCGGGCGGCTACACCGGCAAGGGCGTGACCGTCGCGATCACCGACGCGTACGCCTCGCCGACGATGGCGAAGGACGCCCAGCGGTACGCGCTGCGCAACGGCGACAAGTCGTACAAGCACGGCCAGTACAGCGAGGTGAAGCCCGCCGACTACAACAGCGTGGAGGCGTGCGACGCGGCGGGCTGGTACGGCGAGGAGTCGCTGGACGTCGAGGCCGTGCACGCGGTCGCGCCGGACGCGGACATCGTGTACGTGGCGGGCGCGTCCTGCAACGACCCGGATCTGCTCGACGCGCTGAACAAGGTCGTCGACAGCCACCTGGCCGACATCGTCTCCAACTCGTGGGGCGACATCGAGGCCAACGAGACGCCGGACGTGGCGGCGGCCTACGACCAGACGTTCAAGCTGGGCGCCGTCGAGGGCATCGGCTTCTACTTCTCCTCCGGCGACGACGGCGACGAGGTCGCCAACACCGGCAAGAAGCAGGTCGACACCCCGGCCAACTCGGCGTGGGTGACGGCGGTCGGCGGTACGTCGCTGGCGGTCGGCAAGGGCGACACGTACAAGTTCGAGACGGGCTGGGGCACGCTGAAGGCGTCGCTGGCGGCGGACGGGAAGAGCTGGACGAACTTCCCGGGCGCGTACACGTCGGGCGCGGGCGGTGGCACGAGCGCGACGGTGAAGCAGCCGTTCTACCAGCGGGGCGTGGTCCCTGACTCCCTCGCGAAGGCGAACGGCTCCGCCCGTATGCGCACGATCCCGGACATCGCGGCGGTCGCGGACCCCAACACGGGGTTCCTGGTGGGCCAGACGCAGACGTTCCCCGACGGCGCGGTGAAGTACGACGAGTACCGCATCGGCGGTACGTCGCTGGCGGCGCCGGTGATCGCGGGCGTGCAGGCGCTGGCGCAGCAGGCCCGGCACTTCCCGATCGGCTTCGCGAACCCGTCGATCTACGCGCGCTACGGCTCGCCGCTGTACCACGACGTCACGGACCACCCGCTGGGGGCGCGTGACCTCGCGGTGGCGCGGGTCGACTTCGTGAACGGGGTCGACGCGTCGGGCGGGCTCGCGACGTCCGTTCGCACGCTGGGGAAGGACAGTTCGTTGCGGGCGGTGCGGGGGTATGACGACGTGACGGGTGTCGGCACGCCTTCCCGCGGCTATGTGGCGTCGTATGGCCGCCACTACTAGCCACGACGTGGCCGGGTGTCCGGTGCGCGTTCCTGTTCGTGTGTGAACACCCCCGCCCCGGGGCCGGTTCCGGTCCCGGGGCGGGGCGTTTTCCCCGGCCGGTTAGTTCGTCTGCGAGCCGTCCCCAACTGGTCGCGCAGTTCCCCGCGCCCCTAGAAGCGCCCCTCCGGGGCGCCCAGGGGATTGCCGCGGAGCGGCATTCTTAGGGGCGCGGGGAACTGCGCGACCAGCCATCCACGGTCCGCAGACGAACACAGCGGGGTGCAGGGGCCGCAGGCCCCGCCAACGGGCCCCCGGGAAGCGAGCCTCCCCCGGAGGGTTCAGGGAAAGGGCGGGGTGGGGGAATGCGGCGCGTCCAGGATCGAGTCCGCCACCCTTCCCGCGTCGTCCAGCATCACCAAGTGCCCCGCCCCCTCGGCCACCTCCAGCACACCCCCCAACGCATCCGCCAGCCCCCGCTGACAGGTGAGCCAGGACGGACCCCCCGCCCCGCCCGCCAGAACCGTCACCGGCACCGGCGGGAGCGGGAAGTGGTCGCGGAGGTGGAGGAGTTCCGCCGCCACCGCGCGGTAGCGGACGTTCTCCAGGAGCAGGCCCCGCCACACCCTGGACGTGCGGTAGCAGCGGTGGACCAGGGCCCGGGGGGCCGGGTCAGACCCGCCCGTGCGGGAGAGGCGGACCGTGGCCCGGCGCAGGAACGGCCCGAGCGCCGCCGGCAGACCGACGCCCGACAGCACCGCCCCCGCCACCCGCGCCGACACCACCCGCGCGGACGCCACCTGCCGGGCCTCCGGCTCCACGCTGGAGTCCACCAGGACCAGCGCGGCCGTACGGGAAGGGTGCAGCCGGGCGTACGCCTCCGCGTGGAAGCCCGCGATCGAGTGCCCCACCACCGTCACCGGCCCGGACACCCCCACCGCGTCCAGGACCGCCGCGATCCGGTGCGCCTCCCCCGAGGCCGTCGGCGGGGCCGCCGCCGGGCCGGAGAGGCCGTGGCCGGGGCGGTCGAAGCGGACCACCGTGCGGTGGGGGGCGAGCAGCGCCGCCACCTCGTCCCAGTCGAACCAGGCCATGCCCAGGCCCGCGCTGAGCAGCACGGGCGGACCGCTCCCCTCCACCACCACATGGTGCGGCACCCCGTCGATCCGTACGAACGTCATACTCGATTCTCGCGCGCGACCGCGTACGCGAGCACCCCCAGCCACACCGCGACCAGCAGCACCTGCCCCCGCTGCCCGGCCCCCAGCGACCAGGTCCCGCGCCCGGCCTCGAACGCGGCGATGGCGGCCAGCGTCCAGACGGTGACGGCCAGTTCGAGCACCACGAGCAACGGTCCCACCCGGGCCAGTGGCGCCCATCGGCCATAGCGGCGCGCCGCCACCGTGAGCGCCACGACGCCCACCAGCGCCCCGGTCATCGCGACGCTGCTGCTCACCGCGTGCGCGGTGTGCGTGGCCGGAACCAGACCGGCCGTCTCGCGCGCCGCGCACTCGGGGTCGGCGGTCGGCGCGCAGCTCAGCGGCAGCCGGGAGTCGGCCACGGTCGCCGCGCCGAACAGCACGAGCCCGGCCCACCCGGCCACCGACCAGCCCCGCCGGTCGCACCGCCACAGCGCCCACGCCGACCCGGCGAACACCAGCGCCCCGGCCACCAGGTCCGTCGCCCGGAAGAGCCCGCCGAGCGGCTGGTCGGCCGCGGCGAGCTCGCTGACATAGGTCTGTACGGGGTCGAGCCCGGTGTGCAGGACCACTTCGAGCACCCACGCGGTGTAGGCGAGCGCGCCGAGCGCCAGCAGGACCACCGCGGGCCGGACGCGCGAGCCGGTGGCTTCCTCTTCGGCCGCGTCCGTGGTCGTCATGGGGCCATGATCACCTGGGCGTCCGGGGTCCCGCACGTCGAGTCATACCGGGTGGGGGTAAGGTGCGGTCCATGGTGACCGCGAGGAGGACCACGGCGTACGGGCAGCTGCTGCTCTGCGCCGCGCTGCTCTTCGGCATCTTCACGATGCACACGGTCGGGCATCCGGCGGAGCACACCGCGGCCGCCCCCGGCGAGCACACCGCGATGGCCATGGCCGCGCCCGCCGCTCACCACCAGGCCGCCGCCGCTCCCCGCCACGAGCCCATGCGCGGTATGGACCCCGGCTCCGTATGTCTGGCCGTGCTCGGCGTGTGGGGCCTCACCCTGCTCGCCGTACGGCTGCTGTCGGCGCGCGGCCGGACGCCGGGCGCGATCGTCGTACGCGGCCGGACCCTGCGGCCGCTGTGGCCCAACCCTCCCCCTCCGTACGGGAGTCGCGTCGCCGCCTTGTCGGTGCTGCGCCAGTAGGAGCGCGCGAAGCAGGACACGCGCCCCTACTCCTTCGCATGCCCACACCACGAGGTGCACCCAGTCATGTCCGCACACCCCACTCGCCGCGCCGTGCTCGGCGCCACCACCGCCGTCGCGGGCGGCGCCCTGCTCACCGCCTGCTCGGGCTCCGGCTCGATGGACGGAATGGACGGCATGGGCGGAATGGACCACGGCTCCACGCCGTCGGCCACTCCCCCGGGCTTCGTCGACCCCGCCGGTCCCGAGGTCGTCGCCGCCGAGGCCCGGCGCGGCTCCGGGCCCGTCCGCAACGTCCGCCTCACCGCCACCGCCACCCCGCTCGACCTGGGCGGCGGCCGTACCGTCCGCTCCTGGGCGTACGGCGACAAGCTGCCCGGCCAGGAGGTCCGGGTCACCGCGGGCGACACGCTCGCGCTCACCCTCGCCAACCACCTCCCCGAGCCGACCTCGCTGCACTGGCACGGCCTCGCCCTGCGCAACGACATGGACGGCGTGCCGGGTCTGACCCAGCGGGCCGTCGCGCCGGGGGCGTCGTTCGCCTACCGGTTCGCCGTCGCCCACCCCGGCACGTACTGGTTCCATCCGCACTCCGGCGTCCAGCAGGACCGGGGCCTGTACGCCCCGCTGATCGTCGAGGACCCGAAGGAGCCGCTGGCGTACGACCGGGAGTGGGTCGTCGTCCTGGACGACTGGGTCGACGGGGTGGACGGCTCGACGCCGGACGCGGTGCTGGCGGAACTGCGCAAGGGCATGGGCGGCATGGACGGCATGGACCACTCCGGCCACGACATGGGTGACATGGGCGGCACGCCGACGCCCTCCGCCGGTCCCTCCCGCATGCTCATGGGCGCCACCAGCGAGGCGCTCGGCGGCGACGCGGGTGACGTCGCGTATCCGTACTACCTGGTCAACGGCCGTACGCCGCAGGACCCCGCCGTCTTCACCGCCAAGCCGGGCGAGCGCGTCCGGCTGCGGATCATCAACGCGGGCGGCGACACCGCGTTCCGGGTGGCGCTCGGCGGCCACGAGCTGACGGTGACCCACACGGACGGCTTCCCGGTCCGGCACACGACGGCGGACACGCTGCTGCTCGGCATGGGCGAGCGGTACGACGTGCTGGTCACGGCGGGCGACGGGGTGTTCCCGCTGGTGGCGCGGGCCGAGGGGAAGAAGGCGGCGGCGCTGGCGGTGCTGCGCACCGGCGGCGGGGCCGCGCCCGACGCCTCCGTACGCCCCAAGGAGCTGACCGGGCGGCTGCTCACAGCCGAGAAGCTCGCGCCGGACGCCTCCGTGGCGCTGCCCTCGAAGGCGCCCGACCGGACGGTGAGGCTGACGCTGACCGGCGGGATGGCGAAGTACGACTGGGCCTTCGACGGGAAGCCGTACCGGCCGGACGCGCGCCACCCCGTCCAGGCAGGCGAGCGGGTGCGGCTGGTCTTCGCCAACACGACGTCGATGTGGCACCCGGTGCATCTGCACGGCCACACGTTCGCGCTGGCGGGCGGCGCGGGCGGGGCCCGCAAGGACACGGCGGTAGTGCGGCCGAAGCAGACGCTGACCGTGGACTTCGACGCGGACAACCCGGGCCTGTGGATGGTCCACTGCCACAACGTCTACCACTCGGAGGCCGGGATGATGACGGTCCTCGGCTACCGGAAGTAGCCCCGCCGGTGGGGTGGAGCGGGGTGCCGCGCCCTCGCTCCACCCCCCATCGCGTCGCTTTGACGATTACACTGGCGGGGTGCCTCAACTACGTCTCGCTCTGAATCAGATCGACTCGACCGTCGGCGACATCGCCGCGAACGCCGAGGCGATCGTGCACTGGACCCGGCACTGTGCCGAGCAGGGCGCGCACCTCGCCGCCTTCCCCGAGATGATGCTCACCGGCTACCCCGTCGAGGACCTGGCGCTGCGCTCCTCGTTCGTCGAGGCCTCCCGGCAGGCGCTGACCGCTCTGGCGGCGCGGCTGGCCGCCGAGGGCCTCGGGGAGCTGCCGGTGATCGTCGGCTACCTCGACCGGTCGGCCGACCGGCCCCGCTACGGCCAGCCCGCGGGCGCCCCGCGCAACGCGGGAGCGGTGCTGCACCGCGGCGAGGTGGTGCTCCGGTACGCCAAGCACCACCTGCCCAACTACGGCGTCTTCGACGAGTTCCGGTACTTCGTGCCGGGCGACACCCTGCCCGTGATCCGGGTCCACGGCGTCGACGTGGCCCTGGCGATCTGCGAGGACCTCTGGCAGGACGGCGGGCGCGTCCCGGCCACCCGGTCGGCCGGGGCCGGGCTGCTGGTCTCGATCAACGCCTCGCCGTACGAGCAGAACAAGGACGACACCCGCCTCGAACTGGTCCGCAAGCGGGCCCAGGAGGCCGGGTGCACCACCGCCTACCTGGCGATGGTCGGCGGCCAGGACGAGCTGGTCTTCGACGGCGACTCGATCGTCGTGGACCGCGGCGGCGAGGTCGTCGCCCGCGCCCCGCAGTTCTCCGAGGGCGGTGTGCTGCTCGACCTGGAGCTGCCCGCCGCGGGCCCGGTCCCGTCCGGGACGGTCGACGACGGGCTACGGATCGAGCACGTGATCCTCTCCGAGGAGCCCGTCCCGGCGTACGAGCCGGAGCTCACCGGCGGACAGGCCGAGCGCCTCGACGACGACGAGGAGGTGTACTCGGCGCTGGTCACGGGCCTGCGCGCGTATGTGTCCAAGAACGGCTTCCGGTCCGTCCTGATCGGTCTGTCCGGCGGCATCGACTCGGCGCTGGTCGCCGCGATCGCCTGCGACGCGCTCGGCGCGGAGAACGTGTACGGCGTGTCGATGCCGTCCAAGTACTCCTCGGAGCACTCCAGGGGCGACGCGGCCGAGCTGGCCCGCCGCACCGGGCTGAACCTGCGCACGGTGAGCATCGAGCCGATGTTCACCGCCTACATGGTCTCGCTGGGGCTCACCGGGCTCGCCGAGGAGAACCTCCAGTCGCGGCTGCGCGGCACCATGCTGATGGCGATCTCCAACCAGGAGGGCCATCTGGTGCTCGCGCCGGGCAACAAGTCCGAGCTGGCGGTGGGGTACTCGACCCTGTACGGCGACTCGGTCGGGGCGTACGGCCCGATCAAGGACGTCTACAAGACGGCCGTGTTCCGCCTCGCCAACTGGCGCAACAAGGCGGCGGCCGACCGGGGCGAGGTCCCGCCCATCCCGGAGAACTCGATCACCAAGCCGCCCAGCGCCGAGCTGCGCCCGGACCAGGTCGACACGGACTCGCTGCCGGATTACGCGGTCCTGGACGCGATCCTGGCGATGTACGTCGACCGCGACCAGGGCCGCGAGGCGATCGTGGCGGCGGGGTTCGACGCGGAGCTGGTGGCGCGGACGCTGCGGCTCGTCGACACCGCCGAGTACAAGCGGCGCCAGTACCCGCCGGGCACCAAGATCTCCGCGAAGGGCTTCGGCAAGGACCGGCGACTGCCGATCACCAACCGGTGGCGCGAGTCGGTCTGAACCCGGGCGCCCGGCCCCGACCCCGGCCCCCTGGCCTCAGATCTTCAGCCGCGCCGCGATCGGCAGGTGGTCGCTGGGCGTCCGGCCCAGGGTCCACGAGGACTTCGGCTCGACGCCCTTGACCATGATCTGGTCGATCCGGGCCATCGGGAACGACGCGGGCCAGGTGAAGCCGAAGCCGTTGCCCGCCGCGCCCTGGGTGGAGCGCATCTGCGAGGTGATGTTGTTCAGGGCGCGGTCGTTCATGGTGCCGTTGAGGTCGCCGAGCAGGACGACCTTCTTGAGCGGGTCGCCGGCGATGGCGTCGCCCAGGGCGTCCGCGCTGGCGTCCCGCTGGCGCGCGGTGAACCCGGCGCTGAGCTTCACCCGGACCGAGGGCATGTGCGCCACGTACACCTTCACCTGGCCGGCGGGGGTGCTCACGGTGGCGCGCATGGCGCGGGTCCAGCCCATCTTGATGTCGACCGGCTCGGCGTCGCTCAGCGGGAACTTCGACCACAGGCCCACCGTGCCCTGCACCGAGTGGTGCGGATAGGTCCCGTTCAGCGCCTTCTCGTACGCGCCGACCGCGCTGCCGGGCAGCTCCTCCAGGGCGAGGACGTCGGCGCCGGAGGCGATGAGCTGACGGGCGGTGCCGGCCGGGTCGGGGTTGTCGGCGTTCACGTTGTGCGTGGCGACGACCAGGTTGCCGCCCTTGCTCTCCTTGTCGGTGAGCAGCCCGCCGAAGAGATTGAGCCAGACGACCGCCGGGAGGACCAGGGCGATCAGCGCGGTCGCCGAGCGGCGCCACAGCGCGAGGCCGAGGAGCACCGGGACGAACACGCCCAGCCACGGCAGGAAGGTTTCCGTGAGGCTGCCCAGGTTGCCGATCCGGTTGGGGATCTTCGCGTGGACCAGCATGACCAGGGCGATCAGCACCGCGAGCCCGGCCAGGACCAGGCCCCGCCGCCAGATGCCGGGATCCCCCTGCCAGCCGTCGAGCAGGCGCCGGACCCGGGATCCGGAGCGCTCGCCCTCCGCGCTGCCGTTCCCCGTCTCCGCCACGTACGCCCGCGTCATACCGTCGTCCTCACTGCCTTGCCGTTCGTACTCCGCCGCCCTGATGACCCTAGGCGATGGAGGGCGGCTTTCCCTTGCCCCGTACTGCCTCGATGACGACAGGGCGCCGCGCGGGGTTCCAGCGGGTCACGGCCGCGGGGGTGGCTGTGACAAAACGCGCATATTTGCCAGGTGGGTGGTTTAAAGGTCATGTATTTGCGTGACTGAGGCACCCACTTCCCGTCGGCGGGGGTGGGATGCCACCATGGAAGTGGTCCGGAGACGCCGTCAGGGCGCTTCGAGATGACGAACAGGAGCCGTTGCGATGACGCAACAACTTAAGGCTGCGCAGAATCCGCCCGTAGAACGTTCCGACAGCAGCAAGGCGCTGTACGGGGGCAAGTCCACGCGCCGCGTCACGATCCACGACATCGCCGCCGCCAAGGCCCGGGGCGAGAAGTGGCCCATGCTCACCGCGTACGACGCGATGACCGCGTCCGTCTTCGACGAGGCCGGGATCCCGGTGCTCCTCGTGGGCGACTCGATGGGCAACTGCCACCTGGGCTACGACACGACCGTCCCGGTCACGCTCGACGAGATCGCCATGCTGTCCGCCGCCGTCGTACGGGGCACCAAGCGCGCCCTCGTCGTCGCGGACCTGCCGTTCGGCACCTACCAGGAGGGCCCGGTGCAGGCGCTGCGCAGCGCCACCCGCCTGATCAAGGAGACGGGCGTCGGGGCCGTCAAGCTGGAGGGCGGCGAGCGCTCGCTGGCCCAGACCGAGCTGCTGGTGCAGTCCGGCATCCCGGTCATGTCCCACCTGGGCCTGACCCCGCAGTCCGTGAACGCCATGGGCTACCGGGTGCAGGGCCGCTCCGACGAGGCCGCGCACCAGCTGCTGCGCGACGCGAAGGCGGCGGAGTCCGCGGGCGCGTTCGCGGTGGTGCTCGAACTCGTCCCCGCGGAGGTCGCGGCGGAGATCACGCGCTCGCTGCACATCCCCACCGTGGGGATCGGGGCGGGCGTCGAGTGCGACGCGCAGGTGCTGGTGTACACGGACATGGTGGGGCTCACCGGGGGGAAGGTGCCGCGGTTCACGAAGCAGTACGCGGATATGCGCCGGGTCCTCGGTGACGCGGCCAAGGAGTTCGCAGGCGAGGTCGTGGGCGGGGCGTTCCCGGCGGAGGAGCACACGTTCCACTGAGCGCGCCGCTCGGGGAATGCAGTCATTTCGGCTGCGGACCGGCCTTGGCTGGTCGCGCAGTTCCCCGCGCCCCTAAGGGGCACGGCAGCCCGTCGGCACTTCGTGTCGGCGGGCTGTCGGCGTCTGTAGGTCGTCTGTCGGTGGATTGTCGGTGGCGGCTGGCACCTTGGGGGCATGACGCGAATCGACAACAACCCCGAAGGCGGCGCGGCCAACGCCGTCACGGTGCGGGGGCTGGTGAAGCACTTCGGCGACACCAAGGCGCTGGACGGCGTGGACCTGGACGTCCGCGAGGGCACGGTCCTCGGAGTCCTGGGGCCCAACGGCGCCGGCAAGACCACCCTCGTCCGCTGCCTGTCCACCCTGATCGTGCCGGACGCCGGCACTGCCACCGTCGCCGGGTACGACGTGGTGAAGCAGCCCCGCCAGCTGCGCCGCACCATAGGCCTCACCGGGCAGTACGCCTCGGTGGACGAGAAGCTGTCGGGCTGGGAGAACCTGTACATGATCGGGCGGCTGCTCGATCTGTCCCGCAAGGACGCCCGGGCCCGCGCCGACGAGCTCCTGGAGCGGTTCTCGCTCACCGAGGCCGCCAAGCGGCCCGCGATGAACTACTCGGGAGGCATGCGCCGCCGCCTCGACCTCGCGGCCTCCATGATCGGCAACCCGGCCGTGCTCTATCTGGACGAGCCGACCACCGGTCTCGACCCGCGCACCCGCAACGAGGTGTGGGACGAGGTCCAGCGGATGGTGGCCGAGGGCGCCACCGTGCTGCTCACCACCCAGTACATGGAAGAGGCCGAGCAGCTGGCGAACCAGCTGACGGTCATCGACCGCGGCAAGGTCATCGCCAACGGCGGCATCAACGAGCTGAAGGCGAAGGTCGGCGGCCGCACCCTGCAGATCCGGCCCACCGACCCGGCCCAGCTGGGCGCGATGGCCCGCGCCATCACCGAGGCCGGTCTGGACGGGGTCTCCGGCACCCAGGCGGTCCCCGACGAGGGCCTGCTGAACGTGCCGATCCTCAGCGACGAGCAGCTGACCGCGGTGGTCGGCCTGCTGGGCGCCCGCGGCTTCGGCATCGCCCACATAGGCACCCATCTGCCCAGCCTGGACGAGGTGTTCCTGGCCATCACCGGCCAGAAGCCCACCCTCCAGGAGTCCGAGAGCGACGACACGATCGAGGAGGTCGCGGCATGAGCACCGCCACCACCGCCGAGGCCGCCCGCACGAAGGCGCCGACCGGCATCCGCCCGCCCGTCACGGACGCCGACGGCCGGATCGGCCCGCGCGCCAATCTGCGCCACATAGGCGCCCTGGTGCGCCGCAACGCGCTCCAGATCAAGCAGGACCCGGAGTCGATGTTCGACGCCGTGTTCATGCCGATCATCTTCACCCTGCTGTTCGTGTACGTGTTCGGCGGCGCCGTCTCCGGCAAGGGCAACCAGGGCGAGTACGTCAACTACCTGATCCCGGGCCTGATGGCGATGCAGGGCCTGAACATCGCGATGGCGGTGGGCACCGGCATCAACGACGACTTCAAGAAGGGCGTCATGGACCGGTTCCGGACCATGCCGATCGCCCGGTCGTCGGTCCTGATCGCCAAGATCGTGGTGGAGATCGGCCGCATGATGGTCGCCACCTCGATCCTGCTCGTCATGGGCTTCATCCTCGGCCTGTCCATCCACACCTCGGTGCTCGAACTGCTCGCGGCGGTCGGTCTGTCGCTGGTGTTCGGCGCCTCGCTGATGTGGATCTTCATCCTGCTCGGTCTCACCATGAAGACGGCCCAGGCCGTCCAGGGAGTGGCGATGCTGGTGCTGATGCCGCTGCAGTTCGGCTCGTCGATCTTCGCGAAGCCGACCACGATGCCGGGCTGGCTGCAGACCTTCACGGACTACAACCCGCTCTCCAACCTCGCGGACGCCGCCCGCAACCTGGTCAACGGCGGCCCGGTCGCCCACTCGGCGCTGATGACGCTGGGCTGGGCGGTCGCGATCACCGCGATCACGGCCCCCCTGGCGGTAGCCAAGTTCCGCAAGCGGACGTGATGTTGACGGTTCGCCAGATCTGACATCAGTCCCGTTCGCGTTGTGCCAGGGCGGCGGCCTCCTCCAGGGAGAGGCCGCCGCCCTCGGCGTACGCGGCGTCGTAGGCGGCGCCGTCGAGACGTGAGCGGACCAGCGCCTCCACCTTCGCCCGCTGCTCCACCTCCATGGGCGTGGCGAAGTGGACCGACGGCATCAGGGCGTCGTGCGCGCCGACCAGGCGCGCGGCGTCGGCGGCGGTCCCGCTGCCCGGCTGTGTGAGACCCGCCCACGACCAGGCGACGGAGAGCAGATGCACCGGGATCATCTGGGGCGCGACCATCTGGGACATCGGCTCCACGGCCCGGGCCAGCGCGGCGCGGGCGTCCGCCAGGCCCTTGGCGTAGGCGCCCTCCAGGTTCTCCAGCCAGGCCCGGATGCCGAGCACGAAGCCCTCGAAGAGCGAGAGATTGCTCGACTTGAACTCCTCCAGCATCAGCACGATCTGCTCCCGCGCCTCCGGGATCCGGTCGGTGCGGCCCAGCCACATCGACAGGAACAGCCGGGCGGCGGGCTGCGCCTCGTACCCCGCCTGGCGGCCCGCGGCGAGGATCTCGCGCAGCATCGCCTCGCCGCGCTCGCCCTCGCCGGTCTCGATCAGCACCGACGCCAGGCGCGCCTTCAGGAGCGAGACCTGCGCCTGGGCGCCGAGCCGTTCGGCATACCGCACGGCCTCGGCGTAGTCCTCGGCCGCCAGCGCGTACTGGCCGCGCCGCTCCCGGGCCTCTCCGCGCGCGGAGAGCGCCTCGGCGGCGCCCCAGTCGTCGCCGAGGCGCCGGAAGATGGCGAGGCCCGCGTCGGCGTCGCGGGTCGCCTCACCGGCCCAGTCGCTGCGGTTGGCGAGGACGTTGGCCCGCATCTGGAGGGCGTTGGCGAGCTCCCACTCGTAACCGAGCTCCTCACAGGCCAGCACGGTCGCGTCGAGGAGTTCCTTGAGCTTGCCGGAGTCGCTGACCAGGATCACCGGGAAGAACCAGAGCGCGCCGGGCATCCGGCAGGTCTGCGGCAGCCCCGGCCGGTAGACGCCCACGATGGCGCGCAGATACTCCCGCGCCTGAGGCGTCGTCCAGTTGTCGGCGGTGTGGTCCATGGAGGCGAGCAGGAACAGCCGCACCCCGCGCCGCGCCTCCTGGAGCACCTCGGGCTCCATCGGCGGCGGGCTGTCGGTGCAGCGCGAGTGGACCGGCGGCGCGGGCTCGGCGGGCGGCGCGAACGGGTCGGGGCCGAGGTCCGCGGCCGCCTGGGACCAGTGGCGGGACTCGCCGCGCAGATCGCGCATGTGCCAGTACGAGCCCAGCGCGTGCACCATGCACAGCACCTCCTGCTCGTCGGCGAGGTCGACGGCCCGGCGCAGCGCGGTGCGCAGGTTCTCGTACTCCCGCTCCAGGAGCTCGACCGCGGCGCGCTGGCCGCGGCCGCGCAGCCGCGGGTCGGTGGTCCGGGCCAGCTCCCGGTAGTGCACGAGGTGGCGGCGCTCGGTGGCGCCCCGGTCCCCGGCGTCGTCGAGCCGCTCTCCCGCGTACTCGGCGACGGTCTCCAGGAGCCGGTAGCGCATCTCGCCGCCGTCCCCGGGCGCGGCGACGACCAGCGACTTGTCGACGAGGGAGCCGAGCAGCGGGGCGACGTCGGCGGCGGCGACACCGGCCGGGCCGTCCGCGCAGACCTCCTCCGCCGCCGCCAGGACGCAGCCGCCCGCGAAGACGGAGAGGCGGCGCAGGACCGTGCGCTCCGGTTCCTCCAGCAGGTCCCAGGACCAGTCGACGACCGCGCGCAGGGTCTGCTGGCGCGGCAGTACGGTCCGGCTGCCGCTGGTCAGCAGGCGGAACCGGTCGTCGAGCCGGTCCGCGATCTGACGGGGCGTCAACATGCGGAGGCGGGCGGCGGCGAGCTCCACCGCCAGCGGCAGTCCGTCCAGGCGGCGGCAGATCTCGGCGGCCGCCCCCGGGTCGTCCTCCACCCGGAAGCCCGGCCGGGCCGCCGCGCCCCGGTCCGCGAGCAGCCGCAGCGCCACCGGCCCCGGCAGCGGCTCCACCGGCCGCACCACCTCGCCCGGCACGCCCAGCGGCTCCCGGCTGGTGGCCAGGATGGTCAGCCCCGGGCAGCGCGCCAGCAGATACTCCGCGAGCCCGGCGGCGGCGTCGACGACATGCTCGCAGTTGTCCAGGAGCAGCAGCATCCGGCGGCGCTCGCAGTGCGCGGCGAGGTGGACGAGCGGGTCGCCGCCGGCGCGGTCGGCGGCCCGCAGCTCCTCGGCGCCGGCGCCGTGCAGCACGGTCTCGCGCGCGCCGACCGAGGTGAGGACGGCGGCGGGCACGGCCGCCGGGTCGGCGACCGGGGCGAGCTCGGCCAGCCACACCCCGTCGGGCCAGCCGTCCCCGGCCGCGCCCACGGCCTCGGCGGCCTCCTGGGAGAGCCGGGTCTTCCCGGCCCCGCCGGGCCCGAGCAGCGTCACCAGACGGGCGCCGCCCAGGTCGCCCCGGATCGCCTCGATGTCGGCCTCGCGCCCTACGAAGGAGGTGAGCCGCGCGCGCAGGTTGCCGCGGGCGGCGGGGCGGGCGGGGGGCGGCTCGGCGGCGGGCGCGTCCGGCGTGCGCAGCAACTCCTCGTGCAGCGCCCGCAGTTCGGGGCCCGGGTCGGCGCCGAGGCGGTCGGCCAGGGTGCGGCGCACGTCCTCGTACGCGGCGAGGGCCTCGGCCGTGCGGCCCGCCGCGCGCAGGGCGCGGATGCGCAGGGCGTGCAGCGGCTCGTCGAGCGGGTGGGCGGCGCAGAGCGCGGCCAGTTCGGGCAGCGCCTCGTCGGCCCGGCCGAGCGCCAGGGCCGCGGCGAGGCGGGCCCGGCGGGCGTCGAGGCGGCGGGCCTCCCAGCGGGCCGCCTCGGCCGCCCGGTCGGGCAGGTCGGCCAGGACGGGCCCGGTCCACAGCGCGAGGGCGTCGTCGAGCCGGGTCAGGGCCTTCGCCGGGTCGCCCTGCTCCAGGGCGCGGCTCCCGTCCCCGGCCAGCCGCTCGAAGCGGTACAGGTCGATGTCGTCCGGCTCGGCGTCCAGGCGGTAGCCGCCGCCCTCCACCGAGGCGATCGCGGTGTGCCCCACCGCCCGCCGCAGCCGCCCGACCAGCGCCTGGAGCGCACCGGCCGCGTCGGCGGGCGGCTCGCCGTTCCACACCTCGTCGACGAGGAGGCCGACCGGGACCGTACGGCCGGGGCGCAGGGCGAGCACCGTCAACAGGGCGCGCAGCCGCGCCCCGCCGACGGCGACCGCCGTTCCGTCGGGGTTCAACAGCTGGGTGGGGCCGATAATCCGGTAGCGCACGGCCCCATTCTCCGCGACGTGCGCCGCCCCCGTGCCCCCGCCCGCCAACTCCCGGCCAAGCGCCGGTGGCCAGGGGTGGAACTCGTACGGGATCGCCGGACGTTCTCGGGGTATCACCTGTACGGTCGGGGCCGTCCGACCGCACCCCCACCCCCGGGAGCCCCGCACATGGCCACCGCCACCTCGCGCCGCAGCGACCGGAGGATCAGCCCGGTCTTCCTGGGGATCGCCGCCGTCACCGCGGTCGCCGGATGGGCGGTGTGGACGGGGTTCTCGAACGCGCCGGGCTTCGCCGTCTTCCTCTTCGTGACGGGCGCCTGGGTCGTCTCCCTGTGCCTGCACGAGTACGCGCACGCCCGCACCGCGCTGCACGGCGGCGACATCTCGGTGGGCGCCAAGGGCTATCTGACGCTCAACCCGCTGAAGTACACGCACGCGATGCTGTCGATCGTGCTGCCGGTCATCTTCGTGATCATGGGCGGCATCGGTCTGCCCGGCGGCGCCGTCTTCATCGAGCACGGCCGGATCCGGGGCCGCTGGAAGCACAGCCTGATCGCGGCGGCGGGCCCGCTCACCAACGTGCTGTTCGCGGTGGTCTGCACGGCCCCGTTCTGGCTGCACGCGCTGGACGGCGTCCCCGCCGGGTTCCGGTACGCGCTGGCGTTCCTGGCGCTGCTCCAGGTGACGGCGGCGATCCTGAACTTCCTGCCGGTCCCGGGCCTCGACGGGTACGGGGTGATCGAGCCGTGGCTGTCGCACGGCATCCGCCGCCAGATCGAGCCGTTCGCGCCCTTCGGGCTGCTCGCGGTCTTCGCGTTCCTGTGGCTGCCGTCGGTGAACAACGTGTTCTTCGACGCCATCCACTCGATCCTGCGCGGGCTCGGCGTCACCGAGTGGGACACCTACTGGGGCCAGCGCCTCTACCGCTTCTGGCAGGGCACCCCGGACATCCCGTCGCTCACCGGCTGACGGCGGCGGCCCGCCGCGCGTCGGCCTTCGCCTTGCGCAGGTAGTACCAGGCCATGTTGGAGGAGAGCCCGGCGAGCAGGATCCAGACGACGCCGGTCCAGTTGCCCTGGACGAAGGAGACCACAGCGGCGGCGACCGCGAGGGCGCAGACGACGAGGGCGTACAGAGCGAGGCGGGGCATGGGGGTCGGCTCCTGTCCGGGTACGGCGCTGATGCCCGTCCAGTGTCCCCCATGCCCCGGCCGGAGCTACACGTCGGTCACACGCAGCCCGGCGTGCGCCTTGTAGCGGCGGTTCACCGAGATCAGGTTGGCGACCAGCGACTCCACCTGGTGGGCATTGCGCAGCCGCCCCGCGAAGACACCCCGCATCCCCGGGATCCGGGCGGCCAGCGCCTGCACCAGGTCGGTGTCAGCACGGCTCTCGCCGAGCACCATCACATCGGTGTCGATCTCCTCGATGGAGGCGTCCTGGAGGAGCACCGCCGAGAGGTGGTGGAAGGCGGCGGTGACCCGCGAGTCCGGCAGCAGGGCGGCGGCCTGCTCGGCGGCGCTGCCCTCCTCGGGCTTGAGGGCGTACGCGCCCTTCTTGTCGAAGCCCAGCGGGTTGACGCAGTCGACGACCAGCTTGCCCGCGAGCTCCTCGCGCAGCGCCTCCAGCGTCTTGGCGTGCCCGTCCCACGGCACCGCGACGATCACGATGTCGCTGCGGCGCGCGCACTCGGCGTTGTCCGCGCCCTCCACCCCGAGGCCCAGCTCGTCGGCGGCGGCCCGGGCCCGCTCGGCGGCCCGCGAGCCGATGATCACCTTCTGGCCCGCCCGGGCCAGCCGGTAGGCGAGCCCGCGGCCCTGGTCGCCGGTGCCACCGAGCACGCCGACGACAAGCCCGGAGACGTCGGGCAGGTCCCAGGGGTCCTTGGCGGCGGGCTTCGGGGTGTTCGCGGCGCTGTCAGTCGAAGTCATGGAGCCGACCTTACGCCGCGCCCTACCGGCAGGTAGACCCCTGGTGCGCCTGCTCCCGTTCGGGTGAGGAGTGACCGTTGCGGCCCGCCGGGGCGCGCGGTGCGGCAGGATGCCGGGCCATGGATGCCGTACGCGTCGCACTGTTGCGGGAAGTCCTCGCGGGGACCGAGTGGCTGCGGGGCACCCGCCGGTTCGCGGGGGTGCTGCGGGGGTCGGTGGTGCCGAACGGCGGCGGGCTGCTGCTGGTGGGCACCGAGGCGTACGAGCCGTGGCACCTGGCGGCGCACCTCACCGACGAGGCCGCGTGGTCGGGGGTCCCCGAGCTCACCCCCACGCTCGTACGCCACCGGGTCGAGCCGGGCCGCGGCCCGCACCTGTCCGTGGGGCTCGGACGCCTCGCGGCGGCCGGACGGGGCGAGACGCTGCTCGTGGTGGCACCGGAGCGGCCCGACGGCGGCCTGCTGGAGCGGGTCCACGACGCCCGGCGGGCCGGGGCGCGGGTCCTGGCGCTCGACGGGGGCGACCCGGAGGTGCGGGGCCTGGTCCACGAGTCACTGACGGTGCCGCCGGGCGCGGAGGTGGACCTGGACACGGTGCAGCATCTGGTGAGCGCGGCGGTGGGGGAGAACGGGGGGCCGGTGCAGCGGGGGCGGCGGGGGTTCCGTGACCGGCTGTCCCGCTTGGCGGACCATCTGACGGCCCCGCCGCCGGCCCGGTGGTAGCCGCCTGCGGGGCTTCGCCCCGGGCCCCGTCACATCTGCGGACCGTGGGTGGCTGGCCGCGCAGTTCCCCGCGCCCCTGAAGGGGCCGTCGTTTGTCTGCGGGCCGGTGGCCGGTTGCTCGCGCAGTTCCCCGCGCCCCTGAGAATGCCGCTGCGCGGCAATCCCCTGAGCGTCCCGAAGGGGCGCTTTTAGGGGCGCGGGGAACTGCGCGACCAGTTGGGGACGGCCCGCAGACGAACGCGCAGCGAGTGGCACGGGCCGCAGGCCGACCCGGGGCACGAGGGGCCCCTCAGTCCTCCTGGCCGGAGGCCTTGTCGTGCCACTTCGGATCCGTGTCCCACTCCAGATTCCGCTCCTGCGCGGTCTCCATCGCGTGCTGCGCCTCCTCGCGGGACTCGTACGGACCGAAGCGGTCCTTCGCCGGGCACTCCGGGCCCTCCTCGACCTTCTGATGAACCAGGCAGTAGTACCACTCGCCCGCCTTGCCGGCCGTGCGCTTCTTGAACAGGGCCATACGGAGGCTCCTTCCTCGGCCCGTGCTCGGACCTTCTCGACCATGCTGCCCCAACGCGGCTCGATAGACTCGCCGGCATGTCCGCCCAGTCGCTGCTCGTACCAGGGGAGCTCTCTCCCACCCGCTCCGTCCCGGGGAACATCCGACGCCCCGAGTACGTCGGGAAGCCCATGCCCACGCCGTACACCGGTCCCGAGGTGCAGACCGCCGAAACGATTGAGCTCATGCGGGTCGCGGGCCGTATCGCCGCCCGCGCGATGGAGGAGGCCGCCAAGCTCATCGCGCCCGGCGTGACCACCGACGAGCTCGACCGGGTCGCGCACGAGTACATGTGCGACCACGGCGCGTACCCCTCGACGCTCGGGTACCGGGGCTTCCCGAAGTCCCTGTGCAGCTCGGTCAACGAGGTCATCTGCCACGGGATCCCGGACTCCACCGTGCTGAACGACGGCGACATCGTGAACCTCGACGTCACCGCGTACATCGGCGGCGTCCACGGCGACAACAACGCCACGTACTTCTGCGGCGACGTCGACGAGGAGTCGAAGCTCCTGGTCGAGCGGACCCGGGAGTCGCTCAACCGCGCCATCAAGGCCGTCAAGCCCGGCCGTCAGATCAACATCATCGGCCGTGTCATCGAGTCGTACGCCAAGCGGTTCGGCTACGGCGTCGTGCGCGACTTCACCGGGCACGGCATCAGCACGGCCTTCCACTCCGGCCTGATCGTGCCGCATTACGACGCGCCGCACGCCACCACCGTGATCAAGCCGGGGATGACCTTCACCATCGAGCCGATGCTGACGCTGGGGACGCACGAGTACGACATGTGGGAGGACGGCTGGACGGTCGTCACCCGCGACCGCAAGCGGACGGCCCAGTTCGAGCACACGCTGGTGGTGACGGAGACGGGCGCGGAAATCCTCACGCTGCCGTGATCGATTCCCCGTCTCCGGGGGTACATGTTTACCGACAGGCCGTCGGGAACCAGTTGACTTAGGTAAGCCTAAGTAGTTAGGTGAGCCTAAGTAGCGGGATCGGTGCTGCCGCTGTGCCGTGCCGTGCCGATCAGTGCTGGTTCCCGTACCCCCTCGGTCTCCGGAGGCACGCCTTGGACACGCCCTTCTCCACCCTCATCCGCACGGCGTCGCACGAACAGCACACCGAGGCGGAGAACTCCGGCTTCATGAGCGCCCTGCTCGGCGGGCGACTCGGCGTCGAGGCGTACGCCCGGTACACCGAGCAGCTGTGGTTCGTGTACCAGGCCCTGGAGGAGGGCGCGGGCGCGTTGCGGAACGACCCCGTGGCGGGGCCGTTCATACGGCCCGAGCTGATGCGTACGGCTTCGCTGGAGCGGGATCTGACGCATCTGCGGGGCGCGGGGTGGCAGCGGGGCGCTGTGCCGCTCCCCTCGACCCGGGCCTATGCGGCCCGGGTGCGCGAGTGTGCGGTGACGTGGCCCGCCGGGTATGTGGCGCACCACTACACGCGGTACCTCGGGGATCTCTCCGGGGGGCAGATCATCCGTGACCGGGCGGAGAAGACGTGGGGGTTCGCCCGGAAGGGCGACGGCGTGCGGTTCTACGTCTTCGAGTCGATCCCGAACCCGGCCGCTTTCAAGCGGGGGTATCGGGAGTTGCTGGATGCGGTGGATGTGGACGATCTGGAGAAGCAGCGGGTGGTGGAGGAGTGTCGGCGGGCGTTCTCGCTGAACACGGCGGTGTTTCGGGAGCTGGGGGAGGAGTTTCCGCTCAGCGCGTAGCGCTTGGCGGGGCCCGGTGTTCGTCTGCGGCGCCGTCGTGGCTGGTCGCGCAGTTCCCCGCGCCCCTTTTCTGCCCGGTGTTCGTCTGCGGGTGCGTCGTGGCTGGTCGCGCAGTTCCCCGCGCCCCTGGGGGGCCGGGGGTGGCCGGGGTGTCAGCCTGCGGCCCTGGAGGGGGGTGGGTGCCCGGTGTGTCAGCGTGCGCCACTTAGCGTGCGGGCCAGGGTTACCCTGCCGCCCAGCTCGATCGTGTCGTCCGGGCCCGGGGCCGTGAGGAGTTGGGAGCCCTTGCCCTGGGTGATGTTCAAGGCTCGGCCCAATTGGGCCGTGAGGAGGAGGGCCGCCGCGCCCGTTGCCTCGTCCTCGTCGATTCCGTCGCCCCGGCCCGGGAACGCCCTGGCCCGGACGCGGCCCGCGGCCTCGTCCTCCCAGCCCCAGGCGTACACCCACTCCCCCGGCTCCGGCACCTGAAGCGCCTCCACCTCGGCGGCCGAGGCGTACTGCCGCAGGGTGCGCGGCGGGGCCCACTCCGCGCGGGCGGTGATCCAGGTGAACTCGCCGTCCTGGCGCGCGAAGACGTCGCCCACGGCCAGTTCCAGTACGTCGATGTCGAGCAGCCACGCCGTCCCGACCAAGGGATGCCCCGCGAAGGGGAGCCGCAGGCCGGGCGTGTAGATGTCGACGGCGCCCCGCTCGGGGTCGTCCACGAACACCGTCTCGCTGAAGCCGAGTTCCTTGGCCAGCGCCTGCCGGGCCGCCTCGTCGGGCAGCGCGGAGCCCTCGCGCACCACGCCGAGGGCGTTGCCGTGGCGGCCGTCGGGGCCGCAGAAGACCCTGAGTACGTCGATGAGCACGCCGGGTACGCCGTTTTCCGTCACCCCGGCATTCAACAACACCCGCGACGGCCGCAGGGCCGCACCCTTCGCAAAGGGTGCGGCCCTGCGGTGCGGGTCGGGGTCAGGCGCGGCCGAGGGCGGTCCGGCGGCGGGCCGCGTACACGGCGGCCGCCCCCGTCACCGCGAGCGCGCCCGCCGCGCCGAGGAGCGGCCCGGTCGGGGCGGAGGAGCCGGTGGCGGCGAGGGTGGCGCCGGTGGTCGAGCCTCCGACGTTCCCGCCGAGGTTCCCGCCGACGGTGGCGGCGGCCCCGGAGGTGCCGGAGGTGCCAGTTCCACCGGCCGTACCGCCGCCGCTCGTCGTCGCCGTGTCACCGGTGGCGTCCAGGTCCGCGCTCTCGCTCAGCCCCAGCGCGACGGTGACGGGGTCGATGGCCTCCCCCGCCTTGTACGGGGACTGCTCGCCGGGCCGGGCGAAGACGGCGGCGCCGTCGGCGGTGAAGGCCGCCGGTACGGCGCTCAGCCGCACCACGTCCTTGCGGGCCGTGAAGTCGGCCCGGGAGAGGTCGAGGGAGGCGAACTCGACGTTCCGCTTGACCCCTTGGGGCGTGGTGACGTCGACGTACAAGGCACCCTTGGCGCCGGACGCCGCTATCCGTACGGCGCCGAAGGCGATGTCGAGGTTGCCGTGGGCCGCGTAGGTGAAGCGGACGTCGCCCCGGAAGGAGGCGTTCACTTTGCGGGCGTCGGCCTTCAACTCACCCTTGTCGAGCGGGAACCCGAAGGAATCCTTGGAGGCGGTGGCGCCCTCGGAGACGGCAGTGTTGCCGCCACCTGCGATGTACGCGCGCCACGACTGCTTGATCCCCCAGCTGAGCTGGGCCTTCACGACTTTGTCGGAGGCGGGGGTGGGGGTGGCGGGCTTGGTGGGGGTCGGCTTGGCGGGGGCGGGCTTCGTGGGAGTGGGCTTGGTCGGGGTCGGCTCGGTCGGGGTCGGGGCGCCGCCGCCCATCGGGAACGTCAGCGTCGCCGGGTCCAGCTTCTCCCCCTTCTTGTAGTTGCCGTTGAACGCGGCGGCGCCCTGCTCGGTGAGCGTGGCCGGGATGTCCTTGAAGGTCATCGCGGCGCCCTGCGACGGCTTCACCCGCGACAGGTCGAGGTCGGCGAGCGGCACGTCGTCGGTGGTCCTGTCCTTGCCGCCGTCCTTGGTGGTCACGTCGGCGGTGATGACGCCGGTCGTGGTGGTCGTCGTCACCTTCAGGTCGGACAGTTTGATGTCGAGGACACCGCCGTGCGCCGAGAACCGGACGCTCCCCTTGAAGGCGGTGGCACTGGCGTGCGTGGAGGTGTCGTACGCCCCGGTGCCGTCCACGAATGTGAACACGCCGTTCCCGGCGGCCTGCTGGGCACCGTCCGCGACCGTGATGCCCCCCGCCCCGACATACCGGCGGAAGCTGTCCTTGAACCCCCAGTCGAGCGTGGCCCCCTTCAACTCGACTTTCGAAGCGGCGCGGGCGGGGACGACGGACAACACCGTGGCAGCACTGGCCGCACAGACGACGGCGATGGCCGTCGTACGGGCGGTGGAGCGGGAGAGACGGGGGGAAGTGACGGGCATGGTCGAGTGGCTCCTTGGTAGATGGAGGGAGAGGTGGGCTGGTCAGTCGGTCAGTCGGTCCTGGGGGGAGCCGGGGGCGTGGCGGATGCGGTTTCGGGGTCGGCTGTCGTGGTGGGCGTCGCGGGCGCGGCCCCCTGTTCCCGAGCGCCGTCGCCTTCAGGCCGTGCAGGGCCGCCCCTCGCATCCCCGGAGCCCTTCAGGGGCGCGGGGAACTGCGCGACCGGCCCACGGCGGCCCGCAGTCGAAGAACGACGCACCGCGAACCCGATCGCCGCCGCGGCGACCAACCCCGCCCCCACGAGCCCGAGGTACAACGGCCCGTGATCCGACGAGGCCGAGGCGGCGGCGGCCTCCGGTCGGGCAACCGGCGAGGGCGAAGAGGGCGAAAGCGACGGCGCGGCCGACCCCCCGCTCCCCACATCCGGCAGCGCCGGCAGCCGAGCCGCCCCCTCCACCGCCACGGCGAGCGACACCGGGTCCATGACGGTCCCCGCCGGGTACATCCCGCCGAACACCTTCGCCCCCGCAGCCGTCAGCGTCGCGGGCGCCTCGGAGACGGCCACCAGGCCGTCGCGCGGGGCGAGTCGGCCCGCCGGGAAGGTGATCAGGGGGCGCCCGGCCGAGGAGAGCGTGCCCCGGCCGTCCGCGACCTCGACCGCGATCCGGTCGAGGGTGAGCGCGAAGTGGGCGCCCGTGAACCGGACGGCGCCCGCGAACGAGGCATCGAGCGTGCCCTTCTCGTCGTCGTACGAGCCGTGCCCGCGCGGGAACCTGAACAGCGCGCCGCCGTCCTGGGCCCCGCCCGACAGCGTCCAGCCGCCCCGGGCGACCGGCCCCGTGACGTACTCCCGGAAGGTCCGGCGCACCCCCCAGTCGACGGCCGCGTCCACGAAACCGGCGCTCGCGCTCCTGGAGGGGGCGGGGGACGAAGTCGCCGAGGGCGTCGGCGTGTCCACCGACAGGCTCACCGGGTCGAGCGCCGTCCCGGCCGGGTAGTACCCGGCGAAGGCCGCGGCCCCCTGCGAGGTCAGCGTCGCGGGCACGTCGGTGAGCGCCACGGGCGAACCGCCGCCCCGCATGTCGATGCCGCCCAGGGACAGCGCGGCCAGCGGCACTTGGCGTGCCGTGGTGACCTTGCCGGTGCCCTTCGCCCGGCTGGTCATGTCGGCGTAGAGGGTGCCCCGGCCGCCGGAGATACGGACGGCGGGGCGGGCGATGGTCAGGTCGAGCGCGTACGAGCCGTCGGCCCCGGGGTGCCCGGTGAACCGGACCCCGCCGGAGAAGGCCGCTTCCAGCGCCCCGCCGCCGGGGTCGTACGAGCCCGCCGCCGAGTGGAACCGGAACCGGCCGGTCCCGACCGTGGCGGCCCCGCCGAGCAGCCGCCAACTCCCGTGCGCCACCGGACCGGTGACGTAACTCTGGAAGGAGGACCGGATGCCCCAGTCGAGCCTGCCGCCGTGCACGGTCCGGTCGGCCGCGTGCGCCGGGCCCACCGGGACGAGCAGGGCGCCGAGGACCGCCGCGAGCAGGGCGGACACGAGGGAGCGGGACGGCAGCATGACGAACCCCTTCAAGGGCTGGCGACTTAGGTAAGGCTAACCTAAGCTAACCCCTGGCCAATAGGCCACACCCTCGATCCATCCGCAGACGACAGGACGGTGCACCGGTGCGAACGACCCGCACGACACGACTGCTCACGGGCGCGCTGATCTCCGTACTCGCCCTCACGGGCTGCGGCACCAGCGGCGCGAAAGGCGACGGGCCCGCCCCCGCCGCCCCGGTCGACCGCGCCGAACCGCTCGCCGCCCGGGACATCGCGGCGCCGCACCTGCCCGCCACGGTCGACTCGGCGGACGGCCGACGCGTCGAAGTGGCCTCCGCCGACCGGGTCGTGCCGCTCACCGGCTCGCTCAGCGAGATCGTCTTCTCGCTCGGCCTGGGCGGGCACGTCGTCGCCCGCGACATCACCGCCACCTTCGAACAGGCCGCGAAACTGCCGGTGGTGACCCGCGCCCACGACATCTCGGCCGAGAGCGTGCTCTCCCTGAAGCCGACGCTCGTCCTCGCCGACACGGAGACCGGACCGGCGGAGGCGATCGGCCAGATCCGCGCCGCCGGGATCCCCCTTGTCGTGGTCGCCCCCGCCAAGAGCCTTGCCGACGTGGGCCGCCGCATCACGACCGTGGCCGGGGCCCTGGGCGTACCGGGGGCGGGCCGGAAACTCGTCGCCCGGACCGAGCAGCGGATCTCGGCCGTGCGCGAGGGCGTTCCGGCCGCGCCGGACGGCAGCAAGCCGCGCGTCGCCTTCCTCTATCTGCGCGGCTCGGCCGCCGTCTATCTGCTCGGCGGCGCCGAGTCGGGCGCGCCCTCGCTCCTGGAGGCGGCGGGCGCGGTCGACGCGGGCGCGGAGTCGGGGCTGCGCAAGGACTTCACCCCGCTCACCAGCGAGGCCCTGGTGAAAGCCGCACCCGACGCCCTCCTCGTGATGCGCAAGGGGCTCGCCTCGGTGGGCGGGGTCGACGGGCTGCTGAAGATCCCGGGCGTCGCCCAGACCCCGGCCGGGCTCGACCGCCGGATCGTCTCCGTCGACGACGGCGTGCTCCTCAACTACGGCCCCCGCACCGACCAGGTCCTGAAGTCGCTCGTGAACCAGCTGTACCAGGGCAGCAAGTGACGGCCTCCCCGATCGAAGCGGCTCCCGCCGAGGTGCGCGAGCCCGTCGCCAAGGCCCGCCGGTCCACCGCTACTTGGACCCTCACTCTCGCCCTGGCCGTCGCCCTGCTCGTGCTCGCCCTGCTCTCCGCCGGGCTCGGGGCGTACCACATCCCCCTCTCCGACGTGCTCGTCTCGGTCCGCCACCGGGTAGGACTCGGCGGGCATCCGCTCGACCGGGTCGGCGAGAGTGTGCTCTGGAACGTACGACTGCCCCGGGTCGTCCTCGCCCTGCTCGTCGGGGCCTCGCTCGGGTGCGCGGGGGCACTCGCCCAAGGCGTCTTCGGCAATCCGCTCGCCGAACCCGGCGTCATCGGGATCTCGTCGGGCGCGGCGGTCGGCGCGGCCGGCTCGATCGCGCTCGGGCTTGACTTCCTGGGCAACTGGACCGTGACGCTCTGCGCGTTCGCCGCCGGGCTCGTCACCGTCCTGCTCGTCTACCTCCTGTCCCGCTCGGGCGGCCGTACGGAAGTGGTCACCCTGATCCTCACGGGCATCGCCGTGAACGCCTTCGCGGGCGCGCTCATCGGCCTGTTCGTCTTCTTCGCGGACAGCGCGCAGCTCTCCCAGATCACGTTCTGGCAGCTCGGTTCGCTCGCCCAGGCCACCTGGCCCAAGGTGCTGGCCGTGCTGCCCTGCGCGGCGGCCGGCCTGGCCATCGCTCCCTTCTACGCCCGCAGGCTGGACCTGCTCGCGCTCGGCGAGCGCCCGGCCAGGCATCTGGGTGTGGACGTGGAGCGGCTGCGGATCGTACTGGTCCTGGTGATCGCGCTGCTGACGGCGGCGGCCGTCGCGGTGGCGGGGGTGATCACCTTCGTCGGGCTGCTCGTGCCGCATCTGCTGCGGATGGCGGCCGGGCCGGGGCACCGGTTCCTGGTGCCCGCGAGCGCGCTCGGCGGGGCGGTCGTACTGGTCGCGGGCGACCTCGCGGCCCGGACCGCCGCCGCGCCCGCCGAACTCCCCCTCGGCGTGCTCACCGCGCTCATCGGCAGCCCGTTCTTCTTCTGGCTGCTGCGCAGGACCCGTCGTGGACAAGGTGGTTGGGCATGAGGTTCGTACGGTTCACGGCGGCGCGCCGCAGGAGCGTGCCCGGTCCCGCAGCCCCCGGCGAGATTCTGGCCGAGGCGTGCGGGCTGCGGGTGCGGCTCGGCGGGCGGACCGTGCTCGACGGGGTGTCCGTGCGGGCCCGCGCCGGGGAGGTGCTCGCGCTGGTGGGGCCGAACGGCGCGGGCAAGTCGACTCTGCTGGGGGCGCTCGCCGGGGACGTCGCCGGCTGCGGGGGCAAGGTGCTGATCGCCGGGCGGCCGCTCGCCGACTGGTCCCCGGGCGACCTGGCGCTGCGCCGCGCGGTGCTCCCCCAGTCCGCCGCGCTCTCCTTCCCCTTCCCCGTCGAGGAGGTGGTCCGGATGGGCCGGGCGCCCTGGGCCGGGGTCGGCGGGACGGACGCAGAGGACACAGACGACGTGGTGGTCGCGGCGGCCATGGCGGCCACCGAGGTGGCCCCCTTCGCCGACCGCCCCTACGCCGCACTCTCCGGCGGCGAGCGCGCCCGGGTGGCGCTGGCCCGGGTGCTGGCCCAGCGCGCCCCGGTGCTGCTGCTCGACGAGCCGACCGCCGCGCTCGACCTGCGCCACCAGGAGCTGGTGCTCAGGCTGTGCCGGGAGCGGGCCGGGGCGGGGGACGCCGTGGTGGTGGTCCTGCACGACCTGGGGCTCGCGGCGGCGTACGCGGACCGGGTCGCCGTGCTGCACGCCGGGGCGGTGGCGGCCGAGGGGGCGCCCGCCGAGGTGTTCCGCGAGGAGCTGCTGAGCCGGGTCTACCGGCAGCCGGTGGAGGTCTTCCCGCACCCGGAGACCGGGGTTCCGCTGGTGGTGCCCAAACGGGAGCCCGTACGGAGTCACGGGGGCGCAAAGAAGCGTGCGGGGGCGCAAGAAATCAGCCAAGCGCAGGCGTGTGAGCCCGGGGCGAAACTGCTGGATCATGGTCCACGCAGCGCTGCTTGACCGTTCCTTGACCTGACCATGGCTTTCCTGTGATTGGCCTGTTATCGACGGCCGGGAGGCGGCAGGAGGTGAGAGCTGAATCACTGACCCGATGGGTATCGGTCAGGTAAGCCTCGGTTAAGTTAGGTCCGCCTCACCCCCCTGACCGAAACCAGTGTGGAGCCCGCATGCGAGCCGTCCGTCTCTCCGTAGTCACCGCCGCCACGACCGTCGCGGCGCTGGCCGCCGTCACGGGCTGCTCGTCGAAGAGCGACTCCAAGAGCGCCGACGGTGCCATCCAGGTCACCGCCTCCGACGACGCCTGCAAGCTGTCGAAGACGGAGTTCGCGGCCGGCCACGTGCAGTTCGCCATCGAGAACAAGGGCTCCAAGATCACCGAGGTCTATCTGCTCTTCCCGGACGACCGGATCGTCGCCGAGCGCGAGAACATCGGCCCGGGCACCAAGCAGAACCTCACCGCCGAGGTGAAGGCCGGCTCCTACGAGGTCGCCTGCAAGCCCGGCATGAAGGGCAACGGCATCCGCCAGAAGGTCACCGTCACCGGCGGCGCCCAGACCCCCAAGCGCGACCCGAAGCTGGACGCGGCCGTCGCCGCCTACCGCACCTATGTGCAGCAGCAGGCCGACGAGACCCTGCCCAAGCTGAAGACCTTCACCGACGCGATCGCCGCCGGTGACGTCGAGGGCGCGAAGAAGGCGTACGCGCCCTCGCGCATCGGCTGGGAGCGCACCGAGCCGGTCGCGGAGTCCTTCGGCGACATCGACCCGAAGACGGACGTGCGCGAGGACGGCCTGGAGAAGGGCCAGACCTGGACCGGCTGGCACCGCCTGGAGAAGGCGCTGTGGAAGGACGGGAAGATCGGCGACGAGGAGAAGAAGCTGGGCGTCCAGCTCTCCACGGACATCGCCGACTGGCAGAAGCGCGTCGGCACCGCCGAGATCACCCCGACCTCCATGGCCAACGGCGCCAAGGAGCTTCTGGACGAGGTCGCCACCGGCAAGGTCACCGGCGAGGAAGAGCGCTACAGCCACACCGACCTGGTCGACTTCAAGGCCAACGTCGAGGGTGCCCAGAAGGCGTACGAGCTGCTCAAGCCGGTCGCCTCGAAGAACGACCCGGCGCTGACCGCCGAGCTCGACAAGCAGTTCACGGCGATCGAGGCCCAGCTCGACAAGTACCGCACCGACAAGAACTCCTACGAGTTCACCTCGTACGACAAGGTCGGCGAGGGCGACCGCAAGCAGCTGTCCGACGGCGTGAACGCGCTCAGCGAGCCGCTCTCCAAGCTCGCCGCCGCCGTCGCCAAGTAACACCGCACGCAGACAGAACAGGAGGGAATCCGCCATGAGCGACACGACCGACGCCGGCGCCGGCACCACCGACGCCGCCGGGGGCGCCACGTCCTCGGCCCCGTCCCGCCGTTCCCTGCTCGGCTGGGGCGGTGCGGGCCTGGCGCTCGGCGCCGCCGCGGCCGGCGGTGCCGTCGCCGCGGTGCGCGGTGACGGCGACGACGCGGTGCCCGCCGCCGAGACCGGCGCGGCCGTGCCGTTCTACGGCGCCCACCAGGCCGGTATCGCGACCGCGGTCCAGGACCGGCTGCACTTCGCCGCGTTCGACGTGACCACCAAGGACCGCGGCGAGCTGATCAAGCTCCTCAAGGACTGGACGGCCGCGGCCGCGCGGATGACCGCGGGCCAGACGGTCGGCGAGGGCGCCTATGGCGGCCTCGCGGAGGCGCCGCCGGACGACACGGGCGAGGCGCTCGGCCTCAAGCCGTCCCGGCTCACCCTGACGATCGGCTTCGGCCCCTCGCTGTTCGCCAAGGGCCGCTTCGGCCTGGAGGGCAAGCGGCCGGAGGCGCTGGTCGACATCCCGAAGTTCCCCGGCGACAACCTCGATCCCGCCCGCAGCGACGGCGATCTGTGCGTCCAGGCGTGCGCGGACGACCCGCAGGTGGCGGTGCACGCGATCCGCAACCTGGCCCGGATCGGCATGGGCAAGACCGCCATCCGCTGGTCGCAGCTGGGCTTCGGCAAGACGTCCTCGACGACGCCGGACGCCCAGACCCCGCGCAACATGATGGGCTTCAAGGACGGCACCCGGAACGTCTCGGGCACCGACACCGCCGCCCTGGCCAAGCACGTCTGGGTCGGCGACAAGGACGGCTCGCCCTGGATGACCGGCGGCTCCTATCTGGTGGCCCGCCGCATCCGGATGCACATCGAGACCTGGGACCGCACCGGCCTCCAGGAGCAGGAGGACGTCTTCGGGCGCGACAAGGGCGAGGGCGCCCCGGTCGGCAAGGCCAAGGAGCGCGACGAGCCGTTCCTGAAGGCGATGAAGCCGGACGCGCACGTGCGCCTGGCGCACCCGGACTCCAACGACGGGGCGACGATCCTGCGCCGCGGCTACTCCTTCACGGACGGCACGGACGGCCTCGGCCGTCTCGACGCGGGGCTCTTCTTCCTCGCCTACCAGCGCGACGTCCGCAAGGGCTTCCTGCCGGTACAGCGCAGCCTGGCGCGCAACGACGCGCTCAACGAGTACATCCAGCACGTGAGTTCGGCGATTTTCGCCGTCCCGCCGGGCGTCCGCGACAAGGACGACTGGTGGGGCCGGGCACTGTTCAGCTGATCGGCCGAGGGCTGAGGGGAAACTAATGTTCGGCAATTACCTGATCGGCCTGCGCGAGGGTCTTGAAGCCAGTCTGGTCGTCTGCATCCTCGTCGCGTACCTGGTCAAGACGGGTCACCGCGAGGCGCTGCGGCCGATCTGGATCGGCATCTCCGTCGCCGTCCTGGTGGCGCTGGGCTTCGGCGCGGGCCTGGAGTTCGGCTCGCAGGAGATGACGTTCAAGGCGCAGGAGGCGCTCGGCGGCTCGCTGTCGGTCGTCGCGGTCTGCCTGGTGACCTGGATGGTCTTCTGGATGCGGCGCACCGCGCGGTTCCTGAAGTCCGAGCTCCAGGGCAAGCTGGACGCGGCGCTGCGGCTCGGCACCGGCGCCCTGGTCGCGACCGCCTTCCTGGCGGTGGGCCGGGAGGGCCTGGAGACCTCGCTGTTCGTCTGGACGTCGGTGCACGCGGCCGGGTCCGACAGCGGCAACACCGACCCGCTGATCGGCGCGCTCCTCGGGCTCGCCACCGCGGTGTTCCTGGGCTGGCTCTTCTACCGGGGCGCGCTGAAGATCAACCTGGCGAAGTTCTTCACCTGGACCGGCGCGATGCTGGTCGTGGTGGCGGCGGGCGTCCTCGCGTACGGCGTGCACGACCTGCAGGAAGCCGACTTCGTCCCGGGCATCAAGAACCTGGCGTTCGACATCAGCTCCACGATCCCGCCGGACAGCTGGTACGGCACGGTCCTCAAGGGCGTCCTCAACTTCCAGCCCGACCCGACGGTCCTTCAGGTCACGGTGTGGGCGCTGTACCTCATCCCCACGCTCGCACTGTTCTTCGCCCCGGTAGGGTTCGCGAAGTCCGTGAGGAGCTCCGCTCCCACGGTGGCGGCCAAGAAGGACGAGGGGCAGAAGGCAGTCCATGAGCAGGGTGAGTCGGCTGACGGCGGCGCTCGCGGCGGTGACCGTACTGACGGTGACGGCGAGCGGCTGCGTGACGGTGCACGGCGAGCGGGAAGTAGTACCGTCGGCGACCAGGGCTGAGGCCGCACAGGCGCTCAGGGACTTCACGGACGCGTACAACAAGGCCGACAAGGCCTTCGACCCGGCCCTCGACGCGGGCCGGGTCACCGGTCCGCTCGGGGCGGTCAACCAGGCGGGCCTGAAGGCCCGGCACGTCACCAACCCGGGTGGCAACCCGCAGCATGTGCCGCTGGAGCTGACGGACGCGAAGTTCGCGATACCCCGGAAGGCGGGCTGGCCGCGCTGGTTCGTGGCCGACACCGACTCCAACCGCGACAAGGACTCCGGCCCGGACGACACGCGCTGGCTGCTGGTGTTCGTACGCGGCGGGGCCGGCGACGTCTGGAAGGTCGCCCACCTCTCGGTCCTTGCCCCCAAGGACGTCCCGGTCTTCACGGCCGACAAGGACGGCTTCGCCGAGCCGGTACGGCCGGACGAGGCGGGGCTGGCGGTGGCGCCGAAGGATCTGAGCGAGCAGTACGTGGCGTATCTGCGCACCGGCCGCCCCGAGACGTTCGCACCCGGCCCGCACACCACGCTCTGGCGCGAGGAGCGCAAGAAGAACGCGGTACTGCCCGGGCTGTCCACCCAGTACGTGGACCAGCCGCTGAACGGCGGCGACTTCGCACCGCTCGGGCTGCGGACGCGGGAGGGGGGCGCGCTCGTCTTCTTCGGCACGCGCCACTTCGAGCGGCAGACTGCGGCGAAGGGGGTGCGTCTGAACATCAACGCGGATGTCCGTGCGCTGATGACGGGCGAGGCCCGGTCCACCGTGACGAAGGAGCGGGTGTCGGACGACGCGGCGGTGGTGCCGGCGGTGGGGCGGGGGCCGGTGGTCGTGATCAACCGGCTTCAGGGCTTGGTGTCGGCCAAGGGCGAATAGGGTTTCGCGTTCGCCTGCGGCCCGGTGGCGGGTTGCGCGCGCAGTTCCCCGCGCCCCTGTTTTGGCCCGGCCTTTGTCTGCGGGTTGGTGGCGGGCTGGTCGCGCAGTTCCCCGCGCCCCTAAAAGCGCCCCTCCGGGCCGCCCAGGGGATTGCCGCGCAGCGGCATCTAAGGGGCGCGGGGAACTGCGCGAGCAACCGGCCACGGTCCGCAGCCGAAAGAGGGTTTAGGGGCGCGGGGAACTGCGCGATCAGTTGGGGACGGCCCGCAGACGAACACCGGCCAAAAAGGGGCCCACCGGCCCGCAGACGAAAGCGCGCCCGCAAGGGGCTACCGGCCCAGCGGCCAAGCCACCGCGTGCGCGTCGCCCGCCCCGTGCCGGGCACACGCGTCCGTGAGGGCCTCAAGGAGGGTCAAGGGGTCGGGCAAACCGTGCTCCGGCCCCCGTACCCACGCCACCTCATGATCGCCGGGCAGCCGGGCCGGCGGCACCAGGACGTAGCTGCCCCGGCAGTGCCACCGCAGCCCCGGATGCTCGTCCATCGTCTCGGGATGGCAGTCCAGCTCGCACGGCCACCACTCGTCCTCGTCCTCCGGCGTCCCCCGCGTCGCCGTGAAGAACAGCATCCGGGCCTGGTCGCCGACGCCGCCGGACTCGGCCACCGGGCCGACGTCGACGCCCTCGGCGAGCAGCCGCTCCAGGGCCTCGCGGCCCGCTTCGAGGGGGACGTCCAGGACGTCGTGGACCATGCCCGTCGCCGTGATGAAGTTCGCCTCGGGCTGGCCCTGCGCCCAGCGCTCGATCTGGGCGCGGTCGGTGGTCGACTGCGTCTGCCAGGCGAACGAGACCGGATGGCGCGCCGGGGTCGGACAGCCCACGCGCTCACAGGAACAGCGGTATCCGGCGGGGTACGCGGCCGGGGCGATGGGAAGCTTCGCGGCGGCGACGGCGAGCAGCAGGGCGAGGCGGCCCTCGTCCGCGCCGGGGGCGTCCTTGGGACGCCTGCGCAGCCAGCGGGACAGCTTGCTCTGCGAGCTGCCGGAACGCCCGTACTCCGCGCCCATCTATCCCCTCACCTCACCGTTGCCCCGCGAGAACCTTCCCCCATGCTCCCACCATCCTGCGCCTCCCGAGGCCGTACCCCCCAACCGGGGGCGCTCAGCGAGGGGCGAGTCCGCGCAGGGCGTATTCGACGACGGTGTCCGCGTACGCGTGGGTGAGCGGCAGGGTGCGCAGCAGCCAGCGGTGCGAGAGGGGGCCGACCAGCAGTTCCAGGGCGGTGCGCGGGTCGACGTCGGCCCGCACCTCGCCCGCGTCCTGGGCGGACCGCAGCCGGTCCACGTACAGCTTCAGCTGCGGCTCCAGGAGGTTCTGTACGAAAGCGGCGGCGAGCTCCGGGTCGATGATGCCCTCCGCGGCGAGCGCCCGGTACGGGGCCTCGGTCGCGGTGTCGTTGAGCTCGTCGACGGTGGCGCGCAGCACCAGCTTGAGGTCGGCCTCCAGGTCACCGGTGTCGGGCAGGGCCACCTCGCCCTGGATCGCCTGGTGGCTGAGGTCGACGAACGCCTCAAGCAGGACCGCCGCCTTGGAGGGCCACCAGCGGTAGATCGTCTGCTTGCCGACCCCGGCGCGGGCGGCGATGCCCTCGATGGTGGTCTTCGGGTACCCGGCCTCGCCGACGAGGGAGAGCGCCGCGTCGTAGATCGCGCGCCGCGAGCGCTCGCTGCGGCGGGTGGAGTCGGGCGCCTGCCCCTTGTTCGCCATGCCGGGATCCTAGCGCCACCGAGGCGAAACGTATCGTCTCTGTCAAGGGCGCGCGCAGGGCAACAGTGTGTTAAGCGGCGAAAAACACCCGGACGGATCACTGCGCGAACGCCGGTCAGGACGCACCATGGGCTGACCACCACCGCTGCTGCGGCGCGTGCAGCCGAAGTCGTCCGTGAGGAGCCCTCATTGCTCAGTGAGACCCGTGACCTCAGTGCACCCCGAGTCGCCAGACCCCGGCGCTATCTGATGTGCCCACCGGCACACTTCAAGGTCACGTACTCCATCAACCCCTGGATGGACCCCGCCAAGCCCGTCGACCTGCCGCTCGCCCTCGCCCAGTGGGAGGACCTGCGCGACCGCTACCGGGCGCTCGGCCACACCGTCGAGCTGCTCGAACCCCGCCCCGACCTGCCCGACATGGTCTTCGCCGCCAACGGGGCGACCGTGATCGACGGCCGGGTCCTCGGCGCCCGCTTCGCCCACCCGGAACGGGAGGCGGAGGCCGCGGCCCATCTGGACTGGTTCCGCGCCCACGGCTTCACCGAGATCCACGAGCCGGCCCACATCAACGAGGGCGAGGGCGACTTCGCCGTCACCGCGTCCTATGTGCTGGCCGGGCGGGGCTTCCGGTCCAGCCCGCTCTCGCACGACGAGGCCCAGGAGTTCTTCGGCCGCCCGGTGATCGGGCTCGACCTCGTCGACCCGCGCTACTACCACCTGGACACGGCCCTGTGCGTGCTCGACGACTCGGCCGACGAGATCATGTACTACCCGGACGCCTTCTCGCCCGGCAGCCGGGCCGTGCTCGCGCGGCTGTTCCCGGACGCGGTGATCGCCTCTGCGGAGGATGCGGGGGCGTTGGGGCTGAACGCGGTGAGCGACGGCCTCCACGTGCTGCTGCCGCAGGGGGCGGTGGGGCTGTTCTCGCCCCTGCGGGAGCGGGGGTTCGTCCCTGTGGGGATGGACCTCGGTGAGCTGCTCAAGGGCGGGGGCAGCGTGAAGTGCTGCACGCAGGAGCTGCGCGACTAGGCGCGGTGAGTCGTCTGCGGACCGTGGGTGGCCGGTCGCGCAGTTCCCCGCGCCCCTGAAGATGCCGCTGCGCGGCAATCCCTGGGCGCCCCGGAGGGGCGCTTCTAGGGGCGCGGGGCTGTGAATGTGCGGCTCCGCCGCGTGGGCGCGACCAGCCACCCACCGGCCCGCACCCGCAAAACGACCTACTCGGCCGGAGGCCAAACGTCGCCCCACGACGCGTCCCGGGCCGCCCGGTACAGCGCCCCGTGCCGCTTCGTCACCGTCTCGCGGCGCAGCACCTCCTCCGCCGTGCACAGGTCGAGCAGCACCTGGCCCTTGCGGATCTGGGGCCGCCGCACGATCCGGTTCACGGCGGCCCCGGCCGCCCCCCGCACCGCCCCGACATAGCTGAACTTCTCGTCCTCGTACGCCAGTGAGCCGCCCTTGACCTGCCGGTGCAGGGACGAGCGGCTGACCCGGGCGGAGAAGTGGCACCAGTCCGTACCCGGCTCGATGGGGCAGGCGGCGCTGTGCGGGCACGGCGCGGCGACGGTGAACCCGGCCGCGATCAGCCGGTCCCGGGCCTCGATGATCCGGGCGTAGCCGTCCGGGGTGCCGGGCTCCACGATGACCACGGCGCCGGTCGCGGCGCGGGCGGCGGCGTCCACGAGCGCGCCGCGGTCGTCGGGGGTGAGCTCGTTCAGTACGTACGAGACGGTGACGAGGTCGGTCTCCGGCAGGCTCAGGGCCGAGCCGATCCGGGCCCGCTCCCAGCGGATCGCGCCGAGGCCCTCGATGCCGGAGGCGTCGGCGAGTTCGCGGCCGATCGCGAGCGCGGGCTCGGCCCAGTCCAGGACCGTGGTCGCGGTGTCCCACGCCTCCGCGACCGCCCAGCTCGCCGCGCCGGTGCCGCCGCCGACGTCGGTGTGGGTGGCCGGGGCCCAGTCCGGGACGGCGTCCTGGAGGGCGGCGAGGGCGGCGCGTACCGCCTCGAAGGTCGCGGGCATCCGGTACGCGGCGTACGCGGCCACGTCGGAGCGGTCGCGCAGCACCGGGGCGTGGGTCTGGGTGTCTCCCCGGTAGTTGGCGATCAGCCGGTCGACGGCCTGCGCGGCCTGCGACGGCGGCAGCCCGTCGAGCAGCCCGGCGAGGGCGGAACGCAGGACCTGCGGGACGGGGACGTTCTCGTTCACCCGGGGATTCTACGGGGGGAGCCGGGGACGGCTCAGACCTCGGCGGACGGCCGCTGCCACGGCCTGCACAGCACCAGGAAGCACAGCAGCGCGGCCACGCCCGACACCAGCTGGACCACCGCCATGGGGACCGCCGTCCCCTCCCCCGCGATCCCCACCAGGGGTGAGGCCACCGCCCCGATCAGGAACGACGACGTGCCGAGCAGCGCGGACGCGGAGCCCGCCGCGTGCGGGGTGCGCATCAGGGCCTGGGCCGTGGTGTTGGGCGTGGCCATGCCCATCGCGGACATCAGCACGAACAGCCCGGCCGCGACCGGCGCGAGGCCGGGGTCGCCGAACACCCCGGACGTCATCACCAGCAACGCCGCCGCCGCGAGCACGATGACGGTCAGGGCGCAGGCGAGCACCTTGTCGAGGCTGACCCGGCCGACCAGCAGCTTCCCGTTGATCTGCCCGGCGGCGACCAGGCCGACCGAGTTGAGCCCGAAGAGGAGCGAGAAGGTCTGCGGCGAGGCCCCATAGATCTCCTGGATCACGAAGGGGGAGGCGGAGATGTACGAGAAGAGCGCGGCGAAGGCGAGCCCGCCGGCCAGGACGTACCCGGTAAAGACCCGGTCCTTGAGCAGCGAGCCCATGGTGCGCAGGGCCTCGCCGACCCCGCCCTCGTGCCGCCGCTCCGGCGGCAGCGTCTCGCCCAGGCACCGCCATACGAAGAGGGTGAGCAGCAGCCCCACGGCGGTGAGCACCACGAACACCCCGCGCCAGTCGGTCAGCCGCAGCACCTGCCCGCCGATCAGCGGGGCGACGACCGGGGCGGCGCCGGAGATCAGCATCAGGGTGGAGAAGAACCGGGCCATCTCGACGCCGTCGTAGAGGTCGCGCACCACCGCCCGGGCGATCACTATGCCCGCCGCGCCCGCCAGGCCCTGGAGCAGCCGGAAGGCGATGAGCAGTCCGGCGTCGGGCGCGAAGGCGCAGACGGCGGTGGCGACCACGTACACGACCATGCCGACGAGCAGCGGCCTGCGGCGGCCCCACTTGTCGCTCATCGGCCCGACGACGAGCTGGCCGAGCGCCATGCCCGCCAGGCACGCGGTGAGGGTGAGCTGCACGGTGGCGGCGGGCGCGTGGAGCGCGCCGGTGACCTCGGGCAGCGCGGGCAGGTACATGTCCATGGAGAGCGGCGGGAGCGCGGTGAGCCCGCCGAGGACCAGCGTGACCAGCAGACCGGCGCGGCGGGCGGCAGCGGGGGCCGCGGCCGGTATCGGGGCCGGTGCGGTCCGGCTGGTCTCCGCCATGGGTGTCTCCACTTCCGGCCACAGGGACCGTTGTAGTTTCAAGCATCCATGCTCTCAGGCCGGTGGGGGTGCTCGGGACCACATCCCGGACAGCGCGGCGCGGGGCGCGGACCGCTCCCGTACGCTCCGGACCATGAACGCATCCGCAGCGCGCAAGACCGCCGTCGTCACCGGCGCCGGCTCCGGAATCGGCCGCTCCGTGGCGCTCACGCTGGCCGCGGCGGGCTGGTCGGTGGCCGTGGCGGGCCGCCGCCCGGAGCCCCTTCAGGAGACGGCGGCCCTGGCGGGCCCCGACGCCGACGTCCTGCCCCTCCGTACGGACGTGACGTCACCGGACGAGGTGGCGGCCCTGTTCGAGGCGGTACGGGAGCGGTACGGGCGGCTGGACCTGCTGTTCAACAACGCGGGTACGTTCGGGCCCGGCGGGGTCGCGGTGGAGGACCTGGCGTACGAGGCGTGGCGCCATGTCGTCGACACCAACCTCAACGGGGCGTTCCTGTGCGCGCAGGCGGCGTTCCGGCAGATGAAGGAGCAGGACCCGCAGGGCGGCCGGATCATCAACAACGGCTCGATCTCGGCGCATGTGCCGCGGCCGAAGTCGGTGGCGTACACGGCGACCAAGCACGCGATGACGGGCCTGACCAAGGCGCTCTCCCTGGACGGCCGCCCCTACCGGATCGCCGTCGGCCAGATCGACATCGGCAACGCGGCCACGGACATGACGGCCCGGATGGTTACGGGTGTGCCGCAGGCGAACGGGTCGCTGGCGGTGGAGCCGGTCATGGACGCGGCGGACGTGGCCCGTACGGTCCTGCACATGGCGGAACTCCCCCTGGAGGCGAACATCCAGTTCGCGACGGTGATGGCGACGGCCATGCCGTACATCGGGCGGGGCTGACGGGACACCGTCCCGGAGCCCCGGCGACACCCCGCCCCGACCCGGGAATGATCACCCCGCACCCGGAGTTGATCGCAGCATGACAGACGTGCTGCGCTACACCGCCTTCTCCTCCGACCCCGCCGGTGGCAACCCGGCCGGGGTCGTCCTGGACGCCGCCGGGCTCGACGACGCCGCGATGCTGGCGATCGCCGCCGACCTCGGGTACAGCGAGTCCGCGTTCCTGACCGAGGCCCCCGAGGGCCTCGGCGAGGCGGGGCGCGCGTTCACCATCCGCTACTTCAGCCCGCTGGCCGAGGTGTCGTTCTGCGGGCATGCCACCGTCGCGACGGCCGTGGCGCTGGGCGAGCGGATCGGCCCGGGCGACCTGGTCTTCGCGACCCGCGCCGGCACCGTCCCGGTGACCGTCACCGAGGAGGACGGCACCCTGCGGGCCACGCTCACCAGCGTCGAGCCGCACAGCGAGGACATCGCCCCCGACGACCTCGCCGAGGCGCTGGCCGCGCTCGACTGGCCCGCCGCCGACCTGGACCCGGCCGTGCCGCCGCGCATCGCGTACGCGGGCGCCCGCCACCTGGTCCTCGGCGCCGCCACCCGCGAGCGGCTCGCGGACCTCGACTACGACTTCGACCGGCTCGCCGCGCTGATGCGGCGGCTCGACCTGACGACGGTTCAGCTGGTGTGGCGCGAGTCGGACACGGTCTTCCACGTCCGCGACCCGTTCCCGGTCGGCGGGGTCGTCGAGGACCCGGCGACGGGCGCGGCCGCGGTGGCCTTCGGCGCGTACGTACGCGAACTCGGCCTGGTGCCCGAGGAGTCCGTCCTCACGCTCCACCAGGGCGAGGACCTGGGCCGCCCCGGCGTCCTGACGGTGACGCTGCGGGCGGGCGACGCGCGCGTACGGGTGGGCGGCGCGGGGGCCCGTATACCGGAGTGACCCGGACTACGCCTGCCCGGTCTCGAAGCGGCTGACCTTCCCGTCCTGGACCTCGAAGCGCCAGGCGGTCCGCATCGCGCCCCAGGTGTCGTTGCGGTAGTCCGCGATCAGCGAGAGCCCGCCGTCGCTCTCCTTGTCGATGTCCATGTGGCCGTTGGAGGAGAAGACCTCCCGCTCGGTCCAGTCGGCCACGTCCCGGTCCGACCCGTCGTCGGACATGGTCGCGCCGGGCGTGAGAACCGCCTGGAAGGCGGCGCGGTCGTTCGCGTTGAGCGCGGTGACGAAGGCCCGGACGGCCGGGTCGCTGAGCTGGTCGACGGGGACGGGCATGGGGGCACCTCCGGTGCGGCTACGGGACCGGGCGCGTCCACCCCGGACGGGCCCGCCTCCCAGCTCACCCCATCCCCACCGCTCCCGCCACCGCTCACGGCGGTGCGGGGGAAGTGTGAAACGGCAGACGAGTCGGGCTGTACGCCGGGTTCTGTCGCCCGGTCGCCTCGCGGCGGCCGGGGAGACGGCCATCCATCTAGGACCGGTGTTGCCACCGGCCTCGTGCGGTCTACCCGCGGACTCGGGCGGGCAGCCCTCGAACGTCCGCGCAGGAGCACCGGGGTGCTCCCTCTTGACCTTGCTCCGGGTGGGGTTTACCTAGCCGCCTGAGTCACCCCAGGCGCTGGTGGTCTCTTACACCACCGTTTCACCCTTACCCGGCACCTGAGTGCCGGGCGGTCTGTTCTCTGTGGCACTGTCCCGCGGGTCACCCCGGGTGGGCGTTACCCACCACCCTGCCCTGTGGAGCCCGGACGTTCCTCGGGAGGATCCGAGGATCCCCACGCGGCCGTCCGCCCGGCTCGTCTGCCGTGCCGACCATGCTACCTGCCGGGCGGGTGGGCGCGCTGCCGCCGCCGTCAGGCCGGGGCGAACTCCACCTTCGCGGTGCCCGGGTCGGCCTGGGTGAGCCGGACCCGGAGGCGTTCGCCCAGCGGCAGGGGGGTGCTGCCCTTGACCGGGGCCACCACGGCCGGGTCGGTCAAGTGGACGGTTCCGGCGGCCGGTTCGTCGTCCTCGACGTCCACGACGGTCGCGTCGAAGACATCGCCGACGCGGTCCTTGAGGAGGGCCGCCTCCACCAGGTCGACGCACTCACGCTCGACCGTGTTGGCCCTGCGGGTTCCCTCGGCCATCTCCTTGGGCAGCGCGTCGAGCGCGGCCGACACCCACTCGGGGACGTCGGCGGCGCCGACCGCCGCGAGGCAGAGCTCACCGGCGTACCGGTCCACGAGGCGGCGCAGGGGCGCCGTGCAGTGCGTGTACTCGTCGGCGACGGCGGCGTGCACCGTGTGGTCGGGGACGTTCCCGCCGGTGAACACGGTGTACCCGGCGCCGCGCAGCAGCGTCGTGCACTCCTGGAGGAACGCGGCGTGGTGCGGGTCGCGCGGGTCGAGGGAGCGGATGACCTCGGCGTACGGGACGTGGTGCGGCCAGTCGATGCCCAGCGCCTGCGCGGAGCGGCGCAGCCGGGCGACGGCGCCGTCCGGGGCGCTGGGCAGAGTGCGCAGGACACCGGTGCCGTACGCCAGCATCAGGTCGGCGGCGGCCATGCCGGTGAGCAGGGAGATCTGGGCGTTCCAGCCGTCGGCGGGGAGGGGGGCTCGGTACTCCAGGCCGTACCGGCCGTCGCGCTCGACGATCTCCTGCTCGGGGACGTTGAGCGAGATGCCGCCGCGGGCGACCTCCCGCTGTTCGCGCAGCCGCCCGATGTCCCGGAGCAGGGCGAGGGCCGGCTCGGCGGTGCCGTCGTCGATCTGCCGCTGCGCCCCTTCGTAGTCGAGCCTGGCCCGGCTGCGGACGAGGGCGCGCTCGACGTGGGTGGCGGTGGTGGCCCCGTCGGCGTCCAGGTCGATGGTCCACACGACGGCGGGGCGGACCCGGCCGGGGAGCAGGCTGGCGGCGTCCTCGCTGAGTACGGGCGGGTGGAGCGGGACGCGCTCGTCGGGGAAGTAGAGGGTGTTCACGCGGCGGTGCGCCTCGGTGTCGACGGGGCCGCCGGGGGTGACGAAGGCGGCGACGTCGGCGATGGCGTAGTGCACGCGGTAGCCGGGCCCCCTCTTGGCCAGGTGCATGGCCTGGTCCAGGTCCATGGAGGCGGGCGGGTCGATGGTGAAGAAGGGGAGGTCCGTGGCGTCGCGGGCCGGGAGGCGGGGGTTGCCCGCGGCTCTGTCCGCCTCGGCGAGGACGTCCGGGGGGAAGTCCTCGGGGACGTCGAGGGTGGTGCGGAGGTCGCGCAGGGCGGCCCTCAGCGGGTCGGCTGCGCCGGTCATACGGAGGTGACGGCGAGGCATGCCCCGAGCGTAGGCCGCGCCCGGCGTCTCGGCCCGTTTTCGTTTCCCCACCCCACCCCTTCCCGAAAGCCCTGGGCGGGCGGCCGGGTGCTTCGTCCGCGGGCCGTGGGTGGCTGGTCGCGCAGTTCCCCGCGCCCCTAGGTGGTTAGGGGCGCGGGGAACTGCGCGAGCAACCCACCACGGTCCGCAGCCGAAGCACCCACCCCCGGAGGGTTTAGGGAAGGGGCGGGGTGGGGGCTTAATCTGGGGGCGGGGCCGCACCCCCTCCCCCGCTCATCCCAAGGAGACCCCGTGCTCGTCCTGCTGCCCCCCTCCGAAGGAAAGGCCGACGGGGGCCACGGAACCCCCCTCAAGGAGGAGGCCCTGGCGCTGCCAGGCCTGCGCCCCGCCCGCACCGCCGTCCTCGACGAACTCATCGAGCTGTGCCTCGGCGACGAGGACAAGGCCCGCGACGTACTCGGCCTCACCGAAGGCCTCAGCGGCGAGATCGCCAAGAACGCCGAGCTCCGCACCGCCGGCACCCGCCCCGCCGGCGAGATCTACACCGGCGTCCTCTACGACGCCCTCGGCCTCGCCACCCTCGACCCCGCAGCCAAGCGCCGCGCCACCGCGTCGCTGCTCGTCTTCTCCGGCCTGTGGGGCGCCGTCCGCATCACCGACCGCATCCCGTCGTACCGCTGCTCGATGGGCGTGAAGCTGCCGGGACTCGGCGCGCTCGGGGCGTACTGGCGCGGCGTCATGGACCCGGTCATGACCGAGGCCGCCGGGACCGGCCTCGTCCTCGACCTGCGCTCCTCCGCGTACGCCGCCGCCTGGAAGCCCAAGGGCGAGGTGGCCGGGCGGACCGCGACCGTACGTGTACTGCACTCCCGGTTCGTCGACGGCGTCGAGAAGCGCTCGGTCGTCAGCCACTTCAACAAGGCCACGAAGGGGCGGCTCGTACGCGACCTGCTGCTGTCCGGGGCCGCCCCCGCCGACCCGGCGCGGCTCGTGGAGGCCCTGCGCGACCTCGGGTACGTGGTGGAGTGCACCGCCCCCGCCAAGCCCGGCAAGGCGTGGGCCCTGGACGTGGTGGTGGAGCAGATCCACTAGCCCGTGGGGGTCCGTTGCGCCCTCCGCAACGGTCATTGCAAGGGTCGCATCCGCCCGGCAGGATGCCCCCATGACCTCCGTCCTGGACCTCGCCCCCGTCGTCCCCGTGGTCGTACTCGACGACGCCGCCGACGCCGTACCGCTCGCGCGGGCCCTCGTGGCGGGCGGGCTGCCGGCGATCGAGGTCACCCTGCGCACACCCGCCGCGCTCGACGCGATCCGGGCGATCGCGGAGGAGGTGCCGCAGGCCGTGGTCGGGGCCGGGACCGTGGTGTCGGCCGCCGGGGTGGCCGACGCCGTGGCGGCCGGGGCCCGCTTCCTGGTCAGCCCGGGCTGGACCGGCGGCCTCCTTGACGCGATGACCGCGTCCGGGCTCCCGTTCCTGCCCGGGGTCGCGACCGCGTCCGAGGTGGTGGCGCTCCTGGAACGCGGGATCGGCGAGATGAAGTTCTTCCCGGCCGAGGCGGCGGGCGGCACGGCCTATCTGAAGTCGCTGGCCGGGCCGCTCCCCGGCGCCCGCTTCTGCCCCACCGGCGGCATCTCGCTCGCCTCGGCCCCGGCCTATCTGACCCTGCCGAACGTGGGCTGCGTCGGCGGTACGTGGATGCTGCCCCCGGACGCGCTGGCCGCGCGGGACTGGGGGCGGGTGGAGGCGCTGGCCCGGGAGGCGGCGGGGCTGCGCTGAGCGCGTGCCCGGACTTTGTCCGCGGGCCGGTGGCGGGCTGGTCGCAGACAAAGACCGGGCACATCCTCAGCCGCGCAAATGCCCCGTATCGTTCAGCAGCCGCACCGACGCGTTCCCGTCCCCGTAATACGCCACCGCCGACAGCGACGCCGCCGACAGCTCCATCCGGAACAGGGACTCCGGCGGGGCGCCAAGGGCGAGCCGGACCAGCGTCTTGACCGGGGTCACATGCGTGACCAGCAGGACCGTGCGGCCCTCGTACGCCGTGAGCAGCCGGTCCCGGGTCGCCGAGACGCGCCGCGACACCGTCGCGAAGCTCTCGCCGCCGCCGGTCGGGGCGGCCTTGGGCGAGGCGAGCCACGCGTCGAGGTCGGCGCCGTACCGCTCGCGCACCTCCGCGAAGGTCAGGCCCTCCCACGCCCCGAAGTCCGTCTCGCGCAGGCCGTCCTCGACCCGTACGTCCAGACCGAGGCGCGCCGCGACCGCCGCCGCCGTCTCGCGGCAGCGCCGCAGCGGGGAGGAGACGACCGCCTGGATCGTGCCCCGGGCCGCGAGCGCCGCCGCGACCTGGTCGGCCTGGCGGCGGCCCGCCGCCGACAGCTCCGGGTCGGTGCCGCCGCTGCCGGAGAACCGCTTCTCCGGGGTGAGCGCGGTCTCGCCGTGCCGGAGCAGGACGAAGGTGGTGGGCGTGCCCAGGTCGGGCGCGCTCCACCCGGCGGCCGGGGCCCCGGCCGCCCGCGCCGGAGCCGGAACGGTGGCCGTGGCCGGAGCCGGAGCGGACGTCGTCGCCAGCGCCGCCCGGGCCCGCGCCGCACCCGCCGCCGCGTCCCCGACGACCCGCGCCGCGCCCGCGTCGGCGGAGCCCGCCGAGGCCGTGTCCAGCGCCGCCGTGGACGCCGACGGCTCCCACTGCTTGCCGCGCTTGCCCGCGTCCATCGCCTCGTTGGCGAGCCGGTCCGCGTGCTTGTTCTTCTCGCGCGGGATCCACTCGTACGTGACCTGCGCGGACGGCAGGATCCGCCCGGCCTCGGCCGCGAGCGGCTTCATGTCGGGGTGCTTGATCTTCCAGCGGCCCGACATCTGCTCGACGACCAGCTTGGAGTCCATCCGGACCCGCACCTTCGCCGCCGGGTCGAGCGCCTTCGCCGCCTTCAGCCCGGCGATCAGGCCCTTGTACTCGGCGACGTTGTTGGTCGCGACCCCGATGTACTCCGCCGCCTCGGCCAGCGTCTCGCCCGTCACCGGGTCCAGGACCACCGCGCCGTAACCGGCCGGGCCCGGGTTGCCCCGGGAGCCGCCGTCGGCCTCGACAACGAACTGCCGCACTACAGGCCCGACTCCGCCGTACGGACCAGGATGCGGTGGCAGTTCTCGCACCGCAGCACGGTGTCCGGGGACGCCGCCTTCACCTCGTTGACCTCGGTGATGTTGAGCTCCAGGCGGCAGCCCTCGCACTTGCGCTGGTAGAGGCGGGCCGCGCCGACGCCGCCCTGCTGCATGCGCAGCTTGTCGTAGAGCTTCAGCAGGTCGGCCGGGATCACACCCGCCACGACCTCGCGCTCCTTGGCCACCTCGGCGGCCTCGGCGTCGATCTGCTGGGTGGCGGCGTCGCGGCGGGCGATCGCGTCGTCGGTCTTGGTCTGGACGGAGGAGACGCGCTCGGTCAGCTCGGCCGCGCGCTCCTGGGCGGACTCACGGCGCTCCATGACCTCCAGGACCACGTCCTCCAGGTCGCCCTGGCGCTTGGCGAGCGAGACGATCTCGCGCTGGAGGGACTCCAGGTCCTTGGGGGACGAGACGGCGCCCGAGTCCAGCCGCTGCTGGTCGCGGGCGGCGCGCTGGCGGACCTGGTCGACGTCCTGCTCGGCCTTGGTCTGCTCGCGGGCGGTGTCGCTCTCCTCGGTCTGCGCGGCGACCAGCAGGTCGCGGAGCTGGGCGAGGTCCTTGTTCAGCGAGTCGATCTCGGCGTGCTCGGGCAGCGACTTCCGCTTGTGGGCGAGCTGCGACAGGCGTACGTCGAGGGCCTGTACGTCGAGGAGGCGGATCTGGTCGGCGGGCGCGGCGTTCAGTTGGGGGCTCCAGAAGAGTGGTGGGATGACCAGGGGTCGGTGACCGTCTTCGAGACGTGGACCCGCAGGTCCCAGCCGTGACGGTCGGAAATCTCGTCGAGCTGTGCGGCGGCCTGCTCGCACCAGGGCCACTCGGTGGCCCAGTGGGCGGCGTCGATCAGACCGAGCGGTGCGTACTGGGTCGCCTCCGACACCGGGTGGTGGCGCAGGTCGGCGGTGAGGAAGGCATCGGCTCCCGACGCCCGTACGGCGTCGAAGAGGCTGTCGCCCGAGCCGCCGCTGACCGCGACGGTCTTCACCAGCGCCTCGGTGTCGCCCGCGACCCGGATCCCCTGCGCGGTGGCGGGCAGCCGGGCGGCGGCGCGGGCGGCGAACTCGCCCAGCGTCATCGGGTGGTCCAGCTCGCAGATCCGGCCCAGGCCCCGGCGCCCCGAGGGGTCCGTGGCGTCGGGCACGAGCGGCCGGACGACCCGGATGTCCAGGGCGCCCGCGAGGGCGTCGGAGACGCCGGGGTCGGCGGTGTCGGCGTTGGTGTGGGCTACGTGCAGCGCGATGTCGTGCTTGATCAGGGTGTGCACGACGCGGCCCTTGAAGTGGCCGGCCGCGACCGTCGTCGTCCCGCGCAGATAGAGCGGGTGGTGGGTGACGATCAGATCGGCGCCGAGCCTGACGGCCTCGTCCACGATCTCCTGTACGGGGTCGACGGCGAACAGCACGCGCCGGACCTCCGCGTCGGGCTCGCCGCAGACGGTGCCGACCGCGTCCCATCCCTCGGCCCGCTCGGGCGGCCAGAGGGCGTCGAGCGCGGCGATGACTTCAGACAGACGGGGCACAGACACAGGTTACCCGCGCTCCGGGCCCCGCCCACCATGGCTTCGGGCCCCGGCCCGCCGTCGCACCGGCCCCGCCCGCTCCCCGGGCCGCCCGCGCCCGCCCCGCCCTGCCCGCACCGCACTGCACATCCGTCGCCCCGCTCACAGGCGAATCGCCCGATGGCCACCCTTTGGTGTGAAGCGGGTGGTCTCGTGTTGTTCGGCAGGAAGTGCGAAAACTAGCTTCATGGGCCGGAGGTGAGCCATCTCATGACGGCCTTGGCCATCGAGACCGCTGCCGGGAACGGCGCGGTCCGGCAGACGGAGTTCACGATCACCGCGGACGGCTCCTACGCGGCCCGCCTGGTAAGGGGCGAGGACGGGGGCGACCGCTGGTTCCCCGAGCGGTGGACGCTCGACGGCCCCGAGCCGTACGCGGTGCCGCTGCCCGGCAACCAGCCGGAGGAGCCGGACGCCTCGGTGCTGCCGATGGCGGACGGGCGGGTGCTGATCCACCGCCGGGTCGCGGACCGGGACGCCTTCGCCCTGCTCTACCCGACCGGCCCCGGCACCGGCGAGCTCGCCCTGGGCACGATCGCCCGCGATTCGGGACGGCGGCTCTCCCTGCTGCCGCCGTCCCCGAACGGCAGCTGTGCGTACGCGCTCGCGGCCGGGCCCAAGGACAGCACGCTCTGGCTGGTGGCGGGCGGCGCCTTCGGCCCGGAGCCGGTCGCCACCCTCCAGGGCCGCTGCTCGGGCGGCGTCTGGCTGGACCGGACGGGCAGGCTGCTCGCCCTGGACCGCGAGCTGGAGGGGCGGACCAAGGCAGTCGCGGTGGACCTGGAGCGCGGCGGCGAGGTGACCCCGCTGCTCCAGATCACCGAGGAGAGCCAGGACCGGCTGCTGCTCGCGGACCCGGACACCGGGCTGCTGCTGCTGCGCTCCGACGCACCCGGCCACGACCGGCTCGGCTGGGGCGTGCTCGGCTCCACCCTGCCGGTCCGCTTCCCCGAGTGCCTGCGGCTGGCGGACGCGGCGGTCACGCCGTTCGCCGTGCAGCCCGGGCAGCAGCTGATGCCGGAGAGCTGCGCGGTGGCGCTGCGGATCGACGCGGCGGCGGGCACCTGGCTCGGCGTGTGGCGCCCGGCGGGCCGCCGGCTGCACCAGCTGGCCGCGCCCGAGGGGTGGCTGGCGGGCTCGGGCCTGTGGACCCGGGACGGGGTGCTGCGACTGCCGTGCGCGACGCCCGCGGCGCCCTGCGCGGTGGCGGCGGTCCCGGCCCCGGCGGAGGTGGCGCGCCCCGCTCCCGTACCGCCGAAGCCGCAGGCCCCCCGGCCCGTACCGCTCGCGCAGGCGCCCTTGACCGGCCGTCAGTAGAGCGTGGCCGTCTGGTTAAGATCCACGGCGAACGCAACGGACGAAACACAACGGGGTGACTGCACCACATGTCCGAGACACTGACCGCCGTGTCCGCCGAAGCCACGACGGACCCCGACGGCCACGGCCGGCACCGGGGCGGCGCCGCGGCGACCGAGGAGCCGACGACCGAGGCCCACGGCCGCCACCGGCGGAACGACGGCGACGGCGGCCACCACAGCGGCTGACGTCGGCGAAGAGGCGTGAAGGGCCCGGGATCCACAGATCCCGGGCCCTTTCCCGTGCCCCCGCGGCTCAGCCGCGCTTGTCCCGTGGCCCCGCGGCTCAGCCGCGCTTGAGCCCCAGCACCTCCGCCGCCGCGAAGCTCTCGTCCGCCGGGCGGTCGGCGTAGTACGGCGTGAGCAGTTCGTCCAGCTCCCCGTACGAGAAGGCCTCCTTGGCCGCGTCGAACTTGGCGGCGACCTTGGGGCGTTCCACGATCGCGACCATCCCGCCGTGCACCACCATCAGCTGGCCGTTGACCCGGGCGGCCGCCGGGGACGCCAGATAGCCGACCAGCGGCGCCACGTGCTCGGGCGCCAGCGGGTCCAGCTGCCCCTCCCCCGGCTCCTCGAAGCCCGCGAAGACGTCCTCGGTCATCCGGGTGCGGGCCCGGGGGCAGATGGCGTTGGCGGTGACCCCGTACTTGGCGAGCGCGAGGGCGGTGGAGGTGGTGAGGCCGACGATCCCGCCCTTGGCGGCCGCGTAGTTGGGCTGTCCGGCCGACCCGGCGAGGAACGCCTCCGAGGAGGTGTTGACGATCCGCCCGTAGACCGCCCCGCCCGCCGCCTTGGACCGCCCGCGCCAGTGCGCGGCGGCGAAGTGGGTGGTGTTGAAGTGGCCCTTGAGGTGTACGTGGATGACCGCGTCCCACTCGGACTCGGTCATCGAGAAGATCATCCGGTCGCGCAGGATGCCCGCGTTGTTGACGAGGATGTCGAGCTTTCCGTAGGTACTGACCGCCAACTGCACCAGTTCGCGGGCCTGTTGGTGGTCGGCCACGTCCCCGGTGTGGGCGACCGCCGCGCCGCCCGAGGCCCGGATCTCGGCGGCGACCTCCTCGGCGGGCCCGGCCGAGGCCTCGCCGGAGCCGTCCCGGCCCGGCTGCCCGAAGTCGTTGACGACGACGGACGCGCCGAGCCGGGCGAGTTCGAGCGCCTCGGCCCGGCCCAGGCCGCGCCCGGCGCCGGTGACGATCGCGGACAGGCCTTCAAGGGGCAGTGCTGCCATGCCGGTCGGCTCCTCTCGGGTCACAGGGTGATGCACGTGCGCAGGGCCTCGCCCGTACGCATCTGGTCGAGGGCGTCGTTGATCCCGGCGAGCGGCACCCGGTGGGTGATCATGCTCGCCAGGTCGATCCGGCCCGCCCGCCACAGCGCGATGGCCCGCTCGTAGGAGCGCAGCACGTCGCCGCCGCCGTACAGGGAGGGCAGGATCCGCTTCTCGTCGAAGAACAGCTCGAACATGTTGATCTGGAAGAAGTCGTCCATGGCGCCCGCGCCGACCACGCACAGGGTGCCGCCGCGTCGGGTCGCGCCGTAGGCGGTGCGGGCGGTGGCGGACTTGCCGACGACCTCGAAGACGTAGTCGAAGCCCTCGCCGGCGGTGATCCGCTGCTTGGCGTCGTCGAGTTCGCTGGGCGAGACGGCCTCGGTGGCGCCGAAGGTCAGCGCGGCCTCGCGCCGGGAGGCCACCGGGTCGACGGCCACGATCTGCGCCGCGCCCTGCACCTTGGCGCCCTGGACGGCGGAGATGCCGACGCCGCCGCAGCCGATGACGGCGACCGACGAACCGGCTTCCACCTTCGCGGTGTTGATGGCGGCGCCGAGCCCGGTGGTCACCCCGCACCCGATGAGCGCGGCTATCTCGTACGGCACGTCGTCGGGGATCGGGACCGCGCACCCGGCGCCGACCACGAGCTCCTCGGCGAAGGTACCGGTTCCGGCGAAGCCGAACACGTCGCCGCCGGGGCGCTTGAAGTTGGGCGTGCCCGCGTTCAGGAACCCGGCCAGGCAGAGCTGGGTCTGGCCGCGCCTGCACGAGGCACAGGTGCCGCAGGCGGGCAGCCAGCTCACCAGGACGCGGTCGCCCGGGGCGAGCGAGGTGACACCGTCGCCGACGTCGAGGATCTCGCCCGCGCCCTCGTGGCCGGGCACGAAGGGGGCGGGCTGCGGGAGCACGCCGGTCATCGCGGAGATGTCGGAGTGGCAGAGCCCGGTCGCGCGGATCCGGATCCGCACCTTCCCGGGCCCGAAGCCCACCGCCTCGACATCGTCGAGCACATCGAGCTTGTCCTGGCCGATCTCGTGCAGTACGGCTGCGCGCATGGTGCGGCTCCCCTCTGATGAGCCTCGGGTCTGGTGCGGCGGTTCAGACGTGTTCGACGAGCGTGTCGGAGAGCACCGGCGCGTCGTCCCGCTCGACGGCCGTCACCGACACCTGGACGCGGCCCGGACCGGTCCACATCCGGATGCGCAGGGTCTCGCCGGGGAAGACGACCCCGGTGAAGCGGGTGGTGTACGAGCGGACGCGGGCCACCTCGCCGCCGAGCACGGTGTCGACGACCGCCTTGAGCGTCATGCCGTACGTGCACAGGCCGTGCAGGATCGGCCGGTCGAATCCGGCGAGCTTCGCGAACTCGGGGTCGGCGTGGAGCGGGTTCCAGTCGCCGGAGAGCCGGTAGAGCAGCGCCTGCTCCTCGCGCACCGCGCGCTCGACGGTGTGGTCGGGGGCGCGGTCGGGCTGCTCGGTGCGGACGGAGGGCCCGCGCTCGCCGCCGAAGCCGCCCTCGCCGCGGACGAAGATCTGGGCGTCGCTGGTCCACAGCGGCCCGTCCGCGTCGGCGGCCTCGGTGCGCAGCACCAGGACGGCGGCCTTGCCCTTGTCGTGGACGGCGGCCACCTTGGAGGTGGAGACGGCCTTGCCCCGTACGGGGATCGGGCGGTGCAGGACGATGCCCTGGCCGCCGTGGAGCACGGCCGCGAGGTCGACCTCGATGCCGGGCGCCGACAGCCCGCCGACCACGCCCATGCCGGCGCCCGCGACGGTGGCGAAGGAGGGCAGCACGTGCAGCCTCGACTCCAGGGTGTAGCGCAGTTCGTCGGGGTCGGTCGCCGGGACGCCCGCGCCGAGTCCCAGGTGGTAGAGCTGGATGTCCTTGTGGTCCCAGACGATCTCGGTGGACCGGGGCTCGGCGGCGAGCGCCTTCGCGACGTCGATGGGCATACGGGGCCTGCTCCTTGGAGGTGGGAAGACCTCGGCGCGGCCGTCCGCACCGTCGGCCGCACCGAGGCCGTGCGGGACCGGCGCCGACGCCGGTTCTAGAACGCGTTCTAGGGCTCGATGGCCCCTATGTATAACGCAGCACCCCGGGATTGGGAACAGTTCTGACGTGCCGTCAGTTACATGCGCCCGGGGATGCCGCACAGCGGCATTTACAGGGGCGCGGGGAACTGCGCGACCAGCCCGCCACCGGCCCGCAGACGAACGGGGACCCAGGGGCGGAGCCCCAACCGGCCGCCCGCCAGAGGGCTTCAGGGAAGGGGCGGGGTGGGGAATCCAACCCCCGGCTGCAAACATGGCCCGCATGGTCCAAGCGCCCCCAGACACCGCCGCCATACCCACCCGGACGAAGCCGACCCGCACCTGGCTCGTCCTCCTCGCCGCCTGCGCGGGACAGTTCCTCGTCGTCCTCGACGTCTCCGTCGTCAACGTGGCCCTCCCCTCGATGCGGACCGGGCTCGGGATGACCCCGACCGGACTGCAGTGGGTCGTCAACGCCTACTCCATCGCGTACGCCGGTTTCATGCTCCTCGGCGGCCGCGCCGGAGACCTCTTCGGGCGCAAGCGCATGTTCCTCGTCGGGCTCGGCCTCTTCACCGCCGCCAGCCTGGCCGGCGGACTCGCCCAGGAGGGCTGGCAGCTGCTGCTCGCGCGCGGCGTGCAGGGCCTCGGCGCCGCCGTGCTCGCGCCGTCCACCCTCACCATCCTCACCGCCGCCGTCCCCGAGGGCGCCGCCCGCACCCGGGCCATCGGGACCTGGGCGGCGGTCGGCGCGGGCGGCGGCGCGGCGGGCGGGCTGGTCGGCGGGGTGCTCACCGACACGCTGTCGTGGCGCTGGGTCCTGCTCATCAACGTGCCCGTCGGCGCCCTCGTCCTCACCGGCGCCACCCTGTGGATCACGGAGAGCCGCGCGGCCACCCGCAACCGCCTGGACCTGCCCGGCGCGGTCGCCGTCACCGGCGGGCTCGCGGTCCTCGCGTACGGCATCGTGCAGACCGAGCAGTCCGGCTGGACCGCGCCGGGGACCCTCGTCCCGCTGCTCGGCGGGCTCGCGCTGCTCGGCGCGTTCCTCGCCGTCGAGGCGCGGGCGGCGGCGCCGCTGATGCCGCTGCGGCTGCTGCGGATCAGAGCCGTCTCGTCGGCCAACGTCGTGATGTTCGCCTGCGGCTCGGCCACGTTCTGCACCTGGTACTTCATGACGCTGTACGCCCAGAACGTGCTCGGCTACACCCCGCTGGGCGCCGGACTCGCCCTCATCCCCAGCTCGTTGAGCATCGTCCTCGGCGCCAAGATCGCGCCCCGGCTGATGCCGGTGACCGGGACCCGCAACCTCACCGTCATCGGCGTACTGATCGCCGCCGCCGGGTTCGGCTGGCAGTCCACGATGCATGCGCACGACCCGTACTGGATGTCGATCCTGGTGCCCGGCGTGCTGATGATGACCGGCGCGGGGCTCGCGACCACGCCGCTCGCCTCGCTCGCCACCTCCGGCGCCGCGCCGGGCGAGGCCGGGCTCGTCTCCGGGCTCATCAACACCTCCCGCACGATGGGCGGCGCGCTCGGCCTCGCGATCCTGTCGACGGTGGCCACCGCCCGTACCGGCGACTCGCTGACGCCCGAGGCGCTCACCGAGGGCTACGCGCTCGCCTTCCGCACCGGCGGGTTCGTCCTGCTCGCCAGCATGGTGGTCGCGCTGGTGTGGCTGCCCAGGAGCGCGAGGCGCTGATCCCTCAGAGCCAGCCCTGCTGCCGTGCCGCCCGCACCGCCTCCATGCGGTTGCGGGTGCTCGTCTTGCCGATCGCGGACGAGAGGTAGTTGCGCACCGTCGACTCCGACAGGTGCAGCTTGCCCGCGATGTCGGCGACGGTCGCGCCGTCCACCGAGGCGTTCAGGACGTCCCGCTCGCGCACGGTCAGCGGGTTCGCGCCCGCGCTGAGCGCGGCGGCGGCGAGCGCCGGGTCGATCACGGTCTCGCCGCGCAGCACCCGCCGGATCGCCTCGGCCAGATCCTCCACGGGCCCGTCCTTCACCAGGAACCCCGCCGCGCCCGCCTCCATCGCCCGCCGCAGATACCCCGGCCGCCCGAACGTGGTGAGGATCAGCACCCGGCAGTCGGGGCACTCCTCGCGCAGCAGGGCCGCCGCGTCCAGACCGCTGAGGCCCGGCAGTTCGATGTCCAGAAGGGCGACATCGGGCCGCGCGGCGAGCGCCTCGGCCACGATCTTGTCCCCGGCACCGACCTGCGCGACGACCTCGATGTCCTCCTCAAGCCCGAGCAGCAGGGCGAGGGCACCGCGCATCATGCCCTGGTCCTCGGCGAGGAGAACGCGCACGGACTTCGCGGGGCGGTGGTCTTGGGGCATCTCATCCATGGGGGCAGGCTACGGCCAACGCCCCAGTTCAGGGCAGACGAAGGCCTTCAGGTGCGCCGACCGCGCCGACATGTACGCCGAGCACTCCCGCTAGTCCCGCCCCGCCCCCTGCACCTCCAGCTCCGCGTCCAGCTCCACGTCGAGCGGGTCCACCGGCAGCTCGGCGGTCACCTGGAAGCCGCCGCGCGGTCCGGGGCCCGCTTCGAGGGAGCCGCCGGCCGCCGCGAGGCGTTCGGTGAGGCCCTTCAGGCCCGTGCCGCCGACGCGGGGGCCGGGGGACACGGGCTGTTCGGGCGGTACGCCGCGGCCGTCGTCGGTGATCTTCAGCCGTACCCGGCCGGGCGTTCCGTCGACCGCGATCTCGCAGCGGGCCGCGCCGCTGTGCCGTACGACGTTGGTGACCGCCTCCCGTACGACCCAGCCGAGCAGCGCCTCCACCTGGGCGGGCAGCGGCGGGCCCGACAGGCGTACCACCGGCTCCACTTCGGCCGCCCGGAGCGCCGAGCGGGCCCGGTCCAGCTCGGTGCCGAGGCTGCCCTCGCGGTAGCCGGTGACGGCCTCGCGGATCTCGGTGAGCGCCTGGCGGCCGACCGACTCGATGTCGGCGACCTGGCCGAGCGCGGCGTCCAGGTCGCGCGGGGCGAGGCGGCGGGCCGCCTCCGACTTCACCACGATCACCGAGAGCGTGTGGCCGAGCAGGTCGTGCAGGTCCCGGGAGAAGCGGAGACGTTCCTTCTCCACGGCGGTACGGGCCAGCTCCTGGCGGGTGTCGCGCAGTTCGCGCACGGTCTGGGAGAGCGAGAGGACGGCCGCCGTCACCATGCCGGAGAGGAACGTGCCGTACGCGATGGTCACGTTGTCCCACACCTCACCGGCCTCCATACCGGAGATGGCGCCCGCCGAGCTCGCCAGCACCATGATCGTGAGGCCGAGCCGACGGTCCCGCAGCACCGCGCCGCAGGCCAGCGCGAGCAGCGGGAAGAAGAACAGCCAGGTGCCGCCGTAGCCGATGGTGAGGGCGTAGGTGATCGCGGCCATCGCGGCCAGGATCCCGAGGGTCGTGCGGCTCTCCCGCTTCTCCTTGACGAAGGCGCGGAAGGAGACCGTCACGTAGAGCGAGTTGAAGGCCAGCAGGCCCGCGCCGCCGATCCACGGGTTCGGGGTCCTGCCCTGAACGAGGTTGGAGAACGCGCCCAGGCCCATCAGGAGCCAGGGCAGCAGTGTGTAGCCGCTCGCCGGGGGGCCGGGCAGGTCGGCGTCGCGATCGCGCTCCTTCGGCGCGGACGCCGCCTTCTTCAGCTCCGGCAGCTTCGGCAGGAGTCGTGCCACTGTCTCGTTCTCCCCGTCGTTCATCAGGCTCATACCGTCCTCGCGGACCGTCGGTAGGAGACCACGGCGTACGAGCCGAACGCCAGCAGCCAGGCGCCGAGCACCGCGACCGTCCCGGGCCCGGGGGCCGAGCCGTGCGAGACGGCCCAGCCGAGGCCGGCGAACCGGTGGGCCGGGGTGTACGCGGCGACCGAGGCGAGCCAGCCGGGGAAGGAGGAGAGCGGGAACCACAGTCCGCCGATCACCGCGAGCCCCATCAGGCAGGCGGTGTTGACCACGCCCATGGCCTGCGGGCCGAGCCGGTAGCCGTTGCCGAGGCCGAGCAGGGTGAAGGGCAGCGCCCCGGCCCACAGCAGGACGGTGAGCGCGGCCCACTGCCAGGCGTCCAGGCGTACGCCGTTGACCAGCGCGCCCGCCGCCAGCACCGCGGCGATCGCGGGCAGCACGGTCACCGAGCCGCTGATCGCGCGGCCCGTCACCACGCGGGACGGCGCCAGCGGGGTGACGCGCAGCTGGCGCAGCCATCCGGTGGACCGGTCGGCGGCCACGCCCATCCCGGTGCTCAGGGACGCGCCGAGCGCGCCGTACGCGGCCATGCCGACCATCGAGGCGGTCCTCCACTCGGCCGAGTCGCCGTCGCCCGAGCCGATGTTGGTGAAGAGCAGATACATCAGGACGGGCATGCCGATGCCGAAGACCACGAACGACGCGTCGCGCAGGGTGCGGCGGACTTCGAGCAGGATGTAGCCGGGCATCAGACGGTCTCGCTTTCGCGTACGGACGTGGGCGTCACGGTGGAGGTGAGGGAGAGGAACGCGTCCTCCAGGCTGGCCGGGGCGACTTCGAGGCCCCGGACCGCGCCGAGCCGGGCGAGCTCCACGACCGTGGCGTCCGGGTCGTCCGTACGCAGCCGGGCCCGGTCGCCGCGCACCTCGACCGCGACCACGCCCGGCAGCGCCGCCAGGCCCGCGCTGGGGCCGCCCGCCAGGTCGAAGGAGACCAGGCCGCCGCCCGCCGCGCGCTTGATCCGCTCGCCGGGGCCGTCGGCGACGACGCGGCCCTGGTCGAGGACCACGATCCGGTCGGCGTTGTCGTCCGCCTCCTCCATGTAGTGGGTGGAGAACAGCACGGTGTTGCCCCGGGCCGCGTAGGCGCGCATCGCGTCCCAGAACGCGCGGCGCGCCTCCACGTCGAGCGCGGCGGTCGGCTCGTCCAGGACGAGCAGCGCGGGCGCCCCGGCGATCGCCACCGCGAACCGGACGCGCTGGGCCTGGCCGCCGGAGAGCCGGTCGACCCGGCGGTCCGCGAACTCGGTGAGCCCGGCGAGCGCGAGGGCCTCGGCGGCGGGCATGGGGCGCGGGTAGGTCGAGCCGACGAACGCGACGAGCTCCCGCACGGTCACGCGGGGGATCGGCTGCCCCTCCTGGAGCATCGCCCCCACGAGCCCGGCCCGCACCGCGCGCCCGGGTATCTGCCCGAAGAGCCGCACCTCGCCCGCGTCCGGCTCGTCGAGGCCGAGCAGGAGGCCGATGGTGGTCGACTTCCCGGCGCCGTTGCGGCCGAGGAGCGCGACGGTCTCGCCCCGGCGGATGTCGAGGTCGATGCGGTCGAGCGCGCGTACGGGGCCGAAGGCCTTGACCACGCCGTCGAAGCGCACGGCGCTGGGTGCTGTCTGCGTCATGTCCTTGACGCTACGGATGCGCCCCGGGCGGGCGGCAGATGTTCTTGTACGGGGTTGGGTGGGACAAATGTCCCGGGGGGTCGTTCGTCCGCGGGCCGGTGGCGGGCTGGTCGCGCAGTTCCCCGCGCCCCTTAAATGCGCCCCTGCGGGGCGCCCAGGGGATTGCCGCGCAGCGGCATTTCCAGGGGCGCGGGGAACTGCGCGAGCAACCCGGCACGGCCCGCAGACGAAAGAGACGAGCGGCCTACCTCCGCAGCAGCGTCACCACCGCCGCACCCCCCAACCCGATGTTGTGCGCCAGCCCGACCCCCGCCCCCTCCACCTGTCGTGGGCCCGCCTCTCCCCGTAGCTGCGTCACCAGCTCGCACACCTGCGCCAACCCCGTCGCCCCCAGCGGATGCCCCTTGGAGATCAGGCCCCCGGACGGGTTCACCACCCACCGGCCGCCGTATGTCGTCGCCCCGGACTCCAGCAGCTTTCCGGACTCGCCCTCGCCGCACATCCCCAGCGCCTCGTACGTCAGCAGCTCGTTGATGGAGAAGCAGTCGTGGAGCTCGATCACGTCGACGTCCTCGATGCCGAGGCCGGAGCGGTCGTACACGAGGCGTGCCGCCGCCCGCGTCATGCCGAGACCCACCACGTCGATGCACCGGCCGGACGCGAAGGACTCGGCCGTGTCCGTCGTCATCGCCTGGGCGGCGATCTCCACCGCCCGCTCCTCCAGGGCGTGTTCGGCGGCGAAGCGCTCGGAGACGACGACGGCCGCCGCCGAGCCGTCGGACGTCGGGGAGCACTGGAGCTTGGTCAGGGGGCGGTGGATCTCCTTTGAGGCCAGCACCTCCGCCACGGAGTAATCGACCTGGAACTGGGCGTGCGCGTTGTGCACCGAGTGGCGGTGGTTCTTCGCGCCCACCGCCGCCAGCTGCGCCGCCGTCGTCCCGTACAGCTCCATGTGCTCCCGCGCCGCGTTGCCGAAGATCTGCGCGGTGGGCGGGCTCATCTCGAAGCCGTGGGCGGCGGCCATGACGGAGTAGTGGCGGGCCACCGGGGACGTCGAGAAGTCGTCACCCGTGGCGCCGCCGCCCAGCGCGCCGCGCTTCATCTTCTCGAACCCCAGCGCCAGTACGCACTCGCTGACCCCGCCCTCCACCAGCTGCCGGGCCAGCGTCAGCGCGCTCGCGCCGGTCGCGCAGTTGTTGTTGACGTTGTGGACGGGGACGCCGGTCAGGCCCAGTTCGTACGCCGCCCGCTGGCCCGCCGTCGACGGCTGGAAGCAGTAGCCCGCCAGAACCTGTTCCACCTGCCCGTACGCGATCCCGGCGTCCGCCAGCGCCGCCGTACCGGCCTCCCGCGCCATGTCCCAGTACTGCCACTCCCGCGACTCGGGCTTCTCGAACTTCGTCATGCCGACACCGGCCACCAGGCTCTTCACATCCGTACCCCTTCAGTCTCGCGGCAGGCCGAGGATCCGCTCGGCCACGACATTGAGCTGGACCTGCGTGGTGCCGCCCGCGATCGTCAGACAGCGGGACATCAGATAGCCGTGGACGGCCCGCCGCGCCGGGCCCTCGGCCGCCGCGCCCGCCGGGCCGAGCAGCTCCAGGGCCAGGTCGGCCACCTTCTGCTGGTGAGCGGTCTGGACGAGCTTGCGCACGCTGGCCCCGGCGCCGGGCTCCAGGCCCGACACCTGGAGCGTGGTGGTGCGCAGCCCGATGCAGGCGAGCGCGTGCGCCTCGGCGGCCAGGGCGCCGATCCGGGCGCGGTACGAGCCGTCCAGGCCTTCCGCGCGGGTCAGCAGCGACTCCAGACCGGTGTCGAAGGTCAACTGGTCGGCCATGTGGACACGTTCGTTGCCCAGGGTGTTGCGGGCGACCCGCCAGCCGCCGCCCACCTCGCCGACGACCGCGTCGGGCGGCAGCGGCGCCCCGTCGAAGTACACCTCGTTGAAGAGCGCGTCCCCGGTGATCTCGCGGAGCGGGCGGATGTCGATCCCGGGCGTGTTCTTCATGTCCACGAGGAAGTAGGTGAGGCCCTCGTGCTTGGGGGCCTCGGTATCGGTCCTGGCGAGCAGGATCCCGTGGTCCGCCCACTGGGCCGCGCTCGTCCACACCTTCTGGCCGGTGATCCGCCAGCCGTCGCCGGTGCGCTCGGCCCGGGTCCGCAGGCTCGCCAGGTCCGAGCCCGCCTCCGGCTCCGAGAACAGCTGGCACCACAGCAGGTCCCCGCGCAGGGTCGGCAGCAGAAAGCGCTCCTGCTGCTCGCGCGTCCCGTACGCCAGCAACGACGGCACCACCCAGGTCCCGATCCCCAGCTCGGCGACCTTCACCCCGGCCGCCCTCAACTCCTCCTGGACGACCAGCTGCTGGACCGGGCCGGCACCCAGGCCGTAGGGAGGCGGCAGGTGCGGGGCGGCGTAGCCGGTGGGGGCGAGGGTCCGCCGGGCGGCCGCCGGGTCGAGGCCGCGTACGGACCGGGCCGCCTCCCGTGCCGGGCCCCGGAACTCCTCCGCCTCCCCGGGCAGCTCCAGGCGCAGTTCCCGGCGCGCCCCGGCCCCGGCGAGCCGGACGGCCCGCTGCCGGTGGGCGTCCCCGGCGCCCAGGAGCTGGCGGGCCACCAGGGCGCGGCGCAGACGCAGATGGGCGTCGTGCTCCCAGGTGAAGCCGATGCCGCCGAGGATCTGGACGCAGTCCTGGGCGCAGCTGAACGCCGCGTCCAGAGCCGTGCCCGCCGCCAGCGAGGCGACCAGGCCGCGCACCTCGGCTCCCTCCGAGTCCGCCGCCCGCGCCGCGTCCCACACCAGCGCCCGCGCCTGCTCGACCCGGACCAGCATGTCCGCGCAGAGGTGCTTGACCGCCTGGAACCGCCCGATCGGCCGCCCGAACTGCTCGCGCACCTTGGCGTGGGCGACCGCCGTCTCCAGCGCCCAGCCCGCGGTGCCGCACGCCTCGGCCGCGAAGAGGACGGCCGCGAGGTCCCGTACGAGCTCGGGGTCCACGGCCAGCACCCGGTCGTCCGCGACCGTGAGGCCGTGCGCGGCGACCTCGGCGGTGGGGCGGGTGGGATCGGCGCCGTCGTGCGCCCGTACGCCCAGGTCCGCCGCGTCCACCGCCAGCCACAGCGTCTCCTCGCCCGCCCGGGCGGCCAGGACCAGCAGGTCGGCCTGGGCCCCGGCGAGCACGGGCGGCGCGACCCCGTCGAGCGTCCAGCCCGCCGGGTCCCGTACGGCGGTGAGGCCCCCGGGACCGAGCGCCACGGCGGCTGTCCGGGCCCCGGCCGCGATCGCGTCCACCGTCGCCAGGTGCCCGGCCCGCTCCAGAAGCCCCGCCGCGAGCACGCTCGGCAGGTACGGGCCGGGCAGCGCGCCCCTGCCCGCCTCCTCCAGGACCACCGCGAGCTCCACCAGGCCCCCGCCGCCGTGTCGCTCGCCCAGGTGGACGCCGAGCAGGCCCTGCCCGGCCAGCGCGTCCCAGTACGGCGGGCGGGCGTCCCCGGCGGGTGCGTCCAGCAGCTTGCGCACCTCCTCGACCGGCACGGCCCGCGCCAGCCAGCCGCGTACCGCCTCGGCCAGCTCCCGCTGCTCCCGGGTGATTCCGATGCCCATGCGCACTCCCCCGCCGCCGCGGCCGCCACTGGAACGGCGACAGACTAGAACACGTTCCAATCTGACGGAAGGTCAGATCGGGGACGGGATTCACCGGCGAGGGGCCTGTTCGGCGGGGATTACGATGTGGCGCCACCCTCCACGCGTTCCGCGCGCACAACCACGGGAGCCCCGCCATGGCGACACCCAAGCCGGAGATCCTCGCCGCCTTCGAGGCCGCCAAGGGGTTCATGCCCGTACGCGAAGGGCTCGCCCTCTACGACGCGGCCGTGGCGGCGGGCGCGCTCGGCCTGCCGCTCCTGGAGGTCGGCACCTACTGCGGCCGCTCCACGCTGCTGCTCGCCGACGCCGCCCGCGCCGCCGGGACCGTCGCCGTCACCGTCGACCACCACCGGGGCAGCGAGGAGCAGCAGCCCGGCTGGGAGTACCACGACCCGAGCGTGGTCGACCCGGAGGTCGGCCTGATGGACACCCTGCCCACCTTCCGCCGCACCCTGCACAAGGCGGGCCTGGAGGACCACGTGATCGCGGTCGTCGGCCGCTCGCCGCAGGTGGCGCGGGCCTGGGGCGGCGAGGTCGGGCTCGTCTTCATCGACGGCGGCCACACCGACGAGCACGCGAACGGGGACTACGAGGGCTGGGCCCCGCACCTCGCCGAGGGCGGCCTGCTGGTGATCCACGACGTCTTCCCCGACCCGGTCGACGAGTTCACCGGCCAAGCCCCGTACCGCGTCTATCTGCGCGCGCTGGCCTCCGGCGCGTTCACCGAGGTCTCGGCCACCGACTCGCTGCGCGTGCTGCGCCGCACGCGCGCCGGGGTGTGACGGCGCACACCGCAGTGCACCCCTTCGGCGCACGCGGGAACCACGCCCCCGCAGAGCTCCCCCGCTAGCATCGCAGCGTGTCGTACGACAGCGAGTCCCCCACCCCCGCCCGGCGCCGTCTGCGCGGCAATCTCGTCATCGCCACCGCCGCGCTGGTCCCGACCGCCCTGGCCGGGTGGCTGGTGTGGCAGGCCATGGGCGGCTCCGGCGGCCAGGACGACAAGCCGCCGAGGGTGCTGCCGCTGCCGAGCGGGCCCGCCGTGGTCCCCTCGGGGAACACCCGGCCGCCGACGGTCACGGTGACGGCGACCCCCTCGCCGTCCGTCTCGCCCTCCGTCGCGCCCTCCACCCAGTCGGCCCGGCCGACCGGGCCGCTCGCCGGGCGGGTCGTGGTGATCGACCCGGGGCACAACCCGAGCAACTTCGAGCACGCCGCCGAGATCAACCGCCAGGTCGACATCGGGACGAACAAGAAGGAGTGCGACACCACCGGCACCGACACCAAAGGCGGCTACACCGAGGCCGCGTTCACCCTGGACGTCTCGCACCGCCTCCGGGCGCTACTGGAGAAGCTGGGCGCGACCGTCACGTACACCCAGGACAACGACCGGCCGTTCGGCCCGTGCGTGGACGAGCGGGCGGCGATCGGCAACCGGGCGAAGGCCGACGCGGTCGTCTCGGTGCACGCCGACGGCGCGGCCGAGGGGCAGCGCGGCTTCCATGTGATCCTGCCCGCCCTGGTGAACGCGGGGAAGGCGAACACCGCCCCGATCGTGGCCCCCTCGCGTGAGCTGGGTGTGAGGATCGCGGGGAAGTTCGTGCACGCCACCGGCATGCCGCCCTCCAACTACGTGGGCGACGGCACCGCGTTGGACGTCCGGAAGGACCTCGGCGGGCTCAATCTGTCGACCGTGCCGAAGGTGTTCATCGAGTGCGGGAACATGCGGGATTCCGGCGACGCGGCCCTGCTGACGAACGCGGATTGGCGGCAGAAGGCGGCCCAGGGGATCGCGGACGGGATCAGCAGCTTCCTGCAGAAGTGAAGGGGTCGCCGACGCGAACGGTCGGCTGCGGGTCGGTCACGGTCTGAGCACCGGGGGGACTTCCCACCCGGTCAGACGATAGATTCTCCTCCGGGCGGGGAACCGCCCCCGTGCTTCGCGCCGTGTGCACGTACACCGGCGGCAGCGATGACCGCCCCGACGAGACGACCCAAAAAGGACTATTACGTGAACATCCGCTCCCTCACGCGAGGCGACGGCGTGGTGATCGGAGCAGCGGTGGTGCTGTTCATCGCCTCGTTCCTCGATCTCTACTCGGTCGACAACGCATGCGTCGGCTCCATCTGCTCCCACGCCAACGTTCCGAACGCGTGGGACGCGCTGGGCCTGCTGATGAGCATGTTCCTGGCCGGCATCATCGGAGCGGTCCTCATCGTCGTGGCCCGCTCGCTGCCGCAGCCGAAGAAGATCGCCGGGATGGACCTGGCCCAGTTCGGTACCGCCTTCACGATCTTCTCCGCGTGGACCGCGTTCTGGACCATCATCGACATGGACAGCGCCGGCGCCGGCATGATCCTCGGCCTGATCTCCGCGCTGGTGCTCGCCGCCGGCGCGGTGGCCGGTCCGATGGTGGCCGCGCTCAAGGCCCCGCTGATGGGCGCCCCGCGTCCGGCCGTGGCCCCGTACGGCGGCCAGCCCTACGGCGGGCAGCCCGCGGGCGGCTACGGCTACCCGGGCGGCGCCCAGCCGCAGCCCCAGCCGTACGGTGCCGCGGGCACCGACCCGAGCCAGGGCGGCCAGACCCCGGCGCCCGGCGCCGCGGCCCAGTCGGCCCCGGCCCCCGCGGCCGGTGCTCCGGCCGGGGACTTCGCCCCGTTCTGGTTCGCCGTCCCGGTGGCCCGTCCGCTGTACGCGGAGGACGGCTCCCCCACGCCGATCGCGGAGCTCGCGCCCGGCACGTGGTACCTGGCCGTGGAGCAGCGCGGTGCGGCCCTGGTCGCGCAGACGCAGGACGGCCGTCGTGGTGTCCTCCAGGACACGACCGGTATCCAGCGCGGCTAGTTGCCGGTTGCTTCGACCGCGGACCGTGCGTGGCTGGTCGCGCAGTTCCTCGCGCCCCTAGTGGCACATGCGTCATGGCCCCTCGCCCCCTTTCGGGCGGGGGGCCTTTGCCGTACGCTCCCCTGACGGTCCGTCAGATCATTCTGGTTGGGGGCTCTCGTCATGCGCCTTGGACTCGCACTCGGGTACTGGGGACGCGGTCCCGACCCCGGGCATCTGGAACTCGCCCAAGAAGCCGAGCGGCTCGGGTACGACTCAGTCTGGACCGCGGAGGCCTGGGGGTCGGACGCGTTCACGCCGCTGACCTGGATCGCCGCGCACACCTCCCGTATCGGACTGGGCACCGCCGTCGCGCAGATGGCCGCCCGCACACCCACCGCGACCGCCATGCACGCGCTGACCCTGGACCACCTCTCCGGCGGCCGCGTACTGCTCGGCCTGGGGCTTTCGGGGCCGCAGGTGGTGGAGGGGTGGTACGGGCGGCCGTTCCCGTCCAGCCCGCTCACCGCGACGCGGGAGTACGTGGAGGTGATCCGGCAGGTGCTGCGGCGCGGGGCGCCGGTGGAGCTGGACGGCCGCTTCCACCCGCACCCGTACCGGGGCGCGGACGGCACCGGCCTCGGCAGGCCGCTCAAGCCGATCACGCATCCGCTGCGGGCGGACCTGCCGGTGCTGCTCGGCGCCGAGGGCCCCAAGAACATCGCGCAGACGACCCGGATCGCGGACGGCTGGCTGCCGCTGTACTGGTCGCCGACGCGTCTCGACGTGTACGAGGCGTCGCTGGCGGGGGCGCCCGAGGGCTTCACCGTCGCCCCCATGGTCCGGGCGCACGTCTGCGACGACGTGGCCGAGGGGCTGCTGCCGGTGAAGGCGATGCTCGGCTTCTACATCGGCGGGATGGGGCACGCGGCCCGCAACTTCCACGCGGATCTGATGGCGCGGATGGGGTACGAGGCCGAAGCCCGCCGGATCCAGGCGCTGTTCGGCGAGGGCCGCCGCGAGGAGGCGGTCCGGGCCGTGCCGGACGCCTTCGCCGACGAGATCTCGCTGGTCGGGCCGCGCGAACGGATCGCGGAGCGGCTGGAGTCCTGGCGCGCGGGCCCGGTGACGGACCTGCTGGTCACCTCACCGGACCTGACGACGCTGCGGGTGCTGGCGGAGCTGAACGGCTAGGCCCTGGGCCGCCCGCTCATCCGCCGCTGAGCTGCGACGCGGACGGCACCTGGTCCTTGACCTCGGCGCCCGCGCTCTTGCCGGCGTCCTTGACCCCGCCGATGACCTTCTCGAACATCCCGACGTCGGCGTCGGTGGCGTCGCCCTTGCGGAGCTTGCCGCCCAGGTCCTTGAGCGAGTCGATGCCGGAGCTGAGGGGGGCGACGGCCTTGGAGAGGAGCGGGTCGCCCTTGGCGTTGTTCACGGCCGCCTTCAGCCGGTTGTATGTGAAGGCGCCGGCCAGACCTGCCTTGACCAGGGCGAACGTCCGGCCCTTGGTGCCCTTCTTGAACTTGCCCGCCTTGTACGGCTTCACGATCCACTGGTAGGCGGCGCCCGCCGCGAGTCCCGCGTTGGCGACGAACCGCGTCTTGGCGAGCTTCTGCTTCTCGAACGAGCCGGACGGGGACGGCGAGGCGCTGGCCTCCGCCGCGGTCAGGCTGTTGCGGGCGCTCTTGGTCTCGCCTCCGCAGGCGGTCGTCGACACCAAAACCGCGGTGGACAGGACGACCGCCACGAGTATGCGGCGGAAGTTGAGCGTACTGGGCACGGTGACCTCCGGGGAGATGTGTCGTCCTCCCCGGCAGCCTCACCCGCCCCGACCGGTACCGCCACTCGGGCGAGCCCGTATGGGTGCCCGGTGTTTGTCTGCGGGCCGGTGGTGGGCTGGTCGCGCAGACGAACGCGAAGCGGGGTGCAGGGGCCGCGGGCCCCGCACCGGGGTCCAGGGGCGCGGCCCCGGAGGGGCTAACCGCAGCACTCGGGCGCGAGCCCCCGCGGCAGGCGTTCGCCGCCGAACACCGCCGTCGTCGCCTCGTCGCCCCCCAGCGCCGCCACCGCGAGCAGCAGCGACCCCGCCGTCCACGTCGTGAGCTCCTCGGGCCACACCGCCCGGTTGCCCTCGAAGACGTACCCCGTCCAGTACAGGCCGTCCCCGGCCCGCAGGTGCTGGATGGACTGGAGGATCTCCAGGGCGCGGTCCGACTCGCCCATCACCCACAGCGCGAGCGCCAGTTCGCAGCTCTCGCCGCCCGTCACCCACGGGTTCGGCAGCACGCACCGCACCCCCAGCCCGGGCACCACGAAGTCCTCCCAGCGCGCCTCGATACGCGCCTTCGCCTGGGCGCCGGTCACCGCGCCGCCGAGGACGGGGTAGTACCAGTCCATGGAGTAGCGGGACTTGTCCAGGAAGCGCTCGGGGTGGGCGGCCACGGCGTGCGCGAGCGCGCCCGTCGCCAGCTCCCAGTCCGGCTGCGGCTCCTCGCGCTGCTCGGCGATGGCCAGCGCGCACCGCAGCGCCTGGTGGATCGAGGAGCTGCCGGTCAGCAGCGCGTCGGTGACGGGCGAGCCGTCCTCCTCGCGCTTCCAGCCGATCTGCCCGCCCGGCTGCTGGAGCCGCAGCACGAACTCGACGGCCGCGTACACCACCGGCCACATCCGGTCCAGGAAGGTGTCGTCTCCGGTGGCGAGGTAGTGGTGCCAGACGCCCACCGCCACGTACGCGACGAAGTTGGTCTCCCGGCCCCGGTCGGTGACCCGCTCGAAGTCCCCGTCGTGGTACGCCGCGTACCAGGACCCGTCGTCGTTCTGGTGCCGCGCCAGCCACTCGTAGGCGCGCGCGGCGGCCTCGTGCTCGCCCGCCGCGTCCAGCGCCATGGCGGCCTCGGTGTGGTCCCACGGGTCCAGGTGGTGCCCGCGGAACCACGGTATGGCGCCGTCCTCGCGCTGCACGGCGAGGATGCCGGCCACCGTGGCGGCGGCCTGTTGCGCGCTGAGCACCCCCGGCAGGACGAGGTGCTCGGTCCGCTCCGGTGAGGTCACTTGGCGGCGACCTTGTCGAAACGGGCGAGGTGCGGCTTGGTCGCGTACGCCACGAAGCTCTTGCCGACGATCGGGTTGAGTGCCTGCTCCGCGAGCCGCGTGACCAGCGGCTTCTTCATGATGTCCCAGACGAGCAGCTTGTGGTACGCCCGCACCGGCAGTGCCTTGTCATTGTCCACGCCGAAGGCGCACTTGAGCCACCAGTACGGCGAGTGCAGCGCGTGCGCGTGGTGCTGGCCGTACGGCTTGAGGCCCGCCTCGCGCATCTTGGCGAGCAGCTCGTCCGCCTTGTAGATGCGGATGTGGCCGCCCTCGACCTCGTGGTACGCGTCGGAGAGCGCCCAGCAGACCTTCTCCGGCCCGTAGCGGGGCACGGTGACCGCGATCCGGCCGCCCGGCTTGAGGACCCGGACCATCTCGGCGAGCACGCCCTTGTCGTCCGGGATGTGCTCCATGACCTCGGAGATGATCACGACGTCGAAGGACTCGTCGGGGAAGGGCAGGTTGAGCGCGTCGCCCTCCATCGCCGTGGCGGTCGCGCCCTCGGGCGCCTCACCGGCCTCCTTCATCGCCGCGAACCACTTGGCGACCTCGCGGATCTCCTCGCCGTTCTGGTCGAGCGCCACGACCTGCGCGCCGCGCCGGTAGCACTCGAAGGCGTGCCGCCCCGCGCCGCAGCCCAGGTCGAGCACGCGGTCGCCCGGGGCGAGCGGGAAGCGGGAGAAGTCGACGGTCAGCACGGATGCCTGCTTTCGCGAGGGTCGTAGCTTGCGGGAGCCTGGGGGTGACGCCACCCCCTTGAGGCCGCGGAGCGGCCGGGGTTCGGGGCCGCGGAGCGGCTGGGGCCTGGGTGGCCGAAGGTGCGGGGGCGGGGGCTTCGCCGGGTCACCCTGTCCGCTTTCCGGCCGCGGAGCGGCCGCCCGCCACGATCGCCGCGCGGTACAGCTCGGCGGTGCCCTCGGCCGCCCGGGCCCAGGTGAACCGGTCGAGGACCCGTTCCCGCCCGGCCGCGCCGAGCCGCGCGCGCAGTTCCGGGTCGGCCAACAGGCGGTTCAGGGCCGCGGCGAGCGCGCCCGGCTCACCCGGCGGCACCGCGAGGCAGGTCTCCCCGTCCGGCCCGGCGACCTCGGGGATGGCGCCCCCGGTCGTGGCCACCAGCGGCGTCCCCGTCGCCATCGCCTCTGCGGCCGGCAGCGAGAACCCCTCGTACAGCGAAGGAACACAGCTGACCTGCGCGGACCGTACGAGGTCGACCAGCTCGGCGTCGGTGATGCCCTTGACGAACCGGACCGCGTCGCCGAGCCCGTACTTCTCGATGGCCTGGGCGACCGGCCCGTCCTCGGCGCGCTTGCCGACGACCACGAGGTGCGCCTCGGGGTGCTCGGCGCGCACCTTGGCGAGCGCCTCGACGAGGAAGACGAGGCCCTTGAGCGGGACGTCCGCGCTGGAGGTGGTGACGATCCGGCCGGGCACCTCGGCCACCGCCGGGTCCGGGGACCACAGGTCGGTGTCGGCGCCGATGTGCACCACGGAGACGCGGTCCTCGCGCACCCCGAGGTGCTCGACGATCTCGCGCTGCGAGGAGCCGGAGACGGTGAGCACGGACGGCAGCCTGCGGGCGACCCGCTTCTGCATCCGGGTGAAGCCGTACCAGCGGCGTACGGAGGCGCGCCGCTTCCAGTCGCCGGCGGCGTCCAGCTCCAGCTGCCGGTCGACGGTGATGGGGTGGTGGATCGTGGTGACGAGGGGGGCGCCGAGGTCCGCGAGCAGGCCGTAGCCGAGCGTCTGGTTGTCGTGGATGACGTCGAACTCGCCCTTGCGGGCGGCGAGGTGGCGCCGGGCCCGCAGCGAGAAGGTCAGCGGCTCGGGGAAACCGCCGGTCCACATGGTGGCGACTTCGAGCCCGTCGATCCAGTCCCGGTACTCGTCCCTCTTGGGCGTACGGAACGGGTCGGGCGAGCGGTACAGGTCCAGGCTGGCGAGCTCGGTGAGCGGCACGCCCTCGTCCAGGACGGGGTACGGCTGGGCGCCGATGACCTCCACGCTGTGCCCCAGGCGGGCGAGTTCGCGGGAGAGGTGGCGTACGTAGACGCCCTGGCCGCCGCAGAACGGATTGCCCTTGTACGTCAGGAGGGCGATCCGCAGCGGGCGGTCGCCCGCACGGGCCGGCTCCCCTGCGCGGGGGCTTGCCTCCACGGCCTCTGCGGTCACTCGCGGCCCCTTCATCGCTGCGTTTCGCCGGAGCGTAACCGCTCGCGCTAATCTAGAACAAGTTCCAGACTTGATCCTTCTTGATCTCTCCGAGGAGCCTCAAGAAGCTTCGAATCTACCGGCAGGTAGCGCGCGTGTGAGGGCCGGATCGGGTGATTCGCGCCACCACCGGGGCCCCTGCCATGCTGTGCCCCCGGAAACGGGCCACCAGGGGCACGGGGTCCGCACGGGAAACCCCGCACGGGGAACGTCGGCGAAGCGCACGACCGGACGACGGAACGGGACAGATGACAGCGGAAGCCAAAGCAGCCATTGCCGCCTCGCCCGCCCTGACCGAGCGCCAGGAGGCGCGCCGCCGCCGCATCCTGCACGCCAGCGCCCAGCTGGCCAGCCGGGGCGGCTTCGACGCGGTCCAGATGCGCGAGGTGGCCGAGGCCGCGGGGGTCGCGCTCGGCACGCTCTACCGCTACTTCCCGTCCAAGATCCATCTGCTGGTCGCCACCATGCAGGACCAGCTCCAGCATCTGCACTCCACGCTCCGCAAGCACCCGCCGTCCGGCGACTCGGCCGCGGAGCGGGTCGCCGAGACGCTGATGCGGGCGTTCCGCGCGCTCCAGCGCGAGCCGCACCTCGCCGACGCGATGGTGCGCGCCCTCACCTTCGCCGACCGCTCGGTCAGCCCCGAGGTGGACACGGTCTCCCGGCAGACCACCGCGATCATCCTGGACGCGATGGGCCTGGACCACCCCACCCCGCGGCAGCTCTCGGCGGTCCGGGTGATCGAGCACACCTGGCACTCGGCGCTGATCACCTGGCTGTCGGGGCGGGCCTCGATCGCCCAGGTGAAGATCGACATCGAGACGGTGTGCCGGCTGATCGACCTCACGGCCCCCGAATCCGGCTGAGGGCCCTCGGGCGACGGCACCGGAGGGCGCCCCGGAAGGCCCCGTAAGGCCCCGGAAGGCACCTTCGCGAGACGGCAGCGGAATCGGACATACCGCATCGCCGCCGGACCGCCGTCGGACCGGCCGAACCCGCCCCCTCTTTGCGCCCGGCGCGCGGACACGCTGGGGGCTCCTGGTCCGCGCCGGACTGTGCGCCGTGCGCGCCCCCGTGCCACCCCATGGCCGATAATCCGGGTTCCCCTCCCCCGGCGCGCCGATAGAAATGTTTCGCGTGCCAAAGGAAGGCAACCGGTAGGCGGGGAGCTGGAGGGGGCTGAAACGTGATCCGGGTACTTCTCGTGCACGACGCCTGTCTGATGCGGTCGGCACTTGCCGACCGCCTGGCCCGTGAACCCGGTCTGGAGGTGCATCACGCACCGTGGTGCAGTGCGCCCGCCCGCGCGCGGGTCCTTCGGCCGGATGTGTGCGCCGTGGACCTCGACTGTTCCGACTCGTACGGGATCGCGCCGCTGGGGGAGTTACAGAGCCGGCACAACGGGTCGCGGGGCACCCGGCTCGTCGTGCTGGCCAGCGCCAACCGGCCCGGGCCGCTGCGCCAGGCCGTGGAGGCGCACGCCCTCGGCTACGTCGACAAGGACGCCACCCCGGAGCGGCTGGTGGCGGCCATAAGACAGGTGGCGGGGGGTCGTCGGTTCGTCGACGACTCGCTGGGCTACGGGTTCCTGCGGGCGGCCGAGATGCCGCTGACGAGACGGGAGCTGAGCGTGCTCTCACTCGCCGCCGAGGGCGCCTCGATCGCGGACATCGCGCACAGCCTCCACCTGTCCAACGGGACCGTGCGGAACTACATGGCGGCGATCACCCGTAAGACCGGTGCCCGCAACCGCGTGGACGCCATTCGTATCTCCCAGGGCGAGGGATGGGTGTAATCCGGTCAACTCACGGTAGAACGCGGAGTTTTGGAGAAGTTCGTCGTGCGTACCGCGCTCCACCCCGTCGCCGCCCAGGACCAGCACCTGCCGGGCCCGGCCCGCCGAGCCGGTCCGGTGCGCCACGACCACCAGGGCCGTCCCGGGCCGCCGGGCGAACGCCCGCTCGGCCCGCGCCTCGGCCGCCGGGTCGAGGTGGCAGGTCGCCTCGTCGAGCAGGACCAGGGGCGCGGGGGCCGCGTACGCCCGGGCCAGTGCGATCAACTGCCGCTCCCCCGCCGAGAGTTCCGACGGTGGCACAGGGGCGTCGAGTCCGCCGAGCCGCTCGACGAGTCCGCGGGCGCCCACGGCCGTGCAGCAGGCGAGCAGGTCCTCGTCGCCGGGCGGGTCGTCCGGGCACAGATAGGTGAGGTTGGCGCGGACGGTATCGGTGAAGACGTACGCCTGCTGGGGCACCAGGACCCGCGCGCATCCGCGTAAAACCTCGCCGCTGTCCGGGACCCGCACCCCCGCCATGAGCTCGGCCAGAGTGGACTTGCCGATTCCGCTGGGTCCGACGACCGCCAGGTGCCCGCCGTGCGGCACGGTCAGGTCCAGGCGGTCGACGACGGGCGCCGCGCCCGGCCCGTACGCGAAGGTGACGCCCCGCAGCCGCACGGCCTCGTCGGGGCCGGGGGTGCCGGAGGGGGCTGCTTGGACTTCCCCTTGGACCTCCGCTCGGGCCTCCGCTCGGGCCTCCGCTCGGGCCTCCGATTGGACCTCTGTTTGGACCTCTGTTTGGACTTCCGCTTGGACGCTCCCGTCCGCCGTGAGCCGCCGCAGCACCACGAACAGCCGCGCCCCCGAGGTCCCGAGCCCCTGCATCAGGGACTGGAGGGCCGGGATCAGGGACTGGGTGAGATAGGCGAGGGCGCCCACGAACGCGCCCGGGGTGACGCCGTGGTCCAGCAGCCAGGGGGCCGCCGCGAGCAGCAGCACCACGGTGAGGCGGCCGCCGATCCCGGCCGCGAGGGTGCGCAGCACGCCCCAGCGGGCCAGTGCGCGCGAGGCCTGGAACTCGGCGTCGATCCGCTCCCGTACGTCCGCCGCCACCCGGTCCTGCGCCCCGGCCGCCGTGATGTCCCGCAACCCGCCGACCGCGAGCCCGAGTTCGGCGGCCAGCGCCTCGTCGGCGGCCAGGAACACCTCCTGGCGGCGGGCCAGCGGGCGCAGGGTGGCGACGAACAGGGCGAGTCCGGCGGCCAGCGGCAGCGCCACCACCGGCAGCAGCACCGGCGCCAGCGAGAAGAGCCCGATCAGCGCGCCGACCGCCGTGACGACGAAGGTCCGCGACACCATCACCAGACCGGCGAGCGTGTCGCGGGCGATCTCCACCTGGTGGGTGAGCCGGGAGACCGCCGCCCCGTCCGGCGCCCGCAGCGCCCGGCGCACCACCCTGCGGACGAGGTCGTCGCGGACGGGTTCGACGAGCGCGGCCACCGCCAGATGCACCCGGCCGGTGCCGAACGCCCCGGCCAGCACGCCGAGCGCCGCAAGCCCGAGCCAGCCGAGGCCGGTCCCCGTGTGGCCCGCGAGGAAGCCCCGGTCGAGCGCCCGCGCCAGCGCGTAGCCGAGCAGGAACGTCTCCCCCGCCTCCAGCGCCGACCAGGCGGCGAGCCGGAGCAGCGCCCGCCACCGGGGGCGCGCGAGCCTCAGCAGGCGCCCCTTCACGCGGCCTCCTCGGCGAACACCGCGCGGTACTCGGGCAGCCGCCACAGCTCCGCGTGCGGGGCGAGCGCGCGCACCCCGCCCCCGTCCAGCCACACCACGAGGTCGGCGCGGGCCGCGGTGGTCACCCGGTGGGCGACGATGAGCCGGGTGCCGGGGGTGAGCTCGTCGAGCAGGGCGCGGGAGACCTTCAGCTCGGTGGCGGAGTCCAGGCTGGAGGTGGCGTCGTCGAGGATCAGGAGGCGCCCGCAGTGCGCGAACGCCCGTGCCAGGCCCAGGCGTTGTGCCTCGCCGCCGGACATGGGGGCCTCGGCGCAGGGCGTGTCGTAGCCGAGCGGCAGTCTGCGGACGAACTCGTCGGCGCAGGCCGCCCGCGCGGCCGCCCGGACCTCCTCGGGGCCCGGTTCGCCGACGCCGAAGGCGATCGTGGCGCCGATGGTGGCGCCGAGGAGCGCGGGGCGGGCGAAGGCGTGGCCGACCTCGCGGCGCAGCGCGTCCCGGGAGAGCTCGGGCAGCGGGACGCCGTCGACCAGGACCGTGCCCCGGTCGGGGTCCGCGAGCCGGCCCGCGACCGCCGCGAGGGCCGTCTTGCCGCTGCCGGACCGCCCGACCACGGCGGCGACCGCCCCGCCGGGCACGTACAGGTCGACCTGGCGCAGGGGTCCGGTGGAGACGCTCCGGAACTCCAACGCGCCGGTTCCGTCCGGAAGTCGGCGCGTCCCGTACGTCATGGCGGGCGGGGCGAGCGCCTCGGCCAGGCGGTCGGTGGCGGCGCGGCCGCGCACCAGGGCGTTGAGCTGGCCGACCAGGACGCCGGTGCCGGTGGCGAGGACCGCGTACCGCCAGGCCGCGAGCATCCCGCCGACGCTCAGCGCGCCGTCCGCGAGCCGCAGCCCGGCGACCGCGAGCACGGCGAGCTGGAGCAGCGGCAGCAGGGCGGCGGCCTGGGCGGTGGAGCGGCCGGTGACGCGCCACATGCGATAGCCCTGGCGGGAGAGTTCGGGCAGCGGGGCGAGGATGCGGGCCGCGTCCCGTTCGGCGGTTCCGGCGGCCGCGATGGTGCGGGCGCCCTCCACCGCCTCGGTGAGCCGTCCGGCGATCTCGCCCTGGGCGCGCAGATAGGCGGCGCCCGCGTCGCCGGAGGCGCGGACGAACACCTTGAGCAGCAGGGCGAGTACGGGCATCCCGGCGAGCAGCGCGAGGGCCGTCCACCCGTCGGTGAGGGCGAGCGCGACCAGGCCGCCGACCGGGGTGATCACGGCGGCGAGCGTGGCGGCGAGCGTGGCGGGCACGGGGCCGGCCTGGGCCGCGTTGCCGACGAGCCGGGCCACCAGGTCGCCTTCGGGCAGGGCCGCGCGGGGCCCGGTGGCGAGGACGTGGCGCAGCACCCGGTCGCGTATCCACGCGGTGGTACGGGCGTTGGCGGTGGCGGTCACCAGGCCGTCGAGGGCGCCGAGCAGGATGGTGGCGCCGGTGAGCGCCGCGCACAGCGCGAGCCAGGGGCCCGCGGCCGCCCGGTCGTCGCCGAGCAGCAGGTCGAGGGTGCGGCCGAGCGCCCACGGCAGGGCCAGACCCGCCCCGGCGAGGGCCGTGGTCAGCAGCAGGACGAGGGCGGCGGGTGCCGCGCCGTACCGGACGGTCTCGCGGAGAAAGGGGCGCTGCGCCAAGGGGCCCTCCGGGGCGCGCACGCCCCGGGCGGAGAGCAGATCCGCCCGGGGCCGCGTCACACGGTTGATCGATTTCGATCAAGGTTGATCATGTGCAACAGGGTTTGATCAGGGTGGTGCGTGTGCTCAGAGGCAGAGCAGGAAGCTGTTCGAGCTGTGCTTGTCACACGCGAGCAGGCTCAGGCTGCTCTGGTCGCCGCCGCCACCGCCGCCACCCGTGGTCTCGGGGGTTTCCATCTTCTGCAGGTCGAGAAGTGTCATCGCCATCTCCTTCTGTCTCGTGGAACTTTCCGTGGGGACGGGTTCACCGTCCGGCCCCTCGCGGGGCCGTCTTGGGGGCCGCCGGAAGCGGCGGCAGGAAGGGCAGCCCGACCGGGCGCCTTCGGGGGGACACGGCACCGGGCACGGAGCCCAGGGCGAGCAGAACGCCCGCCGTGCCGGTCGCGAGGTCCATGGAGAGCCGCATCATCTGGTCGCCGGGGAAGGCCAGATGGCCCTCGTACGGCACGGCGTACCAGGCGAGCGCCGCGCTCTGCGCGTCCAGGTCCGGGCGCGCGGCGCGGGTGCGGGCGAGGTGCAGCACCATGCCCGCGCGGCCGTTGAACAGGCCCGGCTGGGCGTAGTACCGCAGCCGCGCGGTGGGCAGGATCGAGGCCCTGGCCGCGGCGAACTGCTCGTCGTGGCGGTGCGCCAGATAGTCGTCGAGCACCATCGCGATGCCGACGCCGCCCGCACCGAGGTAGGGCATGATCCGCGCGCCCTCGTCGACCTGGAGGGCGCCCGAGCGGTCGGTGACGCAGCGCGCGAGGTCGCGGCGCAGGAACTCGGCGGCGTGGTCGAGGAGCGCGGGCTCGCCGGTGTGCTCGTAGAGCCGCAGGAAGAGCAGGGCGGGGCCGCTGGCGCCGTGCAGCAGCCCGGCGCGCGGGCGCCCCGCGCTCGCGTCCGGCTCCGGCTGCCCGGCGATGATCCAGGCCGCTTCCAGCGCCCGGTCTCGCAGATCGGCCTCGCCGGTGGTGCGGCCGAGCGAGTCGAGGGCGAGCCCGAGTCCGGCCAGGCCCCCGTGCAGCCCGGGCGCGAGCCGCTGCCACTTCTCCTCCAGCACCCGGTCGACCAGGTCGAGGGCGCGCTCGGTGTGGCCGAGCCGGTCCAGGACGTAGGCGACGCCGCTCAGCCCGTCGTAGAAGCCGAGCGGACAGCCGGCGGGCGGCTGCTCGGTGCGGCGCAGCAGCCACTCCTCGCCGTCCCGGTAGCGGTCGGCGCCGGTGGCGTCCAGGGCGTAGAGCACCCCGGCCGCGCCGTGCGCGACCCCGAGGCCGCCGCCGTCCGAGAACTGGGCGATGTCACCGGGGAAGAGCCGGTCCTCGCGCTCGGGCGTGGCGGAGGCGAGGATCGCGCGGACCATCGAGTCGCGCCCGGCGGGCCACTCGGCGGGCCGCACCGGCAGATAGGGCCGCGGCAGGGGCTCGTCCGTCCCCCGGATGACCCGCACCGCCTCCTCGAAGAAACCTTCCGGCACAGCGGGGAACTGGCTCGCCGCGACCTTCGCCAGATGCGCCGCCTTGTCCTGGTCCACCACGAGGAGCGTCGTCATCGGCACGAACAGCGCCAGCCGCAGACAGGCCAGCGCGTACCGGTCGACCTCGAAGCCGGTGCGGTCGCGCGGGGCCATGAACCCGGGGTGCGCCATCGTCTGCCCCTGGTGCTCCTCGACCGGCACCGCGCCCTCGAAGTCCAGCAGCTGCACGGAGACCTCGCGGCCGCCGTCCGCCTCGCCCCCGTCCGGGGCCACCATCACGTTGAACATGTGCAGGTCGTTGCAGACCAGGCCGCGCGAGTGCACCGCCTGGACCGCCTCCTCCACCGCCCGGTGCACCGAGAGCGCCCAGGCCGTGTACGAGGCCACCGCGTCCGGGTCGGGGTCGACGGCCAGCAACGGGTGGCGCTCGGCGAAGAACGCGTTCAGCGTGCGCCCCTCCAGGAAGTCCATGACCAGGAAGCGGTGACCGCCCAGCTCGAACCAGTCGCGCACCTCGGGCGCCACGCCGAGCCCCGAGAGCCGCTCCAGGGCCGCCTTCTCCCGCTCCAGACGGGTGACCGCGTCGCAGCCGTCACCGGCCAGCCCGGCGTACGGCCGGGCCTCCTTGAGGACGACCTTGCTGCCGTCGCGCGAGTCCGTCCCGGCGTACACACCGCCGCCGTTGGAGAAGTGCAGGGCCCGCTCGATGCGGTACGGCAGGTCGGCGACCGTCGTCGCGTTGCGCGCCTCCAGCTGGGGCCGCAGGAACGGCGGCAGCGCCACCCACTCGGGCACCTGGAAGGCCGGGTCGCGGCGGTCGGGCACCAGCTCGCCCCGGGCGTTCTCGATCGCGGGGACCAGCGCCCCGCCCTCGCCGACGCAGTGCCGCTCGACGAATCCCCCGTAACGGACGTACAGGGGCCCGGAGTTCCAGCGCAGATCGGTGAGGATGTACGGGCCCGGCTCACCCTCCAGGAGCTCGCCGAGCTCGGTGAGTATGCGCTCCAGCTCCTCCACCCCGGACGGGTAGATCGTGGCGAACTTCCCGCTCGAACCACGCCCGGCGTACTTGGAGTTGCGCAGGTGCAGCGGCTGGCGGCCCGGCACGAACTTGAACGGGATCTCTCTGGGGACGCAGTACTCCCACACCTGCGCGGCCATCTTCTCGGCGTTGTCCAGACACGCCGAGACGTGGATCTTCCAGCCCTGGAGGAGGGCGCCCGGGCGCGGTTCGCCGGCCGCGTTCACCGGGTTGAAGTGGAGCCAGTCCCCGGAGAGGAAGGTGCGCCACCCCTCGGGGACCGGGCGCTGGGCGGCCTCGAAGAGCGGGACCCGCTCACCGGTCCTGGACGAGGACAAACGGTCCGGAGTCTCGTAGAAATGCCTGTCGGCCAGGCAGAAGACCTCGTACCGCTTGTCCATCGTTCCCCCCTCGGTGGCGTGGCAACGAAGGTGCCACGCCTGCCGGGGGCCGGACAGTCGCATGTGTCATGCGGTCACTGTGCGGTACGCATGGGTCAACCTGCGTTCGTAGAGGTTCGAACAGGGGTGCGGGGCCCGGCAATTCGGCTGCGGGCCGTCCCCAACTGATCGCGCCCGCGCGGCGGAGCCGCAAATGTCACAGCCCCGCGCTCCTTAAGTGCCGCTGCGCGGCAATCCCCTGGGCGCCCCGAAGGGGCGCTTCCAGGGGCGCGGGGAACTGCGCGACCAGCCACCGACGGCCCGCAGACAAACGACGGCTCACTCCTCGGGAGGAAAGACCGGCTCGCCGGACTCAAGCAGGCTGATGCTGATGGCCTCCACCGGGCACCCCTCGGCCGCGGCGAGGACAAGTTCATCGGCGTCGATGTCGGCGGCCCGCGGCCGGGACTGCCGGGCCGTGTCCAGCCCGAACCCCTCCGGCGCGGTGTTCACGCACATCCCCGACCCGATGCACACGCTCCGGTCCACCTCGACGTGCCAGCGGTCCCCCATCACGCCTCGCCCCCGTACCCGGCGGGCAGATGGATCATCTTGTGCTCCAGGTACTCGCTGAGCCCCTCGGGCCCGAACTCCCGCCCCAGACCGGAGTTCTTGTAGCCGCCGAACGGGCCGAACATGTCCAGGCTGAAGGTGTTCACGTTGAACGTGCCGGTGCGCACCCGCCGGGCGAAGTCGATGCCGTGCTCGACGTCGCCGGTCCACACGCTGCCGCTGAGCCCGTACTCGGAGTCGTTCGCGATCGCCAGCGCCTCGGCCTCGTCCGCGTACGGCAGGAGGCAGATCACCGGCCCGAAGATCTCCTCGCGGGCGATCCGCATGGAGTTGTCGACGGCGCCGAACAGCGTCGGCTCGACGTACCAGCCCCGGTCCCGCCCCGGCGGACGGCCGCCGCCCGCAAGGATCTTGGCACCCTCCTCCTGGCCGATCCGGATGTAGTCGAGCGAGCGCTGCTGCTGCCGTTTGGCGACCAGCGGGCCGACCTGGGTCGCCGGGTCGAGCGGGTCGCCGACGACCAGCTGCCCGGCGGCGGCCGCGAACGCCTCCGCGAACTCGTCGTAACGGCTCGCGGGCGCCAGGATCCGGGTCTGGGCGACGCACGCCTGCCCGTTGTTCATCCACGCGGCCGGTACGACTCCGGCGACCGTCGACGCCAGGTCGGCGTCGGGCAGCACGACGGCGGCGGACTTGCCGCCCAGCTCCAGGGTGACCCGGGTGAGGTTGCGCGCGGCGACCTCCATCACGCGCCGCCCGGCCGCCACCGACCCGGTGAACGACACCTTGTCCACATCCGGGTGCCCGACCAGGTACTCGCTGACCTCCCGGTCGGCGGGCAGGATCGAGAGCACGCCCTCCGGCAGCCCGGCCTCGCGGGCGATGTCGCCGAGTATGTACGCGTCGAGGGGCGTCTCCGGGGACGGCTTGAGCACCACCGAGCACCCGGCGAGCAGCGCGGGCGCGAGCTTGGCGGCGGCCACGAACTGCGGGACGTTCCACGGGACGACGGCCGCCACCACCCCGACCGGCTCGCGCCGCACCAGGATCGGCCCGAGGACCCCGGCGCGCCGCTCCTCGTACGGGAAGTCGCGCGCGACGGTGATGGCCGCGTCCCAGACCATCATCGCGCCGAGGGCCTGGGCGAGGACGCTCCAGGAGTACGGGGAGCCGTTCTGCGAGCTGATGGAGCGGGCGATCTCCTCGTGGCGCAGGGCGATCGCGTCCTTGATACGGGTGACGACCTCGATGCGGTCGGCGAGCGGCAGCCGTGGCCAGGGCCCCTCGTCGAAGGCCCGGCGGGCGGTGGCGACGGCGTGGTCGACGTCGGCCCGGGAGGCGTGCGGCACCCGGCCGATGACCTGTTCGGTGTGGGGCGAGACGACGTCGATGACGTCGGTTCCGCGGGGGTCGGTGAGTTCCCCGCCGATGTAGAGCCGGGTGTGCTCGATGAGATCGCTGGTCATGGCGTGGCGCCTCCCGCTGCGGTCCATTTTCTGACGGCATTTCAGATCTGCCAGAACTGATACCAGTTCCCCTATGAGGAGTCCACGGACGGGAGACCTCTTGAGGCCCGGACTGAAACACGTTCTACTGTGACCTGTCGGTGCCCACCGGGGCGGTCGGAGACGAGGCTGATCCATGACGCAGATGGCACGGGGGACGCGGGTGGCCGACCACGGCGGGGGCGTCCACTCGATCGAGGTGCCCATCCCGGACAACCCGCTCGGCCACACGCTGGTGTACGTGGTCGACACCGGCCGGGGCCCGGTCCTGGTCGACACGGGGTGGGACGACCCGGCGTCCTGGGACACGCTGACGGACGGCCTGCGGCGGCTCGGCACCGAGGTCGCGGACATCCACGGGGTGGTGCTCACCCACCACCACCCCGACCACCACGGGCTCTCCGGCCGGGTGCGGGAGGCGTCCGGGGCGTGGCTCGCGATGCACGCGGCGGACACGGCGGTGGTCCGGCGCACCCGGGAGGCGGAGCCGGGGGCCTGGCTGTCCTATCTCGTGGAGAAGCTGACGGCGGTGGGGGCGCCGGAGGACCACCTCGCGCCGCTGCGGGCGGCACGGGCGCGGGGTTCCGCCCGGTCGCTGCCGGGCCTGCGGGCGGCTCTGCCCGACCGGGAGATCGTCCCCGGCGACCTGCTGCCGCTGCCGGGCCGCCGGCTGCGGGCGATCTGGACGCCCGGTCACACGCCGGGCCACGTCTGCCTCCACCTGGAGGAGCGGCACCCCTCGGACCGCCCGGGTCACGGCCGCCTGTTCTCGGGCGACCACCTGTTGCCCGGGATCACTCCGCACATCGGGCTGTACGAGGACCCCGACGACGCGACGGTGACCGATCCCCTCGGCGACTACGTGTCCTCCCTTGAGCGGGTGGGCCGCCTGGGGGTGGCGGAGGTGCTCCCCGCCCACCAGCACACGTTCACGGACGCGGCCGGGCGGGTCCGTACGCTCCTCGCCCACCACGAGTCCCGCCTGGCGGACCTGCTCTCCCTGCTGGCGGCCGAGCCCCTCACCCCCTGGCAGCTGGCGGTCCGGATGGAGTGGAACCGCCCCTGGTCGCAGATCCCCTACGGCTCGCGCAACATCGCGGTGTCGGAGGCGGAGGCGCATGTACGGCGACTGGTGAAGCTGGGGCGGGCGGAGGGGGTACCGGGCCCGCCGCTGGCGTACCGGGCGGTTTAGCCCCCGCCCCGCCCCTTCCCGGGGCTGCGCCCCGGACCCCGGCACCCAGGGGATCGCCGCGCAGCGGCACTCAAGGGGCGCGGGGAACTGCGCGAGCAACCCAGCACGGTCCGCAGACGAAGCACCCGGCCGCCCGCCCAGGGCTTTCGGGAAGGGGTGGGGTGGGGGATCACGCCCGCCGCAGGCGGAAGCTACAGTGAACCCGTCGTCCATGCCCGTACGGGGGAAAGCCGGTGCGAATCCGGCGCTGACCCGCAACCGTGAATATGTCGTCGCCCGCCCGGCGCGACAAGCCGGACCACCCCGACGGACATGACCGGCTCAGCGGTCACCGGCAAGCACGCCGATGACCGGCCCCGTCGAGGTACACGGAGCCACGAGCCGGCGTGCCCCCGCGCCCGCCGCGCCGTCCGGCCCCCGCAGGAGAGGCACCGCCCGCCATGACCGTACGCCGCTGCGCCGCAGCGCTCGCCGTCGCCACCGTCGCCCTCGGCGCTGCCGCCCCGGCCGCCCTCGCCGACGGCACGGCGCCGTCCTCCCCCGCCAAGACCCTCCCGCAGGGGCTGTACGGGACGAAGGACCCCGCGTTCGACGGCGTCTGGCGGCAGTCGCTCGCCCTGCTCGCCCAGAGCACGGTCGGCGTGAAGCCCGCCGCGCAGGCGGTGACGTGGCTGACGGGTCAGCAGTGCGACACCGGCGGCTTCTCCTCGTACCGTGCCGACGCCGCCAAGCCGTGCGACGCCAAGACGGTGCTCGACACCAACGCCACCGCCGCCGCGGTCCAGGCCCTCGTCGCCCTCGGCGACCACACCGACGCCGTGACGAAGGGCGTCTCCTGGCTGAAGACCGTGCAGAACCCCGACGGTGGCTGGCCCTACAACCCCGGCGGCAAGAGCGACGCCAACTCCACCTCGGTCGTGATCGGCGCCCTCGCCGCCGCCGGTGAGAAGCCCGCCGACGCCAAGTCCGCCGTCAAGGACGGCCAGGGCGGCAAGTCGCCGCTGGACGCGCTGCTCACGTTCGCGATGCCGTGCGACAGCACGCCCGGCTCGGGCGCGTTCGCCTACCAGCCGGACCTGAAGACCTCGAAGCTGTACGCGAACGCCGACGCCAGCGCCGCCGCCGTGACCGCCTCGTACGGCAAGGGCCTCGCCGCCACCGCCGGGCACTCCGACGCCAAGGGCACCACCTGCGAGAAGGCGACCACGCCGGAGCAGGCCGCGCACAACGGCGCCGCGTACCTGGCCCGCACCATGGCCAAGTCGGGCCACCTCAACTCGATGATGCCGGGCGCCGAGAACCAGCCCGACTACGGCAACACCGCCGACGCCGTCGTGGCCCTCGCCGCCGACGGCCAGGAGGCCCAGGCCAAGGCGTCCCTCCAGTGGCTGGAGAAGAACGCGTCCGGCTGGGCCAAGGAGAACGGCCCGGCCGCGTACGCCCAGCTCGTCCTCGCCGCGAACGCCACCGGCGCCGACCCGAGGAAGTTCGGCGGCACGGACCTGGTGTCCCAGCTGAACGCCACGGGCCCGACCCCGGCGGGCACGCAGGCGGCCGACCAGACCAAGCAGGCCAAGTCCGACGAGAAGAAGGACGACTCCTCCAGCACGTCGGTGTGGTGGATCGTCGGCGTGTTCTTCGTGGCGAGCGTGGGCGTCGGCTTCCTCGTCAGCGCGCGCAAGAAGAACGCACAGAAGTGATGTCCGGGCACCGCCTCACGGCCGTGACCGGCCTCGCCCTCGCGCTGACGCTCGGCGCGGGGGCGGTGGCGGTGCCCGCACAGGCGTCGGGCTACCGCTACTGGTCGTTCTGGGAGCGCCAGGGCACGACCTGGACGTACGCCACGCAGGGCCCGGCCACCGCGCACCCCTCCGACGGCGACGTCCAGGGCTTCCGCTTCGCGGTCAGCGCGGACTCCAAGGACGCGGCGACCCCGCGCTCGGCGCCGACGTTCGCGCAGGTGTGCGCGTCGACACCGGCGAAGCCGGGCCGCAAGCGGGTCGCCCTCGCGCTCGACTTCGGCACCCCGCAGGACGCGCCGGGCGGCGAGACGCCCCCGGCACCGCGTACGGCGTGCGCGCAGGTCCCCGAGGACGCGACGACGGCGGACGCCCTGGCCGCGGTGGCCAAGCCGCTCCGCTACAACAGCGCGGCCCTGCTGTGCGCGATCGCGGGCTACCCGCACACGGGTTGCGGCGAACAGGTGTCGACGAAGAAGCCGGACACGCGGCCCAGCACCGCCGCTCCGGAGAAGTCCTCGGACTCCGGCCCGTCCCTGGGCCTGCTGGCGGGCATCGCGGCAGTCCTGGCCCTGGCAGCAGCAGCGATCTGGCAATCCCGCCGCCGCCGCGACTGACCGGCCGGAACCATCGGATGCCCAGGAACGACGACACCCGGCAGCCAGGTCCGGCGAGCAAGCCCGACGGGGAACCCACCGACTCCCCGCAGCCGCCGACGGCGAAGGCGCCCCACAAGAAGACCCGCACCGGCGAACGGACCGTCACAGGTGGAGCGGGTGGGTACGACAACCCGGCCGGAGGCCGGGTGCACCCACGACGGCCCGCGGCCGACGAACACCGCACCCCACGCCCCGCGCCCAAGCGGCACCGCACCCCACCCCCCGCGGCGAAGCGGCACCGCACCCCCTACACCACCCGCTCCAACGCCCTGCACCCCGGCGCCTGGTGGCTGTGGGCCATAGGGCTGGCCACGGCCGCTTCCCGCACCACCAACCCCCTCCTCCTCGCCCTGCTCGTGGCCGTCGCCGGCTACGTCGTCGCGGCGAGGCGTACGGACGCGCCGTGGGCCCGCTCGTACACCGCCTTCGTCAAGCTCGGCCTCGCCGTCGTCGCCATCCGCCTCGTCTTCAACGTGGCCCTCGGCTCGCCGATCCCCGGCACCCACACCCTCCTCACGCTCCCCGAGGCCCCCCTCCCCGACTGGGCGAAGGGCATCCGCATCGGCGGCCGCGTCACCGCCGAGGGCATGCTCTTCGCCCTCTACGACGGCGCCCGACTCGCCGCGCTCCTCATCTGCGTCGGCGCCGCGAACGCCCTCGCCAACCCGGCCCGCCTCCTCAAGTCCCTCCCGGGCGCCCTGTACGAGGCGGGCGTCGCCGTCGTCGTCGCGATGACGTTCGCGCCGAACATGGTCGCCGACGTCGCCCGGCTGAGGACCGTCCGCCGACTGCGCGGCCGCCCCACCGGCGGCATCAAGGCGATCCTCCAGATCGGCCTGCCGGTCCTGGAGGGCGCCCTGGAACGCTCGGTCGCCGTCGCCGCCTCCATGGACGCCCGCGGCTACGGCCGCACCGCGCACGTACCGCCCGCCGTCCGCCACACCACCACCGTCCTCACCCTCGGCGGACTACTCGGCGTCTGCGCCGGTACGTACGGACTCCTCGCCGCCGAAGGCGCCCGCTACGGCCTGCCCGTCCTGCTCACCGGCCTCGCCGCCGCCCTCGCGGGCCTGCGCCTGGGCGGCCGCCGCTCGGTCCGCACCCGCTACCGCCCCGACCGCTGGGGCACCCGCGCCTGGCTGGTGGCCGGTTCCGGCGCGGCGGTGGCGGCCGCGATGATCTGGGCGGGCACGTACGCACCGGACGCCCTGCACCCGGGCGTCGTCCCGCTCACCGCCCCCGAGCTCCCCCTCTGGCCCGCCCTGGCCACGCTCGTGGGCCTGCTCCCGGCCTTCGTGACCCCCGCACCTCAGACACCCCGGACACCCCGGACACCCCAGGAGTCGAAATGATCCACTTCGAAGAGGTGTCGGTCACGTACGAGGGCCACGAGGCCCCCACCGTCCAGCAGGTCCACCTCACCGTCCCCGAGGGCGAGTTGGTCCTGCTCATCGGCCCCTCGGGGGTCGGCAAGTCGACACTCCTCGGTACGGTCTCGGGCCTGGTCCCCCACTTCACCGGCGGCACCCTGCGCGGCCGTGTGACGGTCGACGGCCGCGACACCCGTACCCACAAACCGCGCGAACTCGCCGACCTGGTCGGCACGGTGGGCCAGGACCCGCTCGCCCACTTCGTCACCGACACGGTCGAGGACGAGCTGGCGTACGGCATGGAATCGCTCGGCCTCGCCCCGCACGTGATGCGCCGACGGGTCGAGGAGACCCTCGACCTGCTGGGCCTCGCGGACCTGCGCGACCGCCCGATCGCCACGCTCTCCGGCGGCCAGCAGCAGCGCGTGGCGATCGGCTCGGTCCTGACCCCGCACCCGAAGGTCCTGGTCCTGGACGAGCCGACGTCGGCCCTTGACCCGGCGGCGGCGGAGGAGGTCCTGTCCGTACTGCAACGCCTGGTCCACGACCTGGGCACGACGGTCCTGATGGCCGAACACCGCCTGGAACGAGTGATCCAGTACGCGGACCGGGCCCTCCTGCTCCCGTCCCCGTCCACCGCTCCGATCCTGGGCACCCCGGCGGAAATCATGGCGATCTCGCCGGTACACCCCCCGGTGGTCACTCTGGGCCGCCTGGCAGGCTGGCACCCCCTGCCTTTGTCGGTACGGGACGCCCGCCGCAGGGCAACAGACCTCCGAGCCCACCTGGCAACGAGAGCCCCGCAGCCGCCAACGGCGAAGGCACCGTCCCACGAAGAGCCCCGCACCGACGACCCCACCGTCACGGGCACCACCCCCACCCACGCCCCGCAGCCGCCAACGGCGAAGGCACCGTCCCACGAAGAGCCCCGCACCGACGACCCCACCGTCACGGGCACCACCCCCACCCACGCCCCGCAGCCGCCGACGGCGAAGGCACCGTCCCACGAAGAGCCCCGCACCGACGCCCCCACCGTCACGGGCACCACCCCCACCCACGCCCCGCAGCCGCCGACGGCGAACGCGCCCCACAAGAAGACCCGCACCGGCGATCCCACCGAAACGGGTGGTGCGGGTGGGAACGCCGACCCGGCCGAAGGCCGGGTGCCCACCCACCGCCCCGCACGGGGCCCCGCACGCGCGGCGAACACCGGCCTCCGCGCGGCCCTGGCCCGCCTCCGCCGAGGCACAACGGCAGCAACGGCAGCACCCGCCGCGACGGCAACCGCAACCGTCACCGAACTCGGCGTACGCCGAGCCCGCATCGACGCCCTGCGGGCCGTCACCCTCACCCTCGCCCCCGGCGAGACCACCGCCCTCATGGGAAGGAACGGCGCGGGCAAGTCCACCCTCCTCAACACCCTCGTCGGCATGATCGAGCCCACCACCGGCACGGTGACCGTCAACGGCCGCACCCCGCACCGCACTCCCCCGCGCGAGCTGATCCGCGACGTGGGCCTCGTACCGCAGGAGCCCCGGGACCTGCTGTACGCGGACACGGTCGCCGCCGAGTGCGCGGCGGCCGACGCCGACGCCGAGGCGCCCGACGGCACCTGCCGCGACCTCGTCACCGCGCTCCTCCCCGGCGTCCCCGACGACACCCACCCCCGCGACCTCTCCGAGGGCCAGCGCCTCGCCCTCGCCCTCGCGATCGTGCTGACCGGCCGCCCCCCGCTGCTCCTCCTAGACGAGCCGACCCGAGGCCTGGACTACGCGGCGAAGGCGCGCCTCGCGGACGTGCTGCGCGACCTCGCCGCCGAGGGCCACGCGATCGTCCTGGCCACCCACGACGTGGAGCTGGCGGCCGAGATCGCCCACCGGGTGGTGATCCTGGCCGACGGCGAGGTCGTCGCGGACGGCCCGACGGCCGACGTGGTCGTTTCCTCGCCCTCCTTCGCCCCGCAGGTCTCCAAGATCCTGGCCCCGGACCCGTGGCTCACGGTCACCCAGGTACGCGAGGCCCTGGCATGACGGCGCCCCGGCAGCGGAGCGACCGCCAGGCCAGGGCCGTCCGCCTCGGCCCCCGGGGCGTCGTCGCCCTCGCCCTCATCACCCTCATCGGCATCGCCGCCTTCGGCTGGCCCCTCCTCGCCGACGGGGACTCCGGGCTCGCCCACTCCCAGGACGCCCCCTGGCTCTTCGCCGCGCTCCTGCCCCTCCTCGTCGGGGTGGTCGTCGCCACCATCGCGGACGAGGACGGCGGCATGGACGCCAAGGCCGTCGCCATGCTCGGCGTCCTCGCCGCGGTCGGCGCCGCCCTGCGCCCGCTGGGCGCGGGCACGGCCGGTCTGGAGCCGATGTTCTTCCTGATGGTGCTGAGCGGCCGCGTCCTCGGCCCGGGCTTCGGGTTCGTGCTCGGCGCGGTCACGATGTTCGCGTCGGCCCTGCTCACGGGCGGTGTCGGCCCCTGGATGCCGTTCCAGATGCTGTCGATGGGCTGGTTCACGATGGGCGCCGGGCTGCTCCCGGGCCCGCACCGCCTCCGGGGCCGGGGCGAGCTGGCGCTGCTCGCGCTGTACGGCTTCGCGGCGTCCTTCGCGTACGGCACGATCATGAACCTTCAGGGCTGGACGTACATCGGCGGCATGTCGTCCGGGATCTCCTTCCACCCGGGCGACCCGCTGGGCGAGAACCTGGTGCGTTTCGCCGCGTACTGCGCGACCACCTCGCTCGGCTGGGACCTGGGCCGGGCGGTGCTCACGACCGTCCTGACGTTCGCGCTCGGCTCGACCGTCCTGAAGGCACTGCGCCGAGCCACCCGGCGCGCCTCCTTCGAGGCCCAGGTCACATTCGAGGGCTCCGGCGGGTGAGGCCCCCCACAGGACCCACGTCACATACGACCCGGAATAGTGGACTTATGCGGCCTATATAAAGCCACAAAACGCCCCTTCGACCAGCCGTTTCACCCCCACTCCCGACCCGGGCCCGGCACCCCCGGATGCGAGGACCACTAGTACCGGGGGTGTTTGCGACGGCTCCTCGGGGTCGCTACAACTGGTCCAGTCGCCGGGCACCCCCGGCCCGCTCGCCGGGTCGCGCAGGCCCACGCAGGACGAAACCCCCGCTCCTCCCGGGAGCTCATGTGGCTCTCCGGAGCTGCCGCCCGCCTGCTCCGCGACCGCCCCATGTTCCCGACGTTAGGTCTCTCTGTGTCGTTCGCCGCCCGTCTCGCCGCCCGCAAGAACACGATCGCCGCCGGTGCCGCCACGCTGCTCGCCGCCGCCGGTATCGCGGTGGCCGCCGTTCCCGCCCAGGCCGCCCCCATGGGCGCCCAGGACGTGGCCAAGAAGATGATCCCGAGCGCCGCCCAGTTCCAGTGCTTCAGCAACATCGTCCACCACGAGTCCGGCTGGAACGTCCACGCCTCCAACCCGTCCAGCGGTGCGTACGGCCTGGTCCAGGCGCTGCCCGGCTCCAAGATGGCCACCAAGGGCTCCGACTGGCAGACCAACCCCGCCACCCAGATCGCCTGGGGCCTGGACTACATGAACTCGCGCTACGGCAGCCCGTGCGGCGCCTGGAACTTCTGGCAGCAGAACAGCTGGTACTGAGCCGCACGGCTCGCGTCGACCAGCTGAGGCAATGCGAAGCCCTCCGCGGGGTGCAGGGGGCGGAGCCCCCGCAACGGGGCCCGGGGGCGTAGCCCCCGGCAACCCGCCTCACCCCCCACCTACCCCCGGAGGGTCTAGGTGAAGGGGCGGGGTGGGGCTACAACCGCTGCAAGATCGTCGCCGTCGCCAGCGCACCCCCCGCACACATCGTGACCAGCGCGAACTCCCGGTCACGCCGTTCCAGCTCGTGCAGGGCCGTCGTGATGAGGCGGGCGCCCGTCGCGCCGACCGGGTGGCCGAGGGCTATCGCGCCGCCGTTGACGTTCACCTTGTCCAGGTCCTGGTCGAAGACCTGGGCCCAGCTCAGCACCACCGAGGCGAACGCCTCGTTGATCTCGACCAGGTCGATGTCCCGCAAGGACATGCCCGCCTTGCCCAGCACCGCCCGCGTCGCGTCGATCGGCCCGTCCAGGTGGAAGTGCGGGTCCGCCCCCACCAGCGCCTGCGCCACGATCCGCGCCCGGGGCCGCAGCTTCAGCGCCCGGGCCATCCGCTTGGACGCCCACATGATCGCGGCCGCGCCGTCGGAGATCTGGGAGGAGTTCCCGGCCGTGTGCACGGCGGTCGGCATGACCGGCTTCAGCCCGGCCAGCGCCTCCATCGACGTGTCCCGCAGGCCCTCGTCCCGGTCGACGAGCCGCCACATGCCCTGCCCGGCCGCCTGCTCCTCCTCGGTCGTGGGCACCTGCACGGAGAACGTCTCCCGCTTGAACCGCTCCTCCGCCCACGCCACCCCGGCCCGCTCCTGCGAGAGCAGCCCCAGCGAGTCGACCCGCTCGCGCGTCAGCCCCCGGTGCCGCGCGATCCGCTCGGCCGCCTCGAACTGGTTGGGCAGGTCCACGTTCCACTCGTCCGGGAACGGCTTCCCGGGCCCGTGCTTGGACCCCGACCCCAGTGGCACCCGCGACATCGCCTCCACCCCGCAGCTGATGCCGATGTCCACGACCCCCGCCGCCACCATGTTGGCGACCATGTGACTGGCCTGCTGGGACGACCCGCACTGGCAGTCCACGGTGGTCGCCGCCGTCTCGTACGGCAGTCCCATCGCCAGCCACGCGGTGCGCGCCGGGTTCATGGACTGCTCGCCGGCGTGCGTGACCGTGCCGCCGACGATCTGCTCGACGCAGTCGGCGTGGATCCCGGTCCGCCCGAGCAGCTCGCGGTAGGTCTCGCCGAGCAGATAGGCGGGGTGCAGATTGGCGAGCGCGCCACCGCGCCTGCCGATCGGTGTGCGTACGGCTTCGACGATGACGGGTTCCGCGGCCATGAGCTCGTCCTCTCCTTGGCACAGTCGCCGGGGCCTCCCGGAGCCGCCGCGACCGAACTAGTACGCGTTCTAGTTCCTTATGCAGTCTGGTGAGACTTACCCCCGGTACGCAAGGGTTGTGCACGCACCCACCGCACCCCGCGCCCGCAACCGGGCCCCCGGGCCCCTTGCCACTTGTAGAACCCGTTACTACCTTTCAGTCAAATTCTGATGGGTCGTCAGACAAGTGCCGTCGAGATGGAGTTGCCGATGCGCTGCCCCCACCTGCCCGAGGGGTTCGACTTCACCGACCCCGACCTGCTCCAGGACCGCGTCCCGTACCCAGAGTTCGCCCAGGCGCGGCAGACCGCCCCGGTCTTCTGGTGCCCCCAGCCGCACGGCATCGCCGGCTTCGGCGACGACGGCTACTGGGTGGTGACGCGCCACGCCGACGTCAAGTACGTCTCCACGCACCCGGAGCTGTTCTCCTCCACCACCAACACCGCCGTCATCCGCTTCAACCAGAACATCACCCGCGACCAGATCGAGGTCCAGCGGCTGATCATGCTCAACATGGACCCGCCGGAGCACACCCGGGTCCGCCAGATCGTCCAGCGCGGCTTCACCCCGCGCGCGATCCGCTCGCTGGAGTCCACCCTGCGCGACCGCGCCCGCCGCATCGTCGACACGGCCCTCACCGCGTCCAAGGGCGGCGACTCCTTCGACTTCGTCACCAACATCGCCGTCGAGCTGCCGCTCCAGGCGATCGCGGAGCTCATCGGCGTACCGCAGCAGGACCGCGCGAAGATCTTCGACTGGTCCAACAAGATGGCGGCGTACGACGATCCCGAGTACGCCATCACCGAGGAGATCGGCGCCGAGGCCGCCATGGAGATCGTCTCGTACGCGATGAACCTCGCGGCGGCGCGCAAGGAGTGCCCCGCGAAGGACATCGTGTCGACGCTGGTCGCGGCCGAGGGCGAAGGCAACCTGCTGGCCGACGAGTTCGGCTTCTTCGTCATCCTGCTCGCGGTCGCGGGCAACGAGACCACGCGCAACGCGATCAGCCACGGGATGCACGCGTTCCTCACCCACCCCGACCAGTGGGAACTCTACAAACGCGAGCGCCCGGAGACGGCGGCGGAGGAGATCGTGCGCTGGGCGACGCCGGTGGTGTCCTTCCAGCGTACGGCCACGCAGGACACGGAACTCGGCGGTCAGAAGATCAAGGCGGGCGACCGGGTCGGCCTGTTCTACTCCTCCGCCAACAACGACCCCGAACTCTTCGACGAGCCCGAGCGGTTCGACATCCTCCGCGACCCTAACCCGCACCTCGGCTTCGGCGGCGGGGGCCCGCACTTCTGCCTCGGCAAGTCGCTGGCGGTCCTCGAAATCAACCTGATCTTCAACGCGATAGCGGACGCCCTGCCGAACCTGACCCTGGCGGGCGACCCGCGCCGCCTGCGCTCGGCATGGCTGAACGGGATCAAGGAGCTCCAGGTGAGCCCGTGAGCTCTACAGCTGCCGTACGAAGTCGCCGAAGGCGGCCGGGTTGAAGCGGATGGCGGGACCGTGGGGGTCCTTGGAGTCGCGAACGGCGACGGTGGAGGGGAGGGCGGCGATCTCTACGCATTCGCCGCCCTGGTTGCCGCTGTGGGAGGACTTGCGCCAGCGGGCGGCGCCGAGGGTCGCGCACTCGACGCATTCGCCGCCCTGGTCACTGCTGTAACTGGACTTACGCCACTGGGCGTCGGCCAGCTCAGAGTTGATGCTCCCCATAGCGCTCCTCCATCACCCGCCGGATCAGCTCTGCCGAGTCCCGGAGAGACAGGGCGGCCGCCTGGAGATGATCGTATCGGAGCGAACAGTCCTTGACAGTCTCCGGGTTGGCCGTGGGATGCCCCATTCCGTAGCCCTCGGTGTAGATGATCGCCGGGTCTCCGGAGAACCGGAAGAGGGTGAACGAGCCTGTCAATCCGGCGTGCGATCCAACCTCGTAAGGCAACACCTGGATATTGACCCTCGGGTTGTTCTCGTAGCTCAACAGACGCTGAAGTTGACCGCGCATGACCGTGCCCCCGCCGATCTCCTGCCGGAGCGCCGCCTCGCTGAGGATGGTCCACAGCACCGGCGGGTTCTCCTTCTCCAGGATCCGCTGCCGTGCCATCCGGACGGCAGTCCGGTCCTCCAGGTTCGACGTGTCGACCGCGCCGAGCACGGCACGCGCATAGTCCTGCGTCTGGAGCAGCCCATGCACCATGTTGGTCTGGAACGTATAGATCTCAACCGCCCGCGCCTCCAGCTCAGCAACTTGCTGAAACCAAGCCGGAAGTTGGCTTCGCAGGACGAGCGGCAGCAGGCGCGACAGCAGTCCGCCCGTGCCCAGCGCGGCGTCCGCCCGCTCGCTGAAGTCGGCCGTCGGCAGCTTGCGGGCCGTCTCGATCTGGCCGATCAGTGAGCCGGTGTACGAGATGATCGCGCCCAGTTGCTTCTGGGTGAGCCCGCCCGCCTCGCGGTAGCGGCGCAGCTCGTAGCCGTAGTAGTCGAGCGGCGAGGCGCTCGGATCGAGGACGTTGATGTGGACCACGGCGGGTACCCCCTCGGGCTCAACTCCGCTTACTTCTCAACGGGTTGTATTCATTCGTAGCCGAGAGTAGCCATCTCGCGGCACGCTCGTACCGTGAACGACAATTCCCAGTACGGCATGCGCTTCACGGTCGGCGTGCACTCCGCACGCCATGTCCGCAGGATCGTCCGTACACACCTCGACTTCTGGGCCATGTCCGACCTCGTGGACGCGGCCGAACTCGCTGTGACGGAGCTGCTCGCCAACGTGGTACGGCATGTGCCGGACCGCTACTGCGAGTTGAGCATGCGCCGTCTGCCGCACGGCGTGCGCGTCGAGGTGTCGGACAGATTCCCGCAGCTTCCCCTGCCCCTCAACGCGTCGGATGAGGACGAGTCCGGGCGCGGGCTCGTGCTCCTGGACGCGGTGGTCGACAAGTGGGGCGTCTCCCCGGGCCCGGCCAGGACCGGGAAGACGGTGTGGTTCGAGTGCGGGACACCCCCGCAGGAGATCACCGACATAGACCTTGATGAGCTCCTCCGCGGCTGAAACGGTTGTCACCGGGGGCCGGGGTGGTGCCGTCGCGCGGCTACTTCGACGCGCCGGAGCCCGACCCCGTACTGCCCGCCGGCATCGCCTTGCCGCCCCATGTCGCCGCTCTGGGCGCGGGCAGCCCCGGGAGCTGAACGCCGCGCGGGCCCGCGAGGGCGTACACGAGGGCGAAGCCCGCGCCGACGACGGTGGCGCCGCCGATCGCGTCGAGCACCCAGTGGTTGGCGGTGGCGATGATCGCGCACACCGTGAAGAGCGGGTGGAGCATGCCCAGCGCCTTCATCCACAGCTTGGGCGCCACCACCGCGATCACGATGCCGCACCACAGCGACCAGCCGAAGTGCAGACTGGGCATCGCCGCGTACTGGTTGGTGACCTGTGTCATCGCCCCGTAGTCCGGGTTGGCCAGGTCCTGCGGGCCGTGGACCGTGTCGATGAAGTCCATGCCCGGCATCAGGCGCGGCGGGGCGAGCGGGAAGAACCAGAAGCCGACCAGGCCGAGCACCGTGGCGAAGCCCAGGGCCGCGCGCGCCCAGCGGTAGTCGGTGGGTCGGCGCACGTACAGCACGCCCAGGACGGTGAGCGGCACCACGAAGTGGAACGACTCGTAGTAGAAGTTGAAGAACGACTCCAGCCACTTGGCGTGCTGGATCGAGTGGTTGGCCCAGCGCTCGATGTCGATGTGGAGCGCGCGCTCGATGGACGCGATGGTCCGGCCGTGCGCCTCGGCAGTCTCCCGCCCGGCGGTGGCCTCCAGGCGTATGTGGGAGTACGCGGAGTAGCCGACGCGGATGGCGAGCAGTTCCAGGAGCAGGTTCGGGCGGCTGAGCACCCGGCGCCAGAACGGCACCAGCGGGACGCGGGCCCAGCGGCCCGGGGCGGGCTCCGCGTAGGTGGTGGGGACCGGCTTGCGGAAGTGCTCGGAGGTGCGCGGCAGGAACGGGACCAGGCAGGCCGCGAGCAGCGCCGTCAGCAGGGGAACGTTGTCACGTAACGGGTAGAGGACCGGCATGTTCGGCAGCAGCACCGCGCCCGGCAGCGTCATCACCAGGAGGACCAGGGCGGGCCACACCAGCCGGTCGCGGGCCTTGGTGCCGACCCGGCCGACCATCGCGAGCAGCACCCACAGGAGCTGGTGCTGCCAGGCCGTCGGCGAGACGGTGACGGCGACGCAGCCGGTGAGGGCGACGGCGAGCAGGAGCTGGCCGTCGCGCGCGTAGCGGACGGCCCGGCGCAGGCCGAGGACGATCACGGCGACGGCGAGCGCCAGGAACAGGCCGATCTCCAGCGGCCCTTCGAGGCCGATCCGGAGCAGGGCGCCGTGCAGGGACTGGTTGGCGAGACCGTCGGGGCGCGCGCCGAGCCCGGCGCCCGCCACGTGGTGCACCCAGTACGTCCACGAGTCGTGCGGCATGAGCGCCCAGGTCAGGGCGGTCGCGGCGGCGAAGGTGGCGGTGGTGGAGACGGCCGCGCGTCTGCGTCCGGTGAGCCAGAGCAGCGGGACGAACAGCAGCACGGTGGGCTGGAGGGCCGCCCCGACGCCTATGAGCACCCCGCAGGCGCGCTCCCCGCGTACGGCGAAGCAGCCGAGCAGGACGAGCAGGACCGGGATGATGCTGGTCTGGCCGGTGGTGAGGGCGTTGCGCACCGGCAGCGAGACCATCAGGAGGCTGATGGCGACGGGCGCGGCCACCAGCGAACTTCGGCGCGAAATCGGCCCCGGGAGCGCGCGGGCGGCGACGACGCCGAGCACCGCGACGAACAGGAGCGTGGAGAACGTCCAGGCCACGCCGAGCGCCTGCTCGGCGGAGTGGGTCAGCGGTTTGAGGACGAGCCCGGCGAAGGGGGTACCGGTGAAGTGGTCCTGGTCGTACAGGGAGCCTTTGACGTGCAGTACGCCGTTGACCCCGTCGCCGCCGCTCGCACCGGTCCAGGTCTCCAGGTCGGTGAGCCGTTCGCCTGGTGGAAGGCGCAGGACGTGGGCCATCTGCCGTATCGCGAGGACGGCGGCGACCAGCCACAGCACCACCCGGGCCGCGCCCATCCGGGAGTCCGCCGACCCCGAGTCCACTGTGCTGCCGCGTCCGCCGTGCTCCGCATTAGCCACGCCCCGCCAAGCCTCCCACCGTTCTCTAAAAGCCCGTTGTTCGCCCGTCGTACCGGCCCCCGAGTGCGGGGCGACTCCTCAGAGCCTCGCACCACCCCTCTGAGGAGACTCAGACAACCCCCACTTCGCCTGACTGTCACCGGGGTTTTGACCGGAACCGCCTTGACCGGCCCCCGCGACCCGCCGGAACCGGACCTGCCGGAACGCCGTCGTAGATCGCGTCGACGGTGGTGCACGGGTGGTACGTGCGAGAGGCGGGGGAATGCGCGGCAGAGGTGTCGGCAGTGGCAGCGGGCGGCGAACGGGGCTGCTCCTGCGGCGAACAGGGCTGCTCATGGGGGCATTGCTGACCCTCCAGCTCCTCTCGATCGTCTCCCCCGCTTACGCGTGCGGGTGCGGCGCGATGGTCCACGGCACGGGTACCCAGTTGTCGGTCCGTCAGGAGACGTCGGCGGTGCGGTGGGACGGCCGGGGCGAGGAGATCGTGATGAGCCTCACGGTCGACGGGAACGCGCCGAAGGCGGCCTGGATCATGCCGGTGCCGCACCGGGCGACGGTCACGCTGGGAGACCGGGCGCTCTTCTCCGACCTGGAGCGGGCGACGGCGCCGGTGCACAGGGACCGCGACTACTTCTGGCCGAGGGACGGCGACTGGCCCTTCACCCGCGACCACCACACGGCGGGCGACAGCGCGGGGGCCGCCCCGGGCGCGGCCGCACCGCCGGTCGGCGTGGTCGACCGGCAGCGCCTGGGCCCGTTCGACGTGGCCCGTCTGACGGCGACGGACCCGGAGGCGCTGCGGAGCTGGCTGGAGACGAACGGGTTCCGGCTCCCGCCCGCCCTCTCCACGGAACTGCGCCCCTACGTCGACCAGAAATGGGAGTACGTGGCGGTCCGCCTGGCCCCCGCCTCCGGCGACGGCCCCCTGACGGGCACGCTGGACCCGTTGAAGCTGACGTTCGCGAGCGAGCGCCCGGTCTACCCGATGCGCCTCTCGCGGCTGGCGAGAACCGCCCAGTCCCTGAAGCTGTACGTGGTGTCGGCGCACCGGATGGAGCCGGATTCGACCATCGGGGGCACGCCGCCGAAGGTGCTGTACGCGGGGAAGGTCCCGCTGGAGGGCGGCGAACTGGCACGGTTCGCGGGCGTGTCGTACGCCGCCGAGGGCGACACCCCGTACCTCACGGCCCTGAGCCAGTCCTTCTGGCAGCCCTCCGCGATCACGGGCGACCACGAACTGAGGCGCGCGGCCGACGACACCCCGGTCCGGCGGGTGATCTGGACGGACCACCTGATGCGGGTGGCGGGCGTCCCGGCGTGGCTCCTGACGGTCACCACGGGCCTGGCGGCGGTGGCGACGACGGCGCTCCTTCTCGTACGCGCAGGACTGCGGAGGCGGCGCGTGGTCGTCCCGCCCCCGCCGGTTGTGGTGCCGCCGCCGCTGGGGTGAGCGGGGCCGTGGTGGGCGGGGCCGTAGGGTCGGGGCATGAGCATCGTGAAGATCAATGTCCTGAAGGTCCCGAGCGAGCAGCGCGAGGTGCTGGAGCAGCGGTTCGCCGCGCGGGCCGGGTCGGTGGAGAACTCCGACGGCTTCGAGTGGTTCGAGCTGCTGCGCCCGGTCGAGGGCACCGACGAGTACCTCGTGTACACCCGCTGGCGCAGCGAGGAGGACTTCGAGAAGTGGATGGCCACGTCGATGCGCGGCGCGCACGGCGGGGGCGGCGCGGCGGAGGGCGAGCGCCCCAAGCCCGCCGCGACCGGTTCCACGCTGTGGTCGTTCGAGGTCGTGCAGCAGGCGGCGCCGAAGAGCTGAACCGGCACCGCCCGCAGGCGCGTGGACGGCCCGTACGCCGGGAGTTCGCGTACGGGCCGTCCATCCCGGCGCTCCTTGCTAGAGCTCCAGCATGCGTTCGGTCAGCTGCCGGTAGTCGCGCAGCGCAAGGCGGAGTTCCTCGGTGTCGTCCTTCGCCGACGAGACCGACTGGCGGCGTTCCTTGACCAGTTCCGCGACGCGCGCGGCCGTCTCGCCCAGGACCGCGTCGGCCTCCTCCACGGACTTCCGGGGCTCGTCGATGAAGCCGCTCACCGCGCGGTGCAGCCGCAGCGCCCACTTGTCGCGCTCCTCCGTGGGGAGCAGGGGGGCGGGGGCCAGCTCGGCGGGCGGGGGCGGCACAGGCTGGTCGTCGGCGCTCGCCGCCGAACCGGCCGCACCCGCCGTGGCCGCCGCGCCCGGGACCCGTACCGCCGGATCGGCCGGGGCGTCCGGCGCCGGGTCGGCGCCCCGTACCGCCGTACCACCGGGAACGGCCGGCGCCGGGTCCGAACCGCGCACCGCCGGGGACACCTTGGGTTCGGCCGGGCCCGTCCCGTTCTCGTCGCGTCGCATCACACCGCACTCCCCTTCGCGTGCCGTCGCGGCAGGGCCGGGCGGCGGGTGGGGTGGGCGTGGCGCGGGCCCGCCGTCAGGAGCTCCTCGAACAGGGAGCGGGCCTCTATGACCGCCTCCCGGATCTCCTCCGTGTCGCCCGTTCCGCGCGCCGCGCGGTGCACCCTGCGGTAGCCGTCGAGCTGGCCCGCGTGGTGCACGGAGAGCGCGGCGATCTGGTCCTCGTACGCCTTCGCCGCCGGGAAGCCCCGCTCCTCGGCCAGCCGGGCGACCAGCTTGTCGGCGGCCTCGGCGGCCCGGCGCGGTGAGTCGACGAACTGCTCCTGGATGCCCGCCCAGCGCACGAGGTAGTGCTCGCGGGCCTCGGGCGGCAGCGGGCGTTCGGTGAGCGCGCCGTGCCGCTTCAGCCGCTCGGCGAGCTCGCGCTCGGCGGCCCGGCGGTCCCCGTCGTGCAGGACGACCGCCCGTTCGTACTCGGGGCCGAAGCGCCGCCGCAGCCCGCGCCCGCCGGTCGCCGAACCGTGCAGGGCGAACCGGACGGCGACGGCGAGGGCGGCCAGGGCGAGCACCGCGATCAGGACGACAATCACGATCGTGGACATGTCTGCCTTCCCGGTGAGTTGGTCCTTGTCCGCCGGGTTGCCAGGAATTCGGTGGCCAAACGGTACCGGTCTCGGGTAGGCAGACGCCCATGAGTTGGATCATGAACCGCGAGCCCTACGACTCCCCCGACGCGGCGCTGCTCCGCCGCGAGTACTACGACGAGGTGGCGAGCCGCTGGTACGGCCGCCCGGCCACCGCCGAGGAGATCGAGGAGGGCCTCACGGACGACGGCGCCGACCGGCTGCGCCCGCCGCTCGGCGACTTCGTGGTCGGCCGCCACGACGGCGCGGCCGGCGCCTGCGGCGGGATCCTGCTCTGCGAGACCGCCCCGGTCATCGACGGCACGGCCCCGGCCACCGCCGAGCTGACCAGGGTCTATGTACGCCCCGGCCTGCGCGGCACCGGCGGCGGCGCCGCGCTCCTCACCACCCTGGAGACGGCCGCCCGCCGCCTCGGCGCCCGCCGTGTCGCCCTGGACACCCGGCACGACCTGGTCGAGGCGCGTGCGCTGTACGCGCGCAACGGCTATCGGGAGATCGAGCCGTACGCCCAACGGCCTTACGCGGAACGGTGGTTCGCGAAGGAGCTGTGAGGGGCTGCGAGGGGCCGGGCACTCACCTGGCGTGGTCCCGGCGCAGGTCCGGTCCCCTCGGGCGCTCCTCGTCCGAGCCGGACATCTCGGCCGTCAACTCCTCCACCAGTTTGACCAGGTCGGTCGGGCGGTCCGGGCCCCACCAGTCGCCGAGCAGCTCGGACAGGGACGCCTCGCGGGCCCGGGCGAGCCGGACCGCCGTCGCCCGGCCCGCCTCGGTGGCGACCAGGGCGATCCCGTCGCGTACGGCGAGGCCGCGCTCCTCCAGCTGGCGGGCGCCCTCCGTGACCAGCCGCAGCGGTACGCGGGTGCGCTCGGCGACGAAGGCCGGTTCCGCCGAGCCGTAGTGGTGGATGCGCAGCAGGAGCCAGCTGGAGGCGGGCAGCAGGTCCAGGCCGGCCCGGGTGGTGATCTTCTCGTAGATTGCCCGGCGGCCCTCCCGGGTGCCGAGCACCGACAGCGCCCGCGCGCACTCGTCGTACGACGAACGCTCGACCGGGTTGGAGGCCACGGTCTGACTGACGTCGGGCGCGGTGACCGCGCCGCGCAGCTTGTCCTCGCGCAGGAACCAGGCGATCACGAAGGCAAGCAGCGTCACCGGCACCGCGTAGAGGAAGACGTCGGTGATCGACTGTGAGTAGGCGTGCAGGACCGAGGGGCGCAACGTCGGCGGCAGTTCGGCGATCGTGCGCGGGTCCGCGGCCAGTTGGGAGGGCCCGGTGCCCGCCGGGAGTTCGCGGCCCGCCAACGCGTCGGCGAGTTTGCCGTTCAGGCGGTTGGTGAAGATCGTGCCGAAGATCGCCACGCCGAAGGACGCGCCGATCGAGCGGAAGAAGGTCGCCCCGGACGTGGCCACGCCCAGGTCCGCGTACCCCACCGCGTTCTGGACGACCAGGACGAGCACCTGCATCACCAGGCCGAGCCCCGCGCCGAAGACGAAGAAGTACACGCTCATCTCCCAGGTGGAGCTCGTCTCGCTGAGCTCGTGCAGCAGGAGCAGCCCGACGGTGACGACGGCCGTGCCCGCGATCGGGAAGACCTTCCAGCGGCCCGTCCGCGACACGATCTGGCCGGACGCCGTCGACGTGATCAGCAGGCCGAGCACCATCGGCAGCATGTGCACACCGGACATCGTCGGGGTGACGCCCTGCACGACCTGCAAGAACGTCGGCAGATACGTCATCGCCCCGAACATCGCGAAGCCGATGACGAAGCTGATGACGGCGACGAGGGAGAAGGTGCGGATACGGAACAGCTTCAGCGGAAGGACAGGTTCCGCCGCCTTCCGCTCGACCGCCACGAACGCGCCGAGCAGCACCGCGCCCAGCACCGCGAGCCCGACGATCTGCGCCGAGCCCCAGGCCCAGGTGGTCCCGCCGAGCGAGGCGACCAGGACCAGGCAGGTGGCGACGGACGCGATGAGGAAGGTGCCCAGGTAGTCGATGGTGTGGCGGGTGCCGTGCACCGGGATGTGCAGCACGGCGGCGATCACGAGCAGCGCGACGACGCCGATCGGGAGGTTGATGTAGAACACCCAGCGCCAGCTGAGGTGTTCGGTGAAGAGCCCGCCGAGCAGCGGCCCGAGCACGCTGGTCGCGCCGAACACGGCCCCGAACAGGCCCTGGTAGCGGCCGCGTTCGCGCGGGGAGACGAGGTCGCCGACGATCGCCATCGACAGCACCATCAGCCCGCCGCCGCCCAGCCCCTGGACCGCGCGGAAGGCGATCAGCTGCCCCATGTCCTGCGCGACGCCGCACAGCGCCGAGCCGACGAGGAAGATGACGATGGCGGCCTGGAACAGCTTCTTCCTGCCGTACTGGTCGCCGAGTTTGCCCCACAACGGGGTCGCGGCGGTGGAGGCGAGCATGTACGCGGTGACGACCCAGGACAGGTGCTCCATCCCGCCGAGGTCGCTGACGATCGTCGGCAGCGCCGTGGAGACGATGGTCTGGTCGAGCGCGGCCAGCAGCATGCCGAGCAGCAGCGCGCCGATGGCGACGAGTACGGTCCGCCGCTCCTGCCCGACGCCGGGCCCGGCGCCCGGGGAGAGCGCGGTGGAGGCCGTTTCCTGGGCCATGGGCCGCCCCTCTCTGTCTCTGCCGCCCCCGCTGTCTCCGCCCCGCCTCTCTCCATCCTGATCGCAATGTCCGAATATGGCCTGCCGGGCCGCCCGGCCCCCCTCGGTCCGCCTTCACGGGACCTGCATAATCGCAGGCAGTTCAAGGGGAGGGGACCCACGATGACGGGACACGTATGTCCTGAATGCGGCACGGAACACGAGCCCACCGGCAGACCGGCCTGCACCTGCGCGCTACGAGCGGCCCGCTCGGCCGAGGTGGCCGCATCGGAGGACTTCGACCCGCTGCGGATCAGGCCGTATGTGACGTTGGGGGATGCGGGGAGGGGGCGGGAGATCGCAGAGGGGGCCGACCCGGCGGCGACGATGCCGCTGCGCCCGTTCCGGACGGAGCCTGCGATCCCGGGGGCGACGGGGCTCGCTGGGGACGAGCTCGGGGCAACCATGGCATTCCGGGCAGGGGCGACGGGGCTCGCTGGCGACGAGCTTGGGGCAACCGTGGCATTCCGAGCAGGGGCGACCGGGCTCGCAGGCGACGAGCTTGGGGCGCCCGTGGCATTCCGAGCAGGGACGACGGGGCCCGCTGGGGACGAGCTCGGGGCAACCGTGGCATTCCGGGCAGGGGCGACCGGGCTCGCAGGCGACGAGCTTGGGGCGCCCGTGGCATTCCGGCCCACCCCTCAAGGGGCGCGGGGAACTGCGCGCCCAGCCACCCACGACCCGCAGACAAAACACCGCCCCCGGCGCCGCCCCCTCCTCCTCGCCACTCTCGCCCTCGCCGCCACCGCGGCCATCGTGGCCATCACCAGCGCCACCCTCTTCGGCGGCGACTCCGAGGCCGACGCAACCGCCCCGGCCACCACAGTGAGCACCGCCCCCGACCCCACCACCACATCGAGCACCCCCACCCCGACCCCCGCCAACACCACCCCACGCACCACCCCCTCCCCCCACAAGCACTCACCCTCCCCGAGCCGTACCCCCAAGGCCTCCACCACCCCGTCCCGCCGCCCCACCCCGGCCTCACCCACCCCCTCCCAGGTCACCGGCACCGTCGACACCACGACCGCCCCGGTCGCACCGCCCGCCACGGCCCCCGTACTGCGCCGGGGCGACAACGGCCCCGAGGTCGCCGAACTCCAGGACCGGCTGGCCCAGTTGACGATCTACAACGGAAAGACCGACGGCCACTTCGGCTCCAGGACGGAGAACGCGGTGCGTACGTACCAGTCGTACATGGGCCTCGAAAGCGACCCCCCGGGCGTCTACGGCCCGGAGACCCGCAGCGCCCTGGAGGCGCAGACGTCCTAGAGGGGCCGGACCCCCGGGACGAGGCCGGGTCGGGCCACCGGGTCGGGCCACCGGGTCGGACCACCGGGTCGGGCCACCGGGTTGGACCATTCGACCTTCATTTTGTATCGTGATGGAACAAAGTGGTTCCGCCCGTACTCCCTGACCGGCGGGCGGAGCCACTTGTCTCTGCTCCCGCACCCAGGAGTCCGCCGATGACGGCCACGCCCACGACCCTGACCGCCCGCGCCCTCCTGTTGGACATGGACGGCACGATCGTGAACTCCGACGCCGTGGTCGAGCGGTGCTGGCGCCGCTGGGCGGTGGAGCACGGCCTCGACCCCGAGGAAGCGCTGAAGGTCGTCCACGGCCGCCAGGGCTACGCCACCATGGCCGTCCTGCTGCCGGACCGCCCGATGGAGCAGAACCTCGCGGACAACCGCGTGATGCTCGCCGAGGAGACGGCCGACACCGACGGCGTCGTCCCCGTCCCCGGCGCCCCCGCCTTCATGGCCTCCCTCGCCGGGCTCCCGCACGCCCTGGTGACCTCGGCGAACGAGCCGCTGGCCCGGGCCCGGATGGGCGCGGCCGCCCTGCCGATGCCGCCCGTACGCGTCACGGCCGAACGCGTCGGCGCCAGCAAGCCGGACCCCGAGGGCTTCCTCAAGGGCGCCGCCGAACTGGGCTTCGCCCCGGCGGACTGCATCGTCTTCGAGGACTCCGAGGCAGGCATCCAGGCGGGCCTGGCGGCGGGCATGCGCGTTATTGGCGTGGGCCCGCGAGCGGCGGCACACGCCCCGACGGCACACGTACCGGACCTGACCCACATCACGGTGACCCCGGAGCCGAGCGGCACGCTCAGGCTGGAGATCACCCAGTAGGGCGTCGCCTCCAGCCGGGCCACCCACATCGACGATCGCCCCGAAGGGGCGCTCTCAGGGGCGCGGGGCGGTGACATGTGCGGCTCCGCCGCGTGGGCGCGACCAGCCACAGACGACCCGCAGCCGAAAGACCGCGCCCCAAACCGCCGGCGTCAGCCGGCAATCGCCTCAAAAAGACTGAACCCCGCCAGCGCAGCCATCAGCGCCGCCGCCACCTTCGTGATCAGCCGAAGCGGCACGTACTTCATCAGCGTCCGCCCGCCCAGGATCCCCAGCCCCGCCACCGCCCACAGCGCCAGCACCGCCCCCACACCCACCGACAGCGGGCTGTCGTACCGCGCGGCCAGGTTCGCGGTCATGATCTGCGTCAGGTCCCCGAACTCGGCGACCAGGATCAGCATGAACCCGGCCCCGGACACCTTCCAGAACGACTGGTCGGCCGGGGCCTTCACGCCGTCCTCCTCCTCGTCCTTCTTGAAGAGCAGCATCGCCGCGCCCGCGAGGAAGAGGACGCCCACGATCGCCTGGAGCAGCCGGTGCGGCAGCAGCGTGAGCACGCTGCCCGCCGCGATGGCGAGCGCCACGTGCAGCAGGAACGCCGCCGCGACGCCGACGAACACGTACGACGCCTTGTAGCGGGTACCGAGCATCAGACCCGCGAGCGCGGTCTTGTCGGGGAGCTCGGCGAGGAAGACCACGCCGAAGGTGATCGCCAGGATGGTGAAACTGAGCACGGAGGGCCTCAATCGGTCGGGCGCGGCGCGGCCGTACCGAGAGCGTGTCACGAAAGAAATCCGGGGTCGCTTCGGCACAGCAGCGCCATGAAGCGGAAAGCGGTCATGGTTCACTGCGGCCGAAGGTCTCGCTGGCGAGGCCCTCGCGGGCCTGCCTCCGGGCGCCGGCCGGGGTCCCTCCCGAAGGAGAGTCCAGCAGTATGTCGACGTTCCGGCGAAGAGCTACTCCCCTTCTGCTCCGTACAGAATACGGGACACCGCCCCGCACCCGTCAGGGACCAAAGTCCCCCCCCGCCCCGGAGGGCCAAGAGGAGGGGCCAAGAGGAGGGGCCGAGATCAGAGCGGCACATCCCGGTGCACCCGCCCCCGCCCCACCAGCTCCAGCACCACCGACACCGCCACCGCCTGTACCGCCATCAGCGCCACCAGCACGTACAGCTGCACCGCCCCCGCCTGCACCGGTGACGCCCCGCCGAGCAGCATCCCCACGAACGCGCCGGGCAGCGTGACGAGCCCCACGGTCCGGGTCTGGTCGAGGCCGGGCAGCAGCGCGTCGGACGCGGCCGGGCGGGCCACCTCCAGGCGCGCGTCCCGGTCGAGCAGCCCGAGCGCCATCCCCGCCTCCACCTCGCCGCGCCGCACGGTCAGCTCGTCCAGCGCCCGCCGCCCGCCGAGCACCGTCGCGGTGAGCGCGCCGCCGATGAGGATGCCGGTGACGGGGATGAGCGCGATGCCCTTGACCGGCACCAGGCCGGTCAGCAGCAACACCCCCACCACCGGGGCCACTCCCGCCGCGATCGGCAGCGCGGCCCACCACCAGGTGCCGTTGGGCGTCATCCGCCGCCCGGCCGTCCGCACCGCCACCGCGTACATCAGCAGCAGGAAGCAGAGCAGCAGCGGCACCGAGCCGACCACCCAGTGGATCGCGCTCGCCACCACCGCGAGCTGAACGGCCGCGCGCACCCCGGCGACCAGGATCTCCTTCGCCCGGCCGAGCCGCGCCACCGCCGCGACACCGGCCGCGACCAGGAGCAGTACGGCGAGAACGACCCCGAGCGTGACATTGACGGGCAGCAGCACGCGCCCACCGTACGCCGGGACCCGCCGCCGCACCGGGTGGTGCAACCGTGGCATACGGGGCGTCAGTTACCTTGCGGGACAAGGGTGTCAAGAACCTCCGCACCCCTTGATGTGACGTGCCCATGTCGCCACTCTGTTACCTGGCGCCCACCCCCAGGAAACCTGGCGCCGCCACGATGACCGGGCCGCGCACCCGCGCGCCCGGCCAGGTCCCCCCACACCCAAGGGAGTTCGCATGTCAGGTGTCTACGCGCGTCGAATAGCCAGGCTCTCCGCGCTCACCGCCTCCGCCGCCCTCCTCGCCACCGCGAGCCTGCTCACCGCCCCCGGCGCCCAGGCCGCACCCCCCGCCCCGGTCAGCGCCGCCACCGCCCGCAGCTATCTCGCCGCCATGACCGCCACCCCGGAGGGCTCCTCCGACGGCTACAGCCGCTCCAAGTTCCCGCACTGGATCACCCAGTCCGGCACCTGCAACACCCGCGAGGTCGTCCTCAAGCGCGACGGCACCAACGTCGTCACCGACTCCAGCTGTGCGGCGACCAGCGGCAGTTGGTACTCCGAGTACGACGGCGCCACCTGGACGGCCGCCGCCGACCTCGACATCGACCACGTCGTCCCGCTCGCCGAGGCCTGGCGCTCGGGCGCCAGCTCCTGGACCACCGCGCAGCGCCAGGGCTTCGCCAACGACCTGACCCGGCCCCAGCTGATCGCGGTCACCGACAACGTCAACCAGGCCAAGGGCGACAAGGACCCGGCCGAATGGCTGCCCTCGCGCACCGAGTACCGCTGCATGTACGCCCGGATGTGGGTGGACGTGAAGCACTACTACAACCTGACCGTGGACTCCGCCGAGAAGTCCGCACTCCAGTCCGTGCTCAACGGCTGCTAGGCGCTCCGCTGGTAGTGCGGTGATTCATCTGCGGGCCGCCTGTGGCTGGTCGCACAGTTCCCCGCGCCCCTACGGGGCTCCGGTGCCGCACCGGGCTTCCACAAGTCCGCTCAGCAGGCTCACTATCTCGCCCCTCCGTCCTTCCGTACCGTACGGAGCGACGGAGGGGACGCGATGGCGGGACTGCGCCTGGGACCACTGCTGCGGTACGTCGACGGCGGGTCCGGCACGTCGGCCACGCTCTGGGTGGAGGCGGACCGGCCCTGCACGGCCGAGGCGCGCTGCCCGGACGGCGCCGGTGGCTCCTCCCGTACGTTCCAGATCGCCGGGCACCACTACGCGCTGATCCCGGTGACCGGCCTCGCCCCGGGCACCGCCACCCCGTACGAGGTCCTGCTCGACGGGCGGCGGGTGTGGCCGCCCGAGCACTCCGCCTTTCCCCCGTCCGTGATCCGCACGCCCGCGCCCGGCACGGCCCCGCTGCGCGTCGCCTTCGGGTCCTGCCGCTGGGCCGCCCCGCCCAAGGGCGAGCGCGACCCCGCCGGGCCGGACGCCCTGGACACGCTCGCCACCACTCTCGCCGCACGCCTGACCGCCGACCCGGACGCCGAACGGCCCGACGTCCTGCTGCTCCTCGGCGACCAGGTGTACGCCGACTCCGTCTCGCGGGCGACCCGCCGCTGGCTCGCCGCCCGGCGCGATCTGGCGGATCCGCCGGGGGCGCAGGTCGGGGACTACGACGAGTACACCCGGCTCTACGACGAGTCGTGGGGCGACCCCGAGGTGCGCTGGCTGCTCTCCACCGTGCCGAGCTGCATGATCTTCGACGACCACGACGTGATCGACGACTGGAACACCAGCGCCGCCTGGCTGGCCGAGATGCGCGCCACCCCGTGGTGGTCGGAGCGGCTGGTCGGCGGGCTGATGTCGTACTGGGTGTACCAGCACCTCGGCAACCTCCCGCCCGCCGAGCTCGCCGCCGATCCGCTGTACGCGGCGGTGCGCGGCAGCCCCGACGGGACGGAAGCGCTCCGCCGGTTCGCGGCCGGGGCGGGCACCGACCCGGCCGCCGTGCGCTGGAGTTACCGCCGCGACCTCGGGCGCGTACGGCTGCTGATGGTGGACAGCCGGGCCGCCCGGGTCCTGGACGAGCAGAAGCGTGCGATGCTCGACGAGGCGGAGGCCGACTGGGTGCGGGAGCAGGTGCTCGACGGGACCGGCCCCTACGACCACCTGCTGATCGGGACCTCGCTGCCGTGGCTGCTGCCGCCGCTCGTCCATGACGCGGAGGGCTGGAACGCGGCGCTGTGCCGGGGCGAGCGCGGCCCGCGCTGGGCGCGGTTCGGCGAGAAGGTGCGCCGCCGGGCCGATCTGGAGCACTGGGCGGCCTTCCCGTCCTCCTTCTCCGGGCTCGCGGAGCTGATCGCCCGCGCGGGCACCGGACCGGGGGCGCCCGCCACGGTCTGCGTGCTCTCCGGCGATGTGCACCACGCCTACCTCGCGGAGCCGCTCTGGCCCACCGGCGGCCCGGACGCGCGCGTGCTCCAGCTGACCTGCTCGCCCGTCCACAACTCGGTGCCCGCGATGCTCCGGGCCGCCTTCCGCTTCGGGTGGAGCCGGTGGGGGCGGCGGCTCGGGCGGGCGCTGGCCCGGCACGGCCGCCTCGGCGCGCCGCCGGTGCGCTGGCGCCGGACGGGCGGCCCCTGGTTCGGGAACCAGCTGATGACGCTGACGCTGACCGGGCGCACGGCCCGGCTCCGGCTCGACCAGGCACGGGCGGGGCGCGGCGGGGCCGCCCGGCTGGTCACGGTCCTGGACGAGGACCTGACTCCGTAACCCTGCGTCCCGATGCAACCCTGCGTCCCGACGCGTTTGCGATACGTCCATGTATGACCCCCGTAAAGATGAATTCCGGCCAACTCCGGTCGGGTTTCAACCGGAATTGAGCCATCTACTTAAACTTGAACTTGCAAGTACTACTCAGGTCTCCCTAACGTGGAGCCTCCACCGGCCCCGTCCCCACACCGAAGGAGCCCGTCCCCATGGCTTCCCCCACGTTCCCCTCCGCTCTGCACACCGAGCGCGCCAAGCCCTACGTCCTGGGCCTGTTCCGCATCGTCACCGGCTTCCTCTTCGCCTGCCACGGCGCCGCCTCGCTCTTCGGCTGGTTCGGCGGCGCGGCCGGTACTGGCGGCACCCTGGAGACCGGCGCCTGGCCCAACTGGTACGCGGCCGCCATCCAGCTCGTCGGCGGCGTGCTGATCATGGCCGGACTCTTCACCCGCTCCGCCGCCTTCCTCTCCTCGGGCTCCATGGCGTACGCCTACTTCGACGTCCACCAGTCCGGCGCGCTGCTCCCCCTCCAGAACGGCGGCGAGAACGCCGCGATGTTCAGCTGGGTCTTCCTGCTGCTCGTCTTCACCGGCCCCGGCGCCCTCGCCCTCGACCAGCTGCTCGGCCGCCGCTCCCGCGCCGCGCTGCCGCAGGCCGACGCCGCCACGGCCCCGACCGCCCCGGCGGGCACGGCGCGCTGACGCCCCGCCACCCCCGAACGGAAACCCCACGCGCCCCAGGCGTACGCTGTACGGCTGTACAGCGACCCGGCCGCAGACCAGCGACAGCGGGGCGCATTCCGTTCGGGGGTCGTAGTGCTGGAGAGTGTGGGGTCGCTGACCGGCAGCCCATGGATTTACGCCGTGGTGACTGTCTCCGTTCTCCTGGACGTGTTCCTCCCCGTCCTGCCCAGCGGGGTCCTGGTGATCACCGCCGCGACCTCCGCGGCGGCCGGTTCGACCACCGCGGCGGGCGCCCCGCACGCCATACGCGACGTGCCCGACCTGCTCCTCCTCGCCGCCTGCGCCGCCGCTGCCTCGGTGCTCGGCGACCTCGTCGCGTACCGCCTGGCCTGGCGCGGCGGGGCGCGGCTCGACAAGGCCATCGCCCGCTCCCGCCGGCTGACCCGCGCACAGGAACGTCTCGGCGCCGCGCTGAGCCGGGGCGGCGGCGCGCTCGTCGTCATCGCCCGGTTCGCCCCGGCGGGCCGGTCCGTGGTCTCGCTCGGCGCGGGCGCGGCGCACCGCACCCCCAAGGAGTTCCTGCCGTGGTCCGCCCTCGCCGGGGTGGCCTGGGCGGGCTACAGCGTCGGCCTCGGCTACTTCGGCGGGCGCTGGCTCGGCGCGACCTGGCTCGGCACGGGCATCTCCGTCCTCGCCCTGTTCGCGGCGGGCTCCCTCGCCGCCTACGTCATGCGCCGCCCGGCCCAGGCCGCGGTGGCCGGCCCGGCGGCCTGACACACCGGACCGCGCCGCCCGCGGCGAGCCGCACGGACGTGCCTACGCCGGGGTCCTGACCGGCACTCCCCGTATCTCCAGGCCTTCGAGCAGCTCGGCCGTGGCCCGCGCTATCTCCTCCACCGCCCGGTCGAAGACCTCGCGGTTGTGCGCGGCGGGCGCCCGGAAGCCGGACACCTTGCGCACGTACTGGAGAGCCGCCGCGCGGATCTCCTCGTCGGTGGCCTCCTCGGGGAGGGCCGGCGGCCTGAGCGTCTTGATGCTTCTGCACATGCCTCAAGTGTGACGGGTACCACTGACAACGGCCTCGGTAGAGTCGGGGCATGGCGGCAGCAGACGAGGTGAAGGCACAGGGGCCCAAGGGGCCGACCGCACCGGCGGGGCCCTCGGAGCCCGTGCGGATCGACAGCTGGATCTGGTCCGTACGGCTCACCAAGACGCGTTCCATGGCGGCGACGGCGTGCCGCGCCGGTCACGTCCAGCTCAACGGCGAGCGGGTCAAGCCCGCGCACACCGTGAAGGTGGGCGACGAGGTGCGGCTGCGCCTTGAGGGGCGGGAGCGGATCGTCGTCGTCTCGAAGGTCATCCGCAAGCGGGTGGGCGCGGCGATCGCCGCCGAGACCTATGTCGACAACAGCCCGCCGCCGCCCGCCCGCTCGGACGTGCTCGCGGCCGGGGTGCGCGACCGGGGCATGGGCCGGCCGACCAAGCGGGACCGCCGGGAGATGGAGCGGCTGCGCGGGCTGTAGGGGCGCACGAGGCGTTGGCCGGTACGTAACTCGGAGGCCAACTCCCCTCGTACCGGAGTAACTTGGAGGGCCGGGGGCCAGGGGAGCCCCCGGAACCGTCCCTAGAGGAACACGCCATGATCCTGTTATTGCTCGTCCTGGCGCTGGTCCTGTACGGCTTCGGCTTCAGTCTCGGCGGCATAGTGTTCTGCGTCGCCGTGGTGGCCGTACTCTTCAGCGCCCCACGCCGTGGCCGCTCCACGGCACCGTCCGGCGGCTCGTCCGGAGCCGGCGGAGCAAGCCGTGGCGGCCAGGACACGGACTACCGGGCCTACCGCGCCCGCCGGGACCGGATGGACCGGTGGGAGCGGCGCTACCGCAGGGAGCGGCAGAGCCGTCTGTTCTCCCTGCGCCGCCCCTGACCGATCGAGCGCCACCGAAACAGCGCACCGAACACGCACCGAGCACGACCCACGCGCGCGAGGGCCCCGGACCGCTTCGGTCCGGGGCCCTCGTGCGTGCGGCGCGCCCATCAGTGGACGGCCGCGGCCTTGCTGTTGTCGACGCCCGTGCCGCGGGGCTCGGCCGCGGCGGCCTTGGGCACAAGGAGCCGTTCGGCCAGGTGACCGAAGACCAGCCCGAAGCCGGCCCACAGGGTGACCTGGATGGCGAGGGCCGCGAGCCGGAACTTCCAGAGCAGCATCGCCGGGAAGTCCTTGGGCACTTCGTTGACGGCGGGCAGGAACGCGTACGCGAGCCCGATGGCGACCAGGAAGGCGGCCGAGGCGGCGACGGTCGCGTTCCAGTTGCCGAGGCGGGGAGCGAGCCGCTTGCCGAGGATCACCGCGGCGACGGCGAGCAGCACGCTCAGCGCGATCATCAGGAAGTACAGGGCGGTGCGTTTGCCGATCGTGTCGGGGTCACCGACGGACGGCGGGTTCGCCGGGTACTTCAGGAACGGGACGACGTAGACGGTCAGGAGCGCGCCGAGCGAGACGAACGCGGCCGTGGCACGCGGCCCGAACCGGCCGATCCGGCCGAGCGCGACGCAGAACGCGAGCGCCGCGATGCCGCCGATGGCCACGCCGAACACGAGCACACCGGTGGCGAGGCCGCCGGTGGACTGCAGGGTGCGGCTGAACACCTCTTCGCCGTGTTCGTGCGCGTGCGCGTCCTCGAAGTCGATGGCGGCGTCCACCCGGGGCTCGCCCAGGACGTACGCCACGATGAGCGCCAGGAGGCCCGCGGCGAGGCCGGCGAGCATGCCGCGCACCAGCAGGGCCCTGACGGACAGGGAGTTCACGAGTCGGTACCCCTGGTCTCAGTGGCAGGGGAAGCCGAGCAGGTGGCGCCCGTCGTGCAGCCACTCATGGACGTTCTCACCGGAGAAGACGCTGGTGGCGCCCTGCTCGGAGCCCACGAAGTAGAGCAGCACGAGCATGAGGATGCCGAAGAAGAGCGCCCAGGGAGCGATCGCCTTGAGCGATATGGGGGTGATGGCCGGCGTTGCAGTTGCGCTGGGCGCAGAGGCGGCGGAAACAGCCACGGCAGAACCTCCTGGGGAACACGCGTCCCGGTCATTGGTGCCTTTGTCGACGGTGGTGGGTCTGACTTCCCCGTCTTCGCTCCCTGTTGGGGGCTCGCCGGGTTCACAGTGGCGCGACCGTGCCGGAATCTCACCGGGCTTCCTTCACACCGTCTTTATGTCGACGTGACCGTACCGCGTGCGGGACCGCGCCGCTACGGCGCGCGGATGCACAACCCCCGCGCCAAGTGCGTGAACGGCCGTGCTCTGCTTGACCCATGACCGTACGCGTGATGTTGATCTCACCCCCGGCCGACCGCTACGCGCGCGAGGCGAGAGTCGGCGACGACGCGGCCGCACCGGACGAGGGCGCGGTCCGCAGGGTCAAGGACGCGGCGGCGGCGCTCGCGGTACCGGCCCGCCGTCTGAAACCGCCCGCCTCGCTCTACGAGTTGGCGGACGGCCTGCCCACCTGCGACGAACCGGCCCTGGCCGACTGGGATCTGGGCCGGTGGCGGGGGCAACGGCTGGACGAGCTGAGCACGGCGGATCCCTCGGGGGTACGGGCGTGGCTCACCGATCCGGGGGCGGCGCCGCACGGCGGGGAGAGCCTGCTCGCGCTCGTCGCGCGCGTGGGCGGGTGGCTGGACACCCTGCCCGCGGCGGGCGGCCGGATCCTCGCGGTCGCCTCCCCCGCCGTGATCCGCGCCTCCGTGACCCACGCCCTGACCCTGCCGCCCGCGTCCTTCTGGCGCCTGGACGTGGCCCCCCTGACCCTCACGGAGCTCTCGGGCCGCGCGGGCCGCTGGAACCTGCGGTGCGGGCGCCCGGCGGAGGCTGCCCGCTGACGACGAAGGCCCCCCGCCTCGATCGGCGGGGGGCCTTCACCACGTGTGGGCATGGACGGTTTCGAACCGCCGACATCTGCTTTGTAAGAGCAGCGCTCTACCCCTGAGCTACACGCCCGTGGCACATCCGTGGATGAGGGAACAGCGTACATGGCCTCCGGGGCAGGGCTGCAAACCCGTTCGCCGGGGCAGGCGGGTCGGCGGGTCCCGGGAGGCGGGGCGAACTAATCGGCCGGTGTGTTCGTCACTACCTGGTGGGAGAATGAACCGGCAGGCGGACACGGCACGGGAGAGGGATGTGACGGCGACACACGCGCGGCCGTACAGCAGAGCGGGTGCCATCGTCCCCGGTGTCGGAGCGCGGGCGGCCGGGGGGCGGCGGGCCCTCTCGGACGCGCTGGCGCTCGTCGCGCTGCCGCTGGTGCTCGGGGCCGCGCTGCTGCCCGGCGCGTTCGCCGGAGGCGGGACGCGGCGCTGGTTCGGCGGGCGCGGCGAGAGCGTGCGGGCCGACGCGCAGGCCGCCAAGGACGCGGCGGCCGCCGCCTTCTACGAGCTGGACACCGCCCAGCGGGACCTGCGGATCTCCATCGAGACGATCACCGCCGTGGACAGCTCGCCGCGCGCCCGCAAGGCCGTGGACGACTTCGCGGCGCTCGGCCGGCGGATCGACGAGGTCAGCAACGACTACATCACCGCGGTCGACGCGCACGACCTGGACCGCGACGGCCTGGACGCCTCGGTGGCCGCCCGGGCCCGGGGCGAGCTGACGAAGGCCAAGGACGACCTCGTCCGGGTCAAGGGCGAGCTCGACCGGTTCGAGCAGAGCCTGGGGCCGCTGCTGTCCACCGCCGAGACCCAGCTGGCGCGGCTCGCGCCGGCCGTGGAGCGGGCGCGACAGGCGCTCCTTGCCGCGAGCACCGCTCTCGATTCGGTGCGCGCGTCCGGACTGAGAGCGGACGATCTCGCCGCCCGCCTCGCCGCCCTCGGCCCCGAGCTGACCCGGCTCAACCAGGGCGCCGGGCAGCACGGCGTGCCCGAGACGCTGGAGCGGGCCGACCGGGTGCTGCGGGAGGCCGAGGGTGTGCGCGCCGAGGCCGAGCGGCTGCCCGAGCGGGCCGCCGAGATCGACCGCCGCCTGGTCACGCTGCGCACGCGCGCGCAGGCTCTGACCACCCGGGCCGGGACCGTCGACCCGGTCCTGAGCGAGCTGCGGCGCCGGTTCGCGGCCGCCTGCTGGCAGGACCTCCAGCAGGTCCCCGAGCAGGCGCTGGTGAACGTGCGGCAGGCCGAGGAGAAGCTGAAGGAGGCGGCCGCCGCGCGCGACGAGCAGCGCTGGGCCGACGCGACCTCCCGGCTGAGCACGGTCAGGGCGCTGCTCAACACCACCGACGAGGCGGTCTCGGCCGCCGGGGACCGGCTCCAGCGGCTCAACGCGGTGGCGAAGGACCCGCAGCAGGAGATCGAGCGGACCCGGTTCGCGATCCGGGACGCGCAGCGCCTGGCGATGTCCGGCCGCAGCACCCCGGACCCGCGCCACGCCCGCCCGCTCGACGACGCCGTGGCGCGCCTGGAGCGCGCGACCGCCACGCTGGAGGGCCGCCACCCCGACTACTGGCACTTCCTCACCGAGACCGAGGCGGTCCGCCAGAGCGCCGCGCGCGTCGTGGCCCAGATCCGCGAGGAGCGTGGGCACGGGGCCTGACGGCCGTCACCGGGACGAGTTGTCGCGTCCGCGCGACGGGCGGATCCTGGGAGGTACGGACGACACGAGGAGGCCCGCCCATGGCCACCCAGCCGCTTCATCCCCTGCGCCACCCCCTGCGCACCCCCCATGTGTCACTCGACGAGCACCTGCCCGTCGACCACCGGCTGAGCCAGGTGTACCGCTTCGGCGCCGGGATCATGGGGCTGTTCCTGCTCGTCTTCGGCATCCTGGGCCTGACCCACAACATCGGGTTCTTCGACACCGGCGGCAAGGAGGTCGTAGGCCTGAGCACCAACGGCACGCTCAGCGTGATCTCGATCGTCGTCGGGGCGCTGCTCCTGTACGGCATGGTCCGGGGCGGCAACTTCGCGTCCTGGATGAACATGTCGCTCGGGGTGCTCTTCCTGATCAGCGGGTTCGTGAACCTGGCCCTGCTGGACCGCGGCTCGCAGAACTTCCTCGCCTTCAAGATGCAGAACGTGATCTTCAGCTTCCTGGTGGGTCTGGCGCTGATGGTCTTCGGGATGTACGGGCGGGTCAGCAGCCATCTGCCGCACGACAACCCGTACTGGAAGGCGCGGCGCGAGGCGGAGGCGCAGGCGGAGCCGGGCGTGCGGGAACGGCCGCTGCGGTAAGCCGCACGGCGCCGTCACGGGGCGGTTAGCCTGGGGTCATGCCTCGCTATGACTACCGGTGCCGCTCGTGCGGCGACACGTTCGAGCTCAGTCGGCCCATGGCCGAGTCGGCCGCGCCCGCGGTGTGCCCCGAGGGGCACGAGGACACGGTGAAGCTGCTGTCCACCGTGGCCGTGGGCGGGATGGCCAAGTCGGGGCCCGCGCCCGCGCCGTCCGGCGGGGGCGGGTGTTGTGGTGGGGGCTGCTGCGGGTAGTTCTTCACGTGCGGGCCGGTGGGGGCTGGGCGCGCAGTTCCCCGCGCCCCTACTCGCCCAGGGACGCTAGCGCTTCCTCGACAGCGTCAGGCCGTCCGCCACGATCAGCAGGACGCTGTCCATCCGCTCGTCCCGCCTCACATGCTCGTTGAACCGCTGGATCCCGGCGGCGGGACCGGTCGCCGCCGGGTCCACGACCTCGCCGTGGAAGAGCACGTTGTCCACCGCGATGAGGCCGTTCTGGCGCATCCTGGGCACCAGTTCCTCCCAGTACGCGATGTAGTTGTCCTTGTCCGCGTCAAGGTAGGCGAAGTCGATGTGCGGCTCGGTGGGCATCGCCCGCAGCGTGTCGAGCGCCGGAGCGATCCTCAGGTCCACTTTGTGCGCCACGCCCGCCTTCGTCCAGGCCTCGCGCCCGTACGCGGTCCACTCCTCGGAGATGTCGCACGCGATCAGCCGCCCGTCGTCGGGCAGCGCCTGCGCCATGGCGAGCGCCGAGAACCCGGTGAAGGTGCCGACCTCCACCACGTGCCGGGCGCCCGCCAGCCGGACGAGGAAGGCCAGCAGCGGGGCCTGCTCCTCGGCCGACTGCATGCCCGCGTGGTCGGGCAGCCGGGCGTACGTCGTCTCCACCAACTCGCGCTGCACCGCGTCCAGGGGCGGGTTGTGCGCCAGCATGTACGCGTACAGCTCGTCGGTCATCTTCGTGCTGTTTCCCTTGGTCATACGGGCGAGTATGCGACCGGTCAGAGCACGGCGGGCGCATTGCGGGAGTCCGTGGCGCGGGTGGCGAACCGGCGCACGATCTCCTCGCCCGCCAGCACGCCCCGCTCGTCGAGGACGTCGACGTGCGGCGCGGTCCAGCCGGACTCCGCGAGCTCGCCGTGGCCCGGGCGCCAGCCCTCGTCGGCGGCGAGCAGCAGGTCCGCGTCGAGGAGCGAGTCCCCGGCGGCCAGGGTGAGTTCGGCGCCGGTGCGGCGGGCCACCTCGTGCACGGCCGCGCTCTTGGTGAGCGGCTTGGGCACCGCGTAGATCTTGCGGCCCTGGAGCGAGACCGTCCAGCCGCGCTCCTCGGCCCAGGCGGTCAGCTCCTTGACCCAGTCCTCGGGCAGCAGCGCGCGCTCGACCACGAGGTAGGCGAACAGGTCCTCGGCGACCCGCTCCTTGCGCAGCCAGGCCGGGTCGGCGGCGGCCGAGATGTGGGCGCGCACCTCGTCGAGGGGGGCGCACTCGGCGGCGATGCGGGCGTCCACGAGCCGTCGCCAGTCGCGGTCGGCGACCCCGTCGACGAGCAGCTGCCCGCCGTTGGCGCAGATCGCGTACTTCGCGGGCAGGCCGGGCAGTTGGATGCGCTGGTACTGCTTGCGGGTGCGGGTCGTGGTGGGCACGAAGACCGTGTCCGGGTCCGCCTTGAGCGCGGCGAGCAGGGTGGCGGCGTTCTCGGTCATGAACGAGAGCGGCTTGTGCTCGTGGATCTCGACGCAGAGCAGCCGGGGGGCCCGGGGGTCCGGCATGGTCAGGTCGAGGGCCGCCGCCGAGTAGATGAGCGTACGGTCCAGATCGCTGGCTATCAGGGTGCTCATCGGGAGGCCACCGCCTTGCCGTCGGCGCCGGTCGCCCCGCGCGTGTACTGGGGGTGGATCAGTCCGACACAGCTGTACGGCAGGTCGTCGACCCATTCCACCGGTACCCCGCGCTGCTCCGCAAGGAGGCGTACGTGGTCGAGGTCGGCCCCGGCGCCCCGGTGGGCCAGGATCTTCCAGGGGACGCGGCGCAGCAGGACGCGGGTGGTCTCGCCGACGCCGGGCTTGACGAGGTTGACGTCGTGGATGCCGTACTCCTCGCTGATCCGCTCGACGGCGGCCCAGCCCTCCCAGGTGGGGGTGCGGTCGGTGCCCTGGAGCGCCTTGGCCTCGCGGTCGACGTCGGCGGCGACGTCGTCGAAGCGGGCGGCGACGGCGTCCAGGAAGTCCACCGAGACGTCGGAGTCCGCCAGTTCGCGGTAGAACTTGGCGCCGTGGAAGTCGCCGGGCCCGATCAGGTCCTTGCGCAGCACGGTCCGCGATATCAGCCCCGACACGGTCGAGTTGAGGCACGCGGACGGGATGAGGAAGTCCTCGCGGGTGCCGTACGTACGGACGCAGGAGCCGGGGTCGGCGAGGACGGCGATCTCCGGGTCGAACCCGTCGAATTCCGGGAACTCCCGTATCGCGGCGGCCAGTTCGCGGGTGATGGCGCCCTTGCCGGTCCAGCCGTCGACGAAGACGACGTCGGCGGGGTCGTGGTGGGCGGCGAGCCAGCGCAGCGCGTTGGGGTCGATGCCGCGGCCGCGCACGATGGAGACGGCGTAGTGCGGCAGGTCGAGCCCGTGCCGCCGCTGGGCCCAGCGGCGCATCAGGACGCCCACGGGGGTGCCCGCGCGGGCCAGCGAGACGAGGACGGGCCTGGGCGAGCGCTCGGCGAGGACGGTCTCGGTCACCGTGCCGACGGCCCGCGCGATCCGCTCGGCCGAGGTGTCGAGCGCGGCGCGGAAGAGCTCCTGGTACTGGGGGGACGGCTGGTACTCGACCGGCAGCGACTCCGCGTAGTGGGCGCCGCCGCTCTGGATCGCCTCCTCGCGCTCCTCGGTCGGCGCCTCCAGCTCGACCCCGGACAGGTCCTTCAGCAGCCAGCCGACCTCGTCGGGCGCGTACGAGGAGAAGGCGGGCCCGCGGAGGGGCTCGGGCAGGGGCTCGGGCATGGGGGCACCTTCGGGTACGTACGAGGGGACGACGGCCAGCACGACGTGCGGGATGTGCGCGGCGAGCCTGGCCAGCAGGCCGTCGGGGGCGTGCAGTGCGGGGGTGTCGGCGGCGGAGTCGACGACGGCCACGACGGTGTCGTACCCGGCGCCGGCCACGTTGTACGCGTAGCGCTCGCCGGGGCCGTCACAGGGGTTGTCGTGGGCGGGGAAGACGAGGCGGGTGCGGATGGCGTAGCCGGGGTCGTCGACGGCGAGGACGGGTGACCGGGTGGTGGTGGAGAACCGGACGTCCACGCCCGCGTCCTCCAGGGCGAGGGCGAGGCGGAGGGGCGCGTACATCAGCTCTTCGAAGCCGAGGACGAGGGTGCGGCCGGGGGCTGCCCCCAGCGCCCCCTTCAGCCGTCCGGCCATCGCGGGAAGCGCGGCCTCCAGGGCGGTCCGGTGGGCCGGGGTGAACCCGTGGCGGCCCCCGTCGGGAAGCCCGTCGGGCCAAGCGAGGTCGACGGCGGTCACGCGGGCCACCGCCCCGTCCCGCCCCGCCCCGCTGTGGGCCACCGCCCCGTCCCGGGGGGAAGACTCGTGTTCCGCCACCAGCGCCTGCCCCCTCTCCAGCACCCCCTCCGGCAGCAGAACCGTTCCTGCCGCCAGGGTCACCAGGGACACCTCCGCACCGATCTCCGCCGCGAACGCGGAAAGGCGGGAGCGGTCCGCCGGGGAGCGCATGTCGACCAGGGCGACTATCACGTACCGGGAACGGGGGTAGCGCGCGTGCAGCGCCCGGATCGTGTTCAGGACCGTGTTGCCCGTCGAGAACTCGTCGTCGACCAGCACCAGCACCCCGTCCCCCGCGAGCAGCGCCGGGTCCTGCGGCAGCAGCAGGTGGGAGGTGGCGTGGGAGTGGGACTCCTCGAAGCCGCCCGCCCGCGCGACCCCCTCGACGGGACGGCGGGTGGAGTGGAGGTAGGGCGCCACGCCCAGGCCGTCCGCCACCGCGTGGCCGAGGCCCGTCGCGGTCTCCGCGTAGCCCAGGACGACCGCCCCGGCCGCCGCGGGGCCGAGCAGCTCCCGCACCTCCTCGCCCAGCGCGAACCCCGCCCCGTACACCCGCGAGGGCCGCTGGGGCACGTGCTTGCCCAGCACGTTGGAGACGAGCAGATGCGCCCGCTTGGGGTTGCGGCGCAGGGCCAGGCCCAGCAGCTCGGGCAACCGCTCGTCGCCCTGGAGTTCCACTCCGAGCCGCTCGGCGACCCACGTTCCCGACCAGACCACCACGTTGTCGACGCTCTCCGTCTTTGTCATCCGGCCAGGCCGGCGGTCAGCAGCTCCACGAAGCCGGTGTCCTCGTTGGCGACGCCGAAGACCTCGGCGCGCAGCAGAGTCCGCTCGGCCCACGCGCGGTGCGGCTTCACCTCGTTCATCTTGTTCGTATACGCGGAGCGCAGCACTCCGCCGCGGCCCCGCTCCGGCCGCAGGATGTCCTGGGCGTCGCTGTACTCCTCGTGGCTGACCACCGACAGCGCGTGCACCGGCACCACGTGCGAGGGGTGGATGCAGGTCTTGCCGAGCAGCCCGTTGGCGCGGTCGAGCTCGATCTCGCGCAGCAGGCCGTCGATGTCGTGCTCGATCAGTGTGTCGCGCAGCTCCTCCGCGCGCCCCTCCAGGAAGGGGCTGCGGCGCAGCTGGGGTTTGAACATGCGCTCCTGGAGCCTGAAGTACTCCCACACCGGCCCGGTGATCGTGAAGCCCGTGCCGTCGGCGCGGCCGAGCACGTTGACCACGTCCGCGATCACCCCGGCCACGATCTGCACGTCGTACGCCGTCATGTCCGGCGAGCGCCGCAGCCCGTACGCCGAGCAGAAGTCGGTCACCCCGAGCCGCAGCGCGAGCACCCGCTCGCGGTACTTGTCGACGGTCCGGGCGATGCCGGTCAGCGTCTCGCAGCGGGTCTCCAGATGCAGCAGCTCGGGCGATTCGAGCACCGGCATGGCGAAGAGCCGCCGCCCGCCGGCCGCCTCGGCCGCGCCGAGAGCCTCCAGGAACGGCACCCCACGCTCCTCGGTGAACTTCGGCAGTACGAATCCGGACAGCATCCGCACCGAGGAGCCGAGCCGCTGCACCAGATCGGGGATCTGGGCGGGTTCGCGGACCCGGATGAACAGCAGCGGGGTCTGCCCGCCGCGCGCGTCGAGGTCGGCGAACTGGCGGACCAGGTTGGCCTCCGCCCCCGCCACCTCGGCGTCGTCGATCGAATCCTCCAGGCAGAGCACCATGGACACGACACCCCGACGGGCCTGCTTGAGGACGTCGTCGGCGAGCGTGGGGCGGGTCGCGGGACTGTAGAGCGTCGCCCCCAGGGCGGCGGACAGCACACGCGCGGGAGAGTCCGCGTTGAACTCGGCGGGCTCCCGGTGGAACAGGTCCTTACGAGCAGCAGGCGGAACGTGCCCGAAGTGACGCATATGGATTCCCCTGTACTGCAACGATGGCCCGGACTGAGTGAGTGTGGGTGGCCGGTAATAGTACGTAAGAACACATGTCGCGAGTTCCCCGCGGGCGTGAAATCCAGGTAACCCGCCCGCGCCCTTCCCGTGTCGCGGGCGGACGCGGTACGTAACGTACGTACCGCTCATCTGCGGGACAAGGCCGCCCTCGGGCCCCCGCGTTGTCCGGGCGGGCGGCGGGAAGGCAGGATTGCGACCATGACGCACGCGATGCTGAAGGGATCCAACGTCCCGCTGGACGCCATGGCCGTGAGGGCCGTGCTCCGCTGGACGCCGGGCGCCGACGTCCCGGACGTGGACGCCTCGGCGCTGCTGCTCGCCGCCGACGGCCGCGTGCGCTCCGACGAGGACTTCGTCTTCTACAACCAGCCGCGCCACCCCTCGGGCCTGGTGCGGCGGCTGCCCAAGAAGCGGGTCGGGGACGGGCTGACCGACACCATCGAGGCGGATCTGGCCGCGCTCGACCCGTCCGTCGACCGCGTCCTGGTCACCGCCTCCTCGGACGGCGCGACCTTCGGATCCGTCCGTGACCTGCGGGTCCTGCTGTACGACGCGGGGCCCGGCGGCGCCGAGCCGCTGGCCGTCTTCGATGTGAAGGCGGAGACCGGCGAGGAGACCGCGATCATCTGCGGCGAGCTCTACCGGCGCGGCGACACCTGGAAGTTCCGCGCGGTGGGGCAGGGCTATCCGACCGGTCTGGTGGGCCTGGCGACGGAGTACGGGATCTCCGTGGACGAGGACGGCGACGGGGGCGAGGAGAGCGCGGACACCGGCTCCTCCGGCGCCCAGGCGCGGACCCACGGCCAGGCCGCGGCCCGCTCCGCGTCCCAGCCGCAGCCGCACGCCGCTCCCACGGCCCAGCCGCAGACCCAGCCCTATGTGCCGCCGCTGCCGGCCGCCTCGCCGCCCTCCTACGGCTATCCGCACCCCGCGCCGCCGCAGCACCCTCCCGTGCACCAGCCCTCGTACGGCTATCCGCAGCCCGCCTCCGCCCCGTCCGGCTACGGCTATCCGCAGCCGGTGGCGGCGCACGCGGGAGAGCCGGAGTTCACGCTGCCCCCGATGGGGCCGCAGTTCATCCGGCAGTGACGGGCGGCGCCGGGCGGGCGGTGGCCCGCCGGGCGCGCTCACGGGCGCACTCTCAGGCCTTCGTCTTGTAGCCGCGGCCCCACTGGAGCCCCCATCCGTAGAGGCGGTCCAGCTCGGCCTGGAAGCCGTACACGAACTTCACCTCGCGCCGCACGACCATGTCCCCCTTGACGTTCTCGATGGTGACGACCGCGCAGGAGCGGGCCTGGGGGGCGTGCTCGTCCAGGTCGATCTCTATGCGCGGGCCGTTGCTCGGGTAGAGCGTGACCTTGGCGTGCGTACGGTCGAAGGCGGGCGTCTGGTCGTAGATGTAGACGAAGACCAGCAGCCGCTTGATGGACTCGCGGTGGTCGAGGTTGACGTAGATCGTCTCGCCGGACGGCGAGCCGAACCGGTCGTCGCCGCTGAGCTGGACGTACGGCGCCGCGTTGGTGGCGCCGAAGAAGCCGCCGAGCGGCTGCACCACGCCCTTGGAGCCGTCGTTCAGCTCGTAGAGGCAGCCGAGGTCGAGGTCGACGTTGACCACGCCCTGGGTGTGCGCCTGGACCACGTCGGGCTTGAACATCTTGAACGGGTGCCGCAGCACGCTGGACCCCGACCGGCCGCCGAAGTCGGAGGTGCGCATCCGCCACGACAGGTTGACGCGCAGGGAGCCGGAGTTGGCGCCCTGCTTGCCGAGCGAGACCACCGGGTGCCGTTTGGTCAGCTCGATGGCGTTGCTCGCGGCGCTGCCCGTGTCGAACTGCGCCGAGGGCCTGCCGCGCAGCAGGCTGTCCCAGAAGGCCATCTGTTCCCCACCCCTATACGAAACAAAGCGAACGGCCCCGCACCGGAAGAACGGCGGGGCGGCCGGAAGGCGCGAACCTCCCGGCCGCCCCGCTCAGAGCGTTCCGCAATCGTCGACGGGTCACACCACGGATTCAGACCCCCGTGGAGACTTCCGCCTTCTCACTGAAATCCCCGCCGCCCTCCGCGGCGATCCGCTTGTTGCGGCGCACCGAGGACCAGAAGGACCAGGCGATCAGGACGACGCCGACGAGGCCGGTGATGACCTCGTTGATCTCGTACTGGATGGTCACCAGGAGGATCACGGCGAGGGCGCCGATCGCGTAGTGCGCGCCGTGCTCCAGGTAGACGTAGTCGTCGAGGGTGCCCTGGCGGACCAGGTAGACCGTGAGGGACCGCACGTACATGGCGCCGATGCCGAGGCCGAGCGCCATCAGGACGATGTCGTTGGTGATGGCGAAGGCGCCGATGACGCCGTCGAAGGAGAACGAGGCGTCCAGGACCTCCAGGTAGAGGAACATGAAGAACGCGGCCTTGCCGGCCAGCAGGACCGCCGAGGCGCCGCCCTTGCCGCTCTTCTTGGCCTCTTCCTCGGCCTCCAGCTCGGCTTCCTCCTCTTCCTCCAGCTTGTCCTCGAAGTAGCCGGAGAGGCCGCCCACGATCATGTACGTGATCAGACCGGCGATGCCGGAGATGAGGACCGTCTCGCCCTTGTCCGCGTGCGCCCCGCCGTGCAGATGGGCGTGGGTCGCGAAGGTCATCGAGGAGACGAGCAGGACGCCGAGCGCGATGGCGACCGAGAGCATGTCGACCTTGCCGAGCTTGGCCAGCGGCCGCTCGATCCAGCGCAGCCACTGGATGTCCCGGTCCTCGAAGATGAAGTCCAGGAAGATCATGAGGAGGAACATGCCACCGAAGGCGGCGATCGACGCGTGCGCGTCGGTCACCAGTTCCTTGTAGTGCTCCTTCTCGTTCAGCGCGAGGTTGACGGCCTCGATGGGGCCGATCTTGGCGCTGATGGCGACGATGACGACGGGGAAGACCAGCCGCATGCCGAAGACGGCGATGAGCACACCGACCGTGAGGAAGATCTTCTGCCAGAAGGCGTTCATCTTCTTCAGGATCCCGGCGTTGACCACCGCGTTGTCGAACGACAGCGAGATCTCGAGGATGGACAGGATCGCCACGATCCCGAAGGCGGTCCAGCCGTCGTAGAGCACTGCCAGGGCCAGACCGACCGCAGTGATCACGAATGACCAGCCGAAGGTTTTCAGAATCACTGACTTCCCCATCTAGCTAGGCGGGGTCCCCCCAGACGGAGTCTGGGGGAGGGTCTCCCCCCGCGCCGCACCCGACTTGGGCTCGGCTTTACGAAACGTTGACCCCGAAGTCTAGAGCGATCCCCCGCAGTCCGGACGCGTACCCCTGGCCCACTGCACGGAACTTCCACTCGCCGCCGTAGCGGTAGAGCTCACCGAAGATCATCGCGGTCTCGGTGGAGGCGTCCTCGCTCAGGTCGTAGCGCGCGAGCTCCTTGCCGTCGGCCTGGTTGACCACCCGGATGAAGGCATTGCTGACCTGGCCGAACGCCTGGCCGCGGGCGTCCGCCTCATGGATCGAGACAGGGAAGATGATCTTGTCGCAGCCGGCCGGCACCTTCGTCAGGTCGACGATGAGCGACTCGTCGTCGCCCTCGCCCTCACCCGTGAGGTTGTCCCCGGTGTGCTCGACCGAGCCTTCGGGACTCGTCAGGTTGTTGTAGAAGACGAAGTACTCGTCGCCGAGCACCCGGCCGTTCGCGCACAGCAGTGCGCTGGCGTCGAGGTCGAAGTCGGCCCCGGTGGTGGAACGCGCGTCCCAGCCGAGACCGACCAGCACCTGGGTGAGGTTCGGCGCGGCCTTGGACAGGGAGACGTTGCCCCCCTTGGCGAGCGTGACGCCCATGATCGTGAGTCCTCCCCTGAGTGACGGACGAAGGGTTGAGCGCGTCCGGCGCCGCACGGGGTGCGGCGCCGGACGAGGGAGAGCGACGGCTCAGACGTTGACGCCGAAGTCCTGCGCGATGCCGCGCAGACCCGACGCGTACCCCTGGCCGATGGCGCGGAACTTCCACTCCGCGCCGTTGCGGTACAGCTCGCCGAAGACCATCGCGGTCTCCGTCGAGGCGTCCTCGCTCAGGTCGTACCGGGCGAGCTCGGTGTTGTCGGCCTGGTTCACCACGCGGATGTACGCGTTGCGGACCTGGCCGAACGACTGCTGGCGGCTCTCGGCCTCATAGATCGAGACCGGGAACACGATCTTGTGAACGTCGGCCGGGACACCGGCCAGGTTCACCTTGATGACCTCGTCGTCGCCCTCGCCCTCACCGGTGAGGTTGTCCCCGGTGTGCTCGACGGAGCCGTCGGGGCTCTTGAGGTTGTTGAAGAAGACGAAGTTCGAGTCGTTGGCGACCTTGCCCTGGTCGTTGGTCAGCAGTGCGCTGGCGTCCAGGTCGAAGTCACCCCCGGTGGTGGTACGAGCATCCCAGCCCAGACCGACGATGACCGCGGTCAGGTTGGGGGCGGCCTTGGTCAGCGAGACGTTGCCGCCCTTGCTGAGGCTGACTCCCACGAGTCCTCCCATTGGTGTGAGGGGCCGGCTCAGTTCAGCGTCCCCGTCGTGCGTTGGCATCGGATCAACGTCTGGATCCTAGTGACCGGTTCCCGCCTCAAACAGGCGATTCGGCCGAAGGTTCACAGGGTGTCGAGCGCCTTGACGTAGTCATTGAGGTCCCGGGCGTCCGGCAGACCGTTCTCGACGGTCCAGCGGACCACGCCGTCCTTGTCGATGACGAAGGTGCCGCGCACCGCGCAGCCCTTCTCCTCGTCGAAGACCCCGTACGCGCGGCTGACCTCGCCGTGCGGCCAGAAGTCCGAGAGCAGCGGGTACTCCAGGCCCTCCTGCTCGGCGAAGACGCGCAGGGTGTGGATCGAGTCGTTGGAGACGGCGAGCAGCTGGGTGTCGCGGTCGGTGAACTGCGGCAGGTTGTCGCGCAGCGCGCACAGCTCGCCCGTGCAGACGCCCGTGAAGGCGAACGGGTAGAAGAGGAGCACCACGTTCTTCTCGCCGCGGAAGTCCGAGAGCTTCACGGTCCGGCCGTGGTTGTCCTTCAGCTCGAAGTCCGGGGCCTTGGTGCCGACCTCGATCGCCATGGAAACGCCTTCCCTTCTGTGGGTCCGGTCCGCCGGCCGCGGTGGACCGTTGCGGTGGACCCCACCCTACGCACAGGGCCCCCACCGGCGATGCCGGTGGGGGCCCTGGGGCGTGGAGGGGTCAGCGCTTGCCGGACTTCAGTCGGGTGCCCGACCAGTCCTTGCCCACGCTGATGCTCTTGGCCATGGAGAGGCCGGCAGTCTGCGCGGCGTCGCTGATGTCGCTGGGCTCGATGTACCCGTCGCGGCCCGTCTTGGGGGTCAGCAGCCAGATGGTGCCGCCTTCCTCAAGCAGGCCGATGGCGTCGACCAGGGCGTCCGTAAGGTCGCCGTCATCGTCACGGAACCAGAGCACGACGACGTCGGCGACATCGTCGTAGTCCTCGTCGACGATGTCCTGGCCAATCAGGGACTCGATGCCCTCGCGGAGATCCTGGTCGACGTCTTCGTCGTAACCGATCTCCTGGACCACCTGTCCGGGCTCGAACCCCAGCCTGATGGCCGGGTTGGTCCGCTCCTCCGCGTGGTCCGCGGTCGCGCTCACGGCTTGCCTCCTGATCTTGATTCGGTAAGTAATGCGGCCCCACGCACGCGCGAGGCTTGGGCGTAGTCCACACGGGCGGGACGAATCGCGCAAGTACCAGGCCCCCGAACCCGCCCTTTGGGGTGCACTGTGCCCCCAGTCAGGGGCGAACCCGGGCCCGCTGGTGATTCATCCCACACCCTTGCAGATAGTTTGCACGCTTCTGCTCCGTGCGTACGCCAATCGGGGTGACGCGCCCTTTGGGGAACACGCGCACGGCTTGGGCGTAAGGTTGCGATTTGGGCGGCCGCACACCTCGTTACCCCTCGGTAGAGATGACGTTTGCGTCCTCGCGGTCCACGATGGGATGCGGCGCACCAACCCCGCACGCCCCCGACAGCGAAGGAACAGCGTGGCTTCCGGATCCGATCGCAACCCGATCATCATTGGCGGCCTTCCCAGCCAGGTCCCGGACTTCGATCCGGAGGAGACCGAGGAGTGGCTCGCCTCCCTGGACGCGGCGGTGGACGAGCGGGGCCGTGAGCGCGCCCGCTATCTGATGCTCCGCCTCATCGAGCGCGCCCGCGAGAAGCGCGTGGCCGTGCCCGAGATGCGCAGCACGGACTACGTCAACACGATCGCCACCAAGGACGAACCGTTCTTCCCCGGCAACGAGGAGATCGAGCGCAAGGTCCTCAACGCGACCCGCTGGAACGCCGCGGTGATGGTCTCCCGCGCCCAGCGCCCGGGCATCGGGGTCGGCGGCCACATCGCCACCTTCGCCTCCTCCGCCTCCCTCTACGACGTGGGCTTCAACCACTTCTTCCGGGGCAAGGACGACGGCAAGGGGGGCGACCAGATCTTCTTCCAGGGGCACGCCTCCCCCGGCATCTACGCGCGCGCCTACCTTCTGGACCGGCTGAGCGAGCAGCAGCTCGACGCGTTCCGCCAGGAGAAGTCCAAGGCGCCGTACGGGCTGTCGTCGTATCCGCACCCGCGGCTGATGCCGGACTTCTGGGAGTTCCCGACCGTCTCGATGGGCCTCGGCCCGCTCGGCGCGATCTACCAGGCCCGGATGAACCGCTACATGGAGGCGCGCGGCATCGCCGACACCTCCGACTCGCACGTGTGGGCGTACCTGGGCGACGGCGAGATGGACGAGCCGGAGTCGCTGGGCCAGCTCTCCATCGCCGCGCGCGAGAACCTCGACAACCTGACCTTCGTCGTCAACTGCAACCTCCAGCGCCTCGACGGCCCGGTGCGCGGCAACGGCAAGGTCATCCAGGAGCTGGAGTCGCAGTTCCGCGGCGCCGGGTGGAACGTCATCAAGCTGGTCTGGGACCGCTCCTGGGACCCGCTGCTCGCCCAGGACCGCGACGGCATCCTGGTCAACAAGCTGAACACCACGCCGGACGGCCAGTTCCAGACGTACGCGACGGAGACCGGCGGCTACATCCGCGAGCACTTCTTCGGCGACGACCACCGGCTGCGCGCCATGGTCGAGAACATGACCGACCAGCAGATCCAGCACCTGGGCCGCGGCGGTCACGACCACAAGAAGGTGTACGCGGCGTACGCGGCGGCCAAGGCGCACAAGGGCCAGCCGACCGTGATCCTCGCGCAGACCGTCAAGGGCTGGACGCTCGGCCCGAACTTCGAGGGCCGCAACGCGACCCACCAGATGAAGAAGCTGACGGTCGAGGACCTCAAGCGCTTCCGCGACCGGCTGCACATCCCGATCACGGACGCCCAGCTGGAGGCCGGCGCCCCGCCGTACTACCACCCGGGCCGCAACTCCGAAGAGATCCAGTACATGCACGACCGCCGCAAGGGCCTGGGCGGTTACGTGCCGACCCGTGTGGTGCGCGCCAAGCCCCTGCCGCTGCCCGAGGACAAGACGTACGCGGCCGCCAAGAAGGGCTCGGGCCAGCAGTCGATCGCCACCACCATGGCGTTCGTCCGCATCCTGAAGGACCTCATGCGGGACAAGGAGATCGGCAAGCGGTTCGTGCTGATCGCGCCGGACGAGTACCGCACCTTCGGCATGGACGCGTTCTTCCCGAGCGCCAAGATCTACAACCCGCTCGGCCAGCAGTACGAGGCGGTCGACCGCGATCTGCTGCTCGCCTACAAGGAGTCCCCGACCGGCCAGATGCTGCACGACGGCATCTCCGAGGCGGGCTGCACGGCCTCGCTGATCGCCGCGGGTTCGGCGTACGCGACGCACGGCGAGCCGCTGATCCCGGTCTACGTCTTCTACTCGATGTTCGGTTTCCAGCGCACCGGCGACCAGTTCTGGCAGATGGCCGACCAGCTCTCGCGCGGTTTCGTGCTGGGCGCGACCGCCGGGCGCACCACGCTGACCGGTGAGGGCCTCCAGCACGCCGACGGCCACTCGCACCTGCTCGCCTCGACCAACCCGGGCTGTGTCGCCTACGACCCGGCGTTCGGCTACGAGATCGCGCACATCGTCCAGGACGGTCTGCGCCGGATGTACGGCGAGACCGCCGACGGCAAGCCCGGCGAGGACGTCTTCTACTACCTGACCGTCTACAACGAGCCGATCCAGCACCCGGCCGAGCCGGCGGACGTCGACGTCGAGGGCATCCTCAAGGGCATCCACCGCTACGCCGCGGGGACCGCGGGCACCATCCCGGCGCAGATCATGGCGTCCGGCGTGGCCGTCCCGTGGGCCGTCGAGGCGCAGCGGATCCTCGCCGAGGAGTGGAACGTCAAGGCCGACGTCTGGTCCGCGACCTCCTGGAACGAGCTGCGGCGCGACGCCGTCGAGGCGGAGGAGCACAATCTGCTCCACCCCGAGGAGGAGCAGCGCGTCCCCTACGTCACGCGCAAGCTGTCCAGCGCCGAGGGCCCGTTCGTGGCGGTCTCGGACTGGATGCGGGCCGTGCCGGACCAGATCTCGCGCTGGGTGCCCGGCCGGTACACCTCGCTGGGCGCCGACGGGTTCGGCTTCGCCGACACCCGGGGCGCGGCGCGGCGCTACTTCCACATCGACGCCCAGTCGATCGTCCTCGCGGTGCTCACGGAGCTCGCCCGGGACGGGAAGGTCGACCGGTCGGTGCTGAAGCAGGCGGTCGACCGGTACCAGCTGCTCGATGTCGCCGCGGCCGACCCCGGCGCGGCCGGGGGCGACGCGTAGCGCTCCACGGCGGACCTTGGGCTGGTCGCTGTCCGCGCCCCGATCGGGGCGCGGACAGCGACCGGCCCGCTTTTACTATGCCCGTATGAAGCAACTACCCGCGCAGAAGCGGTGGGAGCGGCTCACCCAGTGGCCGCTGCTCGCGCTGGCTGTCGCGTTCGCCCTCGCGTACGCCGTGCCCGTCGTCCACCCCGGGGCGGGGACCGGGGTGCAGGACGTGTGCGTCGGTGTGGAGTGGGTGGTGTGGGGCGCGTTCGCCTGTGACTATCTCGTGCGGCTCGCCCTGTCCGGGCAGCGGCTGCTGTTCGTCCGTACGCACTGGCTGGACCTGCTCGCGGTGGTGCTGCCGCTGATCCAGCCGCTGCGGCTGCTCCGGGTCGTCTCCACGCTCGCCCTGGTGGGGCGGCGGGCGCGGATGGCCCCGCAGATACAGCTGACCGTCTACGTCGGCGGGGCGGTGGTCGGGCTGCTGATGTTCGGCTCGCTGGCCGTCCTGGAGGTGGAGCGGGGCGCTCCGGCCGGGAACATCAAGACGCTGGGCGACGCGGTGTGGTGGTCGTTCACCACGATGACCACCGTCGGCTACGGCGACCACGCGCCGACCACCGGGCTCGGGCGGCTCATCGCGGTGGGCCTGATGCTCTCCGGCATCGCCCTGCTGGGTGTGGTCACGGCGAACATCGCGGCCTGGTTCATCTCCCGCTTCGAGCGCGACGGCGAGGAGGAGCGGCGCCAGACCGCGCTCCTGGAGGCGCTCACCCAGGAGGTCCGGTCGCTGCGCGGGCAGGTCGCGGCGCTGGCGGGCGGGACGACGTGTGCCTGCGAGCAGGGCACCCAGGGCGCGCCGCTGGCGTAACGCACGCGGGGACGGAGCTAGGGGCGGGGCGGTCATCCCCGCCTCAGCGCTCCCAGACCTTGAACGCCCGCACCCGGTAAGGGCTTTGGGGCAGCCAGGACCCGCCGCCCGGATACGTGTCGAACTCGGCCGTCTCCGCGCACTCCCCGGACTGGTACGCCGTCACCGGGCGGCCCGTCCGGTTGGCCAGGGACCCCGCGTCCGTGCCGGGCGGTAACGCCGTACAGCTCTCGATCTCGATGTTCCTCAGGTCGTACGCCTGCCGGGCGCCCTTGAAGTCCGGCTGCCTCCAGAGGCACAGCTCGCCGGGCGCGCAGGTGCCCAGGCGCGGCGGGGCGGCCGCGCGGGCCGGAGCGGGCAGCAGGAAAGCGGTGGCGGCGAGGACGGCTGCGGCCGTCGTCTGTGTGCGCATGGCGGGTGACCCCCCGTGTGGTCGGCTGTTCCTGTCCCGTTGAACGTGTCCCCGCCGCCGCCGGTTTCCGTATCGCCGCGCTTCACCCGGACAGGTGAAAGGCCCGCCGGACCGGCCGACCGGAGAAGGTGCCCCACCTGGGCGATCTCCGAACGTGAGGGTCCGGACGCGGAGAGCGATCCGCGCCCGTGCGTCGCGGAGCGTACGCCTCCACACGCGCTGGGTGAGACCTCCTCACCCTCCATGATCCGTTCAAACGTGATCTGAGTCACTGTCACCCCAGTGGACCTTCCAGGCCTCTTACTCTGTACCGCAGTGACTTCCTTCGACTCCTCCCCCACATTCAACGTCTGGCGCGCGCTGCTCGCGCTCGCCGTCGTGTTCGTGATGCTCGCGACCTCGGGCTGGACCGCGGTCCGCGGCCACCAGGCGTCGACCGAGCCGCGCGCCGTCGCCCTCGCCGCCTGGGCGAAGGGCACCCTGGACGGCGAGAAGCTCCCGGCGCCGGACACCTCCGCGCGCCGGATGGCCCGCTTCTTCGCCTCCCTGACGGCCACCGAGCGCACCGATCTGGTCCGGCGCTACCCGCTGGTCGTCGGCAACATCAACGGCGCGCCGATCCCGCTGCGCTACGAGGCGAACCGGCTGGCGCTCGTCGAGGCGCGCGAGACCGAGCGCGCCCGGATGCACGACGCCCGGCTCACCCCCGACGGCCGCCAGGGCGCGGGCCGCCGGATGCACCGGTACGAGTCGCTGCTCGACGGCGACCGGCAGATCCTCGCCTTCGACCCGTCGGACAGCGGCCGCGTCGCCGAGGTCTTCGGTGACCTGGAACACGCCGAGCGCGTCTCGGTGGTCGTCCCGGGCGTCGACACGAACGTCATGACCTTCGAGAAGACCTCGCGCAAGTACTCCGCCCCGGTGGGCATGGCGCAGTCGCTGTACGCGGCGGAGCGCGCGGCGGGTCCCCGCACCCGTACCGCGGTGATCGCCTGGGCCGACTACACCACCCCGGCCGGGCTCGGCATCGACTCCGCGATCGGCCGGCTGGCCGAGGACGGCGCGGTCCGGCTCGACAAGCTGGTCCGCGCCCTGCCGGGGAACGCGCCGGTCTCCCTCTTCTGCCACAGCTACGGCTCGGTGCTGTGCGGCGTCGCCGCGCACCGGCTGCCGCCGCGGGTGGTCGACATAGCGGTCGCGGGCAGCCCCGGCATGCGCACCCAGAGCGCCTCCCACCTGGGCACCTCGGCCCGGGTGTGGGCGATGCGGGACCGCGACGACTGGATCGAGGACGTGCCGCACCTGGACGTCGCGGGCCTGGGCCACGGCGCGGACCCGGTGTCCTCCGGGTTCGGCGCGCGGGTGCTCTCGGCGGCCGGGGCCGTCGGCCACGCGGGCTACTTCGAGCCGGGCACCCAGAGTCTCGCCAACTTCGCCGCCCTGGGCGTCGGTTCGTACGACTCGGTCAGCTGTCTCAAAGGCAATTCGGCCTGCCGGCGCGGTATTTCCGGCGCGGACGCGGCCTGACGCGCGTAGAAATCGGCGCCGCCCCGGACGTACGTGTGACATTGCGGCCGGCGCCGAGGGGGGACGCGCGGGCGTGCGCCGCCTACGATGAGGCGCATGGGTGATGTGCTGGCCGGAATTCATGCCACCTGGGAGTTCGAGCCCGACTCCGTACTCATCCGCTTCGAACGGGGGATCCGCACGCCGAAGCTGTTCACGGCGCTGCGCGAACGGCGCATCCCCCACGAGGCGTTGGAGTCGGTGACGCTGACCCCGGGCAAGCGCGGCACGGTGGTGCTGCACGCGGTGCCGAGACCTGGCGCCGACCCGCTGATGGAGGCAGCGGCGGGACAGCTCAAGGACGGGTGCGACCCGTACCGCCTGGTGCTGCCCGCCGAGCGCGAGACGCTCGCCGAGTACTACGCGGACGAGCTGCGCGCGCTGCTCGGCCCGGACGCGGCGGAGCCTTCGGAGCGGTATGTGGTGGCGGCGCCGGAGCTGCCGCAGAGCTTCAAGGCGTACGACGGGAAGGCCTCCTTCGACGGCCGCCAGGTGTCGTTCCGCTGGTTCTGGACGGGTGCCTCCTCGGCGAAGTGGAAGGCGGGCGACCAGACGTTCCCGCTGGCGTCGCTGTGCGGGGTCGAGTGGCGCTCGCCGGAGGTCTTCGACGGCTGTCTGCGGCTGCTGCGGCGGGACGCCGAGGCCGTCGCGCCACCGGCCGACCAGGATCCGGCCACGGTCGTCTTCGGCCTCGGGTACGGGCCGGTCCACGAGTCGCTGCCGTTCGCGGCGGCCGTCCTCCAGGCGATCCGGGGCGCCTCCGGCACACCGGTCCCGGCGGTCCTGGCGCCCCCCGGGCGGCGCGACCCGGCGGACATCGCCGAAAGGATCCGGCACCTGGGTGAACTCCATCGGGCGGGGCTGGTGACGGACGCGGAATTCAGCGCGAAGAAGGCGGAACTGCTGGCGGAGCTGTAGGAGTTGCGGCTGCGGGGCCCTGCCCCCCGCGCTGGGGGTCGCCCAGGGCCGGGGTCCGGGTCAGGCCCGCTCCGACGCCCGCCGCGCCTCCGCGTAGAAGTCGATCTTGTGGTCGAGAACGGCGAGCGTGTCCTGGAGCTCCGCCATGCGCGTGATGACGTCGCGCCGGGTCTGCTCCAGGAGCTCCTGCCGTGCGTCGAAGGTGTGCTCGCCCTCGCGGACCAGCTCGGCGTACCGGACCATGTCCGCGACCGGCATCCCGGTCAGCCGCAGCTTGCTGACGAACGCCAGCCAGTCGAGGTCCTTGTTGGTGAACCGCCGCTGCCCGGTGTGCGAGCGGTCCACGTGCGGCATCAGGCCGATCCGCTCGTACCAGCGCAGGGTGTGCGCGGTGAGGCCGCTGAGGGCGGAGACCTCGCTGATCGTGTAGCGGTCCTGGCCGTCGGGGCGGGGGTGCAGCGGGCGGGTCTTGCACAGGTCCACGACCGTCGACTTCACAGGGATGCTCTCGATCACCGTCATGCCCCCACGCTAGAACGTTGGAGTGCACTCCAAGCAAGCGGTATTTCCCGGCGGACCGTTTAGGCTCGTGCGCATGAAGAGCCTGGCGCTGATCGAGAACTGGCCCGTGCCGCACGCGGCGACCGCCGTCGTCCGTGCGGACGGCACCGTCGCCGGGGCGCACGGCCCGACCGGGCAGCGCTTCCCGCTCGCCTCCGTCACCAAGCCGCTCACCGCGTACGCCGCGCTCGTCGCGTACGAGGAGGGCGCCGTCGAGCTGGACGAGCCCGCGGGGCCCGAGGGTTCGACCGTACGGCATCTGCTCGCGCACACCTCGGGGCTCGCCTTCGACGAGCACCGGGTGATGGGGGCGCCCGGGGAGCGGCGGCTCTACTCCAACGCGGGGTTCGAGGTGCTCGGCGACCACATCGCGAAGCGGACCGGGATCCCGTTCGCGGACTATCTGCGCGAGGGCGTCCTCGAACCGCTGGGGATGACGTCGACGTCCCTCGACGGCTCGCCCGCGAAGGACGGCGTCTCGACCGTCGACGACCTGGTGCGGTTCGCGGCGGAGGTGCAGGCGCCGCAGCTGCTGCATCCGATGACGGTGGCCGAGGCGATGACGGTGCAGTATCCGGGGACGAAGGGGGTTCTGCCGGGGTACGGGCACCAGAGCCCCAACGACTGGGGGCTGGGCTTCGAGATCCGGTCCTCGAAGTCCCCCCACTGGACGGGGGGTTCGTCCTCGCCCCGCACGTTCGGGCACTTCGGCCAGTCCGGGACGTTCCTGTGGATCGACCCCGACGCCGCGGTCGCCTGCGTGGCCCTGACGGACCGGGCGTTCGGGCCGTGGGCGGTGGAGGCGTGGCCGCCGTTCACGGACGCGGTGCTGGCGGATTTGTAGCGGGTTCGTTCGTCTGCGGGTGTGTGGTGGGTTGCTCGCGCAGTTCCCCGCGCCCCTGGGGGGTCGGCCGCAGCCGGAGAACCAAGCTCAGCCACGAGCTTTTAGGGGCGCGGGGCTGTGACATGTGCGGCTCCGCCGCGTGGGCGCGACCAGCGCCCGTAAGGGGCGCGGGGAACTGCGCGACCAGCCCCCCCACGGTCCGCAGACGAAGGCGGGTTTTCAGGGGCGCGGGGGAACGAAACAACCAGCCACAGAACCGCCCGCGGCGAAACGCTTCAGGCCTCGTTCAGCTCCCAGAACAGCAGCTCCGCCGGCCCCGCGGCGATCACATCCAGGCCGAGCGCGTCCGTGACGCGGGCCGAGTCCCCCGGGCCCAGCCGCTCGCCCGCGAGCGCGACCTCGCCGCGCACCACATGCACGTACACCCCCGGCGCATCCGGCACCGCCGTCCGCTCCCCGGCCGCCAGCCGGCGCACGTACAGCATCGCCCCGGCCGCGAGCACCGCGTACGGCGTCGAGTCGGCTATGCCCCGGACGATCTCGTACGACGGGGTACCGCCGGGCTCCCGGGGAGCCAGCCACATCTGGACGAAGACCAGCGGGACCGTACCGTCGTTGCGCTCCTCGTGGCGGACGCCTCCGGCCGAACTGAGGTGCTGGACGTCCCCCGCCCGTACGACCGTCGCGCGGCCCGTCGAGTCACGGTGGGTGAGCTCGCCCTCCACCACCCACGTGACGATCTCGGTGTGGCTGTGCGGGTGCTCGTCGAAGCCCGCGCCCGGCGCGAGCCGCTCCTCGTTGCAGGCCAGGACCGGGCCGAAGCGCAGGTTGTCCGGGTCGTAGAAACCGCCGAAGGACAGCGCGTGCAGGGACTCGATGCCCGCCGCCGCGTCACCGCCCCGGTAGCGCTCGCGGGCTCGCCTCACGGAAATCACGGGGTCCACGGTAGGGCCTGCCGGGCGCCCCGAACCCCCGGCAGGGCACGCACCCGTCCTGATAAGGCAGTCTTGTCCCCGTGCCCGAACCCGAATCGCCGCAGCCGCCGAACGCCGCCCATCCGCACGCCGCGACCCTCAAGCGCCTTGAGCAGTCCTCCGGCCGGCTCGCCGCGAACGCCATCGCCCGCATGGACGAGACGCTGCCGTGGTACCGGGCGATGCCGCCGGAGAACCGGTCCTGGATCGGTCTGGTCGCCCAGGCCGGCATCGCGGCCTTCACCGAGTGGTTCCGGCACCCGGACACCCCGCAGGCCATCTCCACCGACGTCTTCGGGACCGCGCCCCGCGAGCTGACCAGGGCCATCACCCTGCGGCAGACCGTGGAGATGGTGCGCACCACCATCGAGGTCATGGAGACCGCGATCGAGGAGGTCGCGGCGCCCGGCGACGAGTCGATCCTGCGCGAGGCACTGCTGGTCTACGCCCGCGAGATCGCCTTCGCCACCGCCCAGGTGTACGCCCAGGCCGCCGAGGCACGCGGTGCCTGGGACGCCCGGCTCGAGTCCCTGGTCGTCAACGCCGTCCTCTCCGGGGAAGCCGACGAGGGTGCCGTCTCCCGCGCCGCCGCGCTCGGCTGGAACTCCCCCGAGCACGTCTGCGTCGTCCTCGGCACCGCCCCCGAGGGCGACAGCGAACTCACCGTCGAGGCCATCCGGCGGGCCGCCCGGCACGCCAAGCTCCAGGTCCTGACCGGGGTGCTCGGCGACCGCCTGGTCGTCATCGCGGGCGGCAGCGACAACCCGCTCCAGGTCGCCAAGGCCCTGATCGGGCCGTACGCGGCCGGTCCCGTGGTGGCCGGCCCGGTCGTCCCCGACCTGCTGGCCGCCACCCGCTCCGCCCAGGCCGCCGCCGCCGGACTCAAGGCGTGCTCGGCCTGGCAGGACGCCCCCCGGCCCGTGCTGGCGGACGATCTCCTGCCGGAGCGCGCGATCGCCTCCGATCCGGCCGCGCGCGAGCAGCTGGTGGAGGAGATCTACAGACCGCTGGAGGAGGCGGGCTCGGCTCTCCTGGAGACCCTGAGCGTCTATCTGGAGCAGGCGAGCAGCCTGGAGGGCGCGGCCCGGATGCTCTTCGTGCACCCCAACACCGTGCGCTACCGGCTGCGACGTGTGACGGACGTCACCGGCTGGTCGCCCTCAGATGTACGTTCCGCCTTCACGCTCAGGATCGCCCTGATCCTGGGGCGTCTGGCCGACGGAGATCCGCAGTCCTAGACTTTTGTCGGACACCCACAATTCCCCCGACGGTTCTTCGTCCCTGTCCCCACGGGCGAGCAGGGCCGTCCACAAGAGAGAGTGTGAGAGTGCTCGTACTCGTCGCTCCCGGCCAAGGCGCTCAGACGCCCGGCTTCCTGACTCCCTGGCTCGACCTCCCCGGCGCCCGTGACCGGCTCGCCGCGTGGTCCGACGCCATCGGGCTCGACCTTGTCCACTACGGCACGCAGGCCGACGCGGACGCCATCCGCGACACCTCGGTGGCCCAGCCCCTGCTGGTCGCCGCGGGTCTGCTCTCCGCCGCGGCACTGGGTGACATCACCCCGGGCGCGGTGGCGGGCCACAGCGTCGGCGAGATCACCGCCACCGCGTACGCCGGTGTGCTCTCGGAGGAGGCCGCGCTCGGCTTCGTCCGCACCCGGGGCCTGGGCATGGCCCGGGCCGCGGCCGTCACCGAGACCGGTATGTCCGCGCTGCTCGGCGGCGAGCCCGAGGTCGTCTTCCCGCACCTGGAGAAGCTCGGCATCACCCCGGCCAACGTGAACGGCGCGGGCCAGGTCGTGGCCGCGGGCACCCTGGAGCAGCTGGCCGCCCTGGAGGCGGACAAGCCCGAGGGCGTGCGCCGCGTCGTACCGCTGAAGGTCGCGGGCGCGTTCCACACGCACCACATGGCCCCGGCGGTCGAGGAGCTGCGCGAGGCCGCGGGCTCGCTCGACATCTCCGACCCGAAGATCACGTACGTCTCGAACGCGGACGGTGCCACCGTCGCCACCGGCGCCGAGATCGTCGCCCGCCTGGTCAACCAGGTTTCGAACCCCGTCCGCTGGGACCTCTGCATGGAGAGGTTCCAGGAACTGGGCGCCACCGCGCTGATCGAGGTGTGCCCCGGCGGCACCCTGACCGGCCTGGCCAAGCGCGCACTGCCCGGCGTGAAGACCGTCGCCCTGAAGTCCCCGGACGACCTCGAAGCGGCCCGCGCGCTCATCGCCGAGCAGAACGCCGGATAAGGAGCCGTAGCGCATGTCGAAGATCAAGCCCAGCAAGGGCGCGCCGTTCGCCCGGATCATGGGCGTCGGCGGCTACCGGCCGACCCGGGTGGTTCCCAACGAGGTCATCCTGGAGAAGATCGACTCGTCCGACGAGTGGATCCGCTCCCGCTCCGGCATCTCCACCCGGCACTGGGCCTCCCCCGAGGAGACCGTGACGGCGATGTCGGTGGAGGCCGCGGGCAAGGCCATCGCGGACGCCGGTCTCACCCCCGAGCAGATCGGCGGTGTGATCGTCTCCACGGTCTCGCACTTCAAGCAGACCCCGGCGGTCGCCACCGAGATCGCGGACAAGATCGGCGCCGTCAAGCCGGCCGCGTTCGACATCTCCGCGGGCTGCGCGGGCTTCGGCTACGGCCTGACCCTCGCCAAGGGCATGATCGTCGAGGGTTCGGCCGAGTACGTGCTGGTCATCGGCGTCGAGCGGCTCAGCGACCTGACCGACCTGGAGGACCGCGCGACGGCCTTCCTGTTCGGTGACGGCGCGGGCGCGGTCGTGGTCGGCCCCGCGGACGAGCCGGGCATCGCCCGTACCGTCTGGGGCTCCGAGGGCGACAAGTCCGAGACCATCAAGCAGACCGTGCCGTGGACGGAGTACGACAGCTCCGCGGGCAAGTTCCCTGCGATCACGCAGGAGGGCCAGGCGGTGTTCCGCTGGGCCGTGTTCGAGATGGCGAAGGTCGCCCAGCAGGCGCTGGACGCGGCCGGAATCAGCGCGGACGACCTGGACGTCTTCATTCCGCACCAGGCCAACATGCGGATCATCGACTCGATGGTGAAGACCCTCAAACTGCCGGAGCACGTCACGGTCGCCCGTGACGTGGAGACCACCGGCAACACCTCGGCCGCCTCGATCCCGCTCGCGATGGAGCGGCTCCTGGCGACCGGACAGGCGAAGAGCGGTGACACCGCGCTCGTCATCGGCTTCGGGGCGGGTCTCGTCTACGCCGCGACGGTCGTTACCCTCCCCTAGGCACACCGGATCTTCCGGATGCCCACAAACCCGTAAAAAAACCGAAGGAGCGCCACATGGCCGCCACTGAGAAGGAGATCCTCGACGGTCTCGCCGAGATCGTCAACGAGATCGCCGGTATCCCCGTCGAGGACGTCCAGCTGGACAAGTCCTTCACGGACGACCTGGACGTCGACTCGCTGTCCATGGTCGAGGTCGTCGTCGCCGCCGAAGAGCGTTTCGAGGTCAAGATCCCGGACGACGACGTCAAGAACCTGAAGACCGTCGGCGACGCCGCGGACTACATCCTGAAGCACCAGGCCTGAGTCTCCCGACTCAGTCCCGGACTCAGTTCCGCGTGACTGCCGCCACCCGGCGGTGGCGCCGCTGATCCCCCCTTACACCGTGGAGAAATTTCCTGTGAGCTCGACCAATCGCACCGTGGTCGTCACCGGTATCGGCGCAACCACACCGCTGGGTGGCGACTCCGCCTCGACCTGGGAAGGTCTGCTGGCGGGCCGTTCCGGCGTCCGGCCCCTGGAGGGCGAGCGCTTCGCCGACCTCCCGGTCCGCATCGCCGCCACCGCCGCCGTCGACCCGGGCGAGGTACTGCCCCGCCCGCTGGCCCGCAAGCTGGACCGCTCGGCGCAGTTCGCGCTGATCGCGGCCAAGGAGGCCTGGGCCGACGCGGGCTACACCGCCCCCGCCGGTGACGACCAGCCGATCGCCCCCGAGCGGCTCGGCACGGTCATCGCCTCCGGCATCGGCGGTGTGACCACCCTGCTCGACCAGTACGACGTGCTGAAGGAGAAGGGCGTACGCCGCGTCTCCCCGCACACCGTCCCGATGCTGATGCCGAACTCCCCCTCGGCCAACGTCGGTCTTGAGGTGAACGCCCGCGCGGGCGTCCACACCCCCGTCTCCGCCTGCGCCTCGGGCGCCGAGGCGATCGGCTACGCCGTGGAGATGATCCGCACCGGCCGCGCCGACGTCGTCGTCGCCGGCGGCACCGAGGCGGCCATCCACCCGCTGCCGGTGGCCGCGTTCGCCAACATGATGGCGATGTCCAAGAACAACGAGAACCCCGAGCAGGCCTCGCGCCCGTACGACAAGGCCCGCGACGGCTTCGTCCTCGGCGAGGGCGCCGGTGTCGTCGTCCTGGAGTCGGCCGAGCACGCCGCCAAGCGCGGCGCCCGGGTCTACTGCGAGGTGCTGGGCCAGGGCCTGTCGGCCGACAGCCACCACATCGCGCAGCCCGAGCCGACCGGCCGGGGTGTCGCGGCGGCCCTGCAGAACCTGCTGGACTCCACGGACCTCAAGCCGTCCGAGGTCGTCCACCTCAACGCGCACGCGACGTCCACCCCGCAGGGCGACGTCGCCGAGATCAAGGCGCTGCGCAAGGTCCTCGGCGACGACATGGACCACATCGCGGTCTCCGCGACCAAGTCCATGACCGGGCATCTGCTCGGCGGCGCCGGCGGCATCGAGACCGTCGCGACGGTCCTGGCGCTGCACCACCGGGTCGCGCCCCCGACCATCAACGTCGACGAGCTCGACGACGAGGTCGAGGCCGACATCGTCCGCGGCGAGCCGCGCCAGCTGCCGTCCGGGTCGATCGCCGCGATCAACAACTCGTTCGGCTTCGGCGGGCACAACGTCGTGCTGGCGTTCCGCTCCGTCTGAGACACGCGCCGAGACTCGCGTACGTAACCGGAAGGGCCCCCACCGAGCGGTGGGGGCCCTTTCCGTTACGTCTCTCGGGCGCGTTCCGTTACGTCTCTCGGGCGTGTCGGACGGGGTGGGTCAGACGACCTGGTGCAGCCAGCGGACGGGAGCGCCCTCGCCCGCGTACCGGAACGGCTCCAGCTCGTCGTCCCAGGGCTTGCCGAGGAGGCGGGCGATCTCGGCCTCCAGGTCGGTCTCGCCCCGCACCGAGCGGGCGAGCGCGGCCCGCAGCCGGTCCTCGGGGATCAGGATGTCGCCGTGGATGCCGGTGACCGCGTGGAAGATTCCCAGGTCGGGCGTGGCGCTGTAGCGCTCGCCCTCGGCCTTGGCGCACGGCTCCGCCGTGACCTCGAACCGCAGCATCTGCCATCCGCGCAGGGCGGACGCGAGTTTCGAGGCGGTGCCCGGCTCGCCCTGCCAGGAGAACTCCGCTCTCCAGGTGCCCGGCGAGGCGGGCTGGCGGATCCAGTCGAGCTGGACGCGCACACCGAGCACCCCCGCCACGGCCCACTCGACGTGCGGGCACAGCGCGCGGGGGGCGGAGTGGATGTACAGAACTCCACGTGTCGTCACCGGGACCTCCAGTGCGGTTCGAGGTTCGCCTTCCCCAGCGGCCTCGCGCCCCTACCGGTCTCGGTCAGGACAGCACCTGACATTCTGCCCCGGGGTTCAACAGTAAACAGCATCGGGAGTTAATCTCCTGAATGGGGACAGTATGTGACGTGATGTAATTTACCGGAGCCGTCTGGCGTGGTTCCTCTGGCTGGACGGGCCAAAGCTACCGCGCGGAGCAGACAGAAAGGTGTCGTACGGTCGGTCCTGGGCCCGGGAAACACGAAGCTTTCACTCGCCAGGACGCCAGGGGCACCCGAGGGAGGGGACCAGGGGATGGACCACGGGACGTTGCCGACCCGCCGAAGCCGCTCCGCGCGGGGCCGTACCGCGGCCGCCGCCGCTCTCACGGCGGTGGCGCTCGCCGTCACGGCGGGGTGCACCAGCTCCGAGCCATCCGCCGGGCACCGCGCCGAAGCGGCCCCCAGGCCGTCGCCGACGCCCACCCCCCACTGGAACCCCCGCCCGGCGTCGATCGCGGCCGTGGGCGACTCGATCACCCGGGGCTTCGACGCCTGCATGGTCCTCTCCGACTGCCCCGAAGCGTCCTGGGCGACCGGCAGCGACCACGGTGTGCGCTCGCTCGCCACCCGGCTGCTGGGCGCCGGAGAGGCGGCCGCGCGCAGCTGGAACTACGCCAAAACCGGTGCCCGGATGTCCGACATCCCGGCCCAGCTGAACCGGGCGGCGGCCCACCGCCCCGAGTTGGTCACGGTGATGGTCGGCGGAAACGACGCCTGCCGGGACTCGGTCGACGGCATGACGTCCGTGGCCGCGTTCCGGACGGGCTTCGAGAGGTCCCTGCGCCAGCTGCGCACCACCCTGCCCAAGACGCAGGTGTACGTGTCGAGCGTGCCGGATCTCAAGCGCCTCTGGTCGGAGGGGCGGGGCAACGCCCTGGGCAAGCAGATCTGGAAGTTGGGCATCTGTCAGTCCATGTTGAGTGACGCGGACGACCTGGGGGCGGCGGCGGTCGAGCGGCGTGACGCGGTGTACGCGCGCGTGGTGGCGTACAACAAGGCGCTGAAGGACGTGTGCGCGAAGGACCGTTACTGCCGTTACGACGGGGGCGCGGTCTTCGACTACCGCTTCACCGACGACCAGCTGAGCCACTGGGACTGGTTCCACCCCAGCAAGGACGGACAGGGCCGGCTGGCGGAGATCGCGTACCGCAATGTGACGGCGGCGAGCCCCCCGAGGTAGCACGAGGTAGCACGCGGCGGCGGCCGAATCCCTCCCCTTCCTCTCCCGTGGCTTCTCGTCCCCCTGTTCACACGGGAGTTCCTTCTCGATACTGGCCGCCCAGGCCTCGACGGAAGGATGCGCGGTGGGACGTGTACGCGGTGTACGGGTGGCGCGGCTGGCCCTGCTGGTGGCTTCGATGACGGTGGGCGCCGCGCTCGCCCCGGTCCCGGCGCAGGCGCAGGCCCCGGCCGCGACGGGGGCGCCGCCGACCGTGGAGGAACGGCGCCTGGACCTGGCCGTACCGCAGGAGATACTGCGGCGCTCCGGGTTCGACGGCGTGGCCCCGGAGTTCGCGCGCGAGCTCGGCGGCGTACGGTCCTACCGGCAGGCCCAGCAGCTCATCGCCCGCGAGGGCGGGGCGCTGTGGCGGCGGGCCGTGGACCGGGCGCAGGGCCGCGGCCCGGCGGGCGGCGACCTGAGCCGGGACGACGACCGGCCGCTGTACTGGGCGCGGCTGGGAATGACGCGGGAACTGCGGGGCTGGGAGCCGGGGTTCGGCCTGTCGGCGGGGCGGCGGGCGGCGCTGCTGGACTGCCTGGAGCGGTCGTCCCGGGGCCAGGACTCTCTCTCGTACGGCTCGGGCAAGGGCTACAAGCGCATCCTGCTCACCGGCTTCGACCCCTTCACGCTCGACCGGGACATCCGGATCAGCAACCCGTCGGGGGCGACGGCCCTGGCGCTCGACGGCACATGGATCTCGACGGCCGCCGGGCCCGCCCGGATCGAGACGGCCGTGTTCCCCGTCCGCTGGGACGACTTCGCGGCGGGCACGGTCGAGCGCACGCTGCGGCCGGTGCTGCCGAAGGTCGACCTGTTCACCACGGTGAGCCAGGGGCGGATCGGGCGGATCGACATCGAGCGGTTCAACGGGGCGTGGCGGGGCGGGTTCCCGGACAACGAGGACGTGTCGCGGACGGAGACGGTCCCGGTGTCCGACCCGGCGAGCCAGCCGCAGTGGACGTCGACGACGCTGCCGTACGCGGCGATCGTCGCGGCCCGGACGGGGCCGTTCCCGGTCTACGACCACACGTCGGTGACGGAGATTCCGGCGGGCGGGACGGGGCCGGTGGTGCGGGAGGCCGGGCCTTCCGCGGGGTCCGTGGCGCGGGCGGGAGGCGGGGGTGACTACCTCTCCAACGAGATCGCGTACCGGGCGACGCTGTTGCGGGACCGGTTGGGTCTGGCCGTCCCCGGGGGGCATGTGCATACGCCGGTGCTGCAGTTCGGCGCGGACAATGCGGATCCGTCGACGGGGTCGGTGACGGATCCGGAGTTCGTGCGGAATCGGGGGGAGATTGTGGGGCAGGTGCGGGCGATTGTGGCGACGGCGGTAGCCCCCACCCCGCCCCTTCCCTAAACCCTCCGGGGGGTTTGTTTGTCTGCGGACCGTGGTGGCTGGTCGCGCAGTTCCCCGCGCCCCTAACCACCTAGGGGCGCGGGGAACTGCGCGAGCAACCCAGCACGGTCCGCAGCCGAAGCACCCGGCCGCCCGCCCAGGGCTTTAGGGAAGGGGCGGGGTGGGGGTCAATCCCGGAGCGCGGAGAGGTCCGCCTTCGACAGGTCCTCGCGGGACGCCAGCGCCTCCCCCACCGCCTCCAGCACCGGCAGCCCCCCGACCCCCGTCGCCAGCGCCACATCCTTCGCCGCCAGCTCCACCGGGAAGTACGCCTCCGTCGCGAACAGACGCCCCACCAGACCCCCCAACGGGCTCGCCTCCAGGGACGCCCGCGCCAGCGAATCCGGCAGACCCAGCGCCGTCGCCAACCGCAGGGACTCCGCCACCAGAGCCACCCCGCCGATCACCCCACTGATCAGGACCAGCTTCAGCGCCGCCCCCGTACCCACCTCCCCGCACCGCGTCACCGACCCCAGCTCCGCCAGCAGCCCGGCCACGGCGGCCGTCTCGCCGCCCGCCAGGATCAGGAGTTCGCCGGTCGCCGCCCGATCCACGCTGCCCATCACGGGCGCGTCGATGAACGCGACCCCGGCGGGCAGCCGGGACGCCAGCTCCCGGACCGTGTCCGGCCCGACCGTCGACGTGTCGATCCACGTCATCCCCGCCCGCAGCGCCGGAACCATCGCGTCCGCCACGGCGAGGGCCGCCGCCGGGTCCGCCAGCATCGTGATGACCACGTCGGCCTCGCGGACCGCGTCGGCGGGGGTGGCGGCGGCCACGGCCCCCTCGGCCACCAGCGCCGCCGCCTTGCCCGGCGTACGGTTCCAGACCGTCAGCCCGTAACCCGCCGAGAGCAGTCGGCGCGCCATCGGCGCCCCCATGTTGCCCAGCCCCAGAAACGCCACCGTCTTCGTCTTCTCGCTGTTCATGGGACGACCGTACGAAGGTCTTCACCCATGCCACAAGCGAATGTCTAGCATGGGAGACATGAGTGACGCGCATAGCTCAACCCACAGCCTCTACGACGTCTTCCTCCGCGTCGCCTCCGACGGCTCCTTCACCGCAGCCGCCCAGGCCCTGGGCTACACCCAGTCGGCCGTCTCGCGGCAGGTCCAGACGCTGGAGGACGAGTTGGGGAGCGTGCTCTTCGACCGGCTGGCCCGGGGCGTGCGGCTCACCGAGGCCGGGCGGGTGCTGGTGCCGCACGCCGAGGCCGTACGGGACCGGCTCGCCGCCGCCCGCGCCGAGCTCTCCGCGCTGCGCACGCTCGACGGCGGGCTGCTGCGGGTCGGGGCGTTCTCGACGGCGGATGCCGCACTGCTGCCCCGCGCCCTCGCCGCGTTCCGGCGCCGCCACCCCGGGGTGACCCTCGCCCGTACCGAAGGGCCCTCCGTGAAGCACCTCGGGCTGCTCGCCGCCGGGGAGCTGGACATCGCCGTGGTCAGCGCCACCGCCGGGCGCGCTCTCGACGGCTGTGCGCTGCGGCACCTGCTCGACGAGCCGATGTTCGTGGCGATGCCGCAGGACCACCCGCTGGCGGGGCGCGAACGGGTGCGGCTGGCCGAGCTCGCCGACGAGGAGTGGGTCGCGGGCAGCACCCGGCCCGAGGACACGCTGATGCGGCCGGTCCTGGAAGCCGGGTTCCGGCCGCGCACGACCCTCGTCGTACGGGACTGGATCGCCAAGCAGGGCTTCGTCGCGGCCGGGCTCGGCGTGACCCTGCTGCCCGCCCTGGCCGCCGACTCGGTCCGCGCGGACATCGTGCTCGTCCCCGTGCACCCGGACGACGTACCGACCCGGGCGGTCTACGCGGCGACCCCGCACGGCCGCGCCGACTCCCCGGCCGTGGCCGCCTTCCTGGCCGAACTGCGGTCGGCGGCCCGGCGGATCACGCCGCCGTCAGACCGCCCGTAGGTTCCGGCTCCGGCTCCGCCGGGGTCTCCTCGCGCAGGTCCCGCACCATCAGCGTCGCCCCCGCCACCGCCCCCGGCATCAGGAACACCGCCACGAACGGCACCAGGAACGCCAGCGTCAGCGGGACGCCGAAGCCGAGGACCAGCAGGCGGCGGGTGCGCAGCAGGGCGAGGCGCTCCGCCAGCTCCACCCCCCGGCGCTGGAGCGCCACCGCCGTCAGCTCCTCGGTCAGGAAGAAGCCGGAGACGCAGAAGCCGATCGCCGGGACCACCGTCTGCCCGACCACCGGCAGGAAGCCGAGGGCGAAGAGGAGGATGCCGTACAGGACGACGCGGGTCAGTACGCGTACGGAGTCACGGGCGGAGATCCACAGCTCGCGCCAGAGCGGCAGACCGGACTCCGGGGCCTCGCCGCCGCTCTCCGCGCGGTCGACGTCCTCGGACAGCTTCTCGTAGAAGGGCTGGCCGACCAGGAGCGTCACCGCGGTGAAGGTGATCACCGCGAGGAACAGGCCGAACGCGAAGACCAGCGCCGTCAGGAACCCCCGGAACAGGCTCAGCCACGGCGAGGACCAGCCGTCGGCGAACGGGGTCGCCCAGCCGACGAAGTCGTCCGCCCCGTAGGCGAGGCCGGTCAGCGCCGCCGCGTACAGGACCAGGGTGACCAGGCCGGGCAGCAGTCCCACTCCCAGGGACCGGCCGTGCCCGGTGACCCATCGCTGCCCTTTGACCAGATAACCGAAGCCCGCCCCGAGATCACGCATGGCCGAACTCTATCGGCCGGTAACCGCCCCTCTCGTACGGGAGTTCCCCGCTCCGGAACACGGCGAAGGGCCGCACCCCATGTGCCGGGGTGCGGCCCTTCGTACAGAACGGGGACGTCAGGCGACCGCGAGGTCCACCGTGATGTTGCCGCGCGTGGCCTTCGAGTACGGGCACACCTGGTGCGCCTTCTCGAGGAGGTCGCGCGCGGTGGCCGCGTCCACGTTCGGGATGGCCGCGGAGATCTTGACGATGATGCCGAAGCCGTCGTCGTTCTTGCCGATGCCGACCTCGGCGGTGACCGTCGAGCCGGATATGTCGGCGTTCTCCTGGCGCGCGACCACCCCGAGGGCGCCCTGGAAGCAGGCGCTGTAACCGGCCGCGAACAGCTGCTCCGGGTTGGTGCCCGCGCCGCTGCCGCCCATCGCCTTCGGCGGGTTCACGACCACGTCGAGCGAGCCGTCGTCGGTGGCGACCCGGCCGTCCCGGCCGTTCTCGGCGGTGGCGACGGCGGTGTACAGAACGTCGGACTGCTGGATGGACATGCTGGGTGCTCCTCCTGGTCGTTCCCGGCCGCTCGCGCCCACGACAGCCCGGGATGTGGAAAGACCTTATCGGATGGCGGAAGTCATCCGATAAGGTCTTCACGGTTCCACGGGCGTGGCAGAGGTCACTCGCCCAGCGAGACGACCATCTTTCCGGTGTTCTCGCCCCGGAGCATGCCGAGGAACGCCTCCACGCCGTTGTCGATGCCCTCGACGACCGTCTCGCCGTACTTCAGCTCGCCGGAGGCGATCCAGCCGGCCACCTCCTGGACGAACTGCGGCTGGAGCGCCGCGTGGTCGCCGACGAGGATGCCCTGGAGCCGCAGCCGCTTGCCGATGATCATGGCCATGTTGCGCGGGCCCGGGGTCGGCTCGGTGTCGTTGTAGCCGGCGATCATGCCGCAGATGGTGGCGCGGCCGTGCACGTTCAGCGAGGAGATCGCCGCTTCCAGGTGCTCGCCGCCGACGTTGTCGAAGTAGACGTCGATGCCGTCCGGGGCGGCCGCGCGCAGCTGGTCGCGGACCGGGCCGTTCTTGTAGTTGAAGGCGGCGTCGAAGCCGAGCTCCTCCACCAGCCACTTCACCTTCTCGTCGGAACCGGCCGAGCCGATCACCCGCGAGGCGCCCTTGAGGCGGGCCATCTGGCCGACCTGGCTGCCGACCGCACCGGCCGCGCCGGAGACGAAGACCGCGTCGCCCTCCTTGAAGGAGGCCACGTCGAACAGGCCCGCGTACGCGGTCAGGCCCGTCATGCCGAGCACACCGAGGTACGTGGAGAGCGGGGCCAGCGAGGCGTCGACCTTGGTGGCGTGCTTGGCGTCCAGATCGGCGTACTCGCGCCAGCCGAGCCCGTGCAGCACATGGTCGCCGACGGCGAAGCGCTCGTCGTTCGAGGCCACGACCTCGCCCACCGCGCCGCCGTCCATCGGCTTGTCGAGCTGGAACGGCGGGATGTACGACTTCACGTCGTTCATACGACCGCGCATGTACGGGTCGACGGACATGAAGAGGTTGCGGACCAAGATCCGGCCCTCGGCGGGCGCGGCGACCGGGACCTCGCGCAGCGCGAAGTCGGCCGGGACGGGCCAGCCGTGCGGGCGGGCGACGAGGTGCCATTCACGGCTGGTGGCGGGGAGTGCGGACGGTGCGGACATGAGGGTGCGTCCTCCTGCGTTGCGGGCGCCGGATCCGGCGGATTACTTCAGGTACTGAAACAACCATGCTCCTGGATATTTGAGATTGTCAAGTAACTCGGTACGCTGGTACCCATGGCCATGCGTATGGATCCCCTCACCGTCGAAGTCGTCGAACTCATCGGCTCGGTGGTGGCGCGCTACCACGAGGAGTACGAGCGGGCCGCCGCCGAGCACGCGCTCACCGGCGCGCAGGCGCGCGTCCTCGGGCTGCTCTCGCTGGAGCCGGTGCCGATGCGGCAGATCGCGCGGAAGCTGAAGTGCGAGCCGTCGAACGTCACGGGGATCATCGACCGGCTGGAGGCGCGCGGTCTGGTCGAGCGGCGCCCCGACCCGGCCGACCGCCGGGTCAAGCTGGCCGCCCCGACGGAGGAGGGCCTGGCGACGGCGGCGCGCCTGCGCGACTCCCTGGACTTCGCCCGCGAACCGCTGGCGCAGCTGTCGACCGACGAGCGGACGGTGCTGCGGGATCTGTTGCGGCGGATGCTGGGGCAGTGAGCCCGGTCTTCGTCTGCCGGCCGGTGGGTGGCTGGTCGCGCAGTTCCCCGCGCCCCTGGAAGCGCCCCTTCGGGGCGCCCAGGGGATTGCCGCGCAGCGGCATTTTCAGGGGCGCGGGGAACTGCGCGGCCAGCCACCCACGGCCCGCAGCGAAACTACAGGCACCACCAGAGAAAGCGGTTGCACGTCTGGGTCGGGGTCGGCGAGGGGGGCGGCGCCGGTGGCGGCGGGGCGTCCGAGGTCGACGGCTGGGGCGAGGTCGACGGCAAGGGGGAGCCGTCCGGGCCCGTCGGCGTGGGCGCCGGGGCGCTGGGCGCGCCGGTCGGGCCGGTGGCGGGGTGCGAGCCGCCCGGGGAGGGGGGACCGGTGCCGCTGCCGGTGCCGCCGCCCGGCCCGGGGTGCGTACCGCCCGGACGCGGATGCTGCTTGCCGTGCCCGTTCCCGGCCGGCACCGCGCTCGGCCGCTTGGGTCCGCCCACATCACTCGCGTCGGGAGCGGGCGCGGACGACTCCTGCGAGATCTGCTCCTCCTCGTGTACGGAGGTGGCGGCGCCCCGGTCGTCCGGCGGCGGCTCCATGGCGAGCCGCGCGAGCCCCAGCGCACCGGCCGCGAGGACCACACCCGCCGAGCCGAACAGCACGAGGCGGCCACGCTGCTTGCGGGCGCGGCGGCGCGGGCGGGCCGCCCGGGGCGGTTCGCGGCGCGCGCGGCGGTGACCGACGACGGGGGCCGGGGCCGCACCGGATGCGGCGGCCTCGTACACCCCGAGGTCGATGGTTTCGGGCTGCCGCAGTTCCTCCGCGGGGGTGCCGCATCCGGCGCAGGCCAGTGCGCCGTTGAGGTGCCGTCGGCAGGCGTGGCAGTAATCCATGGCCAACGGAGGCTATGCGGGGAGCGGTCAACAATTGGGGCCGGGAATGTGTGGATCTTGTGTGGAACCCCTTCTTCCACGGCGCGTCGGGGGCACGAAGTCGGGCGTTCGGTGCGTTGTCGGTGGGGCCGGGCAGGATGGGGTCATGACGGACGCGCAGCCCCACCACTTCGGCCCGCTCGACTTCCAACTCGTCCTGCTGCGGCGGATGGCGGACCACCAGCCGGAGCTGGTCGACGACGCCCGCCGCGAGCTGGGGGTGTCGACAGCCGCCATGCGGGAGGCCAACCGGCGCTGGCAGGCGATGAGCCGTTCGCCGCGCTCCCGGGGCGCCGCCGCGCGGTACCGGTCGGTGCTGGGCGAGCCCGAGACGGTGGCCCCGCGCAAGGTCGGCGACCTGGAGTGCGAGGCCCGGCTGTGGCCGGTGCCGCTGTGGCCGACGCTGCGGTTCGAGGTGCTGGCCGGACCGGACGGCACGGTGTGGAACGAGTGGCTGGTCCGCGCGCCCGGCGAGCCCGGCCCCGCCCTGCGGACGGCGGCGGACCTGCGCCCGTGGTCCTGCACGGTGGACGAGGCCGCCCGCGCCTTCCCCCCGGCCCGCCCGATGGAGGGCAGCGCCCCCACCCGCTGGCAACTGGAGCTGACGGTCCCCGGCGGGGGGACGTGTGTGGCGGAGTTCTCGTGGGGGTTGTTGCAGCGGGTGTTGGGGTGAGGGGTGCGTGCTTCGTCTGCGGGTTGTGGGGTGGCTGGGCGCGCAGTTCCCCGCGCCCCTAGGGGGTTGCCGAGCGGCGGGACCGTGGCGCCGAACTTTGCCTCGCTGAGCGACTTCGCCTGCGGGTTGTGTGTGGCTGAGCGCGCAGTTCCCCGCGTCCCTAGGAGGTTGCCGAGCGGCAGGACCGTTGCGCCGAGCTCTGCCTCGCTGAGCGACTTCGCCTGCGGGCCGTCGGTGGCTGAGCGCGCAGTTCCCCGCGCCCCTAGGGGGTGCCCGTCGGCGGGGGCGCCACTTCGGCGGAACCGGTGCGCTGGGCCTTGCCGCGCTGAGCAGCCACGTCCCCCTAAGGGGCGCGGGGAACTGCGCGACCAGCCCCCCCACCGGCCCACACACGAACACCGGGCCCAAGAAAGGGGCGCGGAGAACTGCGCGGCCAGCCACCCACCGGCCCGCACACGAACACCGGGCCAAAGCAGGGGCAAGCCACAGACGGCCCGCCGCTGAAAGCCCCCCCCCCAACCCCCCGCAGGCGCACCGACCCACCCCCCACAGTCCCCCAATCGGCCCTCCCCCGGAGGGAACTCGCACTCTGTCAGCCGACGCCCGACCGGCTCATCCCAGCGCGCGCGGCGCCCCCCGCCGCCGGACGATTCGATCAAGAGCCGCCACTCGGGAGGATCGCCGTGACCGTCAGTCTGGAGCAGTTGCGCCGTTGCCATGTAGCCGTCGACCTCGGGGCCGCGAGGACGCGCGTATTCGTCAAGGGCCTGGGACTCGTCGTGGACGAGCCAAGCGTCGCGGCCGTCAACACCCGTACCGGCGCACTGATCGCCGTCGGCGCGTTCGCCGAGAAGATGACGGGCCGTACGCCCGACTACATCCGCGTCGCCCGGCCCGTCACCGGCGGCACCGTCGTCGACATCGAGATGGCCCAGCGCATGCTGCGGCATCTGGTCGGCGAGAAGCTGCGGCGCCAGCTGCGCCGCAAGCCGGGGCTGCGGGCCGCCGCCTGCACCCCGCACGAGGCCGACCCGCTCGCCCAGCGCGCCGCCGTCGAGACCCTGGTGGGACTCGGCGCCCGCCGGGTCGAGCTGGTCGACACCCTGATCGCGGCGGCCGTCGGCTGCGGGCTCCCGGTCGAGCAGCCGACCGCCACCATGATCATGGTGTGCGGCGCGGCCACCACTCAGATCGCGGTGCTCTCGCTCGGCGCGATCGTCACCGCCGAGCGGATCCCGGTCGGCGGCGACGCGATCGACCACGCCGTCATCCAGCACCTGCGCCACCAGCACGAGCTGATGCTGCCGAGCCAGTCCGTGCGCCCCCTCCAGCTCGCCCTCAGCGGCAACGGGCTGACCCCGCACGGCCCCGCCTCCACCGAGATCCACGGCCGGGACGTCGCCACCGGCCTCGCCCGCTCGGTCCAGGTCGACACCGCGGCTGTCCGCGACGCGATCCACACCCCGCTGACCGCCGTCCTCGACGGCATCGGCAAGGTCCTGCGCGACTGCCCCCCGGACCTGGTCGCGGACCTCGCGGACCGGGGGATCATGATGGTCGGCGGAAGCGCCCTGCTGCCGGGCCTGGACCAGATGCTGCGCAAGGCGACCGGCATGCCCGTGGCCATCGCCGAACGCCCGGACGTCTGCGCCATCCTGGGCCTCGGCGCGATGCTGGACGGCAAGATCGAGCCGATGGTCCTCGACCCGCTGGCCGAGTGAGGCAAGGGGCGCAAGAGCACAGGGAGAGGGGTGCGGTGCGCGCGGACGACCGGTCCGGGGACGGGGCACCCCTGCCCGTCCTGCTCGAAGCCGTCCTCGGCGTCGGCTCCGAGCTCGAACTGCGCACCACCCTCCAGCACATCGTGGACACCGCGGCCGAGCTGACCGGCGCCCGGTACGGGGCGCTCGGCGTCGTCGACCCCGAGCGCGGCCGGCTCACCGAGCTGTTCACGGCCGGGCTCACCGACGCCGAGCGGGAGCGGATCGGGGCGCTCCCGGACGGGCGCACCGGGGTGCTCGGCGCGCTCGTCCAGGACCCGCGCCCGCTGCGGCTCGACGACCTCACCGCCGACCCGCGCTCCTCGGGCGTGCCACCCGGCCACCCGCCGATGCGCTCGTTCCTGGGCGTCCCCATCCGCGTACACACCGAGGTGTTCGGCAACCTCTACCTCACCGAGAAGGACGGCGGCCCGTTCACCGACGGGGACCTCGCGCTGCTGCGGGTGCTCGCCTCGCAGGCGGGGATCGCCATCGGCAACGCCCGCCTCTACGAGACGGCCCGGCGCCGCGAGCGGTGGATCGAGGGCGCCGCCGCCGTCACCACCTCGCTCCTGACCGGTGACACGGCGGCGGACGCGCTGATGACGGTCGCCGAGCGGGCCCGGCTGCTCGCCGACGCGGCGGCCGGGGTGGTGCTCCAGCCCACCCGGGAGGGCGGCATGGAGATCGTCGCCGCGTCCGCGCCGGACGACCCGGGCGACATCGTGGGGACGACCATCGCGCCCGGCTCCCCCGTCCTGGTCCAACTGCTCGGCGGCGAGCCGGTGTTCATCGAGGACTCGGCGACCGACCCCCGGATGACCACGCATGTACGGAGCCGGTTCGGGCCGAGCATGATGCTGCCGCTGCAGAGCGGCGGCAAGCTCATCGGTACGCTCGCGCTCCCCCGGCGGCGCGGGGCCGAACCGTACACGGCGGTGGACCGGCTGCTGGCCGCGCAGTTCGCCTCGCAGGCCGCGCTCGCGCTGGTCCTCGCGGACGCGCAGCACAACCGGGAGCGGCTCGCGGTGTACGAGGACCGCGACCGGATCGCCCGCGATCTGCACGACCTGGTCGTCCAGCGGCTGTTCGCGACCGAGATGATGCTGGAGTCGACGCGCCGCCGCGCCGCGAAGGGGTCCGGCGACGACACGGACGAGCTGCTCACCCGGGCGGTGGACGAGCTCGACTCCACGATCCAGGAGGTCCGCACCGCCATCTTCGCCCTCCAGCAGCCGCCCGCCGACGCGCCGACGACGGTACGGGGGCGGGTGCTGCGCGAGACGGACGGCGCGGGGGCGCTGCTGGGGTTCCGGCCGTCGGTGCGGTTTTCCGGGGCGGTGGACGCGGTTCTGGACGACGCGGTGGCCGGGCGGCTGCTGTCGGCCCTGCGCGGCGCGCTGGCCGCGGCGCATCGGCGTGCGGGGGTGTCGTCCGTCGCGGTCGTGGTCGACGTGACCGTTGTCCTGGCGGACGGGCGGCCCGGTGTACGGCTCACCGTCACGGACGATGGGGAGGGGACGGTGGTTTGGGAGGCGCCGCGGTAGGGGGCGGTTTGATGTGCGTCGGCGGCTGCGGGCCGGTGGGTGGCTGGTCGCGCAGTTCCCCGCGCCCCTAAAAGCGCCCCTCCGGGCCGCCCAGGGGATTGCCGCGCAGCGGCATTCTTAGGGGCGCGGGGAACTGCGCGAGCAACCGGCCACGGTCCGCAGACGAACGAGGGTTCTCAGGGGCGCGGGGAACTGCGCGACCAGTTGGGGACGGCCCGCAGACAAACACCGGGCCAAATTCGGATGCGTACCCGGCCGACGTGGCCGGAAAGTATCCCCATGAGCGCGATGTGGACGACCGCCCTGGCCGGTGCCGCCGCCGGGCTGGGTGTGGCCATGCCCGTGGGAGCGGTCGGGGTGCTGCTCGTACAGGAAGGCATGCGCGACCGGCGCGGAGCCGTCGCGGCGGCGTCGGCGGTGGCCGTGGTCGACCTGGCGTACGCGGCGGCGGCCACCGCGCTGGGCCCGTGGATCGCGGCGACGCTGTCGGGCGTGGAGGCGTGGGTACGGCTGGCGGCGGCGGCCGTACTGGCCGTGATCGCGGGGCGGGGGCTCTGGGGGTCGCGCAGACCCCCAACGCGCGACTCCCCCGGCCAACGGGAGGGCCCGCTCCCGGCCCGGCCCCCCGGCCAAGGGGAGGACCCGCTCCCGGCCCGGTCCCCCGCCCGTACCTTCGCCCGCTTCGCCGCCCTCACCCTCGTCAACCCCACCACCGCCCTCTACTTCACCGCCCTCACCACCGCCCAGGGCAGCACCCTCCACGGCGGCGGCAGCGGGGCCGTGTTCGTCTCGGCCGTGTTCGCCGCGTCCTTCGTGTGGCAGCAACTGCTCGTCGCGGCGAGCGGGTTCGCCGGGGCGCGGATCTCCGACGCGGCCCGGATGTGGACGTTCCGGCTCGGCTACGGGCTGGTGGCGCTGTATGCCGTCAAGGTGGCGCTGCCGCTTCCTTGATCGCGGTGCCGCGTAGGGTTTCCGATGGCCCTTCAGGGCCGGTGCCGTCGACTCGCGAGGAGCCCTTTCCGTGTCCCCTCTCTTTCCCGCGCTACGGACCGCCGACGCGAAGGAAGCCCTTCGGTTCGGCGAGCACACCCTCAGTTACGCCGAACTCGCCGGGGCGGCGGGCGCCCTGGCGGGCAGGCTCGCCGGGGCGGGCCGGGTCGCCGTCTGGGCGACCCCGACCCTGGAGACGGCCGTCGGGGTGGTCGCGGCGCTGCTGGCCGGGGTGCCCGCCGTACCGCTGAACCCCAAGACGGGCGAGCGTGAGCTCGCGCACATCCTGGCGGACAGCGCGCCCTCGACCGTCCTGGCCGCCCCCGGAGACCTCCTGCCTCCCGCGCTGGCGGCGCTGACCAGGATCGACGTGGTCGCGACGGCGGGAGCGGCGGACCTGCCGGCCGCCGAGCCGGACGACGCCGAGTCGCCCGCCCTCATCGTCTACACCTCCGGCACCACCGGCCCGCCCAAGGGGGCCGTACTCCCCCGCCGGGCCATCTCCGGCACGCTCGACGCGCTCGCGGAGGTCTGGGCGTGGACGCCCGACGACGTCCTCGTACACGCCCTGCCGCTCTTCCACGTCCACGGCCTGATCCTCGGCGTCCTCGGCCCGCTGCGGCGCGGCGGCTCGGTCCGGCACCTGGGCAGGTTCTCGGTGGAGGGGGTGGCCCGCGAGCTGACGGCGGGCGCGACGATGCTGTTCGGGGTGCCGACGATGTACCACCGGATCGCCGAATCCCTCGACACCGACCGGGAGTTGGCGAAGGCGCTCGCGGGGGCGCGGCTCCTGGTGTCGGGTTCGGCGGCGCTGCCGGTCCACGACCACCGGCGGATCGCGGCGGCGACCGGCCGTACGGTGATCGAGCGGTACGGGATGACCGAGACGCTGATGAACACGAGCGTACGGGTGGACGGCGAGCCACGTCCCGGGACGGTCGGCGTGCCGCTGCCGGACGTGGAACTGCGCCTGGCGGACGAGTCGGACGGCATCGGCGAGATCCAGGTGCGCGGCCCGAACCTGTTCAGCGGCTATCTCAACCGGCCGGACGCCACGGCCGGCGCGTTCACCGACGACGGCTGGTTCCGCACCGGCGACATGGCGAGCCTGGACGCCGACGGATACGTACGGATCGTCGGCCGCAAGGCGACGGACCTGATCAAGAGCGGCGGGTACAAGATCGGGGCGGGCGAGATCGAGAACGCGCTGCTCGACCACCCCGGGGTGCGCGAGGCCGCCGTCACCGGGGAGCCGGACGCCGACCTCGGGGAGCGGATCGTGGCGTGGGTGGTCCCGGCCGACCCCCAGTCCCCGCCCACGCCCGAGGAGTTGGCCGGGCACGTCGCCGCCCAGCTCTCCCCGCACAAACGGCCGCGTACGGTCCGCTTCCTGGAGGCGCTGCCGCGCAACGACATGGGCAAGATCATGAAGCGCGCGCTGGGCAACGGGAATGGCTGACCGCCCCAGCGCCAGGGCGGCGATCGAGGCGGCGACGTCCGCTTTCACGGAGCTGCACGCGCCGGAGCGGGAGACGGCGGTGGAGGGCCCGCTCGGGTGGGACGGGTACGCCGCCTCACGGGCCCGGGCGACGGAACGCACCGGCGAGCACGAGTCGGTGATCTACGGCCGGGCGGAGGTGGAGGGGCGACCCTGTGTGGTGCTCTCCTTCGAATTCGGCTTCCTGGGCGGGTCGTTGGGCGAGCGTACGGGTGACCGCCTGGAGGCGGCGTACCGGGCGGCGCGGGAGCTGCGGCTGCCGCTGGTCTCGCTGATCGCGACCGGCGGCAGCCGGATGCAGGAGGGCATGGTCGCGCTCACCCAACTCCAGCGGGTGGCCCGCCAGTCGATCCTGCTGCGGTCGGCCGGGCTGCCCCAGATCGCGGTCCTGCGCGACCCGACGACGGGCGGCGGCTGGGCCACGCTCGGCGCGGGCGCGGACGTCGTCCTGGCGCTGCCGGGCGCGCAGGTGGGGTTCGCTGGGTCGCGGGTACGGCCCGCCGACGCGGACCCGACGGCGTACGCGGCGGAGGGGCAGCTGGCGGCCGGGGCGGTGGACGCGGTGGTGCCGGTGGCGGAGCTGCGCGGGGTGCTGGGGAGGTGGCTGGGGCTGCTCTGCGGCGGGGCGCCGGACGGCCCGGCCCCGGCGGAAGTGCCCGCCGCGCTCGGCGATTCGGGCCTGCCGGGGACGGGCTGGGAGGCGGTGTCACAGGCGCGCGCGCCGTCCCGGCCCCGGGCGTCGGCGTACCTGGACGCGTACTTCACCTTCCGCCTCCCGCTGAGCGGGGACAGGTGCGGGGGCGTGGACCCGGGGATGCTGTGCGGGTTCGGGGAGCGGGGCGGGCGTACGGTCGCGTACGCGGCCCAGGCCGGCACCGCGACCCGCCCGGCGGGCTACCGCACCGCCGCCCGCCTCCTGCGCCTCGCCGACCGCCTCGGCGTCCCCGTCCTGACCCTGGTCGACACACCGGGCGCGGCGAACGACGCGGCGGCGGAGCGGGCGGGGCAGGGTGCGGCGATCGCGGACTGCTTCGCCGCGGTGGCGGGGGTGGGGGTGCCGGTCACCACGCTGGTGATCGGCGAGGGCGGCTCGGGCGGCGCCCTGGCGCTCGCCGCGCCCGGCCGCACCTGGCTGACTCCGTCGAGCTACTTCTCCGTGATCGGGCCGGAGTTGGCGGCGGCGATCTTGAAGCGGGGTGCGGATGAAGTCCGGGGGACGGCTGACCAACTGGGGCTCCGCCCCCAGGACCTGGTACGCCTCGGTTTGGCCCGGGGGGTGGTCTCCCCCACCCCGCCCCTTCCCTGAACCCTCCGGGGGTGGGTGGGGGTGGAGGCCCCGGCCCCCGTTTGCGGGGCCTGCGGCCCCTGCACCCCGCTGAGTTCGTCTGCGGACCGTGGATGGCTGGTCGCGCAGTTCCCCGCGCCCCTTGAATGCCGCTCCGCGGCAATCCCCTGGGCGCCCCGCAGGGGCGCATCTCAGGGGCGCGGGGAACTGCGCGAGCAACCGACCACGGTCCGCGGACAAACGAGGGTTAAGGGGCGCGGGGAACTGCGCGACCAGTTGGGGACGGCCCGCAGACGAACTCAGGCCTCGGGGTCCCTGGCGTCGTACCGCGCGAACCGGCGGCGCGTGACGCCGAGCAGCGTCACCGCGAGCACGCACGCGAGGCCGCCGCCGGTGACGGCCACCGTGGGCGAGGCCAGGTCCGCGGTGGTGCCCGCGAGGAAGTCCCCGAGCCGGGGTCCGCCGGCGACGACGACGATGAAGACGCCCTGCAGCCGCCCCCGCATCTCGTCCGGCGCGGCGACCTGGAGCATGGTGTTGCGGAACACCATGGACACGGTGTCGGCGCACCCCGCGAGGGCGAGGAAGAACAGCCCCAGCCAGAGGTCGCGGGTCAGCCCGAACACGGCGATCGCGGCGCCCCACGCGCCCACGGCCAGCAGGATCGCGAGCCCGTGCCGGTGGATGCGGCCGAGCCACCCCGAGAACACCCCGCCGAGCAGCGCGCCCAGCGCGGGCGCGGCGACCAGGAGGCCGGTGGTGCGGGCGTCACCCCCGTACCAGAGCGCGGCGACGGCCGGGAACAGGGCGCGGGGGTGCGCCAGGATCATGGCGCAGAAGTCGGAGAAGAACGTCATCCGGAGGTTGGGCCGGGTGGCGAGGAAGCGGAACCCGTCGAGGACGGAGGCCCGCTTGGCGGCCGTACGGTCCCGGTCGGGCAGCATCGACGGCAGCCGCCACATCGCGTAGAGCGAGGCGGCAAAGGTGACGGCGTCGATGAGGTACGCCGACTGGTACCCGGCGAACCCGACGATCAGCCCGCCCAGCATCGGGCCCAGCAGCATGCCCGAGGTCATGGTGACGGAGTTGAGCGCGTTGGCGGCCGGAAGCTGCTCGGGAGGCAGCAGCCGGGGGATCATCGAGGACCGCGCGGGCCCGTTGAGGGCCGCGCACACGGACTGCAGCGCGACGATCCCGTACAGGAACCACACGTGCGCGAACCCGGCGATCGCGGCGGCCGCGAGCCCCGCCGACAGCACGGCGGACCCGGACGCACTGGCGAGCCCGAGCCGGCGCCGGTCCACGGTGTCCGCGATCGCCCCGCCGTACAGCCCGAACACCATCAGGGGCACGAGGGAGAACAGCCCCACGAGCCCGACGCTGAAGCTGGACTCCGTGATGTCGTACACCTGGAGCGAGATCGCCAGGGAGGTCATCCCCTGCCCCACCCACGAGATGGTGTTCCCGAACCACAGCCGGCGGTAGTCCGGGGAGCTGCGGAGGGGCGTGAGGTCGGCGAGTATGCGGGTTCTGGGCGGAGAACTGGTGTCGGCGGTCACGCAGGATGCTAACCGTTGCCTGGGGCGGGTTATTCGCCCGCGGGTGGATGGGGGCTGGTCGCGCCCACGCAGCGGAGCCGCACATGTCACAGCCCCGCGCCCCTGCAGGGGCGCCCCGCAGGGGCGCATTTAAGGGGCGCGGGGAACTGCGCGACCAGTTGGGGACGGCCCGCGGACGAACGAGCACCCAAACCTCAGACGCGCTCCGCGTGCACGTACGACATCGGGTACACGATGCGGCCCTTCGCATCGACGTCGAAAGCGTTCGGGTCGAACGGCAGCGTCCCGCCGGTCTCCGCCCGCTGCTTCTCGAAGTACTCACGCGTGTGGTTCGTCGTGCACAGGCTGTCCTCGATCGCGAGGATCCGCCACGTCCCCTCCAGGTTGACCCGGAAGTTGTCCTTGCTGACGCGCAGCTGCTGCGGCGGCAGCCCGACGAGCTCGGACTCCGCGAACGCGAACAGGTGCAGCCGGGCCCCCGGCGCCGTCACCCGGTGCAGCGCCGCCGCGTACTTGCGCCGCTGCTCGTCGGTGAGGACGTGGTACAGCCCGTAGTCGAGAACCGTCTCGAAGCCGCCCTCGACGCCCTCGAAGGCCGTCGCGTCCGACACGGCGAACGTCACATCGAGCCCGCGCTCCCGGGCCCGCTCCTGCGCCTGCCCGATCGCGGAGGGCGAGAAGTCGAGGCCGGTGACCTGGTGGCCGCGGCTCTTGAGGTGCAGCGAGTTCTGCCCGGTGCCGCACCCCGCGTCCAGCACCTTCCCACGGAACGCGCCGGACGCCTCCAGGGCCACCACGACCGGCTGCGGCTCGGGGATGTTCCAGGGCGCGAAGTCGAACTTCATGCCCAGGCCCTCCGTCCGCACCTTCCCCGCGTACAGCGGATCGAAGTTGGCACTGCCGGCCGTGTAGACCTCGCCGCCCTGCGGTTCTTCCGTGCTCACCTGGTGCCTCCCCTTTGCGGTTCGTGATGCGGTCAATCTCCCGGACCGAATCACCTGGGGACAAGCCCGGGTGGCTGATCAGACGTTCAATCGCGGGAACTCCGCGGTTGCACACCGGTCTTGACAATTCGAGGAAAGAGAAGAAAGAGGGGAAAGGAATGCGCCACGGCCGTGGGGCGCGGCGCCCGCGCGACGCGGCGCCACGGCGCCTCCGGCGCGCGCCCGGGCCCCCGGCCCCCAGCCGCCCCACGGGCCCGCCCGGGCCCACCAGGCCCCCGCGCACGGCCGGGCCGCGGCACGGCTCCCCCGGGACCCGCCGCTCCGGGCGACGGCCGCCACCCCGACGAATTCCCCCGGAATTCCGCCCCGGGGAATTCCCTCCCGGCCCGCCGTTCCCGTACTCGGGAATTCGGCCTCCGGGAATGCGACCCGGAAGTCAGGGCTCACATCAGTACGTACGGAAGAAAGCCCGCGCCCCCGCGCCCCGCGTCGTCCGCAGGCGCGCCCCCGGACCTCCCGGCCCCCTCCGTCATCGCTCCGACCGGGTGGGTGCCACGATGCCCCCGGTGTGTCGTACGTGGAGTACGACGCTCCCGGGGGCATCCTGGTCTCGCCTGTCCGAAACGTTCCTGCAGGAACGACTCGTGGTGGGGCGGGTGGGACTCGAACCCACGGCCGACGGATTATGAGTCCGCTGCTCTAACCGGCTGAGCTACCGCCCCTAACGGCGCGTCGCGCACATTTGTGCGCGCCGTCTGCCGCAGCATAGCCGCTCATACGATCTCCTGCCTCGGATGGTCGGCAACGCACGACCATGAGGACCCGATCGCGGCCCGCGCGGTTCCACCGGGCATGAAAAAGGACCCTCGAGGGGCCCTTTTTCGTTGCTCTCCCGACTGGACTCGAACCAGTAACCTGCCGGTTAACAGCCGGCTGCTCTGCCAATTGAGCTACAGGAGACCGAGCTCCCCCGACTGGACTCGAACCAGTAACCTGCCGGTTAACAGCCGGCTGCTCTGCCAATTGAGCTACAGGGGAATGTCTCGTTGCATCGAACGTACCTACCCCGGGTGTCCCCGGGCGGCGTGCGCTCGCTGCGACACATACATTAGCGCAAGCAGGGGGGTGCTCCGCCAATCGGTTCCACCCCGGGTGATCACGGGGCTGCACGGGTAGGCGCAGCACACGACGCCACAGCGACGTCAGACAGACGCCACAGAAGGGTGACCGCCATGCGCTACCGGCTCACGTTCGCCGTCGGACTCGTCGTCGGGTACGTGCTCGGGACCCGGGCCGGACGCGAGCGGTACGAGCAGTTGAAGAAGTCCGCCCGGCAGGTCGCGCAGAACCCGGCCGTCCGCAACACCGCGGAGTCCGCCGCGCAGAACGGCCGCGCGTACGCGGGCAAGGCCTTCCACGCGGTGAGCGAGAAGGTCGGGGAGAAGCTGCCGGACTCCGTCGGCGAGCGGGTGCGGTCGCTGCGCGAGCGCGGCCAGGGCGCCGGCGAGGACGACTGGGGCACCAGCAACACCTGACGGACCCTGTGCACCGGCGACAACGGGCGAGACCTTGACTCACGCGGGGGCCCAGTGGCCCCCCGCGTGATGCAGAATCGTGCGCATGGGGATAGTCGCCGGGCTGGACAGCTCTTCCGCCTTCACACGCATCGTCGTCTGCGACACCGACACCGGTGCCGTCCTGCGGCAGGGGTACGCCCCGCACCCTGTGGACCCGAAGGCCACCGAGGTCGATCCGCAGGCCTGGCTGCTCTCGCTGGGCGAGGCCGCGGCGGGCGGGCTGCTCGAAGGCGTGCAGGCCATCGGCGTCGCCGCCCAGCAGCACGCGCTGATCGCGCTCGACGGGCAGGGCGCTCTCGTACGGGCGGCGCTGACCGGCAACGACAAGCGCGCGCAGGCCGCCGCGGCGGATCTCACCGACGGGCTCGGCGGGCGCGAGGCGTGGGCCAAGGCCGTCGGGTCCGTGCCGCAGGCCGCCCAGGCCGTGGCGAAGCTGCGCTGGCTGGCCCGCAACGAACCGGAGGCCGCCCAGCGCACCGCCGCGATCGTGCAGGCGCACGACTGGCTGGTGTGGCAGCTGCTCGGCCGCCCGGCCCGCCGCACCACCGACCGGGGCGCCGCCTCCGGCACCGGCTACTGGTCGGCCGCGACCGGCTTCTACCGCCCCGACCTCGTCGAGCTCGCGCTCGGCCACCACGTGGCGCTTCCCGAGGTGCTCGGCCCCTCCGACGCGGCCGGCACCACCCCCGAGGGACTGCTGATCTCGGCGGGCACCGGCGAGACGATGGCCGCCGCGTTCGGGCTCGGCGTCGGGCCCGGCGACGCGGTCGTCTCGCTCGGGGCGTCGGGTTCCGTCATGGCCGTGCACCACGAGGCGCTGGCCGACCCGGCCGGGATGATTACGTCGTTCGCCGACGCCACCGGCCGCCATCTGCCCGTGGTGCATACGAGCAACGCGGTACGGGCGCTGCGCGGCACGGCGGAGATGCTCGGCGCCGAGAGTCTGGAGGAGCTCTCCGCCCTCGCGCTGAAGTCCACTCCGGGCGCCTGCGGACTGGTCCTGCTGCCGTATCTGGAGGGCGAGCGCACGCCCCGGCTGCCGCACGCGGCCGGCACGCTGGCGGGGCTGCGGCGCGAGTCGATGAAGCCCGAGCACCTGGCGCGGGCCGCCTTCGAGGGCATGCTCTGCTCGCTCGCGGACGCGCTGGACGTGCTGCGGCTGCGCGGCGTCGAGGTGCGGCGGGTCTTCCTGCTGGGGGCGGCGGCCGAACTGCCCGCCGTGCAGGCGGCGGCGCCCGCGATCCTGGGCACCCAGGTGGTCGTGCCACAGCCCGCCGAGTACGCGGCGCTGGGCGCGGCCCGCCAGGCCGCCTGGGCGCTCGGCGTCTCGCAGGGCAGCCTCGCCGCGCACACCCCGCCGGCCTGGCAGGGCGCGGCCGCGCAGGTCTTCGAGCCGGGCGAGGAGCTGGCGGTGGGGCAGGCGGTGCGCCAGCAGTACATCGCGACGCGCGACGAGATCCACCCGGGCGCGTTCGACCCGGGCGCCTAGGCGGCGCTCCGGTCACCGGGGGCGGGAAATCAGCCGTACGGGGTGATCTCCGGCGTGTCGCCTTGACTCCGCCGGAGGTCCGCCCTTGACTCATCCTTTTGACTTGCCCTTGGCTTAATCCCTTGGGGTTCCGGGGGTGGAGTGTCGCAAGATGGGGGTCGAACCCCTCGATCTTGCCGACCCGGAGAGCCTCCACGTGCTCATACGACTCCTGCGGACCCATCTGGATCCGTACAAGAAACCGATCGCGCTCCTGGTGCTGCTGCAGCTGCTCCAGACGTGCGCGACCCTCTATCTGCCGACCCTGAACGCCGACATCATCGACAACGGTGTCGTCAACGGGGACACCGGCTACATCCTGGAGTTCGGCGGCATCATGATCGCCGTCAGTCTGGTCCAGGTCGTCTGCAACGTCGGCGCCGTCTACTTCGGCGCGCGTACGGCGGCGGCGGTGGGCCGGGACATGCGCGCGGCCGTCTTCGGGCGCGTCCAGTCGTTCTCCTCGCGCGAGGTGGGCCACTTCGGGGCGCCGTCCCTGATCACCCGGACCACCAACGACGTGCAGCAGGTCCAGATGCTGACGCTGATGGCGTTCACGCTGATGGTGTCCGCGCCGATCATGTGCTTCGGCGGCATCATCATGGCGCTCGGCCAGGACGTGCCGCTGTCGGCGGTGCTGCTGGCCGTGGTGCCGGTGCTCGGCGTCTCCGTCTCGCTGATCGTGCGCAAGATGCGCCCGCTGTTCCGCACCATGCAGACCCGCCTCGACACGGTGAACCGCGTGCTGCGCGAGCAGATCACCGGCAACCGTGTGATCAGGGCGTTCGTCAAGGACGACTACGAGAAGGGCCGCTTCCGGGGCGCCAACACCGAGCTGACCGACGTCTCCCTGGGCACCGGCCGGCTGATGGCGCTGATGTTCCCCACCGTCATGACGGTGGTCAACGTGTCCTCCGTGGCCGTGGTGTGGTTCGGCGCCCACCGGATCGACGACGGGTCCCTGATGATCGGTCAGCTCACCGCGTTCCTCACGTATCTGATGCAGATCGTGATGGCCGTGATGATGGCCACGTTCATGTTCATGATGGTGCCGCGCGCAGAGGTCTGCGCCGAGCGCATCGAGGAGGTCCTCGCCACCGACACCAGTGTGGTCCCGCCGCTCTCGCCGGTGCGCGAGCTGCGCCGCAGCGGCCATCTGGAGGTCCGCGGCGCCGACTTCACGTATCCGGGCGCCGAGGAGTCCGTCCTCAAGGGCGTGGACCTGGTGGCCCGCCCGGGCGAGACCACCGCGGTCATCGGGTCGACCGGCAGCGGCAAGTCCACGCTGCTCGGGCTCGTACCGAGGCTGTTCGACGTGACGGGCGGCACGGTCCTGGTCGACGGCGAGGACGTGCGCGGAATCGATCCCGTACTGCTCGCCAAGACGGTGTCGATGGTGCCGCAGAAGCCGTATCTGTTCTCCGGAACGGTCGCGACCAATCTGCGGTACGGCAATCCCGACGCCACCGACGAGGAGCTCTGGCACGCGCTGGAGGTCGCCCAGGCCAAGGAGTTCGTCACCAGGCTGGAGGGCGGGCTGAACGCGCCGATCGCGCAGGGCGGCACCAATGTCTCCGGCGGCCAGCGCCAGCGGCTCGCGATCGCGCGGACCCTGGTGCAGCGCCCGGAGATCTACCTCTTCGACGACTCGTTCTCGGCGCTCGACTACGCGACGGACGCGGCCCTGCGGGCGGCGCTGCTGCGCGAGACGCGCGAGGCGACCGTCGTCATCGTGGCCCAGCGGGTCTCCACGATCCGCGACGCCGACCGGATCGTCGTCCTGGACGAGGGCCGGGTCGTCGGCACCGGCCGCCACCACGAGCTGATGGCCGAGAACGAGACGTACCGGGAGATCGTGCTCTCCCAGCTGACGGAGGCCGAGGCGGCATGAGCGGAAACATGGCCCGGATGATGGGCCAGGGCGACGGCAAACGCTCGATGGACTTCAAGGGTTCGTCGAAGCGGCTGCTGCGGCAGCTCGCCCCGGAGAAGGGCACGCTCTATGTGATGCTCGTCGCCGCGCTGCTCAGCGTGGCGCTGTCGGTGGTCGGGCCGAAGATCCTCGGCAAGGCGACCGACCTGGTCTTCGCGGGCGTCGTCGGCCGGCAGATGCCGGACGGGACGACCAAGGAACAGGCCCTGGAGCGGCTGCGCGACAAGGGCGACGGCGGCCTCGCCGACATGCTCTCCGGGGTGGACTTCACCCCCGGCCACGGCATCGACTTCGGCTCGGTCGGCGGCGTGCTGCTGTTCGCGCTCGCGGTGTACGTGGGCGCGGGGCTGCTGATGCTGGTGGCGACCCGGCTCTCCAACCGGGCGATCAACCGCACGGTGTACCGGATGCGCGAGCAGGTGCAGGCGAAGCTGTCGCGGCTGCCGCTGTCGTACTTCGACCGCGCCAAGCGCGGCGAGGTGCTCAGCCGCGCCACCAACGACATCGACAACATCTCCCAGACGATGCAGCAGACGATGGGCCAGCTCATCAACTCGCTGCTCACCATCGTCGGCGTGCTCGCGATGATGTTCTGGATCTCGCCGCTGCTCGCGCTGGTGGCGCTGGCGACCGTACCGCTGTCGGTGTTCGTCGCGACGAAGATCGGCAAGCGGTCGCAGCCGCAGTTCGTGCAGCAGTGGAAGACCACGGGACGGCTCAACGCGCACGTGGAGGAGATGTACACCGGGCACAGCCTGGTGAAGGTCTTCGGGCGCCAGGAGGAGTCGGCGCGGCAGTTCGACGAGCAGAACGAGGCGCTGTACGAGGCCGGGTTCAAGGCGCAGTTCAACAGCGGGGTGATGCAGCCGCTGATGATGTTCATCTCGAACCTGAACTACGTGCTGGTCGCGGTCGTCGGCGGGCTGCGGGTCGCCTCCGGCGCGCTGTCGATCGGCGATGTGCAGGCGTTCATCCAGTACTCGCGGCAGTTCTCGATGCCGCTCACCCAGGTCGCCTCGATGGCGAACCTGGTGCAGTCGGGGGTCGCCTCCGCCGAGCGGATCTTCGAGCTGCTCGACGCGGACGAGCAGGCGCCGGAGCCGGACGAGAAGGCGGCCGAGCGGCCGGTGGAGCGGCGGGGCGCGGTGACGCTGGAGAAGGTGGCGTTCCGCTACGACCCGCAGAAGCCGCTGATCGAGGACCTGTCGCTGAAGGTCGAGCCGGGCCAGACGGTCGCGATCGTCGGCCCGACCGGCGCGGGCAAGACGACGCTGGTCAACCTTCTGATGCGGTTCTACGAGGTGACGGACGGGCGGATCACCCTGGACGGGGTGGACGCGGCCCGGATGTCGCGCGAGGAGCTGCGGGCGGGCATCGGCATGGTTCTCCAGGACACCTGGCTGTTCGGCGGGACCATCGCGGACAACATCGCGTACGGGGCGGATCGCGCGGTGACGCGCGAGGAGATCGAGGAGGCGGCTCGGGCGGCGCACGCGGACCGGTTCATCCGGACGCTGCCGGACGGGTACGACACGGTCATAGACGACGAGGGGACGGGGGTCAGCGCGGGTGAGAAGCAGCTGATCACGATCGCCCGGGCGTTCCTGTCCGACCCGGTGATCCTGGTGCTCGACGAGGCGACGAGTTCCGTGGACACGCGGACCGAGGTGCTGATCCAGAAGGCGATGGCGCGGCTCGCCCACGGGCGGACGTCGTTCGTGATCGCGCACCGGCTCTCCACGATCCGGGACGCCGACGTCATCCTCGTCATGGAGAACGGGTCCATCGTCGAGCAGGGCACGCACGACGAGCTGCTGGCGGCGGACGGCGCGTACGCGCGGCTGTACGCGGCGCAGTTCGCGCAGGCCGTGGCCGAGGTCGACTGAGCGCTCCGCGGGAGGTGAAGTGCGTCGTCCGCGGGCCGGTGGGGGCTGGTCGCGCAGTTCCCCGCGCCCCTTACGGGGCGCGGTGCCGCACCGCACTTCACACGGCCGCGCAGAGCTGTTCCGGCGCTCAGTCCAGGTACCCCCGCAGCTGGTCCGCGAAGGCGTGGTCGCGGAGTTTGTTCAGCGTCTTCGACTCGATCTGGCGGATGCGTTCGCGCGTCACTCCGAAGATCCGGCCGATCTCCTCCAGCGTGCGGGGGCGGCCGTCGGCGAGGCCGTAGCGGAGCTGGACCACCTTGCGTTCGCGCTCGCCCAGGGTGGACAGCACCGCCTCCAGGTGCTCGCGCAGCAGCAGGAAGGCCGCGGACTCCACGGGGGACGCCGCGTCGCCGTCCTCGATCAGGTCGCCGAGCGCGACGTCGTCCTCCTCGCCCACGGGCGCGTGCAGCGAGACCGGCTCCTGGGCGAGGCGCAGCACCTCGCTCACGCGCTCCGGCGCGAGGTCGAGGTGCGCGGCCACTTCCTCCGGCGTCGGCTCGTAGCCGCGCTCCTGGAGCATCCGGCGCTGCACCCGCACGACCCGGTTGATCAGCTCCACCACATGGACGGGGACGCGGATCGTCCGGGCCTGGTCGGCCAGCGCGCGGGACATGGCCTGGCGGATCCACCACGTCGCGTACGTGGAGAACTTGTAGCCGCGCGCGTAGTCGAACTTCTCGACCGCGCGGATCAGTCCGAGGTTTCCCTCCTGGACCAGGTCGAGCATGGTCAGCCCGCGTCCGACGTAGCGCTTGGCGACGGAGACGACCAGGCGCAGGTTCGCCTCGATGAGGCGGCGCTTGGCCATCCGGCCCATGACCACCAACTTGTCGAGGTCGACGGCGAGTTGGGAGTCCAGGTCCGGGGTGTTGCTCAGCTTCTCCTCGGCGAACAGGCCCGCCTCGACCCGGCGGGCGAGCTCGACCTCCTCGGCGGCGGTGAGCAGCGGGATCCGGCCGATCTCACGCAGGTACTGCCGGAAGAGGTCGGACGACGGGCCGCCGGTGTCCGCCCGCCCCGGCACCCGTTCGGGCGGCTCCGGAACGTCCACCACCTCGTCGACGAGCTCGACGGGGGGCGGCACTTCGGCCTCGGGGTGGAGCGCGGCCCGGGTCTGCGGGGGCACGGTGGCCATGACGTCGTTGTCGGTCAGGGTCTGGGTCTGCACGGGGGCGACCTCCAGGGTGATCGCTGCCGGATCGGGGGCGTGCGGCAGCGGGACGGGGGCGGCCGGGCCGCTGTCCGTCCCGTACACGATGAGCGGATCCGCGGGGGTGTGGTACCCACCTTCGGTGGGCCGGCCGCGCTCCGAGGACTCAGGCACCGCACCCCAGTGTGGGGTAAGACACATCTCCGCCACGAGGGGCGTGCGGTGACTTTTTGAAGCCGGTCCGTGACCGGTCGGTTACCCGTGCGGCAGCGGTGTGGGGCCGCGCTGTAGTGGTACGGGTACCCCCGGTGTCCCGGGGCAGGCCTCAGAGTGCTTCCGCGCCCCGGTTGCGCAGCGCCTGCCCGTACTGCTGGAGGACCCACAACTCGTTCTGCACGGCGGCCAGCCGCTCCGGGTCGCCGTTCTGGCCGAGGCGCGCCAGGGTGCCCTGGATGTCGAGGAGGCGGCGGTCGACGGCGCGGCGGCGCACGGCGACGAGCTGCTCGCCCGCGTACGCCTCGTCGACCACGCGCGCGTGGATGGCCTCCACGGCGAGCTCGGTGACGAGCGCGCGGACCGTGTCGTTGGGGGCCGACTCCATGACCGCCGGAAGGTAGTCGGAGGGCGCGTCGGTGGCGCCGCCCGCGTCCATGATGCACTGGCGCACCGCCGCGTACGGCGGGGCCGTGAACTCGTCCACTCCGTACGCGTCGAACGCCGGGGAGACCAGGTGCGGGTACTGGAGGGCGAGCTTGAGGAGCTCACGCTCGGTGCGGTGGGCGGGGCTGCGCAGGTTCAGGGCGGGGCCGGAGGGGGCGGCGGCCGGGGCCTGCGCCTCGCCGTACTCGCGGCGGCGGTCCGGGGCCGGGCCCTTGCCTCCCCGGTCGCGGGCCCAACGCGCCAGCTGGGCCACGCGCTTGACCACGAACTGGGTGTCCAGGATGCCGAGGATGCCGGCCAGCTGGACGGCCACCTCGTGCTGGGAGGCGATGTTCTTGATGCGGGCGACGATCGGGGCGGCCTCGTCGAGGGCGGCCGCGCGGCCCGCCGGGGTCTCCAGGTCGTACCGCTGGACGATCTGGCGGATCGCGAACTCGAAGAGCGGGGTGCGGGGCTGGACCAGGTCCGCGACCGCCTCGTTGCCCTTGGCGAGGCGCAGCTCGCAGGGGTCCATGCCGTCGGGGGCGATGGCGATGTAGGTCTCGGCGGCGAACTTCTGGTCGTCCTCGAAGGCGCGCAGGGCGGCCTTCTGGCCCGCCGCGTCACCGTCGAAGGTGAAGATCACGCGCGCGCTGCCGTTGTCCATCAGGAGGCGGCGCAGGATCTTGATGTGGTCGCCGCCGAAGGCGGTGCCGCAGGTGGCGATGGCGGTGGTGACCCCGGCGAGATGACAGGCCATCACATCGGTGTAGCCCTCGACGACCACCGCGCGGCTGGACTTGGCGATGTCCTTCTTGGCCAGGTCGATGCCGTACAGGACCTGCGACTTCTTGTAGATCGCGGTCTCGGGGGTGTTGAGGTACTTGGGGCCGTTGTCGTCGTCGCGGAGCTTGCGGGCGCCGAAGCCGACCACTTCGCCGGAGACGTCGCGGATCGGCCACATCAGCCGGCCGCGGAAGCGGTCGATGGGGCCGCGGCGGCCCTCCTGGGAGAGCCCGGAGAGGGTGAGCTCCTTGTCGCTGAAGCCCTTGCCGCGCAGGAAGCGGGTGAGGTGGTCCCAGCCCGCCGGGCTGTAGCCGACGCCGAAGTGGGCGGCGGCGGCCTGGTCGAAGCCGCGCTCGGCGAGGAACCTGCGGCCGATCTCGGCCTCGGCGCTGGTGCCCAGCTGCTCGATGTAGAACTGCGCGGCGATCTTGTGCGCCTCGACCAGGCGGATGCGCTCCCCGCGCTGGTGGGAGGGGTTGTAGCCACCCTCCTCGTACCGCAGGGTGATGCCCGCGGTGGCCGCCAGGCGCTCCACGGCCTCGGAGAACGACAGGTGGTCGATCTTCCGGACGAAGGCGATCGTGTCGCCGCCTTCCTGGCAGCCGAAGCAGTGGAAGAGACCCTTGCTCGGGCTGACCTGGAAGGACGGGGACTTCTCGTCGTGGAAGGGGCACAGGCCCTTGAGGTTGCCGCCGCCCGCGTTGCGCAACTGGAGGTACTCGGACACGACGGCGTCGATCGGGACCGCGTCCCGGACCGCCTTCACGTCGTCATCGTTGATCCTGCCTGCCACGCACGAAGTCTACGGGGCGGCGGTGACAGTCAGGACTGGTCAGGACTGGCCGGACAGCAGGTCCCCCAGGGGCACCGAGGGGTCCGCGAGCCGGTCGGGGTCCACCTGGACGCCCTTGGTCCCGGCCCTGATCAGGTCCTGGATCGCCGCTGTGACGTCCCACACATTCACGTTCATCCCCGCCAGCACCCGGCGCTCGCTCAGCCAGAAGGCGATGAACTCGCGCTTTCCCGCGTCGCCCCGCAGCACCACCTGGTCGTACGAGCCGGGGGGCGCCCAGCCCGAGTACTCCAGGCCCAGGTCGTACTGGTCGGAGAAGAAGTACGGCACGCGGTCGTACGAGACGTCCTGGCCCAGCATCGCGCGCGCGGCGGCCGGGCCGCCGTTGAGGGCGTTGGCCCAGTGCTCCACGCGCAGCCGGGTGTCGAGCAGCGGGTGGTGGGCGGCCGCCACGTCACCGGCGGCGAAGATGTCCGGGTCGGAGGTGCGCAGCGAGGCGTCCACGGCGATGCCGCCGCCGTCGGCGCGGTCGACGAGGGCGAGCCCGGCGTTCTCGGCGAGGGCGGTGCGCGGGGCGGCGCCGATCGCGGCGAGCACGTCGTGCGCCGGGTGCTCCTCGCCGTCGTCGGTGCGGGCCGCGAGGACCATGCCGTCCTGGCCGGTGATCTCGGTGAGCCTGGCGCCGAAGTGGAAGCGGACGCCGTGCTCGGCGTGCAGATCGGTGAAGATCTGGCCCAGCTCGGGGCCGATGACCTGGTGCAGCGGGGTCGCCTCGGGCTCGACGACGGTGACCTCCGCGCCATAGCCGCGCGCGGCGGCGGCGACCTCCAGGCCGATCCAGCCGGCCCCGGCGATCACCAGGTGGCCGTTGTCGCGGCCGAGCGCCTTGAGCATGTTGCGCAGCCGCTCGGAGTGGGCGAGGCGGCGCAGGTGGTGGACGCCCGCGAGGCCGGTGCCGGGGATGTCGAGGCGGCGGGGCTCGGAGCCGGTGGCGAGCAGCAGCTTGTCGTAGCCGATCAGGGTGCCGTCGCCGAGGCGGACGGTCCTGGCTTCCCGGTCGATGGCGGTGACGGTCTGGCCGAGGTGGAGCTCCACGTCGTTCTGCGCGTACCAGGCGGGCTCGTGGACGAAGACGCTGTCGCGCTCCTCCTTGCCGGAGAGGAACCCCTTGGACAGGGGAGGCCGTTCGTACGGGTGCTCCCGCTCGTCGCCGATGAGGATCACCCGGCCGTTGAACCCCTCGGCACGCAGGGTCTCGGCGGCCTTGGCCCCGGCCAGTCCTCCACCGACAATGACAAATGTCCGGTCTGCGTCGACCACTTGATGCCTCCTCGTTGCTCGACCGCCATCTGCGAGCGTCCCGCACGGAGCGTGATGGGGGAAGAGGGCTTGCTCCGTTGGGGGCGCCGAGTGGCCGGGCTTCATCGGTACGTCATAGGCGTGTCATACGTGTGTCGTACGGGGTCGTCGGCGCCTTCCGGCCACCTCATCCCCGCCGGGCGGTGAGTCTGGCGTGCAGGGACAGGGCCGCGGCGTCCGTCAAGGACGCGATCTGGTCGACGATGACCCGTTTGCGGGCGCGGTCGTCGGGGGCGGCCGCGAAGAGCGCGCGGAACTGCGGGTCGAGCCCCTCGGCGGGGGCGCGCGCGGTGAGCGCTTCGGCCAGTTCGGCCAGAATGATGCGCTGCTCGGCGCGGAGCCGCTCCTGCTCGTCGCGCTGCATCACATACCGGTCGGCCACCGCCTTGAGCACCGCGCACTCGTTGCGCGTCGCGCGCGGGACGACCAGCTCCGCCCCGTACCTGCTCAGCCGCCCCGAACCGTGGCGCTCGCGGGTCGCGCCCTCGGCGGACAGGCAGAACCGGCCGATGAGCTGGCTGGTGGCGTCCTTCAGGCGGGCCTGGGCGACCGCCGAGCCGTCGTACCCGTGCGGCCACCACTCCTCGTCGATCAGCCGGTCGAGCGCGTCCGCGAGCTCCTGCGGGGCGGTGTCCGCCGGCACGTACCGCCCGATCGCCACGCGCCAGATGTCCTGGCGCTCGGGCTCGGAGAAGAGCAGGTTGGGGTCGATATGGCCGGCGTGCAGCCCGTCCTCGAAGTCGTGGACCGAGTACGCCACGTCGTCCGACCAGTCCATGACCTGGGCCTCGAAGCACTTGCGGTGCGGCTCGGCGCCCTGGCGCACCCAGTCGAAGACCGGCAGGTCGTCCTCGTACACCCCGAACTTCACGGACTGCGGGTCGGTGGGGTGGCCGCCGCGCGCCCAGGGGTACTTGGTGGCCGCGTCCAGGGCGGCCCTGGTGAGGTTGAGGCCTACGCTGACGGGCTCGCCGGTCCGCTCGCCCCGCACGAAGCGCTTGGGTTCCAGGCGGGTCAGCAGGCGCAGCGACTGCGCGTTGCCCTCGAAGCCGCCGCAGTCCTTGGCGAAGTCGTTGAGCGCCTGCTCGCCGTTGTGCCCGAAGGGCGGGTGGCCCATGTCGTGCGAGAGGCAGGCCGCCTCGACGAGGTCGGGGTCGCAGCCGAGGGCGGCGCCGAGCTCGCGGCCGACCTGGGCGCACTCCAGGGAGTGGGTGAGCCGGGTGCGCGGGCTCGCGTCCCACAGCTGTCCGGTCACCCCGGGCGTCACGACCTGCGTCTTGCCCGCGAGGCGGCGCAGCGCGCCGGAGTGCAGCACGCGTGCGCGGTCGCGCTGGAAGGCGGTCCGGCCTGGTCGTTTGTCGGGCTCGGCGGCCCACCGCTCGACGTCGGACGGGTCGTACCCGGGGTGGTGTGCCGCGATGCCTTCCATGCACCGACAGTAAACGCAAGCACTGACAAGCGGGGCAGGAGGGACGATCAGGCCGTGGCGAGTTCGCGGTGCGGCGCGGCGAACGGGGCCGCCGTGAGCGCCTGGTCGTAGCGGTGCAGGACGAGGCGGGCGACGGCCGGGTGGGCGCCCAGCGGGGCCGCCGCGACACCGCGCGCGTGGGCGGCGCTCTGGGTGGCGAACCGGCCGGGCGCGGTGAAGTACGACGCGATCGCGACCCGGTGGCGGCCGCGCGCGGCGAGCGCCCGCAGCGCCTCGGGGACGGTGGGGGCGGCGGCCGAGGCGTAGGCGGGGACCACCGGCACCCCGCCGAGCCGCTCGCTCAGCATCGCGGCGGTGCGGCGGGTGTCGGCGGCCGACTCGGGGTCGCGCGACCCGGCCCCGGCGAGCACCACTCCCGCGCCGCCACGCGCGCGTGGGTCGTCGTCCCACCCGGCCTCGACGAGCCGCTCGTACAGCGCCTCGACGAGCAGCGGGTGCGGGCCGAGCGGCCGCGCGACGCGGGTGCGCAGCCGGGGGGCGTCGGCGACGGCCGCCGGGATGTCCTGCTTGACGTGGTAGCCGCGGCTCAGCAGCAGCGGTACGAGAACGGCCCGGCCCGCGCCGAGCCCGGCGAGCGTGGCGGGCAGCGCGGGCTCGTCGATCTCGATGTGGCCGAGCCGTACGTCGAGTCCGGGGCGCAGTTCGCGGACCAGGTCGAGCAGGGCGGTGACGGTGCGCAGGGCCCGGGGGTCGCGGCTGCCGTGCGCGACGGCGACCAGCGCGGGCCGGGCGGGGGCCGGGACGGTCGTGGGCATCGGCTTGCGGCTCCCGTTCAGTCGTACGTGGCTGAGCTGGCTGCCCAGTTGGGCGGCGATGCGGGTGACGAGTTCGGCCGTGCTGTCGAGCGGCAGCGACTGGCGGGCGGACAAGAACTGCGACTGAGTCTCCGGCTCCATCTCCGTCATGGACCGATCCTGCCGGGCCCACATTGCCATGTCGTTGCGCCGTGGTGACGAGTGTTTTCCGCCGCCTCACGCGGGCGCGGCGGGCGGTGGGATCGCGGGGCTCCGGCAGGAAACGGGACAGAACCGTCCGCCGCTCCCCTGCGTCCGAACACTCGAACACCGTCGAACCCAGGGGGACCCTCATGCGCCTGCCGCGCCCGCGCGTACGGATCGGGCTGCCGCGCACCCGCACGGGGCAGCGCCGGGCCGTCCAGGCCGTCGCGGCGGTGTGCACCCTGGCGCTGGCGCCCGCCGCCTGGATGTTCACGGCCGCCGAGGGCAGGATCGGCACTGTGGCGCAGGCGCCCGCGTCCGGGGTCGCGGTGGTGTTCGGGGCCGGGCTGTGGGACGGCGAGCCGTCGCCGTATCTGGCGCACCGCCTGGACGCGGCGGTCGAGCTGTACCGGGCCGGGAAGGTGAAGGCGGTCCTGGTGACCGGGGACAACGGGCGGGCCGAGTACGACGAGCCGGACGCGATGCGCGCGTACCTGGTGAAACACGGGGTCCCGGACCGGCAGGTCGTCAGCGACTTCGCCGGGTTCGACACCTGGGACTCGTGCGTACGGGCCCGGAAGATCTTCGGCGTGGAGCGGGCGGTGCTGGTCAGCCAGGACTTCCACATCCGGCGGGCGGTCGCGCTGTGCGAGGCCGCCGGGGTCGACTCGTACGGGGTCGCGGTCGGCGCCGTGCGCGACACCACCTGGTACTACGGCACCACCCGCGAGGTGTTCGCGGCGGGCAAGGCCGTCCTGGACGCCGCCTTCAAGCCCGATCCGCGTTTCCTGGGGCCGAAGGAGAGCGGGGTGGCGCGGGCGCTGGCCGACGGGCGGTGAGGGCCTGCCTCCGACCCCCGTCGTCAGGCTCTGAGCCAGTCGCCGCCGGGCAGCGGGGTGCCGTGCGCCCGCAGCTCCCGGGCCAGCGGGGCCGCCGCCAGATACACCCAGGCGCGGGCGGTCCCCCCGCCCGGCAGCTCGACGGTCCGCGCCACCCGGTCGTACAGGTTGCGGGGATCGCCGGGGCCGTAGCACTCCTCCAACTGGTCCAGTACGCGCAGGACTTGGCCGTACGCCTCGGGGAGCGGCGCGATGAGCGCGCCGGTGACGACCCCGTCCCCCTCCGTCGCGTACGGGTAGCCGGGCCCCTCGTACAGCACCGCGCCCGGCAGCCGCGCGGGTGCCTCGGAGGCGGTGCGGCCGGTCAGCAGGCGCAGGTGGTAGCGCTCGCCGGGGCGCAGGGTGCCGTAGACGAAGAACGGGAGGCCGCCGTCTTCGGGCGGTGGGTCGGCCGATGTCACAGGCGCTCTCCCTCGGGGTGCCAAAGGGCTTCCAGCCTGGCCGGAAGTCCCTGTTCGGACGGCTGACGCGGTGCGTACGCACAGCTGTTACACAGTGTCCCGGGTTCCGTGATGATCCGGTTCTACCGTTGATTGTCGCGGCCGGCGGATCCGGCCGGTCCCCCGCCCCCGCCCTCTGCCACCAGGCCGTCCCGTCATGATCCTGAGCCTTCGCGCCACCGCGGCCGCCGCCGTGCTCGCCGTCTGCGCCCTCGCGGTGAGCGGGTGCGGCGCGCCCACCGGGCTCGGCGACGGCGGCGCCGCGCCGCCCGTGGCCGCGCAGCCCTCGCCGCGGCCGCTCTGGCCCAACTGGTCCGAGGGCGCCCGCGAACGGCCCGGCGCCGGGAACCCGGCCGGGAAGCGGCCGCCGCCCGCGCCGCTGGCCCATGGGCCCGAGGTACCGGAGGCGGGGCTCGCGGCGGTCGACCCGTACGAGGTGCTGCGGGCCGATCCCCGGACCAAGCCGTTCGGCGGGCGCGAGAGGATCCACCGCCCGGGGCAGCCCGGCATCCGCCCGCCCGTCCTGCACGATCTGACCGGCGACGGCTCGCCGGAGCTGGTCCTCGCCGCCGACCTGGAGAGCGGCCGTACGGTGCTGGCCGTCTACACGGCCCGCGCCGGCAAGGTCGTCCCCGTCCTCTACACCGTGGGCAAGCGGCTCGCGGTCGAGACCGTCGGCACCGACCTGGTGGTCCGCAGCGCCTCGGACGACGGCGCCGAGCAGGCCGTGCGCTACCGGTGGGACGGGGCGCGGCTGGAGTCGGTGAGCGACATCAGGACGTACAAGAGGGACGAGAGCGAGACCGTGGCGCCGGAGGACGGGCCATGAGGGCCGCGCCGAGACCCGGCGGCGAGGGGGCCGGTCGACGGCTGCGGGCCGCCCGGCGGGCCCTCGCGCGGCTCGCCCGGTCCGCGTGGACGGGCGCGCGCGCCCTCGTCCGGCGCGTGCGCGCCTTCTCCCAGGGGCTCAGCCTGCGCTGGAAGATCGCCGCGGCGCTGGCGGGCGGCTGCGCGCTGGTGGCCGTCGCCATCGGGCTGCTGATCCACCAGGCGCGGGCCGCGCAACTGGTCACGACGGCCCGCGAGTCGGCGACGGCGCAGCTGGTACGGGTGCGTCAGCTGTACGAGCTGACCGGCCAGGTCGACCAGAGCGACGCCGACGCGGCCGTGGACGACGGGCGGCTGCCGTCCGCGCTGCGCGAGTCGGCGCTGGCGGGCCGCCGCGGCACCTTCGTCGAGCTGGACGGGCCCGACCCGGCGGTGTGGGCGGCGCGGCCGATCGGCGGCCAGGTGCTGTCGGTACGGCTGCCGCTGGCGGCCGAACGGGCCGATCTGCGGGAGTTCGACCGGGAGCTGGTCGCCTGGGGCGCGCTGGTGGTGGCGCTCGCGGCGCTCGGCGGGGCGGCGCTGGCGAGCCGCCTCAGCCGGGAGCTGCGGACGGCCGCGGCCACCGCGCGCCGGATCTCCCGGGGCGAACTCGACGCCCGGATCGGCCCGTCGGGGCCGGACACCGCCCGCAACGAGGTGGCGGAGCTGGCCCGTGCGGTCGACACGATGGCCGCGTCCCTCCAGCGGCGCCTGGAGGCCGAGCAGCGGTTCACCGCCGATGTGGCGCACGAGCTGCGGACACCGCTGACCGGGCTGCACACCGCGGCCGAACTGCTGCCGCCGAGCCGCCCCACCGAGCTCGTACGCGACCGGGTCGCGGCCCTGCGCACGCTCACGGAGGATCTCCTGGAGGTGGCCCGGCTCGACGCGCGCGTGGAGCGGCCCGCGCTGGAGGTGCGGCCGCTGGGGGATCTGGTCGAGGGGATCCTGCGGCGCGGCGGGTTCGGGGTGGAGCGGGCGGATGTCGGCGGGGACGCGCTGGTCCGCACGGACCCGCGCCGCCTGGAGCGGATCGTCGCCAACCTGGTGGCCAACGCCCGCCGCCACGGAGCGTCGCCGGTCGAGGTCACGGTCTGCGGGACGACCGTGACGGTCCGGGACCACGGGCCCGGGTTCCCCGCGCACGTCTTGCGCGACGGGCCGCGGCGGTTCGTCACGGGGTCGCAGGAGCGGGGGCAGGGGTCCGGGCTGGGGCTGACCATCGCCCTCGGGCAGGCGGAGGTGATCGGGGCACGGGTGGAGCTCCGCAACCCGCCGTCGGGCGGAGCGTCGGCGACCGTCACGCTGCCGGGGGCTTGACCCTTCGTCCGCGGACCGTGGATGGCTGGTCGCGCAGTTCCCCGCGCCCCTTAAATGCCGCTCCGCGGCAATCCCCTGGGAGCCCCGAAGGGGCGCATCTCAGGGGCGCGGGGAACTGCGCGACCAGTTGGGGACGGCCCGCAGACAAAGACCGGGCCCTATGGACACCACCTGTCATGTCCCCCTAAAACTGAGGCAACGTCAGCTTTACCCGAGCCGACCCCCCATGACCGAGGAGCCCGATGAGACCGACACGGAACGCATCGCGCCTCACCACCGCCGGGACAGCCGTCGCGGCCGGTGCCATGTTCGCCGCCGCCCTCGCCCCCGCCTCCGCCGTGGCCGAACCCCGGCCGCACATGAACGCCCGCGACGCCGCCGTCCAGGCCGCGAACAGCGCGGTCGACGCGCACGCGGCCGCGCTCGCCGTGACCGCCGCCCAGGGCACGTCCGTACGGGACGTGATCGTGGACCCCGACGGCAGCCGGCACGTGCGCTACGACCGTACGTACCGCGGACTGCCCGTGCTCGGCGGCGACTTCGTCGTCCACCTCTCCCCCGCCGGGGCCTACCGCGGCGCCGACCGGGCCGTGGCGAACGACCTCGCCGTACCCGGCGTCACCCCCGTGATCTCCGCGCCCCGCGCCGCGGGCCTCGCCTCCGCCGAGCTGCGCGCGGCCCACAAGAACGTCACGGGTCTGACCGCCAGGCCCCAGCTCGTCGTGGACGCGCTGCACGGCACGCCCAAGCTGGCCTGGCGCACCCAGGCCGCCGCCCGGGACTCGCTCGGCAACCCCGTCGCGCGCGTGGTCCTCACCGACGCCCGCACCGGCGCCCGCATCGACGCCTGGGACTCGATCGAAACCGCGACCGGCGACGGCAAGTCGCTCTACAGCGGGACCGTTCCGCTGGAGACCACGCTCTCGGGGTCCTCGTACCAGCTCAAGGACCCCACGCGCGGCAACACCTACACCGGTGACGCCCAGAACAAGACCGACCTGTGCATCTTCGGCATCTGCTTCATCCGGGCGCCCGCCGCGCTGTTCACGGACGCCGACAACCACTGGGGCAGCGGCGCCAACACCGACCGCGCCACGGCCGCCGTCGACGCCCAGTACGGCACCAACACGACCTGGGACTACTACAAGAACGTCCACGGCCGCAACGGCATCGCCGGGGACGGGAAGGGCTCGTACAACCGCGTCCACTACGGCAGCAACTACAACAACGCCTTCTGGGACGACAGCTGCTTCTGCATGACGTACGGCGACGGGGACGGCACCACCTTCGGCCCGCTCGTCGCGCTCGACGTCGCCGGGCACGAGATGTCGCACGGTGTCACGTCCAAGACCGCGGCCCTCACCTACTCCGGTGAGTCCGGCGGCCTCAACGAGGCCACCAGCGACATCATGGGCACCATGGTCGAGTGGTACGCGGCCAACGCCGGCGACCAGGGCGACTACCTCATCGGCGAGAAGATCGTGAAGCCGGGCTTCGGCAAGCCCGCGCTGCGCTTCATGGACAAGCCCTCGACCGACACCAAGTCGGCGGACTGCTGGTACTCGGGCGTCGGCAACCTCGACGTCCACTACTCCTCCGGAGTGGCGAACCACTTCGCCTACCTGCTCTCCGAAGGCAGCGGCGCCAAAGTCATCAACGGCGTCTCCTACAACAGCCCCACCTGCAACGGCTCCACCGTCTCCGGCATCGGCCGGGAGAAGGTCGGCAAGATCTGGTACCGGGCCCTGACCGTCTACATGACGTCCTCCACCAACTACGCGGCCGCCCGCACGGCGACCCTGAACGCGGCCAAGGACCTCTACGGCAGCGGCAGCGCGGAGCAGAACGCGGTCGCCGCGGCCTGGTCGGCGGTCGCCGTCGGCTGACCCGGCACCCTCTCCCCCGTCCGTACGCCGCACCTCAAGCGGCGTACGGGCGGGTCGCCTTGGCGTCCCGCAGCGTCCGCCCCCACCAGCCGAGCTGGTCGAGGAGCCGCTTGACGGCAGCCTCCGGCTCGGTGGGCTCGCGCAGTTCGCCGTCCGACTCGAAGAGGCCGCGGGCCTGGTGGAAGCTGACCGTGTCCCGGACCGTGACCGCGTGCAGCTCGGCGAAGATCTGGCGCAGGTGCTCGACGGCCCGCAGGCCCCCCGAGATCCCGCCGTACGAGACGAGGCCGACCGGTTTGGCCTGCCACTCGACGTAGTGCCAGTCGATGAGGTTCTTGATCGACGCCGGGAAGGAGTGGTTGTACTCGGGGGTCAGGACGAGGAAGGCGTCGGCGCCGGCGAGCCTGGGCGTGAGGGTGTCGAGGACCGCCTTGACCGGCGGCGCCGGGTCGTACGAGATCGAGGTCGGCAGGGCGATGTCGGCCAGGTCGATCACGTCGACCTCGAAGTCGTCGCGCTCGCCCAGCCGGTCGAGCACCCACTTCCCGACGACCGGGCCGAAGCGGCCCTCGCGGTTGGAGCCGATGATCACGGCGAGGCGGAGCGGGGCGGTGGAGGCGGCGGTGGGCTCCGCGACGGGAGCGGTGGTGATGTCCATGCCGAGGAGCCTCACACCTCAACTTAGCTTCAGGTCAACCCCACTCGTACCCCTATTACGGTGGCCCCATGACGACTCCCTATGCCGAGATCAACGGCCGCCCCGCCGACGCGGAGAATCTCCGCATCCCCGCTCTGACCGGCGGATACGGCCATTTCACCGCGATGCAGGTGCGCGGCGGCCGGGTGCGCGGGCTCGCCCTGCACCTGGCTCGGCTCGACGCGGCGACCCGCGAGCTCTTCGGCCCCGGCCTCGACGGCGAGCGGGTCCGCGCGCTGATCCGGCAGGCTCTGGCGGCGGTCGGCGCCGAGGACGCGGCGGTACGCGTCTATGTGTACGGGCCGGAGGAGGACCCGACCGTGATGGTGACCGTACGGCCGCCGATGGACATGTCGCCGGAGCCGCAGCACCTGCTCTCCGTGCCGTACGAGCGGCCGGTCGCCCACCTCAAGCACCTCGGCGGCTTCGGCCAGGCCTACTACCGCCGGGTCGCCGCCCGCGCGGGCTTCACGGAGGCGCTCCTCACCGGCCCCGGCGGGGAGATCGCCGAGGGGGCGATCACCAACATCGCGTTCTGGGACGGCGGTTCGGTGGTGTGGCCCGACCGCCCGGCGCTGCTCGGCACGACCATGGCGCTGGTGGAGTCCCGGCTGCCGGGGTACGGCACGGCCACGGTCCGCCGCCCGGTCACCCTGGACGGTCTCGGCGCGTACCGGGCGGCCTTCGTCACCAACTCGCAGGGCATCGCGCCGGTGGCCCGGATCGACGACACCGCCTTCACCGTGGACGCCGAGCTGATGGAGACGGTCTGGCGGCTGTACGCGGAGGTGCACTGGGACGCGGTCTGAGGGACGCGGCGGTCGCGCGAACGGGTGACGGCCGGGCCGCCGCCGTCACCCTTTCGCCCCCCGCCGGGGGGCGGGCGTCCGCGCAGGCCACTTACCTCGGAGGGAGAAGCAAGGCACCCCGCTCCCCGGAGGACCCATGCGTACTGCCCGCCTGCTGACCGGTTCCGCGCTCGCGGCCGCCCTGCTGGGCCTCGGCGGCGCACCCGCGTACGCCAACGACTTCGGCGGCGCGGGCCTGGAGGTCTGGCCGTCGTCGGCCGCGCCGGGGACCACCGTCACCGTGAACACCACGGCGTGCGGCCACGACGGCCATGCCACCGGGGACGCGCGGGCGGTGGGCGACGGGGAGTTCCCGCTCACCGCCTCCACCCGCAAGGACGTGCTCGCCGGGCAGTTCACCGTGCCCCACACCGCCAAGCCCGGCACCTTCGAACTCACGGTGACCTGCGACAACGGCAAGTCCGCCCGGGGCGATCTGACGATCGCGGGCGGCGGCGAGCACAGCGGCTGGGACCGGGGCGACCACAGCGGCTGGGACCGGGGCGACCACCCCGAGGCGGGCAAGCACGAGCCCGGCGGGCACGAGGAGCCCCGGGGCCATGTGAAGACCGGTCTCGGCGGCAGCGCCACCACCTCCAACCGGACCGAGATCGCGGCCGGGGCGGCCGTCCTGGCCGTCACCGCCGTCACCGGCGGGCTGCTGCTGCGGCGCCGGGCGCGCGGCCCGCAGGACCGGGGCTGACCGCTCTTGTCGGCGCGCTCCGCCCAGTCGCTGCGGGACGCCCAGGCCGCCCGGCGGCGCAACGGCTGGCTGCTGTGCATCGCCGCGTGCGTCGGGGTGTGGCTGCTGCGGCAGGGCATGGAGACGACCGAGCCGCCGCAGCCGTCGCGGGCCCAGTCGTTCACGAGCACGGAGACGTTCACGGGCGCGGCGAGCAGCGCCCCCGCCCCGCCCCACGCGCGCGGGGGTGAAGCCCGCGCGGGCGCGGCCCTGCCACCCGCCGAGCCCGTACGCGTCCGGATCCCGGCGATCCGGGTGGACGCGCCGGTGATGCGGCTCGGCCTGGCCCGGGACGGCAGCCTGGAGGTGCCGCCGCCGGACCGCAGCGGATCCGCCGGGTGGTACAAGGACGGCGCCGCGCCGGGTGCCGACGGCACGGCCGTGCTGGCCGGGCACGTCGACGACGCGCGCGGACCCGCCGTCTTCTACGCGCTGGGCGCCCTGAAGAAGGGCGGCCGCATCGAGGTGGCCCGCGCGGACCGGCGCACGGCCGTCTTCACCGTCGACGCGGTCGAGGTGTACCCGAACGACGCCTTCCCCGACCGGCGTGTGTACGGCCCGGCCGGCCGCGCCGAGCTGCGTGTGATCACCTGCGGCGGCGGCTTCAGCGAGAAGTCCGGCTACCGGGGGAACGTGGTGGTCTTCGCCCACCTGACCGGCACGGCGTAACGCACCGAGGGCGGCTCACCGCTGCCCCGGGCCCGTCTCCAGAACACTCACAGAGGTCCCTCCGCGGGGCTGAGCGGGCCGTTGCGCCCGGGAAACCGGTCAGATCCGGCCGGGAAACAGCCGCCTTGCAGGCTGCGGTCATGGGTTCGGACACCGTGACGAGGCTCTGGCCCCCGCCGCACCCGCTCACCCACGACGGAGGGTTCCGACATGACTGCACCCGCGCCCTCGGCCGCACCCCGCACGATCGTCGTGGTCGGCCACGGCATGGTCGGCCAGCGATTCCTGGAGGCCCTGGCCGAGAGGGGAGTCACCGACCACGCCCGCGTGGTGGTGCTCGGCGAGGAGCCCCGGCCCGCCTACGACCGGGTCCACCTCACCTCGTACTTCACCGGCACCACCCCCGACGAACTCTCCATGGTGGAGGACGGGTTCATCGAGAAGTACGGCATCGAGCTGCACCTCGGTGACGCCGCGCGGAGCGTGGACCGGGCCGCCCGCACGGTCACCGCGCACTCCGGGCGGGTCTTCGCGTACGACGTCCTGGTGCTCGCCACCGGCTCGTACCCCTTCGTGCCGCCGGTGCCCGGCAAGGACCTGGCGGGCTGTTTCGTCTACCGGACCATCGAGGACCTGCTCGCCATCGAGGAGTACGCGCGCACCGCCACCACCGGCGCGGTGGTCGGCGGCGGGCTGCTCGGCCTGGAGGCGGCGGGCGCGCTCCAGGGGCTCGGACTGACCACGCACATCGTGGAGTTCGCGCCCCGGCTGATGCCCGCCCAGGTCGACGCCGGCGGCGGCGCGGCCCTGCTGCGCACCATCGAGAACATGGGCCTGTCGGTCCACACCGGCGTCGGCACCCAGGAGATCACCGGCGAGCGGGCCGTGGACGGCATGCTGCTGTCCGACGGCTCCCGGCTCGACACCGACCTCGTCGTCTTCTCGGCCGGGGTGCGCCCGCGCGACCAACTGGCCCGCGACTGCGGCCTCGCCGTCGGCGAGCGCGGCGGCATCGTGGTCGACGAGCGGTGCCGCACCTCCGACCCGGCCGTCTACGCGATCGGCGAGTGCGCGCTGGCCTGCGACGGAAAGGTGTACGGCCTGGTCGCGCCCGGATACGAGATGGCGGTGGCGGTCGCCGACGCCCTCGCGAGCGGCGACGAGGAGCCGAGGAAGTCCTTCACCGGCGCCGACATGTCCACCAAGCTGAAGCTGCTCGGCGTGGACGTCGCCTCCTTCGGGGACGCACACGGCAGTGCCGAAGGCAGCCTCGACGTCGTCTACACGGACGCGCGCTCGGGCATCTACAAGAAGCTGGTCGTCGCCCCCGACGGCACCCTGCTCGGCGGGGTCCTGGTGGGCGACGCCGAGATGTACGGCACGCTGCGCCCGCTCACCGGCCACATCCCGCCGATCCCGGCCGAGCAGCTGGTGCTGCCCGCCGGCCTCGGCGCTCCCGTGGCGCTGGGCCCGGAGGCGCTGCCCGACGACGCGGTGATCTGCTCCTGCCACAACGTCACCAAGGGCGCGATCACCCCGCTGGGCTCGCTGCCCGAGGTCAAGAAGTGCACCAGGGCCGGTACGGGCTGCGGCAGTTGCCTCAAGACCCTCGAGAAACTGCTGCCGAAGACCGGCGACGGCGGTCTGTGCGACTGCTTCGCCCAGACCCGCCAGGAGCTGTACGAGATCGCGCTCGCGCTGCGGGTCCGCTCGTACCAGCAGCTCCTGGACGAGCACGGGCGCCCGGCCGCGCGCGGCGGCGACGGCTGCGAGATCTGCAAGCCCGCCGTCGCCTCCATCCTGGCGAGCCTCGGCGGCGGCCACATCCTCGACGGCGAGCAGGCGGCGCTCCAGGACACCAACGACCACTTCCTCGCCAACATCCAGCGCAACGGCTCGTACTCGATCGTGCCGCGCATCCCCGGCGGCGAGATCACCCCGGACAAGCTGATCGTCATCGGCGAGGTGGCCCGCGACTACGGCCTCTACACGAAGATCACCGGCGGCCAGCGCATCGACCTCTTCGGCGCGCGGGTCGACCAGCTCCCGGTGATCTGGGCGCGGCTGGTCGCCGCCGGGTTCGAGTCGGGCCACGCGTACGGCAAGTCGCTGCGCACGGTGAAGTCCTGTGTGGGGCAGACCTGGTGCCGCTACGGAGTGCAGGACTCGGTCAAGATGGCGATCGACCTGGAGCTGCGCTACCGGGGCCTGCGCTCCCCGCACAAGCTGAAGGCGGCGGTCTCGGGGTGCGCCCGCGAGTGCGCGGAGGCCCAGTCCAAGGACTTCGGCGTGATCGCCACGGCCAACGGCTGGAACCTGTACGTGGGCGGCAACGGCGGGGCGACCCCGCGCCACGCGGATCTGCTGGCCCAGGACCTGACAGATGACGAACTTGTCCGTCTGATCGACCGATTCCTCATGTTCTACATCCGCACCGCCGACCGCCTGGAGCGCACCTCGGTGTGGCTGGAGCGGATCGAGGGCGGCCTCAAGCACGTCAAGGACGTGGTGGTCGACGACTCGCTCGGCATCTGCGACGAGCTGGAGGCGCTGATGGCCACCCATGTCTCGGCGTACCGCGACGAGTGGGCCGAGACGGTCGAGGACCCCGAGCGCCTCGCCCGGTTCGTCTCCTTCGTCAACGCGCCCGGCACGCCCGACCCCACGGTGCGGTTCGTGCCGGAGCGCGGCCAGATCAAGCCCGAACTGCCCGTCCTGGCCCTGGAGGTGGCCGCGCGATGAAGAACGGCACGATGCCCACGACGTACGACGCGACGGCCGACGACGCCACGGTGCACGGCGCCCCGGCGAGCGACAGCATCCGGCTCCTGCTGGAGGACGGCTGGTTCGAGGTGTGCGAGCGCGCGCGGCTCATACCGGGTCGCGGGGTCGCCGCGCTGCTGCCCGACGGCCGCCAGGCGGCGGTCTTCACCGACCGCACCGGGCGCGCGTACGCGATCGACAACCGCGACCCGTTCACCGGCGCGTACGTCATGTCGCGCGGGCTGCTCGGCTCGGCGCACGGCCGGGCCTTCGTGGCCTCCCCGCTGCTGAAGCAGCGCTTCGACCTGGAGACGGGCGAGTGCCTGGACGACGAAGAGGTCTCCATCCAGGCGTACTTGACCGATCGTTCCAGTTAGTTCTACTGTCGTCCTCGTGGCCAGGACCAAGGAATTCGATCCGGACGCCGCGCTCCAGTCGGCCCTGAGGCTGTTCTGGGAGCGCGGCTACGAGGCGACGTCGATGGCGGACCTCGTCGAGCACCTCGGCATCGGCCGCGCCAGCATCTACGCGACCTTCGGCAACAAGCACGAGCTGTATCTGAAGGCGCTCGACCGGTACGGCGAGGCGCACAGCGCGATCCTGTTCCGCGAGCTGTGCGGGCCCGGCCCCGCGCTGCCCGCGGTGCGCGCGGTGGTCCACCGCTTCGCCGCCGAGTCGACGGCCGAGAAAACCCGCCTGAACGGCTGTTTCGTCACCAATACCGCCGCCGAGGTGGGTGCGCACGACACGGCTGCGGCCCGCCGGGTCGAGCACGCCTGGGAGCAGCTGGAGACGCTGCTGCACGCCGCGCTCGAACGGGCCCGGGCCCAGGGGGAACTGCCGCCGGAGCGCGATCCGCGCTCGCTGGCCCGGCTGTTCCTGGCGCTCATGCAGGGCATGCGGGTGATGGGCAAGGTGTCCGACGACCCGGCCCGGGTGCGGGAGGCGGCCGAGGCCGCGCTGACACTGTTGGACTGACCAAACCGCTTCAAGAGGCGCCGCACGAGGTGCCTTGCGGGGCGGTTTCTCTATCCCTCCATAACAGAACGATTGGTCAAGAAAATGCCTGCTCGTTTCACCGACAAGACCGTTCTCGTCACCGGCGCCGGATCCGGCATAGGCCGGGCGATCGCACTCGCCTTCGCCGCCGAGGGGGCGCGGGTGGCCGTCGCCGGACGTACCGCCGCCTCGCTGGAGGGGACCGTGGCGCTGATCGAGGAGGCGGGCGGGGTGGCGGCCGCGTTCACGGCCGACGTGTCCCGCGCCGAGGACGTACGTGCCCTGGTGGCGTCCGCCGTCGCCCGGTTCGGCTCCCTGGACGTCGCCGTCAACAACGCCGGGGTGCTGCGCGGCCAGGGCGGCGCGGGCCTCGCCGATCTGGCGGCCGAGGACTGGCAGGCCATGCTCGACACCAACCTCACGGGTGTCTTCCTCGCCCTCCGGGCCGAGGTCGCCCAGATGCGCACCCAGGAGCACGGCGGCGCGATCGTCAACATCGGCTCCAACCTCGGCGCCCACAAGCGGATCCCGGGCGCGGCCGGGTACCTCACCACCAAGGCCGCGGTCTCCGCGCTGACCCGGGCCGCCGCGCTCGACCACATCCAGGACGGCATCCGCATCAACGCGGTCAGCCCCGGCGCCTCCGCCACCACGATGTCGCTGCGCGCGGGCGAGACGGAGGCCGACCGCGAGGTGCGGATGAAGGCGGAATCGCCGCTGGGCCGGGTCTCGACCACCGCCGAGATCGCGGCGGCGGTCCTCTATCTGGCCTCGGACGACGCGGCGTCGGCGGTCGGCACGGACCTGGTGATCGACGGCGGCGCGGCGGCCTGACCGCCGAGGTCGGCGGCCCCCTGCTGTCCGGACCTACCGGACGGTACGGTGGGCCGCATGACTCAGGGCTGGAGCGCGAGGGACATCCCCGACCAGAGCGGCCGCACGGCGGTCGTCACCGGAGCGAACAGCGGCATCGGACTCGTCACGGCACGCGAACTCGCCCGCAAGGGCGCGCACGTGATCCTGGCGTGCCGCAGCGAGGCCCGGGGCAAGGAGGCCGAGTCGCTGATCAACCGCCAGGTGTACGGCGCGGACGTGGAGTTCGCGCCGCTGGACCTGGCGGACCTGTCGTCGGTACGCGCCTTCGCGGAATCGTTTCAGCCCAGCCATCTGGACCTGCTGATCAACAACGCGGGAGTGATGGCGCTGCCGTACGGAAAGACGGCGGACGGCTTCGAGCGGCAGTTCGGGGTGAACCACCTGGGCCACTTCGCGCTGACGGGCCTGCTCCTGCCCCGGCTGCGGGCGGCTCCGGCGGCACGGGTGGTGTCGGTCTCCAGCGGGCTGCACGCGCTCTCGAACATCGACCTCACGGACCTCAACAGCGAGCGCCGCTACCGCCGTTGGATCGCGTACGCCCGCTCCAAGACGGCCAACCTCCTCTTCGTCCACGAGTTGGCCCGCCAGTTGCGCTCGGCGGGTTCGAACGTGGTGGCCGCCGCCGCGCACCCCGGCTACGCCTCGACCAACCTCCAGACGGCAGGCGCCCGCATGGAGGGCCGCCGGGTCGCCGAACGCCTGGCAGAACTGGGCAACCGCCTCCTGGCCCAGCCGGCCGAGTCCGGCGCGCTCCCCACCCTGTACGCCGCCACGGCCCCCGCGGTCCGCCCCGACTCCTTCACGGGCCCCCGCCTCCAGGGCTGGCGAGGCGCCCCCACGCGATCGGCCCGGGCGAAGTGGACGCTGGACGATGTGACGGGGGAACGTCTGTGGGTGGCTTCGGAGGAGCTGACGGGGGTGCGGTACGGGTGGTGAGGCCCGGGGTTCGTCTGCGGGCCGGTGGTCGGTTGCTCGCGCAGTTCCCCGCGCCCCTGGATGCGCCCCTCCGGGGCGCCCAGGGGATTGCCGCGGAGCGGCATTCAAGGGGCGCGGGGAACTGCGCGACCAGCCACCCACGGTCCGCAGACGAACGAAACGGGGTCCGGGGGCGCAGCCCCCAGGAGACCACCTCGGGGTGGGGCCCCTCCCCCCGTCAAAACCCCGTATAGAACCCACCCCCACCCAACAAAACCCCGCCAATAGCCCCCGCCCCAGCGCCCCCTCCGACAGACCATCGGCACATGCTGATCAAGCCGATCCCCCGGGCCCCCGAACCCCCGGCCGACGAACCCCCCAGAGCCGCAGGCGCAACCGGCACCCCCGACCCCCACCGCCTCACCACCCCCCAGGGCCTCGCCGCCCTCTCCCTCGACGCCATGGCCTCCGTCGCGTACGGGCCGGAGGCCATCGTGCTGGTGCTGGCCGCGGCCGGGTCGTACGGGCTCGGGTTCACCCTCCCCGTGACACTCGCCATCGCCGCCCTGCTCGCCGTGCTCGTCGCCTCGTACCGCCAGGTCATCGCCGCGTTCCCGAACGGCGGCGGCTCGTACGCCGTGGCCCGCGCCCACCTGGGCCCCCGCACCGGCCTGGTCGCCGCGGCCTCGCTGATCCTCGACTACGTACTGAACGTCGCCGTCTCCGTCACCGCCGGCGTGGCCGCGCTGACCTCCGCCTTCCCCGGCCTCTACGACGACCGGCTCCTCATCTGCCTCGGCGTCCTCGTCCTCGTCACCGCCGTAAACCTGCGCGGCATCGTGGAGTCCGCCAAGGCCTTCCTCGTACCGACCGTCGTCTTCGTCGGGTCGATCCTGGCGATCGTCGTGGCCGGGCTGCTGCGCGACGGACCGGTCTCCACGGAGGCGGCCGACGGGCACGCCTCGGTCCTGACCGGCAACGCCACCAGCGTGGGCGCGCTGTTGCTGCTCAAGGCGTTCGCCTCCGGCTGCTCGGCGCTGACCGGCGTCGAGGCCGTCGCCAACGCCGTGCCGTCCTTCCGCGCCCCGGCAGCCAAGCGCGCCCAGCGCACCGAGGTCGCCCTCGGCGCCCTGCTCGGCGTGATGCTCATCGGGCTCTCCGTACTCATCGGGCGCTTCCACCTCCAGCCGGTCGACGGCGTCACCGTCCTCGCCCAGCTCGCGGACGCCTCCCTCGGCCACAACTGGGCGTTCTACGTCGTCCAGTTCGCCACCGTCGTCCTGCTCGCTCTCGCCGCCAACACCTCGTTCGGCGGACTGCCCGTCCTCATGTCGCTGCTCGCCCGTGACAACTACCTGCCGCACGTCTTCGGCCTGAAGGCGGACCGCCAGGTGCACCGCCACGGCGTCCTGGCACTGGCCACCGTCTCCGGCGCGCTCCTCGTCTTCTCGGGCGGCGACACCAACACCCTCGTACCGCTCTTCGCGATCGGCGTCTTCGTCGGGTTCACCATCTGCCAGACCGGCATGGTGCTGCACTGGCGGCGCGAGCGGTCCGCGCGCTGGCGCGCCAAGGCCGCGCTCAACGGGTTCGGCGCCCTGCTGACCGGGGTGAGCGCGGTCGTCGTCACCGCGACCAAGTTCACCGACGGCGCCTGGCTCGTGGCGATCGCGCTGCCGCTGCTGGTGCTGGCCTTCGAGGCGGTGCACCGGGCGTACGGCAGGATCAGCGAGCGCCTCGGCCTCGGCCGCGTCCCCGAGCCGCCGCACCGCGACCGCTCCCTGGTCATCGTGCCGGTGTCGCATCTGTCCCGGCTCACCGGCGACGCGCTGAACGCGGCCGTGTCCCTGGGCGACGAGGTACGGGCCGTCACCGTCACCCACCCCGACGAGGAGGACCGCCGGGCAACCGAGGCGCTGCGCCGCGACTGGCAGCTGTGGAACCCCGGCGTGGAACTGGTCGAACTGCACTCGCCGCACCGCACGGTGGGCCGCCCGGTCGCCGCGTACGTGGACCGCGTGCACCGCTACCACCCCCACACCCGGGTCACCGTGCTGATACCGGAGGTCGAGCCCGCCCACATCTGGCAGCGGCTGCTCCAGAACCAGCGCGGCTCGGTCCTCGCCCACGCGGTGCGGCGCGACACGGACGCGGTGATCTGCCGACTGCGGTTCCGGCTCTGACGGCGGACCGGGCGGGGGCCGGAGACCATCAAGGGCCCGCCGAACACCCACCGGACGCCCGCCGAACACCCACCGAGGACCCGCCGGACACCCGCCGAAGACCCCCCGGGCACCCACCAAGGACCCGCCGGGGAGCGGCTGTTTCCGGCCACTCCCCGGGAGCCCCCGGCCCGTACGCCCTACATCGTCGCCGGGGCGGAACGTTCCGCCATCACCGGCTGTCCGCCCCGCAGCAGCGCCGACCCCAGCGGGGTCAGCGTGTGCAGCACCGCGCTCCCGTGCCGCAGGGTCACCAGCAGACCGGCCTCCCGCAGGACGCCGGCGTGCTGGCTGGCCGAGGCGAGCGACACCCCCGCCCGGCGGGCGAGTTCGCTCGTCGTGCAGCCGTGCCCTATCGACTGGAGCACCGCCGAGCGGGTGTGCCCGACCAGGCGGCCGAGCGAGGGGCCAGGCGCGGTGCCCGCGCTCTGCCTCTCGTACGGCGTGTGGGTGTGCGTCACCGGATAGACCAGCACCGGCGGCAGCAGCGGGTCCTGGAGCGCCACCGGAGTGCGGCGGCAGAAGAAGGACGGCTGGAGCAGCAGCCCGCGGCCCTCCAGGTACACGTCCCGGTCCACCGGGTAGTCGGCCTCCAGGACGGGCGCCCGCCAGCGCATCATCGGCGGGAGCGAGGCGAGGAGTTCGTCCGCCCCGCCGTCCAGGAGCGCGCGGCCGCGGGCCGCCCGGTCGGCGTCGACGCGGGCCTGGATGTGCGTCCAGTACGGCGAGATGGCGGCCCGGTGGTAGCTGCGCAGCACGCACATGAGACGATCCAGCGGCTCGCTGCCGCCCTCGGCGAGCGCCCGCAGCCATCTGGGCAGCCCGCGGGGCCCCGCGACCCGGGAGAGCTCGTCGTGCAGCCGGTCCTGCCCCGTCTCGCGTACGGCCTCGAGCCCTGACTCGATGGTGTGCGGCCCTTCGGCGGGCGTCAGAAAGTCGGGGAAATAGCCGCGGCCCGGCACCACTGCGGAGAGCAGACGTGTTTCACCGTTCAACCGGGTACGCGTTTCCGTTCGCCATTCACCGAAGACTAGGGCGCCCCGACGGTCTCTTAATCGATGAAAGCTGAGAATCGTTTCCCACAGCGCGTCCGGACCAGGCGCCATGCGCACCCGGGCCAGGTCCACGCCAGTGAAATGAATACGCAGCACCGAATCTCCACCTGTCTCGAATGTTGCAACATGTTGCATCGTGTTGCATCCGCAATCGTCCCGCCCCTGAGTATGCCTACCGTCACACCCCGTGACCACCGGCCTTTCAGCCACACTTGAAAGGCATCGCGAGCAGCCCGTGTGTACCGAAAAGCTGTACGACGTCGGGCACGACACCGGGCCAACCGGAAAGACGTTGTGAGGACCGTGGGGGGCTTTGCTTCGTCTGGCGGCGGTCGGCATGGTGGCGGCTCCGTGCCCGGCGGGGATGACAGAGTGCGGTTCGCGGATGGGGATCCGTGAACCGCACTCTGCATTTAGGGCCAAGGCGCCGTTAAATGTCCGCACTTCAACAGGAATTAAGCGGACGCACACCCAGATAACATCCGCTTCCCGGTCCCGGAACAGGCCCGGAAGAACAAGCGGAAGGGCACGCGGACATGCCGAAGGGGCAGCACCCCCGCACAGGGTGCCGCCCCTTCTATGTGAACCGGAACCGCCGTCGGATCGGTGTTGAGGGTCGGGGACCCGACGGCGGCTCCGGAGCTCTAGCGCGAGTCGCTGCCCTTCGACTCGGCTGCCGCGCGGCCCGCCTCAAGGCGCGCCACGGGGATGCGGAACGGGGAGCAGGAGACGTAGTCCAGGCCCACCTCGTGGAAGAAGTGCACCGACTCCGGGTCGCCGCCGTGCTCGCCGCAGACACCGAGCTTCAGGTCGGGGCGGGTGGCCCGGCCGGCCTGGACGGCCGAGCGGACCAGCGAGCCGACGCCGTCCTTGTCGATGGTCTCGAACGGCGAGACCCCGAAGATGCCCTTCTCCAGGTACGCGGTGAAGAAGCTCGCCTCCACGTCGTCCCGCGAGAAGCCCCAGACCGTCTGGGTCAGGTCGTTGGTGCCGAAGCTGAAGAACTGGGCGGCCTCGGCGATCTGGCCCGCCGTCAGGGCGGCGCGCGGCAGCTCGATCATGGTGCCGATGGTCAGCTTGAGGTCGGTGCCGGTGGCGGCCTCGACCTCGGCGATGACCCGGTCGGCCTCCTCGCGGACGATCTCCAGCTCCTGGACCGTGCCGACCAGCGGAATCATGATCTCCGCACGCGGGTCGCCCTTGGCGTTGCGGCGCTCGGCCGCGGCCTCCGCGATCGCCCGCACCTGCATGGCGAACAGACCCGGGATGACCAGGCCGAGGCGTACGCCGCGCAGACCCAGCATCGGGTTCTGCTCGTGCAGCTTGTGCACGGCCTGGAGCAGGCGCAGGTCGTTCTCGTTGGCGTCCTTGCGGGACTCGGCGAGCGCGACGCGGACCGACAGCTCGGTGATGTCGGGCAGGAACTCGTGCAGCGGCGGGTCCAGCAGACGGACGGTGACGGGCAGGCCGTCCATCGCCTCGAAGAGCTCGACGAAGTCCTTCTTCTGGAGCGGCAGCAAGGCACTGAGTGCCTCCTCGCGCTCCCCGTCGGTGTCGGCCAGGATGAGGCGCTCGACCATCTCGCGGCGCTCACCGAGGAACATGTGCTCGGTGCGGCACAGGCCGATGCCCTGGGCGCCGAACCGCCGCGCCCGCAGGGCGTCTTCGGCGTTGTCGGCGTTGGCCCGTACGCGGAGCCGGCGTACCCGGTCCGCGTACGCCATGATCCGGTGCACGGCCGCGACCAGCTCGTCGGCGTCGTCGGCGCCCGCGTGCATCCGGCCCTCGAAGTACTCGACGACCGGCGACGGCACGACCGGGACCTCACCGAGGTACACCTTGCCGGTGGAGCCGTCGACGGAGACCAGGTCGCCCTCTTCGATGACGGCGCCGGACTGCGTCGTCATCCGGCGGCGCTTGGTGTCGACCTCCAGCTCCTCGGCGCCGCAGACACAGGTCTTGCCCATGCCGCGCGCCACGACCGCCGCGTGCGAGGTCTTGCCGCCGCGCGAGGTCAGGATGCCCTCGGAGGCGATCATGCCGTCGAGGTCGTCGGGGTTGGTCTCCCGGCGGATCAGGATGACCTTCTCGCCCGAGCGCGACCACTTGACGGCGGTGTACGAGTCGAAGACCGCCTTGCCGACGGCCGCGCCGGGCGAGGCCGCGATGCCCCGGCCGATCAGCTCGGTCTTGGCGGACTCGTCGAAGCGCGGGAACATCAGCTGGGCGAGCTGGGCGCCGTTGACGCGCTGGAGCGCCTCGGCCTCGTCGATCAGGCCCTGGTCGACGAGCTGGGTCGCGATCCGGAAGGCGGCACCGGCGGTGCGCTTGCCGACGCGGGTCTGGAGCATCCAGAGCTGGCCGCGCTCGATGGTGAACTCGATGTCGCAGAGGTCCTTGTAGTGGGTCTCAAGGGTCTCCATGATCTGCATGAGCTGGTCGTACGACTTCTTGTCGATGCCCTCCAGCTCGGCCAGCGGCACGGTGTTGCGGATGCCCGCGACGACGTCCTCGCCCTGGGCGTTCTGCAGGTAGTCGCCGTAGACGCCCTGGTGGCCGGAGGCGGGGTCGCGGGTGAAGGCGACGCCGGTGCCCGAGTCGGGGCCGAGGTTGCCGAACACCATCGAGCAGATGTTGACGGCGGTGCCCAGGTCGCCCGGGATGCGCTCCTGGCGGCGGTAGAGCTTGGCGCGGTCGCCGTTCCACGAGTCGAAGACCGCCTTGACGGCGAGGTCCATCTGCTCGCGCGGGTCCTGCGGGAAGTCGCGCCCGGCCTCGGCCTTGACGACCTTCTTGAAGTGCTTGACCAGCTTCTTCAGGTCGGCGGCGTCGAGGTCGGTGTCGACGGTGACCTTCTTGGCGGCCTTGGCCTCGTCGAGGGCGTCCTCGAAGAGCTCGCCGTCCACACCGAGGACGGTCTTGCCGAACATCTGGATGAGGCGGCGGTAGGAGTCCCAGGCGAAGCGCTCGTCGCCGGACTGCTTGGCGAGACCGGTCACCGAGGCGTCCGAGAGCCCGATGTTGAGGACGGTGTCCATCATGCCGGGCATGGAGAACTTGGCGCCCGAGCGTACGGAGACGAGCAGCGGGTCGTCGGCCTGGCCGAGCTTCTTGCCCATCTTCTGCTCAAGGGCGTCGAGGTGCGCGCTGACCTCGTCGCGCAGCGCGGCCGGCTCCTCGCCGCTGTCGAGGTAGACCTTGCACGCCTCGGTGGTGATGGTGAAGCCGGGAGGGACCGGCAGACCGAGGTTGGTCATCTCGGCGAGGTTCGCGCCCTTTCCACCGAGCAGGTCCTTGAGGTCCCTGTTCCCTTCGGTGAAGTCGTAGACGAACTTCTGACTGTGCTGGAGGTCCTTGTCTTCCGACACGGGTCTCGACTCCTCGATCCGAAAAAGCGTGGCGGCTGCCCTGACGGCGAGGAACATACCCAGATCGAAGGTGTCTGGGTACGTCCACTTGCGCGTCATGGGGCCTTAACCACTCGTCCGCCAGCAGATCGAAAGTAACCAGGGTGTAACCGAGGCGATCTTGATGCGTTCACCCCCTGAAGCCGGGTTTACCAAAACCCCAGGTTTTGCGCTCATCAGAGCGCACTCTCCTGCAAGTGAGTTCACTTCTTAAACACAGAAGGGGTGGCACTCAGTGCCACCCCTTCTGAAGATGCAGCCGCCTCGAAACTGCTCATCTGAGCGCAACCCCTATCAAGGGTGGCGAGAATCACGCCGCCGGACGGGCCGGAATTCCACGATCCGGACCCTCGATCACGCCAACGCGAGACGGCGGAACCGGGACCCGGTTCCGCCGTTTCCGACCAGTTCGTACGGATTTACCCGCCGGAGGTGTCCAGCTCCGCGTCCGCGCTGACGCCCGAGCAGTCGTACGGGTCCTTGAGCCAGCCGTCCGGCAGGACCACCCGGTTGTTGCCCGAGGTGCGCCCGCGCGGGCCGTCGGCGCCGTCCGGCCACGCCTGGTCCAGGTCGAGCTCGCTCAACTGAGCGCTCAGCTCGTCCAGGGACGAGGTGATCGCGAGGCGCTTGCGCATCTCCGAGCCGACCGCGAAGCCCTTGAGGTACCAGGCCACGTGCTTGCGGAAGTCGATCACGCCGCGCGACTCGTCGCCGATCCACTCGCCGAGCAGCGTCGCGTGCCGCACCATCACGTCCGCGACCGTGCGCAGGGTGGGGCGTGCGTAGGAGTCCGTACCCTCGAACGCGGCCACCAGGTCGCCGAAGAGCCAGGGGCGGCCGAGGCAGCCGCGGCCCACCACGACGCCGTCGCAGCCGGTCTCCTTCATCATCCGCAGCGCGTCCTCGGCGGACCAGATGTCGCCGTTGCCGAGCACCGGGATCTCCGGGACGTGCTCCTTGAGGCGCGCGATGGCGTCCCAGTCGGCGGTGCCGCCGTAGTGCTGGGCGGCGGTGCGGCCGTGCAGCGCTATCGCGGTGACGCCCTCCTCGACGGCGATCCGTCCGGCGTCGAGATAGGTGATGTGGTCGTCGTCGATGCCCTTGCGCATCTTCATCGTGACCGGCAGGTCCCCCGCGTTGGAGACCGCCTCGTTGAGGATGGCGCGCAGCAGCGGCCGCTTGTAGGGAAGCGCCGATCCGCCGCCCTTCCGGGTCACCTTGGGCACCGGGCAGCCGAAGTTCAGGTCGATGTGGTCGGCCAGGTCCTCGTCGACGATCATCCGGACCGCCTTGCCGACGGTGACCGGGTCGACGCCGTACAGCTGGATCGAGCGGGGCGTCTCCGTCTCGTCGAAGTGGATCAGCTGCATGGTCTTCTCGTTGCGCTCGACCAGCGCCCGCGTCGTGATCATCTCGCTCACGAACAGCCCCTTGCCGCCGCTGAACTCGCGGCACAGGGTACGGAACGGGGCATTGGTGATGCCGGCCATGGGCGCCAGCACCACGGGAGGCTGCACGGCGTGCGGGCCGATGTTGAGCGTGGTCATTCCGCCATTGTCCCGCATCCCGGCAGTCATTAGTTAGCCGTACTACATGGACCAGGTCGTTAGTTAGGCGTACTATCCACGCATGTCCGACCTCAGCCCCCGGCGCCGCATACTCGTGCTGGCGATCTGCTGCATGAGTCTGCTGATCGTCGGCCTCGACAACACGATCCTGAACGTGGCGCTGCCCACCATGCAGCGCGAACTGCACACCTCGGTCTCCGGGATGCAGTGGACGATCGACGCGTACACGCTCGTCCTCGCCTCCCTGCTGATGCTCTCCGGCTCGACGGCCGACCGGATCGGCCGCCGCCGGGTCTTCATGGCGGGCCTGACCGTCTTCACCCTCGGCTCGCTGCTCTGCTCGCTCGCCCCGAACCTCTCCTCGCTTGTCGCCTTCCGCACGATCCAGGCGGTCGGCGGCTCGATGCTCAACCCGGTGGCGATGTCGATCATCACCAACACCTTCACGGACCCGCGCGAACGCGCCCGCGCCATCGGTGTGTGGAGCGGCGTCGTCGGGATCTCCATGGCGGCGGGCCCGATCGTCGGCGGCCTCCTGGTCGACTCGGTCGGCTGGCGCTCGATCTTCTGGATCAACCTGCCGGTGGGCCTGGCCGCGCTCCTGCTGACCTGGCGTTACGTGCCCGAGTCCCGCGCGCCGAAGCCGCGCCGCCCCGACCCCGTGGGCCAGCTCCTGGTCGTGGCGCTGCTCGGCTCCCTGACGTACGCGATCATCGAGGCGCCGAGCGCGGGCTGGACGTCGGCGCGGATCCTGTTCTTCTGCGCGCTGGCGGCCGCGGCCCTCACCGGCCTTCTGCTCTACGAGCCCAGGCGCCGCGAACCCCTGATCGACCTGCGGTTCTTCCGCAGCGTGCCGTTCAGCGGGGCGACGGTGATCGCGGTCTCGGCGTTCGCCGCGCTGGGCGGCTTCCTGTTCGTCAACACGCTCTACCTACAGAACGTACGTGGCCTGGACGCCCTGCACGCCGGGCTCTACATGGTGCCGATGGCGGCCGTCACCATGGTGGTGGCGCCGCTGTCCGGCCGCCTGGTCGCGAGCCGGGGACCGCGCCCCTCGCTGCTGATCGCAGGCGTCACGATGGCCGCGAGCGGGCTGCTGTTCGCGGCCTTCGACGGCGAGTCGTCGACGCCGCTGCTCTTCACCGGGTACGTCCTGTTCGGCCTCGGCTTCGGCATGGTCAACTCCCCCATCACCAACACGGCCGTCTCCGGAATGCCCCGCGCCCAGGCGGGCGTGGCGGCGGCGGTGGCCTCCACCAGCCGCCAGACGGGCCAGACGCTCGGCGTCGCGGTGATCGGCGCGGTGCTTGCGGGCGGCCTGTCGGGCGCGGGCGGCGGCGCCTACGCCGACGCCTTCCCGGACGCGGCCCGCCCGGCCTGGTGGATCATCACCGGCTGCGGCCTGGCCGTCCTCCTCATGGGAGCGGCCACGAGCGGCCGCCGGGCACGGGAGTCGGCGCGGCGGACGGCGGAGCGGCTGGAGACGGAGACGGAAGTGGTGGGGGCGGGGGTGGCGTGACCCCGGGGCCCTCACCGGCCCGCCGTCCTGTCCGCGCGCGTGCCCCCGGGCCCTCGGCCCACGCGCGTGGGGATCCCGGCCCCGCCGAGGGCGAGCACTCGGGCAACACATAGCCCGGCCCCCCGACCCCAGTGCGGCGATCAGCACGCCCGACGTGGCGCCCCCGTCACTCGCACGCCTCCTCGCCGGGCCATGCCCGGTGACCGGGGTGACGCGTGATCTCCCTGTTCGCCCTGTGGACCCTCTTGCGCTCTCGCGCCTCCCGGGCCGCCTCGCGGTCTGTGTGCCAGGCGTCACAGACCTCGCACCCGGGGGCGCCGACCGGTAGCGAGTCGTCCGTCGGCCCTGTCGGCGGCCCGACCGGAAATGCCCACATCAACACCACCGGCCCACGGGAGTCTCCAGCACACGGGCCCGAGCCAGTTCCTCGGGGGAAAGGTGGCGCAGGGCCTCGGGCGCCGTGGCCCATTCGGTCCCACCACCGGGGGGACACAGGTAGACGCTCCCTTCGTAGCGCTGTTGCACCACGCCGATCCTGTCGCCGTTCGCGGTATCGGCCACATATTCCGGGCTCGCCATGGCCGCTCCTCTCCGTAGCGTTCTCACTACCGAGGGTTCAGCGTGGCTCACACCTGGGAACCGTTCAACGTGTCGGAACAGAACGGAAGGTCGGTGAACAGCCCTTGAACCGCAAGGAGTTGAGGCCTGACGCCTCGCCGCAGGCGGCTTACGGAGCGCGTCTGCGCAGCCTGCGGGAGGCACGCGGCTGGACGCAGGACGAGCTCGGGGAACGCACGGAGTACTCCAGTGTGCATATCTCGGCGGTCGAAACTGGTCGCAAGCCTCCGACCCTTCGGTTTTCGCGTAGTGCGGACCGGGCGCTCGGCCTTGAGGGCACGGCGGACACGTTCGAGCGCGAGTACCGGCAGATGCGGCAGGGGAGCCTGCTGGAGGGGTTCCCCGAGTACGTCAAGCACGAGGCGCGGGCCGTTGAGCTACGGCTGTACGAGATCGGGATCATCCCTGGCCTGTTGCAGACACCGGAGTACGCACGGGTACTGGCCGACAGTGCCGTACGCCGGGGCGCCATCACCCCCGAACAGGCAGAGGACCGCGTCTCGTTCCTGGCGAAACGCCAGGCATCACTGCTGCGTCCCCGACCACCCATGATCTTCGTGGCCATGGACGAAAGCTGTATCCGGCGTACCGTCGGTGGGGCAGCCGTCATGGACGCGCAGCTTGCACGCCTGGTCGAGTTCGCCGGGTTGCCGAACACGCTGCTCCAGATGGTGCCGTACGACATCGGTGAGCGTCGCACGTTCGACCTGCCCGTCAACCTCCTGACCCTGTCCGATCGGTCCGTGATCTGCTACGCGGAGTCCCAGGCGCAGGGCAACTTGGACCGGGAAAGTGCCTCCGTGGAGCCCATGTTGACGGCCTACCATCAGTTGCAGGCCGAATCGCTGTCGCAGGCGGCGTCTGTGGCCATGATCGAGCAGGTACGAAAGGGAAAATCGTGACGACCGAATCCCCTCAGTGGTTCAAGTCCTCCTACAGCAACAACGGTGGCAACTGCGTGGAGGTCGCCGCCAACCTTGTCGTCACGAGCGGCGTGGTCCCCGTCCGTGACTCAAAGGCCCCGAACGGCCCGGCCCTGAACGTCCGCTCAGGCGCGTTCTCTTCCTTCATAGCAAGCCTCAAGGCCGGAGAGTTCGGCTCTGCCTGAGCCAGCACCACGTGTGGTCAGACGACCGCCGTCTCCAGCAACCGCTCAAGCCCCGCCCGCGACGCCGCGTCCAGCGGGACGTACGTCACCAGGCGCGGCCCCGACGACGGCCCCAGCCACAGGTTGGTGTGTTCCAGATGGAGCAGGCCCACGTGGGCGTTGCGGATGTACTTCTCGCGGCCGCTCTGGTCGACCACCTCGTGGCGGGCCCAGATCTCGCGGAACTCGGGGGAGCCGTTCTCCAGCCGGTTCAGGAGCGTCTTCCAGGCGGGCTCGGCCAGGTGCTCGGCCATCGAGGCGCGGAACTTGGCGGCCATCATCCGGTTGACGTCCGGCAGGTCGGCGACGGCCGCGCGCCAGTCGTCGTTGGTGAAGGCCAGCCACATGCAGTTGCGGTCCTCGGGCGGCAGCGCGTCCAGGTCGCAGAGCAGCCTGGCGTACGTGCGGTTGTAGGCCAGGATGTCGTACCGGCTGTTCTGGATACAGGCGGGCAGCGGCTCCAACTGGTCCAGCATCGCGCGCAGCGACGGAGTCACCGTCGGGCAGGGCGCGTTGGGGTTCGGGTCGCTCGCGCCCGCCAGGGCGAAGAGGTGCGTGCGCTCGCTGGGGTCCATCAGCAGGGCGCGCGCCAGCGCGTCCAGGACCTGGGCGGAGACCTGGATCTCCCTGGCCTGCTCCAGCCATGTGTACCAGGTGACGCCGACGGCGGAGAGGTAGGCGACCTCCTCGCGGCGCAGCCCCGGGGTGCGCCGGCGGCGGCCGTGCGGCAGGCCGACCTGCTCGGGCGTGATGCGCTCGCGGCGGCTGCGAAGGAACTCCGCCAGCTCGTGCCTGCGGACGTCGGACTCCGGGGCCACAGTGGTCATGGAACCAGGATGCCGCTCCGCCCACCCCATTGCCAGGTAGTGGATGTACCAGGATAAAGAGACTCTGGTACCAGGCTGAGCGAAGGACGATCGTCTCCTGCGTGAGCAATGACGTGAGTACTTCCGCATCCACCTCCACGGCCGAGGCGGCCACCGCCGCCGAGGCCGCCGCCGTCCCGGTCATCCGCCACGGCGGCGCGGCGATCGGCTCGCTCGGGCTGTTCACCGTACTGCTCGGCGCGGCCCTGCCCCTGATCGACTTCTTCATCGTCAACGTCGCCCTGCCCGCCATGGAGAAGGACCTCTCGGCGGGCCCGGCCACGCTGGAACTGGTGGTCGCGGGCTACGGCGTCGCGTACGCCGTGCTGCTCGTCCTGGGCGGCCGCCTCGGCGACACCGCCGGGCGGCGCCGGCTCTTCCTGATCGGCATGGCGGCCTTCGGCGTGACCTCGCTGGCCTGCGGCCTGGCGCCGACCGCCTGGACGCTGGTGGCGGCCCGGGGCGCCCAGGGCGCCGCGTCCGCGCTGATGCTGCCGCAGGTCCTCGCCACCATCCAGGCCACCACGGCCGGGCCGCGCCGGGCCCGCGCGATGAGCCTGTACGGGGCGACCGCCGGGCTCTCCATGGTCGCCGGGCAGATCCTCGGCGGCGTCCTGGTCGCCGCCGACATCGCGGGCAGCGGCTGGCGCGCGGTCTTCCTGGTCAACGTGCCCGTGGTGGTCGTCGGGCTGCTGCTCGCGGTCCGCAGCGTGCCGGAGACCCGCTCGGACCGGCCCGCCTCGGTGGACGTGCCCGGCACGCTGCTGCTCGCGCTCTCGCTGGTCAGCCTGCTGCTGCCGCTGACCGAGGGGCGCGCGGCCGGGTGGCCGCTGTGGACCTGGGTCTCGCTCGCCGTCTTCCCGTTCGCTGCCTTCGCGTTCTTCCGCACCGAGCAGCGCGCCGACCGCCGGGGCGGTACGCCGCTGGTCCCGCCGAGCCTGCTGAAGCTGCCCTCGCTGCACCGGGGCCTCGTCATGATCGTGCCCTTCTCGGTCGGCTTCAGCGGCTTCATGTTCGTGATCGCGGTCGTCCTCCAGCAGGGGCTGCGGATGGGACCGGTGTCGGCCGGGCTCGCCCTGGTGCCGATGGCGGTGGCGTTCTTCGGCGCGTCACTGGCCGGGCCGCGGCTGATCGGCCGGTACGGGAGCCGGGTCGTCACCACCGGCGGCCTCATCCAGGGCGTCGGCATCACGGTCCTGGTGCTCACCGTCCGGCAGGGCTGGTCCGGCCTCGGGATAGCCGAGCTGGCGCCGGGCGTCGCGCTGGCCGGGCTCGGCCAGGGCCTCCAGCTGCCGGTGCTGTTCCGGATCGTGCTCTCCGACGTCCCGACCGACCGCGCCGGGGTGGGCAGCGGCGTCCTGGTGACCACCCAGCAGTCCGCCCTCGCCCTCGGCGTCGCCACGCTCGGCAGCCTCTTCCTCTCGCTGGTGCCCTCGGTGGGGACGCGGGACGCGCTGGCGGTGACCTTGCTGGTGCAGCTGGCGGCCGTGGTCCTCACGGTGCTGCTGAGCCTGCGGCTGCCGAAGACAGTGGGGTGACGGAGGGGGTGGGGTGACGACGGCCTGGGGGTGGGGCTGACAGATAACAGATGACAGATATTGAAATCTGTCATCTGTTATGCGACGGTGGATACCGCAACCCCCACCCCTCAAGGAGTGACCAGTCATGCGCACCCGCACCCTCGGCACCACCGGCCCCCAGGTCTCCGCCCTCGGCCTCGGCTGCATGGGCATGTCCGCGCTGTACGGCGAGGCCGACCGGGCCGAGTCGATCGCCACCATCCACGCCGCGCTCGACGCGGGCGTGACCCTGCTCGACACCGGCGACTTCTACGGCATGGGCCACAACGAGCTGCTGATCGGCGAGGCGCTGCGCGGCGCACCCGCCGCGGCCCGCGAAAAGGTGCTCACCAGCGTCAAGTTCGGCGCCCTGCGCGACCCGGACGGCGGCTGGGCCGGGTACGACGGCCGCCCGGCGGCGGTGAAGAGCTTCGCCGCGTACTCGCTCCAGCGGCTCGGCGTCGACCACATCGACGTCTACCGCATCGCCCGGCTCGACCCGGACGTCCCGGTCGAGGAGACCGTCGGCGCCATCGCGGAGCTGGTCGAGGCCGGTCACGTACGGCACATCGGGATGTCCGAGGTCGGCGCGGACACCCTGCGCCGGGCCGCCGCGGTCGCCCCGATCTCCGACCTCCAGATCGAGTACTCGCTGATCTCGCGCGGCATCGAGGACGAGATCCTGCCGACCGCCAAGGAGCTCGGCATCGGCATCACCGCGTACGGCGTGCTCTCGCGCGGTCTGATCAGCGGCCACTTCACCCGCGACCGGCAGCTGGCGGCCGACGACTTCCGCGGGATGAGCCCGCGCTTCCAGGGCGAGAACCTGGACCGCAATCTGGACCTGGTCGAGGCGCTGCGGAAGGTCGCCGAGCACCAGGGCGTCTCGGTGGCGCAGATCGCGATCGCCTGGGTGATCGCGCAGGGCGAGCGGTTCGGCGCGGACGTGGTGCCGCTGGTCGGCGCCCGCCGCCGGGACCGGCTCGCCGAGGCGCTGGGCGCCCTCGACGTCACGTTCGACGCGCGTGACCTGGCCGCGATCGAGGCGGCGGTGCCGGCCGGCGCGGCCGCGGGCGAGCGCTACCCGGCGGCGCAGATGGCGCATCTGGACAGCGAGCACTGAGTTGTCCACAGGGCCGGGCGCCGGGTCGGACACGGCGGGTAACGTCAAGGTCATGAGTACGGAACCCCTGACCGCCGAGCGCATCCTCGAAGCGACCGAGGAAGTGCTGCGCCGACACGGCCCGGCGAAGGCCACGGTCGTCGATGTCGCCCGCCAGCTCGGCGTCAGCCACGGCAGTGTGTACCGCCACTTCCGTACGAAGTCGGCGCTGCGGGAGGCCGTCACCAAGCGCTGGCTGGACCGCACGACGCGCGAGCTGAGCTCGATCGCCAACGACGAGCCCAAGGACGCCGAGGCGTCGCTGCGCGCCTGGCTGGCGGGGCTCTTCGAGGCCAAGCGCCGCAAGGCGGGCGACGACCCCCAGCTGTTCGCGACGTACGAGGTGCTGCTCGCGGAGAACAGCGCGGTGGTCGAGGAGCACATCACCGAACTGGTCGCGCAGATCGAGCAGATAGTGCACTGGGGCGTGGAGCGCGGCCAGTTCACTGCCCTGGGGCCGGACGCCCAGGTGGCCCGGGCGGTCTTCGACGCCACGAGCCGCTTCCACGACCCGGCGTACGCGCCGCAGTGGCTGAAGCCGGAGATCCTGGTGGAGTTCGAGACCGTGGTCGACCTGGTCCTGGGCGGCCTGCGCCTCCTGGACAGGATCTAGCCCGGCCAGGATCCAGCCCGGCCAGGAGCTGGCCTGGACAGGATCCAGCCCGGACAGGGGCTAGCTCAGGCGGAGGTAGTCCAGCGTCGCGGTGCCCGAGCCGGAGGACACCTTGATGAGGCGGTCCGAGGCCGGGTCGGGCAGGGAGTCCTCGATGTCGCGGGTGCCCGAGCCCTTGGTGCCCTCGACCCGGTAGTGGGAGCCCGCGGGGACGCGGAGGTCGACGCTGCCGGAGCCGGTGGAGGCGGTGACCCGGCGGGGCGGGGTGACGAACTCCAGCTCGGCGTGGCCGGAGCCCGAGCGCACCTCGGCCTCGGTGGAGCCGATCGCGGCGCCGCTGAAGGAGCCGGAGCCGACGGAGGCGTCGATCGGGCCGCGTACGCCGTAGAGCTTGACGCTGCCCGAGCCGCCGTCGACGTCGACCGGGCCGGTGAGGCCGGTGACGCGGACGGTGCCGGAGCCGCTGTTCACCTTGAGCGCGACCCCGGCGGGCACGGTCAGGTCCAGCTGGACGGAGCAGCCGAGGCTGGTGAGGGCGAAGGTGCCGTCGCACTCGGGCCGCAGCTTGAGGGTGTCGCCGTCCCACTCCTTGACGACCTTGGGCCTGCGCAGCGACCAGGAGAGCCGCTCCTGGATGCGCACCTCGCCCTCGGGGCCCGGCACCACGGTCAGCTCGGCGCTGCCCGAGTCCACCTGGACCGCCTTGACGGGATGGCGGTCGCTGGTGGCGACACTGGTGTGGCTGGAGGTCTGGCGGGCGTACTGCGCGTACACCTCGATGCCCATCGGCGCGACCACGAACAGCGCGCTGAGCACGGCGGCCAGGATCCACCGCCCGCGGTGCCGGGGCCGCTCGCCGGCGGGACCGGGACCGACGGGGGCGGTGCGCGTCTGCGGGTCCGTGCTCATGAGCCGCCGTCCAGGAACCGCAGGACCGCGAGGACGCGGCGGTGGTCGCCGTCGGCGACGGGCAGATCGAGCTTGGCGAAGATGTTGTTGATGTGTTTGGCGACGGCGCTCTCGCCGACGACCAGCTGCTCGGCGATGCCCGCGTTGGAGCGGCCCTCGGCCATCAGGGCGAGGACTTCGCGTTCGCGCGGGGTGAGGCGTTCCAGCGGGTCGGTGCCGCCGCCCCGGCGCAGCAGCAGCTGGGCGACGACCTGCGGGTCGAGCGCGGTGCCGCCGCCCGCGACGTGCCGGAGGGCGTCGATGAACTCCTCGACGTCGGCGACCCGTTGCTTGAGGAGGTAGCCGATGCCGCCGGTCCGGGCGGTGAGCAGATCGGCCGCGTACCGCTCCTCGACGTACTGGGAGAGGAGCAGGACGGCGGTGTCCGGCCACTGCTGACGGATCATCAGAGCAGCTCGTACGCCCTCGTCGGTGAAGCCGGGCGGCATCCGCACGTCCACCAGGGCCAGTTCGGGCCGGTGTTCCTCGACGGCGGCGAGCAGCCCGTCGGCGTCCCCCGCCTCGGCGGCGACGTCGAACCCCGCCATCTCCAGGACCTTGACGAGTCCTATCCGCAGCAGCACCGAGTCCTCGGCGATCACAGCCCGCACGGCAGCTCCACAGTGATGACGGTCGGGCCCCCGAGGGGGCTGTTGATCCGGATGGTTCCGTCCACGGACCCTACGCGTTTGGCCAGGCCCCGCAGTCCGGTGCCGGCGGCGGCGTCGGCGCCGCCCGCCCCGTTGTCGGTGACGGTGAGGCGGAGCAGCTCGCCGCGGCGGCGGACCTGCACGGAACAGCGCGTCGCCCGGGCGTGCTTGGCGACGTTCGCCAGCGCCTCGGAGACGACGAAGTAGGCGACGGCCTCGACCGTGGGGGACGGGCGGCGGTCGATGTCGACGGTGAGCTCGACGGGCAGCGGGGCGCGGGCGGCGATGCCGGACAGGGCGGCGTCCAGGCCCCGGTCGTCCAGGACGGCCGGGTGCAGCCCGCGCACCAGGTTGTTGAGCTCCTCGATGGCCTCTTTGGCCTCGCGGTGCGCCTCGTCGATGACGGCCCGGGCCTCGGGCGGCAGCTCGGTGAGGGTGGCGCGGGCCAGGCCCAGGTTCATGGCGAGGGAGACCAGGCGCTGCTGGGCGCCGTCGTGCAGGTCGCGCTCGATGCGGCGGCGTTCGGCGTCGGCGGCGTCCAGGACCCCGGCGCGGCTCTCGGCCAGGGTCTCCACGCGCCGCTCCAGCTCCTTGGCCCGGTTGGGGCCGAGCAGGGCGGCGGCCGCGTGGCCGTCGAGCCGGGTGGCGGCGGCCGCGAACCAGGGGGTGGCGAGCAGGAGCAGCACCCCGCCGACGGAGAACAGCACGTACGCGTCGGTCCAGTGCGGAAGGCGGGCGTCCAGCGGCACCGCCCACAGCCACGACAGGACGAAGGCGCCCACGAATCCCGTCACCCAGGCGCAGACCACCAGGACGCCCGCCGCCGCCGCGAGCGGGGCGACGAGGAGGTGGTACCCGTACTGCCGCCAGGTCGACTCCGACCGCAGCCGCTCGACAAGGCCGCGCCAACTCAGCCTGCTGCTGCGCCAGTTGATCCCCGGTACGTCGAGGCCGAGCAGCGACCAGAAGCGGCTGCGCTGGAGCGCGGTGAGGAGCGGGCTGAGGAGGAGCACGAACAGCAGGGCGCTGGGGGTGTGCCCCGGCGCCCTGACGATGTACGTGAAGGAGGCGGCGGCGGGCAGCGCGAGCGGTATGCCCGCCACCGCGAAGGTGGTGTTGCGCCAGGCCCACGCCGACCACGGGGCGTGCGCGGCGGCCCAGTCGAACGCGCGCCGCAGCGGGCCGGGAGTTGCCATGCCCATACGGTAAACGCCCAGCTCGGAGCGGTGCCATCACGCTACTGCCCGCCCGGGGGTATAGCTGGCACCACCCCCGGATCGGACAGTCGCGCTACTGATCTCAACGGCTCGGCGGGCGAGGCTTGTTGCCGTGCCCGCAGGAACGCCCTCGGGCCGGAAGGAGACCCGCCGCCATGACCCTCGTCGCCCCGCAGATCCGCATCCGCCGTCCGCGCCTGGCCGCGCTGCTGACGGTGGCGGGGGTTGCTCTGGTGCCGTGGATGGCGGTCCTCGCGCAGACGTTGCCGCAGACCGTCGAGGTCTCCAACTGGCCGGTGGCGTGGATCGGCCTCGACGCGGGGCTCGCCTTGGGGCTCGCGGGGACCGGGGTGCTGCTGCGGCGGGGGGATGCGCGGGTCTCGCCCGTTGCGGCGGCGACGGGGGCGCTGTTGGTGATGGATGCGTGGTTCGACGTGACGATGTCGGCGCCGGGTCCCGAGTTCGCGACGGCCGTCGCGCTGGCCGTGCTTGCGGAGCTGCCACTGGCGGTGGCATGCGGGGTGGTTGCGGGGCGCCGCGCGTAGGACGTCACCTGCGGCCCGGTGGTGGGCTGGTCGCGCAGTTCCCCGCGCCCCTGAAAGCCTGGCCCCGTAACGTTCGCGCGGCGCACTGGGGGCCGCGGCCCAACAGCTGAGCCCCGTACCGCCTGCACGGCGGTACGGGGCTCAGCCACGTGTTTCCTAGGGGCGCGGGGAACTGCGCGACCAGCCCCCACCGGCCCGCAGACGAACTAGCAGCCCAAGAGCCGCGCACCCAGGTAAGACTGGATCTGGTCCAGGGACACCCGCTCCTGCGACATCGTGTCGCGCTCGCGGACCGTCACCGCGTTGTCGTCCAGCGTGTCGAAGTCGACCGTGACACAGAACGGCGTACCGATCTCGTCCTGGCGACGGTAGCGGCGGCCGATCGCACCCGCGTCGTCGAACTCGATGTTCCAGTTCTGCCGCAGGTCCGCCGCCAGCCCCTTCGCCTTCGGCGACAGCTGCGGGTTGCGCGACAGCGGAAGGACCGCGACCTTGACCGGCGCCAGGCGCGGGTCGAGGCGCATCACGGCGCGCTTCTCCATGACGCCCTTGGCGTTGGGCGCCTCGTCCTCGTTGTAGGCGTCGAGGAGGAAGGCGAGCATGGAGCGGCCGACACCGGCGGCGGGCTCGATGACGTACGGGGTCCAGCGCTCACCGGCCTCCTGGTCGAAGTACGACAGGTCGCTGCCGGACGCCTTGGCGTGCGCCGAGAGGTCGTAGTCGGTGCGGTTGGCGACACCCTCCAGCTCGCCCCACTCGCTGCCGCCGAACTGGAAGCGGTACTCGATGTCGGCGGTGCGCTTGGAGTAGTGGGAGAGCTTCTCCTTCGGGTGCTCGTACCAGCGCATGTTCTCCTCGCGCAGGCCCAGGCCCGTGTACCAGTTCCAGCGCTCCTGCATCCAGTACTCCTGCCACTTCTCGTCCTCGCCCGGCTTGACGAAGAACTCCATCTCCATCTGCTCGAACTCGCGGGTGCGGAAGATGAAGTTGCCGGGCGTGATCTCGTTGCGGAAGGACTTGCCCATCTGCGCGATGCCGAAGGGCGGCTTCTTGCGCGAGGTCTGCTGGACCTGGCCGAAGTTGGTGAAGATGCCCTGCGCGGTCTCGGGGCGCAGGTAGGCGACCGAGCCGCTGTCCTGGGTCGGGCCGAGGTGGGTGGAGAGCAGACCCGAGAAGTTCTTGGGCTCGGTGAAGGTGCCCTTGTTGCCGCAGTTGGGGCAGTTGAGCTCGGCGAGGCCGTTCGCGGGCTCCTTGCCGTGCTTCTCCTCGTACGCCTCGATCAGGTGGTCCGCGCGGAACCGCTTGTGGCAGGAGGTGCACTCGGTGAGCGGGTCGGTGAAGGTGGCGACGTGGCCGGAGGCCTCCCAGACCTCGGTGGCCAGGATCACCGACGAGTCGATGCCGACGACGTCCTCACGCGAGGTGACCATGTACCGCCACCACTGGCGCTTGAGGTTCTCCTTCAGCTCGACACCCAGCGGCCCGTAGTCCCAGGCGGCGCGCTGACCACCGTAGATCTCACTGCACGGGTAGACGAAGCCACGGCGCTTGCTCAGGTTGACGATGGTGTCGATCTTGTCGGCGGCCACGGTGCTCTCTTCATTACGACGACGACGAACGGCGAATGCCTCAGATTAGCGGCGGCCTCCACCCCTGGATCAAATCGGTATCCCCGCGCAGCCCGGAGCGCGGCTCGGAGCATCCGTCGGACAGGTGCCCTGACCACGGCTTGTTGACAATCGTTTCCACTTTTGTTGAAAATGACTGTCATGAACGTACGACGCCTCATACCCGCCGCCGCCCTCTCCGCCGCCGCGGTGCTCGGCCTCAGCGCCTGCTCGGGCTCCGGCACCGGGACCACGAAGGACGGCAAGCTCGACGTGGTGGCGTCGTTCTACCCGATGCAGTACCTCGCGGAGCGCATAGGCGGCGACCACGTCTCCGTACGCAACCTGACCAAGCCGGGCGTCGAGCCGCACGACCTGGAGCTCAGCCCGAAGCAGACCGCCTCCCTCGGCGAGGCCGGTCTGATCGTCTACCTCAAGGGCATCCAGCCCGCCGTGGACAAGGCCATCGCGCAGTCCGGTGCCAAGCACACCGTCGACGCCGCCGGCCTCACCAAGCTGGAGGACCACGGCACCGAGGTCGGCCACGACCACGAGGGCGAGGAGCACCACGGCGAGAGCGAGGCCGGCGCCGACCCGCACGTCTGGCTGGACCCGGTCAAGTACGCCGAGGTCGCCCAGGGCGTCGGCAAGGCCTTCGAAAAGGCCGACCCCGACCACGCGGCGGACTACAAGAAGAACACCGACGCCGTGGTCAAGGACCTCGGCGCGCTGAACGGGAAGTTCGCGGCGGGCCTGAAGAACACCGCCACCAAGACCTTCATCACCACCCACTCCGCCTTCGGCTACCTCGCCGAGCGCTACGGCCTGACCCAGGAGGGCATCGCGGGCATCGACCCCGAGGCCGAGCCGAGCCCGGCCCGGGTCAAGGAGCTCCAGTCCATCGCGAAGAAGGACCACGTCGACACGGTCTTCTTCGAGACACTGGCCAGCGACAAGACCGCGAAGACCCTGGCGAAGGACACCGGTCTGAAGACGGATGTCCTGGACCCGCTGGAGGGCATCACCAAGAAGTCCAAGGGCGAGGACTACCTCCAGGTGATGGAGTCCAACCTGGCCGCGCTCCAGAAGGCGCTCGGCGCGAAGTGAGCACTCCCCCGTCCGCATCCGGCACATCGGAGGCACCCGTGATGGACCCCGTGAAGGAACCCGTCATATCCCTGCGCGGCGCCACGGCCACCCTCGGCTCGCGCCCGGTGCTGCGCGGCGTCGACCTCACCGTCCGGCGCGGCGAGGTCGTCGCCCTGCTCGGCGCCAACGGCTCCGGCAAGTCCACCGCCGTACGCTCGGCGATCGGCCAGGTGCCGCTCACCGGCGGCAGCATCGAGCTGTTCGGTACGGAGCTGAAGCGCTTCCGGGACTGGGCCCGCGTCGGCTATGTGCCCCAGCGCACTACCGCCGCCAGCGGGGTCCCGGCGACCGTCCGCGAGGTCGTCGCCTCGGGGCGGCTCTCCCGTACGAAGCTGGGTCTGCTCGCCAGGGCGGACCGGGCGGCCGTGGCCCGGGCCATCGAGCTCGTGGGCCTCGCCGACCGCGCCAAGGACTCGGTGAACGCCCTCTCCGGCGGCCAGCACCAGCGCGTTCTGATCGCCCGCGCGCTCGCCTCCGAGCCCGAACTGCTGATCATGGACGAGCCGATGGCGGGCGTCGACCTGGCCAGCCAGGAGATCCTCGCCGCGACCCTGCGCGAGCAGGTCGCGGGCGGCGCGACCGTCCTGCTCGTGCTCCACGAGCTCGGCCCCCTGGAGCCCCTGATCGACCGCGCGGTGGTGCTGCGCGACGGCTGCGTCACCCACGACGGCCCGCCGCCCAAGGCCACCGGCCAGCACGCCCTGCCGGGCCACGACCACGTCCACCCCCACTCGGCCGCCGAGCCGATCCGTACAGGACTGCTGACCTGATCATGGAAATCCTCCAGACCGCCTTCATGCAGCGGGCGCTCATCGCGGCCGTCCTGGTCGGCATCACCGCGCCCGCCGTCGGCATCTACCTGGTCCAGCGCCGCCAGGCCCTGATGGGCGACGGAATCGGCCATGTCGCCATGACCGGCGTCGGCCTCGGCTTCCTGCTCAACGCCAGCCCGGTGTGGATGGCGACGCTCGTCTCCGTCGTCGGCGCCGTGACGATGGAGCTGATCCGGGCGTACGGCAAGACGCGCGGCGACATCGCGCTGGCCATGCTCTTCTACGGCGGTATGGCGGGCGGTGTGCTGCTGGTCAACCTCTCGGACACCGGCTCCAACGCCAACCTCTCCTCGTACCTCTTCGGCTCGCTCTCCACCGTCTCGGACTCGGACGTCACCTCGATCTGCGTGCTCGCCGCGTTCGTGGTGCTGGTCACGGTCGGGCTGCGGCGGCAGCTGTTCGCGGTGAGCCAGGACGAGGAGTTCGCGCGCGTCACCGGCCTTCCGGTGCGGGCCCTGAACCTGCTGATCGCGGTGACCGCCGCGATCACCGTCACGGTCGCCATGAGGGCCGTGGGGCTGCTCCTGGTCAGCGCGCTGATGGTGGTCCCCGTGGCGGCCGCTCAGCAGGTCTCCCGTTCCTTCGCGGTGACGTTCGTCCTCGCGGTGGTCATCGGCACGACGGTCACCCTGGCCGGAACGGTCACCTCGTACTACCAGGACGTGCCGCCCGGTGCGACGATCGTGCTGCTCGCGATCGGCGCGTTCATCGCCCTGACCGCGCTCGCCGCGCCCCTGGCGCGCAGGCGTGCGCGGGTGGCCGAAACCGTCGCGGAACAGTGCACCCTGGAGGTGCCGGGGTCGCGTACCGGGGCCGACGAGGCCACGGTCTGACCCCGACCTGGCAGAATGGCCCGACGACGTGAGCGGGCGACGGTTAGAGGGAGGCACCTGTGGCGACGGCTGGACCACCCGTACGCGGCCGGTCGACCAAGCAGCGGGCCGCCGTGGCGGCGGCTCTCGACCAGGTGGACGAGTTCCGCAGCGCGCAGGAGCTGCACGACATGCTCAAGCACCGGGGCGACTCGGTGGGGCTGACCACGGTCTACCGCACCCTGCAGTCGCTCGCCGACGCCGGTGAGGTCGACGTGCTGCGCACCAGCGACGGCGAGGCCGTCTACCGGCGCTGCTCGTCGGGCGACCACCACCACCATCTGGTCTGCCGGATGTGCGGCAAGGCGGTCGAGGTCGAGGGCCCCGCGGTGGAGAAGTGGGCCGAGGCGATCGCCGAGCAGCACGGCTTCGTCAACGTGGCGCACACCGTGGAGATCTTCGGCACCTGCGCGGAGTGCGCGGCGGCGGCCGAGAAGTAGGCACGCGGGACGTTACGAAAGGGGCCCCGGGACTCGTTCCCGGGGCCCCTTCGCGTATCCGGACCGCCACCCGGATCGACACCCTGATCGCCCCCGGAGAGCGCCACTTGCAGACCGGATGTCCCGTTCGTACTGGGCCCGGAGCCCGGATCCGGCCGTAGGCGTTTGACTGGATTAAGCCGTCAGAACATACGTCAATATCGCCCTATCACCCACTGAAGTGCAGGTCAGTGAGGCGGAGTGCGGAGGGGTCCGGGCCAGCCGGGAGAGGCTTTGGGCCACACTCAAGCAGGACTAAAGAAACCGTCGGGTTGGTTTCTATACAATCTTCCTCCTGGCTCCTGTCCTCCAGAAGCCCCCTCCTTCCTGCGCGACAACGGAGTTTCCCCATGAGCAAGCAGCAACGGGCTGAGCGGACGCGGCAGACGCTGATCCTGGCGGCGGCCGAGGTGTTCGACACGGACGGTTTCGCCCCCTCCTCCCTGACCACGATCAGCACCCGGGCCGGTGTCAGCAACGGGGCCCTGCACTTCCACTTCGTCAGCAAGAACGCCCTGGCCGAGGCCGTCGGCGACCACGCCATGGCGTCCCTGCGGCAGATCGCGCGCCCGCGCGAGGCCGGGCAGGGCCGCTCGCTCCAGCTCCTCGTGGACACCACGCACGCGCTGGCGTTCCGGCTCGGCGACGACGTCATCCTGCGGGCCGGGTTCGGGCTCAGCTCCGACGCGACCTGGAAGGGGTCGACGGACCTGCGCCAGTACTGGGTCGACTGGGTCGGCGACGTGCTGACCGGGGCCGCCGCCGAGGGCGCGCTCGCCGAGGGGGTCGCGGTGGAGGACGCCAAGGCGGTGATCGCGGCGACCACCGTCGGCTTCGAGGCGATGGGGCGCAGCCAGCCGCGCTGGTTCTCGCGCCAGATGTTCGGCAAGTTCTGGGGGCTGCTGCTGCCCCGGCTGGCCCGGGCCGACGCGCTCGGCTCGCTGAGGCCGGACGGCAGCCCGGGGCTGGTGGCGGCGCTGCCGCTGTAGAGCCCGCTGACCGGCACTGCCGGCGGATCTCGTCCGCGCCACGGAACTCCCGCACGCCGTGGCCGCAAGGGCGTGCCGGGCCGGGCCGGATCCGCCGCGCACGGCACTCCCGGGTGCCGAAACGGTTCGGGCGCCGAGGTGAGTGCGTGTCCCGCCCCCCGACGGGACACGGACTCACCTCGGCGCCCGAACGCGTAGACGCCGCCGGGCCCGTGGGCCCGGCGGCGGTCAGGCTCCGATCCGCCGGGGCGGCCGGGCGAAGGGTGCCGAGTACGCCGCGGCAGCGGCGGCCGAGCCCGGCCGGGCGTACACCTCGCACACCCGCCGGTGCCGCGCGGAGCCGTCGGCCGGGCCGTAGGAGACCTCGGGTCCCGCGGCCAGCCGCGCGGACTCGCAGGCGATGATCTCGCCAGGCGCGGCCAGCGCGAGGAGCCGCTGCCCGAGGTCCAGGAGCGCCCCGTTGACGGACTGCGGGGCGCCGGGGTCGCCGGGCGCGAAGCGCACCAGCGCCCGGCCGGTCACCACGGCCGCGTGCAGGGTCAGGTCCCGTTCGGCGGGCGAGCGGTGGACGGCCGACCGGCCGGGCGGGGTGACCGCGTCGCGTACGGCGGCGGCCGCCCGGAGCGCGCGCAGGGCGGCGCCGTCGCCCTCCTCGTCCTCGTCCCGGAACAGACCGAGCGAGACCGGGCCGACGGAGCCGACGACACGGCCGCCGAAGTGCTCGATCCGTGTGCGCGTCGCCGCACTGACCCGCTCCAGCGCCTCGTCCAGGTCGGCCGCCCGGTCGAGGTGGTGTGCCTCGTCCGGGCGGAGCGCCCCGGGGGCGACCCTGGCCTGCACGAGGAGCACGCTCAGATCCTGGCGTTGCAGCACATCCGGCCGTACGACCGCCCGTTGGGGCACGGCGACCGCGCGCGGGGCCGCCGCCCACTCAGGGGCGTGGCCATGCCTGCGGTGGCCGGAGACGGCGGTCAGGGTACGGCGGCGGTCGGCGCGTTCGCACGGCTGGTCGGCGGCGGGGACGGGCGCCAGGGCCGCAGGCTGCGCGGGAGCGGCGGCCGGGCGCGCGGATGCCAGGCCCAGGGACGGGTCGTGGGCGAGGATCGCCCGCTGGAGGCGGCGCAGCTCGTGGCCGGGCTCCAGGCCGAGGTCCTCGACCAGCGTGGCGCGCAGCCGGTTGTAGACGGTGAGCGCGTGGGCCTGGCGCCCGCAGCGGTACAGGGCCAGCATCAGCTGCCCCGAGCTGCGCTCGCGCAACGGCTCGGCCTCGACGGCGGCTTCCAGCTCGCCGAGGACCGCGTAGTGCTGCCCGGACGCCAGCTTCGCCTCGAAGTAGTCCTCCAGGACGTCGAGCCGGGCGTTCTGCAAGGCCGTCAGCTCGGGCCACACGACGCCGGTCTCGGCGAGGTCGGCGAGCGCCGGTCCGCGCCACAGGGCGAGCGCCGCGCCGAGCGAGGCGACGGCCGCCTCGGGCCGCCCGCCCGCGAGTTCGGCCCGCCCCTCGCCGACCCGGCGCCGGAAGACGTGCAGATCGATCTGGTCGGGGTCGGTGCGGATCAGATACCCGGGCGCCCGGGTGACCAGCTCGGCCGCGCCTTGGGGGCCCTCGGCGAGGATCCCGCGCAGCCCCCACACCGCGTTCTGCAGGATCTTCCGCGCGGTGACGGGCATGTTGTCCGCCTGCCAGAGCACGGAGAGCAGCCGGCTCGTCGGGACGACCTGGTTGGCCTGCAACAGCAGATAGCCCAGCGTCGCCCGCTGCTTGGTTCCCCCCAGAGGGACCTGCCGATCGCCGGACACCACCTCCAGCGGGCCCAACATCCTGAAGCGCATAGCTCCCCCCCGGTCCTGTGTGCACGTCGTGACGCAATGACTTGTTGAAGACAATACAAACCGGTATCCCGGTTTGTCAAAGCTGGGAAACTGGGTGAAATCCCCCAAAAGGTTCAATCGATTGGCGGGTTCCGGCCGGTGCGTGCGGTGCGCGAGCAGAGGAACCGTACGACAGGTCGGTTTTGCTGTGTCTTGCGGGGTGGTCACCGCACCCGGGCGTACGGGCGACGCCCAGAAGAGGCCCGTCCGCTCCGCTTCACCGGGCTTCCCCTTCAACCGGCTTGAGGGTCACTGCACCTGTCGATAGAGCGGCGAATTAAAGGATTCCGTTTCCCGCGATCGGGGCGCGATCCGGGCGCGATGGGGAATGCGCGACAACAGCCGATCTCCCGATGGGAGGGCGAAGTCAACCCCGAAGTGATTTCCGTCAATTCCCTGCGCGTCAGAGCCGCTCGGGATGGGCCCCACCTGCGCCGCGGCCCCGACTCCCGGGCACGTCAGGGGCGTTGGGCGGGCCCGTCCGGCACCCGGCACTCCCCGTTTGATTACCGGACGGTGGACAACTGCGGAGTAACGCCGGATACGGTCCCTCCAGGATGCTTCGAGGGTGCCGCTGTACAAACCACTCGGCGTTTCGTTCTCGATCTTTCCGCTTCAGCGCCCGCAAGTTGAGGAGCAGTCGTCGTGCGCAAGGTGCTCATCGCCAACCGTGGCGAAATCGCTGTCCGTGTCGCCCGTGCTTGCCGGGACGCCGGGATCGGGAGCGTAGCCGTCTACGCCGATCCGGACCGGGACGCTCTGCACGTCCGCGCGGCCGACGAGGCGTTCGCCCTGGGCGGTGACACCCCGGCCACCAGCTACCTGGACATGAACAAGGTCCTCCAGGCGGCCCGGGACTCGGGAGCCGACGCCATCCACCCCGGCTACGGCTTCCTCTCCGAGAACGCCGAATTCGCCCAGGCCGTCCTGGATGCCGGCCTGACCTGGATCGGCCCGCCGCCGCAGGCCATCCGCGACCTGGGTGACAAGGTCGCCGCCCGCCACATCGCCCAGCGCGCCGGCGCCCCCCTCGTCGCCGGCACCCCCGACCCCGTCTCCGGCGCCGACGAGGTCGTCGCGTTCGCCGAGCAGCACGGCCTGCCCATCGCCATCAAGGCGGCCTTCGGCGGCGGCGGACGCGGCCTCAAAGTCGCCCGCACCCTCGAAGAAGTCCCCGAGCTCTACGACTCCGCCGTGCGCGAAGCCGTCGCCGCCTTCGGCCGCGGCGAATGCTTCGTCGAGCGCTACCTCGACAAGCCCCGCCACGTCGAGACCCAGTGCCTGGCCGACACCCACGGCAACGTCGTCGTCGTCTCCACCCGCGACTGCTCGCTCCAGCGCCGCCACCAAAAACTCGTCGAGGAAGCCCCCGCCCCCTTCCTGAGCGAAGCCCAGAACGCGGAGCTGTATGCCGCGTCCAAGGCCATCCTCAAGGAAGCCGGCTACGTCGGCGCCGGCACCGTCGAGTTCCTCGTCGGCACCGACGGCACCATCTCCTTCCTCGAAGTCAACACCCGCCTCCAGGTCGAACACCCCGTCACCGAAGAAGTCACCGGCATCGACCTGGTCCGCGAGATGTTCCGCATCGCCGACGGCGAGGAACTCGGCTACGGCGACCCCGAGATCCGCGGCCACTCCTTCGAGTTCCGCATCAACGGCGAAGACCCCGGCCGCAACTTCCTGCCCGCCCCCGGCACCGTCACCCTCTTCACCCCGCCCACCGGCCCCGGCGTCCGCCTGGACGCCGGCGTCGAATCCGGCAGCGTGATCGGCCCCGCCTGGGACTCCCTGCTCGCCAAGCTCATCGTCACCGGCGCCACCCGCGAACAGGCCCTCCAGCGCGCCTCCCGCGCCCTGGCCGAGTTCAAGGTCGAAGGCATGGCCACCGCCATCCCCTTCCACCAGGCCGTCGTCACCGACCCCGCCTTCACCGCCGACCCCTTCCAGATCCACACCCGCTGGATCGAGACCGAATTCGTCAACGCCATCCCCGCGTTCGTCCCCCCTGCGGCCGATGGCGACGACGAAACGTTCACCGAGCGGGAGTCGGTGGTGGTCGAGGTCGGCGGCAAGCGCCTCGAAGTCTCCCTGCCCTCGTCCCTTGGCATGTCGCTGGCTCGCACGGGCCTGGCGGCCGGAGCGAAGCCGAAGCGCCGCGACAAGAAGAAGACGGGCTCCGCCATTTCGGGTGACGCGCTGGCGTCCCCGATGCAGGGCACGATCGTCAAGGTCGCCGTCGAAGAAGGCCAGGAAGTCCAGGAAGGCGACCTCATCGTCGTCCTGGAGGCCATGAAGATGGAACAGCCCCTCAACGCCCACCGCTCCGGCACCATCAAGGATCTCGCCGCGGCCGTGGGCGCGTCCGTCACGTCCGGCGCCACCATCTGCGAAATCAAGGGTTGAGGAGCCACTCCATGCTGAAGGAAGTCAAGCGCCTTGATCGGGTGATCATCCGCTTCGCGGGTGATTCGGGTGACGGGATGCAGCTCACGGGTGACCGCTTCACCTCGGAGACCGCCTCGTTCGGCAACGATCTCTCCACCCTGCCGAACTTCCCCGCCGAGATCCGCGCCCCCGCAGGCACCCTGCCCGGGGTCTCCAGCTTCCAGCTCCACTTCGCCGACCACGACATCCTCACCCCCGGCGACGCGCCCAACGTGCTGGTCGCCATGAACCCCGCCGCCCTCAAGGCCAACCTCGCCGACGTACCGCGCGGCGCGGACATCATCGTCAACACCGACGAGTTCACCAAACGCCCCATGGCGAAGGTCGGTTATGAGACGTCCCCTCTGGAGGACGGCTCCCTGGAGGCGTACAACGTCCACCCGGTGCCGCTGACGACGCTCACCGTGGAGGCGCTGAAGGAGTTCGGCCTGCCCCGCAAGGAGGCCGAGCGCTCCAAGAACATGTTCGCGCTGGGGCTGCTGAGCTGGATGTACCACCGGCCCACCGAGGCCACCGAGGCCTTCCTGCGGAAGAAGTTCGCCAAGAAGCCCGAGATCGCCGAGGCGAACGTGGCGGCGTTCCGGGCGGGCTGGAACTTCGGTGAGACGACGGAGGACTTCGCCGTCTCCTACGAGGTCGCCCCGGCCACGCGCGCCTTCCCCGCCGGTACGTACAGGAACATCTCCGGGAACCTGGCCCTCGCCTACGGGCTGATCGCCGCCTCCCGCCAGGCCGACCTGCCGCTCTACCTCGGCTCGTACCCCATCACCCCGGCCTCCGACATCCTCCACGAACTGTCCAAGCACAAGAACTTCGGCGTCCGCACCTTCCAGGCCGAGGACGAGATCGCCGGAATCGGCGCAGCTCTCGGGGCCGCCTTCGGCGGATCGCTCGCCGTCACCACCACCTCCGGCCCGGGCGTGGCGCTCAAGTCCGAGACCATCGGCCTGGCCGTCAGCCTCGAACTGCCGCTGCTCATCGTCGACATCCAGCGCGGCGGCCCCTCCACCGGCCTCCCCACCAAGACCGAACAGGCCGACCTGCTCCAGGCGATGTACGGCCGCAACGGCGAAGCGCCGGTCCCGATCGTGGCGCCGAAGACCCCGGCCGACTGCTTCGACGCGACCCTCGACGCCGCGCGGATCGCGCTGACGTATCGCACTCCGGTGTTCCTGCTCTCCGACGGCTACCTGGCCAACGGTTCCGAGCCGTGGCGCATCCCCGACACCGACGAACTGCCCGACCTCCGCGTCCAGTTCGCCACCGTCCCCAACCACACGCTGGCCGACGGCACCGAGGTGTTCTGGCCCTACAAACGCGACCCGCGGACGCTGGCCCGGCCGTGGGCGGTCCCGGGCACCCCGGGCCTGGAACACCGCATCGGCGGCATCGAGAAGCAGGACGGCACGGGCAACATCTCGTACGACCCCGCCAACCACGACTTCATGGTCCGCACCCGCCAAGCGAAGATCGACGGGATCGAGGTCCCCGACCTGGAGGTCGACGACCTTGGCGGGGCGGACACCCTGGTCCTCGGCTGGGGTTCGACCTACGGGCCGATCACCGCCGCCGTGCGCCGTCTGCGCGCCGAGGGCGTGCCCATCGCGCAGGCCCATCTGCGCCACCTCAACCCCTTCCCGAGGAATCTCGGCGAGGTGCTGAGGCGTTACGAAAAGGTGGTCGTCCCCGAGATGAACCTCGGCCAGCTCGCCACGCTGATCCGGGCCGAGTTCGTGGTCGACGCGCAGTCGTACACCCAGGTCAACGGCATGCCGTTCAAGGCGGAGCAGCTCGCGCAGGCCCTCAAGGAGGCCATCAATGTCTGAGACGACGACGGCACGTAACCTGCTCTCCCTCGTCCCGAAGGCCGAGGCCCGGCAGTCCATGAAGGACTTCAAGTCGGACCAGGAAGTGCGCTGGTGCCCCGGCTGCGGCGACTACGCCGTCCTCGCCGCCGTCCAGGGCTTCATGCCCGAACTCGGCCTCGCCAAAGAGAACATCGTCTTCGTCTCCGGCATCGGCTGCTCCAGCCGCTTCCCGTACTACATGAACACCTACGGGATGCACTCCATCCACGGACGCGCCCCCGCCATCGCCACCGGCCTCGCCACCAGCCGCCAAGACCTGAGCGTCTGGGTCGTCACCGGCGACGGCGACGCCCTCTCCATCGGCGGCAACCACCTCATCCACGCCCTCCGCCGCAACGTCAACCTCAAGATCCTCCTCTTCAACAACCGGATCTACGGACTGACAAAAGGCCAATACTCCCCCACCAGCGAAGTCGGCAAAATCACCAAGTCGACACCCATGGGCTCACTCGACGCACCCTTCAACCCGGTCTCCCTGGCCCTCGGAGCCGAAGCCTCGTTCGTCGCCCGCACCATCGACTCCGACCGCAAACACCTCACCGAGACCCTGCGCGCCGCCGCCGACCACCCCGGCACCGCCCTCATCGAGATCTACCAGAACTGCAACATCTTCAACGACGACGCCTTCGAGATCCTCAAGGACCACGACCAGGCCCAGGAGGCGGTGATCCGCCTGGAGCACGGGCAGCCGATCCGCTTCGGCGCAGACCTGCACAAGGGCGTCGTACGCGACCCCGCCACCGGCGACCTCCAGGTGGTCGAGGTGACCCCGGAGAACGAGTCGCGGATCCTCGTCCACGACGCCCACGCGGCCTCCCCCACCACCGCCTTCGCCCTCTCCCGCCTCGCCGACGCGGACACCCTGTACCAGACCCCGATCGGCGTCCTGCGCAGCGTGACCCGGCCGGTGTACGACACGCAGATGGCGGACCAGCTGGACCGGGCCATCGAGCAGCGTGGCAAGGGCGAGCTCGGCTCCCTGCTCGCGGGGCAGGACACCTGGACGGTCATGCCCTAGTCCGGAATCAGCACAGTCTCCGGAAGCAGCACCGTCCGGAATCAGCACCTCAGAAACACCCAGGATCCCCGGTGGTAAACCGGGGATCCGGTTTTGTTATTGTCCCTCTCGTCCCAGCATTGGGGGGGGAGGACACATGAGCGCATGGCTGTACTCCGTCGTGAGTGACGGTCTCGCGGGGCGCGCGCTCAGCCACGCCGTGCTCCCCTCCGCCGTGGACATCCCGCTCTTCCCGCCCGGCCGTCGCTGTCCGGGCCCACCTCGATGACTGGCCGGATCGACTGCTCCGACGGGTGTCCCACCCTCGGCGGCGCGTCCGGGAACGGCACCCGCATCGACGTACATCTCCCTCTGCGCCGACAGTAGTCGGCACAGACACACGCCCTCACCGTCCTTACGGAGCACCTCCATGCCCCAGCAGCAATGCCCGTTCGCCATCGACGCCGCCGGTACCGACATCCACGGCGAGATCGCCCGCATCCGCGAGCACGGCCCGGTCGCCCGGATCGAGCTGCCGGGCGGCGTGGCCGCCTGGTCGGTGACCAGCGCCGACGCCGCCAAGAGCCTGATGACCGACCCGCGCGTCTCCAAGGACGCCGAGCGGCACTGGCCCGCCTGGATCAACGGCGAGATCCCCCGGACCTGGCCGCTCGCCATCTGGATATCGGTCCGCAGCATGATCACCGCGTACGGCGAGGAGCACAGCCGGCTGCGCAAGCTGACGTCCAGGGCGTTCACCGCGCGCCAGACGGCCGCGCTGCGCCCGACGATCGAGCAGATCGTCTCCGACCTTCTCGACAAGCTCGCGGACACCCCGCAGGGCCAGCCGGTCGATCTGCGCAAGGCGTTCGCGAGCCCGCTGCCCGTCCAGGTGATCTGCGAGCTCTTCGGCGTCCCGGAGAGCGCCCGCGACCGGCTCTGCCGCCTCATCGACATCACCTTCCTCACCGAGGTGACCGCCGAGGAGGCCGAGGCGACCGGGCGCGAACTGTACGCGGCGCTCAACGAGTTCATCGCCTTCAAGCGCGCCAACCCCGGCAACGACATGACCACCGACCTGATCGCCACCCGCGACGAGAGCGACGGCAGCGGTCTGACCGAGGTCGAGCTCGTGGACACCCTGCTGCTGATGATCTCGGCCGGGTTCGAGACCGTGGTCAATCTGATCGACCAGGCCGCGTACGCGCTGCTCACCCACCCCGAGGAGCTGGCGCGCGTGCGGCGCGGCGAGGTCGCCTGGGAGGACGTGGTCGAGGAGACCCTGCGCTGGGAGCCGCCGGCGGCCCATGTGCCGCTGCGGTACGCCGTGGAGGACATCGAGATCGGCGGCGTGGTGATCCCCCAGGGCGAGCCGATCCTGGTCGCGCTCGCCGGGCCCGGCCGCGACCCCGAGGTGCACGGCGAGGACGCCGACCGCTTCGACCCGTCGCGCCCGCTGCGCCGCGAGCACCTGGCGTTCGGGCACGGCGTCCACTTCTGCCTGGGGGCGCCGCTGGCCCGCCTGGAGGCGACGGCGGCGCTGTCGGCCCTCTTCGAGCGCTTCCCGGACCTGGCCCTCGCCGCCCCGGGCGAACAGCTCGCCCAGCTCCCGTCGTTCATCTCCAACGGCCACCGGGAACTGCCGCTCCTGCTGAACGGCTGACGGACGCAGGGGCCTTGCCGGACACTTCCGGCAAGGCCCCTTACGTACGTAGTACGTGTACGAACGGCTGGGGTACGCGGCTCAGGCGAAGGCAGCCGCGTGGTCGCGGGCCCACTCGGCGTACGAGCGCGCGGGGCGGCCCGTCAGCTCCTGGAACGTGGGCGACACCTCGGCCTTCGCCCCGGCCCGCTGGCGCTCGGCGCTGTGCAGCAACGCCTCGGCCACCGGCTGCGGATAGCGCGCCAGCAGCGCGGCACGCGCGCGTTCGGGGCCCAGCTCCTCAAACCGGAGCGGCCTGCCCAGGGCGTCGCCGAGGAGCGCGGTCTGCTCGGCGGCGGTGACGGCCGCGGGGCCCGAGAGCGCGTACGCGCGGCCTTCGTGGGCGCCCGGCTCGGTGAGTGCCAGCGCCGCCGCCTCGGCGATGTCGCGCGGGTCCACGGTCGCGTTGGGCGCGTCCCCGTACAGCGCGCGCACCACGCCCTCCTCGCGCACCGAGCGCGCCCAGGACAGGGTGTTGGTCATGAACGCGCGGGGCCGCAGCAGGGTCCAGGCGAGCCCAGACTCCCGTACGGCCGTCTCGTTCTCGCGCTGGCGGGCGGTGATGAGGTCGTCGGCGGCCGGGTCGGTGACGGCCAGCGCGGAGAGCTTGACCAGATGGCGCACCCCGGCGGCGCGGGCCGCCTCCACGAACCGGACGTCGTCCCGTTCGCCGATGCTGCCGGTGACCAGGAAGGCCGCCCGTACGCCCTTGAGGGCGCGGTCGAGGCTGTCGCGGTCGGCGTACTCGCCGGCGACCACCTCGACGGCCGGTCCCGCCACCGCCACCCGTTCCGGCCGTCTGGCCAGGACGCGCAGCGGGTGCTCGGCCGCGAGCAGCCGGGCGACCTCGCCCCCCACGGTTCCGGTCGCCCCGGTCACCAGAATCATCGTCGCCCTCTTCTCCCTTGCCGTACCGGTCAGTCGGCGCGCGGCGCCGACAGCGTGGCGAGGAAGACCAGGCTCTCGTCCTGGTGGCCGGTGACCTGCACACTGGTCATGCCGGGGCGCCGGGGCGCCGCGTCGGTGACCTGTATCCAGCACGGGCTGTCGAACTCCGCGTACCGGTGGAACGCTATGTCACCCGCGACCGGGACGACCGGCGCGGGCCCCAGGGCCGCGCTCGCCGCCTGCCGGGCCGCCTCCAGCAGGAGCATGCCGGGCACATGGTCGTTGGGGCGCTGGAAGAGCGTGGGGTGTGTGGTGTCCGCCCGCAGCCGCCAGACGCGCTCCTGCGGGCTGGCCGCGAGCACCACGTCGGCGGCGCGGCTGCGGCCCGCCAGGTCGGCGGGGACGGGCAGCGGAAGGCATCCGGTGGTGTCGCCGGGGGTCGTGCGGTCGCCGCGCAGCCGCCGGTAGACGCCCGGGCTCAGGACGCGGGCCTGGCCGGAGCCGGTGGCGACGAGCCGCCCCAGCCGGCGCAGCACCCAGCGGACCTTGAGCCGCGAGAGCTTGCCGCCGCGCCATTCCAGCCGGGAGAACTCCAGCTCCACGTCGATGAGCGCAGGCTGTCCGCCGACGTCCAACTGCGTGGGATTGGCGGTGTATTCGAGGTCGGTGAGCATGAAGTGCCAGTCGAGCGGCACCCCGTAGCCCGCGTGCACTATCAGCATCGCGGACTGCCGCATCGTCTCGACGACGAGCAGCGGGTCGTGCAGATCGCCCGCGACGGGCTCGAAGAAGACATGGTTGTGCGGCCAGTGCGCGGTGACCGAGAACGTGTGCTCGTCACGCTGTCGCCAGCCGTGCGGAAAGGCGTCGGCGGGCCTGGCCCGATGGACGAGTTCCGGCGATACAGGGTGCGATTGCGTCATGTTGGTGGGCCCGGCACCGGTTATGGGTATGGCGCTGGTCAATACTGCTTCTGTTTTGGACATGGCTCCCCCCGAGGCATGTACGAAGAACATAGTCCTGCGTCCCACTGTTAAGATACAAACTAGACGGTTTTTTTCAAGCCTGGGGAGCGGGCGGCCCCGAAGTTCACGGCGTCGACACCGCGACGCAACACGAGGAGGCAGCGTGGCGAAGCAGGACCGTGCGATCCGCACCAGGAGGGCGATCCTGGAGGCCGCGGCCATCGTCTTCGAGAAGCAGGGGTTCCAGGCCGCCACGATCACGGACATTCTCAAGATGGCCGGGGTCACCAAGGGCGCGCTCTACTTCCACTTCCAGTCGAAGGAAGCGCTCGCGCACGGGGTCCTGAACGAGCAGGGCTCCGGCCCCTCGCTGCCGCCGCAGCCCGTCAAGCTCCAGGAGCTCATCGACTCCGGCTCGGTCCTCGCGCACCGGCTCCGCACCGACCACCTGGTCCGGGCCAGCATCCGGCTCACCCTCGACCAGCAGGCCACCGGGCTCGACCGCAGCGGCCCGTTCCGGCACTGGAGCGAGGTGAACGTCGAGGTGCTCACGATGGCGCAGCAGCGCGGTGAGCTGATGCCCAACGTGGTCATCTCCGACACGGCCGAGCTGTACGTGGGAGCCTTCGCCGGGCTCCAGATGATGTCCCAGACGCTCAGCGACTACCAGGACCTCTCGCACCGCCACTCGGTCCTGCAGCGTCATGTGATGTCCAGCATCGCCGTGCCGTCGGTGCTCGCGGCCCTGGACTTCTCCGAGGACCGCGGCGCCCGGCTCACCGCCGAGCTGGAGTCGGCGGCCGTCGCCGAGTGCGCGGCGGCCGCGGTCTGACGACCCGGCCGCCCCGCCCCGGCACGGGAGTTACTCGCCCGCCCCGGCACCGTCCTGCCGGGGGATGTCGAGGTTGGGGACGGCCCCGCCGAAGCGGCGGTCGCGCTGTGCGTACTCCAGGCAGGCCCGCCACAGGTCGCGGCGGTCGAAGTCCGGCCACAGCACGTCCTGGAACACCATCTCGGCGTAAGCGCTCTGCCAGAGAAGGTAGTTGGAGGTGCGCTGCTCGCCGCTGGGCCGCAGGAACAGGTCCACGTCCGGCATGTCGGGGTAGTACAGGTACTTGGCGAAGGTCTTCTCGCTGACCTTCGACGGGTCGAGCCGGCCCGCCTTCACGTCCTCGGCGAGCGCCTTCGCGGCGTCGGCGATCTCGGCCCGGCCGCCGTAGTTCATGCAGAAGTACAGCGTGAGCCGGTCGTTGTCCTTCGTCTGCTCCTGGGCGACCTGGAGCTCCTTGGCCACCGAGCGCCACAGCTTGGGCATCCGGCCCACCCAGCGCACCCGGATGCCCAGCTCGTCGAGCTGGTCGCGGGTCTTGCGGATGAAGTCGCGGTTGAAGTTCATCAGGAAGCGCACCTCGTCGGGCGAGCGCTTCCAGTTCTCGGTGGAGAACGCGTACAGCGAGATCGAGCCGACCCCCATCTCGATCGCGCCCTGGAGCACGTCGAGGACGCGCTCGGCGCCGACCTTGTGGCCCTCGGTGCGCGGCAGCCCGCGCTCCTTAGCCCAGCGCCCGTTGCCGTCCATGACGACCGCCACGTGCTTGGGGACCAGCTCGCCGGGGATCTTCGGCGGGCGCGCACCCGAGGGGTGCGGCTCGGGGGTCGTGTACTCGCGCCGGGACCGGCCGCCCAGGATTCCGCGTCGTGCCATGTGGAGCTCTTCTCCCTCAGTTCTTCTCTACGTACCGCAGTGAGCGCAGGCCGCGCTCCAGATGCCAGTGCAGATAGGCCGACACGAGGCCGCTGCCCTCGCGCACGTGCCTCGGCTCGCTCGCGTCCGCCGTCGCCCAGTCCCCCGTGAGCAGCGCGCTGAGCAGTCCGACCGCCTCCGCAGAGGGTACGACGCTGCCGGGCACCCGGCAGTCGGCGCAGACCACACCGCCGCCCGCGATCGAGAAGAACCGGTTGGGCCCGTGGATGCCGCACTTCGCGCAGTCCTCGAAGCTGGGCGCGTAGCCGTTGACGGCGAGCGAGCGCAGCAGGAAGGCGTCGAGGATCAGGTTGGGGGCGTGCTCGCCGCGCGCGAGCGTGCGCAGGGCGCCCACGAGCAGCAGGTACTGCTGCACGGCGGGCTCGCCCTCGTGGTCGGTGAACCGTTCCGCCGTCTCCAGCATCGCGGTGCCCGCGGTGTACCGGGCGTAGTCCGTGACGATCGCGCCACCGTACGGAGCGATGGTCTCACTCTGGGTGCACAACGGCAGGCCGCGCCCGACCAGTTCGCTGCCGCGCGCGAAGAACTGCACGTCCACGTGCGAGAAGGGCTCCAGCCGGGCCCCGAACTTGGATTTGGTGCGGCGCACCCCGCGGGCGACGGCGCGCACCCGCCCGTGGCCGCGGGTCAGAAGCGTGATGATCCGGTCGGCCTCACCGAGCTTCTGGGTCCGCAGCACGATGCCGTCGTCCCGGAACAGACTCATGGAGCCATTGTTTCACCGCCGGGAGCGGCCCCGGTCAGGACGGGTGCTTCAGGACGGGGTGCGGGCCGCCGCGAGGAGCCGGGCCACGTCGTCCGCGCACAGCTGGAGCGCGCCGCCCACCGTGGTGAGGACCTCCCGCTCGGCCGGGCTGTACGGGCCGTCGGCCAGCGCGATACGGGCGCCCTGGAGCAGGATCGACTCCCGGCCGGCCGGGGCGAGGTGCGGGGCCAGCGGCTCCAGGGACTCGTGCAGCTCGATGGCGAGGGCCGCGCCGCACGGATCGGCCTCGGTGTCGGTGAGGAACCGCCCGGTGTCGGCGGCGAGCGCCTCGATCAGGGTGATCAGCTGCTCCTCGGTGCAGTCGTCGTACCCGGCGGCGCGGACCGTGGCGGCCGCGGTCGAGGTGACCGTACGGGAGGAGGTGCCGCCCGCGGCGAGGACGGCGAGGGCGACGGTGTGGACGGCATCGCGCAGCATCGCCGAGAAGCGGGTGGTGGTGGGGTGGTCGAGGGCGTCCGTCCCGAAGTGGGTCTCGCAGGCCGCGCACTCCACGACGGGCCCGGCGGCCCCGCGCGACAGCAGCGGGACGCCGAGCACGGCCAGGCGCCGACGGCCGGTGCGGCGGCGGAAGTTGCGGTCGCCCCCGCACTCCGGACAGAAGAACTCCCCGTCCCCGACGGTGGTCCAGGACGTACGGGTCGTCCAGATTCGTTCGAGAATGCCCACGGCGCGAGGCTTCGTCACGTTCTGTCCTCGGCCTTGCACCACCGCGCACCTCCGTAACGGACCGGCAACATTGCCGCGTTGACGTGATGTTAGCCACATCGATGATGTGACGTCAGCACCCCGTGGGAAGGAGTGGCGCAAAGACGGCGCCCCACCGGCCGCCCGGGGCAGGTGGGGCGCGGTGCGGCGCCGGAGGGGCTACTTGCGGGCCGAGCGGTTGACGGCGGAGATGACCGCCTTCAGCGAGGCGCGCGTGGTGTTGGCGTCGATGCCGATCCCCCACAGGACCTGCCCGTCGATGGCGCACTCGATGTACGAGGCGGCCTGCGCGGACGCGCCCTCGCTCATCGTGTGCTCCTGGTAGTCCAGCAGGCGGGCGTCCACGCCGATGGCGGCCAGCGCCTCGAAGAAGGCCGAGATCGGACCGTTGCCGGTGCCGGTCAGGACCGTGTCGGCGCCGTCCACGACCGCCTCGACGGTCAGCGTGTCCCGGCCGTCCGTGTCGGTGGTGGTCTGGCCGGAACGCAGCTGGATGCGGCCCCACTGGTTGGCCGGATTCGGCAGGTACTCGTCCTGGAACACCGACCAGATCTGGCCGGGAGTGACCTCGCCGCCCTCGGCGTCGGTCTTCGCCTGGATGATCCGGGAGAACTCGATCTGCATCCGGCGCGGCAGGTCCAGCTTGTGGTCGTTCTTCAGGACGTACGCGATACCGCCCTTGCCGGACTGCGAGTTGACCCGGATGACGGCCTCGTAGGAGCGGCCGACGTCCTTCGGGTCGATCGGCAGATACGGGACGGCCCACTCGATGTCGTCGACGGTGACGCCCTTGGCGGCCGCGTCGGCCTCCATCGCGTCGAAGCCCTTCTTGATGGCGTCCTGGTGGGAGCCGGAGAAGGCGGTGTAGACCAGGTCGCCCGCGTAGGGGTGGCGCGGGTGGATCTCCATCTGGTTGCAGTACTCGGAGGTGCGGCGGATCTCGTCGATCTGCGAGAAGTCGATCTGCGGGTCGACGCCCTGGCTGAACAGGTTCATGCCCAGGGTGACCAGGTCGACGTTGCCGGTGCGCTCGCCCTGGCCGAACAGACAGCCCTCGATGCGGTCGGCCCCGGCCATGATCGCCAGCTCGGCCGCCGCCACCGCCGTACCGCGGTCGTTGTGCGGGTGCACGGACAGGCAGACGAACTCGCGGCGGGTCAGGTTGCGGCTCATCCACTCGAACCGGTCCGCGTGCGTGGACGGCGTCGAACGCTCCACCGTGGCGGGCAGGTTGAGGATGATCTCGCGGCCCTCCTCGGGCTGCCAGACGTCGCAGACCGCCTCGCAGACCTCCAGGGCGAAGTCCAGCTCGGTGTCGGTGAAGATCTCCGGGCTGTACTGGTAGCCGAAGACGGTCTCCGGGCCCAGGATCTTCTCCGCGTACTCCATCACCAGCCGGGTGCCGTCCACCGCGATCTGCTTGATGTCGTCCTTGGAGCCGCGGAAGACGACCCGGCGGAAGGTCGGGGCGGTGGCGTTGTACAGGTGCACGGTGGCGCGGCGGGCGCCGCGCACGGACTCCACGGTCCGCTCGATCAGGTCCTCGCGGGCCTGGGTCAGTACGGAGATGGTCACGTCGTCCGGGATCGCCCCCTCTTCGATGATCGACCGTACGAAGGTGAAGTCGGTCTCGCCGGAGGAGGGGAAGCCGACCTCGATCTCCTTGTAGCCCATGCGCACCAGCAGGTCGAACATCTCGCGCTTGCGGGCGGGCGACATCGGGTCGATCAGCGCCTGGTTGCCGTCGCGCAGATCGGTGGACAGCCAGCGCGGGGCCTTGGTGATGCGCTTCTCGGGCCAGGTGCGGTCGGGGATGTGCACGGCCTCGTACGAGCCGTACTTGTGGATCGGCATCCCGGACGGGCGCTGGGTGTGGGTCGCGTTGGTGACGGGCGTCGGACGACCGACAGACACGGAGTTCTCGGACATTTGCGTAGGGCTCCTCGGGTCCTTCGATTAGGACGGCCGACTGAGTCGAAGCAGCACCAGATCCCGCGGGGAGGGGGTCGGCCTACGACTACAGGCCCTCGCCGCGGCAGCTAAGGAGAAGCAGCCCGAAACGCATGATGTGCCGCAGCCTAGCCGAGGGGCGCCGAAAGCGCCGGTCCCGTTTCAGTATGCGGGACGTGGCGGAAGGGACCAGGGACCAAAGTCCCTGTCCCGGCCCGCGCGTACCGGCCGCGATGGCTTGGAACCAATCATGGTGGCGAGTAGTGACAGCCTCATGACCCAGTGCCACATTGTCGCGACATGAACGCGCATACGCCCGTCTTCTGCACCATCGTGCCACCCCACGTCCTCGACAAGCTCGTCACCGCCGAGGACCCCGCGCTCTCCGCCATCGCCCGCAAGACGCTCGTCGCGGACGCCGCCCAGCGCACCGCCCGCCGCCTCACCACCGTGCTCGGCGCACCCGAGGCCGCCCCGCCCGCCGGGGCCGTCGAGGGACAGCCCCACCGCACGATCCACGACTGCCGCCACGGCACCGCGCTGCCCGGCCGCAAGGTCCGCGGCGAGGGCGACAAGCCGGTCAAGGACGCCACCGTCAACCGCGCCTACGCCGGGCTCGGCGCGACCTTCGAGCTCTACCTCAAGGCGTACGGACGCGACTCCATCGACGGCTCCGGAATGCCGCTCGACGCGTCCGTCCACTTCGACGCCGACTACAACAACGCCTTCTGGAACGGCGAGCAGATGGTGTTCGGGGACGGCGACGGCCGGATCTTCCTGGACTTCACGATCCCCATCGACGTGATCGGGCACGAGCTGACCCACGGCGTCACCCAGCACACGGCGAACCTGACGTACTTCGGCCAGCCGGGCGCGCTCAACGAGTCGATGTCGGACGTCTTCGGCTCGCTGATCAAGCAGTACACGCTCGACCAGGATGCCCACCAGGCCGACTGGCTGATCGGCCAGGGCCTGCTCGCCCCCGCCGTGACCGGCACGGCGCTGCGCTCGATGAAGGCGCCCGGCACGGCGTACGACGACGACGTGCTCGGCAAGGACCCGCAGCCCGCGACGATGGACCACTACATCACCACGGGCCGCGACAACGGCGGCGTCCACCTCAACTCCGGCATCCCCAACCACGCCTTCTACCTCGTCGCGGACGCGCTCGGCGGCAAGGCGTGGGAGCGGGCCGGTCAGATCTGGTACGACGTGCTGACCGGCGGGGAGCTGGGCAAGCAGGCCCTGTTCGCGGACTTCGCCCGGCTCACGGTGGCCGCGGCGCGCGCCCGTTACGGGGAGGGGGCGGAACTCCAGTCCGTCCTGAAGGCCTGGTCCCAGGTCGGCGTGCCGACCGGCTGACGCGGCGGCGGTGCGCTGCTACACAGGGAGCATGCGCATCCAGGTGACCCGCACAGGAGGATTCGCCGGCATCGAGCGCCGGGCCGAGGTCGACACCTCGGGCCGGCCCGACGCGGCGGAGTGGCAGGCCCTGGCCGAGGCGGCCCTCGCCGACGGCCGGGGCGAGCCGTCCCTCGGCGTACCGGACGGCTTCCACTACGAGATCACGGTCGACGGCACCACGGTCCACTGCGCGGACCCGAGCCTGTCCCCCGCCCAGCGGACGCTGGTGTCACGGGTGCTGAAAGAAGGTGCGTAGAGGGTGACCGCCTTGCTTTCATTCACCGCATGACGACCTCTGACGTGGCCCTGCTGGAACGCTATTACGACGCGGTGCCGCGCACCTCGGCCCGCGCCGAGGACTTCGGTCCGCTGACGCTGTTCGTACGGGAGGGTGTGGGCTGGCCGTTCTACGCCCGGCCCACGCTCGGCCACACCGGGCCGGTGTCGGCCGCGGACGTGGACAAGGTGCGGGCGCGCCAGCGGGAGCTGGGGATACCGGAGGCGTTCGAGTGGGTGGACGAGGTGTCGCCCGGGCTGCGCGCGGCGGTCGAGTCCTCGGGCCTCGCGGTCCACGCCCACCCGCTGATGGTGCTGGCCCCGGACGCGCCCACGCCCCCGCCGCACCCGCAGGTCCGCGTCCTGGACGCGGACGACCCCCTGCTCCACGCGGCCCTGGTGGTGCCGCACCTGGCGTTCGCGGCGCCCGGTACGGCCGTGGGCGCGCCGGGTCCCGCCGAGCTGGCCGCCGAGATCACGGCCCGGGTGGGCGACGGGCGCGCGCCGCAGGTCGCGGAGCGCATCCGCACCGGCGCGACGGCGGTCGCGGCGGCCGTCCTCGACGGCCTCCCGCTCTGCTCCGGCATGCACAACCCGGTGGGCCCGGTGACGGAGATCGTGGGCGTCGGCACGGTGCCGGCGGCGCGGCGGCGGGGGCTGGGGGAGGCGGTGACGTCCGCGCTCGTCGCGGACGCGCGGGCGCGGGGGGCGTCGACGGTGTTCCTGTCGGCGGGGGACGAGGCGGTGGCGCGGATCTATGGGCGGCTGGGGTTTGTACGGGTGGGGACGGCGCTGATAGCCGAGGGGTGAGCCTTTCCCCACCCCGCCCCTTCCCGGCTGTGAACATGTGCGGCTCCGCCGCGTGGCCTCTGGCGGGCGGCCGGGGTCCCTTGAGTTCGTCTGCGGACCGTGCTGGGTTGCTCGCGCAGTTCCCCGCGCCCCTAGGTAGTTAGGGGCGCGGGGAACTGCGCGCTCAGCCATCTACGGTCCGCAGACGAAAGAAGCGGGGTGCAGGGGCCGCAGGCCCCGCAAAAGGGGGCCGGGGGCGTAGCCCCCGGGAGGCCTAGAAGCCCAGCTTGCGGAGTTGCTTCGGGTCGCGCTGCCAGTCCTTCGCGACCTTCACATGAAGGTCCAGGAACACCGGCGTCCCCAACAACGCCTCGATGTGCTTGCGCGACTTCATCCCGACCTCCTTGAGCCGCTTCCCCTTGGGACCGATGATGATCCCCTTCTGGCTCGGCCGCTCGATGTACACGTTCGCGTGGATGTCGAGCAGCGGACGGTCCGCCGGACGGTCCTCGCGCGGCAGCATCTCCTCCACCACCACCGCGATGGAGTGCGGAAGCTCGTCCCGTACCCCCTCCAGCGCCGCCTCGCGGATCAGCTCGGCCACCATGACCTGCTCGGGCTCGTCCGTGAGGTCGCCCTCGGGATAGAGGGCCGGGCCCTCGGGCAGCAGCGGGACCAGGAGGTCCGCCACCAGCTGGACCTGCTGGTCGCCGACCGCCGAGACCGGCACGATCTGCGCCCACTCGAAGCCCAGCTCGTCCCCGAGCCGCTGCACGGCGAGCAGCTGCTCGGCCAGCGCCTTGGAGTCGACCAGGTCCGTCTTCGTCACGATCGCGATCTTCGGGGTCTTCTTGATCCCCGCGAGCTCCTTGGCGATGAACTTGTCGCCGGGCCCGAGCTTCTGGTCCGCGGGAATGCAGAAGCCGATCACGTCGACCTCGGCCCAGGTCGTCCGCACCACGTCGTTCAGCCGCTCGCCGAGCAGCGTGCGCGGCTTGTGGAGGCCCGGCGTGTCGACCAGGATCAGCTGGGCGTCGGGGCGGTGCACGATGCCGCGGACGGTGTGCCGCGTCGTCTGCGGACGGTTGGAGGTGATCGCCACCTTCTGTCCGACCAGAGCGTTCGTGAGGGTGGACTTGCCCGCGTTGGGGCGGCCGACGAAGCAGGCGAAGCCGGCCCGGTGGGGGGCGTTGTTCTCAACAGTACGAGCGCTCATGCCGCCCATTCTCCCCGATCCGAACGGCCCCGCTGTACGCGCGGGCCCCGCACTCAGCCGCGCCGCCCCCGGACCCGCCGCAGCCGCCACCCCGCGACCCCCGCCGCCAGGGCCGCCACCAGCACCGCGAGGACCGGCCAGGGCAGGGCGAGGAAGGACGCGCCGCCCGACCCGGTGACGCCCTTGGCGCTCGCCGTGAGCCGTACGTCGCCCCGGTCCAGCTGCGGCGAGCCCGCCCACGGCTCGGTCAGCCGGACCTTCTGGCCGGGCAGCAGTTCGGCCGGGACGTTCGTCAGTCCGCGGCTCAGCAGCGTACGGCCGAACAGACCCGTCGCCTTCAACTGGACCTTCGGGTCGAGCGTCACGTTTCCCCGGTTGTGGAGGGTGTACGAGATCACGGTCCGGCTCTTGCCCGTGCCCGGCACCAGCGGGCGGTGCTGGGCGAGCGAGACGTCCTCGACCGCGAGCGCGGGCACGGTGGGTCCGGTGACACGCAGATAGACCCGCGCCCCCACGGCCTGCTGCACCCCCATCGCCAGCTCCCCCCGCCCGGCCGCGACCTTCTCGTCCAGGGCGACCAGCGCCCCGGGGTGGTCGCCGGGCTCCGCGTCGGCCGGGACGGTCACGGTGAACGGCACGGTGACCGAGGAGTGCGCCGGGACGGTGACCGCCGTGCGGTCGGGCCGGGTCCAGGCGCCCACGCCGTGCTGCGGCTCGCGCCGGGTGCGCACGGCGAACCCGCCGTCGCGTTCGGTGTTGTACGCGTCGGCCCCGTACAGCCGGAAGGCCATCGGGGCGGCCGTCTTGTTGGTGACGGTGACCTGGTCGGTGAGGGTGGTGCCGGGGCCGGCGGAGAGGTAGAAGTACGGGCGCCGCTCCGCGGCGGCGGAGGCCGGGTAGACGGCCCAGTTGCCGTTGTCGGCGGCTCGCGCGGGCGTACCGAGGAGCAGGACGGCCGCGGCGAGGAGGAGGGCGTACAGCTTGCGCACGGTGCGGAACCCCCGGGGACGGGTGGGCCGGCCGGGTGCGCGCCCGGCCCACGGGTGGATCAGGCCAGCGTGAGCGTCAGCACGCCGGAGTACGCGCCGGGGGCGGTGAACGCCGGAACGTCCAGCGAGACCCGGGCGTCGACGGTGAACTCACCGCCGGTGAGCGCCGCGTTGGGCGTGGTCGCGAGCGTCGCGCCCGCGCCGCCCACGGTGCCCGGCGAGCCCGCCGCGCAGGTCGACGGGGAACCGGCCTTGGTGGCACAGGCCGGGGTCCAGCCGAGCTTCGAGGCGTCGATCTTCGCCCCGCCGGGGCCGGTGAAGTCGGTGACCTTGCCGGTCAGGGACCAGCCCGCGGGGCCGCCGCGGAAGTCCTGGACCGTCACCGTCTGGAGCGAACCCCGGGAGGCACCGCCCTTGCCGAAGTCGACGGCCTCCATCGAGACGGCGTCACCGGCCTGGGCCATGGAGAGCGTGCCCGCCTTGACCGAGGAGTTGAGCTTCTGGCTGTTGGGCGGGGCCGGGGTGTCGTCGATCACGCTGTACGCCGCCGGGCCCGCGCCCTTGTCGTCGCTCCAGCTCGCTCCCTCGTAGGCGACGATGCCGCTGGTCGCCTTGTCGTTGACCGTCAGGGCGGTGGAGAACGCGCCCTGCGCGTCCGCCGTCACAGTCGTCTTGTCGGCGGTCTCGGCGGCCCCGGCCCGGCCGACGACCGTCACGGTCGCGCCCGCGGTGAACTTCGACCCGGCGACGGTGACGCTCGCACCGGGCTTGCCGGAGGCCGTGCCCAGCTGGACGGCCCGCTGGTTGGTCTGGCCGCCGCCGGTCGCGGTGACCGTCTCGGAGACGGGCGCGGGCGGGTTGGTGACCGTGCAGGGGGTGTCCAGCTCCATGAGGTAGCTGGTGTGGATGTTGTAGTCGCCGGGCGACAGGGTGATCGCGCCGGGTGCGGTGACGGTGAACGTACCGGTCATGGAGAACGGCGGGAACGCGCCCTTCCCCGGCACCGGGTCGTTCTTCTTGGGTCCGGCGACCGTGACGGCGCCGGTCTGCGCACCGCCGACGGTGACCTTTCCGGTGGGGGTCATGATGTCGGCGGGCAGCGCCAGGTCCACCGGGTTGCCCGCGGCGGGCTTGGTGACCGTGTACGTGACGGTGACCGTGTCCCCGACCTTGGGCGCCGCCTTGTCGACGGTGATCTGGGCGGACGTGGTGCCGTCGATCGGCGGGATGTTCGCGATGGGCGGTGGTACGCAGTGCGTGGCGAAGTCGACGGGCGTCGCGGCCAGGGCCTGCGCGGGCGCGACGAGCGCCCCGGTTCCGGCCATGAGCGCCGCGGCTCCCAGTACGGCGGCCCAGTGGCGCCGTCTTCGTGCTGAAGGCATGACTGCCCCCTCTGCGGTTGTGGCGCAGCAGCGGCTCGGCTGCGCCTGGCAGGGGCCTATTGACCTGGGGGCGCGAAGAGAAGTCAATGGAATCGAAATCCCTTGACTGATGGCCCATCAGATACTGTCAAGATCCCTGTTATCGCAGGTCAACTGGGGGATCGTGGTCCGATTGCCTGCGGGCCGGTGGGGGCTGGTCGCGCAGTTCCCCGCGCCCCTTATCGGGCCGGTGTTCGCCTGCGGGCCGGTGGTGGGTTGCTCGCGCAGTTCCCCGCGCCCCTAGGGGGTACGGGCGAGCGCGAGGGCGAAGGCGAGCATTTCAGGGGCGCGGGGAACTGCGCGACCAGCCCCCACCGGCCCGCAGACAAACCCCGGGCACAAAAAAACGTCAGCCCGCCGCGACCCGCGCGCGGACCTCGCCGTCCGGCCCCGCCACCAGCACGGGGGTGCCCGCACCACCCAGGTCCCGCACCGCAGCCCGATCCTCCGCCGAGGCGGTGGCCGCCTCCGTCACCACCGCCGCCGCCTCCAGCGACTTCGCCCCGCTGGCCACGGCCATCGCAACCGCCGTGCGCAGCGCGGAGAGCCTGAGCGAGTCCAGCTCCACGGTCCCGGCGACGTACGTGCGCCCGGTCTCGTCCCGTACGGCCGCGCCCTCGGCCACCCCGTTGCGGGCCCGGGCGCTGCGCGCCAGGGTGATGATCTTGCGGTCCTCGGGGTCGAGTTCGGTGCTCAGAGTCATACGCCGAGCATAAGGAGTGCGCCCGGAGCCACCCGCGCGCAACCCCCCGCGCTCAGCCCGCCACCGGGTACATCGACCCGCGCCGCCCCTCCGGCGTAGCCAGCCACTCCAGCTTCGCGGCCGTGTCGGTCTCCGGCAGCGGGGTGTGCAGCACGATCGCGAGGTCCGGGCGGGCGGGCACCCGCAGCTGGGTGGACTCGACGAACAGCGTGCCCACCACCGGGTGCTGGAACTCCTTCTCCATCTGGCCGCCGGGCAGGATGTCCCGCTGCCGCCACAGCTCCGCGAACTCCGCCGAGAGCCGGGACGCCTCCTCGACGACCTCCTGGAAACCCTCGTCGTCGGGCCGCTCCGAGCAGGCCGCCCGGTACTGGGCGACCACCTTCGCGGCGACCGCGTCCCAGCCCTTGGCGCGGGAGCGGTAGACCGGGTCGGTGAAGAACGCGATCAGGCAGTTCTGCACGATCTCGGGTCGCATGCCGAGCACCATGGCGGCCGCGTCGTTGTACATCACGGTGTTCCAGTACACGTCCATGATGTGCGCGGGGAACGGCATCCACGCGTCGATCAGCCGCTGCAGGCCCTGGCACATGTCGCTGTGGGCCGGATCGACCTCGGGCGCGGGCGGGTTGAGCCCGGCCAGCACGTACAGATGGCGGCGCTCGGCGCTGGTCAGCTTCAGGACCCGGCCCACCGAATCCAGGACCTGCGGCGACACCGTGATGTCCCGGCCCTGCTCCAACCACTGGTACCAGGAGACGCCCACCCCGGCCAGCACGGCGACCTCCTCGCGGCGCAGGCCCGGGGTGCGGCGGCGCGCGCCGCCGTCGGGCAGACCTGCCGCGGTGGGGCTGATCCGGGCCCGCCGGTTCATCAGGAACTCGCGCAGTTCGGTGCGCCGCAGCGACTTGTCGATCGGCGTGGCCACGTCCGTACTCCCCCTCGTCGGCTACCGGTTCGGCGCCCCGGGCCGCTGCCTGGTGGTGCCGCCAACAGGATAAGTTCCCACTCTCCACGGCCGTTCGCGCACGGCCAGGCTGTGGCCATGGCAATCGACACCCCCACCGCACCGGCCACGCCGGTCGCCGCTCAGGCCCCGCGGGACGGCCGGCTCACGGGCCGGGCGAAGCTGGTCCTGTTCGTGCTCTGCGCCGCCCAGTTCATGGTGGCGCTCGACTTCTCCGTACTGAACGTGGCGCTGCCCGTCCTCGGCGACGACCTGGGCCTGAGCCGCTCCGCGCTCCAGTGGGCGGTCACCGCCTTCGCGCTGCCGTCCGGCGGCTTCCTGCTCCTGTTCGGCCGGACAGCCGATCTGTACGGCCGCAAGAAGCTGTTCCTGGCCGGGCTCGCCCTCTTCGGCGCGGCCTCGTTGCTCGCCACCCTCGCCTGGGACCCGGCGTCGTTCCTGACCGGCCGCGCCCTGCAGGGCCTGGGCGCCGCGGTGATCGTGCCGACCGGGATGTCCCTGCTGACCACCACGTTCCCCGAGGGCCCGCAGCGCGACCGGGCGCTCGGCATCAGCGGCACCCTGCTCTCGCTCGGCTTCACCGTCGGGATGGTGCTCGGCGGGGTCATGACGGACACGCTGGGCTGGCGTTCGACCATGGGCCTGCTCGCGGTCGCCGCGGTGGTCGTCCTCGCCCTGGCGCCCGGGCTGCTGCCCGAGTCCCGCACCCCGGACCGCCCGCGGCTTGACGTGCCCGGCGCGATCACCGTCACCGGCGGACTGCTCGCCCTGATCTACTCCCTGTCGACGGCGGCCCAGCGCGGCTTCGGCGGCGCGGACGTGTGGGGCACGCTGGTGGCCGGACTGGCGCTGCTCGCCGCGTTCGTGGTCGTCGAGTCGAAGGCCCCGGCCCCGCTGGTGTCGCTGCCGATGCTGAAGCGCCGGACGGTGGCGTGGGGCAACCTGGGCGGTCTGGTCACCTTCTCGATGATGTCGACGGTCGTCTTCGTGCTGACCCTCTACCTCCAGGAGGTCCTGGGCCTGTCGTCCTTCAGGACCGGACTCGTCTTCGGCGTCCAGGGCGTCATGTCGGCGCTCGCCGGCAGCTACGCCGCCAAGGTCATCGGCCGCTTCGGCGCCCGCCGCACCCTGGTCGGCTCGCTGCTCGGCCAGGGCCTGTTCATCGCCCTGCTGCTCGCGATCGGCAGCGGGTCGGGCGCGCTGCTCGCCACCGTCGCCGTCTCGCTGGCCAGCATGTGCCACCTGGGCGCGATCATCTCGTACGGACTGACCGTCACCAGCGGTGTCCCCGACGAGGAGCAGGGGCTGGCGACCGGTCTGGTCACCACCACCCAGCAGGTCGGCATCACCATCGGCATCCCGCTGCTCGGTGTGCTCGCCACGACCCGGGGCGACCTCTTCCACGGCGTGCGGACCGTGCTGCTGGTGGACGCGGTGATCGTGGTCGCGGCGGCGGCGCTGGTGGCGGTGGGCCTCGGCCGCCGGAAGGCCTGAGCCGTCAGGGCCGGTCGAGCCGGAGGCGCTCGGCCTTCGGGAGACCGGCAACGACCAGGTCGTACGAATCCTCGATCAGCTCCCGGACCAGCCGGTCCGGGAGCTGATCCACGTCCACCGTGTTCCAGTGGCGCTTGTTCATGTGCCAGCCGGGCACGATCGCCGGGTACTCGGCGCGCAGCCGCACCGCGTCGTCCGGGTCGCACTTGAGGTTGGCGGTGAGCGGTGTGCCGTCCAGGTTGCTCAGCGCGAACATCTTCCCGAGGACCTTGAAGACCGAGGTCCGCGCGTCGAACGGGAACTCCTCGGTCGCCGCGTTGAACGCCAGGCAGAAGGCCCTGAGCTCCTGGGGTGTCACGCCTCTTCCTCCTCCTTGACCGGCACCGGCTCCACGAGCACGGTGACGATCTTGTTCCGGCGGCCCGCCGGGGACTCGGCCGTCAGCCGCAGGGCCCGCCCGTCCGGCAGGTCCACGACCGCCTTGGCGCCCGCGATCGGCACCCGCCCGAGCGCCTTGGCGAGCAGCCCGCCGACCGTCTCCACGTCCTCGTCGTCGAACGCGTCGAGCCCGAAGAGCTCGCCCAGGTCGCCGATGTCGAGCCGTGCGGTGACCCGGAAGCAGCCGTCCGCGAGCTCCTCGACCGGCGGCAGCTCCCGGTCGTACTCGTCGGTGATCTCCCCGACGATCTCCTCCAGGATGTCCTCGATGGTGACGATGCCGGCCGTGCCGCCGTACTCGTCGATGACGACGGCGACGTGGCTGCGGTCCTGCTGCATCTCGCGCAGCAGGTCGCCCGCGTTCTTGGTGTCGGGCACGAAGGCCGCGGGGCGCATCGCGGTGGAGACCAGATCGGCCTCGGAGTCACGGTTGATGTGCGTCTTGCGGACCAGGTCCTTGAGGTAGACGATCCCGACGATGTCGTCCTCGTTCTCGCCGGTCACCGGGATCCGCGAGAAGCCCGAGCGCAGCGCGAGGGTGAGCGCCTGGCGGATGGTCTTGTAGCGCTCGATGCAGACGAGGTCGGTGCGCGGCACCATCACCTCGCGCACCAGCGTGTCGCCGAGCTCGAAGACCGAGTGCACCATCCGGCGCTCGTCGTCCTCGATCAGCGACTCCTGTTCGGCGAGGTCGACCATCGCGCGCAGCTCGGCCTCGGAGGCGAACGGGCCCTTGCGGAAGCCCTTTCCGGGCGTGAGCGCGTTGCCGAGGAGGATCAGCAGCTGCGGCACCGGGCCCATGATCCGGGCCAGCGGCAGCAGTACGTACGCGGCGGCCGTCGCCGTGTTCAGCGGGTGCTGGCGGCCGATGGTGCGCGGCGAGACGCCGACGGCGACGTAACTGACGAGCACCATGACCGCGATGGCGACGAGCAGCGCCGTCCAGGTCTCCCCGAAGTCCTCCAGGCACACATAGGTGACCAGCACCCCGGCCGCCATCTCGCAGGCGACCCGGACGAGCAGGGCCACATTGAGGTAGCGGGTGGGGTCGGCGGCCACCTGGGCGAGCTTGGCCGCGCCGCGCCGCCCGGACCGCACGGCCTCGGCCGCGCGGAACGAGGACGTACGCGCGATGCCGGCCTCCGCGCAGGCGGCCAGCCAGGCGACCACGACCAGGGCGACGGCGCCGAAGAGCAGCTGCCCGGTCATGAGACGGTCGGCGCCGGGGAGGGACCGGTGTGGCCCTTCTCCGCCCGCCAGCCGTCGACGATGGCCGCCTGCAGACCGAACATCTCGGCCTTCTCGTCCGGCTCCTCGTGGTCGTACCCCAGCAGGTGCAGCACTCCGTGGACGGTCAGGAGCTGGAGCTCCTCGTCCATGGAGTGCTGCGTCGGCGCGTCCTCGCCCTGCTTCTTGGCGACCTCGGGGCAGAGCACGATGTCACCGAGGAGCCCCTGCGGGGGCTCCTCGTCGTCCTTCATCGGCGGACGCAGCTCGTCCATCGGGAAGGACATGACGTCGGTGGGACCGGGCAGGTCCATCCACTGGATGTGCAGCTGCTCCATGGCCTCGGCGTCCACGACGATCACCGAGAGCTCGGAGAGCGGGTGGATCCGCATCCGCGTGAGCGCGTAGCGGGCGATGTCGAGGATCGCCTGCTCGTCGACCTCGGTTCCGGACTCGTTGTTGACGTCGATCGACATGGTGCGCTCTGACTACTTCCCGTTGTGGCCCTGCTGGCTGTCGTACTTCTCGTACGCGTCGACGATACGGCCGACGAGCTTGTGCCGGACGACGTCCTGGGACGACAGCCGGGAGAAGTGGACGTCCTCGACACCCTCCAGGATCTCCTGGACCTGGCGCAGACCGCTCTTCGTCCCGTTCGGCAGGTCGACCTGGGTGATGTCACCCGTGATGACGATCTTCGAGTCGAAGCCGAGGCGGGTGAGGAACATCTTCATCTGCTCGGCGCTGGTGTTCTGCGCCTCGTCCAGAATGATGAACGCGTCGTTGAGCGTACGACCGCGCATGTACGCCAGCGGGGCGACCTCGATGGTCCCCGCCGCCATCAGCCGGGGGATCGAATCCGGGTCCAGCATGTCGTGCAGCGCGTCGTAGAGCGGGCGCAGATACGGGTCGATCTTCTCGTAGAGCGTGCCCGGCAGGAAGCCGAGGCGCTCGCCCGCCTCCACGGCGGGCCGGGTCAGGATGATCCGGGTGACCTGCTTGGACTGCAGGGCCTGGACCGCCTTGGCCATGGCGAGATAGGTCTTTCCGGTACCGGCGGGGCCGATGCCGAAGACGATCGTGTGCTTGTCGATCGCGTCGACGTACCGCTTCTGGTTGAGGGTCTTGGGGCGGATGGTGCGACCGCGGCTGGAGAGGATGTTCTGCGTGAGCACGTCGGCCGGCGTCTCGTGGCCGTCCTCCCCCTTGCCGTTCTCGCTCGCCCTGAGCATGGCGATCGAGCGTTCCACTGCGTCCTCCGTCATCGGCTGACCGGTGCGGAGCACCAGCATCATCTGGTCGAACAGGCGTTGGATGAGCGCGACTTCCGCCGAGGTCCCCGTGGCACTGATCTCATTGCCCCGGACGTGGATGTCGGCCGCCGGGAAGGCCTTCTCGATCACGCGCAGCAGCGAGTCGCCGGATCCGAGCAGCATCACCATCGGGTGCTTGGCAGGGACCTTGATCTGGGCACTCGCCTGCGGCTGTGTGGGTGTCTGAGTCATGGGCCGGCTCTGTGGCCTGCGCATACCTCCCGTTGCAGGGTTCTCGCTGCTCGACAACCTCTGGAATACCAAGCGTACGACCTGGCACTGACAGTGCCGAGGGGTTTTACCGGGTGGTCGTCTGCGGGCCGGTGCTGGGCTGGCCGCGCAGTTCCCCGCGCCCCTGGGGGGCCGTGGCTGCTCCGGCTGCGAGGGCGGCCCGAAGGGGCGCTTTTAGGGGCGCGGGGAACTGCGCGACCAGCCACCTACGGTCCGCAGACGAACGATCGCCCGACCGGGGCACTCACGCCGGGCTGCGGAAGCCGATCGTGGGGACCGCCCGCCGCAGCGGCCACGGCCGGGCCGCGCCCGGCAGCAGACCCTCCAGGAACTCGTACCGGCGCAGGGCCGCGGGGTCCTGCCCGGACCGGGTGCGGACGGCCTGCCACCACGCCGCGATCTCCGCCCACCCCGGCGCGGAGAGCGACCCCCCGAACTCCTGCACCGACAGCGCCGCCGTCAGCCCGGCGAACGCGAGCCGGTCCGCCAGCGGCCACCCCGCGAGCGTGCCGGTGACGAATCCGGCCACGAACACGTCGCCCGCACCGGTCGGGTCGAGCGCCTCCACGGCGATCGCGGGCACCTCGGCGGTCTCGCCGGTCGAGCCGTCCACCGCGTACGCGCCCTCCGCGCCCAGCGTGACCACCGCGACCGGCACCTTCTCGGCGAGGGCGCGGGCGGCCGCGCGCGGGCAGTCGGTGCGGGTGTAGCGCATCGCCTCGTCCGCGTTGGGCAGGAACGCCTCGCAGTGTTCGAGCCCGGTCAGGCCCGCCAGGTCCCAGTGCCCGGTGTCGTCCCAGCCGACGTCCGCGAAGATCCGCGAGCCGTGCCGGGCGGCGTCGGCGATCCACTCCTCGGTGCGCCCGGGCACCAGCGAGGCGATCGCGGCACGCGCGCGTGGCGGGGAGGCGGGAGCCGACTCCTCCGGGGGCGCCTCGTGGCCGTGCGAGACCATGGTCCGCTCGCCCTCGTACGCCATGGAGACGGTGACCGGCGAGTGCCAGCCGGGCACGGTCCGCGACAGCGACAGGTCGATGCCCTCGCCCTGCTCCAGGGCGTCCCAGCAGTACTCGCCGTAGTGGTCGTCGCCGAAGGCCGCCGCCAGCGAGGTGCGCAGCCCGAGCCGGGCGAGCGCGATGGCCATGTTGGCGACGCCGCCGGGGCTGGAGCCCATGCCGCGCGCCCAGGACTCGGTGCCGCGCACCGGGGCGGAGTCGAGGCCGGTGAAGATGATGTCGAGGAAGACCGTGCCGGTCAGGAAGACGTCGCACTCCGGGTCGCGGGGCCGGCGCACCTTGCCCAGCGGGTCGACGCCCGCGGTGTGGCCCCACTGGTCGGCGCGGTCCTGTTGCTCTCTGCTGGATGTGGTCACGGCGGACTCCCCGTTCGCGTACGGATCAGGCCAGTGTGCCCGATGGGTACGACAACGACAGGTCCCCGCTACCAGCGCGGCAGGGTGGGCGTACGCCACTCCTCGTAGCCAGGGGCCAGCCGCATCGCGGCGGCGTCGTCGCGGTCGCGCAGGGTGCCGTCGTCGGCGAGCCAGCGCCGGTGGAGGCGGTCGAGCGCGTCGCGGTCGAGGACGACGCCGAGGCCGGGTGCGTCACAGACGGCGAGCCGTCCGCCCCGGAAGACCGGGCGGTCCACGACGACGTCCTCGCTCTGCCACGGGTAGTGGCTGTCGCAGGCGTGGTCGAGGTTGGGCACGGTCGCGGCGACGTGGGTCATCGCGGCGAGGCTGATGCCCATATGGGTGTTGGAGTGCATGGAGAGCCCCACCCCGAAGGTGCGGCAGATCGCGGCCAGCTCACGGGTGTTGCGCAGCCCGCCCCAGTAGTGGTGATCGCTGAGGACGATCTGCACGGCGTCACCAAGGAACGCCTCCCGGATCTCCCCGAAGGTGGTCACGCACATATTGGTGGCGAGCGGCACGTCCGTACCGGCCGACACCTGCGCCATCGCGCGCGTGCCGGACGCCGGATCCTCCAGGTACTCCAGTACGTCCGCGAGCTCGGCGGCGACGCGCAGCGAAGTGGCCGCGCTCCAGCCGCCGTTCGGGTCGAGCCGCAGCGGATGCCCCGGGAAGGCCTCGGCGAGCGCCCGGACCGCGGCGACCTCCTGCTCGGGCGGGAAGACACCGCCCTTGAGCTTGAACGAGCCGAACCCGTACGCGCACGCGAACCGCCGGGCCTGCGCCACGATCCCCTCGGGGTCGAGGGCCGCCCCCCAGTCGTCCTTCTCGCCCGCCCCGCCCGGGTGTTCGGCCCACCGGTAGAAGAGATAGGCGCTGTACTCCACGCTGTCGCGGACCTTCCCGCCGAGGAGCGTGTGCACGGGCACGCCGAGCGTCTTGCCGAGCGCGTCGAGGCAGGCCACCTCGAAGGCGGAGACGACGGAGAGCCGCAGCTTGTCGGCGCTCTGGACACCGCGCAGCCCGCCGACGTCCACGGAGTGGTCGACGCGGGCCTCGTCGACGGGCAGGTTGTTCATGAGAGTGAACAGCCCATTGAGGTCGGAGAGGTCGTGCCGGGCGGCGAGGAGGGAGTCGGCGTACGGCCGGGCGAGTTCGAGGTACTTGGTGTCGCCATAGGTCTCCCCCACCCCGGTGACGCCGCTGTCGGTGACGACTTCGACGACGAGGCGGGGGGTGTACGGCTGGTGCACGCCCTGGATGTTGAGGAGCGGGGGATCGGCGATGAGGACGGGGGTGAGCCGGATGTCGACGATGGCGTGACACTGCGGGTGTGCATCCATGGGAATGGAGACTAGGTATGTGAACGAGGGAGGGTCAAGGGCCACTAGGGAGCGAGAGAGGGAGGATCGAGGGGGTACCCGCGCACTCCCCACCCCAAACAAAATGTGACACAGCTCACTGATCGACGGCTTTTCGCGCACTCGGAGTGCTTGATACAAATTGGGCCGCGTTCCCGTATGTGACAACACCGGGCGCATCCCCTCTCTTTGAACTTTCTCCGCACCTCTCTGCCCGTTCGGGCACCGCTCCCTGGAACGCCCATGCCCGCACGCCCTCGTGCCGCCTGGCCGCTGGTCGCCGTCTTCACGGCCGGCTACCTGGCCGCGTATCTGCTCCCGACCGTCGTGGGCCGCCTCTCGTCGGGCCTCGGTCTCTCCCCCGCACAGGCCGGACTCATCGGCTCCACGCTGCTGTTGAGCTCGGCGACGGCGGGCTTCGCGCTGGCGGCGCGGGTGGAGCGGTACGGGGAACGCCGCCTGGCCCGCCTCGGCCTGCTGCTCGCGCTGGGCGGTTACGGCGCGGCCGCGCTGACGTCGCTCCTCCCCCTGGTCGTGGCGGGCGCGGTGGTCGGGGGCTTCGGATCCGGTACGGCGACGGCGGTGGCCGCGTCCGGGATGGCCGCGCGCCGGGACCCGCACCGGCTGACCACGCTCGGGCTGCTGTCCGTGTCCGCGACGGCCGGGGCGCTGTATCTGACGATCCCTCACTTCGGGGGCGGGCACGGGGTGCCGTTCGCGGCGATCGGGGTGGTGGCGGGGGCGGTGTGGCCGGTGACGAGCCGACTGCCGGGCCCGGCACCGGTCCCCACCACCGGGCGCGTCACGTCCGCCCGCCTGCCGCACCGGCGCGCCGGCGCTGTGCTGGCGGCGGGGATGCTCTGCTGGTCCCTGGCGCAGAACGCGCTGTGGGGCGTGAGCGGCCGCATCGGCCTGACCCAGGCGGGCCTGACGGAGGTCACCGTGGGCGCGGTGTTCGCGGTGGCGCTGGGCGCGGGCCTGCTCGGGGTGACCGGGGCGGGGGCGCTGGGTGCGCGGCTGGGGCGGGCGGTGCCGATCGGGGTGGGGACGGTGGTGATCGCCGGGTGCGTCGTGCTGAGCTCGTCGGCGCGGAGCCTCGCGCCCTTCGCGGCGGGCGAGATCCTCTGGAACGTCTTCTACCCCGTGGTGCTCTCGTACTTGCTGTCCCTGGCGGCGTCCCTGGACCCCCGAGGCCGCTGGGCGGTCCTGGCGGGCTCGGCGTCGTCCCTGGGCGTGGCGTGCGGGCCCCTGGCGGGGAGCGTGCTGTCGTCCGGGCTGGGGTTCGGGGGGATGGGGGCGGTGCTGGGTTCCCTGCTGCTGGCGACGACCGGCCCGCTGACCCTGCTGGCATCGCGCCCGCGCGGGGTTGTGGTGGCGACCCCGCAGACGGTGGTCCGGGCCGAGGAGTTCAGCCTGTCGGTGTGAGTGCCGCCTGCGGGCCGGGGCCGGGGTGCTCGCGCGTTGGGCCAGTGCCCGTGTTTGTCTGCGGGCCGTCCCCAACTGGTCGCGCAGTTCCCCGCGCCCCTTTTAGCCCGGGGTTCGTCTGCGGGCCGGTGGTGGGCTGGTCGCGCAGTTCCCCGCGCCCCTAGGAGGTTGCGGGCTATGGCGAGGGCGAAGCCGAGCATTTCAGGGGCGCGGGGAACTGCGCGACCAGCCCTCCACGGTCCGCAGCCGAACACAGCGGGGTGCAGGGGCCGCAGGCCCCGCAAACGGGGTCCGGGGGCGCAGCCCCCGGGAAGCGAGCCTCGACCACCCACCCACCCCCGGAGGGTCTAGGGAAGGGGCGGGGTGGGGAACTCATACGCCTCGACCTCCGCCAGGTACCCCTCCCGCACCCCCTCCTCCCCCTCCAAAAACGCCGCCAGGAACGAGTTCCGAGCAAGCACCCGCAGATCCTCGAAGGACAACCCCAACGCCGCCCCCACCGCATCGAAGTTGTCCCCCGCATACCCCCCGAAGTACGCCGGATCATCAGAGTTCACGGTGCACAGCAGCCCCGCCTCCATCATCCGCCGCAACGGATGCGCCGAAAGCTCGGACACCGCCCGCAGCCGCACGTTCGAGAGCGGGCACAGCGTCAGCGGGATCCGGTCCCGGACCAGACGGGCGACCAGCGCCGGGTCCTCCAGGGCCCGAAGGCCGTGGTCCACCCGCTCCACCCCGAGGACGTCGAGCGCCTCGGTGATGTACGACGGCGGCCCCTCCTCCCCCGCGTGCGCCACCTTCCGCAGCCCCAGCGAGTCCGCCACCGCGTACACCTCGCGGAACTTCGCCGGCGGATGACCGACCTCCGCCGAGTCGAGGCCGATGCCCACGATCCGGTCCAGATACGGCCGCGCCGCGTCCAGCGTGTTCAGGGCGGACTCGGCCGACTGGTCGCGCAGGAAGCAGAGGATCAGCGCGGTGGAGACACCGTGGCGCTCCCGGCTCCGGTCAAGGGCGCGGCCGAGCCCCTCCACCACCGTCCCGATCGGCACGCCGCGCGCCGTATGCGCCTGCGGATCGAAGAAGATCTCCGCGTGCCGCACCCCCTGCGCCGCCGCCCGCGCCAGATACGCCTCCGCCAGCGCCTCGAAGTCGTCCTCCGTACGCAGCACCGCCATCAGCGAGTAGTACAGGTCGAGGAAGGACTGGAGGTCGTCGAAGAGGTACGCCTTGCGCAGCTCCTCGGCGTCCGCGTACGGCAGCCGCACACCGTTGCGCGCGGCCAGTTCGAAGGCGAGCTCGGGTTCGAGGGTGCCTTCGATGTGGAGGTGGAGTTCGGCTTTGGGGAGGGGCATGGAAGCGCTTTCCTGAAGGGAGCGGAGAGGTAAGGGGCAAACAGCGCGAGGGCGACTACGGCGTACGTTTCGGCAGCGGCACCCGCATCAGATCCGCCGCGATCGTCAGCCCCCCCGCGAACCCCGCCCCCCGCGCCTGCCGCTCGAACTCGGCCGGGTCCGCGTACCGCTGCGAGAAGTGCGTGAGCACGAGGTGGCGGACCCCCGCGTCCCGGGCCACCGCAGCCGCCTGACCTGCCGTCAGATGCCCGTGGTCCTCCGCCAGCCGTACGTCCTCGTCCAGGAACGTCGACTCGATCACCAGCATGTCGCAGCCCTCGGCCAGCGCGGGCACGCCCTCGCACAGCCGGGTGTCCATGACGAAGGCGAACCGCTGTCCGCGCCGCGTCTCGCTGACGTCGTCGAGGCTCACCCCGCCGAGCGCGCCCTCGCGCTGGAGGCGGCCCACGTCCGGCCCTGCGATGCCGTGCTCGGCCAGGAGCGCAGGCAGCATCCGGCGCCGGTCCGGCTCGGTGATCCGGTAGCCGTACGCCTCGACGGGGTGCGAGAGCCGCCGCGCTTCGAGCGTGTACGCGTCCGTCGCGGCCAGCACCGCCCCCTCGCCGTCTACGGGCACCTGCGCCAGCTCGACCGTCTCGCGGTAGGCCGTCGCGTACCGCAGCCGGTCGAAGAAGTGCTGCCCGCTCGCCGGGTAGTGCGCGGTGACCGGGTGCGGCACGCGGTCGAGGTTGATCCGCTGGATCACCCCGGCGAGCCCCAGCGAGTGGTCGCCGTGGAAGTGCGTGACGCAGATCCGGTCGATGTCGTGCGCGGCCACCCCGGCCCGCAGCATCTGCCGCTGGGTGCCCTCACCGGGGTCGAAGAGGATGCCCCCGCCGTCCCAGCGCAGCAGATAGCCGTTGTGGTTGCGGTGCCGGGTCGGGACCTGGCTGGCGGTGCCGAGCACCACCAATTCACGTACGGACACGTGGGATTACCGGTCCTATCCCGGCGGCCACTGGAGGCCGCGGCCGCCGAGCAGGTGGGCGTGCGCGTGGAAGACGGTCTGGCCCGCGCCGCTGCCGGTGTTGAAGACGATCCGGTACCCGCTGCCGTCGATCTTCTCGGCGGCGGCGATCTCCCCGGCCTCGCGCAGCAGGTCGGCGGCGATCCCCGGCTCGGCCGCGGCGAGCGAGGCGGCGTCGGGGTGGTGGACGCGCGGGATGACGAGGATGTGCGTCGGCGCCTGGGGGTTGATGTCGCGGAACGCGACGACGGTCGCGGTCTCGCGGACGACGGTCGCCGGGACATCCCCCGAGACGATCTTGCAGAACAGGCAGTCCGCCTGCGGCTCTCCGGCCACGGTCCTGAGCTCCTCGGTCGCGGTGGAACAGTGGATCAGTCACAGGCATGCTACTGACGTCTGCCCGCCGATCCCCACTCGCCCCGTGCTCATCCGTCCCGGTTCGTCACTTGCCCCTGAACGACTCCGTCACCGTCACCGTGACCGTCACCGTCGGGCGGCTGCCCGGTTTCCCCGGGGGCCTGGGGGTGTTCCTGGTGGGGGGCGGGGCGTTGCAGTCGCCCAGGACGCTCGCGTGGAAGACCGTGCGGTCGGCGACCTTCGCCGTCAGGTCGCCGCGTACGCAGCGGTCCTCGCGCTCCTCCGTGACCTTGCCGGTGACGCTGATCTTCTTGTTGTCGTCGGTGCGGCCCCGGCAGTCGACCGTGGCGACCGAGCGCGTCGAACCGGCCGACGGCGTACGGGTCGAGCTGCCGCCCCCGTCGATCTTCGCCGTGCACGTCAGATAGCGCACCTTGACGCCGTCGTGCTCCAGCTTGCTCGTGGCGACCTTGTCGGTGGTCACCGAGACGGTGACCGAGCTCATGCCGCCGACCGGGTCGCAGGCCGCGGCGCCCACGGCGGCCGCCCCGGCCAGACCGAGCGCGGCGAGCGCGCGCCGGTGGCGCAGCGGCAACGTTACGTATCTCCTTGCCCCCATACGCGCCAGCGTCCCACCGACGCGCCCGGCGCGGTAGACGGCTTTACGACGTCACGGCCTGCCTCCACCACGTCACGAGCGGATCTACGGCGTCACGACCAGCGGCCGGTGCGCCCCATCAGCAGCGCGGCCGCCGCCGTGCCCGCCGTGGAGGTGCGCAGCACGCTCGGGCCGAGCCGGTACGGCCGGGCGCCCGCCTGTGCGAAGGCCGCCAACTCCTCGGGGGAGACGCCCCCTTCGGGGCCCACCACCAGGACGATCTCCCCGTGCGCGGGAAGCTCGGCCGTGGCCAGCGGCTCGCTCGGGGCGTCCCGGTCCTCGTGCAGCACCGCGGCGAAATCAGCCGTGGCCAAAAACGCGACAACCTGCTTGGTCGTCATCGCGTCCCGTACCTCCGGGAACCGCACCCGGCGCGACTGCTTGCCCGCCTCGCGGGCCGTGGCGCGCCACTTGGCGAGGGACTTGGCGCCCCGGTCGCCCTTCCACTGCGTGATGCAGCGCGAGGCCTGCCACGGCACCACGGCGTCGACGCCGGTCTCGGTCATCGTCTCGACCGCGACCTCGCCCCGGTCGCCCTTGGGCAGCGCCTGGACGACGGTGATGCGCGGCTCGGGTCCGGGCTCGTGACTCACCGAGTCGAGCCGGACGATCAGGCGGTCCTTGCCCTCGGTCTCCAGGACCACGCAGTCCGCCCAGTTCCCGAGCCCGTCGGTGAGCACCACGTCCTCACCGGGGTTGAGCCGCTTCACGGAGACGGCGTGCCGCCCCTCGGGCCCGTCCAGGACGTACCGGCCGCCCGGCCCGGACTCGTGGAAACGGTCGACGACGAAGACCGGGGCGGTCATGACGTACTCCTCATGTGGTTCGGTTTCTCGATGCGGCGGCCAACGCGGCCAGCGCCGCGTCCAGTTCGGCCGCCAGGACCTCCACCAGCTGCCCGGCCGGCAGCTCCCGCGCCAGCCGGTGCCCCTGCCCCGCCCACAGCGCCATGCCCTGGGCGTCGCCCGCCGCCGCGGCGGCCCGCCGCAGCCCGGCGGTGAGCTGGTGCACCTCCGGATAGGCGGCGGGGGCGTACGGCCCGTGCTCGCGCATGAAACGGTTCACCAGGCCGCGGGCCGGGCGTCCGGAGAACGCCCGGGTCAACTCCGTACGGACGAACAGGGGGTTGGTCAGCGCCTGCTTGTGCAGCGCGTGCGCGCCGGACTCGGGGCAGGCCAGGAACGCCGTGCCGAGCTGGGCCGCGTCCGCGCCCGCCGCGAGCACCGCCGCGATCTGCGCGCCGCGCATCAGCCCGCCGGCCGCGATGACCGGCAGCCGTACGCTCTCGCGGACCTGGGTGATCAGGGAGAGCAGCCCGATGCCGGAGCCGTCGGCCTGCGGGTCGTCGCGGTGGGTCGACTGGTGCCCGCCGGCCTCTATCCCCTGGACGCACACGGCGTCGGCCCCGGCGCTCTGCGCGGCCAGCGCCTCGTCGGGGGTGGTCGCGGTGACGACGGTGTACGTGCCGAGCGCGGCGAACGCGGCGAGCACCTCGCGCTCGGGGCAGCCGAAGGTGAAGGAGACGGCCGCGACCGGGTCCTCGCGCAGGATCGCCAGCTTGGCCTCGTAGCCGTCGTCGCCGCCCAAGGCGGCCTCGCCCAGCGGCGTCTCGTACCAGGTGGCCTCGCCCGCCAGCTGGTTGCGGTAGACCTCGATGACGGCCGGGTCGGTGTGCGGCGGCTGCGGCATGAACAGATTGACCCCGAACGGCCGCCCGGTGAGCCCGCGCAGCTGCTTGATCTCCTGGTACATGCCGTCGGCGGTCTTGTAGCCGGCGGCCAGGAACCCGAGTCCGCCGGCCTCGCCGACCGCGGCGGCCAGGCCGGGGGCGGAGACGCCACCGGCCATGGGAGCCTGCACGATCGGATACCGGCAGAGATCGGTCAAAGCCATGCCCGCATCGTGCCATGGGTGTCGCTCCGCACCCGAATCCCCGCCCGCGGTGGGGGCCCGGGGGCGGAGCACCCGGACTCAGCGCCCGTTGAACGCGTCCTTCAGGCGGGAGAACAGCCCCTGCTGCCCCGGCTGGAACTGCCCGAGCGGCCGCTCCTCGCCGCGCAGCTTGGCCAGCTGGCGGAGCAGGTCCTCCTGCTGGGGGTCCAGCTTCGTCGGCGTGGTGACCTCGACGTGGACGATCAGGTCGCCCCGGCCGCCGCCGCGCAGATGCGTCACACCGCGCCCGTGCAGCGGGATGGACTGGCCCGACTGGGTACCCGGGCGGATGTCCACCTCCTCCATGCCGTCCAGCGTCTGCAGCGGCACCTTGGTGCCCAGCGACGCCGCCGTCATCGGGATCGTCACCGTGCAGTGCAGATCGTCGCCGCGGCGCTGGAAGACGTCGTGGTTGAGCTCGTGGATCTCCACGTACAGGTCACCGGCGGGGCCGCCGCCGGGGCCGACCTCGCCCTCGCCCGCGAGCTGGATCCGGGTGCCGTTGTCGACACCGGCCGGGATCTTGACCGTGAGCGTGCGGCGCGAGCGGATGCGGCCGTCGCCGGCGCACTCCGGGCACGGCGTGGGCACGACGGTCCCGAAGCCCTGGCACTGGGGGCAGGGGCGGGAGGTCATGACCTGGCCCAGGAAGGACCGGGTGACCTGCGACACCTCACCGCGGCCGCGGCACATGTCACACGTCTGCGCCGAGGTGCCGGGGGCGGCGCCCTCGCCGGAGCAGGTCGTGCACACCACCGCGGTGTCGACCTGGATCTCCTTGGTCGTACCGAAGGCCGCCTCGTTGAGGTCGATCTCCAGGCGGATCATGGCGTCCTGGCCCCGGCGGGTGCGCGAGCGCGGGCCGCGCTGCGCCGCGTTGCCGAAGAACGCGTCCATGATGTCCGAGAAGTTCCCGAAGCCGCCCGCGCCGAAGCCGCCCGCGCCACCGCCGCCGGAGGACGACAGGGGGTCGCCGCCGAGGTCGTAGACCTGCTTCTTCTGCGGGTCCGAGAGGACCTCGTAGGCGGCGTTGATCTCCTTGAAGCGCTCCTGCGTCTTCGGGTCCGGATTCACATCCGGGTGGAGTTCACGTGCCAGGCGCCGGAACGCCTTCTTGATCTCGTCCTGCGATGCGTCGCGGCGTACGCCCAGTACGGCGTAGTAGTCCGTGGCCACTTACGACTCCGCCAGGATCTGTCCGACGTAACGTGCCACTGCGCGTACCGCTCCCATCGTTCCGGGGTAATCCATGCGGGTCGGTCCGACCACGCCGAGTTTTGCGACGGCCTCGCCGCCCGAACCGTAGCCGACCGAGACGACGGACGTGGAGTTCAGCCCCTCATGGGCGTTCTCATGCCCGATTCGTACGGTCATGCCCGATTCCTTGGCCTCGCCGAGCAGCTTGAGGAGCACCACTTGCTCCTCCAGCGCCTCCAGCACCGGCCGGATGGTCAGGGGAAAGTCGTGCCCGAAGCGGGTGAGATTGGCGGTTCCGCCGATCATCAGCCGCTCCTCGGTCTCCTCGACCAGGGTTTCGAGCAAAGTGGCGAGCACCGTCGAAACGGTTCCTCGGTCCTCCGGTTCGAAGGACTCCGGCAGGTCCTGCACCAGCTGCGGGACGTCCGCGAAGCGGCGCCCCACCACCCGGCTGTTGAGCCGGGCCCGCAGGTCCGCCAGCGAGGTCTCGCCGAACGGCGCCGGGCAGTCGACCAGCCGCTGCTCGACCCGCCCGGTGTCCGTGATGAGCACCAGCATCAGCCTGGCCGGGGCCAGCGACAGCAGTTCCACGTGCCGCACGGTGGACCGCGTCAGCGACGGGTACTGCACGACGGCGACCTGCCGGGTCAGCTGCGCGAGCAGCCGCACGGTCCGCGCCACCACGTCGTCCAGGTCGACGGCCCCGTCCAGGAAGTTCTGGATGGCCCGCCGCTCCGGCGACGACAGCGGCTTGACGCCCGCGAGCCGGTCGACGAACAGCCGGTAGCCCTTGTCGGTCGGAATGCGTCCGGCACTGGTGTGGGGCTGGGCGATGAAGCCCTCCTCCTCCAGGACCGCCATGTCGTTGCGCACGGTCGCCGGCGAGACGCCCAGCGCGTGCCGCTCCGTCAGGGCCTTCGAACCCACCGGCTCCTCGGTCCCGACGTAGTCCTGGACGATGGCGCGCAGGACCTCAAGTCTGCGTTCACTGAGCACCGCGCACACCTCCAGCTGTCGTCCCTAGGCGCTCTGCCTGGCACTCTGTGCGTTCGAGTGCCAGCAATCCCCCGGCCAGTGTACGGCCGACCGGTACACCCCTAGCAAGGGCGGCCGCCCGTGACGCTCGCGGCGCGGTGGAGCGGCGCGGCCGGGCGCCGCCCCCGACCGCCCGGGATAGCGTCACGTCATGGACGTCAGATGGGAAGAGTTCGGCTGGGAGCGGCTCGGCGACGGCGTGGGCCGCCGCCGCCTTCCCGGGTGGGACGCGACGGCGGGGCTGGTCGTGGGCGACGACGCGGTCCTGCTGTACGACACGGGGTCGACCCTGCGCGAGGGCGCCGAGCTGCGGGCCCAGGCGCAGGCGCTGCTCGGGCGCCGGGTGACGCACATCGCACTCAGCCATCCGCACTTCGACCATGTGCTCGGCACGGCCGCGTTCTCCGGGGCGGAGGTGTACGGAGCGGTGGGCATCGACCGGGTGCTCGACGGCGACGCCCTGCGCGTCGACGCCATCACCCACGGGGTACCGGCCGCGCAGGCCGCCGAGGCCGCGGACCTGCTGGTGCGCCCGCACCACTTCGTGACGGGCGAATGGACACTGGAGCTCGGCGGGCGGCAGGTGCTGCTCGCGAACGTGGGCCCCGGCCACTCGGGCCACGACCTGGCGGTCCTGGTCCCGGGCTCCGCCGGCTCCCCCGAGATCGTCTTCTGCGGCGACCTGGTCGAGGAGTCCGGCGAGCCGCAGGCGGGCCCGGACGCGGTCCGCACCCGCTGGCCCGCCGCGCTCGACCGGCTGCTCGACCTGGGCGGCGAGGACGCGGTGTACGTGCCGGGGCACGGGGCGGTGGTGGACGCGGCCTTCGTACGGGCGCAGCGGGCCCAACTCGCGGCGGAATTCGGCGTGTCGTAGCGCCGTACACCCATATGGCCACATGAACCGCCCGTATTCTCATCCGAATGCGCAGCTACAGCCCGGATCTGACCCCGCCCTGGAAGAAGGGGACCCCGGCCCCCGAGGTGCCCGCCGAGCTCGACCTCGTCGTCGAGGAGGTGACGACCGGGTTCTGCGGGGCGGTGCTCCGCTGTGAGGCGGGGACGGTGACGCTGGAGGACCGCTTCGGCAAACAGCGGGTGTTCCCGCTGGCGGCCCGGGGGTTCCTCCTTGAGGGGAAGGTCGTCACGCTGGTACGCCCGCCGGCACCCGCGCCCTCGCGCCCGGCGCGTACGGCGTCCGGCTCCGTGGCGGTGCCGGGGGCGCGGGCGCGGGTGGCGCGCGCGGGGCGCATCTATGTGGAGGGGCGCCACGACGCGGAGCTGGTGGAGAAGGTGTGGGGCGACGACCTGCGGATCGAGGGGGTCGTCGTCGAATACCTCTCCGGCATCGACGACCTCCCCGCGATCGTCGCGGACTTCGCGCCCGGTCCCGACGCGCGCCTCGGCGTCCTGGTCGACCACCTGGTGCCCGGCTCCAAGGAGTCCCGGATCGCGGCGGCGGTCACGGGCGCGGATGTGCTGGTGGCGGGGCATCCGTACATCGATGTGTGGGAGGCGGTGAAGCCGGCGTCCGTGGGGATCGGGGGGTGGCCGGTGGTGCCGCGGGGGGAGGACTGGAAGACGGGGGTGTGCCGGGCGCTGGGCTGGCCCCCCAACACGGGGGCGGCGTGGCAGCGGATTCTGTCGGGTGTGCGGTCGTATCGGGACCTGGAGCCGGAGCTGCTGGGCCGGGTGGAGGAGCTGATCGACTTCGTGACGTCCCCCACCCCGCCCCTTCCCTGAACCCTCCGGGGGTGGGTGGTGGGCTGGGCTGGCTCCCCCGGGGGCTACGCCCCCGGACCCTGCGGTGTTCGTCTGCGGACCGTAGATGGCTGGTCGCGCAGTTCCCCGCGCCCCTGAAATGCTCGGCTTCGCCCTCGCACTCACCATCGCCCGCACCCGCACCCCCTAGGGGCGCGGGGAACTGCGCGAGCAACCGGCCACCGGCCCGAAAAGGGGCGCGAGGAACTGCGCGACCAGTTGGGGACGGCCCGCAGACGAACACGGGGCCCGGGGGCAAAGCCCCCCGGCCGCCCGCCAGAGGGCTTTAGGGAAGGGGTGGGGAGGGGGCCGAAAAGTCAGTCCACCAAGTCCCGTACCACCCCGTCCGCCAGCAACCTCCCCCGCAACGTCAGCACCGCCCGCCCCTCCCCGTACGGGCCGGGCTCGAGCAGCCCGTCCGACAGCGCGCGGCGCGACGCCGCGAGCCCCGCCGGGCGCAGGAGCGACAGCGCGCAGCCGTCGCGCAGGCGCAGCTCCAGGAGGATGCGCTCGACGCGGCGGTCCTCGGCGGACAGGACCTCGCGGCCCGCGCCCGGCGTCCGGCCGGCCGCCAGCGCCGCCGCGTACGCCCCCGGATGCTTCACGTTCCACCAGCGGACCCCGCCCACGTGGGAGTGCGCCCCCGGCCCGGCCCCCCACCAGTCCGCCCCCCGCCAGTACAGCTCGTTGTGCAGACAGCGGCCCGCCTCCGTGGTGGCCCAGTTGGACACCTCGTACCAGTGGAAGCCCGCGGCCGCCAGCACCGAGTCGGCGATCAGATAGCGGTCCGCGTGGACGTCGTCGTCCGTCATCGGGACCTCGCCCCGGCGGATCCGGCGCGCCAGCTGGGTGCCCTCCTCGACGATCAGGGCGTAGGCGGAGATGTGGTCGGGGCCCGCCCCGACGGCCGCCGCCAGCGACTCCCGCCAGTCCTCGTCCGTCTCGCCCGGCGTACCGTAGATCAGGTCGAGGTTGACGTGGTCGAAGCCCGCCGCCCGCGCCTCGGCGACGCACGCCTCGGGGCGGCCCGGCGTGTGCGTACGGTCCAGGATCTTCAGGACGTGCTGCTTCGCGCTCTGCATGCCGAAGGAGACACGGTTGAAGCCGCCCGCCCGCAGCTCCTCCAGATACGCCCGGTCCACCGACTCCGGATTCGCCTCCGTCGTCACCTCGGCGTCGTCCGCCAGGCCGAATTCCTCGCGTACGGCGGACAGCATGCGCACCAGGTCGGCCGCCGGCAGCAGCGTCGGCGTGCCGCCGCCCACGAAGACCGTACGGACCGGGCGCGGGTCGTCCCCGAGCACCTTCCGGGCCAGCCGGACCTCGTCGATCAGCGTGGCCGCGTAGTTGTCCCGGGACGCCAGGACGCCGCCGGAGCCGCGCAGCTCGGTGGCGGTGTACGTGTTGAAGTCGCAGTACCCGCAGCGCGTGGCGCAGTAGGGAACGTGCAGGTAGAAGCCGAGGGGCCGCTCCCCCGCGCCCTCCAGGGCGGAACCGGGCAGCGCCCCGTCCTCGGGCATGGGCTCACCATCGGGCAGTACGGAAGGCATGCCCCCATTGTCCGCCACCCGGCGGCAACCCCTCACCGCGCCTGGAGCACCAGCAGCGCCAGGTCGTCCTCGGGCGGCGTCGTGCCGAACGCGTACACCGCCCGCTTGACGCTCTCCGCCACCCCCGTCGCCGTCATCCCCACGCACCCCGCGAGCACCGCCGCGAGCCCGTCGCCGTCGTCGAACATCTGCCTCCCGGAGCGGCGCTCGGTCACCCCGTCCGTGACGCACAGCAGGGTGTCCCCGGGCATCAGCCGGAAGCTCTCGCTCTCGTACGCCGCCCCCTCCACCACGCCGATCAGCACCTGCGGCACCGCCGCCGCCCGCACCGACCCCTCGGGCCGCAGCAGCAGCGGCAGCGGGTGCCCGGCGCTGGCCAGGGTGCACACGACGCCGCCGCCCTGCTCCGGCGGCACCGGCACCAGCTCCCCGTACAGCAGGGAGAGGAAGCGCGACTGCGGGCCCTCGGCCACCTCGCGGCCACCGGCCGCCGCGACCATCCGGGCGGCCGCCTCCGCCGCCTCGACCCCGTCGTCGACGAGCAGCTTGTTGAGGCGGTCGAGCACGTCGTGCACCGCGTACCCCTCGCGGGCGAGCAGCCGCAGCCAGGGCCGCACCAGGCCGGTGACGACCGCCGCCTCGGGGCCGCTGCCCTGGACGTCGCCGAGCGCGAAGCACCAGCGGCCGTCGGCGCCGGGGAACAGGTCGTAGAAGTCGCCGCCCGCGACGCCCTCGCCGCTGGGCTGGTAGACCAGCGCGCTGTCGACGCCCGGGATCTCCGCCACGCTCGCGGGCAGCAGCCCGCGCTGGAGGACCCGGCTGATGGTGACCTGGCGGGTGTACTGGCGCGCGGCGCCGATCGCCAGCGCCACCCGGCGCACGAAGTCCTCGACAAGGCCGGTGACCTCGTCGGGGATGCGGGCCATCCCGCCGCGCCCCAGCATGAGCACGCCGACGGCCCGGCCGCCCGCCACCATCCGGTACGCGAGCGCCGCCCCGTCGTCGCCGTCCCGCGAGCCGGGCCAGGGCATCGGGACCGGGCCGCCGCGCGCCGACTCCGGCAGCCGGGGCGGCTCCTTCTCCAGGATCGCCCGCAGCTCCTCGATCCCGGACTCGCGGGCGTGCCACACCCGGGCGAGCCGGGGCGCGCCGACCGGGCCGCCCGCCTCCGGGTCGAGCCAGATCGCGCACCAGTCGCAGAGCCGGGGCACCAGGAGCTGTCCGGCGAGCGCCGCGATCATGTCCTCGTCGAACTGGCCCGCCAGCAGGTCGGACGCCTCCGCCAGGAAGGAGAGGGCGCCCCGGTTGACCCAGTCGCGGTCCTGCCCGCAGGGGGCGCCGCGCGGCGCGGTGGCCAGTATCTCGGCGGCACGCAGGCCGCGTTGGAGCCGCTCGTCGGAGCCGGGGTCCCCGTCGCGGCAGGCGGCGTCGTCCACGTCGAGCAGCAGCCGTGCCCACACCGTCTTCAGTCCGGTGCGGTAGGTGATCCCCCAGCACTCCGCGAGCGCCGCCACCAGGTGCAGGCCCCGCCCGTACTCCGGTGCGCCCGGCTCGCGCGCCCCGCGCGGCTCGTTGCGTACGACCCTGGAGGGGTGGTGGTCGGAGACCTCGACCACCACGGCGGCCGGCTCGTCCCCGGCGGGCGGCTCCAGGCGGCAGACCAGCTCGACGGTGGTGCCGGCGTGCACCACGGCGTTGGTGACCAGCTCGTTGACGAGTATCGCCGCGTCGTCGGCGGCCCGGTCGTCGAGGCGGGCCGCGCCGGGCGCCCCCTGGGCCGTCCAGTCCGCGAGCGCGGCCCGCACGAAGCGGCGGGCGGCGGACGGGGCGAGCGGGTTGCCGGGCAGACTGGTGCGGGCGGCGGACCCGCTTCCGCGCTCCGCCGCATCGGGGGCGGGTGCCGGGAGGAGTGGGCGGTTCACGCTCTCCCGCTGCGTTGGAATGGACCCCACGGTGCGGCTCCTGATCGATTCTCACATTGCGCACCTCATGACACCGACAGAGTGACAGACTGAGCGTGCCCATAAGCGCCGAGTCACCGAAGTGGGCCGAGATGAACAGAGACAGTGCCGTGCCGCCAGGGAACGGAGACTGGGTCCGCGCACTGGAGTTACGCCCGCTGCTCGCCGCGATGACGGCGCTGCGCGACGGCGACTTCGGGGTCCGGCTCCCGGAGACCTACGAGGGCATACCCGCCGAACTGGCGGCGATCTTCAACCAGGTCGCCGTGCGCAACCAGCACCTCACCGACGAACTGCTGCGGGTGCGCCGCGAGGTGGTCCGGCACGGGCGCCTGGACGAGCGGCTGGCCGCCAGCCCCGGGCAGGGCGCCTGGCAGGCCGGGGTGACCAGCGCGAACACGCTGATCGACGCCCTGGTCGTACCGGCGGCGAACGCGACGCGCGTCCTGGACGCGGTGGCGGGCGGCGATCTGACCCAGCGGGTCGATCTGCACGACGGGAACCGCCAGTTGCGCGGCGATCTGCGCCGGCTCGGCCGGGCCGTCAACCGGATGGTGGACCAGCTCTCCCTGTTCACCGGCGAGGTGACCCGGGTCGCCCGCGAGGTCGGCACCGAAGGGCGCCTCGGCGGGCGCGCCAAGGTGCAGGGCCTGAGCGGCAGTTGGCGGGACGTGACCGAGGCCGTCAACACCATGGCGTCCCGGCTGACCGCCCAGGTCCGCGACATCGCCGCGGTGACCACGGCGGTGGCGCGGGGCGATCTGACCCGTACGGTGACGGTCGAGGCGACCGGCGAGCTGCTCGAACTGAAGCTCACCGTGAACACGATGGTCGACCAGCTCTCCGCGTTCGCGGACGAGGTCACCCGGGTCGCCCGCGAGGTCGGCACCGAGGGCAGGCTCGGCGGGCGCGCCCAGGTCCGGGGCGTCTCCGGGGTCTGGAAGGACCTCACGGACAACGTCAACTTCATGGCGTCGAACCTCACCTCCCAGGTCCGCAACATCGCCCAGGTGACCACCGCCGTCGCCAACGGCGACCTCTCCCAGAAGATCACCGTGGACGCCCAGGGCGAGATCCTGGAGCTCAAGTCGACGATCAACACCATGGTCGACCAGCTCTCCGCCTTCGCCGACGAGGTCACCCGGGTCGCCCGCGAGGTCGGCACCGAGGGCAATCTCGGCGGGCGCGCCCAGGTCCGGGGCGTCTCCGGGGTCTGGAAGGACCTCACCGAGAACGTCAACTTCATGGCGGACAACCTCACCTCCCAGGTCCGCAACATCGCGCTCGTCTCGACGGCGGTGGCCCAGGGCGACCTCGGCAAGAAGATCACCGTGGAGGCGAAGGGCGAGATCCTGGAGCTGAAGACCACCATCAACACCATGGTCGACCAGCTCTCCGCCTTCGCCGACGAGGTCACCCGCGTCGCCCGCGAGGTCGGCACGGAAGGCAACCTCGGCGGCCAGGCGCAGGTCCGCGGGGTGTCCGGGGTGTGGAAGGACCTCACCGACAACGTCAACTTCATGGCGTCCAACCTCACCTCGCAGGTCCGCAACATCGCCCAGGTGACCACCGCCGTCGCCAACGGCGACCTCTCCAAGAAGATCACCGTCGACGCGCGCGGCGAGATCATGGAGCTCAAGGACACCGTCAACACGATGGTGGAGCAGCTGCGCGCGTTCGCGGACGAGGTCACCCGCGTCGCCCGCGAGGTCGGCACGGACGGGCGGCTCGGCGGGCGCGCCCAGGTCCTCGGCGTCTCCGGCGTCTGGAAGGACCTGACCGATAACGTCAACTACATGGCGGACAACCTGACTTCGCAGGTCCGCAACATCGCCCAGGTGGCGACCGCGGTGGCCCAGGGCGACCTGTCCAAGAAGATCGACGTGGACGCGCGCGGCGAGATCCTGGAGCTGAAGACCACCATCAACACCATGGTCGACACGCTCTCCTCGTTCTCCTCCGAGGTCACCCGGGTCGCCCGCGAGGTCGGCTCGGAGGGCCAGCTGGGCGGCCAGGCCCGCGTCGAGGGCGTGTACGGCACGTGGAAGCGGCTGACCACCAACGTCAACGAGCTCGCGCTCAACCTCACCACCCAGGTCCGCGCGATCGCCGAGGTGGCCTCGGCGGTGGCCCAGGGCGACATGTCCCGCTCGATCACCGTGGAGACCCGGGGCGAGGTCTCGGAGCTCAAGGACAACATCAACCTGATGGTGTCCAACCTGCGCGAGACGACCCGCGCCAAGGACTGGCTGGAGTCGAACCTGGCCCGCCTAGCGGGTCTGATGCAGGGCCACCGCGATCTGATGGAGGTCGCCGACCTGATCCTGCGCGAGCTGACCCCGCTGGTGAACGCCCAGTACGGCGCGTTCTTCCTGGCCGACCCCGACAACGAGGGCACCCCGTCCCGTACGACGTCGACGACCAAGGGCCTGGCCTTCATCGCGGGGTACGGCTCGGCGCAGGGCGCGACCGTCGACACCACCGGTATGCCCGGCCACGGACTGGTCCGCCAGGCGGCCCTGGAGAAGAAACGGATCCTCTTCGAGGAGGCGCCGCCCGACTACATCAAGATCAGCTCGGGTCTGGGCGAGGCGTCCCCGGCCAGTGTCGTGATCATCCCGATCCTCTTCGAGGACAAGCTCCTCGGTGTGATCGAACTGGCCTCCTTCTCCCGCTTCTCCGACGTCCACCTGGCCTTCTTCGACCAGTTCGTGAACACCATCGGCGTCGCCATCAACACCATCATCGCCAACTCCCGTACCGAATCGCTGCTCAGCGAGTCCCAGCGGCTCGCCATCCAGCTCCAGGAGCGCTCCGACGAACTCCAGCGCCAGCAGGCCGAGTTGCAGCGCTCCAACGCCGAGCTGGAGGAGAAGGCGGCGCTGCTCGCGACCAGCTCCCAGTACAAGTCGGAGTTCCTGGCGAACATGTCGCACGAGCTGCGCACCCCGCTCAACTCGCTGCTCATCCTGGCCCGGCTGCTCTCCGACAACCCGGACGACCACCTCTCCGACCAGGAGGTCCAGTTCGCCACCACGATCCACCGCTCCGGCTCCGACCTGCTCCAGCTGATCAACGACATCCTGGACCTGTCGAAGATCGAGGCCGGCCGGATGGACGTACGGCCCAAGAAGCTGCCGCTCATCAAGGTGCTCGACTACGTCCACGCCACCTTCCGCCCGATCACCCTCGACCGGGGCCTCGCCTTCGAGGTGGCGGTGGGCGAGGACGTGCCGCGCGAGATGTACTCGGACGAGCAGCGGCTCCAGCAGATCCTGCGCAACCTCCTCTCCAACGCGATCAAGTTCACCTCCTCCGGCCGCGTCGAACTCCGCGTCGACCGGCTCAAGGACCCGGACGACGGGATACTGGGCGGCGCGGACGACCTGATCGCCTTCGCGGTCACCGACACGGGCATCGGCATCGCGCCGGAGAAACTCCCGGTGATCTTCGAGGCGTTCCAGCAGGCCGACGGCACGACCAACCGCAAGTACGGCGGCACCGGCCTCGGCCTCTCCATCAGCCGCGAGATCGCGGGCCTGCTCGGCGGCCGGATCACCGCCGAGAGCGAGCCGGGCATCGGCTCCACCTTCACGCTGTACGTGCCGGTGCACTACCCCGGCCACGCGACGGGCGACTTCGACCAGCCACCGGAGCTCGCCACCGACCCGGCCGAGCCGGTCTCCTCCGAGCAGGTGCTGCTGCCCGACCAGGACGACGACTGGCCGACCAGCAACAAACTGGAGGAGTGGAAGGAGGGCCGGGCGGGCCAGGTCCTGCCGGGACGGCGGGTGCTGATCGTCGACGACGACATCCGCAACGTCTTCGCCCTCACCCATGTGCTCGGCCGCGTCGGCATGCCCGTGCTGTACGCGGAGAACGGCCGCGAGGGCATCGAGACCCTGGAGAGCAACCCGGACGTCGAGCTGATCCTGATGGACATCATGATGCCCGAGATGGACGGGTACGAGACGATCGAGGCGATCCGGCGCAGCCCCCTGTGGACGGATCTGCCCATCGTCGCCCTCACCGCGAAGGCGATGCCCGGCGACCGCGAGAAGTCGATCGCCCAGGGCGCCAACGAATACGTGCCCAAGCCCGTCGACGTGGACCGGCTGCTCACCGTGGTCTGTGCCCTGCTCGACCCGGAGGGCGACGGGGGCAGCCAGGCGAGCACGTCCGTACCGGAGCAGTCGAGCGGCTCCGGGGAGCCCGCCGCCGCTCCGCCGACCACGTAAGGCGACACGATGAGCACAGCGGCACCGCCCGACGACCGTGCGAGCATCCTCCTGGTCGACGACATGGAGGACAACCTGGTAGCGCTGGAAGCCGTCCTGGGCTCACTCAACGAACCGCTGGTACGGGCGCGTTCGGGCGAGGAGGCGATGAAGGCCCTGCTGCGGCGGACGTTCGCGGTGGTGCTGCTCGACGTACGGATGCCGGGCATGGACGGCTTCGAGACCGCGACCAACATCAAACGGCTCGACCAGACGAAGGACGTGCCGATCATCTTCCTGACCGGCACGGACGGCGACAGCGGCTATGCGTTCCGGGGGTACGCCACGGGCGCGGCCGACTTCCTCACCAAGCCGTTCGACCCCTGGGTGCTGCGCGCCAAGGTGAACGTTTTTCTGGAGCTGCACCGCAAGAACCGCCAGCTGGAACGCTTGCTGGCGCGCGAGCAGAAGCAGCTCGGCGAGATCGCGGAACGGCTGGCGGAGATCGACGCGGAGCTGGCGCGCGGCTGCCTGGCCGGGGCGAGCGACCTGCACCACCAGCTCATGACACTGGAGGAGATCATCCGGGACATGAGAAGGGGGCACGGCTGAGCGCGGCTGGGAGCGCGATGATCTCGGGGGCGCGGGCAACCTCGCCCACGCCCCGGACCGTACCGGCTACGCCTCCTTGGACCCCGCGGCTGCATCCTCCCGGGGGATAACCCCCGTACCCCCAGCCGAACCCCGGCGCGCCCGGGACCGCTACGCCTCCTTGGACCCCGCATACATCTCGTCGATGAGCTCCTTGTACTGGCGCTCCACGACCGGCCGCTTCAGCTTGAGGCTGGGGGTCAGTTCGCCGTGCTCCACATCGAGGTCGCGCGGCAGCAGCCGGAACTGCTTGATGGTCTGCCAGCGCTGAAGGCCCTCGTTGAGGCGCTTCACATAGCCCTCGATCAGCGCCACCGTCTCCTGGTGGGCGACCACCTCGGCGTACGAGCCGCTGACCCCGTGGTCCTTGGCCCAGCCCAGGATCGCGGGCTCGTCCAGGGCGATCAGCGCGGTGCAGAAGTTCCGGTCCGCGCCGAGCACCAGGATGTTGGAGACGAACGGGCAGACCGCCTTGAACTGGCCCTCCACCTCGGCAGGCGCGATGTACTTGCCGCCGGACGTCTTGATCAGGTCCTTCTTGCGGTCGGTGATCCGCAGATACCCGTCCGGCGAGAGCTCGCCGATGTCGCCCGTGTGGAACCAGCCGTCCGACTCCAGCACCTCGGCGGTCTTCTCGGGGAGCTTGTGGTAGCCCTCCATGATGCCGGGGCCGCGCAGCAGGATCTCGCCGTCGTCGGCGATGCGGACCTCGAGGCCGGGCAGCGGCTTGCCGACCGTGCCCGTGCGGTAGGCCTCGCCCGGGTTCACGAAGGAGGCGGCGCTGGTCTCGGTGAGCCCGTACCCCTCCAGGATGTGGATCCCGGCGCCGGAGAAGAAGAAGCCGATCTCGGGGGCGAGCGCGGCCGAGCCCGAGACGGCGGCGCGCAGCCGCCCGCCGAACGCCTCGCGGATCTTCGAGTACACCAGCGCGTCCGCGACCTTGTGCTTGGCGCCGAGGCCGAACGGCACCGAGGCCTTGCCGGTGCGCCGGAAGTTGTCCTGGCTGACCTTGGCGTACTCGCGGGCCACCTCGGCCGCCCACTGGAAGATCTTGTACTTGGCGCCGCCGGCCTCCCGGGCCTTGGCGGCGACCCCGTTGTAGACCTTCTCGAAGATCCGGGGCACCGACGCCATGTACGTCGGCTGGACGACCGGCAGATTCTCGATGATCTTGTCGACCCGGCCGTCGACGGCCGTCACATGGCCGACCTCGATCTGCCCGGAGGTCAGCACCTTGCCGAAGACGTGCGCCAGCGGCAGCCACAGGTACTGCACGTCCTCGCCGCTGATCAGCCCGGTCGCCGCGATGGCCTTCGCCATGTACGACCAGTTGTCCTGCGGCAGCCGCACGCCCTTGGGGCGGCCGGTGGTGCCGGAGGTGTAGATCAGCGTGGCGAGCTGGGTGGAGGTGATCGCCGCGATCCGCTCCTTGATCGCGTCCGGGTTCTTCTCCAGGTACGCGGCGCCGCGCGCCTCCAGCTCGGCGAGGGTGAGCACCCAGCCCTCGGGGTCGCCCTCGACCGGCTCGGCGCCCGCCGCGTCGAAGACCACGACGTGCTTCAGCTCCGGCAGCTCGGCCCGGCGCTCGCGCGCCTTGGCCAGCTGGGCCGCGTTCTCCGCGAAGAGCACCCGGCTCTCGGAGTCGCCCAGGATGTACGCCGACTCCTCGGCGTTGGTCTGCGGATAGATCGTGGTGGTCGCGCCGCCCGCGCACATCACGCCGAGGTCCGCGAGGATCCACTCGATGCGGGTGGAGGAGGAGAGCGCGACGCGCTGCTCGGAGGTCACGCCCAGGTCGGCGAGCCCGGCCGCGATCGCGTAGACCCGCTCGGCGGCCTGCCCCCAGCTCAGCGACTTCCACTCGTCGGGACCCTGGCCGTCGGCGGCCGGGACCGGATGGCGGTAGGCCTCCAGGTCCGGGGTGGCTTCCACCCGCTGGACGAAGAGGGCCGCCACGGACGGTGGCCGGTTCTCGATCAAGGTCTGTGTGTCGCTCACGACGTCCTCCGGGCTGGCCTGCGGCAGGGCTGCGGCTGCTTCTTGTTTAACTGGCGAGTAACCATCGGGCCGTGATCAGAGTAAAGCGCTCCCGCCCCCCGCGTAAGGGGCAGTGGAATCGGGTTTCATAACGAACGGACCCCCACTCCGAAGAGCGGGGGTCCGCCGTGACACAGGGGGCTACTCGCCGGTCACTTCTTCTTGCTCGCAGACTCGTCGCTGGACAGCACCGCGATGAAGGCCTCCTGCGGAACCTCCACGGAACCGACCATCTTCATCCGCTTCTTGCCTTCCTTCTGCTTCTCAAGGAGCTTCCGCTTACGGGAGATGTCACCGCCGTAGCACTTGGCGAGGACGTCCTTGCGGATGGCGCGGATGGTCTCGCGGGCGATCACCCGGGAGCCGATCGCGGCCTGGACCGGCACCTCGAAGGCCTGCCGGGGGATGAGCTCGCGCAGCTTGGCGACGAGCCGCACGCCGTACGCGTACGCCGCGTCCTTGTGGCAGACGGCGGAGAAGGCATCGACCTTGTCGCCGTGCAGCAGGATGTCGACCTTGACGAGGCTGGCGGACTGCTCGCCGGTGGGCTCGTAGTCCAGCGAGGCGTAGCCCCGGGTCTTGGACTTCAGCTGGTCGAAGAAGTCGAAGACGATCTCGGCGAGCGGCAGCGTGTAGCGGATCTCGACGCGGTCCTCGGAGAGGTAGTCCATGCCGAGCAGTGTGCCGCGCCGGGTCTGGCAGAGCTCCATGATCGAGCCGATGAACTCGCTGGGCGCGAGGATCGTGGCGCGCACGACCGGCTCGTACACCTCCGAGATCTTCCCCTCGGGGAACTCACTCGGATTGGTGACGGTGACTTCCTTGCCGTCCTCGAGGACGACCCGGTAGACCACGTTCGGCGCGGTGGCGATCAGGTCGAGCCCGAACTCGCGCTCAAGACGCTCGCGGATCACGTCGAGGTGCAGCAGCCCGAGGAAGCCGACACGGAAGCCGAAGCCGAGCGCGGCGGAGGTCTCCGGCTCGTAGACCAGCGCGGCATCGTTGAGCTGGAGCTTGTCGAGGGCCTCGCGCAGGTCCGGGTAGTCCGATCCGTCCAGCGGATACAGACCCGAGAAGACCATCGGCTTCGGGTCCTTGTACCCGCCGAGCGCCTCGGTGGCGCCCTGGTGCAGGGAGGTGATGGTGTCACCGACCTTGGACTGGCGGACGTCCTTCACACCGGTGATCAGGTACCCGACCTCGCCGACGCCCAGCCCGTCGGCGGGCAGCATCTCGGGCGAGTTGGTGCCGATCTCCAGGAGCTCGTGGGTGGCGCCGGTGGACATCATCCGGATCCGCTCACGCTTGTTGAGCTGGCCGTCGACCACACGGACGTACGTGACGACGCCCCGGTACGAGTCGTAGACCGAGTCGAAGATCATCGCGCGGGCGGGGGCGTCGGCCACACCGACCGGCGCGGGCACGTCGCGCACCACGCGGTCGAGCAGCGCGTCCACGCCGATACCGGTCTTGGCGGAGACCTTCAGCACGTCCTCGGGCTGGCAGCCGATGAGGTTCGCCAGCTCCTCGGCGAACTTCTCGGGCTGCGCCGCCGGAAGGTCGATCTTGTTGAGCACGGGAACGATGGTGAGGTCGTTCTCCATGGCGAGGTACAGGTTCGCCAGGGTCTGGGCCTCGATCCCCTGGGCGGCGTCGACGAGGAGGACGGTCCCCTCGCAGGCGGCGAGCGACCGCGACACCTCGTACGTGAAGTCCACGTGCCCGGGGGTGTCGATCATGTTCAGGATGTGCGTCCGGCCCTGGTCCGGCCCCTCGCTGGGAGCCCACGGCAGACGGACGGCCTGAGACTTGATCGTGATGCCACGCTCACGCTCGATGTCCATACGGTCGAGGTACTGGGCGCGCATCTGCCGCTGATCGACCACACCGGTCAGCTGGAGCATCCGGTCGGCAAGGGTCGACTTGCCGTGGTCGATGTGCGCGATGATGCAGAAATTGCGGATCAGAGCCGGGTCGGTACGGCTCGGCTCGGGCACGTTGTGAGGCGTCGCGGGCACGCAGGGTCCTGATTCTTGAGACGCGGGGCGTCTCGTCTCGGGCGATGTCGGATCGATACGTAGCCCCTATCGTCCCATGGGAACGGGACTGCGCTCGGTTTGGGCCGCCAGGTGGACGGCTGGTAACCTGGGCAGCTGTGCCTCGTCTGCCCTCTCAGCGGCGAGTGCCACAACCATCTGATACATCGAACCTGCAAAGGCTCTTTCGTGGCGAACATCAAGTCCCAGATCAAGCGGAACAAGACCAACGAGAAGGCGCGCCTGCGTAACAAGGCCGTCAAGTCCGAGGTCAAGACCGCGATCCGCAAGGCCCGCGAGGCTGTCCTGGCCGGCGACGTCGAGGCGGCCGACACGGCTGTCCGCACCGCCTCCAAGAAGCTGGACAAGGCCGTCAGCAAGGGTGTCATCCACAAGAACGCCGCCGCCAACAAGAAGTCGGCGCTGGCCACCAAGGTTGCCGCCCTCAAGGCTGCCTAATTCTGTCCGGCCGGCCTCTCAGTGGGCTGACCACTTGATAGACCACCGGTAGGGACCCAGCGGGCCCTCTCATCCGCTCCCACCCGGTACCAGCACCACCGCCGCACGCGGCCTGCGTTCGCCACGCGGGTGCGGCGACATCTTGACCAGAACCCCGTTTCCGCCCGGCTGGGCGGAGGCGGGGTTTTGTGTTTCAGAGGGCCGTACCGGGGGGGGCGTGTGTGGGGCGGGGGCGTGTGTGGGGCGTGGCCGCGTGTGGGGCGTGGCCGCGTGTGGGGCGTGGCCGCGTGTGGGGCGTGGCCGCGTGTGGGGCGTGGCCGCAGGCCCCGCCTTTCAGGGGCGCGGGGAACTGCGCGACCAGTTGGGGACGGCCCGCAGACGAACGACAGGGGCGCGGGGAACTGCGCGACCAGCCACAGCGGACCCGCAGACAAACGGGGGCCCGGGGCGAAGCCCCGAGGGGGCGCAGGGGCGCAGCCCCGCAAAGGGGTCCGGGGGCGAAGCCCCTGCAAAGGGGTCCGGGGGCGAAGCCCCCGGGAAACGAGCCCCACCCCCACCCACCCCCGGAGGGTTTAGGGAAGGGGCGGGGAGGGGCTCACCGCCGCGCCCGAGCAGCCCGCGCCACCGCCACAACCGCCTTCTCCAAGGCGTACTCCGGATCGTCCCCCCCGCCCTTCACCCCCGCATCCGCCTCAGCCACCGCCCGCAGGGCGAAAGCGACCCCATCCGGCGTCCACCCCCGCATCTGCTGCCGCACCCGGTCGATCTTCCACGGCGGCATCCCCAGCTCCCGGGCGAGATCGGCGGGCCGCCCGCCCCGGGCGGACGACAGCTTCCCGATCGCCCGCACCCCCTGAGCCAGCGCACTGGTGATCAGCACCGGCGCCACCCCGGTCGACAGCGACCACCGCAGCGCCTCCAGCGCCTCCGCCGCCCGGCCCTCCACCGCCCGGTCCGCGACCGTGAAGCTGGACGCCTCCGCCCGCCCGGTGTAATAGCGCGCGACGACCGCCTCGTCGATCGTCCCCGCCACGTCCGCGCACAGCTGCGACACCGCCGAGGCGAGCTCCCGCAGATCGCTGCCGATCGAGTCGACCAGCGCCTGGCACGCCTCGGGCGTGGCCGAACGCCCCAGCGCCCGGAACTCCGACCGCACGAACGTCAGCCGCTCCGCCGGCTTCGTCGTCTTGGGGCACGCCACCTCCCGCGCCCCCGCCTTGCGCGCCGCGTCCAGCAGCCCCTTGCCCTTGGCGCCGCCCGCGTGCAGCAGCACGAGCGTGATCTCCTCGGCGGGCGCGTCGAGATACGCCTTCACGTCCTTGATCGTGTCCGCCGACAGATCCTGCGCGTTCCGTACGACCACGACCTTGCGCTCGGCGAACAGCGAAGGGCTGGTCAGCTCGGCCAGCGTGCCGGGCTGAAGCTGGTCGGAGGCGAGGTCGCGCACATCGGTGTCGGCGTCGGCGGCCCGTGCGGCCGCCACCACCTGCTGCACTGCGCGGTCGAGCAGCAGGTCCTCCTGCCCCACGGCGAGCGTGAGCGGGGCGAGCGGATCGTCGGTGGAATTCTTCCTGGTGGCCATCGCCGTCCAGCATCCCACGCGCCACTGACAGGACCCCACTGCCGGCACATCACCGCCGACACCTCCCGGCTAACGACAGCACCTCCCGGCTCCCGGCTACCGGCTACCGACAGCGGCCTCCGGCAGTCGACGACAGCCGCCCGGGGCCCGTTCCCCCACACCCCTCCCCGTACCGGAGAATGTCCAGGTGAGCGATGTGACCCGACACGTACTGGTGCTGCCCGACCGCGACGCCGCCGACGAGGTGGCCGAGGAACTCCCCGCCCGCTTCGGCCTGGCCGAAGAGCCCCAGCTCGTACGCGACGCCCTGGCCGGCGAGGACGACGCCGAGGACGCCCAGTGGCTGGTCGTCGTCGAGGACCCGGACCACCGCCTCGACCCGGCGGCCCTCAACGAACTCGCGGAGGAGTACGAGGGCTGGCTGGAGGCCCCGTAACCGGGTGGCCCGCGAGCGAGCGCCCGAGCCTCACCCGGCCTTCGGCAGCACCTGGATGTCCATCTCGATGGAGATCGACGACCCGATCGCCGCGATCCCCCGCGCCAGCATGGTCTGCCACGTCAGCGTGAAGTCCTCCCGGTGCAGCTCCGTCGTCGCCCGGCAGGCCGCCCGCGTCTCGCCCTCCAGCCCCGTACCGAGGCCGAGGTACTGCGTGTCCAGCGTGACCGTACGGCTCACCCCGTGCAGCGTCAGCCCGCCGATGACCGCCCAGCGGCTGCCGCCCCGGTGCACGAACCGGTCACTGTAGAACTCCAGCGTCGGGCAGCGCTCCACGTCCAGGAAGTCCCCGGACCGCAGATGGTCGTCGCGCATCCGGACACCGGTGTCGATGGACGCCGCGTCGATGACGACGTGCATCGCGGACTCCTCCATCCGCTCCCCGATCCGGATGACCCCGGCGAACGTGTTGAACCGCCCGTGGATCCGCGCCAGCCCGATGTGCCGTGCGGTGAAGCCGATCTGGGAGTGCATCGGGTCGAGCTCCCACTCCCCCGGCTCGGGCAGCGCGGGCGGCTCCGCGAGCTGGAGCGTCACGTCACCGAGCCCGGCGAGCGTGCTCTCCGCCACCACGGCGTTGGTGTGGAACGGCGTGTACCCCTCCGCCGTCACCGCCAGCCGGTACTCCCCCGCCGGCACCGTCGCCATGACACTGCCGTACGGATCGGTCTCCCCCGCGAGGACCTTGCGGCCCGCGCTGTCGCTGACCACGAACTCGGCCTGCCGGACCGGCTCGCTGACCGGGTCCAGGACCCGGCAGTTGAGCACCCCGGCCGTCGGCGGAACGGCGACCGCCGCGAGAGGTCCGCTCCGGACCGTACGAGCCGCACGGCCGACCAGGGCTGCGCGGGCCGTACGGTCCATATGGGTCGGACGGTCTGTACGACCCGCACGGTCTGTACGACCCCCACGGTCCGCACGGTCCATACGAGAAGAGTCGGTCGAACGCCTGCCGGGCCAGCGGCTGAACACGGTGCACACACTCCCGTGCGAGAAGGAACTTCCGGACCGCGCACGGCCAGGACACCCTCGTCACGGCAGGACTTGCGGCCCTTGACGAAGATGCATTCGATCACTCTTGGCCCGTTCGAGGCAAACGGGGTCCATGTGACGTGTTGAGCAACACTGTCCGAAGAGGACCGAATTGCTACCCCCGGTTACACCGCACGGCCAACCACGCGCCCCCCTCCGGCAGATACCCCTCCATTCCGGGGCACGCCCGAACTCCCACCACGAGGCCCGCCCCTGCCCGCCCTCATGGCCCACGCCCCAGCGGCACCGCCATCAGCCCGCTCCCCGCCCCGCTCCCCCTCCCCGTCACCGCGATCGCGCCGTCCGTGTCGGTACGCAGCACCCGCGCCCCGGACGCCGCGAGCAGGGACACCGTGGCGGGCGCCGGGTGGCCGTACGGATTGCCCCTCCCCGCCGAGATCAGTGCCAGCCGGGGCCGGATCGCCCGCAGCAGGGCCGGGTCCTGGTGGGCCGAGCCGTGGTGGGCGACCTTGAGGACGTCCACCGGCGGCAGCTCGGGATGGGCCCGCAACAGGGCCTGCTGGGCGGGCGGTTCGAGGTCGCCGGGAAGCAGCAGGGTCAGCCCTCCGGCCCGGACGAGCAGCGTGACGCTGGCGTCGTTCGGCCCGTCCGGTGTGACGGTCGGCGGAGGCAGCGGCCACAGCGCCTCCCAGGTGAGGCCCCCCACCGCACGCCGCTCCCCCGGCTCCACCGGGACGACCGGCACCCCCGCCCCGGCAGCGGCCCGCCGCACGAACCGGGCCTGCTCCAACGGCTCTTCGTACGTCGCCGTCTCGATCACCCCGACGGCCCGCCCCCGCAACACCCCCGCCAGCCCGGCCACATGGTCCGCGTGGAAGTGGGTGAGAAGGAGCAACGGAATCCGGGTGACGCCCAGGGCTCTGAGGCACCGGTCCGCCGGAACGGGGTCGGGCCCCGCGTCGACCACCACCGCCGTCCCCTCCCCCGCCGCCAGCACTGTGGCGTCGCCCTGCCCGACGTCGCACATCGCGAACGCCCAGCCCGGCGGCGGCCAGCCGGTGACGATCCGGGTCAGCGGCGCGGGCCGCACCACGGCGAGCAACAGGAGCACCGCACACCCGGCGGCCGCCCACGGATGGCGGGGCAGCCGTCTGGCCAGGAACACCGCGCCGACGGTGACCCCGGCGAGCAGGGCCCCACCACCCCAGCCGCCGGGCCATCCCGTCTGCGCCCCCGGAAGCGCTGCCCCGGTTCGGGCGATGTCGGCGAGCCACCCCGTCGGCCAGCCCGCACACCATGCCAGCAGCTCGGCGACCGGCATCGCGACGGGCGCCACGGCCAGGGCCGCGAACCCCAGCACCGTGGCCGGGGCCACCGCCAGCTCGGCCAGCAGATTGCACGGAACAGCCACCAGGCTCACCCTCGCCGCGAACACCGCCACCACCGGCGCGCACACCGCCTGCGCCGCACCCGCCGCCGCCAGCACCTCCGCGAGCCGACCCGGCACCCCGCGCCGCCGCAACGCCTCGCTCCACCCCGGGGCGATCGTGAGCAGCGCCCCCGTGGCCAGCACGGAGAGGAGGAACCCGTAACTCCCCGCCAGCTCCGGGGCGTACAGCACCAGGACCAGTACGGCGGCGGCCAGCGCCGGGACCAGCGATCTGCGGCGGCCCGTGGCGATGGCGAGCAGCGTGACAAGTCCGCAGGCCGCCGCGCGCAGCACGCTCGGCTCCGGTCGGCACACCACCACGAACGCCACGGTGATCAACCCGCCGAGCAGCGCCGTCGCCCGCAGCGAGATGCCGAGGCGTGGGGCCAGACCGCCCCGCTCGGCCAGCGAGGCCCGGCCGGGCGGTCCGATCAGCAGCACCAGGACGATCACCAGGTTGCTGCCCGAGACCGCCATCAGGTGCGTGAGGTCGGTCGCCTCGAAGGCGTCCCGCAGCTCGGGCGTGACCCGCGAGGTGTCCCCGACGACGAGCCCCGGCAGCAGCGCCCGGGCGTCCGGACTCAGCCCGTCGGCCGCCTTCCGCAACCCGGCCCGCAGCCCACCCGCCGTACTCTGCAAGGCAGTTGGCTCCCCCACGACCTGCGGCGCCACCCGCTCGGGCACCCGCACCACGGCGGCCGCCCATTTGTCATCCGGTCGCGGTGGCGCGAGCCGGGTGGACACGCGTACCCGCGTCGAGGGCAGCAGTCGCTGCCACGACTCCGGTGCGGTCACCAGGACCGGCGTCCGCACCCGGCTGGCACCGCCGTCCGGTCCGACGACCCGGGTGACCACCGCCTGGATCACCACCGACCGCCCACCCCACGCGGCCCGCGCCCGGATCGGCTTCGGGTCGGAGGTCAGGGTCAACTCGACGGTGGTGTGCACGTATTGCCGCGCCAGCCCGGGAACCGGCCCCCGCCGCGCCTCGGCCACGTGCAGCGCGCTCGCGGCGGCCCCGGCAGCGGCGCACAGCAGCACGGCGGCGACGGCAACCCGGTTCAGCCGCCAGGCCCCGGCCGCGCGATGGGCCGTGGACACGGGCGGCGCAGGTCCGGCCCGATGCTCCGACGCCATAGGGGGCGCGGGTCCGGCCCCTCCCCAAGCGCCAGTTCTGCCACCCCCTCCACTCCCCCAGCGTCGAATCGTCGGCCCCAGCAACACCCCCGCCACCACCAGGAACGCCACGATCCCCCAAGTCACCCACCGCACCGGTGCATTGAGCGCCACGGCCGCAGCAGCCCAGGCGCCGATCGCGGGCGGGACCAGGCGGAGGTCCGACGGGCCCTTCTGACGGGGGTTGGCGGCGCCGAGCGGACTGCCGGACTCGACGTGGACCCCGGGGCGGTTCATGGCCGCACCAGGGGGCGGAGGTCCTCGAACCGGCGGTCACCGATCCCATTGACCTCCCGCAGCTCGTCGACGGACCGGAATCCGCCGTGCTGGGCGCGGTAGTCGACGATGTGCTGGGCGAGTACGGGACCCACCCCCGGCAGGGCGTCCAGCTGATCCACCGTGGCGGAGCCCAGGCTGACCGGCGCCCCGCCCGCCCCGGCGCTCCCTCCACGACCGGCGACCGGAGCGGCGGCGCCCGGCACCGCGCCGGGCACGCCCACGACCACCTGCTCGCCGTCCATGAGCACCCTCGCCCGGTTGAGTCCGGTGACATCCACCCCGTCCCGTACTCCACCCGCCGCAGCCAGCGCGTCCGCGACCCGGGACCCCGGCGGCAGCCGGTGGATCCCCGGTCGCCGCACCTTGCCGCTGACGTCGACCACGATGCCCCCGCTCGGAGACGGCCCGGGTGCCCCACTCACCCCGGCCACCGGCACCGGGCTCGGCGTCGGCCCCGGGCCGGGGCTCACCGTGTGAACGGGAGGCGCCGGTCCCGTCACCCTTTCCGGGGCGCGCACAGGCTCGGGCCGCCCCGCCCAGAAGTGCTGCACGGCGAACCCCACGGCCACGATCAGCACCACGCTCAGCGCGGCCAGGCTCCTCGGCGTGAGCCCGCACCGCACCTGCACCCACACCGGCAGCCGCTCCCACAGCGCCATCCAGACGTGGTCCCGCGCGCCCGGAAAGCCGGTTCCATCGGCCGGAGTCGACGGCGTCGACGACTTCGGGGCGGGCGCGGGCGGACTTGGCGGATCTGACGGGTAGGCCGGACCAGGCGGACCGGGTGGGTCTGGCGGATCAGGTCGCGGAGGCGCGGGTGAAGGCGCAGACAGGGGCGCGGGCGGACCAGTCGGCGCGGGCCCTGGGACCAGTGCGTGTGGATCAGTCGGCGCGGGCGCCGGGACCGGTGCGCGTGGATCAGTCGGCGCGGGCCCCGGGAGCAGTGCCTCCGCCCGCCGCCGCGCGGCCGTTCCCGCGGAGGCACGGACCTGGGCGCCGCGTGCGCGACGGCCGTGACCATGGCGGGCACGGCCGTCCGAACCCGGTGCGCGGCCCGGCCCGCTCGTTGCGATGCGTGGTGATCGGATAGCCATGCCACGACGGTAGGCAGCTCCGGCCGACCCCGCTGAGCAGGCTCAATTCCCGTGGATATCCCAGCGGTTGTGGATAACTCCGTCACTCGTACGGGTAACTCGCACGGAGGGTGACTCGCACCGACTACACGTCCCCACCGCCCTCAGCGCGGCGAGACCACCGCGCCCAGCAACCCGGGCCCCGTGTGCGCCCCGATCACCGCGCCGACCTCGCTGACATGCAGGTCCGCGAGGCCCGGTACCCGCTCCCGCAGTCGTTCCGCGAGCGTCGCCGCGCGCTCGGGCGCGGCGAGGTGGTGCACGGCGATGTCCACCCGGCTCGTCCCGGCCCGCTCGACGACGATCTCCTCCAGCCGCGCGATGGCCTTGGAGGCGGTGCGCACCTTCTCCAGCATCTCGATGCGGCCGCCGTCCAGCTGGAGCAGCGGCTTGACCGCGAGCGCCGAACCGAGGAGTGCCTGGGCCGCCCCTATCCGGCCGCCCCGGCGCAGATAGTCGAGCGTGTCCACGTAGAAGAAGGCGGAAGTGCCCGCCGCGCGCTTCTCGGCCGCGGCCACCGCCTCGTCGAGCGTGCCGTCCGCCTCGGCCACCTCCGCCGCCGCCAGCGCGCAGAAGCCGAGGGCCATCGCGACCATCCCGGTGTCCACCACCCGTACCGGCACCGGTGCGCCCTTCGCCGCCAGCACGGCGGCGTCGTAGGTCCCGGAGAACTCGGCCGACAGGTGCAGTGAGACGATCCCGGTGGCCCCGGCTTCGGCCGCGGCCCGATAGGCGGCGGCGAACACGTCGGGGCTGGGCCGCGAAGTGGTCACGGAGCGGCGTTTCTGCAGGGCCAGGGCGAGGGAACGGGCCGAGATCTCGGTGCCCTCCTCCAGCGCCTGGTCGCCGAGGACGACGGTCAGCGGCACCGCGGTGATGCCGTGCCGCTCCATCGTCTGCGGCGGCAGGTAGGCCGTTGAATCGGTGACGATCGCGACATGGCGGGACATGAGCGGGAGGTTACCCGCCGGGGGCGCCGCACGGCAGCCCGGCCCCGGTCCAATGATCAGTTTGGACCCCCCTTGACCGGTTCGGACGCGCGCCCGTGCCCGGGCGACGGCTGGCCGTCACGAACCCCTGGGCCCAGTTCCCACAGGCCCTGGTCTTATGCCTCAGTTCGTCGTCTCCGGCTTGGCGGTCTTCTGCCACGGGTACGCGGGCGCGGGCCGCGCCGCCCTGATCGCCTGTGGGGCGTCCGCCGCCGTCCCGGCCGCCGGGTCGAAGGCCGAGCCGGTTATCCCGCCCGGCACGTCCGTGGGCGCATCCGCGGGCACCCCCGTGGTCGGCCCCTTCGTCGCCCAGTCCCGCAGCGCCCCCGACTCGACCTCGATCTCCGCGCTCAGCGCGGCCAGGTCGTCGTCGGCGAACTGCCGGGCCCGGTCGCGGGCCGCCCAGCGCAGCGAGTCCGCCGCGTGCGTGATCCGCTCCGTGCGCTCGCGCAGCTCCGGCATCCGCCGGCCCACGCGCAGCTTGTCGGGCTCGCGCTCCAGGCGCTTGAGCTCGTCGTCCAGCTCGTGTCCATGGCCGCTCAGCCGCTCGAAGAGGCTCAGCGACTCCTTCAGGGACTCGTCCTGCTCCACGCGCGCGTGGAGCGCGTCCTGGGTGGCCCGCATCGAGGTGCGCAGCGAGAGCCGCAGCTGTGCGAGCTCACCGGCCACACCGACCTGGCCCATGCTCTTGGCCCGGAGCGTGGTGTCCTCGACGGCCTTGCGGGCCTGCGTGACCGTGCGCTCCACTCCTCGCCTGGCGGCGCCGACCGCCTTCACCGCCAGGTACACGCCCAGCACGACGAAGGCGACGAACATCAGCGCCAGGATCGCGATCGCGGCTTCCATGAACGTCCCCTCGATGTCGGTCGGCTTCCCTCCCACCGTAAACGGAACGGGCAGGCTGGTGGTTCCCTGGGAACCCCCAACCTGCCCGTAGGGGAAACCCCCCACTACCGCTCGCCCGTCGCGCGGGAGCCGTCACACCGGGACGGTCACGCGCGAACTGTCACGGGAATCGTCACGCGGGAACGATGTTCACCAGCTTCGGCGCCCGCACGATGACCTTGCGGATCCCGGCGCCGCCCAGCGCCGCGACGACCGCCTCGTCGGCCAGGGCCAGCTTCTCCAGCTCCTCGTCGGAGATGGTGGGCGGGATCTCCAGGCGCGCCTTGACCTTGCCCTTGATCTGCACGACGCAGGTCACGGTCTCGTCCACGACGTACGCGGGGTCGGCGACCGGGAAGTCCTGGTGGACGACCGAGTCCTGGTGGCCCAGCTTGCGCCACAGCTCCTCGGCGATGTGCGGGGCCAGCGGCGCCACCAGCAGCACCAGCGGCTCCGCGACCGAACGCGGCAGCGCGCCGCCCGCCTTGGTCAGGTGGTTGTTCAGCTCGGTGATCTTGGCGATGGCGGTGTTGAAGCGCATCTCCGCCAGGTCGCCGCCGGCACCGTCGATCGCCTTGTGCAGGGCGCGCAGGGTCGCCTCGTCCGGCTCGGCGTCGGTGACGGTGACCTCGCCGGTCGTCTCGTCGACGATGTTGCGCCACAGGCGCTGCAGCAGGCGGTACTGACCGACCACCGCGCGCGTGTCCCAGGGCCGCGACACGTCCAGCGGGCCCATCGCCATCTCGTACAGGCGCAGGGTGTCCGCGCCGTACTCGGCGCAGATCTCGTCCGGAGTGACCGCGTTCTTCAGGGACTTGCCCATCTTGCCCAGCTCGCGCTTGACGGGCTCGCCCTCGAAGAAGAACTTGCCGTCGCGCTCCTCGACCTCGGCGGCCGCCACCGGGAAGCCGCGGCTGTCCCGGTAGACGTACGCCTGGATCATGCCCTGGTTGTACAGCTTGTGGAACGGCTCGGCCGACGAGACGTGCCCCAGGTCGAACAGGACCTTGGACCAGAAGCGCGCGTACAGCAGGTGCAGCACGGCGTGCTCGGCGCCGCCGACGTACAGGTCGACGCCGCCGTGCGGCTGGCCCTCGCGCGGGCCCATCCAGTACTGCTCGATGGCCGGGTCGACCAGCTTCTCGCTGTTGTGCGGGTCCAGGTAGCGCAGCTCGTACCAGCAGGAACCGGCCCAGTTGGGCATGGTGTTGGTCTCGCGGCGGTACGTCTTGGGGCCGTCGCCCAGGTCCAGGGTGACGTTGACCCAGTCCTCGTTGCGCGACAGCGGCGTCTCGGGCGAGGTGTCCGCGTCGTCCGGGTCGAACGTGCGCGGCGAGTAGTCCTCGACCTCGGGCAGCTCCAGCGGCAGCATCGACTCGGGCAGCGCGTGGGCGACGCCGTCCTCGTCGTAGACGATCGGGAAGGGCTCGCCCCAGTAGCGCTGGCGGCTGAACAGCCAGTCGCGCAGCCGGAAGTTGACGGTGCCCTCGCCGATGCCGCGCTCGGCCAGCCAGTCGGTGATCTTCTCCTTGGCCTCGGCGACGCCCAGGCCGTCCAGGGAGATGTCGGCGCTCGCCGAGTTGACCAGCTTGGCGTCGTACGAGCCGAACGCGTCGTCCCAGGTCGAGGTGTCGGTGCCGCGGTCGTCCGAGGGCTCGACGACACAGCGCATCGGCAGCTCGAAGGCGCGCGCGAAGGCGAAGTCCCGGGAGTCGTGCGCCGGGACGGCCATGATCGCGCCGGTGCCGTAGCCCATCAGGACGTAGTCCGCGATGAAGACGGGGACCTGGTCGCCGCTGATCGGGTTGACCGCGTACGCGCCGGTGAAGACGCCGGTCTTCTCCTTGGCGTCGGCCTGGCGCTCCACGTCGGACTTGGACGCGGCGAAGGCGCGGTACTTGGCGACGGCCTCGGCGGGGGTGGCGTGTCCGCCGGTCCACACCTCGTGGGTGCCCTCGGGCCAGGCGGCGGGGACGATCGAGTCGACCAGCTCGTGCTCGGGCGCCAGCACCATGTAGGTGGCGCCGAACAGGGTGTCCTGGCGGGTGGTGAAGACGGTGATCGCGTCGCCCTCGGTGCCCACCGGGAAGTCCACGCGGGCGCCCTCGGAGCGGCCGATCCAGTTGCGCTGCTGCAGCTTGATGGCCTCCGGCCAGTCCAGCGCGTCCAGGTCGTTCAGCAGGCGGTCCGCGTAGGCGGTGATGCGCATGTTCCACTGGCGCAGCTTCGCCTTGAAGACGGGGAAGTTGCCGCGCTCGGAGCGGCCGTCGGCGGTGACCTCCTCGTTGGCCAGCACGGTGCCCAGGCCCGGGCACCAGTTGACCGGCGCGTCCGAGGCGTACGCCAGGCGGTAGCCGCCCAGGACCTCGGCGCGCTCGGCGGCGCTCAGCTCGCTCCACGCGCGCGTGGTGGGAGCCTGGCGCTCACCGCTCTCGAACTGGGCGACCAGCTCGGAGATCGGGCGGGCCTTCTTCGCCTCGGCGTCGTACCAGGAGTTGAAGATCTGGACGAAGATCCACTGGGTCCACTTGTAGTAGTCCGGGTCGATCGTCGCGAAGGAGCGGCGCTTGTCGTGGCCCAGGCCCAGTCGGCGCAGCTGCGCCTTCATGTTCTCCATGTTGGCCTCGGTGGAGGTCCGAGGGTGCGTGCCGGTCTGCACCGCGTACTGCTCGGCCGGCAGGCCGAAGGCGTCGAAGCCCAGCGTGTGCAGCACGTTGTGGCCGGTCATGCGCTGGTGACGGGCGAAGACGTCCGTGGCGATGTAGCCCAGCGGGTGGCCGACGTGCAGTCCCGCACCCGAGGGGTACGGGAACATGTCCATGATGAACTTTTTGGGCCGGGCGACGACCGCCGGGTCCCCGGCCAGGTCACCACTGGGGTTCGGCGCCGCGTAAGTGCCGTCGGCGTCCCAGAAGTCCTGCCAGCGTGCCTCGATGTCGGCGGCCATGGCGGCCGTGTAGCGGTGCGGCGCTACCGGCTCTGCGGCAGCGGGGTTCGTCTCGCTCATGATTCCTGAAGCTCCATCGATCGTCTCTGCCAGCGGCTGCGACATTCACCAAACGAAAAAGCCCCTCGCACAGGAGGGGACGCCGCGCCGATTCCGACCGGCTCTCTTCATCGGTCGGGACTGATCAGCGCGGCTCGCTAAGCAGAAGGCGTACGGCACGCATGGCGTCAGGGTACCGCAGGCCCCACACGGCCCGCACTGAGCGTTCACGAGGGCACACGCGGAGGGTTCACAGAGCCCCTACGGAGAGTGCGCGAGGCGCTCCAACGAGCTCAGCCGACAGAGGTTACTCCGCGTACCGACCTCTTCTGACCTCTTCTGGGGCAACCAATCAAACGCCGTACTGCTTGGTATGAGGCGACCTAGCATGCGGCCACGGGACCACTTTGCTGAACGTTTCGGAGTTGCCCCATGAACCCTCACAGTCCCCGCTCCACCCCGACACTGAAAATCCCGTCCCTGAAGGGACGGGCGAAAGGAGGAGCGTCCGGCGCGCTCCTGGTCGCCTCGGCGGTGCTCATACCGGTGCTGGCCGCCACGACCGGCGGCGGTTTCCGTGCCGCGCTGGACTTCACCACCGGCGTCCTGTCGCTGGTCTGCCTGACCTCGTCGGTCGTCTGGGGCCTGCTCGCCACCGACCGGCTGCTGATGACGACGCGCCACCGGCTCGTCGCCCAGGCCGTGCACCGCGCGACCGCCGTGTCCTCGATCGGCTTCCTGCTGGTGCACATCACCGTCAAGATCGCGGTCGGTCATGTGGGCCTGCTCGGCGCCCTGGTGCCCTTCGGACTCGGCGTCACCGGCTCGGACGGCCTGATCGGCCTCGGCTCGCTCGCCGCCGTCCTGATGGTCGTCACGGCCGCCACCGGCGCGCTGCGCAGCGCCTTCGCCAACCCGGACCGCGTCGCGGGCCACTGGCGCTCGGTGCACATGCTGGCCTACCCGGCCTGGTGCTTCGCTCTCGTCCACGGCCTGTACGCGGGCCGTCAGGCGGCCGGCTGGGTCGTCACGCTGTACAGCCTCTCGCTGGCCGGTGTGGCCGGCGCCCTCGTCGTCCGCTCGCTGCCGCGCCCGGTGCGCCGCCGCATCACCCGGTGGCTCGCGCCGCTCCTCGCGCGCGTGGAGACGGCCCAGGCGATCGCCCCGGACGCCTCCACCCCCCAGGCGCACCCGGCCGACCCCGCCTCCCCCCGCTACGAGGCGCCCGCACCGCATCCGTACCCGACGGACGCGTTCGCGACCGACCGCTTCACCGCCGAGCGCGAGACGACCCACCCGCTCCCGGCCGACCCGTACGAGACCCAGGCGCTCTACGGGACGGAGCCGCCGCGTGCCGTGCCCGGGCCGACCCCCGCCCCCGGCATCTCGGCCGCCTACCGCGCGGTCTCCCTGGCCCCCGCCCCGCCCCAGTACGCCCCGAGCTGGCCGACGCCCACCCCGCGTCCGCCGGAGAACATGCCGCTCCAGGAGAGCGGCTTCGCGGACCTCGGCGCCAACGACCTCGGCGGCACGCCCTACAGCGGCACGGACTACAGCGGCGCCGACTACGACAGTGCCGGCTTCGCGGGGACGGACCTCAACGGGGCGGACCCCGGCCGCGCGGCCTACGGGGGCTTCGACGAGACCGCACCGCTGCCCACCGTCCCCTACGGGGACAGCGGGGCCGCCTTCGAGGCCCCCGGGCCCGGCGCGCCGCAGCCCGAACCCTTCACCCAGCCCAGCCCGTTCCACCAGCCCGTCGCCGGTGAGCCCTGGAACAGCACCGCAGGAGACCGCCCGTGAACGCGCCACTGCCCGACGTCCCCGAGGTGCGGGTCGTCGGACTCCCGCAACTGACCGCGGGGTTCGACCTCGTCGAGCGCCTCGGCCTCGACATGCACCTGAAGGTGCACGGCCCGCTGGAGCCGGTGCCCGGCGAGCAGCTGGCCCAGCTCGCCGAGGACATCTCGCTCAACGGGCGCGGCGGCGCCGGGTTCCCGTTCGCCCGCAAGCTGCGGGCGGTCGCCAAGTCCGCGATACGCCGGGGGGTGCGCCCGGTCGTGGTGGTCAACGCGAGCGAGGGAGAGCCCGCCTGCCGCAAGGACACGGTCCTGGTGAACCGGGCGCCCCATCTGGTCCTGGACGGCGCTCTGCTGGCCGCTGAGGCCCTGGGCGCCCGCACCCTGGTGGTCGCCGTCACCCGGGACTCCACGGAGGCCTCGATCCGCGCGGCCTTCGCCGAGCGGGGTCTGGCCGACCGGCGCGGGCCCGCGCTGCGCGCGCGCGTGGTGCGCACTCCGGAGCGGATGGTCTCCGGCGAGGCCTCGTCCGTGATCCGGGCGGCGGGCGGCGGGCCCGCGATGCCGCCGGGCCGCAAGGTGCGTGCCTCGGACACCGGCATCGGGGGCGCGCCGACGCTGCTGTCCAACGCGGAGACGTACGCGCAGCTCGCGGTGGCCGCCCGGGTCGGCCCGCGCAGATACAGCCACTCCGGGCTGCCCACCGAGCCCGGCACGGTCCTGCTGACGCTCTCCGGGGCGGTGGCCCGCCCGATGGTGGTGGAGGTGCCGACGGGCGTGCCGCTGCGGTACGTGCTCCAGCTGGCCGGGGCGCCGCCGGTGCCCCAGGGCGTGCTGACCGGCGGCTACCACGGGAGCTGGCTGGACGCGGCGGCCGCGCACGACGCCGTGATCTCGCGGGAGTCCCTCGCCGCGCTCGGCGGCGCGCTCGGCGCGGGCGCGATCCTGCCGATCGGGCCGGAGACGTGTCCGCTGGGCGAGGCGCTGCGGATCGCCAACTGGCTGGCGGCCGAGACCTCCGGCCAGTGCGGCCCGTGCCGGCTCGGGCTGCCGGCCGCGGCGGGCGGCCTCGCGGACGTCATGAACGGCGGCGGCCCGGCCGCCCTGGAGGCCCTGCGCGAGGTGACGGGCGCCGTCAAGGGGCGCGGCGCCTGCAAGCACCCGGACGGCTCGGCCCGCTTCCTGACGTCCACCGTCAACGCGTTCACCGACGATCTGGCGGCGCACGTCCTGGGCGGCGGCTGCGGCCGCCCCACGCTGGGCCTGCTGCCGCTGCCGGGCGACGGCTACCAGGAGGAGGGCATCCCCAGCGGCGAGAAGGTGCTGGTCGACTGGACGCTGTGCGAGGGGCACGGGCTGTGCGCGGACCTCATCCCGGAGCTGATCCGGCTGGGCGCCGACGGCTACCCGGCGGTGGCGGACGCGACCGTCCCGATGCATCTGCGGGGGCGCGCGCAGCGGGCGGTGCGCCGGTGCCCCGCGCTGGCGCTGCGGATCGAGGGGGCGCCCGCCGAGATGCCCGCGCTGACCGCGCCGGCCCGCAAGGCCCTGGGCAGCGGCCGCGGTTGACCCGCTGAGCCGTGACGGCAAGAAGGCGGCCACCCGGATCGGGTGGCCGCCTTCTTTACTGTGGAGCTAAGGAGAATTGAACTCCTGACCTCCTGCATGCCATGCAGGCGCTCTACCAACTGAGCTATAGCCCCTTGCTTTGTTCGCCGCCCGGTTTCCCCCGGCGACATCGAGAACATTACACGGTCCCCCCGGCACTCCACCAAATCGATTGCCGTTCTGTACGGACAGGGCCGGTAACGTCCCCTTTCGTGACCGTGAACGTGCTCGCGCAGACCGCCGCCCGTCTCACCCCCGTCCGCCGCCCCGTGGCGCTCGCCGCCGCGGCCTGCCTGCTCTCGTTCGCCGTCTTCTGGGTCGCCCAGCGGGCCGCCGGGGTGTCGATGATCGACCTGATGGTCTACCGGGCGGAGGGAGGAACCGTACGGGCCGGGGCGGATCTGTACGAGATGCGCGCCACGCGCGCGAGGCTGCCCACCACCTACCCGCCGTTCGCCGCGCTGCTGTTCACCCCGCTGACGCTGCTGGGCGTGCCCGAGATGCGCACGCTCGCCACGATGGCGAACCTCGCCCTCCTTGTCGCGCTCGCCCACCTCTCGCTGCGGCTGGCGGGGCGGGAGCGGCCGGGGGCCGCGCTGTGGGTGGCGGCGCTCGCGGTGTGGTGCGAGCCGGTGTGGACGACCCTGCGCTACGGCCAGATCAATCTGCTGCTCGCGGTCGCCGTCCTGTGGGATCTGACCCGGCGGGCGGGCCACCGGGGGGCGGGCGCGGGCATCGGCCTCGCGGCCGCGGTGAAGCTCACACCGGCGCTGTTCGCGCTGTTCCTGCTGCTCACCGGTCTCGTACGCGCGCGTGGAGCGGGTGCGAACCCGTGGCTGCGGCAGGCGGCGACGGCGCTGGCGGTGTTCGCCGGGGCGACGCTGGCGACCGCCGTCGCGCTGCCCGCCGACTCGCGCCGGTTCTGGACGTCGACGGTCTTCGAGACGAGCCGGGTCGGCCACGCCGAGGACACCGCGAACCAGTCGCTGCGCGGAGTGCTGGCCCGGCTGCTGCACACCGGCGCCCCGGGTGCCTGGTGGACGGCGGCCGCGGCCCTCACGGCGGTGCTCGGCCTGTATGCGGCGGTCCGGGCCGAGCTGCGCGGCGAGCGGGCCCGGGCGGTGCTGTGCTGCGCGGCCACGGCGCTCCTGGTGAGCCCGGTCTCCTGGTCGCACCACTGGGTGTGGTGCGTGCCCGGGCTCGTGCTGCTCGGGGCCCACCGGGTCCGCGGGGCACTCGCCGCCCTGGTCTTCGGCTCGTACGCCCTGTGGTGGGTGCCCCACGGGGCGGACCGCCCCGAACTAGCCCAGAACGGGCTGCAGATGGCGCTCTCGGCGCTCTATCCGCTGGCCGGGGCCGCCTTCGTGGCGGCGGTGGCGCTCGGGCCGCGGCGGGCGGCGCCGCTCAGGCCGTGGCGAAGGAGTAGAACCTCTTGAGGGTGCAGTGCGCCTCCAGGAGACGGCCGTAGATCGGCTCCCCCTCCAGCTCCCGGTAGGTCTCGATGGGGTCGCCTTTTATGATCAGCGCCCGCGCGCATTCCTCGCACCAGTACTGGTAGTCGGCGTTGACCGGTTCCATGTCCCGGACGATCGGCGTACCGCTGCCGCACCAGTCGCACTTCCGCCTGTGTGCACCCATCTCAGCTCCAGCTGTGGCCGCAGGCCGTGCACACGTAGGAGACGCCGCCGCTGTCGCCGAGCATCTGCGCCACACGGGAGGAACCGCAGGAAGGACAGCTGATCCGGGTCGCTGTCCGCGGCGCACCGGACAGGTCCGGGATGTCGTCGCGGCTCGTAGGCATCGCGGTCTCCCTCCCGTTCGGTCCGTCGTCCCCCTCCGGCCGTCACGATTCTGCCATGGTCGCGCAAGAGGGTCAGCGACGTCGTGATACGAGACCCGTCAGCGCCCCCGCGAGGGCCGCTCCGGCCAGCGCGAGAGAGCACGCCCACAGCGCGCCGCCGGAGGTGTGCGCCCCCGTCGTGAGCCGGTTCAGGAAGAGCGTGCCGAAGGCGGCGACGCCGATCAGCTGGCCCAGCTGGTTCACGGTGGCGAGCAGTCCGCTGGCGTCCGCCGCGTCCTCGGGCCGTACGCCCGCGAGCGCCCCCGCGAAGGTGGGGCTGAAGGCCAGCGCCAGGCCGGCGCCGACACCGGCGTACGTCACGTAGACGACCAGCCCGCCCGTACCGCCGCCGCGCTGGAGCAGACCGGTCGCCAGGGTCGACACCGCGGTCAGCGCGAATCCGCCCGGCACCAGCGCCCGTTGCCAGCGGGCGGGCCAGCGCCGCCAGGTGAGCCCGACCGTGCCGAAGACCACGGCGGTCGGCGCGAAGGTCAGTCCCGCGCGCAGCGCGCTGTAGCCGAGGCCGCCCTGGATGTGCAGGGTGAGGGTGAACAGGAAGCCCGCGTTGATGGCCATCACGATGGCGATCCGGACGACCGCGAGGCCCATGCCGGGCAGCCGCAGCACCCTGGGTGCGATCAGCGGGGCGCCGCCGCGCCGGGCCAGGCGCGACTCGTACGCCCAGAACGCGGCGAACAGCAGCGCGCTGGACGCCAGCGACAGCCAGGCCCACAGCGGCCAGTCCTCCTCCTGGCCGAGCACCAGGGGCACCGTGAGCAGCGTGACGGAGGCGCCGAGCAGCACCAGGCCGGGCAGGTCCAGGTCGCGTGCCCAGCGGGCCGCGCCGCGGTGCTCGCGGCGTTCCCGGGGCAGGTGGCGCACGCCGAGCGCCAGCAGCACGATCCCGATGGGCACGTTGACCAGGAACACCGGCCGCCAGCTGGTGCCGAAGAGGTCGGCGCTGACCAGGATGCCGCCCAGGACCTGCCCGGCGGCCGCTCCGGTGGCGAGCACGGCGGAGTAGACCCCGAGGGCACGCACGCGTGCCTCGCCGGTGAAGTTGCGCTGGATGAGGCTGAGCACCTGCGGGATCATCAGCGCCGATCCGGCGCCCTGCACCAGCCGGAATGCGATCAGCTGGCCGGCCGTCCCGGCCAGGCCGCAGGCGAGCGAGGCGGCCGTGAAGACGGCCAGCCCGGCCAGGTAGAGGCGGCGGTGCCCGAGCAGGTCGCCCAGGCGCGCCCCGGTGATGAGCAGCACCGCGTACGCGATGGTGTATCCGGCGACGACCAGCTGCAACGCGGCGCCGGAGGCGTGCAGTTCGGCGCGGATGGTGGGGGCGGCGACGTTGACGATGAAGACGTCGAGGAGCGCCATGAACTGCGCCGCGAGCACGATCGCGAGCAGCAGCGGGGGCCGGTTGTCAGTGGCACGGTCTTTACTGAGTAAGGGACTTGGGCCCGTGGGAAGCGCGGTGGTCATGGCAGCCAGCCTGACCCCGGGCGGATACGGGTAACGAGAGCCCGCTGATGCTGGTACTGACAGCACCTGGCAGGAGCGGGCGACGGGATCGACGATGGGGGACGTGACGACTGTGGCCGCACCGAACGGACGCCGGAGACCGGAACTCGCCGCGTTCCTGCGCAGCAGACGCGCGCGGGTCACGCCGGCCGACGTGGGCATGCCGCCGGGCCTGCGGCGGCGCACGCCCGGGCTGCGCCGGGAGGAGGTCGCCCAGCTCTCCGGAGTCGGCGTGACCTGGTACACCTGGCTGGAGCAGGGCCGCCCGATCAACGCCTCGCCGCAGGTCCTGGACGCGGTGGCGCGCACCCTGCGCCTGGACGAGCCCGAGCGCGAGCACCTGTACCACCTGGCGGACGTGCCCTGCGAGCCGGACCGGGAGGCTCCGGTGGTGGAGGTGGGCCCGGAGATCCAGGGCATCATCGACGCACTGGATCCGCATCCGGCCGTGGTCTACAACGGGCGCTACGACATCCTGGCGACCAACCCCGCCTACCGGGACCTGTTCGACATCCCGGAGATCCGGTCGACGGGCGTGCGCAACGTGCTGTGGACGCTGTTCACCGTGCCGGAGGCGGCCTCTCCGGTCATGTTCCGGGAGAAGGAGCTGCCGGTGATGGTGGCGACCCTGCGCTCGGAGTACGGCCGCCACGCCGGGGAGCCCGCCTGGGAGTCGTTCATCGCCGCGCTCTCCGAGGCGAGCCCGTACTTCGCGCGGCTGTGGAGGAACGGCGACGTGGTGCCGCCGGGACCGCGCGTGAAGACCTTCCGGCACCCGGCGGTGGGCGAGATACGGATGACGTCGGTGTCGCTGTCCATCAACGGGATGCCGGAGTGCCGGATCGTCACGTACACGCCGAACGACACCGAGAGCGGCGCGCGTACGGCGACGCTGAGGGAGATGCGGGAGAAGATCTGGGCGTGAGGCGGCCGCGCGGGCACGGGGCTGGGCGGCCGCCTCACACCCGCGGCCTCGGCCGGGCCGCGGGACGTGCGAGGGGCGGGCGTGCGGGCAGCGGGCGTGCGGCGCCCCGGAAACGCGAAATCCCGCCCGGTCTGACGACCGGACGGGATCCCGTTCCTGTGGAGCTAAGGAGAATTGAACTCCTGACCTCCTGCATGCCATGCAGGCGCTCTACCAACTGAGCTATAGCCCCGCTGTTCGCTTTGTTTCCCGCGCTCCCGCGCTGCGAACAAGAAGAACTTTAGCCTGTGACCTGCCGGAAAGTGAAATCCGGTGGTCGCACCGCCCGGGCGGGCGCCGGGCGCGCCCCGGCGGCCGCGCCGGAGGCGGCTGATAGCCGCCTCAGTCGTCGTCGCCGAGCACCGGCTCGGGGAGCGTCCCGGCGTTGTGCTCCAGCAGGCGCCACCCGCGCGCGCCCTCGCCGAGGACGGACCAGCAGCAGTTGGAGAGCCCGCCCAGGCCCTCCCAGTGGTGCGCCTCCAGCCCCAGGAGACGGCCGATGGTCGTACGGATCGTCCCGCCGTGGCTGACCACGACCAGGGTGCCGTCGTCGGGCAGCTTGTCGGCGTGGGCGAGGACCACGGGGGCGGCCCGGTCGGCCACCTCGGTCTCCAGCTCGCCGCCGCCCCGGCGCACCGGCTCGCCGCGCTTCCACGCCGCGTACTGCTCGCCGTAGCGCTCCACGATCTCCTCGTGGGTCAGGCCCTGCCAGGCGCCCGCGTACGTCTCCCGCAGAGCCGAGTCGTGGGTCACCGGCAGCCCGGAGACCGCGGCCAGCTCGTCGGCGGTCGCCGCGGCCCGCTTGAGGTCGGAGGCGACGATGGCGTCCGGCTTCAGGGCCGCCAGCAGGCGCGCCGCGCGGCGCGCCTGGCCGAGACCGGCCTCGGTCAGCTCGATGTCCGTGGAGCCCTGGAAGCGGCGCTCCAGGTTCCACGCGGTCTGGCCGTGCCGCCACAGGACGACCCGGCGGCCCCGGCCCGGCTTGGCGTCGCTGCTGTTCAGCTCAGCTCACCGTCCTCCGTCCCACCGTGCAGCTGGGCGTGCTCGGCGGCCTTGCCGCGGGTCTTCACCGCGTCCTCGGGGAGCGGCAGCTCGGGGCAGTCCTTCCAGAGCCGCTCCAGGGCGTAGAAGACGCGCTCCTCGCTGTGCTGGACGTGCACGACGATGTCGACGTAGTCGAGCAGGATCCAGCGGGCGTCGCGGTCGCCCTCGCGGCGCACCGGCTTGGCGCCGAGCTCCTTGTTCAGACGCTCCTCGACCTCCTCCGCGATCGACTTGACCTGGCGGTCGTTGGGGGCGGAGGCGAGCAGGAAGGCGTCGGTGATCGACAGCACGTCGCTGACGTCGTACGCGATGATGTCGTGCGCGAGCCGGTCGGCGGCCGCCTGAGCGGCGGCGGTGATGAGCTCGATGGAACGGTCCGTGGCGGTCACAAGCTGGCTTTCGTCGGCGGTCAGATCGATTCAGATCGTTCTCCAGGATCTCACGGACCGCCGACAGCCCCGAAAGGATTACTTGATCTTGTAGTCCTTGCCGAGCACCACGGTGACGTCCGCGTTGGCCGCGGCCTTGCCCTGCTTGACCGCACCGGCCGGCAGCCCCAGCGTCTTGGCGACCTCTTCGGCCTTCGCCTTCTGCCCTGTGTCACCGTAGGTGACGGAGGACGACGCCGCCGTGCTCGCGCCGCCCGCGTCGATGACGGCGTAGCCGCCGTTGACCAGGTCGACCCGGGCCTTGTCGGCCGCCTTCGGGTTGCCGCTGGCGTTGCTGACGCCGACCCGGACCGCCGCGCCCTTGTCGGGGGCCGTGACCGAGCCGCCCAGGATGTCCTTGACCACGCTGTCACCGGCCTGCGCGCTGAGCGTGCCGTCCGGCTGGACGGGCAGCAGCGCCGTCTTGTAGGCACCGACCTTGGCGTGCTCGGCGAGCTTGGCCAGCGAGGCGCCGAGGTCCGACTCGGGCAGCGAGGGGTCGAGGATCTGCGCCAGCGTCTGCACGGTGATCGTCGCGGCCTTGGGGTCGTCCGAGATCTTGCGCAGCACCCCGTACATGACCTGCCCGAACCGCTGCAGCTGCTTGGCGTCGGCCTCGCCGGGCGCCTTGTACGTGGCGTACGCCACGGCCATCTGACCGGTCAGTGTCTGGTCGTCGCCCTTCTTGACCACGGGGGCCGCGTCCGCCTTGGCGCCCGGCACATCGGCATCCGTACTGATGTCGATGTTGCCGACCAGGTCGACCAGGTTCTGCAGGAAGGGCGTGTCCAGCCGCCAGGTTCCGGTGATCTTGGTTCCGAGCAGGGCGCCGAGCGCCTCACGGGTGCCCTGCGAGCCGTCGCTGTCGACGGACTTGCCGAGCGTGGTGCGGGTGCCGTCGTCGTTGGAGACGGCGAGGGTGTTGGGCAGCAGGACGGTGGTGCCCTGCTTGGTGGTCGCGTTGTTGACGAGCAGCGCCGTGGAGGTGCCGCCCTTCGCCGTGTTGTGCAGATGGACGACGATCACGTCCCGCTTCTGCGCCCCGACCGCGACCCCCGGCTTCTTGGAGTCCGAGGACGACGACAGGCCGGGCAGCTTGCCCGCGGCCCACAGGTAGCCGACGCCGCCGACCGCCGCGAGGGCGAGGACGACGACCAGCGCGACCACGCGGTTGCGGCCGCGCCGCCGCGCCTCCTCGCGCCGCTCGCTGCGGCTCTCGGTGAACTTCAGCCAGTCGATGACGTCTTCGGAGTCCTCGTCGGGCTCCTCGATGAACGAGAACTGCTCGGTGCGGTAGTCGCGTTCGTCCTTGCGCTGCTGCGGCAGCACCGGGATCTGCTCGGCCACCGGCTCGGGCTCGGGCTCCCGCACGGGGGCCTGCGCCGGGGAGGCCTGGGCCGGGGGCTGTTCGCGGCCCCACTGCTGCGCGGTGTCGTAGCCGTACCCCTGGTTCTGCTGGGGCACGGACGGCTGCGCGGACTGGCCGTAGGTGTCGTAAGTGTAGTCGTACGAGGGCTGCTGCTGGGCGTACGGGTCGTACCCGTAACCGCCCTGCTGCTGGCCCTGCTGCCCCTGGTGATCCTGCTGGGAGGGCTGGGTCTGCTGAGACTGGTGGGGCTGCTGCGGCTGGGCCTGGGCGTACGGGTCGTACGAAGCCTGCTGGGGCACCTGTTGGTACACCGGCTGCCCGTACTCGTCATAACCGACAAGCTGCACCTGCGGCGCATAGGGGTCGTACGGGTCCTGTCGGTCGTTCACCGGGTGCCCTTCTCTCACTCGCCGCGGTAGAGCTGGCGCTTGTCGATGTAGCGCACCACGCCGTCCGGAACCAGATACCAGACCGGGTCGCCCTGCGCGACCCGCGCCCGGCAGTCCGTCGACGAGATCGCCAGAGCGGGCACCTCCACCAGCGACACCCCGCCCTCGGGCAGACCGTCGTCCGTCAGTATGTGGCCGGGCCGGGTCACCCCGATGAAGTGGGCGAGCGAGAACAGCTCGTCCACGTCACGCCAGGTGGTGAGGATCTGCGAGAGCGCGTCGGCGCCGGTGATGAAGAACAGGTCCGCGTCGCTGTTGAGGGCGCGCAGATCCCGCAGCGTGTCCACGGTGTACGTCGCACCGCCGCGGTCGATGTCGATCCGGCTCACCGAGAACTGCGGGTTGGACGCGGTCGCGATGACCGTCATCAGATACCGGTCCTCGGGCGCGGAGACGTTTTTGTGGCTCTTCTGCCACGGCTGCCCCGTCGGCACGAACACGACCTCGTCCAGATGGAACTGAGAGGCCACCTCGCTGGCGGCCACCAGGTGTCCGTGGTGGATCGGGTCGAACGTCCCGCCCATCACGCCGATGCGCCGCTTGACCGGACCGGTAGGCACTTCCTGCTCTCCCATGCGTGCAGAGCCTACTGGCCCGGTGGAAACGCCCCGACTCAGCGGTCGCGGTTGAAGCGCGTGGTGATCCACAGCAGGAGCAGCAGCGCGAACAGGGCGCCGCCACCGGTGACGTACGGGCTGAGGCTTTCGTGGTTGCCGCCGTGCTCGGTGCCCTCGGCGAGGGTGACCAGGTGCGTGGCGGCGGTGCTGGTGAGGCTCATCGTCAGCAGGACCTATCCGGGAGTCGGAGCGGAGACTTCGGGCTCATCGTATGCGGGCCGCCCGGGCACTCTCACGCCGACTCAGCCGTTCAGTCCTTGACGGCGCCCTCCGCGTCGGGGCTCGCACCCCGGCTCGCCACGCCGTCCGGCTCGGCCGCGGCCGCGTCGCCACCCTCGTCGGAGCGGTAGCCGCGCAGCAGCAGCCAGGCGAGGCCGCCCGCACCGAGGATCGACACGACCAGCAGGATCCGCAGCACATTGCCGGGTCCCTGCTGGTCCGAGGCGGCGGCGAGAAGCGTGACGGCATCCGTCATGGCAGGTGTCTCCTTGGTTATCCACAGGCCCCCGCCCCACGGTAGCCCCACCGCCTAGGGTGGATGTCGTCAGGGGGACGAGCCGAGACTCTCAGACAGGGGGACACCTATGACCGACGACATCCAGGACAGCGTGCCGAGCAGGCAGCGCCGACGCTTCCCCGGGATCTCCTCCCGGGCCTACGAACACCCCGCGGACCGGTCGGCGCTGGTGGCGCTGCGCAAGCTCAGCGGCTTCGACACGGTCTTCAAGGCGCTCAGCGGGCTGCTGCCGGAGCGCAGCCTGCGCCTGCTGTTCCTCTCCGACTCCGTGCGCGTGAGCGACGCCCAGTTCGCCCACCTCAACGCCATGCTGCGGGACGCCTGTTACATCCTGGACCTGGAGAAGGTCCCCCCGATGTACGTGACACAGGACCCCCGGCCGAACGCGATGTGCATCGGCCTCGACGAGCCGATCATCGTCGTCACCACGGGCCTGGTGGAGCTGCTCGACGAGGAGGAGATGCGCGCGGTCGTCGGCCACGAGGTGGGCCACGCCCTGTCCGGCCACTCCGTCTACCGCACGATCCTGCTCTTCCTCACCAACCTGGCGCTGAAGATCGCCTGGATCCCGCTGGGCAACGTGGCGGTGATGGCGATCGTGACGGCGCTGCGCGAGTGGTTCCGCAAGTCCGAGCTGTCCGCCGACCGGGCCGGGCTGCTCGTCGGCCAGGACTTGCAGGCCTCGATGCGGGGCCTGATGAAGATAGCGGGCGGCAACCACCTCCACGAGATGAACGTGGACGCGTTCCTGGAGCAGGCCGAGGAGTACGAGGCGGGCGGCGACCTGCGCGACTCGGTCCTGAAGATCCTGAACGTGCTGCCCCGCTCGCACCCGTTCACCACGGTGCGCGCGGCCGAGCTGAAGAAGTGGGCCGCGAGCCGCGACTACCAGCGCCTGATGGACGGCCACTACCCCCGTCGTGAGGAGGACAAGGACACCTCGGTCTCCGACTCGTTCCGCGAGTCCGCCGCCTCGTACGCCGAGACGGTCCGCACGAGCAAGGACCCGCTGATGAAGCTGGTCGGCGACATAGCCGGCGGCACGGCGGACCTGGGCGGCAAGCTGTACGGCAAGTTCACGGGCGCGGGCTCCGCCTCGCGCACCTCAGACCGGCCGGCCGACGGCGGCCCTTCGAACGGGGCGAAGGGCGGACCGCAGGACCGCCCCTCCGGCCCGGCGGCGGACGGCGACGGGCCGCAGGACGAGCCGGGCCGGGATGCGTAGCTTCCGGACGCCCTGACTTCCGAACGCCCTGACTTCCGAACGCCCTGCCTTCCGAACGCCTGGCTTCCTGGCATCTGGCGTCCTGGCAGGACCTTCCCGGCCGGGCAGGGTGGCGCAGGGGCGCCTGGGGCTGTGGCCAGGACGGGTGCCTACGGCGTCGGCTGGGCGCTGGTGGCGAGGGTGCCGCAGAGGGCCGCGGTGGCGGGGCCGGTCGCGTACGGATCGGTGCCCGCCGGGCCGGTCGCGCTGGTCCGCTCGCCCGCGAGCAGCGGCCGCAGCTGTGCGGAGACATCGGCCGAGCAGGCCTGCGGTCCGGCCTCCACATAGCTGAACTGCAGCTCGACCCGGTGCAGTCGCAGGTCGTCGCGGTCGAAGCGGAAGTGCAGCTCACGGCGGACGGTGAAGAGGGACGCCACCTTGTCCGGGCCGGACGCCGCCGGGCGCAGGGCGTACGTGAAGGTGTGGTCGGACGTCACATCGAGGGTGTCCCGGCCGGACTCGGCGTAGTGGAAGGTGCCCTGCACCCGCACCTGGGTGTCGGCCAGGGCCACTTTGGCCGGATCGAAGCGCACCAGCCAGCCGGTGGCGGCGTGGCGGCCGTCGTCGGCCGGATTGTCGATGCTCTGGTCGAACTGGGTCAGCAGCTCCGGATCGAGCAGCGCCCGCACCTGGTGCACGGACTTGCCGGTGAGGACCTGCGGGTCGAGGGACGACTGGACCAGATACTCCTTGGCGGTGGTCACACCGGCGATGATCTGGCTCTCCGAGAAGTGGGCGGTCCTGCGGACGGCGGGGAGGTTGATGCCGTCGGCGCCGGTGCGGAACTGGGCGGCCGGGCTGTGGTCGAACAGGCGGGCGACGTCGATGCCGGGGACGACGCTCTGCGGGGCCAGGGGTATCACGGTCATCCGCAGGGGCTCGGCGGCGACGCTGCCGCCACCGGGCTGGTAGGGATGGCGCAGGCCCATGTAGACGGCAGTACCGAAGGCGACGAAGAGGAGGACGACCAGCGCGACTATCTGCTTGGTGAAGGGCCGGAAGGACCAGCTGGGACGGCTGCGCACCGCACGCGCGTGCTCACGCATCCGTTCCTGGGCGGAGAACTCCTGCAGGCGGGCAGCACGAACGAACGACTCGTCGAAGACGACGGATCGGTACTCGTCCTCACCTCCGCCGGGGAGGCCCTCCGGGGTCCCCTCGGGTGGCTCTCCACGCCCTGCCATACCTTCAGGGTAGGTCGCGGGAGGGGCCGATAAACGCGCTGGTACGCGACAAGTTCTGACGAGTTCGCACGCGGTTGTTCAAGGCGTGGTCAGAGGGCGGTCAGAGGACTGCCGGCCCGTTGTCAGGAGGTCGTCGAGAGGCCGTCGGGACGCGCAAAAGCTGTGGTCAGGGGTGGGGCGGGGGCGGGGCGTGGGGTGGGTGGGGAGGGGGCGGGGGGGGAGGCCCCCCTCCCCCGCCGATCGCCCCCCTCACCCCCTCCGAGGCACAGCCGCGACCGCAGGCGCCGAGTAGTCCGCCGATGCGGTCGGGGTGGTGGGGCCGACGGTGGCCGGAATGGGTAGCCCGGACTTGTCCACGTTGCTGGTGGTGGGGTGCGGGGCGGGGTCGTCGCGGCTGCTGGAGGCGCCCCGGTAGACGGCCGCGAAGGCCAGGGCGACCATGCCGATGCCCATGATCAGGGCGAGCAGCCAGGCGACGGGGCGGTGCCAGCGGGCCCGGCCGCGGTAGGGGCGCAGTGCGCCGCCGTGTGGGCCGTAGGGGCCGGATTCGGCGCTGCCGGGGAAGGCGGAGCCGTAGGCGTCGGGGTCGCGGGCGGGGTAGGCGAAGTCGTCGTCGATGCCCGCGCCGGCGCGGGCTCTGGCCGCTTCGGCTTCGGCGCGGGCCTGGGCGGCGGCCAACAGCCGTTCCACGGCGCTTGGTTCGTGGATCTCGGCGGCTCGTACGAAGTCCTCGTCGAATACCACGGAGGCGAATGCGTCGTTCGCGCCCCCGCGGTCGTCGTCGGGCTCCCAGCCGTCCGGGAACGGCTTGCCCCCCACGTCGTCCGGCACGGGTTCAGCGTAGCCCCGGCGCGGTCGTTTTGGGCAGGGAGTGTCCGAACTCTCCCCCTCGGAGGCGCCAAGGGGGAGGTTCCCTCCTATCGCACGTGTCCGTCTCCCGTGACGATGTACTTGGTGGAGGTGAGCTCGGGCAGGCCCATGGGGCCGCGGGCGTGGAGCTTCTGGGTGGAGATGCCGATCTCGGCGCCGAAGCCGAACTGGCCGCCGTCGGTGAAGCGGGTGGAGGCGTTCACGGCGACGGTGGTGGAGTCGACCAACTGGGTGAAGCGGCGTGCGGCGGCCTGGGAGGTGGTGACGATCGCCTCGGTGTGGCCGGAGGTCCACTGCCGGATGTGGGTGACGGCAGCGTCGAGGGAGTCGACGACGGCGGCGGCGATGTCGTACGAGAGGTACTCGGTTTCCCAGTCCTCGGGGGTGGCCGCGACGACGGTCGCCTTGGTGGTGTCGGCGTAGGACTGGACGCGTGCGTCGCCGTGGACGGTGACGCCGGCTTCGGCGAGGGCGTCGAGGGCGCGGGGCAGGAAGGCGTCGGCGATGTCCTGGTGGACGAGGAGCGTTTCGGCCGCGTTGCAGACGGAGGGGCGGGAGGCCTTGGAGTTGATGAGGATGTCGACGGCCATGTCGAGGTCGGCCTGGGCGTCCACGTAGACGTGGCAGTTGCCGGTGCCGGTCTCGATGACGGGGACGGTGGATTCCTCGACGACGGTGCGGATGAGGGAGGCGCCGCCGCGGGGGATGAGGACGTCGACGAGGCCGCGGGCGCGCATCAGTTCGCGTACGGAGTCGCGGGATTCGCCGGGGACGAGCTGGATGGCGTCGGCGGGCAGTCCGGCGCCGCTGACGGCGTCGCGCAGCACCTGGACGAGTGCGGTGTTGGACTCGTAGGCGGAGGAGGAGCCGCGCAGCAGGACGGCGTTGCCGGATTTGAGGCAGAGGGCGGCGGCGTCGACGGTGACGTTGGGCCGGGCTTCGTAGATGATGCCGACGACGCCGAGGGGGACTCTGATCTGGCGCAGGTCGATGCCGTTGGGGAGGGTGGAGCCGCGGACGACTTCGCCGATGGGGTCGGGCAGGGCTGCGACGTCGCGGACGTCGGAGGCGATGGCGCGGACCCGTTCGGGGGTGAGGGTGAGGCGGTCGATGACGGTCTCGCTGGTGCCGGTTTCGCGGGCCTTGGCGATGTCGAGGGCGTTGGCCTCGACGATCTCCTTGGTGCGTGCTTCGAGCGCGTCGGCGATGGCCAGGAGCGCGTCGTCCTTGGCCGAGCGCGGCAATGGCGCGATTTCGGCGGCGGCCGTGCGGGCCCGGTGGGCGGCCTGGGTGACCGGGGACATGTTCTCGTGCGGGGTAGACGCGCTCATGTCCGCAGGGTAGTGCGCCGGGCGGGGGTGTTCCGCACGGATTCCACTCTCCGAGACGGCGTTCTCACGGTCCGGTCGTGGTCGTTTCCGGCTGGCCGGAGTGTCAAAAGGGGTGCACGCCGACGGGTGCGGCCGGTGGCGGTCCGTAGCCTTCGGCGAGGCGCTGGTGGTAGGTCTCGCGGTCGATGACTTCCAGGCCGACGATCTCCCAGGGCGGGAGTTTGGCGGTGGAGCGGTGTTCGCCCCAGAGCCGGAGGGCGACGGCGGCGGCGTCGTGCAGGTCGCGGGCCTCTTCCCAGTAGCGGATTTCGGCGTGGTCGCCCGCGTATCTGCTGGTCAGTAAGAAGGGGTGGTCGTGGGCGAGCTGTTCGAGGCCGCGCCGGACCTCTTTGAGCGGGGCCTCGGCGCCGGAGACGCTGAGGGTGATGTGCCAGAGCCTGGGGGTGTCCCCGGGCTGTTCCCGCTCTTCGGTCTGCGCTATGTCGGCCCCTGTGCCCACGCTGGTCAGGGTCGGCCCGTCCTCCCCCACGGCCCTGCGGGCGTGGGTTCCCCCGACTCGGGGCGCCGCCCCCGGGCGCGCTCGTCTCACCGGCGGCCTCCTGTGATGCTGTGATGCGTTGCCGTACCCCTCGCGGGTCACTCACCCCCGCGAGTACCCCGCAACAAAGTTGACCAGTCCGGGCCGGGTCGCGGGGCGGTTTTCGTGAAGGTGTCGGCTCGAAGGCCGGACTTTCAGCCGTTTCAGGGGTGGAGAACGACCAGATCGTCCCTGTGTACGACTTCGCGCTCGTAGGCGGGGCCGAGTTCGCGGGCGAGTTCGCGGGTGGAGCGGCCGAGGAGCTGGGGGATCTCCTTGGCGTCGAAGTTGACGAGTCCGCGGGCGACGGCGCGGCCGGTGGTGTCGCGCAGTTCGACGGGGTCGCCGGCGCTGAACTCGCCTTCGACGGCGGCGATTCCGGCGGGCAGCAGGGAGGAGTGGCGTTCGACGACGGCGCGTACGGCTCCGTCGTCGAGGACGAGGTGGCCTTGGGGGGTGGAGGCGTGGGCGAGCCACAGGAGGCGGTCGGCGCTGCGGCGGCCGGTGGTGTGGAAGTAGGTGCCGGTGTCGCGTCCGGCGAGGGCGTCGGCGGCGTGGGTGGCGGAGGTGAGGACGACGGGGACGCCTGCGGCGGCGGCGATGCGGGCGGCTTCGACCTTGGTGACCATGCCGCCGGTGCCGACGCCTGCTTTGCCGGCGCTGCCGATCTGTACGTGGGCGATGTCGTCGGGGCCGTGGACTTCGCCGATGCGGGTGGTGCCGGGTTTGCTGGGGTCGCCGTCGTAGAGGCCGTCGACGTCGGAGAGCAGGACGAGGAGGTCGGCGCGGACGAGGTGGGCGACGAGGGCGGCGAGGCGGTCGTTGTCGCCGAAGCGGATCTCGTCGGTGGCGACGGTGTCGTTCTCGTTGACGACGGGGAGGGCGCCCATGGCCAGGAGCTGGTCGAGGGTGCGGTAGGCGTTGCGGTAGTGGGCGCGGCGGCTGGTGTCGTCGCTGGTGAGGAGGACCTGTCCGACGCGTACGCCGTAGCGGGCGAAGGAGGCGGTGTAGCGGGCGACGAGGAGGCCTTGGCCGACGCTGGCGGCGGCCTGCTGGCGGGCGAGGTCGGTGGGGCGGCGGCGCAGGCCGAGGGGGGCGAGTCCGGCGGCGATGGCGCCGGAGGAGACCAGCACTATTTCCTTCTCGCCCGCCCGTCGCCCACCACCGCCCTCAACGGAGGGCCTCCGGCCCGCAGTGAAGTTTCCGCTGCGGGCTTTGGCGAGGACGTCGACGAGGGCGTCGACGCGGTCGGCGTCGAGGCCGCCGGAGGCGGTGGTGAGGGAGGACGAGCCCACCTTGACGACGATCCTGCGGGCCTGGGTCACGTACTGCCTTGCCACTGTCACACCGGGAAATCTATGCCAGGCCGGGGGCTGGGCGCACGGCCGTTTCGAGCGTTGGACGGGGCGTGGGATGGCCCCCGCCGGGGTGGGCGGGGGCCGTCACAGGTTCCGGGGGCTCAGTCGCGCGGGTGGCGCAGCAGCCAGCCTTCCCAGGCGGAGGTGATCATGGAGCGGATGTCGTGGCGGGCGCTCCAGTCGAGTTCCTTGGTGATGAGCTCGGCGGAGGCGACGACGCGGGCGGGGTCGCCGGCGCGGCGGGGGGCGACCTCGGGGGCGGGCTCGGTGATGCCGGTGACGTCGCGGATGATGTCGACCATTTCGGCGACGGAGGCGCCTTCGCCGCGGCCGATGTTGAGGATGAGGGCGGCCTCGGGGTCGGCGGCGAGCCGGCGGGCGGCGGCGACGTGGGCGGTGGCGATGTCCTCGACGTGGATGTAGTCGCGCACGCAGGTGCCGTCGGGGGTGGCGTAGTCGTTGCCGAAGATGAGCGGTGCCTTGCCGTCGGTGAGGCGCTCGAAGACCATCGGGACGAGGTTGAAGATCCCGGGGTCGCCGAGTTCGGGGGTGGCGGCGCCGGCCACGTTGAAGTAGCGCAGGGAGGCGGTGGCCATGCCGTGGGCCTTGCCGACGGCGCTGACGAGCCATTCGCCCGCGAGCTTGGTCTCGCCGTAGGGGCTCATGGGCAGGCATTCGGTCTGCTCGGTGACGAGGTCGACGTCGGGCATGCCGTAGACGGCGGCGGAGGAGGAGAACAGGAAGCGGCGGACGCCGGCTTCGGCTGCGGCTTCCAGGACGGTGCGCAGGCCTTCGACGTTCTCGCGGTAGTAGTGCAGGGGGCGTTCGACGGATTCGCCGACCTGCTTCTTGGCGGCGATGTGGATGACGCCGTCGACGTCGTTCTCGCGCAGTACGCGGTCGAGGACGTCGCGGTCGAGGACGGTGCCGCGCTCCAGGCGGACGCCTTCGGGCAGCCGGGCGGGGTCTCCGGTGCTGAGGTCGTCGAGGACGACGACCTGCTCGCCGCCGTCGACGAGGGCCTTCACCACGTGAGATCCGATGTAGCCGGCACCGCCTGTGATCATCCAAGTCATACGGACAGTCTAGGAGGCCGGGCCCGCCGACCAGGCCTGCTGTGACTTTTCGTACGAACGTGAAGGCGGTGTAAGTGCGGGCGGGCGGCGCGCCCGCACGGAAGCCCGCGTGGGCCTGCGGATGAGGCGTACGGAGAGGCGTGCGGATCAGGCGTACGGATCAGGCGTGCGGCCGTGCGGAAGAGGCGTACGGGATGGTCCCGTACGCCCCTGTTCGCTCCCGGTCCGCCCGGTGTCGCGCGCCGGTGCGGTGTGTCGGTCAGACGGTGCCCGCGCGCGGCGGGACCCTGGTGACGGCGGGGGTGGTGTTCAGGCCGAGCGTGACGAGGGCGACGCCCTCGCCGGCGCTCTGGACGACGGCGGGGGCGCCGACCATGAAGCCGGAGGACGCGTCGCCGTGGAGGGTGACTTGCTTGCCGCTGTCGACCATCTCGATGGAGCCGGTGCCGCTGCGCGAGCTGAGCATGACGCCGCCGGTGGCGAGGTCCTGGCCGTCGACGAGGGCGACGGGGCCGTAGCCGGTGACCTTCTGGTCGGGCAGTTCGGTCCAGCGCCCGGCCTGGCCGCCGCGCAGCTGGGCGACGTTGACCTGTTCGCTGGAGGGCTTGTGGTAGGCGAGCAGCACGGAGCCGTCCTTGGCGGTGACCGCGTCGGGTGCGTCGCCGGGCCGGGTCTTGAGGCCGCGGGCGGCGCGCACCATGGCGCCGCCGGCGTCCTTCTGGGCCCAGTGCTCGACCCAGCCGAAGGCGGAGCCGAAGACGTGGACGCGGCCGTCGCCGTCGAGGGCGACGGCGAGGCCTTCCTGGATCTGTCCGCCGCCGGCCAGCTTCTGCCACGGCGACCAGGTGCCCTGCTTGTCGCGCACGCGGGTGCTGACGCCCTTGGCGGCGTTGCGCACGAAGACGTGGACGGTGCCGTCGGGGGCGGCGATGGCGGTGGGCGGGCCGGTGAGGCGGCTGCGGCGGGGGTCGGTCTCGGGGTTGCCGAGGCTGGTCCACTGCTGCTCGAAGTCGCCGCCCGCGCTCTTCTGCTGCAGGACGACTATCTCGCGGGTGTCGTCCTTGTCGGTGGGGCCGAGGTCGGTGAAGCGCAGGCCGAAGACGAGGTGGCGGCCGTCGGCGGCGGCGACCGCGCTGAGGGCGGGGGCGAGCGGGCCGCCGCCGAGGTCCTCGGCCGTGCCCCAGCCGCCGCTGAAGGGGCCGGACTCGCGCCAGCGGGCGGCGCGGGTGCCGAGCACGGCGTACGCGGTCATCCGGCCGTCCTTGTCGACGACGACCTTGGGGCCGGCGGTCGGGTAGCGGCGGTGGGTGGAGCGGACCCAGCCCTTCTTGGACTTGAGGACGCCGTTGAGGCCGACGGAGTAGTCGCCGCAGCCGGAGCCGTTGCCGCACTGCCAGGTGGAGGCGCCGCCGTAGGCGTTGAGGTACTCGGTCTTCTGGTGGACGGTGTCGCTGGGCAGGTTGTAGGGCCAGCGCTGGTTGTAGTAGCCGCGGAAGGCCTCGGTGAGGAAGCCGGGGGTGCGCGAGCCCTGGGTGCTGCCCTGGCCCCACTGGGCCAGCGCCCGCCAGGTGAACAGGGCGACGGCGGTGTGGTCGGGGTGGTCGGAGTAGCCGACCTGGTCGCTGCCGCGCGGGTGGAGCTTGTCGTGGACCTGGGCGTCGGGGTCCGGGTCGAGGGTGCGCACCAGCGTGGGCCGGTACTTGCGCATCAGGAACAGCAGCGCGTCGGTGAGCTCGTCGCGGCTGTAGGTGTACTTCTCGCGGACCGGGGACTCGGGGGTGGGCTGGGTGCGCAGCACCACGCCGGGGGTGTTCCACAGCTGGGTCATGCCGACCCAGCCGCGGCCGGTCTTCTCGTGCATCCGCACGCCGAGGAAGATCAGTTCGGCGCGGCGGCCGTTGTACTCCAGGACGTTGAGCTCGGCCTCGCGCCCGCCGGGCAGCTTGAGGGCGGTGCGCGTCCACGGGGTGAACAGGGTCGCGCCCAGCATCCGGGCGTACGCCTGGCGCAGGCCCTGCTGGCGGGCGGAGACGTAGGCGGGCACGTCGGGGCGGGCCTTGGGCTCGCCGGGTGCCTGGTTGACGCCGAAGGAGCCGCCGCCGGTGACGTACACGGAGACGACCGGGACGCCTCGCTCGATCGTGTGGAGCGTGTCCGGGTTCATGAAGAACAGGTCGTCGTCCGGGTGCGCGACGATCGCCATGGCGAGCGGGCGGCCCGGGGTGTCGAAGCTGCTGCGGTGGTCGACCGGGAGCAGCGAGACGGGCTTCGGTGGTTCACTTGTGACGGCGGCGCCTCTGGCCGACGGGTGCTTGCTGTCGCATCCGGCGATCGCACCGGCTGCCACGACCCCCGCCAGCGAAGCCAGCACGGTACGCCGGGAGGCCACTTGGCGTCCCATCATCGGCCAGCGTCCCATGTCCTTCTCCCACTCCCCGCTACACGTTCATCTGCGATCAAGCAGACCGCCACCCGAGGAGAGGGCTGAAAGTTCATTTGGGTTCCACTCGATGAAGCAATCGTGATGCATCGATAGAATTACGAAGCAACTTGCCGATCTTACGCATTATTGGCAGCATGCAACGCTGACCATTAGCCCAGACGAGAGCTAGGTTCACCGTGAGTGACTCACTGCTGCCCTATGCGGTGGGCGCCGCCAAGCGGGCGCGCCGCGCGGCAGTACGTATGCGCCGACGTGTCGAGCAGATGCATACCGTACCGGCCATCGACGGAGTCAAGCCGCGGCCGCTGCTGCGGCCCGTGCACTTCTCGGTCTCCGGTGGGCGCACCCTCAACTTCGCGGTGACCTTCCCGCGCCGCCCCGAGGCGGTCGGCGCGGCCCATCTGGAGATGTCGCGCGGGCGCAAGGTCGTCCATGTGGAGCTGGAGCAGGAGCCGCAGAGTGACGGAAGTCTCCTTCTGACGGCCACCGCGCCGCTGCGCCATGACGATCCGTCGGAGACCGGCACCCGTGGCCCGGTGCTCTCGTCCGGTATGTGGCGCATGGAGGTCGTGGTCACCGAGAGTGACGGCCGTGAGCTGCGGGCGAAGATCGCCTCGGCCCCCGCGGAGTCGTCCGACGGCCCGACCCTGGCCACCTCGCCGTCACCCACCAGCGGCGCCGTGTTCCGTCCGGTGCGCTCGGTCGACGGCCGCTCGATGCTGAACGTGCGCGGCCCGCGCCATCAGGCCGAGCTCACCTCGTTCGAGCTGCGCTGGGACCGGATCACGGTGCACGGCCGGCTCATCGCGCCCCGGGCCCCCTTCGAGGAGTACGTCGCGGAGGCGGTGCTGCGGCGCAGCAGCAAGGCGGCCGCGGCCCCCGTGACCTGGGACGGCGACCGCTTCACCTTCGACGTACCGCTCGCCGAGATGGCGGTCGGCCGCACCACCCGCACCTGGGACATGCATCTGAAGGCCGGTGGGAACCGGATCAAGATCGCCCGGCGGCTGACCGATGTGCGTCACCCCAAGCAGGTCTACCGGACGCCGTTCCGTATCGTCGCTCTCGACAACGGTTCGCTCGCGAGGGTGCACGCCTATGTCACCCCGGCCGGCGTGCTCGCCGTGTCCTGTACCGGATTCGGAACCGCCCCCCGTGGCGCAGAGGAAGTTGCATGAAGATCACGTTTCTGCTCACCTGGGGCGACGAGATGGGCGGCACCGAGATGGCCGCCTACACCCAGGCGATCCATCTCGCTCCCCGGCACGACGTCGAGGTGCTGAGCGTCTTCAAGACCCGCCCCGAGCCGTTCTTCTCGGCGGCCCAGCAGGTCAAGCGGCGCTACCTGGTGGACAGGACCGGATCGTACGGACGCCCGGTGCGTACCAGCGCCCTGGACGAGAACGCCTGCCGGACGCTGGAGTCGCTGCCGAGCGAGCTCATCAAGCCGTCCTGGGAGTCCACCTTCGACCGGCTGTCCGACATCGAGATGACGGCCGCGCTCGGCTCCCTCGACTCCGACGTGCTGGTCACCACCACCCCGGCGCTGCTCGCCGCGGCCGCCGAGCTCGCCCCCTCCCGGGTCGTCACCGTGCACCAGGAGCACCGCGCCTCCCAGCTGCGCGGCGTCTCCGGTGAGCCGCTGCTGGTCTACGGCCCGCGCGTCGACGCGCTGGTGTCGCTGACCGAGCGCACCAACGACTGGTTCTCCGACTCGCTGCGCGAGGCCGCCCCGGAGCTCGCCGCGATCCCCAACGCGGTGCCCGACGGCTACCGTCCGCGCGCCGACCTGGAGTCCAAGACGATCGTCCTGGCTGCCCGGATGACCCCGGAGAAGCAGCTGGACCACGCCATCCACGCCTTCCAGCGGATCTGCGCGGACTTCCCCGACTGGCAGCTGCGGATCTTCGGCGACGGCCCGCAGGAGGTGCGGCTGCGCCGCCTCGTCGAGGGCCTGGGCATGCACTCGCGCATCGAACTGGTCGGCCGCTCCTCGCAGATGGAGCAGGAGTGGGCCAAGGCCAGCGTCTGCCTGCTGCCCTCGCGCAATGAGGCCTTCCCGCTGGTGCTCCTGGAGATGTTCGCTGCCGGTGTGCCGGTCATCGCGTACGACATCGTCACCGGGCCTGCCGAGATCATCCGCCACGATGTGGACGGGCTGCTCGTGCCGCCCGGCGACATCGACTCGCTGGCCGCCGCGATGGCCCGGCTGATGGGCGAGGACGACACCCGGCACGCGTTCGGCAAGGCCGCCCGCAAGGGCGTGTACGAGCGGTTCGGCGGCGAGGACATCACCGCCCGCTGGGAGCAGCTCTTCGCCAAGCTGGTCGCCCGCCGCGACACCCCCGAGCGCCTGGCGCAGCGCGCCGACCGCACCGCGATGCGCATCGCGGCCGGCGGCACCCGCAGCTTCAGCGTCGCCGCCCCCGTCTCGGCCCTGTCGAACTCGGCGGACGAGCAGAAGGCCCGCGAGGTGATGATCCAGGCGCAGGACCGCACCGGGACGCTGATCCGCTCGGCCGGCCGGCTCGCCGAGCAGCGCGACGACATCAACGGTCCGCGCATGGCGCAGATCAACCTGGAGATCACCGCCAAGGTCCTGGAGGACGCGGGGATCCCGTACATCCTGCTGCGCCACGACGCCGGCGTCGCCCACCGCGTCGCCGTCCCCGTCGAGATGCGCCGCCGGGTGATCGAGGCCATGTCGACGGCCCTGCACGGCAAGCCGGTCTACGCCGAGCTGGTCACCCCGCGCGGCGCCGCGCCCGGCGCGGTCCTGGCCGAGCGGCTGGGCGAGGTGGGCGAGGTCGCGGGTCTGCGCGTGTTCAAGCCGATCACCTCCGAGAGCCGCACCCTGCGGTACGGACCGGCGTACGGCTGCAGCCTGGAGTTCTGGGCCGAGTCGGAGGAGGACGGCTGGCGCGAGACGCCCCGGCTGACCACCCTGCTCGGACGGCGCCTGCCGAACCTGGAGGCCACCGCCAAGTGGCGGGTCGGCGAGCGCGACTACCCGACGCTGGCGCAGTTCACCAAGCAGCTGATGTGGGACGTCGACTACCCGATCGACGTCGTCTACACCTGGGTCGACGACACCGACCCGGCCTGGCAGCAGCGCCGCGACTCGGTGCGCCGCAGCCGCAACATGCCGACCAACGACGCCGACAGCGGCGACGTGCGCTTCCGCAACCGCGACGAGCTGCGCTACTCGCTGCGCTCCCTGGAGATGTTCGCGCCCTGGGTGCGCACCATCTACCTCGTGACCGACGACCAGACGCCGGAGTGGCTGGACACCACCCAGCCCGGCATCAAGGTGGTCAGCCACCGCGAGATCTTCAAGGACCAGGCCTGGCTGCCGACGTTCAACTCGCACGCCATCGAGAGCCAGCTGTACCGCATCGAGGGTCTGGCCGAGCACTTCCTGTACCTCAACGACGATGTGTTCATCGGCCGTCCGCTCAACCCGTCGTCGTTCTTCCTGAGCAACGGCGTCGCCAAGTTCTTCCGCTCGCCCACGGCCGTCCCGCCGACCGAGCCGTCCCCGGACGACGAGGGCTACTTCGCGGCCGCGAAGAACAACCGGGCCCTGCTGGAGAAGGCGTTCGGGCGGACCACGACGACCAGCTTCCTGCACGCGCCGCACCCGCTGCGCCGCAGTGTGCTGACCGAGATCGCCGACAAGTTCCCGGACGAGGTGGGCCGCACCGCCGCCAACCCGTTCCGCGCCAACTCGGACCTGTCGATCACGTCGTCGCTGCACCACCACTACGGCTACCTGATCGGCAGCTCGGTGCCGAGCGCGATCTCGTGCAGCTACATCAACGTGGGCAACTACGACCACCACACGGTGCTGACCCGGCTGCTGGCCGAGCGCGCCCACGACACGTTCTGCATCGGCGAGTCCGCCGACGCGGAGGTGTCGGTGGAGGAGCAGGACCGCGTACTGCGGGCGTTCCTGAGCGCGTACTTCCCGGTGAAGTCGCGGTTCGAGCGGGACTGACGCGCCTGTCGCGTCGGATACGGGAAAAGGGGCTCGCCCGGACCTTCTGGTCCGGGCGAGCCCCTTTCGTCGTCTTCGCGTCCGCTACCGCTACCGCTTCTCGAACGGGCTCGGCACCGGGAAGTACGCGTCGAGGAAGGGCGTGATCAGGTCCTTCTGCTCGTGCACGTCCTGCTCGGTGGAGACCGTGTCGTTGACGCAGAACACCGTCTTGTCCCGGTTGGCGAGAAGGCGGCCCAGCCGCGTCTCGGTCCACGGGTGCGTCAGGTCGAGGTAGGTGTACGGGAGTTCGGAGGGCACCGCGCGCTGCGTGTGGTACGCGTAGTAGTGGTGCAGGGACGACGAGATGGAGATGTCGTCCTCCGAGCGGAACCGGCTCGCCTCGGTGTAGCGGTACTCCGGCTCGAACTCCGTCTCGATCTCGGTGAGCAGGCTGCGGCGCAGCGGGTGCGGCATGTGCTTCATCTTCTGCACGACCACCGCCCCGTACCGCTCCTCGATCAGACGGCGGTTGTTCTTGCCCGCGGCGGCCACCGGCGGGTCCTCGGGGGTGCGCGCGCCCAGCGGGACCAGGGCGGGCGACGGGAAGAACTTGGTGAGGCCGCTGGAGAGGAAGAAGTCCTGCGGGGTGACCTCGTTGCCGAGCATCACGTCGTCGTTGAAGTACAGGAAGTGCTCGGCGAGGCCCTCGATGTGGTGGAGCTGGCTCTCGATGGCGTGCGAGTTGAAGGTGGGCAGCAGGCCCGGGTCGCGGAAGATCTCCTTGTGGCTGACGACCTTGATGCCGGGCTGGGTGGTGTCCAGCCACTCCGGGGTCTGGTCGTCGGTCACCAGGTAGACGTTGCGCACCCACGGCGCGTACATGTGCAGCGAGCGCAGCGAGTAGCGCAGCTCGTCGCGGCTGAGGTAGCGCGCGGCGTTGGCGGCCTCGGCGTGGTAGGTCTCGCCCGCGAACTGGGCACGGCGGCGCAGCCAGGCCGGGTCCGCGCCGTTCACCCAGGTGTAGACGACGTCGATCGGGAAGGTGATCTCGTCGGTGGGGTGGATGGCGAACTCGGCGCGGGTGCGCACCTGGGCCGCGTCCGGGGCCTCGCGGGGCGCGAGGTGGGTGAAGTACGCCTCGGAGACCTGCGTGACAGGGCCTTCGACGGGGAGCGTCTCGGCGAGCTTGCCGACGCGCGGCGGCACCAGCTGGCCGTCCTCCTCGTGCCAGAACTCGACGTCGCAGCCGTAGCGGTTGCCGAGGGTGAGGCGGTGCGTGGGGTCCGTGCGGTACCAGGTGACGCGGACGGTCCCGGCGGTCCTGAACCGGCGCCAGGTGCCGTCCTCGTACCCCGGCAGGGAGGTCTCGGGGACCGGGTTGTTGCCCTTGACGTGGGTGACGTAGCCCGGCTGGTCGCCGCAGAGCGCCTCCAGGACCTTCAGCACGGCCGTACGGTCGTCCTCGCGGACGGCGACGGCGGCGGAGGTCTCCGAGCGGCCGCGCACGCAGAAGTGGTCGAGACCGGCGGCGTGCAAGGCGCGCAGCACGGTGTCGAGGTTGGCGCGGCGGGCCTGGAGCGGGGTCACCCCGGGGGTGACGAGGGCGACCTTGGGGTCCTTGCCGACGTGCACGACCGTGCGGTCGGCGCCGGAGGCGAGGGTCTGGTAGCGCTTGGTGACGCGGGCGGCGCGCATCTTCTCGGCGACGGCCGCGCCGCCCGCGATGCGCATCTTGACGCGGCGCCGCATGTCGGCGTCGACCTGCGAGACGATCGCCTTGCGGACGCTCTCGGGCACGGCCCGCCGGTAGACCCCCAGCAGTCTCGGTGCCTCGGGATTACGCACGGGGGGCTACTCCTTGACGTTCGGTGGACATCGTACGTTTGCTGAACGTGTCCAGTATGCCGCCGCGGCCGTGGGGGCCGGACGCGGGGTTTTCCCCCGCCCCGCCCCTTCCCGAAAGCCTCCGGCGGTTGTCGGTCGGCTGCGGACCGTGCTGGGTTGCTCGCGCAGTTCCCCGCGCCCCTAAATACCTAGGGGCGCGGGGAACTGCGCGATCAGCCACCGACGGCCCGCGGACGACAGCGAACCTAGAACGGCTTGAACTCGTCGAACTCCTGCTGCGCCTCGTCCCGCTCCGCCTCGCGGTCCCGGCGCCGCTGGGCGGCGGGACGCGGGGCCTCCAGGCGGTGGTCCTCGCCACGGCGGCCCAGCATCTCCGCGCCCGCCATCATCGTCGGCTCCCAGTCGAAGACGACCGCGTTGTCCTCGGGGCCGATGGCCACGGCGTCGCCCGCGCGGGCGCCCGCCTTCATCAGCTGGTCCTCGACACCGAGGCGGCTGAGGCGGTCCGCGAGGTAGCCGACGGCCTCGTCGTTGTTGAAGTCGGTCTGGCGGATCCAGCGCTCCGGCTTCTCGCCGCGCACCCGGTACACCTCGGCCGCCTCGTCGTAGGTGACCGTGAAGCCCGCGTCGTCGACCGCCTTGGGGCGGATCACGATCCGGGTGGCCTCCTCGACGGGCTTGGCGGCACGCGCCTCGGCCACGATCTTCGCGAGCGCGAAGGAGAGCTCCTTGAGGCCGGTGCGGGCGACCGCGGAGACCTCGAAGACCTGGTAGCCGCGCTGCTCCAGGTCGCCGCGGATCATGTCCGCGAGGTCCTGGCCGTCCGGGATGTCGATCTTGTTGAGGACGACGATGCGGGGCCGGTCGTCGAGGCCGCCGTACTGCTTCAGCTCGGCCTCGATGACATCGAGGTCGGAGACCGGGTCGCGGTCGGACTCCAGGGTCGCGGTGTCCAGCACGTGCACGAGCACCGAGCAGCGCTCGACGTGCCGCAGGAACTCCAGGCCCAGGCCCTTGCCCTGGCTGGCGCCGGGGATCAGGCCCGGCACGTCCGCGATGGTGTAGACGGTCGAGCCCGCGGTGACCACGCCGAGGTTGGGGACCAGCGTGGTGAACGGGTAGTCCGCGATCTTCGGCTTGGCGGCGGAGAGGACGGAGATCAGGGAGGACTTGCCCGCGCTGGGGTAGCCCACCAGGGCCACGTCGGCGACGGTCTTGAGCTCCATGATCACGTCACGGGCCTCGCCGGGCTCGCCGAGCAGCGCGAAGCCGGGGGCCTTGCGCCGGGCGGAGGCCAGCGCCGCGTTGCCGAGGCCGCCGCGGCCGCCCTGGCCGGCGATGAAGGTGGTGCCCTGGCCGACGAGGTCGGCGAGCACGTTGCCGTCCTTGTCGAGGACGACCGTGCCGTCCGGGACCGGCAGGATCAGGTCCTGCCCCTCCTTGCCGGTGCGGTTGTCGCCGGCGCCGGGCTGGCCGTTGGTGGCCTTGCGGTGCGGGCTGTGGTGGTAGTCGAGGAGCGTGGTCACCGACTGGTCGACGACCAGGATGACGTCGCCGCCACGGCCGCCGTTGCCGCCGTCGGGGCCGCCGAGCGGCTTGAACTTCTCCCGGTGTACGGAGGCGCAGCCGTGGCCTCCGTTACCCGCGGCGACATGCAGCTCGACGCGGTCCACGAAGGTGGTCATGGGCTTGCCTCCAGTACGTACGGAATGTCGTTGTAATGCCGTGTTTCATTAGAAACACGCGAAAGGCGGACCTGCTTCCCGTACGGGGTCCGTACGGGAAGTGAGGTCCGCCTCACGAAAGAACCGGTCAGGCGACCGGAACGATGTTCACGACCTTGCGGCCACGGTGGGTGCCGAACTGCACCGCGCCGGCCTGCAGGGCGAACAGCGTGTCGTCGCCACCGCGGCCGACACCGGCGCCCGGGTGGAAGTGGGTGCCACGCTGGCGGACCAGGATCTCACCGGCGTTGACGGTCTGACCGCCGAAGCGCTTCACACCGAGCCGCTGAGCGTTGGAGTCGCGACCGTTCCGGGTGGACGATGCGCCCTTCTTGTGTGCCATGTCTCCTCAGTCCCTTACTTCGCAGCCGCGGGGATGCCGGTGACCTTGATCGCCGTGTACTGCTGGCGGTGGCCCTGGCGACGGCGGTAACCGGTCTTGTTCTTGTACCGAAGGATGTCGATCTTGGCACCCTTGTGGTGGTCCACGACCTCGGCCGTGACCTTGATGCCGGCCAGCACCCACGGGTCGCTGGTGACAGCGTCGCCGTCGACAACGAGCAGGGTCGAGAGCTCGACCGTGTCGCCAACCTTGGCAGTGGAAATCTTGTCAACCTCAACGATGTCGCCGACAGCAACCTTGTGCTGGCGACCACCGCTGCGCACGATGGCGTACACGCGGATCTCTCTCTCGCTCGGAACGGAACCCCTGAAGCCAGCCGCGTCACACGGGCGAGCCCGTGATGATCCGGAATGGACGAGCGGCCTCTCCCCGCTACCGCGAACGGTCGCCGGGAGGGAGGTGCTCAGGGGCGGGCGCGCATGGAAACACGCCGAGGGTCAAGGTTACGGGCCGCTTTCCCAGGGGTCAAACCAGCCGATGACCGACCGGTAGGGCCGGGCCCGGGGCCGAGGTGTCGGTGGTCACTGATTCAATAATCACTCGTGCACCTGCGTTCGCTGCTCTCCATGCCCCGCATGCTCCGCCACGGCTCGTCCGTGGGCGCGGATCTGCCGCCCGACGAGGCCGTCACCGTCGACGCCCCGGACGGCCCGATGGGCGAGGCGCTGGCCGCCGTGCACGCGGGCGACCGCGGCCCGGCCGCCGCCCTGCTCGCCGGGACCCGTGAGCGCGCCGAGTGGGAGCGCCGCAGCACCTACGTCACCCAGCTCGCCGCGGCCGCCCTGCACAGCCCCGGCTGGCTGGACGGCTGGCTCGCCGAGTCGCCCGAGGACCCCGACGCGGTCCTGGTCAAGGCCGAGCTCTGCGTCCACCAGGCGTGGGAGATACGCAGCGCGGCACGGGCCAGGGACGTGGCGCCGGAGCAGTTCCAGGCGTTCTTCGCGCTGCTCGGGGACGCCGTCCCGGTGGCGTCCGCGGCCGCCCGGCTCAACCCCACCGACCCGGTGCCCTGGCAGATCGCGCTCACCCACGCCCGGGGCAGCCAGGCCCCGCGCGAGGTGTTCGACGCGTACTGGGCGGAGGCCGTGGCCCGCTCCCCGCACCACTACGGCTGCCACGCGGCGGCCCTGCAGTACCTCTCCGAGAAGTGGTACGGCTCGCACGGCGAGATGTTCGCCTTCGCCGAGCGGGCCGCCGAGAGCGCGCTGCCGGGCTCCAAGCTGCACGCGCTGCCGCTGCTCGCGGCCGTCGAGTACGTGGTGGTCTCCGACGACCCGCGCCAGAGCCCCGTCGAGCGGGCCAGGATCGACGCGGCCGTCGAGCGCGGCCTCGAACTCTCCGCCTGGTACGAGCCGGGCGACCCGGACGCGGCGGACTTCCGCAACCACCTCGTCCTGATGCTGATCCTGCACGAGCGGTGGGCCGAGGCGCTGGACGTGTTCCGGGCGATCGGGGTGCGGGCGCGCACCTATCCCTGGGCGTATCTGGGCGAGCCGCGCACCGAGTTCGTGGAGCTGCGGTCGGGGGTGCGGATGCAGCTGGCTTCGCGGACGCCGCTGTTCTCGCGGGCGGGGCGGGTGGGCGGCCCGGCCTCGGTCCGGGGACCGGGTTCCGCCGGTTCCGCCGCCGCGTCCGGGGACGCGCGCACCCCCTCGCTCCGCTCGCTCGCGATAGCCGCGGCGCCGCCGCACGAGGTCGCCGAGGCCGCGCTGATGTGCGGGGTCTCGCTGCGGATCGCGCCCGCGCCGCCCGGGATGAGTTACGTGGAGCTCGTCCCGGACCCCTCGCCCGGGCGGCGCGCGGCGCTGGCCCGCGACGACCGGCTGACGGCGGCGGCCGACAGCTTCACCACGGGCGAGAAGTGGGCGGCGCTCGTCCTGCGCCGCACCGGGCCCCGGTACGGGTTCACGCTCCTCCAGAAGGGCAAGGAGACCGCCGCCCACCAGTGGGACCCGGCGGCCCCGGTCACCGACCACGCGGTGGCGGCCTCGACCGCGCAGGCCCTGGCGGCGGCGTTCTCCGTCCGCGACGCCCGGCCGCTGGTGACGCTGCTGCGGGGCGCGGACTCCCCCGCCCGCCGCCAGGCCGACCTGGTGGCGGCGCTCGGCCTGCCGCCGCTGCCGGCGGGGTTCGGCGAGCGGGACGAGGTGCTGCGGACCGTGCCCGGCGCCCAACTCCTGGCCCGCCGGGGTGTGTTGCGCGGCATCCGCGACTCCCTGTCCACGGACCTGGGCACTCCGGCGATCCCGGTGCCGCGTCCGCGCCGCTGGTGGCGCCTGCGGGTCGCGGCGCTCGCGGTGCTGGTCCCGGCGTCCGTGTACGCCTGGACGACGCCGGACTGCTACCGCGCGACGATCCCCACCCTGGCGTCCCTGTTCCTGGCGAGCCAGCTGCGCACGGCGTGGCGGGGCCGGGGCGGGGGCTGAGCGCCGCTGTGCCCGGGCTTTGTCTGCGGGCGGGTGGGTGGCTGGCCGCGCCCCCTATTTGCCCGACCTTCACCTGCGGGCCGGTGGTGGGTTGCTCGCGCAGTTCCCCGCGCCCCTCAATTCGGCCCGGCCTTCACCTGCGGGTCGTGGGTGGTTGCTCGCGCAGTTCCCCGCGCCCCTAGGGGGTTTCCCGCTGCCGGAGAATCCAGCTCAGCCACAGGCTTTTAGGGGCGCGGGGAACTGCGCGACCAGCCCACCACGGTCCGCAGATGAACGAGGGTTTCTAGGGGCGCGGGGAACTGCGCGAGCAACCACCCACCGGCCCGCAGGTGAACCCCCGGCCCGAAGCCGCCCACCCGCCCGCGGGCGAACGCGAAGGCCCGGCCCCGGGTAACCCGGGGCCGGGCCTTCGGTGGTGCGGCTCGCCGCGACCGGCGTCAGCTCTCCGTCGGCACCGGCTCGGCCGCCGCCTTCTTCGCGGGCTTCTTCGCCGTCGTCTTCTTCGCCGCGGTCTTCTTGGCCGCCGTCTTCTTGGCGACAGCCTTCTTCGCGGTGGCCTTCTTGGCCGTCTTGCGGGCCGTCTTCTTGGCCGGGGCCGCCTCGTCCGCGACGGGCTCGGCCTCGGGCGCCGGGGCGCTCTCGACCACGAGCACCGCCGCCTCCTGCGCACCCGACGGCGAACCGGCGGGAGCGGTGGCCTTGCGGGTCACCCGGCGACGGGCCCGCGGCGGGGCGGCGACGGGCGCCTCCTCGACGACGGGCTCGGCCACCGGCTCGGCCACCGGCTCCGCCGCGACCGGCTCGGCCACGACGACCGGCTCCGCCACGACGGCCTCCACCACGACCGGCTCGGCCGCGGCGGGCGGGCCCGCGGGGGCGGTCGCCTTGCGGGTGGCCCGGCGACGGGTACGGCCGCGCGGCGCCTCGTCCTCGATGAACGACGCGACCGTGACCGGCTTCGGCTCGGGCTCGGCCACCGGCTCCGCCGCGACCGGCTCGGCCTCGGCGACCGGCTCGGCGCCCCGCTTGGGCGCACCGGCCGGAGCCGACGCCTTACGGGTCGCCCGGCGACGGGAACGGCTGCCACGCGCCGCGGCCTCCGCCTCGGCGGCGCTGCTGTAGAGCTCCTCGTCCGGCACGAACTCCGGCTCGGCGAGCGCGACGGGGGCCGCGACCTCGGCCGCCACCTCCGCCTCGGTCTCCACGGCCTCGGCCTCGACGGCCTCGTGCTCGTGCGCCTCGTGGTCGTGCTCGGCGCCGCCCCGGCCGCGCTTCTTGGAGCGCTTGCCGTTGCCGCCGCCACCGACGCCGGTCGGCTGCTCCATGTGCACGATCACACCGCGCCCGTTGCAGTGGACACAGGTCTCGGAGAACGACTCCAGCAGGCCCTGGCCGACCCGCTTACGGGTCATCTGGACCAGGCCCAGCGAGGTGACCTCCGCGACCTGGTGCTTCGTACGGTCGCGGCCCAGGCATTCGAGCAGGCGCCGCAGCACCAGGTCCCGGTTGGACTCCAGGACCATGTCGATGAAGTCGATGACGACGATGCCGCCCAGGTCGCGCAGCCGCAGCTGGCGCACGATCTCCTCGGCCGCTTCGAGGTTGTTCCTCGTCACGGTCTCTTCGAGGTTGCCGCCCTGGCCGGTGAACTTGCCGGTGTTGACGTCGACGACGATCATCGCCTCGGTCTTGTCGATCACCAGCGAGCCGCCGGACGGCAGCCAGACCTTGCGGTCCAGCGCCTTCGCCAGCTGCTCGTCGATCCGGTACGTCGCGAAGACGTCGACCTCGGAGGTCCACCGGGAGAGGCGGTCCACCAGGTCGGGCGCCACGTGCGAGACATAGCCGTGGATGGTGTCCCAGGCCTCGTCGCCGCTGACGATGACCTTGGTGAAGTCCTCGTTGAAGATGTCGCGCACGACGCGGACGGTCATGTCCGGCTCGCCGTACAGCAGGCTCGGCGAGCTCGTCGAGATCTGCTTGGCCTTCTGGGAGATCTCCTCCCACTGGGCCTGCAGGCGCTCGACGTCACGGCGCAGCTCGTCCTCGCTCGCGCCCTCGGCGGCGGTGCGCACGATGACGCCCGCGTCCTCGGGGACGATCTTCTTGAGGATGGTCTTCAGCCGGGCCCGCTCGGTGTCCGGCAGCTTGCGGCTGATGCCGGTCATCGAGCCCTCGGGCACGTACACGAGGTAGCGGCCGGGCAGCGAGACCTGGCTGGTCAGACGGGCGCCCTTGTGGCCGATCGGGTCCTTCGTCACCTGGACGAGGACCGACTGGCCCGACTTGAGGGCGGCCTCGATGCGGCGCGGCCCGTTGGCCATGCCCAGCGCCTCGAAGTTGACCTCACCGGCGTACAGGACGGCGTTGCGGCCCTTGCCGATGTCGACGAAGGCGGCCTCCATCGACGGCAGCACGTTCTGGACCTTGCCCAGGTAGACGTTGCCGACGTACGAGGTGGCCTGCTCCTTGTTGACGTAGTGCTCGACCAGCACGTTGTCTTCCAGGACGCCGATCTGGGTGCGCTCGCCGCTCTGGCGGACGACCATCACGCGCTCGACGGCCTCGCGGCGCGCCAGGAACTCCGCCTCGGTGATGATCGGCACCCGGCGGCGGCCCTGCTCGCGGCCCTCGCGGCGGCGCTGCTTCTTCGCCTCCAGACGGGTCGAGCCCTTGATGGACTGCACCTCGTCGGACGGCTCGGCCTTCTCGCGCGCCGGACGCGGCTCGCGGACCTTGACGACGGTGCGCTCCGGGTCGTCCTGACCCGACTCGTGGTCGCCCCCGTCACCACTGCGGCGACGGCGCCGACGACGGCGACGGCTGCTGCTGGTACCGGCGGCGGACGGGGTGTCGTCGGACTCCTCGTCCTCGTCCTCGAACGCCTCGGCCTCGCCCTCGGCGGACTCCTCCGACTCCGACTCCTCCGAGTCGGCGGACTCGCCCCGGCGACGGCGGCGGCCACCGCGGCGGCGACGGCGCGAGGGACGGTCGTCCTCGTGCTCCTCGGCCTCGGCGCCCTCCGGCTCCTCCTCGGCGGATTCGGCCTCGTCGGCCTCCTCGGCCACGGGGGCCTGCGGCTCGGGCGCGGCCTCGGCGCTCTCGCCACGACGGCGGCGGCGACGGCGCGAACCGCCCTGCGGCTCGGCCTGCTCGACGACCGGCTCGGCCTGGACCTCGGTCTCCTCGAGCTCCTCCTCGTCCGGCACCTCGGCGGCGGCCTGGGCGGCGGCCGCGGCGGCGGTCTCCGGGGTCTGGAACATCGGCTCGTGGAAGACCGGCGCCTGGAAGACGGCGACGGCGGGGCGGGTGGCGCGGCGGCGCGAGCGGCCACCGGTCTCCGGCTTCTCCTCGGCCTGCGGCGCCTGTGCCTTGACGGGCTCCTTCACCGGCTCCTTCGCGGTCTCCTCGGCGGCGGCCGGGGTGAACTGCGGCGCGGTGGCCTTACGGGTGGCACGGCGACGGGTACGCCCACGGGGCGCCTCGTCCTCGGTGGCCTCGGCGGCGATCTCCTCGGCGACCGGGGCCTCGGCCACGACGGGCTCGGCGACCACGACGGCCTCGGCCTCCTCGGCGGCCTTGGGCGCACCGGCCGGAGCCGTCGCCTTACGGGTCGCACGACGACGGGTCCGGGCGGGAGCGGCGGGCTCCTCGGCGGCGGCCACGACAGCGGCCTCCTCGGCCGGGGAGGCGACCGGGTCCTCGGCGGCGACGGCCGGCGGCGCGCCGATGGCGGCCGGGGCCTCCTCGACGGCCGGGGCACCGGCGGGCGCGGTGGCCTTGCGGGTGGCACGGCGACGGGTGCGCGCCGGGGCGGTGGGCTCCTCGACGGCCTCGGGCTCGACGGCGGCCTCGGGCTCGACGGCGGCCTCGGCCACGGCAGGCTCGGCGGCCACGACGGCCTCGGCCTCCTCGGCGGCCTTCGGCGCACCGGCCGGAGCCGTGGCCTTACGGGTGGCACGGCGGCGGGTGCGCGCCGGAGCGGCGCTCTCCTCGACGGCCTCGGGCTCGACGGCGGCCGGGGTCTCGACAACCTCGGGCGCCTCTTCGGCGGCAGCGGCGGGCGCACCGGCCGGAGCGGTCACCTTGCGGGTGGCGCGGCGGCGCGGACGCGCCGGGGCGGCCTCCTCGGCGGCGGGCGTCTCGGCCGCGGCCTCGGCGGCGGCCGGAGTCTCCTCGGCAGCGGCGGCAGCGGCGGTCCCACCCGCCGGAGCGGTCGCCTTACGGGTCGCACGGCGGCGGGGGCGCGCCGGAGCGGCTTCCTCGGCGGCCGGCGACTCGGCCGGGGCCTCGGTGGCCGCGGCGGCGGTCTCGGGCGCGTCGGCGCCCGCGGCTCCCGGCGGACCGGCGGGCCGCGACGCGGCGCGGCGCCGGCGGCGCGGCGGCAGCGTGTCGCTGGGGCTGTTGTTGTCGTCCCCGGTCACACCGGGTTCGTTCTTCTCGTTCTCAAGCATGCGGGCGTAGCTCCCGTCACGCTCCCGGGCGCCGCGCCTTGTTCCGGTCCGGCGGCACGTCCGCGTGATGTGCGCGGGTGCCGCCGTCCGGGGCGCGGGCGCCGCACGGGAGCTGATATGTCCGGCTCGCCGGTTCCGTACGCGATATACGTACGGCCTGGCGAAAGTCTCCTGGTCAGTGCGCGGCCCGACCCAGGTGGCTCCCGAGTACCAGGGCTGCGCTACAACGACTGCCCTTACGCGGCGGGACCTTCCGGCGCCGTCGCAGAAGCGGTCCCGGCGGCCTTGGGTGGAGCGGCCGGGGCTGCCTCGCGGTCGGGCGCGAGCGGGTCGGTCACCGTGCCGGACTCCTCGTCGAAGAGCCCCTGCGCCAGCCTGGTCACCGCTGCGGGGACCGGCGGCGCCAGGTCGGCCACAGCTCGGAGACCGGACAGGACGTCGTCGGGTCGCACGGCAGGTGTCAGGTGCCGTACCACCAGGCGCAGTATCGCACAGGGCTTGTCCACGGGCCTATCAGCCTGTGGAGGAAGCGCCTGGAGTCCGGCGACCGCGGCGCGCGTGTCGAAGGTGCGCATGCCGTTCTTGGTGCGGCGCTGGACCTCTACGGTCTCGGCGGCGAGGAAGGCCTCGACGGCCTTCTCGGCGTCCTCGACGGCGACGCCGTCGAGCCGCATCTCCCAGATGGAGGCGGTCAGCCGGTCGGCGAGGCCCGAGGTGCGGGCCTCCACGGCGTCGGTGATGTCGAGCCCGGTGGGCAGCGACTCGTCGAGCAGCGTGAGCAGCGTCGCCGGGTCGCGGTGCTCGGTGAGCGCGATCTCCAGGTACTCGGCTTCGGAGCCGGTGCCGGTGGGGGCGGCGTTCGCGTACGAGACCTTGGGGTGCGGGGTGAAGCCGGCCGAGTACGCCATGGGCACCTCGGCGCGGCGCAGCGCGCGTTCGAAGGCGCGCTGGAAGTCGCGGTGGCTGGTGAACCGGAGGCGGCCGCGCTTGGTGTAGCGCAGTCGGATGCGCTGCACCGCAGGTGCGGGCGGCGGGCCTTCGGGCTGTCGCTTGCCCAGTGGTTCTTCTCCTCGTGCGGGGCGGGCGCGGTGGGCGCCGCCCACCTGTCCTGTGGGGGCCCTCCGGCCGCGGCCCGCGCGCCGCCCGGCTCATCCCTCCGTCTTGTGGAGGGAGATCTCGGGGGCGGGCACCGCTCCGGAGGCAGTAGTTGTACTACCCAGAGTACGCGTCGGATGCGGTGCGGGGTTCCGCGCGGGCGGGTCCGGTGGTTCGGCTGCGGACCGTCTGTGGCTGGTCGCGCAGTTCCCCGCGCCCCTGGAAGCGCCCCCTCGGGGCGCCCAGGGGAATTGCCGCGGAGCGGCATTTTCAGGGGCGCGGGGAACTGCGCGACCAGCCCACCACCGGCCCGCAGCCGAACTACCGAACCTGCTTGGCAGCACCGAGCGCCCGACGCACCGTCTCGCGGGCCGAGGTGAGCGCCTCGCGGGCGGCCCGAGCCGCCGGGGCCCACACGGCATCCCGCACCCAGTGCACAACAGGCGCGCACACCGTCCGCCACACCCACCGCACCGGCCGCCCCACCAACTGCCAGCCGAGCCACTTCAGCCCGCGCCCGAACGCCCGCGAAATCTGCCCGGCGATCCGCCAGGCGTGCCCGAACGCGTCGGCGACCTCGCGCGCGACGACCGCGATGACATGCCCGACGGGCGTCAGCACACGCCGGTAGAACCACCCGAGAGGTACCACAAACAAGATCAAACCCACTCGAACGAGGGCAGTTCCGATCACGGAGACGACCGCGCCGACACCCCGGGCCACCCACGCGATGGCGTGGCCCAGCGGAGTGAACAGGTGCCGGTACAGCCACAGCACCGGGACGACCACCGCGTACCGCCACACCGGTACCACCACCCACTGCCACAGCCATGCCAGCGGCACCACCACCAGCGTGCGCACCAGCCAGGCCAGGCAGTGGCCCAGGAAGGTGAGGGGGACGACGAACAGCGTGTGGCCCAGCCACTTCAGCGCCCGGCCCGTGGGGCGCAGGAGCGTGCGGTGGATCGCGCGGACCGTCGCCGCCAGCACGTCCCAGATCATGCGGACCGGGACGACCACCACCAGGACCACGATCCGTACCGGGATCCGGATCGCGACGGTGAGGCAGCCCTCGGGCTGCCTCGGTGGCGGCTGCTGCTGGAGTTCCATGCACGTCAAGACGCGGCAAAGGCCCCGCATCGTTGCGATGCGGGGCCTGCCGTGATCAACCGGTGATCGAGTGGTTACTTGACGACCGTCAGCGGGAGCAGCTTCTTGCCGGTCGGGCCGATCTGGATCTCGGTCTGCATCTGCGGGCACACGCCGCAGTCGAAGCACGGCGTCCAGCGGCAGTCCTCGACCTCGGTCTCGTCCAGGGCGTCCTGCCAGTCCTCCCAGAGCCAGTCCTTGTCGAGACCGGAGTCCAGGTGGTCCCAGGGCAGGACCTCCTCGTACGTGCGCTCGCGGGTGGTGTACCAGTCGACGTCCACGCCGTACGACGGCAGCGTCTTCTCGGCGCAGGCCATCCAGCGGTCGTAGCTGAAGTGCTCGCGCCAGCCGTCGAAGCGGCCGCCGTCCTCGTAGACGGCGCGGATGACCGCGCCCACGCGGCGGTCGCCGCGCGAGAGGAGGCCCTCGACGATGCCCGGCTTGCCGTCGTGGTAGCGGAAGCCGATGGAGCGGCCGTACTTCTTGTCGCCGCGGATCTTGTCGCGGAGCTTCTCCAGACGGGCGTCCGTCTGCTCGGCGGAGAGCTGCGGCGCCCACTGGAACGGGGTGTGGGGCTTGGGGACGAAGCCGCCGATCGACACCGTGCAGCGGATGTCGTTCTGGCCCGACACCTCGCGGCCCTTGGCGATCACGTTGACCGCCATGTCGCCGATCTGGAGGACGTCCTCGTCGGTCTCGGTGGGCAGGCCGCACATGAAGTACAGCTTCACCTGGCGCCAGCCGTTGCCGTACGCGGTCGCCACCGTACGGATCAGGTCCTCTTCGGAGACCATCTTGTTGATGACCTTGCGCATGCGCTCGCTGCCGCCCTCGGGGGCGAAGGTCAGACCGGAGCGACGGCCGTTCCTGGTCAGCTCGTTGGCGAGGTCGACGTTGAAGGCGTCCACGCGGGTGGAGGGGAGGGACAGACCGATCTTGTCCTCCGTGTACCGGTCCGCGAGGCCCTTGGCGATGTCACCGATCTCGGTGTGGTCGGCCGAGGAGAGGGAGAGCAGGCCGACCTCTTCGAAGCCGGTCGCCTTCAGGCCCTTCTCCACCATCTCGCCGATGCCGGTGATGCTTCGCTCCCGCACGGGGCGCGTGATCATGCCGGCCTGGCAGAAACGGCAGCCGCGGGTGCAGCCGCGGAAGATCTCGACGGACATGCGCTCGTGGACGGTCTCCGCGAGCGGCACGAGCGGCTGCTTGGGGTACGGCCACTCGTCGAGGTCCATGACGGTGTGCTTGCTGACCCGCCACGGCACGCCCGACTTGTTCGGGACGACCCGGCCGATGCGGCCGTCGGGCAGGTACTCGACGTCGTAGAACGCCGGGACGTAGACGTTGCCGGTCCTGGCGAGGCGGAAGAGGACCTCTTCGCGCCCGCCGGGGCGGCCCTCGGCCTTCCACGCGCGGATGATCTCGGTCATGTCGAGCACGGCCTGCTCGCCGTCGCCGATGACCGCGCAGTCGATGAACTCCGCGATCGGCTCGGGGTTGAAGGCCGCGTGGCCGCCCGCGAGGACGATCGGGTCGTCGATGCCGCGGTCCTTGGACTCCAGCGGGATGCCCGCGAGGTCCAGGGCCGTGAGCATGTTGGTGTAGCCCAGCTCGGTGGAGAAGCTGAGGCCGAAGACGTCGAAGGCGCCGACGGGGCGGTGGCTGTCCACGGTGAACTGGGGCACCTTGTGCTCGCGCATCAGCTCTTCCATGTCCGGCCACACGCTGTACGTGCGCTCGGCGAGGACGCCCTCGCGCTCGTTCAGCACCTCGTAGAGGATCATGACGCCCTGGTTGGGCAGCCCGACCTCGTAGGCGTCCGGGTACATGAGCGCCCAGCGGACGTCGCAGCTTTCCCACGGCTTGACCGTGGAGTTCAGCTCACCGCCGACGTACTGGATCGGCTTCTGCACATGCGGGAGCAGGGCTTCGAGCTGTGGGAAGACGGACTCGGCGGCAGTCATCTCGACGAACTTTCGTGAGCTGGCAGGGGGCGACTCTCTAGCGTAACCCGCCCGGGAGGTGCCCCCCGCCCGCCGGAATCCCCCCGGCTCAGGCCGACAGCCGCTTCCGCAGCTGCGGCCGGGAGGCCTTCCGCCAGACTTCCGGCAGCTCGCGCTCGCGGTCGGCGGCCGTCGCCTCCTCCTGGCCATGGAGAAGTCCCCAGGTGAACGCGGACTCGCCGGCCAGATGGGCCTGGATCGCCAGGCCGCGCAGGGCCTCGCGGGCCACCACGCTGTCCTGGTGGTCGCCCAGGACCGTCTGCACCGCCTTCATCCTCTTGGCGAACTTCTTCGCCGGGGCGCCCAGCGCGGGCTTGGCGGCCTCGGCCGCGTACCGGGCGCGCTTGGCCGCCTTGCGGGCCTCGTGCATGGCCAGGTCGCGCGGCCCGCCGGGGTCGAGCTCCAGGGCGTGCGCTATCCGGCCCGCCAGCCGCTCGTAGTCCTTGAGCACGGCCTTGGGCACCACCTCGGCAACCGGTCGGCGGGCCGCCGGGCGCAGCGGCGGGCCGTCAAGCAGGGCGTCCAGGGTGTCGAGCAGCGCGAGGTAGCGCCTGCTGTCCAGGACGGCGATGGTCTTGCGGCGCGAGCCGGAGCGGCGGGCGACGCTCCAGATGCGCAGGCGTCCGCGGACCGGGCCGAGCAGGAGGGGGCGGGGCAGGGCGGCGATGCGGCTCTGGAGGCGTTCGGTGAGGACCTCCTGGTCGCGGTCGACGCCGAGTTCGCCCGCGAGCCATTTGAGTTCTTCGCCGACGGGGTCGGTGACGGTCCGGTCGAGGACCTTTCCGTACGACTTGAAGGCGCTGCGCAGCCGACGCGTGGCGACGCGCATCTGGTGGACGGAGTCGGGCAGGTCGCGCCGGACGGCGGGGTCGAGGCCGACCAGGGCGTCGCGCTGGGCGCGGAGGTAGCCGAGGACGTGGTCGCCCGCGGTGGCCCTGTCCGTGGCCGGGGTCTGCTCGGCGGCCGGTGCCGCCTGGCCGGTCTCCGCCAGCGCCCGCGCCAGCTTGGACGCGCTGTGCGAGGGGCGCAGGCCCGCCTTGCGCAGGCGCTTCTCGACGCGGTCGAGCAGGGCGGGGTCCACGTCGTCGGCGAGCTCCACCTCGACCTCGGTCCAGGCGGCCGTGGCGCCCGGCGCCGGGCCCAGCCGCTCGGCCCGCACCGCGTCGACGCTCACCTCGGCGAGCAGCGTCCCCTCCCCGTCGAGCAGATGGCGTACGTGGCGGGAGGAGAGCAGCCGTACGACGGGGGTCACCGGGGTGTCGCGGACGCGGGAGCGCAGGAGGGCGGCCAGGGTGCGCGGGAGGTCCGGGGACAGGGGTGCGCGGATCTCGTCGCGGATGCCGGTGGCCACGGGGAACTTCAGGTGCCAGCCCGCGTCGTCGCCTCCTGTTCTGCGGCGCAGGGTGAGGGAGTCCGCGGCCAGGCGCAGGTCCTGGGTGTCGTAGTAGACCGCGTCCAGCTCGGCCACGCCCTTGTCCACGACGCCGGCGACGTCCGCGACCTTGGTGAGGTCGGGGAGCCGGACGTCGTCGCCGGTGGCTTCGTACTTCCGCTCGATCTCGCGCTTCGTCTCCGCCATGAATTGAATCTAGACGCGAAACGGGACCCTAAACAGAGCGCCGGACCGGCCATCGCGGCCGGTCCGGCACCCTTCACCCATCCTTCGCGGCCCTCGGCGGGCCCTATGCCGTTATCGGGCGCTGCACTCTGATCGACTGGAGCAGCCCGATCGCCACCCAGACCGCGAACATCGACGAGCCTCCGTACGACACGAACGGCAGCGGCAGGCCCGCCACCGGCATGATGCCGAGCGTCATCCCGATGTTCTCGAAGGACTGGAAGCCGAACCAGGCGATGATCCCGGCCGCCACGACCGTCCCGTACAGCTCGGTCGTCTCGCGGGCGATGCGGCAGGCGCGCCACAGGACCACGCCGAGCAGGACGAGGATCAGGCCCGCGCCGACGAAGCCGAGCTCCTCCCCCGCGACCGTGAAGACGAAGTCCGTCTGCTGTTCGGGGACGAACTGGCCGGTGGTCTGGCTGCCCTTGAACAGTCCGGTGCCGGTCAAGCCGCCGGAGCCGATGGCGATACGGGCCTGGTTGGTGTTGTAGCCGACGCCCGCCGGGTCCAGGTTGGGGTTGGCGAAGGCCGCGAAGCGGTTGATCTGGTACTCGTCGAGCAGCCCGAGCGCCGCCACCGCGACCGCGCCCGCCACGCCCGTCCCTATCAGGCCGAGCACCCACCGGTTGGAGGCTCCGGAGGCGAGCAGCACGCCCAGAATTATGATCACGATGACCATGACCGAGCCGAGGTCCGGCATCATCATGATGATCAGGATCGGCAGGGCGGCGAGGCCCAGCGACTTCATCACCGTGCGGTGGTCGGGATGGAGCTGGTCCCCGGCGTCGACGCGCGACGCCAGTATCATCGCCATCCCCAGAATGATGGTGATCTTGGTGAACTCGGACGGCTGGAGCGAGAAGCCGCCGCCGATGATGATCCAGGCGTGCGCGCCGTTGACGGTCGCGCCCAGCGGGGTCAGCACCGCGAGGATCAGCACCACCGAGAGCCCGTAGAGCACCGGCACCGCGCCGCGCAGGGTGCGGTGGCCCAGCCAGATCGTGCCGATCATCAGGCCGAGCCCGATGCCGGTGTTCATGGCGTGCCGGATCAGGAAGTAGTACGGGTCGCCGTTGTTGAGCTGGGTGCGGTTGCGGGTCGCGGACCACACGAGCAGCGAGCCGATGAAGGACAGCGCGAGCGCGGACAGCAGCAGCCACCAGTCGAGCCGGCGCAGCACCGAGTCGCGTGCGGTCAGCTTGGCGAAGGTGGAGCGCTCCGGCGCGTAGCGCTGGACGGAGAAACCGGCCATCAGTCCCTGCGCCCCCGTCCGCCGCCCCGGTTGTCGGTGTTGGCCGCGGCGAGCTGCTGCTCCCCGGTCTTCTTCTCGGGGACCTTCTGCGAGTCCGGGTCGTACGGCTCGATCTTCGGCGCGTCGATGGAGCCGTCGGCCTGGATCCGGGGCAGGGCCTGCTGCGGCTCGGGCAGCAGCGCGCGCTTGAGGTCCTGGTTGCCGGCGTCGTCGAGCCCGTAGAGCGCGTCGTAGATGTTGCGCACGGCGGGGCCGGAGGCGCCGGATCCCGTACCACCCTGGGAGATCGTCATGACGATCGAGTAGTCCTTGGTGTACGTGGCGAACCACGAGGTCGTCTGCTTGCCGTAGACCTCGGCGGTGCCGGTCTTGGCGTGCATCGGGATCTGCTTCTGCGGCCAGCCGCCGAACCGCCAGGCGGCCGTACCGCGGGTGGCGACTCCCGCGAGGGCTTCGTCTATGTCGTCGCGGGTGGCCTGGCTCATCGGCAGCCTGCCGTGCGACTTGGGCTTGATCTCCTTGACCGACTTTCCGTCGGCGCTGATCACGGCCTTGCCGACGGTCGGGTTGTAGAGGGTGCCACCGTTGGAGATCGCCGAGTAGATCGTCGCCATCTGGACGGGGGTGACGAGGGTGTCGCCCTGGCCGATGGAGTAGTTGACCGAGTCACCCGCGCGCATGAGGTTTCCCTCCAGGCAGTTCTCGTACTCGATCTTCTCGACGTAGTCGCCGTCCTTCTTGCCGTGCTTGCACCAGGCGTCCTTGTTGGCCTCCCAGAACCGCTGCTTCCACTGGCGGTCGGGGACCCGGCCGGGGACCTCGCTGGGCAGGTCGATGCCGGTCTTGGAACCCAGCCCGAAGTCGTGGGCGGTCTTGTAGAACCAGTCGGCGGCGTCCTTCTTCGGCTTCATACCGCCGTCCTTGAGCCACTGGTCGTGCGCGAGCCCGTAGTACACGGTGTCGCAGGAGACCTCCAGGGCCTGGCCGATGGTGATGTTGCCGTGGCCCTGCGACTCGAAGTTCTTGAAGACCTGGCCGCCGACCGAGTACGAACTCGGGCAGGGGTAGCTGCCGTTGAAGGAGTACCCGGCCCGCACGGCGGCCGCCGAGGAGACCACCTTGAAGATCGAGCCGGGGGCCGCCTGGCCCTGGATGGCGCGGTTCAGCAGCGGGTAGTTGGAGTCCTTGCCGGTGAGGGCCTGGTAGTCCTTGCCGGAGATGCCGCCGACCCAGGCGTTCGGGTCGTAGTTGGGCAGCGACGCCATCGCCACCACCCGGCCGGTCTTGGCCTCCATCACCACGACGGCGCCCGCGTCCGCCTTGTAGTTCTCGTTGGTGTTCTTGTCGAACTCCTTGCGTGCTTCCTCCATCGCGTGGTTCAGCTCGTACTCGGCGACGGCCTGCACCCGTGCGTCTATCGACGTGACGATGTTCGATCCCGGCTCGGCCTTGTCGCTCTGCGCCTGTCCGATGACCCGGCCGAGGTTGTCCACTTCGTAGCGGGTCACGCCCGCCTTGCCGCGCAGCTGCTTGTCGTACGTGCGCTCAAGGCCCGAGCGGCCCACCATGTCGGAGCGCAGATACGGCGAGTCGGTGTCCTTCGCCTTGGTGATCTCGTCGTCGGTGACCGGCGAGAGATAGCCAAGGACCTGCGCGGTGTTGGCCTTGCCCGGCGAGGTGTAGCGGCGCACCGCGGTGGGGTCGGCGGTGATGCCGGGGAAGTCCTCGGAGCGCTCGCGGATCTGGAGGGCCTGCTGGGTGGTGGCCTTGTCGGTGACCGGGATCGGCTGGTACGGCGAGCCGTTCCAGCACGGCTTGGGCGTCTTGGCATCGCACAGGCGGACCTTGTCCATGACGTCCTGCGGCTTCATGCCGAGCACGCCCGCGAGCCGGGTCAGCACCGCCTTGCCCTTGTCGGGCATCTTCGTCAGATCGGTGCGCGAGGCGGAGACCACGAGGCGGGTCTCGTTGTCGGCCAGCGGCACACCGCGGGCGTCCAGGATCGCGCCGCGCACGGCGGGCTGGACCACCTGCTGCACATGGTTGTTCTTCGCCTCGTCCTCGTACTCCTGCCCGTTGCGGATCTGGAGGTACCAGAGGCGCCCGCCGAGGGTGAGGAGCAGGGAGAAGACGAGGACCTGGATGATGATGAGGCGGATCTGCACCCGGGGGGTGCGTCCGGTCTCGGGGATGTTGCTCACGCCGTGGCCCCCTCGTTCACAGTCGCTTGACGCCCTTGATGCGGCCGGCCCGGGCCGCGCGGTTGCGGGCGGCCTTCACGCGCAGGCCGCCCTTCTGGTTGCCGATGCGCAGCCCGGTGCCGCCGGAGAGCCAGCCGGAGGCGATGCTCGTGCCGTTCTTGGCCGAGCCGCCGCCCCCGGACGTCTCGGCGAGCGGATCGTTCTCGGCCCGTCTGGCCACCGCCATGATCAGCGGCACCGTGAACGGGGCCAGGAGCAGGTCGTAGACGGCGGCCGTGAACAGCAGGTTCGTCAGGCCGACATGGCGGGCCGCGGTGTCGCCGACGAGGGCGCCCACGCCCGCGTAGAGCAGGGTGGAGCCGATGGCCGCGCAGACCACCACGACCATGGGCCCGGTGGCCGAGCGCAGTCGGCCGTGGTCGGGCTTGGCGAGCCCCGCCGCGTAACCGATCACGCAGAGGACCAGGGCGTACCGCCCGGCGGCGTGGTCGGCGGGCGGGGCCAGGTCGGAGAGCAGGCCCGCGCCGAAGCCGACGAAGGCGCCGCCGAGGTGGCCGTAGACGAGGGCCAGGCCCAGGACCGTGAGCAGCACCAGGTCCGGGACGGCGCCCGGGAGCTGGAGCCGGGCGAGGACGCTCACCTGGACGACGAGGGCGACGACGACCAGGGCGGAGGAGAGGATGACCCTGTTGATGCGCATCTGGATCAGCTCCTACTGGTCGCCGTCGGCGGCGGCGTTGTTCGCGTTCGGATCACCGTTCGGTACGGCGTTGGGCTTCCGGTTGGGATCTGCGTTGGGGTCCGCGTTCGGGTTGCCGTTGGGGTCGCCGTTCGGGATCGGCACGTTGGGGTCGCCGTTCGGGATCGGCACGTTGGGGTCCGCCGCGTTCGGGTTCGCCTGGTTCGGGTTGGGCGAGGGGGTGACCGTCACCGTCACGGTGGGCGTCGGGGTCGGCTTGGGCTTGGCGGGCAGCACCTGGTCACGCGGGTCGGTGCGCGGGGCCTGGACGACGACGCCGACGATGTCGAGCTTGGTGAACCCGACGTACGGACGGACGTAGATGGTGCGGGTCAGATCGCCGCCGGAGGGGTCGACCTTGACGACCTCGCCGACCGGGACGCCCGGTACGAACGGCTTGTCGGACTGCGAGCCGAAGGTCACCAGCCGGTCGCCCGCCTTGACCTTGGCCTTGCCGTTGAGCAGCTGCACCGAAAGCGGCCGGTCGCCCTGGCCGGTGGCGAAGCCCAGCTCGTCGCTGTTCTCCATCCGGGTGCCGACCGTGAAGTCCGGGTCGTTGGCGAGCAGGACGGTGGCGGTGGACGGGCCGACGGTGGTGACCCGGCCGACCAGACCCTCCCCGTTCAGCACGGTCATGTCGCGCTTGATGCCGTCGCGCGAGCCGGCGTCGATGGTGACGGTCCAGGAGAAGCCCTGGGCCGCTCCTATTCCGATGACCTGCGCGGCCTTGATGCCGTACTGGCCCTCGCCGGCGGTCTTGAGCATCGCGTCGAGCTGGTTCAGGCGCGAGCGGTTGCGGGCGTCGCTGCCGAGCTTCTGCTTCAGCGCCTCGTTCTCCCGCTGGAGGTCGGCGATCTTGTTGTGGCGCTCCCCCGAGTCGCGCACCGCCCCGATGGCGTTGCCGACCGGGTCGACGGCGGCCGCCATGCCGTTCTCCACCGGCCCGAACACCGTGGCGGCGGCCTGCCGGGCCCCGTCCACCGGTGAATTCTCCCCACCCCGGATGTCGACCGTGATCAGCGCGAACGCTACGGCGATCAGCAGCACCAGGAGCAGCCGGCTCTCTCGTGTGTCCCTCACGTGCGGCGGCCGTGCCTTCCTCGTCGGAATCTGTTCGATCTGTATATCAACGATCCGCCGTACGGGTTGGCAGTGGCCCGTACGGGCGGTCCCCCCAGGTCATCTGATGACTCGGGGGGACGGCTGCCGGTGGCGCTTATCGGCGCGGCTGGGCGTCGAGGACCTGCTGCAGCGCCTCGAACTCCTCGACGCACTTGCCGGAACCCAGAGCGACCGAATCCAGCGGGTCCTCGGCGATGTGGATCGGCATGCCGGTCTCGCGGCGCAGCCGCTCGTCGAGGCCGCGCAGGAGCGCGCCGCCGCCGGTGAGGACGATGCCGCGGTCCATGATGTCGCCGGAGAGCTCCGGCGGGCACTTGTCGAGCGTCGTCTTCACGGCGTCGACGATCGCGTTGACCGGCTCCTCGATGGCCTTGCGGACCTCGGCGGCCGAGATGACCACGGTCTTGGGCAGCCCGGAGACCAGGTCGCGGCCGCGGATCTCGGTGTGCTCGTCCTTGTCCAGGTCGTACGCCGAGCCGATGGTGATCTTGATCTGCTCGGCGGTGCGCTCACCGAGGAGGAGGCTGTACTCCTTCTTGATGTGCTGGATGATCGCGTTGTCCAGCTCGTCGCCGGCGACACGGATGGACTGCGCCGTGACGATTCCGCCGAGCGAGATCACCGCGACCTCGGTGGTGCCGCCGCCGATGTCGACGACCATGTTGCCGGTCGCCTCGTGGACGGGCAGGCCCGAGCCGATGGCCGCGGCCATGGGCTCCTCGATGATGTGCACCTGGCGGGCGCCGGCCTGCGTGGAGGCCTCGATGACGGCGCGGCGCTCGACTCCGGTGATGCCGGAGGGCACGCAGACGACGACGCGCGGGCGGGCCAGGTAACGCCGCTTGTGGATCTTCAGGATGAAGTAGCGGAGCATCCGCTCCGTGATCTCGAAGTCGGCGATGACGCCGTCCTTCAGCGGTCGTACGGCCACGATGTTGCCCGGCGTACGGCCGATCATCTTCTTCGCCTCGGCGCCGACCGCCAGGATGCCGCCGGTGTTGGTGTTGATGGCGACGACGGACGGCTCGTTCAGGACGATTCCGCGGCCCCTGACGTACACCAGCGTGTTGGCGGTCCCGAGGTCGACAGCCATGTCACGGCCGATGAACGACATGTTGTTGCTCCCCATGAGGATGCGTCCGGCCTTCCCTAATCGAGCGTTGACGGCTTTTTAGGTCGGCGAGGTGGGTGCTGTGGGCGTGAGGCTCCATCGTAGTGCCGCCTGCACGGACACGGCGCGTTGGTCCACCTCTGGTAATGGTGACGACGTGTCGGTGCGATGCGTTCCCGACTTCGCCCCGCATATGCCGAAGGGCGACCGAAATTCCTTCGGTCGCCCCAGGTCATGAGCGCTATATGGCTGATGCCCGGTCAGGCGGAGGACCGGAGCGGACCGGGGCCGGACCTCGGACGGAGCCGTGGACCGGACTCCGGACCGGACCTCAGACCAGACCCGGGAAGAAGATCTTCAGCTCGCGCTCGGCGGACTCCTCGGAGTCCGAGGCGTGGATGAGGTTCTCCCGGACGATGGTGCCGAAGTCGCCCCGGATGGAGCCGGGCGCGGCCGCGATCGGGTCGGTGGGGCCCGCCAGCTGGCGTACGCCCTCGATGACGCGCTCGCCCTCGGCGACGAGGACGACGACCGGGCCGGAGGCCATGAAGCCCATCAGCGGCTCGTAGAAGGGCTTGCCCTTGTGCTCGCCGTAGTGGGTCTCCAGGGTCTCCTGGTCCAGCGTGCGCAGCTCCATCGCCGGGATGGTCCAGCCGGCCTTGCGCTCGATCCGGCCGATGATCTCGCCGATCAGGCCGCGACGGACGGCGTCGGGCTTGAGGATGACGAGAGTGCGCTGGCTCATGGTGTACGGCTCCTTGCGGCATACGTGTGCGGTGGGGCCGAGGCTACAGGGGGCGCCGGAGGCGCCGACACCCGGATCAGCCTGTAGGGGCGCGGGGAACCGCGCGCTCGGTCACACACGGCCCGCAGCCGAAGGCCTACACCTGCGGCTCTGCCTCAGCCTGGGCCGCAAACCTCGCCTTCGCCGCGTCCACCTGGCGGCCGTAGTGGATCGAGGCCCACCACAGCCCGGCGAAGACCGCGCCCAGGAAGAACATGTGCGGGACGACGAAGCCGCTCGCGATCAGCGCGATCTGGAGCGCCCAGCCCAGCTGGAGGCCGCCGGGACGGGTCAGCACACCGCACAGGAGCAGCGAGAACAGCATGGCGATGCCGCTGACCGTCCACACCGTGGACACGGTGAGGCTGTCGTCCTTCATGGCGACCAGACCGGCGAACCCGATGACGAAGAATTCACCGATGAGGGTGGAAGCGCAGAGCGTGCGCATCGGGCGTCAGCCCCTTCCCAGGAGCAGCCGGGCCTCGCCGACCGTGATCACGGAACCGGTGACGAGGACCCCCGCACCGGCGTACTCGTCCTCTTCCTCCGCCAGGGTGATCGCCGCCTCCAGGGCGTCGTCCAGGCGCGGCTCGACCACCACCCGCTCGTCGCCGAAGACCTCGACGGCGACCGCGGCCAGCTCGTCGACGTCCATCGAGCGGTGGCTGGTGTTGGCGGTGACGACGACCTCGGCGAAGACCGGCTCGAAGGCCTCCAGGAGGCCCTTCACGTCCTTGTCGGCGCTGGCCGCGACCACGCCGATCAGCCGCGAGAAGCCGAACGCCTCGGTCAGGCCCTCGGCCGTGGCCTGCGCGCCCGCCGGGTTGTGGGCGGCGTCCAGGACGACGGTGGGGCTGCGGCGCACGACCTCCAGGCGGCCGGGCGAGAGGACCGAGGCGAACGCCTTGCGGACGGTGTCCACGTCCAGCGGGCGGGCGTGCTCGGAGCCGATGCCGAAGAACGCCTCGACGGCGGCGAGCGCGACGGCCGCGTTGTGCGCCTGGTGCGCGCCGTACAGCGGCAGGAAGACGTCCTCGTACTCCCCGCCGAGGCCGCGCAGCGTCAGGAGCTGGCCGCCGACGGCGACCTCGCGCGCGACGATGCCGAACTCCATGCCCTCGCGCGCAACCGTCGCGTCCGCCTCGACGGCCTTCTTCAGCATCACCTGGGCCGCGTCGACCGGCTGCTGGGCCAGGATCACGGTCGCGTCCTGCTTGATGATCCCGGACTTCTCGACGGCGATCTCGGCGGGCGTGGAGCCGAGCCGGTCGGTGTGGTCGAGGGAGATGGGGGTGACGACGGCCACCGACGCGTCGATCACGTTCGTCGCGTCCCAGCTGCCGCCCATGCCGACCTCGACGACCGCCACGTCCACGGGGGTGTCCGCGAACGCCGCGTACGCCATACCGGTGAGGACCTCGAAGAAGGAAAGGCGGTACTCCTCCTTGGTGTCGACCATCTCCACGTACGGCTTGATGTCCTCGTACGTCTCGATGAAGCGCTCGGCCGTGATCGGCGCGCCGTCCAGGCTGATGCGCTCGGTGATCGACTGGACGTGGGGGGACGTGTACCGCCCGGTGCGCAGGTCGAAGGCGGAGAGCAGCGCCTCGACCATGCGGGCCGTGGACGTCTTGCCGTTGGTGCCGGTGATGTGGATCGAGGGGTACGCCCGCTGGGGCTCGCCCAGGACGTCCATCAGCGCCGAGATGCGGGTGACGGACGGCTCCAGCTTGGTCTCGCCCCAGCGCGTCGCCAGCTCCGTCTCGACCGCGCGCAGCGCCTTGTCGACCTCGGGGTCGGCAGGCCGTGCGGGGACGGGGTCGGCCTGCGGGGCGCCGCCTTGGGTGCGCAAGGTGCGGCTGCCGGCCTCGATCACCGCCAGGTCGGGGTCGCGCTGTGTCTCCGCCTCGACGATGTCGTCGAAGTGGTCGTCGGGGCTGCTGCTGCGGTCGGGCTGCTCGGTCACGCCCCCAGTCTACGGAGGGGCACCGACAGGACATTGGACCCGCCCCTTTCGGGACGTTCGGCCCGCCGCGCCCACAGGGGGCGGGGGCAAACTTGGCGATCATGGACATAGGGATCGACCTCGGCACGGCCAACACGCTTCTGTACGCGCGCGGTCAGGGCATCGTGCTCAACGAACCGTCCGTGGTGGCGATGAAGGACGGCGGGCGCACGGCGCTGGCCGTCGGGACGGAGGCCAAGGAGACCATCGGCCGTACGCCGGGCTCGATCACCGCGATCCGTCCACTGCGGGACGGGGTGATCAGCGACTACGAGGCGGCGGAGGAGATGATCCGCCACTTCGTGAGGAAGGCGGTGCCGGGGCGGCGGCCACGCACCCGGATGGTGGTGTGCGTGCCCAGCGGGGTGACGCCCGTGGAGCGCCGGGCGATCGTGCAGGCCTCGCAGCGGGCGGGGGCGCGGGCCGTCCACCTCATCGAGGAGCCGATGGCGGCGGCGATCGGGGCGGGGCTGCCGGTGGCGGAGCCGCGGGGGTCGATGGTGGTGGACATCGGCGGCGGCACGACGGAGGTGGCGGTGATCTCGCTCGGCGGGATCGTCACGTCCCAGTCCCTGCGGGTCGGCGGCGACCGGCTTGACGCGGCGATCACGGACTACGTGCGCAAGGAGCACGGGCTGCTGATCGGGGAGCGTACGGCGGAGGACGTGAAGGTCGCGATCGGGTCGGCGTGGCCGGTCCCCGAGGACACGGAACTGGAGTCCCGTACGTTCCCGGTGCGCGGCCGGGAGAAGGTGGGCGGCCTCCCCCGGACCCTCGCCCTGCCGGCGCGGGAGGTGCGGGCGGCCCTGGACGAGCCGGTGGCGCAGATCGTGGCCGCGGTGCGGGCGACGCTGGAGGAGTGCCCGCCGGAGCTGTCCGGGGACGTGATGGAGCACGGGATCGTGCTGACGGGCGGCGGCGCGCTCCTCCCCGGCCTGGACCTCCGGCTCGCGTCCGCGACGGGGATCGCGGTGTTCGTGGCGGAGGCGGCACTGGAGTGCGTGGCGGTGGGGACGGGCCGGTGCGTGGAGGACTTCGACGGGTTGCAGCGGGTGCTGACGGCGAAGTAGGGCCCCTCCCCGCCCCTTCCCTAAACCCTCCGGGGGATCCCGTTCGTCTGCGGACCGTGCTGGGTTGCTCGCGCAGTTCCCCGCGCCCCTACAGGGCGCCCCGCAGGGGCGCTTTTAGGGGCGCGGGGAACTGCGCGACCAGCCACCCACCGACCCGCAGACGAACACCTGGCCGCATCACGCCGTCCCCGACGGCAGCGTCGCCTCGACCTCGTACGTCGTCGACGTGCGCCGCGTCGTCAGCGCACCCCCCATGCTCTCCACCCGCTCCCGCATCGAGAACGTCCCCGTCCCCGACGACACCGGCGCCGTGGGCGGCACCGTGGACGGCAGGCGGTTGCGGACGTGGACGTGGAGTTCGCCGCCCCGGACGCCGATCGTCACCGCGACCCCCTCCCCCCGCGCGTGCTTCACCGCGTTCGTCAGGCACTCCTGCACCACCCGGTACACCGCCGCCTGGCGCAGCGGGGAGAGGCCGTACGCCCGGTCGGAGACCGACAGCGTCACCGGCGTCCCGGCCCGGCGCGTCTCCGCCGCCAGGGACGCCAGGCCGTCCAGGCCCGGGGTCGCCGTGCGCTCGTCCGCCCGCGCCACGATGATCTCGTTGAGCATGTGGTGGGCCCGGCGCGCCGTCTCGGCCAGGGAGTCGAAGTCCTGCTCGTGGGGGCCGCCCAGGGCCCGCCGCGCCCGTACCTCCGCCGTCACCGCCAGCATCGTCAGCTCGCGCCCCACCATGTCGTGGACGTCCCGCGCCACCGACGCCCGCTCGGCCTGCACGGCTTGGAGCGCCTGGACCTCGCGTACGAGATCGAGGCGGTACGTGGCCACGCCCACCGCCGACGACAGCACCCCCACCGGCACCACGATGCTCAGATACGAGCTGAGCGAGTCGGCCCGGTGCTCGGGCCAGCCCGGGACGTAGAACAGCGAGCAGGCCACCGCCACGTACAGCACCGTCGCCACCACCGCCGTGCGCCGGCCCCGGAAGCGGCCGAGCGAGTACAGCGCGAACTGGATCAGCGTGAGCTGGTGCAGCCAGCCGAGGAAGACCAGGGCGGCCAGGTAGGGGATCCACGGCCATGTGCGGCGCAGCAGCAGCGTGGCCGAGCCCGCCGCGAGCACCGGCGGCACGGTGGCCCCGGTCAGGGAGTTGTCCGCCGCCGCCAGACCCGGCACATCGATGATCATCAGCGCGAAGGCGGTCAGCGCGATCACCACGTCCAGCGCCCGGTCGTCACCCAGCGCGCGCCGCAGCGCGGAGGCGGGGGACGGAGCGTGCATGCCTTCCATCATGCAAGGTCTTTGGGCCTTTCATGGCTGACTTTCGACCCTTTTCGGGGCCGATCGCGTGATGTGTCCCACGTCGGACCGGGGCGCGAAAACGAAGAACCCCGGACCGTTCAACGGTCCGGGGCCCTTCTTCGGCTCGGTTACGCCTGCGGCAGGTTCGCCAGCTGCGTCGTGATCCGGTCGATGTCCGCCTCGGCCTTGGCCAGGCGCGTACGGATCTTGTCGACCACGTTGTCCGGCGCCTTGGCGAGGAACGCCTCGTTGCCGAGCTTCGCCGTGGCCTGCTGCTTCTCCTTCTCGGCCGCGCCGAGGTCCTTCGCCAGGCGCTTGCGCTCGGCCTCCACGTCGATCGTGCCCGACAGGTCGAGCGCGACCGTGGCGCCCGCGACCGGCAGCGACGCGGTGGCGTGGAAGCCCTCGCCGGCCGGCTGGAGGCGCAGCAGCTGGCGGATGGCCGCCTCGTGCGGGGCCAGCGCCGTACCGGTCAGGGTCAGCTCGGCCGGGACCTTCTGGCCGGGCTGGAGGCCCTGGTCGGAGCGGAACCGGCGGACCTCGGTGACGACCTGCTGGACCAGCTCGATCTCGCGCTCGGCGGCCTCGTCGCGGAAGCCGGAGTCCTTCGGCCAGTCGGCGACGACGAGGGACTCGCCACCGGTGAGGGTCGTCCACAGGGTGTCCGTGACGAACGGGACGATCGGGTGCAGGACCCGCAGCATCACGTCCAGGACCTCGCCCAGGACCCGGCCGGAGACCTTCGCCTGCTCGCCGCCCTCGAAGAACGTCGTCTTCGACAGCTCGACGTACCAGTCGAAGACCTCGTCCCACGCGAAGTGGTAGAGCGACTCGCTGAGCTTGGCGAACTGGTAGTCGTCGTAGTACGCGTCGACCTCGGCCACGGTCTTGTTGAGCCGGGACAGGATCCAGCGGTCGACCGCCGACAGCTGCTCCACGGGCGGGAGTTCGCCCTCGACGGTGGCGCCGTTCATCAGCGCGAAGCGCGTCGCGTTCCAGATCTTGTTGGCGAAGTTGCGGGACGCCTGGACCCAGTCCTCGCCGATCGGCACGTCCGCACCGGGGTTGGCGCCCTTGGCCAGGGTGAAGCGGACGGCGTCCGAGCCGTACGCGTCCATCCAGTCCAGCGGGTCCACCGCGTTCGGGTTGGACTTCGACATCTTCTTGCCGAACTCGTCGCGGACGAGGCCGGTCAGGGCGACGGTGTGGAAGGGCGCCTCGCCCTCCATCGCGTACAGACCGAACATCATCATCCGGGCGACCCAGAAGAAGATGATGTCGTGGCCGGTGACCAGGACGTCGGTCGCGTAGAACTTGTCCAGGTCCGGGGTCTTCTCCGGCCAGCCGAGCGTGGAGAACGGCCACAGGCCGGAGGAGAACCAGGTGTCCAGGACGTCGGGGTCCTGGTGCCAGCCCTCGCCGGTGGGAACCTCGTCGTCGGGGCCGACGCAGACGACCTGGCCCTCCGGGCCGTACCAGATCGGGATGCGGTGGCCCCACCACAGCTGGCGCGAGATGCACCAGTCGTGCATGTTGTCGACCCAGTCGAAGTAGCGCTTCGACATGTCCTCGGGGTGGATCTTGACCCGGCCGTCGCGGACCGCGTCACCGGCGGCCTGCGCCAGCGGGCCGACCTTGACCCACCACTGCATGGACAGCCGCGGCTCGACGGTCGTCTTGCAGCGCGAGCAGTGGCCCACCGAGTGGACGTACGGCCGCTTCTCCGCGACGATCCGGCCCTGCTCGCGCAGCGCGCCGACGATGGTCGAGCGGGCCTCGAAGCGGTCCAGGCCGAGGAAGGGGCCGTGGACGGTGATGATGCCGTGCTCGTCCATGACGGTCATCGACGGCAGGTTGTGCCGCTGGCCGATGGCGAAGTCGTTCGGGTCGTGGGCGGGCGTCACCTTGACGGCGCCGGTGCCGAACTCGGGGTCGACATGCGTGTCCGCGACGACCGGGATCGTCCGGTCGGTCAGCGGCAGCTTGATCTGCTTGCCGATGAGGTGGGCGTAGCGCTCGTCGTCGGGGTGGACGGCGACGGCGGTGTCGCCGAGCATCGTCTCCGCGCGCGTGGTGGCGACGACCAGGGTGTCCTCGCCCTCGCCGTACGTGATCGAGACGAGCTCGCCCGCGTCCTCCTGGTACTCCACCTCAATGTCCGAGATGGCCGTCAGACAGCGCGGGCACCAGTTGATGATGCGCTCGGCGCGGTAGATCAGCTCGTCGTCGTACAGGTTCTTGAAGATCGTCTGGACGGCCTTGGACAGCCCCTCGTCCATGGTGAACCGCTCACGCGACCAGTCCAGACCGGCCCCGAGCCGCTTGAGCTGGCCGAGGATCCGGCCGCCGTACTCGTCCTTCCACTGCCACACGCGCTCGGTGAACGCCTCGCGCCCCAGGTCGTGGCGGGACTTGCCCTCTTCGGCGAGCTGCTGCTCGACCTTGTTCTGGGTGGCGATGCCGGCGTGGTCCATACCGGGCAGCCACAGGGTCTCGAAGCCCTGCATGCGCTTGCGGCGGGTCAGCGCGTCCATCAGCGTGACCTGGAAGGCGTGGCCCAGGTGCAGGGCGCCCGTGACGTTCGGCGGCGGGATGACGATGGTGTACGGGTCCTTGTCGCTGCCCGCGTCCGCCGTGAAGTAACCGCGCTCTACCCAGCGCTCGTACAGCTCCCCCTCTACCTGGGCCGGCGCGTACTGGGTCGGCAGTTCGGTGGTGGGCGCTGGGTTCTGCTGCTGAGTGTTCTCGGTCACGGGGCTCAGTTTAGAGGTGTCACGGGCCGGTACTGAAACGGGAATCTTTGGTAACGGTCGGGCCCCCGATGCGCCGTACCGCCGGGCCGTCCGCCAGGATGTCGGGATCGGATAAGCATTCCTAGGGGGATTCCCAGCAATGAGCTACAACCAGCCGGGCCCGTACGGCGGCCAGCCCCAGCAGCCCGGCCCGTACGGTCAGCAGCCGCCCCAGCAGCCGTACGGGCAGCCGCAGCCCGGCTACGGCTACCCGCAGCAGCCCCCGCAGGGCGTCCCGCCCCAGCAGGGCTACGGCTACCCGGCCCAGCAGCCCCAGTACGGCCAGCAGCCGCCCTACGGCGCACCGATGCCGCCGCCGCCCGCCCCCAAGAAGAAGACGGGCCTGATCGTGACGGCCGTCGTGGTCGCGGTCGCCGTGATCGGCGGCGGGGTGTGGTTCGCGACGAAGGGCGGGGGCGCCGGCAACGGGGACGTCTCGGCGAGCACCAAGGGCTACAAGCTGGTCGCGCCGGAGTCGGTCGGCGAGTACAAGAGCTCCGGCTCCTCCTCCGACAGGACGATGTCGGACAAGGAGAAGACGAAAGCCGAGGCGGCCGGGATCAAGGGCCCCTCGGAGGTGGGCACGTCCTACAAGACGGCCGGTGACGCCAGCAACCCGCTGGCGTCCAAGAGGTTGATATTCGACGGTTACTACGGCGACATCAGCGACCCGTCGAAGACGCTCGACAACATGTTCGCGAAGCTCCAGGAGAGCAGCGAGGACAAGAAGAGCGGCAAGGACGACACCAAGGTCGAGCCGGTCGGCAGCCCGAAGGCGGTCAAGCCCGCCGGGTTCTCGGGCGCGCTGATGAAGTGCCAGAACGTCAAGGTCACCGATACCAAGAAGTCGAAGTCATTCGAGGTCCCGGTCTGCATCTGGTCGGACTACAGCACGGTCGGCATCGTCGAGGCGATCGACGCGGCGGCCGTGCTGGGCACGGGCGGCACGGCCATGCCGACCGACCAGGTCGCCGACCTCGCCGCGAAGCTGTACAACACCGCGCGCGTGAAGAAGTAACCCAGGAGCAAGCACGAAGGGCGCCCGGCCGGTTGGATCTCCAACTGGCCGGGCGCCCTTGCGCGTTACGGGGTCGGCTACGCCGACTTCTCGTGGCGGCCGTCGTTCTTCACGATGCGGGGCTCGCGCGGGACCAGCGTCGGGTTGACGTTGTTGTGGACGACGTCCGAGGTGATGACGACGCGGGCCACGTCCTTGCGGGACGGGACCTCGTACATCACCGACATCAGGACTTCCTCCATGATCGCGCGCAGACCGCGCGCCCCCGTGCCGCGCAGGATCGCCTGGTCGGCGATGGCCTCCAGGGCCGGGCGGTCGAAGTCCAGCTCCACGCCGTCGAGTTCGAAGAGGCGCTGGTACTGCTTGACCAGGGCGTTGCGCGGCTCGACCAGGATCTGCAGGAGCGCCTCGCGGTCGAGGTTGTGGACCGAGGTCAGCACGGGCAGGCGGCCGATGAACTCGGGGATCATCCCGAACTTCACCAGGTCCTCCGGCATGACCTCCTGGAACTGGTCGCTCGCCTCGATCTCCCGCTTGGAGCGGATCGTCGCGCCGAAGCCGATGCCCTTGGCGCCGGCCCGGGACTCGATGATCTTCTCCAGGCCCGCGAAGGCACCGCCCACGATGAACAGCACGTTCGTCGTGTCGATCTGGATGAACTCCTGGTGCGGGTGCTTGCGGCCGCCCTGGGGCGGGACCGACGCCGTCGTGCCCTCCAGGATCTTGAGCAGGGCCTGCTGGACGCCCTCGCCGGAGACATCACGCGTGATCGACGGGTTTTCGCTCTTACGGGCCACCTTGTCGATCTCGTCGATGTAGATGATCCCCGTTTCGGCCTTCTTGACGTCGTAGTCGGCGGCCTGGATGAGCTTGAGGAGGATGTTCTCGACGTCCTCGCCCACGTACCCCGCCTCCGTCAGCGCCGTCGCGTCGGCGATGGCGAACGGGACGTTGAGCATCCGGGCGAGGGTCTGGGCGAGCAGCGTCTTGCCGGAGCCCGTGGGGCCCAGCAGCAGGATGTTGGACTTCGCCAGCTCGATGGCGTCGTCGCGGCCCTGCGCGCCGCCGTTCTCACCGGCCTGGACGCGCTTGTAGTGGTTGTAGACCGCCACGGAGAGCGCCTTCTTGGCGGGCTCCTGGCCCACCACGTAGCTCTCCAGGAACTCGTAGATCTCGCGCGGCTTGGGCAGTTCCTCCCACCGCACCTCGGAGGACTCGGCGAGCTCCTCCTCGATGATCTCGTTGCAGAGATCGATGCACTCGTCGCAGATGTACACACCGGGGCCTGCGATGAGCTTCTTCACCTGCTTCTGGCTCTTCCCGCAGAACGAGCACTTGAGCAGGTCGCCGCCATCACCGATGCGTGCCACGAGGTGCTTCCCCTTCGCCTGGGAGACGCCACGTTCAGCGGCTCCTGGTGCCTCATATCCGACGGTACCTTGCCTGGCCCCCCGTTCGGGCCCCCTTGGCGCGGTTCACTTCGACGTGGACCGCCTCGTGCACGCCTCGTGCACCGCGCCAGGGGCTCCGGCTGCGTCAGGCGGCCGCGGCCGACGTCGTCTTGCGGGTCGACACGATCTGGTCGACCAGGCCGTACGCCAGGGCGTCCTCGGCGGTGAGGATCTTGTCCCGCTCGATGTCGTCCCGGATCTTCTCGATGGGCGTGGTGGAGTGCTTGGCCAGCATCTCCTCCAGCTGGCTGCGCATGCGCAGGATCTCGTTGGCCGCGATCTCCAGGTCGGAGAGCTGCTCGCGGCCGGTCTGCGAGGACGGCTGGTGGATCAGCACGCGCGCGTTGGGCAGCGCCATGCGCTTGCCGGGGGTGCCCGCGGCGAGCAGCACGGCGGCGGCGGAGGCCGCCTGGCCCATGCAGACCGTCTGGATGTCGGGCTTGACGAACTGCATCGTGTCGTAGATCGCCGTCAGCGCGGTGAACGAGCCGCCGGGGCTGTTGATGTAGATCGAGATGTCGCGGTCCGGGTCCATCGACTCCAGGCACAGCAGCTGCGCCATGACGTCGTTGGCGGAGGCGTCGTCGATCTGCACGCCGAGGAAGATCACGCGCTCCTCGAACAGCTTCGCGTACGGGTCGTACTCGCGCACGCCCTGCGAGGTGCGCTCGACGAAGCGCGGCACGATGTAGCGGTTGTCCACCTGCGGGCCGGTGTAGAGGCCGCTTGCGGAGAGGTTGTTCTGCATGTCGGGGTTCACCATCCTGGTGGCGTTCGGTGGGCTCGGGGGCTTCGGGGGCCGGGGCTGGGGTTCCCCGGCCCGGGGAGGTCCCGCGGGCCCGTGAGGGCCGGGGAGTCTCTTCCGGAGCCGGGGAGAGGGGCTCAGGCCCCGGTGCCGCCGCCGCCCGGAACACCGGCCGCGTGGGCCATGATGTCGTCGATGAGGCCGTACTCCTTGGCCTCCTCCGCCGTGTACCAGCGGTCGCGGTCGCCGTCGCGGATGATCGTCTCGACCGTCTGGCCCGAGTGGTGGGCGGTGATCTCCGCCATGCGCGTCTTCGTACGCAGCAGGTACTCGGCCTGGATCTTGATGTCCGAGGCGGTGCCGCCGATGCCGGCGGAACCCTGGTGCATCAGGATGTCGGTGTTCGGCAGCGCGAAGCGCTTGCCGGCGGTGCCGCCGGTGAGCAGGAACTGGCCCATCGAGGCCGCCATGCCCATTCCGATCGTGACCACGTCGTTCGGGATGTACTGCATGGTGTCGTAGATCGCCATGCCGGCCGTCACCGAGCCGCCGGGGCTGTTGATGTAGAGGTAGATGTCCTTCTCCGGCTCGGCGGCCAGGAGGAGGAGCTGCGCGGTGATCTTGTTGGCGATGTCATCGTCGACCTGCTGGCCGAGGAAGATGATGCGCTCGTTGAGCAGCCGGTTGTAGACATGGTCGCCGAGGCCACCACCGAGGGACGGCTCGCCGGCGGCGTAAGGCATCAGATTCGTCACGTATCCACCTGCTCGTCTCTGACGGCTTCGGCCGTCTCAGCGTCTTACGTTCAGAGGGCGGGGCTTGCGGCCGACTCGTACCGGCTGACTCCACGCCCCCGTATTCATGGACCCTAACGCGCAGGTAGGACAACGCCATCCCGGTTCCCGAACTGTTCGCTCGGAGCGCAAGGTGGTTGAAGCGCGGGCCCGTACGGAACCGGCCACGGGGCGCGTGGCGCGGGCCGGGTGGGGGTACGCGGAAGGGCCCGGACGCGGCTGCGTCGCGGGCCCCTCCGTACGTACTTCGTACGTGGTCAGACAGTGCCTGCCGTACGAGGTCGGGCCGAGGCTCAGGCCTCGGTCTTCTCCTCGGCGTCACCGTCGACGACGGCCTCGACGGTCTCGGCGGCGGCCTCGACCTCGTCCTCGTCGTCCTCCAGGTCGACCGGCTCACCGTTGGTGTCGACGACCTTGGCGGCCTCGACGACCACGGCCAGCGCCTTGCCGCGGGCGACCTCGCCGACGAGCATCGGGACCTGGCCGCCCTCGACGACGGCCTGGGCGAACTGGTCGGGGGACATGCCGGAGGAGGCGGCACGGCGCACCAGGTGCTCGGTGAGCTCCTCCTGGTTGACGTTCAGCTTCTCCTTGTTGACGAGCTCGTCGAGGATGAACTGCGTCTTGATGCCCTTGACGGCCGCTTCCTTGGTCTCGGCGTCGAACTCTTCCCGCGTCTTGCCCTGGATCTCCAGGTACTTGTCGAGGTCGAGGCCCATCTGGCCGAGCTGGTGGTGCTCGAGGTTGTGCGTACGGGTCTGGATCTCGTCCGCGAGGAGCTTCTCGGGGATCGGGACCTCAGTGATCTTGAGCAGCTCGTCGAGCACGCGCTCCTGGGCCTGGGTGGCCTGGTCGAACTGCTTCATGTTCTCGAGGCGCTTGCGGCTGTCGGCCTTGAGCTCGTCGAGGGTGTCGAACTCGGAGGCGAGCTGCGCGAAGTCGTCGTCCAGCTCCGGCAGTTCGCGCGCGGCGACCTGGGTGACCTTGACGGTGACCTCGGAGTCCTTGCCCTCGGCGGAGCCGCCCTTGAGCTGCGAGGTGAAGGTGGCCTCGCCACCGGCCTCCAGGCCCTTGACGGCCTCGTCGATGCCGTCGAGGAGCTCGCCGGAGCCGATGGTGTACGAGACACCCTCGGCGACGCCGTCCTCCAGGACCTCGCCGTCGACCTTGGCCTCAAGGTCGATCGTCACGACGTCGCCGTCCTGGGCGGCGCGCTCGACCGGGGAGGTCGAGGCGAAGCGCTCGCGCAGGTCCGAGACGGCCTTCTCGACGTCCTCGTCGGAGACCTCGACGGCGTCGACGGTGACCTCGATGCCCGAGTAGTCCGGGATCTCGATGGTCGGGCGGATGTCGACCTCGGCGGTGAAGTTCAGCGTCTCGCCGTCCTTCAGCTCCGTGATGTCGACCTCGGGCTGACCCAGCGGGTTCAGCTCGGCCTCGTTGACAGCCTCGGTGTAGAACTTGGGGAGCGCGTCGTTGACGGCCTCCTCCAGCACAGCACCACGGCCGAACCGCTGGTCGATGACTCGGGCCGGGATCTTGCCCTTGCGGAAGCCCTTCACCGTGACCTGCTGGTTGATCTTCTTGTACGCCGCGTCGAGGCTGTCCTTGAGCTCCTCGAAGGGCACCTCGACAGTGAGCCGAACCCGGGTCGGGTTCAGGGTCTCCACGGCGCTCTTCACGGTTCGGTCTCCTTGTGGCTGACTTCTGGGGGTTCTACCCGGTGGCCGACGGCCGCGGGCGGATGGGGCCCGGTTCATCGGATTCATCAGACACACGGGCACGCAGCTTGCATAGTAACCGCAAGCGGGATGCCACCCACAATGTGATCTTGTGCGCGGAGATCGTGCGAGGGATGCCGGAGGCCTCGTACGAGACATATGGGCGGGCCGTCGGGCGAGGCGCGCCGGGGACCTCGGGACCGGTGCGAAGGGCCGCCGGTCGGGTCGCGAAGGGCTGCTGGTCGGGGTGGCGGGATTTGAACCCACGGCCTTCCGCTCCCAAAGCGGACGCGCTACCAAGCTGCGCCACACCCCGTCGGTGCGACACGTAGGGTACATGCCTGCGGGGAATCCGTCGGCCGCTTTCACGGCCGGTGCCGCGCGGCCGGATGCGGTGTGCGCGCGCGGGGGGTGACCCGCTACGATGCTCTTCGTGCCGCGGTCATTTCTGACCTGCGACGCGACGCACGCGGGCGTAGCTCAATGGTAGAGCCCTAGTCTTCCAAACTAGCTACGCGGGTTCGATTCCCGTCGCCCGCTCCACTGCCTCGGGCCCGGTGACCAGCTCACCGGGCCCGAGGTGTTTTCCGGGACCCGGCGGACGCGCTCAGAACTTGATCTGGTCGATCGTTTCCGCGAGGGAGTTCAGGAAGCGGTTTATGGACGGTGCCATCCCCGTCGACGCCATGAAGAAACCGAAGAGCGCGGCGACTATGGCCGGGCCGGTCTTGATGGAGCCGCCGCGGATCATCACCACGAGGACGATCGCCAACAGCAGCACCACAGACAGTGAAATGGCCACAACTGATCACACCCTTGGTCGGTCCGCCTTGCCGGCCCGGAATGTGCCGCCGAGCACACCCCGCAGGGTCCATCGTGCCACCAACACCCCTGTGGGTGCTGCCGCCTGACACATAGCCAAGGTATGGATCACGCCAAGCCGAGGAGGGCGCGGACGGTCGCGTATTTGTGGGTGAGGCGGGTGCGGGTGGGCTCGTCGAGGGCGGCCAGGCGGGCCGGGTCCGCGTTGTGGGCCAGGTCCGCCTCCTTGACCAGCAGTGCGCCCGGGGTGGCCAGGATGCGCGCGGTGTAGGAGGGGAGGTCCTCGCCCTGCTTTTTGGTCACCGCGAGCACCATCTCCCGTACCCCTGGCCCCAGTTCCGCCTCCTCCAGCCACTCCCGCGACAGCACGCCGTCCTCCACCGCGTCGTGCAGCCACGCCGCCGCGATCTGCTCCTGGGTGCCGCCACGCGCGCGTACGCCTTCGGCCACCGCCGCCAGGTGCTCGGTGTACGGGCGGCCCGCCTTGTCCGTCTGGGTGGCGTGGGCCGCCCTCGCCAGGGCTTCGATCTCGGGGAGTGTGAGCATGCGGGTCAGCGTAGGGCCGCCCGGGCGGGGAGGGCCGTGGAGGCGAGGCCCAGGCCCAGGATGCCCGCGGCGAACGAGGCGTACAGGTGGGGCGGGATGTAGGGGTTCTCGCCCGTCAGGCCGTTCGTCATGGGGATCAGCGTGGCCAGGGCGATCGCCGTGCCCAGGATCAGGCCCGCCGACGTCACCAGGAGCGCCTCCCAGCGCACCATGCCCCTCACCTGGCGGCGGGTCGTGCCGATCAGGCGCAGCGTGCCGAGCTCGCGGCGGCGGTCCAGGACCGTCATGACCAGCGTGTTCGCCGCCGCGACCGCCGCGAAGCCGCCGAGGACGGCCGCCATGGTCGTGTTGGCCCAGGCGTTCAGGTCGCGGTCGATGTTCTTGGCGGTGGCGTAGCCCGCCGCGTCCGTGACCGTGTCGCCGAGCCCCGCCAGGACTGTCGACGAAGCCTTGCCCTTCAGCAGGAGTTCCGTCGGCTGGCCCACCGTCGTCGTGTGCGGCGCCAAGTCCCGCTGCGGCAGCGTCACTTGGGACAGGCCCAGGCCCCTGTCGTACGTGGCCACCACCCTCGGGGACGCCTTCGTGCCGTCGGGGAGGATGACGTCGAAGCGGTCGCCCACGTGCTTGTTCGTGTCGTTCGCCAAGGTCTTGTCCAGGGCTGCCGTGCCGGGCTTCAGGGCGTCCAGGGAGCCTTTGCGTACACCCAGGTCCATGACGCGTGCCAGGTCCGCGCCCGTGCCCGTGAAGCCCTGGGTGGAGAAGGACTGGAGGGCGCCGCCGGCGTGGGCCAGGACGGACGTACGGGTCAGGGCCACCGCCGTGTCGACGCCCGGTGTCGCCTTCGCCCGGGTCAGCGCTTCCGAGGTCAGGCCCGAGGGCCCGGTGACCACCCGGTCGGCGATCAGGCCCGCCCGCTGCTGCTTCTCGATGGCGCGGTCCTCGCTGGTGTGCAGGAAGACGAGGACGGACGAGAACGCCATCGCCAGGACGATCGGGGTGATCGCGGAGGCCAGGCGGCGGGCGTTCGTACGGGAGTTGGCCGCCGCCAGCGACGCCGGGGCACCCGCCGCGCGCAGCGGCAGGCCGAACAGACCGGCGCAGGCGCGCGCGATCAGCGGGCCGAGCAGAGCGACGGCGAGCATGAAGAGCATGACGACGCCGAGGGCCGCGTTCGCCGCGTCCTCGCCCTTCTCGGACGCGGCCACGCCCGAGAGCGCGATGCCGCCGCCGAGGGCCGCCAGGCCCAGGGGCGTACGGATCCAGCCGATGCGCAGCCGCTCCACCGACGCGTCCCGCAGCGCCTCGCCCGGCTTGGTGCGGGACGGGCGGCGGGCCGCCATGTACCCGGCGAACAGCGAGGTCAGCACGGCCGCGCCGACAGCCGCGAGCAGCGGGATCCACGACACCGACAGGTCCACGGCCCGCGGGATCGCGCCCTTGTCGCGGAGCTGGCCGAACCACCAGGTCGCGAGCGCCACGCCCGGCAGGCAGCCGAGCGCGCCCGCGAGCGGGGCGACCAGCAGGGTCTCGGTGGCGATGGTGCGCCGGATCTGGCGCGGGGTCGCGCCGATCGCGCGCAGCAGGGCGTACTCGCGGCGGCGCTGTCCGACGGAGAGCGTGACGGTCCCGGCGGCGGTGAAGACGGCGACCATGGTGGCCACGCCGCCGAAGGAGCCGCCGAGCGCGGTCAGCATCTCCTTGGCGAAGGCGAGGCCGCGGGTCTCGACGGCGCCGCGCCCGTCGCCGGTGTGCACCTCGGCCGCGTCCCCGAGCCGCTGTTCGACCTGGTCGGCGAGGGTGGCGGCGGTGACGCCGGGCTTGGCGAGCACGGCGATGGCGTCGGCCTTGCCCGGGTGCCCGGACAGGGCCAGGGCCTGGGTGTTGGCGAACCACATGGTGCCGGGGGCGTCGGTGGTGCCGGACACCGTGAACTGCCGGGTGCCGGAGGGGGTGTCGACGGTGAGCCGGTCGCCGACGCGGGCACGGTCGCCGGTGACCAGCTCGCCCGTGCGGGGCGGGGTTCCGGCGGTGAGCTTCGTGCCGGTGAAGGCGGTCGAGTCCCAGCCGTGGGCGGTAGCGGGCGTATTTCCCGTACGTACGTCGCGTACATCGCTTACGACGCGTACGGGGAAGGAGACGTCCGCGATAGCGGCGGCCGCGCCGGGGGCCGTCGCCGCGCGGGCCGCCAGGGCGGCGTCGAGCCGCGCCTTGTCCGGCAGCGCGACGGATTCGGTGTCGCGGTCCTCGCCGCTGCCGGTCGTGTAGTGGGCCTGCTGGTCGGCGGCGGCGACCACGGGGGCGGCGGCGTAGCGCTCGGCCGGGACGGATGCGCGTACGCCGGTTTCCAGGAGGATTCCGCAGGCGGAGACGATCATCGCGGCCATGAAGAGGGCGATGAAGGTGCCGGTGAAGGCGGAGGGTTTGAAGCGGAGCGCTGCGCGGGCGAGGCCGTTGGGGCGGGTCATGGTGGGGTCACTCCTGTGTGTTGCGTGTCGCGTGCTGCGTGCTGTGTGTGCGCCTGCGGCGGGCATTCCCCACCCCGCCCCTTCCCGAAAGCCCTCTGGCGGGCCGCCGGGTTCTTCGTCTGCGGGCCGTCCCCAACTGGTCGCGCAGTTCCCCGCGCCCCTAGGGGGTACGGGCGATGGCGATGGCGAAGCCGAGCCCTTCAGGGGCGCGGGGAACTGCGCGACCAGCCGCCCACGGCCCGCAGACGTACGACAGCCGCCCGGCCAGGGCTTTCGGGAAGGGGCGGGGTGGGGGAATTCACGCCGCCATCCCCGCGTACGTAGGCGCCGGAGCCGTCAGCGACGTCATCCGGGCCGCGATCTGCCCCGCCGACGCACCCCGCAGCGCATCCGCCAACGCCCCGTCCGCAAGGAACAGGACCTGGTCGGCATAGGCCGCCGCCGACGGATCGTGCGTGACCATGACGACCGTCGCCCCCATCCCGTCCACCGCGTTCCGCAGCAGCAACAGCACCTCCCCCGCCGTCCGCGTGTCCAGCGCCCCCGTCGGCTCGTCCGCGAAGACGACATCCGGCCGCGTCACCAGGGCCCGCGCGATCGCCACCCGCTGCTGCTGCCCGCCGGACAGCTCGCCCGGACGCCGCTTCCCCTTCCCCGCCAGCCCCACCTGCCCGAGCAGTTCCTCCGCCCGGCGCCGGTCCGGCCGCCGGCCCGCGAGCCGCATCGGCAGCAGCACGTTCTGCTCGACCGTGAGCGACGGCAGGAGGTTGAACGCCTGGAACACGAACCCCAGGCGGGAGCGCCGCAGCTCCGTCAGTTTGTTCTCGCCCATGCCCGTGATCTCGGTCCCGCCGAGCCGTACCGACCCGGCCGTGGGCCGGTCGAGCCCCGCCGCGCACTGCAAGAACGTCGACTTGCCCGACCCCGACGGCCCCATCACCGCCGTGAAGCTCCCGCGCGGCAGCGTGAGGTCGATCCCCCGCAGGGCGTGCACGGCCGAGCCGCCGCGCCCGTACTGACGCCGCACCCCGCGCAGCTCGACGGCCCAGCCGGGGTCGCCCTCGACGGCCTCGACCTTTGCCGCCCGCCGCCTGCCGCGTCCCAGTGCCATCGTCCTCGACCTCTCCTCGTACGTACGTTGACCGATGCCTCGAACGTACGGATTCGGGCAGGCCCCGGACCATGGCGGTTCCCGGCGGATCCGGGGTGGGGACACCCCCACCCCCGTACGGGAGTTGTCCCGTTTCCCCTCGCGGGGTGCGTTCGGTTGGTTACGCTCCGCTATGTGACCTGAGCAACTCCGCGAGCCGATGGAGGCCGCCGTGGCGAACATCCGCACACTGGACCCGAGCGCGTCACCGCTCGACTATTACGGTTCCGAGCTGCGCCGAGAACGCGAACGCGCCGGGATGACGCAAGGGCAGCTGGGCGGCTGTCTATTCTGCGCCGCGTCGCTGATCGGCCAGATCGAGACGGCGATGAAGGTGCCCACGAGGGACTTCTCCGAGCGGCTGGATGCCGCGCTGGGGACGGAGGGACGGTTTTCCCGGCTGGTGGGGTTGGTGCTGCGCAGCCAGCTGCCGTGCTGGTTCCAGCAGTACGCGGAGATGGAAGCGCGGGCTACATACATCAGCACCTACCAGGCCCAGGTGGTGTACGGCCTGTTGCAGACGAAGGAGTACGCGGAGGCCCTTGTGGCCGCTCACAGCCCGGACGAGCTCGAAACTCTGGTCGCCGCTCGACTGGAACGCCAGCGGATCCTGGAGCGGGACACCCCGCCCGCGCTGTGGGTAGTGCTCGACGAGGCCGTGCTGTACCGACAGGTCGGCGGCAAGAACGTCATGCGGCAGCAGCTGGCCCACTTGCTGAGCGTCTGCGAACGCCCGTGGACGTACCTCCAAGTGCTCCCCTTCTCGGTCGGCGAACACCCGGCGACTCTCGGGTCGTTCAACCTCCTGCGCTTCGAGGACGACCCGGATCTCTTCTACTCGGAGAGCTACGACATCGGCCACATGTCCGCCAACGCCCCACTGATCAGGGAGCGTTCAGTCAGTTACGCTCGCTTGCAGGCCACAGCCCTCTCACCGGAGGACTCGGCTGCATTGATCGCTCGCGTAATGGAGGAACGTTATGGACCTGACGGACGCGCAGTGGCGTAAGTCGAGCTACAGCGGCGGCGGCGGGGGCGAATGCGTCGAGTGTGCAGCACTCGGGGGCGCGGCATGGCGTAAGTCCAGTTACAGCGGCGGCAGCGGCGGCGACTGCGTCGAGGTCGCCGACCTCCCCCACGCCGTCGCCATCCGCGACTCCAAGCGGCCCGAGGGCGCGGCGCTCACCGTCAGCCCGGCCGCCTTCACCGCCTTCGTACACGACCTCACGCGTCGCGCCTGATCAGCAGCAGCGCACGGTCGTCGTTGACGTCCTTCGCCACCGCCTCGATCAGGTGCCACGCCGCGCCCTCGAAGCCCGTCGTGACGTAACGGTCGGCCTCGCCCGTGAGACGGTCGATGCCTTCCGCGATGTCGCGTTCGGCCGTCTCGACGAGGCCGTCCGTGAAGAGCATCAGGACGTCGCCGGGGCCGAGTGAGCCCTTGACCGGGTGGAACTCGGCCCCGTCGTACACCCCGAGCAGCGGGCCGTCCCCCGACACCTCGCGCCAGCGGCCGGAGCCCGCCTGGAGGTGCAGCGCGGGGAGGTGACCGGCGGACAGCAGCTCGTAGTCGCCGGACTCCAGGTCGAGGACCAGGTGGATCGACGTGGCGAAGCCCTCGTCCCAGTCCTGGCGGAGCAGATAGCCGTTCGCCGCCGGGAGGAAGCCGTGCGGCGGCAGCGAGCCGAGCAGCCCGCCGAACGCCCCCGACAGCAGCAGCGCACGCGACCCCGCGTCCATGCCCTTGCCGGAGACGTCCGTGAGGACGACTTCGAGGGTGCGGTGTCCGTTCGTACGGGCCGCCACCACGAAGTCGCCGGAGAAGGACTGGCCGCCCGCCGGACGCAGGGCCATCTCGCGGTGCCAGCCGCGGGGCAGACGGGGCAGGGCCGACTGGACGCGGATGCGTTCGCGCAGGTCGAAGAGCATGGTGCCGCCGCGCCGCCAGGGCACGCCGACGCGGGCCCGGAACTGGGCGATGAGCAGCCCGAAGAGGCCGCACGCGGCCACGACCAGGACCGTGCCGGGGGTGACCCTGGCGGGGCCCTCCGTGTACGGGCCCAGTTGTACGGACTCGACGATCAGGGCGAGGGCGGCGGCCGCGTACAGACCCAGCAGGCTCGCGGGGCGGAGCAGGACGCCGCCCGCGACGATCGGCAGCGCGAGCGCGGCGGGCGCGCACCAGACCGGCGAGACGAGGGTCGCGGCGGCGATCGCCGGGACGGTCAGGAGCAGGCCCGCGAGCGCGATCCAGTCCGAGCCGTCGCCCCGGAAGTAGTCGACCCCGGACTTGCGCAGCGCGATGCGTGCCCGGTGCGCCGACTTGCGCCACCGGGCACTGTACGAATCCGCTCCCACGCGACGTGCCATTGCCGGTGACCCTATCCAGCCGACGCCGCCGTGCGCAGGGGGACCCCTCTGGCCGTGCGTTCGAAATCAGGTCGACCGGATCACATAACCGCTGGTAGTCATGGCGTATGACTGTGGACGTACGTGCTCTGGACCCCGCTGACTTCGACCAGTGGTACGGGGTGGTGGACCGGGTGTTCGGGGCGGTGCCCGAGGATCCGGAGCTGGAGGAGTTCTGGCGCACGGTGATCGATCCCGCGCGCTGCCTGGCGGCGTACGAGGGGCCGGCCGTCGTCGGCACCACCCAGACCTTCGCGCTGCCGATGTCGGTGCCGGGCGGCGGGTTCGTGGCGACCGGGGCGGTCAGCGCGGTCGGCGTCGCGGCGACGCACCGCCGGCGCGGGATCCTCACGTCGATGATGCGGAGCCAGCTGGAGGCCCTGCGCGAGGAGGGCGTCCCGCTCGCCGTCCTCACGGCGTCCGAGCCGGGGATCTACGGGCGGTACGGGTTCGGCCTCGCCACCCAGCAGCTGAGCCTGGAGATCGACTCGTCGCGGGTGCGGGTGGAGGTGCCGGAGGGCGCGGAGGACGTGACCCTGCGGTACGCGTCCCCCGCCGAGGCCGCTTCGGTGTGCGAGGCCGTCTACGGGCGTGCGGTGGGGACGCGCGCGGGGATGTTCCTGCGCACGCCGGGCTGGGAGCGGCATCCGCTGCTCGACCCGGTGGGGATGCGGGACGGGGGGTCGCCCGCGCAGTGCGTGCTGGCCTCGCGGGGCGGCGAGGTCGTGGGATACGTCCGCTTCCACACGAAGCCGATGTGGGACGCGGCGGGTCCCAAGGGCGTCGTGACGCTGCGGGACATCAACGCGGATTCCCCCGCCGTGTACGGGGCGCTGTGGCGGTTCCTGTGCGACATCGACCTGATGTCGACGGTACAGGCGGGGAACCGGCCGGTGGACGACCCGCTGCTGCACCTGGTGTCCGATGTGCGGCGGTGCGGGGTGCGGGTGCGGGACGGGCTGTACGTGCGGCTGGTGGATGTGGGGGCGCTGGCGTCCCGTACCTATGCGGCCCCGGTGGACGTGGTCTTCGACGTCTCGGACGCGTTCTGTGGGTGGAATGCGGGGCGGTGGCGGTTGAGTGGGGACGGGAAGGGGGCGGTGTGCTCGCGCACGGCGGATCCGGCGGATGTGGCGCTGTCGGTTCGTGACTTGGGGGCGGCGTTCCTGGGGGGCGTGTCCCTGTCTTCCCTGGCTGCGGCGGGCCGGGTCCGGGAGCTTCGGGTGGGCGCCCTGACGGAGGCGGCGACGGCGTTCGCGACGCCGCTGGCCCCGTGGCTACCGCACGGCTTCTAGGGGTTGGAGCCCCCACCCCACCCCTTCCCTAAACCCTCCGGGGGTGGGTGGGTGAAGGTGGCGCTCCCGGGGCTGCGCCCCGGACCCCGGACGTCTTTCGTCTGCGGACCGTAGATGGCTGGTCGCGCAGTTCCCCGCGCCCCTTAAATGCGCCCCTTCGGGGCGCCCCTTTAGGGGCGCGGGGAACTGCGCGAGCAACCGGCCACGGTCCGCAGACGAACTCAGGGGGGTCCGGGGGGGGGCGAAGCCCCCGGCAGCCCGGCCCGACCCACCACCCGGCCGCCCGCCGGAGGGCCTTAGGGAAGGGGCGGGGTGGGGGCTCATCCCCCCTTACGCGCGCCCCTGGCACCTCGGGCACCAGAACAGGTTGCGGGCCGACAGGTCCGCCGTGCGGATCTCCGTGCCGCAGACGTGGCACGGGAGCGTCGCGCGGCGGTACACGTACACCTCTCCCCCGTGGTCATCCACCCGCGGCGGACGCCCCATCGCCTCCGGCATGTGCTCCGGCCGCACGGTGTCGATGCGGTTCAGACGTACACCCTCCCGCATCAGCACCACCAGGTCCGCCCACACCGCGTCCCACTCGGCACGGGAGAGCGAGCGGCCCTCCCGGTACGGGTCCACGCCGTGGCGGAACAGGACCTCCGCCCGGTACACGTTGCCGACGCCCGCGATGACCTTCTGGTCCAGCAGCAGCGCCGCGATCGTCGTGCGGCTGCGCGAGATCCGGGCCCACGCCTTCTCGCCGGTGTCGGCGGGACGCAGCGGATCCGGGCCCAGACGGGCGTGTATGGACGCCTTCTCCGCGTCCGTGATGAGCGCGCAGGTCGTGGGGCCGCGCAGGTCCGCGTACCCGCCGGGACCGGTCAGCCGCAGCCGTACCGTCTCGGTCGGCGGCGGCACCGCGCCCGTACCCAGCGCGTACTTGCCGAACAGGCCCAGGTGGATGTGGATCCAGCCGACCGGGCCGCCGAAGCCCAGGAACAGGTGCTTGCCGTGGGCCTCCGCCACCTCCAGCACCTGGCCGTCCACCAGCGCCGCCCCGTCCGAGAACTTCCCCTGCGGGCTGGACGCGCGTACGCGGCGGCCGCCGAACCACTGCTCGTGGTCGGCGGCCAGCCGGTGGATCGTGTGGCCCTCGGGCATGAGGCGAGGTCAGCCCTGCGGGTGGTGCGCGGGGATCTCGGGGAGCTCGCCCGTCGTCTCGTACCGCGACAGCATCTCGATGCGACGGGTGTGGCGCTCCTCACCCGAGTACGGCGTGCTGAGGAAGATCTCGACGAACTTGGTCGCCTCCGCCTCGGTGTGCATCCGGCCACCGATGGAGATCACGTTCGCGTCGTTGTGCTCACGGCCCAGCGCCGCCGTCTGCTCGCTCCAGGCCAGGGCCGCCCGTACGCCCTTCACCTTGTTCGCGGCGATCTGCTCACCGTTGCCGGAACCGCCGATCACGATGCCCAGCGAGTCCGGGTCCGCGGCCGTCTTCTCGGCGGCGCGCAGGCAGAACGGCGGGTAGTCGTCCTGGGCGTCGTAGATGTGGGGACCGCAGTCGACGGGCTCGTGGCCGTGGGCCTTGAGCCACTCGACCAAGTGGTTCTTGAGTTCGTATCCGGCATGGTCTGAACCGAGGTACACGCGCATGCCCACGAGTGTGGCATGCGATCCGGCGGGCAGGGTTCATCGGGGTGAGACCCGGTAAGGACCTTCGTCCCGGAGAACTGATGACCTTGTTCCCCTCATCACGATTCGGAGTCAGGCCTTCCGTACCTGGGAGTACCGGGCTTCAATGCGTTGGTTCGTAACCCGAGCGACCCTTAGACCTAAGGATTCGTCCATGACCTCGCAACCCTCCCTTGCGAAGGAAGAAGGCCGACCGGGCGATCCCGGAACGCCCGACTCCCCCGTCGTCGGCGCCCCGCACGGCTCCAACGGCCTCCAGGCCGGTCTCAAGAACCGTCACCTCTCCATGATCGCCATCGGCGGTGTCATCGGAGCGGGGCTCTTCGTCGGCTCCAGCTCCGGCATCGCCGCGGCCGGTCCCGCCATCCTGCTCTCGTACGCGCTCGTCGGCCTCATGGTCGTCTTTGTGATGCGGATGCTCGGCGAGATGGCCGCCGCCCGGCCGACCTCCGGCTCCTTCTCGGCCTACGCCGACCAGGCGCTCGGCCGCTGGGCCGGGTTCTCCATCGGCTGGCTGTACTGGTTCTTCTGGGTCGTGGTGCTCGCCGTCGAGGCCACCGCCGGAGCGAAGATCCTGCACGGCTGGGTCGGGGCGGTCCCGCAGTGGGGCTGGGCGCTGATCGTGATGATCGTGCTGACCGCCACGAACCTGGTGTCGGTCTCCTCTTACGGAGAGTTCGAGTTCTGGTTCGCCGGGATCAAGGTCGTGGCCATCGGCGCGTTCGTCGCCATCGGCCTGCTGGCCGTCTTCGGGATCCTGCCCGGGTCCGACAACCCCGGTGACGGGTTCGCGCATCTCACCGATGCCGGTGGATTCATGCCGAAGGGCGCCGGGGCCATTCTCACCGGTGTCCTGATGGTCGTCTTCTCCTTCATGGGCAGCGAGATCGTCACCCTGGCCGCCGGCGAGTCCGAGGACCCGCAGCGCGCCGTCACCAAGGCCACCAACAGCGTGATCTGGCGCATCGGCGTCTTCTACCTGGGCTCGATCCTCGTCGTCCTGACGCTGCTGAAGTGGAACGACCCGGCGATCGTCAAGGACGGCTCGTACGTCGCGGCGCTCAACTCGATCGGCATCCCGCACGCGGGCCAGATCATGAACGTGATCGTGCTCACCGCGGTGCTGTCCTGCCTGAACTCCGGTCTGTACACCGCCTCCCGTATGGCGTTCTCGCTCGGCCAGCGCGGTGACGCGCCGCGCGCCTTCGCCCGTACCAACGCGCGGGGCGTGCCGCAGGCGGCCATCCTCTGCTCGGTCCTCTTCGGGTTCGTGGCCGTCTTCTTCAACTACAAGTGGCCGGACACCGTCTTCGACTTCCTGCTGAACTCGTCCGGCGCGGTCGCGCTGTTCGTGTGGCTGGTCATCTGCTTCACGCAGCTGCGGATGCGCGGGATCATCCTGCGCGAGACGCCGGAGAAGCTGACCGTGAAGATGTGGCTCTTCCCGTATCTGACGTGGGCGACGATCGCGATGATCTCCTTCGTGCTCGTCTACATGCTCACCGACGACGCCGGGCGCAAGCAGGTGCTCCTCTCGCTGCTGGTCGCGGCGGTCGTCGTGGCCATCGCGCTGGTGCGGGACTTCATGCAGCGCGGTGCGGTCGTCGAGGCCGCCGTCGCTCAGAGCGGTGTGAACGACGAGGTCACCGCGGAGTAGGCACGCAGGGCGTCGCCCTCGGTGGCGGCGAGGTACCAGATGTTGACCTGGTACGACTTGCCGCCCTCGTCGAAGCCCGTCTGGCGGGCCTTCCAGGGGTCGCCGTCCTGGGTGAAGTAGTAGTCCCAGACGACGGCCGGGCGGCCGTTGAAGGTGGTCCGCTCCAGTCGGATGTTCCGGTAGCCCGGGACGTCGTGGGAGCCCTGTTCGGCCTCTTGCCACTGGGCCATGAGATCGCCGCCGCGTACGAGTGCGTACGAGGCGGCGATCTCCTGTTTTCCGCCCGGGGCGTGGTAGTGGATGTTGGACGGGCTCTTGGCGGTCCGGGTCCAGCCCTCGGGGGGTGCCCAGGCGAAACCGGTCTCGCCCAGGGTGCCGGGGGGCGGGCTGCTGGGGGGCCGGGAGGTGCCGGCGACGGTGGGGGTGCTGGTGGTCGCGCTGCCGGCGCTGCCGTTGCCGCCGGTGCCGTGGGTCGTGGCCAGGACGACGGCTATGGCCGTGGCCGCGGTGACGGCCGCGGCGGTGAGGGCCAGACGGCGGCGATTCCCCCACCCCGCCCCTTCCCGCTGTGACATGTGCGGCCCCGCCGCGTGGCCTCCGGGGGTGGGGGTGGGTCGAGGTGGGAGGGGAGGGAGGGGCGTTTCTGGGGGCTGCGCCCCCAGACCCCCAGCGGGGGCTTCGCCCCCTGCACCCCCTTCGGGGCTCCGCCCCGGGGCCCGCTGGGGGTGGGGGGTGGGCGGGGGCGGCGTCGAGGCTCCCGGCCCTCCGGCGGGTGCTTCTGTTCCCGCGGCCCAGGCCGGGCGCTGGCTCGGGCCCGGCTGGGGGGTCTCGGGCTCGGGGGCCCGGGTGGGTGGCGGTGCGGGGGCGGGGGCTGCCTGCTTTGCCCGCGGCTCGGGTAGCGGCTCGTCCCGTACCGGCTCGGGCGCCGTGCGGGCCCGGACCGCCAGCGTCGGGGTGCGGGCCAGGACCGTCGGCGGGGCCGCTATCGGCATCAGGAGCGTCGTCAGGGCGTCCAGGGTGGGGCGCTCGGCCGGGTCCTTCACCAGGAGCGAGGCGAGCGCCGGGGCCAACGGGCCCGCCGAGCGCGGGAGTTCGGGCTCCTCGTACAGCACCGCGTGCAGCGTCGCCAGGGTCGTCTCGCGGGCGAACGGCGACTGGCCGCCCACCGCCGCGCACAGCGTCGCACCCAGCGACCACAGGTCGGAGGCCGGGCCCTGGGGCCTGCCGCCCACCCGTTCCGGCGCCATGTAGTCCGGCGAGCCGACCAGCATCCCCACCACCGTCAGCGCCACCGCGTCCTGGATCGCCGCGATGCCGAAGTCCGTCAGGACCACCCTGCCGGTGCGGCTCAGGAGCACGTTCCCGGGCTTGATGTCCCGGTGCAGGACCCCTACCGCGTGCACCTCCCGCAGCGCCTCCACCAGGCCCAGCCCGATCCGCGCCGCCTCGCGCGGAGGCACCGGGCCGTCCTCGACCAGGAGTTGCTCCAGGGAGCGCGAATCCACCAGCTCCATCACGATCCAGAGGCGGTCGGACTCCTCCACCACGTCGTAGACGCGCACCACATTGGGATGGTCGATACGGGCCGTCGCCCGCGCCTCGCGCAGGGTGCGTTCGCGGCGGATGCGGCTGTCCTCGGCGTCCAGGTCGTTCATCCGCATCTCTTTCACGGCGACCTGGCGGTCCAGGATCTCATCGAACGCCCGCCACACCCGCCCCATTCCACCCTGGCCGATCGTGGCGTCGAGTCGGTATCGCCCCGCGACCAACAGCCCCCGAATTCCCGGCATTACCGCCCGCCCCCTCAGCACCTGGTGCGACCAGGACAGAAATCACGAACTTGCCACCATCACAGCATAATTCCGCGAAATCTTGTGGGACCCTTCTCAGCACTGCTCTCGGTACGCCAGCCGCCAACTCGGCTGAGGGGGATGGGAAATGCGTTCGAAGAAACACTGGGGATCTCTGGCCGCCGGTCTTTTCGCCGGGCTGCTCGTTCTGCCTTTGGGGGCGTCGGCTTTTGCCGCGGATCCCACACCCGGCAGTGATCAGGGCGGGTCGCCCGGGCCCAGCGCCCCGGCCGAGCTCAAGATCTCCACCGAGCTGCCGAAGGAAATCAAGGTCGCCAATTCCTCCGGGAAAACCACTCTCACCGCGAAAATCATCAACAAGGGCACCAAGGACACCGGCCAGATCACCCTTACCGTCCTCGGTCTCGACGGTATGCGGATCACCGGTGTGGACGGGTGCGCGACCGTTCCCGAGAACAAACTGCCGAAGGGCACCAACACCGGATTCGCCTGTGTCATCGACAACTTGGGCGCCGGGGCCGACAAGTCGTACACGGTGTCGGCGACATACGACCTGACGAAGACCGGGAAGATCTGCCTGCCGGTCACCGAGGGCACCGGTGAGAAGCTGCTGTGGCAGCAGGGGCCCGTTCCGTTCGGGACCACCAAGCCCACACCCAACGCCCCCGACACCCCGCTCCTGCTCGGCACCGACAACGTGCCCGCGGCCCCACCCGGCGGCTCCGCGAGCCCGACCCCGACCCCGTCGCCGTCCGCGCCCGGCACCCCCGCCCCGACCCCGCCGTCCCAGCTCCCCAAGACCGGTGTCAACGACGGCGTACTGCCGCTGCTCGCGGCCGCCGGCCTGCTCCTCTTCGTCGGCTCCACCGGCATCTGGTGGGCCAACACCCGCCATCACCGCAGGCGTACGCACTGAGCATGCGCACGCGAGAGGGGCCCGGACGCGCTGAGCGTCCGGGCCCCTCTTCGGCTCTTCGTTACTTGTCTTCGTTACTTGCGGCCCACGAACTTCCACGCCGTCGGCAGCGCCCCCATCGCCAGCGTCGCCTTCAGCGCGTCGCCGAGCAGGAACGGGGTCAGGCCCGCCGCGACCGCCTGGTTCAGGGACATGCCGGTCGAGGCGGCCAGATACGGGACACCGACCGCGTAGATGATCGCCGAGCCGAGGGCCATCGTGCCCGCCGTGCGCAGCACCGAGCGGTCGCCGCCGCGGCGGGCGAGGGCGCCCGCGACGGTGGCGGCGAGCAGCATGCCGAGCACATAGCCGAAGGACGCGCCGCCCGCGCCCGAGGTGCCGTTGGCGAACCACGGCATCCCGGCCATGCCGATCAGCGCGTAGAGACCGAGCGAGAGGAAGCCGCGGCGGGCGCCCAGCGAGGTGCCGACCAGCAGGGCCGCGAAGGTCTGGCCGGTGACCGGGACCGGGGAGCCCGGGACGGGCACGGCGATCTGGGCGGCCACGCCGGTGAGCGCCGCGCCGCCGAGCACCAGGGCGACGTCCCGGGTACGGGCGCCGGGCAGCAGGTCGGCGAGGACCTTGCCGGTACGGGGTGCGGCAGGGGCGGTGACAGTGGTCGTGGCCATCAAGGGCTCCGCGAGGTCGGGGACGGGCAGATACGTGCTGGGGACAACGGTGACGTTAGCCGAGGGATTCTCACTCGATCACCATCAGCGGCCCACAAAGCGGTGGTTGGGGCCTTGGTGGAGACCGCACAAAGGCCGGACTGCTTCCGTCCGTTGGCGTGACCCTCGTCACTGCGCCGATGAGGAGTACGGGTGGTTTTGCGGATCCGGCACGGGCTCGGGGAGACTGTAGGTTCCCCATAAACGATCAGTTGCTGATCCGAGAGTGACGAGCGCCATGCACGACGGCAAGACCACGGCCGGGGCCACCGCCGCCGACACCGCCTCGGTGGACCCCGAGCCGCTGTCCCACGGGCTGAAGCAGCGCCATCTGACCATGCTGGGCCTGGGCGGGGTGATCGGCGCCGGTCTCTTCGTGGGGTCGGGCGCCGGGATCGCGGTGGCCGGACCGGGGATCGTCGTCTCGTACCTCATCGCGGGCGCGATCGCGATGCTGGTGATGCGGATGCTCGGCGAGATGTCGTCGGCGATGCCCGCCTCGGGGTCGTTCTCGGTCCACGCCGAGCGGGCGCTCGGCCGGTGGGCCGGGTTCAGCGTCGGCTGGCTGTACTGGTTCCTGCTGGTGGTCGTCCTCGCCGTGGAGGCGACGGGCGCGGCCCAGATCGCGCACGGGTGGGTGCCGGGGATGCCGCAGTGGGCCTGGGTGCTCGTCTTCATGGTGGTGTTCACCGTCGCCAACCTGGCGGCGGTGAAGAACTTCGGCGAGTTCGAGTTCTGGTTCGCCACGCTCAAGGTCGGCGCGATCGTCCTGTTCCTCGCGCTGGGGCTGCTCGCCGTCTTCGGGGTGCTGCCGGACACCGAGCCCGTCGGGTTCACCAACCTCACCGGGCAGGGCGGCTTCCTGCCCAACGGCTGGGACGGCGTGGTCTCCGGCGTCCTCGCGGTGATCTTCGCGTTCGGCGGTCTTGAGGTCGTCACCATCGCGGCCGCCGAGTCGGACGACCCGGTGCGCGCGGTCGGCCGCGCGGTGCGCAGCGCGGTCTGGCGCATCCTCTTCTTCTATGTGGGCTCGATGCTGGTCATCGTGACCCTGCTGCCGTGGACGTCGATGCAGCCCGGCCACAGCCCGTACGTCGCCGTGCTCGACTCCATCGGGGTCTCCGGCGCCGGGCAGATCATGAACGTGGTCGTCTTCGTGGCCCTGCTCTCCGCGCTCAACGCCAATCTCTACGGCTCCTCGCGGATGGTCTTCTCGCTGGCCGAGCGCGGCGAGGCGCCGAAGGGGCTGCTGAAGGTGTCAGGGGGCGGGGTGCCCCGGCGCGCGGTGCTCGCGTCGGTGGCCTTCGGGTTCGTCTCGGTGCTGCTCAATCTGAAGTGGCCCGACTCGGTCTTCCTCTACATGCTCAACGCGGTCGGCGCGGTGCTCCTGTTCGTGTGGGGTCTGATCGCCGTCTCGCAGCTGCGGCTGCGCCGCCGGATCGAGCGCGAGGCCCCGGAGCGGCTGACCCTGCGGATGTGGGCCTTCCCGTATCTGACGTGGGCGGCGCTCGCGGCGATGGCGGCCGTGCTCGTCCTGATGCTCCTCGACGACGACGCCCGGCCCCAGGTGCTGTGGTCGGCGGGTGCGACGGCCGCCGTGCTCGTGGTCGCGTTCGTACGGGAGTGGCACACGCGGACCACCGAAGTGGCCGACCGACCGTCAGGTCGGTAGTTACGGGCGGGTTTGGCGGGACCCACGAGGACGGAAGTGTTCATTCCGTGGACAAGATGTGCGCAGAGCTTCACGCTGTGTGAGTCGAGTGTCCGGATAGCGGTCTGGTGTTCCCTCTGAGCGGTGCCGCACCCAGACTGTGGCTCCCGCTCCCCGTCTCAGCTACTGAACAGGGCCTGCCCATGTCCCGGACACCCGCGCCCGCGACGACCGACGCGCAGCCGAAGGTCGACTCCCCTCTCACCCACGGCCTCAAGCAGCGCCATCTCTCGATGATCGCCCTCGGCGGCGTCATCGGCGCCGGGCTCTTCGTCGGCTCCGGCGCCGGAATCGCCGCCGCCGGGCCCTCGATCATCCTCGCCTACGGCATATCCGGCGCGCTCGTCATGCTCGTGATGCGCATGCTGGGCGAGATGTCGGCGGCCAACCCCGCATCGGGCTCCTTCTCCGTGCACGCCGAGCGGGCCATCGGGCCCTGGGCCGGCTTCACCGCCGGCTGGGCGTTCTGGGTGCTGCTGTGCGTGGCGGTCGGCCTGGAGGGCATCGGCGCCGCCAAGATCGTCACCGGTTGGCTGCCCGGTACGCCGGAGTGGGCCTGGGTGGCGCTGTTCATGCTCGTCTTCACCGCCACCAACCTCGCGGCCGTGAAGAACTTCGGCGAGTTCGAGTTCTGGTTCGCCGCGCTCAAGGTCGCCGCGATCACCCTCTTCCTCGTCCTCGGCCTGCTCGCCATCCTCGGCGTCCTGCCGGACACCCCCGCCCCGGGCACCTCGAACCTCACCGGCGAGGGCGGGTTCATGCCCAACGGCTCCGAGGGCCTGGTGCTCGGACTGCTCGCCTCCGTCTTCGCGTACGGCGGTCTGGAGACGGTCACCATCGCGGCCGCCGAGTCCGAGAAGCCGGTGCAGGGCGTCGCCCGCGCGGTGCGCACGGCCATGTGGCGCATCGCCGTCTTCTACATCGGCTCGATGGCGGTCATCGTCACGCTGGTGCCCTGGAACGACAAGACCGTGGTGGCGAAGGGCCCGTACGTGGCCGCGCTCGACCACCTCGGCATCGACGGCGCCGGGCAGATCATGAACGTGGTCGTCCTGGTCGCCCTGCTCTCCGCGATGAACGCCAACATCTACGGCGCGTCCCGCATGGCGTACTCGCTGGTCGACCGGGGCCAGGGCCCCAAGGCGCTCGGCCGGATCTCCGGCGGCGTGCCGCGCGTCGGGGTGCTGTGCTCCTCGGTCTTCGGCTTCGGGTGCGTGCTGCTGAGCTACTGGCGGCCGGACGACGTCTTCCCGTGGCTGCTGAACATGATCGGCGCGGTGATCCTGGTCGTCTGGATCTTCATCGCCGTCTCCCAGCTGCTGCTGCGCCGGCGCACCGAGCGCGAGACGCCGGAGAAGCTGGTCGTGCGGATGTGGCTGTACCCGGGGCTGACCTGGGTGGCGCTGGCGGCGATGGCCGGGATCTTCGTCCTGATGGCCCGTCAGTCCGACACCCGCGACCAGCTGATGGCGACGGGGGTGCTGACGGTGGTCCTCGCCGTCATCGGTTACGTCCGCCAGCGCACGGGAGCCCGCCAGGAGGCCTGAGTCGCCCCGCCCCGAAACCGCAAAAGCCCTGCGTCCGGAGGTCCTAGACCTCCGGACGCAGGGCTTTTTGCTGGTCACCCTTAGCTGCGACAGCGCATACCTGCTGGTAGCATGCACTTGCACATTAGTTGCAACAAGCAGTCGGAGGGGCTTCGGACATGGCCATTTACACGCTTCCTGAACTTCCGTACGACTACGCCGCGCTCGAACCCGTCATCAGCCCGGAGATCATCGAGCTGCACCACGACAAGCACCACGCGGCGTATGTGAAGGGCGCGAACGACACCCTGGAGCAGCTCGCGGAGGCCCGCGACAAGGACGCCTGGGGCTCGATCAACGGGCTGGAGAAGAACCTCGCGTTCCACCTCTCCGGCCACATCCTGCACTCGATCTACTGGCACAACATGACCGGCGACGGCGGCGGCGAGCCGCTGGAGGCGGACGGCGTCGGCGAGCTGGCGGACGCCATCGCCGAATCCTTCGGCTCCTTCGCCAAGTTCAAGGCCCAGCTGACCAAGGCGTCCGCGACGACGCAGGGTTCGGGCTGGGGCGTTCTCGCGTACGAGCCGGTCAGCGGCCGTCTCGTCGTCGAGCAGATCTACGACCACCAGGGCAACGTGGGCCAGGGCTCCACCCCGATCCTGGTCTTCGACGCCTGGGAGCACGCCTTCTACCTGCAGTACAAGAACCAGAAGGTGGACTTCATCGAGGCGATGTGGCGCGTCGTCAACTGGCAGGACGTGGCGAAGCGTTACGCCGCCGCCAAGGCCGCCGGGAACAACCTGCTGCTGGTCCCGTAGAGCCGCACCCGGCTCTGCCCCCTGATCGTCCTGCTCGTGATCGTCTTCTCAACCTTCACTTGCGGGCGGAAATACGGACGGCCCCCGCGAGGACGTGACTCGCGGGGGCCGTTCGCGTGCGCGCATCCGTGTGCCGGTGCTTCATCCCTTCGCTCCGGTCCCGTTGTCAGTGGCGGGTGCCATGCTCGGAGCCATGGACACACAGGAGTTCTGGACGCTCATCGACGACGCCCGCGCGCAGGTGGCACACGCGGCGGACGCCGAGGCGGTCGCGGCGCGGGCCGCGGACCTGCTGTCGGCCCGGCCGGTCGACGAGATAGTGGCATTCCAGCAGGTCTTCTGGGACCTGATGGCCGCCTCCTACCGCCAGCCGCTCTGGGCCGCGGCGTACACGATCAACGGCGGGTGCTCGGACGACGGATTCGACTACTTCCGGGGCTGGCTGATCGCGCAGGGGCGTGAGGTGTTCGACCGCGCGGTGGCCGACCCGGACGCGCTCGCGGGCCTGTCGGCGGTGCGGGACGCGGCGGTGGAGGGCTGGGAGATGGAGTGCGAGGAGGCGCTCGGCATCGCCTGGGACGCACATCTGGCCGCGACCGGCAAGGAGCTGCCCGGCGACAGCTTCACGATCCGCTACCCGGAGCTGGACCCGGGCTGGGACTTCGACTTCGACGACACGGGGGAGATAGCGAGGCGCCTGCCGCGGCTGGCCGCGCTGTACGGGGAGTAGACCGGGGGTGCGGCACGGCCCCCGCGCGTGTGTGCGCGGGGGCCGTGACACCGGGGGGCGCCGGATCAGTCGAAGACCGGGCCGGACGTGCGCGTCCGCTTGATCTCGTAGAAGCCCGGCGTCGAGGCGACCAGGAGCGTGCCGTCCCACAGGCGCGCGGCGGCCTCGCCCTTGGGGGCCGGGGTGACGACCGGGCCGAAGAAGGCGATCTGCTCGCCGTCCGAGCCGGGCACGGCGATGACCGGGGTGCCGACGTCATGGCCGACCTTGTCTATGCCCTCCTTGTGGGAGGCGCGCAGCTCCGCGTCGAACTCGTAGGCGCTGTTGTCGACGTCCGCGTACTCGGCGAGCTCGGCGGGCAGGCCGACCTCCTCCAGGGCGGCGGCGATGACCTCGCGGCCGGAGCCGAGGTCCTGGTTGTGGAAGCGGGTCCCCAGCGCGGTGTACAGCTTGCCGACGACCTCCTCGCCGTACTTCTGCTGCGCGGCCATGACGACCTGGACCGGGCCCCAGGCCCGGGTCGTCAGGAACTCACGGTAGGAGTCGGGCAGCTCGTCGAGCCTGTCCTCGTTGAGGACGCCCAGGCTCATCACATGCCAGCGGACCTCCACGTCACGGACCTTCTCGACCTCCAGCATCCAGCGGGACGTCATCCAGGCCCAGGGACAGAGCGGGTCGAACCAGAAGTCGACAGGGGTCTTCCCGGTCTGGGGCACGGTCTCGGACATGTCTCTCCTCATCGGGCACGCTGGGCTGATCGACGAAGGGAACACCCCCGGCCACCCGCCGCATTCCCGCGTGTCCGGGGCCCGGCGGGCATGGCAGGATCGGTGCTGTTCGAACGAGACACGAAGGAGTGCCCGTGCCCGGTGAGAATCTGTCCCGCGACGAGGCCCGTGAGCGGGCGGATCTGCTGTCCGTCGACGGGTACGACGTCACCCTCGACCTGCGGTCCGCGGTCGGGGACGCCCCGGAAGGGCCGCGTACGTTCCGGTCGGTCACCACGATCCGGTTCCGCTGCGCGCGGCCGGGCGCGGAGTCCTTCGCGGACCTGGTGGCGCCGTCGGTGAACGCGGTGACCCTGAACGGCAAGCCGCTGGACCCGGCCGCGGTCTTCGACGGCACCCGGGTGGCGCTGGCGGACCTGGCGGCGGAGAACGTGCTGGTGGTGGACGCGAACTGCGCGTACAGCCGCACCGGCGAGGGCCTGCACCGCTTCGTCGACCCGGAGGACGGGGAGGTCTACCTCTACACGCAGTACGAGCCGGCCGACTCCCGGCGGGTGTTCGCGAACTTCGAGCAGCCCGACCTGAAGGCCACCTTCCGCTTCGAGGCGACAGCGCCCGAGGGCTGGACGGTGTGGTCCAACGGCGAGGGCGCCCGGGGCGAGGACGGGGTCTGGCGGTTCGCCGAGACCAAGCCGATCTCCACGTACATCACCTGCGTGGTGGCCGGTCCGTACCACTACGTGACGGACAGCTACCGCCGCACCTTCGACGACGGCACCACCCTGGAGATCCCGCTCGGCGCGATGTGCCGCAAGGGCCTGGCCCGGCACTTCGACGCGGACGACGTGTTCCTCGTCACCAAGCAGGGCCTCGACTTCTTCCACGACCAGTTCGACTACCCGTACCCGTTCGGCAAGTACGACCAGGCCTTCGTGCCGGAGTACAACCTCGGGGCGATGGAGAACCCGGGCCTGGTGACCTTCCGCGAGGAGTTCATCTTCCGGGGCAAGGTGACGCAGGCGGCCTACGAGCGGCGCGCCAACGTCATCCTGCACGAGATGGCGCACATGTGGTTCGGCGACCTGGTCACCATGCAGTGGTGGGACGACCTGTGGCTGAAGGAGTCGTTCGCCGACTTCATGGGCAGCTTCTCGCAGGTCGAGGCGACCCGGTTCACCAACGGCTGGATCACCTTCGCCAACGGCCGCAAGTCCTGGGCGTACCGCGCGGACCAGCTGCCGTCCACGCACCCGATCACGGCCGACATCCGTGACCTGGAGGACGCCAAGCTCAACTTCGACGGCATCACCTACGCCAAGGGCGCCTCGGTCCTCAAGCAGCTGGTGGCGTACGTGGGGCGGGACGCGTTCCTGGAGGGCGCCCGGCGCTACTTCAAGCGCCACGCGTACGGGAACACGCGCCTGGGCGACCTCCTGTCGGTCCTGGAGGAGGTCTCCGGCCGGGACATGGCGTCCTGGTCGCGGTCCTGGCTCCAGACGGCGGGCGTCAACTCGCTCACCCCGGTGGTCACTTACGACGCCGGTGACCGCATCACCGAGCTCGCCGTGGTCCAGGAGGCCGTCGACGCCCATCCGACGCTGCGCCCGCACCGGGTCGCGGTCGGCCTCTACCGCTCCGAGGCCGGGGCGCTGGTGCGGTACGCACGCGCCGAGGTCGACGTGGACGGGCCGCGCACGGTGGTGGCGGAGCTGGCCGGGGCCGAGCGGCCCGAGCTGATCCTGGTCAACGACGACGACCTCACGTACTGCAAGATCCGCTTCGACGAGGGCTCGCTCGCCACCCTGCGGGCCCACCTCGGCGACATCACAGATCCGTTGGCGCGCGCCCTGTGCTGGTCGGCGCTGTGGAACCTGACGCGGGACGCGCTGATGCCCGCGCGGGACTTCATCGAGCTGGTGCTGGCGCACTCCGGGCGCGAGACGGACATCGGCGTGCTCCAGATGCTGCACGCCTGGACCCGCTCGGCGCAGACGTACTACGCGGCGCCCGAGTGGCGCGAGCAGGGCGGGCGGCTGCTGGCCGAGGGCGCGCTGCGCGAGCTGCGGATCGCGGCGCCGGGCAGCGAGCACCAGCTGGCCTGGGCCCGCTTCTTCGCCTCCACGGCGACGACCGACGCCGACTTCCAGCTCCTCGAAGGCCTCCTGGAGGGGACCGCGAAGATCGACGGGCTGGACGTGGACCAGGAGCTGCGCTGGGTGTTCCTGGAGCCGCTGGCCGCGCACGGCCGCGCCGACGAGTCGGTGATCGGCGCCGAGCTCGCCCGCGACGACACCGCCTCCGGCAAGCGCCACCAGGTGCGCTGTCTGGCGGCCCGGCCGTCGGCGGCGGTCAAGGCGCAGGCCTGGGCGCAGGTCGTCGAGTCGGACTCGCTCTCGAACGCGCTGGTGGAGGCCACCATCTCCGGCTTCGGCCAGCCCTCGCAGCGCGAGCTGATCGCTCCGTACGCGCCGAAGTACTTCGAGGTGATCGAGCGCCTGTGGGCCGAGCGGTCCATCCAGATCGGCATGGACGTCGTGCGGGGGCTCTTCCCGAGCCTGCGGGACAACCGCTCGACGCTCGATTCCACGGACGAATGGCTGGCCGCCCACCAGGACGCGGCCCCGGCACTGCGCCGCCTGGTCCTGGAGGCCCGTGACGACCTGGCCCGCACCCTGCGCGGCCAGGACTGCGACGCGGCGGCGGCCGCCCGCTGACGCCCGGCGGGGGGCCCGGCGACGGGCCCCCTGATCGGCACTCGAACGCCCGTACTTTAGGACGGGGTTGTCCGGAATTGTCGACGGGCTTGTAACAGCGGTTAAGGGCCGCTCCGGGCGCGGAACACCCCCGGCATGAACCACAACACCCCGACCTTCGGCGGCGAGACCCCCTCCCCGCTCTCCCCGCGCCCCCTCAGCCACCTCACCGACGTGCACCGGCGCGTCTACTCGGCAGCCCAGCTGCGCGCCCACGGCATCCCGGCCGCCAGCGCCGCCGCCCAGTGCCGCCCCGGCGGCCCCTGGCAGCAACTCCTGCCCGGTGTCTACGTGTTGCACCCGGGACCGCCCACCAGCGAGGAGCGGCTGCACGCGGCCCTGCTGTACGCGGGACGCCCGGCCCCCGAGCGCGCCAAGGCGGTCCCCGCCCAGGGCCAGGCGCACGCGGCGCCGTGCGACGCGGTCGTCACCGGCCTCGCCGCGCTCGCCCTGCACCGCTTCTCCTCCGCTCCCCCGCTGCTCTCGCTCGACCGGATCGACGTGCTGGTGCCGCGCACCCGGCGGCTGCGCTCGACCGGCTGCGTACGGCTGGTGCGGGCGCATGTGATGCCGGTGCCGGAGCCGGTGGCCGGGGTGCCGGTGGCGCCGGTGCCGAGGGCGCTGGCGGACGCGGTGGCCCAGCTCACCGACGCGCACGCGGTACGCCGGCTGCTCACCGAGGCCGTACGCGGCGGACACTGCGAACCGGCCGCACTGGTACGGGAGTTGACGCAGGCGCGGCTGCTGACACGGGCGCATGTGGTGGACGCGGTGGACTCGCTGCTCGCCGAGGGGCGGGCGATCGCCGAGAACCGCCTCTACGAGCTGGTGCGCGTCCACGACCTGCCCGACCCGCTGTGGAACGTGGACCTTCGGCTGCCGGGCGGGCCGCACATCGGGGGCCTGGACGCGTACTGGCCGGACCAGGCGGTGGCGCTGGAGCTCGACACCCGGGCGCCGCGCCAGGGCAGGCCGCGTGGGGAGGACGAGGACGAGCTGTGGTGCGAGTACACCCGCAAGCGGGACACGCTGGAACGGCTCGGGATCACCGTCGTGCACGTCACGCCCAGGAAGCTGCGCGAGTCGATGGAGCAGCAGGCGACCGTTGTGCGCACCGCCCTGATGGCCTCGGCGGACCGGGAGCCCGCCGCGTATGTGGTGGTGCTCCCCCGGTGAACGGGGGAGCACCACAAGGTCACTTGACGAGCGCGACGGGCTTGACCGGCTTGACCGCCTTGGCCGCCGGGGTGGTGCCGCAGAACTCGGCGAGGACGACCGCGTCGGCGTCGCCCGACCAGTCGCCGTTGAAGTTGAACGCCAGCGAATGGCGCCCGTCCCCGGTGGTGACCGCCATGGACGACGAGCCGTGGATCCCGCCGCCGTGGCCCCAGACCTCCGTGCCGCAGGGCAGCTTGTTCACCTGGAGACCGAGCCCGTAGCCGGCGTCGGGGGTGTCGGCGCTCATCGGGACGGCGGTCTTCATCTCCTTGAGCTGGCGGGAGGGAAGCAGCTCGCCGGCCAGCAGGGCGCGGTAGAAGCGGTTCAGATCGGCCGAGTCCGACACCATCTCACCGGCCGAGCCCGCCATAGACGGGTTGAGCGCGGTGACGTCGTACGTCCTGCCGACCGGCTCCGTGGACAGCTTGGAGTAGGCGCGGCCGCTGGGCCGCGGCATCCGGGAGTCGGTGCCCGGGAGCGTGGTGGAGCGCAGGTGCAGCGGGCGCAGGACGCGGCGCTCGATCTCGGTGGCGTAGGAGTGGCCGGTGGCCTTCTCGATCACCATTCCGGCCAGGACGAAGTTGGTGTTGGAGTAGCGCCAGGAGGTGCCCGGCTCGAACTCCGGCGCGTGCCGCATCGCGATGTCCACCAACTGCCGTGACGTGTAGGTGTCATAGCGGTGCTGGAGGAACTCCGTAGTGAAGATCCGCTGCCCGAAGGCCGGGTCCTGGGTGTAGTTGTAGATGCCGCTGGTGTGGTTGAGGAGCCGGCGCAAGGTGATCTTCGTGCCGTCGTGGCCGTTGCCCCGCACCACGCCCGGCAGCCAGTGCTCGACGGTGTCGTCCAGGCTCAGCCTGCCCTCGGCTTCGAGCTGGAGGACGACGGTGGCCACGAACGTCTTGGTGATGGACCCGACCCGGTAGCGGTCCTCGGCCTGCCGCTCGCGGCCGGTGCGCAGATCGGCGACGCCGGAGTCCCCGCTCCAGGCGCGCCCGTCCTGCTGAGCGATCCCGACGACGCCGGGCACGCCGTCGCGCACGGCCGCGTCCATCGCCTGCTGGGTGGCCCGGTGCGGGACCGGCGCCGCCTCCCGCGCGGCGGCCGGGCCCGCCGCGCACACGGTCGCGGTGATCCCCGCGGCCACCACCCCGGCGAAGACGGTGGTCCCGACTCTCCTGCCCGTACGTACCGACATGCGCTCTCCCTGTCGCCCGCGGCGCCCAGGACGGCGCCGTCGGCGGACAGGACTCCGTCCCCGCCGGACGCGTTGCCCGGCGGGGGCGGGGTTGAGCGGATTTCAGCCGATCCCGGATTCACCCCGCGGGGTTGGCCGGTGAGTAGTCGGGCGCGGACCACCGCAGCGGGCTCGCCCCCGGCGATTCCACCACCCGCTCGACGGTGAAGCGGACCGTGCGCTCCCCCGCCGAGAACGCGGTGCGGGCCGTGCCCGAGAGCTGGAGCGTGGTGCCGTGCGTCCAGTCCACGAGGAGCAGCCCGGCGCGCGGGTCGGCCTCCAGGTTGCCGAGGGTGAGGAACATGGAGTTGCCGGGGTAGTCGCGCCACTCCAGACCGGTGGGCGAAGTGACGTGCACGAAGCCGGGGTTGCCGCCCCGGTGGCTGGCGTCCACGCCGTCCGGCGCGGTGGTCGCGATGAAGAAGGTGTCGGCGGCGCGGACGAACTCCTCCTGGGCGGAGGTGAGTTTTTCCCCGCGCCGCACGGCACCGGCCTCGCCTTGCCCCTCCTCGTACGCCTCGATCTCGCGGTGCTGGAGGTACTTGGGGCAGTTCGAGAAGACCTGCTCGGCCTCGACTGCGAGGCCGCGCGGGGTCGGGCGGGCCGTGCCGTTGAGCCGCATCCGGCGCCGGGTGCGCGGGTCGAGCGCGATCGTGCCGACGGGGCCGCTCCCGGCCGCCAGGACCCCGGCGAGGGGGTCGCTCCCGGCGGGGCCGCCCGTGACCGAGATCTGGTGGGTCCCGGTGGCCCGGACGAACCCGGGGCGACCGGTCAGCAGCGAGGCCCACATCCGGCCGCCCTCGTCCGCGGCGCCGAGCACCAGCATCGGCTGGAGTTCGAGGAAGGCGGCGGCGACCGGCCGGATGCCGGGGCCGATCGCGCGCCCCACGTGGTCGGCGGCCTCCCGGACGCCGACACGGTCCTGCACGGCCCGGGAACCGGGGTGGTAGGGGGTGGGCACGGTCATCGGGCTGTCCTCCGTTTCGAGTTCGTCTGCGGGCCGTGCCGGGTTGCTCGCGCCCACGCGGCGGAGCCGCAAATGTCACAGCCCCGCGCCCCTTTAATGCCGCTCCGCGGCAACCCCCTGGGGCGCCCCGAAGGGGCGCGCTCATGGGCGCGGGAAGGCCGGGCCTAGAAGAAGCCGCAGGTGGGGGCCGCCGACGGGGCGGGGGCCAGGTCCGCGCCCAGGGGAGCCGAGATCTCCAGGCGGATCCCGTCCGGATCGTGGAAGAAGATCCCCCCGGAGGCCGCGCCCTCGCGGTGCGCCACGATCCCCTCGTACGCGAACTCCACGCCGTACGCCCGCAGTTCGCTCTCGTACGCCTTCACCTCCTCGATTGTGTCGACGGCGAAGGCGAGGTGGTGCAGCCCGGCGCGGTTCGGGGCGAAGGCGCCGTCGGCCTGCTGCCAGAGGGTGAGCGAGAGCTGTCCGGCGCGGCCGAGGAGGGCGAAGCGGCGGCCCTCCTCCTTGCCCTCGGACAGGACCTCGAAGCCGAGGAGGTCCCGGTAGAAGCCGAGGGAGCGGTCGAGGTCGGTCACATTGAGGCCGATGTGGCCGGTGCGGAACGTGCTGGTCGTCGCCGTCATGGCGGTCCCCTTCCCGAGCGAGGAGGTCAACTCGTATAACCTCTCAATTTGAGGTTAGAGGTTAGATGCGGGGGATGCAACCGGTCACGTAACCTTTAGTGGTTAGCGACCCCGCCCGCCGGGGCCCGCCGCCCACGAGAGGAGACCGGGATGTCCGCGCCCGATCCGCGTCCGCTCACCGGAGAGCCCGTCTCCCTCGACCTGCTGAACACACGGTGGATGCGCGACGGGGAGCGGCAGGACCTGCTGGCCTCGGAAGGCGGGCTGGCCGTCTGGCTCGCCGCCAACGGCCTCGACGCGCGCTTCCCCGCCGACGAGGCCGCGCTCGGGCCGCTGCTGCGGGCCCGGGAGGCGCTGCTGCGGGCTGTGGAGTCCCCCGGCGACCCCGCGGCGACGGCGTACGTCGACGCGATCCTCGAACACGGCCGTATTCGCGCCACTTTGTCCGCCGAGGGGCCGGGCGAGCGCGCCGAGTTCGCCGATCCGGCCTGGGGGCCCGCCTGGACGGCCGCGCGCGACTACCTCGATCTGCTGCGCACCGCGCCGGACCGGATCCGCGCCTGCGCCCATGACGCGTGCATCCTGCACTTCTTCGACGTCTCACGGAACGGGACCCGGCGCTGGTGCTCGATGGCGGGGTGCGGCAACCGAGCGAAGGCGTCCCGTCACTACGCCCGCACACGCGAGGGCTGATTCGCCCCGGTTCACCCCGCCTCGCTCCCGATGGCGTATGGCGGGATCACGCCATGTCCGTTTCCGGACCCGGTCAACTCTCCACAAACAACAGTCACATACGAAATGCTCAGCGGTCATCCGGCCCCGTATTCCGGACCCTTTCTGACCATTAGGGATGCTGATGACCTCCGATTCGCCGCGCGCCGTACCCGGCGCTAGACGCACGGCCCGAATAGCGGCCGCGGCCGGCCTGGTGGCCGCGCTCGTCGCCGCCGGTGCCGCCCCCGTCTTCGCCGCCCAGGCGGCCGATCCGACGCCCGCTCCGGTGAAGTCCACCCCCGCCAAATCCCCGGCGGACCCGGCGGCCAAGCTCGGCGCGGCCGACGAGCAGCGGCTCGCCGAGGCCGAGGCCAAGGGCGAGAAGACCGTCACCGTGATGGTGGCGACGGCCCCCGGCGCCACCGGCGCCGTCTCGCACCAGCTCGACTCGGTGCCGGGCGCCACCGTCGGCAAGACCGACGACAAGCTCGGCTATGTGCGCGCCACCCTGCCGACCGCCACCGCGGAGTCGACCCTGAAGGCCGCCGCGAAGCTGCCCTCCGTCCACGGGATCGACCTCAAGCAGGAGATCCAGCTGGACGACCCGACCCCGTCGGCCGACAGCGCCAAGGGCGCGAGCGCCCCGCGCAGGTCGCTCTCGGGCTCGTACCCGGCGCCGGGCAAGGACACCCCCGCGAAGAACCCGTACAACCCGTCCTTCGAGACGGGCGCGGTCGACTTCGTCAAGCAGCACCCCAAGGCCGACGGCCGCGGCATCACCATCGGCGTCCTGGACTCCGGCGTGGACCTGGGCCACCCGGCGCTCCAGAAGACCACCACCGGCGAGCGCAAGATCGTCGACTGGGTCACCGCAACCGACCCGGTGGCCGACGCCGACGGCACCTGGCGCCGGATGAACACCGCCGTCTCCGGACCGGAGTTCACCTTCCAGGGCCGCACCTGGAAGGCCCCGGCGGGCTCGTACGACGTCAGCCTGTTCTCGGAGAAGATCACCGCGGGCGGCGACGCCAAGGGCGACGTGAACCGCGACGGCGACACCACCGACACCTGGGGCGTGCTCTACGACCCGGTCGCCGGTACCGTCCGGGTGGACCTCAACAACAACGGTGACTTCACCGACGACGAGGCCATGAAGCCGTACAAGGACGGCTACCAGGTCGGCTACTTCGGTACCGACAACCCGGTGACCGACGTCGTCGAGCGGATGCCGTTCACCGTCGAGATCCGCAAGAACGTGAAGTACGACGCGGCCGGGCACACCTCCGACTACGTCAACATCGGCATCATCGAGTCCGAGCACGGCACTCACGTCGCGGGCATCACCGCCGCGAACGGCCTGTTCGGCGGCAAGATGAGCGGCGCCGCCCCCGGCGCCAAGATCGTCTCCTCGCGGGCCTGCAACTGGTCCGGCGGCTGCACCAACATCGCGCTGACCGAGGGCATGATCGACCTGGTCACCAACCGCCACGTCGACATCGTCAACATGTCGATCGGCGGTCTGCCGGCGCTCAACGACGGCAACAATGCGCGCGCGGAGCTCTACAAGCGCCTGATCGACAGCTACGGCGTCCAGCTGGTCATCTCGGCCGGCAACTCGGGCCCCGGCGTCAACACCATCGGCGACCCGGGCCTGGCCGACCACGTCATCTCGGTCGGCGCCTCCATCTCGCAGGAGACCTGGGCGGCCAACTACGGCTCCAACGTGTCGAAGAAGTACGACATGATGCCGTTCTCCTCGCGCGGTCCGCGTGAGGACGGCGGCTTCACGCCGACCCTGTCGGCGCCGGGTGCCGCGATCAACACCACGCAGACGTGGCTGGAGGGCTCCCCGGTCAAGGAGTCGGGCTACTCGCTGCCGGCCGGCTACTCGATGCTCCAGGGCACCTCGATGGCCTCGCCGCAGGCGACGGGCGCCGCGGCACTGCTGCTCTCGGCCGCCAAGCAGAAGCACCTCGACCTGGCCCCGGCCGACCTGCGCACCGCGCTGACGTCGACGGCCAAGCACATCAAGGGTGTCCAGGCGTACGCCGAGGGCGCGGGCCTGATCGACATCGTCGACGCGTGGGACGCGATCGAGGACGGCGCCACGGCGCACGAGTACAGCGTCAAGGCGCCGGTGAAGACCGCGATCGACTTCGCGCTGAAGACGCCGGGCTTCGGCACCGGCATCTACGACCGCGAGGGCGGCCTCAAGGCGGGCGAGAAGAAGACGTACGACGTCACCGTCACCCGCACCACGGGCCCGGACAAGGCCGTGAAGCACAAGCTGTCGTTCAAGAACAACGACGGCACCTTCAAGGTCCTGGGCTCCGACGAGGTCGCGCTGGCGCTGAACACGCCGGTCACCGTCAAGGTGCAGGCGCAGCCGAAGTCGGCGGGCATCCACAGCGCGATCCTGGAGGTCAACGACAAGCGGACCAAGGGCGTGGACCAGCAGATCCTCGCCACCGTGATCGTCGCCAAGCCGCTGGCCAAGCCGTCGTACACCTTCACGGACTCGTCCTCGGTGCAGCGCAACAGCACCAAGTCGTACTTCGTGAGCGTCCCGGCGGGCGCCAAGGCTCTTGAGGTGTCCATGGGCGCGCTGCGCTCGGGCAGCCAGACCCGGTTCATCGCGATCCACCCCTACGGTGTGCCGGTCGACGAGACGGGGACGCCCAACTGCTACCCGAACTACGACAACCCGGCCAACAAGTGCCGCCCCGACCTGCGCTCCTACGCGGACCCGCAGCCCGGTGTGTGGGAAATCGAGGTCGAGTCGCGCCGTACGTCGCCGTACCTCGACAACCCGTACAAGCTGGATGTCGCGCTGCTCGGCGCCGCCTTCGACCCGGCCGTGAAGACCGTGCCGGAGGCCAGGATCGGCACCGCGACGCCGGTCGAGTGGAAGGTCACCAACGGCTTCGCCGCCATCGACGGCAAGCTCCAGGGCGGTTCGCTGGGCTCCGCGAAGGTCGCCAAGCCGACCATCAAGGCCGGTGAGGTCCAGACGACCACGCTGACCGTCGGCGAGGGCGTGGAGCGCCTCGACGTCGCCATCGGCGGCGTCTCGGACACCGCGGCCGACCTGGACCTGACGGTCCTCAAGGACGGCGTGCAGGTCGGCTCGTCCGCGGACGGCGACTCCGAGGAGGCCGTCAGCCTGGTGAAGCCGGCCGCCGGCACCTACACCATCCAGGTCGCGGGCTACGCGATCCCGTCCGGCTCGACCACGTACAACTACCGCGACGTGTACTACGCGCCGTCGCTCGGCACCGTCAAGGTCGACGACTCCAAGGCCGTCAAGCTCGCCAACGGCGCCTCGGCGACCGTCGGCGCGCAGGTCCTGGTGAGCGGCGCGGCCCCCGAGGGACGCCAGTTCTTCGGCGACGTCAAGCTGGTCAACGCGCGCGGCACCGCCGCGGGCACCGGCAGCGTCGTGATCGAGAAGGTCACGCCGTAACGGTGTGAGCAGGCAGAAGGGCCCGGCGTTCGCGACGAACGCCGGGCCCTTTGCGCTGGGTACGGGGGTCAGCCCTTGAGCGAGCTCAGGTCCTGGGCGTAGGTGCCGACCGCGTGCGCGATGACGTCGATGTTGAGGTCGAAGTACCTGCGGTCGATGTTCTTCAGGGTGTCACCGGCCGCGTGGTAGTTGGCGTCGTAGGGCTGCTTGGCCGTGCCGCCCGCCTTGGCCGCCTGCTCCTCGGTCTTGAGGCCCTCGGCGCCGGTGAAGGTGCCGCCCGCCGGGATGCCCTGCTCGATGAACGGGCCGTAGTCGGAGCGGCCGTCGAAGTCGGTGCCCCAGTGCGGGACGCGCTTCTTGTCCAGGTAGCCGTTGATCAGCCGCTCGATCTGGGCGGAGCCGGCCGGGCCCGCGCCCGCGCCGGTCCGGTCGGAGTCGTCGCCGTCGTAGACGAGCTCGGCCGGGTTGGGCGAGCCGATCATGTCGAAGTTGAGGTACAGCTTGATCTGCTGCTTCTGCTTCTCCGTCAGGGACTTGACGTAGTGCTCGGAGCCCAGCAGGCCCAGCTCCTCGCCCGACCACCAGGCGAACCGCACCTTGTTGGCGGTGGGCCTGGGGTGCTTCTTGGTCTGCTTGGTTTCCTTGGCGAGCTTCAGGGCGACTTCGAGCAGACCGGCCGAGCCGGAGCCGTTGTCGTTGATGCCGGGCCCGGCCGGGACCGAGTCGAGGTGGCTGCCGAGCGCGACGACGTTCGACGGGTCGCCGCCCTTGGTCTCCGCGATCACGTTGCGGGTCTTGTGCGCGACCGCCTCGGTGGCCACGTCCAGGGTGACGGTGACCTCGCCCTTGGCGACCTGCGCGGCCAGCGCCTCGCCGTCGGCGAGCGAGATGCCGGTGGCCGGGATGTGCGCGTTCGCGGGGTCGCTGACGGTGCCGCGGACAGGGGCGTCGCCGGAGTGGTTGTAGAGGATGATCCCGGCGGCGCCCGCCTTGGCCGCGACGGCCTCCTTCTGCAGGAAGGTGCAGCTGCCGCGCTTGACCAGGGCGATCTTGCCGGTGAAGGTGTCCGACGCGTAGTCGTCGAGCTCGCAGCCCGGGGTGGCGTCGACGCGGGCCGCCTTGACCTGGGCGGTGAGGCCGCCGGCCGGGCTCGCCTTGCTGAACTGGAAGGCGGTGGTCTTGAGCTCGCGCGGCTGGGGGGAGACGACGGTGAGCTTCTCGCGCAGGGTCTTGGACTCGTAGATGTCGAAGTCCTGGTACGAGACGTCGTACCCGGCCTTCTTGAGCTGGCCGTAGACGTACGCGGCCGAGGCGTCGTAGCCCGGGGTGCCCGCGGCGCGGTTGCCGCCGTTGGCGTCGGCGATCTTCTGGAACTGCTCCAGGTGGCGGTAGGCACTCTCCCCCGACGCCTGCGACACGAGCTTCCTGGCGAGCCGCTCGGCCTGCTTGTGCGGGTCCTTGTGGCTGTGCGAGTGGGCCACGGCGGGGCTTGCGGCCGCCAGGAGTACGGGGGCTGCCGCCAGGACCGCTATGGCCCGGCTGCGGCGGGATGCGCGCACGGTTTCCTCCGGAATACGGGTGCTGGTGATCGTTTATCGGTGCTGACTGCAGGACCGTAACCAGCGAAAGGGCCGTCCGGGGGCATTCCGGGTCGGATGCAACAGAGCTGCCATGAACTCGTCACAAGTGGGAAGGGATCTTCAGGTTCCGGACCGGGGCGCTCCCCGGGCCGTCCCATCCCCCGGACAATGGATTGGACAAGTCCGCCGGGCTCCGACGCATGATGGGGGCGCCGGAGCCGTACATACGCGCACAGAAGGAGTCACCGTGAGGGTCGGAATCGTCGGAGCCACCGGACAGGTCGGCGGAGTCATGCGGAGCATCCTCGCCGAGCGGAAGTTCCCGGTCGACGAGCTGCGCCTGTTCGCCTCCGCGCGGTCCGCGGGCTCCACCCTCACGTGGGAGGGCCGCGAGATCACCATCGAGGACGCGTCCACGGCCGACTACACGGGCCTGGACATCGTGCTCTTCTCGGCGGGCGGCGCGACGTCGCGCGCGCTGGCGGAGAAGGTCGCCGGGCAGGGCGCGGTCGTGATCGACAACTCGTCGGCGTGGCGTGGGGACCCCGAGGTGCCGCTGGTCGTCTCCGAGGTGAACCCGGAAGCGATCAAGGACCGCCCCAAGGGGATCATCGCCAACCCGAACTGCACCACGATGGCCGCGATGCCGGTCCTGCGGCCGCTCCACGAGGAGGCCGGGCTGACCGCGATGGTCGCCACGACCTACCAGGCCGTGTCGGGCTCGGGCCTGGCGGGCGTGGCGGAGCTGCACACCCAGGCGTGCGCGGTGGCCGAGGCGGCGGACCAGCTCGCCTTCGACGGGGACGCGGTGTCGTTCCCGTCCCCCGGCGTCTACAAGCGGCCGATCGCCTTCAACGTGCTGCCGCTGGCCGGGTCGATCGTGGACGACGGGTCGTTCGAGACGGACGAGGAGCAGAAGCTCCGCAACGAGTCCCGCAAGATCCTCGGCATCCCGGAGCTGAAGGTGTCCGGCACGTGCGTACGGGTCCCGGTCTTCTCGGGCCACTCGCTCCAGGTGAACGCGCGGTTCTCGCGGCCGATCGGGGTGGAGCGGGCGTACGAGCTGCTGCGCTCGGCGCCGGGGGTGGAGCTGTCGGAGATTCCTACGCCGCTGGAGGCGGCGGGCAAGGACGCGTCGTATGTGGGGCGGATCCGGGTGGACGAGACCGTGGAGAACGGTCTCGCGCTGTTCCTCTCCAACGACAACCTCCGTAAGGGGGCTGCGCTGAACGCGGTGCAGATCGCGGAGCTGGTGGCGGAGGAGCTGCGCGGCTAGCCCACGGGGGTTTTGGCCCCACCCCGCCCCTTCCCTAAACCCTCCGGGGGCGGGAGGGGGCGGAGGTGTTTTCCCGGGGGCTTCGTCTGCGGGTTGTCTGTGGCTGGGCGCGCAGTTCCCCGCGCCCCTGAAAGGCTCGGCTTCGCCCTCGCCATCGCCCGCACCCCCTAGGGGCGCGGGGAACTGCGCGAGCAACCCAGCACGGTCCGCGGACGAACACGGGGCCCGGGGCGAAGCCCCCGGCCGTCCGCCAGAGGGCTTTAGGGAAGGGGCGGGGTGGGGGAAGGACACCTCAGCCCTGGGGCCGCGCGCACACCCCGATCGCCGCCGCCCCCAACCCCGCCCCCACCACAAGCACCCCCACCACCCCCACCCCGTCCACCACGCCCCCGCCCACCGCCGCCCCCAACGCGATCGCCGCGTTGAACACCGCCGTGAACAGGGCAGAGGCCGCCTCCGGGGCCTTGGGGGCCGCTTGGAGGAGCCAGGTCTGGGTGGTGACCGAGACGCCGCCGTACGCCAGGCCCCACAGGGCCAGGAGGGCCACGGACACGTAGGCGCTCCGGGACGACACCACCAGCCCGGCCAGCGTCAGCGCCAGCAGTCCCGAGATCACGAGCAGCACCCGGCGCGGACCACGCACCGCGCCCGCGAGGAAGTTGCCCGCCACCCCCGCCACCCCGTAGAGCAGCAGCAGCCCGCTCACGGCCCCCGCCCCGATCCCGTCGACCCGCTCAAGCACCGGGCGTACGTACGTGTACGCCGCGAAGTGACCCGTCACCAGCAGCAGGACCAGCGCCAGGCCCGTCCGGACGGACGGCACCCGGAGCAGGTCGAGCGCCCGGGACCGGCGCGCCGCCCGATCCGGCGGCAGCGGCGGCAGCAGGGCCGCCAGCAGGCCCGCCACCACCAGCGCCAGCACCCCCACCGCCGCGAAACCCCAGCGCCAGCCCGCCAGTTCACCCATGAGCGCGCCCGCGGGGACGCCCACCACCGACGCCACCGCTATCCCGCTGAAGATCACCGCCGTGGAACGGGCCACCGCTTCCGCGCGGACCAGCCGGGGCGCCAGGCCCGCCGCCACCGCCCAGACCCCGCCTATGCACACCCCGACCAGCAGCCGCGCCGCCAGCAGCACCCCGAAGCCGGGGGCCAGCGCCGAGGCCAGGTCGGCCGCCGCGAGCAGGAGGACGAGGGCGACCAGGAGCGTACGGCGGTCGGCGCGGCCCGCCAGGACCGGCAGGAGCGGGGCCGTCAGGGCCGCCACCACGCCCGGCAGGGTCACGGCGAGCCCCGCCCTGCCCTCGCTCACCCCCAGCGCGTCCCCGAGCGGGCTCAGCAGGCCGACCGGCAGCATCTCGGTGGTGACCACGGCGAACGTGGTGGCCGCGACCGCGAGCACGGCCGCCCGGCCGCGCGCCGGACTCCAACTACCGCTCCCCACGGGGCTTTCAGTGATCGTTTCCATGCCCCACAGCCTTCGCGCCCCGCGCCAGGGGAACAACGGCGGAGTTCTCATCCTTTGATTAGCCGGATTGATCAATCAACGGGATGGACCGATCAAGGTGAGGGGGATCCTTTGCGCGCCCTTGAAGTCCGCGCCCTCGAAGTCCGTGAGCTCGAATGCTTTCTCGTCCTCGCCGACGAGCTGCACTTCGGGCGCACCGGCGAGCGGCTGTACGTCTCGCAGAGCCGCGTCAGCCAGCTGCTCGCCGCCCTGGAACGGCGGCTCGGCGCGCGGCTCGTGGAGCGCACCAGCCGGCGCGTGCGGCTCACCCCGTTCGGGGAGGAGTTCCTCGCCGAGCTCCGGCCTGCCTATGACGCGCTGGCCGGTGTCGTCTCCCGCGCGCAGGCACACGCCCGGGGGCTCACCGGCACCCTTCGCATCGGCTTCCAGGGCACGGCCACCGCGTATCTCCTGCGGGCCATCGAGGCGTTCAGGGTCCGCCATCCCGACATCCGGCCGCACCTCGTCGAAATCCCTCTCTGCGATCCGTTCGGGGCACTGCGGCGCGGGGACGTCGACACCGCCGTCGTCCTGCTCCCGGTGGCCGAGCCGGATCTGGAGCTGGGGCCCGTCTTCTCCGAGCAGCGGCAGACCCTGGCCGTGTCGGTGCGGCACCCGTACGCCTCCCGCGACCGGCTGTCCGCCGCCGAACTGGCCGGGGCCGATCTGATCGCCCCGGCCGCGCCCGCCCCCTCCTACTGGCGTGCCGCCCAGGCGCCGGGCGCGGCGGGCGGGCCCTCCGTGGCCACGCTCCAGGAGGGGCTCACACTGGTCGCGGCGGACATCGGCGCGATGCTGCTGTGCCGCCCCACCGCCGACTACCACGCCCGCGACGACATCGCGTTCGTCCCGGTGGACGGGCTGCCCGACTCTGCCCTCGGGGTGGTGTGGCGCGCGGGCGGCGACACGGCGGCCGTGCGGGCCTTCGCGGGCGCGGTGGCGGGGACGCGCCCGGTCAGGGGCGGCGGACCTCGAAGTGGAAGCAGCCGTACTCCAGCGCCCTGACGTGGACCAGCGCCACCTCCGGGTCCGCGAACGCCTCCGCGAAGGCCGTCTCGTACCCCGCCGTGGTGTCCTCGGGGATCTCCAGGAGGCGGCCGCCCACGATGCGGCCCTCCGCGTCGTAGCGGCGGACCGTGCGCAGCGCGCCCGGGCGGGCGAAGGGGTACGACCGCGGCTCGCCGCCCGGCCCGTCGCACCGCTCGCAGATGAACACCGGGCCCTGCTCGTCGTACGCCCCCGGCTTCGCCCACGTCTCGGCCGCCCAGCGGCGCAGCGGCGCGTACGAGACGAGCGCGATGCGCTCGCCCGGCTCACTGAGGCGCAGACAGCAGCGCAGCGGGGCGCCGCCCTCCTCGTCGGTGAAGGGCGCGCAGGGGCGCCCGGCGTCGTCGGTGGCGCGCAGCTCCCCGAGCGCGGCGGGCGGGATGGGGCGGGCGTCGTAGGTCAGTGTTCCCGTCTTCGTGTTCATGGCTCCACGGTGCCGACCCGGCCCGCCCCGCACCGGCGGAATTCGGACCTGGAGCCCCCCGGGCAAAAGCCCTGTACGCCCCCGGGACGTCTCGTGCAAGGATGGCCGGAACCGTCACGATCTGATGGATCCAGCTGAGTTTTTCTGAAGGAGATGGCCGGGTGCCTGGCACGAATCTGACCCGTGAAGAGGCGCAGCGGCGCGCGGAGCTGCTGAGCGTCGACTCGTACGCGATCGAGCTCGATCTGAGCGGCGCGCAGGAGGGCGGGACCTACAGGTCCGTGACCACCGTGCGCTTCGACTCCGCCGAGGCCGGTGCGCAGACGTTCATCGACCTCGTCGCGCCCGCCGTGCACGAGGTCGTCCTCAACGGGACCGCGCTGGACGCGGCCGCCGTGTTCGCGGACTCGCGGATCGCGCTGACCGGTCTGGAGGCGGGCCCGAACGAGCTGAAGGTGGTCGCGGACTGCGCGTACACCAACACGGGCGAGGGCCTGCACCGCTTCGTCGACCCGGTCGACAACCAGGCGTACCTGTACACCCAGTTCGAGGTGCCGGACGCGCGCCGCGTCTTCGCCTCCTTCGAGCAGCCGGACCTGAAGGCGACCTTCCAGTTCACCGTGAAGGCCCCCTCGGGCTGGACGGTCATCTCCAACTCGCCGACGCCGGAGCCCTCCGACGACGTGTGGGTCTTCGAGCCGACCCCCCGGATCTCCAGCTACATCACGGCCCTGATCGTCGGTCCGTACCACTCGGTCCACTCCTCGTACGAGAAGGACGGGCAGTCGGTGCCGCTGGGCATCTACTGCCGCCCCTCGCTCGCCGAGTACCTCGACGCGGACGAGATCTTCGACGTGACCCGGCAGGGCTTCGACTGGTTCCAGGAGAAGTTCGACTACGCCTACCCGTTCGCCAAGTACGACCAGCTCTTCGTGCCGGAGTTCAACGCGGGCGCGATGGAGAACGCGGGCGCGGTGACCATCCGCGACCAGTACGTGTTCCGGTCCAAGGTGACCGACGCCGCGTACGAGGTGCGCGCCGAGACCATCCTGCACGAGCTCGCCCACATGTGGTTCGGCGACCTCGTCACCATGGAGTGGTGGAACGACCTGTGGCTGAACGAGTCGTTCGCCACCTACACCTCCATCGCCTGCCAGGCGTACGCGGAGGGCTCGAAGTGGCCGCACGCGTGGACCACCTTCGCCAACTCCATGAAGACCTGGGCGTACCGGCAGGACCAGCTGCCGTCCACGCACCCGATCATGGCGGACATCCGCGACCTCGACGACGTGCTCGTCAACTTCGACGGCATCACGTACGCCAAGGGCGCCTCGGTCCTCAAGCAGCTCGTCGCGTACGTCGGCATGGACGAGTTCTTCCAGGGCGTGCAGGCGTACTTCAAGGCGCACGCGTTCGGCAACACGCGCCTGTCCGACCTGCTGGGCGCCCTTGAGCGGACCTCGGGCCGCGACCTGACCGCCTGGTCGAAGGCGTGGCTGGAGACGGCGGGCATCAACATCCTGCGCCCGGAGATCGAGGTCGACGGCGAGGGTGCCATCACCTCGTTCACCGTCCTCCAGGAGGCCCCGGCGCTGCCCGCCGGCGCCCAGGGCGAGCCCACCCTGCGCCCGCACCGGATCGCGATCGGCTTCTACGAGCTGAACGAGACGGGCAAGCTGGTGCGCACCGACCGCTTCGAGCTGGACGTGGACGGGGCCCGTACGGCCGTCGAGCTCCCGGCGGGCACCCGCCGCCCGGCCGTCGTCCTCCTCAACGACGACGACCTCTCGTACGCGAAGGTGCGCCTGGACGAGGAGTCCCTGAAGGTCGTCACCGCGCACCTCGGCGACTTCGCCGAGTCGCTGCCGCGCGCGCTGTGCTGGGCCTCGGCGTGGGACATGACCCGCGACGGCGAGCTGGCGACCCGCGACTACCTGGCGCTGGTCCTGTCCGGCATCGCCAAGGAGTCCGACATCGGCGTCGTGCAGTCCCTGCACCGCCAGGTGAAGCTGGCCCTTGAGCTGTACGCGGCGCCCGAGTGGCGCGAGACGGGTCTGGCCCGCTGGACCGAGGCGGCCCTGGAGCAGCTGCGCGCGGCCGCGCCCGGCGGCGACCACCAGCTGGCGTGGGCGCGGGCGTTCGCGGCCACGGCCCGTACGGACGCGCAGCTCGACCTGTTGCAGGGGCTGCTCGACGGCACCGAGACGGTGGACGGCCTGGCCGTCGACACCGAGCTGCGCTGGGCGCTCCTGGAGCGGCTCGCGGCGACCGGCCGGGCCGACGAGAAGGCGATCGCGGCGGAGCTGGAGCGGGACCGTACGGCTGCGGGCGAGCGCCACGCGGCGACGGCGCGCGCGGCCCGTCCGACGGCCGAGGCGAAGGCCGAGGCGTGGGCGTCGGTGGTCGAGGGTGACACGCTGCCGAACGCCGTGCAGGAGGCGGTGATCGGGGGCTTCGTCCAGTTCGACCAGCGCGAGCTGCTCGCCCCGTACACGGAGAAGTTCTTCGCCTCGGTGAAGGGTGTGTGGGAGTCGCGTTCGCACGAGATCGCGCAGCAGATCGCGACGGGTCTCTACCCGTCGCTCCAGGTGTCGCAGGCGACGCTGGACACGACGGACGCGTGGCTGGCCTCGGCGTCGCCGAACGCGGCCCTGCGGCGGCTGATCTCGGAGTCCCGGGCGGGGGTTGAGCGGGCGCTGCGGGCGCGGGAGGCGGACGCGGCGTCGTCGTAGGTGGTTTTGCCCCCACCCCGCCCCTTCCCTGAACCCTCCGGGGGTGGGAGGGGGCGGAGGTGGCTCTCCCGGGGGCTACGCCCCCGGACCCCGTTTGCGGGGCCTGCGGCCCCTGCACCCCGCTGAGTTCGGCTGCGGACCGTGGGTGGCTGAGCGCGCAGTTCCCCGCGCCCCTAAAAGCGCCCCTCCGGGCCGCCCCGGGGATCGCCGCGCAGCGGCATCTAAGGGGCGCGGGGAACTGCGCGAGCAACCCACCACGGTCCGCGGCCGAACGGGATCCCCCGGAGAGTTTAGGGAAGGGGCGGGGTGGGGGAACTCTCCCGCAGCGCGGACAGCACCCGCCCCACCCCCGCCCCACCCTCCGCCCCCCTCCGCACCGCAGCCACCACATGCCGATACGGCCGACGATCCACGGGCAGCTCCCGCATCACCACACCCCCACGGGACACCGCCGCCATCCGCGGCACCAACGCCACCCCCATCCCCCCCGCCACCATCGACAGAATCGCCGTCCACCCCGCCGCACTGTGCGCCTGCTCCGGCACGAACCCCGCCGCCTCGCACGCCGCCGTCGTGATCTGGGACCACGGTCCGCTGCCGCCGAAGATCCACGGCTCGGCCGCGAGGTCGGACAGGCGCAGGTCCGGTGCGGTCGCGAGCGGGTGGTCGGCGGGGAGCGCGACGTCCAGCGGGTCGGCCAGCAGCGGGACCACCGTGAACCGGGGGTCCCGGGCGCTCGGGGCGTGCGCGGCCAGCGACAGGGCCAGATCCACCGCCCCGGCCGACAGCAGCTCGTACGCCTCGGCCGCCTCCGCCTCCCGTACCCGTACCTCAAGCGCGGGATGGCTGCGCCGCAGCCGCAGCGCCGCCGGGACGACCAGCGCGGGCACCGCCGTGGAGAAGGCCCCCACCCGCACCACACCCGCCTCGCCCCGCAGATACCCCGCCAACTCCGCGTCCGCCCGCTCCAGTTGGGCGAAGACCGCCTCGGCGTGGCGCAGTACGAGATGGGCTGCGTCGGTGAGGCGGACCCGGCGGCCGTCCGCCTCCAGGAGGGGGACGCCGAGCTGCTTCGCCAGGTTGGTCAGCTGCTGCGAGACCGCCGAGGGCGTCATCAGCAGCGCCTCGGCGGTCGCGGTCACGGTTCCCCGGTCGCGCAGGGTCCGCAGGATGTGGAGCTTCTTGATGTCCCAGTCGTGCCGTTGGCCCTCGTTCCGGTTGCCGAACAGCTCTGCGGGATCGTTCGCGCGCATGCCCGTCAACCTATCGGCGTGAGCCCAGCACCACGCCGCCCAGGATCAGCGCCATGGACACCAGCCCGCCCACCCCCGTCGCCTCGCCAAGGAGCGCGTAGGAGAGCAGGGCCACGAAGACCGGCTGGAGGTAGTAGACGACGCCCGCCCGGGCCGCGCCGATCAATGCGATCGCCTTGTTCCAGGCGAAGAAGGCGACGGCGGAGGAGAGGACGCCCACGTACACCAGCGGCCCGGCCGTCCCCGGCGTCACCGCGAAGCCGCCCTGCACCGCGAGGCTCACCCCGTACGCCGGCGCCAGCATCAGCGCGCCCAGCGCGAACGTGGTGAACAGGAAGGCCAGGCCGCCGAGTCCGGCGGGGCGGCGGCGCAGCAGGGCGCTGTACGAGGCGAAGGAGACGGCGGCGGCGACCATCCACAGGTCCCCGGCGGCGAAGCGCGGCGCGAGCGAGCCCTTGCTCATCAGGAGCAGCACCCCGGCGCAGGCGACGAGCATCCCGGTCGTCCGGCGCGCCCCGAGCCGCCCGCCGCCGAGCCGCTCGTACAGCGCCATCAGCACCGGCGACGCGGCCATGATCATGCCCATGTTGCCCGCGGAGGTGGAGAGTCCGGCCTGGTTGACGAGGGTGTTGTAGACCGTGACGCCGAGCAGGGCGGCCAGCAGGACGAAGCGGAAGTGGCGGCGGATCAGGGCCCGTTGGCGCCAGGTCTCGCGGGCCGCGAACGGGGCGACCGCCACCAGGGCGATGATCCAGCGCCAGAACGCGGCCTGGACGGGGGGCACCGAGTCGTGCAGGGCCCGGGAGGCGACGAAGCTGCCGGACCAGACGACGGTGGCAACGCCCGCGAGGGCGAGTCCGGGGCCTGTGGCCCGGCTCGCCCTCGCGATGATCGGGGTGGTGCGGTCTCGCTCCAGGACTGCCACGGCGGTCGCTGCTCCTTCGACGGTCGGCGGTGGGTGCCGGATTACCGTCGCACCGCGGGAACCATCGCGTCCATCGAATCTTTCTGACCGATTCGTTCAGTTGAAGTGAACGGTTCTGCGGGGAGGTCCACCCGGCGTTCCACCTTGGGCTCTGCCTTGAGCTCCGGCATGAGTTCCGCCTTGAGCTCCGGCTTCGCGGGCTTCGCCGTCCTCGGTACGTACTGGCCCGCCAGCGTCGCCCCGAAGGCGATCGCCATTCCCGTGAGCTGGAGCGGGGTGAGCGTCTGGCCGAGCGCGGCCCAGCCGAGGACGGCGGCGGTCAGCGGCGACAGCGGGCCGAGGAAGGTCACCGAGGTGGCGGTCAGGCGGCCGATGCCGCGGAACCAGAGCCAGTACGCGACGGCCGTGTTGACCAGGGCGAGGTAGAGGTAGCCCGCGAGGTTGCGCCCGTCGAGCGCCGGAGGCGCACCCTCGACCAGGAAGGCGACCGGCGCGATGAGCAGTCCGCCGGCGGTCAGCTGCCAGCCGGTCATCACCAGCGGACCGACCCCCTCGGGGCGCCCCCACCGCTTGGTGAAGACGGTCCCGGCGGCCATCGACACCGAGGAGGCGACGCCCGCGATCACTCCGACGGTGTCCAGTGCCCCGGTGGCCTTCAGGACGACCAGGCTGACCCCAAGGGCCGCCGCTATACCGGTGAGCAGCGTCCGCAGCGACGGCCGCTCCCCCAGGAAGAGCGCGGCGAGCCCGGCCACCCACAGCGGTCCGAGGGAGCCGATCACGGCGGCCATGCCGCCGGGCAGCCGGTAGGCGGCGAGGAAGAGGAGCGGGAAGAAGGCCCCGATGTTGAGCGCCCCCAGGACCACCGCCTTCCACCACCACTCCCCGCGCGGCAGTCTCCGGGTGACCAGGAGGAGCGCGAGCCCGGCGGGCAGTGCCCGCATCATGCCCGTGAACAACGGCCGGTCGGCGGGCAGGAATTCGGTGGTCACGGCGTAGGTGGAGCCCCAGGAGATCGGGGCGAGGGCGGTGAGGGCGACGGTGGCCATGCGGCTCTGGGTTCGCTTCATGGGAAGTAGCTTACTCCTAAGCTACTTTTAGTCAAGCAACTTTCTTGCGCCCGATCAAAATCGCTCGGATACTGGTGCCCATGACAACGACCCCCCGTGACCCCGTCGACGCCATCACCGCGCAGTGGGCGGAGGTGCGGCCCGACCTCGACACCGTTCCGATGGCCGTCTACGGGCGGATCTACCGCATCTCCCGGGCCATGGGCGACCGGATCGAGAAGGAGTACAAGCGGTTCGGGATCTCGCGCGGCGAGTTCGACGTCCTGGCGACGCTACGGCGCTCCGGCGAGCCGTACACGCTCTCGCCGCGCCAGCTCTCGGCGACCACGATGCTCACCACCGGCGGGATGACCGGGCGCCTGGACAAGTTGGAGAAGGCCGGGCTGCTCAGCCGCAGCCCGGACCCGAACGACCGGCGCGGGCTGCGCGTCACCCTCTCCGAGAAGGGCCGCGAGATCGTCGACGAGTCGGTGACGGCGGGCCTGGAGATGCAGCACGAGGTGCTGGACGGGGTGCTCGACGCGGCGGAGGCGGAGCAGCTGAACGGCCTGCTGCGCAAGCTGCTCTCGGCGCACTGAGCCGCCGGGAGGGGCCGCCGGGAGGGGAAAGAAGAAAAGGCGCTTCGCGGTACGAGTGGTACTCGTACCGCGAAGCGCCTCACAGCGCGTGAAGCGTGGTCGGTCAGGCCTTCTTCGACTTGTCGAGGACCATGACCAGACCGGCGATGACCGCGAACAGCGCGATGGGCGCGATCACGTACAGGCCGATCGTGTCGAACACGCTCAGGCCGGAGCCCGGGTCGTCGCCGTCGTCGCGGGTGACCGCGAGGGCGGGGGCCGACATGAGCAGCATCATCAGCGTCGTACCGGCTGCCACGGCGCCGGCGCGCAGGGTGTTCTTCTTGTCCACGGTGCAAACGTAGCGAACGCCTAAGCGGGGCGCGCGCCCGGGGGTGCCGTACGAGTCCCCGCGCCCGCCGCCGCGGTCTCCGGCCCGGACGCGAACACCCGCATCAGGCCGTGCAGCCGGGGCGAGGAGACCACGTCCTCCAGGGCGAGCGGGCGGCCGTCGGGACCCGCCACCGGCAGGCGCCAGTTGGGGTACTGGTCCCAGGTGCCCGGCAGGTTCTGCGGACGGCGGTCGCCCACCGCGTCCGGCAGCCACACGCCGACCATCCGGGCCGGGGTGCGCAGCAGGAAGCGGTAGACCGCCCGCACCGCGCCCTCCTCGCCCCGGGCGCCCTCGGGCAGCAGCCCGAGCCGGGCGAGATAGGCCAGCCACTCTCCCACCTCCGCCGCGTCCTCGGCCTGCTCCTCGGCCAGCGGGCGGGTGAGCAGCCCGAGGCGGTGGCGCAGACCGACGTGCTCGCCGGTGAGCCGAGCCGCCGTGGAGGGCAGGTCGTGGGTGGTGGCGGTGGCCACGCACGCCTCGCGCCAGGCGGCCGGGGGCAGCGGGCGGCCGGTGCCCTCCCAGTCGCGCTCGAACCAGAGCACCGAGGTGCCGAGCACTCCGCGCCGGCTCAGCGCCTCCCGTACGCCGGGCTCGACCGTGCCCAGGTCCTCCCCTATGACCACGGCGCCCGCCCGGTGGGCCTCCAGGACGAGCACGGCGAGCATCGCCTCGGCGTCGTAGCGCACATAGGTGCCCGCCGTCGGCTCCTCGCCGCGCGGCACCCACCACAGCCGGAACAGGCCCATCACATGGTCGATGCGCAGGGCTCCGGCGTGCCGCAGCAGATCGCGCAGCAGGCCGCGGTACGGGGCGTAGCCGGACGCGGCGAGGACGTCGGGGCGCCACGGCGGCAGGCCCCAGTCCTGGCCGCGCGCGTTGAAGGCGTCGGGCGGCGCGCCCACCGACATGCCCCGGGCGAAGGTGCGCTGCTGCGCCCAGGCGTCGGCGCCCTCCGGGTGCACGCCGACGGCGAGGTCGTGGACGAGGCCGACCGCCATCCCGGCGTCCTTGGCGGCCCGCTGGGCGGCGGCGAGCTGGGTGTCGGTGAGCCAGGCGAGCCGGGTGTGGAAGTCGATCCGGTCGATGAGCTCGCGCCGGGCGCGGGCGGTGGCGGCCGAGCGGGGGTCACGCAGGGCGCCCGGCCAGCGGGTCCAGTCCGGCCCGTACCGCTCGGCGAGCGCGCACCAGGTGGCGTGGTCCTCCAGGGCCTGGCCCTGGTGGGCCAGGTAGTCGCAGTACGCGGCCCGCCGCCCGGGGCCCAGCGGCACCGCGTGGACGGCCTCCAGGGCCTCCCGCTTCAGCGCCCACACCGCGTCCCGGTCGATCAGCTCGCCGCCGTCGAGCACCGACCGGCGCAGCGCGTCCGCCGCCTTCAGCAGCTCGTCGAGCCGCTTGCGCTCGCGTACGTAGGCGTATTCGGGGATGTCCTCGATCCGCAGGTGTACGGGGTCGGGGAAGCGGCGCGAGGAGGGGCGGTAGGGGGACGGGTCGGTGGGGGTGCCGGGGACGGCCGCGTGCAGCGGGTTGACCTGGAGGAACCCCGCGCCGACGGACCGCCCGGCCCAGCCGGCGACCTCGGCGAGGTCCCCGAGGTCGCCCATGCCCCAGGAGCGGGCGGAGAGCAGCGAGTACAGCTGCACGAGGAACCCGTGGGTGCGGGCGGGGGGTTGGGGGGTGCGGTCGGGGGCGACGACGAGGGTGGCGCGGGCCGTGCGGCCGTCGGGCGTGCGGGCGGTGGCCCGGTGGACGCCGAGGGGCAGGTCGGGCCAGGGGGCGGCCTCCTCGGCCCCGGCGCCCGGCACCGTCCAGTCGGCCGCGCCGCCGCCCTCCGCCTCGACCCGGACACGGCTGCCGGGCGGCAGGGCGGCGAGCGACGGGGGCGGGGGCGCGGACGGCGGGTCCGGGTCCTGCCAGTGGACCACGGTCGGGGGCAACAGCCGGGCGGCCAGCGCCCGTTCGGCGGCGTCGAGGGACGCGCTCACCGCCTCCGGGGTGGCCGCGTCGACGCCCAGCGCCGCGAGGACGGCGACGACCGTGGCGTCCGGGACCGGGACCGTGCGGTCGGCCGACGGGGCGTAGGACGTGGCGACGCCGTGCAGCGCGGCGAGCCGGGCGAGGGTCATGGCGTCAGGCTCCGGCTGGCGCGGCCACCGGGGTCGGTTCGCTGGTCAGGGGCGCCGCCTCGGTCAGCGGGGGCTCACTGGTCAGCGGTTCGGCGTCGGCCAGCGGAGGTTCGCTGGTCAGGGGCTGTTCAAGGGCGGAGACGGCCACGGAGGGCTCCACGAGGATCGGCAACGGGGGACACAGCAGCCCTACCCCGTGGGCGGGCTCCCAGACGTACAACGTGGGGGGTGTCACGACCGTCACCGCCACACTGTGACCCAGGTCACCGGAACGGGCAATTCCGGCACAACAGTCATGCGCGTTGACACCCTCACCACGGGGGTGGTGGGCTCGGGGCCGGTTGCGGCGGCGGGGGTGGCAAGAGCGGTGCCTAGGCTAGGAGATGCCGTGCGGTTCGGGCGCGGGAAGCGGGCGACGGCCGTCGCGGCCGCCGTCATCGGCGGGCTGCTCGGCGCGGCGCCCGGCGCGCTCGCGGCACCCGCGGACCCCCCGGCCCCCGAACAGCCCTCCGGCACGGGCCTGTCGACGGGCACGCCGAAGGACGCGGTACGGGACGAGAGCCCCGGGATCTGGCCCCGGCCGCAGTCCGTCAAGCGGGCCGGACCGGGGCTGCGCCTCGGCTCCGAGGCCGTCCTGATCGCCGAGGAGGACGCCGATCCGTACGCGGTGGCCGCGCTCGCGGACGTCCTGGACAAGGCCGGAGTCACCACCCTGCACTACGGACTCCGGGGCGCCGGGCCGGTGTTCCGCGTCGGCGGGAGCGGCGCGCGGGACGCGCTGCGCGCCCTGCGGGTGGCCGAGCGCGGGGACCTGCCGTCCGGCGGGTACCGGATCGGAGTGGGCCGGGTCGGCGGGCGGGACACGGTCGCGCTCGACGGGGTCGGCGAGGACGGGCTCTTCCACGCCGTGCAGACGCTGCGCCAGCTCCTGGGGCAGGACCGGCGGGGCGACGCCACGCTGCCCGGGGTACGGGTGCGGGACTGGCCCGCCACGGCCGTGCGCGGTACGACGGAAGGTTTCTACGGGCAGCCCTGGACACGCGAACAGCGCCTGGCGCAGCTCGACTTCATGGGCCGCACCAAGCAGAACCGGTACCTCTACGCGCCGGGCGACGACCCGTACCGCCAGGCCCGCTGGCGCGACCCCTACCCGGCCGACCAGCGCGCCGACTTCCGGGCGGTCGCGGCCCGCGCCGCCGCCAACCACGTCACGCTCGCCTGGGCGGTGGCGCCCGGCCAGGAGATGTGCCTGTCCTCCGACAAGGACCTCAAGGCGCTGCTGCGCAAGCTCGACTCGATGTGGGCGCTGGGCGTACGCGCCTTCCAGCTCCAGTTCCAGGACGTCAGCTACAGCGAGTGGCACTGCGGGCGGGACGCGGACACCTTCGGGCGCGGCCCCGCCGCCGCGGCCCGCGCCCACGCGCGCGTGGCCAACGCCGTCGCCGCGCACCTGGCCGAGCGCCACCCGGGCGCGCAGCCGCTGTCGCTGATGCCGACCGAGTACTACCAGGAGGGCGCCACCGCCTACCGCTCCGCGCTCGCGGACGGGCTCGACGCGCGCGTGCAGGTCGCCTGGACCGGCGTCGGGGTGGTGCCGCGCACCATCACCGGGCGCGAACTGGCGGGCGCGCGGGCCGCGTTCGGGCACCAGCTGGTGACGATGGACAACTACCCGGTGAACGACTGGGCGCCGGGCCGGATCTTCCTCGGCCCCTACACCGGCCGCGAGCCCGCCGCCGCCACCGGCTCGGCCGCGCTGCTCACCAACGCCATGGCGCAGGCCTCCGCCTCCCGCATCCCGCTGTTCACGGCGGCCGACTACGCCTGGAACCCGCAGGGTTACGAGCCGGAGGCCTCCTGGCGGGCGGCGATCGCCGACCTCTCGGGCGGGGACGCGCAGCTGGGCGAGGCCCTCACGGCGCTGGCGGGCAACGACTCCTCGTCGGTCCTCAGCAGCGCCGAGTCGGCCTATCTGCGTCCGCTGCTGGACGCGTTCTGGAACTCGCGCGGCTCGGGGGACGCGGCCGTACGGGACGGGGCGGCGGCGCGGCTGCGCGCGGCCTTCACGGTGATGCGGCAGACGCCCGCGCGGCTCGCGGGCAGCGGCGAGCTCGCCGACGAGGTGCGCCCGTGGGCCGACCGGCTCGCCCGGTACGGCCGGGCCGGGGAGAGCGCCGTCGACATGCTCCAGGCGCAGGCGCACGGCGACGGCGCGGCCGCCTGGCGGGCCACGCTCGCCCTGGAGCCGCTGCGCCGGGCCGCCGCCACCGGCTCGGTCACCGTCGGCAAGGGCGTCCTGGACGCGTTCCTGACCCGCGCGGCCCGGGCGTCGGCCACCTGGACGGGCGCGGACCGGCCGCCCGGCGACGTCAGCGTCTCGCCGGACGCGTACACCGTGCGCCTGGGCCGGGCCCGCCCGGTGGAGGCGGTCACGGTCATGGACGACTCGGGCGCCGGGCCGAGCCCCTCCGTCGGTCCGGGCTCGGGTCCGCCGGCCTGGGCCACGGCGGGCGCGCCGCCCGTCGAGGACGCCGCGTGGGGGCCGGGCCCCGGGCCGGGGCGGGTCGCCTGGGCCGAGGGCGGGGCGCTGGTGCAGGTGCATCTGCCCGGTGTGGGCTGGCGCAGCCTCGGGCCGCTCTCGCCCGGCGGCTGGACCCAGAGCTCCGCGCGCGGGGTGCACGCGGACGCCGTCCGGGTGACCGGCCCGACCGCCTCCGTACGGTCCGTACGGCATCTGGTCCCGTGGTTCGCGGACGAGCCGCGCGCCCGCCTTGAGCTGGCCCGGGACGAGACGGACGCGGAGATCGGCGGGAAGCCGCAGCGGGTGGCGGCCGTACTGACGTCCACCCGCCCGGCGGATGTGCGGGGCACGCTGAGCGCGAAGGCGCCCCGGGGCATCACCGTCAAGGTCCCCGGCGCGCTCACGGTGCCGCGCGGCGCGGCGGCGAGCGTGCCGGTGGAGGTGTCGGTGGCGCCGGGCACCCCGGCGGGCGAGTACCGGGTGCCGGTCGCCTTCAACGGGCAGGAGCGCGTCCTGACCGTACGGGCGTATCCGCGCACCGCCGGTCCCGATCTGATCGCGGGCGCCGCGGCCTCGTCGTCGGGCGACGAGACCCCGGCGTTCCCGGCGCGCGCGGCGGCCGACGGCGACCCGTCGACCCGCTGGTCCTCCCCGGCGCAGGACAACGCCTGGTGGCAGGCCGAGCTGCCCGCCCCCAGCCGGGTCGGCCTGGTGGTGCTGACCTGGCAGGACGCGTACGCGAGCGCCTACACCGTGCAGGTCTCCGCGGACGGCCGCACCTGGCGCACGGCGGCGACCGTGCGCGACGGCAAGGGGGGCCGGGAGGCGGTCCGCATGGACGCGCGCGGCGCCCGCTTCATCCGGGTGCAGGGCGTGACGCGGGCGACGCCGTACGGGTACTCGCTGTGGTCGGTGGAGGCCTACGGCGTGGCCCCGTAGCCGGGCACGGACGGGCCGGGGACCGGCGGGGGCCGGTCCCCGAAGACACCGAAGGCCCGGTCTCAGGCGGAGATGCCGTCGATCCGGGCCAGGGCGTCGTCGGCGCCGAACGGTTGGAGGTACGGGAGCCAGCGTGGGTCCCGGTGCCCCGTGCCGATGATGCGCCAGGCCAGACCGCTGGGCGGGGCGGGCTGGTGGCGCAGGCGCCAGCCGAGCTCCAGCAGGTGCCGGTCGGCCTTGACGTGGTTGCAGCGGCGGCAGGCCGCCACCACGTTGTCCCAGACGTGCTGACCGCCGCGGCTGCGCGGAATCACGTGGTCGACGCTGGTTGCGACGCCACCGCAGTACATACAGCGCCCGCCGTCGCGCGCGAAGAGCGCACGGCGGGTCAGCGGAACGGGCCCCCGGTAGGGGACCCGTACGAATCTCTTGAGCCGGACCACGCTGGGGGCGGCCACGACCCGGGTCGCGCTATGCATGAAGGCGCCGGATTCCTCTAGGCAGACTGCCTTGTTTTCGAGCACGAGGACGAGCGCGCGGCGGAGCGGTACGACGCCGAGCGGCTCGTACGACGCGTTGAGGACCAGGACGTGCGGCACGGTGGATGCCTCCTTGTACGCCGGCGGCGCGTGGCTCGCGCCGGGACGATCTGCCTTCAGTCTCTCCTCATGGCTGGTCGAAGCGCCACCACGTCCGGGTAACGGCCTTGAAGTGTTTTCGACCACACCCCACTACATCCCCAGCTCGGGGCGGACTCTCCCCCGAACACGGCAACGAAGCACACGCGTTGCCCCGTTAGTGTGGTTGGCCTGCCGTCGCACTGTCGGCAGCGCACTGCCTGGAGGTTCCCCCCGTGCACTGGCCCGCCGTACTGGCCGCCGGACCCCCGTCCGATCCCACCGCTCCGCCGACCACCCCGGTCACCCTCGACGACGCCCAGAAGTCGGCCACGGAGGCCGCGGGCTGGGTCGAGGAGAACTGGTCGACGTGGCTCGCCATCGGCCTGCGCATCCTCCTCATCGTGATCATCGCGTCCGTGCTGCGGGTGCTGGTGCGCCGGGCCCTGACCAAGCTCATAGACCGCATGAACCGCAGCGCCCAGGCCGTGGAGGGCACCGCGCTCGGCGGCCTGCTGGTCAACGCGGAGCGCCGCCGCCAGCGCTCGGAGGCCATCGGCTCGGTCCTGCGCTCGGTGGCGTCCTTCCTGATCATGGGCACCGCGGCCCTGATGGTCCTGGGCGTCCTCAACATCGACCTGGCGCCGCTGCTCGCCTCGGCGGGTGTCGCGGGTGTGGCGATCGGTTTCGGCGCGCGCAACCTCGTCACGGACTTCCTCTCCGGCGTCTTCATGATTCTGGAGGACCAGTACGGGGTCGGCGACTCGATCGACGCGGGTGTGGCCTCCGGCGAGGTGGTCGAGGTCGGGCTGCGCGTGACGAAGCTGCGCGGCGACAACGGCGAGATCTGGTACGTCCGCAACGGCGAGATCAAGCGCATCGGCAACCTCAGCCAGGGCTGGGCCACGGCGGCCGTCGACGTCCAGGTCCGCCCGACGGAGGACCTGGACCGCGTCCGCGCGGCCATCACGGAGGCCGCGGAGTCCATGGCCAAGGACGAGCCGTGGAACGAGCGCCTGTGGGGTCCCGTCGAGGTCCTCGGCCTCAACGAGGTGCTGCTCGACTCGATGGTGATCCGGGTGTCCGCGAAGACGATGCCGGGCAAGGCGCTGGGCGTGGAGCGGGAGCTGCGCTGGCGGATCAAGCGCGCCTTGGACGCGGCGGGCATCCGCATCGTGGGGGGTGTGCCGTTGGTGGACCCGGACGCGTCCGCCCCGGACCCGTCGGCCTCGGTGGCCGCGCCCTCGGCCCTGAACAACCCGACTTCCCCGCAGTCGCTGGCTGTGGCGCCGATCCCTCCGGGGGGGCTGGCGAAGTAGTTCGTTCGGCTGCGGGCCGGTTGCGGCTGGTCGCGCAGTTCCCCGCGTCCCTTGAGGGGTGCGGGCCGGCCCCGGTGCTCAGTGCGCCGGGGCCGTCGTGCGTCACGTAACGCTTTGGTAGACCCCCGGGCCCACACCATTGACGCCCCGGTGAACGCCCCCTACCTTCACTGCATCCGATAGGAAACTTTCCTAACAGTGGGTTGGGGAAGCCGAGACGTGAAGGGCAGGTGCAGCCGTCGTGGCCGGTACTACCCCCGGAACGCCGCGCGTACTCCGCGCCATGAACGACCGCGCCGCCCTCGATCTGCTCCTGGAGCACGGGCCCCTGTCCCGTACCCGGATCGGGAAGCTCACCGGGCTGTCCAAGCCGACCGCCTCCCAGCTGCTCGCGCGGCTGGAGGCGGCGGGGCTCGTCGTGGCGACCGGGACCACCGAGGGGCGGCCCGGGCCCAACGCCCAGCTGTACGCGGTCAACGCGCGCGCCGCGCACGTCGCCGGGCTCGATGTGACGCCCGAGCGGATCCGGGCCGCCGTCGCGGACGTCGCCGGGGACGTGGTCGGGGAGTTCGAGGTGCGCACCCCTGGGCGCAGGCCCGCCGAGTCCGTGGTGCGGCAGGTCACCGACGCGCTCGACGGGGCCGTGAAGGCCGCCGACCTCGTCCGGGGCGATCTGCACCGCGTCGTCATCGGCACGCCCGGCGCCTTCGACCCCGGCACCGGGCGGCTGCGGTACGCCTCCCATCTGCCCGGCTGGCACTCCCCCACCCTCCTCGACGAGCTCGCGGCGGCGCTGCCGATGCCGGTCGAGTACGAGAACGACGTCAACCTCGCGGCCATCGCCGAGCAGCGGCTCGGCGCCGCGCGCGGCCACGAGGACTTCGTGCTGCTGTGGAACGAGGGCGGGCTCGGTGCCGCGCTCGTCATCGGCGGGCGGCTGCACCGGGGGTTCACCGGCGGCGCCGGCGAGGTCGGCTTCCTGCCGGTGCCGGGCGCCCCGCTGGTGCGGCACGTCACCAAGGCGAACTCCGGCGGCTTCCAGGAGCTGGCGGGCGGGCAGGTACTGCCGCGCCTCGCCCGGGAGTTCGGCGTCGCGGACATCCCCGGCGGCACGTCCATCGAGGTCGCCACCGCCCTCGTCGCACGGGCGGCGCAGGCCGTACGGCGGCGGGACGAGGAGGGGAGCGCGGACAGCGGCCCCGGCGCCCGCAGCGTGCAGGACGGCCCCGGTTCTCCCGACTCCCTGGCCGCCCCCCGCGCCGGGAGCGAGCACGCCGACCCCGACGCCCCCTCCCGCCGCCTCCTCGAAACCTTCGCCACCGGTCTCGCCACCGGTCTCGCCTCCATGGTCGCCGTGCTCGACCCCGAGCTCGTCGTGCTGTCCGGTGCGCTGATAGCCGCCGGGGGCGAGCCGCTGCGCGCGCTCGTGCAGCACGAGCTGGGCGAGCTCGCCGCCTCCCGGCCGCGGCTCGTCATCGGCGAGGTGCGCCACCACCCCGTACTGCGCGGCGCGTTGGAGAGCGCCCTCGCCGCCACCCGCGACGAGGTCTTCGACACCTCGCGCTGATCCCTCCGCACACAAGAGCCGACCCCCTCCGCACGCGAGAACCGCACATCCCCGTTCGTCCGCCCCCGCCCCGGGAGACTTCGCCATGTCCGGAAACAGCCGAATCAGCCAAAGCAACCCAAGCCGCCGCCGCTCGGCCGCCGCGCTCGCCGTGACCGCCTCCATCGCCCTCTTCGCCTCCGCCTGTACGGGCCAGAGCAACTCCGCCGCGACGGACGACGCCTCCAAGGAGACGACGATCACCTTCTGGCACGGGTGGAGCGCCCCGGAGGAGGTCAAGGCGATCCAGGCCAACGTGGACGCCTTCCAGAAGGCGCACCCCAACATCCATGTGAAGGTCGTCGGCAACATCAACGACGACAAGATCAACCAGGCGCTGCGCGCGGGCGGTTCGAACGCGCCGGACGTCGTCTCCTCCTTCACCACCAACAACGTCGGCAAGTTCTGCTCGTCCAAGGCCTTCGTCGACCTCGCCCCTTTCCTGAAGAAGGACGGGATCGACCCCGCGAAGACCTTCCCGAAGGCGATGAACGAGTACACGCAGTTCGACGGCAGGCGCTGCACCCTCCCGCTGCTCGGCGACGCCTACGCGCTCTACTACAACAAGGACGCCTTCAAGGCCGCCGGGATCGCCAACCCGCCCAGGACGTGGGGCGAGTTCGCGGCCGACGCCAAGAAGCTGACCAAGGCCAAGGGCGACTCGTACGAGCAGCTCGGGTTCATGCCGACCTACCACGGCTACGAGTCGACGACCGAGCACTACCTTGCGCAGTGGTCGCCCACGTACTTCGACTCCAGCGGCAAGTCGAACATCGCCAAGGACCCGGCCTTCGCCAAGGGGCTCGCCTTCCAGAAGCAGCTGGTGGACGACCTCGGCGGGTTCCAGAAGCTGGAGAAGTTCCGGTCCGGCTTCGGCGACGAGTTCGGCGCCAAGCACCCCTTCCACCTGGGCCAGGTCGCCATGCAGCTGGACGGCGAGTGGCGGCTTGGCATGGCCGAGGACACCAAGCCGAAGTTCGAGATCGGGGTGGCGCCGCTGCCCGTACCGGACGACCAGGCCGCGACCTACGGCAAGGGGTACATCACCGGCACCATCGCGGGGATCGCCGCCACCTCGGCCAAGCAGAACGCCGCCTGGGAGCTGGTGAAGTACATGACGACCAACACCGAAGCGGTCGTGAACTTCGCCAACGCCATCCACAACGTGCCCTCCACGCTCGACGCGCTGAAGTCCCCGAACCTCAAGTACGACCCGCGCTTCAAGACGTTCCTGGACATCGCGCAGAACCCGGCCTCGACCACCAGCCCGGCCTCCGTCAACGGCGGCCAGTACCTGGTGTCGGTCCAGAACCTCGGCTACGACGTCGAGAAGGGCAAGCAGGGCGACATCAAGGCCGGTCTGGAGAAGACCGCCAAGGAGATCGACACCGCGATCGACCAGGCCAGGTAGGCCGGGAATGACCGCGTACACACTGCGCGCCAAGCGCCGCCGGGCGGCGCTGCGGACGACCGCCTTCATGTCCCCCTGGCTGATCGGCTTCGGCGTCTTCTTCGCCTACCCGCTGATCTCCACGGTCTACTTCTCCTTCACGCACTACGACGGGTTCGCGGACCCCACCTTCAACGGGCTCAAGAACTGGTCGTACGTCTTCAACGACTACCCGCTGTTCTGGCCCGCGCTGCGCAACACGCTGTGGCTGGTGGTGGTCATGGTGACCTGCCGGGTCGCCTTCGGGCTCGGCATCGGGCTGCTCATCACCAAGATCAAGACGGGTACCGGGGTCTTCCGGACGCTCTTCTACCTGCCCTACCTGGCGCCGCCGGTCGCCGCCACGCTCGCCTTCGTCTTCCTGCTCAACCCCGGTACGGGACCGGTCAACTCGGTCCTGTCCGACCTCGGGATACCGGCGCCGGACTGGTTCACCGACCCCGCCTGGTCCAAGCCCGCGCTGACCATGCTCGCGGTGTGGGGCGTCGGCGACCTGATGGTGATCTTCATGGCCGCGCTGCTCGACGTACCGAAGGAGCAGTACGAGGCCGCCGAGCTGGACGGGGCCTCGTCCTGGCAGCGGTTCCGGTTCGTGACGCTGCCGAACATCTCGCCCATCGTGATGTTCGCGGTGGTCACCGGGATCATCCAGACGATGCAGTACTACACCCAGCCGCTGGTGGCCGGGAAGGTCGCCTCGGGGGTCATCGGCAGCTCCGGGCAGCAGTTCGAGCCCGGCTACCCGGACAAGTCCACGCTGACCCTGCCGCAGCTGGTGTACAACCTCGGCTTCCAGCGCTTCGACTACGGCTCCGCCTGTGTGGTCGCCCTGGTCCTCTTCGCCCTCTCCATGGCCTTCACCGCGCTTCTGATGCGGCGCCGTGGCGGACTGATCCAGGCAGGTGACTAGGCCGATGGCCGAGATGACGTACGCGCTGGACGCCCCGGTGGCGGCCACCTCGGCGGCCCGCGTCGCGCGCCGCAAGGCGCTGCTGCACTGGATCGGCGTGCACGCCCTGGGCGTGGCGGCGGCGCTCTTCTTCGTGCTGCCGTTCGTGTTCATCGTGCTCACCTCGCTGATGGACAACCAGCAGACGCTGACCCGCGACCTGATCCCCGACCACTGGCAGTGGTCCAACTACAAGAAGGTGTGGGACACCCCGGGCTTCTTGACCTGGTGGCGCAACACCCTGCTCTACGCGGGGCTCGGCACCGTCCTGACCGTGGTGTCCTCGGTCCCCGTCGCCTACGCGCTCGCCAAGTTCCGCTTCCGCGGCCGCAATCTGTCGATGATGCTGGTCATCTCGATGATGATGCTGCCGCCGCAGGTGATCATCATCCCGATGTACCTGTTCTGGGCGAAGCAGCTCGACCTGTCCGGCACGCTCTGGCCGCTGATCGTCCCGATGGCGTTCGGCGACGCGTTCTCCATCTTCCTGCTGCGACAGTTCCTGATGACCATCCCGAACGAGTACCTGGACGCCGCCAAGGTCGACGGCTGCGGGGAGCTGCGCACCCTGCTGCGGGTCGTGCTGCCGATGGCCAAACCGGGGATCGCCGCCGTCGCGCTCTTCCAGTTCTTCTACGCCTGGAACGACTACTTCGGGCCGCAGATCTACGCCTCGGAGAACCCGGGCGCCTGGACCCTCTCGTACGGCCTGGAGTCCTTCAAGGGCGCGCACCACACCGACTGGAACCTGACCATGGCCGCGACCGTGCTGGTCATGGCCCCCGTGATCCTCGTGTTCTTCTTCGCGCAGAAGGCGTTCGTCGAGGGTGTCACGCTCACCGGAGTGAAGGGTTAGAGAAATGAAGCTCACCGTGGTCGGCGGGGGATCGACCTACACCCCCGAACTCATCGACGGATTCGCCCGGTTGCGCGACACGCTGCCCATCGAGGAGCTGGTCCTGGTCGACCCGGCGGCCGACCGGCTCGACCTGGTCGGCGGCCTCGCCCGGCGCATCTTCGCCAAGCAGGGCCACCCGGGCCGCATCACCACCACCTCCGACCTGGACGCGGGCGTGCAGGGCGCGGACGCGGTCCTGCTCCAGCTGCGCGTCGGCGGCCAGGCGGCCCGCGAGCGCGACGAGACATGGCCGCTGGAGTGCGGCTGCGTCGGCCAGGAGACCACCGGCGCGGGCGGCCTGGCCAAGGCGCTGCGGACCGTCCCGGTGGTCCTGGACATCGCGGAGCGGGTGCGGCGCACCAACCCGGACGCCTGGATCATCGACTTCACCAACCCGGTGGGCATCGTCACGCGCGCGCTGCTCCAGGCCGGCCACAAGGCGGTCGGGCTCTGCAACGTCGCCATCGGCTTCCAGCGCAAGTTCGCCGCGCTGCTCGGCGTCGCCCCGGGCGAAGTGCACCTGGACCACGTCGGCCTCAACCACCTCACCTGGGAGCTCGGGGTGCGCCTGGGCGGCCCCGACGGGGCGAACGTGCTGCCGAAGCTGCTCGCCGAGCACGGGGACGCGGTGGCGGACGACCTGCACCTGCCCCGGCAGGTCCTGGACCGGCTCGGCGTCGTCCCTTCGTACTATCTGCGCTACTACTACGCGCACGACGAGGTCGTACGGGAGCTGGGCAGCAAGCCGTCCCGCGCGGCGGAAGTCGCCGAGATGGAGCGGCGGTTGCTGAAGATGTACGGGGACCCGGCGCTGGACGAGAAGCCGGAGCTGCTCGCCGAGCGGGGCGGCGCCTTCTACTCGGAGGCGGCCGTGGACCTGGCCGCCTCGCTCCTTGGCAACGGGGGAAGCCCGGTGCAGGTCGTCAACACGTACAACAACGGCACCCTGCCGTTCCTGGCCGACGACGCGGTCATCGAGGTGCAGGCGCGGGTGGACGCGAGCGGGGCGGTCCCGCTGGCCGTGCCGGACCTGGACCCGCTGTACGCGGGGCTGATCGCGCACGTCACCGCGTATGAGGACCTGGCCCTGGAGGCCGCGCTGCGCGGCGGCCGCGACCGGGTGTTCCGGGCGCTCCTCGCCCACCCGCTGGTCGGCCAGTACGAGCACGCCGAGGGCCTCACCGACCGGCTGATCGCGCACAACCGGGAGCACCTCGCGTGGGCATGAGCGTGCTGGCGATCGACGCGGGCAACAGCAAGACCGACGCCGCCCTGATCGGCCCGGACGGCACGGTCCTGGGCACGGCCAGGGGCGGCGGCTTCCGGCCGCCCGCCGTGGGCGTCGAGACGGCGGTGGACGCCCTGGCGGACGCGGTCGTACGGGCCTGGGAGGCGGCCGGGAACACCGGTCCGGTGGCCGTCGACCACGTCTCGGCGTGTCTGGCCAACGCCGATCTGCCCGTGGAGGAGCGCCAGTTGGCCCGGGCGCTGACCGCCCGGGGCTGGGGCGGCACGGTCAAGGTGTACAACGACACCTTCGCGATCCTGCGGGCCGGGCTGCCGAGCGGCGCCGAACCGCGCGGGGTCGCGGTGGTGTGCGGGGCGGGGATCAACTGCGTCGGCATGACGCCGGACGGCCGCACCGCCCGCTTCCCCGCGCTCGGCAAGATCTCCGGGGACTGGGGCGGGGGCGGCGGACTCGCCGAGGAGGCCCTGTGGTTCGCCGCGCGGGCCGAGGACGGGCGGGGCGGGCCCACCGCGCTGGCGCGGGCGCTGCCGGAGCACTTCGGACTGCCGTCGGTGTACGCGCTGATCGAGGCGCTCCACCTGGAGCACGTGGCGCCCGCCCGCCGCCACGAGCTGGCGCCGGTGCTCTTCGCGGTCGCGGCGGCCGGGGACCCGGTGGCCCGCTCCCTGGTGGACCGCCAGGCCGAGGAGATCGTGGCGCTGGCCGTGGTCGCCCTGGAGCGCCTGGACCTGCTGGACGAGGAGACGCCGGTCCTGCTCGGCGGCAGCGTCCTGGCCGCCCGCCATCCGCAACTGGACGACGGCGTACGGACGTTGCTGGCCGCGCGGGCCCCCAAGGCGGTCCCGCTGGTGGTGGCGGCCTCGCCGGTGCTGGGGGCGGGGCTGCTCGGCCTTGACGCGGTGGGGGCCTCGGCGGAGGTGTTCGCGAGGCTGCGCGGGCAGTACGCGTAAGCATCGGGGGCGGGGCGCGCGCAGGCGCGGCGGGGGTTGCGCGCGTAGGCGCGGGGGGTGGTGCGCCTGGATGCGCGGGCGGCGCCGTCGCATCGGTTCGCGCCGAGTGGAACCGATCCGATCCCAGCGGCGTATACATGGTGGGGAGGCAGCGGGGGCAGGGGCGGAGCAAGCGGGTAACAAGATCAGGTCAACCCTTGTGTGGTGGCTGGTCCCTGCGTCCATACTGCTGGCCAGGCACTCGGTGACCAAGGGGGAGGTCAAGTGGCACACCCGCCGAGCACACGCGCACCGCAGGCGCCGGTGACGGCACCGGCTGGGGCACCACCGGCTCCGGGGCACCCGGCCGCCCCCGCTCCGCGCCGGGGCGGCTGGGCCGAGTCCCGGGAGCGGCTGCGGGCCGCCGCGACGACCGAGCCGGGACGGCTGTGGATCATCGGCACGGTGGTCGCGCTGCTCGTCGTGGCGTTCGGCGCGGTGACCGCGTGGGAGGTCTCGGACCGGGCGGCCGCCGCCGACGACGTGGTGAGCCGCAGCCAGCCGCTGAGCGCCGACGCGGCCTCCATCTACCGCTCGCTGGCGGACGCGGACACGGCGGCCGCCAGCGGCTTCCTCGCGGGCTCCAAGGAGCCCCACGCCGTCCGGCTGCGCTACGAGTCGGACATCGCCACCGCCTCCCGCCTGCTGGTGAAGGCCGCGGCCAACACGACGGGCGCCTCCGACTCCGGCCGCTCGATAGCCGCGCTCAACGAGCAACTGCCCCTCTACAACGGCCTGATCGAGCAGGCCCGCGCCAACAACCGCCAGGGCTTCCCGGTCGGCGGCGCCTATCTGCGGTACGCGAACGAGCGCATGACCCAGCAGCTGCTGCCCGCCGCCCAGAAGCTCTACGAGGCGGAGACCGGCCGGCTCTACGACGACTACGACCAGGCGGAGACCTGGCCGTACGCGGCGCTGGCGGTCGGCGCCGTGGCGCTCGGCGCGCTCTTCTGGGCCCAGCGGCGCACCTATCTGCGCACCAACCGGGTCCTCAACCACGGCCTGCTCGCCGCCAGCGCCGCCTCGGTGGTCGTGCTGCTGTGGCTGGTCGCGGGGCACGCGGTGGCCGCCGCCGACCTGTCGACCTCGCGGTCCAGCGGGCAGGAGTCGCTGAAGGTGCTCAACGACGCCCGCATCGACTCGCTGAAGGCCCGCGCCAACGAGAACCTGACGCTGGTGGCGCGCGGCGCGGTCCTGGACGGGAACGGCCACGACGCGTACGACACGCAGTACGGCACGGAGATGAAGGACCTGGTGGCCAAGCTCGGCTCGGCCGGGGAGCTCGCCGACGACAGCTCGGGGCGCACCCCCGTCAAGGACGCGCAGGACAGCGTCACCGAGTGGCAGAAGCAGCACGCGAGCGCCCGGAGCACGGACGACGCCGGTGACTACGAAGGCGCCCTGAACCAGGTCATCGGCGCCTCCGGCTCCACCGGCCAGTCCTTCGACCGGGTCGACGCGGCCCTGGAGAAGGCGATCGGCCACGAGCAGCGGGAGTTCACCCGGGCCGCCTCCGACGGCAAGGGCGCGCTGACCGGGCTCCCGCTGGGCGCCGCGGTGCTCGCGGTGCTGGGCGCGGCGGCCGCGGGCGTCGGCATCAGCCGCAGGCTCGCGGAGTACAGGTGAGCACCGTGGGATTCAGGGGAACACCGGCCCGAGGGGCACAGCGGTCCCGGGAGGAGGCGCGATGAACGGGAAGGGCAGGCTCCGCGGCTGGGGCGGCGTCGGCGGGATGGCGCTCGCGCTGGCCGCCGCCGCATCGCTGCTCGTTCCGCTGTCCCGGCACGGAGCGGGCGAGGACGCCGCGCAGGTCGGCGGGACCGGAGTCGGGCAGGGCGTCCAGGCGAAGGCCGACACCTGCAAGGACCCGGATGCCAGCCTGCCGCCCTCGGCCGACGGCGGCCCGACGATCGACCGGATCAAGCAGCGCGGCAAGCTCATCGTGGGCGTCGACCAGAACAGCTACCGCTGGGGGTACCGCAACCCGGCGACCGGGCAGCTCGAAGGGTTCGACATCGAGCTGGTGCGGGCCATCGCCAAGAACATCCTGGGCGACCCGGACGCGGTCATCTACCGTGCCATCCCCACCAGCCAGCGCATCCCGGCGATCCAGAAGAAGCAGGTCGACGTCGTCGTGCGGACGATGACCATCAACTGCAAGCGGATCGGCCAGGTCGCCTTCTCCTCCGCGTACTTCAAGGCCGGGCAGCAGGTGCTCGCGCCCAAGGAGTCCTCGATCACGGGGTACAACGACACGCTCAAGGGCAAGAAGGTCTGCGTGGCGGCCGGTTCGACGGCGTACGACAAGCTGGAGGAGAAGTCGTTCGGAGCGGTCTACAAGAGCCCGACCCTGCCCGTGGCCAATCAGCTGGACTGCCTGGTGCGCCTTCAGCTCGGCGAGGTCGACGCGGTGGTCACCGACAACGCGCTCGCCGCGGGCCAGGCCGCGCAGGACCCCGCGGTCAAGCTCCAGGGCGACCCCTTCACCGAGGAGTACTACGGGGTGGCCACCAACCTGGAGAGCACCGACCTGGTCCGGCGGATCAACCAGGTCCTGGAGGACTACCGCAGCGGCGGCGCGAACAGCCCGTGGATGAAGGCCTACCGCGACTGGCTCGCCGCCGACCTGCCCGGGATATCCGGCCCGCCCGCCCCCAAGTACCGTTGACCGCACCCGGTTTGACCCCGGATCGCAGACCGCAGAGCAACGCAGAGCAGAGAGGTGATCGATGGGCGCGGGATCCTTCCCCGGCTCCTCCTCGGGGAGGCCCGTCCGGCCGGTGCTCGACCGGGACGAGGTGGACCGTGCGCTGACCCGGCTCGACGCCGAGCACGAGGCGATCGAGACCTCGCTCCTCGCGCTCCAGGACCACGCGGGCCGGCGCCTGCTGGAGGGCGCCGAGCTGACCGGGGTGACCCGGGACCGCTGGGCCGCCACCGAGCAGTCGATCACCTTGCTGTGGACGTACTTCGACGCGTACAAGGCGGCCCTGGACGGCGCCCGTGAGCTGCGCGAGCGGCGCCGCTGGCCCTCCCGCGAGGACCTGGTGGAGCTGACCGAGCGGCTGCGCGGCGAGTCGGTGACGGTCGCCGGTTCGGCCTCCCAGGCCGCCACGCTGACGGGCCCGGCCCGGCTGACCGAGCGGTTCACCCTGGAGCGGCTGGTGAACCGGATGAACGAGCTGTACGCGCGCTCGCTCGACCTGGTGGTGGCCGCCGACGCGGTGTGGTCGGCGCTGCCCGCCCGGATAGACCTCCTGGCGGCCGAGCTGCACCGCACCCGGGGCCTGGCGCACTCGGTGGGCGTGCGCCCCGGGGAGCACCCGGCGGGCGACGACCTGGAGTCGATCACCGAGGAGCTCACCTCGCTGCGGGCCCAGGTGGTGTCGGACCCGCTGGCGTTCTGGGTGCCCTTCCCGGCCAGCTCCGCGCCGGGCGGCGGCCGCCCGGACACCGAGCGCTACGACCGGGCGGCCCGCGCCCTGGAGGACGTACGGCGGGAGATCGACGCGGTGCTGACGGTTCGTCAGGATGCCGAGCAGCGGCTGGTGCGGCTGCGGGACGTGCTGGTCCGGGCGGACCGCACCCTGACCGAGGCGCGGGCGGCGCGCGGCGAGGTGCTGGCGAAGATCGCCGCGTCCGAGGTGCCCGCGGTGAGCGGTCCGCCGACCGCGCTCCAGGAGCGCCTGGTGGCCGCCGCCGAGTACCGCAGGCACTCCCAGTGGCACCGGCTCTCGCCGCTGCTCGAATCCCTGGAGCGGGAGGCCGAGGACGAACTGCTGCGCGCCCGCGAGTCGTTGACGGCCGTCACCGCGCCGCTGGCGGTCCGCGCGGAGCTGCGCGGCAGGCTGGACGCGTACAAGGCGAAGGTCGCCCGGCACGGCATGGCCGAGGACCCGCTGCTCATCGAACGGTACGACGCGGCGCGCCGGATGCTGTGGTCCGCGCCCTGCGATCTGCGCGTCGCCGAGGAGGCGGTGCTGCGGTACCAGCGGGCGGCGGCGGAGGTGCTGGTTCCCCGGCAGTCCGGGCCCGTCGACCAGAGGGGGGAATCGTGAGCGACCAGAAGAAGTGCCAGCGCCCCGGCTGCGAGGGCGCCTACGAGGACATGGGCGGCGGCGAGCTGTACTGCGACACCTGCGGTCTGGCACCGGTGGTGTCCGCACTGGGGTCCCCCAAGGCCGAGCGCGGCCGGGAAAGCGGGGAAGGCTCGCTCTCCTCGCCCGCGACGGGGATCACCGGGGGCGGCCGCAAGGGCGGCGGCTCCTCGTCCGCGCGCTCCTCGGCCTCGTCCCGCTCCTCGCGCTCCTCGACGTCCCGGCGCTCGGTGTCGGGGCGCCTGTCCCGCTCCCTGACGGGGGCGGGCAGCGCGCGGTCGGTGTCGGTGCGCAGTTCGGGCTCGGCGACCGGCAGTTCGGGGCGCAGCAGACTCGGGGCCGGGCTCGTCACCGTGCCGGGAGTGCCGCGCCCCAACCCGGCCACGGCCGTGATGGAGCACCCGGAGGTCCCCGAGCGGAAGCGTTTCTGCTCGCGTTCGGACTGCGGGGCGCCGGTGGGCCGCTCGCGCGGGGAGCGGGCCGGGCGCACCGAGGGGTTCTGCACCAAGTGCGGCCACCCGTACTCGTTCGTGCCCAAGCTGCACCAGGGCGACATCGTGCACGGGCAGTACGAGGTGGTGGGCTGTCTGGCGCACGGCGGCCTCGGCTGGGTCTACCTCGCCGTGGACCGCGCGGTCTCGGACCGCTGGGTGGTCCTCAAGGGCCTGCTCGACACCGGCGACCAGGACGCGATGGCGGCGGCCATCTCCGAGCGCCGCTTCCTGGCCGAGATCGAGCACTCCAACATCGTGCGCATCTACAACTTCGTGGAGCACCTCGACCAGCGCACCGGCTCCATGGACGGCTACATCGTCATGGAGTACGTGGGCGGCAAGTCGCTCAAGGAGATCGCCAACGAGCGGCGCGGCCCCGAGGGCAAGCGCGACCCGCTCCCGGTCGAGCAGGCCTGCGCGTACGGCATCGAGGCCCTTGAGGCCCTCGGCCATCTGCACAGCCGCAACCTGCTCTACTGCGACTTCAAGGTCGACAACGCGATCCAGACCGAGGACCAGCTGAAGCTGATCGACATGGGCGCGGTGCGCCGGATGGACGACGACGAGTCGGCCATCTACGGCACGGTGGGCTACCAGGCCCCCGAGGTCGCCGAGGCGGGCCCCTCGGTCGCCTCCGACCTGTACACGGTCGCCCGCACGCTCGCCGTGCTCACCTTCGACTTCCAGGGCTACACGAACGTCTTCGCGGACAGCCTGCCGGACCCGGACAACATCGAGGTCTTCCGGACGTACGAGTCGTTCTACCGGCTGCTGGTGCGCGCCACCGACCCCGACCCGGCGCGCCGGTTCGCCTCCGCGCAGGAGATGGCCGAGCAGCTGACCGGGGTGCTGCGGGAGGTCGTGGCGCTCCAGACCGGCCGCCCGCGCCCGGCCCTGTCGACCCTGTTCGGGGCCGAACTGCGGGTCACGGACACAACGTTGTTCGCGGAGCTCACCGGGGACGTGTCGGCGCTCGGGGCGCGGGCGGTGCCCGAGAGCCGCTGGGCGCGCAGGCGCGCGGCGGCCAACGGCTCACCGAAGCCGGACGCGGGCGCGGCCGGCGCGCTGGTGTACACGGGCGCCGGCGCCGTGCCCGTCGCCGTGGCCGGACCGACCGTCACCGCCGCGCTGCACCCGGCCCCCGGCACCGGCGCGGCCGTCCCCGCCACCCCGACCGCGACGGCCGTCGTCCCCGCGCCCCGCACCGGCGGCGCCCCGGACGCGTACGGCCGGCCGGCGGACGGCGACGGCTATCTGCGGCCGCTCGACGCGCCCGCCACCGCGCTGGCGCTGCCGGTGCCGCACGTGGACCCGGGCGATCCCAACGCCGGTTTCCTGGCGGGCCTGATGGCCGCCGCGCCCAGCGAGCTCATCGCCGCGCTGCGCACCGCGCCCGCCAACTCGGTGGAGAAGCGGCTGCGCGAGCTGCGGGCCCGGCTCGACCTGGGCGAACTGGTCTCGGCGGCCCGGAGCCTGGAGTCCCTGGAGGCCGACCACCCCGACGACTGGCGGGTCGTCTGGTACCGGGGCGTGGCCTCGCTCGTCTCCGGCGACCACGAGAACGCCGCGCTGTCCTTCGACGCCGTCTACGACGCGTTCCCCGGCGAGCCGACGCCCAAGCTGGCGCTCGGGGTGTGCGCGGAGGTCCTGGGACAGCTGGACAACGCCGCCGAGTACTACCGGCTGGTGTGGACGACCGACCCGAGTTACGTCAGCGCCGCGTTCGGCCTGGCCCGGGTGCAGCTGGCCGCGGGCGACCGCACGGCGGCCGTGTCGACCCTGGAGTCGGTCCCGGAGGCCTCGATCCACTACACCGCGGCCCGGGTCGCCGCCGTGCGGGCGAGGCTGCGCAGGCGCGCCCCCGGTGACGCGCTCCTGGACGATCTGCGGGCCGCCGCGGGCCAGGTGGACGCGCTTCAGCACCTGGGCCTGGACGCGGTGCGCCGCGAGCGGCTGGCCACCGAGGTCCTCGGCACCGCGCTCGACTGGGTACTCTCCGGTAGCCGGGGCGGGCCCGGCAAGGGCGAGCGGAGCCGGGGCGGCCCGTCCGGCGAGACCATACTGCTGGGCAGCGAGCTGGACGAGCGGGGCCTGCGGTTCGGCCTGGAGCGTTCGTACCGGGTGCTCGCCCGGCTCGCCGGAAGCGGCGAGGAGCGGATCGAACTGGTGGAGCGGGCAAACCGTTTCCGCCCCCGGACGTGGGTGTGATTGATGGCGCAGATGCACCAGCCGGCAACGGGGTCGACGTGCCCCGGCTGCGCGGAGCCGCTGGAGTCGGGCGACCTGTACTGCGGGGCCTGCGGGTACGACCTGTCGGCCGTGCCCGCGGCCGCGGTGGACACCCCGACGGTGGTCATGGGCAGTCCGGTGGCGGGCGAGGCGTGGCCCGCCGCCCGCGCGGCCGAGGGCTCCGGCGCACCGGTGCAGCTGCCCACCGATCTGCCCGGCACCGACTCGGGCGGCTCCCCGCTGGCCCCGCACGCACGGTCCGACAGGCCGGAAGCGGAGCCCGATGAGTACCCCCTGCCCGCGCCCGACCCGCGCGCGGCCGACCTCGGGGAGCAGGCCACCCACGTCAGTACACCCGTGAAGGTCTGTGTGGCCTGCCGGGCCGGGCGGGTCGACGAGGACGGGTACTGCGAGAACTGCGGGCACGCCCAGCCGCGCGAGCGCGACCACATGGAGCAGGAGCTCGGCCCGGTGGCGGCGGTCAGCGACCGGGGCCTGCGCCACCACCGCAACGAGGACGCGTTCGCCGTGTCCACCACCGCGCTGCCCGACGGCTCGCCCGCCGTGGTGGCGATCGTCTGCGACGGCGTCTCCTCCGCGACCCGCCCCGACGAGGCGTCGGCGGCGGCCGCGGCCCGCGCCAACGAGTCGCTGCTCCAGGCGCTGCCCCAGGGCACGCACCCGCAGCAGGCGATGCACGAGGCGATCGTGGCGGCCGCCGAGGCCGTCAACTCCCTCGCCGCCGAGCCCTCCCTGGCCATGGAGCACGACCCGCACCGCCACCAGAACGCCCCGGCCTGCACCCTGGTCGGCGCGATCGCGGCAGGCGGTCTCCTGGTGGTCGGCTGGGTCGGCGACAGCCGGGCGTACTGGGTGCCCGACGACCGTACGACCCCGCCCGCCCGGCTCACCGAGGACGACTCGTGGGCCGCGCAGATGGTGGCGGCGGGCCTGATGAGCGAGGCGGACGCGTACGCGGACGAGCGGGCGCACGCGATCACGGGATGGCTGGGCGCCGACGCGTACGAACTCGACCCGCACACCGCCTCGTTCAAGCCGGACCGCTCCGGTGTGGTCGTGGTCTGCACGGACGGGCTGTGGAACTACGCGGAGGGCGCCGAGGAGATGGCCGGGGCCGTGCCGGTGGACGCCGCCGAGCGGCCGCTGCACAGCGCCCAGGTGCTGGTCGGCCACGCCCTGGACGGCGGCGGGCACGACAACGTAACAGTGGCGGTCGTGCCGTTCGCCGTCCCGCTGCCTGGGGCAGGATCCGCCTACAACTAGGCGTTGGTACCGGATTCCACCACATTCTTGTCTCTTCAGGCCCAGAAGCCTCAAGGAGCCCTTCAGATGGCCAACTTCTCCAAGCCCAACGCGCCGCGGTTCTCCGTCGAGGTCTACCAGAACGAGTATCTGCCGGAGGGCGGCCGCGAGGTCAACGCGATCGTCACCGTGACGTCGACGGGCGGGGGCACGGTCGGCGGGGCGGCGCTCACCGGAGCCGCGCTGACGCCCTCAGCCGTACCGGGGCAGACGCCCGGCGCCGCCGTGGTGATCATGGTCGACTGCTCGGGGTCGATGGACTACCCGCCGACGAAGATGCGCAACGCGCGCGACGCCACGGCGGCCGCGATCGACACCCTGCGCGACGGCGTGGCGTTCGCGGTGGTCGCGGGCACCCACCAGGCCAAGGAGGTCTACCCGGGCGACGGGCGCCTGGCCACCGCCGACGCGCAGTCGCGGGCCCAGGCCAAGGAGGCGCTGCGCAAGCTGAGCGCGGGCGGCGGCACCGCCATCGGCACCTGGCTGCGGCTCGCCGACCGGCTGCTGAACTCGGCCGACACCCCGATCCGGCACGGCATCCTGCTCACCGACGGCCGCAACGAGCACGAGTCGCCGGCCGACCTGGCGGCGGCGCTGGAGGCCTGCGCGGGCCGGTTCACCTGTGACGCGCGCGGGGTCGGCACCGACTGGGAGGTCAAGGAGGTCACCCAGATCGCCTCCGCGCTGCTCGGCACCGCCGACATCGTGGCCGACCCCTCGGGCCTGGCCGCGGACTTCACGCGGATGATGGAGGACGCGATGGGCAAGGAGGTCGCGGACGTCGCGCTGCGGCTGTGGACCCCGGTCGGCGTGGAGATCAAGTTCGTGAAGCAGGTCGCGCCCACCGTCGAGGAGCTGACGGGCCGTCGCACCGAGGCGGGGCCGCGCTCCGGGGACTACCCGACGGGCTCGTGGGGCGACGAGTCGCGCGACTACCACGTGTGCGTCCAGGTCCCGGAGGCCGGGATCGGCCAGGAGATGCTCGCCGCCCGGGTCTCGCTGATCCTGCCCGACCCGGCGGGCGGCACCCCGCAGACGCTGTCGCAGGGGCTGGTCCGCGCGGTGTGGACCGAGGACATGGCCGCCTCCACCGCGATCAACCCCCAGGTCGCCCACTACACGGGCCAGGCCGAACTGGCGCAAGTCATCCAACAGGGACTGGATGCCCGCAAGTCGGGCGATATCGATGGCGCCACCGCCAAGCTCGGCCGCGCCGTCCAGCTCGCCGCGGCCTCCGGAAACGCGGATACGGCGAAGCTGCTCGCGAAGGTGGTGGACGTCGTCGACGAGGCGACGGGTACTGTGCGACTGAAGGCGAAGGTCGCGGAGGCGGACGAGATGACTCTCGAAACCCGCTCCACCAAGACCGTACGCGTGAAGAAGTAGCCCGAGAAACGCCCAGCAGCGACGCCGCACCCAGCGGTACGCGGCAGCGAAACCACTTGAGTGCCTCGGCCCGAGGGGCCGGACGAGGAGAGGGGGAAGCGACTCCATGCCGACCTGCCCGAACGGACACCAGTCGGGTTCCGACGACTGGTGCGAGGTCTGCGGCCATCGCATGGGCGCCGTGCCGCCGCCTCCCCCGCCCCCGCCGGCCTTCCCGGGACCGCCCCCGCAGGGCGGCTACGGCTACCCCGCCCCCGAGGCCCCCGCCGCCCCGGCGGAGCTCTGCCCGCAGTGCCGCACGCCCCGGGAGGGCAACACGCCCTTCTGCGAGGAGTGCCGCTGGAACTACCTCACCCAGACGGCGACCTCGTACACGCCGCTGGCGCCCAACCCGGCCCCCGGCCGCGGCGAGGGCCTCAACCTGCCGCCCGGCTTCCAGTCGCCGCCGCGCCCGCAGCAGCCGCAGCCGCAGCGCGACCCGTTTGAGTACCAGAGCTCGCGGCCCTCGCAGGTCAACCGGCCCGCCGAGCCGCTCACCGGCGACCCCGCGCAGCAGGGCCCGCCGTCGTTCCGCCAGGGGCCGCCGCCACCGCCCAGCGGTGACCCGTCGCAGCGGCAGGGTCCGCCGCCGCACTTCCAGCAGGGGCCGCCGCCCTCGCCGGTCTTCCAGCAGGCGGGGCCGCCCGCGCCTCCGGCGTTCCCGCAGGTGCAGGCGCCGGCCCGGGCCGAGAACGACGACTGGATGATCCAGCCGCCCTCGCAGCCGCAGCCGCCGCAGCAGCAGACCCAGGCGCCGCAGGCTCCGCAGGCACCCCAGCCGCCGCAGCAGCAGTTCCAGGCGCCGCCGCAGCAGCAGCTCGGCTGGACGGTGACCATCGGGCCGGACCGCGACTACTTCATGGCGATGATGCAGCGCAGCGGGCCGGAGGCGTCCGGGCTCAACCTGCCCGCGTACTCGCCCGAGCAGCAGCGCCCGCTCACCGGCAACCAGCTCACCATCGGCCGCCGCCGCCACTCCACCGGCGAGGCGCCCGACATCGACCTGGCCGTGCCGCCGGAGGACCCGGGCGTCTCGCACCAGCACGCGGTCCTGGTCCAGCAGCCGGACGGCAGCTGGGCGGTGGTCGACCAGAACTCGACCAACGGGACCACGATCAACGGTGCGGAGGAGCCCATCCAGCCGTATGTGCCGGTGCCGCTCCAGGACGGCGACCGGGTGCACGTCGGCGCGTGGACGACGCTGACCGTGCGGCGGGGCTGAGCCCGGTTCCGCGCGGCCCCTAACGGGGCACCACATCCCGCAGGGGCCAGGTGTGCGGCCCCTGCGGGTCGTCCAGCCACGCCCACTGCCCCTCGTCCGTGACCGTCACGCCGAAGCGTTCCCGTACGGGCCTTCCCTCGCGGCGCCACAGCTCGTACGCCTCGTACGGGTCCAGGCTGTCCGCCGTGAGCGCCAGCAGGAAGCGGAAGAGTTCGTTCTCCAGGCTCGGACGGGGCAGGCCGGCGGTGTACGAGGCGCCGGGCGAGGGGGCCGCGCCCCGCAGCGGTACGAAGTAGGCCGGGGTGTGCAGGAAGCGGCCCTCGGCGTACCCGGCGTCGCGCACCTTCAGCAGGATCAGCCCGGTGGCCAGCGGGGCCTCGATCAGCGCGCCCGGTGTGCACTGCGCCAGCCACCCGGCCGGTACCGACGGCAGCGTGCAGGTGGCGATGATCCGGTCGAAGGGCGCCCGGGACGGGCAGCCGCGCGCCCCGTCGCCGGTCACCACCGCCGGGCGGTAGCCCGCCGCCGCCAGATGCGCCCGGGCCGACTCGGTGATCTCAGAGTCCAGGTCGACCGTGGTGACCCGCTCCGCGCCGAGCCGGTGGCTGAGCAGCGCCGCGTTGTAGCCGGTCCCGGCGCCGATCTCCAGGACCGTGTGCCCGTCCCGTACGTCCAGGACCTCCAGCATCCGGGCCATCAGCGACGGCTGGCTGCTGGAGGAGAGCAGCTCCCCGTCGCGCACCCGGGTGGCCAGCGGCATGTCCGTGTAGACCCCCTCCAGCCAGCGTGCCCGCCGGTCCGGGTCCGGGTCCTGGCCCCACAGCCGCTCGTAGCCGCCGGGGCGCCCCACGAAGTAGTACGGCACGAAGAGGTCGCGGGGCACCTCCTCGAAGGCGGCCCGCCAGGCCGGGTCGGCGAGCGCGCCCCCGGCCACGATCTCCGCGACGAGGACGGCCCGCGCCCCGGCGGCCGGATCCCGGTGTGCGCCCATATGTCCACTGTGCTGCGCCCGGGCCCGGGAGGCGAGTGGTCCTACGTCCCCGGTCCTCGGTCGTGGCGTCTGAGACCATGGACACGTGCTGCATCTCCCGGGGGACAACCCCCGGACCCCCGGCCGAGCCCAGGGGCCGGGCCGAATGACATTGCGAGGCATACACAGGTGAACGAGATTCCGCACGGCACGCTTCAGGAGCAGACCTTCTACGAGCAGGTCGGCGGCGAGGAGACCTTCCGGCGCCTGGTCCACCGGTTCTACCAGGGCGTCGCCGAGGACCCGCTGCTGCGGCCGATGTACCCGGAGGGCGATCTGGGCCCGGCCGAGGAGCGGCTCGTCCTCTTCCTGATCCAGTACTGGGGCGGCCCGCGCACCTACAGCGACCACCGGGGCCACCCCCGGCTGCGGATGCGCCACGCGCCGTTCACCGTCGACCGGGCCGCGCACGACGCCTGGCTGACCCATATGCGTACCGCCGTCGACGAGCTGGGGCTCTCCCAGGAGCACGAGACGACGCTCTGGAACTATCTGACGTACGCCGCCGCCTCGATGGTCAACACGGCGGAGTAGACCGGAAGTTCACGTTCCGCCCCTCCCGACCCCGGAATGCGGGAATCCGTCATCGCATTCCGGTCACGATCGGGCAAGGTCGGTCCGCAAGCGGTTTCCCTCGGCCCGTGCCCTCTGAAAGCATCCGGACAGACTTTCGGGGGCAAACCAGGGGGCCGGGTGACGGGGTTCGTGTTTCTGCGGGTGCGGGCGCACCGGCTGCTGCTCGCCGCCGCGCTCCTCGCGGTCCTGCTCACCACCTCGGTCCTGGCCGCCCTGACCGCCTTCTCCGGCTCGATCGGCGACGCGGCCCTGCGCCACACCCTGGCGACGAGGTCGGCCGCGCCCGCCTCGCTGATCGTCAAGGCGACCGTCCCCGAGGCCAAGCGGCAGGCCGCCGACGACGCCGTACGCGAGGGCGCGCGCCGCACCTTCGACGGACTCCCGGTCACCACAAGGACGTTGACCCAGTCCGGCCCGTACGCGCTGCCGCGCACCCTCCAGTCGCCGGACGCCCGCAAGGGCACCGACCCCGACCTCACGCTCTTCGCCGCCGTCGACCGCACCCGCGTCCGGCTCACCGGCGGCAGCTGGCCCGCCCCGCCCGGCACCGGCCGCGAGATCCAGGCCGCCCTCCCCGAGAACGCCGCCGCCCAGCTGGGCCTGCGCCACTGGCCCGTCGCGCTGACCCTCACCGACCGGCTGAACGGTCCCGCCGTGCGGGTCAGCGTCACCGGCGTCTACCGTCCCGTCGACGCCACCGAGGCGTACTGGCAGCTGGACGACCTCGGCGGCCGGGGCACGCGCCGGGTCAACTTCACCACGTACGGACCGCTGCTCACCGATCCCACCGCGCTCACCGGCGGGCGCCTCAGCGCGGGCCAGACGTCCTGGCTGGCCTCCGCCGACTTCTCCACCCTGACCACCCACCGGATCGGCGCCCTGCGCGCGGCGGCGACCCGCGGCCCCAAGTCCCTGGTGGAGGGCGGGGTGTTCGCGGGCGACGCGACCGCCGCCACCGCGCTGCCCGACGTACTCGACCGGGCCGAGCGCTCACTGCTCGTCTCCCGCTCGACGCTGCTGATCGTGGCCCTGCAACTGGTGCTGCTCGCCGGGTACGCGCTGCTGCTGGTGGCCCGGCTGCTGAGCAGCGAGCGGACCGGCGAGACCGAGCTGCTGCGGGCGCGCGGCGGCTCCCGCGCCCGGCTGCTCGGGCTGTCCGCGACCGAGGCGCTGCTGCTCGCCGCCCCGGCGGCGGTGTGCGCACCGCTGCTCTCCGACCCGCTGACCCGGCTCCTGGCGGGCCACGGCCCGCTCGCCCGGATCGGCATCCGCCTCGACACCGGCCCGACCGGCACGGTGTGGCTGGTGGCGGCGCTGGTCGCGCTGGGGTGCGCGGCGGCCGTGGTGGCCCCGGCGCTGTCGGCCGGGCGGGCCTCGCGGGGCCGGGCGGCGGCGCTGCCCGCCACCGTGCGCGCCGGGGCCGACATCGGGCTCCTGGTGATCGCCGGGATCGCCTACTGGCAGCTGGACCGGCAGACCTCCGGCTCCGGGGCGCTCAGCGGCGACCGCGCGGGCTCCCTCGGCATCGACCCGCTCCTGGTGGCCGCGCCCGCGCTGGCGCTGCTCGCCGGGACCGTACTGACCCTGCGGCTGCTGCCGCCCGCCGCCAAGCTCGCCGAACGGCGGGCGGCGGGCGGGCGCGGGCTCCCGGCGGCGCTGGCGGGCTGGCAGTTCAGCCGCCGCCCGCTGCGCGGCGCGGGCCCGGTGCTGCTGCTGGTGCTCGCGGTCGCCATGGGCATGCTGGCGATCGGGCAGTCCGCCTCCTGGGACCGCTCGCAGGAGGACCAGGCGGACTTCCGCGCGGGCACCTCGGTACGCGTCTTCGGCTCCAGCCTGAGCGGCTTCGGGCAGGCCGGTTCGTACGACAAGGTCCCGGGCGTACGGACGGTGGCCCCGGCCGCGCGCTCCTCGGTGCAGCTCTCCGGCAACCGCTCCGGGACGGTGCTCGCCCTGGACACCGCGCACACGGATGGGCTGCTGCTCCGCCACGACCTCGGCGACCGGCCCCCGGGCGAGCTGCTGGGCGAGCTGACCCCGCGCCGGACCGCCCGGCCCGGTGCGCTGCTCCCGGCGGACGCCGCCGAGCTCGGCCTCGGCCTGCGGCTCGGCGCCGGGGGCGGCCCCGGCGGGGCCTCCCCGAGCGGGGTCGCCGTGAACCTGACGGCGGTGGTCGAGGACCGCTTCGGCGTCCAGTACCGCCTTCCGGCCGGAAACCTGGAGGCCGACGGGCGCCCGGCCGAGCGCCGGATCTCCCTCGACCTGGCGGCGGGCGCACCGGTGGGCCGCCCGGCCGGGCCGCTCGCGCTCACCGGCTTCGAGCTGGACTTCAACGTGCCGTACGAGACGCCCGAGCAGCACCGCCTCACCGTGAGCGACCTGCGGACCGTGACGCGCGACGGGCGCACCGCTCCCGTCGCGCTGCCCGCCGCCGACCGCTGGCAGGCCACCGCGCACCAGTCCGACGACGGGCCGCGCGGCCTGATGAGCCTGACCCCGCGGACCGAGGGGCGGACCCTGTCGCTGGCGTACTCGACGGGGTCGACCCTGGAGGTCGCCGGCTCCATGGCGGGAATTCCGAGCCGGACCGTGCGGCTCACCGCCGTCCGCCCGGCGCCGCCCGCGCTGACGGCGATCGCCACCGACCGGTACCTGGCCTCCAGCGGAACCCGGGTCGGGCAGACCGTCACCGCGGTCCTGGCCGGGCAGACCCTGCGCGCGAAGGTCGTCGACCGGATGGCCGAGGTCCCCACGACCGGGCCCGGCGCCGGGACCACCGCCGACGGCGGCCGCGACGGCGGCACGCTCCTGCTCGACCTGAACGCGGTCAACCAGCGGCTCGCCGTCGACGCGGGCACCAGCCTCGCGCCGACCGAATGGTGGCTGGCCACCGACCCCGGCGACGAGGCCCGCGCGGCGGCGGCGCTGCGGGCCCGCCCGGACATCGACCCGCAGCAGGTGGTGGTGCGTGCGGAGGTCGCCGAGCAGCTGCGGGACGACCCGCTGGGCGCGGGCCCGCAGGCCGCGCTCGTCGCCGCCGCGATCGTGGCGGCGGCCCTGGCGGCGGTCGGCTTCGCGGTGGCCGCGGCGGGCTCGCTGCGCGAACGCGGCGCGGAGTTCGCCGTGCTGCGGGCGCTGGGCGCCCCGCGCCGCCAGCTGGCCCGGCTGATCGCGGCCGAGCAGGGGGTGCTGATCACGCTGGCGCTGCTCGTGGGCCTCGCCCTGGGCGAGGTGCTGACGCGTGCCGTGGTGCCGCTGATCGTGCTGACCGGGCAGGCCACCCAGCCGGTGCCGAAGGTGCTGGTGGAGCTGCCCGCCGGGCGGCTCGCCGTCCTGCTGGCGGGGGTCGCCGCCGTACCGCTGCTGATCGTCGCGACGCTGGCGCTGCGGCGGACCGACCCGGCGGTCTCGCTGCGCCACCAGGGGGACAACTGACATGACTGCCAAGGCCGTTGCCCCCTGGGTGCGCACCCGGCTGCGGACCGCGCCGGGCGCCGCGGGCGCGCTCGCCCTGCTGGTGCTGCTCACCGCGTTCCTGGCCGCGGCGCTGCCGCGCGGGGTGGACGCGTACGAGGACCGGGGCCTGCGCCACGCGGTGGCGTCGGCGGCGCCGGACAACTCGGTGATCCGGCTGGCCGGCCCGATGCCCCTGGGCGGCGACCCGCGCGATCCGGCGCTCGGCCCGCAGGCCATGGAAGAGGCCTACCGGGAACAGCTCAAGGCGATCCCGGCACCGCTGCGGGCGGACGGCGCGCAGTCCGCGTACGGGGTGCGCACCACGGAGAAGATCCCCGCCACCGACCCGCTGGACTCCTGGCTGCCGAGGCCCGAGGGCATGCCGCCGCGCCTGCTGATCGCCTCCCGGTCCTCGCTCTCCGACCACGCCCGGCTGGTGAGCGGACGCCTGCCCACGGCGAAGGCGGACGTGGCCTCGCACACGGCGGAGGCGGTGGTGACGGCGTCGACCGCCAAAGCGCTGCACATGGCCCCCGGTTCGGTCGTCCATGTGCCGGGCGGCAAGGGCGAGCCGCTGGCGATCCGCATCACCGGCGTCGTCCAGCCGCTGCTTCCCGAGGCCGGCTACTGGGGCTCCGCACCGGCGCTGCGCGACCCCCAGCTCGTCCCGGCCTCCCCCAAGCCGGACGAGCCGCACTACTGGTACGCGGGCCTGATCCTCGGCGACGGCTCGGCGCCCGTTCTCCTCCAGGCGGCGGGCAGCCCCGAGGTGTACGCGGACATCGCCCCGGCCGCGCACGCCATGAACGCCCGCCGGCTGCCCGGCCTCACCACCTCCGTGGCCTCCCTGGAAGGCGGCCCGGCGCTCGCCGCCCTGCGCCTGCTCGTCGGCCCCGGCACCACGGTCTCCACCGAACTCGACGCGATCCTGGAGGAGTACACCTCCGTACGCGACTCGATCACCCCGGTGATCGCGGTCGCCACCTTCGGCACGGCGACGGTCGCGGCCGTGGTCCTGCTGATGGCGGGCGGCCTGGCGGCGGCCCGGCGCGGCACCGAACTCGCCCTGCTGCGCGCCCGGGGCGGCTCGCTGCCCGGCATCGGCGGCCGGCTGGCCGCCGAGACGGCGGTGGTGACGGTCCCCTCGGCGGCGCTCGGCCTGGGCCTGGCGGTCCTGGTCGTACGCGGCGGCCGAATCGTCCCCGCCGTACTCGCCGTGACCACGGTCGCGCTGGTGTCCTGTCTGGCCCTCCCGGTACGGGCGATGGCCGCCCACCGTACGGTCCGCACCGCGTCCGACCGCGACGACCTCGTACGCGTCCGCCCCTCCCGGCGCCGTACCGTGGCCGAACTGACCCTGCTGGTGCTGGCGGTGGGCGCGGTGGTGGCGCTGCGCCGCCGCAGCACGGCGGCGGGCTCCGACACGCTCGTCAGCTCGGCGCCGGTGCTGATCGGCGTGATCGCGGCGCTGGTCCTCGTACGGCTGTATCCGCTGCCCCTGCGCTGGGCGGCCCGCCCGGCCGCGCGGCTGCGCAGCACGGTCGGCTTCCTCTCGCTGGCCCGCGCGGGCCGCGCGCCCGGCGGCGGAGTGCTCCCGCTGCTCGCCCTGCTCACGGCGCTGACCACGGCCGCGTTCGGCGGCTCGGTGCTCGCCGGGGTGGCGGACGCGCGGGAACGGGCGGCGCTGTACTCGACGGGCGCGGACGCCCGGGTCGACAGCGTGACCCCGCTGCCGCCGGGCCTGGCGGACCGGGTCGCCAAGGTCGACGGGGTGTCGCAGGTGGTGGCGGCCCGCGTCGAGTACGGCGTGCAGATGCCGGACGGCGACCGCATCGCGGTGATCGGCGCGGACCCGTCGGCGTACGCCCGCCTCACGGACCGCACCGGCCTGGGCGCGCTCGGGGCCGACGAGCTGAAGGCCCGCCCCGGCGGCAAGGCCCTGGCGGCGATCGCGTCACCGAAGGTGGCGGCGGGCCTGGGCCGGGGCCCGAGGGAGGTACGGGTGGCGGGCTACCGTCTGATGGTCCAGGTGGTGGGCGTCCGCGAGCGCACGCCCGCCGTCCCGCGCAGCGACTTCCTGCTGGTGGACACGGCCGGTCTCGGCGCACGGGAGCCGACGACGCTGCTGGTGGCGGGGACCGGAGTGGACGGGGAGGACCTGCGCCGCACGGTGACGACTCCCCGCACCGCCGGGGAGCGGCCCACGGTCCAACTGCGCACGGAGACGCGCCGCAAGCTCGTCGACTCACCGCTCCAGTCGGGCGCGGAACGGGTGTACGGGGCCGCGGTGGCGGCGGGCGCCGGGTACGCGGTGCTGGCGCTGCTGCTCTCGCTGCTGCGGGGCGCGCCGGAGCGTTCGGCGCTGCTCGCGAGGCTGCGGACGATGGGCCTGACCCGCCGCCAGGGCCGCCGCCTGCTGATCCTGGAGGCGCTGCCCCAGGCGGTACTGGCCGCACTGGGCGGCGCCCTGACGGGCTGGGCAGCGACGGAACTGCTTTCCCCCGGCGTGGACTTGACGGGCCTGGCCCTCGCGGCGTCCGCGCATACCGCCTCGGCGGGCGGTGATCTACGGCCGGACCCGATGTCCCTGCTGATACCGGCGGTGTGCGTGGTGGCGCTGGCGGTCGGGGTCGCGGCGACCCAGGCGTGGTGGACGAGCCGACGCGGCTCGGTGACGGAACTCAGGGCAGGAGATACGAGATGACGGGGACGAGGGAGGGGGCGTCGGCGGGAGCGGGATCGGCCGTGCGGACGCTGTCCGAACTGGAGGAACGGGCGGCCGCGCGGCGGGACCGCCCGGCGTACGGCCATGACGCCCTGATCGCCTGCGACCGGCTGGTCCGGATCTTCACGACGGATGGCGTGGAGGTCCAGGCCTTGCAGGGCCTTGATCTCCTGGTCACCGAGGGCGAGTTGATGGCCCTGGTGGGAGCGTCGGGCAGCGGGAAATCCACCCTGATGAACATCCTGGCGGGCCTGGACGTGCCGACGGCGGGCCAGGCGAAGGTGGCGGGCCGGGACCTGCTGTCGATGGACGCGAAGGCGCGGCTGGACTACCGGCGGGAGGTGGTGGGCTTCGTCTGGCAGCAGACGGCGAGGAACCTCCTCCCCTACCTGACCGCCGCCCAGAACGTGTCCCTCCCCCTCCAGCTCCGCGGCCGCCGAAGGGGCGGCGCGAAGGGCAAACCGCCCCGGGCGGACGAACTCCTCACCCTGCTGGGGGTGGCCCACTGCCGTGACCGCCGCCCGCACCAGATGTCCGGCGGCGAACAGCAGCGCGTGGCGATAGCGGTGGCCCTGGCCAACAATCCCTCGGTGCTCCTGGCCGACGAACCGACCGGCGAACTCGACTCCGCCACGGCGGAACAGATCTTCGCGGCGTTCCGCACGGCGAACGAGGAGCTCGGGACGACGATCGTCATCGTCACCCACGACCAGACGGTGGCGAACGAGGTCCGCCGCACGGTGGCCATCCGCGACGGCCGCACCTCCACGGAGGTCCTGCGCCGCACCCACCTCGACGAACACACGGGCGAGGAGTCCGTGATCTCCCGCGAATACGCCATGCTCGACAGAGCGGGCCGCCTGCAACTCCCCGCGGAGTACACGGAGGCGCTGGGGATGGAACGCCGGGTACTGCTGGAACTGGAACAGGACCATATCCAGGTGTGGCCGGACGCGTAGGACAGGGCCCGGGGTTCGTCTGCGGGTGTGTGGTGGGTTGCTCGCGCAGTTCCCCGCGCCCCTAGGAGGTACGGGCGATGGCGAAGCCGAGCACTCAAGGGGCGCGGGGAACTGCGCGACCAGTTGGGGACGGCCCGCAGACGAACACAGCGGGGTGCAGGGGCCGCAGGCCCCGCCAACAGGGTCCGGGGGCGCAGCCCCCGGGAAGCGAGCCTCAACCCCCCACCCACCCCCGGAGGGTCTAGGTGAAGGGGCGGGGTGGGGCCCTCAAAGCGGAGACAACGGCAGCGCCCCCACCCCCACCTTCCGAACCGCAACCGACCCATACGGCGTACGAAGCCGCAACCACGGCCCCGCCCCCAACAACGCCAACTCCGCCCCGGATCCACCGGATTCAGGGGAACCACGCAAGAACCCCAGGGACTGCGCCGCATGCACCACCCGAAGCGGCACCTCCGTACCCCCCAGCGTCCGCGACCAGATCTCCCGCCCGATCCGATCCCGCTCGGCCCGCGTACGCGCCTCCGCGGGCAACGCCTCGTCCCGCGCCCGGAACTCCGCGACGGCGGCCGCGACCACGCCACGTATCTCGGCGGCCGAGGGCAGCCCCGGCAGCTGCCGCCAGCCACCGCGCGGCGGCAGCACACCGGCCCACGGCGGCCCGGTCACGGCGGCGGGAACGACCACCGCGGACGCGGGCTCGTCGAGCGCCTCAAGGAGATCACCCGCCGAGACGGTGACGTCGAGCTCCACCACCGCGTCCAGCCGCACCGTACGAATCGCCAGCACCTCGAACGCCGGCGGACGCCCGAACACCGCCAGCGCACCGCCCCCGGCCTGCAGCCGGACGGCCGCCGACCGGTCGTAGTGGATCAGCCGGGCCAGGAAGGCGGCGAGATCCGCCACCTCCCCGGCATCGGCGAAGCCCAGCTTCACGGTCATGCAGCGGCCCGCTCCACGCGATCACCGCGGTCACCGCGACCGCCACGACCGCCCTCGGGCTCCTCCACGTACTCCTGCAGGAACGCCTTCTCCTCCGCGGAGATCCGCCGAGGCCGCCCCGCCGCGAGGTCGAACGGCACCACGACCGTCGACGCCCGCACATACACCTGCTCGGGGTCCTTGATCTCGTACGCGATCGTCAGCGACGCCGCGCCGATCTTCGTGACCCACGACTCGACGGTCACCGGCTCGTGGCGGTGCACCAGCGGCCGTACGTAGTCGATCTCGTGCCGGGCCACGACGGACCCGCCGGAGAACGACGGCGAGCCGTCCCCCGGCGCCAGCCGGAACATGAAGTCGATCCGGGCCTCTTCCAGATAGCGGAGGAAGACCACGTTGTTGACGTGCCCGAAGGCGTCCATGTCCGACCAGCGGAGCGGGCAGCTGTAGATGTGGCGAGCCAAGAGGATCAGCCCCGGGTCAGCTTCTTGTAGGTGGCGCGGTGCGGACGCGCCGCGTCGGCCCCGAGCCGCTCGATCTTGTTCTTCTCGTACGACTCGAAGTTGCCCTCGAACCAGTACCACTTCGAGTCGCCCTCGTACGCCAGGATGTGCGTCGCGACCCGGTCCAGGAACCAGCGGTCGTGGGAGATCACGACAGCGGCGCCCGGGAACTCCAGGAGCGCGTTCTCCAGCGAGGAGAGCGTCTCCACGTCCAGGTCGTTGGTGGGCTCGTCGAGGAGCAGCAGGTTGCCGCCCTCCTTGAGCGTCAGCGCCAGGTTGAGGCGGTTGCGCTCACCACCGGAGAGCACACCGGCCGGCTTCTGCTGGTCCGGGCCCTTGAAGCCGAACGCGCTGACGTACGCGCGCGACGGCATCTCGACCTGGCCGACGTTGATGTAGTCGAGCTCGTCCGACACGACCGCCCAGAGGGTCTTCTTGGGGTCGATGTTGGCGCGGCTCTGGTCGACGTACGAGATCTTGACGGTCTCGCCGACCCGGATGGAGCCCGAGTCGGGGGTCTCCAGGCCCTGGATCATCTTGAACAGCGTGGTCTTGCCCGCGCCGTTCGGACCGATGACGCCCACGATGCCGTTGCGCGGCAGCGTGAACGACAGGTCGTCGATGAGGACCTTGTCGCCGAAGGCCTTGGAGAGGTTCTCCACCTCGACGACGATCGAGCCCAGACGCGGGCCCGGCGGGATCTGGATCTCCTCGAAGTCCAGCTTCCGCATCTTGTCGGCCTCGGCCGCCATCTCCTCGTAACGGGCGAGGCGCGCCTTGGACTTGGTCTGCCGGCCCTTGGCGTTGGAGCGGACCCACTCCAGCTCTTCCTTGAGCCGCTTGGCGCGCTTGGCGTCCTTCTGGCCCTCGACCTTGAGGCGGGAGGCCTTCTTGTCCAGGTACGTGGAGTAGTTGCCCTCGTACGGGATCGCGCGGCCGCGGTCGAGCTCCAGGATCCACTCGGCGACGTTGTTCAGGAAGTACCGGTCGTGGGTGACCGCGACGACGGCGCCCGGATACTTCGAGAGGTGCTGCTCCAGCCAGTTCACCGACTCGGCGTCGAGGTGGTTGGTGGGCTCGTCGAGGAGGAGCAGGTCGGGCGCCTCGATCAGCAGCTTGCAGAGCGCCACACGGCGCTTCTCGCCACCGGAGAGGTTGACCACGGGCCAGTCGGCGGGCGGGCAGCCCAGCGCGTCCATGGCCTGCTCCAGCTGGGCGTCGAGGTCCCAGGCGTTGGCGTGGTCGAGGTCCTCCTGGAGCTTGCCCATCTCCTCGAGGAGCGCGTCCGAGTAGTCGGTCGCCATGAGCTCGGCGACCTCGTTGAAGCGCTTGAGCTTGCCCATGATCTCGGCGGCGCCGTCCTGCACGTTCTCCAGGACCGTCTTGGTCTCGTCGAGCTGCGGCTCCTGCATGAGGATGCCGACGCTGTAGCCCGGCGACAGGAACGCGTCACCGTTGGAGGGCTGCTCAAGGCCCGCCATGATCTTGAGAACGGTGGACTTACCGGCACCGTTGGGACCGACCACACCGATCTTCGCGCCGGGCAGGAAGCTCAGCGTGACGTCGTCAAGGATCACCTTGTCGCCGTGCGCCTTGCGCGTCTTGCGCATGGTGTAGATGTACTCAGCCAAGAGAAACCGTCCGGCAGTGTGAATCGGGCTGTGGGCAGATACACCCCATCTTGCCGTACCGCCACCCCCTGGCGGAAACGGGTACTTCCACGGAACGCCGACCGGCGCCGTCCGGGAACGCCAGTGGCCCCGGTGTGCCTGCGCTCACCGGGGCCACTGTCACAGGGTGGTCACTCTGAGTCCACGGTGGGGTGGCTCAGAGCCGCGGGGGTCAGTGCCCGGCGGTCCCGGCCTTCTTGCGGCGGAGGAAGAACACCGCGCCGCCGCCTATGACGACCAGGGCGACAGCGATGCCCGCGATCATCGGCGTGGAGCTGGAGGAACCGGTCTCGGCGAGGTCACCACCGGTGGTGGAGCCGGACGAGGTGCCGCCCGCCGAGGCGGGGCTGGGCTGCGACGACGGCTTGGTGGGGCTGGGGGTGCCGGCGGTCTTGCAGTCCAGGACGCCCTTGAACTCCTGCTTGAAGCCGTTCGGCCCAGTGATCACGAAGTCGTACGCCTGGTCCTCGGCGACCGGCACGGTGACGGTCTTCGACTTGCCGGCACCGATCGTGTACGAGAAGCCGGCCAGCTTGAAGGTGAAGGCCTCGTCGCCCTTGTTGGTCGCCGTGACGTCCACGCCGCCCTTGGCGCAGTTCTTCGCGGCCGTCAGGGCCGGAATGGCGCCCTGCTTGGCCCAGGTCGCCTTGGCCGCGGCGGTCACCGTGGAGTCGCTGGACCCGGCGAGGATCTGCGTCTGGCTCTTGGACTCACTGGCGAACGCACGGCCGACCGGCACCTGGGTGGTGGCCTGGACGGTCAGCGAGCCGGAGCCCGGCTGGGCGCCGGCGGGCACGTCGAAGAAGAGCTGCGAGCCGTTCTTGGCGGTCGTGGCGGCCTTGCCCGCCTTGTCGACGACCTTGACGCCGGCCGCCTTGAGCTCCTCGGACGGGGTCACCGAGACCTTGTCGGCGTTGGTGTGGACGGTCACCGGGCCGAGCTTGGAGCCCGCCTTGCCGGAGACGGCAGGGTTGTCGAGGGTCAGCGAGGCCTTGGGCTCGCCCACGTTCTGCGCGGACTTGGTCAGCCAGTCCGCCAGGTCCTTGGCCTGCGCGTCCACCGCGTCGACCTGGGCGTGGTCCGAGTAGCGCCAGATGGCGACCTGGGTGGCGGCGGCGGCCGTGCCATTGGTCAGCTGGCCCTTGAGGCCGGCCGACTTGGCGAGCGCCGTCAGGTCGTTCACCTGCGGGTACGAGTGCTCGAGGATCCAGCGGATCTTGCCCGCGTCGGGGTTCCCGCTCAGCGAGGTGCCGCTCCAGGGGGTCTCCTGGTACTTCGCGGCGGGCTGGGTCGGGTTGTGGATGTCGATGCAGTACGTACGCAGGGTGCCGCCGCCGTCGACGACCATCTGGAACAGACCGGCCGAGACGGGCCGGTCGCCGCCCTGCTGGTGGATGACGGCCTTGCCCGAGGCGTCCGGGTCCAGACCCTTGATGGTGGCGACCGCGCCACCCTGGTGCTGCTGACCGGGCTGGTCGGCGACCGCCGCGCCCGCACCGGCTATGGCGCCGCCGGCGACCAGACCCGAGACAGCGACAGCCGCAGCGAGGCGTGCGGCGCCGCGCTTGCGTACAGACTTGGGTACAGAAAGCCCGTGAACGACTGAAAACACAGAATTCCCCTTCGGGCGAGGAGCTTTCGCGTACGTGCGCGTGGGGGAAGTGCCTCGCCTGCTGACTCAAGTGCCCCGTGAGTAACGGGAATCCTATGGAGGCCGAGCCTCCTGATCCCCTGTCATGCGATCAGATAACCATTCCGAATCGCAATCGTTATCGCCGGTACCCGTTCCCACCTGGGGTTATCGACAAATCTCCAGTACGGAACGGGACGTTCAGGGCGCTGCGGCGGCCACGGCGGGCGGCTCCACGGGAGCCTTCCCGCGCGCCTCACCAGGGCTTTCTCCGGCCGCGGCCGGACTCGCCCCTGCCGCCCCATCACCCCCCGCTACCGCACCTGCACCGCCCGTTTCGGACCACCCCGCAGCGGCCGTCGGAGCCGGGGGCGGCACCGCTGTCCGCGTTCGCGAAACGGGCGAACCGCCCTCCCACGCCGGGCCCTTGGGCGGCTCCGTCAGGGACGGATCCGCCTTCACCACGCGCCGGAACGCCGACGTCCCCCGGGTCAGGTCGTGGCCCACCGCGATCGCCTCGACGTCGGCCGAGAACCGACGCTGTCCGTCCTGGTCCTCGTCACGCACCCGCAACCGGCCGTGCACCACCAGCGGTTCGCCCACGGCGACCGAACTCGCCAGGTTCTGCCCCAGCGTCCGCCAGGCCCAGACCGTGTAGAAACTGGAGTGCCCGTCCACCCAGGCGTCCTTCTGCCGGTCGAACCGGCGCGGAGTCACCGCCAGCCGGAACCGGGCCACTCCCCCCGTCGCCGTCTCCCGGTACTCCACCCGCGTCGCGGCGTTCCCCACCAGCGTCACCAGCGTGTCGTTCATCCCCACCACTCCCCCGTCATGCCGGCCGCGCGCACCCGTCGCACGCACGGCGTCCCCGTCTCGCAGCTCCGCCCGGCCCAGCCGGCCGATCGAACCCTTGCGCTGTCGATCTCCATGCTGGACCGGGCGGAGGACCTTGCGCCGAGGGCTGTGGACCACCCGGCGATTGTGGAAAACCTCGTCACCCGTACGAGGGTTGGCGGGGACGGCGTGCATCGGGCGGCGGGTGGGCGGGGGTCCACCAGGCGGCAGGGGGGCGGGGTCCGTCACGAGCCCCGGTCCCCTCAGGCCGCCCCGTGGTCCCCTCACGTCACCCCGTCACATCCCCCTCTCACGACACCCCCGCCCGCACCCCGGCCCCGCCGCCGCGCACCGCCACGTACTGCTCGCGCACCTCCCGGTACCGCAGCAGCTCCGCCGCGACCGGGTCCAGGACCTTCGCCCGGCCGCACCCGGCCGCCGCCTCCCGCAACCGCCGCTCGGCCTCCTGCCCGTAGCGCCGGCCGGGTCCGCGCGCCGCGACCCCGCAGGCCCACTCGACCAGCGGGCCCCCGACGATCCCGGCCAGCATCACCAGCGCGGGCACAAGGAGTCCGGGCTGGAGCACGCCCACGATCTGGCCGGCGAGCCAGAGCCCGCCCACGATCTGCACCAGCGTCATGGCCGCCTGCACCAGCACCGCCGCGGGCCACCAGGCGGGCCTGGGCGAGGTGCCCCGCTCCAGCTCGGCCCGTACCGCCAGCTCGTCCAGGGCCTGCGGCAGCCCCTCGGCGCCCCGCACCGCCGCTTCCCGCACCGCCTGCGCCCAGGGGGCGGGCAGTCCGGTGGCGGCCTCCTCCGCGACCAGGCGTACGGCCTGTTCGACACGTTGGCGGGCCGTCACCTCCTCCTCCGGAGGAGGAGTGGGCAGGGGCGACTCGCGGCCCGGGATGCGGATCCGCTCGTACCAGCGCCAGAGCCGCAGCCACGGGGTGCCGCAGGCGCGGCCCGCGTTGCGGCGCCACTCGCGTTCGGCCGCCTCCCCCGCCGCGGCCGCGCCCACCGCCGCCGCGAGCCGGTCGGTGAACGCCTCCCGGGCCCGCTCGTCCAGCCCCGTACGGCCGTCCGCGACGTACACCGGACGGAGTCCGGCGGCCGCCGCGTCCAGATCGGCCGCCACCCGGCGTTCCGGGGCGCCGCGCTCCTGCACGAACCGGCTGAGGAGGTCGCGCAGTTCACCGACGCCCTGGCCGGTGAGGGCGGACAGGGACACCACGGTGGCGCCGGGTTCGCCGTGCTCGCCGAGTGCCATGCCGTCCTCGTCGAGGAGGCGGCGCAGATCGTCGAGCACCTGGTCGGCGGCGTCGCCGGGCAGCCGGTCCACCTGGTTGAGCACGACGAACGTGACCTCCGCGTGCCCGGCCAGCGGCCGCAGATACCGCTCGTGGAGCACGGCGTCGGCGTACTTCTCCGGGTCCACGACCCAGACCACCGCGTCGACCAGGGCCAGTACGCGGTCGGCCTGGCGGCGGTGTTCGACGACCGCCGAGTCGAGGTCGGGCAGATCGACGAGGACCAGCCCCTGCAGGGCCTCGGCGTTCGGGTCGGTGGGCAGGGGCCTGCGCCGCAGCCTCCCCGGCAGCCCGAGCCGGTCGAGCAGACCCGCCGCACCGTCCGTCCAGCTGCACGCGATCGGCGCGGCGGTGGTGGGGCGGCGCAGCCCGGTCTCCGAAATGTGCGTACCGGCGAGGGCGTTGAACAGGGTGGATTTGCCGCTGCCGCTGGCTCCGGCGATGGCGACGACGGTGTGCCGCGCGGACAGCCGCTGCCGCGCGGCGGCCTCGTCGAGTACGCGTCCGGCCTCGGCGAGCGTCTTCCCGTCCAGCCGCGTCCGCGACAGCCCGACGAGCTCGCGCAGGGCTTCTAGGCGCCCGCGCAGCTCGCCGCCGTAGGGCCCGCCGATGGGTACGTACGCCTCCACCGGCTCGGGTTCCTCGACGGGAACCTCCGTCTCGGCGGGCTCGTTCACCCTTCGAGCGATCAGCCCGTCGTCCCAGGCGGGCGCGGACCGCGCGGGGCCGGTGCTGGGACCGGCACCGGCGGCCGCGCGCGCGTCGGGGGCGCGGCGGGAGGGGCTTCGGCCCGGCCGGGGCGGGATTGCCGCCGGGGCGAAGGCCGGTGGGGGCTTGGGGGGCGATTCGGGGCGCGGGGGTGCTGCGATGCGGGTGGCTGGGTTGTTCGGGGCGCTGCGGGTGTTGCGGGCGTTGCGGGGGCTTTTCGGGGCGCCGGTGGAGGGGGGCTTGGGCGCGTCGGCTGCGGACCGGTCGGCCTCCGTCGGGGCGGCCTTGGTCGGGGCGACCTCTGCCGGGACGGCTTCTGCCCTCGGGGCGGCCTCTGCCCTCCGGGCGACATCTGCCGTCGCGGACCCGGGCGCGTCGGCTCGGGGCGCGCCAGCCCCGGATTCACCAGGTCCGGATTCACCGGGTCCAGGTTCACCGGCTCCGGACTCCCCACTTCCGGATGTGCCGGTTCCAGGCGTTCCGGCGCCGGGCGTGTCGGCTTCCGGCACGTCGGCCTCTTCCGGCCCCTCCGGGAGGGGTTCCGTCCGCCGGGAAGGGGGCCGTTCGGCCCAGGGGCGGTCGAAGCCGAGCCACCCCGACGTCGGGGCGACGGCTTCCAGTCGGCCGATCGCGGGCCGCCCGGCGGCCCGTACCTCGACCGTCAGCGGTGCGGCCGCCGCCTGCGCGGACTCGGCCCCGCCGTCCGCCGAGGGCTCCGGCTCCCCCTCCTCCGGAGGGGGAGGAAACCCGGCCCCGGACTCCGGCTCCGGCCCTTCGGGCTCGGGCTGGCCGGCCCCCGGCCGATCCGTCAGAGCGGTCACCCCGCTCACCTCTCCTTCTGCAGTAGGGACAGCGCGGCGATCAGCCCGGCCTGGGGCTCGGGGGTCACCCGGAGCGCGTCCAGCGGGGCGAGCCGACGGTCGCGTTCGGCGTTCAGGACCCGGTCGATGTACGTCGTGACCAGCTCTCCGCCCTGGTCGCGCAGGCGCAGCGCGCGCTGGGCGCCGATGCGCTCGGCGAGCCGCTCCCCGGCCCTGCGGGCACGGCGCCCGCCGAGGAGCGCGGCCGCCAGCAGCGCCGCCACGGCCTCGGCGGAGGGCGCGACGGCCCGGTCCATCTCCCGTACCTCTTCCTCGGCGAGCTCCTCCAGGACCCGTCGCCAGCGCCGGACGTCGAGCTCGATGCGCTCACCGGTCTCCCGGTCGCGTACGCCCTCGGCCAGCTCGGCCGCCGCGGGTTCGCGGCCCCACGCCTCGCGAACCCGTTCGTCGGCGGCGTCGGCGGCGCATCCGAGCAGCTCGGCGAGGCTCTCGCAGAGTGCGTCGAGGAGCTCGACGGAGGTCGCGTCCCGGGGGTACGCACGCCAGCGGGTGAGCGCGTCCCCGGCGAGCACGCCCCCCGCCTGCAGCCTGCGCCGCACCCGTGCCCCTTCCCGCTCGTACGCCTCCTCGACCGCACTCGTCATCCGTACGGCGGCGGCGTACTGGGCGGCGACGGCGGAGGCGAGCTCGGGCATACGGGCGTTGAGCGAGTCGACGACGCCGACGGCGGTACGGACGACGGCCTGCTGCCGGGCGGCCGGGTCCTGGGCCCGGTGGGTGAGCCACTGGCCGAGCGGGGCGACCGCGGTGGCAGGCAGCAATCCGCTTCCGCCACCGGCCGATTCGGGCAGCTCCGGGATGGTGAACCGGGGCACGTCACCGAGCCCGGCCTTGGTCAGGAGCGCGGCGTACTGCCGGGACACCTCGGCGATGACCTGGTGCGGCACCCGGTCGAGGACGGTGATCAGCGTGGCGTCGTACTCCTTGGCGGTGCGCAGCAGATGCCACGGCACGGCGTCCGCGTACCGGGAGGCGGTCGTCACCATCACCCAGATGTCGGCGGCGCAGATCAGCTGGGCGGCGAGGAGGCGGTTGCTGACGACGAGTGAGTCGATGTCGGGCGCGTCGAGCAGGGCGAGCCCGACGGGCAGGTTCCGCGAGGTCTCGATCCGCAGCGAATTCTCCGCGTCATTGCCTCCGACGCCCTCCTCCACCTCCGTTTCTTCGTTCTGCTGGGGCAGCCAGACGCGGGTGAGCTGGGGCAGTACGCGGATCTCGGTGAACCAGTGGTGGTCGTCGGGGTGGCAGACGAGTACGGGGGTGCGGGTCGTCGGCCGCAGCACGCCGGCCTCGCTGACCCGCCGCCCCACAAGGGAGTTGACGAGGGTGGACTTACCGGCGCCGGTGGATCCGCCGACGACGGCGAGCAGCGGCGCTTCGGGGTCTTTGAGCCGGGGCAGCAAATAGTCGTCGAGCTGTGCGAGCAGCTCGACCCGGGTCTGCCGCGCGCGCGCCGCCCCCGGCAGGGGCAGGGGAAGACGCACGGCGGCGACCCTGTCGCGCAGGGCGGAGAGTGCGTCGATCAGCTGAGGCCGTACGTCCAAGGTCGCCACATGCGAAGAATGCCCAATTTTGGCGCCTTTTTGAAGCGTATGGAGGCCTTCGCGCGCCGACCGGACACATGGGGCAGACGGGATGAGTGGGACGCAGGCATAACGAGTGCACAACACCCGGCGCCACGAGCGTCAAAAGCGCTGCGTGTTCTGCGCTCGCCTGCGATTATCGGTTCGCTTCACCGAACCTCCACATCGTGCCACGCAGGTGAAGCAACCGGGACGAGGCGAGAGGAGCCCTATCCTTGTCCCCGGCAAGGTCACGGCCCGGAGCCCGCTCCGGACCACGCCCTTGCCCGCCCGGGGGCTCCAGGCCACCGCGGCCGCCATCCGGCCCCCGTAGCTCAGTGGATAGAGCAGGCGCCTTCTAAGCGCTTGGCCGCAGGTTCGAGTCCTGCCGGGGGCGCTTTCGCCCGTGCGGTGTCCGGCCCTCCCTCCGGGAGGGCCTTTTTGCTGCTCGGCAGCACCGTAGCGAGGGGGCCGTAGAGGCCGCGTAAGCGCCGTGCCCGCCCCCGGTGAGTGTCCGACTCGCGCTGCCGCCGCCGCGACGGCTTACGACCAGCCGTCCAGCCATACCCGGCCTGCCAAGGCGTCGTCAGGACCACTGACCGGGTGCAGATAGCGCTGGGGCGGCCAGCAGGGGTGCGCGAACGCGTACAGCGCCTTGGCCCCCAGCATCTGGCCCAGCGCGAGATGCACGTCGCTGGTGCGCCAGCCCCGTTGCCGGCAGACCTCGGCCACCGACAACGGGCCGTCGTCAGGGTCCAAGGCAGCCATGAGCTGCGCGATCCTCCGAGCCCTGATGCCGAGACCGGGTGGTGGCGTCATCGGCTGGCCGGGCGAGATGTACGTGTGCCGGTCCCGATCCGGGATCCACTCCTCGGCAAACAGATTCGCCTGCTTGCTGCTGTTGCACCGGCGGCATGCGACCACCACATTGTCCGCCGCATCCGCACCGCCCCGGCTGGTCGGCACGAAGTGATCGAGTGTCGCCTGTCTGCCGAGCAGGAGCGGCAGCGGGATGCCGGCCCTCTCCTCCTCGTCCAGCCCCGCCAGTCCGCAGGCGCAGTGGACACGGACCCGGCAGTACGTGCAGCGCAGATCGCCGCCGTCGAACCATCTGTGGACCGAGCACGTGGTGGCGAAGGGCCGGGGGCGGCGGGGATTCTCGTGGGGGACGATCGCGTTTCCCTCGGTCCAGTTCACGTACTCACCGATCGACACGGGCCCTCCCGAGAGGCGACAACTTCACCTTGAGGAAGGCAAGTTAGCGCCCGTCACCGACAGCGACAGCGACAGCGACAGCGACAAAGGCTCGGGCCCGCCGCCCTGCGACACGCCCCCTACGACACGATGTCCTTCTTCTCGAACCCCCGGAACGCCAGTGCCGTCAGCACCAGTGCGTACCCCACCGACACCCCCGCGCCCTGAGCCATGCCGCTCCACTCCAGATGGGGCTGGAGCGCGTCCGCCCAGGCGAACTGCCAGTGTGCGGGGAGGGCGTCGCGCCAGTCGCCCAGGGCCGTGATCGCGTCCAGGACGTTGCCGACGATCGTCAGGCCCACCGCGCCGCCGACCGCGCCGAGCGGCGCGTCCGTCTTGGTGGAGAGCCAGAACGCGAGCCCGGCGGTGACCAGTTGGGAGACGAAGACGAACGCCACAGCGATGGCCAGGCGCGGTACCGCCTCCCCGGCGCCCAGCGAGCCGCCGGTCGGGATCTCCAGTGGTCCCCAGCCGTACGCCGCCGTGCCCACCGCGAGCGCCACCAGCGGCAGCAGCACGATCGCCGCCGCGCTCAGGCCGAGCGCCACCGCCAGCTTGCTCCACAGCAGCCGGGCCCGGGGCACGGGCGCGGCCAGCAGATAGCGCAGGGACGACCAGCCGGCCTCCGAGGCGACGGTGTCGCCGCAGAACAGGGCGACGGGCACCACGAGGAGGAAGCCCGCCGAGACGAACAGGGCGGTCGCCGCGAAGTTCGCCCCGGACGCGGTCGCCGTGTCGATCAGCGTGATCCGGCCGTCCCGCCCGGACGGCGTGCCGCCGATCGCGAACGCCGTGACCAGGATGAACGGCAGCGCGACGAGGATGCCCCCCATCACCAGGGTGCGGCGGCGCCGCAGCTGGCGCGCCGCCTCCACCCGCAGGGGCAGGGTGCGGCGCGGGCGGTAGCCGGGGGCGGTCGCCCGCAGGTCCGGCGCGGGCTCGGCACCGGGGTGCGTCGGGGCACTCATGCCGATCCTCCGATCAGGGTCAGGAAGGCGTCCTCCAGGCGGCGGTGCGGGCCGACGCCCGTCAACGGCACGTCGAGGCGGACCAGTTCGGTGATCAGCTCCGTGGCCGTGGCGCCCTCCAGGCGCACCAGCATGCCCTCGTCGGTGCGGGTCGCCGCGCCGATGCCGGGCAACGCGCCCACCTTGTCGGCGAGCACCTCGGTGACCGGTCCTTCGACGGTGACCAGGAGCGTGTCGCCCCCGCCGGTGATCTCGGCGACCGGGCCCGCCTGGATCAGCCGGCCCCGGTCCATGACCACCAGATGGGTGCAGGACTGCTCCACCTCGGAGAGGAGGTGGCTGGAGACGATGACCGTGCGGCCGCCCTGGGCGTAACGGATCATCACGTCCCGCATCTCGCGGATCTGCGGCGGGTCCAGGCCGTTGGTCGGCTCGTCGAGGATCAGCAGGTCCGGCAGGCCCAGCATGGCCTGGGCGATGGCGAGGCGCTGGCGCATGCCCTGCGAGTACGTCCGCACCGCGCGCGAGAGGGCGTCGCCCAGGCCCGCGATCTCCAGGGCCTCGTCCATGTGGGAGTCCTCGGCGGGGCGGCCGGTGGCCTGCCAGTACAGCTCCAGGTTGGCGCGGCCCGACAGGTGCGGCAGGAAGCCCGCGCCCTCGACGAAGGCGCCGACCCGGGACAGGACCGGCGCGCCCGGCCGGATGGCGTGGCCGAAGACGCGGATCTCGCCGCTGTCGGGGCGGATCAGGCCCATCAGCATGCGCAGGGTGGTGGTCTTGCCCGCCCCGTTGGGCCCGAGCAGACCGAGCACCTGGCCCTTCTCGACGCGGAAGGAGAGGTCGCGGACCGCGTACCGGTCGGTCGACTTGGCGTACTTCTTGGTCAGATCGGTGATCTGGAGCGGGACTTCGGCCAGCTCCGGGTCGGGGGCGGGGGCCGTGGTACGCCGGGTGGCCAGCAGGCCGAGCGCGATGACGGCACCCGCGAGCGGCATGCCCCAGGCCCACCAGGGCACCCCGGCGGGCTCGGTCCTGACGCCGGGCGCGGTCGGCACGGCGAGGGAGCCGTCCACGAGCGAGACCTTGTACGTGCCGGGCGCGGCCGGGGAGGCGTAGCCGAGGTCGGTCGCGGCGACCACCAGGCGCAGCCGGTGGCCCGCCTCCACGTTGTGGTCGACGGCGGGCAGGGTGACCTCGACCTCCTTGCCCTCCTTGGCGCCGTCCACCCGGACGGGCGCGACCAGTTGGGCGGGGAGCACCTGCTGCTTGCCGTCGGGGCCGACGTCGTACACCTTGCCGAAGAGCACCGCGTCGTCGCCGCTGGAGGTCACCTTCAGCCGGACCGTGGGCGAGCCGGTGATGCGCAGGCCGGGCTTGAGCGGTGCGGAGTCGAAGCGCGCGTACTGCCCGGGGAAGTCGATGGAGAGGCCGCCCACGCCGAGCGAGGACAGGCCCGCGAGGCCGCCGCCGACGCCGGGCACGGCGGAGATGGCGGGCGGGGCGGCGCCCGCCGGGTTCTCGAAGGTCTGCTCGCGGCCGGTGAGCTCCACCGCGCGCGTGCCGTTCGCCAGGCCCGGGTAGCTGCCGCTGGTGGCGCCGCGCAGCTGGGCGGCGCCGTCGGTGGAGCTGATGCCGCCGGTCCTGGTGACCCGGAAGGCGGGGCCGGTGGAGGCGCCCTTGTCGCCCTTCAGGTAGTGGTCGAACCAGGAGGCGATACGGGCGTCGATCCGCCCGGTCTCCCGGTCGCCGCCGTCGTGGCCGCCGGTGATCCAGTCGACCGCGACCGGGGCGCCGTTGGCGCGGATCCGGCGGGCCATGGCGTCGGCCTGGCCGAGCGGGAAGAGGGAGTCGCTCTGGCCCTGGACGATCAGCGCGGGCACCTTGATGCGGTCGCCCACGGCGGACGGGGAGCGGGCCGCGAGCAGGTCGCGCGCCTGCGCGTCCGGCTTTCCGCTGACCGCGACCCTCTCGTACATGTCGCAGAGCTGCTTCTCGAAGGTCTTGCAGCCGCCGCCGGTGGAGAAGAAGATCCCGGCCCAGAGCTTCTTGAACACCCCGTCGGGGAAGAGCGCGTCCGCCAGGTTCCAGTAGGTGATCTGCGGCGCGATCGCGTCGATCCGCTTGTCGTGTCCGGCGGCCAGGAGCGAGATCGCGCCCCCGTACGACGCGCCGGTGACGCCCACGCGCGGGTCGCCCGCCGCGTCGAGCCTCACCTCGGGGCGCTTGGCCAGCCAGTCGACGAGCCGTGAGACGTCCTTCACCTCGTACGCCGGGTCGTTGAGGCCGATCTCGCCCGTGGAGTCGCCGAAGCCGCGCGCGGACCAGGTCAGCACCGCGAAGCCCTCGCGCGCGAGGCCGCGCGCCTGGCCGCGGACGTCGTCCTTGCTGCCGCCGAAGCCGTGGCCGAGGAGGACGGCGGGGCGCTTCTCCTTCGCGTCGCCCGCCGTGAAGTACGACGTGTCGATCTTCGCCCCGGGCATCTCCATCACCCGGTCCTCCTGGTGCACCGCGGGCGTGCCGCCGGCGCCGGAGGCCGTCCAGATGCCGGCGCCGGCGAGCACCGCGAGGGCGGCGGCCATCCCGGCCGCCGCCCTCCCACGAGGTCTGCGCAGTCTCATGGCTCCACGGTAAGCGCCGGGTCCGACAACCGAGCCTGCCGCCAGGTGGAGGTCGCGGGGGTACTCGCGGCGTACGGCACTCCCGCGCCGTACCGCACCGGGAGTACGTCCGTCAGCCGAAGGAGGCCCGCTGGAGCCAGAAGTCCAGGAGCTCGGCGTCGCCCAGGACCTCGACCCTGGGGCTGTCGGCGGGCAGCCGCCGGTAGAAGACGCCCAGGACGTCGGTGAGCGGGCCGCGCAGCGCCACCGTGGCCTTCTCGTGGCCGCGCCGCCAGCTCACCCCGTCCTCGCCGAGCTCGATCAGCCACTCGGCGCCGGGTGCGTCGGTGGCGTGCAGATGGATGCTGCGGCCGGGGCCGCGCAGTTCGGCGGCGGCCGGGGCCAGCTTGGCGGCCTGGACGTACGTGACGATGTCCAGCCACTCGTCGATGGTGTCGGCGGCCAGCTCCGGCGCGAGCCGGTACTCCGCGCCGACGGTGAGGGCCGCGTCCACGCGGTGGACCACGGTCTCGTGGGTCATCCGGCGCGCCCAGAACCCGGCGGTCGCCTCGCCCGCCCAGGTCCAGGCGGCCTGGTCGGGCCCGGCGTCGCGCAGGGCGTCGGCGCAGAGCGCGGCGCCCTGCGCGAGCCATTCGTCCAGCGCCTCCGGTGCGTCCTTCTCCGGGCCGGAGGAGTCGAGCACGCGCTCCTGGGGGACGACGGCGGTGGCCTTCGTACGGATGATCTCGGCGACCCAGCGGTGGGCGCCGCCGACGTGCACGGCGAGCTGCCGCAGTGTCCAGTCGGGGCAGGTCGGCACGGTGACGGAGAGGTCGGCACCGGTCAGGTGGTCCCTCAACTCGTCGGTCTGTCGCAGGATTTCGGAGCAGTAGAAGTCGTGGTCCAGAGGCGTGTGCGCGGCTGTCATACCTCAAACCCTAGGCGGGGCCCGCCCGTTGCGTCCCGCGGAAGTACCGCCGGATCCGGACAGACCCCGCCATGGGCCCCGGCGTCAGATCTGCTCGTCCTCGGGGATGCTCACCAGCCACCGCGTCTCGCGGCGCGGGCGCAGGTAGAAGGCCCAGTAGAGGGTGGCGGCGGCGGTGATGCCGCCGGTCCACAGCAGGTACCGCGTCTCCTGCTGGGTGAGGATGTACGCGAGGACGGCGATCAGGACCACCGGCACCGCGGGCCACAGCGGCATCCGCCAGGCGGCGGTCTCGCGGTGCGAGCCGCGGCGGCTGAGCAGCGCGGCGACCGCGACCAGCAGGTACATACCGGTGACCGAAACGCCGGTCACGCCGTACAGGGTGTCGAGGTTGACGAAGCAGAGGGCGGCTCCCGGGACGCCGACCAGGAGGGTGGCGACCCACGGGGAGCCGAACCGGCCCAGCCGGGACAGGCCGCGGTTGACCGGCTCGGGCCAGGCCTTGTCGCGGGCCGAGGCGAACAGGACGCGGGAGTTCTGGATGACCATCACGATGCCCGCGTTGACGATGGCGAGGGCCACGCAGAGGCTGACGAAGGTGCCGACGGCCGAGTTGGACCAGGCGGTGACCATGCCGCTGATGTCGCCGGAGGTGAGCGCCGTGAGGTCGGCGGCGCCCAGGGTGATGGCGATGACGGGGACGAGGATGACGGCGGTCGAGATGGCGAGGGTGGCGAGCACGGTCCGGGCCACGTTGCGGCGCGGGTGCTCCAGCTCCTCGGAAAGGTAGACGGCGGTCGAGAAGCCCTGGGTGATGAAGAGGGCGATGGCGAGTCCGGAGACCACCATCATCGCGGTGACCGTGGAGTGCGTACCGCCGTCCCCGGCGACCGTGCCGTGGACGAGGGAGGAGGCGCCGCGGTGGCTGTGGGAGAAGCCCAGTACGGCGACGACGGCCGCGGCGACGACTTCGAGCACCAGGAAGATGCCGGTGATCCAGGCGTTGGCCCGCAGGTCGAGCAGTCCGGCGAGGGTGGCGAGCAGCATCACGCCGCCGCCGGCGACCGGCGCCGGGATGTGGACGAGCGGGGCCAGGTAGTCGGCCGTGCCCATGGCGATGACCGGCGGGACGATCATCACCACGAGCAGCGAGAGGACGAACACCAGCCAACCCGCGAGCCGTCCGGCGAGCGTCGAGACCATCGCGTACTCGCCGCCCGCGCTGGGGATGAGGGTGCCCAGCTCCGAGTAGCAGAACGCGACGCCGATACAGAGCAGCGAGCCGATCGCGATGGTCAGCGCGGTGTACGTGCCGAGGCTGGAGAACAGGTCCGGCACGACCACGAAGAGGGTCGACGCGGGCGTCACGCAGGAGAGCGTGAGCAGGGTCCCGCCCACGACGCCGATGGAACGCTTGAGTTTCTTGGGGGCCTCGCCCGTGGCCGGGGAGAGTACGTGGGGCGGGCTGAGCGTTTCGGTCATCGAGGGTGCGTCCGATCGGCGGGTTGCGTGGATGCTGAGCGGGGAGCGCTATCGACCTCCGGGTGGTGCTCGCGGGGCCCGTCCGGCCCCGGTGGTGAGTGGTGGGTCGCTCCCGGGCCGCCATTTCAATCTCCGCGCGATCCGCAGGTCAATAGCTGTTCACCTACGGAATTCGTCGCTCCGGCACCCTTCTGGCACTGATACGGCGTTAAGAGCGCAATAAAAACGCGTGTTCCGGCGGTACGGGAACCGCAGCCTCCGCGCTGAGAAAGTTTGCGGAATTCCGAATACCGGAACGCTCTGGCACCCCGTGCCAGGCCTTCCGGTTACCCCCGGTCACCGCCGTACGCCAGCCGGTGCGCGGCCAGGGCCCGCCCCCGCAAACGCGGACGGCCGCGGAGCCCCTTCCCAGGGGTCCGCGGCCGTCCCGAACGGGCCGTACGTCAGTGGTTGCGCGGGAAGCCCAGATCGACGCCCGTGGGGCCCTCGGAGGGGTCCGGCCAGCGGGTGGTGACGACCTTGCCGCGGGTGTAGAAGTGCGTGCCGTCGTTGCCGTAGATGTGGTGGTCGCCGAAGAGCGAGTCCTTCCAGCCGCCGAAGGAGTGGTAGCCCACCGGGACCGGGATCGGCACGTTGACGCCGACCATGCCGGCCTCGACCTCCAACTGGAAGCGGCGGGCCGCGCCGCCGTCGCGGGTGAAGATCGCGGTGCCGTTGCCGAACGGCGAGGCGTTGATGAGCGCCAGGCCCTCGTCGTACGACTCCACGCGCAGCACGCACAGCACCGGGCCGAAGATCTCGTCGCGGTACGCGTCGGCGGACGTCGGCACCTTGTCGAGCAGCGAGAGGCCGATCCAGTGGCCGTTCTCGTAGCCCTCGACCGTGTAACCGGTGCCGTCCAGGACGACTTCGGAGCCCTGCGCCGCCGCGCCCTTCACATACGAGGCGACCTTGTCGCGGTGGGCGGCGGTGATCAGCGGGCCCATCTCGGACGTCGGGTCGTCGCCGGGGCCGATCTTGATCTTCTCGGCGCGCTCGCGGATCTTCGCCACCAGCTCGTCGCCGATGGCGCCCACCGCGACGACCGCCGAGATGGCCATGCAGCGCTCGCCCGCCGAGCCGTACGCGGCCGAGACGGCGGCGTCGGCGGCCGCGTCCAGGTCGGCGTCCGGCAGGACCAGCATGTGGTTCTTGGCGCCGCCGAGTGCCTGGACGCGCTTGCCGTTGGCGGAGGCGGTGGTGTGGATGTAGCGGGCGATCGGGGTGGAGCCGACGAAGGAGACGGCGGCCACGTCCGGGTGCTCCAGGAGGCGGTCGACGGCCACCTTGTCGCCGTGCACGACGTTGAAGACGCCGTCGGGCAGCCCGGCCTCGCTCAGCAGCTCCGCGATCTTCATCGACGCCGACGGGTCCTTCTCCGACGGCTTGAGGACGAAGGTGTTGCCGCAGGCGATGGCGAGCGGGAACATCCACATCGGCACCATCGCCGGGAAGTTGAACGGCGTGATGCCCGCGACCACGCCGAGCGGCTGGCGCAGCGAGGCCACGTCCACCCGGCTGGCTACCTGCGTCGACAGCTCGCCCTTGAGCTGGACGTTGATGCCGCACGCCAGGTCCACGATCTCCAGGCCGCGCGCGACCTCGCCGAGCGCGTCCGAGTGCACCTTGCCGTGCTCGGCGGTGATCAGCTCCGCGATCGCGTCGCGGTTGGCGTCGAGCAGCGCGCGGAACTTGAACAGCACCGTCGTACGTTGAGCCAGCGAGGACTGGCCCCAGGTGGCGTATGCCTCGCGGGCGGCGGCGACCGCCGCGTCCACCTCCTCGGTGTTCGCGAAGGCGACCTGGGTCGTGACGGCGCCGGTCGCGGGGTCGGTGACCGGACCGTACGAACCGGACGCGCCCTCGACGGTCTTGCCACCGATCCAGTGGTTGACAGTCTTCGTCATGACAGGAACTCCTTAGAGATGGCGGCGTCGGGCTGCGACTTGCCGGTCGTACTCCTCACGCGCCTCGACCGCCGACGAGCGGGTCGCGGTCTCGGCCACAGGAACATCCCACCACGCCTGTGCCGGGGGCGGGCCCGACACAGTGTCTGCCGTTTCGGTCTCGACGTAGACACATGTGGGGCGGTCCGCCGCGCGGGCGGCCGCGAGGTCTTCGCGCAGGTCACGAACGGTCTTGGGGCGCAGTACGGCCATCCCCAGGGAGGCCGCGTTGGCTGCCAGGTCCACCGGCAGCGGCGCGCCCGTGTAGGTCCCGTCGGGCGCCTTGAAGCGGTACGCGGTGCCGTAGCGCTCGCCGCCCACCGAAGCCGACAGGCCGCCGATGGAGGCGTACCCGTGGTTCTGCAGGATCACCACCTTGATGGGGATGTTCTCCTGCACCGCCGTGACGATCTCGGTGGGATTCATCAGATACGTGCCGTCGCCGACCAGCGCCCACACCGGACGGCCGGGCGCGGCGAGCGCCACCCCGATCGCCGCCGGGATCTCGTATCCCATGCAGGAGTAGCCGTACTCGACGTGGTACTGGTCGCGCGAGCGGGTCCGCCAGAGTTTGTGCAGGTCGCCGGGGAGCGAGCCCGCCGCGTTGATCAGGATGTCGTCGCCGGTGACCAACGTGTCGAGTACGCCCAGGACTTGGGCCTGGGTGGGGCGGGCGTCCTCGTCCTCGGGCGTGTACGCGGCGGTGACCCGGTCCTCCCAGGCGGCCTTCGCCTCGCCGTAGCCGGTCGTGTACGCGGGGGCGACGCGGTGCTCGCCGAGGGCGTCCGTGAGCGCTTCGAGGCCCGCGCGGGCGTCCGCGACGAGCTGGAGCGCGCCCAGCTTGTGGGCGTCGGCGCCGTTGACGTTGAGCCCGATGAAGCGGACGGACGGGTTCTGGAAGAGGGTCGAGGAGGCGGTGGTGAAGTCGGTCCAGCGGGTGCCGACCCCGAGGACGACATCGGCCTCGCGGGCGAGCGCGTCGGCCGTGGCGGTGCCGGTGTGGCCGATGCCGCCGACGTCGCAGGGGTGGTCGTGGGGCAGCGAGCCCTTGCCCGCCTGGGTGGACGCGACCGGGATGCCGGTCCGCTCGGCGAAGCGGCGCAGGGCGTCCTCGGCGCGGGCGTGGTGCACCCCGCCGCCCGCGACGAGCAGCGGCCGGCGGGCGGCGCGCAGCAAGCCCACGGCCTCGTCGAGCTCGACCGGGTCCGGCTCCTGGGCGCGCACCCGCCACACCCGCCGCCGGAAGAACTCCTCGGGCCAGTCGTACGCCTGCGCCTGCACGTCCTGCGGCAGCGCCAGCGTGACCGCGCCGGTCCTGGCCGGGTCCGCGAGCACGCTCATCGCGGCGAGCGCGGCCGGGATCAGCGCCTCGGGCCGGGTGATCCGGTCGAAGTAGCGCGAGACCGGACGCAGACAGTCGTTGACCGACACATCGCCCGCGTACGGGACTTCGAGCTGCTGGAGGACCGGGTCGGCCGGGCGGGAGGCGAAGACGTCGCCGGGCAGCAGCAGGACCGGAAGGTGGTTGACCGTGGCCAGGGCCGCGCCCGTGACCAGGTTGGTGGCGCCCGGCCCGATCGAGGTGGTCACCGCGTGCGCCGAGAGCCGCCCCGACTGACGGGCGTAGCCGACGGCCGCGTGCACCATGGCCTGTTCGTTGCGGCCCTGGTGGTACGGCATGTCGCTGCCGGGCTCCAGGAGCGCCTGGCCGATCCCGGCGACGTTGCCGTGGCCGAAGATGCCCCAGGTGGCGGCGATCAGGCGCTGCTCGGTACCGGCGCGGGCCGTGTACTGGCGGGAGAGGAAGGCGAGCAGCGCCTGCGCGGTGGTCAGGCGCCTGGTCGTACCGCTCATCGGTAGCCCTCCGAGTGATCGGGGTGGAAGCGGATGCGCCAGACGCGTTCCTCGCCCGGGCCCGCCATCACGTTGAGGTAGTACATGGGGTGGCCGGGCGCGGCGATGGAGGGGCCGTGCCAGCCGTCGGGAACGAGGACGGCGTCGCCGGTGCGGACCTCGGCGAGGACATCGGCGCCGCCGGGTCGCGACGGCGAGACGCGCTGGTAGCCGAAGCCCCGCTCGGTCGCGAACTCGAAGTAGTAGATCTCCTCCAGCTCCGACTCCTGCCCGGGGACGTGCTCGTCGTGCTTGTGGGGCGGGTAGGAGGACCAGTTGCCGCCCGGCGTGATCACCTCGACGGCGATCAGCCGGTCGCAGTCGAAGGTGTCGGCGGCGGCGAGGTTGCGGACCTCGCGGGCGCTGACGCCCGAGCCGCGCCGTTCGACGGGCACCTCCGGCGCGGGGCCGTGACGAGCGGGGAGTCGGCGCTCGCATCTCGCTCCTGCCAGGGCGAAGCGGCCTCCCGCGCCGGAGGCGATCTGTGCGTGGGCGTCACGCGGGAGGTACGCGAAGTCGGTGACTCCGGCGAACACGCTCTCCCTGCCCAGCAGTTCCATGGTCCGGTCTTCTACGTGTACCGTACAGCCACCTTGGAGGGGCAGCAGGATCCACTCGCTGTCACCCGTGGCGAAGGCATGGCTGGCGCCCGGCGCCAGCTCCAGCACGCGCAGCCCCGAGTAGCCCCAGCCGGCCCGCCCGGGGCCGATGTCGAGGGCGTACGCCTCGCGGGAGGTGGTTCCGGCCCGTACGAACAGCTCGTCCTTGTGCTCGTCCATGCCTCCTCCCTACCCCCTCAGCAGCCCGGCGGCGGTGTCGACCGCGCCCGCCACGTCGCCGTCGGCCGGATAGAGCAGGGTGCGCCCGGCCACCAGGCCCTGCACGGTGGGCAGTCGCAGCGCGCCGCGCCACTTCTCGTACGCCGCCTCCTGTTCCCCCGGCGTCTTGCCGATGTCCCCGCCGAGCAGCACGGCGGGCAGCGTGGTGGTCGCCATCACCCGGGCCATGTCGTCCGGGTCCTCGGTGACGGGCACCTTCAGCCAGGTGTACGCCGAGGTCCCGGCCAGTCCGGAGGCGATGGCGAGCGAGCGCGTGACCGCGTCCGCGCTGAGATCGTTGCGCAGCCGTCCGTCGCGCCGGTGACAGATGAACGGCTCCACGAAGACGGGGAGCCGACGCTCCGCCATCTCGTCGATGGCGCGGGCCGCCGAGTGCAGCGTGTTGAGCGAGCCGGGGTCGTCGTAGTCGACCCGCAGCAGCAGCTTGCCCGCGTCGAAGCCCAGCCGGGCGAGGTCCTGGGCCCGGTGGCCGGTGAAGCGGTCGTCCAGCTCGAAGGACGCCCCGGCGAGCCCGCCCCGGTTCATCGACCCCATGACGACCTTGTCCTCCAGGGCCCCGAGCAGCAGCAGGTCCTCCAGGATGTCGGCGCTGGCCAGCACCCCGTCGACGCCGGGCCGGGACAGTGCGAGGCAGAGCCGTTCGAGCAGGACGGAGCGGTCGGCCATGGCGAAGGCGTCGTCGCCGACGCCCAGCGCGCCGCGCGCCGGGTGGTCGGCCGCGATGATCAGGAGCCGCCCGGCGCCCCGCACGAGCGGGCGCCGACCGCGCCGGGCGGCGGCTTCGGCGACGGCCTCGGGGTTGCGGGTGCGCACCCGGGCGAGGTCGCCGGGGCTGATGCGGATGCTCACGCCGCTCCCCCCGCCAGGACGCGCTCGACCTCGGCCGGGTACGGCATGGCGGAGGAGCAGGCGAGCCGGGACGCGACGATCGCGCCGGCGGCGTTCGCGTACCGCGTCAGCCGCTCGGTGTCCCAGCCCGCCAGCAGCCCGTGGCAGAGCGCCCCGCCGAACGCGTCCCCGGCGCCTAGCCCGTTGACCACCTCGACCGGGACGGGCGGCACCTCGGCGGCGCTCCCGTCCCGGTGGACGGCGAGCACCCCCTCGGGCCCCTGTTTGACGACGGCGAGCTCCACCCCGGCCGTGAGCAGCGCCCGGGCGGCGGCGTGCGGATCCCGCTCCCCGGTGGCCACTTCGCACTCGTCGAGGTTGCCGACGGCGACGGTGGCGTGGCGCAGGGCCTCGCGGTAGTACGCCCGCGCCTCCTTCTGATCCCGCCAGAACATCGGCCGCCAGTCGAGGTCGAAGACCGTGGTGCCCGTGCGGGCGCGGGCGGCCAGCGCCGACAGCGTGGTGGACCGGCTCGGCTCGACGCTCAGCCCCGTGCCCGTGACCCAGAAGATCCGCGCCGCCCGGACCGCGTCCAGGTCGAGGTCCGCCTCGTACAGCTCCAGGTCGGGGGCCTTGGGCTCGCGGTAGAAGTAGAGCGGGAAGTCGTCCGGCGGGAAGATCTCGCAGAAGGTGATCGGGGTCGCCAGGCCCGGCACGCTCTTCACCCAGCGCGCGTCGACCCCGAACTCGCCCAGCTCGGCGCGCAGATACTCCCCGAAGGGGTCCTCGCCGGTGCCGGTGATCACGGCTGTGCGGCGCCCGAGCCGGGCCGCCGCGACCGCCACGTTGGAGGGCGAGCCGCCGAGGAACTTGCCGAACGACGTTACCTTCGCGAGCGGCACGCCGGTCTGGAGCGGGTAGAGGTCCACCCCGATCCGCCCCATGGTGATCACGTCGTACGGAACCGCCTCCATGCACGTCCCCTTCATCGGCACCCCTGGGCCTGTCCGGAGGTCCCAGGTCTAGCCGCCCTTCCCTGGCCCTGTCAATCTTTTGTCCTTACATTCGGACGTAGCCTTGACACCGTTCCGGCGCCCCCGGAAGGCTGGCTCCCATGACGACGGCCAAGACTCGTATCCGGATCGGCTCGGCCCCCGACTCCTGGGGCGTCTGGTTTCCCGACGACCCCCGCCAGGTCCCCTGGACCCGCTTCCTCGACGAGGTCGCCGGGGCCGGATACGGCTGGATCGAGCTCGGACCGTACGGCTATCTGCCCACCGACCCGGCGCGCCTCGCCGACGAGACCGCGCGCCGCAACCTGCGCGTCTCGGCCGGGACCGTCTTCACCGGTCTGCACCACGGCCCGGCGGTGTGGGACACGACCTGGGAGCACGTCGCGGACGTGGCCGAGCTGACCCGGGCGACCGGCGCCGGGCACCTCGTGGTCATCCCGGCGTTCTGGCGCGACGACAAGACCGGCGAGGTCCTGGAGAGCTCGACGCTCACCGCCGCCCAGTGGCGCGACCTCGCCGCCCAGACCGAGCGGCTCGCCCGCGAGGTGCGCGAGCGGTACGGACTGCGGATCGTCGTCCATCCGCACGCCGACACCCACATCGACAGCGAGGAGAACGTCGCCCGCTTCCTCGACGCCACCGACCCCGACCTGGTGAGCCTCTGCCTGGACACCGGGCACTACGCCTACTGCGGCGGCGACAGCGTCAAGCTGATCGAGACGTACGGGGAGCGGATCGGCTACCTCCACCTCAAGCAGGTGGACCCGGAGATCCTGGCCCAGGTGCACGCCGAGGAGCTGCCGTTCGGGCCCGCCGTGGCCCGGGGGGTGATGTGCGAGCCGCCCGCCGGGGTGCCCGCGCTGGAACCGGTGCTGGCCGCCGCGCAGGCGCTCGACGTCGACCTGTTCGCGATCGTGGAGCAGGACATGTACCCGTGCGACCCGGACCGCCCGCTGCCCATCGCCACCCGTACGCGCGCGTTCCTGCGCTCCTGCGGGGCGTGACGCGATGACCTCCGCACCGCTCGGGATCGCCGTCGTCGGCACCGGCAAGATGGGCGCCGACCACGTCCGCCGCCTCACCACCGTGATCGGCGGGGCCCGGGTCGCGGCCGTCGCCGACGTCGACGCGGAGCGCGCCAAGGCCGTCGCGGGCCCGATCGACGGCTGCGCCGCCCACACCGACCCGGCGGCCGCGATGGCCGCGCCGGGCGTCGACGCGGTCCTGATCGCCGCCTCGGGCCCGGCCCACGAGCCCGCGCTCCTGGAGGCGTTCCGGCGCGGCCTGCCGGTCCTGTGCGAGAAGCCGCTCACCCCGGACCCGGGCGGGGCCCTGCGGGTCCTGGAGGCGGAGACCCGGCTCGGCCGCCGCCTGGTGCAGGTGGGGTTCATGCGGCGGTACGACGCGGAGTACGTACGGCTCAAGGCGCTGCTCGACGAGGGGGGGCTCGGGCGCCCGCTGTTCCTGCACTGCCGCCACCGCAACGCCTCCTCCCCCTCGTTCTTCACCACCGAGATGCTGATCCGCGACTCCGTGGTCCACGAGGTCGACGCGGCCCGCTGGCTGCTCGGCCAGGAGCTCACCGCCGTCCAGGTGCTCCGCCCGCGCCCGTCCTCGTACGCCCCGGAGGGCCTGGGCGACCCGCAGCTCGTGCTGTTCGAGACGGCCGGCGGCGCGGTCGTCGACGTCGAGATCTTCGTCAACTGCGGCTTCGGGTACGAGGTGCGCTGCGAGGCCGTCTGCGAGCGCGGCGCCGCCTCGACCGGCGCCGGGACCGGTCCGGTGGTCCGCTCCGGCGGGCGCTGGGGCGGCGAGATCCCGCAGGACTTCACGACCCGTTTCGCCGACGCGTACGACCGCGAGGTGCAGGCGTGGGTGGACGCCACCCGGCAGGGCCGTGTCGAGGGCCCGAGCACCTGGGACGGCTATATGGCGGCCGTGGTCTGCGAGGCGGGCGTACGGGCCCAGCGCTCGGGCGAGCGGGTGGCCGTGGAGCCGGCGGTGGGACGGCCGGGCCTGTACGCGTAACCGGCGGGACACAGACGGCCGGGCCTGTACGCGTCACCGGCGGGACACAGCCGCACGGATCGCCGCAGCCGTACGCGTAGGGAGCGCGCGGCTGCGGTTTAGCGCGCCCGGGGCGTGCCCCGCCCCCTCCCGGCCGCCCCATTCATCACCTGCGTCACAACCGTCCCCTTCACGTCACACATGTCTCCATTACGCGGGTCTTGCGTCACAGGGAGTCGACAGCCGCACCCCTGCCTTCACTCTCCGTCGTTCAACGGGCACAGGCTGAGTGATCGTCAAGTGCCCGCGCCCAGCTCCCCCGACGGCCGCCAGACCGCCGCTGCGGCGCACGCAGGGAGGTGCCCACCATGACCGACCGACGGCTCTGGTCGTACAAGGAGATCGCCGCGCACATCCGGGTACAGCCGGACACGGTCCGCTCGTACCGCAAGCACGGGCTGCTGCCCCCGCCCGACACCGTCGAGAACGGCAAACCCTTCTGGTACGCCGACACCATCCGCACCTGGGTCGCACGCCGCCCGGGGAACCGGAGCCGTAGGGCCAACGACTGACTGAGGAGGTGGAGGGGGTACTGGATTAATACCCCCTAGGGGTATAACGTGGAACCTGTCAGTGGGCCTCGGCTTTCCCGTGACCCTCTGGTGCACCATGGATCCGTACCGCCCCACAGAGGAGAACTCCATGACCTCCGAGACCGAAGCCGCCGTCGCCACGACCGGCTCCTGCTGCTCGCCCGCCGGCTCCTGCCACAGCGACGGCCCGGCCGACGTCCAGGTCGGCTCCGTCACCACCGTGTACCGGGTCTCCGGCATGACCTGCGGGCACTGCGAGGGCGCCGTGTCCGGTGAGATCGGCGAGATCGCCGGCGTCGGTTCGGTGAAGGCGGTCGCCGCGACCGGCGAGGTGACCGTCGTCTCGGCCGCGCCGCTGGACGACGAGGCCGTCCGCGCGGCGGTCGACGAGGCCGGCTTCGAGCTGGTCGGCCGGGCCTGAACGGCCCGATCCTCCTCTTCCGGGCCGTACGACGAGCGCATCCGCGCCGTACGGCCCGGTTCCTTTTTCAGGAGCTCACATGGAGAGCAACATGGAAAGCAACCTGGTCGAGCTGACCATCGGCGGTATGACGTGCGCCTCGTGCGCGGCCCGCATCGAGAAGAAGCTGAACCGGATGGACGGGGTCGAGGCGACGGTCAACTACGCGACCGAGAAGGCGAAGGTCGCCTTCGTCGACGGGGTGGAGGTGGCGGGCCTGGTCGCGACGGTCGTGAAGATGGGGTACACGGCGGAGTCACTGACACCGCCGGAGCCCCCGCCGCCTCCTGCGCCCCCGGTGGCCTCAGAGCCCCCGGCGGCTTCGGTGGCCTCGGCGGCCTCCGTGGCCTCGGCGGCCGAGGAACTGCGGGAGGCGCCCGCAGCCCCCGCCGCCGCGCGGCCCGACGCGGCGGCCGCCGCCGAGAGCCGTGCCGCCCAGGCACTGGCCGCGCTGCGGCAGCGGCTCCAGGTCTCGGCGCTGCTCGCCGCGCCCGTGGTGCTGCTCGCCATGGTCCCCTCGCTGCAGTTCGACAACTGGCAGTGGCTGAGCCTCACCCTCGCCGCGCCGGTCGTCGTCTGGGGCGGGCTGCCCTTCCACAAGGCCGCCTGGACCAATCTGAAGCACAGCGCGGCCACTATGGACACCCTCGTCTCGGGGGGCACCCTCGCCGCCTTCCTCTGGTCCCTGTGGGCGCTGTTCTTCGGCGACGCGGGAATGTCCGGGATGCGCCACGGCTTCGACGCCACCGTCGGCCGCGCGGACGGCTCCTCCACCATCTACCTGGAGGTCGCAGCCGGAGTCGTCACCTTCATCCTGCTCGGCCGCTATCTGGAGGCCCGCTCCAAGCGGAAGGCGGGCACGGCCCTGCGGGCGCTGCTCGAACTCGGCGCCAAGGACGTGGCCGTCCTGCGCGGCGGCCGTGAAGTACGCGTCCCCATCGGCGAGTTGCGGGTCGGGGACCGGTTCGTGGTGCGGCCCGGTGAGACGGTCGCGACGGACGGCACGGTCGTGGAGGGCGCGTCCGCCGTGGACACGTCCATGCTGACCGGCGAGTCCGTCCCCGTGGACGTAAGTACGGGCGACGGCGTCACCGGCGCCACCGTCAACGTGGGCGGCCGACTCGTCGTCGAAGCGACCCGGGTCGGCGCCGACACCCAGCTGGCCCGGATGGCCCGTCTGGTGGAGGACGCGCAGAACGGCAAGGCCGAGGTCCAGCGCCTCGCCGACCGCATCTCCGGCGTCTTCGTCCCCATCGTGCTGCTGGTCTCGCTCGGCACGCTGGTCGGCTGGCTGCTCACCACCGACGACATCACCGCGTCCTTCACGGCCGCCGTGGCGGTCCTGATCATCGCCTGTCCGTGCGCCCTGGGGCTCGCGACCCCGACCGCGCTCATGGTCGGCACCGGGCGCGGTGCCCAGCTCGGCATCCTCATCAAGGGCCCCGAGGTCCTGGAGAGCACCCGCCGCGTCGACACCGTCGTCCTCGACAAGACGGGCACGGTCACCACGGGTCAGATGACGCTGTACGACGTGTACGCGGCGGACGGCGCCGACGAGAAGGAAGTCCTCCGGTACGCGGGCGCCCTGGAGCACTCCTCCGAGCACCCCATCGCCCGCGCGATCGCCGACGGCGCCGCCGAGCGGACCGGGGAGCTGCCCGCGCCCGAGTCCTTCCTGGCCCTGCCCGGGCGCGGGGTGGAGGGCGTGGTCGAGGGGCGCAAGGTCTTCGTGGGCCGGGGCGTCGAACTGCCCGCCGCGCTGGCGGACGCCAAGCAGGCCGCCGAGGCCGAGGGGCGCACCGCCGTCGTGGTGGCCTGGGACGGGGCCGCCCGGGGCGTCCTGACCGTCGCCGACGCCGTGAAGGAGACCAGCGCCGAGGCGGTGTCCCTGCTGCGCGGCCTCGGGCTGCGGCCGGTCCTGCTGACCGGGGACAACCGGGCGGTGGCCGAGTCGGTGGCGGCCAGGGTCGGGATCGCCGCCGAGGACGTGCACGCCGAGGTGCTGCCCGAGGAGAAGGTCGACGTGGTCAAGCGGCTCCAGGCCGAGGGCCGTTCGGTGGCGATGGTGGGCGACGGCGTCAACGACGCGGCCGCGCTGGCCACCGCCGATCTGGGTCTGGCGATGGGCACGGGTACCGACGCGGCGATAGAGGCGTCCGACCTGACCCTCGTACGGGGGGACTTGCGGGTCGCGGCCGACGCCATCCGGCTCTCCCGGCGCACCCTGTCGACCATCAAGGGCAACCTTTTCTGGGCCTTCGGCTACAACGTGGCCGCGGTTCCGCTCGCCGCGGCGGGCCTGCTGAACCCTATGATCGCGGGCGCGGCTATGGCGTTCTCCTCGGTCTTCGTGGTAACCAACAGCCTACGGTTGCGCTCCTTCACCTGATCTCCACAAAGAGAGCTAGATCACAGAGATTATGAGGTAACCATCGGACCGGTTCGGGAGTCTAAGTGGGCGATGCCGAGGATGTCTTGGGGGACGTCCATGGAATGTCTTGGGGGACGTTCCAGGCAGCGCGTTGGCCGGGGCACGTACAACGGGGAGCTTTGAGCGGCCCACCCGTTACGTACGTACCCCGGCAGACCGCCGGACTCCCGGCCGGATCCCGTGGGGGGAATCCGCACCGGGTATAGGGGAAGCGCCCCGCCCGCCAACCCGTGGGGGATTGGTGGGCGGGGCGCTTCTGTATGTGTTCGGGGGCGCTACGCGCCCCTTCAGGGGCGCGGGGCTGTGACATGTGCGGCCTGCCGCGTGGGCGCGACCAGCCACAGCCGGTCCGCAGTCGAATCACCAGCCCCAGCGAAGCGTTATCGCGCCTCGACCGGGACGAAGTCGCGCAGGACCTCGCCCGTGTAGATCTGGCGCGGGCGGCCGATGCGCGAACCCGGCTCCTTGATCATCTCGTGCCACTGGGCGATCCAGCCCGGGAGGCGGCCGAGGGCGAACAGGACCGTGAACATCTCGGTCGGGAAGCCCATCGCGCGGTAGATCAGACCCGTGTAGAAGTCCACGTTCGGGTACAGGTTGCGCGAGACGAAGTAGTCGTCGGAGAGCGCGTGCTCCTCCAGCTTCAGCGCGATGTCGAGCAGCTCGTCGGACTTGCCGAGGGCCGACAGGACGTCGTGCGCGGCAGCCTTGATGATCTTCGCGCGCGGGTCGAAGCTCTTGTAGACCCGGTGGCCGAAGCCCATCAGACGGACGCCGTCCTCCTTGTTCTTCACCTTGCGGATGAAGGAGTCGACGTCGCCGCCGTTGGCCTGGATGCCTTCCAGCATCTCCAGGACCGACTGGTTGGCGCCACCGTGCAGGGGGCCCCACAGCGCCGAGATGCCCGCCGAGATCGAGGCGAACATGTTGGCCTGCGACGAGCCGACCAGGCGGACCGTGGAGGTCGAGCAGTTCTGCTCGTGGTCCGCGTGCAGGATCAGCAGCTTGTCGAGCGCCGAGACGACGACCGGGTCCAGCTCGTACTCCTGCGCCGGGACCGAGAAGGTCATCCGCAGGAAGTTCTCGACGTAGCCGAGGTCGTTGCGCGGGTAGACGAACGGGTGGCCGATCGACTTCTTGTACGCGTACGCCGCGATCGTCGGAAGCTTGGCGAGCAGGCGGATCGTCGAGAGGTGGCGCTGCTTCTCGTCGAACGGGTTGTGGCTGTCCTGGTAGAACGTGGACAGCGCCGAGACGACCGAGGAGAGCATCGCCATCGGGTGGGCGTCCCGCGGGAAGCCGTCGAAGAAGCGCTTGACGTCCTCGTGCAGCAGCGTGTGCTGGGTGATCTCGCTCTTGAACGTCGACTGCTGGTCGACCGTCGGCAGCTCACCGTTGATGAGCAGGTACGCGACCTCCAGGAAGGTCGAGCGCTCGGCCAGCTGCTCGATCGGGTAGCCGCGGTAGCGCAGGATGCCCTGCTCGCCGTCGAGGTACGTGATCGCGGATTTATAGGCGGCAGTGTTGCCGTATCCGCTGTCCAGGGTCACGAGACCGGTCTGGGCCCGGAGCTTCCCGATGTCGAAGCCCTTGTCGCCGACGGTGCTGTCGATCACCGGGTAGGTGTACTCGCCATCGCCGAACCGCAGTACTACAGCGTTGTTAGCGTTCTCGCTCACGTCATCCCTCACCGACGTAGTGCCTCTTCTTCGAGGTGCCCTGACTGTCTCTACCATCCCCCATTTGGCTCAGCAGAGTGCACTCGGGGTCGCCCATTGGGCTTATTAGCGGCACTCAGTGCCGTCAACCTGCTCATCCTGCCCCCTTCGCCCCGGTTCTGGAAGCCCTGGGTGATGTTTCACACCAAGACGCCCCCTGACAGCCGATGAGCGAGTGCGGTAAAGCGTCTGCCTGCGGAAACCGTACGCACTGCCTGGCCGATCGCCTTGCGGGACCCCACCAGTACGACGAGTTTTCTGGCGCGCGTGACCGCCGTGTAGAGCAGGTTCCGCTGGAGCATCATCCAGGCGCCGGTGGTGACCGGGATCACCACCGCCGGGTATTCACTGCCCTGCGAGCGGTGGATCGTCACCGCGTACGCATGGGCCAGCTCGTCCAGTTCGTCGAAGTCGTACGGCACTTCCTCGTCCTCGTCCGTCAGCACCGTCAGGCGCTGTTCGTCCGGGTCGAGCGCGGTCACCACGCCGACGGTGCCGTTGAAGACACCGTTCTTGCCCTTCTCGTAATTGTTCCGGATCTGGGTGACCTTGTCGCCCACCCGGAACACCCTTCCGCCGAACCGCTTCTCCGGCAGGTCGGGGCGGCCCGGGGTGATGGCCTGCTGGAGGAGGCCGTTGAGGTTGCCGGCGCCCGCCGGGCCGCGGTGCATCGGGGCGAGCACCTGGATGTCGCGCCGGGGGTCGAGGCCGAACTTCGCCGGGATGCGCCGCGCCGCCACGTCCACGGTGAGCCGCCCGGCGTCCTCGGTCTCCTCCTCCACGAAGTGGAAGAAGTCGCTGAGGCCCTGGGTGAGCGGTGGGACGCCGGAGTTGATGCGGTGGGCGTTGGTGACCACGCCGGACTGCTGGGCCTGGCGGAAGATCCTGGTGAGGCGGACCCTCGGCACCGGGCCCCCCTCGGCGAGCAGATCGCGCAGCACCTCGCCGGCGCCGACCGAGGGCAGCTGGTCCACGTCGCCGACCATCAGCAGGTGAGCGCCGGGGGCGACCGCCTTCACCAGTTTGTTGGCGAGCAGCAGGTCGAGCATCGAGGCCTCGTCGACCACCACCAGGTCGGCGTCGAGCGGGCGGTCCTTGTCGTACGCCGCGTCGCCTCCCGGCTTCAGCTCCAGGAGCCGGTGGACGGTGGACGCCTCGGCGCCGGTGAGCTCGGCCAGGCGCTTGGCGGCCCGGCCGGTGGGCGCGGCGAGCACCACCTTGGCCTTCTTGGCCCGGGCGAGCTCGACGACGGAGCGCACGGTGAAGGACTTGCCGCAGCCGGGGCCGCCGGTGAGCACCGCGACCTTGCTGGTCAGGGCGAGCCGCACGGCTTCCTGCTGCTCGGGGGCGAGCTCGGCGCCGGTGCGGGTGGCGAGCCAGGACAGGGCCCGGTCCCAGTCCACGTCCTGGAAGCCCGGCATCCGGTCCTCGCCGGTGCGCAGCAGCCGGACGACCTGGGCGGCGAGGGAGATCTCGGCGCGGTGGAAGGGGACCAGATAGACGGCGGTGACCCGCTCGGCCCCGCCCTGCGGCCCCGGGACCGGCTCGCGGACGACCCCCTCCTCGGCGACCAGCTCGCCCAGGCAGTCGATCACCAGGCCGGTGTCGACCTGGAGGAGCTTCACCGAGTCCGCGATGAGCTGCTCCTCGGGCAGGAAGCAGTGGCCCTGGTCGGTGGACTGCGACAGGGCGTACTGAAGTCCCGCCTTCACCCGCTCCGGGCTGTCGTGCGGGATGCCGACGGCCTGGGCGATGCGGTCGGCGGTGAGGAAGCCGATGCCCCAGACGTCGGCGGCCAGCCGGTAGGGCTGGTTCTTCACCACGGAGATCGAGGCGTCCTCGTACTTCTTGTAGATGCGCACGGCGATCGAGGTGGAGACGCCCACTCCCTGGAGGAAGACCATCACTTCCTTGATGGCCTTCTGCTCCTCCCAGGCGGCTCCGATGAGCTTGGTGCGCTTGGGGCCCAGGCCCGGCACCTCCACGAGGCGCTTGGGCTGCTGCTCGATGATGTCGAGCGTGTCCGTGCCGAAGTGCTCCACGATGCGGTCGGCGATGCGCGGGCCGATGCCCTTGATGAGGCCCGAGCCGAGGTAGCGCCGGATGCCCTGGATGGTGGCGGGCAGGATCGTCGTGTAGTTCTCCACGGTGAACTGCTTGCCGTACTGCGGGTGGGAGCCCCAGCGGCCCTCCATCCGCAGCGACTCGCCCGGCTGCGCGCCGAGCAGCGAGCCGACCACCGTGAGGAGATCGCCGCCGCCGCGCCCGGTGTCGACGCGGGCGACCGTGTAGCCGTTCTCCTCGTTGGCGTAGGTGATCCGCTCCAGGACCCCTTCGAGCACCGCGAGATTGGACATGATCCGACGCTACCCGGGGGCTCGGACACCGCGGGGTGCCTGTGGACAACTTTCCGGCCGGCGACGGCCGGGGGGAATTCAAGGGGGCCCGGTCCGTATGACCGGGCCCCTCGATTCCCTCCCCTGTCCCTCCCCAATCGACGTCCCCCTGGATCCCCCCGGATCCCTCCCCTGGAACGCCGACGCAAAGTAAGACACCCGTCACCCCACAAGGGTTGCACGACTGCGGGCAGTAATTTTTCCGGAATCTCGACGTGCCGACAAAGGGGGGTGGTCGTAGCGTTTCGCCCATGAGTGACGATTCCAGCTTTGAACGGGATGTACTGAACGAGCTGGGGGACGACGGGCTGCGCGAGCTCGCCCAGCAGCTCGGTACGGATCCGGCCGGTGCCCAGCAGGTCGTCGAGTCGGCGGCCTCCGGCCTTGCGGACGAGCTGCCCCCGGACGCGGTGGCGTCGGAGGCGGCGGCGCCGCCCCAGGACCCGCCGCTGGAGGGCGTGGCCACGCTCGGCGGCCTCGGGGCGGTCGGCGGCGGTCTGATGGCCGGGGTCCTGGCGAAGGCGACGAAGCCGGTGGCCACGGCGGTCGCGAAGAAGACGGGCCTGCCGGTCGCGACCGTCACACGGGGGCTCGAACTGCTGGTGCCGGTGGTGCTGGCGGTGCTGAGCAAGAGGGCGGCGGGCGGCAAGGGGCCCAAGTAGCCAGCCCGGCCCGAGCCCCGCCCGCCCCGAGCCCCCTCCGGGGGCCTCACACCGCTGCCTCGCGCCGCCTCACACCGCCTTCAAGTACCCCCCGTCCACCACGAAGTCCGCCCCCGTCGTGCTGCCCGACCTCGGGGACACCAGGAGGGCCACCGCGTCCGCTATCTCCTCGGGGGTCACCAGGCGGCCGGTGGAGACGTTCATCATCTGGGGGGCCAGGGTGTCCATCACCGTGTCGCGGTCCGAGCCCGCCATCGCCGCGATGATGTCCGCCGCGCCGCCCTCCTCGGTCCACCACGCCGTCCGTACCGCCCCCGGCGACACCGTGTTGAAGCGGACGCCCTGCGGGGCGTACTCCTCCGACAGGACCTTCGTGAGGTTGGTCAGGGCCGCCTTCGCCGCGCCGTACTCGGCGTTGCCGACGGCGGGCTGACGCGCGAGGCCCGTCGAGACGCTGACGACGGCGCCGCCGCCGTCGGCCAGCAGGTGCGGCAGGGCCGCGCGGACCGCCCGTACCGCCGAGAACAGGTTGAACTCGAACATCGCGGGCCAGTCCGCGTCCGAGGCGTCCAGGAACGACGTGCGCGGCAGGGACACGCCGGGCGGCGGGCCGCCCGCGTTGTTGACCAGAATGTCCAGACCGCCGAACTCCTCGACGGCACGGGCCACCACGCGCGCGGGGGCCGCGGGGTCCATGAGGTCGGCCGCCACGTGGACGAGCTCGGGGCGGGCCAGCTTCTCCAGCTCCGGGCTGGTGCGGCGGGACACCGCGACCACGCGCGCGCCCTCGTCCAGCAGGGTGCGGACCACCGCGAGCCCGATGCCCTTCGAGGCGCCGGTGACGAGCGCGGAACGGCCGGAAAGGTGCAGGTCCATGGGGATGTCTCCTCGGGATGCGGCCCTCGCCCCGGACGGGCGAACCGGAGGCCGTGCACACGATCCTGGTGCGCCGGGCCCCCGCCCGCTGGCGGGAATCCGTCACCGAGCTGCACCCCGCCGAAGACCCCGGACACTGCCTCTACGCGCGCGTACGTCCCGTCGAGCCCCGGACCATCAACTCGCCGTGGACCGTGGCGATCCCGCCCGGCGGCACCGGCTCCTTGCCCATCGCGAGCCGGCCCGCGCGCGCCCCCGCCTCGTACAGCGGCAGCCGTACCGTCGTCAGGGCGGGCACCGCGTCCGTGCTGAACGGGAGGTCGTCGAAGCCCGCCACCGAGACGTCGTCCGGGATGGACAGGCCCCGGTCGCGCAGGGCCGCGCAGGCGCCGAGCGCGACCGTGTCGTTGGCGGCGACGACGGCCGTCAACGACGGCTCCAGGCGCAGGAGTTCGAGGGTCGCGTCGTAGCCGGAGCGGCGGTCGTACGAGCCGTGGACCAGCGGGCCCGGCGCCACGCCCGCGTCCGCGAGCGCCGCCAGGTGGCCTTCGACGCGGTGCCGGGTCGTGGTGCGCTCCTCGGGGCCCGCGACATAGCCGATGCGGCGGTGGCCGAGCGCGAGCAGGTGCTCCGTGAGGCGGCGGCTGCCGCCCCGGTTGTCGAAGGTGAGGGTGGCCGCGACGGGCCCGGCGGGCCGTCCGCCCGTACCGGCCGCGGGAAGCACCAGCGGCGGCCGCCCGCAGAGCACGATCCGGGCCCCCGCCTCCGCCAGCCGCCCCAGCTTCGCCGCGACCGCCGCCGCGTGCCCGGGGTCCTCCAGGGCGCCGCCGGTGAGGATGACCGCCGCCGCGCGCTGGCGCTGGAGCAGGGTGAGGTAGGTGAGTTCGCGCTCCGGGGAGCCGCCCGTGTTGCAGACCACGGCCAGTTTCTCGCGGGTCCCGGGGCCGCCGCCGATCTCCGACTGGGCCGCGCCCGCCATGATGCCGAAGAACGGGTCGGCGATGTCGTTGACGAGTATGCCGACCAGGTCGGAGGTGGCGGCGGCGAGCGAGCTCGCGGGGCCGTTCAGGACGTAGTCCAGTTCGTCGACGGCCCGCAGGACGCGCTCGCGGGTGGCCGCGGCGACCGGGTAGTTGCCGTTGAGCACCCGCGAGACGGTCGCCGGGGACACCCGGGCGCGCGCCGCCACATCCGCCAGGGTCGTTGTCATCTCTGCCTCCGGGCACGTCTGTTGGGCACTTGGGGTGGTCCGGCCGCGCGCCTCTTGTCCGCGGCGCTGTGCGCAGGCTAGCGTCCCCCCCGGTAGAAAGCGCTTGCTACGACTGTTACCAGTAGCTGAACGCTGAATCACGGCACCCCGGCCGCCGGTACGGAAGGACCCTTCACCGCCGGTACGCAAGGGGCACAAGGGATGGAGGGGACTTCGGATGACACCGGAAGCCGCACGCCGGACCGTGCGGATCGCCATGAACGGCGTCACCGGCCGCATGGGCTACCGCCAGCACCTCGTACGCTCCCTGCTCGCCCTGCGCGAGGAGGGCGGTCTCGACCTCGGCGACGGCAGGGTCCTGTGGCCCGAACCCGTCCTGGTGGGCCGCCGCGAGCCCGCGCTGCGCGCGATCGCCGAGCGGCACGGCCTCACCGAATGGTCCACGGACCTGGACGAGGTGCTCGCCGACGACACCGTGGAGATCTACTTCGACGCCCAGGTCACCTCCGCCCGCCAGGAGTCCCTGGCGAAGGCGATCGCGGCGGGCAAGCACGTCTACACCGAGAAGCCCACCTCCACCGGTCTGTCCGGCGCCCTGGAGCTGGCCCGGCTCGCCCGGGGCGCCGGGATCAAGCACGGCGTCGTCCAGGACAAGCTCTTCCTGCCGGGCCTGCTCAAGCTGAAACGGCTGGTCGACGGCGGCTTCTTCGGGCGGATCCTGTCGGTGCGGGGCGAGTTCGGCTACTGGGTCTTCGAGGGCGACTGGCAGAGCGCCCAGCGCCCGTCGTGGAACTACCGCGCCGAGGACGGCGGCGGCATCGTCGTCGACATGTTCCCGCACTGGGAGTACGTGCTGCACGAGCTCTTCGGCCGCGTCACCTCCGTACAGGCGCTGGCGACCACACACGTCCCGCAGCGCTGGGACGAGGGCGGCAAGCCGTACGACGCGACCGCCGACGACGCCGCGTACGGGATCTTCCAGCTGGAGGGCGGCGCGGTCGCCCAGATCAACTCCTCCTGGGCGGTCCGCGTGCACCGGGACGAGCTGGTCGAGTTCCAGGTCGACGGCACCGAGGGCTCCGCGGTGGCGGGCCTGCGCACCTGCCGCGCCCAGCACCGCGCCGCGACCCCCAAGCCGGTGTGGAACCCGGACCTGCCCGCGACCGAGCCGTTCCGCGAGCAGTGGCAGGAGGTGCCTGACAACACCGTGTTCGACAACGGCTTCAAGGCCCAGTGGGAGCTGTTCCTGCGCCATGTGGCCCTCGACACCCCTTACCGCTGGGACCTGTTGGCGGGTGCGCGCGGGGTGCAGCTGGCCGAGCTGGGGCTGCGGTCCTCGGCCGAGGGCCGTCGTGTCGAGGTGCCGGAGATCGCGCTGTGAGCCTGCTGCTGCCGCGCGCGGGCGGGGCGCTCGTACGGTACGAGCCGCGCCGGGATCCGGTCGTCGTCGCCCCGGGCGGCCCGCTTGCCTCCCGTACGGTCTTCGCGGCGGCGCACGTCGTCGCCGACCCGTACGCCGACACCGGGCCCGACGGACCGGCCGCCCTGGACTGGGAGACCACGCTCGCCTTCCGCCGCCATCTGTGGGCGCACGGGCTGGGGGTCGCGGAGGCGATGGACACCGCGCAGCGCGGCATGGGCCTGGACTGGCCGGTGGCCGCCGAGCTGATCCGGCGCTCGGCCGCCGAGGCGCGGGCGGTCGGCGGGCGCATCGCGTGCGGGGCGGGCACCGACCAACTCGCCCCGGGCGCCTCGCTCGCCGAGGTGACGGCCGCGTACGAGGAGCAGCTCGCGGTCGTCGAGGGCGCCGGGGCCCAGGCGGTCCTGATGGCGTCGCGGGCGCTGGCGGCGGTGGCGCGCGGCCCGGAGGACTATCTCGCGGTGTACGGACGGCTGCTGGAGCAGACCGCCCGGCCGGTGATCCTGCACTGGCTCGGCCCGATGTTCGACCCGGCGCTCACCGGCTACTGGGGCTCGTCCGACCTGGACACGGCCACCGAGGCGTTCCTGGCGATCGTCGTCGCCCATGCGGAGAAGGTCGACGGCGTCAAGGTGTCGCTGCTCGACGCCCGCCGGGAGGTGGAGCTCAGACGGCGCCTTCCGAACGGCGTGACGTGCTTCACGGGCGACGACTTCCACTACCCCGAGCTGATCGAGGGCGACGAACAGGGCTTCAGCCACGCCCTGTTGGGGATCTTCGACCCGCTGGGCCCGGTGGCCGCGGACGCGGTACGGGCGCTGGACGCGGGCGACCGGGCGGGCTTCCGCGAGCGGCTCGACCCGACCGTCGCGCTCGCCCGCCACCTCTTCGGGGCGCCGACCCGCTTCTACAAGACGGGCGTGGTCCTGCTCGCCTGGCTGGCGGGCCACCAGGACCACTTCACGATGGTCGGCGGCCTCCAGTCGGCCCGCTCGCTGCCGCATCTGGCACGGGCGTACGAACTGGCCGACGGTCTGGGCCTGTTCCCGGACCCGGAGGCGGCCGAGTCCCGTATGCGCACCCTCCTCACGGTCCACGGAGTCACCTCATGAGCCCCCATCCCCCGCTGGACCTCTCCCGCCTCAGCATCAACCAGATGACCGTCAAGCAGCTCTCGCTGCCCCAACTGTGCGACGCCTGTACGGAGTCGGGCGTGCCGGGGGTCGGCCTGTGGCGCGAGCCCGTGCGGGCGTACGGCGTCGAGGCGGCCGCGCGGCTGGTCCGGGACGCCGGGCTGAGCGTCACCACGCTGTGCCGGGGCGGCTTCTTCACGACGGACGAGCCCCACGCGCGCGTACGCGCGCTCGACGACAACCGGGCGGCGATCGACGAGGCGGCGGTCCTCGGCACGGACACGCTGGTGCTCGTCTCGGGCGGACTGCCCGAGGGCAGCCGGGACCTGGCCGGGGCGCGGGAGCGGGTCGCCGACGCCCTGGCCGAGCTCGGGCCGTACGCGCGCGCCCGGGGCGTACGCCTGGCGATCGAGCCGCTGCACCCGATGTACGCCTCGGACCGCTGTGTCGTCTCCACCCTCGGCCAGGCCCTGGACCTCGCCGAGCGGTTCCCGGCCGAGGAGGTCGGGGTCGTCGTCGACACCTACCACCTCTGGTGGGACGACCTGGCCCCGGCCGCCGTGGCCCGGGCCGGGGCGGCCGGGCGCATCCACGCCTTCCAACTGGCGGACTGGGTCACGCCGTTGCCCGCCGGAGTCCTGACGGGACGCGGCCAGCTCGGGGACGGGGTGATCGATCTGCCGGGCTGGTACGAGCGGGTGGGCGCGGCGGGATACACGGGCCCCGTGGAGGTCGAGCTGTTCAACGAGGGGCTGTGGGGACGGGAGGGGACCCAGGTGCTGCGAGAGACGGTGGAGCGGTTCGGGGAAGTGGTGCGGGGTGCGGAGGCGGTGCCGGGTGGATCGGTTGCGCCAGGTGGACCGGTTGCGCCAGGTGGGCCGGGGGAACCGCTCGCGCCCTTCGGGCGGACGGCCTCCGGATTGGCGGCTCGGCCTGGCGGACCAGTGAGCGGGGTGCGGTACGCGTTCTCCACCCTCGGCGTGCCCGGCCTGGCCGTCCCCGAGGTCGTCCGCCTCGCCGTCGCGCACGGCTACCACGGCGTCGAGCTCCGCGCCCACCCCGAGGAGCCGGTGCACCCCGGTATCGGCGCACGCCAACGGGCGGACGTGGCAGCCGAGTTCGCGGCCGGGGGCGTCCGCGTGCTCACCGTCGCCGGGTACGCGCGCGTGGCCGACCCCGACGACGCCGAGCGGCTGGACGCGCTGGTGGACCTCGCGTACGACCTCGGTGCCGCGTACGTACGCGTCTTCCCCGGCGGCCGGGGCGAGCCGGAGGACGACGGCGTCGCCGTGGAGCGGCTGCGGTCGGTGGCCGCGCTCGCCGCCGACCGGGGGGTGCGCGTCCTGCTCGAAACGCACGACTCGCACCGCACGGGCACGGCCGTCGCGCGCGTCCTGGACCGCGTCGGCGCGCCCTCGGTCGGCGCGCTGTGGGACGTGATGCACACCTGGCTCGGCGGCGAGAGCCCGGTCGAGTCGTATGCCGCGCTCGCCCCGCACCTGGGATATGTGCAGGTCAAGGACATCGCCTCGGCCGAGGACACCACCCCGCTGCCGCTCGGGGCCGGGGTGCTGCCGCTGGCGGACGCGCTGGCGCCGCTGGGTCCGGAGGGCTGGCTGTGCTGGGAGTACGAGAAGCGCTGGTACCCGCAGGCGGCGGAGCTGCCGGGGCTGCTGACGGCCGGGCGGGAGCGGCTGGCCGCCCTGCTCGCGCGGACCGCGACGCCGCGCCTGCCCTGACCCACCCGAACCCGCGGCCCCGGCAGCCCTGTTCCGTACCTTTTTCCCGCAGCGGGCCGTGACCCGGAACCCCTCGGTGGCGGGCTCCGTCCAAGTGCCGTACTGCCGGTGAGTCTCCGCAGAGCGGTGTCGGCCCTCGCTGTTGGCTGCGAACGACCGACTCCCCTCTCCCACCGCCTGCGGCCGGCAGCGCGGCCGCCATCGGTGCGCCCCCCTCCGACTGCGCCGGTGGCGGCCGCTCCCTTTTCCGGGCCCGGCGGTGCGCGCCCCCTTGACCGGCAATAACTTTCCGGTTATCCGTTCGGTTTGGAAGTTTCTTCCAGACCTAGGGATGGAGTGCCCCCGTGTCGTACCGCACCTCCAGACGCACCCTCCTCGCCACCGCCGCCGCGACGGCCGCCGCGGCGGCCGTCGGGCCCGCGCTCCCCGCTCACGCCGAGGCCCGGCGCGCCCCGAGTGACCGTCTGCGCCGGATCGTCTCCCGGATGTCCCTGGCGGAGAAGGTCGGCCAGCTCTTCGTGATGCGGGTGTACGGACACTCCGCGACCGCGCCCGACCAGGCCGACATCGACGCCAACATGAAGGAGCTGGGCGTGCGCACCGCCGCCGAGCTCATCGCCGAGTACCACGTCGGCGGCATCATCTACTTCAGCTGGGCGCACAACACCCGCGACCCGCACCAGATCGCCGAGCTCTCCAACGGCATCCAGCGGGCGGGCCTGTCCCAGCCCACGCCCGTCCCCCTGCTCATCGCCACCGACCAGGAGCACGGCATCGTCTGCCGGGTCGGCTACCCCGCCACCCTCTTCCCGGGCGCGATGGCGCTCGGCGCCGGGGGGTCGGCGCGCGACGCCCGTACGGTCGGGCGCATCGCCGGGACCGAGCTGCGGGCGCTGGGGATCCGGCAGAACTACTCCCCCGACGCCGATGTGAACGTCAACCCGGCCAACCCGGTCATCGGGGTGCGCTCCTTCGGCGCCGACCCGGCGGCGGTCGCCCGGATGGTGGCGGCGGAGGTGCGCGGCTACCAGGAGGCGGGGATCGCGGCGACCGCCAAGCACTTCCCCGGGCACGGCGACACCACGGTCGACAGCCACACCGGCATCCCGGTGATCACCCACACCCGGCAGCAGTGGGAGGAGCTGGACGCGCCACCGTTCCGGGCCGCGGTCGCCGCCGGGATCGACTCGATCATGACGGCGCACATCCAGTTCCCGGCGCTCGACGCGAGCAACGACCCGGCGACGCTGTCGCACCCGATCCTCACCGGGATCCTGCGCGAGGAGCTCGGCTACCGGGGGGTGATCGTCACCGACTCGCTCGGCATGCAGGGCGTACGGGACAAGTACGGCGACGACCGGGTGCCGGTGCTCGCCCTGAAGGCCGGGGCCGACCAGCTGCTCAACCCGCCGGACCTGGCGGTGGCCTGGAACGGTGTGATGGCTGCGGTCACCCGTGGCGAGATCGGTGTGGCCCGGCTCGACGAATCGATCCTGCGGATCCTCCAACTCAAGGAGCGACGGGGCCTGTTCAGCCATCCGTACGTGTCGGGGCCCGGCGTGGACCGGGTGGTCGGCATCCGGCCGCATCTGGCCGCCGCCGACGCGGTGGCCGAACGGACCACGACGCTGCTCGCCAACGCGGGCGGGCTGCTCCCGCTGTCGCGGCGGCGCCACCGGAACGTGCTGGTCGTGGGCGCGGACCCGGCGTCGCCGTCCGGGACGACGGGGCCCCCGACGGCGGTCCTGGCGAAGGCCTTCACGGAACTGGGCTTCACCGCGACCGCCCTGTCGACCGGAACCCTCCCGTCGCAGGCGCAGATCGACGCGGCGGTGGCGGCGGCGCGGGGCAGGGACGTGGTGGTCGTGGGCACGTACAACGCGGGTTCCGGCGGGGCGCAGGCCCGGCTGGTGGCGGCGCTCGGCGCGACGGGTGTGCCGGTGGTGCACCTCGCGATCCGCAACCCGTACGACATCGCGCACCTCAGCGGGTACGCGGCCTCGCTCGCCACCTACTCCTGGACGGACGTCGAACTGCGGGCGGCGGTACGGGTCCTGGCGGGGCGGGCCGCTCCGGCCGGGCGGCTGCCGGTGGCGGTGCCGCGCGAGGACGATCCGGCCCAGGTTCTGTACCCGATCGGCTACGGGCTGTCGTACCAGAGATAACCCCCGGGCCCTCTGGCGTGTTTTCGCGGTGAGCGGTCACGCTGAGGTGGGGGGTCGGACATGTACGAGTACGGTGCCGCAAGGTCGGTTTGGGTCGTTGTGGCGGCGGTCTTGGCGCTGCTCCTGACGGGCTGCGGCGGAACCCCGACCGCGTCGGCGCCGCCGCCCCCCACGCCCTCCTACGGCGCCACGTTCCTCGGGGCCGGGGACTGCGCGGCGCGGGGGCGGGCGTTCACCGAGGTGCCGTGCACCAGCGAGCGGGCGGTGGCGCGGGTGTCCGTGCGGAGCGAGGGGCGCCGGGCGGGCGGGGCGGCGGGGTGTCCGCTGGACACGGACTTCGTGCTGTACATCGGGGGTGAGGGGGCGGCCGGGTACGCGTGCATGCGCAACCTGGAGGCGCCGCATCCCGGGGACCCGGGGATGGGGGGCGGGCCGTTCACCGTGGTGGGGGACTGCGTGTACCGGGCGGGGGCGGGGCAGGTGAAGGAGGCCCCGTGCGACGGCTCGGGCGCCAACGCCCCGGAGTTCCGCGTGACTTCGTCGGTCCCGCGCCGCCCCGACTGCCCGGCGTCGACGGCCCTTTATGTGGAGCTGCCGGGGGGTGGGGAGGGGGTGGGGTGCGCGCGGCGCCTGTGAATCCCCCACCCCACCCCTTCCCGAAAGCCCTCTGGCGGGCGGCCGGGCTCGTTCGTCTGCGGACCGTGCTGGGTTGCTCGCGCAGTTCCCCGCGCCCCTAACTACCCAGGGGCGCGGGGAACTGCGCGGCCAGCCACCCACGGTCCGCAGACGAATTCCCGGTCCGGGGGAGTCGCTCCTACGGGCGCAGCGTCGGCTCGCGGTCGGGGCTCTGCCGGTCCAGGACCGCGTCGTAGCGCGCCAGCGGCTTCGGGGACGTCGTCGCCGGTACGCCCGCCCAGCGCAGGATCGCCGACGTCGCCGTCGCCTTCTCCTGGGCCGCCAGACCCGCCACCTTCGACCCGTGGTTGCCGCCCGCGACCGTGAACACGTACGAGTCACGCGCCCCCGCCCCGAGCCGGAAGCGCTCCGCGCCCCACGGGTCGTTCTGGCCGTACACGTACAGCATGTGGTCGGCGTGGTGCCGCACCCACATGTCGACCTGCGGCATCGCCGCCGGGTGGAAGCGCATCGGGATGGAGCGCGGGACGAAGTGGCGCGGCGGCTGGTAGCCGTAGCGGCTCAGGTCGCCGAGCCAGGGCTGCTGGATGGTGGGCGAGCCGAGCTGGGTGCCCGCCTGGTAGTAGTACGGCGTGTACGGCTCCAGGCCCTGGTCCGTGTAGAACGAGAAGCCGGAGATCGTGTCGACCGTGTCCCAGATCGCCTGGTCGCTCGCGTGCGGCGCGTCCGCCGGGATGGTCGCGCAGTCCGCCAGCAGGCTGTACTGCCAGAACGCCCACACGTAGTCGAGCACGACCGCCTCGTACGACTTGTCGAGGGAGCCGGTCGTGGTGAAGGTGTAGTTGTTGGCCTTGGCGTACTCCGCGTACTTGGCCTCCAGCGGCTTGCGGCGCACCAGCGCCTCGCGCTGCACCGCCTCCAGCTTGTCGCGGCACTCCTTGGTGCCGACGTTCTTGAAGAAGCGGTCGTACGCCGAGTCCTCGTTGTTCACGACGTCGTTGGGGGCGACGTACGCCACCACCCCGTCCATGTCCTTGGGGTAGAAGCGCTTGTAGTACGTCGCCGTCATCCCGCCCTTCGAGCCGCCGGTGGTCAGCCAGTTCTTGGCGTACACCGGCTTCAGGGCCTCGAAGATGCTGTGCTGGTCGCTGGCCGCCTGCCAGATGTCCAGCTTGTTCCAGTCCGCCGGGGCGGGCCGGGACGGGGTGAAGTAGCGGTACTCGACGGAGACCTGGTTGCCGTCCACGATCTGGGTCGGCTCGGAGCGGCTGGGGTTGGTCGAGACGTTGTAGCCGCTGGTGTACATGACCGTCGGGCGGGCGGTGTCCTTGTGCAGCAGGGTGATCCGCTGCTGGAAGGTGCCGGCGGCCGGGTCGTGGTGGTCCACCTGCTGGGTGAAGTTGAGGACGAAGTACCGGTAGCCGGGGTACGGCTTCTCCTCGATGAGGCTCACCCCGGGTATCGCCAGGATGCGGTCCTTTATGTCCGGCTCGGCGGCGGTGGCCGCCCCTGCCGCGGCTCCCGCCACGCTCACCGTGCCTATGAGCACGACGAGTGAAAGAAGCCATCTGAGCGTCTTGCGCATGCACTCTCCCCTGGGGTCACGACGTGACGCGATCGTCGTGAACCTAGCGGGGTGAACACCTGTGCCACCAGACCCAATTGCCCTGTCACCGGGTTATGGCAGCGTTGTCATCCTCCGTCCGGGACCGGCTCAGCACAGGATCCAGCCCGTGGAGCCGCCGCTGCCCGCCACCGATCCCGACGCCCGTACACAGCGGTTGATCGCGTGCACCGTGACCGGGCCCGCCTGCTGGGTGAACCGGCCGCTGTCCGAGACCGGACCGCCGCCGCGCGCCTGGATCGTCACCGACATCTGCCGTCTCGCGCCGGGCGACTTGGCGACGGCCAGCGCGCACGCGTAGCCGTGCGTCTTGTAGACGCGCAGCTCGCCGGTGGCGAACTTGACCGTCTTGACCTGCCGTCCGCCGCACGAGGCCGCCGCGTCGGCGCTCCCCGCGCCCGGCCCCAGCACAACCAGGGCGGCCGTCGCCAGGAGCACGGCGAGCCCCGGACCGGCCCGCCCGCCCCGCGTTCCCCCACCGAACACGTTTGCCACCTTCCGTCACATGAACGTATGTGAGTACGGACGCGCGGGGGCTACCGTCGGTTGCGCGGGGAGCGGGGACGGCCCGCCGCGCGGACCGCCCCCGCTCCTCCTTCGCGTACGTACGCGTACGCGGCCGCTCACACCGCCGCGGGCTCGTCCTCGCCGATGAAGGTGCGCCACAGGCTCGCGTACCGGCCGTCCTGGGCGAGGAGTTCGTCGTGGGTGCCGTCCTCGACGACCCGGCCGTGGTCCATCACCACGACCCGGTCCGCGCGGGCGGCCGTGGTGAGGCGGTGGGCGACTACCAGGGTGGTGCGGCGGCCGGTGAGCCGGTCGGTGGCCTGGTTGACCTGGGCCTCGGTGGCCAGGTCAAGGGCCGCGGTCGCCTCGTCGAGGAGCAGGACGTCCGGGTCGACGAGCTCGGCGCGGGCCAGCGCGATCAGCTGGCGCTGGCCGGCCGAGAGGTTGCGGCCGCGCTCGGCGACCTCGTGGAGGTAGCCGCCGTCCAGGGTGGCGATCATGTCGTGCGCGCCGACCGCGCGGGCCGCGGCCTCCACCTGGGCGTCGGTGGCGTCGGGCCGCCCGTAGGCGATGGCGTCCCGGACGGTCCCGGCGAACAGATACGCCTCCTGCGGGACCACGCCCAGGCGGTGGCGGTAGGCGGTGAGGTCGAGCGAGCGCAGATCGGTGCCGTCGGCGGTGACCCGGCCGCCGGTCGGGTCGTAGAACCGCGCGACCAGCTTGACCAGCGTCGACTTGCCCGCGCCGGTCTCGCCGACGAAGGCGACGGTCTGCCCGGCCGGGATCCGCAGGTTGACGCCCGACAGCGCCTCCTCCTCGTCGCCGTACGCGAAGTCGACGTCCTCGAAGGCGATCTCGCCGCGCAGCGAGAGGACGTCCAGCGGCTCGGCGGCCGCCTTCGTGGAGGTGGGCTCGCGCAGCAGCTCCTGGATGCGCTTGAGCGAGACGGCGGCCTGCTGGTAGCCGTCGAAGACCTGCGAGAGCTGCTGTACGGGGGCGAAGAACAGGTCGATGTAGAGCAGATAGGCGACCAGCGCGCCGGTCGTCAGGGTGCCCGCGTCGACCCGGTGGGCACCGACGATCAGCACCGAGGCCGCCGCGACCGACGACAGGAGCTGGACGAACGGGAAGTACACCGAGATCAGCCACTGGCCGCGGATGCGGGCCGTGCGGTAGTCGGCGCTGCGGGCGGTGAACCGCGCGGCGCCGTCGCGCTCGCGGCCGAAGGCCTGGACGATCCGCAGCCCGCTGACCGACTCCTGGAGGTCGGCGTTGACCCCGGCGACCCGCTCGCGGGCCAGCTCGTACGCCTTCACGCTCTGCTTGCGGAAGAAGTAGGTGCCGATGATCAGCGGCGGCAGGGTGGCGAAGACGACCAGGGCGAGCTGGAGGTCGATGACCAGGAGCGCCAGCATGATGCCGAAGAAGGTGACGACGGAGACGAACGCGGTGACCAGGCCGGTCTGCAGGAAGGTGGCCAGCGCGTCGACGTCGGTGGTCATCCGGGTCATGATCCGGCCGGTGAGCTCGCGCTCGTAGTAGTCCAGGCCGAGCCGCTGGAGCTGGGCGAAGATCTTCAGGCGGAGGCTGTAGAGGACGCGCTCGCCGGTGCGCCCGGTCATCCGGGTCTCGCCGAACTGCGCGGACCACTGGACCAGCACGGTCAGCAGGGCCAGGCCCGCGGCCGCCCACACCGCGCCGAGCGCCAGCTTGGATACACCTTGGTCGATGCCGTGCCGGATCAGGACCGGCAGCAGCAGGGACATGCCCGCGTCGACCGCGACGAGCGCGAGGCTGACGCAGAGCGGCTTGCCGAAGCCGCGCAGCAGCCGGCGCAGCCCGTACGACTCCTCGGGCTGTACAGCCCGGGCCTCGTCGATGCCCGGGGTGTCGTCGGCCGGGGGCAGCGCCTCGACCTGGGCGAGGAGTTCGGGGGTGGCCGGCATGCCGCCGGGGGCCGAGGAGACGGGCTTGTCCTCGCGGATCCACAGCGGGGGCGTGATGCCCCGCTCGGCGTCGAACTCGGCGTCCAGCTCGTCCCGTACCGTCCGGTCCTCCACCGCCTCGACGGGCACCACGTGGCCGGGCGAGACGGCGCCCAGCTCGTCGGGGTCGGTCAGCAGACGGCGGTAGAGCGCCGAGTCGCGCTGGAGCTCCTCGTGGGTGCCGAGCGCGGCCAGGCGGCCACCGTCGAGGACGGCGATGCGGTCGGCGAGGTTGAGGGTGGAGCGGCGGTGGGCGATGAGCAGCGTGGTGCGCCCGGCCATCACGGACTTCAGGGCCTCGTGGATCTCGTGCTCCACGCGCGCGTCCACGGCCGAGGTGGCGTCGTCCAGGACCAGCAGGCGCGGGTCGGTGAGGATGGCGCGGGCCAGGGCGACGCGCTGGCGCTGGCCGCCGGAGAGGGTCAGGCCGTGCTCGCCGACCGTGGTGTCGTAGCCGTCGGGCAGATCGGCGATGAAGCGGTCCGCCTGCGCGGCGCGCGCGGCGGCCTCGATCTCCTCCTGGGTGGCGTCCGGCTTCCCGTACGCGATGTTGGCGCGCACGGTGTCGGAGAAGAGGAAGCTGTCCTCCGGCACCAGGCCGATGGCGGCGCGCAGCGAGGCGAGGGTCAGCTCGCGCACGTCGTGGCCGCCGACAAGGACGGCGCCGTGGGTGACGTCGTAGAAGCGCGGCAGCAGCAGCGAGACGGTGGACTTGCCGGAGCCGGAGGCGCCGACCACGGCGACGGTCTCGCCGGGGCGGATCTCCAGGGAGAAGCCGTCCAGGACCGGGCGCCCGTCCTCGTAGCCGAAGCGCACGTCGTCGAACTCGACGGTGGCCGGGGCGTCGGCGGGCAGCTCCTTGGTGCCGTCGGCGATGGACGGCTCGGTGTCGATCAGCTCCAGGACGCGTTCGACGCCCGCGCGGGCCTGCTGGCCCACGGTGAGCACCATGGCCAGCATCCGCACCGGCCCGACGAGCTGCGCCAGATAGGTGGAGAACGCCACGAAGGTGCCGAGCGTGATCTCGCCGCGGGTGGCGAGCCAGCCGCCGAGCGCCAGCATGGCGACCTGGCCGAGCGCGGGGACGGCCTGGAGGGCCGGGGTGTAGCGGGAGTTCAGCTTGATGGTGCGCAGCCGCCCGGCGAAGAGCTTGCGGCCCACCTCGCGGAGCTTGCCGGTCTCCTGCTCCTCCTGGCCGAAGCCCTTGACCACGCGGACGCCGGAGACGGCGCCGTCGACGACGCCCGCGACGGCCGCCGCCTGGCCCTGGGCGTACCAGGTGGCGGGGAAGAGCCGGGTGCGGCTGAGCCGGGCGATGAACCACAGCGCGGGCGCCACGGCCAGCGCGACCAGGGTCAGCAGCGGGGAGAGCCAGGCCATGATCGCCAGGGAGATCAGGAAGAGCAGGATGTTGCCGATGGTCATCGGCAGCATGAAGAGCAGGCCCTGGATGAGCTGGAGGTCGCTGGTGGCGCGGCCGACGACCTGGCCGGTGGACAGCTCGTCCTGGCGCCGCCCGTCCAGCTTGGTGATCGTCGCGTACATCTCGGTGCGCAGGTCGTGCTGGACGTCGAGGGCGAGGCGGCCGCCGTAGTAGCGGCGTATGTACGTCAGGGCGTACACCACGACCGCCGCGGCTATGAGCAGGCCGGTCCAGACCGCGAGGGAGCGGGTGTGGGCCCCGATCACATCGTCGATGATCACCTTGGTGACCAGCGGGACCAGAGCCATCACCGCCATGCCGCCGAGCGACGACCCGAGCGCCAGCACGACATCGCGCCGGTACCGCCAGGCGTACCCGGTGAGCCGCCGTGCCCACCCCTGCTCTGCCGCCGCCACTGGTGCCTCCCGTTTGTCCGCTCCGCCGGAAGGCTCCAACGCCGTCACCGGCGGATTTCATCCCGCGGCAACATTCGGAAGCGAAAGACCCGCCTCTGGTCCTAGGACCGGGCGGGTCTTCCTGGGGGTGCTTACGGGCCCTAGTGGCTCTGGACCGTCGAGACGAGGTCGCGGCCCGCGGGTGCCTCGGGCACCGGCGGGACGGCCTCGCTCGCCACGGTCGGCCGCTTCGGCGGGTTCCAGGGCTTACCGCCCTCGGCCGGGCGGCCGAGGTCAGCGTGGACCGCGCGGGCGACGGCCTCGATGGTGCTGATGCCCTGGCCCATCGTGCCGTTGTCCTCGGTGAGGACGGCGATGCCGTAGTCGTGGCCGTTGTCGGTGAAGGCGCCGATGCTGTGCACCCGCCAGCCGTGCGTGGCGCGCGACAGCCAGCCGTTCTTGACGTGCACGGTCGTCCCGCCCTGGACGCCGGCCGGGGTGCCCCAGCGCTGGTCGGACCGGACGCGGTTCATCAGGCCCAGCTCGTACTCGCGGGCGTTCTCGCTGAGCACCGAGTTGGGGGAGGTCAGCAGCGCGAGCAGCTTGGCCTGGTCGCGGGCGGTGATCCGGGTCAGGCCCCAGTAGCCGCCGGAGCCCGGCGTCGTCTGGGTCATCCCGGCGGCCCTGAGGAACGCGGACACCTTGGCGGTGCCGAGCTGCTTCCACAGGGCGCTCGTCGAGTCGTTGTCCGACGCGGTGATCATCTTGGTGGCGAGGGTGCGCTCGGTGGAGGTGAGCGAGCGGTGCTGCTTGTCCGCGTCCCACAGCAGCGTCGCGAGCACGGTGGCCTTGACCACGCTCGCGGAGTCGAAGGTGTCGGTGGCCCGCAGCTCGCACCGGGTGTTGGTGGAGCGGTCGTACAGGGCGACGGCCGTCAGCGACGAGCGGCCGCCGAGCGCCGAGGTGATGTCCTTGGACAGCTTGGCCGCGAGCCCGGCCTTGCTGGACGTGCAGGTCACCGATGCCGCGGCGGAGGCCGGCGCGGCACCCGCGACCACCGGCGCGAGCACACCCGCGGCGACGGCCAAGGAGAGCGCGCCGCGCCGGGCGCGGCGGGATATTCGGGCCGTGCGGAGTTGTCTGGGCAAAGCGTCCCTGTCCCCTGGAAGTCGTGAGACGGGCGCGCCTGTGTGGTGCGCCCGTCTGAGATGACCAGCCGAGGACGGGAAAGTTGCCCGCCGAAGACGTTGAAATCTGTCACAGCTCTGTCACCGGCAGACCCAAAACGGTCCGATTCCGGCCTTACCGATGCGTCGGAGCGAACATCCTCAGTACGGCGGGCAGCACGACCACTGAGGGCCCGGGGGCCGCCAGCGCCTTGCCCAGGTCCTCCTGGAGCGACTCGACGCTGGTACGGACCGCCGGGACGCCGAAGGACCGCGCCAGCGCGACGAAGTCCGGGCGGGCCAGCTCGGTGGCGGTGGCCTCGCCGAACGCGTCCGTCATGTACTCGCGCAGGATCCCGTAGCCGCCGTCGTCCACGATCAGCCAGGTCACCGGCAGGTCGTACTGCTTCGCGGTGGCGAGCTCCGCGAGCGAGTACATCGCGCCGCCGTCGCCGGAGACCGCGAGCACCGGCCGCGTCGGGTCGGCGGTCGCGGCCCCGATCGCCGCCGGGAAGGCGTAGCCGAGGCCGCCCGCGCCCTGCGCCGAGTGCAGCGCGCCCGGCCAGGCGGACCAGGCCCAGTACGCCAGGATCGTCATGTCCCAGAAACTGGGCGCCTCGCGGGGCAGCGCCGCGCGCACATCGGCCAGGATCCGCTGCTCGGTGTCCAGGCCCTGCCCCGCGATGCGCTCGCGCACCTTCGCCAGGACGGTCCGCACGGAGTCGGCCGCCGCCGGGTCGGTGCGCTCGCCCACGGTCTCCAGGAGCGCGGAGAGCGCGATGCGGGCGTCCGCGTGGATGCCGAGCGCCGGGTGGTTGGACTCCAGCTTGCCGAGGTCCGCCTCGATCTGGATCACCCGGCCGCGCGGCCTGAACGTGTGGTAGTTCGAGGAGAGTTCACCCAGGCCCGAGCCCACCACGAGCAGGACGTCGGCGTCCTCCAGGAAGTCGGTGGTGTGCCGGTCCTCCATCCAGGACTGGAGCGAGAGCGGGTGCTCCCAGGGGAACGCGCCCTTGCCGCCGAAGGTGGTGACGACCGGCGCGTCCAGCCGCTCGGCGAGCGCGCGGAGCTTGCCGGAGGCGTCGGCGCGTACGACACCGCCGCCCGCGATGATCGCCGGGCGGGCCGCACGGGTCAGCAACTCGGCGGCCACGGCGGTCAGTTCGGGGCGCGGCACCAGGTCGCGCGGGGTCGCGTCGACGGCCGTGACGACCGGCAGGCGGGCCTCGGCGAGCAGCACGTCCTGCGGGATCTCCACCCAGACCGGGCCGTGCGGGGCGGTCAGCGCCGACTCCCAGGCCGCCGCGATCGCGGACGGGATCTGGGACTGGGTGCGGACGGTGTGCACGGACTTCACGACGTCCCGGAACGAGCTCTGCTGGTCGCGGAGTTCGTGCAGATGGCCGTGGCGCCCGCCGCCGAGCCCGGCCGTGGGCACCTGGCTGGCGATGGCGAGCACGGGGGCGCTCGCCGCGGCCGCCTCCTGGAGCGCGGCCAGCGACATCAGGGCGCCGGGCCCGGTGGACAGCAGCAGCGGGGCCGCCTCGCCGGTGACCCGGCCGTACGCGTCGGCGGCGAAGCCCGCGTTGTTCTCGGCGCGCAGCCCCACGTACGCCATCGACGAGCGCCGCAGCGCGTCGAACATCCCGAGGGCGTGCTGCCCGGGCAGCCCGAAGACGGTGGTGGCGCCGAGCCCCCGCAGGGTCTCGACGACCAGGTCACCGCCGATGCGGCCGGGCGGCGGATCGAGGGCGGCCCGCACCTGCGCCGGGGTGGGCCGCAGAACGAGGTCGTGATCGTGCACCTGCATGTCCTCTCCGAGCGCCCCGCGCCCCGTAAGGAGCGCGGGGCTGTGACATGTGCGGCTCCGCCGCGTGGGCGCGACCAGCCACATCCGGCCCGCAGCCGACTAACCACACGTCCAGCGGAGCGCTACGCGCGGCTCGCCGCGATCTGCCGGGACATGATCGTGGTGAGCTCGTACGCCGTGTGGGAGGCGGCCACCGAGGTGATCTCCGCGTGATCGTACGCCGGGGCGACCTCGACGACGTCGGCCGAGACCAGGTTGCAGGAGGCCAGGCCGCGCAGGATCTCCAGGAGCTCGCGGGAGGTCATGCCGCCCGCCTCCGGGGTGCCGGTGCCGGGGGCGTGCGCCGGGTCGAGGCAGTCGATGTCGATCGAGATGTAGAGCGGGCGGTCGCCGATGCGCTGGCGCAGCTGGTCGGCGACCTCGTCGGCGCCGCGGCGGTAGACGTCGGCCGAGGTGACGATGCCGAAGCCCATCTTCTCGTCGTCGGTCAGGTCCTGCTTGCCGTAGAGCGGGCCGCGGGTGCCGACGTGGGAGAGCGCCTCGGTGTCGAGGATGCCCTCCTCGACGGCGCGGCGGAACGGGGTGCCGTGGGTGTATTCGGCGCCGAAGTACGTGTCCCAGGTGTCCAGGTGCGCGTCGAAGTGGAGCAGCGCGACCGGGCCGTGCTTCTTGGCGACCGAGCGCAGCAGCGGCAGCGCGATGGTGTGGTCGCCGCCGAGCGTCATCAGCCGGGCGCCGGTGCCGAGCAGGTCGTCGGCGGCGGCCTCGATCGTGTCGACGGCCTCGTTGATGTTGAACGGGTTCACGGCGATGTCGCCGCCGTCCGCGACCTGGGCGAGCGCGAAGGGCGAGGCGTCCTGCGCCGGGTTGTACGGACGCAGCAGACGCGAGGCCTCGCGGATGGCGTTGCCGCCGAAGCGGGCGCCGGGGCGGTAGGAGACACCGCTGTCGAAGGGCACGCCGACCACGGCGACGTCGGCGGTGCCGACCTCGTCGAGGCGGGGCAGCCGGGCGAAGGTCGCGGGGCCCGCGTACCGCGGAACGCGGGACGAGTCGATCGGACCGCGCGGCGTTTCGTTGCTGCTCATGTCGGAGTGCCCTTCGTGATCGGCCTGCGTACGGGCCCGGCGGCCCGTGGTTCCTCCGGGCCGGTGCGGCCCGCGCTCGCCACCCTAGGTGGCCGTCCAGCGATACTGAAGTGTACGTTTCCTCCACTTACGGCCCCTCTGATGTACGGAGTGCCCATGCCTGCCGAGCCCGCGGCGGCCCCGCCCACCACTCCGGTCCCGCTCTCCGCCCTCCTCGCCCGCGCGGACCTGGGCCTCGTGCACCTCGCCGGGCCGCCGGACGCCGCCGTGCACGGGGTGCACGCCTCGGAGATGGCCGACCCGTATCCGTATCTGCTCGGCGGCGAGCTGCTGCTGACGGCGGGGGTGCAGCTCACCGACCCGGAGCGGTACGCGGCGCGGGTCGCCGAGGCGGGCGCGGCGGCGCTCGGCTTCGGTGTCACGCCGGTGTACGACACGGTCCCGGCCGAGCTGGTGGCCGCCTGCGAGCGGCACGGGCTGCCGCTGGTGGAGGTGCCGCCGCCGACCCCGTTCACGGCGATCGCCCGGGCGGTGTGGGGCCTGCTGACCGAGGCCCGCCACCACGAGCTGCGCCGGGTCGCCCGGGCCCAGCAGGCCCTCGCCTCGGCGGCCGCCCGGCCCGACCCCGTTCCGGCGGTGCTGCACCAGCTGGCGACGCGCCTGGGCGGCTGGGCGGCGCTGCTCGACCCGGAGGGGGCGGTGGTGCGCTCGGCGGGCCCCGAGCCGTCGGAGCGGGCGCGGGCGGCCCTGCGGCATCTGGCGGCAGTGGTCTCGGCGGGGGTGGGCCCCGAGCCCGGGCGGCCCGGCGCTCCCCCCGCGTCCGCTCCCCCCACGTCCGCGAGCGACACCTCGGGCGGCGCGCAGCTCGCCGTGTACGCCCTGGCCGGGGCGCGGGGTCTCGCGCTCGGGACCGTCACCGAGCGGCGCGAGGGCGGCGACCACACCATCGCCGGGGCCGCCTCGGTGCTGCTGTCGCTGCTCACCGCCGAACGGCCGGACGCGGGCCGGACGGCCCAGTCGGCCGCGCTGGTGCGGCTGCTGCTCGGCGCGGACCCCGCCGAGGTGGCCCCGCTGCTCGGCGAGGCGCCCTGGACCGTCGTCCACGCGCGCGGCGAGGGCGCCCCGCCCGACCTCGGCAGCCCGCTGGTGGAGGCGGGCGACGGCCACGCGCGCGTGCTCGTCCCCGGCGGGCAGGACGTCGGCCCGCACCCGGGCTGGACGCTGGGGGCGAGCGCGCCCGTGGCGGCCGGGGAGCTGGCCGCCGCCGACGCCCAGGCCGCCCGGGCGCTGCGCCGGGCGGAGGCGGCCCGCTCCCCCCTGGTCCGCCACCGCACCGGCGGCTACGCCTCGCTCGTGGACCCGGAGGAGGCCGCCGCGTACGCCCGCGCCCTGCTCGCCCCGCTCGCCGAGCCGCTGCTCACCACCCTGCGCACCTGGCTCTCGCTGCACGGCAGCTGGGACCGCACGGCGGTGGCCCTCGGCGTGCACCGCAACACCGTCCGCCAGCGCCTGGCCCGCTGCGCCGCGCTGCTCGACGCGGACCTGGACGACATGGACGTCCGCACGGAGCTTTGGCTCGCGCTCCGGAGTGCGCCGGGACGTGCTGAGGCTCACTCTGGACAGTGCGAGTGACCGCCGGGTAACTTCGTATTTCCATCCCTGAGCAAGCGCTTAGCCGAGCCGCCGCCACCGTCAGAAGGAGAGCGTCCGTGCGCCGCACCGTATTCAACGAGGACCACGAGGCGTTCCGGGAGACCATCCGGGCCTTCATCGAGGCCGAGGTCGTCCCCGTCTACGACGAGTGGTTCGCCGCAGGCCAGGCGCCGCGCGACTTCTACTACAAGCTCGCCGAGCTGGGCGTCTTCGGCATCCGCGTCGACGAGGAGTTCGGCGGCGCGGGCATCGACTCGTACAAGTTCGAGGCCGTGATGTACGAGGAGACGTCCCGCGCGGGCGTCCACTTCGGCGGCTCCGGCGTGCACGTGCTGCTCGGCCTGCCGTACATCAAGATGCTCGCCACCGACGAGCAGAAGAAGCGCTTCCTGCCGAAGTTCGTCTCCGGCGAGGAGATGTGGGCCCTGGCGATGACCGAGCCGGGCACCGGCTCCGACCTCGCGGGCATGAAGACCACCGCCAAGCTCTCCGAGGACGGCACGCACTACGTCCTCAACGGCTCCAAGACCTTCATCACCGGCGGCGTCCACGCCGACCGCGTGATCGTCTGCGCCCGCACCGCCGCGCCCACCGCCGAGGACCGCCGCCACGGCATCTCGCTGTTCGCCGTGGACACCAAGGCCGAGGGCTACTCCATCGGCCGCAAGCTCGACAAGCTCGGCCTGAAGACCTCCGACACCGCCGAGCTGGCGTTCGTCGATGTGAAGGTCCCGGTCGAGGACCTCCTCGGCGAGGAGAACAAGGGCTTCTACTACCTCGGCCACAACCTCGCCTCCGAGCGCTGGGGCATCGCCTTCGGCGCCTACGCGCAGGCCAAGGCCGCCGTCCGGTTCGCCAAGGAGTACGTGCAGGAGCGCACCGTCTTCGGCAAGCCGGTCGCGCACTTCCAGAACACCAAGTTCGAACTGGCCGCCTGCCAGGCCGAGGTGGACGCCGCCGAGGCGGTCGCCGACCGCGCCCTGGAGGCCCTGGACGCGGGCGAGCTGACGCCGGCCGAGGCCGCCTCCGCCAAGCTGTTCTGCACCGAGGTCGCCCACCGCGTCATCGACAAGTGCCTCCAGCTGCACGGCGGTTACGGCTTCATGAACGAGTACCCGATCGCCCGTCTGTACGCCGACAACCGCGTCAACCGGATCTACGGCGGCACCAGCGAGATCATGAAGTCGATCATCGCCAAGGACATGGGTCTGTGACCGAGGCTCTGGATGCCCTGCTCGATCTGCTCGACCTGGAGCAGATCGAGCGGGACTACTTCCGGGGCCGCTCACGCTCGGCGCTCGTCCCCCGGGTCTTCGGGGGCCAGGTGGCGGCCCAGGCGCTGGTCGCCGCCGGCCGCACCGTCCCCGAAGACCGGCCGCCGCACTCCCTGCACGCGTACTTCCTGCGCGCCGGGGACCCGGGCGCACCGATCGTCTACATGGTCGACCGCATCCGCGACGGCCGCTCGTTCACCACCCGAAGGGTGGTGGCGGTCCAGCACGGCAACCCGATCTTCCACCTCTCCGCGTCCTTCCAGACGTACGAGGAGGGTCTTGAGCACCAGACGGACATGCCGCCCGCGCCGGACCCCGAGTCGCTCCCGACGGCCGCCGAGATGCTGCCGCGCCACCTTCCGGCGGACGTCGCCGAGCGCCTGATCGAGGCCCGCGCGGCCGTCGACCTGCGGTACGCCGACGCGCCGCCGTGGGCCAGCGTCGGCACCGCGCGCGAGCCGCGCTCGCAGGTCTGGTTCCGCACGAACGGCAAGCTCGCGGACGACCCCCTGCTGCACATCGCGCTCGCCACCTACGTCTCCGACATGACCCTGCTCGACTCGGTGCTGCTCGCGCACGGCCGGGGCGGCTGGGCGGTCGGCGACGTGGTGGGCGCGTCCCTGGACCACGCGATGTGGTTCCACCGCCCGTTCCGGGCCGACGAATGGCTCCTGTACGACCAGGAGTCCCCCTCGGCCTCAGCGGGCCGGGGCCTGGGCCAGGCCCGCATCTACACCCAGGACGGCCGCTTGGCGGTGACGGTGATCCAGGAGGGCGTGGTGCGGGTCCCGCGCCCCTAGGAGGCGAGGATCGGGGCGCACCTTTACGTACCGTGCCCCCGGCCGCCTGCTTTTAGGGGCGCGGGGAACTGCGCGACCAGCCACGCACGGCCCGCACGGAACCACGAACCCCCGCCCCCACGGCGCAACTTCAGACCAACTCAGCCGCACCCAACAGATACTCGACCATCGGCTCGTAGAACCGCGGATCAACCACGTGGTCGTCCAGCGGCACAGCAACCTGAAGCGTCCCCTCCGCCTCCGCGAGGAACAGCGCGGGATCGTTGCAATCGGCGTACCCGACCGCGTCGATACCGCGCTGGGCCGCACACCCGGCCCACCCGTGATCCGCCACGACCAGATCCGGCAACGCCCGCCCCTCCCGCTCCAGCGCATCCAGAATCGCCGCCATCGGCGCAGGCGAATGCGTGTGCCAGAGGGACGCACCCCGCTCGTAGAGCGAGACGTCCGCGAACTGGACGACACACCCGTCGTCCGCGAGCACCCCGTCCGGAATCCGCACGATCTCGCACCCCGCGGCACGCAGCGCCGAAGCGGTCCGGCTGTGCACATCGATGAGCGCACCCGGGTGCCCGGTCGCGAACAGCACCCGCTCCCGCCCCGCCACGGCCTTCCGCAGCCGCGCCGCCATCCGCTCAAGGGCGTCGACGGTCAGCTCCGGGTCGATGGTGTCCTGGCCCGTGCGGTGCCCGGGGTCGTCGACGACCCCGCAGCGCTCGGCCATCACCGCGAGCACGTCCTGCTCGTCGGTCCAGCGGTCGCCCAGCTCCAGGCCCAGCCAGTAGTGGCGGTCGCCGTTGGCGAGCTTGCGGTAGTGGGAGAGGTTGTTGTCGCGGGGGGTGGCGACGTCTCCGGCGATACGGGTGCGGACGAGGTGGTCGACGAGAACGGCACGGCTGGGTATCGGCATGCGCCCCATTCTGCCCCGGTGCGCGGCGCCGGGCGCCGTCGTCCGCGCAGTGGACGGGCGCACGCGCGCGCGTGGGCGGCCGGGGCGCTCAGCCCGCGAGCGCCGCGAACGCCCCGTGCGCCAGGCGCCGCAGCAGCGCCTCCGTGGCCGCGCGGCCGGGCAGCCCCGCCCCGTACGCCCCCAGGTGCGGCGTCGAGTTGAGCAGGCCGAACACCGCGTGGACGGCCGTGCGGACCTCCGCCTCGGACCCCAGCGGGTACAGCTCCCGTACGACCCCGACCCACAGCTCCACGTACTGCCGCTGCAACTGCCGCACCAGCTTGCGGTCGCTGTCGCGCAGGCGGTCCAGCTCCCGGTCGTGGAGCGTGATGAGCGCCCGGTCGTCGAGGGCGAAGTCGATGTGGCCGTCGATGAGCGAGCCGAGCACCGCCTCCGGGCCCCCGTCGGCCTCGGCGACGCGCTTGCGGCCGCCGTCGTACAGCCGCCCGCTGATCCCCACCAGCAGCTCCGCCAGCATCGCGTCCTTGCCCGCGAAGTGCCGGTAGAGGCCGGGGCCGCTGATGCCGACCGCCGCGCCTATCTCGTCGACGCCCACGCCGTGGAAGCCGCGTTCGGCGAAGAGGCGGGCGGCCTCGCGCAGGATCTGCTCGCGGCGGGTGGGGGCATCGGTCCGGGTGCTCATGAGAATTCATTCTAGACAACGCGGTTAGCGCTCGTTAACCTGAAGGAAATGAGTTAACGGTCATTAACATGTGGCCGGAAGAGCTCACGGCGGACTTCGTACGGGCAAGGGGGCTCGACACGATGCAGCAGGCACCGGTCCTTGGGAGCGCGGCGGATCCCGCGTCCGAGGCGTGGCGGGCCAACGAGGCGGCGCACCGCGCCCTCGGCGAGGAGCTGCGCGCCAGACTGGCCGCGGCCCGCCTCGGCGGCGGCGAGCGGGCCCGCGAGCGCCATGTCGCGCGCGGCAAGCTGCTGCCGCGCGACCGGGTCGACACCCTGCTCGACCCCGGCTCGCCGTTCCTGGAGCTCGCGCCGCTCGCGGCGAGCGGGATGTACGGGGACCAGGCGCCCGCCGCCGGGGTGATCGCCGGGATCGGGCGGGTCAGCGGGCGCGAGTGCGTGATCGTGGCCAACGACGCCACGGTCAAGGGCGGCACGTACTACCCGATGACGGTGAAGAAGCACCTGCGCGCCCAGGAGGTGGCCCTGGAGAACCGGCTGCCGTGTCTGTACCTGGTGGACTCCGGCGGCGCCTTCCTGCCGATGCAGGACGAGGTCTTCCCCGACCGGGACCACTTCGGCCGGATCTTCTACAACCAGGCCCGGATGTCGGCCGCCGGGATCCCGCAGATCGCGGCGGTCCTGGGCTCCTGCACGGCGGGCGGGGCGTATGTCCCGGCCATGAGCGACGAGGCCGTGATCGTCCGCGGCCAGGGCACGATCTTCCTCGGCGGCCCGCCGCTGGTGAAGGCCGCCACCGGCGAGGTCGTCACCGCCGAGGAGCTCGGCGGCGGCGAGGTCCACTCGCGCACCTCCGGCGTGACCGACCACCTCGCCGAGGACGACGCGCACGCGCTGCGGATCGTCCGCAACATCGTGGCGACCCTCCCCGCGCGCGGTGAGCTCCCGTGGAGCGTGGAGCCCGTAGAGGAGCCCAAGGCCGACCCGTTCGGGCTGTACGGGGCGGTGCCGGTCGACTCCCGCACGCCGTACGACGTCCGCGAGGTCATCGCGCGCGTGGTCGACGGCTCCCGCTTCCAGGAGTTCAAGGCCGAGTTCGGCCAGACGCTGGTCACCGGCTTCGCCCGGATCCACGGCCACCCGGTCGGCATCGTCGCCAACAACGGCATCCTGTTCTCCGAATCCGCCCAGAAGGGCGCCCACTTCATCGAGCTGTGCGACCAGCGCGGCATCCCGCTGGTGTTCCTCCAGAACATCTCGGGCTTCATGGTCGGCCGGGACTACGAGGCGGGCGGCATCGCCAAGCACGGCGCCAAGATGGTGACGGCGGTGGCGAGCACCCGCGTGCCCAAACTGACGGTGATCGTCGGCGGGTCGTACGGGGCGGGCAACTACTCGATGTGCGGCCGCGCCTATTCGCCGCGCTTCCTGTGGATGTGGCCCAACGCCAAGATCTCGGTGATGGGCGGCGAGCAGGCCGCCTCGGTGCTCGCCACCGTCAAGCGCGACCAACTGGAGGCGCGCGGCGAGGAGTGGCCGACCGACGCCGAGGAGTCCTTCAAGGACCCCATCCGCGCCCAGTACGACCAGCAGGGCAACGCCTACTACGCGACGGCCCGGCTGTGGGACGACGGGGTGATCGACCCGATGGAGACCCGCCAGGTCCTCGGGCTCGCCCTGACGGCCTGTGCCAACGCCCCCCTCCCCCAGCGGGACTACTCGGCGCCCGGCTTCGGCGTCTTCCGGATGTGAGGCGGACCATGACGATGTTCGACACAGTCCTCGTCGCCAACCGGGGCGAGATCGCCGTCCGCGTCATCCGCACCCTGCGCGCCCTCGGGGTGCGCTCGGTCGCGGTGTTCAGCGACGCGGACGCGGACGCCCGGCATGTGCGGGAGGCGGACACGGCGGTGCGGATCGGCCCGGCGGCCGCGTCCGAGAGCTACCTCTCCATCGACCGGCTCCTGGAGGCGGCCGCGAAGAGCGGCGCCCAGGCCGTCCACCCCGGCTACGGCTTCCTCGCCGAGAACGCGGCCTTCGCGCGCGCGTGCGCCGAGGCGGGCCTGGTCTTCATCGGACCTCCGGCGGACGCGATCTCCCTGATGGGCGACAAGATCCGGGCCAAGGAGACCGTGAAGGCGGCCGGTGTCCCGGTGGTGCCCGGCTCCTCGGGCAGCGGCCTGACCGACGGCCAACTGGCCGACGCGGCCCGCGAGATCGGCATGCCCGTGCTCCTCAAGCCCAGCGCGGGCGGCGGCGGCAAGGGCATGCGGCTGGTCCGCGACGAGGCGGCGCTCGCCGACGAGATCGCGGCCGCCCGCCGCGAGGCCCGCGCCTCCTTCGGCGACGACACGCTCCTGGTGGAGCGGTGGATCGACCGCCCCCGCCACATCGAGATCCAGGTCCTCGCGGACGGCCACGGGAACGTGGTGCACCTGGGCGAGCGCGAGTGCTCCCTCCAGCGCCGCCATCAGAAGATCATCGAGGAGGCCCCCTCGGTCCTGCTCGACGAGGCGACCCGGGCCGCGATGGGCGAGGCGGCGGTCCAGGCGGCCCGCTCCTGCGGCTACGCGGGCGCGGGCACGGTGGAGTTCATCGTCCCGGGCAGCGACCCGTCCTCGTACTACTTCATGGAGATGAACACCCGCCTCCAGGTCGAGCACCCGGTCACCGAGCTCATCACGGGCCTGGACCTGGTGGAGTGGCAGGTGCGGGTCGCGGCGGGCGAGGAACTGCCGTACGGGCAGGAGGACATCACCCTCACCGGCCACGCCATAGAGGCCCGCATCTGCGCCGAGGACCCCTCCCGCGGCTTCCTGCCCTCGGGCGGTACGGTCCTGGCGCTGCGCGAGCCGCAGGGCGACGGGGTGCGCACGGACTCGGGTTTGAGCGAGGGCACGGAGGTCGGCAGCCTCTACGACCCGATGCTCTCCAAGGTCATCGCGTACGGGCCGGACCGGGCGACCGCGCTGCGCCGGCTGCGGGCGGCGCTGGCCGACACGGTCACCCTGGGCGTGCCCACCAACGCGGGCTTCCTGCGCCGCCTCCTGGCCCACCCGGACGTGGTCGCGGGCGACCTCGACACGGGCCTGGTGGAGCGCGAGGCGGACTCGCTGGTGCCGGAGGGGGTGCCGGAGGAGGTGTACGCGGCGGCGGCGCTGGTGCGGCAGGAGGGGCTGCGCCCCCGCGTCACGGGCGCGTGGCTGGACCCGTTCGCGGTGCCGAGCGGTTGGCGCATGGGCGGCGAACCGGCGCCCCTGGCCTTCCCGTTCCGAGTACCGGGACTCGAACCCGTTACTCACACGGTGCGCGGCACGGCCGTCGGCCGGGTCTCCCCCGGCCAGGTCTCCGTGGAGCTCGACGGCCTCACCCACACCTTCACCACCGTCCCCTCCCCGGAGGGGACCTGGCTCGGGCGGGACGGGGACAGCTGGCATGTGCTGGACCACGACCCCGTCGCGGCGAGCCTCACCGGCGGCGCGCGCGGCGGCCTCGACACGCTGGCCGCGCCGATGCCCGGCACCGTCACCGTCGTCAAGGTGGCCGTCGGCGACGAGGTCGACGCGGGCCAGAGCCTGCTGGTGGTGGAGGCGATGAAGATGGAGCACGTCATCTCCGCCCCGCACGCCGGCACCGTCACCGAGCTGGACGTCTCCCCCGGCTCGACCGTGGCCATGGACCAGGTCCTGGCCGTGGTGACCCCGAAGGAGGAGGACCAGTGACGCTGCCCATGGTCGTACCGGCGCGGGGCCTGCCCGCCTCGGTGCGGATCCACGAGGTCGGGGCCCGCGACGGCCTGCAGAACGAGAAGGCCGTCGTCCCCACCGAGATCAAGGCGGAGTTCATCCACCGCCTGGCGGACGCGGGCCTGACCACCATCGAGGCGACCAGCTTCGTCCACCCCAAGTGGGTGCCCCAACTGGCCGACGCCGAGCGGTTGTTCCCCATGCTCGACGGCATCGAGAGCGTGGCACTGCCCGTCCTGGTGCCCAACGAGCGGGGCCTGGACCGGGCGCTCGCGCTCGGCGCCCGCCGCATCGCGGTCTTCGCCAGCGCCACGGAGTCGTTCGCCAAGGCCAATCTGAACCGCACGGTGGACGAGTCGCTCCAGATGTTCGCGCCCGTCGTGGCCCGCGCCAAGGAGCAGAAGGTCCACGTCCGGGGCTATCTGTCGATGTGCTTCGGCGACCCGTGGGAGGGAGCCGTCCCCGTCCACCAGGTCGTCCGGGTCGCCAAGTCCCTGATGGACCTGGGCTGCGACGAGCTGAGCCTCGGGGACACGATCGGGGTCGCGACCCCGGCCCACGTCCAGAGCCTGCTCGCCGCGCTGAACGAGGAGGGCGTGCCGACCTCCGCGATCGGGGTGCACTTCCACGACACGTACGGCCAGGCGCTCGCCAACACCCTCGCCGCGCTCCAGCACGGCGTGGCCACCGTCGACGCCTCGGCGGGCGGCCTCGGCGGCTGTCCGTACGCCAAGTCCGCCACCGGAAACCTCGCCACCGAAGACCTCGTGTGGATGCTCCAGGGCCTCGGTATCGACACCGGGGTCGACCTCGGCAGGCTCACCGCCACCAGCGTCTGGCTCGCCGAGCAGCTGGGACGGCCGAGCCCGTCCCGCACCGTCCGCGCCCTCTCCCCCGACTCCCACAAGGAGTGACCCCCCATGTCCCTTGACCACCGGCTCTCCGACGAGCACGAAGAACTCCGCCGTACGGTCGAGGAGTTCGCGCACGACGTCATCGCCCCGAAGATCGGCGACTTCTACGAGCGCCACGAGTTCCCGTACGAGATCGTCCGCGAGATGGGCCGTATGGGCCTGTTCGGGCTGCCCTTCCCGAGGAGTACGGGGGCATGGGCGGCGACTACCTCGCGCTAGGCATCGCCCTGGAGGAGCTGGCCCGGGTCGACTCCTCGGTCGCCATCACCCTGGAGGCCGGGGTCTCGCTCGGCGCGATGCCGGTGTTCCGGTTCGGCACCGAGGAGCAGAAGCGGGAGTGGCTGCCCAAGCTCTGCTCCGGCGAGATGCTGGGCGCGTTCGGTCTGACCGAGCCGGACTGCGGCTCGGACGCGGGCGGCACGCGTACGACGGCGGTGCGCGACGGCGACGAGTGGGTCATCAACGGCACGAAGTGCTTCATCACCAACTCGGGTACGGACATCACGGGCCTGGTGACGGTGACGGCCGTGACCGGCCGCAAGGCGGACGGGCGCCCGCTGATCTCCTCGATCATCGTCCCGTCCGGCACGCCGGGCTTCACGGTGGCCGCGCCGTACTCGAAGGTGGGGTGGAACGCGTCGGACACCCGCGAGCTGTCCTTCCAGGACGTCCGCGTCCCGGCCGCCAACCTCCTGGGCGAGGAGGGCCGGGGCTACGCGCAGTTCCTGCGGATCCTCGACGAGGGCCGCGTCGCCATCTCGGCGCTGGCCACGGGTCTGGCGCAGGGCTGCGTCGACGAATCGGTGAAGTACGCGCACGAGCGCCACGCGTTCGGCCGCCCGATCGGCGACAACCAGGCGATCCAGTTCAAGATCGCCGACATGGAGATGCGGGCGCACATGGCCCGGGTGGGCTGGCGCGACGCGGCGTCCCGGCTGGTGCGGGGCGAGTCCTTCAAGAAGGAGGCGGCGCTGGCGAAGCTGTACTCGTCGACGGTCGCGGTCGACAACGCGCGCGATGCCACGCAGATCCACGGCGGGTACGGGTTCATGAACGAGTATCCGGTGGCGCGGATGTGGCGCGACTCCAAGATCCTGGAGATCGGGGAGGGCACGAGTGAGGTCCAGCGCATGCTGATCGCGCGGGAGTTGGGGCTGCCGGCGTAGCGCCCCTCTTCTGGCCCGGTGTTCGGCTGCGGGTCATGGGTGGCTGAGCACGCAGTTCCCCGCGCCCCTCAAAAGCCTCGTTCGTCCGCGGACCGTGGCCGGTTGCTCGCGCAGTTCCCCGCGCCCCTAAATGCGCCCCTTCGGGCCGCCCGGGGGATTGCCGCGCAGCGGCATCTAAGGGGCGCGGGGAACTGCGCGACCAGCCACAGACGGCCCGCAGACGAACCCCGGGCCAAAAGGGACGCGGGGAACTGCGCGCTCGGCCACCCACCGGTCCGCAGACAAAGACTTCGCTCGATGGGGTGGCCCCGTGCCGTACGGGCGACGCCACCCCGTCCCCGCCCCCACCCTGGGCAGCGTGACCCCGCCCACCTGCCCCGCCTGCCCCACGCGTCCGGCGCTGTGGAAGGACACCTCCACCACCGCCCCCGGCGCCGCCGACCACTGGCACTGGCACTGCGCCGGGTGCCGGACGCTCTACGAGCCGACCGCGTCCCACAAGGTCCGCTTCACGTACGCCCCGCTGCGGCGGTAGGCACTCCCGGGAGACCCCTCTACAGATCCTTGTGAGGTTAGGCTAACCTACCCAGGAACTGCCAGAGGCCGACCCCGGCACGTACGAAACGGATCGTCATGCCCATTTCCCGAGCGTCCTTCCTCTCCCGTCGCGGCCTGCTGGCCGCCGGCGGCGCCATCGGCCTCGGGGCCGCGCTGGCCGCGTGCGGGGACGACGACAAGAAAAAGGGCGACTCGCAGAAGGCCGCGGAGTCCGGCAAGTCCGGCCCCTGGTCCTTCAAGGACGACCGCGGCAAGACCGTCGAGACGAAGTCCACCCCCAAGACGATCGTGGCCTTCACCGGCACCGCCGCCGCCCTCCACGACTACGGCATCGAGGTCAAGGCCGTGTTCGGCCCGACCAAGGCCAAGGACGGCAAGCCGGACGTCCAGGCGGGCGACCTCGACATCAACAAGGTCGAGATCCTCGGCAACGTCTGGGGCGAGTTCAGCGTCGAGAAGTACGCGGCCCTCGCGCCCGACCTGCTCGTCACGGACATGTGGGAGAAGGACGCCCTCTGGTACGTGCCGGACAACAGCAAGGACAAGATCCTCAAGCTCGCCCCCAGCGTCGCGCTGTGGGCCGCGCAGATCAGCATGCCGGCCGCGCTCCAGCGCCGCGCCGACCTCGCCGCCTCGCTCGGCGCCGACCTGAAGGCCGCCAAGTTCACCGAGGCCAAGGCCCGCTTCGAGAAGGCCGCCGCCCGGCTGCGCGCCGCCACCAAGGCCAACCCGGGCGTCACGGTGATGATCGGCTCCGCCAGCGCCGACCTGTTCTACGTCTCCGCGGCCAAGACGTCCGCCGACACCGCGTACTTCCAGGAGCTGGGCGTCAAGTTCGTCGAGCCGAAGGTCAACGCGCAGGGCTTCTTCGAGGAGCTCAGCTGGGAGAACGTCGGCAAGTACAAGGCCGACGTGATCATGATGGACAACCGCTCCACCGCCCTCCAGCCGGACGCCCTGAAGTCCAAGCCGACCTGGACCGGGCTGCCCGCCGTCAAGGCCGGCCAGATCACCCCGCGCACCACCGAGCCGATCTACTCGTACGACAAGTGCACCCCGATCCTCGAAACCCTCGCCAAGGCCATCGAGACCGCGAAGAAGGTTGCCTGACCATGACGCTGACAGCCGAGACCGCCACCGTCCCCTTCCGTCTCTTCGACCTGAGCGTGGTACGGACCCGGCGGCTCGGCCCGTCGCTGGTCAGGATCACCTTCGGCGGCGAGCAGTTGGCGTACTTCGAGGGCGGCGGCCGGGACCAGAGCCTCTCGCTCTTCCTGCCGCACCCCGGCCAGGACGCGCCCGTACTGCCGCTGACCCAGAACCCCGAGACGTGGTTCGCGGAGTACCGGGCGCTGCCCGACGACGTCCGGGCCGTGATGCGCTCGTACACCCTGCGCGAGCAGCGCCGCGACCCCGACGAGGTCGACATCGACTTCGCGCTCCACGAGGACGGCGGCCCGGCGTGCCGCTGGGCGGCGCGCGCCGAGCCCGGGGACCGTGTGGCGGTCCTCGGTCCGGCGGTCGCCGACAACACGGCGGTACGGTTCCGGCCGCCGGCCGGTACGGACGGGGTCGTGCTCTGGGGTGACGAGACCGCGCTGCCCGCCGTCTCCGCCATCCTGGAGTGGCTGCCCGCCGGCACGCGCGCGCGGGTGTGGCTCGAAGTGCCGTTCAGCGGGGACCGGATGGCGCTGCCAACGGCTGCGGACGCGGAGATCACCTGGCTCGTACGCGAGGAGGGCGCACCCTCCGTCCTCGATGCCGTCCGCGCCGAGCCAGCTCTCCCCGGGGTCGACCCGTACGTATGGATCGCCGGTGAGGCCTCCACCATGCGCGAGCTGCGGCGGCACTTCGTGAATGAGCGTCAGGTCGACCGCAGGAACGTCACTTTCGTCGGCTACTGGCGGAGGGGGCGTTCGGAGGACCAGTTGCGCGAGGAAGAGGCCGCGTAGGGGCTGTTGCGCGACTGCCGGCCGTGTGTGGCCGATCGCGCAGTTCCCCGCGCCCCTAAGGGCATGCGGCGGAGCCCACTTCACAGGGGGCGAGGGCTTGTTGAGATCGAACTTAGGTTAGGCTAACCTTACTTCGAGATCGCGGTCCTCGCCCCCTTCCTTTCTGCCCGGAGGGCCCGACGAAGTCCCCGATCCGGGAGGACAGTTCATGCGTTCGCACCTGCTCAATGACACGACGGCGGAGAGCTACCGGCGCTCCGTGACCGAAGGAGTCGAGCGGGTGGCGTCGAAACTCGCCGCGACACGCCGCCCGTTCACCGGTGCGGGCGTCGAGGACATCGCCCCGCTCATCGACCGCGTCGACCTCGACCGGCCGCTGGGCGACACCTCCGCCGTCCTGGACGAGCTGGAGGACGTGTACCTGCGCGACGCCGTCTACTTCCACCACCCCCGCTACCTGGGCCACCTCAACTGCCCGGTCGTCATCCCCGCCGTCCTCGGCGAAGCGGTCCTCTCGGCCGTCAACTCCTCGCTGGACACCTGGGACCAGAGCGCCGGCGGCACCCTCATCGAGCGCCGGCTGATCGACTGGACCGCCGGCCGCGTCGGCTACGGCCCCTCCGCCGACGGCGTGTTCACCAGCGGCGGCAGCCAGTCCAACCTCCAGGCGCTGCTGCTCGCCCGCGAGGAGGCCAAGACCGACGACCTGTCGAAGCTGCGGATCTTCTCCTCCGAGTGCAGCCACTTCAGCGTCCAGAAGTCCGCCCAGCTGCTCGGTCTCGGCCGTGGCGCCGTCGTGTCGATCCCCTGCGACCACGACAAGCGGATGCAGACCGTGGCGCTCGCCCGCGCCCTGGAGCGCTGCGCCGCCGAGGGCAACGTCCCGATGGCCGTCGTCGCCACCGCGGGCACCACCGACTTCGGCTCCCTCGACCCGCTGCCGGAGATCGCCGACCTCTGCGCCCAGTACGGCGCGTGGATGCACGTGGACGCCGCGTACGGCTGCGGACTGCTGGTCTCGCCGACCCGCCGTCACCTCCTGAACGGCATCGAGCACGCCGACTCGGTCACCGTGGACTACCACAAGTCCTTTTTCCAGCCGGTGAGTTCGAGCGCGATCCTGGTCAAGGACGGCAGCACGCTGCGGCACGCCACGTACCACGCGGACTACCTCAACCCGCGCCGGGCCGCCGAGGAGCGCATCCCCAACCAGGTCGACAAGTCCCTCCAGACCACCCGCCGCTTCGACGCCCTGAAGCTGTGGATGACGCTGCGCACCATGGGCGCCGACGGCATCGGCTCGCTCTTCGACGAGGTGTGCGACCTGGCCGTGGAGGGCTGGCGGCTGCTCGCCGCCGACCCGCGCTACGACGTCGTCGTCGAGCCCACCCTGTCGACCCTGGTCTTCCGCTACATCCCGGACGCGGTCACCTCGCCCGCCGAGATCGACCGCGCCAACCTCTACGCCCGCAAGGCGCTGTTCGCGTCCGGCGAGGCCGTCGTCGCCGGCACCAAGACCGGCGGCCGCCAGTACCTGAAGTTCACCTTGCTCAACCCCGAGACGACGGTCTCCGACATCGCCGCCGTCCTCGATCTGATCGCCGGCCACGCCGAGCAGTACCTGGGAGAGAACCTTGTCCACGCAGCCTCGTGAGCCGTACGACTTCATCGGGATCGGCCTCGGGCCCTTCAACCTGGGCCTCGCCTGTCTGACCGAGCCGGTCGACGAGCTCCGCGGCCTCTTCCTGGAGACCAAGCCGGACTTCGAGTGGCACTCGGGCATGTTCCTGGAGGGCGCCCACCTCCAGACCCCGTTCATGTCGGACCTGGTCACCCTCGCCGACCCGACCTCGCCGTACTCCTTCCTCAACTACCTGAAGGAGTCGGGCCGCCTCTACTCGTTCTACATACGCGAGAACTTCTACCCGCTGCGCACCGAGTACAACGACTACTGCCGCTGGGCGGCCGGCAAGCTCTCCTCGATCCGCTTCAACCAGACGGTGAAGACGGTGACGTACGAGGACGAGGTGTACGTCGTACGCACCGAGGACGGCTCCGAGTTCCGCGCCCGGCGGCTGGTGCTCGGCACCGGCACCCCGCCGTTCGTCCCCGAGCCGTGCCAGGGCCTGGGCGGTGACTACCTGCACAACTCCCGCTATCTGGACCACAAGGAGGCGCTCCAGAAGAAGGAGTCGATCACCCTGGTGGGCAGCGGGCAGTCCGCGGCGGAGATCTACTACGACCTGCTGAGCGAGATCGACGTCCACGGCTACCGGCTGAACTGGGTCACCCGCTCGCCGCGCTTCTTCCCGCTCGAATACACCAAGCTGACGCTGGAGATGACCTCGCCGGAGTACGTGGACTACTTCCACGCGCTGCCCGAGGCCACCCGCTACCGCCTGGAGACGCAGCAGAAGGGCCTGTTCAAGGGCATCGACTCGGAGCTCATCGACGCGATCTTCGACCTGCTCTACCAGAAGAGCCTCAAGGGCCCCGTCGGCACCCGGCTGCTCACCAACTCCTCACTGAACGCGGCGAGCTACGACACCACGACCGGTACGTACACGCTGGGTCTGCGCCAGGAGGAGCAGGAGAAGGACTACACCCTCGACACCGAGGGCCTGGTCCTGGCCACCGGCTACAAGTACGCCGAGCCGGAGTTCCTCGCCCCGGTGGCCGACCGCCTCAGGCGCGACGGCCGCGGCCGCTTCGACGTGGCCCGCAACTACGCCATCGACACCAACGGCCGCGAGATCTTCCTCCAGAACGCCGCCGTGCACACCCACTCGATCACCTCGCCCGACCTGGGCATGGGCGCCTACCGCAACGCGTACATCATCGGCGAGCTGCTCGGCCGCGAGTACTACCCGGTCGAGAAGTCCATCGCCTTCCAGGAGTTCGCCGTATGAGCACCACGCACACCCCCTCCGGCATAGGTACCTTCACCGTCCGGGACCTCGATCCGCTGAAGGACGCCGAGCTGCTGCACGGCTGGGTCACCCACCCCAAGGCCGCGTTCTGGATGATGCAGGACGCGAAGCTGGAGGACGTCGAGCGGGCGTACATGGAGATCGCCGCCGACGAGCACCACCACGCGCTGCTCGGGCTGCACGACGGCGAGCCCGCCTTCCTGATGGAGAAGTACGACCCGGCCCACCGCGAGCTGGTCGGTCTGTACGAGAGCGAGCCGGGCGACGTCGGCATGCACTTCCTGGTCGCGCCGACCGGCACACCGATCCACGGCTTCACCCGCGCGGTGATCACCGCCGTGGTGGGGCACCTGTTCGCGGACCCGGCGACCCGGCGGGTCGTCGTGGAGCCGGACGTGGGCAACAAGCCCGTCCACGCGCTCAACGCCGCCGTCGGCTTCGAGGTCGTCGGCGAGATCACCAAGCCGGAGAAGAGGGCGCTGCTGAGCGTCTGCACGCGGGCCGCGTTCGAGGAGGCCACCCGATGACGACGACCCCCGACACCGGCGTCGCGCACCTCACCCCCGAGCTGTGGACGCGCGCCAACCGGCTGCTGATCCGCAAGGCGCTCGCCGAGTTCTCCCACGAGCGGCTGCTGAAGCCGCAGCCGCTGGGCGACGACCGGTACAGCGTGCGCAGCGACGACGGCACGGTGGAGTACCGCTTCACCGCCGCGCTGTACGCGCTGGACCACTGGCAGGTGGACCCGGAGTCGGTCACGCGGCACGGGTCCACCGGCCGGCTCCCCCTCGACGCCCTCGACTTCTTCATCGAGCTGCGCGCGACGCTGGGCCTGAGCGACGAGATCCTGCCGGTGTACCTGGAGGAGATCTCCTCCACGCTCTCCGGTACGGCGTACAAGCTCACCAAGGAGCAGACCCCGGCGGCCGAGCTCGCCCGTGCGGGCTTCCAGGCGATCGAGACGGGCATGACCGAGGGCCACCCGTGCTTCGTGGCCAACAACGGGCGGCTCGGGTTCGGTGTGCACGAGTACGCGGCGTACGCGCCGGAGGCCGCCGCGCCCGTCCGGCTGATCTGGCTGGCGGCGCGGCGCGACCGGGCGACCTTCACCTCGGGCGCGGGGCTCGACTACGAGACGCTGATCGAGGCGGAGCTGGGCGCGGCGACGCTGGAACGTTTCGCCGCGACGATGGCGGCGCGGGGGCTGGACCTCGCGGACTACCAGCTGCTGCCGGTCCACCCCTGGCAGTGGTGGAACAAGCTGTCGGTGACGTTCGCGGCGGAGGTGGCCCAGGACAGGCTGGTGCCGCTGGGAGCGGGCGACGACACGTACCTGGCCCAGCAGTCGATCCGAACTTTCTTCAACACGACAGACCCGACGAAGCACTACGTCAAGACGGCCCTTTCGGTCCTGAACATGGGCTTCATGCGCGGCCTGTCGGCGGCGTACATGGAGGCGACCCCGGCGATCAACGACTGGCTGGCGGGAGTGGTGGAGCGCGACTCCGTGCTTCAGGCGGCCCGCTTCTCGATCATCCGCGAGCGGGCGGCGATCGGCTACCACCACCGCCAGTACGAGCGCGCCACCGACCGCTACTCGCCGTACCGCAAGATGCTGGCGGCGCTGTGGCGGGAGAGCCCGGTCCCGTCGCTGGCGCCGGGCGAGCGCCTGGCGACGATGGCGTCGCTGCTGCACGTCGACGGGGCCGGGGCGTCGTTCGCGGGCGCGCTGATCGCGGAGTCGGGGGTGGGCGCGACGGAGTGGCTGCGCCGCTACCTGGACGCGTATCTGCTCCCCGTCCTGCACTCGTTCTACGCGTACGACCTGGCCTACATGCCGCACGGCGAGAACGTGATCCTGGTCCTGGCGGAGGACGGGACGGTGTCGCGGGCGATCTTCAAGGACATCGCCGAGGAGATCGTGGTCATGGACCCGGACGCGGTGCTGCCGCCGGCGGTCGAGCGGATCCGCGCGGACGTGCCGGACGACATGAAGCTGCTGTCCGTCTTCACGGACGTCTTCGACTGCTTCTTCCGCTTCCTGAACGCGACGCTCGTGAGCGAGGGCGTGATCGGGGAGGACGAGTTCTGGGCGGCGGTGGCGGAGTGCGTCACGTCGTACCAGGCGTCGGTACCGGAGCTGTCGGACAAGTTCAAGCAGTACGACATGTTCGCGCCGGAGTTCGCGCTGTCGTGCCTGAACCGTCTGCAACTGCGCAACAACAAGCAGATGGTGGACCTGGCGGACCCGGCGGGGGCACTGCAACTGGTGGGCACCTTGCCGAATCCGATCGCGGGTTGATTTCCCCCACCCCGCCCCTTCCCTGAACCCTCCGGGGGTGGGAGGGGGCGGAGGTGTTTTCCCGGGGGCTGCGGCCCCGGACCCCGTTTGCGGGGCCTGCGGCCCCTGCACCCCGCTTCTTTCATCTGCGGGCCGTCTGTGGCTGGTCGCGCAGTTCCCCGCGCCCCTAGGGGGTACGGCCGTCGGCGATGGCGAAGCCGAGCCTTTTAGGGGCGCGGGGAACTGCGCGACCAGTTGGGGACGGCCCGCAGACAAACCCCGGGCCTACTCCCATCGCACCACCGGCGACCGGTAGAAGTTCACCCCCAGCGCCTCCAGCCGCGGCCCCTGCGCCCCCAGCCGGGCCCGGTACGACGGCCAGTCGTGGGTCCGCGCCGGGGACCAGCCGAGCTCCGCGATCCCGGGGAGGCGCGGGAACGCCATGTACTCGACGTCCGCGCTCGCAGTCAGCGTCTCCGACCACAGCGGCGCCTCGACCCCGAGCACCGCCCCGGCCGGAAGCCCGGCGACAAAGGTGTCCGGGTCCCACCCGTACGACTTGTCCACCTCCACGAACCCCGCCCAGTCCAGACCGAGTTCCGTGTGCGCGTCGTACTTCATATCCAGGTACGCCCGATTCGCCGGCGACATCACCAGCTTCGTGCCCGCCTTCGCCGCCGCGACGACCTCTGCCTCGTCGCCGTCCGTGCCCCAGTACTGGGCCACCGCCCCGGCGACCGGCCGTGCCCCGGCCAGCTGGTGCCAGCCGAGGACCGTCTTGCCGTACTTGCCGACGATCGCCTGCGCCCGGTCCATGAAGGCCACGTAGTCCGCGTGCGCCGTCGAGTGCGCCTCGTCGCCGCCGATGTGGATATATCGACCCGGAGTCATCGCCGCCAGCTCCCGCACCACGTCGTCGAGGAACGCGTACGTCACCGGCTTCGGCACGCACAGTGAGCTGAAACCGACGTCCGTGCCGGTATAGAGGGAAGGCGCGACACCGTCGCAGTTCAGGTCGGCGTAGGAGGCGAGCGCCGCGTTGGTGTGGCCGGGAGTGTCGATCTCGGGGATCACTTCCAGATAGCGGCTCGCCGCGTACCGGACGATCTCCGCGTACTCCGCCTTCGTATAGAAGCCGCCCCTGCCACCGCCCACCTGCGTCTGCCCGCCGTACGCCGCGAGCCTCGGCCAGGAGTCGATCGCGATCCGCCAGCCCTGGTCGTCGCTGAGGTGCAGATGCAGCTTGTTGACCTTGTACAGCGCCAGCTGGTCGATGTACCGCTCCACCTGCCCGGGCGTGAAGAAGTGGCGCGAGACGTCGAGCATCGCGCCCCGGTAGGCGTACCGCGGGCTGTCCTCGATCGTCCCGCCCGCCACCTGCCACGGGCCCGGCTGCCGCGTCCTCCTCTCCACCGACGCGGGCAGCAGCTGCCGCAGCGTCTGGACGCCGTGGAAGAGCCCGGCCGCCCGGTGCGCCGTGAGGGTGACCGCGCCCCGGCCGCTCTCCAGCCGGTACCCCTCCTCCCCCAGCCGCGCGTCGCCGGTGAGCCGCAGCCGGATGCCGCCGGGGCCGTCCGCCCGCACCGGCAGCGCGTACCCGGTCGAGGGGCGCAGCACGTCCGCCAGATATCCGGCGATCCGGCGGCCCTCGGCGCCCGCGCCGGCGGCGACGCGGATCGGGGTGGTGGAGGTGATCGTGTACGCGGTGCCGCCCGGCGCGACGGACGCGGGCGCGGGGACGATCTGGCCGAGGGGTCGGGGGGCGCGGGCCGTGGTCGTGGAGCCCGTCGCGGCTCCGGCCGAGGTGCCCGCCGCCGCCACCAGCAGCAGGGCGCCGAGCAACAGGGACACAGTTCTGCGCTGACTCACTAGCGGTTCCCTTCAACGGGGTACGCCGAGCAACCGAACGGAACCCATCACAACCGCCCGCCCCACCGGCGGTCAAGGTGTAGACCAGTGCGGACCGGTCGCCCAACTGCCCGGCCCCGCAAGGCCGGATGGAAGAATCACCTCATGGCGGAAATCATCCAGAAGGACGGGACCTGGAGCTTCGACGGGGACGGCGTGCGCATCGTGCCCGGCAGCGACAAGGGCGTCAGCCTGCTGCGCCGCACGCTCGGCGAGGTCACGGTGCCGCTCGTGGCGCTGGCCGGGGTGGCGTACGAGCCGGGGCGCAAGACCGGGCGGCTTCGGCTGAGGCTGCGCGACGGGGCAGACCCGCTGCTCCAGGTGACCGGAGGCAAGCTGGACGACGCCTCCGACCCGTACACCCTGACCGTGGAGACGAAGGCGGCCGCGATAGCCGAGTACTTCGTGGACGAGGTCCGCAACGCCCTGCTGCTCGACTCGGTGCCCACGGGGCCGGTCGACCGCTATCTCCTGCCGGGGCCCTCGCTGCCGATGACCGTGAGCGCGGGCGACGCCACGGCCGGGTTCGACGGGCGGGTGGTCCGCCTGGAGTGGACCTGGCACACCGACGAGGTGAAGACGGGCGCCGGTCCGGCCACCCTCGCCGTGGAGGATCTGCACGCGGTGGAGTGGCTGCCCGCGCGGGGGCTGGTGGACGGGCATCTGCGCTTCGTGAGCTCGCCGAACGCGCCCCGGGTGCCCGCCGGGCGCGATCCGCACGCCGTGGAGCTCAACGGATTCAAGAAGGACCCGCTGATGGCGCTGCTCGCCGCGGCCGTGGTGGTGCGGATGCCGCACCCGCACGCGCCGGAGCCCGGACCCGCGCCGGAGCCCAAGGCGCTCGGCCCCGCGCCCGCCGCCGCCGACGACCCGGACGCCCTGCTGCGGCGGCTGCGCGAGCTCGGGGAACTGCACCAGTCCGGCATCCTCACGGAGGAGGAGTTCACCTTCGCCAAGCAGGCCGTGCTGAAGCGGCTGTGAGCGCCCCCTGAAGGAGCCTGGTCTGTACCAGGATGCGTATGATCATGAGAATCCTGCCCGATATCGGGCAGGATTCTTGCGTGAGGGCGGGATTCCCCGCAATATCGACGGGTGCTCGAACGCCGCAGCCCGTCGTCCCACGACGACCTCATCGACCATCTGGTGCGCAGCACCGCGCTCCAGCGCGGCGAAGCGGCCCGGGTGGTACTTGAGGTGCTGGCGTACTTCGACGAGACGTACGAGGAATTCGTCCGCCGCCGCCACCGTGAGCTGCAGTCCGGTGGTCTGGTGAACGCGGAGATCTTCGAGCGGATCGCGGCCGAGCTGCCGCACCGCGCCGTGGCGCCACCGGAGCTCTCGCTCCGGCAGCTGCGCCGCATCGTCTACGGCTGATACGGCTGAGCACACGCCGGAACTTGTTGGACTTGTACGTCGATGGAGGGGTCAAGACTCTATGTGCGGAATCGTCGGTTATATCGGTAAGCGTGATGTCGCTCCCCTGCTGCTCGAAGGTCTGCAGCGGCTGGAGTACCGGGGTTACGACTCCGCGGGCGTGGTCATCAACAGCCCCAAGTCGGGCGCGCTGAAGATGGTCAAGGCCAAGGGCCGCGTCCGCGACCTGGAGGCCCGCGTCCCCAAGCGCTTCACCGGCACCACCGGCATCGCGCACACCCGCTGGGCCACCCACGGCGCCCCGAGCGACGTGAACTCTCACCCGCACCTGGACCCGGAGAACAAGGTCGCCGTCGTCCACAACGGCATCGTCGACAACGCCGCCGAGCTGCGCGTCAAGCTGGAGGCCGAGGGCGTCGTCTTCGCGTCCGAGACCGACACCGAGGTCATCACCCACCTGATCGCCCGCTCCCAGGCCGACTCCCTGGAGGAGAAGGTCCGCGAGGCGCTCAAGGTCATCGAGGGCACCTACGGCATCGCCGTGATGCACGCCGACTTCGCCGACCGCATCGTGGTCGCCCGCAACGGCTCCCCGGTCATCCTCGGCATCGGCGAGAAGGAGATGCTCGTCGCCTCCGACGTCGCCGCGCTGATCGCCCACACCCGCCAGGTCGTGACCCTCAACGACGGCGAGATGGCCACCCTGAAGGCCGACGACTTCCGTACGTACACGACCTCGGGCACGCTCACCAACGCCACCCCCGAGACCGTCGAGTGGGAGGCCGCCTCCTACGACATGGGCGGCCACGACACGTACATGCACAAGGAGATGTCGGAGCAGGCCGACGCCGTGGACCGCGTGCTGCGCGGCCGCATCGACGACCGGTTCTCCACCGTCCACCTCGGCGGCCTCAACCTGGACGCCCGCGAGGCCCGCGGGGTGCGCCGGATCAAGATCCTCGGCTGCGGCACCTCGTACCACGCCGGCATGATCGGCGCCGGTCTCATCGAGGAGCTCGCCCGCATCCCCGCGGACGCCGAGCCGGCCTCCGAGTTCCGCTACCGCAACCCGGTCGTGGACCCCGACACACTGTACATCGCGGTCTCCCAGTCCGGTGAGACCTACGACGTGCTCGCCGCCGTCCAGGAGCTCAAGCGCAAGGGCGCCCGCGTCCTGGGTGTCGTGAACGTCGTCGGCTCGGCGATCGCCCGCGAGGCGGACGGCGGCACCTATGTGCACGCCGGACCCGAGGTCTGCGTCGTCTCCACCAAGTGCTTCACCAACACCGTCGTCGCCTTCGCGCTGCTCGCGCTGCACCTGGGCCGCATCCGCGACCTGTCGGTGGCCGACGGCAAGCGGATCATCGAGGGCCTGCGCAAGCTGCCCGCGCAGATCTCCGAGATCCTGGCGATGGAGCCGGAGATCGAGAAGCTGGCCAAGGAGTACGCGGGCGCCCAGTCGATGATGTTCATCGGCCGCGTCCGGGGCTACCCGGTCGCCCTGGAGGCCTCCCTGAAGCTCAAGGAGATCTCCTACATCCACGCCGAGGCCTACCCGGCCTCCGAGCTCAAGCACGGCCCGCTGGCCCTCATCGAGCCCGCGCTGCCGACGGTCGCGATCGTCCCCGACGACGACCTGCTGGAGAAGAACCGCGCGGCCCTGGAGGAGATCAAGGCCCGCAGCGGCCGCATCCTCGCCGTGGCCCACCGCGAGCAGGAGAAGGCCGACCACACCATCGTCGTCCCGAAGAACGAGGACGAGCTGGACCCGATCCTGATGGGCATCCCGCTCCAGCTCTTCGCGTACCACACGGCGCTGGCCATGGGCCGCGACATCGACAAGCCGCGCAACCTGGCGAAGTCCGTCACGGTCGAGTAGTCCAGGACCGGTACGGCTGGTTCCGTACCGCCCCTACGGCAGAAGACGTAGACACAGAAGCGGCCCCGCACGCGCCACCAGGCGTGCGGGGCCGCTCCCTTGCCTGCCGGTGCCGCCCATTGCACCGGCCTGCGGCTGCCTAGCCGGCGGCCGTCACCCCCCGGCCGGCAGCGCGTCGCGGAACCGCCGTCGGCCAGTTGGCCAGGCCCGCCGTCGCCCCGTACCAGGACACCGCGCCCGCGACCGCCGCCACCCAGCCGCCGGCCTTCGCGAGGCCGTCGTTGGTGGCGAAGTCGGCGATCGCGAGGAGCACCAGGGAGACGAACAGCAGGGCGTACGAGCCCTGCCGGATGGGTCCGGCGCCGGCCGCGCCCACCGCCAGGCTCAGCGCGAGGAGCCCGAACAGGAGCAGGAAAAGTCCTGCCGCGTTGGTGGAGAACTTCGCGTCCGCACCGCTGGCCCAGGTGAACCAGAAGGCGCCCAGGCCCGCGAAGGCGGTGCCGGTGAAGGCGTCCTGGTCACGGAACGCGACGATGCCGAGGACGAAGAGGCCGATGCCGCCGACGTAGGTCGCGATCGACACGGCGTCCGCCACGGTGACGCCGTCGACGACCTTGGTGGTGCCGAGGCCGAAGGCGAGCAGGGTGAGTCCGAGTGCGAGGTGGCCGAGAGTGGAAGTGACGCTTCCCGCGGGGGCTTCGTGGTCCACGGCGGGCTCCCTTCATGTGCAGTTGTGCTGCAGGTCGTGCTGCTTCCCAGCGACCCTTATGTACCCTTCACAAGGGCACAATCCACCCCCTACCGGAGGGTAGATTCGCCCTGGAACAAAGGGAGTTGACAGCGTCTCAGCTGGGACAACAAACGGACACGGCCGGGTTACGGAACGACGCCGCGGGACAGTCGCGGGGCATCGGGGAAGATCGGGAAAACCGGGAACGGCGTCGGGAAACGACGTCGGGAATCGGCGTTACGGGATGACGACCACGGGGCGCTGGGCCCGCCGGGCGAGGCGGCCGGCGACCGAGCCGAAGATCCGGCCGACGATGCCGTGCGTGGAGCCGACGACGATCGCGTCCGCCGCGTACTCCCGCCCGACTTCTTCCAGTTCGTGACAGATGTCCCCGCCGCGCTCGACCAGGATCCAGGAGACCTCGGCGAGGTAGTCCGCACAGGCGAGCTCCAGGCCGAGCACTTCCGTCCGGTGGTCCGGCACGTCCACGAAGACCGGCGGCTCGCAGCCGGCCCACACGGTGGTGGGCAGCCGGTTGGCGACGTGCACGATGATCAGACCGGAACCGGAGCGTCTGGCCATGCCGATGGCGTACGCGAGGGCGCGCTCGCTCGACGTGGAGCCGTCGAAGCCGACCACCACTCCGTGCCGGAAGGCCGGGTCACAGGAGAGACGTGGTTCTTCTGCCGCCTGGAGGTCCGACGTCGGGTCGGCTACCTGCTTGCGGTCCGCGGGTTCGGGGAATTCTTGACCGGCCATGGGTGTCTCGGCGTTTGGATCCTCATGGGAGGGCGACAGTTGGCGGCGGAGCTGTGTCCGGGAATCATCTTCCCAAGCCCATACCCCCAAGGGTACGGCGACACTCCTCTCCTGCCCAGAGCCGCCGATGCTGCACGGCGTTCCCCGGAGCATGCACGAGCCCGCCCCGGATGGCAATGGCCGATGGCCGGTACAGAGGTCCTTTCTTCAACATTCTGTGCACGTTCGATCCACTTCGGTGACATCCCGAGGCGCTCCGGCTGTGCTCCGGCTGTGGCCCCGCTGTGCACGCGCAGTGACCGGAACGCGTACCCGCCCGTTAGACACGCGGCCGTTCCGACGCTGTTTCGACACCCCTCCGTGGAGCCCATGCCCGTGCCCGTCCCGCCGCTCGCCCAGGACGCCTCCCCGCCCACCCCGCCCGGCGGCTCCCGCCGGGGCGCGCACGCCCCCCGGGGGCCGGGCGCGCCCGCGCCCGGGGAAGGGCCGCGGGGCGCCGAGGGGCGTGCGGAGGGGGGCTCGCACGGCGTACGGGCGGCTTCCGCGGTTGCCGGGGACTGCGCGGGCGACGTGGTGCGCTGGGCGGCGTTCAGCTGCGTCCTGGTGCCGGTGGTGCTCGTCGTCTACGGTTCCTCGTTCGCCGGGGCCACCGGCACGGCCGTCGGGCTCGCGGCGATCACCGCTGTCTGCCGACTGCTGCTGCGCCAGTCCGAGCGCGCGGCGGCCCGACCGGGCCCCGGCCGGCACCGCGACGGTGGGGCGAACGGCGAAAGTTCGCCGTTGGACTGACGCGTTCGTACACACGGACCCGTATGTTTTCAGCCAACTTCCCCTCCCCCCTCCCCCCTGCCCGAAATGGCCTGCCAACCCCCTTGCCACCAGCGGAAAACGGGCAGGGGTGGCGGCTTTGGCCATACGGGTACGGGCCATGCACGCGACGCCCACTTCCCTACGGGCGCCCTGGATGAAACCCTTCGTGATCGAACGCTTCGCGCCAAGTTGCCAAGTCGACATAGCGCTGAGTACCGGACTTGTCACGCCGACGCCACAGAACGCAGTAGATTCGATCATGCGTATCGAAGGCTGGGGGACTCGTGCAAAACCAAGGGGAAAAGTGCAGGAGCGACAAGCCCGACAAGAACGGGGAGCCGCGAACACCGAGGGGGGCTTAGCAAAATGAGCCAGGACTCCGCTGCCGCATCACCGGAGGCCACAAGGAAGCTCGCCGGCCGTCGACGCCGGGAAGTCGTAGCCGTACTGCTGTTCAGTGGCGGCCCCATCTTCGAGAGCTCCATTCCGCTCTCCGTGTTCGGGATCGACAGGCAGGACGCGGGCGTGCCCCGCTACCGCCTGCTGGTCTGTGCCGGAGAGGAGGGCCCCCTGCGGACCACAGGCGGGCTCGAACTGACCGCGCCCTATGGGCTGGAGGCCATCAACCGGGCAGGCACCGTGGTGGTGCCCGCCTGGCGGTCCATCACCTCGCCGCCACCGGCGGCCGCGCTCGACGCACTGCGCCGGGCGCACGAAGAAGGGGCCCGCATCGTGGGCCTCTGCACCGGGGCGTTCGTCCTCGCGGCTGCCGGGCTGCTCGACGGCCGCCCGGCGACCACGCACTGGATGTACGCGCCGACGCTCGCCAAGCGCTATCCGTCGGTCCATGTGGACCCGCGGGAGCTGTTCGTCGACGACGGGGACGTCCTCACGTCGGCGGGCACGGCGGCCGGGATCGACCTCTGTCTGCACATCGTGCGGACCGACCACGGCAGCGACGCCGCCGGAGCCCTCGCGCGCCGGCTCGTCGTCCCGCCGCGGCGCAGCGGCGGTCAGGAGCGCTATCTCGACAGGTCTTTACCTGAAGAGATCGGGTCCGACCCGCTGGCCGAGGTCGTGTCCTGGGCGCTGGAGCACCTCCACGAGCAGTTCGACGTGGAGACCCTCGCCGCTCGCGCGTACATGTCACGCCGTACGTTCGACCGGCGGTTCCGCTCGCTGACCGGATCGGCCCCGCTCCAGTGGCTGATCACCCAGCGGGTGCTCCAGGCCCAGCGTCTCCTGGAGACGTCGGACTACTCGGTCGACGAGGTCGCGGGCCGCTGCGGCTTCCGCTCGCCGGTCGCGCTGCGCGGGCACTTCCGCCGCCAGCTCGGCTCGTCCCCGGCGTCCTACCGGGCGGCGTACCGGGCGCGCCGGCCGCAGGCGGAGCCGTCCGGGGGTCCGCCGACCCTGGAGACGGTGCCGCCGCAGGCCCTGCCGCAGTCGCGGCGCACGGCCGCGGCAAGCGCTCTGGTCGGTCCGACGGCGATCTCGCACGCGCCGCCGCCGGACCCCGGCAAGTCCGTATCGGAGCTCTACGCCACCGGTTACATGCGTCCGAGTCTGCCGGGTCAGCGGAGCGGCCCCGTAGGCTGAGACACATGAACGACCGCATGGTGTGGATCGACTGCGAGATGACCGGGCTCTCGCTGGCGGACGACGCACTTATCGAGGTGGCCGCCCTGGTCACCGACTCGGAGCTGAACGTGCTCGGTGAAGGGGTGGACATCGTGATCCGTCCCCCGGACGCCGCGCTGGAGACCATGCCGGAGGTGGTGCGCGAGATGCACACCGCCTCCGGGCTCCTCGACGAGCTGGCCGGCGGCACCACGCTGGCCGACGCCGAGGCGCAGGTCCTGGCGTACGTCCGCGAGCATGTGAAGGAGCCGGGCAAGGCACCGCTGTGCGGGAACTCGGTCGGCACCGACCGCGGCTTCCTGTCGCGGGACATGAAGGCCCTGGAGGAGTACCTCCACTACCGGATCGTGGACGTCTCCTCGGTGAAGGAGCTCGCCCGCCGCTGGTACCCGAGGGCGTACTTCAACAGTCCGGACAAGAACGGCAACCACCGCGCGCTCGCGGACATCCGTGAATCCATCGCGGAGCTCCGCTACTACCGCGAGGCGATCTTCGTCGCCCAGCCGGGCCCGGACTCGGACACGGCGAAGTCGATCGCGGCGAAGCACGTCCTGCCTGCGGAGTAACCCCTTCGGGGGTACTCCGGGGGCACCGCAGGGCCACCCCGGGAGGGTGCCGCGAAACATGTGCGCGAGCACCCTCCCGGACCCTGTACACTTTTTCTCGGCCGGTAAGGAAAGCCCCCAGGGACTTTCCCAGACCACAACAGTCCGGCCACGCATGGTGGGTATAGCTCAGCTGGTAGAGCACCTGGTTGTGGTCCAGGATGTCGCGGGTTCGAGTCCCGTTACTCACCCTGATCGGGAAGACCCGGTCCGCTTCGGCGGACCGGGTCTTCTTCGTTTCCGGGGGTGTTCCCGTGGGAACGTCCGGCTTCAGCCCAGGGCTTCGATGGCCTTGAGGACGAGGGCGCGGGCGTCTGGGCCGTAGACGGCCATGGTGCGGAGCTGTTCGAAGGCTTTCAGGTAGAGGGCGACCTCGTTCGGCTGGGTGACGTTTACCTGGGCCGACAGCAGTTCCACCGACACGAACGTGTCGTCGTACACATGGAAGGTCTCCATCGGCCACAGCGCCCTCTCCCTCGTGGCCATCGGGATCACCCCGAGCGAGACGGACGGCAGCGCACCGGCGGTCAGCAGATAGCCGAGCTGTGCGGCCATCGCCTCCTCCTGCCCCATCCGGTAGTGGAGCGCCGACTCCTCGACGAGCAGGACGAACCTGTGGCCCGGCTCATGGATCACCCGGGACCGCTCGACCCGTGCCCTGGCGGCCGCCTCCGACTCGTCGGGGATCTCCCGGAACTCCGCGATCCGCTCGAACAGCGCCGTGACGTACCCCTCGGTCTGTACGAGCCCCGGCACCAGGGTGGCCGAGTACACCCGGAACAGCTGCGTCTCGTGGAAGAACTGCACCCAGCTGTCCTGGAGCTGCTTGAGCCCGTTGCGCAGTTGGAGGCGCCACTCGCTGTACATGGACTCGGCGTTGAGGGACTGGGCGATCAGCCCGGGTGCCTCAACGGCCGCGCCGCCCGCCTCGCACCACAGTCGTATGTCCGCCGCCGTCGGCGCGGTACGGGCGTTCTCGATACGGGAGGTCTTCGAGTGATGCCAGCCACACCGGGCAGCCAGCTCCGAGACCGTCAGCCCGGCCTCCTTGCGGATGTCGCGGAGCCGCCCGGCGACGAGCTTGCGGGCGGCCTGCGCCGAGGACGACGGCGAGATGGGCATGAGGTGTGCTGTCCGTACTTCCTGTCAGCGGATCTCGTACCGCTCATGCGGAACGGCCCTGGACCAGACTTCTTCGAAGGCGGCGGCGCACAGCCGCGCCGCGGCCGGGTCGTCGGTGATCTCCTCCCCCGTCGAGCTGCCGTCACCGGCGAAATGGTTCCAGTGCGCCATCCTGGCCGGGATCCGCACAACGGCCTCCCCCTCGGGAATCCCCTTCGCGTGGCCCGGCACGTCACACGCCGCGCACTCCGACTCAAGCTCCGCACCCGCCTTCCAGCCCTGGAAGACGATCTCCTTGTTCTTCTGATCCACCCAGACGGTCGGGCTCTGCTTGTCTCCCGTGTTGGGGTCGATTCCGACGAACAGTAACGACATGCCGTCCTCCTGTGAGGAGTTGTGCAGTGGTGTGCAGAACCATCCCGCAGCGGACAGAGCCGTTCAAGGGTGTGAAGTGGACAACGTGGTGCTCTACAGGGCGTGCGCACATATCTGCACAATGCTCGATGCGCGGCATGACACCCGCCTACCTTCCTGACCAGCGGCAGCCGCAACGCGCCGCACCCACGAAGGGAGGCTCCATGTCCGAGCCCGAATCCGGTAACGGCCCGGCGCCGTACCGGATCTGCCCCATCTGCCAAGAGCCCGGCGCCGACGCCCTCACTCATCTGCTCGTCACCGAGTCCGGCGGCGCGTACCCCCGTTACACGCATCCCGGCTGTGCCGCCGCCGTCGGCGCCCCGCAGGTGGGGGTCTCGCGGTGACGGGGGGCGGGCCGCTCCCGGACATCGGTGGGCTCTCGCAGGCGCAGCAGCGCGGCATCGACTGCGTCTGGTGCGGGGTGACGCTGACCCCGGCGACCGCCGTCGACCTGGGGCCGCGGCCGCTGCTGATCCTGGACTACCGGACCCACTGGTACCCCCGGGCCTGCCCCCGGCACGCGCGGCCCCGGATCTGCGTCGTCTGCGACGAACCCGCCCTGGGCGAAGCCGAGACCGTGCTCGGGTTCTCGTCGTGCGGGGCCCGGCCCGACAGCGTCCGGCATCCGGCCGGTACTCCGGGGTGCGTACGCAAGTGACCCCCGCCCCTCACGTCGAGGACCGCACCACCAGCTCCGTCGGCAGGACCAGGCGCGGGCGCGACGGTTCGGTTTCCGCTATCTGGGTCAGGAGCAGTTGGGCCATCGCCCGGCCCATCTCCTCGATCGGCTGGCGCACGCTCGTGAGCGGGGGGTCCATGTGGCGGGCTATCGCCGAGTCGTCGAAGCCGATGAGGGAGACGTCCTCGGGGACGCGGCGGCCGCGTTCGCGCAGTACCTGGCGGGCGCCCGACGCCATCACGTCCGAGGCCGCGAAGACCGCGTCCACCCCCGGGGCCCGGTCCAGCAGGTCCGTCATCGCCCGGCGGCCGCCCTCCTCCGTGAAGTCCGCCGGGGATATCAGGTGCGCGGCGGCGGGCAGACCGGCCTCGGCGAGGGCGGCGCGGTAGCCGTCCAGGCGGCGGCGGGCCCCGTACACGTCCAGCGGCCCGGTGATCGTGGCTATCGAACGGCGGCCGCGCGCCACCAGGTGTGCCACGGCCGCCCGCGCCCCGGCGAAGTTGTCCGAGTCCACCGACGCCAGCGGCTCCTCCTCCGAGCGCGGGCCGCTGATCACCACCGGCATGTCCAGCTGCTCCAGGAGCTCGGGCAGCGGGTCGTCGGCGTGGACGCCCACCAGCAGGACGCCGTCGACCCGGTGGCCGGTCAGGTACTGGGCGAGCCGGCGGCGCTCGCGGTCGCTGCCCACCAGGGTCAGCAGGAGCTGCATCTCCGTCTCCGCGAGCGCCTGGCCCACCCCCCGGACGACCTCCGAGAAGTACGGCTCCGCGAAGAAGCGCGTCTCCGTCTCGGGGACGACCAGGGCGATCGCGTCCGTACGGTTGGCGGCCAGGGCGCGGGCCGCGCGGTTGGGGACGTAACCGAGCTCGGCGACCGCCGCCTCGACGGCCGCGCGGGTACGGTCGCTGACCCGGGGCGAGCCGTTGATCACCCGTGACACCGTGCCCCGGCCGACCCCGGCACGCGCCGCCACCTCTTCAAGGGTGGGCCGCCCGGCCCCACGGCCCCGGACCGTGCGAGCTGCTGTCATGCCTGCCTCCCCGTCTCGCCGCGCATCGTGGAACTCGGGTGAAAACTAACAGCACGACCTCGTCGGCGGACTCCCTTTGCCCGCTCCCTTGACACCCTCCCGGACAGTCGCCACCCTTCAACACATCACGACTGGGAGCGCTCCCACCCCCACGTACCCGTACACCTTCCGCACCTTCCCCCACTGCACGACTGACCGTCAATCACCCCGCACGGCAAGCCAGTTGGAGGATCATCATGCGTACGAGAACACGTACGAGAGCCCGCGCGCGGCTGTCGGCTCTCGCCGTCGTCGCCGCGCTCGGCGCCTCGCTGCTCGCGGGCTGCGCCGACGACGGCGACAGCAAGGACTCCTCGCCGGGCTCCGGCTCCTCCGGCGGCAGCGGGGGCGGCGGGGCGAAGACGACGCTCACGGTCGGCGTCTTCGGCGCCTTCGGCCTGAAGGAGGCCGGGCTCTACGACGCGTATATGAAGCTCCACCCGGACATCGAGATCAAGCAGACCTCGATCGAGCGGAACGAGAACTACTACCCGCAGCTGCTCACCCACCTCGGCTCCGGCAGCGGGCTCGCCGACATCCAGGCCGTCGAGATCAACAACATCGCCGAGGTCACCGCCACCCAGGCGGGGCACCTGGAGGACCTCGGCAAGGTGAAGGGCGTCGACAAGGACGCCTTCCTGCCCTGGAAGTGGGGGCAGGCCACCACCAAGGACGGCAGGACCGTCGGCCTCGGCACCGACATCGGGCCGCAGGGCATCTGCTACCGCAAGGACCTGTTCGCCGCCGCCGGGCTGCCCACCGACCGGGAGGCCGTGGGGAAGCTGTGGGCGGGCAACTGGCAGAAGTACCTGGCCGCCGGTGACCGCTACAAGGCGAAGGCGCCCAAGGGCACGGCCTTCGTCGACTCCGCGTCCGGCGTCCTGAACGCCATCACCGGCAGCGGCGCCACCCGCTACTACGACGCGGACGGGAAGGTCGTCTACAAGTCCAACCCGGCCGTGAAGGAGGCCTGGAGCACGGCGGCCTCGTTCGCCACGCACGGACTGACCGCCAAGTTGCAGCAGTTCCAGCCCAGTTGGGACCAGGGCTTCGCCAACGGCTCCTTCGCCACCGTCTCCTGCCCCGCCTGGATGCTCGGCTACATCCAGGACAAGGCGGGCGCAGCGGGCAAGGGCAAGTGGGATGTGGCGGCCGCGCCCAAGCCGTCCAACTGGGGCGGCTCGTTCCTGGTCGTCCCGTCGGCGGGCAAGCACCGCGCCCAGGCCGCCGAGCTCGCGGCCTGGCTCACCGCCCCGGCCCAGCAGGCCACGTTCTTCGAGAAGCGCGGCAGCTTCCCGAGCGCCAAGGCCGCGTACGCCCTGCCCGCCGTCGCGAACGCCCGCCACGACTACTTCGGCGGCGCCCCCATCGGGCAGATCTTCGCCAAGGCCGCCGAGGGCACCCCGGTGCAGGTCCTCGGCCCGAAGGACCTGATCATCGCGCAGAACCTCGCGGACGTCGGCATGCTCCAGGTCGACCAGAAGGGCCGCTCCCCCGAGGCGGGCTGGAACGCGGCGGTGAAGGCCATCGACAACGCGCTGGACCAGTGAGGAGCGCGAGCGATACGGGGGCGGCGGAGCCGGGCGGGGGCGGCGGCCCGGCCGTGGTGGCCGCGGCCCCCGCGGGGGCCGGCGCCCCGGGCGGGGACCGCGTGGCCGCCGCCGACCCGGTCGGCCCCGCCGAGGCGCGGCGGCGCGAACGCCGCAGCCGGCGCTACCGGCGCGATGTGCGCTGGAGCCCGTACGCCCTCGTCGCGCCCTTCTTCCTCTTCTTCGCCGCGTTCGGGCTCTTCCCGCTCCTCTATACGGGCTGGGCCTCGCTGCACCAGGTCGAGCTGACCGCGCCCAACGAGATGCACTGGGTCGGGCTGCGCAACTTCTCCCGGCTCCTGTCCGACGAGTTCTTCTGGAACGCGCTGCGCAACACCTTCACCATCGGCGTCATCTCCACCGTCCCCCAACTCATGATCGCCCTCGGTATCGCGCATCTGCTCAACTACAAGCTGCGCGGCTCGATGTTCTTCCGGGTCGCGGTCCTCACCCCGTACGCCACCAGCGTCGCGGCGGCCACCCTGGTCTTCGTCCTCCTCTTCGGGCGCGACTACGGCATGGTCAACTGGGCGCTCGGGCAGCTCGGATGGGGTCCCGTCGACTGGCAGAACGGCACCTGGACCTCGCAGTTCGCCGTCTCCACCATCGTGGTGTGGCGCTGGACCGGCTACAACGCGCTCATCTATCTGGCCGCGATGCAGGCCATCCCGCCCGACCTGTACGAGTCCGCCGCACTCGACGGGGCCTCGCGCTGGCAGCAGTTCCGGCACGTCACCGTGCCCTCGCTGCGGCCGACCATCCTGTTCACCTGCGTCGTGTCCACGATCGGCGCGACCCAGCTGTTCGGCGAGCCGCTGCTCTTCAACGGCGGCGCCGGGGCCACCGGCGGCTCCGACCACCAGTTCCAGACGCTCGGCCTCTATCTGTACGAGCAGGGCTGGGTGAACCTCCACCTCGGCCGGGCCTCCGCGATCGCCTGGACGATGTTCCTGATCCTGCTGCTGATCGGCGCCGCGAACTGGCTGATCTCGCGCGCCCTGCGCAAGGAGACGACGTGAGCGCCAAGACGACGGCCCCGGCCGCCCCCCGATCCGCCCACCGATCCCGCCCCCGATCCGCCCACCGCGCCGGGCGCCAACTGCACGGCGGACGGCTGGCGTACGCGATCCTCATCCTCTTCACCGTGGGCTCGCTCTTCCCTCTGGTGTGGACGGCGGTCGCCGCCTCCCGCAGCAACGAGCGGCTCGCCCAGACCCCTCCTCCCTTCTGGTTCGGCGGCAACCTCTTCAAGAACCTGAAGATCGCCTGGACCGACGCCAACATGGGCACGGCCCTGCTCAACACCACGATCGTGGCGGGCTCGATCGCGCTCGGCACGGTCTTCTTCTCCACGCTCGCCGGTTTCGCCTTCGCCAAGCTGCGGTTCCGCTTCAAGAACCTGCTGCTCCTGCTGGTGATCGGGACGATGATGATCCCGCCCCAGCTCAGCGTCGTCCCCCTCTACATGGTGGTGGCCGAGCTGTCCTGGACCGATCAGCTCCAGGCGGTCATCCTGCCGACCCTGGTCAGCGCCTTCGGGGTCTTCTTCATGCGGCAGTTCCTCATCGAGGCGCTGCCCACCGAGCTGATCGAGGCCGCCCGGGTGGACGGCGCGAGCAGCTGGCGGGTGGTGTGGCACGTGGTCTTCCCGGCCGCCCGGCCCGCGATGGCCGTCCTGGGCATGCTGACCTTCGTGATGGCCTGGAACGACTTCTTCTGGCCGATCATCGCGCTGACCCAGAACGGCAGCCCCACGGTGCAGGTGGCGCTCACCGGACTCGGCCGCGGCTACATCCCCGACCAGTCGGTCATCATGGCCGGCGCCCTCCTCGGCACCCTGCCCCTGCTGCTCGCGTTCGTGCTGTTCGGCAAGCAGATCGTGGGCGGGATCATGCAGGGCGCGGTGAAGGGGTGACCAGCGATCACCCGCCCGACAGCAACCTCCTTCCGTACCGTCACGATGGGAGCGCCTCCATGCCCGACTCCGCCGCCGACTCCGCCGCCTCCGCCTCCACCTCCGCCTTCGACACCTTCCCGCCCGACTTCCTCTGGGGCGCCGCCACCTCCGCGTACCAGATCGAGGGCGCGGTCGCCGAGGGCGGCCGCACGCCGTCCATCTGGGACACCTTCTGCCGTACGCCCGGGAAGGTGACCGGCGGGGACAGCGGGGACGTCGCCGTCGACCACTACCACCGCTGGCGGGACGACATCCGGCTGATGGCGGACCTGAACCTCACGGCGTACCGCTTCTCGGTGTCCTGGTCGCGGGTGCAGCCGACCGGGCGCGGCCCCGCCGTACAGCGCGGGCTCGACTTCTACCGGGCGCTGGTGGACGGGCTCCTGGAGCAGGGCATCCGGCCCTCCCTCACGCTCTACCACTGGGACCTGCCGCAGGAGTTGGAGTCCGCGGGCGGCTGGCCCGAGCGGGACACCGCCCACCGGTTCGCGGACTACGCGGGGCTGGTCGCCCAGGCGCTCGGCGACCGGGTGGATATGTGGACCACCCTCAACGAGCCCTGGTGCAGCGCCTTCCTGGGATACGGCTCCGGCGTCCACGCACCCGGCCGCACCGATCCGGTGGCGGCGCTGCGGGCCGCGCACCACCTCAGCCTGGGCCACGGGCTCGCCGCGCGGGCGCTGCGCGCCACGCTGCCGAAGGCCGCGAAGCTGGCGATCAGCCTCAACCCGAGCGCGGTCAGGGCCCGCACCCAGTCGCCCGCCGACCTGGACGCGCGCCGCCGCATCGACGCGCTCGCCAACCGGGTGTTCACGGGGCCGATGTTCAAGGGCGCGTACGACGAGGACCTGCTGCGGGACACCGCGCGGCTCACCGACTGGTCGTTCGTCCACGACGGCGATCTGAGCATCACCAAGCACCCCCTCGATCTGCTGGGCATCAACTACTACGCACCCTCAGTTGTATCCGCCGCCACTGACAATCACCCCGACACCAGCCCTGAGCTGCGCAAACCCCGCCCGGACGGACACGGCGAGAGCGCGCATTCACCCTGGCCCGGCGCCGGATCCGTCCTGTTCCACCAGCCGCCGGGCGAGCTGACGGCCATGAACTGGTCGATCGACCCGACCGGCCTGTACGACCTGCTGATGCGCTATACGCGGGAGGCACCGGGCGTACCCCTGATGATCACGGAGAACGGCGCCGCGTACGACGACAAGCCTGCCCCCGACGGCGCGGTGCACGACCCGGACCGCATCCGCTATCTGCACGGCCACCTCGCGGCGGTGCGGCGGGCGATGCGGGACGGGGCGGACGTACGCGGGTACTTCCTGTGGTCGCTGCTGGACAACTTCGAGTGGGCGTACGGCTACGGCAAGCGGTTCGGCGCGGTGTACGTCGACTACGAGACGCAGGCCCGTACGCCCAAGTCCAGCGCGCGCTGGTACGAGGAGGTGGCGCGGACGGGGGTGCTGCCGCCGGCGCTGCCGGAGGTGCCGTCGGAGCCCTGAAGGCCGCCGCTCGGCCCCCGGACTTGAACCTCACGTCGCGTGAGGATGCATCGTGGGGTCATGACCGCTTCCACCACCTGGAAGGTGGGCCCGCTGGCCGAGGCCAGCGGGCTGACCGTCCGCACACTGCACCACTGGGACACCATCGGGCTGCTCTCGCCCTCGCGCCGCACGCCGGGCGGGCACCGGGAGTACACCGAGGACGACATCGTCCGCCTCTACCAGGTGCTCGCCCTGCGCGGCCTGGGCCTCGGCCTGGAGTCGATCGCCGTCTGCCTGGACTCCGGGGTCGACCCGACCCGGGTGCTGCGCGACCACCGCGCGAGCGTGGAAGAGGCGCTGGCGGGGCTCGACGCGCTGCGCGAGCGGCTGGTCCGCATCGAGGACGAGGTCGCCGCGGGGCGGGCGCCGACGACCGAGGCGGTGCTGGCCGCGCTGCGCGCGACCGGGGCGGCGGGCCCGGCGGCCGAGCGGGTGCTGCGGCGCCATCTGGACGACGAGCAGATGCGCACCCTGGGGGACCACGCCGCCGCGCTCGGCCCGACCGCGCACTACCTCCTGGAGGTCGAGTGGCCCGCGCTGTACCGGCGGGCCGAGGCGCTGCGCACGGCCGGGACGCCGCCGACGGCCGCCCCGGTGCGGAAGCTGGTGGCGCGCATGGACGAGCTGAGTGCGCTGTTCAGCGGCGGGGACACGACGATCTCGACGGGCGTCCGGACGGCCTGGCGCACGGACCCGGCGGCCCTGAGCGGCGAGGCGACGGCCCGCCCCGGCCAGTGGGACAACCTGGCGGACTATCTGGATGCCGCGAGGAAGGGCGAAGGCGCATGAGGGCCTTGTCGATGGTGCCGGTGCTGCCTCTGCTGCTGATCGGACTGCCGCTGCTGTGCGTGCTGGCCGCGGTGGGGGCGGTTCCCTGGGGAGCGGTGGCGGCGGTGGCGCTCGCCCTGGGCCTGCTCGCCCTGGTGCTCGTCCTCGTACGGAAGGAGCGCGCGCCCCGGCCGGACGGGGGGTGAACCGGCGGGACGCGCGCGGGGGTTGGAGCCGGGCCGCTACTTGTAGGCGGCGAACGCCTTCGTGAAGGCCAGCGGGTCCTGGAGGACGGAGGAGCAGGTCGGGTCGGCGGAGTTCTTCGCGCCGCCCGCGCACTGCTTGTCCCGGGCGCCGGACCACATGGCGAGCCGGCCCAGCCCCTTCGACTTGGCGAACTCCACCAGCTGGGCGGCGTCGTCGACCTTGAACGTCTCGGTGCTGACGTCGTTGACGCCGATCATCGGGGTGACGGCCACGGCCTTCCAGGCGGCGGCGTCGGAGAGCCCGAGGACGCCCTTGATCTGGGCCTGGGTGGCGGTCGCGGCCTGGATGGCGTACGTGCCCATGTCACCGCTGTACGCCGGGCCGTAGTCCATCGCCATGATGTTGACGGCCGAGACGGCGACGCCGTTCTTCTTGGCGTCGGCGACGAGGTCGACGCCCGGCTGGGTGAGACCCTCCGGCATCACGGGCAGCGTGAACGCCACGTCGAGACCCGGGTGGGACTTCTGGAGCTGCGCGATGGCCTGCGCGCGGCGGGAGTTGGCGGCGGTGTCCGGCAGGGCCGCGCCCTCGATGTCGAAGTCGACCTTGGTCAGCTTGTACGCGTCGATGACCTTGCCGTACGCGGCGGCGAGCTCGGCGGTGCTCTTGCAGGCGAGGCCGAGTTCGGAGCCGGCCGCGCCGCCGAACGAGACGCGCACGTCGCCGCCCTTGGCGCGCAGGGCGCCTATCTGCGCGGCGACGGCGTCGCTGTTGAGGTCGCTCACCCCGCCCCAGAGCGGGTTGCAGCCGCCACCGGAGGTGATGAAGGCGAGGTGGAACTCCTTCACGCCGGTCTTGGTGGCGGTGTCGACGAGGTCGTACGCGGGGTAGAGGGAGGTGTCGATGTAGGGGGCGAAGCGGGTCGTGGTGCCGGGGGTGGGGGGCTGGGGGGTGGTGGTCTTCGTGGGGGTCGAGGTGGGGGTGGGCTTGGCCGTGGGGGTCGGCTGGGTGGTCGGGCGGCCGGTGGGGGCGGGGGTGGCGCCGGTGTCGACCGAGCACTTCTCCTGGTTGATGAGACAGCCGGTCGGGTCGCCCGCGGTGCCGGTGGAGTTCGTGACGAAGCCGACGGTGACGGAGGCGCCGGGGGCGAGTCCGTTCTTGTCCCAGGCGGCGGGCTTCACGGTGACGTGCTGCCCCTTGACGGTCTGCTCGCCGTTCCAGAGGGAGGAGAGCTTGGTCCCGGCCGGGAGGTCGAACTCCAGGGTCCAGTCGGCGAGGGCCTTGCCGGAGTCGTTGGTGACGACGTACTGGCCGGTGTAGCCGCCGCCCCAGCTGCTGGTCTTGGTGTACGCGGCGCCGACGGAGGCGGCCTGGGCGGTGCCGGTGAGCGCGAAGGCCGCGCCGCCGATGACGGCCGCGGCGACCACGGCGCCGATGGCCTTCGTCTTGCCGGTCGCGCGGCGGCGGTGAGTGCGGGTCATTGTGGGTGCGCCTGCCTCTGGGGTTGGGTGTGTTTGCCGGGGGGGTGCGGGCAGCACGCTAGCTCTTGGGAAAGGGGCAAATGGGGTGCTGGGGGTGGGGGTTGGATCTTTTAGGGTGGGCTTAAGGGGTGGATGCGGCGCGGTTAATGCCCGGGGGGGGATTCCCCCACCCCGCCCCTTCCCTAAGGCCCTCTGGCGGGCGGCCGGTCATGTCGTCTGCGGGCCGTCCCCAACTGGTCGCGCAGTTCCCCGCGCCCCTAAAAGCGGATTGCCGCGGAGCGGCATCTAAGGGGCGCGGGGAACTGCGCGACCAGCCATCTACGGTCCGCAGACGAACGGCGTCCGGGGTCCGGGGGCGCAGCCCCCGGGAAACCCACCTCAACCCCCCACCCACCCCCGGAGGGTTTAGGTGAAGGGGCGGGGTGGGGCCCCCTCACGCCGGTGACGGGCGGCGGCGCCGTCTCCGCGGGCGGATCCGGGACGTCGGGCGCGGGGCGCCCAGGCCGATCCAGACCCGGACCTCCGTGCCGCCCAGCACCGACCGGCCAAGACGGACGTCACCCCCCGTCGACTCCGCCATCCGCCGCACGATGTCCAGCCCGAGCCCCGTCGAGCCACCCCCGCTCGACCCCCGCGCCAGCGCCGCCCGAGGATCCGCGATCCCGGCCCCCGCGTCCGAGACCAGCACGATCACCGCGTCCTCGCCGTTGTGGACGTCCACCGAGAACGCCGTCCCCTCCGGCGTGTGCCGGAACACGTTGCCGAGCATCGCGTCGAGCGCCGCGGCCAGTTCGGGCCGCGCGACCGGGATGCGGACCGGGCGTTCGACGCCCGCGAGCCGTACCTCCCGGCCCTCGTCCTCCGCCAGCGCCGACCAGAACGCCATCCGGTCCCGGATGACCTCGGACGCGTCGCACCCGGCGCCCGCCCCGGCGGGCTGGGTCTGCGGCTTGGCCTCCCGCGCCGTACGGATGATCGTGTCTACCTCGCGCTCCAGCTGCTCGACGGCCGCCCGCGTCTGCTCGGCCGCCGGACCCTCCCCCAGGGAGGCGGCGTTGAGCCGCAGAACCGTCAAGGGGGTGCGGAGCCGGTGCGACAGGTCCGCAGCCAACTCCCGCTCGTTCGCCAGGAGTTGCACCACCTGGTCGGCCATCGAGTTGAACGCCACCGCCGCCGACCGCAGTTCCGCCGGTCCCTCCTCCGGCACCCGCGCCCCCAGCTTCCCCTCCCCCAGGTCGTGCGCCGCCCCGGCCAGTCGCTGCGCGGGGCGCACCATGCGTACGCCCAGGCGGTCCGCCACCGCCACCGAGCCGACGACCAGGGCGATGCCCACGCCCGCCAGGACCAGCCACGCCGTGGCCACGCCGTTGGTGACCTCGGCCTCGGGCACGTACACCTCGACGATCGCGATCTCGCCCGAGCTGAGCGCGGTCGGCTGGAGCAGGGTGGAGCCGCCGGGAACACCGGAGATGTACGCGCGTACGACCTTCCGCGTCGCGTCCAGGTCCTTGCGCGGCGCCCGGCCCCGGCCGATCTCGACGGGCGCGCCGCCCGGCGGCGCCGGGATGTGCACGGCCATCCGGCCCGCCGCGCCCGCCTGGGTGGAGGCGACGGCCCGTTCCAGCGCGTCGCGGTCGGCGGTGATGGAGAGGGTCGGGCCGATCGCGGCGGCCTGCCGCTCGGCGTTGGAGAAGGCGCGGTCGCGCGCCATCTCCTTGATGACCAGGCCCAGCGGTACGGCGAAGGCGAGCACCACCATCAGCGTGACGGCGACCGCGACCTTCACCAGCGCCCACCTCATCGGCCGGGCTCCGGCCGGGGTGGCTCCAGCTTCACGCCCACCCCGCGCAGGGTGTGCAGATAGCGCGGCCGCGCGGCCGTCTCGCCCAGCTTGCGGCGCAGCCAGGACAGATGGACGTCGATGGTCTGGTCGTCGCCGTACGACTGCTGCCACACCTCGGCCAGCAGCTCCTTGCGCGGGACGACCACCCCGGGGCGCCCGGCGAGGAACGCCAGCAGGTCGAACTCGCGGCGGGTGAGGTCCAGGGGCAGCCCGTCCAGTTCGGCCTGGCGGCGCAGGGGGTCGATGGAGAGGCCGCCGACCCGGATCAGCGTCGGCGGCGGCTCGGCGCCGGCGGCCCGCGCACGGCGCAGCACGGCCGTCATCCGCGCGGACAGGTGCTCCACCGAGAACGGCTTGACCAGGTAGTCGTCCGCGCCGTCGTTGAGCAGCCGGACGATCTCCGTCTCGTCGTCCCGCGCGGTCGCGATGATCACCGGTACGTCGGTGATGCCGCGCAGCATCTTCAGCGCCTCGGCGCCGTCGAGATCGGGCAGTCCGAGGTCGAGGACGACCACGTCGAACCGGAAATGGGCCACCTCGCGCAGCGCCTCCAGGGCGGTGCCGACGCTCCGTACGGTGTGGGAGGCCTCGGTGAGGTGGCGGATGAGGGCGGAGCGAACGAACTGGTCGTCCTCGACCACGAGCACACTTGCCATGGGCGGCACCGTACGCCATGCGGAGTACACCGGTCCCGGCCGGGACGGGAGCGGGCGGGCCCCGGTGAGAGGGGACACGTGTGGGGCGTGTGGTGCAGTATGGCCCCCGTTATGACCCCCATGCACCGAGGAATCGTCCACGTCTGCGCCTGGTCGCTCGCCACCGGGGCGGCGGTCACGCTCTCCTGGTGGGGCGTCCACACGGTGATGGCCGGGACGGCGTACGACCCTCCGCGCGCGGTCCCGCTCACCGGCGACGGGCACACCACCCAGGGTGCGGTGCGGCCGTTGGCCTCCTCGACGCGGCGGCCGGATCAGTCGCCGTCGCCGTCCGGGCCGGGCAGCCCCTCCACCACGCCCTCGAAGCCGGGCGACGGCAAGCCGAGCCGTTCCCCCGCCGGGCCGTCCAAGTCGTCCCCTTCGTCCCGCTCTTCGGGGAACGTGAAGGGCTACAACGTCGCCGGCGGCCGCGTCGTCTTCGACATCGGCAGCGCGTCGGCGGAGCTGGTGACGGCGACGCCGGACACGGGCTGGCGGATGCAGGTGTGGAAGCAGCCGACCTGGATCCGGGTCACCTTCGGCAAGGGCTCGCGCGAGGTGTCGGTCTTCTGCACCTGGTACGACCACGCGCCCACGGTGGAGCTGGACGACCGGGGCTGACCGGCCGGTCCGCCTACCGGAACACCGACGGCGGCGGTACGGGCGACGGCTTGGCGGTCGCGTCCGTCACCGGGGTCGCCCCGCCCGTGAAGTCGGCCAGCGCACGGCCGTGTTCGACGCGCCCGGGGTGCGGGTCGCCCGCGATGCGGCGGGTGAACTCGGCCACCGGCAGCGGCACGTCCGAGGCGAGCAGGACCGCGTTGCCGAACCGCTTGCCGCGCAGCACGGTCGGGTCGGCGGCGAGCGCCAGCTCGGGGAAGAGCGCGGCGGCGGTGGCTATCTGGGCGCGCAGATGCGCCAGCGGCGGCCCGTCGGCGAGGTTGGCCGCGTACATCCCGCCGGGCCGCAGCACCCGGCGCACCTCGCCCAGGAACTCGGTGCTGGTCAGATGCGCGGGGGTGCGGGCGCCGCTGAAGACGTCGGCGACGACCAGGTCGGCCCAGCCGTCCGGGATCTTGGCGAGCCCTTCGCGGGCGTCCAGGGCGCGCACCCGTATCCGGGCCTGCGGATCGAGCGGCAGCTCGCGGCGGACCAGGCCCACCAGCGCCGCGTCGACCTCGACGACCTGCTGGGTGGAGCGGGGGCGGGTGGCGGCCGTGTAGCGGGCGAGGGTGAGGGCGCCGCCGCCCAGGTGCAGCACCTGGAGGGGGCGGCCCGGCTCGCCGGCGAGGTCGATGACGTGGCCCAGGCGCCGCTGGTACTCGAAGGTGAGCCGCTCCGGCGCGTCCAGGTCGACGTGGGACTGGGGTGCGCCGTCGAGCAGCAGGGTCCAGCCGCGCGGCCGGTCCCGGTCCGGTATCAGCTCGGCGAGGCCGCCGTCGACCGCCTCCACGAGGGCCTGCGGGGCGGCCGGACGACCGCGCCGCCCGCCCGGCGCGGCCTTCGGCCCGCCCTTCGCCCCGTTCTTCGTACCGCTTCGTGCCGCCATCCGACCATTATCGGCCGCCGGCCTCGGTGATGCCGTCCGCGGCCTCGATCAGCCGGGCCGCCTCGCCGAGCGCGACGCGCAGCACGGCGGGGTCGGTGACCGCCGCCGCGTCCGGCGGCAGCAGCCAGCCGCCGCCGGAGACCGGTGGCTCGGCGGGCAGCCCCGGGATGCGCAGGCCCCGCCCGCTGGTCTCGGTGCAGGCGCTGCCCGGCACGTCCCAGGCGGCGGCGGTGCCGGGCGGCACCAGGAAGCCCAGGGTGTCGCAGGCGCCGTCGTGCACGACCGGGCCGACGGCGGCCGGGGCGACGGCGCGGCGCAGGATGTCCACCGCCTCCAGGCCCTGGCGCGCGGGCACGGTGACGAGGTCGCAGGGCTCCTCGCCGCCCGGCGGTCCGCTGACGTCCTGGGTGGGCCGGTGCCGCGCGGTCGTCGTGGTCGTCCCGGTGCCATTGATGTCCATGCCGGCCTCCAACAAGGCAACCCCCACGTGGTTTTTGCGGGTTGGCGGTATCCGCATGGTTCAACGCGGGTCCGTGTCAACGGCTACGGCGGTACGCCGCCGCAAAGGATGGCAGTTCATAGCAGATCGCGGGTGAGATATCCCTTTTGTAGCCAAACTCCGGTTGTCGGAGCCGATGTTGCCGGTACGTTCTTCCTCCGCACCACCCCGCCAAAGAGAGCTGCTGAGCCATGGCGACGTCTACGGATCCCCGTGCCGGAGCGACCTCCGCCGCACGGGCCCCCGAACGGGGTCCCGCCAAGGGCCCCAACACCGCCTTCCGGGAGCTGCGGGGGCAGCGCTCGCCGGGTGAGTTCGCGGCGGCGGTACGCAGGGCGGCGCGCGAGATCGGCGAGCAGGTGGCCTGCGACGCGCGGTACGTCGGACGCGTGGAGGCCGGTGAGATCCGCTGCCCCAACTACGCGTACGAGCGCGTCTTCCGACACATGTTCCCGGGTTTGACGATGGCGGAGATGGGGTTCTCGGCCCGTGAGGCGGTACGGGGCCGGGGGGCGCGTGCGGGGTGTGGTGCGACCCCGTCGTACGCAACGCACCCGGAACAAGACGACGGCACCATCGACCACGAAGTAGAACGTAACGACGAGGAGAGCGACGTGCTGCGTCGCGCATTCATGACCGGCGGCTCCGCCACCCTGGCGGCCGTCTCCCTGGGACTGCTCCCCGAGCACGCGGCGGCCGCGCCCCAGGACTGCGTACCGCAGCCGGTACGGCGGGTCGGCGAGGCCGAGGTGGGCGCGGTCGAGGAGGCGGTGCGGCGGATCCGGCTGCTCGACGACCGCCACGGCGCGAACGGGCTCTACCGCAGAGCGGCCCAGCCGCTGCGCACCGCATACGCGCTGCTCGACGCGGGCACCGCGCGCCGCTCCACGGCCGAGCGGCTGCACGCGGGCGCAGGCGAGCTCGCCATCTCGGTGGGCTGGCTCGCCCATGACTCGGGCCATTACGAGGAGGCCCGCTCGCACTACGCGGAGGCGCTCGCGACCGCCCGGCTCGCGGGCGATCCGGCCCTTGAGGCGCATGCTTTCTGCAATATGTCGTTCCTGGCCAGGGACGCGGGGCGGCCGCGCGAGGCGCTGCGGGCCGCGCAGGCGGGCGCGCGCGCCGCACGCCGGCTCGGCTCGCCCCGGCTGCTCGCGCTGCTGAGCCTGCGGGAGGCGGGCGGCTGGGCCGGGCTCGGGGACCGGGGGGCGTGCGAGCAGTCGCTCGCCCGGGCGCACGCGCTGTTCGCGCGCGGGCCGGCCGAGCGGGACCCGGAGTGGATGACGTTCTTCGTGGAGGCGGAGCTGGAGATGCTGGAGGCGCAGTGCTGGTCGGCGCTGGGCGACTGGCCCCGCGCGGCCCGCCACGCCCGCCGCGCGGCCTGCCTCCAGGACCCGCACTTCGCCCGCAACCTGGCCCTGTACCGCGCGGAACTCGCCGACGACCTGGCCCGCGCGGGCGCCCCCACAGAGTCGGCGGCGGCGGGCCACCAGGTCCTGGACCTCCTCCCCGAGGTCCAGTCCACCCGGATCCAGGCGATGCTGGCCGACACGGCCCGCATCCTGGCGCCCCATGCGACGTGCCCGGAGGTGGCGGCGTTCCTGGACAGGAGGGCGACGCTGTAGCGCCCCGGAGAGGCGCGGGGCGAAGCCCCGCCGGAGGGGGCTCACACCTCCAAGTGGCCCGTATCGTTCCACCGCTCGACAGCCGGAGCCCCGTACGCCCAGCCAAGGACCGACAGCGACGTCGGATCGAGCTTGATCCGGGCCGCGAAGCCGATCGGCTCGCCGAGCCAGCGCGCCGCGATCGACCGCAGGATGTGCCCGTGCGCGAAGACCAGCACGTCCCGCGAGGCGGACCGCGCCCACTCCACGACCTCGTCCGCCCGCGCCGACACCTGCGCCAGCGTCTCGCCGCCCTCGACCCCGTCGCGCCAGATGAACCAGTCGGGCCGGCCCGCCTTGATCTCGGGCGGGGTGAGCCCCTCGTACGCCCCGTAGTCGAACTCCATCAGCGCGTCCCAGTCCGTCGCCCGCTCGCCGAACCCGGCCAGGTCGCACGTCTCACGCGCGCGTACCAGCGGGCTCGTTCGGACCTCGACGTCCGCCAGGCCGTCCCAGGGCGCCCGGTGCAGCCGCTCGCCGAGCAGCTTCGCGCCACGGCGGCCCTCTTCGAGCAGCGGGATGTCGGTACGGCCGGTGTGCTTGCCCAGGAGCGACCACTCGGTCTGCCCGTGCCGGGCGAGCAGGATGCGCGGTTCGGCGGCTGGCATGTCAGGTCACTCCCTGGTGCGCGTGCAGGACGCCGGAGTTCGGCGGAGGTTCACCTCCATCATCGCGCACCCTTCCGGCGCTCCTTCGCGTCCTTCGGGGGTGGGTGCGCATGCGCGCCCACGACCCCCGTACGGTTGAACACCTGAACGGGGCCCGACGGGGCCCTGAAGAAGAGATGGAGAGGGTCCGGAGATGCAGCACCCCGCGCCTCGGCCCCGCTGGTGGACCGAGCTGCCGCTCATCGCCATCGTCTATGCCGCCTATTCGGCGGGCCGCCTCCTGGTGAGCGGCAGCGAGTCGCAGGCAGTGGATCACGGCCTGGCGATCCTGCGCATGGAGAAGTACCTGCACATCAACGCCGAGCACCCGCTCAACCGGCTCTTCACCCGCACCCCGTCGCTCGGCATACCCGCCGACTTCGCCTACGCGTCGCTGCACTACCTGGTGACGCCCGCGATCCTGGTGTGGCTGTTCCGCCGCCGCCCGGTGCAGTACCGCGCCGCCCGCACCTGGCTGATGCTCTCCACCCTGCTGGGCCTGGTGGGCTTCTCGCTGCTGCCGACCTGCCCGCCGCGCCTGCTCGACGCCTCGCACGGGTTCGTCGACACGATGGCGCAGTACAGCTCGTACGGCTGGTGGGGCGGCGACGCCAGCGCGCCGCGCGGAATGGGCGGCATGACCAACCAGTACGCGGCGATGCCGAGCCTGCACGTGGGCTGGGCGCTGTGGTGCGGCGTGATGCTGTGGCGGTTCGGCGGCAGCCGGCTGACCCGGGTGCTGGGCGTCCTGTACCCGCTGACCATCACGTTCGTGGTGATGGGCACCGCCAACCACTATCTGCTCGACGCGGTCGCCGGGGCGGCCGTGATGGGGCTCGGCCTGCTGCTCTCGCGGCCCGCGATGCGGCTCGCGGACGCGGTGCGCGCCCGTGTCGCACCCGGCTCGTTCGGCGCACGGGCCCCGATTGTCAGTGCCGGATGCAAGACTTCCACGGGTGAGCGAATCCCAGGGCAGCGCACGTCCGACGACTCCACCGCGGGAGCGGACGACAGCCATCCGTCAGCGGCTCGCTGAGCTGCGCGGACCCACCGCCGTGCCACGCCCGCTGGACGCCCGGGCGCTGGCGGCCCTCGCCGCCAACCCGGGCTGCCGCCGACGCGCGCTGCTCGACGGGGCGGGCGTCGACAAGGGCGCGCTCGCCGAGGCGCTGGGCTCCCCGTCGGCGGCGTTCGGCCAGTCCCAGTTCGCCATCGCGCGCGGCAACACGTTCGAGTCCCGCGTGAAGTCCGACGGCGGTACGGAACTGCTGCGGCTGCTGCACGAGCACACCGGCGGCGAGGCCCCGAAGGACGCGGCCGTGCCCGACCTGGCCGCCGCCGGTCCCGAGGGCCGGGCCGCGAGGACCGCGCTCGCCCTGCGGGAGGCGACGGCGTCGGGCGGCTGGACGCTCCTGGACCACCCGATGCTGGCCCTGGAGGTGGCGGGCTCCCCCGCCTATCTGGAGCCGGACGCGGTGGTGGTCGCCCCCGACGGCCGCTGGACGGTCGTCGAGATCAAGTCCTTCCCGATGATCGACGCGGCGGCCGACCCGTCGAAGGTCGGCGCGGCGGCCCGCCAGGCGGCGGTGTACGTACTGGCGCTCGAACGGGTGGCGGGGCTACTGGGCGGCACCCCCGGCCCCGCCGACCGCGTGGCGCACTCCGTGCTGCTCGTCTGCCCCAAGGACTTCTCCAACCTGCCGACCGCCTCACTCGTCGACGTCCGCAAGCAGTTGTCGGTGACCCGGCGCCAGCTGGCCCGGCTCACCCGGATCGAGGAGATCGCCGACGCCCTGGCGCCCGGGGCCAGCTTCGCCCTCGACCGGCCCGCCCCCGAGCTGACCGAGACGGTCGAGTCGGTCCCGGCGACGTACGCGCCGGAGTGCCTGGCCGCCTGTGAGCTGGCCTTCCACTGCCGTGACCGGGCCCGCGCGGTGGACGCGGTGACGGCCCTGGGCCGGGGCCTGCGGGCCGAGCTGGGCGGGCTGACGAGCGTCGGCGCGGTCCTGGACGCCGCGCGCGGCCGGGCGGGCGACCCGTCGGACCCGGCGGTGGCGGCGCTGCGCAGGGCGGCCGCCCTGCGGGCCGAGGCGCTGGCAGGCGCGGCCGCGGGAGGCGCCGTATGTCGCTGATCGCCACCCTGGCCCGCCTTGAGGCCGTCGAGGCCGGGCGGGCCGTGCCGCTGGCCACCGTCCGCCACCGGCACCTGTCCGAGCGCCCGCTCGTCCTCGTACCGCTGACCACCTCCGGAGAGGCCGGGGCCCCGCTCGGAGCGCTGGTGGGGACCGACCGCGAGGCGCCCCGCCTGCTCGTCGTGCCGCAGCCGCGCGACCGCGAGCTGCGGTTCGCCTTCCTCGCCGAGCTGGCCGACGCGGTCCTGCCGCATCTGGACGCGTACGCGGACGAGGTGGAGGCCGCCGAGCGCAACGAGACCGACCCGGAGACCGGCAAGAAGGTCAAGGTCGAGGTCGAGCTGTGCGCCGACGCGCCGCAGATCGTGGTGCCGGGCCGGGCCGCGATCGACTTCGTCCGGCTGCTCGGCCGCTCCATGCGCTTTCGCCGGACCGCCGAGCAGGACCCGGACACCCCGCACCCCGCGCCCCCGCGCGTCCCGCTGCTCGGCCGCTGGCTGACGCACTACGGGGAGCGCGCCCGCGTCCCCGGCTCCGCGCTGCTGCTCGCCGCCACCGACCTGCTGGGCCGGCACTGGGCGACCGGCCAGTCCAGCCTGGAGGACCAGCACCTGGGGGCGCTGCTCGCCTGGATCGACCCGCCCGAGGGGGCGAGCGGCGCCGAGGCGGCCCTTAGGGCCGAGCTCGCCCGGGACCGGGACGGCCAGCTGCTGTGCCCGCCCGCGGGCCCCGCCACCGACCCGGCCTTCGACAACAAGCTGCTCGCCCCGGCCATCGACCGCTACGACCGCGCCCGCCAGGCGCTGTACGCGGCGCAGGACGGCGAGGCGGCCGACGCGCGGCTGGGCGAGCTGACCCGGGCCGAGCAGGAGATCCGCCGACTGGTCGGGGACCAGCTGCGGCCCACCTGGGAGGCGGTGTGGCAGGCCCTGGACCTGCTGCGGGAGCTGCCCGCGGCGCCGCGTACGGCGGACCGCTGGACCCGCGACCGCTGGTCGTTCACCGCCCACCGCGACCGGGTGCGGGCCGGTGAGCCCCCGCAGCCGCGTCGCGACGACGCGGTGACGGCGGCGGCCAAGCTCGCCTCGCGCGAGACCGCGCAGGCCCAGCTGGAGGCGCAGGAGGCGCTGGACGACCCGCTGGTGATGGCGGGGCGGCGGCTGGCCGGGGAGGCGTTCGCGGGCGAGGTCGTCGACGTGGTGCTGGCCTGGTCGGAGTCGAAGCGGCCGAGCCCGCGCCCGCTGGTCACCGTCCGCACCGACGACACGCCGCACCTGGCCGAGCGGGCGAAGGTGTTCCGCTCGCTGGACGGCAAGCCGCAGTCCGCCGAGTTCGTGGGATACGAGGCGGACGGCGCCCTGGTCCTGCGGCTGCTCGACAAGATGGGCCGGAGCAAGGACCCGGCGCCCGGTTCGGTGCCGGAGAAGGGCGACCGGGTGTGCTGGACGCTCTTCGAGCACGACCAGCGCGGCGGGCCCAAGCTGCCCGACCCGGAGGCAACCCCGTGGACCCACGGCGGCCCGCCGGGCGCCGACGCGGAACACCCCGACCCCCTCACCCCGGAGGACCTGCTGTGACCGTCACCGAGCGCGGCTTCGACCCGGGTGCGGCGGCGGCCGAGGCCACCGGGCGGATCCTGCGCGACACCCTGCACGGGCAGGCCCGGGGCGTCGTCGTGGACTCGCCGCCCGGCGCCGGCAAGTCGACGCTGGTGGTGCGCGCGGCGCTCGAACTGGCCGCCGCGGGGCGCCCGTTGATGGTGGTGGCGCAGACCAACGCCCAGGTCGACGACCTCGTCGTACGGCTCGCCGAGAAGGAGCCCGACCTGCCGGTGGGCCGCCTCCACAGCAGCGACGCCGACCCGTACGACAAGGCCCTGGACGACCTCCCGAACGTACGGAAGTCGTCGAAGGCCGGTGATCTGGCGGGTCTGGACGTGGTGCTCTCGACGGCCGCGAAGTGGGCGCACGTCAAGGACGTCGAGCCGTGGGCGCACGCGATCGTGGACGAGGCGTACCAGATGCGTTCGGACGCGCTGCTCGCCGTGGCCGGGCTGTTCGAGCGGGCGCTGTTCGTGGGCGACCCGGGCCAGCTGGACCCCTTCGCGATCGCGGACTCCGGGCAGTGGGCGGGGCTCTCCTACGACCCGTCGGCGAGCGCGGTGACGACGCTGCTCGCCCACAACCCCGAGCTGCCGCAGCACCGGCTGCCGGTCTCCTGGCGGCTGCCCGCGTCGGCGGCGCCGCTGGTCTCGGACGCGTTCTACCCGTACACACCGTTCCGCAGCGGTACGGACCACGGCGACCGGCGGCTCTCCTTCGGCGTCCCGTCCGACGGCTCGGCGCCGGACCGGGCGCTCGACGAGGCGGCGGAGTCGGGCTGGGCCCTGCTGGAGCTGCCCGCCCGGCACACCCCGCGCACCGACCCCGAGGCGGTACGGGCGGTGGCCCGGGTCGTCCGCAGGCTCCTGGACCGGGGCGGCGCGGCGACCAGCGAGCGCTCCCCCGATCCGGTACCGCTGACCGCCGCCCGGATAGCGGTCGGCACGGCCCACCGCGACCAGGCGGCAGCCGTGCGGGCGGCGCTCGCGGAGCTGGGGGTGACGGGGGTCGCGGTGGACACGGCGAACCGGCTCCAGGGCCGTGAGTTCGACGTGACGGTGGTCCTGCACCCGCTGTCGGGCCGCCCGGACGCGACGGCGTTCCACCTGGAGACGGGCCGCCTGTGCGTCCTGGCCTCCCGGCACCGGCACGCCTGCATCGTGGTGTGCCGCGCGGGCGTCGCGGACCTGCTCGACGAACACCCCTCGACGGAGCCGGTCCAGCTGGGCGTGACGGTGAAGTTCCCGGACGGCTGGGAGGCGAACCACGCGGTGCTGACGCATCTGGGGGAGCACCGGGTGGCGTGGCGGCCGTAGGGGGCGCAGTGGGGGCGCGCGCGGGGTGGGCGAGGCCCACTTGCGGGGAGCGCGACAATGGAGGGTGGCCCGGGGCGAACTCCGGGCCGTTGAACTGCGGCAGGAGGAGACCCCGATGGCGGAGCCCGAGCGGAAAGAGCAGCGGCTGAGGCCGGCGCCGTTGCTGTTCGAGCCGGCCGAGGCCGCCGCCGACCCGGAGCACTTCTTCGACCTGGAGTCGATCGAGGACCCCCGGGAGCTGCTGTCGCGCTCGACGGAGCTGGCGCTGGCGTTCCGCGCGGCGGCGGACCGGGCGGTGGAGTTCCAGGCGATCGCGGCGGCCCAGCTGGCCGACCCGCGCCGCTTCGACCGCCTCACGGCGGCGGACATCGCGGGGCGGGCGCAGTGGACCGAGGACTACGCGAAGAAGATGGTGGAGTTCGGGCGGGACCTGGCCCGGGGGGCGGAGCGGCAGTAGGTGCCCGGTCTTTGTCTGCGGGCCGGTGGGGGTTGCTCACGCCCCTGAACCCTCGTTCGTCTGCGGGTGGGTGGCTGGTCGCGCAGTTCCCCGCGCCCCTTATCGAGGCCGTCGTTCGTCTGCGGGCCGTGCCCGCTTCTCGCGCAGTTCCCCGCGCCCCTGAAAGCCTCTGGCTGAGCTTGGTTCTCCGGCTGCGGCCGGCCCCCTAGGGGCGCGGGGAACTGCGCGAGCAACCCACCACCCACCCGCAGACAAAGACCGGGCACATATGCCGGTGGCGCAAGATACACCACCCCGCCCCACCCCGTCCCGGTTTCCGGTAATCCCGTAGGGCGCCCGCACCCGGGGCCGTAGATCTAGTGCGTATGAGCATCATGCAGCGCGACGAGGCCCTGCTCCCCCTCGACGGCCTCGGCGTCGTGACCCCCGACGGCGCCGCCTGGCTGGCCTCGGCCGCCCCGTATCCGCGCAGCACACTCGCGCTGTGGGAGGACCGGCCCGGCGCCCCCGCCGTCCTCCCCTGCGGGTCGGCCTTCGACGTGGTCAACGTGCCCGCCGTCTTCGGGCGCCGGATGCTCGACCTGCTGTGGGGCGAGGGGTCCGGCTCCGGCCCCGTCGCCCTGCACCGGGGCCGGATGCTGCTCTTCGCCGCCCCCGGCACCGCCCACCGGCTGCCCGCCCTGCTCGACTGGGAGGAGTGGGCCGAGGTGCCGCCGCCGCTCTGCCACGGCACCGGCGACGCGGTCACCGTGCCGGGCCTCGCGCGCCCCGAGCACCCCGGCGCCGCCCGCTGGCTGGTCGCCCCGGACACCCGGCACCCCTGGCTCCCGGGCCCCGACGTACTGCTCTGGGCCTGCGTCCGCGCCGCCCGGGACACCACCCCGGCCGACCGGCGCTTATCGATTTTTCCTCCCGCCGATCAGGGTGCTAAGGTCTACGACGTCAGCAGGCGCCGCTAGCTCAGTTGGTTAGAGCAGCTGACTCTTAATCAGCGGGTCCGGGGTTCGAGTCCCTGGCGGCGCACAGACGGAAAAGGCCCCTCGCGCAAGCGGGGGGCCTTTTCGTGTCCTGCGACGAACAGCGCGAGCACCACGGGCACCACCCACCCCACACCTACGGCGTGACCCGCACCGTCCACCCCCCCGACCGCGTCCGCCCCGTCGCCTCGATCCGGATCCCGTCCCCCGGCACGGTGAACGTCTCGCCCACGTTCAGCGGCGCGTCCGCCAGCGCCGGGTAGACCGAGTGCTCCCAGCACGCCCCCGACTCCGGATGCGTGTCCAGGACCTCCACGGGGCCGGTCCCCGACGCCGACTCGCTGCGGACGCGGTAGACCAGCAGGCCCGCCGAACAGGTCGTACGGTCGTTGCCCGCCGGGTCCCGCGCCTCGATCGCGACCGCGCTGTCCTCCGAGGTCCGCACGACCGCGAGCCGGACCCCGCCCGGGCCCACCCGTTCGGGCGACTCCGAGAGCGGCGCCAGGGTCAGCCGGGTGGAGCCGCGCGTCGCCACGCACGCCACCTGGCGCCGGTCCAGCCACCCCAGCTTCCACTTCTGCCAGCCGAACAGGTCCGGCGCCATCCCGAACTGGCTGCCCATCACGTCCCAGTCGCCGACGTACGTGTCCCAGTCGCCCTTGCCGTCCATCGGGCGGTGGTAGAGATCCGGCAGGTCGAAGACGTGCCCGGTCTCGTGGGCCAGCACATTGCGGTCCGGCGGGTGCTGCTCGAAGACCGTGACGACCCGCTTCAGATCCGTCCCGTCGACCCGCAGCGGCTGGTCGAAGTTGACGACCTTGGTGGCGTCCGAGTCGACGCCCGGCGCGTACGGGTCCGCGACCAGGTAGACGATGTCGTACGCGGAGAAGTCGACCGTGGGGTCGGCGGCCGTGATGGCGTCGCGCAGGTACTCGGTGCGCCGGTCGGCGTCCCAGTCGCGCTCTATCCGGTACGCGGTGGACGGCTTCGGCATCTTCACCCAGTCCGGCTGCGGATGCGCCTCCAGCCGGAACTTGCCGTACGAGGCACGGGCGAAGAAGTCGCTGGTCGCGGGGAAGTAGTCGGCGGCCAGGTCCTTGGGGGCGGCGACCGGCGCCGAGTCCGGGAAGGAGAGGAAGACCATCACCGCGTTGAGCGTGCGCACCGGGCGCGGATAGGCGGTGTTCCAGCTGTCCACTCCCAGCGAGTGGTGGGCGGCGGTACGGGGCAGGGCGCAGGGGATCGCGGATCGGGCGGCCACGGCGGGGCCCGCCACGAGGGTGGTGGCGGCGACCGCCGTCAGGGAGGTGAGCGCGGCGGCGGCACTGCGCAGCCGGGCACGCTCCACTCCCCCGGGTGTCAGCTGACGCTCCACGTCGACCTCCGGGTACGGAATGCGGGACACCTCACCCACCTTGTGGTGGTTTGTGTGACTACGCCCTGTTCCGCTGCCCCAGGTGGGTGAGGAGCCCGACACCAGCCCGACACCCCGACGCCTTACAGAAAGTCACAATCGGTCACACGGGGATCGCCGCTGGCCAGGCGCGTGCAGAAACGATCGGCCTCGGCCCTCCGGTGCGCATGATCACGGTCGTGGAGCTGGATCGGCCGTTGCGCCTGCCTCTATGATCGGCACACTTTCCTGCGTGGATTCAGCCCTGGGCGGCTGTCGTCCACCCGTCCGACGGCCCCGACCACATCTCTGTACGACTCGAATGCACAGCGGGAGCGAGCGGTGAGCGGAACCCCCGAAGGACCGGGAGCAGCCCCCGGGACCATGCGGCCGCCGGTCACAGAGCGTCATCCAAAGGGGCCCGAACGGCCCGTCGGCCTGCCGCCCGAACGTCACGCGGCCGGGCGCACCACGGCCGAGCCGCGCGACTACCGCGCGGCCTTCGAGGCGGCCCATCTGGCGATGGCCGTCGTCGACCGGGACGGCACGGTGACCGCCGTCAACACCGCGCTGGCCGAGCTGCTCGGCTCCGAGCCCGCCGCGCTGTGCGGCCAGGCCGCCGCCGACCTCGTCGACCTCGCCGCCGACGCCCGCACCTGGCACATCTACCAGGAGGTGCTGGGCGGCAGCCGCTCCCGGTTCCGCTGCACCCGGCGCCTCAAGCACCCCGACGGGCACTCCCTGTGGGCCGAGGTCACCGTCTCACCGGTGCGCGACAGCACCGGCGCGCTGCTCTCGATCACCGACATCAGCGACCGCCGCGAGCTCCAGGCGCGGCTGCGCCACCTCCAGATGCACGACCCGGTGACCCGGCTGCCCAACCGCACCCTGTTCTTCGAGCGGCTCGCCGGCGCCATGGAGGCCTCCACGTACGGGCGCGGCGGCACCGGCCGGATCGGGATCTGCTACCTCGACCTCGACGGCTTCAAGGCCGTCAACGACACCCTGGGCCACCGCATCGGCGACCGGCTCCTGTCGGCGGTCGCGGCCCGCCTCACGCACTGTGCCGACCAGTGCGGCTACGCCCGCAGCGGCGGGCATCTGGTGGCGCGCCTGGGCGGCGACGAGTTCGCGGTCCTGGTCGAGGACTCGACGGGCACCGAGCAGCTGGCGGACCTGGCGCAGTCCGTACTGGCCGTGCTCCAGCAGCCGTTCGACCTGGCCGGGCAGCGGCTGTCGGTCTCCGCGTCCATCGGCGTGGTGGAGCGGGCGGTCGCCGGGACGACGGCGACGGGCCTGATGCAGGACGCCGACACCACCCTGTACTGGGCCAAGGCCGACGGAAAGGCCCGCTGGACCCTCTTCGACCCGGAGCGCAACGCGCACCGGATGACCCGTCAGGCGCTCTCCTCGACGTTGCGGCCGGCCGTGGACCGGGGCGAGTTCGGGCTGGAGTACCAGCCGCTGGTGGACATGGCGGACGGCGTCGTGGAGGGCGTCGAGGCGCTTGTCCGATGGAACCATCCGCAGTTCGGCACACTTGCGCCGAATCGGTTCATCGGAATTGCGGAAGAGGACGGCTCGATCGTCCAGCTCGGCCGCTGGGTGCTGCGGACCGCCTGCCAACAGGCGCGCCGCTGGCAGATCGAGCACCCCGGAGTGCCGCCGATCTTCGTCAGCGTGAACGTGGCCGTGCGCCAGGTCTGGGACTCCGACCTGGTCGCGGACGTGGCGGAGATCCTGGCCGAGACGGGCCTGGCGCCGCACCTGCTGCAACTGGAGCTCACGGAGTCCGCCGTGATGGGCTCGGCGGGCCGCCCCCTCCAGGCCCTCCAGGCCCTGTCCGACATGGGCGTACGGATCGCGATCGACGACTTCGGCACGGGGTACTCCAACCTCGCGTACCTCTCCCGCCTCCCGGTCTCCGTCCTCAAGCTCGACGGCTCCTTCGTCCGCGGCTTCCAGTACGACGAGGGCGGCACGCACCCCAACCCCGCCGACGAGACGATCGTCGAGGCGATGGTCCAGCTGGCGCACCGCCTCGGCCTGAAGGTGACGGCGGAGTGCGTCGAGACGTCCCACCAGGCGGGGCGCCTGCGGCGGATCGGCTGCGACACGGGACAGGGCTGGCTGTACTCACGGGCGGTGCACCCGGAGTTGATCGGGGCGATGCTGGGCGACCCGGGGTTCGTCCGCGGCTGAGCGGCGGGCCCCGGGCCGGGGCAGAGGAAAACCGCCCCACCCCCGGCACGGGGTGAGGCGGTCTCCCCCCGGAGGGGGCTCAATTCAGCTCACTTCAGCACGCGCCCAGGTCCTGCCACACTCCCCACTCCCCCGTCGTGCCCGGCTCCTCGCCCTGCGTCCACCACTTGGCCTTCCAGTTGTGGCCCTTGTGGGAGACCCGCGTACCTCCGGTGTACGTACCCGCCTTGTCCCAGGCCGCGGCCGTGCAGCCGGTCGGCGGCGTCGTGGGCGGAGTGGTCGGCGGGGTCGTCGGAGGCGTGGTCGGAGGCGTTGTGGGCGGCGTCGTCGGGTCCGGCGTGGAGGACGGCGACGAACCCACCGCCGTCACGATCTGGTTCAGCAGCGTCGTCTTGTCGTCGAGCCCCAGCAGCGAGTACATCATCGCGCCCGCGAGCCCCCGGCTGTGCGCGTAGTCCGCCCGCGCCTGGATCGACTTCTGGTTCAGGCCGGTGAAGAACTCGCCGTCCTTGTAGAAGTAGGACGCCTTCGCCTGGTCGTCCCAGAACGTCGTCGCCGCGTTGTCGACGATCCCGCCCAGCTCCTTGTAGTGGGCGATCCCCGGCTGCTGGCTCAGCGACCGCGCCCCGGACGGACCGGTCGCGGCCTGGGCGAGCCCGTTCGCGGAGCCCGCCGGGACGCCCTTCCAGCCGCGGTAGTAGAACTCGTACCCGAGGGTGAGCTTGTTCGCCGGGAAGCCGCCCGCGATCCCGTACGCCGCGTTCCCGTCCAGCCAGGAGTCGACCGCGTTGGCGATCGAGTACTTCTGGGTGCCCGGCTTGATGACGTCGGTCGGGTCGTTCGCGCCCGAGTACAGCGGCGACTGGTGGTATGTCGGCCCGTCGCCGTCCCAGGCGCCGTGCATGTCGTACGTCATGATGTTGGCGTAGTCGAGGTACTGCCCGACCTTGTCGGTCTCGATGTTCTTGATCTTGTCCTGGCCGGCCGGCATCGCCGCCGTCAGCAGGTACTTCTTGCCGCCGTGCGCCGCCCCGTACTCATCGAGCTGCTTGCGGAACTCGGCGAGCAGCAGCGTGAAGTTCTGCTTGTCCTCGGGCGCGTAGTGGTTGCCGAGGTGGCCGTCGGGCGAGCCCGGGTACTCCCAGTCGATGTCGATGCCGTCGAAGATCCCGGCGGCCGAACCGGCGCCGCCGAAGCCGCCGTCGACCGGCAGGTCGCCCTGGATGTACTGCTTGATGCAGGACGCCACCAGCTTCTTGCGGCTCGCGTCCGTCTTGGCCGCGTCCGAGAAGTACTTGGAGTAGCTCCAGCCGCCGATCGAGATGTTGATCTTCAGCTTGGGGTACTTGGCCTTGAGCTGCTTGAACTGGTTGAAGACGCCGACGATCGGCTGGTCCCACTTGTCGGCCACACCGCTGACGCTGTCCGCCGCGCTGAAGGACTTCTGGTAGTCGGCGTACGAGTCGCCCGCGCCATCACCGGCACTGGCGTTGTTGTCGTCACCCGCCGCCTTGTTGGCCTCGAAACAGGTGAGGTCGGTGGGGTGGATATTGCCGAACGAGTAGTTGATGACGTCCAGTTTGCCCGCGATGCCCCGGGTGTCGAGGTGCTTGGGGTAGAAGGCGTTCCCGTACACGCTCCACTGGTCGTAGTACGCGATCTTCACGCCACCGGTGGACGCGGCGACGTTCTGGGCGTCGGCGGCGGAGGCGGCGCCCGCCGGGCCGAGGCCCGCGAAGGCGGCCAGCGCGCCGGCGGCGAGCGTCGCGGTCGTGAGGGCTGCGGCTAGAGGTCTGCGGACGGGCACGGTCGGCCTCCGGGGGTGAGCGGAACGGCGGTTGGAGCAGTGATAGCGATCACGCCGGGGCCGCGTCAATGGTCTGAACCAAATTGAGGACTAGACCAATTTGAGCGCGAAACCGCTCGTCAGGGAGGTGGGCGGGATGCACGAACCGCCCGCCACCATCGGTGACGAGCGGTTTAAGGCTGGCTTATGGATCTTGGACGGGCCGGTGAACGGGTTGGACCACCGCCCCCGCGAAATCCAGGATTTACCGGCCGGTGACCGGTCCAGGGACGCCCCGGCGATCACCGCGCGGCGCTCCTCCGGTCACGCCGTCGGCGCCCCGTACACGTCCGCGATCAGCTCGTAGGAGCGCACTCGCACCTCCGGTCCGTGCGCGTTCGCGGTCAGCATCAGCTCGTCCGCGCCGGTCCGCTTCTGGAGCGCGTCGAGCCCGTCGCGCACCTCCTCGGCGGTCCCGGAGACCACGTTGGCGAGCCAGCCGTCGACGAACTCCCGCTCCAGCGGGCTGAAGGAGTACGCCGCCGCCTCCTCCGGGGTCGGCACGAGCCCCGGACGGCCGGTGCGCAGCCGCACCATCGACAGGGCGTTGGTGAGCGTCTGGCGGCGCGCCTCCTCCTCGCTGTCGGCGGCCAGCGCCGAGACGCCGATCAGCGCGTACGGCCGGTCGAGCACCGCCGACGGCCGGAACGACTCGCGGTAGAGGTCGAGCGCGGGCACGGTGTTGGCGGCCGAGAAGTGGTGCGCGAAGGCGAACGGCAGGCCAAGGACACCGGCGAGCCGGGCGCTGAAGCCGGAGGAGCCGAGCAGCCAGATCGGCGGGCGCCCGGTGGGTCCCTGCACCGGGCCGGGGACGGCGTGGATCTTCGCGTACGGGTGCCCGTCGGGGAAGTCGTCGTCCAGGAACCGGGTCAACTCGGCGAGCTGCTGCGGGAATTCGTCGGCCCCCTCGTTGAGGTGGTCCGTGCGGCGCAGGGCCGCCGCCGTCGCGCCGTCAGTGCCGGGCGCGCGCCCCAGACCCAGGTCGACGCGCCCCGGGGCCAGCGCCTCCAGGGTGCCGAACTGCTCCGCGATCACCAGTGGCGCGTGGTTGGGCAGCATGACGCCGCCCGAGCCGAGTCGGATGCGCTCGGTGTGGGCGGCGAGGTGGGCGAGGATCACGGCCGGGGACGAGGAGGCGACGCCGGGCATGGAGTGGTGCTCGGCGACCCAGTGGCGGGTGAAGCCGCGCCGCTCGGCGAGCCGCGCGATCTCCACGCTGGTGCGCAGGGCCCGCGTCGCGGTGTAGCCGCTGCCGACCGTCACCAGGTCCAGCACGGACAGGGGCACGGGCGCGCTGCCGAACGCCGTCCCTCGAATGTCGTCCACGTCCACCGGTCCGCTCCTCCAGTTCGTGCCGTACGGATACGACAGAAGCTAACAGGAGGCTGTCTCCGTTTTATTCCCGGCAGGTCCGCCGCCCGCCCCGGCCGCTGTCGATCAGCAAAGGCGGGTACGAACCCGGGCATGACCGATCCGACGACAGGCCTCACCACCTCACTCGCCGACCTGACTGCCCGTCAACTCCTGGCCGGATACGGCAAGGGCGACTTCTCCCCGGTCGAGGCGGTCCGGGCGGTGCTGGAGCGGACCGCCGCCGTACAGCCCCGGATCAACGCGTTCGTCCGGGTCGACGCCGAGGCCGCGCTCGCCGGGGCCGAGGCGTCCACCGCCCGCTGGCGGGCCGGGGAGCCGCTGGGGCTGCTCGACGGGGTGCCGGTGTCCGTCAAGGACGCGCTCCCGGTGGCCGGCGGCCCGACCCTGCGCGGCTCCACGGCCCCGGCGGGACCGGGGCCCTGGGACGTGGACGCGCCCGCCGTGGCGCGGCTGCGCGAGCACGGGGCGGTGTTCGTGGGGAAGACCACGATGCCCGAGTTCGGGTGGAAGGGGGTCACCGACTCGGCGCTCTCGGGGATCACCCGCAATCCGCACGACCCCGCGCGCACGGCGGGCGGCTCCAGCGGCGGCAGCGCGGCGGCGGTGGCGGCCGGGGCGGCGCCGCTCTCGCTCGGCACCGACGGCGGCGGCTCGGTGCGCATCCCCGCCGCGTTCTGCGGAGTGGTCGGGCTGAAGCCGACCTACGGGCGGGTGCCGATGTTCCCGCCGAGCCCCTTCGGTTCGCTGGCGCACATCGGGCCGCTGGCCCGGGACGCCGCCGACACGGCGCTGCTGCTCGACGTGATCAGCGGCGCCGACTGGCGCGACTGGTCGGCGAACGAGCGCGCCGAGCCCGTCTCGCCGGGCCTCGCGGAGGGCGTGAAGGGCCTGCGGATCGCCTACTCGCCGTCCTTCGGCGGCCAGGTGGCCGTGCGCCCCGAGGTCGCGGCGGCGATACGGGCGGCGGTGACCCGGCTCGCCGGGCTCGGCGCGTACGTCGAGGAGGCGGACCCGGACTTCGCGGACCCGGTGGCCGCCTTCCACACGCTGTGGTTCACCGGCGCGGCGCACATCGTGGGGCGGCTCCCGTCGGAGCGGCGGGCGGCCCTGGAGCCGGGGCTGCGGGAGATCGCCGAGCAGGGCGCGCGGTACACGGCGCTCGACTACCTGGCCGCGCTCGACGTCCGGGCTGCGCTCGGCTTCCGGATGGCCCGCTTCCACCACACCTACGACCTGCTGGCCACGCCGACCCTGCCGATCACCGCGTTCGAGGCGGGCACGGAGGTCCCGAACGGCTCCGGCCTGCGGCGATGGACGGGCTGGACCCCGTTCACGTACCCCTTCAACCTGACCTGCCAGCCCGCCCTGACGGTCCCGGTCGGCACGGACGCGGCGGGGCTGCCCATCGGCCTCCAGCTGGTCGCCGCGCGGCACCGCGACGACCTGGTGCTGAGGGCGGCGTACGCGCTGGAGGGCTGACCGGGAGGAATGGCGGCGTCGATCGCGGGTAGCGGCGCCGCCATGGTTCGAGCAACTGCACGACGAACGTTTCTCGCCGGAGGCATCGGCGCGGCCCTGGCCGCCGCCGGCTGCTCCCGGGTGCCCGAAGGCGACGCGCTCGGGCGCCTCAGATCGCAGGGCACGGTACGGCTCGGGATCGCCGGAGAGGTCCCGTACGGCTATGTCGACGAGGACGGCCGGTTCACCGGCGAGGCGCCGGAACTGGCCAAGGTGATCTTCAAGCGGCTCGGCATCGACCGCGTCCAGCCCGTCGCCACCGACTTCTCCTCGCTCATCCCCGGCCTCAACTCCCAGCAGTTCGACGTGGTCTCGGCCGGGATGTACATCAACAAGGAGCGCTGCGCGCAGGTCCTCTTCGCCGACCCCGAGTACCAGATGCTCGACGCGTTCATCGTGCGCAAGGGCAACCCCAAGGGGCTGCACACGTACGAGGACGTGGTGCGCACCCGCGCCCGCTTCGCCACCGGGACCGGCTACGCGGAGATCCAGTACGCGGTCGCCGCCGGGATACCGGAGAAGGACATCGTGATCCTCCAGGACCAGGTCGCCGGGCTGAACGCGGTGGAGTCCGGGCGCGTCGACGTGTTCGCCGGGACCGCGCTGACCACCCGCGCCGTGGTGCGCAAGAGCAGCCGCGCCGAGGCCACCACCCCCTTCGCCGCCGTCGTCGACGGCAGGAAGAAGGTCGACGGCGGCGGCTTCGCCTTCCGGCCCACCGACACCACGCTGCGCGACGCGTTCAACACCGAGCTGAACAAGCTGCGCTCCAGCGGCGAACTCTTCCGGATCCTGCGGCCGTTCGGCTTCACCCGGGCCGAGATGACCACCCTCACCGCCAAGGAGCTGTGCCGATGACGGCCGGACTGTGGCAGCACTGGGTGCTGCCGGGCATCTGGATCACCGTTCAGCTGACCGTGTACAGCGCGGCGCTGGCCGCCGCCGTCGCCTTCGGGATCGGCATGGCCCGCACCCACCGCTCGCGGCTCGTACGGTTCCTGGCCGGCTTCTACACCGAGGTCTTCCGGGGCACCTCCGCCCTGGTCCTGATGTTCTGGCTGTTCTTCGTGCTGCCGCCGCTGGTCGGCTGGCAGCTGGTGCCGATGTGGGCGGCCGTGCTGGCGCTCGGGCTCTCCTACGGGGCGTACGGCGCGGAGATCGTCCGGGGCGCCCTGAACGCCGTCCCGCGCGCCCAGCGCGAGGCGGGCATCGCGCTCAGCCTCACGCCGTGGCAGCGGATGCGGCTCGTATTGCTGCCGCAGGCGGTGCCGGAGATGATCCCGCCGTTCTGCAACCTGCTGGTCGAGCTGCTCAAGGGCACCGCCCTGGTCTCGCTGCTCGGGGTCGGCGACGTGTCGTTCGCCGCGTACCTGGTCCGGCTCGCCACCCAGGACAGCGCCCAGATCTACAGCGTCACCCTCGTCGTCTACTTCGTCCTCGCCTTCGGGATCACCCGGGGCATGAAGGCGCTGGAGCGCCGCACCAAGGCCAATCTGGGGGTGACGGTCAAGTGATGTACTCGGCTGGGGCGGCACAGTCCTCCTCCTGGGACTGGTCCGCCGTCTGGGACTTCATGCCGCGCTTCTGGGACGGGGTGCTCGTCACCCTCCAGGTCCTGGCGCTCGGCTCGCTCATCTCGTTCTCGCTGGGGCTGGTGTGGGCGCTCGGCCTGCGCGCGCCGTCGCGGCTGGTGCGCTGGCCGGTGACGGCCGTCACCGAGTTCATCCGCACCACCCCGCTGCTGGTGCAGCTGTTCTTCCTGTTCTTCGTGCTGCCCGAGTGGGGCGTGAAGTTCTCCGCCCTGACCACCGGCGTCCTCGCCATCGGGCTGCATTACTCGACGTACACCGCGCAGGTCTACCGGGCCGGTATCGACGCCGTGCCCAAGGGGCAGTGGGAGGCGGCCACCGCGCTCAGCCTGCCCATGCACCGGACCTGGCTGGCGGTGATCCTGCCGCAGGCGGTCCGCCGGATCGTTCCGGCACTCGGCAACTACGTGATCTCGATGCTCAAGGACACCCCGCTGCTCGCCGGGATCAGCGTCCTCGAACTCCTCCAGCAGTCGCGGCTGGAGGGCGCCTCGACCTTCCAGTACACCGAGCCGCTGACCGTCGTCGGCATCGCCTTCATCCTCATCGCCTATCCGGCTTCCCTTCTCGTACGAGCCCTGGAGCGCCGCCTTGCCCGCTGACCTCTCCCCCGCGCACACGCCCGTCCCCGCCGACTCCGACAGCCCCCTGATCACCTTCGACAACGTCACCAAGCGGTTCGGCTCCACCACCGTCCTGGACGACCTGTGCTTCTCGGTGCGGCCGGGGCGGCACGTCACGCTGATCGGCCCCTCCGGCTCCGGGAAGACCACGATCCTGCGGCTGCTGATGACGCTGGAGACGCCCGACTCCGGGACGATCCAGGTCAATGGGGACCGGCTGTTTCCGGCCGCCGAGAGAGAGCGCCGCGAGGCCCGGAAGAAGATCGGGATGGTCTTCCAGCAGTTCAACCTGTTCCCCAACATGAGCGTGCTGCGGAACATCACCGAGGCGCCGGTGCGGGTGCTCGGCCTCTCGCCCGACGAGGCCGAGGCGCGGGCGAAGGAGCTGCTGGACCTGGTGGGCCTCGCCGACCGCACCGACGCCAAGCCCGCGCAGCTCTCCGGCGGCCAGCAGCAGCGGGTGGCGATCGCCCGGGCCCTCGCCATGCGGCCCCAAGTGCTGCTTCTGGACGAGGTGACGTCCGCGCTCGACCCGGAGCTGGTGGCCGGGGTCCTGGACGTGCTGCGGGACATCGCGACGACGACGGACATCACCATGCTCTGCGTCACGCACGAGATGAACTTCGCGCGCGACATCTCCGACGAGGTCATGATGTTCGATTCCGGGAAGGTCATCGAGTCGGGTCCGCCGGAGAAAATCTTCGCGGCACCCGAGCACGAACGCACGCGCGAGTTCCTGGGTGCGGTGCTCTGACCTCACGTTCCGGCCAGTGACCCTGACTCTGGCATATGCCATACGGATGCGCCCCAGCTTGCGGGCCGGGGCGCATCATCAATCTCGTCAACACCCCCACCGCAAAGGGGCCTTGGCGGCTATCTTGGAAAGGTGAAGCTGTCCACCTTCGCAGCCTCGACCTGCTAGGGGGAAACCGTGGCGCTGAAGCCCGAGCCGACCGCGCCGTTCCACTCGGTGCAGTACGCCTTCCGCGTCCTGGAGACGATCTCCAAGCACGCAGGCGGAGTGACGGACGTCCAGATCGCACGAGAGACCGGTCTGCCGACCGCACACCTCGCCTCCCTCCTCCTCATGCTCCGCTGCGAGGGCTATGTGGAGCAGGTCGCCGACGGGGCGTACGTCATCGGCGACTCCACCGTCCTGCTCGGCTCCGGCATGGTGCGGCAGCAGGCCCTGGAGGCCAAGCTCCAGGCCACGCTCACCGAACTGCGCGACTCGGTCGGCGCGGCCGTCTACATCAGCCGGTACATCGACGGCGAAGTGAAGATCACGCAGTACGCGGACGGCCCGCGCGCACCGAAGGTGAACGAGTGGGTGGACTTCCGCTCGGCGGCCCACGCCAGCGCGGTCGGCAAGTGCCTGCTCACCCAGCTCGACCAGAACGGCCGGCGCGACCATCTCTCCCGCCACAAGATCGCCCGGCTCACCTCGCGCACCATCACCAACGAGCGCGTCCTCTTCAGCAAGCTGGACAGCCAGCCCGCGACGGTCCCGGTCCTCGACCTCCAGGAGTACGCGGTGGGCACGGTCTGCGCGGCCGTTCCGCTCACGGCGGGCGCGGCGGTCGGCTGCCTGGCCCTCTCCCTCCCGATCGAGCACGCCCACCGGCTGCGCTCGGCGGCGGACACGCTGAACCGACGGGCGGCGCCGGTGGTGCTCTCGCTGGCGATCTAGGCGTTTCGTTTCCGTAATCCGACGGAGTGCAGGAGCACCCCCTCGGACCAGGTAGTATTTTCTCTGTCAGCAGGCGCCGCTAGCTCAGTTGGTTAGAGCAGCTGACTCTTAATCAGCGGGTCCGGGGTTCGAGTCCCTGGCGGCGCACAGTCTGTGACCTGGGCGTTCTCCCTTCGGGGAGGACGCCCTTGGTCGTTTTCGGGGCCAAGTGCCAGCGAGGGACTGACGGCACCACTGGGACCCGCGCCGAGGCGAAGGCACCGGGCCGCGCCGACCGGACCTCGTCACCGTCGCCACCGCCCTGGGCGCACCAGAGCCTTCGTTGTTGGTCCGCCGCGGCGCGTTTCCGGTACGCCGGTACTGCGCGTCGGATCAACGTGGCGGGTCCCCACGGCACCGTTGCCTGGAGTGTTGGGCGCGGCCGCCTCGCCCCAGGCCCGCCCGCTGACAAGTTCCCGGGATCCGGGCGCACCCCCTATAACTCGTTCGGGGAGGGAATCCGGGAGCCCCATGACATGTTGCCATCAAGGGCTCCGGACGGTCGTACGTTGACTTCCGAGTCGCCGTGTTGGAAATTCCATCAAAACGACTACACAAAATGCCCGGTTTGGTGGCGATCACCCCAAAGAAGAAACGTTTTTTCTTTGGCCAAAGGACCGCGAATTTAATACTGATCGGAAAAACGCTTCCTCATGATCGAGGGGTGACGGGGCGCCCGCCCCGCTCGACCGACTACGCATGCACTAACCTTCGACGTAGCTCAAGGCGGCTCTCGTTCTACGCCTCCGCGAGCGGGTTCTACCGAGTGCGCGCCTGGAGACTTCTCCCACGGGGAAGCGCCACTCAAACTCCTTATACGGGCGGCATGAGCGAAGGGTTCAACGGCCAATGGCGCGTAAGGTTTCGCGCGAGCTCTCCGGGCGCCTGATCCGCCGGGGTCAGGTCGAACGCCTCGTTGAGGCGGTAGAACGTGAGTTCCCCTCATCTTCAGAGCGCAAGTTCTCCATAGTCAGCGAGGACGTCGTCTACACCGAGGCGTCCATTGAGATTGTCATGAGATCAGCAGGCCGACCAACCGTCGTCGATAACTTGACCGTTTCCGACAAGGCCGGGGATAAAGTCTTTGTTTTTGAGGCCAGACCAGATCGGATCAAGCTGACTGCTGAAGGGGGCGAGCAGCACTTCCCGGTGGGGTTCTGCGAGGAAGTCCAGGCGATCCTTCGGACCCGCACCATTCGGCTGCGTCGGCTCCTGCCTGCCCGTATGCGGCGCATCATCGACAGGTGTCTGCCGGTCGAAGCGGTCCTGGCTGTCATCGCCATCCTGATCGCCTCGGCCACGGCTGGGTGGCCGACGACCCTCAGCGTCACCTGCATCTCCGCGCTCGCGCTTCTGACGACCTGGGTCGCGAGGCGGCGCTTTTCGACCTACATCTTGTTGAAGGACGATGCTCGGGAGCCCTGGAAGCGGACGGAGAAGCTGGCCTTGGCGGGCACCCTCGTGGGCCTGACGGTCCCGATCACCGTGGCGCTGATCGTGAACGGCCCGAACTGGTTCAAGGACAACGGTCCACCGTCGACACCAAAGTCGGGCTCCACCGGCCATGCCTCAGGCTCCGCTGGGGGCTTGGGATCGCGTGGTGCGACCCCTGGCTTGTCGCGTGACAGCGAGCGCTCGCCGCTGACGAAGGTGACGGTCGAGCCTGCGGCGGGGTCGGCCGGCGAGGCCTTCTCGCTGACCGGTAAGGGTTTCGAGCCGGGTGCCGAGATCTGGGTGTCACTGCTGGCAGGTCCGGGGACGACCCTCTCATGGCATCGGACTGAGCGCCGTCTCGTTCGAGCGAACGACAAGGGTGAGATCGGGCCGGAGAAGATCACGGTGGGGCGGAACGTCTGCTGCCCCGGTGGGACGATCCGGGTCGTGGTCACCCCCGAGGGGAAGATGGCCGCCGAGACGACGTACACGCTGAAGTGATCAACAACGCCCGACGGCTCAGCGGATCGGTGCCGTCGGGCATCTCTGTACCCGCATTCGCGACAACCGGGGCATCCGCGCGGCTGAGAACCTGGTCCGCACGTGCCCACAGCCTTGCCTGCCCTCCCACGGACCGGGCGCGATCCTCATCCTTCGCCTGATCTCGATCGGCTACACGAGTTCGAGGGTTGCGTCACGGTAGCGTGCGTCTGCCCGGACACCACCAGTGACAGTTGCATCTACACCTGGGTGGACTGCCTCAGTTGACGTCGTGGTCGACCGTCGCGCCGGTAGCTGGTCATCCGAGGCGGGGGGCGCACAGAGGTCGCACGGGAGCACGATTTTGGGTTACGGCTACTTGCCGGTACAGCTCATGCGACCGCGTACCCGGCCATGGTTCTAACCGGTACGAATGCATTTGATGTACCGGGACGCAGCCGCCCCAGAGGTCGCACGCATTCTGGCGCCCCTGTAAAGGCACTCGAATATGGACGATTGGCGTCCGAATCGCTTTGCGCTTACGACGCAGAGTAGACGGATAATGGCTTGGCGGAGCCTGCCATGCGTCACCATTCCAGGGGGCGAGATTTCAGTGAATACCCGCGCCAAGCAGGTCGCTCTTGCGCTTGCCGCAATTTTTGCGGCCTGCTGCTCGTGCGTCGCGCTGAGCCTGTTACTCGTTCGCATTCCATGGCTTCAGACCCAGGACAGCAGTAACGCAGGTCAGGCACTGGGTGCCGCCTCGGCGGTGAGCTCCACAGCCGTGCTCATCTACATGGCCGGCGCCATTCGCGTTCAGATGCGCGAAGTGGAGTTCCACCGAGATGCGCTGAGGACTCAGCAGGAATCCCTGCAAGAGCAGTGCGAGGTAAGCGGGCTGACGAACGGCGAGCTCCACCGCACTTCAGAAGCCTTGATGCGGGGCATCCACATATCGATACTCAAGATGGCCGTCGATGACCCTGAACTTGCGGTCACCTGGCCTTTATACAGCTCGGGCGGATCAGAGCTAGAGCACAAGCAGTATCTATATATGAACCAAGTACTGTCCATGCATTTTCTATTCTACGAGACCGCGTACACCGCAGCTCACGTGGAAGCCTCCCTCCAGTATTTGTTTACCAACCCGCTATGGCGAGAATTCTGGGAGAGCTTGCGCGTCGCGCGATCCCGCGAAATTCCCCCGGACACGGTTGAGGCGGCGTTCTCAGAAATGGTCGAACGGGCGTATCAGGCGGCCCTCTTGGCGACCCCGTTGCGACGGAATGGGTGAGCCGAGGGCGAGTGGCTACCACCCCCCACCCTCGTTCGACCGGGTCGCCTAGGCCTTAGGGATATCCCGACGAGCCCTGACGAGAACGTCGCGCGGTACGACCACAACATGCTCCCCAGGGCCGACGCCTGCGTCGTCGGGCAGTTGGCCGCGAAGCCGGTCGGTCATGTCCTCGCCGATGACAGCGAAGTCACCGGTGCTCAGCTCGAAGACATCCGGGCAGTTGGTCTCGTTCATGCATCCCCGAACCCGTGGCGAATCCCCGAGGCGTCGCGCAATTTTCACTACGTAACCACTCACTGTTCTTGACATGGCCATGACGTGCGATTGGCCGGACGATTTGTGGGCCGCTGTGATGGGTGGCAGCTGGATCGCGCTCCTGATGGTCAGACCGACCGGCTGATGGCAGGCCGAAGCCCCCGAGTCAGGCGGTGGCCTGTGCTCGGGGGGACCGAGCGCGAAAGGAAAGTAGCGCATGATTACCGTGCGTGGTGGGCGCTTGGGGAGACCGGCGCGCCCGTGCACCTCTCGCGCCGTTCCACGTTAAGGGTCAGCGACCCCTGCGAGAACACGGCTGATCTTCACCTCGCCTGCGGGCGGCGGGGCTTCTTGCGTTGCCCATACATGTTTCCGGCCCACGGCGAACACCCTTGGCAGCCCGCCATGCGCGAGTAATGCTGATTACATGATTACAGCCGAACAGCACGAGCAGCTTCGCGGCTGGTTCTCCGGTCGCATTCCGGACGGTCTCTACGAGCGTCTGGTCGAGGTGGTGGTCGATCGCGAGGAGATCACCGTCATCGGGCGCGTCCCCGAGCCGGAGCTCGCGGACGACGCCTCCCCCGCCGAGCGCGCCGCCGCCCTCGACGGCCGTATCCAGGAGTTCCGCGAGCGCACCCGCGACGAGCGGATCGCCGTGGCCCGCGAGGCCGAGCACCGGTACGGGCGCAAGGTGTCGTGGGGTGCCGAGTGCGGTGGTCGGCGCGCGATGTTCACGCAGGTCGCGGCGCCCGTCATGACCCGCCTCAAGCAGCCCGAACGCCAGGTCCTGGACACCCTGGTGGCCGGCGGGGTGGCCCGCAGTCGCAGCGACGCCCTTGCCTGGTGCGTACGGCTCGTACAGAGTCACACCGACGACTGGCTCGGGGAGCTGCGCGACTCCCTGGAGCGCGTACGGGAAGTCCGCGCCCAGGGTCCCGACCGCGCGTCGGGGCCCGCCGAGGAGGAAAACGCATGAGCGACGCTCCGGGGATCCCCAGCGTCTACGAGTGGATGGGCGGCCAGGAGGCACTCGACCGCCTGACCGAGGTGTTCTACGGGCATGTGCACAAGGACCCGGTCCTGGCCCCGGTGTTCGCGGGCGCCCCGGCCGAGCACGCCCATCACGTGGCGATCTGGCTGGCCGAGGTCTTCGGCGGTCCCGCCGACTACACCGCGGCCCACGGCGGCCACGACCACATGGCCGGGCGCCACGTGGGCCGCGGCATCACCGAGGAGCAGCGGCGGCGCTGGATCTCGCTGCTGATGGACGCGGCGGACGAGGTGGGGCTGCCGGACGACCCGGAGTTCCGGGCGGTGTTCGCGTACTACATCGAGTGGGGCACGCGGATGGCGCTCGTCTACTCGGGCCCGAACCCGCCGCCGGTGGAGGGGACGGGGGCGACGGTGCCGAAGTGGGGCTGGAACCAGACCCCGCCGTGGCGCCCGAACGGTTAGCCCGGACCCCTCAACTCGCCTCAACTCGCTTGCGTACGGCCCCTCCCGGGGACTCCGGGAGGGGCCGTACGCATGTCTTATACATCTGTTCTAGACAGACGTATTAAACGCCCGTACAGTTCCTGTCATGACGCACTCACCGAGCACGAACCTCCGCGCCGGGCGCAAGGAGTGGACCGCCTTCGTCGTCCTCCTGCTGCCGCTCCTCCTGGTCTCGATGGACGTCTCCGTCCTCTACTTCGCGATCCCCTCGATCACCCGCGAGCTGGACCCGAGCGCCACCCAGCAGCTGTGGATCTTCGACATCTACGCCTTCGCGCTCGCCGGACTGCTGATCACGATGGGCTCGCTGGGCGACCGGATCGGCCGCCGCAAGCTGCTGATGATCGGAGCTGCGGCCTTCGGCCTGGCCTCGGTGACGGCGGCGTACGCGACCAGCGCCGAGATGCTCATCGCCGCCCGCGCCCTGCTCGGTGTCGGCGGCGCGACCCTGATGCCCTCCACGATGGGCCTGGTCCGCAGCATGTTCCGCGACGACAAGCAGCGCGGGCAGGCGATCGGCATCTGGTCCGGCGCCATGGCGGGCGGCATCGCGCTCGGCTCGGTGATGAGCGGCGTGATGCTGGAGCACTTCTGGTGGGGCTCGGTCTTCCTGATCAACGTGCCCGCGATGGTGCTGCTGCTCGTCCTGGTCCCGGCCCTGGTCCCCGAGTTCAAGGACCCGGCGCCGGGGCGGTTCGACCTGCTGAGCGTGCCGCTGTCGATGGGCGCGGTGCTGCCGGTGGTCTACGGGCTCAAGGAGTTCGCCGCCGAGGGCTTCAGCACGGCGCGGCTGCTGTCCGTCCTCGCGGGCCTCGCGGTCGGCTGGGTCTTCGTCCGCCGCCAGCGCACCCGGAAGGACGCGATGATCAGCCGCGAGCTGTTCCGCGACCGGGTCTTCGGCGCCGGGATCTCGCTCAACGCGGTCGCCGCCTTCGCGATGATGGGCTCGGCGTACTTCACCACGCAGTACCTCCAGTCGGTGCTCGGCATGGGGACGATGGAGGCGGCCCTGTGGTCGCTGGCCCCGTCGGTCGCGGTGGGCATCGCGGCCCCGACGGCGACCGCGGTCGCCGCCAAGGCGGGCAAGGGTCCGGTCATCGCGGCCGGCTTCGCGATCGCCTCGGTGGGCTACGGCGTCCTCGCCCTCACCGGCACCGACTCGCTCTGGATCCTGCTGACCGGCGCCGCGGTGATCGCCAGCGGCATCGTCACGGTGATGGCGCTGGTCTCCGACATGGCCCTGGCCTCCGCCCCGGCCGAGAAGGCCAGCTCGGCGGCCTCGCTCCTGGAGACCGGGCAGGAGTTCGGCGGCGCGCTCGGCATGGCGGTCCTGGGCTCGGTCGGCACCGCGGTCTACCGCTCCGACATGCCGAACTCCGCCCCGCCGGCCGCCCGCGAGACCCTGGGCGCGGCCGTCGCGAGCACCGACCACGCACTGGTGGCGACGGCCCGGGAGGCCTTCGTGCACGGCCTGCAGTACGCGGCGGTCGGCGGCACCGTCCTCCTCCTGGTCACGGCGGGCGTGGCGGTGGCCCTGCTGCGCGGGACCAGCGCGCAGGCCCCGGTGCCGGCCGCCGAGCCGGAGGGCGAGCTGGTGGCGTGAGCCTCAGATACGTACGCGAATACGTACGCGACCGCCGGGCGGGCTCACTTCGAGCCCGCCCGGCGGTCGTTCGCGTGTCGCCTGCGGGTGTGTGGGTGGCTGGTCGCGCAGTTCCCCGCGCCCCTAAGAGCGCCCTCCGGGCCGCCCCGGGGATTGCCGCGGAGCGCCATCTAAGGGGCGCGGGGGAACTGTGCGACCAGCCCACCACTCACCCGAAGACAAAGACCGGGCGATTCAGAACTGCACGTCAGAGCACGCGTAGAACGCGTTCCCCGTGTCCGCGATCGTCCACACCGCCAGGATCACATGATGCCCGCTCCTCCCGGAGGGAATCGTGCCGTCGTGGGACAGCGTCGGCGGCGGCTGCTTGCCGTTGAACGGGACCGTCAGGAACGGCTGCGGATCCAGCGCCGCCCGGGTGAGCTTCTGGGCCGGGTCCCAGCCCTGCTTGGTGAGGTAGTACCGGAAGTCCGTCGTGGCGTGCCGCGCGGTGAACTGCCAGCGGAAGGTGTACGTCTGACCCGCTGTCAGCCGTGTGGTCGGCCAGCCCGTACCGCCGCGCGGATCGTCGAGCTCCGCGAAGCGCGCGTTGCCGCCCGCACAGAGCCGGCCGTCCGCGGGTCCCGCGGCCGGGAACCCCTTGGGGCCTTCGACGGACTGCGGCTCCCACTGTATTTCGCCGCAGGCGTGCGCGTTGGCGCACACCTTCTGGCGGCTCAGGGGCTGGTCGGTGTAGCCGTGGCCGCTGGCGCTCGATGTGGCGAGCAGGGAGGTGCCCGCGGCCGCGAGCGCGACCGCGGCCGCGCCCAGCTTCTTCTTTCGCATGCTGACGCTCCTGGAGAACGTGGGGGAGTTCCGAGGCCGTGGCGCACGCGTGCGTAAATCTGGTCTGGACCAACTCACAGGCTATTCCCGCCAGTTGAGCATGTCCAGACCAATCACCACCCGGCTTCGGCCCCGCGGCTCCCCCGCGTTCAGGCGCCCTCGGACCCGCCCCGGCCCGTGTAGAACGCCACCGTCAGGTCCTTCACCAGCACCCTGCGCTCGTAGTCGTCCAGCTCGACCAGACCGCGCGAGGTGAGCCGGGCGACCGTGTCGTCGACCGCGTCCACCACCGAGCTCAGCACCTCGTCCCGGTGCCGGGCGTCGATCGCCGCGACCCGCCGCCGCCGCATCGCCGCCGCCACCTCGGGCGCGTACTCGATCCGGACGGGCTGCGCCGCGTACACCTCGATCCCGACCGGCTCCGCCTCCGCCTTCAGCAGACGGGTCAGCGCGTCCCCGACGGCCTCCGCGTCGCGCAGGGTCGGGGCGTCCTCGTGGAAGGCGTCGGCCGGGAGCCGGGACAGGACCCGGGCCATCGCCGCCTCCACCTGGTCGCGCAGATAGACCACGTGGTCCTCCACGGCCAGGGCCGCCCGCGCGGTGTCCCTGACCCGCCACACCACGAGCACCACGGCCCGCAGCGCCGTGCCGTCCGCGTCGACCGCGGGCATCGGCTCGCTGCGCCAGTGCCGCAGCCGTACGTCGACCGGGCGGCGCAGCAGCAGCGGGCTCGTCCACACCAGCCCCGTGCGCCGCACGCTCCCCCGGTAGTCGCCGCAGAGCGAGAGCACCCAGGCGCACCCGACCCGGCCGCGCCCGAGCCCGCCGAAGCAGACGACCGCGAGGGCCGTGCCGAGCACGAGCAGCGCCCAGCGCGCGGGCCCCATGCCGCCGTGCCCACCGGCGTACGTATACGACGGCAGCCGCAGCGCGTCCGTCACCGCCGCCGGAAGCAGCCCGGCCGACCAGACCACCGCCGCGCACCCCGCGAGCGCGGCCAGCCCCGCCGCGACGGCCACCGCCCCCGGCACCACGGGCCCGGGCCGCTCCACGAGTCCGGGGTCGCCGGGCGGGGCGGGCCGCCCCGGCACGGGCACCGGCCGGGCCGCGCGCCGGGCCGGGGCGGCCGTCGGCTTCGGCCCGGGCTGCGGGACCACGGGCGTGGGCGCGGTGTCGTCCCGGAACAGCAGGTGCACCGGGATCTCGGCGGTGGTCTCGCCCCTGATCACCGCGACCCGGCGGGGGCCGGGCCCGGGGACCCCGTCGTCGGGGGTGGGCACGGGGTCCGTCGTCTTCTGCATCGATGCCTCCGTCATGCGAACAGCCGCCGCCAGGTCTCGGGGCCGGGGTATCCGTCGGCCGCGCCGCCGCGCCAGCCCTGGGCGCGCTGGAACGCCTCGACGTTGCGCCGGTCGGCCTCGCTCCAGCGCGGGCCGGGGCCGGAGGTGTAGTACCGCCCGAACCCCTTGCGCAGGAGCTGCCGCCCGAGCTCGGTCACGTACGCGCTGGACTGCCCCGGCCGGAAGTACGCCTTGCCGGGGAAGGCGGGCACGTGCGTCCAGCCCGCCGCCGCGGCGACGGTCGGCCCGCCGGGAGCGCCGGGCGCGCCCAGCGGGCCCGGGGGGCCCTGCGCGGGAGGGGGCGGGCCGGTCGGGGCCGGGGCCGTGGGGGTCGAGGCCGCCGGGACCGGAGTTGCCGGGACTGGGGTTGCCGGAGGCTGGGCCACCGCGGGTTCGGCCACAGCGGGCTGAACCACCGGCACCTGCGCCACCGCGGGCTCGGCCGGTGGCTGGGGCGGGGTGGTCGCCGCCGGGGGCGGGCTCCCGGCCGGGATGTCCTTGCCCGCGCCCCGGACCAGCAGGCTCCAGGTCTGGGCGCCCGGCAGGCCGTCGGCCTCGCGGCCGGTCCAGCCCTGGGCGCGCTGGAACGCCTGGGTGGCCCTGCGGTCCGCCGCGCCCCAGCGCGGGCCGGGTCCCTCGGTGTAGAAGCGCTTGCCGCCGCGCGCCACCAGCATCTGGCCGAGCCGGGTGACGTACGCGTTGTTGGCGCCCGGCCCGAACGCGGCCGCGCCGGGGAAGTCCACGGCGAGCGCCGCCGACGCGGCGGGCGGGTCGACGGCCGGGCCGCCGGTGCCGGCGCCGACGCCCTTGTAGCGGTAGGGCAGATACCTGCTGGAATTGCTCCAGTACCCGTACGGCGTCGCCTGCTTCCGGGCCAGCGGGGGCGTCTGCTCGTACGCGATGTAGTAGGTGTGCGTGTAGTCCGTCCAGCCGCCGAAGATCACCACGTGCGAGCCGCGCGTCGGGTTGTCGGGGTTGTGGAAGAGCAGCATGTCGCCGGGCTGGAGCTCGTCCTTGGTGATCCGCACGGCGAAGTTGCCCAGACTGCCGGTCCACTCGTTGGTGCCGAGGTTCCAGGCCATCGAGACGAACCCGGAGCAGTCCTGCCGGTACCCGTCCGACCAGTACTTCTCCATGCTGTACGGGACCTGCGCGGCGATCCACTTCTTGGCCCGGTTGATGATGTCGGCCCGGGTCATCGGCTGGAGCTTGCGCGGCGGCGGTTCGTCGGGCGGCACGGCCGCGCCCCCGTGCAGCGCGCCTGCGGCGCCCTGCTCGGTCACGGGCCCGGCGTCCAGGCCGACGGCGTCGCCCCCGTCGGCGGCCCGGTCGTGACCGGTCTCCGGCCCCGGCGCGCGCACGGCGGCGGCCGCGGTCCCGGCGCCGAGGACCACGCCCGCCGCGGTCGCGAGCACCAGCGCGCGGCGGGCGCCGTGGGCGGCCGGGTGGCCCCCGGCGCGCAGCGGCAGGGCGGCCGTCCGCCGCCGGTCCGCGCACCCGGCGCAGCCGCACTCGCCCGCCGGCTCGTACTCCTCGAACACCGGCACCGTCATGGGCGTCACCTGCCGCTCTCGGCGATCTTGTGGTCGTTGAAGATCTTTTCTGCGCTTCTGCACGGGCCACAGCTTTCCAACCGTCCACATAAATCGCATTTTGACGGATCAAAACGGATGAAACGAACATCTCACCGCGTGGCGCTGGTCAGAACCACCCTTCCGAGTCCGGTAGAGTTCTCGGTGTCAGCAGGCGCCGCTAGCTCAGTTGGTTAGAGCAGCTGACTCTTAATCAGCGGGTCCGGGGTTCGAGTCCCTGGCGGCGCACAGACAGCCACAGTCCCCTCACCATCGGTGAGGGGACTGTGGTCGTTCTGGGGCGCGCGCCAGCGCCTCCCGCGCCGTGCGCCGCGTGGTGCTCCCACGGGAGCATCACCCAAAATCCGCACGCCCTGCACAAGCGCCCCGTAAAGCCCTCGTATGACCGGTAAACAGCGCGTTTCACCCTTGCGATCAAGCCGCTGGGCGTAGAAACCTGGCTGGGGGACATCGGTCCCAAGGGGGTGTGCGGCTCCATCACTTGGAGGCCGCGTGTGTGGTTCGGAGGGGAATGTCCCGGTTGCGCGGACCTCGGGGTGGGGGCCCTGTTCATGAATCGGTGCCGATGAAGGCATCATGCAACCGGAAGAGCCTCCTCCCATGTCTGGATCAAGGGGTGTGGCCCGCCCCTTGACCGCCCATCAGTACGTCCGCGGGGTCGAGGGGGACCGACGCGGACGACGGAACAACGACACACACGCAACGTGACCTTTGCGTGCGGGGGGATGACTCATGACGTCGACGCCGACCGGCGCCCGGCACCACGACGACCCGTCCCAGACCACTCAGCTCCGGCTCCCGCCGCATCTGCGGCCCGGGGCCAGGCAGCGGCTGAAGAAGTCGCTGCCGCGCTACGACTACGAGCACTACAGCAGGCTGGCCGGCCCGCTCACCCAGCCGGACCCGGCGAAGCCGTACCGCGTGCGCTACCGGTCGCTGCTCTCCCAGGAGCCGCACCGGATACGCGCGGCCCTGCTGCTCGGCGCGGCCCCGCTGGTCTCGCTCGGTCTGTTCGCCTGGCTGATGCAGCCCGAGCACTGGACCAAGCGCGACCACGCCTCGCAGTCCCTGCTGGTCCTGGACATCGTCATGCTGGTCTCGATCGGCCTGATCGAGCTCTTCCGGACGATGAACGTGCTCTCCAACGCGCACGCCACGCTGGTCGCGCGCGACCCCATCCCCGTGGTGCCCGAGACCGGCACCAAGGTCGCCTTCCTCACCTCCTTCGTGCCCGGCAAGGAGCCGCTGGAGATGGTGACCAAGACCCTGGAGGCCGCGGTCCGCATCCGCCACCGCGGTCTGATGCACGTCTGGCTGCTCGACGAGGGCGACGACCCGGCGGTCAAGGAAGTGTGCGCGCGCCTGGGCGTGCACCACTTCTCCCGCAAGGGCGTCGCGCGCTGGAACCAGCCCAAGGGCCCGCACCGCGCCAAGACCAAGCACGGCAACTACAACGCCTGGCTGGAGGCGCACGGCGGCGAGTACGACTTCTTCGCCTCGGTCGACACCGACCACGTGCCGCTGCCCAACTACCTGGAGCGGATGCTCGGTTACTTCCGCGACCCGGACGTCGGCTTCGTCATCGGCCCGCAGGTCTACGGCAACTACGACACCTTCGTCACCAAGGCCGCCGAGTCCCAGCAGTTCCTCTTCCACGCGCTGATCCAGCGGGCCGGCAACAAGTACGGCGCGCCCATGTTCGTCGGCACCAGCAACGCCGTGCGCATCAGCGCGCTGAAGCAGATCGGCGGCCTGTACGACTCGATCACCGAGGACATGGCGACCGGCTTCGAGATGCACCGCGCCACCAACCCGGCCACCGGCCGCAAATGGCGCTCGGTCTACACCCCGGACGTGCTGGCCGTCGGCGAGGGCCCGACCGCCTGGACCGACTTCTTCACCCAGCAGCTGCGCTGGTCCAGAGGCACGTACGAGACGATCCTCAAGCAGTACTGGAAGGGCTTCGGCACGCTGCCGACCGGCAAGCTCTTCAACTACACGATGATGATCATCTTCTACCCGATGTCGGCCCTCAACTGGATCCTGGCGGCGCTCAGTTGCGCCCTGTTCCTGGGCCTGGGCGCCTCGGGCGTGCAGATCGACCCCGTCATCTGGATGATGCTGTACGGCAACGCCTCGGCCCTCCAGATCGGCCTCTACATCTGGAACCGGCGCCACAACGTCTCCCCGCACGAGCCGGAGGGTTCCGGCGGAGTGGCCGGCATGGTGATGTCGGCGCTCTCCGCGCCCATCTACGCCCGCTCGCTGATGGACGCCGTACTGCGCCGCAAGAGCTCCTTCGTGGTGACCCCCAAGGGCGACTCGTCCAGCCCGGACACCCTCTTCGGCACCTTCCGCATCCACCTGTTCTTCATCGCCCTGTTCGGCGGCTCGCTCATATCCTCGTTCTTCAACGGCCACAGCCACCCCGCGATGATCACTTGGGCCACCCTGGCGATGCTGATCACGGCCGCGCCGATCCTCGGCTGGCGGTGGACCGTACGGGCGGAGAAGCGCAAGCGCGGCAAGCGCAGGCGCTCGCCGTCCGAGCCGCAGCAGGGGCCGCATCAGCAGGAACGCCCGCAGTGGACGCCGGGGGCGCCGCCGCAGCAGCCGCAGCCGCCGCAGGGCGAGCCCCAGCAGCCGCCCGCCGGACCGCCCGCCGAGCCAGCCGAGCCCGCCGACCAGACCGTGCAGATCGCCCTTGGGGGACGTAACCAATGAGATTCCGTCCGACCCGCCGTACCCGCCGCTGGGCGATCGGTACGGCGGTGGTCGTCGCGCTCGCGGGCGCCAACGGCCCCTGGCTGTACCGGTTCTCCTCGGACCAGTACCACGACTACAAGATCAACCAGCCGGGGTACAAGGCGGACAACGGCCACTGGGACATGGTCGCCATGCCCAAGGAGTTCCGGCTCAACACGATCCACGCGGCGCTGCTGCACACCGGCAAGGTGCTGCTGGTCGCCGGGTCGGGCAACAACGCCAAGAACTTCGACGCGAAGAAGTTCGACACGGTGCTGTGGGACCCGGACAAGAACACCTTCAAGAAGATCCCCACGCCCAACGACCTGTTCTGCACCGGCCACACCCAGCTCGCCGACGGCAAGCTGCTGATCGCGGGCGGCACCAAGCGGTACGAGAAGCTCAAGGGCGACGTCACCAAGGCCGGCGGCCTGATGATCGTCCACAACGAGGACCCGGACAAGCCGATCACGCTGCCCGCGGGCACCCGGTTCACCGGCAAGTCCAACGCCAAGACGTTCGTCTCCAAGGACCCCGTCCTCGTCCAGCGCGCCAAGAAGGTCTTCGACAAGAAGACCGGCAAGTTCCTGCGCACCGAGGCCGGGCTCGGGCGGATCTACGTCGAGGCCGAGGAGTCCGGCACCGAGCACGAGACCGGCACCGAGGACAACTACCGCATCCAGGGCCTCAAGGGCTCCGACACCCGCAACGTCTACGGCATCGCGCAGAAGCTCGCCCTGGACAAGAAGGACTTCCAGGGGATCAGGGACGCCTACGAGTTCGACCCGGTGGCCGAGCGGTACATCACGGTCGACCCGATGAACGAGGCCCGCTGGTACCCGACGCTGACGACGCTCGCCGACGGCAAGGTCCTCGCGCTCTCCGGGCTCGACGACATCGGGCAGCTGGTGCCGGGCAAGAACGAGGTGTACGACCCGAAGACGAAGAAGTGGACGTACACCAAGGGGATCATGCAGTTCCCGACCTACCCGGCGGTGTTCCTGCTGCAGAACGGCAAGCTGTTCTACTCCGGGTCGAACGCGGGGTACGGGCCGGACAACGTCGGCCGTGACCCGGGCATCTGGGACTTCGCCTCCAACAAGTTCACCAAGATCCCGGGGCTGAGCGACCCGGGCCGGATGGAGACGTCCGGGACGGTGCTGATGCCTCCGGCCCAGGACGAGAAGTACATGGTGATCGGCGGCGGCGGGGTCGGCGAGTCGGCCGAGTCGTCGAAGAAGACCCGGATCGTGGACCTCAAGGACCCCAACCCGTCGTTCAAGGACGGCCCTTCGCTGTCCGACGGGACGCGGTACCCGATGACGTCCGTGCTGCCCGACGACACCATGCTGATCAGCGGCGGCTCCAAGGACTACCGGGGCCGGGGCGGCTCCGACCTGCACCAGGCGCGGATCTACGACGCGAAGACGAACTCGATGCGGCGGGTGGCCGACCCGGAGGTGGGCCGCGACTACCACTCCGGGTCGATGCTGCTGCCCGACGGGCGGGTCGTCACGTTCGGCGGGGACTCGCTGTACGGGGACAAGGACGACACCAAGCCGGGTGTGTTCGAGCAGCGCATCGAGATCTACACGCCGCCGTACCTGTACAAGGGCGGCGACCGGCCCGACCTCGGGGAGGGGCCGAAGTCGCTCTCGCGGGGCGGGAGCGGGGTGTTCAAGTCGAAGGACGCGGGCGCGGTGAAGTCGGCCCGGCTGATCCGCCCCAGCGCGACGACGCACGTCACGGACATCGATCAGCGGTCGGTGGCGCTGGATGTGGCGAAGACGCCGGACGGCGTCAGGGTCACGGTCCCCAAGAACCGCAACCTCGTCCCTCCGGGGTGGTACATGCTGTTCGTGACGAACGGGGAGGGTGTGCCGTCGCGGGCGGTGTGGGTGGAGGTGCCGTAGCGGGTTGCCGGTGGTTCGTCCGCGGGCCGGTGGATGGCTGGTCGCGCAGTTCCCCGCGCCCCTGAAAGCGCCCCTTCGGGCCGCCCAGGGGATTGCCGCGCAGCGGCATCTAAGGGGCGCGGGGAACTGCGCGAGCAACCCAGCACGGTCCGCAGACGAACGAACCCGGCCGCCCGCCAGAGGGCTTTCGGGAACGGGCGGGGTGGGGCTACTTACTGTTCGCCGCCAAGCTCAGCGCATACTCCGCCCACCACTCCCCCGCCCGAGGCCCCCCCTTGCAGTCCCCGTCCGACTCCCCCGGCCGCTTCACCCACACATACGCGTCGACCAGCCCGTCCCCCGTCCGAGTCGTCGGACGGTCGCCCAGCGCCCGCCCCGGGGGGTTGCACCAGGTCTCCTTCGGGTCGCCGCCCGTATAGGGCCCGTTCCCGTTGCGGCTCGTGTCGATCACGAAGTGCTTGCCGGAGAGCTTCGCGGACAGCTGGTGGCCGAAGTCCCGGCTCGCCGCCGTCGTCTGGAAGTTGGAGACGTTGACGGCGAAGCCGTCGGCCGCCTCCACGCCCGCCCGCCGCAGCGGCTCGTCCAGCGCGTCCGGCCGCTGCCACCCCGCGTTGCCCGCGTCCACGTACACCTTCACGCCGGGCTGCCGCTTCAGCCGCTCGACCGCCTTCCTCAGCAGGTCGTACCGCTCCTCGGCGAACTGCTGCGGCGTGCACCCGTCGACCAGGTGCAGCACCGCGTCCGGCTCCAGGACCACCGTGGCGCCCCGGTCGCCGATCCCGGCGGCCACCTTGTCCACCCACGCCCGGTACGCGTCGCCGTCCGTCGCGCCGCCCTTGGAGAACTGGCCGCAGTCGCGGTGCGGGATGTTGTAGAGCACGAGCAGCGCCGTACGGTCGGCCTTCGCCGCCGCCTCGGTGAAGCCCTTCGCCTCCGACTCCGGGTTCTCCGGGCCGATCCACTCCCCGACCGGCTGCGCCGCGATCTTCCCGATCAGCGCGGCCTTGGCGTCGTCACCGCTCTTGCGGTACTTCGCTGCCTGCCGCGACGCGTTGCCGTCCGGGTTGACCCAGAACGGATCGGTGCCCTTCGGCTGCTGCGCCACGTCGGGCTTCTTGTCAGAGTCAGAGTCGGAAGAAGACGAACAGGACGTCAGCGCCAGCGCCGTACCCACGGCCGCCACCGCCACCCCGACCGCGCCCGTCCGCGCACCACTCCGGAACATCCGACCCCCTCAAACGTACTTTCCCGGACGCTTCCCCCGATCCATCGTGGCACACCCGCGCACACCCCCACGAGCCCGTTCCCACCGAGCGCGTACGGAAGGCGACTTGGCGTTATCCAGCCCTAGGCCGAAAGCGCACAACGGTTCTACAGTGGTCGCATCGGCCCCAGTCCCGGCCCGCGTTGGCGCTGGTCCCCTCGAAACCTCCCGTGGAGGTGCCGGGCTTCTCCCGCAGCCCGTGCACCCACGGTCGAGGACCGGCCCGGCCGGCGGCTCCGGGGGGAGCGGGCCGTCGGCCGGGCTAGGTTACGGACCTGGCCGCCGCCGCGGGCCGTACGTCCGTGAGATAGGCCGACACGACCACGTTCGCCGTGTACGCGCGCGCCTTGCGGTCGTAGGTGCCCCCGCAGGTGATCAGCCGCAGCTCGGCGCGCCCCGCCCGGCGCGGCCCGTACACCTTGTGCGCGTCGAACCGGTCCCGCCCGAAGACCTGCACGTCGTCGATGGTGAACTCGGCGACCGACCCGTCGGTCCTGGTCACCCGGACCTTCTCGCCGGGCCGGGCGGCGCTCAGGCCGTAGAAGACGGCCGGCTTGCTCTCGGTGTCGACGTGGCCGACGAACAGCGCCGCTCCCGGCCCGCCGGGCTGGACCCCGGCACCGAACCAGCCGACCGTGCCCGGCCGGTCGTACGGCGGCGGATCGACCGCACCCGCGGTGTCGAGGCCACGCGGCACGACGGGCGCGGTCACGCCTATCGAAGGGATCTCGACACGCTGCGGCGGCGCCGTCGTCACCGGGTCGTGCGCGGGCGGCAGCGGTACGCCCAGCGGGCGCCCCACGGCCGCCACGTCACCCGTGGTGGGCGCCGAGCTGCCGACGGGGCCCTCGGTGGCCTCCCGGCCCCACAGCCACAGGCCGAGCAGCAGGACCGCCCAGGCCAGGCCCGTCAGCAGCCGTCCGGTGCCGGACGTGTGCTCGGAGGACATCGCCCCGGTCGTCTCAGTCCGCGCGGCGCCGGCGCCGCACGCTGCGGCCCGCCACCGCGACCGCCGCCACGGCCGCCAGGGCCAGGCCGATCACCGCGTGCCGGGTGCCCGGGCCCTGCTCGGTGGCCTGCCGGTCGGCGAGGTGCGCGGCCCCGCCGCCGCCCGCGTGGACCGGGGCGTGCGGGGTGGCGTGGTGGTCGGGGTGCTCGTTGCCGTCGTGATGGCCGTCCTGGTGGCCGCCGCCGTGCACGACCGTGACGCGGCCGGAGGCCTGGCCCGGGCCGTCCTTGCAGTTCACCCAGATGTCGTAGCCGCGCGCCTGGGCATCCGACCGGATCCGGGCCTGCGCGAAGAGGCCCCCGTCCGCGGCCGGCGCGAACTGCGCCTGCGAGACGAAGGCCTCCGAGGTCCCGACGGCCTGGCGGCCGCCGCACACGCTGACCCGCAGGGCCACCTCACCGCCCGGGGCGATGGTGGACGGTGTCACCGTCAGTGACCCGTGCGACTCGGACTCCGCCGTGGCGGCCGCCACGGGCATCAGAGCGGTGGCGGCCGCCACGGCCGCACAGAGCGTGACCTGTCGAAAGCGCATCGTGAACCTCCTGTAGGAAGATTCACGCGGCAGAGGCTCTTCCGCATCCCGGGCACGTCCGAACGGTGCCCGCACCCATAGGGGCGCGGGGAACTGCGCGACCAGCCGCACACAACCCGCAGCGACTAGATCAGCTTCACCAGATCGGCGATCGAGTCCACGGTCTTGGACGGCCGGAACGGGAAGTTCTCGACATCCTCGGGCCGGGTGAGCCCGGTGAGCACCAGAAACGTCTGCATCCCCGCCTCAAGCCCCGCGAGGACGTCCGTGTCCATCCGGTCCCCGATCATCGCGCTGGTCTCCGAGTGCGCCCCGATCGCGTTCAGCCCCGTCCGCATCATCAGCGGATTCGGCTTGCCCGCGAAGTACGGCTTCTTGCCGGTCGCCTTGGTGATCAGCGCGGCGACCGCGCCGGTGGCGGGCAGCGGGCCCTCGGTGGAGGGGCCGGTCTCGTCCGGGTTGGTGCAGATGAACCGCGCCCCGCCGTTGATCAGCCGGATCGCCTTGGTGAGCGCCTCGAAGCTGTACGTACGGGTCTCGCCCAGGACCACGTAGTCCGGCTCGTGGTCGGTCAGGACGTACCCGATGTCGTGCAGCGCGGTGGTGAGCCCCGCCTCCCCGATCACATACGCCGTGCCGCCGGGCCGCTGGTCGTCCAGGAACTTGGCGGTGGCGAGCGCCGACGTCCAGATGTTCTCGACCGGCACGTGCAGGCCCATGCGGGCCAGGCGCGCCTGGAGGTCGCGGGGGGTGTAGATGGAGTTGTTGGTGAGGACGAGGAACGGCTTGCCCGACTCCTTCAGCCCGGTGAGGAAGGCGTCCGCCCCCGGGATCGGCGTGCCCTCGTGGATGAGGACCCCGTCCATGTCGGTGAGCCAGGATTCGATCGGCTTGCGCTCTGCCATGGGGCGGACTCTCCTGCGGTGTGCGCTGGACGAAGAACTGGACGGTGCCGGGGTGCACCGCGCTGTGCCGTACCGACACCGCCCAGCCTAGTCAGGAAGCCGAGATCTTGACCTGGTCGATCACCCAGTACCAGTTGTTGCCCCCGGTGTAGCGGAAGCGCACCTGGGCGGTGGTGGCCCCGGCGGGCACGTCCAGGGTGAGCGACTCGGCCTTGGCGACGGTGTCCGAGGCGTACGTCTTCACCGTCACCGGCGCCGCCCCGTCGTAGGAGACGAGCACCTCGCCCTTCTGCGGGCTCTCCTGGAGGTAGTGCGTCACGTACGAGAGCGTGGCGGGGGCGCCGCCGCGCACCGGCCAGGCGGGGCTGACGAGGGTGGAGTCGAAGGTGCCGGTGAAGGACTTGTCGGTCCACTCGTCGCCGTCGGCCACCGCGAAGACGCTGCGGGCCCGGACGTTGGACTCGCGCTGCTGGTCGCGCTGGGCCTTGGTCCAGAACTCGTCGGTGGTGAACGACCAGCCGCGCCACTCGGTGACCCCGCCGCCGCCCATCCGGGAGTTGTCGACGGACCAGCCGGCGGGCGGGGTGTGGGTGAAGCCGATGACACCCGCGCCGATGCCGCTCTCGTCGACCGGCGTCCTCAGCTGCGGGCGCAGGGAGTCGAAGTCATCCGGCGACGGCTGCTGGAGGGGGCGGCCGTCCAGGCCCCACGCCGGGTCGACGGCGATGCCGAGGTGGGCGAGGGCGGAGGCGGCGACGTCGGGCATCCGGATGTCGTGGCGGACCGAGCCGGGTGTGGTGGTCCCGCCGGTGGCGATCAGGAACGTCTGGCGTTCCTGCCAGGTGGAGCCGCCGTGGCCGCCCGGGTCGGTGTGGCCGTGGTCGGCGGTCACCAGGACCAGCCAGTCCTCGTCCGCGTACGTGGCCCGGGAGGCGATCGCGTCGACCAGCTGCCCGACCTGGGTGTCCACGCCGTGGATCGCGTCCAGGTACTGCTGGCTGGCGGCCCCGTACGTGTGCCCGGCGTGGTCGACGTTGTCGAGCTGGACGAAGACGGCGTCCGGACCGGGGGCGCCCTTGAGCTGGGCGACGGCCCGTGCGGTGGTGCCCGTGTCGTACTCGGCGCTCGGTGTCGAGACCCGGGTGTCGACCTTCGAGGAGAAGATCGTGTCGGTGATCGGCGCCCAGGAGGAGACCGCGTACGTGGAGAGCGAGGGCTTCGCCGTCTCGGCGCGGGTGAGGAAGTCCGGGTACTGGGCGAAGCGCTGGCCGGTGAAGCTGTTGTCCTTGACGTTGTGCTTGTCCGGCCAGACGCCCGTGATGATCGTGGACCACCCGGGGCCGGACATGGTGGGGGCGAAGGGGTTGGCGTAGATCGAGCTCGCGGCCGTGAGGCCGTTCGCCATCAGGGACTTGAGGCGGGGCGCGTCGGCGTCCTTGACGCGGTTGAGCAGCGTGCCGTCCAGGCCGACCACCAGCACCTTGGGGGTGCGGGCGGCGGCTCGGGCGACGGAGGCGAGGGGGCCCGCGGCGGCCGCGAGGGCGGCGGCGCCGGCGAGCAGTGAGCGGCGGGAGATTCCTGACGGGTTCACGTGGTCCTCCGGGGACGAAAGAGGGCGAGCGCGGGCAGGACGACGCCCCTGGCGGTGCAGGGGCGTCGGGGAGCGTTCTGGTGCGGGGGTGGAGCGGCGGATCGGCTGCGGATCAGCTGCCGGTCGCGGACTTCCAGGCGTCCACGTACGACGGCAGGTTGGTGCTGATGTCGAGCCAGTTCGGCTCGAAGACCTCGACGCCCTGGATCAGCTGGGCGAGGGCGGTGGCGTTGGGGTCGGTGGCCTTCACGTCCGTACGGGCCGCGAAGCCGCCGCCGATGGCGCTGACCTGCTGCTGGGCCTGCTCGGTGAGCATGAAGTCGAGCAGCTTCTTGCCGTTGGTGGTGTGCGGGGCCTTGTCGACGAGCGCGGCGGCGTACGGCAGCGCGAAGGTGGTGGGCTTGCCGGGGCCGGTCGCCGGGAACCAGATGCCGAGGTTGGGCATGGTCTTGGCCTGGGCGTAGTTCATCTGCACATCGCCGTTGGCGACGAGGAGTTCGCCCTTGTCCACCTTGGGGGCGAGCTTGCCGGTGGAGGCGGACGGGCCGACGTTGTTGGCCTGGAGCTTCTTCAGGTACTCCATGGCGGCCTCCTTGCCGCCGAAGTCGTGCATCGCCTTGATGACGACGGCGGTGCCGTCACCGGCGACGCCCGGGGTGGAGTACTGGAGCTTGTTCTTGTACTTGCCGCCGAGCAGCTCCTCCCAGGTCCTGGGGGCCTGCGGAAGCTCCTTCTTGTTGTAGACGAAGCCGAAGTAGTTGTTGACGACGGCCGTCCACTTGCCTTTGGCGTTCTTCTGCGCGTCCGGCACCTTGTCGGCGCCCGCCGGGGTGTACGGCTGGAGCAGGCCCTTGGTGTCGGCCTGCTGGATGAACGGGGGCAGTGTGACCAGCACGTCCGCCTGGGTGTTGGACTTCTCGCGGACGGCGCGCTGCACCATCTCGCCCGAGCCGCCCTCGACGTACTTGACCTTGATGCCGGTCTTCGCCTCGAAGTCCTTGAAGACCTTGTCGTACCAGCCGTCGCCCTTCTCCCCCTTCAGACCGTCGGCGCTGTAGACCGTGACGACCTTCTCGTCGGACTTGGAGTCGGCGGAGGAGGAGCCGCCGCAGGCGGTGAGGGCGGCGGCGAGGGCGAGGCTGCCGGTGACGGCGGCGAGCGGGGTGAGGAGGCTTGTGCGCATGACGTCTCGAACTCCTGGTGTCTGTATGCGGGTTGTCGGCGGCGGCTATCGGTAGCCGGCTTTGGTACGGATACGGGAGACCGCGAGCAGGACGAGCAGGGTCGTGCCCATGAGGACCACGGCGACGGCCGCGCCGGTGAAGAGCGAGCCCCGGTCGGTGGCGGCGAAGATCTGCACCGGCAGGGGTGTCCAGTCCGGCGGGTAGAGCATCATCGTGGCGCTCAACTCGCCCATGGACAGGGCGAAGCAGAGCCCCGCGGCCGCGTTCAGCGACGGCAGCAGCAGGGGCAGCCGCACGCGCCACAGCACGTACGAGGGCCGGGCGCCGAGGCTGGCGGCGGCCTGCTCGTACATCGGGTCGAGACGCAGGATGGCGGCCGAAACCGACTGGTAGGCGAACGCCGTGACAAGAACGGTGTGCGCGAGGATCACGATCCAGCGCGTCCCGTTGAGCAGGAACGGCGGCTTGGAGAACGCGACCAGGACGGCCAAGCCGACGACCACCGAAGGGACGGCGACGGGCAACACGAACAGGGCGTCCATGGCCCTCTTGCCGCGCTTGTTCAGCGAGGCGGCGGCGAGCGCCGCCCAGGCCCCGACGGTCAGGGCGAGCACGCTGGCCGTGAGCGCGGTGACCAGGCTGGTGGTGAGGGCCTGGAGGGAGTCGCCGGTGGTGGCGGCGTCGTAGTGCCCGGTGGTGAAGCCGGACGGGAAGGCGCCGGACCAGTTGGTCGCGAACGAGGCGGCGACCACCACGAGCAGCGGCAGGGCGAACAGGGGCAGGAAGAGGACGAAGAACACGGTCCAGGTGGCCCAGCGGCCGCCTCGGCTATGCACCAACACGTCGGCTCACCACCCGGTAGAGGCCGTACAGGCCCACGGAGATCGCGATGTTGACGACGGCGACGACACAGGCGGCCGGGTAGTCCGACTCCAGGATCGCCTTGCTGTAGACGAGCATGGGGAGGGTGGTGACCCCTTTCGCACCGGTGAAGAGCACGATGCCGAATTCGTTGAGGCACATCACGAGGACGAGCGAACCGCCCGCGGCGAGCGCGGGCAGCGCCTCGGGCAGCACGACCCGCCGCACGATCCGCCCGGGCCGGGCGCCCAGCGAGGAGGCGACCTCCAGCTGTGCCGTGTCGAGCTGCGAGAACGCGGCGAGCAGCGGGCGCATCACGAAGGGCGTGAAGTACGTGATCTCCGCGAGGAGTACGCCCCAGGGCGTGGTGAGGAACTGGAACGGCCCCGAGTGCGCGCCCGTGACGTCCGTCCACAGCCCGTTGGCCATGCCGACGGTTCCGTAGAGGAAGAGCAGCGCGAGCGTGATCAGGAAGGACGGGAAGGAGAGGAACACGTCGATGAACCGGGCGACGGCCTTCCCGCCGGGAAACGGTACGAACGCGATGACCAGCGCGAGCACGAACCCCAGCACCAGACACCCGGCGGTCGCCCCCACGGCCAGCCACACCGTGGTCCAGAGCGCGTCCCGGAAGGCGGCGGAGGCGAACACGTCCTGGTAGGGCGCGAGGGAGACCCCGTCGCTCCCGTCGGGGGTGAGCGACTGCTTGACGACGAGGAAGAGGGGATAGAGGAAGACGAGGGCGAGGGCGAGGACGGGAGGCAGGGCCCAGAGGGCGGTGGGCAGGCGCCCGGTCAACGAGCTTGCGCGGCCGCCCCGTTCCGCAGGCAGGCGCTCACCGCCCGACGGCTGGGTGGGACGGGTGGCCACAGCCCCCGGTCCCGGGTGCCCGGAGACTTTGGGGCCAGTTGGACTAGCCATGCCCCACCCCTGCCGACAGGAGCACCGCATCCTCCGACGCGAAGTGCAGGGTAACCTCATCGCCCAGCGCCGGAGGCCGACGCAGCTCGCGCACGTCCGCCTTCACGGCGTGCCCGTCCACCTCCACGTACAGGCGGTGCGTGGAGCCGCGCCACTGGACCTCGGAGATCCGCCCCCGCAGGGCGTTGGGCCCGTCCCCGAGGCCGACCAGGTGCGGGCGGACGCAGAGCGTCGCCGACGCCCCCACCGCCACCGACTCCGTGGCCACCTCCAGCGCCGTACCGCCGAACGACACGTACCCGGGACCGACCCGTACGGGCAGCAGGTTGGCGTTGCCGACGAAGGACGCCGTGAACTCCGTGCGCGGGCGCCGGTACAGCTCCTGCGGCGTGCCGCAGTCCCGCAGCCGCGCCCGGTCCATCACGGCGATCCGGTCGGCCAGGGTCAGCGCCTCGACCTGGTCGTGGGTGACGTACAGGATCGAGACGTCCGGCAACTCGCGGTGCAGCCGGGCGAGTTCGCTCAGCATGCCGGAGCGCAGCTGCGCGTCGAGCGCCGACAGGGGCTCGTCCAGGAGCAGCACGCCCGGCCGTATCGCCAGCGCCCGCGCGATCGCGACGCGCTGCTGCTGCCCGCCGGACAGCTCGCGCGGATAGCGCCGCGCGTACGCCGCCATCCCCGTCATCTCCAGCGCCTCGGCGACCCGCCCGGCGATCTCGCCCTTGGCGACGAGCTTCTGCGCCTTGAGCCCGAAGGCGACGTTGTCGGCGACGCGCATGTGCGGGAAGAGGGCGTACTGCTGGACGACCATCCCGATCCCGCGCCGGTGCGGCGGCAGCGCCGTGACGTCCCGGCCGCCGATGAACACCCGCCCGGAGGCGGGCCGCACGAACCCGGCGACCGCCCGCAGCGCGGTGGTCTTGCCGGACCCGGACGGCCCGAGCAGCGCCATGACCTCGCCGGGCTCCACGGTGAGGTCGAGCGAGTCGAGGACGGTGGTACCGCCGTAGGCGACGCTCACCCCGTCGAAGCGGATGCCGCCGACAGGGGTCCCGCCGGTGGGGGCCGCGCCGCTCACGACGCTTCCGCCCGCGCCAGCACGTCCGGCAGCTCCGCCACCGAGCCGAGCACATGGGTGGCCCCGGCCTCGTACAGCGCGTCCTTGCCGTGGGCGCCGGTCAGCACCCCCGCGACGACCCCCGCCCCGGCCCGGACCCCGCTGAGCATGTCGTACGAGGTGTCCCCGGCCAGCGCGATCCGCCGCACCGAGTCCACCGCCCCGGTGCGCAGGAGCGCGGCGAGCACCATGTCCGGGTACGGGCGCCCCCGGCCGCCCGCGTCGGCCGGGCACAGGGTCAGCCCGACCAGGTCGCGCCAGCCGAGCGCGCCGAGGATGGCATCCTGGGTGACCCGGGCGAAACCGGTGGTCAGGACGACCGTGCGGCCTTCGGAGCGCAGCTTCTCGATGGTTTCGCGGGCGCCGGGCAGCGCGCTGACGCGCCCGCCCGCGACGAGTTCCCCGTACGCCTCCTCGAAGGCGGTGTTGGCCTGCCGCGCCCGGCTCTCGTCCCCGAACAGGTGCCGGAAGACGGAGATCTTGGACTCGCCCATGGTGGCGCGGACGTAGTCGACCATCGTCCCGGGGTCCTCGCCGAGGCTGCGCGCGGCGGCCGCGAAGGCCTGCTCGACGAGTCCGCCGTCGGCGACGGTGGTGCCCGCCATGTCGAGCACGACCAGGTCGTACGTGGTGGTGGCGTTGCTCATGTCCATCGACTCCCTTACCAGCCCAGCTCGTTCGCGGTGCGTTCGGCGATCGCGGGCGAGCAGGTCATCCCGCGCCCGCCCGGTCCGGTGACCAGCCACACCCCGTCGCGCACCTGCTGCCGGTGGACGACCCGGGTGGTGTCGGTGCACTGCGCGTACACCCCGGCCCAGCGGTGCTTGATCCTCGGCAGCGGGCGGCCGAGGAAGGACTCGACGACGCGACCGAGGTGCTCGTACGGCTCCTCGGTGACGTCGAAGGCGAAGGGGTGCTCGTACTCGTGCGTGTCGCCGATGGTCAGCCCGCCGTCCTTGCGCTGGACCATCAGCAGCTGCATCTTGTGCGCGGCGGCCGTCGGGTCCTGCGCCTGGCCCGCGTTGAGCGCGTCGAGCGCCCCGCCCGCGTACGCCGGGTAGTAGCGGAAGCTGTCGGCGTCCGCGACGGATGTGGTCAGCGGCTCGCCGAGCGGCTCGGTCTGCATCATCTGGAGGCGTACGCGCCGCACCGGCAGGTCGGGCACCAGCTCGCGGACGAGTCCGCCGAGCCAGGCGCCCGTGCACAGGACGACGGCGTCGCCGGTGTGCACGTCACCGTGGTCGTCGCGGACGCCGTGGTCTCCGATGACTTCGCGCACTTCACGCCCGCCGAGGAAGGTGTACCGCCCCGACCTCAACAGCTCTGCCTTCAGAGCGAGTTGGGCGGTGCGAGGCTCCACGGCCGCGTCCCGCTCGCACCACAGGGCGGCGGTGAAGTCACCGCGCAGGGCCGGGTTGAGGGCGCGCGCCTCGTCGGCGGTGAGCAGCTTGTAGCCGCGCGCGGCCGCGTCCTCGCGCGCCAACGCGGCCTCGGCGACGGCGAGTTCGAGGTCGCCCCGGACCGGGGTGAGCGAGCCGCAGGGCCGGAAGCCCAGCTCCGGCACGCGCTCCCCGATCCCCTCCCACAGCTCGCGGGCCCGCAGGGCGGTGTCCAGCTCCTCACCTCCCGCCCGGCCGCTGACCCATATCTGCCCGAAGTTGCGGAGCGATGCCCCGCGCGCCTCGCTCTCGCGCTCGATCTGTACGACCTCGTGGCCGCGTTCCACTGCGTGCCAGGCGTGCATGGTTCCCACCACGCCGGCTCCAACGACGATGACTCTCACGGCGTGAACAGTCCTCGCGGCGGGTGGCCCGGACGGGTCGGGACGGCGACGGGACGGTGAACGCGCCTTCAATGTTGGGCTAGACCCGTTATCATTACGTTACCAAAGGCGTCCGTTTCGCCAGCACATGTCCGATCAGTTCTTCGCTGTCCCGAGGTGCGTGGTGAAGGAGAACCGGTCGCCGCGGTAGAGGGTGCGGACGCGCTCCAGGGGCTGTCCGTCGGGGTCGCGGGAGACGCGGTGGATGAGCAGCATGGGGAGCGCGGGCGGGGTGCCGATGAGCAGCGCCTCGCGCGGGGTGGCGAGGACGGTCTCGATGCGCTCGTCGGCGTCCCCGAAGGCGATGCCGAGCCGGTCGTGGAGGTAGGCGTAGAAGGACGAGTCCGGGGTGAACTCGCTGTCCAGACGCGGCACTCGGGCCACGGCGACGTAGGTGCTCTCCAGCCCCATGCGCTCGTCGTCGGCGAGCAGTACGCGCTCCATGTGCCAGACGGGCTCACCGCGCTCAAGGCCGGTCTCGGCGGCGAGCGCGGGCGGGCAGGGGAAGCGGTCGAGCGAGATCAGACTGCGCCCGGGCCGCCGCCCCTGCCGCCGTACGCCCTCGGTGTAGCTCGCGAGCGAGAGGGGCTGCTCCAGCTTGGGCCCGGCGACGACGGTGCCGCGCCCCTGCCGCCGCAGCCGCCCTTCGAGCAGCAGCTCGCGCAGCGCCTGCCGCACGGTCTCCCGGGCGACCTCGTACCGCTCGGCGAGGTCCCGCTCGGTGGGCAGCAGCCCACCTTCCCCCAACTCATCGATCAGGGCGGCCACTTGGGCCTTCACGGCGTAGTACTTGGGAATCCGCCCGTGCTCCGGAATGCCGGACCGAATGGGGGCGCCGGGGGCTTGGTCGTTCGGGTAGTCCACGGAGGGATCGTCGCACGTCACCGTGTGTGGCCGGGGACCCGGTTCCCCACGCCTCCGGGGTACGTCAGCGCCGCCGCAGCCGCCACGCCGCCGCGACCAGCGCCCCGCCCCCGACCAGCAGGCCCGCGGCGAGCCCGGGCGGAAACCGGGACCCCGTGTCCGCCAGCTCCGGCGGCCCCGCGAGCTGCGCCGCCGGCGCCTCGGGCGCGATCCCGAACCGATACCCCCCGGACTCCCCGATCCACTCCCCGTCCTCCCCCCGCCGCTGCACGACCGCCGCGTTCACGGTCACCTCGTTCGGCCGCGTATCGGCCGTGAACGCGAGCCGCACCTTCACGGTCACCGTCTCCCCCGCCCCGATCACGAACCCCGGGAACCCGTCGTCGAACACCCCGATGTGCTCGTCCGCGTCCGTCCGCTCGAACGGAACGGGCCGCGCCCGCCCGCCGCCGCCCGCCGCGTCGAAGAACTCCAGCTTCGCCTGGGAGTCCTTGAGCGTCCGGTCCCGGTCGACGAGGACGACCACGGGGTGGATGTTGCGGCAGGTGTGCGCGGTGGTGTTGGTGAGGTCGACGTACCAGAGCTGCGGGCCCCCGCCGGGGCGGTACTCGGCCGGACCGCCGTGGATCCGCGTGTCCACGGGGAAGTCGGCCCCGGCCCGGTCCCCGCAGACGGGCTGGTTGGCGGCGGAGAACGACGCGTGCCCCTGCCGCCCGCGCGGCTCGCTCTCGTCGGCCGTCGCGGCCGCGCCCGACGTTCCGGTCAGCGCGGCGGCGGCGGTCACGGAGATGGCGAGGGCGTTGCGCAGTCTCATGGGGGACCTCTGCTGCTCGCGGGCGTACGTGCTCCGGGACCCTGCCACGCGGCCGCGCCGACACTCCCCCGCCACGCCCGCCCGCCCCGGTACCGCTCCCGAAGTCCGCCCGATCAGCCCAATATCGGAAGGTCGGACGAACGGCCGGAAGCATGCAGCCGGGTGCCCGCGTCCCCGTGCCCGAACACCGGCCCCAGGATCAGCCGGGCCGCCCCCTCCGCCACCGCGTGCGGCCCGCCCGGCGCCACCGACACCGGGACCGCTCGCGCGTCCCCGCCCCGGCGGGCCCGCTCCTCCAGGACCGCGCGCACTCCTCGTACGAAACCGTCCTGCGCGCCCATGACCGTACGGCCGCCGAGCAGGACGCGGTCGATGTCCAGCAAGCCGACGAGGTTCGCGGCGCCGACGCCCAGGAAGCGGGCGGCGGCCGCGATGTCGCCGCGGGCCACCGACATCAGGCACAGCGCCTCGATGCAGCCGCGCGCGCCGCAGTCGCAGGCGGGGCCGCCGAGCAGGATCGTCTGGTGGCCGAACTCGCCCGCGCCGGTGCGCGAGCCGCGCAGCAGGGTGCCGCCGAGGACCAGACCCGCGCCCAGGCCCGTACCGAGGTGGAGGTAGGCGAAGGAGTCGGCCGGGCCGCGCAGGGCCAGGCCCAGGGCGGCGGCGTTGGTGTCCTTGTCGAGGACGACCGGCAGGCCCAGGCGCGCGGCGAGCGCGTCGCGCAGCGGGAACCCGTTCCACTGCGGGAAGCCGGTGACCCGGTGGAGCACCCCGGTGTGGTGGTCGAGCGGGCCGGGGCAGGCCACGCCCACGCCGAGTATCGGGCGCCCCCCGATCAGCGCCTCGGCCTGCTCGGCCGCGGTCCCCACCACCGTGTCGTGGCCCGCGCCTAGGTCGAGCGGCACGGTACGGACCCCGACGAGCGTGCCCGCCAGGTCGACCAGGACCACGGTGAGCTCGTCGCGGTCGAGGTGCAGCCCTATGGCGTGCCCGGCGGAGGGCACCAGTTTGAGCACCGTGCGCGGCTTGCCGCCGGTCGAGGCGCGGCGGCCCGCCTCGGTCGCCGTCCCCTCCGCCCGCAGCCGTGCGGTGATCTTGCTGACGGCCTGCGGGGTGAGCCCGGTGCGCTCGGCGAGCTCCAGTCTGCTGATCCCGGCGTCCCCGGCCGTACGCAGCAGATCGAGCACCAGCGCGGCGTTGTGGCTGCGCAGGGCCGGCAGATTGGCTCCCGAGTTACTCCTGTTCACCCTCCCATTGTCTCCTGCGCTTGCACTTTGGCAACAGCGTTGCTTAAGTGGGTGGCATGAATGCTCGTACGGACACTGACTTCCGCGCCGGAACGGATCTGCGCGTCGGACTCGTGGGCTACGGCCTGGCGGGATCCGTCTTCCACGCCCCGCTGATCGCCGCGACCGAGGGGCTGGTCCTCGACACGGTCGTCACGTCCAGCCCCGAGCGCCGGGAGCAGGCCCGCGCCGAGCACGGCGACGGGCTGCGGTTCGCCGCCTCCCCCGACGAGCTCCACGACGCCGGTCTCGACCTCGTCGTGATCGCCTCGCCCAACAAGACGCATGTGCCGATCGCCACCGACGCGCTGAAGGCCGGGATCCCGGTCGTCGTCGACAAACCGCTCGCGGGCACGGCCGCCGAGGCGCGCGGCCTCGCCGCCCTCGCCGAGGAGCGCGGCCTGCTGCTCTCGGTCTTCCAGAACCGCCGCTGGGACAACGACTTCCTCACGCTGCGCGCGCTGCTGGCGTCCGGCGAACTCGGCGAGATCCAGCGCTTCGAGTCCCGCTTCGAGCGCTGGCGCCCGCAGCCCAAGGGCGGCTGGCGCGAGTCGGGCGACCCGGCGGAGATCGGCGGTCTGCTGTACGACCTGGGCAGCCACCTCGTCGACCAGGCCCTGGTCCTGTTCGGCCCGGCGCTGCGGGTGTACGCGGAGGCCGACGTACGCCGTCCGGGCGCCCGGGCCGACGACGACACCTTCATCGCGATCACCCACGCGGGCGGCGTGCGCTCGCACCTCTATGTGAGCGCGACGACGGCCCAACTGGGCCCCCGCTTCCGGGTGCTGGGCTCCACCGCGGGCTACGTCAAGTACGGCCTCGACCCCCAGGAGTCCGCCCTGCGCGAGGGCCGGCGGCCGGGCGACGGCGAGCCGTGGGGCGTGGAGCCGGAAGGGATGTGGGGCCGCGTCGGCTCCGGAGAGTCCCCGCTGACGGGCGGCGGCGGCCCCGCCCCGACCCTGCCGGGCGACTACCCCGCGTACTACGCGGCGATCGCCGCCGCCCTGCGCGAGGGCGGCGAGCCGCCGGTCACCGCGCACGAGGCCGCGGCCGCCCTCGACGTCCTGGAGGCGGCGCGCAGGTCGGCGCGCGAGGGCGTGACGGTGGAGGTGGCGCTGTGACGGCCGTGTCCTTCTCGGTGCCCGAACTGGAGGCACAGGAAGCCGAACTGGAGCTGCCGCGCTTCACCTACGAGGACGCCTGGGCGCTCGGCTCACTGCTGCGGGAACTGGCGGTGGCCCGCCGCGCCCCGGTGACGATCGACATCCACCGGGGCACCCAGCAGCTGTTCCGCTGCGCCCTGCCGGGCTCGACCCCGGACAACGACGCCTGGGTCGACCGCAAACGCCGGGTCACCGAGCGGTACGCGGCCAGCTCGTACCTGGTCGGCGCCCGCTTCCGCGCCAAGAACACGACCTTCGAGGCTTCCTCGCGCCTGGACCCCGACACCTACGCGGCCCACGGCGGCTCGTTCCCCCTGCGGGTGACGGGCGCGGGCGTCATCGGCACGGTGACGGTCTCGGGCCTGCCGCAGGTGGAGGACCATGCGCTGGTGGTGGAGGGGTTGCGGGGGTTCAAGGGGTAAGGGGCGGGGCGGGCACGGGGTGGTCGCGGGGCCCCCTCCCGGGCCCCGGGTCATCACCCCCGGGACGAGCCGCACCCCCCGGGGCGCGGGGAGCTGCGCGACCAACCCACCACCGGGCCGCAGCAGACAACGGCCGGGACCGATCCACGGCCGCACCCCCGCCCCGCCTGCGCAGCGCCTACGCGTCCTTCAGTTCCTGGCGCTGCCTGCCCAGCCCCTCGATCTCCAGCTCCACCACATCCCCCGCCCGCAGATACGGCTTCGGCTCCGGCTGCCCCATCGCGACGCCCGCCGGGGTGCCCGTGTTGATGACGTCGCCCGGGTACAGGGTCATGAACTGGCTGACGTACCGGACGACTTCCGCGACCGGGAAGATCTGGGCCGCCGTGGAGCCGTCCTGCTTCAGCTCGCCGTTCACCCACAGCCGCAGCGACAGCGCCTGCGGGTCCGGGACCTCGTCGCGGGTGACCAGCCAGGGGCCCAGCGGGTTGAACGTCTCGCAGTTCTTGCCCTTGTCCCAGGTGCCGCCGCGCTCGATCTGGAACTCCCGCTCGGACACGTCGTGCGACACCGCGTACCCCGCGACGTACGCCAGCGGGTCCTCGTCGTCGGCCACATAGCGGGCCGTACGGCCGATGACGATCGCGAGCTCGACCTCCCAGTCGGTCTTCACCGACCTGCGCGGCACCAGGACCGTGTCGTTCGGGCCGACCACCGTGTCCGCCGCCTTGAAGAAGACGACCGGCTCGGCCGGGATCGCCGCCCCGGTCTCGGCGGCGTGGTCGTGGTAGTTCAGCCCGATGCACACGACCTTGCCGATCCGGGCGACCGGCGGCCCGACGCGCTGCCCGGCCGCGTCGAGCGCGGGCAGCACACCGGTGTCGGCCGCGGCCCGTATCCGGTCCAGGGCGAACTCGTCGGCGAGCAGGTCACCGTCGATGTCCGCCACTAGCCCGGACAGGTCCCGCAGGGTTCCGTCGGCGGCGAGCAGCGCGGGGCGCTCGTTGCCCGCCGTGCCTACGCGCAGCAGCTTCATGGTCTGTCTCCCTAGGTCGAGCCTGGCCCGGCCGATGGGTGGCGGCCATCGGAAGGATCGTTCGATCCTCCAAGGTCGGCGTCCACTCTGCAAGACCCCGTTCACACACTGGACTGTTACGCGGCGGTAGCGACGGGGGCCGCAGCCGCTCCCCGGTACAGGTACGCCCGCTCCAGCGCCGACCACGTCGTGCTCGTCACCACGTACAGCGCGGCCGCCAGCGGTACCACCGCCACCGTGATCAGCGTGCCGAACGACATCAGCGGCATGAACTTCGTGATCGTGTCCAGACCCGGCACCCCCTCCTGCTGGTCGGCCGGGACCAGCGGCTGGGTCGCGAGCTGCCGCTTCGTACGCCGGTAGGTGAAGGTCGCGATCCCGGCGACGAAGAGGAACAGGCCTATGTAGACCAGGCCCTGGCCGCCTATGAGACCGCCGTGGCCGAGCGCGTCCGTCCAGCGGCCGCGCAGCGGGGCGGAGAGCAGGGTGTGGTCCAGCAGCGTGGTGTGCCCGCCGCCGAAGCCGGAGTCCGAGAACAGCTGGTAGAGGAGGAAGAACGCGGGCAGCTGGAGCAGGCTCGGCAGGCACCCGGAGAACGGGGACACCTTCTCGGCGGCGTGCAGTTCCGCGACCGCCTCGCGCAGCCGCTCGGGGTCCTTGCGGTGCTTCTTGCGCAGCTCGGCCAGTTGCGGCTGGAGCTTGGCACGGGCCTGCTGGCCCCGGGCCGCCTGCCGGGACAGGGGGTGCACGGCGAGCCGTACGAGCATCGTGAACAGCACGATCGCGGCAGCGGCCGCGGAGCCGTGGAAGAGCGGCTGGACCAGGTCGGCGAGGCGCTCGACCAGGCCGGCGAATACAGCGAATACGGACATGGGAAGCCTCCGGAGGCACGTCTGAGCGTCTGGGGGCGCGCGGTACGGAGCTGCTGCGCTTCGGAGCGCAGGGCATACGTGGGTAGGGCATACGTGGGTACGCGCGCGGGACAGAGCGGTGTGACGGCCCGGCGGAGGGCGGAGAGAGGGGTGGTGCAGCCCTACGCGGCCGCGGCCGTCATGGCGAGGCGGCCGGGGGCTCGGGGCCTGGGCCGCCCAGAGGCGTCGGGATCGCGCTGCGGCAGGAAGGCGGTGCGCCGCTCGCGGTCCCGTATCGCGGTCCGTATGTGCGTACGCGGCACCTTGGGCACCGCGCGCGAGGCGAGCAGCGCGCAGACGGCGAGGGCGGAGGCGGTCGCGGCCGTGGCGGCCAGGGCGACGGCGCCGGAGAGGATGCCGCCCTCGATGAGGAGCAGCTCGGCGAGGAGGAAGAGGAGCAGGCCGAAGGAACAGCGCACCGATGCCATGCGGCTGCCGGTCATGCGTCCCCCCTCGCCCATGTCCCTGACCATCCACCCGAGCACGTGTCGCCCGAGCAGGTGTGCCAACTCTTGCTTCTCCTGCCGTTATACACGACCGCTCGGACAAGCGGGCAGCCTGTGGAAAAGTCTGCCGACGGTTGCCCGGGGCAGGTCAGCGGCTGGTGCGGTCCAGGTCAGCGGCAGGTGGGCGGCCGGTCCGCTCCGGGGCGGTGGCAGACCGGCGGGCTGGTCAGACCCGCTCGGCCTCGACCGGCTGGAGCAGCCGCCGGGGTGCCAGCAGCGCACGGCTGACCGGATCCTCCGGGTCCGGGTTCAGCCCGGGCCCCGGCCGCATCTCCACGTCCTTCGGCGGTACGACGGCCCCGCACGCGGGGCACTCGCCGTACGCGCCGAGCTCCGTACCGCACCGGGCGTGATGGAAGGTGCGCATCGGCTGCGCACCGGGGACGTTCTCGCGCCCCCACTGCCCGAGCGAGCGCAGCACGGGCCACAGGGCGAGGGCGCGGCCGGTCGGCACGTACTCGTCGCGCGGCGGCGACTCCTGGTAGCGGCGCTTCTCCAGGATCCCGGCGTCCAGGAGCGTCTGGAGGCGCGCGGCCAGCACCGCGCGCGGGATCCGCAGATGGACGAGGAAGTCGTTGTACCGCCGCACCCCGTACAGCGCGTCCCGCACCACCAGGAGCGTCCAGCGCTCGCCGACGATCTCCAGGGCGCGGGCGATCGAGCACTCCTGGTCCGCGTAGTCCTTGCCGAGAGCCATACGGCCAGTCTACCGGGAGGGTTCAGTGAACGAACCAACCGTGCTAGGGTCGGCGACCTGCACAAGTTCATTCACTGAACCTACCCGGGTGGAACCTGCCCGGCTGAACCTGCCGAGTTGAACCTGCCGAGTTGAACCTACGGAGTTCGGGACACCATGACCGGCCAGAACGTGCACACAGCGACCACCTCTTCGAGCCCTTCCTCTTCGACCGGTAGCGGGGCGCCCCCGAAGGGGGCCAGGGGGCCCGGGGCCACGCTCGCCGCGACCAGCGCCGCCACCGCCGTCGCGCTGATGAACTACACAGCGCCGATGCTGACCCTCCCCGGGATGACCGCGTCGTTCGGCACCCCCGTCTCGGCCCAGGCGTGGCTGCTCAACGGCACCCCGCTGGGCCTGGCCGCGCTCCTCCTCGTCGCGGGCAGCCTGGCCGACGACTACGGGCGCCGCCGGATCTTCCTCGCGGGCACGCTCTCGCTCGGCGTCACCATCGCGCTCGGCGCCGTCGCGCCCACCACCTTGCTGTTCACGCTCGCCCGGGTCGCCCAGGGCGCGGCCAGCGCGGCGATCCTCGCCAGCAGCCTCGGCCTGCTCGTCGCGGCCTTCCCGGCGGGAGCGGCGCGGATCCGGGCGACGGGGGTATGGGGCGCGTTCGTCAGCGGCGGCATCGCGGTCGGGCCGCTGCTCGCGGGCGGCCTGGCGACGGTCAACTGGCGCCTGGCGTACGCGGTCCTGGCCGTGGCCGCCCTCGTCTCCTTCGCGGTCGCCGCCCGCACCCTGACCGAGTCCCGCGCCCCGCGCGCGGGCGCGCGTGCCGACTGGGCCGGTGCCGTCACCCTCGCGCTCGCCTTCACCGCCCTGATCGGCGCGCTGACGCTGGGCCGCGACGGCTGGCTGCGTACACCGGTGGCCGTACTGCTCGCGGCGGCCGTCCTGCTCACGGCGGCCTTCGCGTACGTGGAGCGCCGCGCCGCGACCCCCATGATCGACCTCGGGCTCTTCCGCCGCCCGCTGTTCCTGGCGTCGTCGGCGGGCGCGCTGTTCACCGGTCTGTCGGTGATCGGCCTGTTCAGCTGCCTGCCGACGCTGCTGCACCAAGTACGCGGTACGACACCGATGTCCGCGGCCTGGCTGTTCGTGCTCTGGTCGGGCCTGGCGTTCGTGGTCGCGCTCCAGGCCAGGCGTCTGGCGGGCCGGGTCGCCGCCCGCCACCAGCTGGCGATCGGCTTCGCGCTGCACACGGTGGGCGTCCTGGCGATGCTGGGCGCGGTGCACCCCACGGGCGGGACGCTGTGGCGGCTGGTGCCGGGCCTGGTGGTCGGCGGGATCGGCAGCGGCCTGCTCAACGCGGCCCTGCCCCGCCTGGCCGTCGAGTCGGTCCCGGCGGACCGGGCGGCGATGGGGTCGGGCGCCAACAACACGGCCCGCTACATCGGTTCGTCGGCGGGCGTGGCCCTGACGATCGCGGTGGCCCCGGCCGGGGTGAACACGGCGCTGTGGGTGTCGGCGGGCCTTGCGGTCCCGGCGGCGGCGAGCGTACTGCTGCTGCGGCCGCGACGCGTTCAGGCTGACTAGCGGGGGGGGTGGCACACCGGGTCCGTATGGCTCACGGGGCCGCGTGGCCCACCGGGGCGCACGGCTCACCGAGGCGCACGGCTCACCGAGGCCGCATCGAGGCGAGCTTCCCCCACACGACGAGCCGGTACCGGGAGGTGAACTCCGGGGTGCAGGTGGTGAGGGTGATGTAGTAGCCGCGCTCCTCGTATCCGTACTTCGTACGGACGTCACTGCGCGGTACGGGCGCGATCACCGCACCGTCCTGGGCGGAGGTCTGCGGCAGCGTCCTGTCCACCAGATAGGTGAAAACGGCGTCCCGCGTCTCGACGACGAGCTTGTTCCCGGGCCGCAGCCGGTTGAGGTAACGGAAGGGCTCGCCGTGGGTGTTGCGATGCCCGGCGAGCGCGAAGTTCCCGGCCTGCCCGGGCTGCGCGGTCCCGGCGTAGTGCCCCACGTACCCCTTGTCGAGGACACCGCGCTTGCTGATCCCCTCGGCGACGGGGGCGGCGACGCCGAGGGAGGGGAGGCGGAGGACGGCGTAGGCGCGGTCGGGGCCCGGGCGGGAGTCGGCGGGGAGGTCGCGGGCAGGGGCGGCGGGCGGTTCGACGGGGGCGGACGGAGTGGCGGGCGCGACGGCTCCCACGGGCGCGGGTGCGGGGCTCCGCGTCTCCGCCTGACCTCCCCGCTCCCGACCTCCCCACTCCCGCTCCAGCGACCGTACGGTCTGCCGGGCCTCGTGCCGGGCCTCGCGGTTGGTCCACCACAGCTGATGGGCGACGAGCAGGAGGAGGACGAGCCCGAGGGTGACGACGGCTTCGGCACCGGTCCAGAGGACGCGGCCGAGGGGGCGAAGCCGTACGGGCTCCCGGGACGGGGGCTTCCGGTCCGGGGGCTTCCGCGCTCCCGGGAGGGCGCGCACGAAGGACGTACGCACTCCGGTACGCACACCCGTACGCCCTCCCGTACGCACTCCCCGTACGGACTGCCGGGCGCGCGCCAAAAAGGTCCGCCGCCGAGAGCGCCCCTGCACCACCACCGGTATCCGCACGCGCGCACCATAAGGGCTCCCCCGTCAACTCACCAGGGCCGGAACACCCCTCCGCTTGGGCCCCGCACAGCAGTACGGTGTCCCTCATGCGCCCCGACACGCCTGCCGATCACACCGATCACACCGCCGAAGCCGAGCGTCTGCTGCGCACCGCGGCCCAGTACCCCGAGGACCACGAGCCGCTCCTCCTCCAAGCGGCAGCCCACCTGGAACTGGCCGGCGACCGCGAGCGAGCCACGACGCTCTACGACCGCCTCCTCGCCGCCGAGCCCGAGCACCCGGCCCTGATCAAGGCCTTCAAGGCGGCGAACCTCTGGGAGTACGGGCACGAGGCGGAGGCGCGGGCGATCATCGAGGGCATCCGCGGCTCGGCGCCCCGGGACCCGGCCCCGTGGGAGATCGTCGCGGAGACACTGGAGACGCACGACGAGCTGGACGCGGCGCACGCGACCCTGACGACGGCGCTCACGCTCCTGCTCCCCGCCGACGACCCGACGGCGGACATCCCGTACCCCACCCAGTCCTTGCTCACGGCCCGCCACCGCGTACGCCGTCTGCTGGCCCTCGACCACGACTCCTGGGACGAACTCGCCGACCGCCTCCACCGCGCCGAGATCACCCTGGACGAACTCCACGACCCCAAGCGGCTGTGGTCCCTCGGCTCGGACGACCCGGCGGAACTGAAGGCGGAACTGGCCCGCCTGCGCACGGAGTTGGGCACGTACCGCGCCGCCCTCTCCCGCCCGTTCCCGGTGGCGGTCCTGCACTGGCCGGCCCCGGAACTGGACGAACTCCTCACGGCCTACCCGTCCTTGTCCACGGAATACCCCACCCACGCGGCCCACCTCCTGGACATCGAGGCGTCCCTCCGCGAACTGTCGGCGACGGGCACGGCGAACCTGGGCATCGTCACAGGCACGGTCCCGTCCTACGAGGCCTTCGCAGCGTCGGAGTCCTCTTCCCCGTCCAACGCGGACCTCCTCCCTCAGTACGCGACGACGCTTGCGGCCCGGGGGCGGGCTGTGGCCTGGCCGCCTCGGCGGGGGGAGGCTTGCTGGTGCGGGTCGGGGGTGGCTTATTCGGAGTGCCACGGGGCAATGTGACGGCCGCCGTCTGCGTTGTCAGTGGCCTTTGTTAGAACTGAGTCGCAACGGAATCAAAAACCCAGCGACCCAGGGAGAGGCCGTGGCGGATTCGGGGGATTTCACTCAACCGATCACCGGCGTGTACGAGGAACTGATCACGCAGCAGGTGCAGGACCGGATCGACAGCCTGGGCGCCAGCGGGTGGAAGGTGGTCGAGGCCGAGGTAAGCCCGGAGTCCTCGCCCCATGTACTCGCCCGGCACGTCGCCGCGGCCGTGCAGCGCCAACTGCGTCAGCTTCCGCAGGACAAGCAAGTGGCCGCGGCCAATCGCATCATGGCGGCGTTCGCCGAGGACCCGGAAGCGTCCTCGACGACCGGGGATCCCATGGACCTCATCGCCGACGGCCCCCGGCAGCTGCTCGCTCTCGCCGAGCGGGAAGCGCCGGGGGTCTACGCCATGCGGCCGCTCACTCCGCTCTCCGAAGCGGCCCTGATCACCAATGCCCCTGACGACCCCAGTCTGGGCAGCGAGCTGCGGGCAGAGCTCGCTACCGCCGACCGCATCGATCTGCTCTGCGCCTTCGTGAAGTGGTACGGCCTTCGTGTACTGGAAGACTCGTTGCGGGCCGCGAAGGAGCGGGGCGTCCCCATCCGGGTCATCACCACCACGTACATGGGCGCCACGGACCGGCACGCCCTCGACCGGCTGGTGCGGGAGTTCGGCGCGGAAGTACGCGTCAATTACGAAATCCGGTCCACCCGACTGCACGCCAAGGCGTGGCTGTTCCGGCGCAACACGGGATTCGACACCGCGTATGTCGGCAGCTCCAACCTCTCCCGAGCTGCGCTCCTCGACGGCCTGGAGTGGAATGTCAGGCTCTCCTCCGTGGCCACGCCGACCGTTCTCGACAAGTTCGAGTCGACCTTCGACGCGTACTGGAGTGACAACGCGTTCGAGCAGTACGACCCGGACACCCACGCGGAGCGCTTGGACGAGGCCCTGGGGCTTGCCGGTGGCACCCGTACCTCGGAAGAGTCGAAGATCAGCCTTTCGGGGCTCGAAGTACGTGCCTTTCCGCACCAGCGCGACATGCTGGAGCGTCTCAACGTCGAGCGTGAGGTTCACGGCCGTCGCCACAATCTGCTGGTGGCGGCGACCGGCACCGGCAAGACCGTGATGGCTGCGCTGGACTACCGGGATCTGCTCCAGAGCAAGGGCAAGGACCTGCGGCTCCTCTTCGTGGCGCACCGCAAGGAAATCCTCAAACAGGCGCGGCGCACCTATCGCGAGGTCCTGGACGACGCCTCGTTCGGGGAGTTTCTCTACAACGGCGAAGAGCCGCGCACCTGGAAGCATGTCTTCGCCAGCGTGCAATCACTCACCGAGCAGCGCTTGGCGCTGCTGGCTCCGGACCACTTCGACGTCATCGTCATCGACGAGTTCCACCACGCCACGGCGAACACGTACCGACAGGTGATCTCCCACTTCCAGCCCGAGGACGAGGACCGGGCGCCAGAGCTGCTGGGCCTGACGGCCACCCCGGAGCGGATGGACGGATTCAACGTCCAGGATGAGTTCTTCGACGGCCGCATCGCCGCCGAAATGCGCCTGTGGGAGGCGCTGGACAACGACCTGCTGTGCCCGTTCCACTATTTCGGCATCCCCGACGGTACCGATCTGAAGGCACTGTCCTGGCAGAAGGGCTCGTACGACGTCGGCGAGCTCGGCAGTATCTACACCGGCAACGACGCCCGAGTGCGACTGATCGTGAAGGCCATACAGGAGAAGATCTCCCGACCGGGCTCCATGCGTGCGCTCGGATTCTGCGTGACGAAGGCCCATGCGCGCTTCATGGCCAAACGCTTCAATGAAGCAGGCATCAAGGCCCATGCCCTCGACAGCGATTCATTCCCGGCGGAGCGCACCGAAACCCTACAGGCCCTGCGCGACGGTAGAATCCAAGTGATCTTCTCTGTCGACCTGTTCAACGAAGGACTCGACATCCCCGATGTCGACACCTTGCTGCTTCTGCGGCCCACGAACAGTGCCACGGTCTTCCTCCAGCAGTTGGGGCGCGGTCTGCGGCGCACCCCGAACAAGCCGGTTCTGACCGTGCTCGACTTCATCGGTGAGCACCGCGCCGAGTTCCGCTTCGAGGAGCAGTTCCGCGCTCTGACGAACCTCTCCCGCAACCGGCTGGTCGATAACCTGGAGCGCGGCTTCCCACAGCTCCCTTCCGGCTGCCAGATCGTCCTGGAGGGGGTGGCCAAGGACATCGTCCTGGACAACGTGCGCACCCAGCTGAAGGCAGGCATACGGACACTGGCCTCCGAGGTGAAGGGATACGCCGAGCTGGGCCTCTCCAAGTACCTGACCGAGAGCCGTCGAGAGATCAAGGAGCTCTACAAGGGCTCCAACTCCTGGACGGGCATTCTGCGTTACGCCAAGCTCATCCCGGACGAGGCGCCACCCGGCGAGGACCAGCTCCTCAAGCGCGTCCACGCCTTTCTGCACGCCGATGACCGCGAGCGCGTCGAGGCGTACACCCGGCTGCTGGAGGACGACGCCCCTGCGTACGCCGACCTGGACGCCAAGCAGCAGGGTTACGCCCGCATGCTCTTCTTCAACCTGTGGGACACAGCGGGCGGGTTCTCCAGCTACCAGGAAGGCCTCGACTCGCTCCGCGAGCAGCACGCGCTGCGAAGCGAGCTCCGCCAGGTGCTGGCGCACGTCCATGAGCGTACGGACCACCTCCCGCTGTCGATGGAATCGCCGCACCACGAGCTCCCGCTGAAGATCCACAGCTCGTACAACCGGTCGGAGATCCTGGCCGCGCTCGGTGTGGCCCGGCTGGGCGGCCAGATGCCCGGCTCGTTCGCGCAGGGTGTGACGTGGGTGGACGCGCTCAAGACCGACGCGCTGCTGATCACCTTGGAGAAGAACGAGAAGGACTTCTCCCCGACCGTTCGCTACAAAGACTTCGCCCAGAGCCCCTCGCTCTTCCACTGGGAGTCCCAGAACAGCACATCGGCCGAGTCCCCGACCGGGCGGCGCTACCGCAACCACGTCGAGCAGGGCAGCCACGTCCTGCTCTTCATGCGCCGCTACAAGGACACCGACATCGGGAAGTCCCAGCCCTGGATGCTCCTGGGTCCGGCGACGTATGTGAATCACCGTGGTAGCAAGCCAATGGCCATAACCTGGCGGCTGCACAACGACCTGCCGGCGGACGTGTGGACGTATGCGCACATCATTGCCGGATAGAGGTGGCCATCACACCCAGGCCATTCGCACTAGCCGAACATTCGAGCAAATCTACGAGAGAAGGAATCCGTGGCTCGCGTAATCGACAATGGCAATGACGCGTACGACGACATCGACGGAGAGGAGAACGAACCATCTGATGTGTCACGCAGTGATGTCACTCGGGCAGTCGTAACGGATACCGATTGGACCACAGAGACGATCCTCAGCCAGTTGCGTCGAGGAAACATTCAGCTCAATCCAAAATTCCAGAGGCGCGACGCTTGGGATAAGGCGAGGAAGAGCAAGTTCATCGAGTCCCTGATCCTCGGCCTTCCTATCCCTCAAATCGTGCTTGCCGAAGACAAAAGCAGGCGCGGTAAGTTTATTGTCCTCGACGGTAAACAACGGCTACTAGCACTACGTCAGTTTGCTGCAGGATCTTCTCTGGCCGTCTCAGATAACGAACGCGAATTCAAAGGCCTCAGCCTTACGAACCTTGACGTGCGGGGCGACTTGAGACTTCAAACCCTAGCAAAGATGGAGAACGATAGCGATCTCGTCGACGACTTGAACGCTTTCCTCAACGAAACCATTCGCACTGTCGTCGTGCGTCGCTGGCCCAACGAGGACTTCCTGAACCTGGTCTTCCTCCGATTGAATACTGGCAGCGTGCGATTGTCTCCCCAGGAGCTGCGTCAGGCTCTCCATCCTGGAGAATTCACGAACTATCTGGACGACGCCGCATCTGAGAGTGCGTGGCTGCAGCGGGCATTGCGCATCAAGAAGCCGGATTTCCGGATGCGCGACGTTGAAATAATGCTTCGCTACTTCGCGTTCCGCTATCGCCTCGACTCGTACACCGGAAACCTCAAGGGTTTCCTCGACAGTACTGTGAACCAGCTGAACGAGGCTTGGCCTGAAAACGAAGATGAAATCAGAGAAACCGGAAGGGGGTGCGAAAGGGCGATCCGCACAACATTCGAAATCTTCGGCGAAAATTCTTTCTACCGCTGGTCCGACGGTGACTATGAGGGTCGATTCAATCGTGCAGTCTTCGACATCATGACCTACTACTTCACCGATACCGAGGTTGCCGATCTCGCCACCTCGATGCGATCGGATGTCGAACACGCCTTTAGGCGCCTCTGTGATGATAACCCTCGCTTTGTCGAGTCCATTCAAACGACAACGAAGACTCCACTGGCCACGCATCGACGGCTTGCACTTTGGGGAGCGGCACTAGAGGAAGCGATCCAAACGTCAGTAAGAGTCCCTCAATTCGAAAATAATCGAATCTCTCCATGAGGGGTCTCGACTGTGCCTTCCACGCGCTACAGAACACTATCCCGAAGAGTTTCGGAGCTCCGTCGAAATCTACTGCCCGCCAACTTCAACTCCACAGGGCTATACTCGGACAGAGTGCACGAAAGGACGCGAGCTTTTCGCGTCCTTGCCCACGCAGAGTTTGAATCCTACATAGAAGACAGAGTTATCGAGGTCGTCCACAGGGCCCATCTCGAATGGAACGAAGATGGGACAATCCGCCCCTGCCTTCTCGCTCTAATGTCACATCGCGATTCGCGTCTCGATATACCAGATTCCCTAACCGAACTGAGAGACAGGAACGGGGCAAAATACCCAACCCTCAAGAGTCGAGTGGAGGCAGCGAAGCGACAATACAGCACATATGTGCGAACGAGTAACAATGGGATCAAGGAGAGAAACTTGCTCCTGCTTCTGCTTCCCATAGGTGTCACGAAGGACGAAATAGATACTGAGTGGCTAAACGATACGGAGGTATGGGCTACCGCGCGCGGCGAAGTGGCACACACCTCTGCCAAGATGCAGATTCAAGTAGATCCACGAGTGGAACTCTCAACTGTCAAGAATATCTTGGACGGTTTTAAGGTCATCGATGGAATCCTAGAGGATAAGTAGCTTTCTTCAGATCACGCCTTCGGCCGCGATATCAAAGTTTAGCTTCGCACGATCGAGCACCTTATCTGGGTCGCACCCATGCACTCGTAGCCAGTAGAGGAGATCAGCGATCACTCTGACGGTCGTCTGCACTCCCACTTCTGCGGTCAACGGGCCCAGGTCGGCGCGGCTGGGATCTAGGCAGCACAGAACCAACAGTGCCTCTGCCGCTTCGACTTGCGGATCGTCAACGTGGTCATCAGCCGCACAGAGCCCCGTATCCAGCTCGCACCAAGTGACCTTCGTGTCCGCCCTGAGGATCACGCCCCAACGCGTAGCCACGGAGTCCACCAGCGCCATGCCTCTTCCCGACTCCTCCTCGTCTCTCGCCGCGAGGAGGGTCGGAAGGGCTCGTGCATCCGGGTCGCTCACTTCGAGGCGCAGGAACTGCCCGTTCATCGACACCGTGAGAGTCGTAGGTGTTCCGCAGCCGACATGCGTGATGACGTTGGTGACCAGCTCGGTCACACACAGCTGAGCCAAGTCGATCAGGTCCGGCAGGCCCCAGAGGCCGAGGTGTAACCCGATCACGCGCCGGAGCCCGGCCAACTCCGCCGGCTCCGCCAAGAAGGGGAGGTCCCACGCCTTCCTGCGGATCTTGAACCTGCATCCAGCCATGTGAGCCGCCTTTCAGCTTGCACAGTGGGTGCGCCGCACGAGACAACGCGGCAGGACTTCAGCGTGACAGTGGAACTCTCAATTTGGAACTCTCATAGTGGAGTTGGTGAAGCGCGGGCCTTCTGGTGCGCCCCCGGCGTGCGCTGTCTTGCCCGCATCGCGATGCGCCGTGCAGGCTCGGGCAGATCTACATGAAGGGTCACGACCATGGCAGTTGGACCGACCACCCGCAGGCGCCAGCTCGGGGCCGACCTTCGGAGGCTGCGTGAGCGCAAGGGCCTCACTCTGGAGGAGGCCGGAACGCTCGTCGAGATCTCCAAAGCTACCTTGAGCCGCTACGAGACCAAGGAGGGCGCGGTCAAGTGGCCGACCGTGGATGCTCTCTGCCGCGAATACGGTGCCACCGAGGAGGAGCGGCTCGCTCTCGTCGAGTTGGCCAAGGGCGCCAGGATTCAGGGCTGGTGGCGATCGCTGGCCGACCCGATCCCGGAGTCGATGAACCTCATGCTGACTCTGGAGGACGAAGTGGTTCGCGAGGATCACTACGCCTGCATGTACGTCCCGGGCCTGCTCCAGACGCGCGCTTACGCCGAGGCCGTGCACCGCGCCTCCGAGATGCGGTGCACAGAGCAGGAGATCGTGCACATGGTCGACATCCGCATGAAGAGGCAGGAGTTGCTGACCCGCGAGGAGCCGCCGCACATCTGGGCCGTGATCGACGAGGCCGTTCTACGGCGGCTGGTCGGCGGGCGCGAGGTGATGCGCGAGCAGCTGCTGCACCTACGGAGCCAGGCCGAACAGCGTCAAGTGACCGTGCAAATCCTGCCTTTCGCCAGTGGAGCGCATGCCGCCGCCGTCGGCAGCTTCGTGATCCTCGGTGGTCCGACCCCCGAACTCGACGTCGTCTACGTGGACATCATCGGCGGTGGCCTGTTCATGGAGAAGCCTGAGGAACTCGCCCGTTATAAGTTGGCGTTCGAGTACCTGCGAGCGCAGGCGTTGGACATCGAAGCATCCGCTGCGCTCCTGGATCGAGCCTGCAAGGAGCTTTGATGGATCACGACGACGTCCGCTGGGTGAAGTCCTCGTACAGTGGCGGCAGCGGTACCGAATGCGTCGAGGCCACGTTCGCGGCGACGGGAACCGCCATACGCGACTCCAAGCGCCCCGCCGGCCCGCGCCTGCGATTCGCGGCCCCCACCTGGGAGGCGTTCCTCACCGCCCTCCAAGCAGACCGGATGCCGCCAGCCTGACGCCGCCCATTAGCCTCGCAGTGGACACTCCACAGACGCGCAGGAGGCACGACATGGCCAAGGTTTCGGCAGCAGTTATCGCCGCGGGTGGGCTTGTGGGTGGGTATGCCACCGCTCGGTGGACCAAGAAGCGGCCGCTCGGTGGGGTGGCGCTGGCCGCCGCCGGGGCCGTGGCCGCTCGGGAGTGGAAGCAGGCGGCCGGGACCAAGGCGGCCGTCGGGCTCACCGCGGCCTATGTCGCCGCGTTCGCCGGGTCGCATCCGCTCGCCAAGAAGGTCGGCGCCTGGCCGTCCGTGTTCGCTGTGGCGGGTGGGGTTGCCGTGGCCTCCTGGTCCGTCACCAGGAAAAATGCCCAGCCGGGAACGGGAACCGTTTGAACGCTGGGAGCGACTCGTACGTACGTAACAACGCACACTGCGACTCCCCGCAGGATGGACCGGCTGGGCGCGTGGCCACGCAGAGCAGGGACAGGACTGCGGTCACGCGCCCAGCAGGGGAGCCGAAGCAGACGTTGCCCGCCAGAGGCCCTGCCCGCCGGACCGCCGGTCCCGGCAACACCCCGCTTCCGGGCCACCGCCAGGCCCCGCACCACACCCCGGCCCGGCCGCCACGCCCCCGCACCACACCCCGGCCCCAAAAACACGCCCCCCTACCCCCCAACCCCCCTCGCCACAACAAAGATCACCAGCCCCGCCAACGCCCCCACCACCGTCCCGTTGATCCGGATGAACTGGAGGTCGCGGCCGATGTGGGCCTCGATCTTGCGGGATGTGTCCGTCGCGTCCCAGGAGCGGACCGTGTCCGTGATCAGGGACGTGATCTCCGTGCGGTACGTGGAGACCACGTACGCCGCCGCGTCCTGGACCCAGCCATCCACCTTCGACTGGAGGCGGGTGTCCGTCGACAGGCGGGCGCCCAGGGACAGCAGGGACGCCCTCGCCCGCAGGCGCAGCTCGCTGCGCTCGTCCTCCGCCGCCGCGATGATCATCGCGCGGACCGAGGACCAGGCCGACGCGATCACGTCCTGGACCTCCGGGCGGGACAGCACGTCCGACTTCAGGCGTTCCACCTTCGCCCGCGTCTCCGTGTCCGACTGGAGGTCCGCCGCGAAGTCCGCCAGGAAGCGGTCGAGCGCCCCGCGCGCGGGGTGCGACGGCATGTCGCGCATCTCCGTGACGAAGCGGAGCAGTTCCTTGTAGACCCGTTCGCCCACCTTCTTGTCCACGAAGCGGGGGGTCCAGCCGGGGGCGCCTCCCTGCACCGCCTCCATCACCGAGTCCCCGTGCGTCACCAGCCAGCCGTGCGCCCTCGCGCACACCAGGTCCACCACCCGGCGGTGGCCGCCGTCCGCGACCACCTTCTCCAGCGTCTTGCCGATGCCCGGCGCGATCTCCGCCGCGTCCGCCCGGCGGGTGATCGCCTCCCCGACCACCGCCTGTACGTCGGAGTCCCGCAGGACCGTCAGCGCGCCGCGCAACGCCGTCGCCAGTTCCGACGTCACCCTGTCCGCGTGGGACGGCTCCGCCAGCCATGTGCCCATCCGGGCGCCTATGCCCAGGGCGCCCAGCCGGGTGCGGACCACCTCCGGGGAGAGGAAGTTCTCGCCCACGAACGAGCCCAGCGACTCGCCCAGCTGGTCCTTCTTGTTCGGGATGATCGCCGTGTGCGGGATCGGGACGCCCAGCGGGTGGCGGAACAGGGCCGTCACCGCGAACCAGTCCGCCAGCGCGCCCACCATCCCCGCCTCGGCCGCCGCCGCGACGTACGCCGCCCAGGAGCCCGCGCCGGAGCGGTCCGCCCAGGTCGCCAGGGCGAAGACCAGCGCCACGAAGAGCAGCAGGCCCGTCGCCGTGGCCTTCATCCGGCGCACGCCGCGGCGCTTCTCCTCGTCCGCCGCCGTGTACGAGAACGGGGGCAGGTGCGCGGGCCCCGCCGCCCCGGCCGCATCAGTACGTTCCATTCGCTCCGCCCGTCCACGCGCACGCACCGCCCCGTACGCAATTGTCCCTACCTGAGGGACTCCCGGGACGCACGTCGAGTTCCCGTGGGAAGGGTGAATAAGGGTGAACCCGCCGCGCGCCTCGACAACCGGCTCTCAGCCCAGTTCCTTGCGCGGCGCCCCGCCCAGCCCCCGCTTCGCCGCCTTGCGCTGCTTGCGCTCCACGCCGATGCCGCCCATCAGGGCGAATCCCGTCACCGTCACCCGCGGCGAGCCCGGGGTGCCCTCGCCCGTCGCCTTGTCGCCGAAGCCGCCCATCAGGCCGAAGCCGCGAACCCTCACCGTCAGCTCGGGCGGGACCGTCACGCCCATGCCGCCCATGATCGTGAAGCAGCGGATCACCGTCTCGGCGGACTCGAAGCGGGCCTCGCGCAGGTCGATGTCGCCGCCGCCCCACATCGCGAACGCGGTGAACTTCCTGCCGACCGTCCACGTGCCCTTGCGGCCGAACCCGCCCCAGAAGGCGAAGGCGCCCCGCGAGGTCGCCGTGCCGCCGATCCTGGACGGCCAGTCGACAGCTCCGGAGGCTTCGGGAGAGGAGGGGGCCGGTGTACGTACGCCCGGCGTCGGCAGGTCCCGTACCAGCGGCGCCAACTCCCCGTGCGTACGCGCCTTGTACGCCGCCTCCAGGCGCTCCTCGAACTCCTCCATGTCGAGCCGTCCCTCGGCCACCGCCTCGCGCAGCGCCTCCGCCACCCGCTCGCGTTCCGCGTCCGATGCCCGCATCTCGGGGAGACCCGCCCCCGCCCCCGAAGGTTCACTCGTCATACCGCCAGCCTAATGAAGGCCCCGGTCGGCGTACATCCGGGCGATCACCGACTCGATGTCCGGCTCGCGCACCGAAAGGTCGACCAGCGGGTAGCGGTCCGCGATCCTCGCCACCAGCGGCGCCGCCGACGCCGGGAACGCCAGCCACTGACTCGGCCCCTCGACCTTCACCACGCGCGCGTCCGCGAGCTCGATCGGCGCCAGCTCGCGCTCCAGGGTGCGCTCGCTGCCCCCGATCTCGTGCAGCCCGGCCAGCGCGCCGTCGTACACCAGCCGGCCGTGGTCGATCACCATCACGCGCTCGCAGAGCTGCTCGATGTCGGTCAGGTCGTGGGTCGTCAGGAGGACGGTGGTGCCGCGCTCCTTGTTCAAGTCCCGCAGGAACGTGCGTACTTTCGCCTTGCTCACCACGTCCAGGCCGATCGTCGGCTCGTCCAGGTACAGCACCTCCGGGTCGTGCAGCAGGGCCGCCGCGATGTCGCCCCGCATCCGCTGCCCCAGCGACAGCTGACGTACGGGCACGTCCAACAGCTCGCCGAGGTCGAGGAGTTCGACGCAGCGGTCCAGGTTCGCGCGGAAGCGGTCGTCGGGGATGCGGTACATGCGGTGGACCAGGCGGTACGAGTCGTACAGCGGCAGGTCCCACCAGAGCGTGGTGCGCTGCCCGAAGACCACGCCGATGCGGCGGGCCAGGCGGGTGCGCTCGCGATGGGGGTATCCCCTGCTCGAGCGAAGCCGAGAGCTTGGGGAAGGGGCGAGGCCCGCCACGCGCACCCGGCCGCCGCTGGGGGTCAGGATGCCGGTCAGCATCTTGATGGTGGTGGACTTTCCGGCGCCGTTGGGGCCGATGTAGCCGACCATCTCGCCGCGCGGCACCGAGAAGCTGATCCCGTCGACCGCCCTGACCTGCCCGCGCTCGCGCCGCAGCCGCCGCCCGCCGCGTCGCCGCCGCCCGGAGCAGGCGCCCGGTGCCGAGCAGCAGCGCGGCCCAGCCGAGCTGGACGCCGTACGCCCGCGCCAGGCCCCAGCCCGGGTGGCGGCCGAGCAGGACGTCGGCCGGGATCTGGAGCAGCGACGACCAGGACAGCGCCCGGGCCACCTCGCCGAGGGCGCCCGGGAAGACGTTGAGCGGCAGCAGCATCCCGGAGCAGAAGATCCCGCCGAGCCAGGCCATCTGCGCCATGCCCGCCCCGTCGATCAGGGCGGTACAGGTCGATCGCGATGTCACCCGTACGGATGCGTTCGACGAGCTCGTCCTCGAAGCCGCCGCCCATCATGGCGATCGTCATGATCAGGGCCTGTCCCAGCCACACATAGGTCAGCGCCTCGGACTGGTCGTAGCCGCCAAGACGCGGGCGGGCGCTCCACAGGGCCATATAGGTGTACGCCATGATCACGCCGAAGACGGTGTTGGTGCACACTCCTGCCGCTGTGGCGATCCGGTACGTCGTATGGCGTCGGAACCCACCTGCGGCAACGATCGCGTAGAGCCGCATCACCTCATCTCCCCCTCCGGTCCGTGTATGAAGGGCCCGCGCCCCTGCGCGTCAAAGCGCACGACCCCAGTACCGCCCGGCGGTCCACCGCGACGGCTTTTCCCCGGCCGGGCGTGCAATATGGGCGTACAACGCGAATCACCCGATACAGCCCAGTGGCGAGAGAGACATGAGCGACGACGAGCAGCCACCCCGGCCCCCTCAACAGGGCTGGGCCCCTCGGGACCTCAGCGCCACCGGCCCCGACGCCCCCGCCGCCCCCGGCGACGGCGCACAGGGCCCCGGCGAGGAGGCCGGCCAGGGCGAGGGCGAGGGCAAGGGCAAGGGCAAGAAGAAGCGGCCCAAGCGGACCGGCTGGCGGCGCCTCGTCCCCACCTGGCGGATGGCCCTCGGCACCGTCCTCGTCGTCGTCCTGCTGCTCATCGGCGGCTTCATCGCCGGCTACACGCTCGTCCACATCCCGCCCGCCAACGCCACCGCGACCGCCCAGTCCAACGTCTTCCTGTACGCGGACGGCAGCCAGCTCGCCCGGGACGGCGAGATCAACCGTGAGAACGTCCGGCTCGCACAGATCCCGCTCACCGTCCAGCACACCGTGCTCGCCGCCGAGGACCGCGACTTCTACTCCGAACGGGCGGTCGACCCCAAGGCCATGGTCCGCGCCGCCTGGAACACCCTCACCGGCAAGGGCAAGCAGTCCGGCTCCACCATCACCCAGCAGTACGTGAAGAACTACTACCTGGGGCAGGAGCAGACGATCAGCCGCAAGGTGAAGGAGTTCTTCATCGCGATCAAGCTGAACCGCGAGGTCAGCAAGTCGGACATCCTGGAGGGCTACCTCAACACCAGCTACTTCGGCCGCAACGCCTACGGCATCCAGGCCGCCGCCCAGGCCTACTACGGCAAGGACATCGAGAAGGTCACCACCGCCGAGGGCGCCTATCTCGCCTCGCTGCTCAACGCCCCCAGCGCGTACGACGTGGTGACGCACCCGGAGAACAAGGCGAAGGCCGTGGCGCGCTGGAACTACGTGCTCGACGGCATGGTCAAGAAGAAGTGGATGACCCCGGCCGAGCGGGCCGCCGCCACCTTCCCGGTGCCGGGCAAGGCGCGGCCCGCGGCCGGGATGGCCGGCCAGCGCGGCTATGTCGTCGAGGCCGTCAAGGACTATCTGACCAGCAACGACGTCATCGACGAGAACACCCTGGCCAAGGGCGGCTACCGGATCACCACCACGCTCCAGAAGGCCAAGCAGGACGCGTTCGTCGCCGCCGTCGACGACAAGGTGATGTCGCAGGTGAGCAGCGACCGCAAGGTGGACCGCAACGTCCGCGTCGGCGGCGCCTCCATCGACCCGGACAGCGGCAAGGTGCTCGCGATGTACGGCGGCATCGACTACACCAAGCAGTACGTCAACAACGCGACCCGGCGCGACTACCAGGTCGGCTCGACCTTCAAGCCCTTCGTCTTCACCTCGGCCGTCGAGAACGGCTCCAAGACGCAGGACGGGCGCACGATCACCCCGAACACGGTCTACGACGGCACCAACAAGCGCTTCGTACAAGGCTGGTCGGGCACCGCGTACAACCCGTCGAACGAGGACGAGAAGTCGTACGGGCCGATCACCGTCCGGTCCGCCACCGACCTCTCGGTGAACGCGGTGTACGCGCAGATGGCCGTGGACGTCGGCCCCAAGACCGTCCGCAAGACCGCCGTCGACCTCGGCATCCCCTCCAGCACCCCGGACATGCCCAACGGGCCCTCCATCGCGCTCGGCACCGCGACCGCCTCCGTCCTGGACATGACCGAGGCGTACGCGACGCTCGCCAACCACGGCAAGCACGGCACGTACACGATGGTCGAGTCCGTCACCAAGGACGGCGAGAAGGTGGACCTGCCCTCGCAGGACGACAAGCAGGCCGTCAGCCGCGAGGCCGCCGACACCACCACCTCGATCCTGCAGAGCGTGGTGGAGGGCGGCACCGGTACGGCCGCGCAGGCCTCCGGCCGTGCGGCCGCGGGCAAGACGGGCACGGCCGAGGACGACAAGGCGGCCTGGTTCGCGGGCTACACGCCCGATCTGGCCACCGTGGTCGCCGTGATGGGCCAGGACCCCGACACGGGCGCCCAGAAGCCGCTGTACGGGGCGCTGGGGCTGGACCGGATGAACGGCGGCGGGCCGCCCGCGCGGGTGTGGGCGCAGTACACGGCGGGCGCGCTCAAGGGCACCGAGCCGCAGGACTTCGACCTCCAGCTCCAGGAGGGCGCGTCCGTGCCGCCGCCGGTCGAGACGCAGGCCCCCAACCCGAACAACCCGAACCCGCCCGGCCAGACCGAGGGCCAGGACCAGGGCCAGACGCAGGGGCAGACCCAGGGCGGGACGACCGGCGGCACCACCGGCGCCACCACGACCACGGGCGGCACGACGACGGGCGGGACGACCGGGGGCACCACCGGCTCCACGACCGACGGGGGCACCACGACCGGCGGCACCACGGGCGCCACGACCGACGGGGGCACCACCACGGGCGGCACCACCGACGGCGGCACCACCGGAGGGACCACGGACGGCGGACCCACCAACGGCGGGACCACGGCGGGCACGGAGGGCGGCACCACCACGGGCGGCACGACGACGGGGACGACGGCCGGCGGCGCCGACCGCCCGCGCCGCCAGCCGCGCGGCCGGGGCTAGTGGCCGGAGGTGGCCTTGAGGCCGACCACGGCCACCAGCAGCAGACAGACGAAGAAGATCCGGGCGGCGGTCGCGGGCTCACCGAGCACCACCATGCCGAGCACCGCCGCACCGGCCGCGCCGATGCCCACCCAGACGCCGTAGGCGGTACCGATGGGCAGGGTCTTGGCGGCCTGCGAGAGCAGCATCATCGAGGCGACGATCCCGGCGCCGGTGAAGAGGCTGGGCCACAGCCGGGTGAATCCGTCGGTGTACTTCATCCCGATCGACCAGCCGACTTCGAGCAGACCGGCGACGAGCAGCAGAACCCAGGCCATGACAGGCACCTCCGAGAGACGTACGCGCGCGTACGTCCGCACGCGCGGGGTGCGTCGTCTTGTCGTAACCCGGTACGACGCGTCTCGTCGGGGTGCTTCAAAGATAGCAAAGTGCGACGAAAGGGTGGCCACAAGGCAGCGAAAAGGGCTGGTGACAGCGGTCACCAGCCCTTGATCTGTCACTGCGGGGCGGGTCAGAGATACAGCCCGGTCGAGTCCTCCGACACCCGCTCCGAGGCGACGGCGTGCAGATCGCGCTCTCGCATCAGTACGTAGGCGATGCCGCGCACCTCGACCTCGGCGCGGTCCTCCGGGTCGTACAGCACCCGGTCGCCCGGCTCCACGGTCCGGACGTTCTGCCCGACCGCGACCACCTCGGCCCAGGCCAGCCGCTTGCCGACGGCCGCGGTCGCCGGGATGAGGATGCCGCCGCCGGAGCGCCGTTCGCCCTCGGGTGTGTCGGACCGGACCAGCACGCGGTCGTGGAGCATCCGGATGGGCAGCTTGTCGTGGGTGTTCTCGCTCACGGACCGAACCTACCTGCCCCGGCCCCCGGCGTATGCCGAAGGGCCGGGTCGGTCCGCGGCCTCAGTCCCGCCGCTTCCTGGCCGACGACATGGCGAGCAGCCCGACGAGGCCGACGGCGAGGAGCGCGACCGGCAGGATGCGCTCGACGCGGGGCGCGCCGTCCTCGCTCACGAACTGGGCCTTCACGTCCGAGACGGTCCGGTTCACCGCGACGAAGGCCCGGCCCGCGGTGCGGTCCACGGCCGAGGCGACCTTCGCCTTCGCGTCGCCGGCGATCGTCGACGGGTGCAGCCGCACGCCGATCTCGTCGAGCGTCACCGCGAGCTGCTCGCGACGGCTCCTGATGTCCGCCTCGATCTGCGCAGGGGTCCTGGCTTCCGACACTGCGCCGCCTCCGTCGTTTGCTGGGGTACGGGGTGTTGTACGGGGTGTCCCGTTCATCGACAGTCTGTCAGCTCTGCCGCCGATGCACTGTCACAGGCCCCCATTAGGCTCTGCTGGAGCAAGCCACACCCCCGCCCTTCCGGAGGAAGATCCCATGAGCGAGCGACTCGTCCCCGGCGACACCGCCCCCGCCTTCACCCTGCCCGACGCGGACGGCAACGAGGTCTCGCTCGCGGACCACAAGGGCCGCAAGGTCATCGTGTACTTCTACCCGGCGGCCCTCACCCCCGGCTGCACCAAGCAGGCCTGCGACTTCACGGACAACCTGGCCCTGCTGGCCACCGCGGGCTACGACGTGATCGGCGTCTCCCCCGACAAGCCGGAGAAGCTCGCGAAGTTCCGCGAGAAGGAGTCCCTCAAGGTCACCCTCGTCGGCGACCCGTCGAAGGAGGTCCTGGAGGCGTACGGGGCGTACGGCGAGAAGAAGCTGTACGGCAAGACGGTGACCGGCGTCATCCGCTCCACGGTGGTCGTGGACGAGGAGGGCAAGGTCGAGCGCGCGCTGTACAACGTGAAGGCGACGGGCCATGTCGCGAAGATCATCAAGGATCTGGGCATCTGAGGTTCCGCTCGACGCCCCCGACGGCCCGCACCGCGCGGTATGCGGTGCGGGCCGTTCCGCATTTCGGGCGTGACTGTCCGATTAACGGGTCGTTGGTCTGTACGGGGCTGCGAACGCGTGGCCGGGGGCGGAGGGGTGGGGGCATGGCGGGCACGCCGAAACCGGCAACAAGAGCCGACCGCAGAGGCACAGCGCCGAGTTCACACACGTACGACACGGAACAGCTGAAAGGGGCCATCGCCGAGTCCCGGAACTGGACGGATCTGATGCGGCGGCTCGGCCTGAAGACGAGCGGCGGTCAGCGACGCGTGCTCCAGGAGAAGGCCGCCGCGTACGAGCTGGACACGAGCCACTTCGTCAAAGGTAGCCCATGGCGCAAATACCCCGACGCGGCCATTGCCGAAGCCGCCGTATCGTCCTCGTCCCTGCGCGAGGTGGCACTGAAGATGGGCGCGACCCCGGCCACCGGAACTCTGTCCCACATCCGGCGCCGTATCGACGCCGCGGGCATCGACATCAGCCACTTCCCAGGCATCAACCAGTCCGAGTTGGATCTGCCCTTCACGGTCGATGAACTACGAGCGGCGGTTGCCTCGGCCGACAGCCTGCGCGCGGCGGCCCGCTCGCTGGGTGTGCCGGACGACAGCCGCTCACGCGCCACGCTGACTCGCATACTGCGCACACAGGACATCGACATGGAGCACTTCTCCCATCGGCGCGTCTCCCTCCCCGAGGACCGACTTCGTTGCCTCGTAGGGAGCTCCACAAGCTACGCGGCCGTCATGCGCGGTCTCGGACTGGAGGTCAACGACACCAATCACCGGCGTGTCCGGCGCGCGGCGGCCCGTCTCGGCCTCGATACCAGCCACTTCAAGCGCCGGGCCTGGGGACGGCCAGAGCGCACCGCGCCCCCGACGACAGCGGACAGGATCCTGGTCGTCCTGCCGAGGCACGCCGGCCGGACCAACAGGTCCCAGCTCCATCGAGCCCTGACCGAAATCGGAGTGCCGTACGTGTGCGCGGAGTGCGGCAACACCGGCGAGTGGCGGGGGCGGCCGATCACCTTGCAGATCGACCACATCAATGGGGAGTGGCGGGACAACCGCCGGGAGAATCTCCGGTATTTGTGCCCCAACTGCCACGCGCTGACGGAGACGTGGTGTCGCCGGAAAGGGGCGACGCGCCTCGCCGAAGAGCCCCCTCTGCCCGTACACTGAACTCCGCCGATCGAGCAGTTCGACTGGCAACAGGCGGCCTTGGCGGAACGGCAGACGCCTCGCATTTAGGGTGCGATGGGAGCAATCCCGTGAGGGTTCGAATCCCTCAGGCCGCACGGAGCGTGAAACCGAAGGTCTGACTCGCAGCCATCGCGAGCCAGACCTTCACGCTTTGGTAGGCCCTCAGCCCAACAGCTCCCGTACCACCGGCACCAGCGCCCTGAACGCCTTCCCCCGGTGGCTGATCGCGTTCTTCTCGTCGGGGGTCAGCTCCGCGCATGTGCGGGTCTCGCCCTCCGGCTGGAGGATCGGGTCGTAGCCGAAGCCGCCCGTGCCGGTGGGCTCGTGGCGCAGGGTGCCCAGGAGGCGGCCCTCCACGACCCGCTCGGTGCCGTCGGGCAGGGCCAGGGCCGCCGCGCAGGCGAAGTGGGCCCCGCGGTGTTCGTCCGCGATGTCGCCGAGCTGGGCCAGGAGCAGGTTCAGGTTGGCCTTGTCGTCGCCGTGGGTGCCGGACCAGCGGGCGGAGAAGATGCCGGGGGCGCCGTTCAGTACGTCCACGCACAGGCCCGAGTCGTCGGCGACGGCGGGCAGGCCGGTCGCCCGGGCGAGCGCGTGGGCCTTGAGGAGCGCGTTCTCGGCGAAGGTGACGCCGGTCTCCTTGACGTCGGGGATCTCGGGGTACGCGTCGGCGCCGACCAGTTCGTGGGGCAGTCCGGCGTCCGCGAGGATCGCGCGGAGTTCGGTGATTTTGCCGGCGTTGCGGGTGGCGAGGATCAGGCGGGTCATGCCCCCAGTATCGCCGGGCGCGCCCGGCGTCACGGTGTGCAGACCTTGCCGACTTCCTTCGCCGCGTCCTTGACGGGGCTGATGTCCGGCGTGCTGTCGCCGTTCTTGATCGCCGAACGGACGTTGGAAACCGCCTTGTTGAGGTTGTCCACCGCCTTGGAGAGATCGGCGTTGTCCGTCTTGCTCTTCAGCGACGTCAGGTTCTTGTCGATGTCGTCGAGCGCCTGGTCCGCCTGCGCCGGGTTGTCGGTGGCGTTCGACACCGCGCGGCCCAGGTCGTCGACGCTGGAGGCGATCGCGTCGGCGGTCTGGACGCAGTCGAGCGCCTTGCTGACCGCGCTGCACCCGACGGCGGCGGGCAGGGCGAGCGTCGCGGTGACGGCGGCGAGTGCGAGGGCGCGGCGGCTGCGGCGCATGGGCGGGTCCTCCCGGGTGTACGGACGGGCGTACGGTTCGGCCCGTACGCCCGTGTCGGTAGGGACGCCGGGAGCGGCCCTCTTGGTTGCCTCTTTGCCTGCCGGTGCCTCGTTACTCGCCGAGCGTGCGGCCGAGTGCCTCCACCTGGAGGGCGGCGAGGTCCGCGCAGCCGCCGGTGGCGAGGTCGAGCAGGGCGTTGAGCTCCTTGCGGTCGAACGGCTCGGCCTCGGCCGTGCCCTGGACCTCGACGAAGCGGCCGTCGCCGGTGCAGACGACGTTCATGTCGGTCTCGGCGCGTACGTCCTCCTCGTAGCAGAGATCGAGGAGCGGGGTGCCGTCGACGATGCCGACGGAGACGGCGGCGACGGTGCCGGTGAGCGGCTGGCGGTTGGCCTTGACCAGCTTCTTGGTCTGGGCCCAGCTGACGGCGTCGGCGAGGGCGACGTACGCGCCGGTGATGGCGGCGGTACGGGTGCCGCCGTCGGCCTGGAGGACGTCGCAGTCGAGGACGATGGTGTTCTCGCCCAGCGCCTTGTAGTCGATGACGGCGCGGAGGCTGCGGCCGATGAGGCGGCTGATCTCGTGGGTGCGTCCGCCGATCTTGCCGCGGACGGACTCGCGGTCGCCGCGGGTGTTGGTGGAGCGCGGCAGCATCGAGTACTCCGCGGTCACCCAGCCCTCGCCGCTGCCCTTGCGCCAGCGGGGGACGCCTTCGGTGACGGAGGCGGTGCAGAAGACTTTGGTGTCGCCGAAGGAGATGAGGACGGAGCCCTCGGCGTGCTTGCTCCATCCGCGTTCGATGGTGACGGGGCGGAGCTGGTCGGGGGTGCGGCCGTCGATACGAGACATGCCCCGAGCGTAGCTCGTGGGCGTCTCGCTCCTGGGGGCATGCCCCCCGGCCCCCCTTCCGGGGCTCCGCCCCCTCGTTCGTCTGCGGACCGTGGGTGGCTGGTCGCGCAGTTCCCCGCGCCCCTTATCAAGGCCGTCGTTCGTCTGCGGACCGTGCCCGCTTCTCGCGCAGTTCCCCGCGCCCCTTGGGTAGTCGGCCGCAGCCGGGGAATCCAGCTCAGCCACAGGCCTTTAGGGGCGCGGGGAACTGCGCGACCAGCCCGCCAGGGTCCGCAGACGAAAAGGGCCCCTCCCTGGGCGGGAAGGGCCCTTTCAGAGCGACACGTCGCTCACATCATGTCTTCGATGTCCGCCGCGATCGGGTCCGCGTCCGTGCCGATGACAACCTGGATCGCCGTGCCCATCTTGACGACGCCGTGCGCGCCCGCGGCCTTCAGCGCGGCCTCGTCGACCTTGCTCGGGTCGATGACCTCGGTGCGGAGGCGGGTGATGCAGCCCTCGACCTCTTCGATGTTCTCGATACCGCCGAGCCCGGCGACGATCTTCTCAGCCTTGCTGGCCATGTCTGTCTCCCTGTTCTTTCCAAAGAACGCTGTGGCGGCACACCGCAGGTCCCGCCGACGGCAGTTCCATGGTTCCGCTTTGTCACCGTAACGCACGTTTGGCCCAGTTACGCGAGCGAGCGTCCGCGCGCTGGCCAAGGATGGCGATCACCGGTACCGCGCCCGTGCGGCCAGGCTCCGGACGATACCGCAACTGGTCTACACCAGTGTGCAACGCATCCCGGAACTGGCTTGTTCCGGCGGGACGTACGGGACGGAGGGTCGCCGATGAGCGCGGACAGCGCGGCAGTGGACCGGCCGAAATGGTGGGGCGGTGCGTTCCAGAACCTCCAGAAGATGGGCCGCAGCCTCCAGCTGCCGATCGCCGTGCTGCCCGCGGCCGGCATCCTCAACCGGCTCGGCCAGCCGGACGTCTTCGGCAAGGACGGTCTGGGCTGGACGGACGTCGCCAAGGTCATGGCCGGTGCGGGCGGCGCGCTGCTCGACGCCAACATCGGCCTGCCGCTGCTGTTCTGCATCGGCGTCGCCATCGGCATGGCCAAGAAGGCGGACGGCTCCACCGCGCTCGCCGCCGTGGCCGGATTCCTCGTCTACTACAACGTGCTGCACCAGTTCCCCAAGGACTGCGCCGCCGGAGCGAAGGTGATCTCGGCGGGGTGCCAGGCCAACGACGGAACGGTCGCGGCCTTCACGTACCAGAATCCCGGGGTCTTCGGCGGCATCGTCATGGGCCTGCTCGCCGCCTGGTTCTGGCAGCGCTACCACCGGGTCAAGCTGGTCGACTGGCTCGGCTTCTTCAACGGCCGCCGGCTCGTCCCGATCATCATGTCGTTCGTGGCCATCGCGTTCGCCGCGCTCTGCCTGTGGGTCTGGCCGCCGATCGGCGACGCGCTGGAGAGCTTCAGCGACTGGCTGGTGGGGCTGGACGCGTGGGGTGCGGGCATCTTCGGCGTCGCCAACCGCGCGCTGCTCGTCATCGGTCTGCACCAGTTCCTGAACGTGCCCATCTGGTTCCAGTTCGGCAGCTTCACCAAGCCGGACGGGACCGTGGTGCACGGTGACATCAGTATGTTCCTGGCGGGCGACAAGGACGCGGGCCAGTTCACCACCGGCTTCTTCCCGATCATGATGTTCGCGCTGCCCGCGGCCGCGCTGGCGATCACGCACTGCGCCAAGCCGCACCGCCGCAAGCAGGTGGGCGGTCTGATGCTGTCGGTCGGCCTGACGTCGTTCGTCACCGGCATCACCGAGCCGATCGAGTACTCGTTCCTCTTCATCGCCCCGCTGCTGTACGCGATCCACGCGGTCCTGACCGGTGTCTCGATGGCGGTGAGCTGGGCGCTGGGCGTCAAGGACGGCTTCAGCTTCTCGGCCGGACTGATCGACTACGTCATCAACTGGAACCTGGCGACGAAACCGTGGCTGATCATTCCGATCGGCCTCGTCTTCGCCGCCGTCTACTACGCGATCTTCCGTTTCGCGATCATCAAGTTCGACCTCCCCACTCCCGGCCGCGAGCCGGAGGAGCTGGAAGAGGAGATCGAGCGGGAGAACACGAAGTAATAACGGCGGGATAACCAAGCGGTTGTACGGCAGAGGCCTCGGACCCCAGGGTCCGGGGCCTTTGTCCGTCATGCCGGAATGCGTGGCTCAGCACACAGAAATTGCAGGTTCCTTATCTAACCCTCACCGTGCTACAACTGGTCTACACCACTCAATGGTGTAGACCACGCGGGCTTCACCGCGTTCCCCCCTTGAGACGCCGCCGTCCCCCCGTACTTTTCCATGTCCCCGGGCGGCGCCTTGCCAACTGGAGGAAGTTGATGAGTACGGCCACCGCTACGGCGGCGCCCGCGAAGAAGCGGGGCTCCGGTGTGTTCCAGGGCTTGCAGAAGATCGGCCGCAGCCTTCAGCTGCCGATCGCGGTGCTGCCGGCTGCGGGCATCATGGTCCGCCTGGGCCAGGACGACGTTTTCGGTAAAGACGGCCTCGGTTGGGACAAGGTGGCCGCCGTCTTCGGCAACGCGGGCGGTGCGATCACCGGTGCCCTGCCCCTGCTGTTCTGCATCGGCGTGGCCATCGGCTTCGCTAAGAAGGCGGACGGTTCGACCGCCCTGGCCGCCCTCGTGGGCTTCCTGGTCTACAGCAAGGTCCTGGAAGCGTTCCCCGTCACCGAAGCGGTGATCAAGGCGGGCAAGGACGATCCGGCGACGTTCAACAACCCGGGTGTCCTCGGCGGCATCATCATGGGTCTGCTGTCGGCCGTCCTCTGGCAGCGTTACCACCGCAAGAAGCTGGTCGACTGGCTCGGCTTCTTCAACGGCCGCCGCCTCGTCCCGATCATCATGGCCTTCGTCGGCGTCATCGTCGGCGTCTTCTTCGGTCTGGTCTGGGAGCCCATCGGTGACGGGATCGCCGACTTCGGCAAGTGGATGACGGGCCTCGGCGCCGGTGGCGCAGGCCTGTTCGGCGCCATCAACCGCGCGCTGATCCCGATCGGCATGCACCAGTTCGTGAACACCGTGGCCTGGTTCCAGCTCGGCGACTTCACCAACTCCGCGGGCGAGGTCGTGCACGGTGACTACGGCCGCTTCCTCGCCGGGGACCCGTCCGCCGGCATGTTCATGTCCGGCTTCTTCCCCATCATGATGTTCGGCCTCCCGGCCGCCGCGCTCGCCATGGCGCACACCGCCCGCCCCGAGCGCCGGAAGGCCGTCCTCGGCATGATGGTGTCGCTGGCGCTCACCTCCTTCGTGACCGGTGTGACCGAGCCGATCGAGTTCTCGTTCATGTTCATCGCACCGCTGCTCTACGTGATCCACGCGGTGCTGACCGCCGTGTCCCTCGCGGTCACCTGGGCCCTCGGCGTCCACGCGGGCTTCAACTTCTCGGCCGGTCTGATCGACTACGCCCTGTACTGGAAGCTCGATACGAAGCCCTGGCTGATCATCCCGATCGGCCTCGTCTTCGCCGCGATCTACTACTTCGTCTTCCGCTTCGCGATCGTCAAGTTCAACCTCACCACCCCGGGCCGTGAGCCCGAGGAGGAGATCGAGGACCTGACGAAGGCGTAAGCCGCACGGGTCATGGATTACGGAAAGGGCCCCCGCACCACTCGGTGCGGGGGCCCTTTCCCGTATGCGCGTACGGGCGCGATCAGACCTCGTACACCGCCCCCGGCACCGCCAGCTCCACCGGACCGGTGTAAGCCCCACGGGCGTCCGTCAGGTTGACGTCGCCGTCCGTCCACGGCGGGATGTGGGTCAGGACCAGGCGGCCGGCCCCGGCGCGGGCGGCGTGTTCGCCGGCCTCGCGGCCGTTGAGGTGGAGGGCCGGGATGTCCTCCTTGCCGTGTGTGAAGGACGCCTCGCACAGGAACAGGTCCGTGCCCTCGGCCAGCTCGTGCAGGGCCTCGCAGACGCCGGTGTCGCCCGAGTACGTGAGGGACGCGCCGCCGTGCTCGATGCGGATGCCGTACGCCTCGACGGGGTGGCAGACCCGCTCGGTGCGGACCGCGAACGGGCCGATGTCGAACGAGCCGGACTTCAGGGTGTGGAAGTCGAACACCTCGCTCATGGAGGAGCTGGACGGCGTGTCCGCGTACGCCGTGGTGAGGCGCTGCTCGGCGCCCTCCGGCGCGTACACCGGCATGGGGGCGCAGCGTCCGCCCTCGTGCCGGTAGTAGCGGGCCACGAAGTAGCCGCACATGTCGATGCAGTGGTCGGCGTGCAGATGGCTGAGGAAGATCGCGTCGAGGTCGTAGAGACCGATGTGGCGCTGCAGCTCGCCCAGGGCGCCGTTGCCCATGTCGAGGAGCAGCCGGAAGCCGTCGGCCTCGACGAGGTAGCTCGAACAGGCCGATTCCGCGGACGGGAACGACCCGGAGCAGCCGACGACGGTGAGCTTCATGGAGCGTGAACCTCCGGGAGCGGCAAGGGAACGGGGAGGGCGGCGGGAGGTCGTGCGGTGCGTCGAGCGTAAGGCGCCGCACTGCCGGTCGCTCCTCAGTGGCGGGCCGTTGTGGGGGAACTCACCTGCGCTGTCACCGGTTCGGGCGGAGTGCGGGCGGAGCGCGCGCGGGGGGCCGGCCGCCGGGTAACGTCTGCGGTATGGACACGTCCTGGTGGCTCGCGGTGATCGCCGTGGTGGTGGTCGCCCTGGGGGCCGCGGTGGTCGACGGGCGGGGGCGCGCCCGCCCGCGCCCGTCCCGTCCCGGGGGGCGCGTCCGGCCGCCGGGCCGGCCGGGGGTGCGGGGGCGCCGGCCGCTGCCGGGTGAGATCTGGTGGGCCGATGTGCCGTACGAGGACGGGCCGGGCTCGAAGGACCGGCCCTGTCTGGTGCTGTCGGTACGGGGGGACAGCGTGCGGGTCGCGAAGATCACCAGCAAGTTCCACGAGGAGCAGGCCGGGGTGATTCCGCTGCCGCCGGGGACGGTGGGGGACGCGCGGGGGCGGCCGAGCTTTCTGGAGACGGATGAGCTGCGGGATGTGGGGGTGTGGGAGTTCCGGCGGCGGGTGGGGGTGGTGGACCCGACGGTGTGGGACCAGGTGCGGTACCTGGCGGGTTGAGCCCGGGGTGAGCTGGGTTTCCCGGGGGCTGCGCCCCGGACCCCGCTTCGTTCGTCTGCGGACCGTAGATGGCTGGTCGCGCAGTTCCCCGCGCCCCTGGAATGCTCGGCTTCGCCATCGCCCGCACCCCCTAGGGGCGCGGGGAACTGCGCGACGAGCCACCCACCGGCCCGCAGACAAAGGCCGGGCCCAAAACCCCTACGCCCAGAGCTGCCCCCGCAGCGTCGCGATCGCTTCCTCCGTCGTCTCCGCCGTGTACACGCCCGTCGACAGGTACTTCCAGCCGCCGTCCGCCACCACGAACACGATGTCGGCGGGGGTGCCCGCCTTGACGGCCTTCCTGCCCACCCCGATCGCCGCGTGCAGCGCCGCCCCCGTGGAGACGCCCGCGAAGATGCCCTCCTCCTTGAGGAGTTCGCGGGTGCGGGTCACCGCGTCCGCCGAGCCGACCGAGAAGCGGCTGGTCAGGACCGACGCGTCGTACAGCTCGGGGACGAAGCCCTCGTCCAGGTTGCGCAGGCCGTACACCAGGTCGTCGTAGCGCGGCTCGGCCGCCACGATCTGGACGCCGGGCACGCGCTCGCGCAGATAGCGGCCCACGCCCATGAGCGTGCCCGTGGTGCCGAGGCCCGCCACGAAGTGGGTGATTGAGGGGAGGTCGGCGAGGATCTCCGGGCCGGTCGTGGCGTAGTGCGCGCCCGCGTTGTCCGGGTTGCCGTACTGGTACAGCATCACCCAGGACGGGTTCTGCGCGGCCAGCTCCTTCGCCACCCGTACCGCCGTGTTGGAGCCGCCCGCCGCCGGGGACGGCACGATCTCCGCGCCCCACATCTTCAGCAGGTCGCGGCGCTCCTGGGAGGTGTTCTCGGGCATCACGCAGACGATGCGGTAGCCCTTGAGCTTCGCCGCCATCGCCAGCGAGATGCCGGTGTTTCCGCTGGTCGGCTCCAGGATGGTGCAGCCGGGCGTCAACCGGCCCGCCTTCTCGGCCTGTTCGATCATGTGGAGCGCGGGGCGGTCCTTGACCGAGCCGGTCGGGTTGCGGTCCTCCAGCTTCGCCCAGATACGGACGTCGTCCGAGGGCGAGAGTCTGGGGAGCCGGACCAGCGGCGTGTTGCCGACGGCGGCCAGCGCGGAGTCGTAGCGCATGACGGCGATCAGCCTCAGACCATGCCGCCGGCCACGGCCGGCAGGATCGTCACGCTGTCGCCGTCGGACAGCTCGGTGGTGATGCCCGCCAGGAAGCGGACGTCCTCGTCGTTGAGGTAGACGTTCACGAAGCGGCGCAGCTCGCCGCCGGCGGCCTCGTCGACCAGGCGCTCGCGGATGCCGCTGTGCCGGGTCTCCAGGTCCTTGAAGAGCTCGTCGATGGTCGCGCCACTGCCCTCGACGGCCTTGGCGCCGCCGGTGTAGGTGCGGAGGATGGTCGGGATGCGGACCTCGATGGCCATGGCGTGGGCTCCAGTCGGAAGGAGAGAAGGAGGGAGAAAAGGCGTCGCGCGCGGCTTCGCGCGGGTACTGCGGAGGTACGGGAGGTACGGAACGTACCGGTCGTTCGCGTGCGGCCGCGGCTCAGACGGCGGTGGGGCGCTGACACATCGCGCTCGCCAGCCGGCACAGGTCGACGTGCAGGCGCGCCACGAGCAGCGGGCTGCTGGGCTTCTCTTCGCTCACGTCGTGGGGAACCATGCGGTCATCGTATCGATTCCCGGTCCGCTTCCCGGAGTGTGATCTCAGCTGGCGGACGCATTCCTCTCAGGATGCGGGCGAACCCGCCGAGTGGGCCGCGTACGGCTCAGTACGCCTCCACCACCTCGACCTCTTCCTCCTCGATCCCGCCGTCCACGATCCGGTACGAGCGGAACTGGAAGTCGCCGAGGCCATCGGTGTCCGCCGTCGAAACCAGGACGTAGTGGGCGCCGGGCTCGTTGGCGTACGTCACGTCGGTGCGGGACGGGTAGGCCTCGGTCGCCGTGTGCGAGTGGTAGACGATCACCGGCTCCTCGTCGCGGTCGTCCATCTCGCGGTAGAGCTTCAGCAGGTCCTGCGAGTCGAACTCGTAGAACGTGGGCGAGCGGGCCGCGTTCAGCATCGGGATGAACCGCTCGGGGCGGCCGGTGCCCGCCGGGCCGGCGACCACGCCGCACGCCTCGTCGGGGTGGTCGGCGCGGGCGTGCGCGACGATCTGGTCGTACAGGGCCTGGGTCAGGGTCAGCATGAGCGCAAGGATAAACAGACGGACCGTCCCGTACCGAGGAGTGGTACGGGACGGCCCGAATGACGAGACGCGGAGGCTCTTGGAGCGTTACGAGCGCTTCGCGAACGCCTTGTTGTCCGGGTTGCGCGCCTTGAGGACCAGGTACGAGACGCCCAGGATCAGGCCCCACAGCGGGGCGCAGTACAGGGAGACCCGCGAGTCCTTGTCGACGCCCATCATCACGATGACCATGAAGATGAACAGCAGCGCGAACCAGCTGGTGAACGGGGCGCCCGGGGCCCGGAAGGTGGACTGGGGCAGCTCGCCGCGGTCGGCCTTGGCGCGGTAGCGGATCTGGCAGACCAGGATCATGATCCAGGCCCACATGCCGGAGATGGTGGCGAAGGAGACGACGTAGTCGAAGGCCTTGCCCGGCGCCTTGTAGTTGATCCAGACGCCCACCAGCATCAGCGCGGCCGAGACCGAGGTGCCGATCAGCGGGGTGCCGCTCTTGGTCAGCTTGGTGAAGACCTTCGGGCCCTGGCCGTTGAGCGCGAGGTCGCGCAGCATCCGGCCGGTGGAGTACATGCCCGAGTTGCAGGAGGACAGGGCCGCCGTCAGGACGACGAAGTTGACGACCGCGGCGCCGACGCCCAGGCCCATCTTCTCGAAGGCCGCGACGAAGGGGCTGACGCCCGGCTGGAACTCGTGCCACGGGACGACCGAGAGGATCATGATCAGGGCGCCGATGTAGAAGACGGCGATGCGCCACGGCACGGTGTTGATGGCCTTGGGGAGCGTCTTCTCGGGGTCCTTGGACTCGCCCGCGGTGACACCGACCAGCTCGACGGCGAGGAAGGCGAACATCACGATCTGCAGGGTCATCAGCGTGCCGCCGATGCCCTTGGGGAAGAACCCGCGGTCGTTCCAGAGGTTGGCGACGGTGGCGGTGTCCGCGGCGTCCGAGAAGCCGACGGTGAGGATGCCGGCGCAGATCAGGATCATGCCGACGATGGCCGTCACCTTGACCATGGAGAACCAGAACTCCAGCTCGCCGAAGAGCTTCACCGAGATCAGGTTCACCGCGTACAGGATGAGCGTGAAGACCAGCGCGTACAGCCATTGCGGGACGTCGTTGTGCGTCCAGAAGGCCATGTACTGGGCGGCCGCGGTGACCTCGGTGATGCCGGTGACGACCCAGAAGAGCCAGTACGTCCAGCCGGTGACGAAGCCCCAGAACGGGCCGACGAACTCACGGGCGTACTCCGAGAAGGAGCCCGAGACCGGGCGGTACATGAGCAGCTCGCCCAGGGCCCGCATGATGAAGAAGATGACCAGGCCCGCGATGGCATAGGCCAGGATGAGGCTGGGGCCGGCCTTCGAGATGGCCTTGCCCGCGCCGAGGAAGAGCCCGGTGCCGATGGCTCCGCCGATCGCGATCATCTGGATCTGGCGGGCGCCGAGGCCCCGCTGGTAACCCTCGCCCTCGGCTGCGCCGTGGGCGGTCCCCACGGCCTCATTGCCGGAGCGGTCGTCCTGCTTGTCGACCTGCGCTGAGGTCATGGTGGTGCGCCTTTCTCCATGCTGACCCGCCCGCTTCGCCGAGCGAAGCCGCGGATCAGGTCCTGATCCCCCCGGATGTGGATGGAGTGCCACCGGCGATCAGCCGGTCCAAGCGCCCCCGGGAACATGGGTGGCGTCCCCGGGTGGTCGTGAAGATTTATCACGTCTTTACGGGTGATCCACTGGGGTGACTGTGGCGCACGCCACAAGGACAACCGGACAAAGCGCACAAGGGACCGCAAACTATGCCGATGCGGTAATCGGATCGTTATGCGGATTTGAGCGTCCGCTGAGCGAACAAGAGGAAAACAGTCGCCTCCGGCCACCATCCGGGCGAGCGATCAGGCCATCAGCGTCTCGACGAGCGTCTCCTGGAGCCCGCCGAGCCAGAGGTACGCCATGACCATCGGCTTGCGCGGGTCGTCGTCCGGCAGCCGGTACAGCTCGCCGCCGTCGTCCTCGTCGGTGACCTCCAGGCGGGTCCCGATGGTGAGGCGCAGGTCGTTGAGCGCACCGAGCCAGCGCCGGGAGTCGTCGGCGGTCAGCTTGAGGACCGCGCCGCCGTCGCCCCGCGGGGTGAGCGCGTCGAGGGCGCGCACCACGGCGAGCGCGTCGTCGCGCTTGCGGGCGCGCAGGTCGTTCTCGGTGAAGCGGCGGAACTCGGCGGCCGAGGCGCGCAGTTCATCGCTCTCGCCGCTGTCGTACGCGTCCGGGAAGAGCCGGGCCAGCGCCGGGTCGGCGGGCGGCTCGCTCGGCCCCTCGGCGAAGAGCGCGGCCAGCGGGTCCTCGCCCTCCATCGGCTCGTCACCGGGACCGATCAGTTCCAGGAGCTGTACGGACAGGGAGCGCAGGATGGCGATCTCGACCTCGTCGAGCGCGACGGCCGCGCCGCCGCCGGGCAGCGCCTCGAAGTACCCGGCCATCAGCCGCGGTCCTGGGTGAGGGTGGCCCACAGCCCGTAGCCGTGCATCGCCTGCACGTCGCGCTCCATCTCCTCGCGGCTGCCGCTGGAGACCACCGCCCGGCCCTTGTGGTGCACATCGAGCATCAGCTTGCGGGCCTTGTCCTTGGGGTAGCCGAAGTAGCTCTGGAAGACGTACTGGACGTAGCTCATCAGGTTGACCGGGTCGTTGTGGACGAGCGTCACCCACGGCACATCGGGTTCGGGGACGGCGAAGGTCTCTTCCGCCGACTCGGGGCGTTCGATCTCGACCGGGGCAACGCTCACGTCTCTGGACGACCTTCGTCTTCTCTGCCGGGGGTCCGGGGTTTGTCCCCCGGATAGCACAGCCTCACTTACCCCATGCTGCCACTCGGGGACCGCGGTCGCACAAACGGACCCCCGAAATCGTCACTCTGACGCGAAGAGGGGTAGCATCCGACCCATGGCTGCTACTCCCGGGGGACAACCCCCGGACCCCCGGCCGACCCGGTCGACAGCCGGAACGGAAAGGCGAGGTAACCGGTTGTGAACGCTGCGGACCTTGGGCTGCCGGTGGACGTGCCGTCGACCGCGCTCTTCACGGACCAGTACGAGCTGACCATGCTCCAGGCGGCACTGCGCGCCGGGACGGCCGACCGGCGGTCGGTCTTCGAGGTCTTCACCCGGAGACTGCCGGACGGCCGCCGCTACGGCGTGGTGGCCGGGACCGGCCGGGTCCTGGACGCCGTGGAGAACTTCCGCTTCGACGCGGGCGTCCTCGGCTTCCTGCGCGAGCGCGGCATCGTCGACGAGCCGACCCTTGAGTGGCTGGCCTCCTACCGCTTCTCGGGCGACATCTGGGGCTACCCCGAGGGCGAGGTCTACTTCCCGGGCTCGCCGATCCTGCGGGTCGAGGGCTCCTTCGCGGAGTGCGTGCTCCTGGAGACCGTGATCCTGTCGATCCTCAACCACGACTCGGCGATCGCCGCCGCCGCGTCCCGGATGTCCGCCGCCGCGGCCGGCCGCCCGCTGATCGAGATGGGCGCCCGGCGCACCCACGAACTGGCCGCGGTGGCCTCGGCCCGCGCCGCGTACGTGGGCGGCTTCACCACCACCTCGGACCTGGCCGCCGGGTTCCGGTACGGCATCCCCACCGTCGGCACCAGCGCGCACGCCTTCACCCTGCTCCACGACAGCGAGCGGGACGCCTTCCGGGCCCAGGTGGACTCGCTGGGCCGGGGCACCACCCTGCTGGTGGACACCTACGACGTGGCCGAGGCGGTCCGTACCGCCGTGGAGATCGCGGGCCCCGAGCTCGGCGCGGTCCGGATCGACTCCGGGGACCTGCTGCTCGTCGCCCACCGGGTGCGCCAGCAGCTCGACGAGCTGGGCGCGACGGACACGAAGATCGTGGTGACCTCGGACCTCGACGAGTACGCCATCGCCTCGCTGGCGGCCGCGCCCGTGGACGCGTACGGGGTCGGCACCCAGCTGGTCACCGGCAGCGGGCACCCCACCTGCTCGATGGTCTACAAGCTGGTCGCCCGCGCGCAGAGCGCGGACCCGAAGGCGCCGCTGGTGCCGGTGGCGAAGAAGTCGACGGGCGGCAAGACGTCGATCGGCGGCCGCAAGTGGGCCGCCCGGCGCACCGACGCCGACGGGATCGCCGAGGCCGAGGTCGTCGGCACCGGCCCGGTCCCGGCCCACCTGGCCGACCGGCAGCTGCTCGCCGAGCTGGTCAAGGGGGGTGTGGTGGTGGCCCGCGAGCCGCTGGACACCGCCCGGGAGCGGCACATCGCGGTGCGCGGCACGCTGCCGATGTCCGCGATCCAGCTCTCGCGGGGCGAGCCCGTGCTGCCCACGGAGTACGCGTGATGCCGCACGTCCGGGCCTTTGCACCCCAATTGCCCCCTGCCGCACCCGGGGCGGAATCTCTACGCTCGTAGAACAGCCCCCTGACCGAAGGACAGCCGACATGCACCGCGCGTTGATCGTCGTGGACGTTCAGAACGACTTCTGCGAGGGCGGCAGCCTCGCGGTCACGGGTGGCTCCGACGTCGCCGCTGCCATCACCGACCTGATCGGGCAGGCCGCCGGGTCCGTGTACCGCCATGTGGTGGCCACCCGCGACCACCACATCGACCCGGGCCCGCACTTCTCGCCACGTCCGGACTTCGTGAACTCCTGGCCGGTGCACTGCGTGGCCGGGACGGAGGGTGTGGGCTTCCACCCGAACTTCGCCCCGGCGGTCGCCTGCGGCGCCATAGACGCGGTGTTCGACAAGGGCGCCCACGCGGCCGCGTACAGCGGCTTCGAGGGGCGCGACGAGAACGGGGTGTGGCTGGCGAACTGGCTGCGCGACCGGGACGTCACCGAGGTCGACGTGGTCGGGATCGCCACCGACCACTGTGTGCGGGCGACGGCGCTGGACGCGGTGCGGGGTGGCTTCGCCACGCATGTGTTGTTGGACCTCACCGCCGGCGTCTCGGAGGAGACGACTGCTCGGGCCATCGAGGAGATGCGGGCCGCCGGCGCGGAGCTGTCCGGCAAGCCCGTCTGCTGACCGGGGACGCTTGTCAGTCGAGTGCGGTCCGGTGGGGGCTGGTAGCGCAGTTCCCCGCGCCCCTGAAGCCCCTACGGCCGCAGCAGCGCCCGTATCGGGTGCCAGAGCTCCTCGGCCTCCGGTTGTGGCGCTGTGCGCCACAGGAGGCCGTCCGGGTGGTGCAGGACCGCCGTGATCTCGTCCGGTGTGGGCGGCTCGGTGTTGCCGCGCAGATAGACCGCGCGCAGGCCCAGGTTCCGCAGCCGGGTCAGGGCGCGGGCCCGGTTGGCCGCATGGACCAGCACGCGCACCTTGCGGCCGTCCCCGGCGGGGCTGGGCAAGGTGAGCGCGACGACGACGCTGCCGTTCGGCAGCTTGCTGAAACCTCCGCCAGGCATGGCGTACCGCTCCCCCGTAAGACGTCGTGTCAATAAGGACTCGTAGGACGCACCTAAACACGATCGGCCGCCGCCCGCTAGAGGGCGACGGCCGATCATGGTTTGACCTGCGGTTTTTAGAACTACTTGGTCGACGGACCAACCTTCACGGTGATCGTCGAGCCGTCCTTGGGCTGCTGGACGATGGAGATCCGGGTGTTGGTGTCAGGAACCTGCACGCTTCCCGTGGGGTTCTCCTTGTACCAGTAGGTGCCCCGGTGGTCGTCGAACATCGGCACACCGGCCTGCGGGCGGATCGTGGTCGCCACGTCGGCCTTGTGCAGGGTGAGCGCGTTCGTCGGGTAGAAGCTGAAGGTCGCGTCGAACGGCGTGATCTTGTTGCGCATCAGCGTGCCGTCCGCCCACTTCAGCGGCTTGGCGTGGGAGTCGATCGGCAGGATCTGGCCCTGGCCCGGGTGGACCGAGACGTTGTTGTCCTTCTGGGACAGGTCCCACAGCCAGATGAGCAGACCCGGCGTGTACGCGTAGTGCTCGACCCAGCTCGGGCGGGACTTGGCGAAGCCGAAGTTGTACGGGCCGACCTTGAGGGTCTCGTCGTACGACACGAACTGGCGGTTCTCCGCGATGTAGTACTGCGGGTAGTCCTTGGTGAAGGACTCGCCGATGCGGGAGAAGTTCTTCGAGGTCCAGCCGTTGTCGTCGCCCTCGGCACCGTCGGTGAAGAGCGCGGCGCCGTCGGCGTTCACGGTGATCGCGTCGGCGGTGAAGCCCTTGCCGCCCGCGCCGCCGTCCGTCTGGTAGCGGAAGCGGACGTCGATCTTCTTGCCCGCGAAGGCGTCCAGGTTGTACGAGAGCTTCTTGTACGCGCCCGACACGTCGGTCAGGGCCGGCTTGTCGCTGGGGTCGCGGCTGATCGGCTTGCCGTCGGCGGTGCCGTCCAGCGCGGTCCAGGTGGCGCCGCCGTCCGTGGAGGCCTCGGCGTACAGGAAGTCGTAGTCCAGCTCGATGTCCCACCAGCCCGACAGGTCCAGGGAGGCCTTGGACTTGCCGGTCAGGTCGACCGGGCGGCTCAGGGTGTTGTTGAGGTTGTCACCCATGCCGGACCACCACTGCTTGGTGCCCTCGGCGGGCTTCACGACCGTGGTGGTGACGGGCTTCTTCGGCAGCTCGACGACGAGCGCCTGCTTGTCCTTGGTGTTGTACTCCGAGACGCCCAGCTTGGTGGTCGACTTCGTCGCGGCCTTGGCCGTGTCGTAGTTGAGCCAGCCCAGCTGGAGCTTGTCCCAGGCGGTCATGTCGCCCGGCATGTCGCCGATCGAGTCCTTGCCGGTGCCCAGCCAGGAGCCGGCTGACATCAGGGACCAGAAGCCGACCGAGTTCTCGGCCTGGTTCGTGGTGTCGTAGAGGTCCGGCAGACCGAGGTCGTGGCCGTACTCGTGGGCGAAGACGCCGAGGCCGCCGTTCTCCGGCTGCATCGTGTAGTCGCCGACCCAGATGCCGGTGTCGCCGATCTGCGTGCCGCCGGCCTTGTTGTTCGACGGGCCGGTCTTGCCCGCGTCCGTGCCGTAGGCGTACGAGCGGTGCGCCCACAGGGCGTTGGTGCCCTGCGCGCCGCCGCCGGCCGACTCGTCCTCGCCCGCGTGGACGATCTGGAAGTGGTCGATGTAGCCGTCGGGCTCGTTGAAGTTGCCGTCGTTGTCGAAGTCGTTGCGGTCCCACTGGTCGTACTGCGCCAGGGTCGCCTTGATCTGCTCGGTGGTCTGGCCCTTGGCCTTCTGGTCCGCGGCCCAGGCGTTGACGCCGTCGCGGACCAGGTCCATCACGTTGGAGCAGTTGGTGGCGCCGCAGTAGTTCGAGCCGTAGCGGGCCTCGTTGGCGGGGACGCGGACCCAGTCCGTGACCGTGCCGTCGACCGAGTAGCGGCCCGAGGAGGTCTTCTCGTAGTACGTCTTCAGGGAGTGCTTCTGGGTGCCGTCGGCGTTCTTGCCGGTCCCGAAGTACAGGTCCTGGAAGTGCTGCCGGCTGTAGTCCTTCTGCCAGGCGGTGGAGTTGTCCTTGGTGCGGTCCGGCTGCTTGATGGTGTTGTGCGCCGGGCCCGGCTCGCCCCCGTACTTCACGACCGCCGGCTTGGGGCCGGCCGGGCCGTCCGGGTCGAACATGGTCGTGTTGTCGACCTGGTCCCCGAAGTCCACCAGGACCGTGAAGATCTTGTCGGTCTTCTCGCGGCCGAGCTCGACGTACTTCTTGTCGTCGAGCTGGACGACCTTGGAGGCGCCGCGCTGCTGCACCTTCTTGTCGCCCGCGATGACCTTCTGCAGCGCCGTCTGGCGCTGGAGCTCCCGCTGCTTGGTGAACGGGCCCGGAATGTCGTCGATGTGCTTGGCCGAGCCGGCGCCCGGGTCCCGCCGCTCGACGGGGGCCGGGGCCTTGCTGTCGGCCTGGGCGGTGGCGAACGCGGAGCCTATCGCGCCGGTCGTGGCCATGGCCACGAGTATGGCGGCAGCTCTGACCGCTCGTCTGTTGCTGGTCACTTGATGATGTCCTCCCCCGCGGCCGCAGGCACGGACCGGGGGTGAGGGGTCTGGTCTCCGGTGCGCGGCACGCGTCTCAAGTGACGACATTGGACCGGAGTTGCCAAAGAAAAGACAGATCTTGACTTAGGTCAGTCAATTACATTATGCAGAGCGGTCGTTCCGGTATCCGAACGCTTCCGATGTGCTACCCAACCCGGACATCGGGTGCGCCTGTCTCGCCTGTCGGAATGCGGAATGACTCCGTGCGCCCCCTGTGCACCGGCACCGTGGGTTAGGTCACGCTTACCGGCGGTTCCGCAAGGGCAAGCACCGTCGTAGAGTCGCTTGACAGTGCGATCCGGTTGCCCGGTCGAGAGACCCGCCCCCATCCGATGCCTGCCCCCGAGGACGGATACCGCCATGCCGCGTCCGACTGCAGCACAGCTCGCCTACGGTTCGGCCACCGTCGTCTTCTCGACCGTGGCCATGATTCTGCTCTCCCAGACCGAGTCGGGCGTCGGGGTGGGAGTGATAGTGCTCGCCGCGCTCCTGCTCGGACTGCTGGTCGCCGTGACGGTCCCCATGCCGAAAGCGGCGCGCACGGTTCGTACGAACCGCGCCGCCGCCGTCGGGGAGAGCGCCGAGCCGGGAGTGCGCGTACCGGCCGATTCGGTACGGAGCTGACGCTCGGCACCGTCCGGCCCGGGGTCAGGGGGCGGTCGAGACCACCACCGTCTTCCCGGCCTTGTCGTGCAGGCCCTGTTTATAGGGCTTGTCCGTGAGGATCGTGATGATGAGGACGATCTGCCACAGACACGGACAGCACAGCAGGGCGGGCAGCCAGAGCACGGCCGTGCGGGCCAGGGCCGCGCTGGTGGTGGGCACGCTGCCGTCGTTGAGCATCGCGACCCGCAGGTTCAGCAGCTTCTTGCCGACCGTCTGACCGTCGCGCTTCAGCATGATCGTGTCGTACGCGAGGTACGCCACGATACCGATGAGGTTCCAGGCGAGACCGCTGCCGCTGTACGCACGGCTGATGACGTCGGAGGTGTCCTCGCCGCTCCTCGTCTCGTACACCCAGCGGTCCGAGGTCGCCCACTCCAGGAGGCCGAGCGGGATCGCGATCAGCAGGGCGTCGATGATCCGGGCGAGCAGCCGCCGCCCGAAGTCGGCGAGCGGCGGCATCCCGCTGAGCGGGTCGGGGCCGCCGTACTGGTTTCCCCCGCCGTACGGGTCGTACGGCGGCGGGGTGCTGCCATAGGGCGAACCAGGGGGCGGCGTGCCGTAGGGGCTTCCGGGGGGAGGGCCTCCGTACGGACCGCCGCCGGGGGGAGGGGTACCGCTGCCCGGAGGTGGGCCGCCTCCGGGGGGCGGGCCCTGGCTCCAGCCGGGGGGCTCGGAGGGCTCGGACGGCTTCTTGAGGAACGGGTCGTCCTCGGGCGGCTGGCCGGGCGGCGGTTCGTTGCTCATGTCCGCAGTGCACCGCGCGGGGTGGCACCCCGCAACGGCACGGGGACCGTTCGGGGTACCCCGCCGCGCGGAGGAGGCGTCAGGTGCCCGCGACGAAGGTCCGGGCCGCCTTGTCGTGCCAGCACTGGCGCCACGGCCGGTCGAACAGGCACCACACGACGTTGACCACGCCGACGGCGAGTACGCCCAGGACGCCGTAGACCAGCCAGCGGCGCAGGGCCGCGCCGAAGGCGGGCGGCTCGTGCGACTCGATGTCGCGCACCTGGACCCGCAGCAGCCGCTTGCCCAGCGTGCGGCCCCACTTGGCGGTGGGCAGCGCCTCGTAGACCACACCGAGGAGCAGGAACGCGCCGAGCACGAGGGCGAGGTAGCCGCCGGTGGTGCCGTCCAGGAGGTAGACCGTCACCGTCTCACCGGACAGCTTCGCGGCGTCGATCTTCTCCTGGATGTGGTCCGCGCCCTTGATCCAGAGCGGCAGGGCGAGACCGCCGACGGCCCCGCCGAGCACCAGGGTGTCCACGAGCCGGGCGGCCAGGCGCCGCCCGAGACCGGCGGGCCGGGCCGCCGCCTGCGCCCGGGCGGCCCGCAGGAACGGGTCCTCCACGGGCGGCTTCCACGGCACCACGGGCTCCCCGGGCCCCGGCCGCTCCTCGGGCCGCGCCAGCTGGTGCACCTGCTGCGCCCAGGACGCGGAGCCCCCGCCGGACCCGGTGGTGACGGGCGAGGAGGGCGCGGCGGCCTGCTGCGGCGCCTGCTGCTGTACGGGGGCGGGCTGCTGCGGTACGGAGTGCTGCTGCGGTACGGGCGCGGACTGCGGGGCGATCGGCGCCGAGGGCAGCGCGGCCCGGGCGGGCGCGGGCTGGACGGCGGCCGGACTTCCCTGCGGCTCGCCCCGGCGCGGGTCGGCCACGCGCGGGTCGCCCCCGACGCGCGGGTCCTCAGGCCGCTGCCGGCCCGGCAACGGCTGAGCGGGCAGCGACTGCACCGGCACCGGCGCCCCCGCCGGAGCCCGCCCGAACCCCTGGCCCGGCGGGACGGGGGCCGGGTCGGCGGGCAACGGCACAGCCGCCCCGGCCCGCTCGGACGCCGACCCGGCGGGCAGCGGCAGCGGCTGCGGCCGCCCGGCCTCGGGCTGGGCGGGAAGCGGCTGGGCGGGAAGCGGCTGGGGCGTCTGCCCCGGCGCCGGATCCCCCGGCTGCCCCCATGACACCCGCCGCGCCGCGTCGTCGCCGAAGCCCGACTGGTGGGAGGCGTCGGCCTGCCAGGCCGGGGCCGGGTCGGGGCGGCTGCCGTGGAGGGGGGCGGGGTCGGGCTCGTCGAGGAAGACGGGGCCCGTCTCCTCCACGGCGGGCGCGGGCGACGGCATCGGCGTCGGCGGGGCCGAGGCGAGGGCGGGCGCCGCCGGGGCCGCGCCGGCCGGCGGCGCGGGCATGGTTTCGCCCTCGGCCGGGGCGGGCCGGCTCGTACCGGGCACCCAGGCGGCGCCGTTCCAATACCGGACATATCCGGGGATGGACGGATCGGGGTAGAAGCCGGCGGCGGGGGTTCCGTCTCCGGTAGCCGGGGTGGGGGCGCTCATCACGGTCCCGTATCTGCTCGTGGGCCTCGTCAATACAGGGGTCCACATCTACCAGACGGGCGACCGCCCCCGGGCGGGTCCGTCGGTACCGACCACTATCCGGTCAACGTTCAGGCACCTCTCACCCGCCCGTGGACCGGGCCCGGAACCCCTCGTCCGGGCCGTTTCCCGGGCCGCCGGAAAAATTTTCCGGAAGTCGCGTCATAGCCGCGCGGTACCCCGCTCTCACCTGGTGCGGCCCGATCACGGGCCCGTACCAGGAGAGGAAAGGCACTGTCATGCACACCGTGGTGGAACGCGAGCTGGAGCTCAAACTCGTGCTGTCGCCGGAGCGCAGCATCCCGGTCCCGGCCCGGCTGACCTATCGCACGGACGACCCGTACGCCGTGCACATCACCTTCCACATCGGCTCCGATCACCCCGTCAACTGGACGTTCGCCCGTGAGCTGCTCGTCGAGGGGGTGTTCCGGCCGTGCGGCCACGGCGACGTCCGGATCTGGCCCACCAAGGTGGACGGGCGCAGCGTGATCCTGATGGCGCTCAGCTCGCCGGACGGCGACGCACTCCTGGAGGCGCCGTCCGCCCAGGTGTCGGCGTGGCTGGAGCGGACGCTGCGGGTGGTCCCCCCGGGTTCTGAGACCGAGCAGCTCGGCATCGACGACGGCCTCGCCGAGCTGCTCGCGCCCACGACCGGCCGCACGCCCGGCCGCACCCGCGCCGAGGAGCTGTACCTGAACGACCCGTGGCCCTCGGACGAGTCGCGGCCGGAGGAAGGTGCGTGACGGGAGGGGAAGCAGACGCACAAGGCACAGGAGTAACGGTTGTTCAGAACAGCTTGCCGGGGTTCAGCAGCCCCAGCGGGTCGAAGGTCCGCTTGACCGCGCGCTGCATCTCCACGCCCACCGGGCCGAGTTCGCGGGCCAGCCACTCCTTCTTCAGCACGCCCACGCCGTGCTCGCCGGTGATCGTGCCGCCCAGCTCCAGACCGAGCGCCATGATCTCGTCGAAGGACTCCCGGGCCCGCCGCGACTCGTCCTCGTCGGCGTGGTCGAAGCAGACCACCGGGTGGGTGTTGCCGTCCCCGGCGTGCGCGCAGACGCCGATGGTCAGGTCGTACTTGGCGGCGATCGCCGAGGTGCCCTCCAGCATCGCGGCGAGCCGCGAGCGCGGGACGCAGACGTCGTCGATCATTGTGGCCGGTTTGATGGTCTCCAGCGCGGTGAGCGACAACCGCCTTGCCTGGAGCAGCAGTTCGGACTCGGCGGCCGACTCGGCCGGGACCACCTGGACGGCTCCCGCGGCGGTGCACAGCTCCCCCACGGCGGCCAGGTCGGAGGCAGGGTCGGGGGTGTCGAAGGCGGCGAGCAGCAGCGCCTCGGTGCTCTCCGGCAGACCCATGTGGGCCATGCGGTTGACGGCCCGTACGGTCGTGCGGTCCATGAGTTCGAGCAGCGACGGCGTGTGGCCGCGCTCCATGATCGCGCAGACTGCCTCGCAGGCGGCGGCCGCGGAGGGGAACTCGGCGGCGAGCACCAGCTGCTCGGGCGGCGCGGGCCGCAGCGCAAGGACGGCCTTGACCACGATGCCGAGGCTGCCCTCGGAGCCGACGAAGAGCCGGGTCAGGTCATATCCGGCGACGCCCTTGGCGGTGCGGCGGCCGGTCTCCAGGAGACGGCCGTCGGCGAGGACGACGTCGAGGCCGAGGACGTACTCGGCGGTCACCCCGTACTTCACACAGCACAGCCCGCCGGACGCGGTGCCGATGTTCCCGCCGATGGTGCACTGCTCCCAACTGGACGGATCCGGCGGGTAGTAGAGCCCGTGTTCCATGACTTTCCGGGAGAGCACGGCGTTGACGACACCGGGCTCGACGACCGCGACCCGGTCGACCGGGCTGATCTCCAGGATCCGGTCCATCCGGACCAGGGACAGCACGACGCAGCCCTCGGTCGCGTTGGCGCCGCCCGACAGACCGGTGCGGGCGCCCTGCGGCACGACCGGGACGCGCAGCTCGGTGGCGGTGCGCATGACGTGCTGGACCTGCTCGACCGTACGCGGCAGGACGACCACGGCCGGGGCCCCGGCCGCGCAGAAGCTCGCCATGTCATGGGCGTACGAGGCGGCGACGTCCGGGTCGGTGATCAGCGCGTCGGCGGGCAGACCCGCGCGCAGCCGTTCGAGGAGGGCGCCCGGCTCGGGGGCGGGCGGGGCGACGGGCTCGGCTCCATCGTTCATGATCCCAGCGTGGCACCCGGGGCCATCGGTGTGAACCCTGCGCGGCCCGGCGGGCGCGGACGGGATGTGCTCTTCGTATGGACGCACAGTGATCGGCATGGAGAGCGAAGACGAATGGCCGCCGCACCGGCAGACCCTGACGCTGCCGCCGCCGGCGCGGCCCACGCCGCTGGAGCCGGCCGGGCCGCCGCCCGCCCGCACCGCGCGCCGCACGATGATCGGCGCGGCCGTGGCCGCGCTGCTGACCGCCGGGGTCCTGGTGGTCCTGCCGACCCGGTTCGGCGGCGGCCAGGACGCGCCGCCGCCCGCGCCGGGGCCGGTCGCGCGGGCGCTGACGGCCGTCGGGGCGGGGGCGCCCGCGGCGGCCGCCGATCTGACCGCGCTGATCGCGGACCGGCGGGCGTGGGTGCGCACGCACCCCTCGGACGACGCGTCCTGGGCGGTGCTCGGCTCGGCCTATCTGGGGCGCGGGCTGCGGGCTGCGGACTCCTCGTACTATCCGCGCGCCGAGTGGGCCCTGCGCCGCTCGCTGGCGGTCCGGCCGGCCGCGCGGGGCAACGCGGACGCGCAGATCGGTCTGGCGGCGCTGGCCAACGCGCGGCACGACTACGGGACCGCGCGGACGCTGGCCGAGGAGGTCCGGCGGCGCGATCCCAAGCGCTGGACGGTGTATCCGGTGCTGATCGACGCGTACGGGGGCCTGGGTGACCTCAAGGGCGCGAGCAGGTCGGTGGAGCAGCTGCTCGATCTGCGCGGCGGCTCGGTGGCGCTGGCGGCGTCGGGGGCGGTGTACCGGGAGCGGGGCTGGCGCGAGGACGCGGCGGCGGCGCTGACCGAGGCGGCCGCGTACGCCACGACGCCGGTCCAGAAGGCCGACTGCCTGCGGCAGTTGGGGGACCTGGCGTGGGACCGGGGCGAGCCCGCCGAGGCGCTCGCCCAGCACTCGGCGGCGCTGCGCACGGATCCGGGCGGGCACGCGGCGCTGGCGGGCAAGGCCCGTGCGGAGCTCGCGCTCGGCCGTACGGCGGCGGCCCGCCACGACTACGCGGCGGCGGTGGCGCGCCTGCCGCGCCCCGAATACCTGCTGGAGCTGGGCGAGTTGTACGAGTCGCTCGGGCTCGGCGCGGACGCCCGCGCCCAGTACGCGCGGCTGCGCGCGCGGGCCGCGTCGGACGACGGGCACGGGGTGAACGACGCACTCGTCCTCGGCCGCTTCGAGGCGGACCACGGCGCGCCGGAGTCGGCGGTGGAGCGGCTGCGCGCGCAGTGGCGGCGGACGCCGAACGCGGCGGTGGCGGATGCGCTGGGGTGGGCGCTGTACCGGGCCGGGGAGCCGGAGGAGGGGCTCGTGTTCCTGAAGCAGGCGGCGGAGAAGGGGGGCCGGAGCGCGTTGTTCTCCTACCACCGGGGGGTGCTGGAGCGGGAGCTCGGGCAGTCCGGTCCGGCTCGGCGCGATCTGGAGGAGGCGCTGCGGACGAATCCGTACTTCTCGCCGCTGCTGGCGCCGAAGGCGCGGGAGGGGTTGGAGGGGTTGGGGGAGCCGGCGGAGGGGGGTCCGAAGGACGTGTACGGCTACGTGCCGGATCCGCCGACGGGGTCGGGGTCGTCGGGGTCGGGGTCTTCGGGCTCGGCCGCGGCCGCGGCCCGCAAGCGGAAGCAATAGCCCCCCGGGGGCTTCGCCCCGGACCCCGTTCGTCTACGGACCGTGGACGGCTGGTCGCGCAGTTCCCCGCGCCCCTTAAGTGCCGCTGCGCGGCAATCCCCTGGGCGGCCCGGAGGGTCGCATTTAGGGGCGCGGGGAACTGCGCGACCAGCCACCCACCGGCCCGCAGACAAAGACCGGGCACAAACGGCCCGCGGCCCCACAGGTCAGGTCCGTGGGGCCGCAGGGTTATGACCGTAACTCAACTACCGTGCTCGCACGGCGAGTTGTAGGTCACAGATTGCCCCGCTTCTCCTGCTCCCGCTCGATCGCCTCGAAGAGCGCCTTGAAGTTGCCCTTGCCGAAACCCATCGAACCGTGCCGCTCGATCATTTCGAAGAAGACCGTCGGCCGGTCCTGCACCGGCTTGGTGAAGATCTGGAGGAGGTAGCCGTCCTCGTCGCGGTCCACGAGGATCTTCAGCTCGCGCAGGGTCTCGACGGGCACCCGGGTCTCGCCCGCCCACTCGCCCAGCGTGTCGTAGTACGAGTCCGGCGTGTCCAGGAACGTGACGCCCGCGGCGCGCATCGCCCGTACCGTGGAGACGATGTCGTTCGTGGCGAGCGCGATGTGCTGGACGCCCGCGCCCCCGTAGAACTCCAGGTACTCGTCGATCTGCGACTTCTTCTTCGCGATCGCGGGCTCGTTGATCGGGAACTTGACCTTGAGCGTGCCGTCCGCGACCACCTTCGACATCAGCGCGCTGTACTCGGTCGCGATGTCGTCGCCCACGAACTCCTTCATGTTCGTGAAGCCCATGACCTTGTTGTAGAACGCGACCCACTCGTTCATCTTGCCGAGCTCGACGTTGCCGACGCAGTGGTCGATCGCCTGGAACGTGCGCTTGGCCGGCGGCTCCACCATCGGGTCGGCGGCGACGAAGCCGGGCAGGTACGGGCCGGAGTAGCCGGACCTGTCGACCAGGGTGTGCCGGGTCTTGCCGTACGTGGCGATCGCCGCCAGCACCACCGTGCCGTGCTCGTCCTTCAGCTCGTACGGCTCGGCGAGGCCGGTCGCGCCGTGCTCGGTGGCGTACTTGTACGCCGCGCGCGCGTCCGGCACCTCGATGGCGAGGTCGACGACGCCGTCGCCGTGCTCGGCCACGTGGTCGGCCAGGAAGCGGCCGTGATCGGTGGACGCCTTGATGACGGAGGTCAACACGAAACGGGCGGACCCGTTGGTCAGGACGTACGAGGCCGTCTCGCGGCTGCCGTTCTCCGGTCCGGAGTACGCGACGAGCTTCATGCCGAAGGCGGTCGAGTAGTAGTGCGCGGCCTGCTTGGCGTTGCCCACGGCGAAGACGACCGCGTCCATTCCCTTCACCGGGAAGGGGTCGGCCTGCCGGGCGGTGTCGGGGGTGTGATCGATGGTCTCAGTCATAGCGGCAGGCTCCCCCCGTCCTGCAAGGTGCGCAATAGTTTGTGTTCGGGGTGGGCAATCTGACCAGTGACAGGGCCGCCCCCACCCGCTTTCTGTACATCGTGACCATCCGGAGAGGCTCATGGCGATCGATCATCTGGACGGGCGGCTCATCGTGCTCCTGGCGCGGGAGCCGCGTATCGGGGTCCTTGAGGCGTCCCGTCGGCTCGGCGTGGCGCGCGGCACCGTACAGGCCCGGCTCGACCGGCTTCAGTCGAACGGAGTCATCCGGGGATTCGGCCCGGACGTCGACCCGGCGGCGCTCGGCTACCCGGTGACCGCCTTCGCGACCCTGGAGATCAAACAGGGCCAGGGCGCCGACGTACGGGCGCACTTGGCCACCGTGCCCGAGGTCCTGGAGCTGCACACCACCACCGGGCACGGCGACATGCTCTGCCGTCTGGTGGCCCGCTCCAACGCCGATCTCCAGCGGGTGATCGACCGGGTCGTCGGTTTTGACGGCATCGTCCGGGCCTCCACGGCGATCGTCATGGAGAACCCCGTCCCCCTGCGGATCATCCCGCTGGTGGAGCAGGCGGCCCAGGACGCACGCTGACGCTGTACGTCGCAAAGACTCCCTTGCAAAGAGTTCGATGCAAAGAAATGCTTGCAACAACTTCTTTGCAGGTCTACGGTTGAGCCATGACCGAGCACGACGACCCGAAGCCCGAGGCCCCGACGACCGAAAGCCCGAAGGGCGGGCCCCGTGAGCGCACGCTCGACGCGCACTCCCTGCGCGGCCTGGCCCATCCCCTGCGGATCCGCCTGCTGGCGGCGCTGCGGCACGACGGCCCGGCCACCGCCTCCCAGCTGGGCGGACGGCTCGGCGAGTCCAGCGGCGCGACCAGCTACCACCTGCGCCAGCTCGCCGCGCACGGCTTCGTCGAGGACGCGCCCGAGCACGGCAAGGGCCGCGAGCGCTGGTGGCGGGCCGCCCACGACGGCACCAGCTTCACCGAGGAGCTGCACCACGACCCCGACCCCGAGGTGCGCGGCGCCGCCGACCTGTTCATGCACGAGATCGCGACCATCCACACCCAGGAGCTCTCGACCTGGCTGGGCACCGCCAGCAACTGGCCCGACGAGTGGGCCACCAGCTCGGACATGAGCGACTTCACGCTCCGGCTGACCGCCGCGCAGCTGCGCGAGCTCAACGAGAAGGCGCACGAGCTGATCGAGAGCTACCGCGGCCTCGCCCACACCGAGGCCGAGGACACCGCCCAGGTCCGCGTCCACCTGCACTCGTTCCCGCGCAAGAGCCACTGACCACACGCCTGACACGCCCGACACGCCTGTACGAGCAGCGAAGGGATCACGCGCCATGCTGCCCTCCACGTACCTCTCCCTGCACGAAGCCCGCGCCGCCGAACTCCGCGAGGAGGCCGCCGACCACGCCCTCATACCGCGCGACCGCCGCCGTATACGCCGCCAAGTAGGCCTGAAGCTCGTGGAGTTGGGCACGCGTCTCGCCCAGCCCCCCGCGCGCCCACGCCACCGCACCCGTATCGCATGAGCGGCGTCGGGGGGCAAGCCGAAGAGCAGATCACGCGCACACGTAGACGTACTCCACTGGCCGCCGTCCTGACGGCCAACACCATCTCCACCGCGGGCAGTTCGCTGACGCTGATCGGCGTCCCGTGGTTCGTCCTGGAGACCACCGGCAGCGCCGGACGGGCCGGGGTGGTGGCCTTCTGCGCCACCCTGCCGATCGTCGTGGCCGCGCTGGTCGGCGGCCCGGTCATCGACCGGCTCGGCAGACGGCAGGTGAGCGTAGCCTCGGACCTGATCTGCGCGCTCGCCGTCGGCGCCATCCCGCTCCTCCACTTCGCGGGCGCGCTCCACTTCTGGCTGCTGTGCGCGCTGATGGCGCTCGAAGGGCTGGCCGCCACCCCCGGCCGGACCGCGCGTTATGTCCTGGTCCCCGACCTCGCCGAGCGCGCCGGTACCACCCTGACCCGCGCGGCCAGCCTGTTCGACGCCGTGCAGCGCGGCGCGAGGATGGCGGGCGCCGCGCTCGCCGGGCTGCTGATCGCGCTGGTCGGCGCGGAGTCCGTGCTGCTCCTGGACGCGGCGACGTTCGGCACGTCCGCGCTCCTGGTCGCCCTCGGGATACGCGGTATCCGCGCGGCCGAGCCGGTACGGGACGCGGCGCCGGTCTCCCTCACCACCTACCGGGCCGAACTCCGCGAGACATACGCCTTCCTGCTCCGTGCCCGGCTGCTGCTCGCCGTCAGCGTGATGGTCATGGTCACCAACGGCCTCGACCAGGGCTGGAACGCCGTCCTGCTGCCCGTGCACGCCGAACGCGAACTCGGCGGCGCCACCCAACTCGGCCTGCTCACGGCCTCGTTCGGGGCGGGCGGACTGCTGGGCGCGCTGCTGTACGGCGCGGTGGGCCACCGGTTCCCCAGGCGCGCGGTGTTCACCGCCGCCTTCGTCCTGGCGGGCGCGCCGCGCTTCGTGGTGGCCGCACTGACCGGCTCGGCGCTGCCGCTCGCCGCCACGATGGCGCTCGGCGGCCTCGCGGGCGGCATGCTCAACCCGATCCTGACGACGGTGACGTACGAGCGTGTCCCCCAGGAGCTGCGCAGCCGGGTTTCCGGCGCACTCACCGCGGGCTGCGAACTGGCGATGCCGCTGGGCGGCCTGGGCGCGGGCCTGCTGGTGGACGCGGCGGGGGCGCGGGGCGCGCTGCTGGCGGTGGGAGCGGTGTACTTGGCGACGACACTGAGCCCGCTGGTGTTCCCGGCGTGGCGGACGATGGATACGGCCGAACTCCCGCAGAAAAGCGAGGAGTTGACGCGGGTGGGTGCGGGAGCCGCGCACTGAGCAACTCAACGAGGTGCGGCGGCCCACGCGCCTTTAGGGGTGCGGGGAACTGCGCGACCAGCCCACCACGGTCCGCAGACGAACAGCCGCCCGCCGGCGGCAGCTAGCAGCTGGGGACGCTACCGCCCTTGTCCAGCGCCTTCAGGGCCGAAACCGCCCCCGACAGCGTGGTGACGGGAATCAGCCGCAACCCACCCGGCAGCTCGGCCTTCGCATCCGAGCACTCCGCCTTCGGCACCAGGAACACGGTCGCCCCGTCCCGCCGGGCCGCGCGGGTCTTGAGCGAGACCCCGCCGACCGCGCCCACGCTGCCGTCCGCCTCGATCGTGCCCGTACCGGCGATCGTCCGGCCGCCCGTGAGCTCGCCGCCGGAGCCGTTGCCGTCGAGCTTGTCGACGATGCCGAGGGAGAAGAGGAGCCCGGCGCTGGGCCCGCCGACGTCGGCCAAGTTGAGGGTGACCTTGACCTGCTTCGAGCCGAGGTGGAGGTAGTTCAGGGCGGCCGCGGTGGCGCTGTCCTGCGACTCCTTCATCTCGGCCTGGTTGTGCTCGGTGATCTCCTTGTCGCTGCCGCCGCTCGGGTAGACCGAGTCGCGGGGCATGACGGCCTGGTCGGTACGGAACCAGGCGCGCACCACGTCCGCGATCCCCACCTCGGCGGACGGCCCGGTCGCCTCGATGGTCGTCATCCGCAGCTGCCCGGTGGTGTGCCGGGTGGGCCTGCCCTCGATGGTGATCACCGGCGTGCCCTTGTCGTCCCCGAGCACGTTCGCGGTCAGCCCCGGCTGCGCCACCGAGAACGGCAGCGGTGCGAAGCCGACGACGGCGAGCAGCGCGACGACGGGGGCGGTGCCGATGGCGAGGTTGCGGAGGCGTGAGTGACGGGGGTGCACGGACCCAATGTATCGGGGCGTGTCCCCCGGCTCGCCGGGGCTCCGCCCCGGCTCGCTCACCGCAGCGCGTCCGCGACCTCCCGCGCCGCGTCCACCACCCGCTGGCCGACCCGCTCGGGCACCGCGTCCGCGAGCATCACGACGCCCACGCTGCCCTCTATCCCGGTGACCCCGACCAGCGGCGCGGCCGCACCGCTCGCCCCGGCCTCCAGTTCGCCGTGGGTGAGGGTGAAGCCCGGGTCGACGAGGCCCCCGGCCTGGCGGGCCGAGAGGATGGCGCGGCCCGCCGCGCCCCGGTCGAGCGGGTGGCGGAACCCGGCCCGGTAGGCCACGTGGTAGTCGGTCCAGGTCGGCTCGACGACGGCGACGGCGAGCGCGTCGGCCCCGTCGACCAGCGTGAGGTGGGCGGTCGCCCCGATGTCCTCGGCGAGCGAGCGCAGTGCGGGCAGGGCCGCCTCCCGTACGAGGGGATGGACCTGCCGGCCCAGGCGCAGCACCCCGAGGCCGACCCGGGCGCGGCCGCCCAGATCACGTCGTACGAGGGCGTGCTGTTCCAGGGTGGCGAGCAGACGGTAGACCACCGTCCGGTTGACGCCGAGTTTGTTGGACAACTCGGTGACGGTCAGTCCGTGGTCGGTGTCGGCGAGCAGCTTGAGGACACGCAGTCCCCGGTCGAGCGTCTGGGAGGTCTCCGCGGTCACGACGCCCACTCCTTATGGTGAGTCGCGGCGGCTCCCCACGGGCTCGCGGCACCGGTCCCATCGGCGACGCGCACAGAGGCCGCCGGCAGGCCATGGCACCGGCTGCGCTCCGCGGCGGCGCTGCCACGGGGCGTTTTGCATGGCGGGACAGTAGCGATCGGTCCCGCTCAGCGGAAGCCCTCGTCCAGAATCCGGGCGCGCAGGTTGACGACCCGGGGCATTGCTCCTGGTTCAGGACCTAAGTCCAGGGTGCCCGGGACCTTGGTCGCCGCGGGCGACTTTGCTTTCCCATTACTGTTGCGGTGGTGCGAGGGACGTCCGTGGGGGGCGGCCCTCGCCGCCGCGTCCCGTCCCCACGGGAGAAGGCGGGGCCCGCCGTCGCACCCGGGCCCCGCCGAGGACGTACGAGAACGTCCGAGGACTCAACTCCCGTACGCACACACGCTATTGACACACGCTACTCACGCACGCGATGGACCGGACCTACTTCATCCGGGTCGCCCACTCCTGCACCTTCTTGATCCGCTCCCGGATCTGCCCGGCGGTGGCCTCGGCGCTCGGCGGCCCGCCGCACACCCGCCGCAGCTCGGTGTGGATGACCCCGTGCGGCTTGCCGCTCTGGTGGACGTACGCCCCGACCATCGTGTTCAGCTGCTTGCGCAGCTCCAGCAGCTCCTTGTGGGAGACGACGGGCCGCCGCTCGGCGGGCATCTCCAGCAGGTCGGCCTGCTCGGCGGGCTTCTGCCGGCTGTGCGCGATCTGCCGGGCCTGCCGCTTCTGGAGCAGCAGCTGCACCTGGTCGGGTTCGAGGAGCCCCGGGATGCCCAGGTAGTCCTGCTCCTCCTCGCTCCCCGGGTGCGCCTGCATGCCGAACTCCGCGCCGTCGTACAGCACCCGGTCGAAGACGGCGTCGGATTCCAGGGCCTCGAAGGGGAGCATGTCCTGCTCCCCGGTGTCCTCGTCCTGCTGCTTCTCGGCCTCGGCGAGGAGCTTGTCCTCCTCGGCGTACGGGTCCTCCTCGCCCTCCTTCTTGGGCTTGTCGAGCACGTGGTCGCGCTCGACCTCCATCTCGGAGGCGAAGCTCAGCAGGGTGGGGATGGTCGGCACGAAGACGGAGGCGGTCTCGCCGCGCCGCCGCGACCGTACGAAACGGCCGACGGCCTGGGCGAAGAAGAGCGGCGTGGAGATGGTGGTCGCGTAGACGCCGACGGCGAGCCGGGGCACGTCGACGCCCTCGGACACCATACGAACGGCGACCATCCACCGATCGGTACTGGCGCTGAACTCGTCGATCTTCTTGGAGGCGCCGTTGTCGTCCGACAGCACGACGGTCGCCTTGTTGCCGGTGATCTCCCGGATCAGCTTGGCGTAGGCGCGGGCGGAGTCCTGGTCGGAGGCGATGACGAGGGCGCCGGCGTCCGGGATGCCCTTGCGGACCTCGGTGAGCCGCTGGTCGGCGGCGCGCAGCACGTTCGGCATCCAGTCGCCGCGCGGGTCGAGCGCGGTACGCCAGGCCTGCGAGATGGCGTCCTTGGTGAGCGGCTCCCCGAGCCGCGCCTCGATCTCGTCCCCGGCCTTGGTGCGCCAGCGCATGTTGCCGCTGTACGAGAGGAAGATGACGGGCCGCACGACGCCGTCGCCCAGCGCGTTCCCGTATCCGTAGGTGTAGTCGGCGGAGGACCGCCGGATCCCGTCGTTGCCCTCCTCGTACGTGACGAAGGGGATGGGATTGGTGTCGGACCGGAAGGGGGTACCGGTGAGGGCGAGCCGCCGAGTGGCCGGATCGAAGGCTTCGAGACACGCCTCGCCCCAGGATTTGCTGTCGCCCGCGTGGTGGATCTCGTCCAGGATGACGAGGGTCTTGCGCTGCTCGCACCGGTTGCGGTGGAGCATGGGCCGCACGCCGACACCGGCGTACGTCACGGCGACCCCGTGGTACTCCTTGCTCAGCGGCCCCGCGCTGTAGTCGGGATCCAGCCGGATGCCTATCCGCGCCGCGGCCTCCGCCCACTGCTTCTTCAGGTGCTCGGTCGGCGCGACGACGGTGATCTGCTGCACGACGTGGTGGTGCAGCAGCCACGACGCGAGCGTCAGCGCGAACGTCGTCTTGCCGGCGCCGGGCGTGGCGACGGCGAGGAAGTCACGCGGCTGCTCCTGGACGTACTTCTCCAGCGCCCCCTGCTGCCAGGCACGCAGCTTGTTGGCGGTACCCCACGGGGCACGGCCGGGAAAGGCGGGTGAGAGGTGGTGGGAGGCGGTAGTAGTCACGGTCTCCGGTTCGTGCGGTCGGGGCGGCGGGGGCTCGTCTGTCTTGGTCGCGTCTTCTGGGTCGCGTCTTCTGGGTCGCGTCTTCTGGGTCGCGGTCTCGTACGTACGACAACCGGGCCACCTTACCGGTGAGGGTGGGGGGATTCGGGGTCGACGGGGCGGGTGGGGGGTGGGGGGTGAGCGGGTTCACAGGGGGTGGGGTCTCCCCCACCCCGCCCCTTCCCTGAAGCCCTCGGGCGGGCGGCCGTGGGTTCGTCTGCGGGTGGGTGGGGGGCTGGTCGCGCAGTTCCCCGCGCCCCTAAAAGTGCCGCTGCGCGGCAATCCCCTGGGCGCCCCGCAGGGGCGCATCTCAGGGGCGCGGGGAACTGCGCGACCAGCCGTCCACGGTCCGCAGACGAACGGGATCCGGGGGGCGAAGCCCCCGGTAGCCCACCCACCCGTGCACGGGGCCCGGGGACGCGGTCCCTCGATCCGCCCACCCCACCGGCCCGGGGCGGAGCCCCGAAGCGGGGTGCAGGGACCGCAGGCCCCGCAAACGGGGTCCGGGGGCGCAGCCCCCGGGAGAGCCACCTCCACCCCCACCCACCCCCGGAGGGTTTAGGGAAGGGGCGGGGAGGGGCAACTCACCGCTCCCCCAGCCGCACCCCCACCCAAGCCCCCACCACCGCAACCCCCGCCATCGGCAGAAACACCACCACGAACGCCCCCGGATGCCCCGCAGAAGCCCCCGCCACCACATCATGCGCGGCCCCCACAGACCCACCCCCCAGCGCCGCGAACGCCGCCCCACCCCCCGCGAGCAGCAGCACGTTCGACAGCCCGTCCGAGATCTGGAGGGCCGCCGAGTTCGCCCCCGCCTCCTCCGGCGCCGAAAGCTTCAGCAGCAGCACGCTGGTCGAGGCGATGACCATGCCCATCCCGAAGCACCCCACGCCCCAGGCCACCGCCACCACCCACACCGGCACCCACGAGACCAGCACGCTCGGCGCCGCCGCGATCGCCGCCGCCACCATGATCATCCCCAGCACCATCAGCCGCTCCCGGTACGGCTCGGCCCACGGACGAGCCTGCACGTACGACCCGAGCGCCCACGTCGCCCCGCCCGCCGCCAGCGAGAACCCGGCCATCGTCGGCGACAGCCCCCGCTGCGTCACCAGCATCAGCGGTACGAACGACTCCGCCGCGATGAACGACCCCGCCGCGATCCCCCGCAGCAGCACCACGGACGGCAGCCCGCGCGCCGCCCGGTAGGTACCTCGCGGCAGCAGCCCGTGCCGCCCCGCGACGGCGGGCACCAGCAGGGCGAAGCCCGCGGCCGCCGGCAGCAGCGACAGCCACCGCAGGTCCTGCCCGGCGTACTGGAGCAGCCCCGCCCCCAGCGAGATCATCAGCGCCAGCCGGATCCGCCGCCGGTCGAAGGCCTCCACGGGCGCGTCCGGGTCGGCGGGCCCGGACGCCATCCGCCGTATGGCGGGCAGGGCGAGCGCCAGCGGAAAGACGACGAGCGCGGGAATCCCCACGAACACCCACCGCCAGCCCAGGTGCTCGGTGATGGTCCCCGCCGCCAGCGGCCCGACCACCGACGGCACCACCCAGCTCGCCGCGAACGCCGCCATGATCGCGGGCCGCATCGACTCGGGATAGGCGCGCCCGACGACGACGTACAGCGCCACGATGACCAGCCCGCCCCCGAGCCCCTGCACGGCACGCCCGGCGATGAACGTCCACATGTTCACCGCCGTACCGGACAGCAGCAGCCCCGCCCCGAACGCCGATATCCCCACCGCGAGCGCCCCCAGCGGCCCCCGCCGGTCCGCCCACTGCCCGGCGACGACCATCCCGAACAGGCTGGTCGTGAAGTACGAGGAGAAGGCGAACGCGTACAGCGACACCCCGTCGAGCTCCCGCGCCGCGACCGGCATCGCGGTCCCGACGGCGGTGGCCTCGAAGGCGATGAGGAGGACGACGGCGATGGTGCCGATGCTGAGAGCGCGGTGGGTTTTACCGAGAACGCCAGGGCTCCCACCGGATGCAACGGAATGATCGGCAAGATCGGGGGCGGACGGGACGACATCCGCGTCGGCGGACTCCAGGGCACTCATGGCCCTCACAGTAAGGGCCTAGACCACGTTTGACCCCTGTCCAGAGAACGGTCCCCAGGTCAGCATTTGGTCGTACGCCCCAGGCCTCACCCCCACCCCACGCCCCACATGAACGCAACATGGCAGTCCCATTGCAGCCCCCGCCCACCTCTTCCCCGCCCCTCCCCCACCCCCTACGGTCAAAGAAGTCACCACCCGGCCGTGTGCCCGAGTGGCTGAGGGGCTCGCCTGCAAAGCGAGTTACGCCGGTTCGATTCCGGTCACGGCCTCCACCGCCTTGACCAGGCAAAAAAGAGGGCGGCACCCCGGATGGGGTGCCGCCCTCTTTGGCCGTCCGTCTCGGTTCCCGTCTCAGTTGACGAAGACGAGCAAGGAAAGCTTGGTGCCCCGCACCGCAAGTGCGAGCGGGACGCCGTCGCGGCTGGGGCTACTCGAAGATGTTCGGGACGGGAATGCGGTTGACGCTACGGTGAGCGTTCCAGGCGCCGGCGACCGCCAGGTGAGCGGCCTTGAGACGGCCCTTGGTGCCGTCGGCGCGAGTGTTGTTATTGGTGGCGATGGTCTGAATCTTGGCCTTGAAGGCAGTCGGGTCGCCCTGGCGCTTGAGCTTTTGCGCCAACTCTGCGGGCTTCAACTCAGGGTGCTTGGACATCACCGTGGCAATGCCTCCGATGGTTACGGCGTGCCAGGTATCGGGGGTGCGACCCCAAGCGTCCTCGGCGATGGTGAGCGACAGGTCCAGAATCTCGGGGCCGTGCTCCTCGACGATGCTGAGGATTCCCTTGATGCCGCGCACGCCGTTGACAGAGCTGCTGCCCACTTTGAGCTGATGCTCCTCCAGGACGGTGTTGGTGTCCTGGAAGAGCGGGTGCCCGGCTAACACACCGATCCTGAACTCATCGTTCGGGCCGACCTTCGAGGACTCCTTGTTCTTGATGATGAAAAGCGACGCCTCGTTGGCCATGGAGAGGCCAGAGTGAACCTCGCAGGTGATCTCCCGAACAGCCTCGCGGACCTTGTTCGATACCGAGACCTCGCCAGCCAGAATGACCTGGCAGGCGTAGACGCGGTGCATGCCGTCCACCGCGTACCGACCGTCCTCACGCTGCGAGAGGATTGGCGTCCCGAGAGCGGTGGGGACCAGCTTCTCAGCGATGGTCCGCGCACGGGCCTTGTTGAGGTTGCGCTGCGCGCGGGGATCGAACTTGATGGTCCTTGGGTCCACCTTCAGGTACTCGATCGGGTGGACCGGGATGTCGTAGCTGTAGTCCTTGCTGGGCAAGGTTTCTCCTTTTTTGTGTCAGCACCCCAGTGGGGGCGACGGCGACACATGTCAGCTCCCGAATGCGGGAGACGGCGACCAAGCGGCGATCAGGTTATCCGCCAACCGGCCTACTAGTACGGCGAGTTCACTACTTCGGAGGGAGTCCGAGTGCTGGAGGTATCGGCTGTACCGCAGATCCCCTGGACGAGATGGCCTGTTGGGGCCCAGCCCTTGCCCTAGCCGTCCCCCGGCCGAAGTGCATCGGACTGCCAGATCAGGCCGTCCACCTGCCGCGCGATGTCCGTCCGTACGGCGTCCACCATGTGCTGATAGCGGGCGGCCATGGCCGTGGTCGACCACCCCATGAGGCCCATGACGGCGCGCTCGGGGACACCAAGGATGAGCAGCACCGTGGCGGCCGTGTGGCGTGCGTCGTGCAGGCGGCCGTCCCGCACCTTCGCCTCAGCGAGAAGAGCCTTCCACTCGGTCCAGCCCCGGCGGTGCGACGGGCTTCGGCCGTGCTCATCCGGGAAGACCAAGCCGTTCTCCTCCCAGCGCTTCCCGGCCTCTGTTCGCTCTGCTTCCTGCGCCTTGAGGTGCGCACGGAGTAGGTCGACGAGCTGTTCGGGGAGGCCGACCGCGCGACGGCCGGCGCGTGACTTGGTGGTGGATAGTTCCGGATTGGTTCGTCGCCTCTGCGGGCAGTACCCGGCGGTCTTGCGTCCGCAGGGCTCCGTGCAGCCGTGGGCGTACTGCGCGCGGTGGCGGCTTCGGCGGACAACGAGGAACCCACCTTCACGTCATCCCACTTCAGCCCAAGCACCTCCCCTTGGCGCAGTCCGAGGGCGAGCGCGACGGCCCACCGCGCGGAGTTGCGATGCTGGGCAGCGGCTTTCAGCAGTCGCTGCACCTCCTGGACGCTGTAGGGCTTGACCTCGTACTCCCCCGTCTTCGGAGCCTTGGCCAACTGGACCGGATTCTTGCCGAGATACCCACGCCGTACGGCCTCATTGAGGGCCGTACGGAGGGTCCGGTGCACCTGGTGCGCGGTCGCGGGCTTGCTGCCGTTGGCCTGCATCTTGGCGTAGAACACCTCGATGTGCTCGGGCTTGAGCCGGTCGAGGCGGTGAGCGCCCAAGCCAGGGATGAGGTGCTTCCGGACCGCAACGCCGTACCCGACCATCGTGTTGTCGTTGACGGCGAGGGGCGCGACGTTCTCGATCCAGTGCGTCAGCCACGTCTTGACCGTCCACGCCTTGCCGGGCTTCTTCACGGTCTTGGCGTCGCGCTGTTTCTCCAGTTCTCGGACACGTTCCGCCACTTCGGTCTTGGTCTTGCGTTCGACATGGCGGCGGTCCGGCTTGCCGTCGTCGCATACGCCGACGGTGACGCGGCCGTGCCATTTACCGTCCTTGCCGAAGTAGATCGAGCTGCGGCCGTTGGGCTGTCGGGTGCGCTTCTTCTTGTCCTCTGCCACGGGCAGGCTCCTGATTCGTTGGTGTCGGGATGGAGCCGGGGCGGCGGGCTGTCCTGTCCGGGAGTGCCGCCGCCCCGGGCGTCGTCAAGCGGCGCGCTGGGCGGTACGGAGACGGGCCGCGTATGCGGTCGGCGCGTCGACCGGAACCCTGCGGAGGCCGCCGACCATGACGGACTCCAGTTCGCCGGTGCGTATGAGGGCGAAGCATCGGGTCCGGCCGATGCGGAGGCGGCGGGCGGCCTCTTCGACCTTGAGGAAAACTAGGGTCGGGTCGTAGTCATTGGGAGTGGTGAGGGTGCTCGGTTCGTCCACGGCTCACTCCGGTGGGGTCGAGTTCACGGGCAGATGCCTCCGCACAAACCGAAAAATCTGCAGAAAAGCCGGGAAGGTTCGCTGACCTGCGGCGATGCAGTGAGCGGGTGGTGGCGTGTGGTGCTCCGCAGAAACCCGCGATATTCCGCAAAAATCAGGGGCGACCGTGGGCCGGTCCCGGGGGGGGCTCGGTTTTTTGCGGAATAACGCGGCGCGAGCGTAGCGCCACGCGCTACCACGCCTCAGCTCGTTGATGCAGATGGGAGTTGCACGGTTGAGCCCTGCCCCGTCTCAGTTTCCGTCTCGTTCATCGCCGTGCGCGGCCGTCCAGAACCGTTCACCCGGTGCCGTTGAGCACACCGTTAGTACGGGTACGAACGGCGATGAACGAGCGCGAATCGCGCCCTGCCCAGCACGGACAAACCTGCAAAGCGAGTTACGCCGGTTCGATTCCGGTCACGGCCTCCAGAACACCCGAGAGCGGGCGCCCCCACGGCGCGGGGGCGCCCGCTTGGTCCGCTCTTCGCCCGTGCGGGACCCACTACCCCCGGCTCGGAACAAGTACGGGCTTCTCCGGCAGCCCGCCGCCGCGTTCACACCCAAGTGCCACGGCCAGGGCCCGGGACGCGGAGTGCAGAACGATGAGACTGGCCTCACGCAGCGGGCGGGAGTCGACGTCCGGCGGATACCGGTCCGACAGCTCGCCGCCGACGAGCGCCGGACGCCCCTTGGAGCCGGGCAGCGCCGGGCTGACGCACTCGAAGTAGAGATAGGACCGCTTGACTCCGGCCAGCGCCCGCTTCCCCATCGCGTACGGGTGCAGGCTCGGCGCGAGATCGCCGCCGAGAAGCTCCTTCTCGTCATACAGCGCAAACCGCAGACGGGCATCCGTGAGATCGCCCCCGCCCTTGGCATACACGGAACACATGGTGCGTTCGCCCGGCGACGGGGCGCTGGGGGCACCTTTCCGGAAGTCATCCGCCAGCGCCGAGGCCGTGCTCGATACCCCTTCGTCTTCCGAGTGAGGGAAGAAGAGTTTCGCCCCCGTCACGGTCTCCAGCGCCGACACCGCCTCCCCCTGGAAAGCCCCGCCGCACAACTGGCCCGCCGCCACGAATCTGTTGTCACCCTCGGCATCGGCGCCGCCGCCGCAGGCAACCAGCACGAGCGCCGCCACTGCGACCAGCGGAACACCTCGCAGCCCACTCCACCGCGCCACAGGCGGCGCCTCCTTCTCGATTCAGTCCGTCTCAGGGTCGTTGCCCTGCTGGTTCTCGCGCGCGTTGCCCTTCGCATACCCCAGGTCCACGGCATCCTGCAGATCCTGTCCGAACTCACTTGTGGACCGGATCCCGTGATAGCTCATGAAGCGCTTCATGGGTGACTCCGCGCTGTACTCCCCCGCCTGGAAGACGGCGGTCTTCTGTTCCCGGGTAAGCTCCTCGATCTTCTTCTTGTGATCGTCGACCCTCTTGTCCGACCAGTCGCCCACCACCTGACCGGCGATCTGTTCCACAGCGCCATGGCTGGTGTCCACGGCCAGCGGCACAAGGACGGCGGCCGCCCCGGCTGCCGCCGCGGTGGCCGGGAGGAAGGCCACACCCGCGGCGATCGCCGAGGTCGTGCCGAACTCCACCCAGGCGGAACGCTTGGCGTGCGCCTTCTCGTACTCCTCGTGCTTCTTCATTCCCTCAGCCTCGACCTGGTCGGCACGGGACTGGTCGAGCATTCCCTGCACCTCGGCGCCGGTCCGGAGAGCCTGCCGCATCGCCCCTTCGTGCATCTTGCCGTCGGGGCCAATCTGCGCCTCGAGCATGCTGGTCGTGTAGATACGCTCGGCAGTCGTCATCGAGGCGTAGGAGTCCGGATGCTGCCCCAGCGTGCTCAGGAATTTGAGAGCGTTGTCGTGGGTGAACTGAGCATGCGACTTCGAATTCGCGCCTGGGGCGAACACACTGTCCGGCTGATTGTCGTCGATGGCCCGATTGATGTCGTCGAGATACCCCGCCCCCATGTTCCCCAGGCTGTCGGCCAGCGCCTCCTGATGCCGCAGCAGCTTGGGGTCTTCCCCGTACTTCGCCACCACATCCTGCATGATCTGGGCTGATGTCTCGTCTCGTCGCAGCTGCGGGTGGGGATCGTCCCAGGCATGCCCGAGCGTCGCCGCCTCCAACGCATGCCCGAACGCATCCGCCGTATAAGCCACGGACCTCTTGACGTCACCGGGATCATGACCGTCAACGTCAGGAAAGGACTTATAGTCCTCGCTGCCGAAATAGTCGAGGTAATTGCCGATCGGGTTACCGGACTTGTCCTTCCCCAAATCCGCCGCCCCGCTCCTGACCGTCCCATCCTCGTTGTACGCGGTCGGATCGGCCGAGAAGAACTGCTTCGACGCCTCCGGGCTGTGGCCGAGTGCCTCCAGCATGGACGTCACCGGGTCGTAGCCGGAACCGTTCAGCCCGGACGGGTTGAACGGGTTCTTCTGCCAGCCCCCGACCGGCTTCGTGTCCGCGAACAGGTACGGGTTCTTCTGGTGCAACTGAACCACATGCTCGGCGATCGGATCGAGGAACCTGGGGTCGTAGTTCCCGTACCGCATGATGCCGCCGAGCAGCTGATACCCGTACGGCGGATTGGGGTCGTACTTCGCCAGCGGAATCCGCTGGGTGCCGAGCTTCCGCAGCTCGCCGCCCCAACTGTCCGGCAGATGCCACTTGTTGTCGGGGTCGGTCGCGGTGGCCAGATTGAGCCCGAGGTTCTTCTGCAGCTCCTGGACGTCCTTGAGCCGCTCCTTGTCCACCTTCGCGTAGGCGTACGTATCGGTCGACAACTGCCCGAAGAACTCCAGCGCGCCCTTCGGCCCCAGCTTCGAGTAGAACGTCGTGGCGAACTCCGCCGACCCGTGATTGTCCCGCAACAACTCATTGAGCTTGTTGAGTTCGGTGTGGCTGAGGGCCCGCCCCTTGGAGGCGAGATCGAGGGCCCGCTGCGCTTCCTCCGCATCCAGGCTGGAGAACCGGGGCACGGTGAAGTTGTGGGCGTCCGTGACGTTCGCCGCCAGCGCCAGCCGCAGCGACTCGTCGGCGTCGCCGCACTCCTCGACCAGCGCATCGACCCGCCGCTGCCACTCCGCGAGGTTGTCGTTCTGCTTCTTCAGTTCGAGGGAGAAGTCCGGGGCGTGGTGGGCCGTGTAGTCGCCCGAGACGGAATAGCGGGCAGTGACCTTGCCGTGGGAATCGACGACGATGCCGGACTTCTCCGAACCGTCGACGATCTTCTGTAACTCGTCCTTCGCCCGCTTGAACGCCGCGTACCCGTCGTTCAGGATCGTGTGGATCCCCTTCGCCTCCGCCGCCGCGTCCTCGAACTCCTTGGCCGTCTTGGCGATGAACGCCTTGGTCACCCCCGCGTTCACCCCGGCCCAGTCAGCCGCGTCGGCGTGCGCCTTCATGCCCTTACGGGCCTCTTCGGCGAGCGTCTTGAGTCTGCCGACCATGTCCGACCAGTCGTCGACCGCCGTCTTCAGCTTGTCGAGCGGCGCGTTCACCACGTCGTCGTACGTGAGCATGTCCTGATACCGACCTTGGGTGGTTCGAAGTCTCGAAGTCGCTCTGTCCGGCGCCTACTTCAGGTACTCGTCGATCCGCGACACCGCGATCAGCTCGCCCCCGACGCGCTCGTCGTCCTTGGCATGGGCGGCCATCGAGTAGTCGAGGTGGTTGGAGATCTGCGCACAGGCGTCGCTGAGAGTGCGCAGCTGGGTGTCCCACTTGGCGCGGACCTTCGCCAGCTCGCCGCCGCTGGTGAAGTTGCGGGCGCTCAGCGCGGTCGCGGCGGCGCCGGTGGATTCGCGTGCGTGATTGCCGTCGCGCCTGAGCCCGTCGTGGAGCTTGAAGGCGTCTCCGCCGACCACGCCGAGGTCGTCGCGCCGGACGCTGAGGTCGGCGGCGCCGGGGCCGTTCGCCCCGCTCGGCCCGTTGTCGGCGCGATTCAGCCGCATGGCCGCGCTGGCGTGTACCTGGCGCCACTCTTCCTCGAACGACATGCGGATCCCCGCCCCCGTACGCCCCCGGACGACTCTTTACCGCTTCCATAACGTACGGACGCCGCGTTCTTCGCGCCAGCACATGGTCCGGCTATGGGGGTACGTGGCCGTTTCATCCCCCCTAAATGGCTGGGATGGGGCGGGTGGGTTGACGGGCCGCTGCCGTGACGCCTGGGGTGTCAGGACGTGCGGCGCCGCGACCGTACGAGCAGTACGGCGACGGCCGCGACGACGATGCCCGCCGCCCCCAGGCCGACCCACAGGCCCGTGTTGCCGTCATCGTCCGACTCGGGCGCGGCCTTGGCGGGTGCGGGCTTGTCCGAGGCGGACGGGGCCGGGGAGGCCGGCGCCTGCGGGGACGGCGTCCCGGCCGCCGCCAGGTCGGGGAGCGGCCACTCGTTCGCCGGGCCCGGGTCGCCGGGGGTCTTCAGAGCGATACGGGGCCGGACGACCCCGTACCCGATGTAGTCACTCCGCTTGTCCCCGTTCTTGGGGCCGCCGGCCGTGTTGAGCAGGACGCGGAGGACCTGGTTGTTGGTCCACTGGGGGTGGGCGGACCAGATGAGGGCGGCGGAGGCGGAGGCGAGGGCGGTGGCGTCGCTGGTGCCGTGGCTGAGGCAGATCTGGGTGCCGCCGCCGCAGGCCTCCGTCATCTCGTCGCCTGGGGCGGCGAGATCGACCTGAGGACCGTGCTGGGACTCCTTGGTCGCTTCGATCTTCTTGTCCACTGCTGCTACGCCTACTACGCCGGGGGTTGCGCCGGGGTACTGAATCGGATTGCCCTTGTCGCCACTGTTGCCGACACCGGCAAAGACCAGAGATCCCTTGCCCAAGGCGTACTTCACCGCGCTGGTGAGCTCATCAGAGCCCTCTGGCGAGGCCTGCGAAATATTGATCACCTTGGCGCCATGGTCCGCCGCATAGCGGATTCCCTGGCTCAGTTTCTCAAGCCACATAGGGAGGTTCACAAACTTCGAACCTTCAGTGTCCTTCGGCAGCCTGACCGGAAGAACCTTCACGCCAGGCGCCAGACCGAAGGCACCGTCCGCCGCCGACCTCTTCCCAGTACCGGCAATCAGTGACGCCATGCCGGTTCCGTGGCCCTTCCAGTCAGTGTGTTCGTCACCCTGTTCACTGGAGAGATTGAGCCCGGGAAGTACCTGCCCATGAAGATCGGCCAGAGTGTCATCGACGCCGGTGTCGATTACGGCGACAGTGACTCCCTTACCCGTGCTGGTCTTCCACATCTCTTCCGCCTGCATGGCGTCCAGATGCCACTGACGCTCGCGGACCGTGTCCGCATGCGCGGGTGCGGCGGCAACGCCCACCAGCAGCGCCCCAAGGACGACGGACACGGCACGGCCGCGCCTCATGACTCGATGGCTCCTGGTGGGCATGCGCTTCCTTCTCAGAGGCTCAGTCGATTACAGGCGGCACAATACGGCGGTCGCTCTGCTGCCAGGTCTCCTCGTCCTCAGTGAGGTAGTCCGGCCGCTCGCCACCGCGCTCGTCCCGCCGCCCGGCGGGACCGTGCGTACCGGGCGGAATCATCCCCCGCCCGGTCTGACCGGCTCGCGAGTTGCCTTCGCCAGCTCCATTGCGTACGAGACCCGAGCCGCCCTCGGTGAACGGGCGACCGCTCCGGGTCCCGGGCTCGGTCGGGCGGCCGCCGACGATGCCGCCGGGCTCGCCCGCCAGTCGGCGTCCGCCGGAGAAACCACCCCGGCTTCCACCGCCGCCCCCGTGGCCACCCGGGCCGTGAGCCATCGGCGGACGTCCCTGAGTCCCCTGCCGGCCCTCATCACCGACGACGGTGCCCCGGGGAATGCCGGTCGTGGGGCGGCCCTCACCGGGCAGTACGGGACGGCCGCCGACGATGCCGGGCGGTCGCGGCAGCGAGCTCGGGGGCAGTCCTCCCACCGTGCTGCGCCCAGGAAGGCCGGGTCCACGGAGACCGCCCGTCGCCTGCCGCCCTCCCGGTACGCCGGGCTCCGGCACTCCCCGCTTCCCGCCTCCGGTGAACGTGGGCGGGATGGTCCCGAGCGGCGGCATCGGCCCGATGTCCGGCCTGCCGACAGGCGACGGGGTGGGGGTGACAACAGGGCTGGTGGGAGTGGTGTGAGTGGGCGGCGGCAGCGTGTCGACGCCATCGATGGTCGTTCCCACAGGCACGTCAGGTACGTGAGTCGGAAGCGTCTCCCCTACCGGAGTCACGGTGTGCGACGTCACCGAAGTGCTGTGCGTCGTCCCCGAAGGGGTAGAGAGGTGGCTGCCGGTCTGCGACGTCGAGGTTCTGGCACGCTGGCTCGACGACGTCCCCCCACCACTGACGTACGTACTGCTATCAATGGCGCGTTCCGGCACAAACACCGCCGGCGGCGGCGGAAACACCGGCGGGCGCAGCGCAGCTATCTGCTCCCCGGAGTGCACGTACGCATCCGCCAACCGCTTGAGCCCCTGCACAGCCTCCTGCCGCTGCCCCTCCAACTTCTCGTTGAGGCCGGTCAGCTTGGCCGAGGCGTCGCGGGCGTCCTGCTGGCCGTCGGGGTCGTGGTGGGCGGCCACGTACAGCTTCTGGGTGTCCGTGGCCTCCTTCTTGAGCGCGGGGTCGTACGCCGGGACCGAGGACTTGACCTGGGCGATGGCGTGCGAGACGGCGTCGAGGGTGGTCGACGCGGCGTTGCTGTACGCGCCCAGGCCCAGCGTGGCCATCGCCGCGTCGTGGCCCCAGTCGGTGAACGCCTTCGCGCCCTCGCCCGTCCAGACGACGCGGCTCATGTGGGCCTTCAGGTCGTCGCCGATCTCGGTGATCGTCTTGGCCGCGTCGGCGAGCTTCTTGGCGAGGTGGGAGGCCGAGTCGGCCTTCATGCCCTGGACCATGGTCCAGAGCTCCTGGTGCGACTTGTGCTCGAAGTCGGTCCGCTCCAACGGCGGGGGCTTCGGCGCCCCCCGCTCCTGCCCGGGCCCGGGCCCCTTCCCCTTGTTCTCAGCCATCTCGCCGCACCGCCATCCCCTGGAATCCGCACTCCATACGGCCCGCGCCCGTCACATCGAGCCGCATCAGATCGACCCGCCCGTCGCGCCCTTGTCCGGCGCCTTCGGCGCGGGCGCGCCGGCGGTGTCGGGCGCGTCCGTCCCGTACAGCTCCTGCTGGCGGTGCAGCTCCCCGCTGATCGCGCGCATCCGGTCCCGGACGTCCGCGTCCACGCCGTCGTACCCGTTCTCCGCCGCCAGGACCGCGATGCACAGGCCCTCGATCTGCATGCCGAGGGCCTTGGAGAGCTGGCCGATCTGGTCGTGCACGACCTCGTACACGCCGTACAGGAACGCGCTCTCCTTCAAGTCGTCCGGGCCCAGCTCGGACTTGGCCAGGCGGTCCGCGCCGATCTTGGCCGACGCCGCCTCCGAGTCGTTGAGCTTGGTGAGCAGCGCGTCGACCCGCTTCTTGAAGGTGAGCATCGACTCGGCCTCGCGGGCCAGGTCCGCCGCCGCCACCACGGCGGCACCCGCCGCCGCCCCGACCACCGGCATCATCCCGAGCACCGGTGCCAGCGTGTTCACCCCGGGGCCTACGCTCCCCCCACCGTCCTGCGCCACAGTCGCCTCCCCGTTCGCCGTTCCCCGTACAGCTCCGTAAGTAACTGTAGTCAGCACCGCTGACAGACTGAACTCCTCCCTCTGCTTTCGGTCTTGACCGCTTGGGCGATCGCTTCCTCGTGCATCGCTTTCTTGTACGAGGACACGCAGGCAACCGTTAGGGTTCCCCGCCTCCGACTGGTAGCAAAGCCATGGTCATGACGAAGGCCATGAGATGAAGATCATGAATCGTCACCGGCACCGTCACCATCACGGGGAGGGAAACCCATGGCAGACGACCTCAACATTCCCGCGAGCGAGCTCAGAGCCTCCGCGGGGGCCGCCGACACACTGGTCACCGACCTGGGTCCGGTACTCAAAAAGGCCATCGACGACACGGCCGCGGCCGCCGCCTCGCTCAGCGCGTGGCCGGTCCGGGCCCGGCTCGATGCCACCGGCACCGGCTGGGGCGACGCGCTCACGACCCTGCGGGGGCGGCTCGGCGAACACGCCGAGGGGCTGCGGCTGCTCGCCGACCACCACAGCATCAACGACTTACACGTCGGCGACTGCTTCAAGGGCTGGTGACGCGGGGATGACGGAACTCTTCGCGCAGTTGCTCCGCCAGGACTTCGCCGAGCTGGAGGCCGCCGCCCGCTCCTGGGCATCACTGGCCAAGAAGCTCGGTGACACACAGGCGGGCTGCGGCAAGTACGTGTCGGGACCGCTGCACAGGGACAAGTGGGCGGGCGTCGGCGCCGACTACGGGTTCGCCGCCCTGGAGGCCACCGAGAGCAAGCTCGGTACGGGCCGGGTCAACGCCCAGCTCATCCACGCCGTACTGGACACGCTCCACACCCGTATGCAGGAATCCCAGCGCAAGTTGCGCAACGCGGTCGCCGACGCCGAGAAGGCCGGGCACACCGTCCGGGCCGACGGGTGGGTGGAGCCGGTCGAGGCCGTGGACCCGAAGTACCACAACGACCCGGACTACCAAGGGGTACAGCAGCGGGCGAACGCCGGCCTGGGCGGCTACCGGGCCCGTATCGAAGCGGCGGTCACCGAGGCCTCGACCGTCTGCACGCAGGCGGCCGAACTCCTCCACCAGATAGATCCGTTCGACCTGGACAAGCGGTACGGCGCGGATCACGCGCGCGAGGACGCGGTGCGGGTCGGGGAGTTCCGCGGGCTCGGCAGGAAGAGCATCCCCGACGGCAAGGACCCTCAGCAGACTGCGGACTGGTGGGCTGGCCTGCATATCGAGGACCGGGAAATGTACCTTGCCGCGTACCCCGAGCAGCTCGGCACCATGGACGGCCTGCCCGCTGGCGCCCGGAACACGGCAAACCGCACCAATTTGGACATGCAGCTCAACGACTACGCACTGCGGGAGGGCAGCCTCGGCTACCACGACCGGTACTTGTACGGCTCGCTGAGCAAGCTCAAGGACAAGCTGGACCAAGCGGATGCGGCACCCCCGGACAGACAGCTCTATTTGCTCAAGTACGGCCTCTCGAAGGACGGAACAGCGGTCGTCTCGGTCGGCAACCCGGACACGGCGAAGCACACAGCCGTCTTCGTACCTGGAACGAGCCACCAACTGGACAGCGTGGGAGGCGATATCGACCGGGCCGGCGATTTGCAGAGCGCGGCCGGGCGGTGGAACGGCACCAGCGGCACCAAAGACGTCGCAGTGGTGTCCTGGCTCGACTACAACGCCCCGGAACTCAACACGGACAGCGTGGGTTCCGCCGATCTGAGCCTGGGCATCGCCAGTGACCACCGGGCCAAGGAGGGAGCCGAGAGGCTGCGGGACTTCACCCACGGCCTGCGCGCCGCGCACCAAGGCGATCAGCCCACCCATCTCACCGTGCTGGGCCACAGCTACGGTTCCACCACCGTGGGGGCCGCCGACGTCGGAGGGGACGGCCTGGGCGCCGACGACGCGGTGGTACTCGGAAGTCCTGGCCTGACCGTCAAACGCGCCGACCAGTTGCACATGGATCCCCGGCACCTGTGGGTGGGCGCCGCGAGCGACGACCTCGTCTCCAACGTGCTGTCGGGTGCGTCTCTTGGCGCCGACCCCAAGGACCCGGGATTCGGGGCACAGCGGATGTACGTCGACACCAGCGGGCACAGCGGGTACTGGGACGGCGGAAGCCAGAGCCTGGAGAATCAGGGCCGCATCATCGCGGGCAAAGAGCCAGAGAACGGAGGCACGGACTGATGCTCCGGACCACACCCCTACTGCGCCGGAGCGCTGCCGCGCTGGCACTGGTACTGCTACTGGGAGGCTGCATGTCCGACAAGAAGGAAGCCAACGCTCCGCTGCCCCGTATGAGCAGGGAGAAGGCGGAGCAGTGGGCCAAGCACTGGACCGACTCCATGGCCCGTACGGCCAAGGCCACGCTGGATCCCAAGACCGCCAAGCCGACTGCGGATTACAGCAACTGCACCGGCAGGAACGGCGAGTCCGCCACCGACGGCCGCTTCAAACTGCACTACTCGGTACGGGCCACACTGCCCCGCGCTCAGCACGCGCAAGCCGTACGGGCGATCCGCGACACCTTGAAGGACCAGGGCTTCAAGATCCAGGGCTACCGGTCCGACCCCAGCAAGGATCCAGCCAATCTGGTCGACGCCACCCACCCCGAGGAGCACCACTTCGTATCGGCGGGGGACGTGGCCGAGAACCTGCTGGTACTCATCGTCGCGACCCCCTGCCTCCTGCCCCCCGGCGTCGACCAGCAGCAGCTATGACGGATGGCCGGGCAGGACGCGTTCGTCCCGCCCGGCCACCCCTCCGGCCGAGGATCGGCCTACGCGTTCACCACCGCCGCCTGCGGCCGAATAGGCAACCGGTTCACCGGGCGCCCCGTGGCCGCCCGTACCGCCGACGCGACCGCCGCCGGGGACGTCACCACCGGGACCGCGCTCGCCGCCTTCGCGCCGAAGGGGGCGACCACGTCGCGCTCCTCGACCAGTTTGACGATGCGGATGTCGGGGGCGTCCAGGGCCGTGGGGAGGGCGTAGCCCGTCAGGTCGGGGTGGCGGATCAGGCCGCGGGCCGTGCGGAGGTTCTCCGTCAGGGCCGCGCCGACGCCCTGCGTCACGCCCGCCTCGATGCGGGCCGCCAGCTGGCCGGGGTTGAGGACCCGGCCCACGTCCTGGGCGACCGCGAGCTCCACCACCCGTACCGAGCCCAGCTCGATGTCCACGTCCACCACCGCGCGGATCGCGCAGAAGGCCAGGCCCACGAACGCGTCGCCCTGGCCCGTCTCGTCCAGGGGCTCGGTGGGGTGCGGGCGGCACTGGGCCGTGGCCCAGAGCTCCTTGCCGTCCATCGCCTCGGTCACCGTCGTGGAGAGGACCCCGTCGTACGACGTGATCTTGCCGTCGGCGATCTGCAGCAGCTCCGTGGACATGCCGAACTTGTGCGCCAGGGGCTGGAGCAGTTGCGTGCGGACCATCTTCGCCGCTCGTTCGACCGCTCCGCCCGACACCCAGGTGTGGCGGCCGTGCGACGCGGGACCGGCCGGAGGCTGGTCCGTGTCGACCGGGGCCACGTGGACCTCCTCGATGCCCAGCGTCTCCTGGACGATCTGGCGGGCCAGCGTCGTGAAGCCCTGGCCCGTGTCGACCGCCGCGCAGATCACCGTGGCCACGCCGTCCTGCACCTTGACCGTGGCCGTCGACACCTCGTCCGTGCCCTCGGCGCCCAGCATGTGCACCATGCCCAGCGCGTAGCCCACGCCCCGGCGCACCGCGCCCGGCTCGCCCGCGCCCTCGGGGCCGCCCGGCAGCAGCCAGTCGTCCTCGGGGTCGTCCTTGGGGAGGGTGGGGAGCGGGAAGTCCCGTACGGCGGTGAGGAGTTCGGCCACGGGGGCCGGGCACGTCACCGTCTGGCCGGTGGGCAGCAGGTCGCCCGTCGCCAGGACGTTGCGCAGCCGCAGCTCCGCCGGGTCCAGGCCCAGTTTGGCCGCCAGTTTGTCCATCTGGCCCTCGTAGGCCGCGCACACCTGCATCGCGCCCTCGCCCCGGACATGGCCGGAGGGCGGGTTGTTCGTACGGACCGCCCAGCCCTCGACGAAGGCGTGCGGGACCACGTACGGGCCGCAGGCGAACGCCACCGCTGCCGCCAGGGATTCGGACGACGCCTCCGCGTACGCGCCCGCGTCCAGCAGGATCTGTGCCTCCACCTTCACCAGACGGCCCTCCGCGTCCGCGTGGTGGCGGTAGCGCAGCAGCGTCGGATGGCGGTGGGCGTGGCCCAGGAACGACTCCTCGCGGGTCGCCGTCAGCTTCACCGGGCAGCCGGTGCGCAACGCCAGCAGGCCCAGCGGGAGCTGGAAGCCGGAGTCCTCGCGGTCGCCGGTGGCGCCGGGGACGCCGGTGACGACCACCTTCACGCGCTCCGGGTCCAGGCCGAAGCACGCCGCCGCGAGGTCGCGGTCGGCGTGCGGGTCGGTGGACGCGGTGTAGATCTCCACGCCGCCGTCGGGGCGCGGCACCGCGAGCCCCGCCTCGGCGCCGATCGGGGCCGGGTCCTGGCGGCCGATCCGGTACAGGCCCTCCACCACGACCTCGCCGGTCACATCCGGGTCGCCGTACTGGAGCGGGATGTGGCGGATCAAGTTGCCGTCGGGGTGCAGGGGTTCGGCCGCGAACGCCTTCTCCGGGTCGGTGACCGGCTCCAGGAGCTCGTACTCGACCGCGATCGCCGCCGCCGCGAGCCGGGCCGTGTCGGGGTGGTCGGCGGCCACCGCCGCGATCGGCTCGCCGTGGTGGCGGACGACGTCGGCGGCGAAGACCGGGCGGTCCGCGACCCCCCGGCCGTGCGCGGCGTCGCCGGGCACGTCGGCGTGGGTCACCACGGCCCGTACGCCCGGCATCTCGGCCGCCGCCGAGGTGTCGATCGAGAGGATGCGGGCCGACGCGTGCGGCGAGCGCAGCACGGCCGCCCACAGCAGGCCCTCGGCCCACAGGTCGGAGGCGTACGGGAAGGTGCCCTCGGTCTTGGCGCGCGCGTCGGCGGGGCGGAGCGAGGCGCCGAGCCCGTGGCCGGGCGCGGGCGGCTGCTCCGGGCCGGTGGTGCCCGTCCCGTCGACCGCCGCGGTCGTCGCGGTGGCTGCGTCGTTGCTCACGCCATGCCTCCGTCGTGCGTGTGCGGGGGCTGGACGCCGCCCGCGCCGGGCCCTGCCTGATGCGGAATGCGGGCCGCTTCCCCGGCGCTCCGGTCCGCCGGGTGCCCGGACGGCTCGTTCGCGGCGGCCGTCTGCGCCTCGCGCCCGGCCACCACCTCGCGTACGGCGTCGAGCACGCCCCGGTAGCCGGAGCAGCGGCAGAGGTTGCCGCAGAGCGCCTGCCGGGTCTCCAGCTCGGTGGGCGCGTGGTTGCCTTCGAGCAGGTCGTGGACGGTCATGGCCATGCCCGGGATGCAGAAACCGCACTGCACGGCCCCGCACTCGGCCAGCGCGCGCTGTACGTCGGAGGGCTCGCCGTCGACCGCGAGGCCCTCGACCGTACGCACCTCGGAGCCCGCGGTGGTGGCCGCGGGCACCAGGCAGGAGGCGACAAGACGGCCGTCGACCTGCACGCTGCACGCGCCGCACTCGCCCTGCGAGCAGCCGTCCTTGGCCCCGGCGAGACCGAGCCGCTCGCGCAGCACGTAGAGCAGCGACTCGCCGACCCACGCCTCGGTGACGGGCCGGTCGGTGCCGTTGACCCGCAGGACGTAGGAGGCACGGGGGTGCTCCAGGTCGGCGGCGGGCGGCAGAACCGGCTCCGGCTCGGGGGCGGGGAGCGGGGTGGGGACGAGCTCGGACTCGGGCTCCGGAGCGGGCTCGGGGTCCGGTGCCGCTTCCTGTACGGGTACGGGTACGGGTTCCGGGGCGGGCTCGGGCTCCGGGAGCGGCTGGGCCTGCTCCGGGTGGACGGGCTCGGGCTCGGGGAGCGGCTGGGCCTGCTCCGGGTGGACGGGCTCGGGCTCGGGGAACGGCTGGGCCTGCTCCGCGTGGACGGGCTCCGGCTCCGGCTCGGGCAGCGGCTCGGCGGCGGGCGCCTGAGCGGCGGCCTCGTCCGCGCCCGGCAGCTCCTCGGCGGCCGCGTCCGCGTCCGTCGGGTCCGCCTCGGCCCGCACGTCGGTCCGTACGTCCTCGCGCGGCTCCTCCGGCGCTTCCTCCCGTACCTCGGTCGCCAGCGCGGCCGACCAGGGCGCGGGGGCGCCGCCGGGCAGGGTCGCGCCGGGGCCGGGCGGGTTCCAGGAAAGGACCGGCTCCGGGCGTACGGGCTCGGGGGCCGGGAAGTCCACGGGCGCCGGGGTGTCGAACCGGTCGGGCGCGGAGAGGCCCGGGGACGCCTGGTGGTGGGCTTCCGCGGTCGCCTGGTGCACCTGGTGCGCCTGCGCGGCGAAGTCCTCCACGCGCGCGTCGGCGACCTCCGGCTCCACAGCGGGCTCGGGGTGCGGCTGCTCCGTCGCCCAGGGCGCGGCCGCGCCGCCGGGCAGGGTCGCCGGAGGCGTCGTACCCCACTGCTCGATGAGCGAGGACGTACTGAATTCGCCCGATTCATCCGGAAGTTCACCGTTGGCGACCGGAATCGTCCACTGGCCGGTCAGCGCGGAGTCGTCCGAAAAGTTCCACTGGCCGGTGGCGTGGCGGTCCTGCAGCGGGTCGCCCAGCGGGTCCGGCTCGGCCTGCGGGGGCGCGGGCACGGCGGACGCGTCGGGCCACTGCACCGACCGCACCTGGCTCTCGCCCCGGTCCGGCTCGGGCAGCGGCGTCGGGATCGCCCAGGTGCCGGTGGCGGCCGGGTCGGTGGTGGCGGCGGGCGTCAACGGCACGATCATCGGCGGCACATAGCCGTGGCCCGGCGCGGCCAGCGGGTCGCCGCCGAGCAGCGCGTCCAGGTCCGCGGGCAGCTGGACGAAGGCGGTCGCGCCGTCGTCGTACTCGCCGCCCTGCGGGACCGGCTGCCAGCCGCCCGTCCCGCGCGCGTGGTTGTCGTTCTCGCTCACGACAGCGCCCTCCCCAGTGCTCGTCGGGCCAGCGCGGCGACCGTGCGCCGCAGGTGCAGTACGGCGGGCGACAGCGCGGGGGGCTCCGTGCCGTCGGCCGCGGGTACCGGGTCCGGGATGCAGGCGGCGGCCACGTACTCGCCGAAGGCGTCGAGCGCCTCCGGGGCCAGCGCCGCCCGCTCGCCGTCCCAGTCGATCAGAGAGGCGATCCAGCGCTCGGCCTCCAGCGGCCGCAGCGGCATCGGCGCGATCGCGCCCACCGCGCAGCGCACCCCGCGCCGGGCCGGGTCCAGGACGACGGCGACCGAGGCGGTGGCGCGGCCGGGGCCGGTGCGGCCGGTCGCCTTGAGGAAGACCTGGGGGGCGTGCAGCAGGGGCACGCGGACATGGCCGATGAGTTCGGCGGGGGCCAGCAGCTCGCGCCCGGCCAGCAGGTGCGAGACCGGGATCTCCCGGCGGGCGCCCTCGGGACCGGCGATGACCAGGGTGGCTTCGAGCGCGGCGAGCACGGGCAGCGCGTCGCCGGTGGGCGCGGCCGAGGCGATGTTGCCGCCGAGGGTGCCCGCGTTGCGGATCTGCGGGGGGCCGGCGGCGCGCGCGGCCGCCGCGAGCGCCGGGATGAGCGCCGCGAAGTCCGGGCGCCCCATCCGCGCGTGCGTGAGCCCCGCGCCGAGGAGTGCGTGGCCGTCCTGGTACTGCCAGCCGCGGATCTCGTTGATCCGGCCGAGTCCGACGAGGCCCGCCGGGCGCAGCAGGCCCCGGTTCACCGCCGCCATCAGATCGGTGCCGCCCGCGACGGGCACGGCGGCGGGCATGGCGGCGAGCGCCGCCACGGCCTCGTCGAGCGAGGCCGGCAGTGTCACCGACTGCGCCGCCTGCGGTGCGTGCGTGGTCAACCCAGCTGCCCCTTCCCGGTGTCCCGGCCGTCCCGACTGTCCCGCCAGTGTGTGGCTGTGCGTGGCCGTACCGTACGTGCTCACAGGCCGGACGTGGCAACTCTGGCACATCTTCCGAGCCGCCCGACGCGAGGGTCCGCGAAGGACAGATCCGTCCCCGACCAGGGGAATGGTCCGGATTCACGGCTGTTGTACGACTTATCCGCGCGGGGGCAGGGCGGGACGGCCACCGATCACCGTTCCAGGATCCCGGCCGCCGGGACCCCGTCTTGCGCCCCGGCTCACACGTTTGGGGGCGACCCGTCGATCGGGCGTCCGAGCACTCCGGGGCGCTGCTGCCAGGGCAACGGGCCGCCGGGAGGCCGGTAGGCGACGCCGAGGGCGTCAAGTCGGGGGTAGTGCGAGCGCATTCGCCGCTCGAAATCGGCGAAGTCGCGCGCGGCGGGGGCGGGCAGCGCCGACCACGCCACCTCCGCGAACGCCGCGAGCCGGGGGAACACCTGGTAGTCCACGCGCGCCTGGTCCTGCATCACCTCGGTCCAGACATTGGCCTGAGTACCCAGCACATGCCGCGCCTCGGCCTCGGTCAGCTGGGGCGGCACGGGCTCGAAGCGGTACACGTCCTCCAGCGTCCGTACGTATCCGATGGGCATCGGCTCGTCGGGCCCGGCCGCCTGCCGGTGGTCCAAGTAGACCTGCTGCTCGGGGCACATGACGACGTCGTGGCCCGCCCGCGCGGCCTCGATGCCGCCCGCGTAGCCGCGCCAGGAGGAGACGGCCGCGCCGGGCGCGAGCCCGCCCTCCAGGATCTCGTCCCAGCCGATGGCGCGGCGGCCCCGGTCGGCCAGCCAGCGGTCGAAGTGCCGGATGAACCACGACTGGAGCCCGTCCTCACCGGAAAGGCCCAGTTCCTTGATACGGGCCTGGGCGGCCGGGGACGCCTTCCACTGGTCCTTGGGGCACTCGTCGCCGCCGATGTGGACGAACGGGGAGGCCTTGGCGGGGAAGAGTTCGAGGATCTCCTCCAGCACTCCCTCGTAGAAGCGGAGGGTGTTGTCAGTGGGGGCGAGTACGTTCGGATTGACGCCCCAGGTGTCCCAGACGGAGAGGCGGGTCGTGTCGATGACGTCGGTGTTGCCCAGTTCCGGGTATGCGGCGATGGCCGCCTGCGAGTGGCCCGGGATGTCGATTTCCGGAACCACGGAGATATGCCGCTCGGCGGCGTACGCGACGATCTCGCGGATGTCGTCCTGGGTGTAGAAACCGCCGTGCGGCTTCTCGTCCCACAACTCCGAGGCGCGGTGGCCGTACTTGGTCCGCGCACGCCAGGCGCCGACCTCCGTCAGCCTCGGGAAGCGCTTGATCTCGACGCGCCAGCCCTGGTCGTCGGTGAGGTGGAAGTGGAAGACGTTGAGCTTGTGCGCGGCGAGCAGGTCGAGGTAGCGGAGCACGCCGTCCTTGGGCATGAAGTGGCGTGAAACGTCCAGCATGAGGCCGCGCCAGGGGAAACGGGGCGCGTCCTCGATGACTTGCTGCGTGATGCCGTGCGGGGCGCCGGGGTCGGGGCACGCCTTGCGGAACGCGTCGGGGCCGAGGAGTTGACGCAATGTCTGCGCGCCCCAGAAGACGCCTGCGGCGCTGCCGCCCACGATCTCGATGCGCTGGGTGACGCTGAGGCGGTACGCCTCGGGGGCGAGGTCCGAGTCGATACGGAGGACGATGGCCTCCTGCGTGCCCGCCTCCCCCGGCGGCAGGGGGCGCCCGAGGGCGACACCGACGGTGTTCCGCAGCCAGCGGGCCACCGCTTCGGTGCCGGGTCCGGCGACGAGCGCCGTGTCGGGGCCGAGGACGAAGGCGCAGCGCCAGGGGCCGTCGATGGAGACCGGGGCGGGTATGAGGTCCGCGGGAGTCATGGCCATGGGGCACACGGTAACCCCGGTCGTACTACGACTGCGGGCCGTCGGTGGCTGGTCGCGCAGTTCCCCGCGCCCCTAAATGCGCCCCTTCGGGGCGCAGGGTGCGGCGCGAGCAGCCACCGACGGCCCGCAGGCACGTCATCGCGCCCCAGCGGAGCGCTCGGCCGGACCTACTTCTTGTCCTTGCCGTCCTTGCCCTTGTCTCCGCCGGCGCCCATGGACTCGTAGATCTCCTTGCACATGGGGCAGACCGGGTACTTCTTCGGGTCGCGGCCCGGCACCCAGACCTTGCCGCAGAGCGCGACGACGGGGGTCCCGTCGAGCGCGCTCGCCATGATCTTGTCCTTCTGGACGTAGTGGGCGAAGCGCTCGTGGTCGCCGTCGCCGTTCGATACCTGCGGTACCGGCTCTACGAGGGTCCCCGTACCTGCCCCGCGCTCGGGCTCAAGAGTGCTCATAAGTTCCTAGCGTACTGAAGCGCGGCGGCATCAGTTCAGCGAAGGGTCGTCCGGGTACGTCGCCACCATCGCCAGTTCGCTGCGCTGGCGGCGCAGCACCGCCCGCCACAGGGACTCCGGCTCCGGGGACGAGACGTCGCCCGGCTCGGACTCCACCACGTACCAGGCCCCGTCGGTCAGCTCCTCCTCCAGCTGGCCCGGGCCCCAGCCCGAGTACCCGGCGAAGATCCGCAGCGAGCCCAGGGCCGCGGCGAGCAGCTCCGGGGGCGCCTCCAGGTCGACGAGGCCGATCGCCCCGTACACCCGGCGCCAGCCGAGGGGGCCCTCGTCGCCGGGGATGACGGCGACGCCGAGCGCGGAGTCCAGCGAGACCGGGCCGCCCTGGAAGACCACCCCGGGCTCACCGGCCAGGGACGCCCACGGCTCCAGGATGTCGCCGACGCCCACCGGGGTCGGACGGTTGAGGACCACACCGAGAGAGCCCTCCTCGTCGTGGTCGAGGAGCAGCACCACCGCGCGGTCGAAGTTCGGATCCGCGAGGGCGGGGGTGGCGACGAGCAGCCGCCCTGTGAGCGAGGACACCTCGGTCATGCGGACATGATCCCGCATCTTCGCCCCCGAGGGGGAGCGCACGGCAGCAATGGGGCGCACCGGCTTCGAGCCGTGGCCTTCGTGGTGACCCTCCGCCGAACTCACCTCAGCGGAGCGTGTTGTGGCGAATTCATTACGGTTGCGAACCCCCCTTGGCCTTACAGGACATGGGTAGAAGCCCCTTACCCTTTTCTCTGGCCCCCTGCCCGACGATTCCGGAACGCGAGATTCATGACCGGCACAGACGATGTACTGCTTGTCCACGGCGGAACCCCGCTGGAGGGCGAGATCCGCGTCCGCGGCGCGAAGAACCTCGTGCCGAAGGCGATGGTCGCCGCCCTGCTCGGCAGCGGTCCGAGCCGGCTGCGCAATGTGCCCGACATCCGCGACGTGCGCGTCGTACGCGGCCTGCTGCAGCTGCACGGGGTGACGGTCCGCCCGGGCGAGGAGCCCGGTGAGCTGATCCTCGACCCGTCGCACGTCGAAAGTGCGAACGTCGCCGACATCGACGCGCACGCAGGTTCGTCGCGCATCCCGATCCTGCTCTGCGGCCCGCTGCTGCACCGCCTCGGCCACGCCTTCATCCCGGGCCTGGGCGGCTGCGACATCGGCGGCCGGCCGATCGACTTCCACTTCGAGGTGCTGCGGCAGTTCGGCGCGACCATCGAGAAGCGCGCCGACGGCCAGTACCTGGAGGCCCCGCAGCGGCTGCGCGGCACCAAGATCCGGCTGCCGTACCCGTCGGTGGGCGCGACCGAGCAGGTCCTGCTGACGGCCGTACTGGCCGAGGGTGTGACCGAGCTCTCCAACGCGGCCGTGGAGCCCGAGATCGAGGACCTCATCTGCGTACTGCAGAAGATGGGCGCGATCATCGCCATGGACACCGACCGGACGATCCGGATCACCGGTGTCGACAAGCTCGGCGGGTACACCCACCGCGCCCTCTCGGACCGGCTGGAGGCCGCCTCCTGGGCGTCCGCCGCGCTGGCGACCGAGGGCAACATCTACGTCCGCGGCGCGCAGCAGCGGTCGATGATGACCTTCCTGAACACGTACCGGAAGGTCGGCGGCGCCTTCGAGATCGACGACGAGGGCATCCGGTTCTGGCACCCCGGCGGCTCGCTCAAGTCGATCGCCCTCGAGACGGACGTGCACCCCGGCTTCCAGACCGACTGGCAGCAGCCGCTGGTCGTGGCGCTGACGCAGGCCACGGGCCTGTCGATCGTCCACGAGACGGTGTACGAGTCGCGGCTCGGCTTCACGTCGGCGCTGAACCAGATGGGTGCGCACATCCAGCTGTACCGGGAGTGCCTGGGCGGCTCCGACTGCCGCTTCGGGCAGCGCAACTTCCTGCACTCGGCGGTGGTGAGCGGGCCCACGAAGCTGCAGGGTGCGGATCTGGTGATTCCGGATCTGCGGGGTGGGTTCTCCTACCTGATCGCTGCGCTGGCGGCGCAGGGGACGTCGCGGGTGCACGGGATCGATCTGATCAACCGGGGGTACGAGAACTTCATGGAGAAGCTGATGGAGCTGGGGGCGAAGGTGGAGCTGCCCAACGGTGCGCTGAGCTGACCCTGGGTCTTGGCCCCTCCCCGCCCCTTCCCTAAACCCTCCGGGGGTGGTGGGAGGGGGCGGAGGTGTTTTCCGGGAGCTTTGCGGGGCCTGCGGCCCCTGCACCCCGCTTCGTTCGTCTGCGGACCGTAGATGGCTGGTCGCGCAGTTCCCCGCGCCCCTAAAAGCCTGTGGCTGAGCTGGGTTCTCCGGCTGCGGCCGACCCCCTAGGAGCGCGCGGAACTGCGCGACCAGCCCCCACCGGCCCGCAGGTAATGAACCACCTAGGGGCGCGGGGAACTGCGCGAGCAACCCACCACACACCCGCAGACGAACCCCGAGCCAAAAAGGGGCGCGGGGAACTGCGCGGTCAGCCATCCACCCAGCCGCAGACAAAGGCCGGGTACACGGCGAAGGGTGGCCACCCCCCTCCACGGGGGTGGCCACCCTTCGTCTTTCAGCTAAGCGGCCTGCAAAGGGGCGCTTACTTGCCCTTCGCGGCTTCCTTGAGCTTCGAGCCCGCGGAGACCTTCACGCTGAAACCGGCCGGGATGTCGATCGGGTCGCCGGTCTGCGGGTTGCGAGCGGTACGAGCGGCACGGTGGGTGCGCTCGAAGGTCAGGAAGCCGGGGATGGTGACCTTCTCGTCGCCCTTGGCGACGACCTCGCCGACCGTCTCGGCGAGAGCGGCCAGAACGGCGTCGGCGTCCTTGCGGGTCACCTCGGCGCGGTCGGCCAGCGCGGCCACCAGCTCACTGCGGTTCATGTTCTTACTCCCGTGTTCTTCTTGCCTGTGGGGCGTGCCACGCGGCGGAAGCCGCATGTTGGGTACAGCGAAGCCGATGCTGCCAGGGCCCTCGGACAGTCCCCGGACCCGGGTCCGTGTCGGACCCTCGCGCCCGGTTACGCATCCTGCCCCCACCTGTGGCGGGAAAGCCAATCCGGCACCCTCCGGAGTCACACGAAAAGCGCCACAGCCCCGTCGTGGTGACGCTCCGTCGACTCCCTGGAGACTCGCTGGAACCGCCGGGGCGGATGCGGGTGCCGCCACCCTACGGGCGGCCCCACAGCCCCGCATCCCGCGACGCGCCGGGCGCCGGGCGGACGTGGGGCCGGTCACAGCCCCGTACGACCCCTCAGAGGGCGGCCTGGGCCGCCGTCCGCACCGCGCCCGCCACCGCGCCCGCGACCTTGTCGTTGAAGACCGACGGGATGATGTAGTTCGGGTTGAGCTCGTCCTCGGTCACCACGTTCGCGAGCGCGGTCGCGGCGGCCAGCATCATGTCGGTGTTGACCGTGCGCGACTGGGCGTCCAGGAGGCCGCGGAAGACGCCCGGGAAGACCAGCACGTTGTTGATCTGGTTCGGGAAGTCCGAGCGGCCGGTGGCCACCACGGCGGCCGTCTCGCGCGCCACGCCCGGGTCGACCTCGGGGTCGGGGTTCGCGAGCGCGAAGACGATGGCGCCCTCGGCCATCGCGGCCACGTCGTCGCCGTTCAGGACGTTGGGGGCGGAGACGCCGATGAAGACGTCCGCGCCGACCACGGCCTCGCGCAGGGAGCCGGTGAGGCCCTCCGGGTTGGTGTTGTCGGCGATCCAGCGGAGCGCCGCCATGTCGGAGCCCGCGTCGGCCCCGGCCAGGTCCGCGCGGCCGGTGTGGACGACGCCCTGGATGTCGGCGACGACCGCGTTCTTGACGCCGGCCGCGAGCAGCAGCTTGAGGATGGCCGTACCGGCCGCGCCCGCGCCGGACATGACGACCCGTACGTCACCGATACCCTTGCCGACCACGCGCAGCGCGTTGGTCAGCGCGGCGAGCACCACGATCGCAGTGCCGTGCTGGTCGTCGTGGAAGACGGGGATGTCCAGGGCCTCGCGCAGGCGCGCCTCGATCTCGAAGCAGCGGGGCGCGGAGATGTCCTCCAGGTTGATGCCCGCGAAGCCGGGGGCGATCGCCTTGACGATCGCGACGATCTCGTCGGTGTCCTGGGTGTCCAGGCAGAGCGGCCAGGCGTCGATGCCCGCGAACCGCTTGAAGAGGGCCGCCTTGCCCTCCATGACCGGCAGCGCGGCCTTCGGGCCGATGTTGCCGAGGCCGAGGACGGCCGAGCCGTCGGTGACGACCGCGACGGAGTTGCGCTTGATGGTGAGGCGGCGGGCGTCCTCGGGGTTCTCGGCGATCGCCATGCACACCCGGGCGACACCCGGGGTGTAGATCATCGAGAGGTCGTCACGGTTGCGGATGGGGTGCTTGGACGCCATCTCGATCTTGCCGCCGAGGTGCATCAGGAACGTACGGTCGGAGACCTTGCCGAGGGTGACGCCCTCGATCCCGCGCAGCTTCTCGACGATCTCGTCGGCGTGCGCGGTGGAGGTCGCCGCGATGGTGACGTCGATCCGCAGCTTCTCGTGGCCGGAGGCGGTCACGTCGAGGCCGGTGACCGAACCGCCGGAGGACTCCACGGCCGTGGTGAGCTGGGAGACCGCCGTTCCGCTGGCGGGCACCTCCAGCCGGACCGTCATCGAGTACGAGACGCTGGGCGCCGTTGCCATGACCGGGTTCCTCTGCTTTCCCTAGCTTCGTTGCTAGCGCGACCCGAGCTGTTGCCGGGCAACGCCATCCGATGTTCGCACCTACCGGCGGGTAGCCGGTAACGCGCCATTCATTCCGGAAAACAGTTTCCACCATACGAGAGATGATCGGCCGGTGGAAGCCCCGAAAAGCACAACAGGCCCACGCCATCCGCAGATGACGTGGGCCTGTCGCTCACGTGAAGACACCGACCCGCCATGCTCGCCTCGCGGCAAGTGGTCGCTCGAAGCGACTAAGGTTGGGCCCGGGGGCTTGGATCGAGCCGGTGCCGTACCCAGGCTAACAAACCACCCCGGGAAGTGATTCAAGCATCGCGAGTTGACTCCGCTGTATTTTCGGCGTTCCGCCGCGCTCAGTCCCGCAGCAGGTCGGGCACCCCGTCCGCATCGGGCTCGTCGCGCTCGCCGGAGACCACCGTGAGCTGCTGGGTCGCCCGGGTGAGCGCCACGTACAGCACGCGCAGCCCGGCGGGCGACTCGTCGGCGATCTCCGCCGGGGAGACCACCACCGTGGCGTCGTACTCCAGGCCCTTGGCCTCCAGGCTGCCGAGCGCCACCACGCGCTCGCCGAGCCCGGCCAGCCAGCGCGCCGCCTGCTCGCGCCGCCGCATGGCGACGACCACGCCGACCGTGCCGTCGACCTGGTCGAGGAGGCGGGCCGCCTCCTCCCGTACGGACTCGGCGAGGTCCTGGCCGGCCACCGTGAAGCGCGGCTCGACGCCCGTGGAGCGGACCGCCCTCGGGGACTTCATGCCCGGCATCGCCAACGTCAGCACCCGCGCGGCCAGTTCGGCGATCTCGGCCGGGTTGCGGTAGTTCACGGTCAGCTCGAAGCGGCGGCGGGGGCGGGAGCCCAGCGCCTCGTCGCGCGCGGCGGCCGCCTCGTCCGGGTCGGACCAGGACGACTGGGCCGGGTCCCCGACGACCGTCCAGGTGGCCGTGCGGCCCCGGCGGCCGACCATGCGCCACTGCATCGGCGTGAGGTCCTGCGCCTCGTCGACGATGACGTGCGCGTACTCGGTGCGCTCCTGCGCCAGGCGCTCCGCGCGCTCGCGCTGGGTCTCCTCGCGGTGCGGCATCAGCTCCTCCAGGCCCGTGAGCGCGTCCAGCGGGTCGTACTCGCGCTTCCTGCGGGGCTTGGCCGGGGTGCCGAGCAGCGTCTCCAGCTCGTCCAGGAGCGCCACGTCGTGCACCGAAAGGGGCCCGTGGCCGGTGGCGTCCAGCCGGGAGAGCGAGCGGGCCAGGCGCCGGGTCTCGCCGGGCGTCAGGACCCGCCGCGCCCAGCGGTTCAGGCGCCGCTCGTCGCCCATCGCCGCGAGCACCCCGCGCGGGGTGAGCTCGGGCCACCAGGCGTCCAGGAACGCGATGAAGCTGTCCTCGGAGGTGATGTCGTCGTCGAACGAGGAGCGCAGCTCGGCGGCGAGCTCCGGGTCCGTGTGCCGCCCGGCCGAGCCGGATCTGCTCCACAGGGCGTCCAGGAGCAGCTTGCGGGCGCGCGGGCGCAGCAGGTTGACCGGTGCGGTGCCGCCGAGCACGGCGTGCCGGATCCGCCGCAGCTCCTCGGCCTCCAGCTCGACGCGCCGGCCGAAGGCGACGACGCGCAGCCGGGTGGGGGTCGCGGCGGCCTGACCGTCCGCCGCCTCGCCCTCCTCCTCGCCGAAGGAGAGCTGGCCGGTGTCCTGCGGCGGCCGGGCCGGGTTGCCCCGCCTGGTCCTGCCGCGCGCCGGGTCCGCCGTCTCCAGGGCTCCGCGCGCCGCCTTGCGCAGCACCTGGAGCATCCGGGAGGAGCCCTTGATCCTGGCGACGGCCGGCTCGTCGTACGCGGTGGCCTCGGCGCCGTCGACCAGGTTGCCGACCGCGCGGATCGCCACCTGCCCCTCCTCGCCGAGCGAGGGCAGCACGCCTTCGGTGTACGACACGAGCAGCGGGGTCGGGGAGACGATCAGGATGCCGCCCGCGTACCGGCGGCGGTCCTGGTAGAGCAGGTACGCGGCGCGGTGCAGCGCGACGGCGGTCTTGCCGGTGCCGGGGCCGCCCTCCACGTAGGTGACGGACGCGGCGGGCGCGCGGATCACCAGGTCCTGCTCGGCCTGGATGGAGGCGACGATGTCCCGCATGGTGTGGCTGCGGGCCTGGCCGAGCGCGGCCATCAGGGCGCCGTCGCCGATCACCGGCAGCTCGGCGCCGTCCAGCGTCGCGGTCAGCTCCGGGCGCATCAGGTCGTCCTCGACCCCGAGCACCTTGCGGCCCTTGGAGCGGATGACGCGGCGGCGCACCACCCGGCCCGGGTCGACCGGCGTGGAGCGGTAGAACGGCGCGGCGGCGGGCGCGCGCCAGTCGATGACCAGCGGCGCGTAGTCCGAGTCCAGAACGCCGATACGGCCGATGTGAAGCGTTTCGGCGATCTCGGCGTACTTGCCGTCCCCGTCCTCGCGCACGGCCCCCTCGGCGGGCTCCACGGCCGTGTAGGCCCCGTCGGGGCCCTTCTTGCCGTCCTTGCCGAGCAGCAGGTCGATCCGGCCGAAGAGGAAGTCCTCGAATTCGTTGTTGAGGCGGTTGAGGTGGATCCCGGCCCGGAAGACCTGGGCGTCCCGTTCCGCCAGCGCTCCGGGCGTTCCCACCTGGCCGCGCTGGGCGGCGTCGTTCATCAGGAACTCCGCCTCGTGGATCTTCTCCTCAAGGCGGCGGTACACCTTGTCCAGGTGTTCCTGTTCGACTCCGATCTCACGGTCTCTGACCGAGTCGACAGCGGCTTCCTGCGCGGCCACCGAGGCCCCCTTCTGACGTGCATTGGGCAGCCGTCAACCGTACGCGAAGGGGGCCGGTCTGTCAGGCGGTGACCGGCCCGTGGCCGGTCACCTTTCAGGCCGGGACGTCCACGAGCGCCTTGCCGTCGAGGGTCCGGACCTCGAAATGATCGATCTGGTCCCGGTTCATGGCGGTACCGCCGTGCACGTACAGCGGGTACTCCGCCTCCTTGTGCGGGCTGTCCGCGATCCCGTACCCCCACTTGGGCACCGCCCAGGTGGTGACGGTCTCCTGCGCGCCGTCCTTGCCGATCGCGATGAGGCTGCACTTGAGCGGCCCCTTCACGTTCTTCAGCTGGAGGACGGTGTGGGTGCCCCAGCCCTTCTTCTCGGTGCCGACGGTCGCGCTGACACCGGTCGTCGCGTCGGTCGCCGCCACCTTCTGGGTCATGTGATGGAAGAAGGCGTCCTCTGCGGGGCTGGTCGAGTGCGGCTCGGCGGGCGCGGCCTGGGTCGTGCCGCCGTCGGAGGTCGCCACCACGGCGATCGCCGGACCGCCGATGATCAGCGCGGCGGCGGCCGCCACCAGGTAGGTGGTGCGGCGCCTGCGCTTGGCGCGCAGCACCGCCACCTCGTCGATGAGCCGTTCGCTCATGCTCGGCGGGGCCGGGCGCAGCGGGCGGTCGGCGGGGCCGGGGAACTCCTTCAAGGTGGCCAGGAGCGGCTCCATGCCGCCGAGCTGGTCGAGCTCGGCCGCGCACAGGTCACAGCCCGCCAGATGCGCCTCGAAGGCGGTGGCCTCGGCATCGTCGAGGACGCCGAGCGCGTACGCCGCGACCGCCTCGTGCTCGGACTGGTACTCCGGCGTGGTCATGCCGTCACCCCCCGTTCCTCCAACGCGAGTTTCATGGACCGCAGGGCGTAGAAGACGCGGGACCTGACGGTCCCGCTCGGCACGCCCAGCACTTCGGCCGCTTCATTGACCGTACGTCCTTTGAAGTACGTTTCGACCAGCGCCTCGCGGTGTGCGGGTGTCAGGTCGTCGAGTGCGTCCGAGAGCGTCATCAGCCACAGCGCCTTGTCGATCTCGTCCTCCGCGGGCATGACCTCCAGCGGCGACGGATCGACCTCCTGCGGCCGGGCCTGCCGGCTGCGGTGGCCGTCGATGACGATGCGCCGTGCGACCGTCACCAGCCAGGGGCGGACCGAACCGGTCGCTCTGTTGAGCTGACCGGCGTTCTTCCAGGCACGGATGAGCGTCTCCTGCACGACGTCCTCGGCCCGCTGGCGGTCGCCGGCGACGAGACGGAGCACATACGCGAGCAGCGGGCCCGCGTGTTCGCGGTAGAGCGCCCGCATCAGCTCCTCGTCGGGAACGGAGCGGTGGCGGGCGCCTTGCGGACGGTCATCGGCCACGGCGGCATCCTTGCGCACCAGAACCTCCCGGTCGAGACCCTGCCGGCGCGCGGGTCGCGTACCGGCTCATCCCTCCATACGGGCGGTTGTCCTGAACCATTCAAATCAGCGCGAGATTTTTGTTTACGGGGTGCCCGCACGGTCTTCACAAGGCGGCGGCCGCCGTACGCCGCCGGTGGCGGGCCACCCGCTCCCGGTTGCCGCACACCTCGCTGGAGCACCAGCGCCGCCGCCGCCCGCGCGAGGTGTCCAGGTACAGCCGGAAGCAGTTGTCGCCCTCGCACTGGCGCAGCCGGGACCGGTCCTGCGGGTCGGTGAGCAGCTCCACCGCGTCCCGGGCGACCACGGCGAGCAGCGCGGTGCAGTCGGGGGCGCCGCTGAGGGTGCGCACGAGCCGTCCGTCGGCGCCCCGGATCGCACGTACGCCCGGGGGTGCGGCCGCGGCCAGGGCATTGACCCGCTCCAGGGCCGCGGCGGCCGCCCCGCCGCGCCCGCCGAGCTCGGCGTGGACCAGTTGTCCGATCTGGTCGCGCAGTTCGGCGAACCGGGCCAGCCACTGGCCGTCGGCCCCCGGCAGCGGGGTGCCGGCCGGCACGAGCCCGGCGCCGACGAGCCACTGCCCGAGCCGCCCCGCGCTGTCCAGCTGATCGCTGTCGTACGCCCCGGTCGCCACCAGATCCAGACAGATCCGCCCGGAGTCGAACCGCAACATGCGCCACCGCCTTGGGGGTTACCGGTGAGTGCCGTGCCTCCAGAGTGCCCGCCCGGGGGCGGCGCCGGAAGCCCTCCTGCCGGGCGCGGGCGGGCGGTTCGGCCGAGGGCCTAGGCCGTCGGCGGGCCGTCGTGCAGGATCCGCTGGAACAGGCGGTGGTCGCGCCAGGCGCCGTCGATGTGGAGGTAGCGGGGGGCGACGCCGATCTCGGTGAAGCCGGCCTTGGCCAGGACGCGCTGGGAGGCGGTGTTGGCGAGGACCGTTCCGGCCTCGACGCGGTGCAGCCCGAGCTCCTCGCGGGCGGCCCGGCACACCTCCTCGACGAGCCGGGTCGCCAGGCCCCGGCCGGTGTGCGCGCCGTCGATCCAGTACCCCAGGCTCGCGCTGCAGAAGGGCCCACGGGCCACGCCGGAGAGCGTGGCCTGGCCGATCACCAGCTCCCCCTCGGTGAGCAGCCAGCGGGGCGCGGCGGCGTCGAGGAGACGTTCCTTCTGCCCGGCCTCGGTGAAGAACGACTCGGGGCGGTGCGGCTCCCAGGGCCGCAGATGGTCCCGGTTGCGGACGTAGGCGGCCGCGAGGGCGGACGCGTCGGCCGGGGACGCGGGGCGCAGTTCGGTCATGCCCGTACGGTAGACGCGGCCGCGGCCTGACCGGCAGGGCCCCGCCCCACCCTCCTCAGCGGTCGGCGTACTTGGCGTCCGCGCCCGGGTCGAGGGCCAGCCGGTAGCCGCGCTTGACCACGGTCTGGATGAGCTTGGGGGCGCCCAGGGCGGTGCGCAGCCGGGTCATCGCGGTCTCCACGGCGTGCTCGTCCGTGCCCGAGCCCGGCAGGGCCCGCAGCAGGTCGGCGCGGGAGACCACCCAGCCGGGGCGGGCGGCGAGGGTGCGCAGGAGCGACATCCCGGCGGGCGGGACGGGCCGCAGCTCGCCGTCGACCAGGACCGCGTGGCCGCGGATCTCCACCCGGCGCCCGGCGATCGGCAACGCCCTTGCCCGGGCGGGCAGTTCGCAGCAGAGCAGCTGGACCAGCGGCCCGAGCCGGAACCGCTCGGGCGCCACCGTCTTGATCCCGCGCGCCTGCAGCGGCAGCGCCGTGACCGGCCCGACGCAGGCGGCCAGCACATCGCGGTCGAGCGCCCGCAGCAGCTCGTCGAGCATCCCGCGCTCCTCGGCGCGGGAGAACAGGGACGCGGCGGCGGGGGCGCTGGTGAAGGTCACCGCGTCCAGTCCGCGCGCCACGGTGAGGTCGAGCAGCCGGTCGAGCGGGCCGAGGTCCTCGGGCGGCAGCCACCGGTAGACGGGCACCCCGACGACCTGGGCGCCGCCGGCCCGCAGCGCCTCCACGAAGCCGGGCAGCGGCTCCCCGTGCAGCTGGACGGCTATCCGGCGGCCCTCGACGCCCTGCTCCAGGAGCCGGTCCAGGACCTCGGCCATCGAGTCGGACGAGGGCGACCACTCCTCGGTGAGCCCCGCCGCCCGTATCGCGCCCTTCGCCTTCGGCCCGCGCGCGAGCAGCTCGGTGTCGCCGAGCCGGGCGAGCAGCGACTCGCCGAGCCCCCAGCCGTCGGCGGCCTCCACCCAGCCCCGGAAGCCGATCGCGGTGGTGGCCACGACGATGTGCGGCGGCTCGTCGATCAGCTCCTTGGTGGCCGAGAGCAGCTCGCTGTCGTTGGCGAGCGGCACGATCCGCAGGGCGGGCCCGTGCACCACCGCGGCGCCGCGGCGCTGAAGGAGCGCCCCCAGCTCCTCGGCGCGGCGCGCGGCGGTGACGCCGACCGTGAAACCGGCGAGGGGTCCGTGCTGTGTGTCGACCATGACTCTCCAACCGGGGTGGTGCGGCGGTTCGCACCGAGCCTGTCAACCCCGCGTGACAGGCCCGGTTCGCGCGCGTGTCCCCGGTGTTACGGCGAGGACGGCCGCGGCGCGCTCCCTGTGTCCTATTAGACCCCGTCAGACCTCGGCGTATACGGGCTCGGACGGTGCGGTCGCGGCGGCCGGACGGCGAAGGTACACCGCCCAAGTGGCCGTGAAGCAGACCGCGTAGAAGAGGAGGAAGGAGACGAAGGCGGCGGTTCCGGTGCCGTTGCTCAGGAACGACTGGCGGAAGGCGAGGTTGATCCCGAGCCCGCCGAGCGCGCCGACGGCGCCGATCAGCCCCATCGCGGCCCCGGAGAGCCGCCGCCCGTACGCGGCCGCGGCTTCTCCCGCCATGCCCTGGGAGACGGCCCTGGCCTGGAAGATCGCCGGGATCATCTTGTACGTGGAGCCGTTGCCGAGCCCGCTGAGCACGAAGAGCGAGATGAACCCGACGAGGAAGACGCCGAGCGACTTCTGTACGGATGTGAAGATCACGACGCCGGTGGCCAGGGACATCGCGGCGAACGTCCACAGCGTGATCCGCGCGCCCCCGAACCGGTCCGCGAACGCCCCGCCCACGGGCCGGATCAGCGAGCCGAGCAGCGGCCCGATGAAGGTGAGGGAGGCGGCCTGGAGCGGGGTGCGCCCGAACTGGGTCTGGAGGACGAGCCCGAAGGCGAAGCTGTACCCGATGAACGACCCGAAGGTCCCGATGTACAGCAGCGCCATGATCCATGTGTGCCGGTCGCGCACGGCCTCCAGGGCGGCCCCGGTGTCGTTCCTCACGGGCGCGAGGTTGTCCATCTTCAGCGCGGCGCCGATGGCGGCGGCGACGATGAGCGGCACGTACACACCGAGCACGATGCGCGGATGGGTGGCCCCGGCGGTCCCGATGACGAGCAGCCCGATGAGCTGCACGACGGGCACCCCGATGTTCCCGCCGCCCGCGTTGAGCCCGAGGGCCCACCCCTTCTTCCGCAACGGGAAGAAGGAGTTGATGTTGGTCATGGAGGAGGCGAAGTTGCCGCCGCCGATGCCGGCGAGGGCGGCGACGAGCATGAAGGTGGAGTACGAGGTGCCGGGCTCCATCACGACGTACGCGGCGATGGTCGGGACGAGCAGCGACAGGGCACTGAAGATGGTCCAGTTCCGGCCACCGAACTTGGCGACCGCGAAGGTGTACGGGATCCGCACGAGCGCCCCGACGAAGGTCGCCGTCGAGATCAGGAAGAACTTCCCCGCCGGGTCGACGTGGTACTTGGGCCCCATGAACAGGACCATCACCGACCACATGGTCCAGATGGAGAACCCGATGTGCTCGGAGAACACGGAGAACCAGAGGTTGCGCCGGGCGATCCGCTCCCCCGTCCGCTCCCAGAAGACCTCGTCCTCGGGATCCCACTCCTCGATCCAACGGCCGTTCATTGACGCCTCCCCGATCGACGGGCCCTGCTGACTGTGTGCTGACTGTTTCCGGACACCGACGGTAGGCAGGCCGGGTTTCACCCCCGTGCCGCCGCGTGACCGCCGGGCAACCTTGTGTTCACGGGGGAACGGATGGTGCGGTGAGGCCCGCCCCCGCGCGGCTGCGGCCGCAACTCTTCATGGCGGGGCGTGCGGGACGGAACAGGGGGGGTCCGCAGTCGCACAGCGGGGAGGGGCGCGGGCCGGGACAACGAGGAGGGGCCCGGACACATGGTCCGGGCCCCTCCTCGTTCTCTCACGCGCTCAGCGCTTCCCCCCTGCGGACCTGCCGTCCGGCCACAGTCTCGGGCTGCGCTTGGCGGCCACGTCCTCGACCCAGCCGAAGCTCAGGACGCACAGGCCGATCAGGGCCCAGGTGAAGGCGAGTACCGGCCAGGGGCTGTCCAGCAGCCACGGCACGCTCTCGCCCAGGGAGCCGACGCCCCACAGCCGGTCCCACATCGTCGCCGCGGCGAGGATGCACACGTTGTGCCACAGGTAGACCGTCACCGCGCGCGAGTTGAGCAGGGTGATCAGCCGGTCCCAACGGCGCAGCTTGGGCGGCCACTGCGACCACGACGGGCTGAAGTGGAGGAGCAGCAGGACGGCGCCGAACGACCAGAGGGCCTGGGCGAGCGGGATGCCGTCGAGCTCGTTCTCGCCGCCGAAGTCGTTCCGCATGGCCCACCAGAGGCCGACGCCCAGGATGAACGGGACCACCGCCGGGACGATGTACCGCGGCATACGGCTCAGGACGCCCTGCTGGTGGGCCATGCCCAGGACCCAGCAGGCGCCGAACGTGGAGAAGTCGGTGATCGCGGAGTCGACTCGCTCCGGCAGGTCGAAGCTGCCGAAGGTCAGGACCGCCGACAGCGCCAGCGGCGCCAGGATCGTCGTCCACGGCACCTTGCGCAGATAGCGCAGGATCAGCGGAGACAGCAGGACGTACCAGAGGTAGGCCCGCAGGTACCAGAGCGGCTCGGCGACGTTGCCCGCCCAGGAGCCGTCCAGGAAGCCGTGGATGCCGGGGAGGTCGGAGGCGTACGGGGGGTCGCTCAGCGGGACGATCCAGAACAGGAGGTGGCCCCACCACCAGCCGGGGTGGCCGTCCGCGTCCGGTCCCCAGCCCTGGGCGATCATGCCGGTGACGCCGATCGCGCCCAGCAGCCACATCGGCGGCAGCAGGCGCCGCATCCGGCTGCGGATGACCTGGGGCGCCGGGCGCTTGAGGGAGCGCCCCATGAGGTTGCCCGCGAGGGCGAACATGACGCCCATGGAGGGGAAGGCCAGCGGCAGCCAGGCCCAGCCCATGAGGTGGTAGAGGACGACACGGAACAGGGCCAGCGCCCTGAGCAGGTCGAAGTACCGGTCGCGGCCGGGCTTGGCGGGCGCGGGCGCCTCGGGCTTGTGGCGCAGGGCCGCCGCCGGCGGCGACAGGTAACGCGGCTCCCCTCCCGCGTGCTCGGCGTGGGGAGGCGCGCCCTGCTCGTTCGTTCCGTACGGGCCGGGCTGCGGCCAGGCGCCCGTGGGCTCGGTGGTGGTCATGCGACGGGCCTCCGGTCGACGTTCTCCTTGCTGCCTCGCTGCGTCGGGATGCCTCCCGGCGCCTCCACCGCACCCGTCCGCCGCAGCTTCTGCCACCGCAGCCGGCCGCCGGTGAGGGCGGTGATCCAGGACTGGAGGAGCACCACGTACATCAGCTGGCGGTAGAGGACCTGCTGGAGCGGGAGCGACACCAGGTGGGTGAGGCGTTCGCGGTCCAGGCGGAACGCGTAGGCCGCGCAGACCAGTTGGATCACCAGCACGCCCAGCCACGCCACCACGGTCTTCTGCGTCGGGCCGAAGACCAGGCCGTACAGGAGGAACACGTCGATCAGCGGGGCGAGGAGGGGGGCCAGGACCATGAAGAGCGAGACCAGGGGGAGGCCCACTCGGCCGAAGCGGCCCGACGGGCCGCGCTCGAAGACCGCGCGGCGGTGCTTCCAGATCGCCTGCATCGTGCCGTACGACCAGCGGTAGCGCTGCGACCAGAGCTGCTGTACGGACTCCGGCGCCTCGGTCCAGGCGCGCGCGTTCTCGGCGTACACGACCCGCCAGCCGTCGCGGTGCATCGCCATGGTGACATCGGTGTCCTCGGCGAGGGTGTCCTCGCTGATGCCGCCGACCCGCTCCAGGGCGGTGCGGCGGAAGGCACCGACCGCGCCCGGGATGGTCGGCATGCAGCCGAGCACGTCGTACATCCGGCGGTCCAGGTTGAAGCCCATCACGTACTCGATGTGCTGCCAGGCGCCGATGAGCGAGTCGCGGTTGCCCACCTTGGCGTTGCCCGCGACCGCGCCGACCCTCGGGTCGCCGAACGGCTGCACCAGCTCGCGTACGGTCGACGGCTCGAAGACGGTGTCGCCGTCCATCATCACGACGATGTCGTAACGGGCGTTCCTGATGCCGTTGTTGAGCGCCGACGGCTTGCCGCCGTTGGGCTGGCGGATCACCCGGACGTTCGGCAGCCGCATCGCCTCGACGATGTCCGCGGTGCCGTCGGTGGAACCGTCGTCGACGACGAGCACCTCGATGGGGTGGTCGCTGGCCATCAGCGAGCGCACGGTGTTGGCGATGCACTCGCGCTCGTTGTACGCGGGGACGATCACCGAGACCGGCTCGATGACCTCGGGGCCCCAGCGGAACCCGCGCGCCCGCACCTTGCGCGCGTGCAGGAACGACAGGATCAGCATCAGCCCGAACCGGGCGAAGACCAGCACGCCGATCACGGCGAGCCCGCCCACCAGGATGTCGGTGGTGTGCTCGGAGACCTGGACGGCGAAGACGAACGCCTTGCCCTTCCACAGGTCCATGCCGGTGACCGGGGTGTGCGCGCTCGGGGCGTTCAGGGCCTCGGTCAGATTCACGAACGTGTAGCCCTTGCCCTGGAGCTCGGGCAGGAAGGTGTCGAGCGCGGCCACCGTCTGCGAGCGGTCGCCGCCGGAGTCGTGCATCAGGACGATGGCGCCCTTGCCGTGCTTGGGCGTGGCGTTCTTGATGATCGTCCGGATGCCCGGGCGCTGCCAGTCCTCACTGTCCGTGGAGTCCAGCGCGGTGATGTACCCGCGGCTGCCCACGTACTTGATCACCGGCCAGTTCTCGTCGTCGATCGCGTCCGCGAACGACGAGTACGGCGGCCGGAAGAGGGAGGTGCGGATGCCGGCGGCGCCTTCGAGGGCCAGCTGGTTCTGCGCGAGCTCCCAGTCGATCCGGGCGTGCGACTGGTAGGAGAGGTCGGGGTGGTTGAAGGTGTGCAGGCCGACCTCGTGGCCCTCGTCGACCATCCGCTTGACCAGATCGGGGTAGCGGGCGGCGTTGGCGCCGGTGACGAAGAAGACGCCGTGCGCGTGGTACTTCTTCAGCTGGTCGAGCACCTTCGGGGTCCAGGTGGGGTCCGGGCCGTCGTCGAAGGTGAGCACCAGTTTGTGCTTGGGGATGTCGAGGCTGGTGGGCTTGCCCGTGCCCCGTGCGTCGATGACCGGGCCGCCGTCCAGGATGTGCTCGGGCACCGTGTCGGTGGAGGCGTCCGGGCGGATGCGGTGGTCGGCGAGTATCTCGTTGTGGACGTACCCGCGCAGCATCAGCATCGCGAAGAGCGCGACGAGGAAGAGCAGCGGCAGCAGATAGCGCATCGGCAGTCTGCGGCGTCTCGGCGTGCGCGGGGTCGTGGCGGAAGTCGTACGACGGATCGTACGGCGAGGGGCTTTCACGTGCTGGCTCCAGAGTGCGGAGTCGGCTTCGTCGACAGGCCCGTCGGGCTGCCGGACGGGCCGGTGGGGAGGCCGGGGCTCGCCGAGCGGCCGCCGGTCGGCTTCGCGCTCTGCGAGATGCCGGGGTGCGGGGTGGCGCCGGTGGGCTTGGCGGAGTTCTTCGTCCTGCCCGGCTTGGGGGTGCCGGTGGCCTTGGGCCGTGCGGAGGCGCCGGCCGAGGGGTGCGCCTTGCCCTTGTGGGCGCCGGGCTTGGTACCCGGGTGCGGGGCGCGGGAGTCGGTGGGGGCCGGAGTGACCTGGACCGTCTCCGTCTTCTTCTCCTTGGCGGCGGGGCCGGGTATGCCGAGCCAGGGCGCGCGGGAGCTGCCGCCGACGAGGCTGCCGACGAGCATCACCGCGTAGCAGGTGCATGCCAGGCCGAAGACCCAGCCGAGCCGGCGCAGGTTCTTGCCGCGGCGGCCGCTCTCGTCCACGAAGACGGGGCCGTCGACGTCGCCGGCGGCGACCGGCGCCTGCGCCAGGTCCTGAGCCGGGACGTGGACCCGGGCCTGGACCTGCGTCCGGTCCTGGCTCGGGAACTGGGGCTGCGCCTGGGTCCGGACGTGGTCCTGGGACCGGTCCGGTGCCTGGGGGCTGCCCGGCAGGCGTCCGGCGACGTTCAGTTCCATCGTGAAGTCGTCGAGCGGCCTACGGGGCTCCTCGAACGGGTTCAGGGGTCGCCCCTGAGGGGCATCTTTTCGCCAATTGTCCACTTTGCGTACGCACTTCCCCACTGGATGATTCGCGGGTTGCGCGCACTCCTCTAGCGGGCACTGCGTTACGGACCGGGTCCCCACCCGTTCCACGCACCCCCACTACCACACCGCACCCGGGGAATGAATGTAGCGCACGCCGCTGTGAGCCGTGTTCACGCGCCAAGTGTTGTTCCTCAACTGGAACACCAGAGGGGTATCAGTGGGACATGAGGGACAGATCCTCCTCCGGAAGCCAGCAATCAGGGGGCAGTTCAAGCCACCCGGCGGCCCGTCCCATCCGCCGGGCGACCTCCTGGAGAACCTCCAGGCCGGGGTGGTGCAGCCCCTTGCGCCACACCAGCGACACCGGTGACAGCGGTACGGGGCCGGTCAGCGGCCGCAGCACCATCCCGGGTATCTCCAGGAAGTCCGTGCTGGCCAGCACCGACCAGCCGCGCCCCAGCACCACCCGGGCGAACTCCTCCTTGCCGGAGATCTCGGGGAACGGGGCGGCCAGTTCCGCACCCCGCCCGGCGAAGAGCCGCACGGCCAGATCCGTCCACTCGGCGGTGGCCGGATTGCCCGCCCCGGCATACAGCGTCTCGCCCGCGAGAGCGTCCACCGGCACCTCCTCCAGACGGGCGAGGCGATGGCGCTCGGGGAGCAGCACCGCCATCCGCTCGTACCGGACGGGCTGGTGCGAGAGGCCCGCGAGCACCGACGGGCCGAGCCCGGCGACCCGGCCGAAGGAGACGTCGAGCCGCCCGGCCAGGATCTCGGCGGCGGCCCCGGTGAGCCCGCTCAGATAGCGCGCCACGAACTCCTGCCCGGCCGCCGCCTCGCGGGCCCCCACCAGCACCCGGTGGCCGGTGCCAACCGGGGCGCTGATGTCGACGAGCAGCGGCCGGGCCTCGGCCGCCCAGCCGTTGCGCAGCTCGTCGTGCGCGGCGAGGACCCGCCGCGCGTACGGCAGCAGCCGCGCGCCGTCGGCGGTGAGCTCCACCGCGCGCGTGGTCCGCACGAACAGCTCGGCGCCCAGGTCGCGTTCGAGCCGCCGCACGTCCCGGCTGAGCGCCTGCTGGGCGACGAAGAGCCGGGCGGCGGCCCGGGTGAAGTGCAGCTCCTCGGCGACGGCGGTGAAGGCGCGCAGCAGCCGGGGGTCGATGTCCTGGGTCACGGACGGCAGTCAACCGCACGGCCGCCGACAACAGAAGCCGCGCCTCGGCACATTGACAACACAAGCGCGTGAATGGCCCCTGATCAGGTGTTGGACGCCCGCGCCCGGCCCGGGCGAAGCTCGGCGCATGCCGCAACTGATGACCGTCTCGGGTACGACCCTGGTGCTCGCCGGGCCCGCTCCGTACGAACGCGAGCCCCGCGCTCCGAAGGTGCGACGGGCCACCCCCTACCGCCGTCTGTTCGCCGTCCCCGGCGCCCGCGCCTTCACCCTGGGCAACCTCATCGCCCGGCTGCCCATGGGCATGTTCAGCGTGAGCGCCGTGATCATGATCGCCGGGTCGCGCGGCTCGTACGCGCTGGCCGGGGCCGTCACCGCCACCGGCCTCGCCGCGACCGCCCTGGTCGCGCCCTGGACGGCCCGCCTCATCGACCGCCACGGCCAGGCCCGGGTCGCCGTGCCCGCCACCGCGCTCGCGGTCCTCGGCTCACTGGCGCTGCTGCTCTGCGTACGCCTGGACGCACCGGACTGGACCCTGTTCGCCGCGTACGCCGCGACCGCCACCACCCCGAACACCGGCGGTATGTCGCGGGCGCGCTGGGCGCACGTCCACCGGGGCGACCCGGCTGCCCTGCACACCGCCAACTCCTTCGAGCAGGCCGTGGACGAACTCTGCTTCATGCTGGGCCCGGTGGCCGCCGCGTTCCTGTGCACGGCCCTGTTCCCGGAGGCGGGCACGCTCACCGGCGCGGTGCTCCTGATGACGGGCGTGCTGATCTTCTCGGCCCAGCGCGCCACGGAACCCCCGGTGGCCCCGCGCACCACCGCCCGCTCCCCCCTGCGCTCCCCCGGCCTCGCCCCGCTGCTCGCCGTCTTCCTCGCCACGGGCGCGGTGTTCGGCTCGATGGAGGTGGTGACCCTGGCGTACGCGTCCGGGCTCGGCCACGGCCCGTCGGGCGGCGCGGTCCTCGCGCTCCAGGCGGCCGGTTCGGGCGCGGCGGGCCTGGTCTACGGCTCGGTGCGGCCCGCGCGTTCCGTCGCCCGGCGGCTGCTGCTGTGCGTCGGCGCGATGACGGCCCTGATGTGCCTGCCGCTACTGGCGGCCCGTACGGGCTCGCTCGCCGTCCTGGCCGGCGCCCTGCTGCTGGCGGGCGCGGCGACCGCGCCGACGATGGTCACCGGGATGACCCTGGTCCAGCGCCTCACCCCCGAGGGCCGACTGAACGAGGGGATGACGCTAGCGGTCACCGCGATCCTGGGCGGCATCGCGGCCGGCTCGGCCACGGGCGGCTGGCTCACCGACCACGCCTCGGCCCCGACGGCCTACCTCGCCCCGGTCTGCGCGGCGGCCCTCGCGCTGGCGGCCTGCGCGGCCGGTCCGGTACGGCGGCGGGCGTGAGCGCGTACGACGAAGGCCCGGCTGCTGATGCAGCCGGGCCTTCGCCTCACATGGGAATTGTGGAGATGGCGGGAATCGAACCCGCGTCCAACGGTGCGGAATCAGGGCTTCTCCGTGTGCAGTTCGCTGCGATTTTCTCAGCCCCGGAGATCACGCGAACAAGTCTCCGACGGGCTCAGTCACTGTTTGATTTCCTTCTGGGCCCCGTGACCGGGCTCAGAAGTTTAGATCCCTTGATGATGCCAGGATCCGGGTCGGGATCACCCCCGGGCTGACACTTCGCAAGTCGCTACTTAGGCAGCGAGGGCGAAGGAATCGCGCTTGGTGTTGGCGATTATTGGTTGCGACATATGGTTTACGAGATCATTGCCGCTTCCTCGACACGCTTCCCCTGCTTCGACATCCGCTGTCGAAACCGATCATCCCCATGTTTTGTTAACAATGTGCTCCACCCCGGGGGGCGGCGCTGAAGCCATGGTACGCGACGCGGACCGCGGCTCGCCAGGACATTTACGCCCGCTGCCGCCGCTTGGCCGCCGCGATCGCCCGGTTCGTCTCCCGGGTGTCCTGCTTCTCCCGCAGCGTCTGGCGCTTGTCGTACTCCTTCTTGCCCTTCGCCAGCGCGATCTCGATCTTCGCCCGGCCCTCCTTGAAGTACAGGACGAGGGGCACGATCGTGTGACCCGACTCCTGCGACTTGGACTCCAGCTTGTCGATCTCGGCGCGGTGCATCAGCAGCTTCCGCTTGCGCCGCGCGCTGTGGTTGGTCCAGGTGCCCTGGGCGTACTCCGGCACGTGGACGTTGTGCAGCCAGGCCTCGCCCCCGTCGATCTGCACGAACCCGTCGACCAGCGACGCCCGCCCCTGGCGCAGCGACTTCACCTCGGTACCGGTGAGCACGAGACCGCACTCGTAGGTGTCGATGATGGTGTAGTCGTGCCGCGCCTTCTTGTTCTGCGCGACGAGCTTGCGCCCGCTGCCCTTGTCCTTGTCTTTTGCCTTAGCCATAGTGCGGCCATTTTCGCACTACGACCGCCCCCCGAGGCCACTCAATACCGCCTGGGCCCGCTCCTGGGCCCGGTCGGTGACCGGTACGTCCGGGGTGATGCCCTTCCCGTCGACGCCGTGGCCCGCCGGGGTGCGGTAGTGGCCGACGGTCAGCTCGGCCACCGAGCCGTCCGGCAGCTCGGTCGGCATCTGGACCGAGCCCTTGCCGAAGGTGCGCGAGCCGACCGTGACGGCCCGGCCCCGGTCCTGGAGGGCGCCGGTCAGCAGCTCGGCCGCGCTCATGGTGCCGCTGTCGACCAGGACGACCAGGGGGCGGGCGGTGTCGCCGGACCGCTCCGCGTAGAGCGCGCGCTGGCGGCCGTGCACGTCGTACGTGGCGACCAGGCCGCCGTCGAGGAAGGCGGAGGCGGCCGAGGCGGCCTCGGTGACCAGGCCGCCGGTGTTGCCCCGAAGGTCGAGGAGGACGCCGGCGCCGCCGGGGGCCGCGCGGACCGCCGTCCGCACCCGCTCGCCCGATCCCTTGGTGAAGGCCGCGACCTTGATCATCACGTCGCCGCCGGGCAGCGCGCTCACCGTCACGGTCTCGGTGGTGAGCTCGGCCCGCCGCAGCGACTCGCTCCAGGTGCGCCCGCCGCGCTCCAGGCCCAGCACGACCCTGCTGCCCGGGGTGGCCCCGTCGCCGCGCAGCAGGGCGACGACCTCGGTGACCGGGAGGGCGTCGAGGGCGCGGCCGTCGATCGTACGGAGCCGGTCGCCCGCCCTGATCCCGGCGCGGGCGGCCGGGCCGCCGGGCTGGAGGCGGGTCACCTCGACGCGGCCGTCGGCGGTGCGCCGGGCCCATAGTCCGACGCCCGTGTACCGGCCGTCGAGGGCGTCCTCGAACTGCTCGTACGCGGTCGGGTCGTACACCGCGCCCCAGCGGTCGCCGCTGCGGCTGACGGCCTCGGCGGCCGCCTGGCTCACCGACTTGCCGTCGGCCACCGCATCGGCGGCGGCCCGGGCCACGTCCGCGCCGCGGTCGCGGGGCCCGGTGGCGGAGGCGGGCAGCGCGTGCAGCGGGGTGCGGCGCTCCTCGGCCTGCGGCAGCGAACCGGTCACCGCGGCGGTCGCCAGGACCGAGACGAAGACCAATGTCAGAGTCGCCCCGCGGCGCACTCCACGGGACCTGGGACAGCTGTCCGGACCTGACATGGCGTCGAGTCTAGGACAACGCGAGGGCGCCGCAGGGGCTGTTGCTCCTACGGCGCCCGGGGCGCATCTCACACGGTGAAGCGCCCGCGTCACACCTTCAGGTACTTGCGCAGCGCGAAGAACGCGGCAAGGGCGGGCATCAGCACACTCGCCGCGAGCACCAGCGGCAGCTTGGCGAGGACCGCGTCCCAGCCGATGAAGTTGATCAGGTTCAGCTTGTGCGACAGGTCGAGGCCGTGGTCGATCATGAAGTAGCGGCCGACGATCAGCATGCCGGAGGCGGCGATTCCGCCGAGCACGCCGGCGAACGCGGCCTCCATGATGAACGGCGCCTGGATGTAGAAGCTCGACGCACCCACTAGGCGCATGATGCCGGTCTCGCGCCGTCTGCTGAACGCGGAGACCCGGACCGTGTTGACGATCAGCATCAGCGCCACGACCAGCATCACCGCCATGACCAGCACCGCGGCCACGTTCATGCCGCCGAGCAGGCTGAACAGGTTCTCCAGGATGCCCTTCTGGTCCTGGACGGACTGCACGCCGTCGCGCCCGGCGAAGGCGGTGGCGACCACCTTGAACTTCTCCGGGTCCTTGAGCTTGACCCGGAACGACTCCTGCATCTGGTCCGGCGTGATCGAACCGGCCATCGGCGAGTCGCCGAACTGCTCCTTGTAGTGCTTGAACGCCTCGTCGGCCGACTCGTAGGTCACCGTCTGGACGATGTCCAGCTTCTTCAGGTCGCCCTCGATGTCCTTCTTCTGCTGGGCGGTGACGGCGCCCTTGGAGCACTTGGCGACGGACTCGGCGTCGGCCTTGTTGCAGAGGAAGATCGAGACGTTGACCTTGTCGTACCAGTAGCCCTTCATGTTGTTGACCTGGTCCCGCATCAGCAGCGAACCGCCGAACAGGGCCAGGGACAGGGCCACGGAGACGATGACGGCGAACGTCATGGTCAGGTTGCGGCGGAGACCGACGCCGATCTCCGAGAGTACGAACTGCGCGCGCATGGCGACTGGTTAAGCCTTTCCGTGCTTTACGGGCTCGATGCTCAGCGCATCAATGCTGGTAGCCGTAGACGCCGCGCGCCTGGTCACGTACGAGACGGCCCTTTTCGAGCTCGATAACACGCTTGCGCATCTGGTCGACGATGTTCTGGTCGTGGGTCGCCATGATCACGGTCGTCCCGGTCCGGTTGATCCGGTCCAGGAGCTTCATGATGCCCACGGAGGTCTGCGGGTCCAGGTTGCCGGTCGGCTCGTCCGCGATCAGCAGCATCGGCCGGTTGACGAAGGCCCGCGCGATGGCGACGCGCTGCTGCTCACCGCCGGAGAGCTCGCCCGGGCGGCGGTCCTCCTTGCCCCCGAGCCCGACGAGGTCGAGCACCTGGGGCACGGCCTTCCTGATCTCCCCGCGCGGCTTGCCGATGACCTCCTGGGCGAAGGCGACGTTCTCGGCCACGGTCTTGTTGGGGAGCAGCCGGAAGTCCTGGAAGACGGTTCCGAGCTGGCGCCGCATGTGCGGCACCTTCCAGTTGGAGAGCCGGGCCAGGTCCTTGCCGAGCACGTGCACCTGCCCTTGGCTGGCGCGCTCCTCGCGCAGGATGAGCCGGAGGAAGGTCGACTTGCCGGAGCCGGACGAACCGACCAGGAAGACGAACTCACCCTTCTCGATGTCGAGGGAGACGTCCCGCAGAGCGGGATGGCTCTGCTTGGGATATGTCTTGGAGACGTTGTCGAATCGGATCACGGTGCACCACGGTCGCCGGGAATAGGTGTGCGTGACACTACGCGAACCGGCCTGGGCCGTGCAGGCACCGTCCGAGGATGTTCCGGGGATGCGCCTTATGTCCCGTTGACGGGGGGCCGTGGACCCCCCACGAGCCCCTGCAAGGGGGCAGAATCCGGCGGGGCGCGCCGAAACGCGCGCGAGCTGGCACAGTGGTAGGGGGAACGGTTGCGTTTCCCTGAGCGTTGTGCGGAGCAGTAGGTGCATACGGCGGCTCCGCCGCGCGGGAGGAGGAAAGCGCATGACCTATGACCGATTGGTGTGCGCGAACTGCGCGGCGCCGGTCAGCGAGGGCCGCTGCCCCGTCTGCCGGGCCAGCCGCGCGCGGCTGCAGCAGGAAGGCCCCTGGGGCGGTCTGAGCCCGGCGGCGCTGGTGACGCTGCTCGTGGTGCTCGTGGCCGCGGTGGCCCTGCTGGCCCACCAGACCGTGTGACGACGTAGAACGACGTGGGGCCCGGGGTGCAGGTGCACCCCGGGCCCCACGTCGTTCTGATCCGCTACTGATCCACTACGGATCCGACCGGCTGTCCGATCAGGCGGCGGTACGGCCGCCGACCAGGCGCGGCATGAACCGGAAGCCGATGCCACCGGCGATCATCGTCGCGGCACCGAGCAGCAGGAACGTGGTCTCGCCCGCACCGGTCTCGGCGAGCTCCTCCTTGGCCTTGCCCTGCTCGACCGGCTTCGAGCTGACGTTGTCCGTGTCGGTGTTGTCCGGGCACTGGGCGCCGTCCAGCGAGACGGTGCAGGTGCCGCCGCCGGTGCTGCCACCGGTGCTGCCGGAGCCGCCCGTGGCGGAGGAGCCGCCGGTCGAGGAGCCCCCGGTGGAGGACCCGCCGGTGGAGCTGCCGCCGGTGGCGGTGGTGCCGCCGGTGCCCGTGGTGCCACCGGTGGACGAGGAACCGCCCGAGGTGGTGGTGGAGCCGCCGGTGGCCGAGCCGCCCGTGGTGCTGGAGCCGCCCGTGGAGGACGAGCCACCGGTGGACGAGGAACCGCCCGAGGTGGTGGTGGAGCCGCCGGTGGCCGAGCCGCCCGTGGTGCTGGAGCCGCCCGTGCTGGACGAACCGCCCGTGGAGGACGAGCCGCCGGTGGACGAGGAGCCGCCCGTGCTGCCGCCGCTGGTGTCGGCACCGCCGATGCCACCGGTCGACGAGGTCGAACCGCCGGTGGACGAGCTGCCACCGGTCGAGCTCGTCTCGCCCGTGGTGCTGGTGCCGCCGGTGGACGAGCTGCCGCCCGTCGACGACGTCTCACCCGTGGTGCTGGTGCCGCCCGTGGAGGACGAACCCCCGGTGGACGAGGAACCGCCCGTGTCGGCGCCGCCGATGCCACCGACCGTGCCGGTGCCGCCGTCGGACTCGCCCTGGACGCCGAGGCCGACGTCCACACCGCTCTTGTCGGCCTCGGCCTTGGCGCTGATGCCGCCGATGTTGACATCGACACCGACGGCCTGAGCCGCCCCCGCGGCGGTCAGGGACGCGCCTGCCGCGATCACCGCGCCCGCGGCTATCCGTGCAACGCGGACCCGCGTCATTTTCGTCATCTGCCTGCTACCCCCAGTAGCTCAATCGTCATGGAGCAGCGCCCAGGGGCCGCGGGACCGGGGAGCCGATTTCCGTCGCCCCCGTCACACGCGCCCCGGAAATACGCATGCCGCGCGTCACCCTTCCGCACTCCTGAGAATCGCGTCAAGGCCGTTGCGCACGGAATGCCGGGATTGCGGCGACTTGCCCGTCGTACGGGGTTGCGACTGTGACGTAAAAAGGGAACTGCCGCTCAATAAACGGCAGTTCCCTTGTCGACAAAGCCCCGAAAGGGCCGTCGGTTACTTCTCCTGCTGCTTGCGCCAGCGAATTCCGGCTTCCAGGAAACCGTCGATCTCGCCGTCAAGGACCGCCTGCGGGTTGCCGACCTCGAACTCGGTGCGCAGATCCTTGACCATCTGGTACGGGTGCAGGACGTAGGAGCGCATCTGGTTGCCCCAGGAGCTGCCGCCGTCCTTGAGGGCGTCCATCCTGGCCTGCTCCTCCTGGCGGCGGCGCTCAAGCAGCTTGGCCTGGAGGACGTTCATGGCGCTGGCCTTGTTCTGGATCTGCGAGCGCTCGTTCTGACAGGAGACCACGATGCCGGTCGGCAGGTGCGTGATGCGCACGGCCGAGTCGGTGGTGTTGACGCCCTGGCCGCCGGGGCCGGAGGCGCGGTACACGTCGACGCGCAGCTCGGACTCGTCGATCTCGACGTGGTCGCTGGTCTCGACGACCGGCAGCACCTCGACGCCCGCGAAGGACGTCTGGCGGCGGCCCTGGTTGTCGAACGGCGAGATGCGCACCAGACGGTGGGTGCCCTGCTCGACGGAGAGCGTTCCGTACGCGTACGGCGCCTTCACCACGAAGGTGGTCGACTTGATGCCGGCCTCTTCCGCGTACGACGTCTCGTAGACCTCGGTCGGGTAGCCGTGGCGCTCGGCCCAGCGCAGGTACATGCGCTGGAGGCGCTCGGCGAAGTCGGAGGCGTCGACGCCGCCGGCCTCGGCACGGATGTTGACCAGCGCCTCGCGCTCGGCGTACTCGCCGGACAGGAGGGTGCGGACCTCCATCTCGTCCAGCGCCTTGCGGACGGAGACGAGCTCGGCCTCGGCCTCGGCCAGGGTGTCCGCGTCGTCCATCTCCTGCGCGAGCTCGAAGAGCACCGCGAGGTCGTCGATACGGCCGCGCAGGGTCTCGGTCTTGCGGACCTCCGCCTGGAGGTGCGAAAGCTTGCTCGTGATCTTCTGAGCCGCCTCCGGGTCGTCCCACAGGGACGGCGCGGCGGCCTGCTCCTCGAGCACGGCGATATCTGCCCTCAGCTTGTCGAGGTCCAGGACGGCCTCGATCGACCCCATGGTCGAGGAGAGGGACTTCAGCTCTTCGGATACATCGACGACTGCCACGGGTCCAGCGTAACGGCTGTGCGCAAGGACGTTTCCCCGGTGCCGTGCCAGGGGCGCCGGGCCCGGGTCTACGGGGGCGTCGGCGCCGAGTGCTTGGAGTCCTGCGGGGGCTTGTCGTCGCCGCCCGAGGCCACCAGCCAGCCGCCGACCGCCACCGCCGCCGTCAGGGCGACCGCCGAGGCGCCCAGGATCACGCGGCGTCTGCGGAGCTGGTCGGCGCGGTGGCGGGCCGAGCCGGGGCGGGGGGTGCCCGACGGGCGGGGGGCGCGGGCCGTGCCGAGGGGGCCGCCCGCCAGTTCGTCGGGGCCGGGGACGCGCATGCTGGTGTGGGTGTCGCGGTTGGAGTCCAGGGGGGCGCCCGGCACCAGCGGCACCGCGCCCCGGCGGGGCCTGACGGAGGGCGAGGCGGGCTCCTCGTACACCGGCTCCTCGGGCTCCTCGGCGTCCGGCTCGTCCACGTCCAGCGGCGGCATCCCCGCCACCAGCGGCAGCAGCTCGCGCAGCCGGACGGAGAGCTCGGAGGCGCGCAGCCGGGAGGCCGGGGCCTTGGCGAGGCACTGGACGACCAGCTGCCAGAGCTCGTCGGGGATGCCCGGCAGCGGCACCACGGTCTCGGTGACATGGCGGCGCAGGACCGCGCCGGGGTGGCCGCCGCCGAACGGCGTGAAGCCCGCCAGGAGCTCGTACAGGACCGTCGCCAGGGCGTAGATGTCCACCGCCGCCCGGGGCGGGAGGCCCTCGACGATCTCGGGGGCCAGATAGTCGGGCGTGCCGATGATGCGGGTGGCCTTGGTGCGGCGCGGGGTGTCGATCAGCTTGGCCACACCGAAGTCGGTGAGGAGGGCCGGGTGCGAGCCGCCGGGGCCGAGCGGGCCCTGCATGTCCAGGAGGATGTTCTCGGGCTTGACGTCGCGGTGCACGACTCCGGCCGCGTGGGCCGCGGCGAGGCCGTCGGCCACGTCCGCGACGATCGCCACCGCCGCCTCGGGGGCGAGCCGGCGCTCGCGGTCGAGCCGGGTGCGTACGTCCGTGCCCCGCACCAGGTCCATGACCAGGGCGAGGTCGTTGCCGTCGACGACGAGGTCGCGCACGCCGACGACGTTGGGGTGGTCGAGGCCGAGCAGCGCGGTGCGCTCCTGGACGAAGCGGCCGACCAGCTCCTGGTCGGCGGCGAGGTCCTCGCGCAGCAGCTTGATGGCGACGGGCCCGTCGGGCCCCTCACCTAGCCACACCGTGCCGGCGCTGCCCCGCCCCAGGATCTGGTGGGCGGTGTACCGGCTGCCGATATTCCGTGCCAAGACTGCTCCCTCAGCGGCTGGCTGTGCACGCCGAGGCTACGCGGCCAGAAGGGCAACCTTCACTTCCGAGGGGGAAATCACCCCCTGGAAGTCGACAAATCCACGAAGTCGGGGTGGCGCGGGCCTCAGTCGCCGCTCACTTGCCGCCCCGTCGCCACTCCGTCGCCGCTCAGTTGCCGTTGAGCTTGCCGAGCCAGCCCGAGACCTTGTCGGCCGCGTCGCCGATGGCCTGCCAGTAGCTCTTGCCCTCGGCCACCCAGTCCTGAAGCGGGGTCAGCTCCCAGATCAGCCAGCCCGCCACGAACAGCAGGACGAGCGTGAACAGGCAGCCCTTGAGGCAGCCGAGCCCCGGGATCCGCATCGGGTTGGCGCTGCGGCGCGGCTCGCGGGGCGCGGGGGCCTGCGGCTGCTGCGGCTGGGGTGCCTGCGGCGGCGCGTACTGCTGACGCTGCTGGTGCTGGGGCGGCGGCGCGTACTGCTGGTGCTGCGGGGGCTGCGCGTACGGCTGGGGCTGCTGCGGCTGCCGGTACTGCTGAGGCTGCTGCGGGGCGTACTGCTGGGGCCGCTGCTGCTGTTGCGGGTGGGGCTGCTGCGCCTGGCGGTGCGGGCGGCGGCGCAGCGGGTCCTGCTCCGGGTCCAGGTACTGGACCTGCGTCTGCTCGTTGCGGTCGCGGGCCGCCTGGAGCTGGGACTGCCAGGGGTGCGGCTGCTCGGGCTGCTGCTGGTCGGGGCCGCCCTGGCCGTACTGGCCCTGCGGCACCGGCGGCAGCACGGCCGTCGGGTCGGCCGCGCCCCGGTTGGGCAGGACGGCGGTCGGGTCGGCGGCGCCGGGCGTGTTCGGCAGGTACGAGGTCGCCGCATTCGGGTCGTACGAGCCCGCGTTGCTCGGCAGCACCTGCGTCGGGTCGGCGGCGCCGGGCGTCTCGGGGACGGGCGCGGGCGCCGGGTCGGGCGCGAGCAGCGCGCCGACGCCGTCGGCCGCCTCGACCTGGGCCGGGCTGGAGTGCACCCCGATGCCGTCGGCCACGACGCGCAGGGCGCGCGCGAGGTTCTCGGCGCTCGGCCGCTCGTCCGGGTTCTTGCGCAGACAGCGCTCGATGACCGTCCACAGCGGGCCGGGCACGGTCGTGGGGCGGCGCGGCTCCTCGCTCAGATGCCGGTGCAGCACCTCCAGAGCCGTCCCGCCCGCGAACGGCGGACGCCCGGTGACCAGCTCGTACATCAGGATTCCGGCGCCGTAGACGTCGACGGCGGAGGTCTGCGGGCGGCCCTCGGCGGACTCCGGCGCCACATACGCGGGCGTGCCCACGAACTCGTGCGTACGGGTCAGGCCCGGGGAGTCCGCCAGGCGCGCGATGCCGAAGTCGGTGAGCATCGGGTGCATGGCGCCGTCACGCTCGTCCAGCAGGACGTTGGCGGGCTTCAGATCGCGGTGGACGACGCCGTCGGCGTGGCTGGCGGCGAGCGCGTCGGCGATCTGGGCGGTGAGCAGGGAGGCGGCGACCGGGGTCAGCGGGCCGTTCTCGCGCAGATAGCGGTGCAGGTCGGGGCCGTCGACCAGGTCCATGACCAGGGCGAGCAGATCGCCCTCGACGACGAGGTCGCGGGTGCGCACGATGTTGGGGTGCGTCAGGCGCAGCAGCACCGACCGCTCGCGCAGGAACCGCATCACGACGTCGGCGTCGTTGGCCAGCTCCTCCTTGAGGACCTTGATCGCGACGGTCTCGCCGGGCTGGCCGGCCACGGCCGCCTCGGCGCCCGCCGCTTCACGCTGGCGGGCGCGCCAGACGGTGCCCGTGGCACCGCGTCCGAGCGGCTCCACGAGCAAGTACTTGCTGCCTACCGGCCGCACGTCATGCGCTCCCTGCTGGTCTGGCTGGATCCGGGTCTCTTCGGGTGTCCCCCGAGCCGCCCACTGTAGTGCCGCCGACTGTCACGACGGCCGCCGCGACGGCGGTGGCGGCGCGGGCCCACACGCTCCGGTTGTTCGAAGGAAAGACGTCACCGTCGTACGGAAGGTTGCCGAACGGCCGTGCCGAACCGGGGTGAGCGATTCCGGCGAGGTGCGCAACCGGCCACTTTGCGGCCACATTTGCGCCTAGAGCCGACCATTCAAGATCACTTGGAGGTGGGGGGCGGGCGTGTTGTCAGTGGCAGGTGCGAGGATGCCCTCAGCACGACATGTGTGCCTGGTGGGGGGAATCACAAGGGCCTTTCCCTCCGTGCCCGGCACCCCCGCGCAGAAGGGACCGCCGAGGCGATGCAGATCCGGCTGACCGTCCTCGCGCCGCGCAGCGGCCACGCTGCGGCGCGCGCCTGCGACGTGCTCGTGACCGCGCCCGCCGGGACCGCCCTCGCGGCCGTCGCCTCGGGCCTCGCCACCGCCGCGTCCGGCTCCGAGGTGTCCAGCACGGTGGTGCTCTACGCGGGCCGGGAGCGCCTCGATCCCCAGCGCCGCGTGCTCGGCGAGCCGCCACTGGTGGACGGGGCGGTGCTGTCCCTCTCCGCCCCGGCCGACTCCTCCTCGTACGCGTACGAGGAGCACGAGGAGGCGGCCCCGGCCCGGCTGTGCGTGGTCGCGGGGCCGGACGCGGGCGGGGTCCATCTGCTGCACGGCGGCCAGATCCGCGTCGGCCGCTCGGCGGACGCGGACGTTCCGCTGGACGACCCGGATGTGTCCCGGCTGCACTGCGCGGTGACGGTCGGCGAGGGCGGCCGGGTCTCGGTGGCCGACCTGGGCTCGACGAACGGCACGCGCGTGGACGGCGCCCCGGTCGGCCCGCACCCGGTGCGCCTGCCGGTGGGCGCGCTGCTGCGCCTCGGTGAGTCCGCCCTGCGGCTGAGCACCGGCACCCCGGCCCCCGAGCCGCTGCCCACCGCGCCGGACGGGGAGGGGCACGTCCGGGTGACCCCGGCCGCCTCGCCCCCGCAGCCGCCGTCGGGACCGGTGGCGTACGGGGAGGGCGCCCCGGCGGCCGCGGAGGCCCCCCGGGTGCCGTCCCCGCGCGCGTCGAGCGACCCGGGCCCCGCCGGACACGGCCCGCCGACCCACGGCCCCACCACGCACGGCACGGGCTTCACCGGGGAGAGCGGCGGGCGGGCGCACGGGCGGGACGGCCAGGAGGGCTTGGAGCCGGGGCGTACGGAGGGCGGGTACGGCACGTACGGCGGCGTGTCCGGGCCGCAGGCCGGGAGCGGCCACGCGCGCGTGCCCGGGGCGCGGCGCACGGACGATGAGAGGGACACCCAGGGCGGCGACGACCAGGCCTACGCCCCCGGCTCCAGCAGGCGGGTCGGGACGCCTCCGCGCGGGACCCGGCTGCCGGAGGACGTCGAGCACGCACGCGTGGACGACGGGGCGCCGTCCCGGCGGCGCGGCGGGATCGGGGCCTGGGCGCGGCGGCTGACCGGAGGCCGCGGCGAGGACGTGCACGAACCGGAGCCCGCCGAGGCCGCGGCCGTGGTGCCGGGCGCGCCGCCCGCCCCGGAGCGGTGGCCCGACCCGGCCGCGCTGCTGCTGACCGCGCTGGGACCCGGGCCGCGGCTGTGGGAGCGCCGCCCCGGGCACCCGGAGGAGCTGGCGATCCGGGTCGGGACGGCGGACCGGGGCGAGCTCGCGGCCGTGCCGGTCACCGTGGGGCTGCGGGAGGCCGGCTCACTCGGGCTCGCCGGACCACGCCCCCGGCTGAACGGCCTGGCCAGGGCGGCCGTGGCCCAGCTCGCGGCGCTGCACGCACCGGCCGACCTGGAGATCGTCCTCATCAGCACGGAGCGCGGCCGCAGCCTCCAGACGCGTACCGCGGAGTGGGGCTGGCTCGGCTGGCTCCCGCATGTGAGGCCCGGGCACGGCCAGGACTGCCGGCTGCTGCTCGCGTACGACCGGGAGCAGGCCACGGCCCGGACGACCGAGCTGGTCCGGCGCCTGGACGACAGCCCGCTGGGTCCTGGCTGGGCGTCCGCCGACCCGGCCGCCGTGGCCGACGCGACCCGCCGCTACTCGGGTCCGTACACGGTGGTGATCGTCGACGGCGACCCCGGCTCGTCCGTGCTGCGCGAGACGACGGCCCGGCTGGCGTGCGCCGGGGGCGCGGCGGGCATCCATCTGCTCTGTCTCGCCGAGACGCCGGCCGCCTCGCCGGTGTCGCCGGTGGAGGCGACGTACGAGTCGGCGTGCGCGGTCTCGCTCCCCTTCCGCGAGTGCGGGGCGGCGGCGCTGCTCAGCGGGGACGTGGCCACGGCGCTGCGGCTGCTGCGCACGGCCGGGGGCCGCCCGGCCGGGCACGGCACGCTGGCGGTGGTGGACGCGGTGTCGGTGGCGTGGGCCGAGCGGTTCGCGCGGGCGCTGGCGCCGCTGCGGGCGGGCGACGGGACCACCGCGCCCGGGCGGCCGCCGGTGGCGCTGCCGCCCTCCTCCCGGCTGCTCGACGAACTGGGCCTGGCCCGGGCCACCCCGGCGTCCCTGATGGCGCGCTGGGAGTCGGCGCCGGACGGCGCGGTGGTGCTCGGCACCGGGCCGCGCGGCCCGGTCGGCGTCGACCTCGCCTCCGACGGGCCGCATCTGATGATCGAGGGACCGGCGGGCAGCGGGCGTACGGAGCTGCTGCGGGCGGTCGCCGCGTCGCTGGCTGCGGGGGCGCGGCCGGACCGGCTGGCGCTCGTGCTGGTCGACGGGGCGGGCGGGGAGCGCGGCGAGGGCCTGCGCCCCTGCACCGAACTCCCCCATGTCTCCACGCACTTGGTGGCCTCCGACCCGGTCCGTATGCGGGAGTTCGCGCAGGCGCTGGGGGCGGAGCTGAAGCGGCGGGCGGAGCTGCTCGGCGAGCTGGGGTTCGCCCAGTGGGTGGCGCGGCAGTCGCAGGAGGTGGCGGCGGAGCGGGCGGCCGGGCCGCGGTCGCCGTCCGCCGGCGAGGGGGACGTGGACGCGCCGTCCACCAGCACGCTGCGGCTGCGGCCCCTCGGGCGTACGCGTACGGAGGCGGGGCCGCCGCCCCTCGCGCGTCTCGTCGTCCTGGTGGACGACCTCGACGCGCTGGTCGCGCCCGCGCTCGGCAGCCCCGGGCGGCCCGCCGCGGGGTCGGTGGTGCGCGCGCTTGAGGCGGTGGCGCGGGACGGGGAGCGGCTGGGGGTCCACCTGGTCGCGACGTCGGCCCGCCCGGAGCGTACGGCGGACACGGAGCTGGCGCGGGGGGTGCGGCATGTGGTGCGGCTCGACGCGCCGCCGGTCGTGCCGTCGCCGGAGGAGCCGTCGCCGGGGCGGGGGCGGCTGCTCCTGTCGGACGGTTCGGTGACGCCGTTCCAGGGCGGGCGGGTCACCGGGCGGATACCCCGGACGGCGACGCTTCGTCCGACGGTGGTGCCGCTGGAGTGGGAGCGGATGGGGGATCCGCCGGCTCGGCGGCCGGTGCGGGAGCTGGGGAACGGGCCTACGGATCTGGCGTTGCTGGCCAGCGCGCTGGAAAGAGCGGGCCGGGTGGTCCACGCGGCGGCGCCGCCGGGCCTCTGAGCCCCCTCCCCAACTGGAGACTCGCTTCCCGGGGGCTACGCCCCCGGCCCCCTTTGCGGGGCCTGCGGCCCCTGCACCCCGCTTCGTTCGTCTGCGGACCGTGGGTGGCTGGTCGCGCAGTTCCCCGCGCCCCTAGGGGGTACGGGCGCGTGCGACGGCGAAGCCGAGCACTTCAGGGGCGCGGGGAACTGTGCGAGCAACCGACCACGGTCCGCAGACGAAGGAGGGGTCAGGGGCGCGGGGAACGGCGCGACCAGCCCACCACCGGCCCGCAGACGGACCCCGGGCCAAAAATGGGGCGCGGGGAACTGGGCGACCAGCCACCCACCGGCCCGCAGACGAATCCCGGGCCCTGACCCCACGTCACGAGCCCATCACGATCCCCCAGTTGGGAGCGATCGCGCTATTGCGGGGTACCCGCACCCGGCGTAGGACTGTCCGGACGGGACGACCTCGGCGGCGGGAGGCGGCAAGTCATGCGTACAGGCATGCGTAGAGGCACGCGTACGGGTCGGAAGCTGGTCGGGATGGCCATCGTCGGGGCGCTCGCCCTCACCGCCACCGCCTGCGGGGACGACAAGAAGGACGACGACGGCGCGAAGCCGGAGAAGAGCAGGTCCGGCAGCCCCGCGGGAGCCGTCGCCCTGCCCCGGCTCGACGGGCAGAAGATCGAGGTCGCCGCCGTCTGGACCGGACCCGAGCAGGCCAACTTCGTCAAGGTGCTGAAGGAGTTCGAGCACCGGACCGGCGCCACCGTCACCTTCGTCCCCGCCCAGGACCCCATCGTCAACTTCCTCGGCACCAAGATCGCCGGTGGCAGTCCGCCCGACGTGGCGATGCTGCCGCAGGTCGGGGCCATCCAGCAGGCCGTGCAGAAGAAGTGGGTCAAGCCCGTCGGGCCGGAGGCCAAGGCCCAGCTCGCCAAGAACTACTCCAAGGTCTGGCAGGACCTCGGCGCGGTCGACGGCACCCAGTACGCCGTGTACTTCAAGGCCGCCAACAAGTCCCTGGTCTGGTACAACAGCAAGGTTTTCGAGACCGCCGGCGCCCAGGTGCCGAAGACCTGGAAGGACTTCCTCGCCACCGCCGACACCGTCTCCGCCTCCGGCGTCACCCCCGTCTCCGTCGGCGGCGCCGACGGCTGGACCCTCACCGACTGGTTCGAGAACGTCTACCTCTCCCAGGCGGGGCCCGAGAAGTACGACCAGCTGGCCAAGCACCAGATCAAGTGGACGGACCCGTCCGTCAAGGACGCCCTGACCACCCTCGGCCAGCTCTTCGGCAAGCCCGACCTCATCGCCGGCGGCGCGACCGGCGCCCTCCAGACCGAGTTCCCCGCTTCCGTCACCCAGACCTTCACCGGCGGCGAGCAGCCCAAGGCAGCGATGGTCTTCGAGGGGGACTTCGTCGGCGTCAACATCGCGCAGGCCGGTGCGAAGGTCGGCACCGACGCCAAGGTCTTCCCCTTCCCGGCCGTCGGCGCCACCGCGCCCGTCGTCACCGGCGGGGACGCCGCCGTCGCCCTCAAGGACACCAAGGGCGCCCAGGCCCTGCTGACCTGGCTCGCCTCCCCGGACGCCGCCAAGGTGTGGGCCGCCGCGGGCGGCTACATCTCGCCCAACAAGGCCGCCGACCTCGCCGCGTACCCCAATGACGTACAGCGTGACATCGCCAAGGCGCTGATCGCGGCCGGGGACGACGTGCGGTTCGACATGTCCGACCAGGCGCCGCAGTCCTTCGGCGGAACACCGGGCAAGGGCGAGTGGAAGGACCTCCAGGACTTCCTGAAGAACCCGAAGGACGTCGCCGGTGCGCAGGCCAGGCTGGAGGCCGACGCGGCCGCGGCGTACAAGAGCTGACCGGGCCGCCCGCCGTGACCGCCGCCCCCGCGCCCGCCCCCCGCGCCCGCAAGAGCGTGACCGGAACGCGCACCTACCTCGCCGCCGGGTTCCTGCTGCCCGCGCTCGTCCTGCTCGGCGCGCTCGTGGTCTATCCGATCGGGTACTCCGTCTACCGCTCGTTCTTCGACCAGTCGGGCGACGGCTTCGCCGGGGTCGACAACTACAAGACCCTCTTCACCGACGACACCATCCTGACCGCCGTCGAGAACAACGCGATCTGGGTGGTCTGCGCCCCGACCGTCGCCACCGTACTCGGGCTGATCTTCGCCGTACTGACCGAACGGGTGCACTGGGGAACGGCGTTCAAGCTGATCGTCTTCATGCCGATGGTGATCTCGATGCTCGCCGCGGGGATCATCTTCCGGCTGGTGTACGAGCAGGACCCGGACCGGGGTGTTGCCAACGCCGTCTGGGTGGGCGTGCACGACACGTTCGCCGAGTCGGCCGGGTTCCCGCGGGCCCATCCGCTGCCCGCCGCCCCGCTCAAGCCGGGCGGCGGCGGCTCCTTCGTGACCAAGGACGCGGTCCGCGCCGGGCAGCCCGCGCTGCTGCCGCTCGTCGGGGTCGCCGCCGACAAGATGCCGTCGTCCGCGAAGGCGGCGAAGGCTCCGGCCGCCGAGCCCGGCGAGATCACCGGCACCGCCTGGCTCGACTTCACCAAAGGGGGCGGCGGCACCCCCAACACCATCGACTCCAAGGAGCTCGGCCTCAAGGGCCTCAAGATCGAAGCGGTACGGGAGGGTCGGGTCGTCGCCACCGCCACCGCGCGCGCCGACGGCACGTTCACCCTGCCCGCCAAGGCCGACGGGGCCCAACTGCGGCTGCCCCGCGGCAACTTCCGCGAGCCCTACAACGGCGTGAACTGGCTCGGCCCGACCCTCGTCACCCCCGCCATCATCGGCTCGTACATCTGGATGTGGGCCGGGTTCGCGATGGTGCTCATCGCGGCCGGGCTCGCGGGGCTGCCGCGCGAACTGCTCGAAGCGGCGCGGGTGGACGGCGCCAACGAGTGGCAGGTCTTCCGGCGGGTGACCGTGCCGCTGCTCGCGCCCGTCCTCGCCGTCGTCCTCGTCACGCTGATGATCAACGTGCTGAAGATCTTCGACCTGATCTTCATCATCGCGCCTGGCTCCAGCCAGGACGACGCCAATGTGCTGGCGCTCCAGCTCTACCGCTCCTCGTTCGGCACGGACGCGGACCTCGGCGTCGGCAGCGCGATCGCGGTCCTGCTGCTGGTCCTGGTCGTACCGGTGATGTTGTTCAACATCCGCAGGATGCGGCGGGAGGCCCGGCGATGACGGCGATGACCACGACGGTGACGGCGTCGGGAGCCGTCAAGGCCAGGCAGTCCCTGCCCGCCCGGATCGCCGCCCGGGCCGGCGGCGGCGCGTTGCGCGTCTTCCTCGTCCTCGTCGGGCTCTTCTGGCTGATGCCCACCGTCGGACTGCTGCTCTCCTCGCTGCGCAGCCCCTCCGACATCGCCTCCACCGGCTGGTGGAAGATCTTCAGCGAGCCGTCCCAGCTCACCTTCCACAACTACTCCAGCCTGCTGGACAACAGCACGATCACCGACTCGCTCCTGTCCACCGTCGTGATCACCGTGCCCGCGACCGTGCTGGTCGTCGTCATCGGCTCGTTCGCCGGATACGCCTTCGCCTGGATGGACTTCCCCGGCCGCGACTGGTGGTTCATGGTCGTGGTCAGCCTGCTGGTCGTCCCGGTCCAGGTCGCCCTGGTACCGGTCGCCAAGCTCTTCGGCAAGATCGGGATCTTCGAGACGACGGTCGGTGTCATCACCTTCCACGTCGCCTTCGGCCTGCCCTTCGCGATCTTCCTGCTGCGGAACTTCTTCGCGGAGATCCCCCGGGAACTCCTGGAGGCCGCGCGGCTCGACGGGGCGGGCGAGATCCGCCTGTTCACCCGGGTCGTACTGCCGCTGGGCGGCCCGGCGATCGCCTCGCTCGGCATCTTCCAGTTCCTCTGGGTCTGGAACGACATGCTGGTGGCGCTGATCTTCGCGGACTCCAAGCACCCGCCGATCACGGTCGCCCTCCAGCAGCAGGTACGGCAGTTCGGCAACAACATCGACGTCCTGGCGCCCGGCGCCTTCGTGTCCATGGTCATTCCGCTGGCCGTCTTCTTCGCCTTCCAGCGCCAGTTCGTGTCGGGGGTGATGGCGGGCGCCGTCAAGTGACCGGCGTCAAGTGACCGACGTCAAACGGGCAAGCGGCCCACGTCAAACGGGCGCCGCGGCTTTACCCCGTCTGCCGCCACCGGCGTAACCCGGTCGCGCCATCCGCCGTTCTACGGGCCATGCCCCGGTTCAGCGTGATCGTTCCCGTGTACAAGGTCCAGGCCTATCTCCACGACTGCCTGGGCTCGGTGCTCAGCCAGTCGTACGACGATCTGGAACTGATCGCGGTGGACGACTGCTCACCGGACGCGTGCGGCGCGATCATCGACGAACACGCCGCCCGCGACCGCCGCGTCACCGCTGTGCACCTGGACACCAACACGGGCCTGGGCCCCGCCCGCAACGCCGGACTGGCCCACGCCACCGGCGACTACGTCGTCTTCCTCGACGGCGACGACACCCTCACCCCGGGCGCCCTCCAGGCCGTCGCGGACCGGCTCAAGGAGACCGGCGACCCGGACGTGCTGCTCTACGACTACGCGCGCACGTTCTGGTCGGGCGAGCGGGTCCGCAACAAGTCGGCCGCCCAGCTCGCCGAGGCCGGGCCCGCCACCTTCCGGCTCGCCGACCGGCCGGGGTTGCTCAAGCTGCTCAGCGTGGTGTGGAACAAGGCGTACCGCCGCGAGTTCATCGAGGAGCAGGGCTTCAGCTTCACGCCCGGCTTCTACGAGGACGCGCCCTGGACGTACCCGGCGCTGATGGCCGCCGACTCGCTCACCACGCTCGACCGGGTCTGCGTCCACTACCGCCAGCGCCGCCAGGGCAGCATCCTGTCGACCACCAGCCGCCGCCACTTCGACCTCTTCGACCAGTACGACCGGGTGTTCGCGTTCATCGACGCGCGCCCCGAACTGGCCCCGCTGCGGCCGCTGATCTTCCGCAAGATGGCCGACCACTTCCTGACCGTGTTCACCACCCGGGTGCGGCTGCCGCGCGGCAGCCGCGCCGAGTTCTTCCGCCGCGCCCGCGCCCAGTACCGCCGCCACCACTCCCCCGGCGGCGGCCCGCGCACCCTCCGCGTCCGGGTGCGGCACGGCCTGGTCCGGCTCGGCGCCCACCGCACCTATCTGGGACTGGGGGCGCTCAGCGCGCTGCGCGCCCGCGCGGGCCGGCCACTGCGCGCGCTCGGCCGGGCGCTGCGCTCCGGAGTGCTCCACGTGCACTACCGGGTCCAGCGGCGGCTGCCGGTGCGGGAGGAGGCGGTCTTCAGCGCGTACGGGAACCGGGGGTACACCTGCAACCCGGCCGCGATCGAGGCGAAGGTGCGCGAGCTGGTGCCCCGGGTGCGCACCACATGGGTGGCGGCGCCCGCGCACCTGCACACCGTGCCGCCCGCCACCCGCAAGGTCGCGCCGGACACCTTCGCGTACTGGACGGCGCTCGCCCGTGCCAAGTACCTGGTCAGCAATGTGGAGTTCGACGGCCGGCTGGTCAAGCGGGACGGCCAGGTGCTGCTCCAGACCCATCACGGCACCCCGCTCAAGACCATGGGCCTGGACCTGATGGACCGCCCGGCCGCCTCCCGCGACACCGACTTCGCGCATCTGGTCGCCCGCAGCGACAAGTGGGACTTCAGCCTCTCCGCCAACCTCCACTCCACGCTCACCTGGGAGCGCACCTACCCCTCGGGCTACACCACGCTCGAATACGGCTACCCCCGCAACGACGTCTTCCACGAGGCGAGCGCCGCGGACGTGGCCCGGTTCCGCGACGCGCTGGGCATCCCCGCCGACGCCACCGCCGTCCTGTACGCGCCGACCCACCGCGACTACCGGCGCGGCCAGCACCGCCCGCTCGACCTGGAGCGCGTGGCCCGCACGCTCGGCCCACAGGTCGTCCTGCTCACCCGCGCGCACTTCGCGTACGGGGCGCCGCTGGCGGACGAGGACGTACACCCCCGGATCATCGACGTGAGCGGCCACCCGTCGGTCGAGCAGCTGTGCCTGGCCGCCGACGCGCTGATCACCGACTACTCGTCGCTGATGTTCGACTACGCCAACCTGGACCGCCCGATCGTCATCCACGCCGACGACTGGGAGGCGTACGAGGCGGCCCGCGGCACCTACTTCGACCTGCGGGCGTTCCCGCCGGGCGCGGTCGCCCGCACCGAGGACGAGCTGATCGACATCTTCACCACCGGCCACTGGCGCGGCTCCCGCTCGGCCCAGCTGAGGTCCGCGTTCCGCTCCCGCTTCTGCCCGTACGACGACGGGCACGCGGCGGAGCGGGTGGTGCGGCGGGTGTTCCTGGACCAGAGCGGCTCCCTGCCCCCGGTGGTCCCGGTCGAGGACCGCCGCCCGGCCCCGTCCGCGGCCCTGCCGGCCAGCGCGGTCCAGCGGGAACTGGCGGGCCTGGTGTAGCACCCGTATCCCTCCGCCGCCGCTGTGGGCAATCGTGCCGCCCACCTCCTCCCCCTCCCCCCCCCGCCGCTGTGGGCAATCGTGCCGCTAAGGGCGGCACGGGTGGGCACAGCGGCACCCCCGTCCCGCCGGGCTGCGCAACCCCCGCCCTGACCTCGCTCCCGCCGGTGGGGCCTTTGTCTGCGGACCGTGCGTGGCTGGTCGCGCAGTTCCCCGCGCCCCTTGTAGGGCCTTCGGCCCCCGAAAAGAGGACCCGTTGCCCCGTTTCACCGTCGTCGTCCCCGTCCACGACGCCCGCGGACTGCTCCGCGACTGCATGGAATCCGTGCTGCGGCAGCGACGCGCCGACATCGAGATCATCGGCATCGACGACGGCTCGGCGGACGGCTCGGGGCGCCTGCTCGACGAGCTGGCCGCCGCCGACCCCCGCGTCCGGGCGGTCCATCTGGCCGCCCCCGTCAGCGCGGGCGAGCGCCGCGACGCCGGGGCCGGGCAGGCCCGCGGGGAGTACCTGCTCTTCCTGGAACCGGGCCTGGTCCAGCTCCCCGGCGCGCTCGACGCGATCGACGCGCGCCTGAAGGCCGCCGGGGACCCGGACGTCCTGCTCTTCGGCCATCTGCGCACCCCCTTCCTCGGCACACCCGAGCCGACCCGCTCCCTCGACGTGCTGCGCGCCGCCGGGGACGCGGTCACCACGGCGTCCGCCCGGCCGGACCTGCTCGGGGTCGCCCCGGTGAGCTGGAACCGGGCGGTGAGGCGGGAGTTCTGGCGCGACGGGGGCCTCCGGTTCGGCCCGGGCGAGCGGGCCGAGGCGATGTGGGCGCTCGGCTCACTCGTCGCGGCCGGATCCGTGGCCGCCCTCGCCACCCCGTGCGTCGACCACCGCCAGCAGCGCCCGCTCCCGGGCGCGCCCCGGGACCGCCGCGAGATCGTCACCGCGTACGACACCCTGCTCAAGGACGTCGCCGCCCGCCCCGGCACCGAGCCCCTGCGCGGGCCCCTGTACGCGTTGGCCGTACGGGAGTTGCTGAAGACATACGCGGGGGTGCGCGGGCACCGGCGGGCGTATGTCCGGGCCGTGGCCGCCTTCAGCCGGGCCCACCGGCCCGCCGGGCACCGGGCGGGCGGCGGCCGGTCCGGGGTGCGCGGGCGGCTGCTCACCGAGGGCCGGGCCCGCACGCTGGCCGCGCTCGACCGCGCCCTCGCGGCCCGCCGCGGACTGCGCTCGCGCGCCCGCGCCCTGCGCAAGTCGGCGCTCCGCACGGCGTTCCGGCACTACTACCGCCTCCAGCGTCTGCTCCCGCTCGATCCCGGGCTCGCGGTGTACGCCTCGTACTGGAACCGGGGCGTGAGCTGCAACCCGGCGGCCGTCCACCGCAAGGCCGCCGAACTCGCCCCGCACATCAAGGGCGTGTGGGTGGTCGGCAAGGCGCAGGCGGCGGACGGGCACGCCTTCGTGCTGCCGGAGACCCTGGCGTACTGGCGGCTGATGGCTCGTGCCACGTACTTCGTCAACAACGTCAACTTCCCCGACCACCTGGTCAAGCGCCCGGGTCAGGTGCACCTCCAGACCCACCACGGCACCCCGCTCAAGCGCATGGGCCTGGACCAGCTCGCGCACCCGGCCGCCGCCAAGGGCTTCAGCTTCCGCCGGTTCCTGGGCCGCGTCGACCGCTGGGACTGGTCGCTGTCCGCCAATCCGCACTCCACCGAGACCTGGTCGCGTGTCTACCCGAGCGCGGTGCGGCACCTGGAGTCCGGCTATCCGCGCAACGACGTGTACGCGACGGCGACCGCCGAGTCCGTCGCCGCCGTCCGCCACTCCCTCGGCATCGCGCCGGGCCGCCGCGCGATCCTGTACGCGCCGACCCACCGCGAGTACGAGCGCGGCTTCTCCGCACCCCTGGACCTGGTCCGCGTCGCCGACGCGCTGGGCCCGGACACCCTGCTGCTGGTGCGCGCCCACTACTTCCACGCCTCGGCCGGGCTGCCGGAGCACCCCGGGCTGCTCGACGTCTCGGCGCACCCCCGGGTCGAGGAGCTGTGCCTGGCGGCGGACGCGCTGGTCACGGACTACTCGTCGGTGATGTTCGACTACGCCAACCTGAACCGTCCGATCGTCGTCCACGCCCCCGACTGGGAGGTGTACCGCACGGTCCGGGGCGTCACCTTCGACCTCCTGTCGGGGCGCCCGGGAGACACCCCGGGCGCGGTCACCACCAGTACGGACGAGCTGATCTCCTGCTTCCGGGAAGGCGGTTGGGACAGCCGCGCGGCCGCCGGGCTGCGGGCGGCGTTCCGGGAGCGGTTCTGCCCGTACGACGACGGGCGCGCCGCCGAGCGCGTGGTGCGCACGGTGTTCCTGGGCGAGCCGGCCGACGCCCTGGCGCCGGTGGAGCCGGCCCGGCGCCCGGTCCCGCCGCAGCCGGGCGCGCGCCGGGTCAGCCCTGCTGGCCGGCCATCACCGTGACCAGCCCGACGACCACGAGCAGCGAGCCCGCCCACGTCCACACCGACGTCCGCTCGTGCAGCACGGTCGAGCTCGCCAGGACGATCAGCAGATACCCCAGGGCGTTGAACGGGTACGCGATGGACAGCGGCACCCGGGCCAGCGTCGACATCCAGGCGACGGCCGAGACGGCGAAGACGACCAGGCCGACCACGATCCACGGACTGGTGGCGGCCCGCAGCGCGATCGAGCCGCCGCCCCGCTCCACGGCCGCGGCAGCGGTGCGCATGCCGTGCTTGAGCATGATCTGACCGCCCGCCGAGGAGAACACCGCGAAGAGCAGCAGGACGAGGCTGGACAGGTTCAACGTCCTTCTCCTGACCGGGACTTCGGCTGATACTTCGGCCGGGACTTCGGCCGGGACCTCAGAGGGGGTCTCAGACACCGACGCGGTCGGCGGGGGTGTACTGACGGTTGAGGATGTCCTGTACATCGACGTGCTCCCCAGCGATGATCGTCTCCGCCGCGTGCGGCGTGAGCAGGGCGATGTGCTGATAGCCGAAGAGGGTCGGCCGCAGCCGCACGAGCAGCCGGGAGAGACCGCCGAGCGCCCCCGCGACCGCGCGCCCCACCGGGCCCGTCCCGCCGAGCAGCGCCCAGAAGGGCGCCCCGGTCGAGGTCGTGTCGAGGATGTCGTACCCGGCGCCCTGGACCGTGCGGCGCAGGCTGGCGCGGGTGAAGAAGCGCAGATGCGTCTCGTCGAGGATGCCGCGCCGGTCGTACCCGAAGGCGCCGAGAACGACGCGCAGCCGGGCGTACCAGTGGCTGAAGTTCGGTACGGAGAGCAGCACATGGCCGCCCGGGCGCAGGACGCGGGCGATCTCGGCGAGGACGCGCTCGGGCCGGGAGAGGTGCTCGATGACGTCCCCGGCGACCACGTAGTCGTACCCCCGTCCGATCTCCTCGGGCAGGCCCTCCTCCAGGTCCGCCAGGTGGAACCGGGTGCACCGCTCGCGCACGCCGGGTACCTCGACGCAGTCGACGCCGGTCACCTCGTGGCCGAGCGCCTCCAGGCGTTCGGCGAAGAGGCCGCCGGAGCAGCCGAGGTCCAGGACGCGGCCGGGCGGCAGGGCGCGCATACGGTCCAGGATGACGGAGTGGGAGGAGCCGTCGCCCTCCTTGAAGGCGTAGCCGTCGGGCTTGGGGATCCACGGGCAGGTGCCGAACCCCTTGGCGGCGAGCCGGTATTCGAGGACGTCCTTCACCACGTCCTTGGCGTATCTGAGGCCGTTGACGTAACAGATCTCGTCGCCGTAGTAGGTGGGGATCGGGATTTCCCTGATGCGCATTCCCGCGTCGATGAGCTGGACGATGATCTGGGTGTCGAAGTCGAAGGCGTCGGTGTTGCGCTCGATGGGCAGCCGGCGCAGGGCGGCGACGCTGTAGGCGCGGTAGCCGGAGTGGAACTCGGTGAGCCGGGAGCCGAGCAGGGCGTTCTCCAGCCGGGTGAGGATACGGTTCCCCAGCCATTTGTAGAGCGGCATTCCGCCGCGCAGGGCGCCGCCCCGGTCCATCATGCGCGAGCCGAACACGGCGTCGGCCTCGCCGTCGACGATCGGCGCGACCATCTCGGGGAGGAGTTCGGGGGCGTACTGCCCGTCGCCGTGCAGCAGGACGACGATGTCGAGCCCGCGCTCGGCCGCCAGCGCGTACCCGGCCTTCTGGTTCCCGCCGTATCCGAGGTTCTTGGTGTGCCGCATGACGACGGTGCGGGGCATGCCCTCGGCCTGGGACCAGCGGCAGCCCGCGGTGAAGGTGCCGTCGTGGCTGGCGTCGTCGAGGATGAGGATCTCGTCGATACGGGAGCGGAAGTCGGCCGGGATGCGGTCGAGGGTCTTCTCCAGCGTCGTCTCGGCGTTGTAGGCGACCACGAGGATGCCGATGCGGGGGTTTCGACCTGAGCGGTCGACGGCTTCGGGCGTACGGACGGGGGTCGGCTGCACGGGCGTCTCCAGGGTTGACGTGGTGGGGTGCGTGTTTGTCCGCGGGTGGTGGTGGGTTGCTCGCGCCCCTTGAATGCGCCCCTGCGGGGCGCCCAGGGGATTGCCGCGGAGCGGCATTTTCAGGGGCGCGGGGAACTGCGCGACCAGTTGGGGACGGCCCGCAGACGAATCACCGCACCTCCAGCGGCGCGCTGGGAGCCGGAACCGTGGTCGCCATGTTCGGAGCGGGCGCGCCCGGGCGCTCGCGCGACCGGAACACCGCCGCGTACCCCGACGCCACCCCCACCAGCAGCGCCGCCCAGGCCCACGCGCCCAGGACCTGCTGGTCGTAGGTCCAGCGGGTGGGCTTCTGGATCGTGTAGACCCAGGAGGCGAGAACTCCGGCGAGCACGCTGTACGCGAGGCCCTCCCAGAACCCGATCGCGAAGAGCGCCGCGACCGGCCAGGCCAGGTACTGGACGCCGGACGCGGTGCTGAGCAGCAGCAGCACGCCCAGCGTGATCGCGACGGCCAGCGGCGCGCGGTCCGGGCGGCGCCAGGCGGGCCAGACGCCCGCCGCCACGCAGACCAGGACCACCACGAAGTGGCCGGGCCCGCGCAGCACGGCGATCGACTCATTGGAGAAGCCCAGCCACTCGGCGAACTTGACGATGCCCCACAGCCGGAAGTTGCCGCCCTTGTACTCCAGGACGTTGGCCCGCAGCGCCCCCGGCACGGTCGCGAGCACGGGCCCCCACACCACGAGGAGCACCGCGCCGAGCGCCGCCGAGAAGCGCGCGAACTCCCGCCGCCCGCCCCGCCAGGCCGCCACCACGAGCACGGGCAGCGCCACCACCGGCACGAACTTGACGCTGATGGACAGCGCGGCGACCACTCCGGCGGCCACCGGCGCCCGCCGGTCCGCGAGCAGCCAGGCGGCGGCGAGCGCCAGCGTCACGGCGACCGAGTCGGTGTTGCCGTGGTAGCCGGAGGCGGGGAAGAGTACGGGCGAGAGCGTCACCCCGATCCCGCAGGCGACGGCCGTCCGCACCGAGCGGCGCCGCCGTACGATCTCGAACACGAGGAGCGCGGCCGCGAAGTCCGCGAGGCAGGCGGGGGTGCGGATCAGCGTGCCGAACTCGACGCCGAGACGGGAGAGGCGGTCGAGCCCGAGCAGCATCCAGCCCGCCAGCGGCGGATGGTTGTAGACCGGCAGCCTCGGCATCGGATGGGCGTAGATCCGTACCGGTCCGACCTTCTCGATGTGCTGGGCGAAGGCCCAGAAGAAGTAGACGTCGGCGGGGCCCCGGGTGCGGGCCGCGAGCACCATCTTCGCGACGAATCCGACGGCGGCGACGGCCCCGACGAGGAGCCTGCCATGCCGTACATACCGGTTCATCCGAAATGTCTGGTCGCTCATGGCGGTCGAACGTACCAACCACCGGCCCGAATCCACCGGAGCGATCAACGCACTTTCCCCCGAGGGCCGTTGTTCCGCCTGCGGATCTTGGCCAAAAGCACCCGCCCGGAAATCACCCGTATGGTTCACCACCGGCCGTAATCCCCGGCTTCAGCTCTCGTTCACTACCTGTCCCTCGCCTCCCAGACTCCGGTGGTCCCCAGTGAAAGCACTCGTCCTCTCCGGCGGCGCCGGCACCCGACTGCGGCCGATCACCCACACCTCGGCCAAACAGCTGGTGCCGGTGGCCAACAAACCGGTGCTGTTCTACGGCCTGGAGGCGATCGCGGCCGCCGGGATCACGGACGTCGGCATCATCGTCGGGGACACGGCCGAGGAGATCCGGGCGGCCGTGGGCGACGGCTCGCGGTTCGGGCTGACCGTCACCTACATCCCGCAGCACGCGCCGCTCGGCCTGGCCCACGCGGTGCTGATCGCCCGCGAGTTCCTCGGCGAGGACGACTTCGTGATGTATCTGGGCGACAACTTCGTGGTCGGCGGGATCACCGACCTGGTCGACGAGTTCCGGGCCGCCCGCCCGGACGCCCAGATCCTGCTGACCAAGGTGCCCGACCCGCGCTCCTTCGGCGTCGCGGAGCTGGACACGGACGGGCGGGTCGCGCGTCTGGAGGAGAAGCCCTCGCACCCCAAGAGCGATCTGGCGCTGGTCGGCGTCTACCTCTTCACCCCGGCCGTGCACGAGGCCGTCCGCGCGATCACCCCTTCGGCGCGCGGCGAGCTGGAGATCACCCACGCCCTGCAGTGGCTGATCGACCGGCGGCTGAAGGTCAGTTCGACGGTGATCTCCGGGTACTGGAAGGACACCGGCAACGTCGAGGACATGCTGGAGGTCAACCGCTCGGTCCTGGAGCTGCTCGCCCCCGGGCACGAGGGCGCGGTCGACGACGCCACGGAGATCATCGGGCGGGTGCGGATCGACCGGGGCGCCACCGTGCGCGGCTCGCGGATCGTGGGCCCGGCGATCATCGGGCCGCGCACGGTCGTGGAGAACTCCTACATCGGCCCGTCCACCTCGATCGCGGAGGACTGCCGGGTGACCGACAGCGAGATCGAGTACTCGATCGTCCTCAGCGGCTCGTCGCTGCACGGCGTCGGCCGCATCGAGGCCTCCCTGATCGGCCGCGACGTGGAGATCACCCCCGCCCCGCCCACTCCGGCCGCCCACCGGCTCGTCCTCGGTGACCACAGCAAGGTACAGATCTCGGCATGACCGCTCGCATCCTCGTCACCGGCGGCGCCGGGTTCATCGGCTCGCACTACGTCCGTACGCTCCTGGGACCCGAGGGCCCCGGCGGCGTCGCGGTGACCGTCCTCGACAACCTCACCTACGCGGGCTGCCCGGCCAGCCTCGACGAGGTGCGCGCCCACCCCGGATTCGCCTTCGTCCAGGGCGACATCTGCGACGCCCGGCTGGTCGACAAGCTGATGGGCGAGAACGACCAGGTGGTGCACTTCGCCGCCGAGTCGCACGTCGACCGCTCGATCCTGGGCGCCGCCGAGTTCGTGAGGACCAATGTGCTCGGCACCCAGACCCTGCTGGACGCGGCGCTGCGGCACCGGATCGGGCCGTTCGTCCACATCTCCACGGACGAGGTGTACGGGTCGATCGCCTCGGGCTCCTGGCCGGAGGAGCACCCGCTGCGGCCCAACTCCCCGTACGCCGCCTCCAAGGCCTCCGCCGACCTGGTCGCGCTCTCCTACCACCGCACCCACGGCCTGGACGTACGGGTGACGCGCTGCTCGAACAACTACGGGCACCACCAGTTCCCGGAGAAGCTGATCCCCCTGTTCATCACCCGGCTCCTGGACGGCGGGACGGTGCCGCTGTACGGGGACGGGCTCAACGTCCGCGACTGGCTGCACATCGACGACCATGTGCGGGCCGTCGAGCTGGTCCGCACCGGCGGGCGCCCCGGCGAGGTCTACAACGTCGGCGGCGGCACCGAGCTCACCAACAAGGAGCTGACCGGGCTGCTGCTGGACGCGTGCGGCGCCGCGTGGGACAAGGTGGTGTACGTCGAGGACCGCAAGGGCCACGACCGGCGCTACTCGGTCGACTGCGCCAAGATCCGCGCCGAGCTCGGCTACGCCCCGCGCAAGGACTTCACCGAGGGCCTCGCGGAGACCGTCGCCTGGTACCGCGAGAACCGGGACTGGTGGGAGCCGCTGCGCCAGAAGGCCGCCCTGTGAGCGGGAGTTGGCTGGTCACCGGCGCGGGCGGGATGCTCGGCCGGGACGTGATGGCCCGGCTCGCGGGCCGCGACGCGCTCGGGCTCGACCGCTCGGCGCTCGATCTGACGGACGCGGCGGCGGTGGCGGCGACGGTGGCGGGCGCCCGCCCGGACGTCGTCGTCAACTGCGCCGCGTGGACGGCCGTCGACGACGCCGAGACCTGCGAGGGCGAGGCGCTGCGGATCAACGGCGGGGGCGCGTCCCATCTGGCACGCGCCTGCGCCCGCGCCGGGGCGGTGCTGCTGCACGTCTCCACCGACTACGTCTTCGCGGGCGACGCCACCGCCCCCTACCCGGAGAACGCCACGCCGGGCCCGCGCACCGCGTACGGCCGCACCAAGCTGGCGGGCGAGCGGGCGGTACGCGTACTGCTGCCACGCACCGGCCATGTGGTGCGGACCGCCTGGCTGTACGGGGCAGGCGGCGCCAATTTCGTACGGACCGTGATCCGCCTGGAGTCGGCGCGCGAGCACTTGGACGTGGTGGACGACCAGCGCGGCCAGCCCACCTGGACCGCCGACCTGGCCGACCGCCTGGTCCGCCTCGGCGAGGCGGCCCTCGCCGGGGCCGCGCCCGCCGGCTACTGGCACGGCACCAGCGCGGGCCACGGCACCTGGTGCGAACTGGCCCGCGAGACGTTCCGGCTGCTCGGCGCGGACCCGGAGCGGGTGCGCCCCACGACCAGCGCGGCCTATGTCCGGCCCGCGCCGCGCCCGGCGTACAGCGTGCTGGGGCACGGCCGGTGGCGCGAGGCGGGGCTGGAGCCGATCAGGGAGTGGCGGGCGGCCCTGGCGGAGGCGCTGCCGCGGCTGGTCGCGGCGGAGCGCCCCACAGGGGCGCGGGGAACTGCGCGACCAGCCCCCACCGGCCCGCAGCCGAATGGCCGTGCACCGAGCGGGACGTAACGTCACGGCTGAGCCGGAACCAGCCTCCGCCGCCGCGCGTACCAGGCCGCACACGCCTCGTACGACGGCAGCAACCCCCGCTCCGCGGCCTCCGCGACCCCCGGCGCCGTCGCGTCCTTCGGCGAGAGCAGCGGCGTGAGGTGCGTCGGCCACTCGATGGCCAGGTCCGGGTCGAGCGGGTGGATGCCGTGCTCGCGGGCGGGCGCGTACCCCTCGGAGCAGAGGTAGACGACCGTCGCGTCCTCGGTGAGCGCCAGGAACGCGTGCCCGAGGCCCTCGGCGATGTGGACGGCCCGGTGGTCGCGGTCGTCGAGCAGGACCTGCTCCCAGCGCTTGAAGGTGGGCGAACCGGTCCGCAGGTCCACCACCACGTCCAGGACCGACCCGCGCACGCACTTGACGTACTTCGCCTGGCCGGGCGGCACGTCCGCGAAGTGGACGCCGCGCAGGGTGCCGCGCGCCGACACCGAGCAGTTGGCCTGCGCGAGGCCGAGGCCGTGGCCGGTGGCGGCCGTGAATCGGTCGCCCTTGAACCACTCGTGGAAGCTGCCCCGGCTGTCCAGGAACACCTGCGGCTCGACGACCCAGGCGCCTTCGATGCTCAACTGCCGCACAGGTCCTCCCCCTTGGCGGGCGCTGCCTCGGCGCCGGGTGCCGCTTTGGAGACGGTGAGGACCAGATGGTCGAGGCCGTGGCGGCGCACGCCGACGTCCCGTCCGGCGATCGTGCGGGGGCCGGGGAGGGCGGGACGGGCGGCGGGCGGGACGCGGACCGGGGCCTCGCCCAGGGACACCTGCCACTCCCCCTCCCCGATCAGCGTCAGCGCCTCGTACGCCGACTCGACGCGGAAGCGGCCGTCCGCGCACCGCACCGGCAGCTCGACCTCTTCCTCCTCGGGCCCGGTACGGCGCAACTGGAGCGGGACGGCCGGGCCGCCTCCGTACAGACCTTGCAGCACCAGCGAGTTGTCGGTCCAGGTCACGCTCTCGGTGTACGCGTGGGGCAGCTGGTCGGTGAGGACGGCGTTGCCCCAGGCGCTCACGGTGAAGGCCAGCTCGCGGCCCCCGGGAACGGCGTGGCGGCCGAGCGGCAGACCGGGGGGCGCGGCGACGGGGAGCCGTTTGCCGTCCGGCTTGACCAGCTGGACGCTGTACGCGTCGGCGGGCCGGGACTCGCCGTGCGGCGCCCTGACCGGGCCCCGGCCGCGAACGGCGGCGAGCTCGTCGAGCGGCACCTCGGCGGTGAACCGCTCGCCGTCGCGGGCGAGGGGGACCTGGATCGCCGCGTCCGAGTGCCAGTGGCCGAGCCGCAGCGCGCTCGCCCGGGTGCGGGTCCCGCCGGTGAGCGTGAGCACGCCGTCGTGGCAGTCGTGGCCGGTCAGCCAGGTCTGGACGCGCTCGGCGTTCAGTTGGAGGCGGCCGCCCGCGAAGACCGGGACGATCCTGGTGTGCTCGTCGAGGTAGTGCACCTCCAGCTGCGCGCCCCCGTCCGCGACGCCGCCCCGGCGCGCGACCCCGTGGCCGAGCACGCCGCGGTGGCCGAGCACACCGAGGACCAGCTTCCAGGTGGTGGTGGCGGACTCGGTGAGCAGCCGGGCCGGGTCGACGGTGATCTCGAAGCCCGCCCAGTCGTAGCCGTGCAGCTGCTGGCCCGAACGGGCGGTGATGGAGGGGTCGTTGACCCGCTTGAGCCGCAGCGGCAGGGCGCGCCGGTCGGGCGTGCGCAGCCAGGCGGCCTTCAGCGCGTGCCGCCGGGCACGGGCCGGGAGGTTGCGGATGTAGCCGTGACCGGTGAGCCGGAGGATGCCCTCACGCCACTCGGCGCCGGTGAGCCGGGCCTCCAGCGGCAGGTCGCCGGGGGCGAGGGCGCGGACCTCGCGCGGGAGGGGCGCGGTGAGCGGCGGATACTCGGCGCTACGGCGGCGCAGGCCGCGCACCCGGTGCGTACGGGGGCTGTGGCGCTCGAACTCCAGCAGGCCGAGGAGCTCTTCGAGGCGCCGCTCGTGGGCCAGGTGCCACTTCACCCGGTGGTGCAGCGGCAGCCCGGCGAGCACCTCGGGGTCCACCTGCGCGGCGAACTCCCCCGCGTGCTCCAGGAACGCCTCCCGGTAGGCCGCGTCGCCCTCCGGCAGGACCTGCATGAAGTACCAGAGGTCCTCGCACAGCACCGACTCGTCGTAACGATTCTTGTGCCCGGGCGTCCCCGCGAGCCCCCGGCTGACGCCCAGCACCGCCGCCGTACGGTCGGCCACACCGCGCACGACCGCCCGCCTGTTGGTGATCGAACTGTCTCTGAAGCGCCAGTAGTAGACGGCGTCCTGGAGGACGTCGACCGAGCGGGCGGCGAAGTGCGCGGGCAGGACGACGGGGATGTCCTCGTAGAGGACTCCCTCGGGGAAGGCGAAGGAGTGCGCGTCCCAGAAGGCGCGCCGGAACACCTTGTTGCAGGCGATCCGGTCCAGGAGCAGCGACCAGTCCTCGGTGACGTGGGTGGCGGGGCGGGTGGAGCGCATCGGCTTGGTGAAGAGCGGGTGCTGCTTGAGGCGGCCGCCGGTCAGCCGCAGGACATTGCCGGAGGCGAAGTCGGAGCCGGACTTGTCGAGCGCGCCGGTCAGCAACTCGAAGGCGCGCGAGGGCAGTACGTCGTCGCTGTCGACGAAGGCGAGGTACTCGCTCCCGGGCGACGTGTGCGTGACGCCGGTGTTGCGGGCCGCGCCTAGTCCGCCGTTCTCCCTGCCGACCACCCTGAACCGGTCGTCCCGCGCGGCGAACTCACGGGCGATGCGGGGGCTGTCGTCGGTCGAGCCGTCGTCGACGAGGACGACGTCGAGGTCCTTGAGGCTCTGCCGGGCCAACGACTCCAGACACGCGCCCAGATGCTCCTCGACGTTGTGGACGGGGACGACGACGCTGAGGCGGGGTGTCGGGGACGTCAGGGGCGTCATACGGGGAGCACCTTCCTGCGGCGGACGGGGGCGCGTCCCGCCCCCACGCGTGCTCAACCCCCGAACGCGGGGGCGGTCACCTCAGCCCGTCCATCCGGGTGACGGGCCCTCGTTCAGGCCGGGTGACGGGCCCTCGTTCAGGAAGAGGCGGCGCACCACCCGTTCCGCCGCGCGCCCGTCGTCGTACGGGCAGAACCGCGCCCGGAACGCCGTGCGCAGCCTCCCGCTCGCCGCCGAGTCCCAGCCGCCGTCCCGGAACAGCCCGATCAGCTCGTCGTCGCTGGTGGAGACGGCCCCCGGGGCGTCGCCGGGACGCCCGGAGAGGAGATCGAAGTACGTGCCACGGGTGGCCCGGTAGTCCTCCCAGTCCGGGGCGTGCACGACGATCGGTCGGTCGAGGCAGGCGTAGTCGAAGAGCAGCGACGAATAGTCGGTGATCAGCGCGTCCGAGGCGAGGCAGAGGTCTTCGACGCGGGGGTGCGCGGTGACGTCGACGACGCGGGGATGGGCAGCGGCGAGCCCCGCGGAGACCCCGTGGAAGTAGTGCGCGCGCACGAGCAGGACGTACTCGTCACCGATCTCGCGGACGAACCGCGCGAGGTCGAGCGGAGGCACGAACCGGCTCGCCCCGTCGTCCCGGTGGGTCGGGGCGTAGAGGAGCACGCGGCTGCCGGACGGGATGCCGAGCGAGGCACGGATGGCGGCGATATCGTCCGAAGTGGCGCTGAAATACCGGTCGTTGCGCGGCTGCCCGAGATGCAGATGCTCGTACGCCCCGCCCGGGTAGACCCGGTCCCAGACCTCGGCCGCGTGGGGGTTGGCGGCGAGGCTGAAGTCCCACTGGCGGACGTGTGCGAGCACCTTGTCGAAGTCCATGCCACGGGCGGATTCCGGATATCGGCGCTGGTCAAGACCCATGGACTTGAGCGGGGTCCCGTGATGGGTCTGCAGATAGACCTGCCCGGCGCGCTTGCTGAACCCTCCGGGAAAGCTGGAGTTGTTGACGAGGTACGTGGCCGTCGCCATCACCCGCCAGTACGCCCGCGACCCGGCGACGACATACTCCACCCCGGAGGGCACCCGGGCGGTGTGCCTGCTCCCCACCACCCACACATGCCGCATCCGGGGCACGAGCTCCAGCGCCTTGGCGTGGATGGCGGCGGGATTACAGGCGACGCCCCGATTCCAGTAGGCCCCATGGACGACGAGGTCGGGGTCGAGGGGGCGGTGGAGGTGGGCGCGGTAGAGGACCGGGAGGAGGCGGGCACGGATGCGCTTCCTGGCCCGCAGACCCCAGTCCCGGCCCATGCTGCCGCCTTCCTGCCGCCGCCGCTGTGGGTGCGGTGATTTCGACTGCGGGCCGTCTGTGGCTGGTCGCGCAGTTCCCCGCGACCCTGAACCCTCGCCGCTGTGGGGCACGCGCCACGCTGCTCCACCCGCCGCTGTGGGGGCTTGGGGGAGGGTGGCACAGCGGCACCCCACCCCCAGGCACCTTCGCACCCCGCCCCGCCCCGCACGCCGCCGCCGTACCCCCGTCACCCGATCGGGGCACCATCGGTAACCAGTACAGACCACCCGTGTTGACCCGGCGTGAACCCACCACACCCCGTTCCCCCGGAAGCGCCGGTCCCGCAGGTGCTCCACCCCCAGGTCCCCCGAAGCTGAGCATCGTCGTCCCCATCCACAACGTCGCCCCCTACCTGGAGGAATGCCTCACCTCCCTGGCCGCCCAGACGATGACCGCCCTCGACGTCGTCCTCGTCGACGACGGTTCGACCGACGACAGCCCCCGTATCGCCCAGGAGTTCACCCGCCACGACCCCCGCTTCCGTTACGTACGACAACCCAACGCCGGCCTGAGCGCCGCCCGCAACACGGGCGTCGCCCACACCTCCCCCGGCACCGAATACCTCGCCTTCGCCGACAGCGACGACGTCCTGGCACCCCACGCCTACGCCCGGCTCACCGCCTCCCTCGACGCCTCCGGCTCCGACTTCGCCTCCGGCAACGTGTGGCGCCTGGAGCCGGGCGGACGGCGCCAGGCCTGGCAGTACCGCTGGCTCACGGCCGACCGGATCGGCACCCACATCACCCGCGACCCGCGCCTGCACACCGACCGCGTCGCCTGGAACAAGGTCTTCCGCCGCTCGTTCTGGGACCGCCACGGATTCACCTATCCGGTGGGCAGGTTGTACGAGGACACCCCGGTGGTGATCCCGGCGCACTACCTCGCCGACGCCGTGGACGTCCTCCACGAGCACGTCTACTACTGGCGGGTGCGCGAGGGCTCGATCACCCGGCTGCGCACCGACGTCCGGGGCGTACGGGACCGGATCGCCGCCTGCGAGGACGTCAGCGCGTTCCTGGCCGGGGCCAGGCCGGATCAGCGGCGGCACTACGACACCTCCTGTCTGCGGGACGACTTCGTCTACTTCCTGGAGGGCCTGCCGATGGGCGGGCCCGCCTACCGGGCGGCGTTCATGACCGGCGCCCGGGCGTTCCTGGAGCGCGCGGGCGCGGACGTCACCCGGGATCTGCCGCCCGACCTGCGGGTCAAGTGGCAGCTGGCGCGGGAAGACCGGCTCGCGGAGCTGGTCGAGCTGCTGGCCTTCGAGCAGGCCAACGGGGTGGGTACCTACGCGGTGCGGGGCGGCCGCGTCTCGTACCCGGGAGTCGGAGCGGTGACGGGCCGCGCCGCCCGGGTGCGACGCGGTGAACTGCCGGTGGTGGCTCGGCTGTCGTCGGTGGAGCGGCAGCCGGACGGAACCCTGCGCCTGACCGGCTTCGCGTACGTACGCAACGCCGGTCCGGGCAGGCTGGTGCTCGCGCTGGCCCAGGAGCACGGCACCCGCCGACTGCGCCGCTTCCCGACCCGCACCATCAGCCTGCCACTCGCCACTGACAACGCCGCCCAGGAGCTCCACGACTACGACCGCTCGGGCTTCGAGACGACCCTCGACCCGGCCCGCCTCGGCGAGGGCGAGTGGACGGTGGGCGTGGTCCTCGCCGGAACGAGCGGCCGCGGCGGCACGATCCGCCGAGCCGCCCTCCGCCCCCTGGGCCGCTCCGAGGACCAGCCCCGGCTGTACGAACTGCCCGACGGGAAACGGCTGGTGGCCGCGTACCGGGAGGGGCGGCTGGTGCTGTCGGTACGCGGATGCGGGGCGCGGGTGGAGGGGTATCGGATCGTCGGGGCGGGCGGGGTGGAGGCGTGCGAGGCGGGGCCGTGCCAGGGCGAGGCGGGTCGGGTCGCGGAGGCGGGCGTGGAGGGGCGCGTGGGAGCGGACGGGGACGCGCGGGCGGACGGGGGCGCGGCAACGCGTGGAGGCTCGGCAGCGGACGGGGACGTGGGAGCTCGTGGGGGCGCGCGGGCGGGCGCGTCCCCCTCCCCCGTCGCCGTCGAGCTCCTGGGCCGCCTTCGCGCCCCCGCCCCGCACCCCACCCACCTCTCCCTGCGCCACCCGCCCTCCGGCACGGAGTTCAGCTTTCCCGTGCGGGAGTGGGAGGACCGGTTCGCCGTGCGGATGCCGCTCGCTGCGCTGACCGGCGTATCGCCCGCCCCTCACGTCGCGCCCCGGGGCGTGGAGCCCCCGGACACGGACCGCTGGGAGGCGCGGTTCCGGTATCCCGACGGCGGTCTCGGCGCGGTCCCGGCCGCTGCGGACCTGACGCCCGGGCCCGGCCTCGGGCGGCTGTGCCTGCGCGCGGACGCGGCCGGGATCCTGGCCGTCGAGCTCACCCGGCGGCCGCTCGTCGACTCGGTCGCCTGGGCCTGCGACGGCAGCCTGACCGTGGCGGGGACCTGGGATGCCGAGGCCCGCGAAACCGCCGCCCGCCTGGTGCTGCGCCACACCGTCCTGCGCGAGGAGGTCGCCGTGCCGGTCGCCAGGGACGGCGCGCGCTTCCGGGCGGCCGTGCCCGCGGAGGCGACGGGCTCACTGGCCGAGGGCCGCTGGTCCACACTTCTGGGTGATGTTCCGGTACGCCTGCTGACGTCGGCCGGGGCCGATCTCCCCCGCCATCACACCCTCGCCGGGCGCCGGTTCACCGCGGCCCGCCGCCACGGCGACCGGCTGGAGCTCGTCGCGGGGTCGCCCCTCGCCGAGGCCGAGCGCGGGGCGTACCGGCAGCGCGGGCTGCGGACGGCGTACTACCCGGACCGGCGCCGCCACGGCCCCCTGCACGACACCGTCCTTTTCGCGGGCGGCGACTCCCCGCGCGCGGTGCTGGCCGAACTAAGCCGTCGGGAGAGCGGGTTGAGCCCGCTGTGGGTCACCGGCGACCGGCGCGCGGCCCCGTCCGGCGCCGAGCCCGTCGAGCCGTACAGCCGTGGCTGGTACGAGGCGCTGGCCACCGCCCGGCACATCGTCACCGACGACCAGCTGCCCGACTGGTTCGAGCGGCGGCCCGGGCAGACCGTCGTCCAGACGTGGCACGGCACCCCGCTCGGCCGGATCGGCACCGATCTGACCGGCACCCCGCACGCCGACCACCGCCGCATCGAGGCACTGCCGCGGCTGGCCCGCCAGTGGTCGCTCCTGGTGTCGCCGAGCCGGTGGGCCACACCGGTGCTGCGCCGGGCCCTCGCGTACGAAGGCGAGGTCCTGGAGGCGGGCAACCCGGCCAACGACCCGCTCCTGGCGCCCGGCCGGGACCGCGCCCGGGAACGGGTGCGCGCCTCCCTCGGCGCCAGCCCCGACGCGCGCGTGGTGCTCTACGCGCCCACCTACCGCACCCACCTCCCCCTCGGCCGACGCCACCCCGCCCTCCACCGGCCCGACCCGGCCGGGCTCGACGTCGTCGAGCTGGAGCGCAAGCTCGGGGAGGACCACATGGTCCTGGTGCGGCGCCACGCACGCGTAGCGGGAGCCGTGCCCGGCGGCCGTGACGTCTCGGCGCACCCCACGACGTCCGGGCTGCTGCTGGCCGCCGACGTCCTGGTCACCGACTACTCCGGGCTGATCTGCGGCTTCGCCCACACCGGCCGCCCGATGCTCTTCCACACGTACGACCTCGCCCACTACCGCGACACCGCGCGCGGCTTCTACGCCGACTTCGAGGCGCTCGCCCCCGGCCCGCTGCTGGCGGACACCGGCGCGGTGGCGGAGGCGCTGCGGGAGCCGGAGGCGGCCGCCGCGGCCCACGCGGACGCGTACGCCGCCTTCCGCACCGCGTTCTGCGACCTGGACGACGGCCGGGCGGCCGCCCGGGTCGTCGACCGGCTGACGGGCTGCTGATCGGGTGATCGACGCGGGATGCCGGGACAGATGCGGACCCCCACGGAACCGATGACCTGTGCGCACGTTTCCTCCCACCGGCCCCGCCCGGCTCCCGGCGCCCCGGCGCGCGGCCGTCCGCCCCGGCGACGCGCCGCCCCCGGGCCCCGTCTGGCGCGTCACGCCGTACTTCGTGGTCGGCGGGGTGTTCTGGCTGGTGATATCGGCGGCGGCCTGGCGGGTGCCGATGTGCTGCGACCTCGGCACGCACGCCGCCGTGGTGGAGCGTCTGAAGGCCGATCTGCTCAACCCCGCCCACCCGATGGCCGACCTGCCGGGCGCGGGCAGCCCGTACTACTCGCCGTACTCGGTGGTCCAGGGCCTGTTCGCGCAGCTCACCGAGGCGCCCGGCCGTCTGGTGGTGCGGCTGTTCGGGCCGGTCAACCTGCTGGTGCTGATCACCGGGCTCGGCCGTTTCACCCGGCTGTTCTCCACGCGCGCGTGGGCGCCGGTGTTCGCGCTGGTCTTCTCGGCGGTGCTGTGGGGCACCTCGGTGACGTGGTGGAGCGGGTTCCTCAGCCTGCTGTCGACGACCGGCACCCTGTCCTACCCGAGCACGTTCGCCATCGGACTCACCTTTCACGTCTGGGCCCTGACGGGCCGTCTGGCGGAACGTTCTTCCCGCACGCCCCGGTGGCGTGCGGCCCCGCTGGAGTACGCCGCGCTCGGCGTGCTCACCGGCGTGGTCGTCCTCGTCCACCCGATCACCGCGATCGGCGCGGTGATCGGCACGGCCGGGCTCGCCGTCGCGCGGAAGGGGGCGTGGAGCCGCGCGGCGGCCGTCCGCTGGGCGCTGGCGGGGGCGGCCGCGCTGGCGGTGACGGTGACCTGGCCGTACTGCGACATCTTCACACTCGTCGGCGACACCGGCATCGATTCCATGCACAGGGCCCTGTATGAAGATCTGACCGGCCGTTACTGGCTGGCGGCCCTGCTCGGCGGCCCCGCCCTGCTGCTGCGGCTGCGCCGCGACCGGCGCGATCCGCTGGTGCTGATGACGCTGCTGTTCTGGCTGGTCGTCCTGTACGGCTGGGTCAGCGGCCACTACACGTACGGCCGGCTGCTCGCGGTCGCCCCGGTCCCCGCGCAGGTCGCGCTCGCCGTCGAGCTGGCCCGGCCGCGCCCCTGGTCCACGGCCCGCCGCGCACTGGCCCCGCTCGCGGCGGCCGGGGCGTGCCTGGGGTTCGTCTCGGCCCAGGCCGGGGCGGTGACGCCGAGCCTGGGGGTGCGGGGCGTCGAGCGCCCGCCGCACTGGGACACGTACGGCTGGGCGGCCCAGCACATCCCGCCCGGCGAGACGGTCCTCGCGGACGACTACTACGTAGTCCGTTCACTGCCCGGGTACGGGCCCTTCCTGGTGGCCCCGGTCTGGCCCGACCCGGCGCTCGCGGAGCCCGAACGGCTGCGCCGCAAGGCAGCAGTGAAGCGCTATCTGTCCCCGTCGACGCCCCGCCACGCGCGCGCGGCCATCGCCCGCCGATACGGCGTCCACTGGCTGCTGCTCACGCCCGAGGAGCACCTCCCCGAGGAGGCCGTGGTGGTCGCGTTCAGCCCGCACAGCGGCGAGGTGCTGGCGAGGGTCGAGTACGGGAGGGGGTGACGGGCGGGGGCTTGGTGCGCTCCTCCGTACGCCGAGAAAGCGCGCGCCCTCACGTACGTAGTACGTAGTGAGCGCCCGGCCTCCCGCCCCCTCAGCCCGTCGCCTTCAGTGCCGCCACCGCCGACGTGGCCAGATCGTCCAGGTACCCCTTCGGCAGGTCGCCCCGGACCACCACCAGCCGCCAGTACAGCGGGCCGACGATCAGGTCGAGGGCCCGGTCCGGGTCGGCGCCCTCGGGGAGCTCGCCGCGCTCCACGGCCTCGCGCACGACGACCGCCGCGACGCCCTTCTGGCCGTCGAGGAGCGCCTTCTTGATGGCGTCGGCGATCTCCGGGTGCCGGACGGACTCGACGAGCAGGTCCGGGATCACCTGGGAGGCGACCGGGTGGCGCAGGGCGAGCGAGGCCACCGCGAGCAGTGCCCGGATGTCCCCGTACAGCGAGCCCGTGTGAGGCACGGGAAGGCCCTGTGCGGCGAAGGCGGACACCAGGTCGAGGACCAGGCTCAGCTTGGACTTCCAGCGGCGGTAGACGGCCGTCTTGCCCACTCCGGCGCGGCGCGCGATGCCCTCGATCGACATCCGGGCGAAGCCGACCGCCGCCAGCTCCTCGAAGACGGCCTTGCGGATGGCCTCGGTCACGTCCGAGCGCAGCACGGCGGCGCCGGCCGGGGCGCGGCGCTGGGGTTCTGCGGGGGCCGGGGCGTCCGAGTTGGTCATGACTTGAGCATAGCGATAGGACGAGACGGTTGCGTTGCGACGTCATCGCGTCCTACTCTCACCGTGACGACGATACGGTCCCGTCCCGTCGTAACCCCAGGTTCACCGCCCGGCCACGTCCCGGCCCCGAACACCGCGTCCCCGCGAAGACCGACCGTCCGCGAAGCCACGTCGAAAGCGATCGTTGTGAGCCAGACCGCAGCCCCGCCGGCCCCGCCGGCCCCCGCGCAGGACACCCGGCCCGTCGACCCCGACCAGGGCCTGGGCGCAGCCGAACTGGCCGCCAAGTACGGCCTGACGGTCAGCGGCGCCCGGCCGTCCCTGAAGGAGTACGTCCAGCAGCTCTGGGAGCGCCGCCACTTCATCTCGGCGTTCGCCACCGCCAAGCTCACCGCGCAGTACAGCGAGGCGAAGCTGGGCCAGATCTGGCAGCTGATGACCCCGCTGCTCAACGCGACGGTCTACTACTTCATCTTCGGCATCCTGATGGGCACCAAGCAGGGCGTCCCGGACTACATCCCGTTCCTGGTCACCGGTGTCTTCATCTGGACCTTCACCGCCAACTCGATCATGTCGGGCACGCGCGCGATCACCGGCAACATGGGCCTGGTGCGCGCCCTGCACTTCCCGCGCGCGTCCCTGCCCATCGCGCTCGCGCTCCAGCAGCTCCAGCAGCTGCTCTTCTCCATCGCCGCGCTCGCGATGATCCTGGTCGCCGTCGGCGTCTACCCGGCCGTGTCCTGGCTGATCGCCGTCCCCGCGCTGGTCCTCCAGGCCATGTTCAACACCGGTCTGTCGCTCGCCATGGCCCGGGTCGCCAGCAAGACCCCGGACATCTCGCAGCTGATGCCGTTCGTCCTGCGCACCTGGATGTACGTCTCGGGCGTCATGTGGAGCCTGCCGCAGCTGATGACCCGCAGCTCGCTGCCGGACGGCCTGGTGAAGGTCCTCCAGTACAACCCGGCCGCCGTCTACATCGACCTGATGCGCTTCGCGCTGATCCACAGCTTCAAGGCGAAGCAGCTCCCGCCGCACGTCTGGGCGGTCGCGGGCGGCTGGGCGCTCCTCGCCCTCGTCGCCGGGTTCATCTACTTCTGGAAGGCAGAGGAGACCTACGGCCGTGGCTGACAGCACCCCAACCGTGATCACCACCTCTACGAAGACCGGCGCCCCCACCGTGATCGCCGACGACGTCCACGTCGTCTACAAGGTCAACGGCGGCTCCACCAAGGGCAAGGGCAGCGCGACCTCCGCGCTCAGCCGGATCGCCTCCCGCAAGGCCACCCCGGGCATCCGCGAGGTGCACGCCGTCAAGGGCGTCAGCTTCGTAGCCCGCAAGGGTGAGGCGATCGGCCTGATCGGCTCCAACGGCTCGGGCAAGTCCACCCTCCTGAAGGCCGTCGCGGGGCTGCTCCCGACCGCCAGGGGGCGGATCTTCACCCAGGGCCAGCCCTCCCTCCTCGGCGTCAACGCGGCGCTGATGAACGACCTCACCGGGGAGCGCAACGTCACCCTCGGCGGGCTCGCCATGGGCATGTCCCGCGAGGAGGTCCGGGACCGCTACGACGACATCGTCGAGTTCTCCGGGATCAACGAGAAGGGCGACTTCATCTCGCTCCCGATGCGGACGTACTCCTCCGGCATGGGCGCCCGGCTGCGGTTCTCCATCGCCGCCGCCAAGTCCCACGACGTGCTCCTCATCGACGAGGCACTCTCCACCGGCGACGCCCGCTTCCAGCGGCGCAGCCAGGAGCGGATCGAGGAGCTGCGCGCCGAGGCGGGCACGGTCTTCCTGGTCAGTCACAGCAACGGCACCATCAAGCAGACCTGCGACCGGGCCCTCTGGCTGGAGTCGGGGGTCCTGCGGATGGACGGCCCGGCCGAGGAAGTCGTCGCCGCCTACGAGGAATACACCAAGAAGAAATAGGGCGAACCCTGCAAAACCAGTACGACTAAATATCACAAAGCGGTCTAAACTCCTGGTCGATGACGACCCAGCAGCTGCGCATCCCCGCCCCGTCCGCCGCCCCCGACCCGGGCGCCGCAGGCCGCCGCACCCGGTACGCCGCCGTCGCCGCCACCTGGCTCGCCACGCGCGCGGTGATGCTCTACCTCCTCGTCGACGACTCGATCGGCGTCGGCGGGGTGACCGGCGAGGTGTATGTCCTGTACCGCCAGTGGTACGAACAGCTGACAGCCGGTCACTTCCCATACGGCGACCCCACCTGGCAGTACCCGCCGGGCGCGGGCGCGGTGATCCTCGCCCCCTCGCTGCTGCCGTTCCTGACCTTCTTCCAGGCATTCGTCGCGCTGACCCTGGCCGCCGACGCGCTGATCGCCTTCGCGCTGGTACGGGCCGGGGCCCGGGCGGGCGGCAGCCCGGCGGGGGCGTGGACCTGGGTGGGCGGCCTGCCGCTGCTGCTGCACCTCCCGTACGGCCGCTACGACGTCCTGGTCACCGCCCCGGCCGTGGCCGCCCTGCTCTGCGTACGGCGCAGACCGCGGCTCGGCGGGGCGCTCGCGGGCCTCGGCGCCCTCGTCAAGGTCTGGCCCGCCCTGACCCTGCTCGGCACCCCGCGCGGTCGCACCACGCGCGCGTCGTGGACGGCGGCGCTCGGCGCGGCCGCCGCCCTGCTCGCCGTCCTCGCCCTCGGCTTCAGCCACACCCTCGACTTCCTGCGCCAGCAGGGGAACCGGGGTGTCCAGATCGAGTCCCTCGGCGGCACCGCCCTCCAGCTCGCGCACCTCTTCGCGCACTGGCCCGGCCGGGTCGTCTACCGGTACGGGGCGATGGAGTTCACCGGCCCGTATGTGTCGAGCGTGGCACGGCTGGCGCTCGCCCTGACCGCCGTCGCGTTCTGCTGGCTGCTGCTGTGGCGGGTCAGGGCGTGCCGGTGGACGGCGGCCACCCCGGCGGACGCGGCGCTCTGCGCTGTCCTGCTGTTCACCGTGACCAGCCGGGTGATCAGCCCGCAGTACCTGGTCTGGCTGCTCGGCCTCGCCGCCGTGTGCCTGACCTCCCGCCAGACCAGCCAGCGGCCCGTCGCCCTCCTGACACTGCCCGCCGCGGCCCTCAGCGCCCTCGCCTTCCCGACCCTGTACGACCAGGTCATGGCCGGGACCGCGGTGGGCACCTCGCTGATGGTCCTGCGCAACACACTGCTGCTCGGCGCCGCGCTGCTCTCCTGCCGCCGCCTGTGGACGGCGACGGTCGCGCGGCCCGTTGTCAGTGGGCCGCGATAGTCTCGTTCCCGATCGGCAGGAAGGCCTCGGCAGCACCGCAAGAGGCCCTGGGGGAAGGGGGATCGGGGTGTCCGACACGCGTTTCGCGCCGCTGCGCGCGGACGACCCGCGCCAGATCTCCGGCTATGTCCTCGAAGCCCGCATCGGCGAGGGCGGCATGGGCACGGCCTACCTCTCCCGCACCCGGGGCAACCAGCCGGTGGCACTGAAACTGATCCGCAGGGAGTACGCGGAGAACGAGGAGTTCCGCCGCCGCTTCGCGCGCGAGGTCGAGGCCGCCCAGCGGGTGTACGGGGCCCATGTCGCCCCCGTCCTGGACCACTCGGCGCAGGGCCCCCGTCCCTGGCTCGCCACCCGCTACATCCCGGGCATCCCGCTCGACGACGCCCTGGAGGCGCACGGACCGCTGCCGCCCGGGGCCGTGCTGCACCTGCTCGCCTGCGCGGCCCGCGCACTGGACTCCGTGCACCACGCCGGGGTGATCCACCGCGATGTGAAGCCCGGCAACCTGCTGCTCGCCGCCGACGGCCCCTGGCTGCTCGACTTCGGCATAGCCAAGGCCGCCGGGGCGGTCCGGCTCACCACCACCGGACGGCTGGTGGGCACCCCGAAGTACATGTCGCCCGAGCACGCCCTCGGACGTGAACTCACCCCGGCCGCCGACGTCTTCGCGCTCGGACTGCTCGCCGGTCTCGCCGCCACCGGGCGGCATCCGTACGGGAGGGGCAGCGCCCTGGCCGTCGCCGCGCGCATCGCCGGCACCGACCGCGAGCCGGCGGACCTCACGCCGTACCCCGAACCGCTGCGCGAGGTGCTGCGGAGCTGTCTGGCCGCCCGGCCCGAAGACCGGCCCGCGGCGGCCGAGCTGGCCGCGCTGTGCCGTCGGCTGTCCGGCCGGGGCCCGCTCGACTTCGCCGGCTGGCTGCCCGCGCCGCATCTGGCCGCGATCGCCACCAGGGAGGCGGCGGCCCGGCTGCGGATGGCGCTGCCGGACGCCCCGACGGTTCCGGCGATGCCCGCGACGGCGCCGCTGACGGTCCGTGATCCCGACGCGGCCGAGTTCATCCGGCGGGTGCGCGGGACCAGGCGTTCCGAAGCTGAGTAGTACCGGCGACCGCCGTCCGCGTAGGCTCTGCGCCCGCAGGAGTTGACGGCACGTCGGGTGCCACGATCGGGGGAGGAACCATCAGCAGATCCGGCGACACACTCAGTCCACTCGGGCCCGAGGACCCGCGCGAGACCGCCGGCTACCAGCTCCTCGCCCGTATCGGCGAGGGCGGCATGGGCACGGTCTACCTCTCGCACACCCGCGGCGGACAGCCGGTCGCGCTCAAGGTGATCCGCCGGGAGTACGGCCAGGACGCCGACTTCCGCCGCCGCTTCGAGCAGGAGGTGCAGGCCGCCCGCCGGGTGCAGGGCTACCACATCGTGCCGGTGGTGGACCACGACACCAGCGGCGCCCAGCCTTGGCTCGCCACGCAGTACGTGCCGGGCCTGTCGCTGCACGACGCGCTGACCTCGTTCGGCCCGCTGCCGCTGCCCGCCGTCTTCCAGCTCGTCGGCTGCGCGGCGCAGGCGCTGACCGCCGTGCACGCCGCCGGGGTGATCCACCGCGATCTCAAGCCCAGCAATGTGCTGCTCGGCTCCGGCGGTCCGTACGTGATCGACTTCGGCATCGCGCGCGCCGCCGACGCCACCCAGCTCACCGCGAGCGGCGGCATGATCGGCACGCCGCAGTACATGTCGCCGGAGCACGCGCTGGGCGAGCAGCTCACGCCCGCCACCGATGTGTTCTCGCTCGGTCTGATCGCCGCCGTCGCGGCGACCGGCCGCCACCCGTACGGCGACGGCGGCGCCATCACCGTGGCCGCGCAGATCGCCAACTCCGCGCACCGCCCGCCGGACCTGAGCGGCTACCCGGCCGAGCTGCGCCCGCTCCTGGAGTGCACGCTGACCGCCGACCCGGCGCAGCGCATCACCCCGGCCGACCTCGCCCCGCTCTGCGAGCAGGCGTCGGGGCGCGGTCTGCGCGACTTCACCGGCTGGCTGCCGCAGGCGGTGGCGGCGGAGATCGCCCGCAGCGAGCAGGCGGCCGCGGCGCCGCCGAAGCCCACCCCGGCCCAGCCCCCGCTGCCGCCCACGGCGGCCCCGGCGATGCCCCCGGCCCCGCCGCAGTCGGCCCCGCAGGCCCCGCCGACGGTGCCCCCGGCCGCCCATCCCCAGCCGATGCCCGCCCCGCAGACCGGCCCGCAGACCGGCCCGCAGACCGGCGCCGTTCCCGGATACGGCACGGCGGCGTACGGCGCCCCGTCCCCGTACGACACGGGATTCGGCGCGGGCTACGGCACGGCCCAGCAGCCCCCCGCGCCCACCCACCCCCAGGCCCACGTCCAGGCGCCCGCCCCGGCGCCGAGCACGCCGCAGAAGAAGCCGAAGCGCCGGATCCGTACCGTCCTCATGGCGGCCGCCCTGGTCGTGGCCGTCGGCGCGGGCGCGGCCGCGGCGGTCTGGTTCACCAAGGGCAAGAAGGACGACGACACCGAGGCCAAGGGCGGTACGACGCAGTCGCCCGCGGCGAAGAACCCGCCGAAGCAGTCCCCGGCGGCGGACTCGACGCCCTCGGACGGCGCGAGCGACGACAGTTCGGTGCCGCCCGCCAACGTCACGTACACGGTGGTCTTCCAGGACAAGCCGATCACCGTGCGGACGCCGGAGTCGCTCTCCACCACGCAGATCGACTTCGACGTCCCGGCGGTGGACCCGACCGGCAAGCTCGCCTACGACAACACCGAGTTCGAGGCGCGTGACGACCGGCTGGACTTCAAGCAGGCACTCGGCAAGGCGAACGGCACCACGCCGGAGCTGTGCCGCGAGGGCGCCCTGCAGAACCCGCTGCCCAAATCCGCCACGGCCCAGGCGCTCAACGACGACCACCTGATCAAGGCGGGCGACACCATGTGCTCGGTGACCACCAAGGGCAATCTGGCCATGTGGAAGATCACCAAGGTGACCCCGTCCACGGACAAGGACATCCCGGCGTTCGAGGGCACGGTGACGCTCTGGAAGGCGACGCGCTAGACGGGCAGCACGCCACGTACGCGTGAGGGGCGGCCACCGGTTTCCACCGGTGGCCGCCCCTCAGCCGTCAGCACTCAGCCGTCAGCCCTCGCTCAGCTGTGCGTACGCAGCAGCGTCCGCATCGTCCGCATCGCCACCGACAGGTTCGCCAGGTCGAACGCGTCCGACCCCTGGATCTCCTCCAGCGTCGTGCGCGCACGGCCGAGGATCGCCGCGTTCTTGTCCTCCCACGCCTTGAACCGCTGCTCGGGCGACGACGTGCCGTTGCCGACCGAGAGCACGTCCTGGGTGAGACCCGCGTGCGCCGCGTACAGGTCCTCGCGGATGGAGGCGCGGGCCATCGACTGCCAGCGGTCGGCCCGCGGCAGCTCGATGATCCGGTCCATCAGCTGGGTGATCCGCAGCCGGTCCGCGAGGTCGTAGTACACCTCGGCGACGGCCAGCGGGTCCTTGCCGGTGCGGCCCGAGATCGCCACGACGTCGAGCGACGGGAACGCGGAGGAGAACCCGGCGACCCGCCGCGCGAGCTCGTCCGGCACACCGGCCGCGGTGAGCTCGTCCAGGATCGACTGGTACCACTCCAGGTCCGCGCCCTTGAGCAGATTCGCCAGCTCGCCCCAGACCTTCTCGACGCCCTCGCCGAAGTCCGCGATGGTCTCGGCGATCTGGAGCGGCTGCGGCCGGTTGTTGAGCAGCCAGCGCGTGCCGCGCTCGACCAGCCGGCGCGAGTGGAGCCGGATGCGGGTCTGGACGTCGGCGTCGACCTTGTTGTCGAGCGCCTCGACCGCGTCCCACACCGCGTTCAGGCCGAAGATCTCGCGGGCCGCGGTCTGCGCCCGGACGATCTCCTCCATGGACGCGCCGGTCTCCTCCCGCAGTCGGTGCAGGAAGGTCGAACCACCGGTGTTGACCGTGTCGTTGACCAGGACCGTGGTGACGATCTCGCGGCGCAGCGCGTGCCCGTCGATGGCCTCGGGGAACTTCTCGCGCAGCTGCTTCGGGAAGTACGCGTGGAGCAGCTTCTGCAGGTACGGGTCGTCCGGCAGGTCCGTGTGGATCAGCTCGTCGGCCACCGTGATCTTGGTGTACGCGAGCAGGACGGCGAGCTCGGGCTGGCTGAGCCCGCGCCCGTTGCTGAGCAGCTCGCGGATCTGGCGGTCGGTCGGCAGGAACTCGAGGCCGCGGTCCAGGTGGCCGTCGCGCCCGAGGCGGCGCATGAACCGCTGGTGGGCGTGGAGCAGCGAGGGCGACTGCGCGACCGCGTTGGCCAGGGCCGTGTTCTGCGCGTAGTTGTTGCGCAGCACCAGCCTGCCGACCTCGTCGGTCATCTGGGCGAGGATCTTGTTGCGCTGCTTGACGGTCATGTCGCCGTCGGTGACCAGGCCGTTGAGCAGGATCTTGATGTTCACCTCGTGGTCGGAGGTGTCCACGCCCGCGCTGTTGTCGATCGCGTCGGTGTTGACCTTGCCGCCGTTGCGGTCGAACTCGATCCGGCCGAGCTGGGTCAGGCCCAGGTTGCCGCCCTCGCCGACGACCTTGACCCGCAGGTCCTCGCCGTTGACGCGGATCGCATCGTTGGCCTTGTCGCCGACGTCCGCGTTGGACTCGGCGGACGACTTCACATACGTACCGATGCCGCCGTTCCACAGCAGGTCCACCGGCGCCTTGAGGATCGCCTGCATCAGCTCGGCGGGCGTCAGCTTGGTGATGCCCTGCTCGATGCCGAGGGCAGCGCGCATCTGCGCGTTGACCGGGATCGACTTGGCGGTACGCGGGTGGATGCCGCCGCCCGTGGACAGCAGCTCCTTGTTGTAGTCCGCCCAGGAGCTGCGGGGCAGGTCGAACAGCCGGCGGCGCTCGGCGTACGAGACGGCCGCGTCCGGAGCCGGGTCGATGAAGATGTGGCGGTGGTCGAACGCGGCGACCAGGCGGATGTGCTCGGAGAGCAGCATGCCGTTGCCGAACACGTCACCGGACATGTCACCGACGCCCACGACCGTGAAGTCCTGGGTCTGGCTGTCGTGGCCGAGCTCGCGGAAGTGCCGCTTGACGGACTCCCAGGCACCGCGCGCGGTGATGCCCATGCCCTTGTGGTCGTATCCGGCGGAGCCGCCGGAGGCGAACGCGTCGCCGAGCCAGAAGTCGTAGCTGATCGCCACGTCGTTGGCGATGTCCGAGAAGGTCGCGGTGCCCTTGTCGGCGGCGACCACCAGGTAGGTGTCGTCCTCGTCGTGGCGCACCACGTCGGACGGCGGCACGACCTCGCCCGCCACCAGGTTGTCGGTGATGTCGAGCAGTGCCGAGATGAACGTCTTGTACGAGGCGATGCCCTCGGCCAGCCACGCGTCGCGGTCCACGGACGGGTCCGGGAGCTGCTTGGCGACGAAGCCGCCCTTGGCGCCGACCGGCACGATGACGGTGTTCTTCACCATCTGCGCCTTGACCAGGCCGAGGATCTCCGTACGGAAGTCCTCGCGGCGGTCGGACCAGCGCAGACCACCGCGCGCGACCTTGCCGAAGCGCAGGTGCACGCCCTCGACGCGCGGCGAGTACACCCAGATCTCGAACGCCGGGCGGGGCGCCGGCAGGTCCGGGATGGCCTGCGGGTCGAACTTCATCGAGACGTACGCGTGGGGGTTGCCCTCCGCGTTCTTCTGGAAGTAGTTCGTCCGCAGCGTCGCCTTGATCACGGTGAGGAAGGAGCGCAGGATGCGGTCCTCGTCGAGCGAGGCGACCTGGTCGAGCGCGCCGTCCAGCTCTTCGAGCAGACCGTCGATGAGCTCGGTGCCCGCGCTCTGGCGGCCCGGCGACATCCGCGCCTCGAAGAGCGAGACCAGCAGCCGGGTGGTGTGGACGTTGTCGCGGAGGGTGTCCTCCATGTAGTCCTGGCTGAAGGTCGAACCGGCCTGGCGCAGGTACTTGGCGTAGGCGCGCAGCACCATCGCCTGGCGCCAGTTGAGCCCGGCGCGCAGCACCAGCGAGTTGAAGCCGTCGTTCTCGGCGGCGCCGGTCCAGGTGGCGGCGAAGGCCTCCTGGAAGCGCTCGCGGGCGTCGTCCGCGAGGTAGTCGCCGTTGCCGTTGAGCTTCTTCGGCAGGCGCAGGCCGAAGTCGTAGATCCACGCGTGCGTGCGGTCGGCGCAGCGCAGCTCGTAGGGGCGCTCGTCGGTGACCTCGACGCCCAGGCGCTGGAGGACCGGCAGCACGGCCGAGAGCGAGACCTGCTCGCCGATGCGGTAGATCTTGAACCGGCGCTCGCCGGGCGCCGCGTTGACCGGCTCGTACAGCGAGAGCGCGAAGTCCTTGCGGCCGTGGGTGAGCTGCTCCAGGTGGACCAGGTCGGCCACGGCGGCGCGCGGCGAGTGGTCGGCCTTGTAGCCCTCGGGGAAGGCGTGGCCGTAGCGGCGCAGCAGCTCGGCGGCGCGCTCCTCGCCGCACTCGGCGTTCAGCGCGTCCGAGAAGCCGTCGGCCCAGGAGCGGGCGGCCTCCACCAGGCGGGTCTCGATGCGCTCGGTGTCGGCGTCGGTGAGGTCGGGCAGCTCGGTGCCGGCGGGCACCCGCACCACGAAGTGGAGCCGGGACAGGATCGACTCGGTGTTCCAGGCGGTGAAGTCGACGCTGGTGCCGCCGAGCTCCTCCTTCAGGATGTCGATGAGCCGCAGCCGCACGCCCGTGGTGTAGCGGTCGCGGGGCAGGTAGATCAGCGCCGAGTAGTAGCGCCCGTACTCGTCCTGACGCAGGTAGAGGCGCAGCCGGCGGCGCTCCTGGAGGTAGAGCACCGAGGTGACGATGGACCGCAGCTGGTCGGCCGGGGTCTGGAACAGCTCGTCGCGCGGGTAGGTCTCCAGGATCTGGAGCAGGTCGCGGCCGTCGTGGCTGTTGGGCGAGAACCCGGCGCCGCGCAGCACCTCGTCGACCTTGCGGCGCACGACCGGGACGCGGCGGACCGACTCGGTGTACGCGGCCGAGGAGAACAGGCCGAGGAAGCGGCGCTCGCCGACCACGTTGCCGTTGTCGTCGAACTTCTTCACCCCGACGTAGTCGAGGTAGGAGGGCCGGTGCACGGTGGCCCGGCTGTTGGCCTTGGTCAGCACCAGGAGCTTGTGCTCGCGGGCCTTGGCGCGCGCGTCGGCGGGCAGCCGCTCGAAGGACGGGCTCACCGGGTGGCTGTCGTCGCCCCCGTGCTGCGGGTCGGAGCGCAGGATGCCGAGGCCGGTGCCGGGCACGGCCGCCAGCGAGTCGTCCTCGCGCAGCTCGTACTCGCGGTAGCCGAGGAAGGTGAAGTGGTCGTCGGAGAGCCAGCGCAGCAGCTCCCGGGCCTCGTCCACCTCCTCGTCGCGCAGGTCGCCCGCCTTGGGCTCCTTGGGCAGCTCGTCGGCGATGCGCAGCGCGGAGTCGCGCATCTTCTCCCAGTCCTCGACGGCTTCCCGTACGTCGGACAGCACCCGCAGCAGGTCGGCGGTGATCTGCTTCAGGTCGGCGCGGTCGGTCTCGCGGTCGATCTCGACGTGGATCCACGACTCGGTGAGCGCGTCGTGCGGCAGGCCACTGGTCTGGGCGCCGGTGTCCAGGACCTCGATGAGCTTGCCGGTGAGGTCGCGGCGGACCACGACCTGCGGGTGGATCACGACGTGGATGCCGCGGCTCTGGCGGGAGAGCTCGTTGGTGACGGAGTCCACGAGGAAGGGCATGTCGTCGGTGACGACCTCGACGACCGAGTGGCTGCACGTCCAGCCGTTCTCCTCGACGGTCGGGGTGTGCACCCGCACGCTCGCGGTGCCCTGGGGGCGGTTTTCGGCCAGCCTGTAGTGCGACAGGGCCGCACCGAAGATGTCCTCCGGGTCGCGGCCGGTCAGGTCCTCGGGAGCGGTGTGCAGGTAGTAGCGCTGGAGGTACCCGAGGACGGCGTCCCCGCCGGGACCTTCCTCCCCCGCGGTCCCGGTAGTGGCTGCCCGGTCCTGGGGGGCGCCCCCCAGACCGCCGGGGCCCCCCACCGGGCTGTTCTCAGCTACCCGGGCGGCCCGTGCGAGCAGCTCGGCCTTGGCTTCGTCCAGCTTGGTCTGCATGTCCTCTGGCTCCTGTCGCGCGCCGTTGCGTGACGTAGGTAGAAGCAGCGCAACGCCACGACGCGGGGTGTCCGGTCGGAGTCGACGTTATGCCGCGATGAGAGATGCCCGGGTCGTTATTGGCCATTTTCGGCGAAGGGCCCGGGATACGGGAATCAGCGAGGGCCCGGGCACTGTGGCACTCCGGGCGCAGGGCAGGGGCGTCAGTGCCCCTGCGGGATATCGCGCTGATCACGGGTCAAGGCTATCGCCCCTTCCCCCCGAACCGTCATGAGCCGTATGTGTACAAAAGCAGGGCCCGAAGTTTGACACTCTGGACAGCGACGCGCGCCGTCCGCGTGCCCTCTTGGCAAACCGGCCGGGCCGGGGCACGTTTGCCCCGTACGCGCGGTGCGCCGAGCGGCACCGCGCGCCGCACCGCGCAGACCCCGAGGAACGGCGGGGCGAACAGCCCCGCGCACCCTGTACGAGCCAGGCACGCACGGTCGACTCCGGGAGCACCGATGGCAGCCAAGATCCTGATCGTGACCGGCGACGCGGCGGAGTCGCTGGAGGTCCTCTACCCCTACCAGCGGCTGCGCGAGGAGGGCTACGACGTCCACATCGCCGCCCCCGCCCGCAAGAAGCTCCAGTTCGTGGTCCACGACTTCGAGCCGGGCTTCGACACGTACACCGAGAAGCCGGGCTACACCTGGCCCGCCGACCTGGCCTTCTCGGAAGTCGATCCCGGCCAGTACGCCGCACTGGTGATCCCGGGCGGCCGGGCGCCCGAATACCTGCGCAACGACCCCGAGCTGCGCAAGATCCTCAAAGCCTTCTTCGACACGGACAAGCCGGTCGCCCAGATCTGTCACGGCCCCCTCCTGACCGCCGCGATCGGCGGCCTCAGCGGCCGCCGGGTCACCGCGTACCCCGCCCTCGAACTCGACATGCAGGCCGCCGGCGCCAGCTTCCGCGACGCGGAAACGGTCGTCGACGGCACCCTGGTCTCCGCCCGCGCCTGGCCGGACCACTCCACCTGGATGCGGGAGTTCCTCACCGTGCTGCGGGCGAAGGCGCCGGTGACGTAACCGGGGCGCGGCCCTCTCCGGGCACCCCAGGGCGCCCCGGAGGCCGGGCTCTCGCCGCCAGGCGGCCCTCAGCGCCGCGTGCGGGGCGTCTCCGGGCGTCCCGCACCACCCGGGAGCCTCCCCCGTGCCCGCAGAGCCCGCCACGTCCGTACGAGGCCGGTCAGCCCGCCAGCAGCTCCGCCGTCTCGACCGCCTCCGCCAGCGTGTCCACCACCGGCACCCCCGCCAGTGCGAGGCTGGCCCGGCTGTGCGACCCGCCGGTGAACAGCACCGCCCGCGCGCCGACGTGCGCCGCGGCCACGGCGTCGTCCACCGCGTCCCCGATCACCACGACCCGGTCGGCGGATATCCCCTCGCCCGCCTCTTGCAGCAGCGTCAGATGCCGGACCATGTGCTCGGCCTTGCTGCCGTGCGAGGGGCCGGTGCGCCCGTCGACGCGCAGGAAGTGCTCGGTGATGCCGTGCCTGTGCACGATCGGCACCAGGTGCTCGTGCGGCGCCATCGAAAGCAGCGACTGGCTGCGCCCGGCCGCGCGGCGCGCGGCGAGCAGCTCGGCCGCGCCCGCCGTGAGCGCGCAGGCGTCCGCCCGGAGCCAGTAGTGCTTGTGGAACGCCTCGTCCATCACGAGCCACTCCGCCTCGGTCGGCAGCCGCCCCATCAGCCGCTCGTAGAAGCGGGGTATCGGCACGCAGTACAGCTCGCGGTACCGCTCCAGCGTGATCGGCTCCAGGCCGAGCTCCGCGAAGGCGGCGTTGGTCGCCTCGATGACCGCGGTGATGTCGTCGAGCAGTGTGCCGTTCCAGTCCCAGACCAGATGCGTCGTGCGCTTCCCCATGCCAGAACGGTACCCACCCCCACTGACAACGGACCCCGCTCCTGCCCATCAGGTGCCCAAGAGCGCAGGTCAGCCGGGCTGTCGGCGGATCCGGCGGGGGATCTCCCGCACGCGGCCGAGGGGGTTCTGCCGCGCCCTCAGCCGATCAGGTTGGGGATCTCCTGCACCCCGAACCACAGCAGCTCGTGGTCCTCGGCGCCGTCGACCGTGAACTGCGCGTCGTCGTCGCCCCGGTCCGCCGCGCCCAGCGCGTCGGCCGCCGCGGCGACGTCGGTGACCGCGTCGTCCGCGTCCACGTGCACCGCGGCCGCCTTGGCCAGCGGCACCGGGCCGGAGACGCGCACCTCGCCCAGCGCACTCGCGTCCAGGCCGCGGTCGGGGTCCGCGGAGGCGGCCCCGTCGGGGACGTCCACGGCGACCACGACCCGGCGCCTGGCGGCCTCCGGGTCCCCGGCGAGGAGGCGCAGCGAGGCCGCCGCGGCCCGGCTCAGCGCCGCGTACTCCAGCTCCTCGATGTCGTCCGAGACGTACCACTCGCGCAGCCCGGGCGTGACGGCGTAGGCGGTCAGCGGGCCGGGGCCGAGCTCTCCCGCCGTGTGCGCCGTCGCGAGACCAGGGAGGGTCAGAGGAAGGTACACGCGCATGACAGGCCGCTCTTTTCTGGTCGGAAGACGCACTCAGGATACGTGCGGGAGTCCCCCTTCGGGTTGCCCGCGCGGCGTCCGGGATCTCGGGACGCGCGGCGCCGGATTCCCCGCCGCCACCGGCCCCGCAGGGCCCCGGATCACCCTGATAGGTGAATCTCCCGAGCCCCGCCCCGCCCGCCCCGCCGCCCTTGCGACCGGCGTCGCCGCCCCCGTACAAGATCCCCAACAGAAAGCTACTCGCCGGTATCAAAGGGGGCGACAGAGATGAACAGGACCGACAGGACGCGGGCCGACGTGCGGAGCGACAGGACCCGGCCCGCGGGGCGCAGCGACCGCGTGGGGCCCGGCAGGCCGGGCGCCGGCTCCGCGTACGCACGGCGGCAGCGGCTGCCCCGCTACTGGTTCGCGGAGCGCCTGCTCGCCGTCCTCAGCGGCCACCGCCCGGTCCACTGGATGCTGGGGCACACCGTCGGCGAGGCCTACGAGCAACTGGTGCTGCTCGCCCCGGCCAGCCCGCTGCGAGCCTCGTGCCGGCCGGTGGTGCGGCACTGCGACGAGTACGTGCCCCAGCCGGGCGTCATCGAGGCCTTCGCGCGCATCGGCGCGGGCGACCACGTACGCGCCATGGCCTTCCGTCTGGAGCAGGGCGCCGACCTGCGCTGGCGCTGTGCGGCCGTAGAAGTGGGGCCGGGCACCCGCACGGTGCCCGGCCCCACCCGGTGACTGCGCGCGCCTCTGGGACGCGCCTCGCGGCTACTTCTTGCGGCGGCGGCCGCCCGTGCTCTTCTGGGCCTTGCGGCGCTCCGCGCGGGTCATGCCGTCCGCCTCGGAGCGGGCCGGCTCGTCGCCGTTGTCGAAGTCGCCCTCGACGACACCGCCCTCGCCGTCCACCGTCGGGGCGGAGAAGTGCAGGCGGTCCGGGCGCTGCGGGGCGTCCAGGCCCTTGGCCCGGATCTCCGGACGCGCCCCGGCCGGCTCCTTCTCCAGGGACGGCTTGTCGGAGGGCGCCGCGTCCTCGACCGGGACCTCCTCGACCTGCTGCTCGACCTGGACCTCCAGGTTGAACAGATAGCCGACGGACTCCTCCTTGATGCCGTCCATCATGGCGTTGAACATGTCGAAGCCCTCGCGCTGGTACTCGACCAGCGGGTCCTTCTGCGCCATGGCCCGCAGGCCGATGCCCTCCTGGAGGTAGTCCATCTCGTAGAGGTGCTCGCGCCACTTGCGGTCGAGCACCGAGAGGACCACGCGCCGCTCCAGCTCACGCATGATCTCGGAGCCGAGCTGCTCCTCGCGCGCCGCGTACTGCTCGTGGATGTCGTCCTTGATGGACTCGGCAATGAACTCGGCGGTGATGCCCGCGCGGTCGCCCGCCGCCTCCTCCAGCTCCTCCACGGTGACCTTCACCGGGTAGAGCTGCTTGAAGGCGCCCCACAGCCGGTCCAGGTCCCACTCCTCGGCGAAGCCCTCGACGGTCTCCGCCTGGATGTAGGCGTCGATGGTGTCGTCCATGAAGTGCTGCACCTGCTCGTGCAGGTCCTCGCCCTCCAGGACGCGGCGGCGCTCGCCGTAGATGACCTCGCGCTGGCGGTTGAGCACCTCGTCGTACTTCAGGACGTTCTTGCGCGTCTCGAAGTTCTGCTGCTCGACCTGCGACTGGGCCGACGCGATCGCGCGCGTCACCATCTTGTTCTCGATCGGCACGTCGTCCGGCACGTTCGCCATCGACATGACGCGCTCGACCATCTGGGCCTTGAACAGGCGCATCAGGTCGTCGCCGAGCGACAGGTAGAAGCGGGACTCGCCCGGGTCGCCCTGACGGCCGGAGCGGCCGCGCAGCTGGTTGTCGATACGGCGCGACTCGTGCCGCTCGGTGCCCAGTACGTAGAGCCCGCCGAGCTCCTTGACCTCTTCGAACTCGGCCTTGACGGCCTGCTCGGCCTTCTCCAGGGCGGCGGGCAGCGCGTGCGCCCACTCCTCGACGTGCTCCACCGGGTCCAGGCCGCGCTGGCGCAGCTCCGCCTCGGCGAGGTCGTCCGGGTTGCCGCCGAGCTTGATGTCGGTGCCTCGGCCGGCCATGTTCGTGGCGACCGTGACGGCGCCCTTGCGGCCCGCCTGGGCGACGATCGTCGCCTCCCGGTCGTGCTGCTTGGCGTTCAGCACTTCGTGCTGGATGCCGCGCTTGGAGAGCTGCTGCGAGAGGTACTCGGACTTCTCGACCGAGGTGGTGCCGACCAGGATCGGCTGGCCCTTCTCGTGCTTCTCGGCGATGTCGTCGACGACCGCCTCGAACTTCGCGACCTCGGTGCGGTAGATCAGGTCGGACTGGTCCTTGCGGACCATCGGGCGGTTGGTCGGGATCGGGACGACACCGAGCTTGTAGATCTGGTGGAACTCGGCCGCCTCGGTCATCGCCGTACCGGTCATACCGCAGAGGCCCGGCTGTTCCTTGCCGTCGTGGTCGTGGCGCTTGTAGAGGCGGAAGAAGTTCTGCAGGGTGATCGTGGCGAGGGTCTGGTTCTCGTCCTTGATGTCCACCCCTTCCTTCGCCTCGATCGCCTGGTGCATGCCCTCGTTGTAGCGGCGGCCGGCGAGGATACGGCCGGTGTGCTCGTCGACGATCATGACTTCGCCGTCCATGACGACGTAGTCCTTGTCCTTCTTGAACAGTTCCTTCGCCTTGATGGCGTTGTTCAGGTAACCGACGAGCGGGGTGTTCACCGACTCGTAGAGGTTGTCGATGCCCAGCCAGTCCTCGACCTTGGCGACGCCGGGCTCGTGGATGGCGACGGTGCGCTTCTTCTCGTCGACCTCGTAGTCGCCGGTCTCCTCGATGCCCTTGAGCGGGTTGCCCGCCTCACCCTTGGTGAGGCGCGTGACCAGCTTGGCGAAGTCGCCGTACCACTTGGTGGCCTGGTCGGCCGGGCCGGAGATGATCAGCGGCGTACGCGCCTCGTCGACCAGGATGGAGTCGACCTCGTCTACGATCGCGAAGTTGTGACCGCGCTGGACGAGCTCCTCCTGGGACCACGCCATGTTGTCGCGCAGGTAGTCGAAGCCGAACTCGTTGTTCGTGCCGTACGTGATGTCGCAGGCGTACTGCGCGCGGCGCTCGGCGGGCGACATGTTGGCCAGGATGCAGCCGACCTCGAGGCCGAGGAACCGGTGCACGCGGCCCATCATCTCGGAGTCGCGCTCGGCCAGGTAGTCGTTGACCGTGATCAGGTGCACGCCCTTGCCGGAGAGCGCATTGAGGTACGCCGGGAGGGTGCCGACGAGGGTCTTGCCCTCACCGGTCTTCATCTCGGCGACGTAGCCGAGGTGCAGCGCGGCGCCGCCCATCATCTGGACGTCGTAGTGACGCTGTCCGAGGACGCGCTTGGCGGCCTCGCGGACGGTGGCGAAGGCTTCCGGGAGCAGGTCGTCCAGGCTCTCCCCGTTCGCGTACCGCTCCTTGTACTCGTCGGTGAGGGCACGGAGCTCGGCGTCGGAGAGGTTCACGAAGTCCTCTTCGATGGAGTTGACCTGGTCCGCGATGCGGTGCAGCTTGCGCAGGATCTTGCCTTCGCCTGCACGCATGAGCTTTGAAAGGACGGACACGGGGGTTGGTCTCCTTGCCGGTCGGGCCTGGCGCGGTCGAGTACGGTTGATTACTTCTGGGCAACGGCCATCGTATGCGAGGACCCGCCCGCGCCGGGAGGTCTGCCATGACGACAACGGACAGGGCGCCCGGAAGGTGCCGGGAAACACGAAAAGCCCTGGCGTCCGTTCCGGCCCGGCGCGGAGAATCAGCCGATGGACCCAGTCATCCTCAGCACCGAGCGCCTGCTGCTGCGCCCCGTCGGCCCGCAGGACGCGGACGCGGCGTACGCGGCCTGTCAGGACCCCGACATCCAGCGCTGGACCACCGTCCCCTCGCCCTACCTGCGCGAGCACGCCGAGGCCTTCACCGGCACCTTCGCGCCCAACGGCTGGCGGGACGACTCCGAATTCACCTTCGCGGTACTCCTCAGGGAGGCCTCCGGGACGTGCGAGGCCGAAGGGGCCACCGGGGCCGGTGAGGCTCAGGCGGCGACGCCGGAGGGCGCGCTGGTGGCGATGGTCGGCGTCATGCGCCGCGGCGAGAACGTCGCCGAGCTGGGGTTCTGGGCGGCCAAGGAGCACCGGGGCCGCGGCTATATGACCGAGGCGGCGGTGGCGGCGGCCCGCTGGGCCTTCACGTCGGCGGGCGTCGAGCGCCTGGAGTGGCGGGCGGAGGTCGGCAACACGGCCTCGCGCGCGGTGGCCGAGAAGGCGGGCTTCACCATGGAAGGCACCCTGCGCGCGGCCCTCGTCCACGGCGGCACCCGCCGTGACAGCTGGGTGGGCGGCCTGCTCCCCGGCGACCTGGGCCTGCCCACCACGCGCGCGTACTTGCCGTCCCGGGGGTGAGGCGCTTGCCCCGGCGACGGTGAGGTCGGCGAGGCGGTCCCGGGCTGGGGCTCTCCCCGGTGGATTGTCAGTGCCGCCGTCTATCGTGCGGAGCATGACCAGCCTGCCGCGTCCCGCCGCCCAACTCTCCGCCGACGAGGCCCGCCGCATCGCCCTGCGCGCCCAGGGATTCATGGGCGCCCCCGACCGCAAAGGCGGGGTGCGGGGCGTGCTGCGCCACCTGGGCGCGGTCCAGCTCGACACGATCTCGGTCCTCGCCCGGTCGCACGAGCTGATTCCGTACGCGCGCCTGGGCGCGGTGGGCCGCAAGGCGGTGGACGAGGCGTACTGGACGGACGGCCACGCCTTCGAGTACTGGTCGCACGCCGCCTGCATCCTGCCCGTCGAGGAGTGGCCGCACTTCGCCTTCCGCCGCCGCGCCTACCGCTCCCGCCCACACTGGCACCACGACCTGTCCGACGGGGCGTACGAGCAGGTGATCAAGCAGCTGCGGGCCGAAGGCCCGCTGACCGCGACGGACTTGGGCGGCGCCAAGAACAAGGGCGAGTGGTGGGACTGGTCCGAGTCCAAGGTCGCCGTCGAGCGCGCGCTGATGTACGGCGAGGTGGTGTGCACCGAACGACGCGGCTGGAAGCGGGTGTACGACCTGGCCGAGCGCGCCATCCCGGACGCCCTCCTCCACGACGAGCTGGACGACACCGAGTGCCTGCGCCGGCTCGTCGCGCTGGCGGGCCGCTCCCTCGGCGTCGGCACGCGCGCGGACATCGCGGACTACCACCGCCTGAAGGGCGAGCAGGTGGACGCGGTGATCGCTGACTCCGGGCTGGTGCCCGTCACCGTCCAGGGCTGGGACAAGGCCGCCTGGGCGGACCCTCAGGCACTGGCCACCGAGCCGCGCGGACGCCACCGCACGACGCTCCTGTCGCCCTTCGACTCGCTCATCTGGGACCGCGCGCGCACCGAGCGGATCTTCGGCTTCAGCCACCGCCTGGAGGCCTACACGCCCAAGCCGAAGCGGGTGTACGGATACTTCGCGATGCCCCTGCTGGCGGGCGGCAGGCTGCTCGGCCGCGCGGATCCGGCCCGCGAGGGCCGCACGCTGGTCGCCAAGCAGGTCTCCCTGGACACGCCGAAGGCCATAGCCCCGATGGCCCAGGCCCTGCTGGAGGCGGCGCGGTGGGTGGGCTGCGACGCCGTACGGATCGAGCGCGCCGACACCCCGGGGCTGGCCCGGGAGCTGACGGCGGCGATCGCGGCGGCCTGAGCCGAGGCGTCGCCGCGCGGTGGTGCTGCCCGAGCCGAGGCGTCGCCGCGGGCGCGGCGGCCGGGCCAGGGCGGCTAGCGGATCTCCAGGATCTTCTCGCGCATCGCGTACACCACCGCCTCCATCCTGGAGTGCAGTTGCAGCTTCTCCAGGATGTTGCGGACGTGGTTCTTCACCGTGTTCTCGGAGATGAACAGCTCCTTGGCGATGTCCCGGTTGTTCATCCCCGTGGCGACGAGCTTGAGCACCTCCAGCTCGCGGTCGGTCAGCCGCGGCGCGGGCACCAGCCGGCGCTCGTCGGTGCGCTGGATCATCGACTTGAACTCGGTGAGCAGCTTCGACGCCATCGACGGGCTGATCTGGGACTGGCCGTCCGCCACCGCCCGGATCGCGGTCGCCACCTCGTCGGTGGAGATCTCCTTGAGGAGGTAGCCCGTCGCGCCCGCCTTGATCGCGTCGTAGAGGTCGGCCTCCTCGTCGCTGATCGTCAGCATGATGATCTTCGCGCTGGGGGCCACCTCCTTGATGGAGGTGCAGGCCTCGATCCCGCCGCGCCTCGGCATCCGTACGTCCATCAGCACGATGTCGGGAAGCAGGTCAGCGGCCTTGTCCACGGCCTCCGCCCCGTCGCCCGCCTCGCCGACGACCTGGATGTCCTCCTCCGCGGCCAGCACGATCTCCAGGCCGCGGCGGAACAGCGCGTGGTCGTCGACGACCAGCACCCGGATCGGCTCCTTGCGCGATCCGGCCGCTTCCATGCCGGTGGGAGCCCCGTCAGAACCGTCCGCGGCCGACCCGTGGTGCACCGGCCCGAAGCTGTCTGCCATCGTTCCTCCCCCTGAAGGCCATGGCCCGAGTTGGTGTGGCTGCACCAACCGCGCTCCAGGGAGCAGCGGTTGGCGTGCGACGCCATGATTTCATGCCCGGCCGACAGAGCGGTGGTCCACCGGTCGCACAGTGGTGCCCCTGGGGGCGCACGCAAGCGCTCCAGGGGCATCACCGCACTCTGGTACGGCGCGCCGCACCGATCCGTTCAGCGCGCCGCCGACCTGGTCAGCCGCCGAGTGCTCCACCGGCGCCGCCCGCGTCCTCACCGGCGAGCGGGTCCGATTCCAGATGAATCACGCCGTAGTCGTAGGCGTGCCGCCGGTAGACCACGCTGGGCTGCTTCGTCTCGGAGTCGACGAAGAGGTAGAAGTCGTGCCCGACCAGCTCCATCTCGTAGAGCGCCTGGTCGAGCGTCATCGGGGCGGCCACATGGGTCTTCTCGCGGACCACCAGCGGGCCTTCGCCCTGTACCTCGACCGACCCCATCCGGGTGACGGGGACGCCCTCGTCCCTCGATCCGTCCACGAGCTCCCCGCTTCCGTTCAACTGGGCGGCGTCCGGCATCACGACGGCCACCTCGGCAGCCGACAGCCGACCGTTGCCCCTGCGGGTGTAGCGCTTGTCGTGCTGCTTGCGCAGCCGCGCCTCCAGCTTGCTGTGGGCCAGGTCGAGGGCTGCGTACGGGTCGCCTGCCGCCGCCTCCGCCCGGATCACCGGGCCACGCGAGTGCAGCGTGATCTCCACTCGGTCGGAACGGTCGGCCTGCCGCGGGTTGTGTTCCTTGGACACCTCGACGTCGAGGCTGATTACCTTGCCGTCGAGCTTCTGGATCTTCTCCAGCTTCAGCTTCTCGGCCACGTGCTTGCGGAACCGCTCGGGCACCTCTGTCTTGCGGCCCTTGACGACGATGTCCACGCAGAACTCCGTTCCCGGATCACTCCGCCTTCACTGCGGAGCATCTCCCTCTTGCACCAGACTCCGGTGACCACCGGAGTCTCGGACTGGGCGACTTTCACCTCCTCCTCCCCCGTGGGGAAGATCGCCACCCCACCGACTTCAGGGTCGGGGAAATACCCAGAAGCGGGGTCGTGCATTCAGCGAGGCCAGCTTTCGCCATTCCTCACAACCGAACATAGCTCGCTCGGACGGATGTCGGCACCCGCTACCCGCACGTACCTCCGTTCAGGTGTTTCCTCCCTCTCACTACCTGCAACGATGCAAGTTCCCTGTCAGTTCCGGTTTATTTCGAAAGATGCCGGAGTGGATGCGACGACCGCGGCTGCGGCCGTCCGTTGTGCGAATCCAGCAATTGCGTGCGCCGGGGCACCGCCGGCCGCCCGGGTGGCCACACCGCCGGCGCCCGCGACGGCCCGGGCCGCCTCCACCAGCGAGGCTCCCGTCGTCATCAGGTCGTCTACCAGGACCACCCGGCCGCCTTCCAGCAGCCTGTCACCGCCTGCCGACACCTCCAGCGCCCCGCTCAGATTCGCCAGCCGCTGCCGGGCGCTCAGCCCCGACTGGTCCGCCACCGCACGCCGCTGGCGCAGCACCGCCGCCACACGCGCGTCCGTGCCCGTACGCCGCAACTCCCCGGCCGCCGCCAGGGCGATCCGGCGCGCCGGATCATGCCCGCGGGCCCGCACCGCCCGCCGCGCCGACGGCACCGGCACGAGCAGCAGCGGCCCGTCCCGGGGCGCCGCCGCGGCCGCGCGCACCGCGCCCGCGAGCGCCTTCCCGAGGACCCCGGCCAGGCCCAGGGCGCCCCGTTCCTTGTGCGCGAGCAGCACCGCCCGCACCGCGTCCTCGTACACGGCCGCCGCGTACACCACCGGCAGTCCCGCGGGCTCGGGGGCAGGTCGGACCCGCCGTGCCCGCACACCGAGGAGCGCCGCCGCGCACCGCTCGCACAGCGCGGTACGGGGACTGCCGCAGCCGCCGCAGGCAACCGGCAGCACCAGCCCGGAGATCTCCTGCCACCATCCCCGCATGGCATCCACTCTGCCAACAGGACGGCTGCCCGGCCACCCCTGTGGAAAACCCACCGGGGCCACCGGGCCACTGCCGGAACCCTTGAGCGACCGCCCGGGCGGCGCGACCGCCGGTGCGCAGGCGAGGGTTCAAAGACAGGCTCTCAGCCCGGGTAGACGGGCGAGGATCCCTTCTTGACCGCCGTCTTCCAGTTGGCGCCCGGCGGGAGCCGGACGATGCCGTCCTCCCTGGAGTGCGCCACCAGCGGCAGCCGCTCGTCGTCCGCCGCGGCGATCTCGGTCACCCGGTTGGCGCCCGGCAGATTGCCCGCGGCCGACAGCGAACCGTCCGTCTGCATGTAGCGCAGCTGCTGCTGGAGGCCGCCGGACTCCTTGCCGACCACGACGAGACGGCTGCGACCGGCCCAGGAAACGGCCGTCACATCCTCCATCTGCGGCGCTCCGGGGCGCAGTTCCACCACGGAGACCTGCGGGTGCTCCGGGTCGCCGATCCGCTCCACGCGGCCGATCCGCAGCGTCGTGTGGCCGCCCTCGTTCACCAGGAGCGCGATGCGCACCCCGTCCGCCGACATCCGCACCTGCTCGATGCGCGCCCCGTTCAGACCGGCGACATCGACCTCCTGCGGCTGGCCCTCGCCGTTGTCGAGGCGGAGCAGCCGGGAGTGGCCCGGATCCCGGTCGGCCACCCACAGATCGTTGCGGCCGTCCCAACTCGGCGCCGAAAGGCCGTCCTTCGGATCCTTGCTCTGGCTGGTCACGAGCGTCTTCACCAGCTCGCCGTCGGACACGATCGGCGCCACGTACAGCGAACGGCCGTCGGCCGTCACTCCCGCCGCGCGCCTCTCGTCCCGCTCCACCGCGACCGTACGCAGCTGCTGACCCGTCCGGCCGAACGGCCCGGGCACCAGCTCGGTGACCACGTCCCCGTCCGTGCTGTCCGCGCCGTCGGTGCCCTCCGCGCTGTCACGCGCCCCGGCACGCATCCGCGCGAGGCGCCCCTGCTCGTCCACGAAGTACTGGCCGGGCTTGGGCGAGATGTGGTCCGGCGCGTACCCCTCGGCCTGGTCGCCGCCGAGCACGCACAGCTGCGAGCCGTTCGCCCGGTCCAGCTCCACCTGGCCGACCCGGGTGGCCGTCAGATCCCGCAGCGTGAACAGCAGTTGGGCCGCCATCTTGCGGCACTGGCTCCCGCCGACGTTGGACGCCCGCTCGTTCAGCGGCACCTTCAGCGCGTTGCGGTCGTCGAACGAGAGCGACTTGGTGCCGTCCTTCAGCGCCGTACCGCTCGGGAAGCGCGAACCCACCACCGGACGCAGCCAGTTGGTCGGCCCCTCCAGAACGGCCATGACCGTCTGGGTGACCAGGTTCATCTGCGTCTCGGGGTCGTTGCGCTGGCGCACGTACACCGGATCGGCCACCAGCCGGTCCTGCCCCGACGCGAAGTAGTACTTGTTGACGGAACGGTAGATCCGCTGGAAGTCCGACTGCCCCAGCAGCAGCCCCTCGGGCAGCGCGTCGATGCGCCACTCCTTGCCGCTGGGCGTGCTCTGCCGTACGAGGTGGATCGTCTCGTTGTACGCCGACTTCGGCCCGGCCGGCTGATAGGCGTGCTGCTTGTCCACCACGGCGACCGGCTTCCCGGTCACCGTGAAGGTGAAGCTCGAACTGTCGCCCTTGTCGTTGGTCCGGTTCGGCTGCGGGTTCGGCCCGTCCGCCAGCACCGTGGTCGCCAGATCCGGCTTCCAGGTCCGCGCGGCCTGCGGCGTCAGATACTTGCGGGCCGTCGCGAACTGCGGGTCGTCACTGGTCATCGCCTCCAGGAACCCGTCGACTATCTCGTCGGCGGCCGCCCCCTCGCGCGGCGGCACCGCGTACACCTGCACCTGCGAGTCGGCGCGCTGCGAGGCCTGTACCGCGTGCACGTCCCCGCTGTCCGGCATCGACGCGCACCCCGCCACCAGCACACCGCCGCAGCCCAGCAGCGCGGCCGACCGCAGCCGACGGCCGCGGCCCCTCCCCCGATCAGCGCCCACGAGCCGATTCCTCCTGGTCGGCGGCTGCCGGGGCAGCCGCTGTGTCAGCAGCCTGCGATGGTACGGATTCGCCCTCCACGCGCGCGTCACTGACCCGGGGCACCACTCTGGCCCCCCCGCCACCGGGCAGCGCGGTCGGATCGGCGGCCGGCCCGGACGTCCTCGGCGGGACCGGGGGCCGGGGCGGCACGGGCAGCGAGGAGCGGGTGGCGGCGGGCTGGACCGGCACGCTCGCCAGCCGCAGCCCGTTGCCCTGCTCGACGGCCTCGCCCTGGCGGGCCCGCTCGCGCGCGGCCCGTGAGTCCTCCGGCTCCAGCGGTATCGGCGATCCGCGCAGCGGCTCGTCGGCCGTACGCGGCAGCGTCAGCCGGAACTGGGAGCCGCCACCGGGCTCGCCCCAGGCCTGCAGCCAGCCGCCGTGCAGCCGCGCGTCCTCGACCGCGATCGACAGTCCGAGGCCCGTGCCTCCGGTCGTCCTGGCCCGGGCCGGGTCGGCCCGCCAGAAGCGGTTGAACACCCGGGTCGCCTCGCCCGGCTTCAGGCCCACTCCGTAGTCGCGCACCGCGACCGCGACGGCGCCGCCGGCCGTGCCCATGCGCACCACCACGTCCCGGCCCTCGCCGTGCTCCACGGCGTTGACCACGAGGTTGCGCAGCACCCGCTCGACCCTGCGGGCATCGGCCTCCGCGACCACCGGCTGGTCGTCACCGACCACCCGTATCCGGGTGCCCTTGCGCTCGGCGAGCGGCTCGGCGCCCTCGATCACCCGTCGTACGACGTCCCGCAGGTCTATCGGCTCGGCCTCCAGGGCCGCCGCGCCCGCGTCGAACCGGCTGATCTCCAGCAGGTCGGCGAGCAGCGACTCGAACCGGTCGAGCTGCCCGGCCAGCAGCTCCGCCGACCGCGCCGTCACCGGATCGAAGTCGACGCGCGCCTCGTGGATGACGTCCGCCGCCATCCGTACGGTCGTCAGCGGCGTCCGCAGCTCGTGCGAGACGTCCGAGACGAACCGCCGCTGCATCCGCGACAGCTCCTCCAGCTGCTGGATCTTGATCTGGAGGTTCTGAGCCATCTTGTTGAAGGCCTCGCCGAGCCGCGCGATGTCGTCCTCGCCGGTGACCTTCATCCGCTCCTGGAGCTTGGCCGCGGAGAGCCGCTCCGCGATCTGCGCCGCCATCCGGACCGGGGTGACGACCTGGCGCACCACCAGCCAGGCGATCGCGCCGAGCAGCACCACCAGGAACAGCCCGGCGGTCGCGAGAGTGCCCTTGACCAGGCTCAGCGTCTTCTCCTCCTGCGCCAGCGGGAAGAGGTAGTACAGCTGGTAGGCCTGGCCGTCCACGTCCTTCAGCTTGGTCCCGATGACCAGCCCCGGCTTGGGCTCCTGGCCGTCGAGGTACTTGATCGAGGCGTACGTCTTGTACGCCCCCGTCCCCTGGTCGACGTTGTCCCGCAGGCTCTGCGGGACGCTCGCGACCGGATCCACGCCGCCCGAGGCGCGCGGGCCGCGGTTGCTGGAGCCCGAGTCCTCGGAGTCGGCGCTCAGCGCGACCACGTAGAACGCGCCCTGGCCGCCACTGGCGAGCTGGGTCACCAGCTCGCTGCGCCAGGTCACCGAGCTGCCGGCCCGCCCGTCCGAGCTGCCGTCGTCCTGGCCGCCCGGCGCCGCCGGGGCGCTGGCCTTGTCCTTGGCCACGGCGAAGCCGCCCGCGGACTGGCTCTCGGACGCCTTCTCCTTGGTGACGAGGAGCCCGTTGCGCACCTGACCGATGACAACGAACCCGAGCAGCAGCACCACACCCAGCGACATCAGCAGGGTGGAGGCGACCACCCGCAGCTGGATGTTGCGCCGCCACAGCCGCACCGCGGGCAGCAGCGGACGCCGCACCCAGCGCACGAAGAGCCGCAGCACGGGGCTGCCGGGCGTGCCCTCCTGGAGGATCCGCCCGCCCCATGCCGTCGTCTTGCGTCCCACACCAGCAGCCCGCCCCCCACGGACCCCGGGCTTCCCGGGCTTCGGAGCAGCACCGCCGCGGGACATGTCAGCTCGGTCCGGCCTTGTAACCGACACCACGGACGGTCACCACGATCTCCGGCCGCTCGGGGTCCTTCTCGACCTTCGAGCGCAGCCGCTGGACATGCACGTTGACCAGCCGCGTGTCCGCCGCGTGCCGGTACCCCCACACCTGCTCCAGGAGCACCTCACGGGTGAACACCTGCCACGGCTTGCGGGCCAGCGCGACCAGCAGGTCGAACTCCAGCGGGGTCAGGGCGATGGACTGCCCGTCCCGCTTCACGGAGTGACCCGCCACGTCGATCACCAGATCGCCGATCGCCAGCTGCTCCGGCGCCGGCTCCTCCGACCTCCTCAGGCGCGCCCGGATACGGGCGACCAGCTCCTTCGGCTTGAACGGCTTCACGATGTAGTCGTCCGCCCCGGACTCCAGGCCGACCACCACATCCACGGTGTCGCTCTTGGCGGTGAGCATCACGATCGGCACACCCGACTCGGCCCTGATCAGCCTGCAGACCTCGATGCCGTCCCGTCCGGGCAGCATGAGGTCCAGCAGCACCAGGTCCGGCTTGGCCTCACGGAATGCCGCCAGTGCCTTGTCGCCGTCCGCTACGAACGACGGCTCAAAACCTTCTCCACGCAGCACAATGCCGAGCATCTCGGCCAGCGCGGTGTCGTCGTCGACGACAAGGACGCGTCCCTTCATAAACGTCATCATCCCATTAGCTAATCGTTACCTGGCGTGACCTGGCACACAGCTCTCTCAGCCCGCCCCCCGTCACGGGGGAGAGCACACCTTCCTCGGTGACGATCGCCGTCACCAACTCGGGGGGCGTCACATCGAACGCGGGGTTGTACGCCTGCGTCCCCAGCGGCGCCACGGGCAGCCCGCCGCCGGCCCCCCACCCGGCCGCGGAAACCTGCGGTCCGGTGAGCTCCGTCACCTCCTGCCCGGGTCGCTGCTCGACCTCGATCGCCGCCCCGTCGGGGGTTTCCAGATCCACCGTCGTGACCGGCGCCACCACGATGAACGGCACGTGGTGGTACTTGGCGAGTACAGCGAGCGGATAGCTTCCCACCTTGTTCGCCACCGATCCGTCGGCGGCGATGCGATCCGCCCCGATCAGAACGGCGTCCACCTCCCCCGCCGCGAACAGCGAACCCGCAGCATTGTCGGTCAGCAAGCTGTACGCCATCCCACTGCGCGCCGCCTCGTACGCGGTCAGTCTGGCTCCTTGCAGCAGCGGCCGAGTCTCGTCCACCCACAGCCGCCGCAGCCGGCCCGCCCGGTGCGCGGCCAGCGCCACCGCGAACGCGGTGCCCTCGCCACCGGAGACCAGCCGCCCGGTGTTGCAGTGCGTGAGCACCCGGTGGCGGCCACCGGGCAGCAGCTCGTCGAGCAGTGCCAGCCCGTGGGCCGCCATCCTGGCACTGGCCTCGGCATCCGCCCGGTGCAGGGCCTTAGCGGCCGCCAGCGCCGCCGCCCCGGCCTCCTGCGGGCCCCCGCCCTTGTCGAGGGCCGCCTGGTACGCCCCCAGCGCCAGCCGCACCCCGTACCCGAGGTTCACCGCGGTGGGCCGCGCCGCCGCCAGCAGGGCCGCTGCCTCCTGTACGTCGAAGCCGCGCACCCCGGCCAGCGCCACCCCGTACGCCCCGGCGATCCCCAGCAGCGGAGCCCCTCGGACGGCCAGCGTCTGGATGGCCAGGACCAGCCCCGGCACATCCGTACAGACCAGTTCGACCTCCTCGGCCGGCAGCCGCGTCTGGTCGAGGAGCACCAGCACCGGCCCCTCCGGCGGCTCGTCCCAACGAAGCTGTGCCAGTCCCGACGGCTCGGAGCCCACGGTGGATCGCACCTCGTGATCAGCCATCCGCCCAGTCTGCCCGGTGAGCCGCCGACAATTGAAGGTGCTAACGAGATACGGGGGCCGGTCCGCAGCCAGGAACCGCATGGCACGATGGCTGCCGACCCCAACGAGCCGGCTCGCCGAGCTGGTCCCACGACCAATCCACGAGGTGGACGACCGTGAACGACTCTCCGGGCTGGGCTTCGCCCGGATCGGCCCCCTCCGACGGCGAGGACTCCGGCACCCCCGGGCAGCCCGAGCCCTCCGACCGGGCCCGCGCGTCCTCGCAATGGTCCCGGAACCAGCCTCCGGCGGGCCAGTGGTCGCCTCCGGCCGCCACCCCGGGCCAGGGCACTCCCCCGCCCCCGCCGGGCCCTCCTGGGCCCCAGCAGGGCGGCTGGGGCCGGCCTCCGGCTCCCGGCGGGAACTGGAACCACGGGTGGGGACCCGCGCCGGCCGCCAAGCCCGGCGTGATCCCGCTCCGCCCGCTCGGGGTCGGCGAGATCCTGGACGGCGCGGTGTCGACGATGCGCGCCCACTGGCGCACGGTTCTCGGCCTGACCCTCACGGTCGCCGTGATCACGCAGATCGCGGACATTCTCGTCCAGCGCTACCTCCTGCCGGATCCCCCGGAGATCGACCCGAACGCCACCGGCACCGAGGCCATCGACCAGGCCTTCGACTCGCTGCGCTCCAGCCTGCTCGGCCTGCTGCCCGTCGCCGTCCTCGCACTGATCGGCACCCTCTTCGTCACGGCGGTCCTCACCGTCGTCATCAGCCGCTCCGTCCTGGGGCGGCCGGTGACGCTGCGGGAGGCCTGGGCGGAGGCCCGGCCGAGGCTGCTGCCCCTGCTCGGCCTCCTGGTGCTGCTGCCCCTGATGGCGGGCGCGATCGTCGGCATCGGCATCCTTCCGGGGGCGCTCATCGGATCCGACGGGGGTGCGGCCCTGGCCGGCCTCGGCGGGCTGGCCGCCGTCGTGGTCGTCATCTGGCTGCTGGTCCAGTTCAGCCTCGCCGCGCCCGCGCTGATGCTGGAGCGCCAGGGCCTCGTCAAGTCCCTGCGCCGGTCCGCCAAGCTGGTGCGCGGCGCCTGGTGGCGGATCTTCGGCATCACGCTGCTGACGCTGCTCCTGACGTTCATCGTCTCGATGATCATCGCGATCCCGTTCACCGTGATCGGAACGCTCGTGGACGACGGCGGCGGCAGCCTCTTCTCCGGGTCCACTTCCGACTTCGGCTGGCCGTTCCTGATCATCACCGGGATCGGCGCCGTGATCGGCTCGGCGATCACCTACCCGATCTCCGCCGGTGTGGCCGCGCTGCTCTACGTCGACCAGCGCATCCGCCGCGAGGCCCTCGACCTCGATCTCGCCCGCGCCGCGAACCTCCCGGGCTACGAGACCCCCAGGAGCTGATGCGGTGTCCGCAACGGGGGGCATGGTGCGGCTGCTGGTCCGAGCAGCCGGGGAACCACCGGTGGACACTCCGCGCGTGCCCGCCCGCGAGGCGGCCCGGCGCGAACTGACCGATCCGAGGTACCACGAGAACGACCCGAACCTCCTGGAGCGCGCCCTCAACCGCTTCTGGGACTGGGTCGGTGGCCTGTTCAACGCCGCCTCGGGCGCGGCCCCGGGCGGCGCGCTCGGACTGGTCGCCATCGCCGTGTTCGTCCTCGCCCTGGTCGCCGCCCTGTGGTGGCGGCTGGGCACCCCGAAGCGCGCTTTCTCCACTGTCGGCACCGTCTTCGACGACCGCCCGCGCAGCGCCGCCGAGCACCGCGCCACCGCCGAGGGCCACGCCGAGGCAGGCCGCTGGACCCAGGCCGTCCAGGAACGGATGCGCGCGATCGTCCGCTCCCTGGAGGAACGTGCCCTCCTCGACCCGCGCCCCGGCCGCACCGCCGACGAGGCCGCCGCCGAGGCAGGCCGCCCGCTGCCCGGCCACGCCGACCGACTCCGCACCGCCGCCCGCGAGTTCGACGACGTCACATACGGAGGCCGTACGGCGGACGAGTCCGCGTACCGCCGTCTGCGCGACCTCGACACCGATCTGGAACGCACCAAGCCGGATCTCAGCGCCCTCGCCCAACGCCCCACAGTGGAGGCGACTGCCCGGGGAGCCGCCAAATGACCGGCACCCGGGCCGCCAATACCGCCCCTCCCGCCTCCACGTCCACCGACGCGACGCCCCGTCAGATCTGGACGCGCACCCGCGGTCTGCTGCTCGCCGCCGTGATCCTCCTGGCCGCCGGGATCACCCTCGCCGCCACCCGATCCGGGGACCAGCACGGCCGCCTCGACCCCAGGTCGGCGGACCGCTACGGCAGTCGCGCCGTCGCCGAACTCCTCAAGGATCAGGGCGTCTCCACGCGCGTGGCCACCACGCTCGACGAAGCCGCCCGCGCTGCGGGTCCGGACACCACGCTCCTGGTCACCGTCCCCGATCTGCTCACCGCGTCCCAGCAACGCCGGCTCCACGCCGCCACCGCCGGGTCCGGCGGACGCACCGTACTGCTCTCCCCTGGCTCGCCCTCCCTTCCCGTACTCGCACCCGGCGTACGGGAAGAGGGCTCGTCCTCGGTCGGCAACCGCGAGCCGAACTGCTCCCTGCCGCTGGCCGTCCGCGCCGGAAGCGCCGACACCGGAGGCGTCCGCTACTCCGCCGACGGCCAGGCCGACGACGCGTGTTACCCCGCAGGCGGACTGCCCACCCTGCTCCGGATACAGACCCCCGCCCATGGGGACACCGTCCTGCTCGGCGCCCCGGACATCCTCTACAACCACCGTCTCGACAAGCAGGGCAACGCCTCGCTCGCCCTGCAACTCCTCGGCTCCCGCCCCCATCTGGTCTGGTACCTCCCCTCGCTCGGTGATGTCTCGGCCACCGACGGTGGCGACCGCAGCTTCTTCGACCTCGTCCCGTCCGGATGGCTCTGGGCCACCCTCCAGCTCGCCCTCGCGACCGCCCTCGCCGCCATCTGGCGCGCCCGCCGCCTCGGCCCCCTGGTGACCGAGCAACTCCCGGTCGCCGTCCGCGCGTCCGAGGCCACCGAGGGCCGAGCCCGCCTCTACCGCAAGGCCAATGCCCGCGACCGCGCGGCCGAAGCCCTGCGCTCGGCCACCCGCACCCGTCTTGCTCCCCTCCTGGGCGTGCCCGCCGCCTCGGCGCACGCGCCCGAACTCCTCCTCCCCGCCGTCTCCGCCCGGACCACGTCAGCCGAACAGGACCTTCAGGTCCTGCTCTTCGGCCCGGCCCCGGCCGACGACGCCGCACTGGTCCGCCTCGCGGACGAACTCGACGCCCTCGAAAGAGAGGTACGCACCTCATGAGCGACCGAACCCCGGCGACCGCAGCGAACCCGGACACCGCCCGCGCCTCCCTGGAGGCCCTGCGCACCGAGATCGCCAAGGCCGTGGTCGGCCAGGACTCCGCCGTGACGGGCCTGGTCGTGGCCCTGCTGTGCCGCGGTCATGTCCTCCTCGAAGGGGTCCCTGGCGTCGCCAAGACCCTCCTCGTGCGTTCGCTCGCCGCTTCGCTCGAACTCGACACCAAGCGCGTCCAGTTCACCCCCGATCTGATGCCCACTGATGTCACGGGCTCGCTGATCTACGACGCCCGCACCGCCGAGTTCTCCTTCCAGGCCGGCCCGGTGTTCACCAATCTGCTGCTCGCGGACGAGATCAACCGCACGCCTCCGAAGACCCAGTCCTCTCTCCTCGAAGCCATGGAGGAGCGTCAGGTCACGGTCGACGGCACACCGCGCCCGCTTCCCGAGCCCTTCCTGGTCGCCGCGACGCAGAACCCCGTCGAGTACGAGGGCACCTATCCCCTGCCGGAAGCCCAGCTGGACCGCTTCCTGCTGAAGTTGACGGTGCCTCTGCCCTCGCGCGCGGACGAGATCAACGTCCTCGCCCGTCACGCCGAGGGTTTCAACCCTCGTGACCTCCAGGCGGCCGGAGTCCGCCCGGTCGCGGGAGCCGCCGATCTGGAAGCGGCTCGTGCGGCCGTGGCCAAGACCTCGGTCTCCGCAGAGATCACCGGCTATGTCGTCGATATCTGTCGTGCCACGCGTGAATCCCCCTCACTCAGCCTCGGCGTATCCCCCCGAGGCGCCACAGCTCTGCTCTCCACCGCTCGCGCCTGGGCCTGGCTCACGGGCCGGGACTATGTCACCCCCGACGACGTAAAGGCCTTGGCCCTCCCCACACTTCGCCATCGCATCCAGTTGCGTCCCGAGGCGGAGATGGAGGGCGTCACCGCCGACTCCGTCATCACCTCGGTCCTCGCCCACGTCCCCGTCCCCCGCTGAGGCGGCGATCGTGGCTCTCACCGGACGCACTGCTCTGCTCGCTGCTCTCGGATCCGTCCCCGTCGGTGTATGGGCCCCGAGCTGGGCGGGAATGCTCGCGGTCAACGCCCCCCTCACACTCGCAATGATGTGCGACTACGCCCTCGCCGCGCCAGTGCGAAAGCTTCAATTCACCCGAAACGGTGATACATCAGTTCGACTGGGTGACGCCGCCGAGGTCGTCCTCACCATCACCAATCCCTCGGGCCGCCCGTTGCGGGCCCAGCTCCGCGACGCCTGGCCGCCCAGCAGCTGGGCTTCCGACGCCGAACAGGACGCTTCACGGCATGCCTTGACGGTTCCGGCCGGCGAACGCCGCCGCGTCACCACGGCCCTGCGCCCGACCCGGCGGGGCGACCGACACTCCCAGCAGATCACCATCCGCTCATACGGACCGCTCGGCCTCGTCTCCCGGCAAGGCAGCCACCGCGTCCCCTGGACCGTGCGCGTGCTGCCGCCCTTCACCAGCCGCAAGCACCTGCCGTCCCGACTGGCCCGGCTGCGCGAACTCGATGGCCGCACCAGCGTGTTGACCCGAGGCGAAGGCACCGAGTTCGACAGCCTGCGCCCCTACGTCCCCGGCGACGACACCCGCTCCATCGACTGGCGCGCCACTGCCCGGCAGAACGCCGTCGCCATACGCACCTGGCGGCCCGAGCGCGACCGCCACATCCTCGTCGTCCTCGATACCGGGCGTACGTCGGCGGGCCGCGTCGGCGACGTCCCCCGCATGGACGCCGCGATGGACGCCACCCTGCTGCTCGCCGCACTCGCCTCCCGCGCAGGCGACCGCGTCGACCTCCTGGCATACGACCGTCGCGTGCGAGCCCAAGTGCAGGGCCGCGCCTCCGGAGAACTTCTGCCCTCTCTGGTCAACGCGCTTGCGCCGCTCGAGCCCGAGTTGGTGGAAACAGATGCCCGAGGCTTGAGCGCCGCCGCACTCGCCAACGCTCCTCGGCGTTCCTTGATCGTGCTGCTGACAAGCCTGGACGCGGCTCCGGTGGAGGGAGGCCTGCTCCCCGTTCTCCCGCAGCTCACCAAGCGACACACAGTTCTGGTCGCAGCGATTGCCGACCCTCACATCAAGAAGATGGCGGAGTCACGTGGCACTGCGGACTCCGTTTACGAAGCGGCCGCTGCCAGCCGCACCCAGGAACAGCGTCACCGCACGGCTGAACAGCTGATGCGCCATGGCGTTACCGTCGTGGACGCGACCCCGGATGAGCTGGCACCGGCGTTGGCGGACGCGTATCTGGAGTTGAAGGCCGCAGGTCGACTCTGATCGAAAGCGAAAGGGGCCCGCGAGCCGAACGGGTCCTGAACGCAAAAATGCCTCAACCCCCGGCCCAAAAGGGCACGGGGGTTGAGGCTAAAGATTGTTCGGCGGTGTCCTACTCTCCCACAGGGTCCCCCCTGCAGTACCATCGGCGCTGAAAGGCTTAGCTTCCGGGTTCGGAATGTAACCGGGCGTTTCCCTAACGCTATGACCACCGAAACACTATGAAATTTGAACGCTGGTGTTGACACAGCTGTTCGTTATTTCAGAACTAACACAGTGGACGCGAGCAACTGAGGACAAGCCCTCGGCCTATTAGTACCAGTCAGCTCCACCCCTTACGAGGCTTCCACATCTGGCCTATCAACCCAGTCGTCTACTGGGAGCCTTACCCTCTCAAGGAGGTGGGAATACTCATCTCGAAGCAGGCTTCCCGCTTAGATGCTTTCAGCGGTTATCCTTTCCGAACGTAGCCAACCAGCCATGCCCTTGGCAGGACAACTGGCACACCAGAGGTTCGTCCGTCCCGGTCCTCTCGTACTAGGGACAGCCCTTCTCAATATTCCTACGCGCACAGCGGATAGGGACCGAACTGTCTCACGACGTTCTAAACCCAGCTCGCGTACCGCTTTAATGGGCGAACAGCCCAACCCTTGGGACCGACTCCAGCCCCAGGATGCGACGAGCCGACATCGAGGTGCCAAACCATCCCGTCGATATGGACTCTTGGGGAAGATCAGCCTGTTATCCCCGGGGTACCTTTTATCCGTTGAGCGACGGCGCTTCCACAAGCCACCGCCGGATCACTAGTCCCGACTTTCGTCCCTGCTCGACCCGTCGGTCTCACAGTCAAGCTCCCTTGTGCACTTACACTCAACACCTGATTGCCAACCAGGCTGAGGGAACCTTTGGGCGCCTCCGTTACTCTTTAGGAGGCAACCGCCCCAGTTAAACTACCCATCAGACACTGTCCCTGATCCGGATCACGGACCCAGGTTAGACATCCAGCACGACCAGAGTGGTATTTCAACGGCGACTCCACCATGACTGGCGTCACAGCTTCAAAGTCTCCCACCTATCCTACACAAGCCGAACCGAACACCAATATCAAACTGTAGTAAAGGTCCCGGGGTCTTTCCGTCCTGCTGCGCGAAACGAGCATCTTTACTCGTAGTGCAATTTCACCGGGCCTATGGTTGAGACAGTCGAGAAGTCGTTACGCCATTCGTGCAGGTCGGAACTTACCCGACAAGGAATTTCGCTACCTTAGGATGGTTATAGTTACCACCGCCGTTTACTGGCGCTTAAGTTCTCAGCTTCGCCTGGACGAATCCAAGCTAACCGGTCCCCTTAACGTTCCAGCACCGGGCAGGCGTCAGTCCGTATACATCGCCTTACGGCTTCGCACGGACCTGTGTTTTTAGTAAACAGTCGCTTCTCGCTGGTCTCTGCGGCCACCCCCAGCTCAGAGTGCAAGACTCATCACCAGTGATGGCCCCCCTTCTCCCGAAGTTACGGGGGCATTTTGCCGAGTTCCTTAACCATAGTTCACCCGAACGCCTCGGTATTCTCTACCTGACCACCTGAGTCGGTTTAGGGTACGGGCCGCCATGAAACTCGCTAGAGGCTTTTCTCGACAGCATAGGATCATCCACTTCACCACAATCGGCTCGGCATCAGGTCTCAGGCTTCATGCTGTCCGGATTTGCCTAGACAGCGCCCTACACCCTTACCCCGGGACAACCACCGCCCGGGCTGGACTACCTTCCTGCGTCACCCCATCGCTTACCTACTACAAGTCTGGTTCGTCGGCTCCACCACTTTCCTTTCCCCGAAGGGTCCGGAACGGCTTCACGGACTTAGCATCGCCTGATTCGATATTGGGCGTTTCAAAGCGGGTACCGGAATATCAACCGGTTGTCCATCGACTACGCCTGTCGGCCTCGCCTTAGGTCCCGACTTACCCTGGGCAGATCAGCTTGACCCAGGAACCCTTAGTCAATCGGCGCACACGTTTCTCACGTGTGTATCGCTACTCATGCCTGCATTCTCACTCGTGAACCGTCCACCACTAGCTTCCGCTGCGGCTTCACCCGGCACACGACGCTCCCCTACCCATCAACACACCCGTTAGGGCTATATATGTCAATGACACGACTTCGGCGGTACGCTTGAGCCCCGCTACATTGTCGGCGCGGAATCACTTGACCAGTGAGCTATTACGCACTCTTTCAAGGGTGGCTGCTTCTAAGCCAACCTCCTGGTTGTCTCTGCGACTCCACATCCTTTCCCACTTAGCGTACGCTTAGGGGCCTTAGTCGATGCTCTGGGCTGTTTCCCTCTCGACCATGGAGCTTATCCCCCACAGTCTCACTGCCGCGCTCTCACTTACCGGCATTCGGAGTTTGGCTAAGGTCAGTAACCCGGTAGGGCCCATCGCCTATCCAGTGCTCTACCTCCGGCAAGAAACACACGACGCTGCACCTAAATGCATTTCGGGGAGAACCAGCTATCACGGAGTTTGATTGGCCTTTCACCCCTAACCACAGGTCATCCCCCAGGTTTTCAACCCTGGTGGGTTCGGTCCTCCACGAAGTCTTACCTCCGCTTCAACCTGCCCATGGCTAGATCACTCCGCTTCGGGTCTAGAGCGTGCAACTCAAACGCCCTGTTCGGACTCGCTTTCGCTACGGCTTCCCCACACGGGTTAACCTCGCTACACACCGCTAACTCGCAGGCTCATTCTTCAAAAGGCACGCAGTCACGACTGCATGTGCAAGCACATACAGCGACGCTCCCACGGCTTGTAGGCACACGGTTTCAGGTACTATTTCACTCCGCTCCCGCGGTACTTTTCACCATTCCCTCACGGTACTATCCGCTATCGGTCACCAGGGAATATTTAGGCTTAACGGGTGGTCCCGCCAGATTCACACGGGATTTCTCGGGCCCCGTGCTACTTGGGTGTCTCTTAAACGAGCCGTTGACGTTTCAGCTACGGGGGTCTTACCCTCTACGCCGGACCTTTCGCATGTCCTTCGCCTACATCAACGGTTTCTGACTCGTCTCACAGCCGGCAGACTGTGAAAAAGAGATCCCACAACCCCGTATGCGCAACCCCTGCCGGGTATCACACGCATACGGTTTGGCCTCATCCGGTTTCGCTCGCCACTACTCCCGGAATCACGGTTGTTTTCTCTTCCTGAGGGTACTGAGATGTTTCACTTCCCCTCGTTCCCTCCACATGCCCTATGTGTTCAGGCATGGGTGACAGCCCATGACGACTGCCGGGTTTCCCCATTCGGAAACCCCCGGATCAAAGCCTGGTTGACGGCTCCCCGGGGACTATCGTGGCCTCCCACGTCCTTCATCGGTTCCTGGTGCCAAGGCATCCACCGTGCGCCCTTAAAAACTTGGCCACAGATGCTCGCGTCCACTGTGCAGTTCTCAAACAACGACCAGCCACCCATCACCCCACCAACAACATGGTGAGTTCACTGGGGCCGGCGACTGAAGTACAAGCGGGCCATGCCCGTGCCTTCAGACACCCAACAGCGTGCCCGGCCCGGCTCCCTCAGGTTCACGTTCCACGCCGAAGCAGTACTAGTGATCCCTCGAAAACCGTGCCGAATAGTCAACGTTCCACCCATGAGCTGACCGTGCAGAACATTTGCCTGCAATCGGTACTGTGCTCCTTAGAAAGGAGGTGATCCAGCCGCACCTTCCGGTACGGCTACCTTGTTACGACTTCGTCCCAATCGCCAGTCCCACCTTCGACAGCTCCCTCCCACAAGGGGTTGGGCCACCGGCTTCGGGTGTTACCGACTTTCGTGACGTGACGGGCGGTGTGTACAAGGCCCGGGAACGTATTCACCGCAGCAATGCTGATCTGCGATTACTAGCAACTCCGACTTCATGGGGTCGAGTTGCAGACCCCAATCCGAACTGAGACCGGCTTTTTGAGATTCGCTCCGCCTCACGGCATCGCAGCTCATTGTACCGGCCATTGTAGCACGTGTGCAGCCCAAGACATAAGGGGCATGATGACTTGACGTCGTCCCCACCTTCCTCCGAGTTGACCCCGGCAGTCTCCTGTGAGTCCCCATCACCCCGAAGGGCATGCTGGCAACACAGAACAAGGGTTGCGCTCGTTGCGGGACTTAACCCAACATCTCACGACACGAGCTGACGACAGCCATGCACCACCTGTATACCGACCACAAGGGGGGCACTATCTCTAATGCTTTCCGGTATATGTCAAGCCTTGGTAAGGTTCTTCGCGTTGCGTCGAATTAAGCCACATGCTCCGCTGCTTGTGCGGGCCCCCGTCAATTCCTTTGAGTTTTAGCCTTGCGGCCGTACTCCCCAGGCGGGGAACTTAATGCGTTAGCTGCGGCACCGACGACGTGGAATGTCGCCAACACCTAGTTCCCAACGTTTACGGCGTGGACTACCAGGGTATCTAATCCTGTTCGCTCCCCACGCTTTCGCTCCTCAGCGTCAGTAATGGCCCAGAGATCCGCCTTCGCCACCGGTGTTCCTCCTGATATCTGCGCATTTCACCGCTACACCAGGAATTCCGATCTCCCCTACCACACTCTAGCTAGCCCGTATCGAATGCAGACCCGGGGTTAAGCCCCGGGCTTTCACATCCGACGTGACAAGCCGCCTACGAGCTCTTTACGCCCAATAATTCCGGACAACGCTTGCGCCCTACGTATTACCGCGGCTGCTGGCACGTAGTTAGCCGGCGCTTCTTCTGCAGGTACCGTCACTTTCGCTTCTTCCCTGCTGAAAGAGGTTTACAACCCGAAGGCCGTCATCCCTCACGCGGCGTCGCTGCATCAGGCTTTCGCCCATTGTGCAATATTCCCCACTGCTGCCTCCCGTAGGAGTCTGGGCCGTGTCTCAGTCCCAGTGTGGCCGGTCGCCCTCTCAGGCCGGCTACCCGTCGTCGCCTTGGTAGGCCATTACCCCACCAACAAGCTGATAGGCCGCGGGCTCATCCTTCACCGCCGGAGCTTTCCACCCAGAAGCATGCGCTTCCGGGTCGTATCCGGTATTAGACCCCGTTTCCAGGGCTTGTCCCAGAGTGAAGGGCAGATTGCCCACGTGTTACTCACCCGTTCGCCACTAATCCACCCCGAAGGGCTTCATCGTTCGACTTGCATGTGTTAAGCACGCCGCCAGCGTTCGTCCTGAGCCAGGATCAAACTCTCCATGAATGTGTACCGGTAATCCGGTGCGCACACACGAAAGAGCGGGACAGTCACGTCGGAATAAGACCGACCGTCCTCAGCGTCCTCGCTGTGTTGTTGCCTGCCGACCGTGAAGGTCAGCAGGACTTTTCAAAGGAACCTCCAACCCAACCGACAAGCGGTGGGCCGGGGTTGTCAATCTGGCGTTGACTTTTGGCACGCTGTTGAGTTCTCAAGGTACGGACGCTTCCTTTGTTCCCGTTTCCGGGCCCTCCGGGCGCTTCCTTCGTTTCCGACTCTATCAGACCGTTTCCCGGTCCGACTTCCTCGGTGCTTTCCAGGTTTCCGCTTTCGCGTTTCCCTTTCCGGCGATTCCGACTCTATCAGAAGCATTTCAGCCGAGCTAATCGGCTTCGTGATTCAAATCAATCGGAGGTGGCTCTTCAGGAATTCAATTCCCGGTGAGAGCGAGAGAGATACTAGCCAGTGCGCCCGAACCTGTCCAGTCCGGCGCAACCGTTTGAATCTACCTCCCCACGCGAACCGTGTCAACGGTTTTTGTGGGCGAAGAGGACAGTACCAGGTCAGAGGGGTCGTACGCACATCACGCGGCGGTGGGCTGGGCCGCGCTGCGGTCCGGTTCGTCGACGTCGCCCGTCTCGCCCTCGCGCACTGCTCTGCCGCCGAGCACGTAGACGTACACGAGAAATGCCAGCTCGGCGGCGATTCCGATGGCGATGCGGCCCCAGGTGGGGAGGTCCGACGGCGTGACGAAGGCTTCGATCAGGCCGGAGACGAACAGGACCAGGGCCAGGCCGATGGCCATGCCCAGGGCCGCGCGGCCCTCTTCGGCGAGGGCGTCGCGGCGGGTGCGCGGACCGGGGTCGATGACCGTCCAGCCAAGGCGTAGCCCTGTACCCGCCGCCACGAAGACGGCGGTGAGTTCGAGAAGGCCGTGCGGGAGGACCAGGCCGAGGAAGGTGTCCAGGCGGCCGGCCGAGGACATGAGGCCGATGCCCACGCCCAGGTTCAGCATGTTGGAGAACAGGACCCAGAGGACCGGCAGCCCCAGGAAGGCGCCCAGGACCAGGCACATCGCGCTTGCCTGTGCGTTGTTCGTCCAGACCTGGGCCGCGAAGGAGGCCGCGGGGTGGCTTGAGTAGTACGTCTCGTACTCCCCACCGGGTCGCGTCATGTCCCTGAGCGTCTCCGGAGCGGCGATCGACGACTGGACCTCGGGGTGGGTGCCGATCCACCAGCCGATGATCGCGGCCAGGGCGGTCGAGAGCAGCGCCGCCGGAATCCACCATCTACGCGCGCGATAGACGGCTGCCGGGAATCCGGCGGTCAGAAAGCGCACGGCGTCGCGCCAGGAGGCGCGGCGGGTGCCGGTCACCGTGGCGCGGGCACGGGCCACGAGCTGGGTGAGACGGGCCGTGAGCTGCGGGTCCGGCGCCGAGGACTGTATCTGGGAGAGGTGTGTCGACGTGCGCTGATAGAGGGCGACGAGTTCGTCGACCTCGGCGCCGGTCAGACGGCGGCCGCGGCGCAGCAGCTGATCGAGTCGGTCCCACTCGGGATGGTGGGCGGTGACGAAGACGTCGAGGTCCATGGTCGGCTGCTGCTCCAGGCACTGGGTGCGTACGGTCCGTACTACTGCGGCGCGCTGCGGGCCAGCTTGGCAGACTGAGGTTTCCGAGGGTCGGGGAAGGTCGCCGCTACGGCGGCCTCTGTAAAGAAGCGTCGCTTCGGCGGTGTCGGTGAAGGGTGGGCAACGGTGAGTGCGCTGGTCACGGGGGATGCGGTCGTGCTGGGGCTGCGGCCCGCGCGGCTGCCCAGTCGCGCGCTCGCTCTCCTCATCGACATGGTGGTGGCCTGGGCCGCCTACTTGATCGTGTCCTTCGCCCTGTTGCTGGCGACCGCGTCGCTCGACGATGCCGCGCAGGCGGCGATAGCCGTCGCCCTCTTCGTCCTCGTACTCGTGGGGGCACCCATAGCGGTCGAGACGCTGACGCACGGGCGCTCCTTGGGGAAAGCCGCGTGCGGTCTGCGAGTGGTGCGCGACGACGGCGGGCCGATCCGCTTCCGGCACGCGCTCGTGCGCGGGGCCATGGGCGTGGTGGAGGTCCTACTGACCTTCGGGGTCGTCGCCTGTATCGCGTCGCTGGTTTCGGAGCGCGGGCGGCGGATCGGGGACGTGTTCGCGGGGACCCTGGTCGTACGGGAGAGGGTGCCCGCCGGGCGGGCCGCCTCCGTGCCGCCTCCTCCGCCCTGGCTGCTGGGACGTTTCTCCGGGCTTGATCTGTCGGCGGTGCCGGACGCTCTGTGGCTGTCGATACGGCAGTACCTGACGCGGATGGGGCAGCTCGACGCGCAGGTGAGCTGGACGATGGCGGTCCGGCTGGCCGACGACCTGGTGGCGCGGACGGGGGCGCCTGCGCCGGAGGGTGTGCCTCCGGCCGCGTATCTGGCGGCGGTCATGGCCGAGCGGCAGACGCGGGACGCGCGGCGGGCGTTCGGGACGGCGCACGAGAGTGCGGCGCACGCGAGTTGGGGTGGCGGTGGCCGTGGCGTCGCTGGAGTGAGTGCTTCCGCTACGGCGATGGGCGGGACACCCACGGCTGGGCCCGTCGCACCGGGCTCCCTCGGTGAGACGCGCCTCCCTGACGCGCCTACCCGGGCCGCCACTCCCCCGCGTACAGCCGCTGCCCTCGGGGCCCCGACGGCCGGGCCCGGGGCCGAGCCGGATTCGCCGCCCGTCACGGGCTTCGCGCCGCCTGCCTGAGCCGCACGCCGGGTACTTCGGGGACGCCGGCCCGACTGGTCGGCGCACCCGCTTCCGCGCTGCCTAGGGCGCCCAGACCGACGGCGGGCTTTCGAGGGATTCGAGCTCGATTCCGGGAGCCGCGAGGACCACGTCACCGGCGATGTGGACGACGTGCTGTTCGCCTGTGTCCAGGGCGCTGACCTGGTACTCGTCCACGGTCAGGGGGCCGTTGTCAGTGGCGTGCGCTTCACTGTTCACCAAGGCCCAGGACTGGTCGAGGGTGCGGGGGGCGAGGACCGGGTCGGTGAAGGCGACGAGGCGTACGCGGGTCGCGGGGGAACCGGGGGTGAGGCGGAGCAGACGTGACGTGGCGATGAGGAATGCCGGGGACATACCGGTGAAGGCATGGGCGGGGACGTTGCCTTCGGTGGCATGAGTGCCGGTGGGGTCGGTGCGGACCCAGGTGACGCCGTCGAGGGCGGCACCGCGCACCTGCCAGTTACCGGCGTGCAGTTCGAGGCGGATAGGGCGGCCGAGCTCGTCGAGGGCGAGGTCGACGGAACCGGCGGGGTCGCCGGAGGGGGTGATGATCTGGGAGACATAGCGCCAGCCGGACGGGCCGGGCGCGCAGTGGAAGTGTTCTTCGCCGAGGGGGGTGTGATCGTGCGGATCGTGAAGCGAATACCGGCCGCGGGGCATGGGGTCCTGTGGTCCTCGGGGGCGTAGGGGTGGACCGTTGTACGGAGCGGGGTACGGGGCAGGCCCCCGGCACGGGGGTCCGGGGGCCTGCCTTGTACCACTGCTCTCGGTACGACGTTCTCGTTACCGCGGCTGGTGAGTCCGCCAGCTGAGCCCGTCAGTCGAGTCCGTCGGTTACGGAATCAGTAGCGGTAGTGGTCCGGCTTGAACGGGCCCTCGACCTCGACGCCGATGTACGCGGCCTGCTCGGGGCGGAGCGTCGTGAGCTTCACGCCGAGCGAGTCGAGGTGGAGGCGGGCGACCTTCTCGTCGAGGTGCTTGGGCAGCACGTAGACGTCGGTCGGGTACTCCTCGGGCTTGGTGTACAGCTCGATCTGGGCCAGGGTCTGGTCCGCGAACGAGTTGGACATCACGAACGACGGGTGGCCGGTCGCGTTGCCCAGGTTCAGCAGGCGGCCCTCGGAGAGGACGATGAGGACCTTGCCGTCGGGGAACGTCCAGGTGTGGACCTGCGGCTTGACCTCGTCCTTGACGATGCCGGGGATCTTGGCCAGGCCGGCCATGTCGATCTCGTTGTCGAAGTGGCCGATGTTGCCGACGATGGCCTGGTGCTTCATCTTGGCCATGTCCGCGGCCATGATGATGTCCTTGTTGCCCGTCGTGGTGACGAAGATGTCGGCCTTGTCGACCACCTCGTCGAGCGTGGTGACCTGGTAGCCGTCCATCGCCGCCTGCAGGGCGCAGATCGGGTCGATCTCGGTGATGATCACTCGGGCGCCCTGGCCGCGCAGGGACTCCGCGCAGCCCTTGCCCACGTCGCCGTAGCCGCAGACGACGGCGGTCTTGCCGCCGATGAGGACGTCGGTGGCGCGGTTGATGCCGTCGATCAGGGAGTGGCGGCAGCCGTACTTGTTGTCGAACTTCGACTTGGTGACCGCGTCGTTGACGTTGATCGCCGGGAAGAGGAGGGTGCCGTCGCGGTGCATCTCGTACAGACGGTGGACACCGGTCGTGGTCTCCTCGGTGACGCCGCGGATCTCGGACGCCAGCTGGGTCCACTTCTGCGGGTTCTCGGAGAGGGTGCGGTTCAGCAGGGTGAGGATGTAGCCGTACTCCTCACTGTCCGCGGTGGACGGGTCCGGGGCCGCGCCGGCCTTCTCGAACTCGACGCCCTTGTGGACCAGGAGCGTGGCGTCACCGCCGTCGTCCAGGATCATGTTCGGGCCGCCGGTCGGGGAGTTCGGCCACGTGAGGGCCTGCTCCGTGCACCACCAGTACTCCTCGAGGGTCTCGCCCTTCCAGGCGAAGACCGGGACGCCCTGGGGGTTCTCGGGGGTGCCGTTCGGGCCGACCGCGATGGCGGCGGCGGCGTGGTCCTGGGTGGAGAAGATGTTGCAGGAGGCCCAGCGGACCTCGGCGCCGAGGGCGACGAGGGTCTCGATCAGGACGGCGGTCTGCACCGTCATGTGCAGGGAGCCGGTGACCCGGGCGCCGGCGAGCGGCTGGGTGGCGGCGTACTCCTTGCGGATCGACATCAGGCCGGGCATCTCGTGCTCGGCGAGGGTGATCTCCTTGCGCCCGAAGGCGGCGAGGGAGAGGTCGGCGACCTTGAAGTCCTGGCCGGCGTCGACAGTCGTCATGGCGAGCTGCTCCTCGTGAGTGGGTCGAGGGTGGGTACGGAAGGTCTGCGGGCACGCCTGGGCACGACGACGGCCACGCGGGCACCAGCGGGTGCCCGGGCGGACATCGCGATGTCCGGGTGGACACCGGAGTGCCCGTGGGCACCAAGGGGTGCCCGTCGCGCTCACAGCGCAGTCCGTCGGAGGCCCTCTCTCCCTCGGCCGGTGCGCGTGGCGTACCGACCGACCGCCATCAGCAGCGACGTCTGGCTCTGGTCACGAATCTACACCGATCGGCCCAGCCGCCCCCAGCCCGTCCCGGATGGCGAGGTGGCGAAGTTCAGGGGCGAGAGCCTTACCAAAGAGGGGCTTTCGGGACTTCTGATGCGGTCGGCGCCTGGTGCAGGATGCGGGGGGACCGGGAACACCCGCCCGAAGCGTCTGCGCGACGGAGCGCGATGCGGGAAGCGTTAGGAGAGCCACGTGACGAGTCCGGCGAACGAGCGGCGGAAGGTGAAGCTGCTCGCGGTGACCGCGTGCCCGACCGGCATCGCCCACACCTATATGGCGGCTGAGAAACTGGCGCAGGCGGCCGAGGCCCTCGGCGTCGAGATGAAGGTGGAGACGCAAGGCTCCATCGGGGCTGAGAACGTTTTCTCTGACAACGATGTCAGAGACGCCGACGGCATCATCATCGCGGCCGACAAGGACGTCGACCGCAGCCGGTTCGTGGGCAAGAAGGTGCTGGCCGTCGGCGTGGCGGAGGGCATTCGCCATCCGGAGCGGCTGATCGAGCAGGTCCACGGCGCGCCGGTGCAGTCGGGCGACGGCGGACGCGGGGCCGGGGGTGCTGCGGCGCCGGGGGTGCTGCGGCGCCGGGTGCCGGGGGCGGCAAGGAGCGGAGCGTCACGTACAAGGCGCTGATGAACGGTGTCTCGTACATGATCCCGTTCGTGGTGGTGGGCGGGCTGCTCATCGCGATCTCGCTGGCGCTGGGCGGGCACACGGATGCCAAGGGCGGTCTGGTGATTCCGGACGACTCTTTCTGGATGCACGTCAACCAGATCGGGGTCATCGGGTTCACGCTGATGGTGCCGATCCTTTCCGGCTACATCGCGTACGCCATCGGGGACCGGCCGGCGCTGGTGCCGGGCATGATCGGCGGCTGGATAGCCAACACCGGTTCGCTGTACGACTCGAAGGCCGGGGCCGGTTTCATCGGGGCGATCGTGACCGGCTTCCTCGCCGGGTACCTCGTCCTGTGGATCAAGAAGGCCAAGGTTCCCAAGTTCGTCCAGCCGATCATGCCGATCATCGTGATCCCGATCGTGGCGACGACGGCGCTCGGACTGTTCTTCATCTACGTGATCGGGAAGCCGATCTCGTGGGTGTTCACGCACCTCACCGACTGGCTCAGCGGGATGACCGGGACCAGTGCGGTTCTGCTGGGCGCGATCCTCGGGCTGATGATCGCGTTCGACATGGGCGGGCCGGTCAACAAGACGGCGTTCCTGTTCGGCGCGGGACTGATCGCGACCGGCAACCAGAGCGTGATGGGCATGTGTGCGGCGGCCATTCCTGTCATGCCGCTGGGGCAGGGGCTCGCGACGCTGCTGCGGCGCAGGTTCTACTCCGAACAGGAGCGCGAGACCGGTATGGCCGCGTTGTTCATGGGCTTGTTCGGAATCTCGGAAGGAGCCATTCCGTTTGCTGCGGCCAGGCCGGCCCAGGTCATCCCGGCGAACATGCTGGGCGGCGCGGTCGCGGGTGCGATCGCGGGGCTGGCGAGCGTGAAGGACGCGGTGCCGCACGGCGGCCCGATCGTGGCGCTGCTCGGGGCCGTCGGTGGCGTACCGATGTTCTTCCTGGCGGTGGCGGCAGGCACGGTGGTGACGGCTGTGACCACCAACGGGCTGATCGGGGTCAAGGAGCGGCGGCGGGACGCTGCGCTGCCGCAGAACGTCTCCGGGATGGAGACATCGCTGGCCGTGGACGCTGCGCTGGCCGTTGGCCGGGATCCGTTGGAGGCGGTCCCGGTTGGGGCGGCTGCGACCGGTTCGACCGGTGCGGTGGCCGAGGGTGCGGTGACCGACAGTTCGGGCGGCGAATCCGCGGTCGGTCGTGTGGACGGGTCTCCTGATGAACGCCCGGGCGGCTCCAGGAGTTCCGGCCGATCCCAGACTCCCGAAAACTCCTCCGACGCCACAGGATCCGACCGCTCCAGTGACCCCGGTAACTCCGGTGACTCCCGCGAAGTCCTCTCCGGCTACCTCACGCAGGACACCGTGAAGGTCGCCCTGGCGGCGGGCGAGAAAGAAGCCGCGATCCGGGAGATGGCCGAGCTGCTGGCCCGTACGGGCAACGTACGGGACGTCGACGAGCTCGTACGAGTCGCGTTGGCGCGTGAGGCACAGGGCACCACCGGGCTCGGTGAGGAGATCGCGATTCCGCATGCCAAGACGGATGCGGTGGCGGCGCCGACCGTGGGGTTCGCCCGTTCCTCCGAGGGGATCGAGTGGGGCGCCCTGGACGGGACGAGGGCCAAGCTGATCTTCATGATCTCGGTGCCGGAGGCGGCGGCCGGGGACGAGCACCTGCGGATCCTGTCGCTGCTCTCGCGCAAGCTCATGGACACGGAGTTCCGGGCTCGACTGGCGGAAGCGCCGGACGAGGCGGCCGTACTCGCGGTGCTGGGCGAGATCCAGTAGGCCTGTGCCTGTGAGGCGGCGTGTGAAGCACGTGGACGTGCGGGCCCCATAGACGTGTGGACGGGGCGGGATTCCTCTCCCGCCCCGTCCACACTCGCCTCTCAGGGCCTCAGCCTCAAACCTGCTTCGCAGGTAACGGAGCCGCGTACTCAGTGCCCCGTGCCGCCCGGCGTGGCCGCCGGGTCCGGGCCCGCCGCGGCTTCCGCCGCGCTGTAGATGTCCGGCTCCAGGTAGATCACCCGGGCGATCGGAACCGCCTCGCGGACGCGCGCCTCGGCGGCGTTGATGGCGTGGGCGACCTCTGCGGCCGTGTCGTCGTGCTGGACCGCGATCTTGGCCGCGACCAGCAGCTCTTCCGGCCCCAGGTGGAGCGTACGCATGTGGATGACGGAGGTGACCGTGTCGCCGTCGACGATCGCCGTACGGATCTTCGCCACCTCCTCCGTACCGGCGGCCTCGCCCAGGAGGAGCGACTTCGTCTCAACGGCCAGAATGAGGGCGATCAGGATCAGCAGCGCGCCGATGCACAGGGTGCCGACGCCGTCCCAGACGCCGTCGCCGGTGGCCAGGGCGAGACCCACGCCACCGAGGGCGAGGACGAGACCGATCAGGGCGCCCGCGTCCTCAAGGAGGACTACAGGGAGCTCCGGGGCCTTGGCCCGGCGCACGAACTGCGACCAGGAGAGCGAGCCCCGCGTCTCGTTCGACTCCTTGATGGCCGTACGGAACGAGAAGCCCTCGGCGATGATCGCGAAGACCAGGACGCCGACGGGCCAGTACCAGGCCTCGATCTCGTGGGGGTGCTTGACCTTCTCGTAGCCCTCGTAGAGGGCGAACATGCCGCCCACCGAGAACAGCACGATCGAGACGAGGAAGGCGTAGATGTAACGCTCCCGGCCGTAGCCGAAGGGGTGTTGGGGCGTCGCCTCACGCTGTGCCTTCTTGCCGCCGAGCAGCAGCAGGCCCTGGTTGCCCGAGTCGGCCAGCGAGTGGACGCTCTCCGCGAGCATCGACGACGAACCGCTGAAGAGGAACGCCACGAACTTGGCTGCCGCGATCGCGAGGTTGGCGCCGAGCGCCGCCACGATCGCCTTGGTTCCGCCTGACGCACTCATACGTGCACGTGTTCCCTTCGTCGGTGTCGCGGCCGCCCGGGTGCCGCCATACGGCCGCACATTGTTGCATCAGGCCACGACGGTGGCGCGAAAAGCAGTGCCCGTTCCGGACAGTTCGGCCTTTTCGCCCGCCCGGACGAAGGCCGCCTGGCCCGGGGCGAGCCGCAGGTCACCGAGCTCCACCGCACCCGCCGTGCACAAGACGATCTGCGGGGTCCCGGCGGTCAGGTCCGTCGGATCCGCGCCTTCCGCGCGTACGAAACGGGACAGGCGGAACTCGTCGATCGGGGTGTCGTAGAGCTCTTCGCCCGTCTCCGACGCCTCGGGGCGCAGCACGCCCGGGTCGCTGGCCTCGAAGCGGACGACCCGGAGGAGTTCGGGGACGTCCACGTGCTTCGGGGTCAGACCGCAGCGCAGCACGTTGTCCGAGTTGGCCATGATCTCCACGCCCAGGCCGCTCAGATAGGCGTGCGGGACGCCGGCGCCGAGGAACAGGGCCTCACCGGGCTGGAGTTGGACGTAGTTGAGCAGCATGGCCGCGATGACGCCGGGGTCGCCCGGGAAGTGGTGGGCGAGCGAGGCGTGGGCCCGGTAGGCGTCGCCGCCGAGGCGGTCGCAGGCGGCCGCGGCCTCGGTCACCGTCGCCGCCATCTCCTGCGGATCGGCGGTCAGTACGGCCGTGAGGACCTCGCGCAGCGCGGCCTCCTCGGGGTGGGCGCGCAGGAGGTCCACATACGGCTTGAGGGAGTCCACGTCGAGCGCGGCGAGAAGTTCCGCGGATTCCTCCGGAGCCCGGAACCCGCACAGGCCTTCGAACGTTGTCAGGGCACAGATCAGTTCGGGCTTGTGATTGGCGTCCTTGTAATTGCGGTGCGGGGCGCCGAGCGGAACGCCCGCGCTTTCCTCGTCCGCGTAACCCCGCTGCGCCTGGGCGAGATTGGGATGCACCTGAAGCGAGAGGGGGGCGCCTGCCGCCAGCAATTTGAGAAGAAAAGGAAGACGGGGGCCGAATTTGGCGACGGCCGCGTCACCGAGCTCCGCCGTCGGGTCCGCTGCGATGACGTCGGAGAGCGGGGTCCCGCCCGCACCCCGGTCGATACGGGACGGGGCGCCCGGATGCGCACCCATCCACATCTCGGCCTGCGGCTCGCCGGTGGGGGCGGTGCCGAGCAGATCCGGGATCAGCGTCGTGGAGCCCCAGGCATAGGGGCGCACGGTGTTGGCGAGACGGTCCATGGTTCGCGTGGTCTCTTTCGCGTGGTCTCGTACGGGTTCGGTCGCCGCGTGCCCCGGTAGCCGCAGCAACTGTCGCAGCTGTCGGCCATCGGTCACCGGTGTCCTCGGCACTGATGTCCTCGGTGTACTCGGTGTCCTCGGCCACCGGCCGCGTCGGCGTCGGGCCGCACCGGCGGTGCCCTACGTCGGGGGCGGCGTCGATGCGAGGGCGAGGTAGGCGGTCGCGAAGTCCGTGAGGGCGAGGAGTTCCGCCAGGCACTCCAGCTCCGTGCCCTCCTCCGGCTCCAGTTCGCTGATCTGCGCCTCGTGGCTCAGGGCGAGTTCACGCGCGGCCGGGGCGGCGGAGAGGCCGCCCGCCGGGCGGTCGCGCAGCAGGACGACCCGGGCGTGCAGCGTCGCGGGCTCGTCCACCCGGTCGCGGAAGAAGTCGTCCGGGTCGGCGCCCTCCCCGAGCGAGCCCGCGAGCAGGATGCCGTGCGACGCCAGCGTCTCCGGCAGCTCGCCCGCGAGTGCGGGGCGGCCCGCGAGCTCGGCCAGTACGGTCGCGAAGCGGCGGCCCGCCGGGGCGGCGCTCTCGCCCTCCGTCCAGACGAGGGGGAGGGCGTCGGCGAGCTCCGTCGCGAGGGTCTTGGCCGGGTTGCTGTAGGTGGCGATGGCCGGGCCGCAGCGTTCCGCGGTGCGGTCGAGGCGGTCGGCGATCTTCTCCAGCGTCTCCGGAGGCGCGGCCGTCAGCCCCAGCCGGTCGAGCAGGGCCAGGATGGGGGTGAACAGCGCCCACAGCGCGCTCGGGGAGGCGGCCGGGGTCGTCCCGTCCTCGTACAGCTCGTGCGGGGCCGTCGCCAGCGGCACCACCAGGCCGTGCACCCCGTCGACGGCCTCGGAGAGCGGGGAGCCCTTCGGGGCGACGGCCACGACCGTGCAGCCCCGGCGGTAGGCCTGCTCCGCCAGGAGCGCCAGGCCGGGCTCGCTGCCGTCCGTGGTGGTGATGAGCAGGAGGTCGACCGAGCCTGCCCAGCCCGGGAGGTTCCAGCGCAGGGCGCCCGCCGCGGCGGCCACCCCGGTCGAGACGAGCCGGGAGACCGGCGCGGAGGCTCCGGCCAGCGCCGTGACCAGGTCGGCCACGCCCTCGGCGGCGGTGCCGGGGCCCGCGACGAGCACGGCCCGGGGGCGGCCCTCGGGCTGCAGTTCCGCGATGCCCGCCTCGATGGCGTGCCGGGCGGCGGTACGGACGCGGGCGCCGGCTTCGGCGGCTCCGCGCAGCAGACCGCGGCGGTCCGCGCGGGCCAGGGCTTCCGGCGCGTCGAGCAGCGACTCATCGAGCATGTGCGGCAGCCTCCGGGGCGATCGGGGTTCCGGGTCACTCGGGTTCCCGGCTGTGCGCCGGGCGGGCTCCGCGGGACGGGATCCGCGCGGGGCGGGGTTACGCCGGGCGGCGGGCCTCGTCCACCAGGAGCACGGGGATGCCGTCGCGAACCGGGTACGCAAGGCCGCAGTCCGCGCCGGTGCAGACCAGCTCGGGCATCTCCTCGGCCGTGGCGTCCTTGAGCGGGGCGTGGCACGCGGGGCAGGCGAGGATGTCGAGGAGGCCGGCTTCGAGCGGCATGGGGGTCCTTCCGGAACGTCTTCGTCGTCTTCGTATACGTGGATCGGGTGCCTGGATCAGGCCTTGTCACCCTACCGCCGGGGTGGGATGCGGGCTTGCCGGGTGGCATGGCCGGACCGGTGGTGGCGAACGCCCGGCACCGGTCCGCGAGGCCGCCGGGGCCGGTCCCGGCGGACGGCCGGGACCCGGGCCCCGGCCGTGCCGGTGCGGGACTACGCCCGTACCAGCGCCAGGACCTCGTCCCGCAGCTTCGCCATCGTCGGTTCGTCGCGCGCCTCGACGTTCAGCCGCAGGAGCGGCTCGGTGTTGGAGGGACGCAGGTTGAACCACCAGTCGGCGGTGGAGACCGTCAGGCCGTCCAGCTCGTCCGTGGTGACGCCCTGCCGCATCGCGAAGGCCGCGCGGACCGCCTCCGTGCGGGCGGCCTGGTCGGTCACCGTCGAGTTGATCTCGCCCGAGCCCGTGTAGCGGTCGTACGCGGCCAGCAGGCGGGAGAGCGGGGCCTTCTGGGTGCCCAGGGCGGCCAGGACGTGCAGGGCCGCCAGCATGCCGGTGTCGGCGTTCCAGAAGTCCTTGAAGTAGTAGTGCGCGGAGTGCTCGCCGCCGAAGATCGCGCCGGACCGCGCCATCTCCTGCTTGATGAACGAGTGGCCGACCCGGGTGCGGACCGGGATGCCACCGTTCTCGCGGACGACCTCCGGGACCGACCAGGAGGTGATCAGGTTGTGGATCACCGTGCCGCCCGGGTGCTTGGCCAGCTCACGGGCCGCCACCAGCGCGGTCACGGCGGACGGGGAGACTCCCTCGCCGCGCTCGTCGACCACGAAGCAGCGGTCGGCGTCGCCGTCGAAGGCGATGCCCAGGTCGGCGCCCTCGGCGCGGACGCGCTCCTGGAGGTCGACGATGTTGGCGGGGTCGAGGGGGTTGGCCTCGTGGTTGGGGAAGGTGCCGTCAAGCTCGAAGTACATCGGCACCAGCGTCAGCGGCAGACCGTCGAAGACGGTGGGGACCGTGTGGCCGCCCATGCCGTTGCCCGCGTCCACGACGACCTTGAGGGGGCGGATGCCGGCGACGTCGACCAGGGACTTGAGGTGGGCGGCGTAGTCCGCGAGCGTGTCGCGCTCGTCGAGCGTGCCGGTCGTCGCCGCCGCTTCCGGAGCGCCAGACTCCGACCAGGCCTCGACCAGGGCGCGGATGTCGGCGAGGCCCGTGTCCTGGCCGACCGGGGCGGCGCCCGCGCGGCAGAGCTTGATGCCGTTGTACTGGGCCGGGTTGTGGGACGCCGTGAACATGGCGCCGGGCAGGTTCAGCTTCCCGGACGCGTAGTACAGCTGGTCCGTGGAGCACAGGCCGATCAGTGTGACGTCCGCGCCCTGGCGGGCCGCGCCGCGCGCGAACGCCGCCGACAGGCCGGGCGAGGAGGGGCGCATGTCGTGCCCGACCACGATCGCGTCGGCGCCCACCACCCGTACGAACGCCGCCCCGAACAGCTCGGCCAGGGACTCGTCCCACTGATCCGGCACCACCCCGCGGACGTCGTACGCCTTCACGATCTGCGACAGATCAGCAGCCACGGCCCAACCCTTCTGAAATCACCTGCGGAGACATGCGGCCCCCTGGACCGAGGCTACCGGCTGGGGCTGTCAGGGCTGCGGTGCCTGTGGACAACGCGGGGGCCGGGGACACGGGGGCCGTGAAGAGCGTGGTGCCTGTGGAGGGCTCCGAAGGGCTTCGGAGTGCTCGGGGCCTCACTGCTCCGGGGAGCGCAGTACCCGCAGGTGGCCTCGGCGGGCGACCTCCATGGGGTCGGCCGCGCGGGCGCCGCCGGCCTCGGCGGCGCGTTCGTGGGGGCGGGCCGCTTCCCGTACCGCGTTGGCAAGCGCTTCCAGGTCGTCGCCGCTGGGGCGGCCCGGAGCGGACGCGTCGGTGAGGCGGACGACCTCCCAGCCGCGGGGCGCGGTGAGGCGCTCGCTGTGCTCGGCGCACAGGTCGTAGCAGTGGGGCTCGGCATAGGTGGCGAGCGGGCCGAGGACTGCGGTCGAGTCCGCGTAGACGTACGTCAGTGTCGCGACGGCAGGGCGGCCGCACGCAGTGCGCGAACAGCGACGTACAGGGCTCACGACGTTGGACGGTACCGCACTCTTGAGCGGGCCGCGACGACTCTCCACCGGGTCACTCCACCGTGTCGCGGTGTGAGCTCGGGCACAGCGGCCCCGTGAGCAACTGGGCTGACCTGCACGGGAGGAGAGCCGCACGGTCCGTGACGGGGCTGTTCACGTTCCGTACTTGAGAATCTTCCGGTCAAACGTCGCAAAAACCACTGTCTCGTATGGGCCGGTAATCGCTCTCAAGCGAGAGGGAAACGGTCATCCCACGACATGCCATGGAACGGGCCGCCGCCGCGATCGCACGGCGCTCCGGAGGGCTACGCTGCGTCAGTGATGGACAGTTCCAGTTCCGGCATCGGCACCGGCCCCGACTCCGTACCCACCGGCCCGCGGCCGCGCCGCCGCGACCGGCACGGCAGGGGCATGCGCGGCCCCGTGGCGCCACCCCAGGTGCCGCTCTCGGCGAGCCGCGCGGAGAGCTTCCGCGATCTGGTGCGGGACTCGGTGGAGCGGCTGGAGCGGCGCTGGCCGCAGCTGGCCGACGTCGACTTCCTCGTCTCCGACGTGCCGCTGCCCGAGTCCGACGAGGACGGGTGGAGCGACGAGGCCGTGCCGCTGGGGCGCGCACTGCCCGCCTCCAAGGGCTCGCCCGCGCGGATCGTCGTCTACCGGCGGCCCGTCGAGATCCGCACCAAGAGCCGGGACGAGCGGGCCCTGCTCGTCCACGAGGTCGTGGTCGAGCAGGTCGCCGAACTCCTCGGCCTCGCACCGGAGTCGGTGGATCCCCGCTATGGACAGGACTGATCAGGGCCGAAACGGACAGGACTGAACCGGACCGACTCCGGCTCCGGCTCCGTCCTCAGTCGTCCAGTACCGACAGATCCTGCTGCGCCGCCGGGACCGCCACTGTCCCCTTGTCGTCGGGGAGCGTCTGCACGGTGAACATCGGGATGCCGTCCTGCGGCAGCGCCAGCGTCCGGGAGGCGTAGACGGGGCCGCTGCCCGGCTGGGTCTCGACCGTCAGCGCGTACGAGCCCTTGAGCCCGGACGGGACCGGCGGCTCCACCGCCAGCGTGGTGCCGGGCTTCACGGTGTACGTCTTGGTCTGCGGCTCGCCGCCCTCGGTGCCGGGCGACGCGGTGACCTTGACCGTGGCCGCGGCGGCCGGCGCGGTGAACGCCAGCGTCGAGCCCTTGGCCCGGTTGTCGGCGGCCGTGGACCGGTCGCCGACCGCCGCGGTGGCCGGAATGTATGCGGTCTCCTGCTTGTCACCCGTGCCGCGCACTACGCGCAGCGCCGCCACGATGGGCGTTTTTCCGCCATCCGAAGTCGGGGCGAGCAACAGGGAACCCGCCTCACCCCTCGTGACGTTCTTCAGATCAAAGGCCGCCGTCATCCCCGACTTCACGTGGACGGTGTCCAGACCAGCAGGGGTGAAGCTGCCGCTCGCACCGGCGAGGCGCACCTTGAGATCGGCGTCGTCGGCGCCCTTGGCGTACACCACCAGGCGTACGTCGGTGGCGTCGCCCGGGATGCCCGGGATCACCTGGTTCGCCGCCGGGTCGGCCGACGCGGCCAGCCAGTCCGCGCCCGCCTTCGCGTCCGATGCCTGCACGACCGCCCCGACCCGTCCGGAGCGGGTCGTGACGTGAACGGTCAGGTCGTCGGCCGCCGCCGAGGTCAACGTTGACAACAGAACAGGGACGCTGGATTTCGCGGGGACCGTAATGCCCTCCCCCACCTCCGACTTGATGGCGCCGTCCTTGCCGAACAGCTCGATGTCGGCGACCGCCGCGGTGTCGTCGGGGTTCGTCAGATGGACGTAGTCCTGACGGGTCTTGGCGGTGGAGGCGCCGGGGAACCAGAAGTCGGTGTCGGGTTCGGTGCAGCGGGTGCCGAGCACCGCGCGCGTGTCGCCCGCCGAGACCACCGTGGTCTGCTGCGCCGCCCAGCCGGGCGCCAGCGGGCCGTCGGCGGACCCGGCGAGCGCGGGTGCGTCGGAGCCGTCCGCCGTGGCCGACGCGGGCTTGCCGGGCTCCTTGAGGGTGATGACCGCCTTGTTGGGGTCGGGCTTCTCGGGGGTCTTCCCCTTCTTGCCCTTCTTGTCCTTGTCCGGCTTGTCGGTGGACTTGGCGGGAGTGCCGTCGGGGAGCGGGGTGACGGCGGGCTTCAGCACGGCGCTGCCCGCCGCGCCCGCCTTGGCGCCCGCGTCACCACTGCCCTTGGGGGTGTACGCGGTGTACGTGGTCTCCGCCAGGTCGGACAGGCTGGGCGCCGGGCACAGCAGGCTGGAGCGCTCGACGGGCAGCCGGGCCGGACCCTTCGCGTCGGCCTTCGCCGAGTCGCCGCCCGGCGCGGTGACCGCCGCGAAGCCGGTGACGGCGGCGAGGGCGACGGCGGCCGCGATCAGGGAGAGGGTGCTGCGGTTCACTGGTTGCTCCCGTCGGGGCGGTGCGGCTGCTCGGTGTCGTGGCCCTGGCCGTCATGGCTCTGGCCGGGGATGCGGCCGTCTACGCCCTGCCCCTGGTCCGGGGCGCCCGGAGCCTGCTCCCCGCCGTAGCCATAGCCGTAGGGGTCGTACGCGGTCTCCTGCGGCGGGTACTGCTGCTGTTGGTACGGGTCGTACTGCTGGTACTGCTGCTGGTACGGGTCGTACTGCTGCTGCGGGTACTCGGCGTTGGTGTACGCCGACTGGTCCCACTGTCCGTAGGACTGCTGCTGGGGCACCTCGGCGTACGGGGAGGTGGCGTACGGATCGTGCTCGGGGGCCGTGGGGGCGGTGGCCGGCGGGGGCGGGAAGTCCTGTCCGGCCGGGGCCTCGGGCTCCGCTGACGGCTCGGCGCCGGCCGCCTCGGCCTCCGCCTGGGCGCGCAGGCGGCGGGCCCGGCGGCCCTCGCCGTCCCGGGCCGGGGGCAGCACCGGCTGCTCCTCCTCGGGCAGGTCGTCGTCGATCCGGCGGCGTCGGCCCGGCAGGGCGAGCACGACGAGCACCAGGGCGAGGAGCGACTGGGCCCAGATCCACGCGGTGTGGGTGAAGGGAGCGTCGTAGGTGATGTCCAGGCGGCCGCCGTCGGCGGGGAGTTGGAAGCCCTGGGCCCAGCCGTCGACGGTGGTCTTCTTCAGCGGCTTGCCGTCGAGGGTCGCGGTCCAGCCGGGCGCGGCCCGGTCGGCGAGCCGCAGGACGCGGTCCACCGGACCGGCCGGGATCTTGGTGTGGACGTCGACCTGGTCGGCGGCGACCGCCACCGACTCGGCGCCCGACTGCGCCGAGCCCGCGGGGGCGGTGGGCGGCACGATGACGGCGCGGGCGACCTGCCGGTCGACCCGCCACAGGGCGCTGCCGTCGAGCTGGCTCAGCCTGCTGAGGCCGGGGGTGATGTCCAGGACCCGGCCGAAGGCGCGGGGCGCTCCGTCGCGTACCAGCACATAGCGCACGGCGAAGCCGCTGAGCTGGGACGACTGGTCGGCGCCGGAGCCGGCGACGAGGTTGGCGACGACCTTGTCCAGGCGCGGGTCGCTGCCTCCGGAGGCGGCGAGTTCGGCGTCGCCGAGGCGGCCGCCGGAGCCGCGGACCAGGGTGTAGGAGACCTTGGCGGCCGAGGTGCCGTCCAGGACGAGGGTGCGGGCCTGGTCGCGGGTGCCGCTCTCCTCCGCGACGAACGCGGGCACCTGCACCGGGTCGCGGCGCTCCAGCGGGCCGTCGGCGCCGCTCAGCATCCAGCCGCCCGCCGCGATCAGCGGAGCGGCCGCGGCGGCCAGCGCGATCAGCGCGGCGACCGGCTGGCGCCAGCCGAAGCCGTGGGCGGCGACGCGCTCCTTGGCGCCTTCGGCGCCGAGGACGGCGGCGGCGATCAGGGCGAGGCCGTAGAGGAGGGTGGCCGGGCCCGCCCAGCCCTTGTTGTTGGAGAGGGCGGCGAAGAGGGAGCCGGTGAGGGCGACCGCCCAGGAGGTGCGGATCGCGAACTCCCGCTCGCCGCGCAGCAGTGCGGCGAGCGCGGCCAGCACCAGGCCGACGAGGAGCAGTCCGCCGACCGTCTTGGGGCCGCCGGGGCTGGCGCCGAGCAGGTCGAGCGCGGAGGCCGAGCCCTTGCCGTACTCCAGACCCGCCTCGCGGAAGAAGCCGGACGGGCTGGTGAGCAGGGTCAGCGACCAGGGGGCGAGGATCAGGAGGGGGGTGCCGACGGCGGCGAGGAAGCGCAGTCCGTGGGCGGTGAGGTCGTCGCGGCGCAGCGCCAGGACCGCCAGGCCCAGAAGTACGGCGACGGGCCAGACGACGGGGGTGAACGCCATGGCGGCGGTGAGCAGCAGCGCGTACGTCCAGGTCGCCCGCCCGCCCGTCACCCGACCACCGCCCCTCACCGACGTGCTTCGCACGGCCCCTTCTTGATCGCCGCGGCCCTCGCCGCGGAAGCCCGCGGCGGTGATGCCCGCGCGGGCGATCAGCGGCAGGAGTACGGCGAGGACGGCGGTGCCCAGCCGGCCGGTGGCGAGGGCGCCGGTGGCGGCGGGCAGGAAGGCGTAGGCGACGGCGGCCCAGGCCCGCAGCAGGCGCGACTCGACGAGGGGCCGCGAGGCGAAGTAGGCGGTGAGTCCGGCCAGCGGGACCGAGCAGACCAGGAGGAGGGTGAGGGCGGTGCCGGTGGAGCCGAAGCAGAGGGCGGAGAGGGCGGCGATGGCCGCGAGGTAGGGCGGGGCGGTCTGGGTGCCGCCGGTGCCGACGGGGTGCCAGGCGTCCGCGTAGCGGCCCCACAGGTCGCCGACGCCCGAGGGCGCGGGCAGCAGGGCGCCGCCGGACAGGGCGCCGCCGCCGAGGAGTTCGCGGCAGGCGGCCAGCGAGATCAGCAGGAGCAGGGCGAACAGGACGGGCGCGGGCTTGCGGGCGATCTTCTTCAGCCGCGCGAACTGCTCGATCTCCAGGAAGTCGGCGTCGTCGCCGCCGGGGCCGGACTCGACGGCGCCGTGCCGGGAGCCGCCGGTGTCCTCGGTCCCCGCGCCGAGGCTGGAGGCGACCTGCTCGACGGTGGCGCGGACGGTGGCGCCGGGCGGCGGGAAGAGCGGCCGCAGCTCGCTCGCCTCCAGGCCGCTCTTGCCGCGCCTGCGGCGTCCGGCCAGGATCCGGCCGGGCCGCAGCAGGGTCGCGGACAGGCCCATGATCTCGTCGACGGCCTGGCCGGGCGCCTTGCCCAGCAGATAGGCGAGGGTGCGCAGCACGGTGCCGACGACGATGCGCAGGAAGACGTAGGGCAGTGCGGCGGGGCGCGAGTTGACGAGCATCGTGTAGACGGCGCCCGCCTTGTCGACCCGGTGCGGGTCGACGGCGGAGCGGCCCGCGCAGTCGACGGTGCGGCGCTCGCGGGCGGCGGCCTCGGCGTGCCGTACGACGGCTTCGGGGGCGACGAGGACGGAGTGCCCGGCGGCATGGGCGCGCCAGCACAGGTCGACGTCGTCGCGCATCAGCGGCAGCCGCCGGTCGAAGCCGCCGAGCTCCTCCCACACATCGCGGCGGATCAGCATGCCGGCGGAGGAGACGGACAGGACAGGGCGGACCTGGTCGTGCTGGCCCTGGTCCTGCTCGCGGCGGTCCAGGCCGGTCCAGCGGCGGCCGCTGCGGGCGATGGAGACGCCCACTTCGAGCAGCTGCTTGCGGTCGTACCAGCCGCGCAGTTTGGGGCCGACGATCGCGGCGTAGGCGTCGGAGTCGGCGACGCGCAGCAGTTCGGCGAGGGCGTCGGGCGCGGGGGCGCAGTCGTCGTGCAGCAGCCAGAGCCACTGGACGGGCTCGCCGTGCGGCAGTTCGGGCAGGTCGTAGGTGTCGTCGCGCCAGCTGCGCGAGACGGGGTCCCAGCCGCTGGGGCGCTTCAGATACGGCAGTTCCTCCGGCCCCAGCACCGGCACGGTGCGGACGGCCTCGTCGACGGCGGCGCCGAAGCCGGTGCGCCGCGCGAGGTGCAGGACGCGCTCGTCGCCCAGGGCCTCGGAGACCAGGCGGGCGGAGTCGTCGGCGCTGCCGGTGTCGGCCGCGTACGCGCTCTGCACAGGGCGTTCCTGGCCGAGCAGGCCGGCGAGGGCGTCGGGCAGCCAGCGCGCGCCGTCGTGCGAGACGAGCACGGCGGTGACTACGTGTCGGGGAAACTCGGGTGGGTGGGTGGGAACTAGAGGTGAGGTCGCGGCCTCGGAATACGGGGCCGTCGACTGGCTGTGCACGGACATCGAGGTACGGGCCCCTCCGGCCGGGGTCCGGGGGTTGGGGCCCCGGAGGCTGCTGTGCTGACTGGCAGCGCCCCACACTAATGGCTGGGGAACACGGCAGTCCGCCGCCTGCGGGAGCCGGGTGGAGCCGGAGGGCGTCCGGACAGGGCCCGTAGGGGGTCCGGAGGGGGCAAAGGCCCCGAAAAAACTAGACCGCCGCCTTCTTCAGGCGGCGGCGTTCACGTTCGGACAGTCCGCCCCAGATGCCGAATCGTTCGTCATTCGCGAGGGCGTATTCGAGGCACTCGGAGCGGACTTCACAGGCGAGGCAGACCTTCTTGGCCTCCCGGGTGGAGCCGCCCTTCTCCGGAAAGAAGGACTCGGGGTCGGTCTGGGCGCACAGCGCGCGCTCCTGCCAGCCGAGTTCTTCGTCCACATCGTCGACCAGCAGCTCCTGGAACACCTCGGTCATGTGCACCCCTCGTCTGTCTTTGCTGCCCCGTGATGCTGCCGCTACCGATTTCGGGCGAACGACACGAGTGAAATTACAAGTGTGCGGATCCGGGCCAGTCAAGCCGAGATCTGCTATTGGGCCCCGTATTCACTCTGCGGAACCAAGGCTATACGGAAAGTGTTCAAATCGGCAAAAACCATGACACATGCCAATGGCTCAATCACCCTCCTCCCACCTGCCCGGAGAAGACGAGCCGAATATCGATCTTGTTGCGTCCGGGCGACGGAAGCGACTGGGATCACAGTCCGGTCACGAGAGCGTCATGGCGTTTGCGCGCACGGTTGCAGCGCCACATCTCCGGCGGCGCCTGTGCACAAACCTTTCTCCGTGCACAGTAACCGGATGAGGTGAAACATTACGACCAAATCGGGTATTGAGTTGACAGCCGGGCTCTTCTTGGTCACCTTTGACGCATGCCAGCGACCACAGCGCTCTTCGCGACCCACGTCCGTGGGTTCCGCAGTGCTGTCCAGGCGCGCTGTTGCTGTTCCAGCTGTTGATGCCGTAGCGCTCCAGCCTTCTCCGCGTTCTTCCCGGCCCTTCGGGCCCCCGCGCGCATATGCCCTTGCGACACCCCCGCACAGCTTCCTGAGTTTCTGCCGAGGAACCACCGCATCCATGAACAGCGACAGCGACCTTCAGATCGCCGGCGACATCCTTGAGGTCCTGCACCTCCTCCAGCCCGCCCGCGAGCACCCGAGCACCGTCGCCGACTTCGTCGGCCTGGCCCGCTCGCTGGCGGCCGACCCCGCCCAGTGGGAGCCGCTCGTCCAGTACGACGCGACCAGCCGCTGGTACCACCGGCTGCGCACCGGCCCCGGCTACGAGGTGTGGCTGCTGTCCTGGGTGCCCGGGCAGCGCAGCGGGCTGCACGACCACGGCGCCTCCTCGGGCGTACTGACCGTCCTCCAGGGCGAGTTGACCGAGCGCACCGAGCGCGGCACCCGCAGGCTCGACGCCGGATCGCAGCGCGTGTTCGCGCCCGGATACGTCCACGAGGTCGTCAACGACTCCCTGGAACCGGCCGTGAGCCTGCACATCTACTACCCGGGCCTGACCGACATGCCCATGCACGCGAGCCAGTCCGCTCTGTCCACAGCCGCCGCCACGGATGTCGTACCCGCCTGACACACTCTGTACATGCGCATTGTGGTTCTGGCCGGCGGCATCGGCGGTGCCCGTTTCCTGCGCGGCCTCAAGCAGGCCGCGCCGGACGCGGACATCACGGTGGTCGGCAACACCGGTGACGACATCCATCTGTTCGGGCTGAAGGTCTGCCCCGACCTCGACACGGTGATGTACACCCTGGGCGGTGGCATCAACGAGGAGCAGGGCTGGGGCAGGACCGACGAGTCCTTCCACGTCAAGGAGGAGCTCGCGGCGTACGGGGTGGGACCCGAGTGGTTCGGCCTGGGCGACCGCGACTTCGCGACCCACATCGTCCGTACGCAGATGCTCGGCGCGGGCTATCCGCTGAGCGCGGTGACGGAGGCGCTGTGCGCCCGCTGGCAGCCGGGCGTCCGGCTGATCCCGATGTCCGACGACCGCGTCGAGACGCATGTGGCGGTCGAGACGGACGGGGAGCGGAAGGTCATCCACTTCCAGGAGTACTGGGTGAAGCTGCGGGCGTCCGTGGAGGCGACGGCCGTGGTGCCGGTCGGGGCCGACCAGGCCAAGCCCGCGCCCGGCGTCCTGGAGGCCATCGCGGCCGCCGACGTGATCCTCTTCCCGCCGTCCAACCCGGTCGTCAGCGTCGGCACCATCCTGGCCGTGCCCGGCATCCGCGAGGCGATCGCGGAGGCGGACGTTCCGGTGGTCGGGCTCTCCCCGATCGTCGGGGACGCCCCGGTGCGGGGCATGGCGGACAAGGTGCTGGCCGCCGTCGGCGTCGAGTCGACGGCCGCGGCGGTCGCCGAGCACTACGGGTCGGGGCTGCTCGACGGCTGGCTGGTCGACACGGCCGACGAGGCCGCCGTGGCCCGGGTCGAGGCGGCGGGCATCCGCTGCCGCGCGGTCCCGCTGATGATGACGGACCTGGACGCGACGGCGGCGATGGCCCGCGAGGCGCTGACACTGGCCGAGGAGGTGCGCGCGTGACCACCGGCTCCGCGAACACCCCGCCCTCGTACCGGGTACGGGCCGTCGGCGGCATACCGGAGGTGCGGGCCGGGGACGACCTGGCGAAGCTCATCGCGGGGGCCGCGCCCGACCTCGTGGACGGCGACGTCCTGCTGGTCACGTCGAAGATCGTCTCCAAGGCGGAGGGGCGGATCGTCGAGGCGGTGGACCGGGAGGCGGCGATCGACGCCGAGACGGTACGGGTGGTGGCCCGGCGCGGCGCCCTGCGCATCGTCGAGAACCGGCAGGGCCTGATCATGGCCGCCGCCGGGGTGGACGCCTCCAACACCCCCGCCGGGACCGTGCTGTTGCTGCCCGAGGACCCCGACGCCTCGGCCGAGGCGATCCGGTCCGGGATCCGGGCCGCCCTCGGCGTCGAGGTGGGCGTCCTGGTCACGGACACCTTCGGGCGGCCGTGGCGCGCCGGGCTCACCGACGTGGCGATCGGCGCCGCGGGCGTGCGCGTCCTCGACGACCTGCGCGGCGCCACGGACACGCACGGCAACGAACTGAACGCGACGGTCGTGGCCAGCGCCGACGAACTGGCCGCCGCGGGCGACCTGGTCAAGGGCAAGGCCACCGGCTTCCCGGTCGCGGTGGTCAGCGGCCTGGGGCACCTGGTCTCGGCGGACGCCGAGGGTGGCAGCCGGGCGCTGGTGCGGGGCGCGGCCGACGACATGTTCCGCCTCGGCACCTCGGAGGCGATCCGGACGGCGGTGACCCAGCGGCGTACGGTCCGCGCGTTCACCGACGACCCGGTGGACCCGGGCGCGGTGCGCCGCGCGGTGGCCGCCGCCGTCACGGCTCCGGCGCCGCACCACACCACGCCCTGGCGGTTCGTGCTGCTGGAGTCCGAGGAGTCCCGGATACGGCTGCTCGACGCGATGCGGGACGCGTGGATAGCCGACCTGCGCCGCGACGGGAAGTCGGACGAGTTCATCGCCAAGCGGGTGCGGCGGGGCCAAGTCCTGCGCGACGCGCCGTACTTGGTGGTGCCCTGCCTGGTGATGGACGGCTCGCACAGCTACGGCGACCCGCGCCGGGACGCGGCCGAGCGCGAGATGTTCGTGGTCGCCACGGGCGCGGGCGTGCAGAACTTCCTGGTGGCGCTGGCGGGCGAGCGGCTCGGCTCGGCGTGGGTGTCGTCCACGATGTTCTGCCGCGAGGTCGTACGGGAGGTCCTCGCCCTGCCCGACAGCTGGGACCCGATGGGCGCGGTGGCCGTCGGGCGTCCGGCCGAGGCGCCGAAGGAGCGGGCGGGGCGGGACGCTGACGCGTTCGTCGAGGTGCGGTGACGTGACGCGGTAGCGGGGGGCGGGCGCGGGGCGTTCGGGGCGCGTCGGGTTGTCGGGCGGCTGCGGGCCGTCCTTGGCTGAGCGCGCAGTTCCCCGCGCCCCTCAGGTCTACAGCGCGGCGATGTCGCGGGGTGACATGCGGGGTGCTCGGCGGGGCGGGGTGCGGCCGCTGAGGAGGATCAGGCGGGTGGCGCGGTGGCGCTGGCCCGCGTACGGGGCGAGGAGCTCCAGCATCGCGGCGTCGTCGGCGGTGCGGTCGCCGGCCAGGGCGTATCCGACGATGCCCGGCAGATGGAGGTCCCCGACCGTGACCAGGTCGGGGGCGCCCATCGCGCGCTGAAGGGTCTCCGCGCTGGTCCAGGGGCCGATGCCGGGGACGAGGTGGAGCCGGGCCGCGGCGTCCTGCGGGGGCAGTCCGGTGGCCTCCTCCAGACGGCGGGCCACGCGTACGGCGCGCAGGATCGTCGAGGAGCGCTTGGCGTCCACGCCCGCGCGGTGCCACTCCCAGGACGGGATCAGGGCCCAGGTCCTCGGGTCGGGCATGACGTACATGTGGTCCGGCATGCCGGTCGGGCCCGGGGCGGGCTCGCCGTGCTTGCGCACCAGCAGGCGCCAGGCGCGGTAGGCCTCGTCCGTGGTGACCTTCTGCTCCAGGATCGACGGAATCAGCGACTCCAGGACCAGGCCGGTCCGGGTCAGGCGCAGCCCGGGGCGGTTGCGGGCGGACTCGGCGACGAGGCGGTGCCGGGGGGCGAACTCGGCCGGGTCGTCCGCGTCCCCGAGGAGCGCGGGGAGGTGCCCGAGCAGCCACTCGGCGCCGTCGCCCCAGGCCTCGGCCTCCGCCCTTCCGGCGCGGAGTGCGACGCGGAGGGTGCCGGGGCCTTCGGGGGTGCGGGAGGCTCGCCATACCTCGCCGGCGCGGGTAGTGCGGAAGGTGGGGTCTGCGGGGCCCCTTCGCAGGGGGCCGAGGGTGAGGCCCAGGTCCAGGGGGCCGGGTGGGGTGTAGTGGCGGGTGGCCTTGCCCTTGCCGCCCGTGCCCCTGTGCGTGGGTACGTGGAGGTGGCCGCCGCGCACGGTGGTGCGGGTGGGGGTGCGGGGGGTGAAGCGGCCGGCCACGGTTCGAGACTAGCCGGTTCTTTGCCCCACCCCGCCCCTTCCCGAAAGCCCTCTGGCGGGCGGCCGGGGGCTGCGCCCCTGGACCCGTGTTCGTCTGCGGGCCGTCCCCCACTGGTCGCGCAGTTCCCCGCGCCCCTGAGATGCGCCCCTGCGGGGCGCCCCTATTTGTCGCGCCCACGCGGCGCAGCCGCACATGTCACAGCCCCGCGCCCCTTAAGTGCTCGGCTTCGCCATCGCCAGCGCCCGTACCCCCTAGGGGCGCGGGGAACTGCGCGACCAGCCACCCACGGTCCGCAGACGAACACAGCGGGGTGCTCCCTACTCGTCCGATGAGAATCGCAGCGCCGCCCCCGGGATCACCGCGTCGCACCACACCCGTACCCCGTCCCGGAGCTCGTTGTCCGGGCCCACCGTCGCGCCGTCGCCCACGACCGTGCCGGTCAGTACCGAGCGTGCTCCGATCACCGCGCCCGCGCCGATCAGCGAGTCCGTGATCACCGCGCCCGGCTCGATCACCGCGTCCGCCAGGACCGTGCTGCCGACGATGCGGGCGCCCGCGCCGATCCGAGCGCGTTCGCCGACCACCGTGCCGCCGGTGAGCTTCGCGTCCGGGGCCACCGTGGCGCCGGGCAGGACGAGGCGGTCGCCGCAGCGACCCGGGACCGCCGGGGACGGGGCCCGGCCAAGGACCAGGTCGGCCGAGCCCCGGACGAAGGCCTGCGGGGTGCCCAGGTCCAGCCAGTACGTGGAGTCCACCATGCCCTGGAGGTGGGCGCCCGAGGCCAGGAGGCCCGGGAAGGTCTCCCGTTCCACCGACACCGGGCGGCCCGCCGGGATCTCGTCGATCACCGAGCGGCGGAAGACGTACGCCCCCGCGTTGATCTGGTCGGTGACGATCTCCTCGGGCGTCTGGGGCTTCTCCAGGAAGGCCTGGACCCGGCCGTCCGCATCCGTGGGGACCAGGCCGAACGCCCTCGGGTCCGGCACCCGCGTCAGGTGCAGGGAGACGTCCGCGCCCGAGGACGCGTGCGTGTCGACCAGGGCCCTGATGTCCAGGCCCGTCAGGATGTCGCCGTTGAAGATCAGCACGGGGTCGTCCGGCCCCGAGCGCAGCCGCGACGCCACGTTCCTGATCGCGCCGCCGGTGCCCAGCGGCTCCACCTCCGTGACGTACTCCAGGTGCAGCCCGAGCTCCGAGCCGTCGCCGAAGTACGGCTCGAAGACCTCGGCCAGATAGGACGTCGCCAGCACGATGTGCTCCACACCCGCCGCCCGCGCGCGGGCGAGCTGGTGGGTGAGGAACGGGACGCCCGCCGCCGGGATCATCGGCTTGGGCGTGTGCACCGTGAGCGGGCGCAGCCTGGTGCCCTTGCCGCCGACCAGGAGGATCGCTTCAGTCACCTGTCGTCTCTGCTTCCTGCTGGGGCCGGGCGGAATCGGTGGTTCAACTACGGCCGGCCAGTTTATGCAGACGGTTCGCGCCCGGTCCGTACGCCCCCGTCCAGGTCAGCGCCGGCCCTGGAGCCGGGCCGAGGACGACCGGGCCTTGCCGAGCTTCTTGTAGAGGCGCGCCCCCGGGCACTCGGTGGCGAAACCGTCCCGGTGTCCGGAGATGACGTTGAGCCTGACGCTTCGCCCCTTCCGGTAGAGGTTCCCGCCGGCCGACGTGAGATGCGTGGTGCCCTTGGGATTCACCCCGTACAGACCGAGCTTCCAGGCGGTCAGCCGGGCGATCGCGTCGAGGGCGGCGGCGGACGGGTTGGCCGAGGTGTACGTGCCGATGACCGCGACGCCCATGGAGTTGGTGTTGAAACCGAGAGTGTGCGCCCCGAGGACCGGCTTGGCCACACCTCCCGCGCGGCCTTCGTAGATGGTGCCGCACTTGTCGACGGCGAAGTTGTAGCCGATGTCGCGCCAGCCGCTGCTGCGGACGTGGTAGCGGTAGATGCTGCGCAGCACGGAGGCCGCCTGCGAGCAGCGGTAGTTGTTGCCGGACGCCGTGTGGTGCACGAAGGCGGCCTTGACCTTGCCGGTGTAGACGTAACCGGGCTCGCGCAGCTGCTCGTCGGCGCCCCAGCCGTGGCGCGTGACGATGCGCGGGCGCGGGCCGATGTACGGGCGGGCCGCCGCCGCGCCCGCCCGCGCGCCGGACGCCAGGGCCCGGTCGCGGGCCGGCTCGGCGCCGTCGCCCTGCTCCGCCTCCTCCGCCGCCCCCACCCCGTCCGGGTCCGCGCCCGGGTCGACCAGGTCGACGTGCAGGCCCCGGGGCAGCGCGCCCGGCGTCACCCGGCCCTCCCCGGCCGCCTCCGGCCGTACGCGCACCTCGACGCCGTCCGAATGGCCCACCCACAGCGGGGCGGTGGAGCCGTGGAGGCGCGCGGCGTCGTACTCGGCGGTGCCGGGGTCGGGGGCGTGCTCCTGGTTGTGGGTGTCGACGTCCTGCCAGCCGGACCAGGTGCGGGAGCCGACGGCCCGGGTGCGGACCTGGACGGTGCCGTGGAGTTCGGCCTTCGCGTCGTCCCAGACCACGCCGAGCAGGGAGAAGGGTTCGGTGTTCCGCTCCGGCAACCCCTGGGCGCGGCCGGCCCCGAGCGTCCGGTCGGTCGCTCCCAGCGGGGCGAGCGGCAGCGACTGGGTGGTGCCCGCCGGCTCGGCGGAGGAGGAAGAGGACGACACCGTGGCGACGGAGGACACGGAAGGGGACGCGGCGGCGGACGCCGCGAGCGGCAGGGCGAGTGCGGTGGCGCACGCGACCGAGATCGAGGATGCAAGGAGTGCACGCATGCTGACGATCGTGGACATAAGCATACAAGTCTGTCCATCTCAGAACTGACGGACCGTCGGCCGAACCGGTGTACGCGGACGGCGCTCTCCCCGGGCGCGAGCGGCGCCCCCACCCGTAGGCTTGCCGCGTGAACGCCAGCGACCGCACCCCCGCCGACCTGCTGCGATCCGCGCTCGCCGCGGACCCGGCCCGCCCCCTGGTCACCTTCTACGACGACGCCACCGGCGAACGCGTGGAACTCTCGGTGGCCACCTTCGCCAATTGGGTGGCCAAGACCGCCAATCTGCTCCAGGGCGACCTCGCCGCCGCGCCCGGCGACCGGCTCGCGCTGCTGCTGCCCGCGCACTGGCAGAGCGCCGTCTGGCTGCTCGCCTGCCACTCGGTCGGCGTGGTCGCCGAGGTCGGCGGCGACCCGGCGGGCGCGGACCTCGTGGTGGCGGGGCCGGACGCGCTGGACGCGGCCCGCGCCTGCTCCGGCGAGCGGGTGGCGCTCGCGCTGCGCCCGCTCGGCGGCCGCTTCCCGCAGCCGCCCGCCGGGTTCCAGGACTACGCGGTCGAGGTACCGAGCCAGGGCGACCGGTTCGCGCCGTTCGCCCCCGTCGACCCCGAGGAGCCCGCGCTCGCCGTGGGCGGCGCCGAGCTGAGCGCGGCCGGTCTCGTGGAGCGCGCCCGCGCCGACGCCGAGGCCCTGGGCCTGGAGCCCGGCTCGCGGCTGCTGTCGGCGCTCCCGTACGACAGCTGGGAGGGGCTGGCGCGCGGGCTCTACGCGCCGCTGGCGTCCGGCGGGTCGGTGGTGCTCTGCCGCAACCTCGGCCAACTGGCCGACGGCGGCCTTGAGAAGCGGATCGAGAGCGAGCGGGTCACGCACCGGGCGGTGTGACGGGCGGCGCGCACCCGGTACGACCATCGCCCCGGCGCCACCCTTGTGGCCCACAGCGGGCCGAGTCCCTTGGGCTCCGGGCGCGACTGAGGTGGATGATCGGCGGTACGCCACACAACCAAGCGCGCGCGACGACCGTCTACCGGGGTGCCCCGGCGGCTTTCCGCCCGCCGCAGACCCGTGAAGGATGGACGCCGACGTGACCGACAGCCCGCCCCCCGCGCCCGACCACCGGGCCGAGGACGAGCCACGACCGGACACGCCGACACCGCCCTCACCACCGGAACCGGCCGGGCCGACCGAAGCCGGGCCGACCGAAGCCGAGACGCCGGAAGCCAAGGCGACGGAAGCCGACGCGACAAAAACCAAGGCGCCGGAAGCGAAGACGGCCGAAGCCGAGACGCCGGAAGCCGAGACGCCGGGCGAGCGGCCCGGCGCGCCCGCGCCCGCCGACGGCGGGTCCGACGCGCCCGGCGACGGCAACACCCGTCGCCACTGGGTGCGTTGGACCGCCCTCGGTGTGTCGTTCCTCGTGCTCGCCGCCGCCGGCACCGGCTGGTGGTTCTACAAGAAGCTCGACAACAACATCCGCACCGACACCACGGCCGCCGCCGAGCTGGAGCGCTACGAGAAGGAGCGCCCCCCGCCCGGCGCGGACAACGCGCAGAACCTGCTGCTCATCGGCTCGGACTCGCGCGCGGGCAGCAACAGCCGGTACGGGCGCGACGACGGCGGCAGCCAGCGCTCGGACACCACGATCCTGCTGCACCTGGCGGCGGACCGGAAGTCCGCGACCGCCGTCTCGCTGCCGCGCGATCTGATGGCGGACGTGCCGGACTGCCTCAAGCAGGACGGCACCCGCTCCAAGGCCCAACTGGTGCAGTTCAACTCGGCGTTCGAGTACGGCGGCGCCGCCTGCACCATCCGTACGGTGGAGAAGCTCACCGGGATCCGGGTCGACCACCACATGGTCGTCGACTTCAGCGGCTTCAAGGACATGGTGGACGCGGTCGACGGCGTCGAGGTCTGCCTCAAGCAGCCGGTGGACGACCGGCAGGCGCATCTGAAGCTCCCGGCGGGCCGCCAGACCCTCCACGGCGAGGAGGCGCTGGGGTTCGTCCGGGCCCGGCACGGCTTCGGCGACGGCAGCGACACCGAGCGCATGGACCGCCAGCAGCAGTTCCTCGGCTCGCTGGTGCGCAAGGTGCAGAGCAACGGCGTGCTGCTCAATCCGACCCGGCTCTATCCGGTGCTGGACGCGATGACGAAGTCGCTCACCACCGACCCGGGGCTGAATTCCCTGAAGGACCTCTACGACCTGGTGCGCGGGATGCGCGGAATCCCGACCGACAAGGTGCAGTTCCTGACCGTGCCGCGCAGGCCGTACACGTACGACGCCAACCGCGACGAGCTGGTCCAGCCGGCCGCGCGGCTGCTGTTCCAGCAGCTCAGGGACGACCGGCCGCTCCAGGTGGCGCCGGCCGGGACCACCGAGCAGAACAAGGGGGACGGGAATGCGCGCACCGGGACGCCCGAGGGGGCGGACGGCTCGTCGGCGGACGACAAGCCCGATGATCCCGTTTCCCCGAGCCCGGCGCCGACGTACCCGGGTTCGAATGCCGCCGTGGGCATGTGCGGGTAAAGCGTGTGTCAACGGAGAACAGGCAGCGATACGGATTGGGTGGATTGCCCGGTTGTAAGCGGCGTGGAATTTGTCACGGCCGTCGCTCTTCGCTCAACTGGGCAGATAGTGTGACGCGACCCTGTGCTTGTGCCACCCGAGGCCACGCACTGCAGGATCGAATGACTGAGCGCTTTGGGGGAAGTGACTCGAGTGGCACCGACGGAGGACTAAGGCAACCGTGGATGCGCAGAGCCGTGGGCGGGCGGAAGAAGTCGACCCGGCAGACCAGTGGGTACTCAACCCGCAGACGGGCAATTACGAATTGCGACTGAATCCTTCCGGACCGCAGTCGTCCCCGTCGGCAGGCACTCCCCCGCGCAGAACCACCGCCCCCGGCAGAGGCGGCCCGTCCCGCCGTGACGTCCCCGGTCAGCGCGACAACCGCCGCGCGGGCAACGCCCAGGAGACGCCCCCGACGGCTCCCGGCCGCCGCAAGCGCAAGCCCAAGGCGTCCCGCAAGAAGAAGGCGCTGATGTGGACGGGCGGTGTGCTGGGGTTCGTCCTGATCGCGGGCTCGACCGGCGCGTACCTGCTCTACCAGCACTTCAACAACAACCTGAACACCGTCGACGTGGGTGACGCGGGCAGCAAGCACGCCACCTCCGACGGGCCGGTCAACATCCTGATCATCGGTACGGACAAGCGCACCGGCAAGGGCAACGAGGGGTACGGCGACAAGGGCAGCGAGGGCCACGCCGACACCAACATCCTCTTCCACGTCTCCAAGGACCGGTCGAACGCGACGGCCCTGTCCATCCCGCGCGACCTGGTCACCAACATCCCCGAGTGCCCGACCAAGCAGAAGGACGGCACCACCAAGACCGTGCGGTCCGAGGCGAACGTGCGCTTCAACACCAGCCTCGGCCAGGACGGCCGCGACCCGGGCTGCACCATGCGCACGGTCAAGGCGCTCACCGGGCTCAGCGTCGACCACTTCATGATGGCCGACTTCAACGCGGTCAAGGAGCTGTCGACGGCCGTCGGCGGCGTCCAGGTGTGCCTGACCAAGCCGGTGAACGACCCCAAGTCGCACCTCAAGCTCCCGGCCGGCAAGTCCACGATCAAGGGCGAGCAGGCCCTCGCGTTCGTACGGACCCGGCACAGCTTCGGCAACGAGAGCGACCTGGACCGGATCAAGCAGCAGCAGCAGTTCCTCAGTTCGATGATGCGGAAGATGAAGTCCGACTCGACGCTGAGCAGCCCGACCAAGATGTACGGGCTCGCGAACGCGGCGACCAAGGCGCTCACCGTCGACTCGGGCATAGGGTCGATCAAGAAGCTGACCAGCCTGGCGCAGGACCTCAGCAAGGTCGATCTGAAGAACGTCACGTTCACGACCGTTCCGGTCATCGACAATCCGGCGGACGGCAAGGTGCACAAGACCGTGGTCGTCGACCCGGTCAAGGCGCCGCAGGTGTTCAGCATGATGCGCTCGGACGTGTCCTTCACCGAGGTGAAGAAGAAGGAGAGCGAGGCCAAGGACGCCCAGGCGGCGCTCCTCAAGGGCACCCGCGCCCAGGCGTCCGCCGTGCGCGTCCAGGTGCTCAACGGCGGTGCGGTGGCGGGCTCCGCCTCCCAGACGCTGCTGTGGCTGCAGAACACCAAGGGCGTACTGAAGTCGGACAACGGCGGCAACGCCCCGGCGAAGCTGGCGAACACCACGCTGGCGTACGCGCCCAACCAGGCGGACCAGGCCCGTAAACTCGCGGATCTGATGGGTCTGCCGGCGAGCGCGCTCAAGCCCGGCACGCAGGACGCGGTGGGCAGGACACCGATGGTGCTCACCCTCGGCGCGGACTTCAAGGGCGCCGGGATCCCGATCGCCGCTCCGGCCAAGGCGCCCGAAGGAATTCAGAAAGTGGAAGCGGACAAGTCGGTGTGCGCCAAGTGACGCCGTATGTACGCAACTGATGCGTACGCGACCGACGTGTGCCAAGTGACAACAGGTTTCCTGCCCTTACCGGGCGCGGGGACCACCTGAGACAGGGGGTATTGGGGTGGGGCAGAACAGCGTGCGCGGGGAGGGAACGCGGCCGCGGCGCGTCCAAAACGCCGATCAGCTCGGCTGGGACGAGTCGCTGTACGGCGAGGAGGGGGGCGGCGGCAAGCCGCCCGCCCCGCGCTCCTCGGGCGACGAGCCGGGCGACGGCAAGGGCGCACCCGAGAAGGCCGCGGCCGATGGCGGCGGGCACCGGCGCGGCGGTCCGCGCAAACGCGTGAAGAAGAAGGGCAAGAGACGCATCCTGCGCTGGGTCGCCTCGACGCTCGCCCTGCTCATACTCGGCACGGCCGGCGCCGGTTACCTGTACTACAAGCACCTCAGCGACAGTATCCGCAAGGGCGACCGCAGCGCGGGCGGCTCCAACGCCAAGAAGTCCGCGGCCAACGCCGACGGCCAGACCCCGCTGAACGTCCTGCTGATCGGCTCCGACGACCGCAACAAGGCGGAGAACCTGAAGCTGGGGGGCTCCAAGGACAGCGTCGGCAGCCGGCCGCTCGCCGATGTGCAGATGCTGATGCACGTCTCCGCGGACCGCAAGAGCGCCTCGGTGATCTCCATTCCGCGTGACACCCGCGTGGACATCCCCGCCTGTGTGAACCCGGAGACCAAGAAGACCGAGCCGGCCACCAACACCCTCATCAACGAGGCGCTGGGCCGGGGCGGCGCGGGCTGCGTCCTGGACACCTGGGAGAAGCTCACCGGGGTCTACATCGACCACTGGGTGATGGTCGACTTCGCGGGCGTGGTGTCGATGGCGGACGCGGTCGGCGGCGCCGACGTGTGCGTCAAGCAGAACGTGTACGACGGGCCCAAGCCCAAGGTGCCCGGTGGCTCGCACCTGCGGCTCACCGCGGGCACACACAAGATCAAGGGCGAGCAGGCGCTGCAGTGGCTGCGCACCCGGCATGCCTTCGAGAGCGACCTGGGCCGCGCCAAGGCCCAGCACATGTACCTCAACTCGGTGATGCGCGAGCTGAAGAAGCAGAATGCTTTCACCAACCCCGGGCGCATCATGGGACTGGCCGAGACAGCCGTCAACGCGCTCCAGGTCTCGCGCGAGCTCGGCACGCCCAAGAAGCTCTACGACCTCGGTATGGAGTTCAAGAGCGTGCCGATGGAGCGGATGAACATGCTCACCATGCCCCGGATCCAGGACCCCAAAAACAAGGACCACGTGCTGCCGGCGCCCGGCAGCGCCGACGCGCTGTGGTCGCTGCTCCGGGACGACAAGCCGCTCGACAAGAAGGACGACGCCCCGGCCAAGCCGGAGAGCAAGGGCCCCGCGGCCACCCCGGCCGGCTCGCTCGCGCTCTCGGTCGTCAACGGCACCGGCATCAACGGCGCGCCGCCCACCCAGAAGCGGGCGACCACGGTCTCCGACACCCTGAAGAACAAGGGCTTCTACAAGGCGAAGGCCTCCGACACCCGCGGCTCGGCCGCCGTCACCACGCTCACGTACCCCAAGAGCGCGGGCGCGCAGGGCAAGGCCGACGCGATGTCGGTGGCCACGGCGATGGAGCTGCCCTCCAGCGCGGTGAAGGTGTCCGCCGACGTCTCCACGCTGACCCTCACGGTCGGCGCGGACTGGCGCACCGGCGCCACGTACCCGAAGAAGGACGTCGAGGACAGCGACCCGCTGAAGGACACGGAGAACGTCAACGGCGCCAGCAAGTCGGACTGCATGGACGTGTACTGGCCCTACCGCTGGTAGTCGCCGCTCACGCGCGCACAAAAGGGGGCGCCCGGTGCTTCACGGCACCGGGCGCCCCCCTTTTTCGTACGGGCTGATTCGTACGTACTGACTCGTACGCGCCGATCAGACCTTGACCGCCGGGCGGCGGCTCGCGATGACCTTCTTGGCGAGCGCCTTCGGGCTGGTCAGGAAGCCGTAGCCCCAGGACATGTGCATGGTGGCGAGCGCCACCGGGATCTGGAGGCGGGCCTTGAGCGGAAGGCCCTTGCCCGCCGGGAGCGAGCCCGCCGCGATCGCGGCGAGATAGCCGGCCGGGATCACGAAGCCCACCGGGGTGAGCGCCGCGCCCACCACGATGCCCGCCGCGATCGCGCACACCGCGGTCGGCGGGGCGAGGTAGCGCAGGTTGATGGAGCCCTCGTGGTAGCGGGCCACGACATGGCGCCAGCGGCCGTAGTCCTTGTACTGCTTGGCCAGGGCGCGCACGCTCGGGCGCGGGCGGTATTGGACCCTCAGCTCGGGCGAGAACCAGATGAGGCCGCCGGCCTCGCGGATGCGGAAGTTCAGCTCCCAGTCCTGGGCGCGGATGAACTCCTCGTTGTAGCCGCCCTGTTGCTCCAGCGCCTCGCGCCGGAAGACACCCAGGTACACCGTCTCGGCCGGGCCCGCCGCGCCGCCGGTGTGGAAGGCCGCGTTACCGACGCCGATCTTCGACGTCATGGCGGCCGCGACCGCGTCCTCCCAGGCGTTCTCGCCCTCGGCGTGCATGATGCCGCCGACATTCTGCGCGCCGGTCTCCTCCAGGAGGCGGACGGCGGTGGCGATGTAGTTCGGGGAGAGCATGCCGTGGCCGTCGACCCGTACCACGATCGGGTGACGGGAGGCCTTGATGGCCGCGTTCAGGGCCGCCGGCGTACGCCCGGTGGGATTGGGCACGGTGTGGACCCTGGCTCGTTTATTGGATGCAGTCTCCTGTACGAGCTCGGCGGCGATCTCGTTCGTGCGGTCCGTGGACGGGCCGAGCGCGATCACCACCTCCATCTCGCCGTCGTACTCCTGTTCCAGGATGTGGCGGACCGAGTTGCGCAGATGCCGCTCCTCATTGAGGACCGGCATGATCACGGAAACAGCGGGGTGCGTGGCGTTCATCGTGGTTCACGTTACCGCGAACGGGGGACAGCGTTGCGCGCGGCCGGGGCGGCGGCCGTTGTCGCAGATCGTATGGGCCTACGGTGCTCACTATCCCCCTTTCGCCCGCGGAGGTCCCCGTGCCCACGCCCCCCCGCTCCCGTTCCCCCCGTACCGACCGGCCCCGCAGCAGACAGCAGGACGAGCGGCCCCGCTGGGGCATGCGGATGGCGACGACCCTCTCGGTCCTCGTGCTGGGCGCGGGCGGGGTGGGCCACGCCGTGGTGACCGGTCTGGACGGCGGGATCGGGCGGGTGGACCCGTTCAAGGACATGAAGAACCGGCCGCAGGCGGGACACGGCACCAACATCCTGCTCGTCGGCACGGACGGCCGGGAGACGGTCACGCCGGAGGAGAAGGAGAAGTACCGGCTGGGCGGGGCGCCCTGCCACTGCACCGACACGATGATGATCGTGCACATCTCCTCGGACCGGAACCGGGCGAGCGTGGTGAGCCTCCCCCGCGACAGCTACGCGGAGATCCCCGAGCACACCGACCAGAACACCGGCGCGCACCACAACCAGCACCCCGTGAAGATCAACGCGGCGTACGCGGAGGGCGGGCCCGCGCTCACCGTGCGCACGGTGGAGCACATGACGGGGCTGAAGATGGACCACTACCTGGAGGTCGACTTCACCAGCTTCATGAAGACCGTGGACGTGCTCGGCGGGGTGCAGATCTGCACGGCCCGCCCGATGAAGGACGCGTACACCGGTCTCGACCTCGCGGCGGGCACGCACGAGCTCGACGGCGGGCAGGCGCTCCAGTACGTACGCTCCCGGCACACCGACGGGTCGGCGGACCTCGGCCGGATGCAGCGCCAGCAGCGGTTCATGGCGGCGCTGATCCACAAGGCGACGGGGTCGGGGGTGCTGATGAACCCGGTGCGCTTCCGCGAGGTGGCCTCGACGCTGCTGTCGTCGGTCCGGGCGGACCAGGGCTTCGGGGCGGAGGAGATCCTGTCGCTCGGCCGGACGATGCGGGGCTTCTCGCCGGCGTCGTCGGAGTTCGCGACCGTGCCGATCGGGCAGATGAGCTTCCCGGTGAAGGGGATCGGGTCGACGGTGAAGTGGGACCCGGCGAAGTCGCGGAAGCTGTTCGCCTCGCTGCGCGAGGACCTGCCGCTCGCGCAGGTGCGCGGGGCGCAGGACGGGAAGGGCCACGCGCCCGGGGCGATGGTCGAGGTGGCGCCGGACCGCATCCGGGTCCAGGTCTTCAACGGCACCCGTACGGACGGGCTCGGGCGCCGGGTGGACGACGCGCTGCGGGCGACGGGCTTTCGCACGACGGGGACGCCGATGGCGGGCGGCGTCCGGGACCTGCCGCGCACGCTGGTCGAGTACGACCCGCGCTGGGACCGCTCGGCCCGGTCCCTGGCGACGGCCCTGCCCGGCGCCGAACTCCGCCCGGTCAAGGGGCTGGGCCCCACGCTGAAGGTGACGGCGGGCACGGACTTCAGGGCGGTGACGCCGGTGCGGGGGGAGACGGCGGAGGGGGCGGGGGCGTTCGAGACGGTACGGGGGGATCAGGTGGTGTGCCCTTAGGGGCGCCGCCCCGCATACGGCGGTGCCGCATAAGGGGCGCGGGGAACTGCGCGACCAGCCCACGACGGCCCGCAGCCGCGCGACGAACCCGGGGCCCCCGGGCGGAGCGCTAGTCGTCCAGCCCCTCCGCCGCCCGCTTCTCGCGGAGTTCCAGGATCGCCCGGCGGCGGGCCAGGCGGTGGGTGCGGCGGATCTGGGCCTCCTGGTAGCGGCGCTCGTCGCGCTCCGTCTCCGGGAGCACCGGCGGGACGGGACGGGGCTTGCCGTCCGCGTCGACCGCCGCGAAGACCAGGTACGCCGAGCCGACCTGCTGCGCGGGCGTGGACTCGTTCCAGCGCTCGGCCAGGACCCGTACGCCGACCTCCATCGAGGACCGGCCGGTCCAGTTGACCTGGGCCTTCACATGGACCAGGTCCCCGACCCTGACCGGCATCAAAAACGCCATCTCGTCCATCGACGCCGTGACCGCCGGGCCCCCGGAGTGGCGTCCGGCGACCGCCCCCGCCGCGTCGTCCACCAGCTTCATGATCACACCGCCGTGCACCGTACCCAGCAGGTTCGTGTCATGGGCGGTCATGATGTGGCTCAGGGTGGTACGGGACGCCGAGGTCGGCTTGCCCGGGAGATCAGTCATACCGCCCAGCTTATGCGGGGCCGGGCGTGTCCTCATTGCGCGCACATTGCATCAGCTGTGCAACAGCCCGGGCCCAGATCCCCACCCGCCCTGTCAGACACGCGGGGGACCCGTGCATGCTTGACCGCATGAACGACGGATGGTCCGACGACGACCGCGGCGAGCGCTACGGCCGCGGCAGCTCCGCCGCGCAGCCGGACGGCCCGCGCGTGATGCGCCACGTGCAGCGGCCCGTGGGCTCCACTCCGGTGCGCCCGCAGCGCCCGGTCCCGCCGCAGCAGCCCTCGTACGACGACGGCTCCGGCTACGGACAGCAGCAGTACGGCAACGGTGTGCCCGCGCCGGGCTCGTACGACAGCGGCTACAGCGACGGCCAGGTCTACGGCTCCCCGTCCGGACGCGGCCCCGGCGGCCGGGGTCCGGGCGGATCCGGCGGCGGCCCCGGCGCGGCCGGCGCCCCCGCCAGGCCGCGGCCGAACTGGAAGCGCCGCATCCTGATCGGCTCGACGGTCCTGGTGGTCGCGATCGTCGGCGTCTCCGTCGGCACGTACTTCTGGGCCGACGGCAAGATGCACCGCGACGTGGACCTGTCGAAGGTCATCGACCGCCCCGCCGGCGGCAAGGGCACCAACTACCTCATCGTCGGTTCGGACTCCCGCGACGGGCTCTCCAAGGACCAGAAGAAGAAGCTGCACACCGGCTCCGCCGAGGGCAAGCGGACCGACTCGATGATGATCCTGCACACCGGTGACAACGGGAACACGATGATCTCGCTGCCGCGCGACTCGTGGGTGCAGATCCCCAGCTTCAAGGGCTCACAGTCCGGCAAGCTGTTCCCGGCCAAGGGCCACAACAAGCTGAACGCGGCGTACGCGATGGACGGCCCCGAGCTGCTTGTGCGCACGGTCGAGGCCAACACCGGGCTGCACATCGACCACTACGCCGAGATCGGCTTCGCGGGCTTCGCGAACATCGTGGACGCGGTCGGCGGCGTGGAGATCGACATCCCGCAGGACATCAAGGACAAGGACTCGGGCGCCGACTTCAAGAAGGGCAAGCAGACCCTCGACGGCCAGCAGGCCCTCGCCTTCGTCCGCAACCGCCACGGCTACGCGGCCGGCGACCTGGAGCGCACCAAGAACCAGCAGCGCTTCCTGTCCGCCCTGGCCAGCCAGACGGCGACCCCGTCGACCGTGCTCAACCCGTTCAAGCTGTACCCGGTGATGGGCGCGGGCCTGGACACGCTGGTCGTCGACAAGGACATGAGCCTGTTCGACCTGGGCGACATGTTCTGGGCGATGAAGGGCGTCACCAGCGGCGGCGGCACGTCGATGAACATGCCGATCTCCGGCAACGGCCCGCAGACGTCCCTGGTGTGGGACAGCGGGAAGGTCAAGCAGCTGGTGAACGAGCTGAACAACGACCAGAAGGTCACGGTGACCGCGTCGCGCTGACCATCCATCAGAAGCCCTCGGGCGCGACAAGACTCACAGAGAAACCACAGGGCACTGCACAACTGCCCGCCCTTGCCCCGCTTTGCGCGCCCAAGTGGTGGGCCCAGCGGGGCTTTTGGCGTAAAGAAACCTCTACTGCGCCCCTTGTTCCGGTCATACGATCACCGGCATTCGTGGATTCTCCCGTACCCCGAAGGGCTGTAGTGAACATTCGCCGTGCTCTGACGACGGCCGTCGCCGCCGCTGTGACCGCGCCCGTGGTGATCCTGTCGGCGGGCCCCGCGCTCGCCGACGCCCAGCCGGCCGCGCAGACGCAGAAGCAGAAGAAGCCGACCCTCGCCGAGCTGGAGAAGGCCGCCGCGGCGGCGAAGAAGGTGTACGAGGACGCTCTCGCCGCGGAGACGGCGGCCAGGGCGGCGCTGGACGCGCTGGAGTCGCCCACCGACCCGCTCAACGCGGCGCGCACCGACACGGCGAAGAAGGCCGCTGACGCGACTGCCCGCCAGAAGGTCGCCGACAAGGCGCTCTCCGACGCCGAGTTCGAGCTCCAGAAGCTGCCCGCCGAGGCGACGAAGGACGAGCGGGACGCCGCACGGAAGAAGGTCGACGAGGCCAGGAAGGACGCCGAGAAGGCCGCCGCCGACAAGGCCGCGGCCGACGCCCTGGCCAAGAAGGCCTCCGACGCCTGGGGCGACGCGCGAGTCCTGGCTGCGCAGAAGATCGACGCGGCGCAGAAGGAGGTCGCGAAGGCCCTGGCGGCGAAGGAGGCCGCGGACAAGGCGCTCGCCGACGCCAAGAAGGCGGCCGAGAACCCGGCCTGCGACCCCGGCGGCCTGCTCGTCACCGCGGCCCTCACGGACCTGCCGTCCAAGATCACCGCGGGAACCAGCACCGACTTCTCGCTGCGGATCACCAACGGCACGGACAAGACCCTCGACAGGCTCCGCGCGTTCACCTACCTGTGGGCCGCCGACAAGAGCCACCACAAGATCCCCGGCGGCCTCCTGCACCTCCAGTGGTCCACCGCCACGTCCCAGGGCTGGAAGGACGTCGACACCCTGGACCGCGCGGGCACGGTCGAGGACCTGCGCGCGGGCGCGCACGCCGACATGAAGCTCCGGCTCACCCTCGACGCGAAGACCCCGGCGGGCCAGGGCTTCGCCTTCGTCTCGGCCCTCAGGGGGGAGAAGGCCTGCGACGGCTCGAAGCCGCCGATGAAGAAGTACCCGTTCGAGATCCTCGCGGCCGGCGGCAAGCCGGGCCCGGGGAGGACGAGCACCCCGGACACCAAGCCGCTGGGCGGCACCTCCACCACCCCGGTGAACACCGCCCCCACCGGTCAGCTCGCCGCCACCGGCTCCTCCTCCGCCACCCCGCGGCTCGCCCTGGCGGGCGGCGCGGCGGTGGTGGCCGGGGCGGGCGCGGTCCTGGCCACGCGCCGGCGCCGCACGGACGGCTGAACGCCCGTCCCGCGGCACACCTCGGGTCCGTATCCGTGACGCACGGGTACGGGCCCGAGGTGCTTGTCCGATGGGGAAGCCCGCTGGGGAAGGTTGCGGCCCCCCCAGCCGCACCACAGACGAGCCGGCTCGGGGGCAGGTTACGCGGTTTCCTGTTCCGGCAACCGTGATCGCTTGACCCGCGCTCCTCACCCTCGGTTTCCCGGCCAGTGTCAGCTCAGGATCTCCCCAGCAGGACGCCCATGACCGGCCCGAAACGGACCCGAGCGGACCGGAGGCCGATCACCGCCCGCGAGCCATCGAAAATGGCCGCTGACCTGCGATATCCCAGTTACGGCAGGTTCCTGGCCATCACGATGCGCTGGACCTGGTTCGTACCCTCGTAGATCTGCGTGATCTTCGCGTCGCGCATCATGCGCTCGACCGGGTAGTCGCGGGTGTAGCCGTAGCCGCCGAGGAGCTGGACGGCGTCCGTGGTGGCCTCCATGGCGACGTCCGAGGCGAAGCACTTCGCCGCCGCGCCCAGGTAGGTCAGGTCCGCATCACCGCGCTCCGAGGCCGCCGCGGCCTGGTACGTGAGGGCGCGGGCGGCGGAGATCTTCATCGCCATGTCGGCGAGCATGAACTGGATGCCCTGGAACTCGGCGATCGGCTTGCCGAACTGCTTGCGCTCCTGGACGTAGCCCTTGGCGTAGTCGAGGGCGCCCTGGGCGATGCCGAGCGCCTGGGCCGCGATGGTGATGCGGGTGTGGTCCAGGGTCTTCATCGCCGTGGCGAAGCCGGTGCCCTCCTCGCCGATCATGCGGTCGGCGGGGATGCGGACGTTGTCGAGGTAGACCTCGCGGGTCGGGGAGCCCTTGATGCCGAGCTTCTTCTCCGGGGCGCCGAAGGAGACGCCCGGGTCGGACTTCTCGACCACGAAGGCGGAGATGCCCTTGGAGCGCTTCTCCGGGTCCGTCACGGCCATGACCGTGTAGTAGTCGGAGACGCCCGCGTTGGTGATCCAGCGCTTCACGCCGTTGAGGACCCAGAAGTCGCCGTCACGGACCGCGCGGGTCTTCATGCCCGCCGCGTCCGAGCCCGCGTCCGGCTCCGAGAGGCAGTACGAGAACATCGCGTCGCCCTTGGCCAGCGGGCCCAGGTACTTCTTCTTCAGCTCCTCGGAGCCGGAGAGGATCACCGGGAGCGAGCCGAGCTTGTTCACGGCCGGGATGAGGGAGGAGGACGCGCAGACGCGGGCCACCTCCTCGATCACGATGACGGTGGCGAGCGCGTCGGCGCCGGCGCCGCCGTACTCCTCGGGGACGTGCACGGCGTGCAGGTCGTTGGCGACCAGGGCGTCCAGCGCCTCCTGCGGGAAGCGGGCCTCCTCGTCGACCTCGGCCGCGAACGGCGCGATCTTCGCCTCGGAGAGCGAGCGGATCGCGTCGCGGAGCATGTCGTGTTCTTCGGACGGGCGGTACAGGTCGAAATCAGCCGTTCCGGCCAAGGTGACTCACTCCCCAAGGGCGCTAACTACCGTTAAGTAACCTTAATTTTAGTGGGGTGTACGGCCCGGGGCATACGTGAGCTTGACGACAGGGCGGCGATCGCCGTTGATCGGTGCGGATCACGGGCCCCGTACGGCCCCGACTATGCTCGGGCAGCGCCCTCAAGCCCGTACCTCCCAGGAGCACCGCATGGCCCTCAAGATCACTGTGATCGGCACCGGATACCTCGGGGCCACCCATGCCGCGGCCATGGCGGAGCTGGGATTCGAGGTGCTGGGCCTCGATGTCGTCCCCGAGAAGATCGAGATGCTGGCGCAGGGGCGCGTACCGATGTACGAGCCGGGGCTCGAAGAGCTGCTGAGCAGGCATGTCGCCGGGATCGAGGGATCCAGCGGGCGGCTGCGCTTCACCACCTCCTGGGAGGAGGTCGGCGCCTTCGGCGATGTGCACTTCGTCTGTGTGAACACCCCGCAGAAGCACGGCGAGTACGCCTGCGACATGTCGTACGTCGACTCCGCCTTCGCCTCGCTGGCCCCGCAGCTGCGCGAGGGCGCGCTGGTGGTCGGGAAGTCGACCGTGCCGGTCGGGTCCGCCGCCCGGCTGGCCGCGACGCTGCCCGAGGGGGTGGAGCTGGCCTGGAACCCCGAGTTCCTGCGCGAGGGCTTCGCCGTGAACGACACCCTGCACCCCGACCGGATCGTGGTCGGCGTGGAGAGCGAGCGGGCCGAGAAGCTGCTGCGCGAGGTGTACGCGACCCCGGTCGGCGAGGGCTCCCCGTTCGTGGTGACCGACTTCCCGACCGCCGAGCTGGTGAAGACCTCCGCGAACTCCTTCCTGGCCACCAAGATCTCGTTCATCAACGCCATGGCCGAGGTGTGCGAGGCCGCCGACGGCGATGTGGTGAAGCTGGCCGAGGCGATCGGGCACGACGAGCGGATCGGCAACAAGTTCCTGCGGGCCGGGATCGGCTTCGGCGGCGGCTGTCTGCCGAAGGACATCCGCGCGTTCATGGCCCGCGCCGGTGAGCTCGGCGCCGACCAGGCGCTCACCTTCCTGCGCGAGATCGACTCCATCAACATGCGCCGCCGCGGCCAGATGGTCGAGATGGCGCGGGAGGCGCTGGGCGGCGGGTCCTTCCTCGGCAAGCGGGTCGCCGTGCTGGGTGCGACCTTCAAGCCGGACTCCGACGACGTACGCGACTCGCCCGCCCTGAACGTGGCCGGGCAGATCCACCTCCAGGGCGGCCAGGTCACCGTCTACGACCCCAAGGGCATGGACAACGCCCGCCGCCTCTTCCCCACGCTCGGTTACGCGGACACCGCGCTCGACGCGGTCCGGGGCGCGGACGTGGTGCTCCACCTCACCGAGTGGCGCGAGTTCCGCGAGCTGGACCCGGCCGCGCTGGGCGAGGTGGCCGGGGCCCGGATCGTCCTGGACGGGCGGAACGCGCTGGACGCGGTGAAGTGGCGCGAGGCGGGCTGGACGTTCCGGGCGATGGGCCGCCCGAGGGCCTAGCCCGCACCTACGCCGGGTCCAGGTCCTCGATGGTGGCGGTGGAGGGGCCGCGGCGGGGCTGGGCGGCGCGGGCGGCGAAGTCGACGTCGCGGATGACCCGGGCGAAGTTCCCCCAGGTCAGCGCGGCGAGATCGGTGTCGTCCCAGCCGCGTGCGAGGAGCTCGGCGAGCAGTACGGGGTAGCAGGAGGCGTCCTCCAGGCCGACGGTGCGCGGGGCGCCCGCGGTCAGGCCGTACCCGCCGGAGAGGCCGATGTGGCCGGGCCCGACGACGCCCCGCAGATGCTCGACGTGGTCGGCGACATCCTGCACACAGGCGGCTCTGCCCGCCCCCGCGACCTGGGCCGGGGAGAAACTCACCAGGCAGACTCCCCCGTTCTCCGGGAGCTCCTCGACGACCTCGTCGGTGACGTTGAGCGGGTGGTCGGTGAGGGCGCGGGCGGCCGAACGGGTGAAGATCACCGGGGCCTTGGCGGCGCCGAGGGTCTGGCGGATGGTCTCGGGGGCGGCGCCGGACAGGTCGATGACCATGCCGAGCCGGTTGAGCTCCCGTACGACCTCCTGGCCGAAGCGGGTCAGGCCCGCGCGGGTCCAGCTCGTGGTGGTGGTGAGGGCGACCGCACGTACGCCGAGGGCGTGGTACGCCCGGACCGTGCCCAGCGAGTCGCCCAGCGCGTGGGCGGCGACCGGTCCGAACAGCGACGCGATACGGCCGTGGTTACGGGCGTCGGCGAGGTCCCCGACGGCCCGCGCCAGCCGCAGGCCCTCCGGGCAGGCGTCGACGAGCGTACGGAGCCGGTCGACGCGTTCCAGCGTGGCGCTGACGGGGTCCGGGCAGTCGGCGGCGACCATCAGCGACCAGAACTGCGCGCCGACGCCGCCGTGGCGCAGCCGCGGGATGTCGGTGTCGAGCGAACTCTCCCCGAGCTCGACGTCGTGCCACGGGGTGTTCACCAGCACCTGGGCGAGGGTGTTGTAGCCGTCGGCGACGGGGTGCGCGCGCAGGAGGGTGTGGAGGCGGGTGCGGACGTCGGGGTCGAGGGCGTCGCCGGGGGCGGGGGCCTCCGGCTCGCCCCGTTTCTGGGAGGCCGGGCGGTCCGGCGCGCCTATCCCGGCGGTGGCGACATCGGCCTCGTCCTGCAGATCTGCCATGACAGCCTCCCGGTTCGGCCTCGGCGGCGGCAGTGCTGCCAGCGTCACACGGGGGTGACGGGAGGTCGCGGCGGACGCGGCGTTCGGATGAGCGACGTTAATCGGCCCGGGGTTTGTCTGCGGGTGTGTGGTGGGTTGCTCGCGCAGTTCCCCGCGCCCCTAAACCCTCCTTCGTCTGCGGACCGTGGACGGTTGCTCGCGCAGTTCCCCGCGCCCCTCAACCCTCCTTCGTCTGCGGACCGTGGACGGTTGCTCGCGCAGTTCCCCGCGCCCCTAGGGGGTCGGCCGCAGCCGGCGAAGCCAGCTCAGCCACAGGCTTTCAGGGGCGCGGGGAACTGCGCGAGAAGCGAGCACGGTCCGCAGACGAACGAGGGTTTCCAGGGGCGCGGGGAACTGCGCGACCAGCCATCTACGGTCCGCAGACGAACGCGAGCCGGGGTGCAGGGGCCGCAGGCCCCGCCCAAGGGGGCCGGGGCGCAGCCCCCGGGGCTCAGGTGTCCAGGGACTCGCGGGTCGCGTTGGACGGGCCCCGGCGCGACCGCTCGTCCCGCCCCACCGCCTCCGCATCCCGCAGCACCCGCACCCCGTTCCCCCACGTCAGCTTCGCCACATCCCCCTCCGACCAGCCACGGCTGAGGAGTTCGGCGATCAGGTTGGGGTAGCCGGAGACGTCGTCCAGGCCGGACGGGGTGAACGCCGTGCCGTCGAAGTCGCCGCCGATGCCGATGTGGTCGATCCCGGCGACCGCCCGCATGTGGTCGAGGTGGTCCGCCACCGTGACGACGGTCGCGACCGGCCGCGGGTGCGCCGCCTCGAACGCCGCGTGCAGCGCCATCGCCTCGGGCGAGGTGTCCAGCGCGTGCAGCCCGTGCGCCCGCAGGTTCTCGTCCGCCGCCGCCGTCCACTCCACCGCCGCGGGCAGGATGAACTTCGGTACGAAGGTCACCATGGCCACTCCCCCGTTGGAGGGGAGGAGCGCCAGGACGTCGTCCGGCACGTTGCGCGGGTGGTCGCACACCGCCCGCGCGGAGGAGTGCGAGAAGATCACCGGCGCCGTCGACGTGGACAGCGCGTCCCGCATCGTCGTCGCCGCCACGTGCGAGAGGTCGACGAGCATGCCGAGGCGGTTCATCTCCCGGACCACCTCGTGGCCGAACGGGGACAGGCCCCCGACCCCCGGCGCGTCCGTCGCCGAGTCCGCCCAGGCGGTGTTGTCGTTGTGCGTCAGGGTCATGTAGCGCACGCCCAGCGCGTACAACGCCCGCAGCGTGGCGAGGGAGTTGTTGATGGAGTGGCCCCCCTCGGCGCCCTTCAGCGACGCGATGCGGCCCGCCGCCCGCGCCTTCTCCATGTCGTCCGCCGTCAGCGCCCCCGCCAGGTCCCCGGGGTAGCGCGCGATCAGCTGGTCGACGCAGTCGATCTGCTCAAGGGTCGCGCTGACCGCCTCGTCGCCCGCCAGGTCGGTACGTACGTACACCGACCAGAACTGCGCACCGACCCCGCCCGCCCGCAGCCGGGGGATGTCGGTGTGCAGCTGTCCGCTCTGGTCCTGCCCGACGTCGCGGCGCGCGAGGTCGTAGCGGACCTGCTCGCGCAGCGCCCAGGGGAGGTCGTTGTGGCCGTCGACGACGGGGTGCTGGGCCAGCAGCGTACGGGCTCGCGCGAGGTGGTCCACCGTGCTCACTTTCCGAAGCCGAAGGACGCCGAGGCCTCCACCTTGGAGCGCAGCCGCCTGCCCTTCTCGGTCGCCTGGTCGTTCAGCTCCTGCTGGAACTCCCGCATGCGCGCGAGGAGTTCGGGGTCGTGGGCGGCCAGGATACGGGCGGCCAGCAGGCCCGCGTTGCGCGCCCCGCCCACCGACACCGTCGCCACCGGCACCCCGGCCGGCATCTGCACGATGGACAGCAGGGAGTCCATGCCGTCCAGGTACTTCAGCGGCACCGGCACGCCGATGACGGGCAGCGGGGTGACCGAGGCGAGCATGCCGGGCAGATGGGCGGCCCCGCCCGCGCCCGCGATGATCGCCTTCAGGCCGCGGTCCGCCGCCTGCTCGCCGTACGCGATCATCTCGTGCGGCATCCGGTGCGCGGAGACCACGTCGACCTCGTACGCGATCTCGAACTCGTGCAGGGCCTGGGCGGCGGCCTCCATGACCGGCCAGTCGGAGTCCGAGCCCATGACGATGCCGATGACAGGAGAGGTGGTGCTCATTCGGTGATCGTTCCTCTGAGGTAGTCCGCCGCGTGCCGGGCTCGCTCGCGTACGTCCGCGAGGTCGTCGCCGTAGGTGTTGACGTGGCCGACCTTACGGCCGGGCTTCACGTCCTTGCCGTACATATGGATCTTGAGCTGGGGGTCGCGGGCCATGCAGTGCAGATACGCGTAGTACATGTCCGGGTAGTCGCCGCCGAGCACGTTGCACATGACCGTCCACTTCGACCTCGGGCGCGGGTCGCCCAGCGGAAGGTCGAGGACGGCACGGACGTGGTTGGCGAACTGCGAGGTGATCGCGCCGTCCTGGGTCCAGTGGCCGGAGTTGTGCGGGCGCATCGCCAGCTCGTTCACGAGGATGCGACCGTCGCGGGTCTCGAAGAGCTCGACCGCGAGGTGGCCGACCACGCCCAGCTCGTCCGCGATGCGCAGCGCCAGCTGCTGGGCCTCGCCCGCGAGCTCCTCGGCGAGGTCGGGCGCGGGGGCGATGACGGTGTCGCAGACGCCGTCGACCTGCACCGACTCGACGACCGGGTAGGCCACGGCCTGACCGTGCGGGGAGCGGACCACATTGGCCGCGAGCTCCCGTACGAAGTCGACCTTCTCCTCGGCGAGCACGTCCACGCCCGCCTTGAAGGCGTCGGCCGCGTCCGCCTCGGAGCGTACGAACCACACGCCCTTGCCGTCGTAGCCGCCCCGGACGGTCTTGAGGATGACGGGGTAGCCGTCGCCCTCCGCCGCGAACCGCGACACATCGGCCGGGTCCGCCACCAGCCGGTGGCGGGGGCAGGGCGCGCCGATCTCGTCGAGCTTGGCGCGCATCACCCCCTTGTCCTGGGCGTGCACCAACGCGTCGGGCCCCGGGCGGACGGGGATGCCGTCCGCTTCCAGGGCCCGCAGGTGTTCGGTGGGCACGTGCTCGTGATCGAACGTGATCACGTCACAGCCGCGCGCGAAGGCACGCAGCGTGTCCAGGTCGCGGTGGTCGCCGATGACGACCTCGCTCACCACCTGGGCCGCCGAGTCCTGGGGGGTGTCACTGAGCAACTTGAATCTGATGCCGAGGGGGATGCCCGCCTCGTGGGTCATACGGGCGAGCTGACCGCCACCGACCATGCCGACTACCGGGAACGTCACACCCCCAGGGTATCCGCCGTCCCGGGGACCCCCGCCGGGCCCGGGTGTGGCCGGGATTTGCGGGCGTCCACGAGCAATGCCCAGAGGCGCTGGTTAGCATGGCCGGGTTGGCGTACGACCGACGACACCGACACCGAGTACGACACCGAACCGAACGGGGCTGGGCGATCACCATGAGTGAACGGGGCGCATTGCGTACGCGGCTGCAGGCGCTCGCCCGGGAGATCGCGAAGTTCGGGGCCGTGGGCGCCATCGGATTCGTCGTCAACGCGATCGTCTTCAACCTGTGCATGCACGTGGCCCACCTCGCGGTCGTGCGCTCCGGCGTCATCGCCACCGCCGTCGCCATCGCCACCAACTACGTCGGCAACCGCTACTGGACCTACCGGGACACCGACAGCGGCCGGCGCAGCCGGGAGCTGATGCTCTTCCTGCTGTTCAGCGGCATCGGCCTGGTGATCGAGAACGGTGTGCTGGCGCTCTCGCACTACGGATTCGGCTACACCTCGACGGTCGCCGACAACGTCGCCAAGAACGTGGTGGGCCTCGGCCTCGGCACGGTCTTCCGGTTCTGGTCGTACCGCACCTGGGTGTTCCGGGCGCTGCCCGCCCGGGAGGCCGTGCAGACCGCCGAATCCTTTCTCGGCGAGGCCTCGCAGCCGTACGCCCGCAACAATTCCGGCTCCTGAACCCTTCGGGCACGTGAATCAGGGGCGGGAACCGGTCATCTGATCGTCTGCTCCGGCTCGCGCGGGCCGCGCGCCACCCGGCTCAGGAACAGCGCGAACACCGCGGGCTGCTGCTGGAGCATCTCCAGCCGGCCGCCGTCCGCCTCCGCCAGGTCGCGGGCGACCGCGAGGCCGATGCCGGTGGAGTTGCGGCCGCTGATGGTCCGCTCGAAGATCCGCGCCCCCAGGTCGGGCGGCACGCCGGGCCCCTCGTCGGTGACCTCGATGACGGTCTGGTTGCCGGTGACGCGGGTGCGCACCGCGACCGTCCCGCCGCCGTGCATCAGCGAGTTCTCGATCAGCGCCGCCAGGACCTGGGCGACCGCCCCCGGGGTGCCCACCGCCCGCAGCCCCTGCTTGCCGGAGCGGACGATCGCGCGGCCCGCGCTGCGGTAGGCCGGGCGCCACTCCTCCAGCTGCTGCTTGACCACCTCGTCGAGGTCGAAGACGACGGCCGAGCCGATCCGGGGGTCGCGGGAGTTGGTGAGCAGGCGCTCCACCACGTCGGTGAGCCGCTCGACCTGGGTGAGCGCGATCGTCGCCTCCTCCTTGACCGTCTCCAGGTCGTCGGTGAGGGCGATCTCCTCCAGCCGCATCGAGAGCGCGGTGAGCGGGGTGCGCAGCTGGTGGGAGGCGTCGGCGGCGAGCCGGCGCTCGGCGGTGAGCATCCGCCCGATCCGCTCGGCGGAGGAGTCCAGGACGTCGGCGACCCGGTCCAGCTCGTGCACCCCGTACCGCTTGTGGCGGGGGCGCGGGTCGCCGGAGCCGAGCCGCTCCGCGGTCTCGGCCAGGTCGGTGAGCGGGGAGGCCAGCTTGTTGGCCTGGCGTACGGCGAGGAGCACCGCGGAGACGATGGCGAGCAGCGCCACCGCGCCGATGATCAGCAGGGTGCGCCCGACCTCCCGGGTGACCGTGGAGCGGGACTCCTCGACCACGACGGCCTCGCCGCGCTCGCCCTTGGCGGAGCCGCGGATGAGCGAGCCGCCGGGCCGGGTGCCGAGCTCGATGGGGGCGCGGCCGGGGATGTCGATGCGGGCGTAGCGGTCGGGGCCGACCCCGGCCAGCGACTGGGCGCCGACCGTCTCGCCCGCGAGCATCCGGCTGTCGATGACGCTCACCAGCCGCAGCGCCTCGGAGTTCACGCTCTCCTGGGCGCTGCTGCTGATCGTCCTGGTCTCGACGATGACGAGGGAGACGCCGAAGACGGCGATCACCACGAGCACCACGGCGAGCGTGGAGTTGATCAGTCGGCGGCGCATGGCTCAGTGTCCCAGGACGTACGGGCGCGAGGCGCCGGCTCTCGCGGTCGTCAGCTCTTCTCGAAGCGGAAGCCGACGCCGCGCACGGTGGCGATGTAGCGCGGGTTGGCGGCGTCGTCGCCGAGCTTCTTGCGCAGCCAGGAGATGTGCATGTCGAGCGTCTTGGTCGAGGACCACCAGGTGGTGTCCCAGACCTCGCGCATCAGCTGGTCGCGGGTGACGACCCGGCCGGCGTCGCGTACGAGGACCCGCAGCAGGTCGAACTCCTTGGCGGTGAGCTGGAGCTCCTCGTCGCCCATCCAGGCGCGGTGCGACTCGACGTCGATCCGCACGCCGTGGGTGGCGGGCTGGGGGGCGGGCTCGGTGGCGCCGCGCCGCAGCAGGGCCCGCACCCGGGCGAGCAGCTCGGCGAGCCGGAACGGCTTGGTGACGTAGTCGTCCGCGCCGGCGTCGAGGCCGACCACGGTGTCCACCTCGTCGGCGCGGGCGGTCAGCACCAGGATCGGGACGGTGTGGCCCTCGGAGCGGAGCCTGCGGGCCACCTCCAGGCCGTCCATTCCGGGCAGCCCCAGGTCGAGCACGACCAGGTCGGCGCCTCCCTGGAGTCCGGCGTCCAGGGCGGTCGGGCCGTCCTCGCGGACCTCGACCTCGTAACCCTCCCGACGCAGTGCGCGGGCCAGCGGCTCCGAGATGGACGCGTCGTCCTCGGCGAGCAGTACACGGGTCATGGGGGTGATGGTAGTCCGCGACCGGGACGGGCTGTCCGTGGAACCCGTCAGGGACCGGCCGGGGTTGGGGGCCGCGCCCGTTCTTGATCGTCCGCTGATCGCCTCTTGATCGTCCGGCGGCCGTTCCTTGATCGTCTTTTGGCCGTTCATCCCTGCGGCTCTGGGATGCGATCCTGTTAACCACCTTCGAATGTGGGCAGATGGTTCCAGCGACGCCTGTGATCCATGTCTCAAGTCCTTCCACATGCGGCTATGTGGTGTCGTATGGTGTCTCAACGCCTTTAGCACTAACACGGGGACCTTTGGCCTGCTTGGCGCGCCAAGGGTCTCTTTTCTGCACAAAGACCGGAATTACTTATTCCGGTTCTGAAGACAGTGAATGACCTATGGGCCGGGCCCCGGGCGCGATGGTGTGCCCCGGGCGTGGATCCCGGTGGGTCCGTCCTCTCGCCTCCGTCACCACGGCGGCGAATCCCCTCGGGCGTAGGGGCGGGACGGCTCCCCTGCCGGTGCCGGCCACCCCCCACCGGGCGCGATCACCGCTCACGAAGCGCGCGTCCCGAGCAAGCAAGGATCGACCATGGCGTCCAGCCTGACGAAGGACTCGGCCAGCACCACCGGCTCCGAGAAGACCTTCTTCGGCCACCCCCGCGGCCTGGCCACTCTCTTCATGACCGAGATGTGGGAGCGCTTCTCCTACTACGGCATGAAGGCACTGCTCACCGTCTACCTGCTCTCCGGCGGCCCCGGCGCCGGAGAGGGGAGCATGGGCGGCGGTCTGGCCATGGACGTGGCCACCACCACGGTCATCGTCTCCGTCTACTCGGCGATGGTGTACCTGCTCGCCATGCCCGGCGGCTGGCTCGGCGACCGCGTCTGGGGTCCCCGCAAGACGGTGGCCATCGCGGCCGTCACGATCATGGCCGGCCACGTCACACTGGCGCTGCCCGGCGGCCAGGCCCCGTTCTTCGCGGGCCTCGCGCTGGTCGCGGCCGGTTCCGGTCTGCTCAAGGCCAACATCTCCACGATGGTGGGCCACCTGTACGACGGCCCGGACGACCCGCGCCGCGACGGCGGCTTCACGATCTTCTACATGGGCATCAACGCGGGTGCGTTCTTCGCCCCGCTGGCCATCGGCACCGTCGGCCAGAAGGTCAACTGGCACCTCGGCTTCAGCATGGCCGCGGTCGGCATGGCCATCGGTCTCGCCGCCTTCCTCCTGGGCACCCGCAACCTGAGCCCGAAGAGCAACATCGTTCCCAAGCCGCTGGCGGCCGAGGAGCGCACGGCCTTCCTGCGCAAGGGCCTGATCTGGCTGGCCCTCGCCACCGCCTTCTACGCGGTCGTCGGCTTCACCGGCCACTTCACCCTGAACTGGGCGATGATCCCGCTCACCATCATCGGCCTGGTCGTTCCGGCCGCCGTGCTGCTGCGGATCAAGCGCGACAAGGACCTCTCGGCCCCCGAGCAGTCGAAGATGACCGGCTACATCTGGTTCTTCATCGCGGCCGCCGTGTTCTGGATGATCTACGACCAGGGTGCGTCCACCGTCCAGGCGTTCGGTGAGGGCAAGGCCTCGCACTCGATGCTGGGCTTCGGCTTCCCGACCTCCTGGTACCAGTCGCTGAACCCGCTGTTCGTCATGGCGGCGGCGCCGGTCTTCGCCTGGATCTGGCTGTGGCTGAACCGTCAGGGCAAGGAGCCGAGCAGCATCGTGAAGTTCACGATGGGCCTGGTGCTCATCGGCGTCTCGTTCTTCTTCTTCCTGATCCCGCTCGGCATGGCGGCGAACGGCACGGCGGTCAGCCCGATGTGGCTGGTGGGCATCTACTTCATCCAGACCGTGGGTGAGCTGTGCCTGTCGCCGGTCGGCCTGTCGGTCACGACGAAGATGGCCCCGGCCAAGTACGCCAGCCAGATGATGGGCGTGTGGTTCCTCGCGGTCACCGCCGGTGACTCCATCACCAGCCTGCTGTCGAACGACGCCCTGTTCGGCGTCGACCTCAACGGCACCGGCGCCGTGGCGGTCGAGGCCACCCTCGCCGTCCTCGCGGGCGTGGCGGTCTTCATGTACCGCAAGAAGGTCAAGGAGCACATGGGCAGCGTCCGCTGACGCTTCCGCACAGCACGGGAACGGCCCGGTACGCACGATGCGTACCGGGCCGTTCCCGTGTTCCGGACCGCTACTTGGTCTGGACGCTGAAGCCGCGCAGGAAGTTCTTGAACCCGCACTGCACCGTGGACTTCTGGCCGGGGCCGACCCACGGACCGTGCATCGTGTACGTCACGACGTGCTCCCGGGCCCCCTGGACCTGGTCGCACTTGATCTCGACGCGGTGCTGCGACACGGTCTTGCTGCCGCCGCCGCTGCACACGGAGTAGGCGTTCGGACGGCCCGCCTTGTCCATGTCGGCGTACGCCTTGCAGGTGTACTTCCCGGCCGCCTGGGCCGGCGCAGCGGCGATCAGGCCCGTGCCGCCCGCGCCCAGCACGACGGCGAGCGCCCCTGCGGCGGCCTTGTTCCCCCAACGCATCATGTGCGTTCCTTTCTGTGCAACGAATCCGCAGATGGGGCAGTGGTCACCTGCCTCATCTGCGGATTCAGGAAATCCGTGACATCCGCCATTTACTTGAGCGAACACCCTCAACTTTTCATGTCAGTCCCTCTCGCCACAAGGTTCCGACGCGGGATCACACAAGGTATGAGGAGGATCTGAGCATCACGGATCGGCATCACGAATGCCTTTGGGACGATCACCCCCGCCCGCGCAGCCGCCGCCACGGCGTGAACGTGAAGACCGCGCCGCCGAGCAGGACCGCGGTCCCGGCGATCAGACCGAGGGCGCGCAGGGCGCCGTGGTCGTTCGCGCCGGTCTGGGCCAGGCCCCCGGCCGCCGACGCACTGCCGCCGGTGGCCCCGGCCGAGGTGCCGGTGCCGGAGGAGCCGGTGCCGCCGGACGCGCCGCCCTGCTGGGCGGTGGTGTCCAGTTCCAGGGACACGGGTGCCGTGCCCTTGACCGCGCAGGGGATGTTGATCTTCGAGCCGCCCAGGGTGACGTCGATCGTCAGGGTGCCGGGGCTGAGCGTCGACTTGCCGCTCGCGCCCGGTTTGTAGGTGCCGGTCATGTCGGAGAGGCTGACCGGGTCGCCGGTGTTCAGGGGGCCGGAGTTGGGCGGTCCCGTCACCGACACCGAGCCCTTGTCGGCGCCGCCGACGGTGACCTGCATGGAGGGCTTCAGCGCGCCCGCGGGGAGCGGGGCCGGGCTGTTCATGACGCCCTTGGCGGTCTTGACCGTGAGGTCGTAGCTCCCGCCGTTCTTCTTGGCGCCGATCGTCACCTTGGAGTTGATGCCGGCCGGGCCGGGGGACTTGCAGGCGAAGGTGACCGCGACTTCCTTGCCGGGGAAGTCGCTCTGCCCGCCGCCTCCGGTGGTGCCGCCCGCGGAGGTACCACCCGCGGTCGTGCCGCCGGTCGTCCCGCCGGAGGTGGTGCCGCCACTGCCGGTCGTCCCACCGGACGTGGTCGTCCCACCGCTCCCGGTCGTTCCACCGGACGCCGTCGTCCCGCCCGAGGTCGTGGTGCCTCCGGACGTCGTCCCGCCGGAGGTCGTGCCGCCGGACGTGGTCGTCCCGCCCGTCGTCCCCCCGCCGTCCGTCACCTTGATCGTCGCCCCGGCGCCGGCCTTCTCCTTCGGGGAGCACTTGGTGTCCGTCGATATCGGCTTGCTGACGTTGATCGTGTACTTGTCCGGCGTCAGCGTGACCTCGCCCGCCTTGGTCAGCTTCAGCTTGGCCTTCATGTCGGGCAGGACCATCGGGCTGTTCTTGGGGATCGGCGGGTTCTGCCGCGGCCCCTCCACCGCCAGGTCGGCGCTCTGCGCCCCGGCCACCTTGACGGTGCCGGTCGGCTTCACGGTGTCCTTCTCCAGGTCGAGCACATCGGGGTTCTTGGACGCGGCCTGGACGGTCTTCCACACCACCTCCACCTCGTCGCCCACCTTCGCCTCGGCGGGCGCGGTGATCTGCACCTTGGTGGTGCCCTCGACGGGCGGCAGGCCGGAGATGGGTGGCGGGATGCACTCGGTGGCGTACGAGACCTCTGCCGCCCGGGCGGGCCCGGCGGCCAGAATGATTCCCGCGCCGCCGAGCATCAGCGCGACTCCTGCCGCGCTCATCCTCCGTTGCGTGGTCACGGATTTCCCTTCGTCGTGGGGGTGTTCGGACGGTTCTCGGTCGGTGCGGAGTCGGGGGTGAACCACGGCAGGGCCGCGGTGGTCGTGGTGGTCGCCGTGGTCGTGGTGCCGTTCGCCGTCGGCGGCGGGACCGGCTCGGCCGGTCGGTGTACGGGTCGGCGGAACCGGCCCCACCGGGCGCGGCCACGGTCGGACCGCCCGCCCTCCCCACGCCCCCGCCGCGCGTGCCCGGCCCCGCTCGGGCGGACCTTGTCCACCACCGCCATCCCGATGCGGAACACCGCCGCCGGGACGACCAGGCACAGCAGGATCCAGAAGAGCGTGACGCCCCACGGGCGGCCCACCCCCCAGGGCTGGGTGGCGAGCACCTTCTGCCCGTACTTCACGGAGACCTGGTAGTCGCCGTGCGCGCCCGCCGACAGCTCGAAGCCCAGCCGCACCTCGGCCTTGCCGCCGGGCGCGATCGTGCCCTTCCACCGCCGGTCCTCCCACTGCGGCGCGAACACGCCGTGCGAGGTGCCCACTTGGAAGACCGGGTCCTTGACCGGGGCCGAGCCGAGGTTGCCGACGGTGACGACGAGCGTGCGCGAGGGCGGCGCCCCGAACCAGGTGAGGATCCCGCCGCTCCCGTCGAGCCGCGGCGCGGTCAGGACGCTCAGGCGCCCGGTGCCCGACTGCTCGGGCAGCGGCGCCACCGGATGGCCGGTGATCCTCAACTCGGCGTCCACCACGGCCTGTTCTCCCGTCACCGTGGCCACGTGCACCACACAGGGGCAGGGCTTGGGCGGTGCGGCCACCGGCAGCGGCTTGCTGAAGGCGCCCTTGGCGTCGGTGGTCACCGCGCGCCCGTCGGCGTTGGCGCAGGAGTTGGTGCCGCCGATCACGCCCTGGCCGGGGGTGGACTGGCCGCAGACGAGCAGCATCAGGAGCGTGCCGGGCCGCCAGCCGGTGCCACTGGCGGTGATCTCGGTCCCCTTGGCCGCCTCGGGCGGGGAGAGCGTCACGACGGGCTTCGTGTCGTCGGCGGCCGCGGGCGGCGCCCACGCCGACAGGAGCATCAGCAGTACGGCCGCGACCAGCGCCGCCCCTCTCGTCCGCGGCTTCACGACGCTGCTCCCGTCATCTCCGACTCGCTTACGGGCTCGGGGGATTCGGGGCCGCCCGGGTCCGGCCCGCGCCGCCGCCTCCGTATCCACAGCGCCGCGCCCGCACCCGTCACCACGCACCCCGCGCCCGCCACCGTGCCCCACGGCACGAACACCGCCGAGGCCGTCGCCTCGCTCGGGGCGGCCCCGGCCGCCGTCACCGTCAGACGCACCTCGACGCGGTCGAGGGCGGGCGGATGCCGCCACGGCTCGGTCAGCTCGACGCGCTGACCGGGCAGCAGCTCCAGCGGCAGCGGCCGGGCGGCGCGCCGCAGCGGGTGTCCGAAGAGCCCGTCGGTATGGGTGGCCAGGCTCGGGGCGAGCGTGGTGTTGCCCCGGTTGACCAGGGCGTAACGGATCAGGGAGCGGCCCTTGTCGACCCGTACGTCCTCGACCGTGAGCGCGGGAAGCACCGGGCCCGCGACCCGCACCCGGACCCGCACCCCGGTCTCCCGGCCGCCGCCGGACGCCACGAGCGCCGCCGGGTGGTCGCCGGGCGCGGCCCCCGCCGGGACGGTGACCGCGAACGGCACGTCGGCCCGGGTGCGCGGCGGGATCCGCACCTCGGCCGAGGCGAGCGCCAGCCACGGATCGGCGCCGGGGCGCACCGCGAAGGCGCCGGTGGCAGTGTTGCGGGCGGCGGCCCCGCGCAGCCGCAGGGTCAGCGGGCGCGCGGTGGGGTTGGTGAGCGAGAGCCGGTCCTCCAGTACGGAGCCGGGCGCGCCCTCCAGGTAGAAGTACGGTCTGCCGTCGCCGCTGGGCCGCGAGCCCCCGCCGGACGCGGGCGCGGCGGTCCACTCCCCGTCGGCGGCGCGCGCGGCGGGGGCGGACAGGGCGGTCAGGGCCAGGGCCGCGGCGAACACGGCCAGGCTGATCGGTCGTGGCGGCATCGGCGGCTCCCCGTCGGGCGGTGCGGCGTGCGGCGTGACGACGTGCGGCTTGCGGCTTGCGGCTTGCGACGTGCTGAGTGCTGCGTGACGGCTTACGGCGTGCGGCTTACGGCTTCACGGCGTGCGGCTGGGAGCGCGCCCCGTGCCCCCGCGCCCCGTCAGCCGTGCGCCCGGGCGCCGCGCCGAGTCAGCCACAGCACCCCCGCCGCACCGCTGAGCAGCACCGTGCCGCCGAGCGTGCCGAGGGCGACGGCCGAGTCGAGCGGGCCCGTCTTGGGCAGCGACTCGGGCGCCGGGGTGCCGGTGCCGGTGCCGGTGACGTCGAGGGTGAGGGAGGGGCCGGGGCTGTTGCCCGGGGTGCAGGTCGTGGTGGTGCCCAGCGCCTTGATGGTGAGGATCGAGGCGGTGAAGGTGGCCTTGCCGGACGCTCTGGGTGTGTACGTACCGCTCAGGTCGCTGATCTTGATCGGGCTGTTGGCGGGGATCTCGGCCGTGTTCGCCGGTCCGGACACCGCCACCGTGCCCTTGTCGGCGCCGCCGACCTTGATGACCGCGCTCGGGTTCATCGCCCCGGCGCCCAGCGCCACCGGGCTGGAGGAGACGCCCTTCTGGAACGACATGGTCAGCTTGTAGGCGCTGCCGCTCTTGACGGCCCTGATGTCGATGGGCGACACCGCGGCCTTCGGGCCGATCGGCGTCTCGCACTTGTAGTTGACGTCCACGACGTCGGCGTGGGCGGCCGGGGCGGCCATCAGCACCACCGGGCCCGCCAGGGCAGCCGCAAGGGCGAGTGCTGTCCGCTTCTGGTACGACACGTACGACACCTCGAATTTCCCTCGTTCCCGAGGCCGTTCAAGTTACTGACGGCACATCAGATTGGGCGTCAAGGTACGCCGGGGACCTTGGAGAGGGAAGACACACAACGCAAGGGATGACGGACGCGAGTGACACGAGTGCCCTGGGCGACCGTCCGGCGGGTGCGGGTGCGGGTGCGACCTACGCGGGCGCGGCGAGCTCCGCCCAGACCGTCTTGCCGGGCACACCGGGCGTACGGACGACCCCCCAGTCCAGACAGAGCCGCTGGACGATGAACATGCCGTGGCCGCCGGGCCGTCCGGCGCGGTGCGGGGTGCGCGGCGCGGGCTGGCCGGAGCCGCGGTCGGTGACCTCCAGGCGCAGCACCTTCGAGGTGCAGGCGACGCGGAGCTGCTCAGGGCCCTCGGCGTGCAGACAGGCGTTGGTGACCAGCTCGGAGACCACGAGCAGGACGTCCTCGGCGGCCGCGCGCCGGTCGGCGGTGGCGGCCGGGAGCCAGCCCCACTCGTGCAGTGCCTGGCGGGTGAAGTCGCGGGCCAGCGGCACGATCCCACTGGCTCCGTACAGGGCGAGGACGCGCGAGGCCGCGACCGGAGCTCCGTCCGGCTCGGGGCCGCGGTCGCCCGGCTGATGCTGCCGGGTGGTGCTCATCAGCGCTTCACCTCACCGATCCACCGAACGCCTGGTTCGCCAACGTCTTGAGTCTGGTCTCCTGCCCCGCCGGAGCGGGGTCAGTCGTCCAGAGCGGCTTCGAGCGAATCATGCACGGTGAAGACCGCTTCCGCTCCGGTGATCTCGAAGACACGGGCCACCACGGGGAGCATGCCCGCCAGATGGACCCCACCGCCGGCCGCCTCGGCCTTCAGCCGGGCACCGAGGAGCACGTTCAGCCCGGTGGAGTCGCAGAACTCCAGCTGGCCGCAGTCCACGACGAGCCTGCTGCGGCCCGCCTCGACGGCGGCCTCCAGCGGCTCGCTGAGGAGGTCGGCCGTGTGGTGGTCCAGCTCGCCCACGGGCGTGAAGATCTCGCTGCGGCCGTGCGAACGAACGCCGACCCTGAGCCGGCCCCGATTCGCGCTGCCGACCGTGCCGCGGTCCATGCCCGTCCCTCTTCGCCATGATGTCGCCGTGCCGCACCGTGACCGGTGCGGCAGTGGTTCGTGTCCGTTTCGGTGCGAAAACTGTGCTCCCCGTCACAAGTGACGCACCTCTCCGCATACGTCACCGAACACGGCTCCGTACACGCGGACTCCCCGAGAACACTACGCCTTCCCTACGCGCCTCGGAAGTCGAACACCGCCCAGAAACGGGCATTTACGGACAATGCGACCTTGCGGCGATACGACGAAAGCGGGTAGGGGTAGTAGAGACAGTTTTTTCACCGCGACCGGCCATGGAGGCGCCGCACACCGATTCGCCACGTATGGGCATCGGCAGCCATATGCCGAGAACGATGGAGGAGACCCCATGTCACCCCGGCTCGACGAATCCATGGATACGTCGGCAACGCACGTGCCGCACAGCCCGATCGAGGGACTCGACGATCTCCCGGAGATCCCTCCCTACGAAGACATCGCGCCGCTGGACGCGCGAGCCCTGTCGAAGACGCTCTTCGCGCGGCTCGACTCCCTCGAAGAGGGCACCCACGCGTACTCCTACGTACGCAACACGCTCGTCGAACTGAACCTGGCGCTGGTCAAGTTCGCCGCCTCCCGGTTCCGCTCGCGCAGCGAGCCGATGGAGGACATCATCCAGGTCGGCACCATCGGTCTGATCAAGGCGATCGACCGGTTCGAGCACGACCGCGGCGTGGAGTTCCCGACCTTCGCCATGCCGACCATCGTCGGCGAGATCAAGCGCTTCTTCAGAGACACCTCCTGGTCGGTGCGGGTACCCCGGCGCCTCCAGGAGCTCCGCCTCGACCTTGCCAAGGCGGGCGACGAACTCGCCCAGCAACTCGACCGCGCACCGACGGTGGGCGAGCTCGCCGAGCGCCTCGGCATCACCAAGGAAGAGGTCGTCGAAGGGATGGCCGCGAGCAACGCGTACACCGCGAGCTCGCTGGACGCCCAGCCCGAGGAGGACGACACCGAGGGCGCGCTCTCGGACCGGATCGGCTACGAGGACCACGACCTCGAAGGCGTCGAGTACATCGAGTCGCTCAAGCCGCTGATCGCCGAACTCCCGCCCCGGGACCGGAAGATCCTGTCGCTGCGGTTCGTCGCCAACATGACGCAGTCCGAGATCGGCGAGGAGCTCGGCATCTCCCAGATGCACGTCTCCCGGCTGCTCGCGCGCACCCTGTCACGGCTGCGCAAGGGGCTGACGCTCGAAGAGTGAAACGCGCGGTGAGGCACGCCTGTGCGAGGGCCCGTTCCTTCTGGGGACGGGCCCTCGGCGTTGTTGACGAACAGTGCGGCGTGGGTCACATTGAGCGCGGGGCAAGCCGGGGGGTCTGGGGGGACTCATGCCGTACGGGACCACGTCGTGCTCGACGCTCGAAGCGACCATGCGGGACCGGCTCGGGCGCGAGTGCCTGTATCTGCCGTCCGGCCGGCTCGCGCTGTACGTGGCGCTGCGGCACTGGTGCGCGCCCGGCGGCCGGGTCCTGATGTCGCCGGTCAACGACGACGTCATCTTCTTCGTGGTGCTCGCGGCCGGGCTGCGGCCCGTACAGGCGCCCCTCCACCCGCTCGACGGCTCGATCGACCTCGCCGCCGTGCCCGAGGAGACCTGGTCCGGCCTGTCGGCGGTCCTCACCACCAATCTGTACGGGAACCCCGACCCGGCGCCCGAACTGCGCGCCCGGTGCGACCGGTCGGGTATCGCGCTCATCGAGGACGCGGCACACGCCATCGGAAGCGAGGTGGCGGGGCAGGCGGTCGGCACGTTCGGCGACGCGGCCGTCTTCTCCCTCTCCAAGCACACCGCCGCCAAGGCGGGCGGCTTCCTCGCCGTCGCCGACCCGGGCCTGCGCGAGGCCCTGGCCAAGGCCCGTGCCGAACTCCTCGACCCGCCCCGGCGCACGGCCGAACTCGCCTACTGGGCCCGGCCGTACGCGGAGGCGGCGGTCCGGGGCCTGCGGCTCGCGCCCGCCGCGTGGGCGGTGCTGCGGATGCTCGGCCGCCAGGAGCGCGAGGACATCCGGATGGCGCTCAGACCCGACGAGCTGGGCCGGGCCGTGCGGGCCGCGCCCTCGCTGGACGACTTCCACTCCTGGGTACGGGTGGACATGCACGACTACCGCACCGGCGCGGGCGGCCTCAGACGCGCCCGGATCGCGCGCAGGCTGGGCCGCCTGGACACGGTGCTCGCCCGGCACCGGGCCGGGGCCGAGCGGCTGCTTGCCAGTGAGTGGGCGCGGCCGGGGCCCGGTCCCGCACAGCCGCTGTTCCGGGTGCCGCTGCTCGTCGAGGACCGGGACGCGGCCCGGGCGGCGCTCGCCGAGGCGCGGGTGAACGTCGGCTACCTCTACGACCCGCCGCTCGACGACTACGCGGGCGCCGCCTTCACCGACCCCTCGCCCGCCCCCGAGGCCGGGCGCTGGTTCGCGCGGCACGCCCTGCCCGTCGACCCGCTGAAGGCCGAGCTGTCGCTGCGGGTCCTGAAGGAGTCGGGGGCCCGGCCCGCGAGAGGCGGGCCCGCCGGTGTCTGACACCACCTCCGACGCGCGCCGGGCCGTCGGCGGGGACGGGGAGCCGGTGGCCGTGGGTCAGCCCGGGGCGGAGCCGCAGGGTGCGCCGCCCGCCGACGGCGGCGGTGACTCCATGTTCCGCAACGCCTACGCCCTGATGCTGTCCACGGCCGTCTCCGCCGCCCTCGGCCTCGGCTTCTGGCTGGTCGCGGCCCGCTACTACAGCGAGGAGGCGGTCGGCCAGGGCTCCGCCGCCATCGCCGCGATGCGGCTGCTCGCCTCGATCACCGCCACCACGATGATCGGCGCGGTGGTGCGCTATGTGCCGCGCGCGGGCCGGGCGACCGGGCCCCTGGTGGTACGGGCGTATGTGGCGAGCACCGTGGTGGTGGCGGTGGCGAGCACCGGCTTCCTGTTCACGCTGCCGCTGTGGGGCGCCTCCTACGACCCGCTCGGCGGGCCCGCCGCCGGGGCCGTCTTCGTGCTCGCCTCGGTCGCCTGGGCGGTGCTGACCCTCCAGGACGGGGTGCTCACCGGGCTGCGCAAGGCGATCTGGGTGCCGGTCGGCAACGCGGTGTTCTCGCTGGGCAAGCTGCTCCTGCTGGCCGGCTTCGCCGCCTTCACCCTGGGCGTCTTCCTTTCCTGGGCGGCGGCGATGGTCCTGTCGATCCTGCCGCTGGGCTGGCTGATCTTCCGCAGGCTGATCCCCGCCCAGGCGGCCGCCGACCACGACCGGCCGGTGCCGCAGCTGCGCGAGATCGGGCGCTTCCTGGCGGGCGACTCGGTCGGCGCGCTCTTCTCGCTGGCGATGATCAATCTGCTGCCGGTGATGGTCGCGGTCCGCTTCGACGCCGCGCAGAACGGATTCTTCTATATCGCGTACACGGTCGGCGGGACCATGGAGTTCATGGCCATCAACATGGCCTCCTCGCTCACCGCGCACGCCTCGCACAGCCCGGACCGGCTCGCCGACGGCGTACGGGGGGCGCTGCGCCGGATGGCGCTGCTGCTCGTCCCGGTCGTCGTCCTGCTGATCGTCTTCGCCCGGCAGATCCTCGCCCCGTTCGGCGCGGACTACGCCGAGCACGGCACGCTGGTGCTCCGGCTGCTCGCCGCGGCCGCGCTGCCGCGGGTCGCCGTCGAGCTCTACATCGGGGTGCTGCGCGTCCAGGGCCGCACCGGTGTCCTCGCCCTGCTCCAGGGCGCCATGTGCACCCTGGTCCTGGGCAGCGCGGCGGTCCTGCTCGGCACCACGGGCATCGAGGGCGCGGGCTGGGCGGTGCTGGTGTCGATGTGCGGCATGGCGCTCGTCTCGGCGCCCGGGCTGCGCGCGGCCCTCGCCGGACGCGCCACCGTGCGTACGCCGCGACCCCGCAGGGGCAGGTCCGAGGAGTACGGCACGAGCTGGGCCCGGGACGCGGCGCTCGCGCGGGCCGAGGAGGCGAAGGGGTACGGGACGCGGTGGACCACCCAGACCGCGTACCTCAGCGGCGGGCTGGAGACGGGGACGCCGGCGCTGGGCATCCCGGTGTACGTCCCCGGTGGCGCGTCCGGTAGCGGGCCGGGCGGGGCGACCGCGACCACGCTGCATCTGCGGGCGGTGCGGCCGGGTGAGCCGGAGCCCGACGACGAGCCGCTGCTCACCGCCGTGCTGTGGCTGCTGCTCGGGCTCGCGACGGCGCTGTTCTGGGTGCCGCTGTCGCGGGCCGAGGACGCCAGGAACGCGGTGTCGGACCACGTCGACGGCACCGGCCTCATCTCCGCGCTGCCGCCCGTCTCGCTCACCGCCGGGGTGCTCCTGATCGTGGTGTGCAGCGCGACCGTCTCGCTCTACCGGGCCAAGCCCGCCCTGCTCGCCGCCGGCCTCGGCGTGACGGTGGCCGCCCTGCACACCGCGCCGCTGATCCTCGGGGTGCAGCCGGACCGGCTGGCGGGTCCGTGGCACTCGGCACCGACGCGGCTGCTGACGTCGGTGGCCGGCCTGGACTCGCCCACCGGGGTCGAGCGGGCGCTCCCCACGGCGCTCCAGGTGCTGTGCCTGGCGCTGGCCGCGGTGACGCTGATCGCGCTGGGCGCGCATTGGCGGCTGACGTGTGTGGTGGTGTGGGTGCTGGCTGTCGCGGGGTGGGCGGGGCAGGCGGTGTTCGCGGGGGTGGGGGTGCCGGTGTTTGTGGGGCTGTGCGGGGTGGCGGGGGTGGGGGTGCTGCGGCGCGGGTGGCCCTGACTCCGCGGCCGGGCCGTCTGCGGCTGGCCTTTGGCCCGGCCCTTGTCTGCGGCCCGGCGGTCGGCTGGTCGCGCAGTTACCCGCACCCCTTTTTGGCCCGGTGTTTGTCTGCGGGCCGCTGACGGGCTGGCCGCGCAGTTCCCCGCGCCCCTGGGGGGTTGCGAAGCTCGGGGCGAGTGGGCTGCCCAGGGGCGGGTTCTTTCTCTGCGGACTGGTGGTGGGTTGCTCGCGCAGTTCCCCGCGCCCCTAAAATGCCGCTCCGCGGCAATCCCCTGGGCGCCCCGCAGGGGCGCATCTCAGGGGCGCGGGGAACTGCGCGGCCAGCCCACCACGGTCCGCAGACAAAGGCCGACGCGACCAGCCCCCACCGGCCCGCAGTCGTCGAGCACCCGCCCGCTCCGGGGGCTGCCCGAGCGAGACGCCCCCGTCACTTAAGGGGCGCGGGGAACTGCGCGGCCAGCCGACCACCGGCCCGCAGACGAACACCGGGCGGAAAAGGGGCGCGGGGAACTGCGCGAGCAACCCACCACCGGGCCGCAGACAAAGGCCGGGCACAGACACCGTCAGCGGCGTCGCCCCCGCTCCGCCGCCCCCCGCGTCGCCGCAGGCAGCGGCAGACCCGGGAACGCGGACGCCAGCGTCGCGAACGCGGCGAGGGATGCCAGGAACGCCGTCGACGAGAAGCCCTCCACCAGGAACAGGCACGTCGACACCAGCGCCCCCAGCGACAGGCTGAGCGGGGCCGCCAGGGCCAGGGCTTCCAGGCGGGCGCCGGGGCGCAGCATGTCCGGCTGCGGGTAGAGCAGCGCGAAGCCGGGGCCGAAGCAGACGAACAGGAGCACCGGGATCCAGCGCGCCGGAGTGGCGGCAGGCAGCAGGGTCGCGGCCAGCGCCACCCAGCCGGAGAGCGCCACGGCGACGCGGATGCGGTTCTGTACGAGGGTCACGGCGGCTTGCCTCCGGTCAGCGACGGGGATCGGGCGGGGCTGGTGCTCCCCAACAGCGGGGAACGGGCGGGGCCGGTACTGCTCAGCCGTGGCGTGCCCGCGGCGGCTCATACCGCAGGATCGTTCCGTACGCGTTGCGGTCGATCACCCGGAAAAGAGGCGACGCCGACAGCTTCGTCGTCAGTTCCGCGAAGCCTCCGGCCGGCAGCAGCCCCTCCCCCGCCGTGTAGACGTCCTGCGTGTGCGTGAGCAGGACGAACGCCGGTCTGCCGTCCTTGGGCAGGCCCGGCGCCAGGAAGCCCGCCGGGTCCTTGAGCATCCGGATGTTGTCCGGCAGCGCCTGCTCCACGAAGAACCAGTGCTCCAGCTGGTCGTAGCGGTGCAGCGCCATCGGGAAGGAGCCGGTCGCGGCGAGGATCAGCGAGTCGCGCGGGGCCCGGTCGATCACCTTGGTGACCAGGGCCGTCTCGGCGGGCGGGGTGTAGTACATCCGCTCCTTGCCGTAGTACGCGGGCAGGAACCCGGCGACGAGGGCGAGCAGCACGGCGGGCAGCGCCACCGACCTCAGGCGGACACGGCCGGGCGACTCGGCGGCGCCGGGCGCGGGCACCAGCGCCGCCGCGGCGAAGAACGCGGCGCCCGGCAACCCGAACAGATAGACCCGGAAGAGCATTTCGCCGCCGTAGTCGTTGATCAGGAACATCGGTACCGGCGCGATCGAGACGAGCAGCAGCGGCAGCGCGCTCCGCAGCAGTTTGCGCCGGGTCAGCACGGCGAAGCCCGCGAGCGCGGCCACCACCAGCACCATCACGATGTCCGCCCGGCCCTGGAGGACGGGCCCGGGCCCGGTGAGCTCGCCCGCGTACCCCGCCCGCGAGTTGTTGAGGAGGTTGCCCGCGGACTCCTTGAGCGAGTCGAGGGTCTCCACAAACAGCGGGCGGCCCATCGTGAGGTCCCAGACCAGCATGATCAGACCGGTGACGACGAGCAGGCCGGGGTTGCGGTAGCGGCGGGTGAGGTTGAGCGCGAACAGGGAGACGCAGAGCATCACCGGCGTGAGCTGGTGGGTGAAGTTGATGGCGGCGATCAGCGGGGCGAGGATCACCACGCAGACCGCGCGCTGGCGGGCCGTGGTCGGCGGCGGCACGGAGGCGGCCGCCGGGTCCAGGTGCGCGCGCGAGCGCAGGTCCCCGGCCGAGCCCGGGCGCACGAAGTGGCGCAGCACCACGACGAGTACGGACAGGTGCAGGATCAGCGCCAGGCCCTGCGGCGAGAAGTAGTCCTGGCCCACCCAGTTGGCGACCTCGAAGATCCACACGCCGGTCCACACCAGCCGCCAGTCCTCGGCGAAGGTGCGGTAGACCAGCACCAGTACGGGGATGAGGACCACGCCGTAGAAGAGGGCCGCCCAGTTCAGGTACGACTGGGTGGTCTCTACGCCGAAGGCGCGCACCAGCGCCGAGTTGAGGGTGAAGAAGCCGGGCCACTGGTCGTAGGCGGCCATGTTGCCCGACAGCGGGGTGCCCGGCCGCAGGTCCTGGTTGACCAGCAGGTGCGTGACGACGGCGTCATGCTTGGAGGCCCACGGGTAGCGGACCGAGTCGTAGAGGATCGCGGTGGGCGCCTTGAGGGCGAAGAGCAGGGCGACGCTGTAGAGGCCGGGCCACCAGGGCGCGGTGCCCGCCCGGCGCAGACTGACCACGAACCCGGCGGTGAGGACGGCGAGGGAGAGGAAGAAGGCGGCGGGCAGCCGGTCGAGCAGGCCCCAGTCGCCCATGTGCCGGTAGTCGATGTGCGGCAGCGCGTACAGCCACAGGGCGGTCGCTACGACCAACGGAAGCCAGGTGAAGAGCGTTTGAGGGTCTGTCAGGTTCCGTGGAACGCGCTTCGGGACGCGCGCGGCCTTCCCCTCCTCGCTTGCGCCGCTCTCCGGTGGCAGCTCGCCGCTTCCGGTCGCCGGCGCGGGCACGCGTTGCTGCACAGTGCGACTCCCCCCACGAAGGTGGTGCGCGGCCGTCACGCCGCCGTCCCCTGCTGTCCCTTCAGCGAAGTATAGGAATCCACTTCGCTTTTGTGATGCTGTCGTACGGTCCCGGTCCGGGCGTTCGCGCCGCTCCGCTCACCCCGCGAAGACCGGGCCGCGCACGGCCGCCCGCGCCCTGCGGAAGAGCCGCCAGCCGAGGGTCGCCGCCGAGTCCCGGTAGGGCGCGACACGGGCCCCGGCCCCCGCCGTCCAGGCCTCGACGTCGGCCACCGTGTGGCCGCGGCGGACGATCAGACGAGCGATGCGGTACGCGTCGTCGGCGTCCGAGCTCAGTGCGTGCCGCACCGCGACGGCGCTCTCGTACCCGGCGGCGCGGGCGGCCCGGCGCACGGCGCCGCTGTTGTAGCCGTGCGGATAGGCGAGATGGACGACCTCGTGGCCGAGCGCGTCCTCCAGCACAGCCTTGGAGTCGGTCAGCTCGCGCCGCAGGGCCTTCGCGGTGAGCGTGTCGAGCTGGGGGTGCGAGACGGTGTGGCCGCCGATCTCCATCCCGTACTCCTCCAGGCGTTTCACCTGGTCCAGGGTCATCATCGGCGCCGGGGGCAGCAGTGAGCGGCCGCCCGGGGCGAGGGCGCCGGTGGTGAGGTACGCGGTCGCGGGCAGCCCGCGCGCGGCGAGCGCGTCGGCGGTGGGCCCGGGCAGATCGGCGAACCCGTCGTCGAAGGTGAGCGCGACGGGCCTGGGCGGCAGCGGCGCCCGCCCCGCGAAGTGGTCGGCGAGGGCGCCCACGGTGACGGGTGTGCGCCCGCTCGCCACGATCGCATCGAGGTGCGCGGCGAACTGCCGGGGCGAGACGGTGAATTCGGCGATCCAGGCGGGCGGGTCGTCCATGACGGCGTGGTACAGGAGCACGGGGACGGGTTGTGTCATCGGGCCGCCTCCCACGGCCGCCGCAGTCCGCGCACCCGGCGCCGGGCCCGCAGATAGCCGAGCGGGCCGTACAGCATGCCCCGGCGCTCCAGCCGGGACAGGCCGCGCGGCCACGGGTAGTCCTGGGCGCCGTGCTCGCCCGGCACCGACTGGGCGCCCGCGGCCCGGTGGGCGCTGATGGCGCGGGCGTGGGCGAGGCCGCGCGGCAGCCGGGCCAGGAGCGCGGGCAGCAGGGCGGGGCGGCGCACCAGGAGCGCGGTGAGGTAGGCGGTGAGCCCGGCGCCGTACCCGTACGCCTGGTTCTCCAGGTCCTGCCAGGTCTCGCGGTGGTGGTGCCAGACCAGCGCCTCGGGGGTGTAGCCGAGCCGGTGCCCGGCGACCACGACGCGCGCGAACGCGTACAGGTCGTCGCCGCCCCGGGCCGGGGTGCCGGTGCCGGTCGCCGGGTCGAAGCCGCCTACGGCGCGCAGCGCGTCGGCCCGGAAGGCCATGTTGGCGCCGGAGCCGAACCGTCCGGCGGTGAACGGGAACAGCGGCTCGTCGGCGGGCGGCCGGGCCGGGTCGAAGCAGCGCGGCGCGAATCCCTTGGTGAATCCGCCGTGGCTCTCCAGGAGGATCTGCGCGGGGGTGCGCAGCCGGGCGGGCAGGATCAGCCCGGTCGTACAGCCGAGCCCCGGGTCGGCGGCGAAGGGCGCGGCGAGCGCGCTCAGCCAGTGCGGGTCGGCGACCACGTCGTCGTCGGTGAACGCCAGAATCGTTCCCTCGGCGGCCGCGACGCCCCGGTTGTGCGCGGCGGCGAGGCCGGGCACGGGCTCGCGGACATAGCGCACGCCGTGCGCCGCGTAGCTCCCCTCGACGAGTTCGCGGGTCTGGGCGGTCACCGGGTTGTTGTCGACGACCACGATCTCGTAGTCGGGGTGGTCCTGGGCGAGCAGCGAGTCCAGTGCGCGGGCGAGCTGCCCGGCCCGCTCGCGGGTGGCGACGACGACGCTCGCGCGCGGCGGCCGCACCGGCGCCGCGGGCCGCCCGTCCGGCGGCACATGCCCGGCGAGCTGCTTGCGGGCGGCGGCGGCCAGTACCTCGGCGGCGTCCTCGCCGGGTCCGACCCGGCCGATCACGGTGCCGACCGGGCGGCCCCTGAGCCGGACGAGCACATACGCCTCGCCCTCCCCGACGGGCGGCCCGCCGGGCGCGGGGGTCAGCGAGAGCACCCCGCCGTCGAGCCCGTCGAGGTCCAGCTCCCCGACGCCGATGCCGCCCCGGACGCCCTGCTCCCGGACCAGCGCCTCGGCCTCGGGCATGAGGGGCGTGCGGGATCTGTATGCCTGTGCGTGTGCCGTACGACGTGCCATGGCGACTCCCCCGTGATCTTCAGGGTGGTGCGGGTGGGGCGGCGGGCGGGGCTAGCGCCCGCCCCGCAGGCGGCCCGCCTGCTTCAGCGTGCGCTGGGCGAGGGCGGCGAGTGCGGGCCGCCCCCGGACGAACCCGTGCGCGCGGCGGGACGGCTCGCGGCCCAGCCAGTGCAGTGCGGCCCCGGCCCCCGGCCGCACCGACGCGCCCTCGTACACCGGGATCTCCCCGGTCTTCAGCCCGTTCTTGTACTCGGCGGCGCCCCGCCCCAGGTCCAGCATCCCGATCCCGGCGGAGGCCGCGGCCTGGGCCATCCGCAGATGCAGGGCGAGCCCTGGCGAGTACTTGGCGAACTCCGGGTCGTACGAAGGGAACCAGCACGACAGGACCGTGCGCGAGCGCAGCCCGAAGTGGGCGGCGACCGGGCGGTCCGCCGCGTAGAGGACGGACAGGACGCCGGAGCAGCCGGGCGCGCGGGTGTGCGCGAGGTGGCGCACCAGGGTGCTGATCCACTCCTGCGCGAACCGGTCGCGGCGGCCGGTGCGGCGGTACTGCGCGGACTTCCACGCCATGAGCTGCCGCAGCGCCGCCGGATCGCGCTCGTCGAAGACGAACCGCACCTCGCCCGCCTGCCGCCCGAGCCTGCGCTCCTTGGCGGCGGTGGTGCGGAAGAACTTGGGCGAGCGCGCGCGCAGCCCGCTCTCGTACGCCTCGTAGCCCGCGCCGACGTCGACGACGAAGGAGGGGTACGAGTCGGCCGCGCCCGGGGTGAACAGCTCCTGCCCGGCCTCCAGGTTGTCGAACTCCCAGGCGGAGAGGGAGCAGGCGCGCAGCAACTCCCGTGCGTCCAGGGCGAGTTCGGGCCTGGCGACGATCCCCTGGCAGTCGGACACGCCGAACCCGATGGCGCGCCCGCGCCCGAACCGCCCCTTCTCGAAGGGGAAGAAGGCGGCGGGTTCGCCCCCCTCCCGGACGACCGCGACCCGCGCCGAGGGCCGCACACGGGAGACGGCGAGGGTGAACTCGGGCTCCATGAAGGGGTTCGCGGGCGCGGCCGACTTCGCCCGTATCTCACGCCAGAGATCCAGCTCTCCGGCGTTCAGCTCACCGGGTCCGACCACCCGGATCCGGCCATCGCGTCCACTGCTCAACTCGACCCCCCGGTCTCCCCCTGAGCATGTGCCAAGGACGGTACCGGCGGAAATGTCGGGAGGGTAGCGGGTCGGCCGTCTTGTGACCGGACGGTGAAAGTCGCCGTATCAGCCGAGGGCGGCGGTGACGGCCGCCTCCGCGTGGAGGCGGGTGGTCGGGAACACCGGTACGGGGCTGTGTTCCTGACGGATCAACAGCTCGATCTCGGTGCAGCCGAGGATGACGCCCTCGGCGCCCCCTTCTTCGACGAGCCGTGCGATGACCTCCTGGTACGCGGCCCGCGACTCGTCCCGCACCACGCCCAGGCACAACTCCTCGTAGATGACGCGGTGGACCAGGGCGCGGTCGTCGGCGTCCGGGGTGATGACGTCGAGGCCGTGCGCACGCAGCCGGTCCCGGTAGAAGTCCTGCTCCATGGTGAAGGCGGTGCCGAGGAGGCCGACGCGCCGGATGCCCCGGGCCCGTACGGCCCCGGCGGTCGCGTCGCCCAGGTGCAGCAGCGGTACGGAGACGGCGGCGGCGACCTGGTCGGCCACCTTGTGCATCGTGTTGGTGCAGATCAGCACGAGGTCGGCCCCGGCCGCCTCCAGCCCCTTGGCGGCCCCGGCCAGGACCTCCCCGGCGCGCTCCCACTCGCCCGCGCGCTGGAACTCCTCGATCTCGGCGAAGTCGACGGAGTGCAGGACGCAGCGGGCGGAGTGCAGCCCGCCGAGCCGTTCGCGTACGAGCTCGTTGAGGAGCCGGTAGTACTCCGCGCTGGATTCCCAGCTCATTCCGCCGATCAGCCCGATGGTCTTCATCCGGCCAGCTTAGGCTGAGCATGATCACTTGACTCGACGAAGGGCGGGGACGCGGATGTTGACCGAGGTCGCGGGGATCAAGGTGCCCGAGGGGCACGCGGCCCAGGCCGCACGGCTGGTCTGCGCGGAGTACGCGGACGAGGCGCTGTACCACCACTCGCTGCGGGCGTACTTCTTCGGCGCGGCGTGGGCCGAGGAGCGGGGCCTCGACTACGACCGCGAGCTGTTCTTCGTCTCCGCGCTCCTGCACGACCTGTCCCTCGTGCCGCCCTTCGACAGCCACACCCTGCCGTTCGAGGAGGCGGGCGGCCATCTGGCCCGCGTCTTCACGGCGGGCCTGGGCTGGCCCGACGCGCGCCGCGACCGGGCGGCCGAGCTGATCGTGCTGCACATGCGGGACGACGTGTCGCCGGAGGTGGACCTGGAGAGCAGGCTGCTCCAGGTGGGGACGAGCGCGGACGTGTCGGGTACGGGTCTTGAGGCGTTCTCCCCCGCGTTCCAGGCGGAGCTGGTGGCCGCGTACCCGCGGCTGGGCTTCGCGTCCAAGTTCGTCGACCTCTTCCGCGACCAGGCCCGGCGCAAGCCCGGGTGCGCGGCGGCGGAGCTGGTGGCCGGGGGCTGGGAGTCACGGGCGCTGGGGAACGGGCTGGACCGGGCATAGCCCCTGGGAACGGGGCTGAGGCCGGGCGGGTTGCACTTGGCGGCGTGCGCCGCGTGCCGCTGTGCCCACCCTTGCCGCCCCAGCGGCACGATTGCCCACAGCCAAGTAGGTAACGGACCCCAGGAGGCCCTGTGACACCCGTCGTCGCCGTGACCGGAGCCAGTGGAGCCATCGGCGGGCGGGTGGCCCGGCGGCTTGCCGAGCGGGGGGTGGCGACCCGGCTGGTCGGGCGCAGCCCCGAGCGGCTGCCCGACCTGCCCGGGGCCGTCAAGGCCCCGGCCGCCGCCTTCGGGGACGGGGACGCCATGCGAGACGCGCTCGCGGGGGCCGGGGTCCTGCTGATGGTGTCGGCGCACGAGAGCCCCGGCCGCGTCCAGGAGCACATCACCGCCGTGGACGCGGCCGTCGCCGCGGGCGTGCGGCGCATCGTGTACGTGTCGTTCCTCGGCGCCGCCCCCGACGCCGCGTTCACCTTCGCGCGCGACCACTGGCACACCGAGCGGTACATCCGGGACACGGGTCTGGCGTACACGTTCCTGCGGGACAGCCTGTATCTGTCCGGGCTCGCCGCGATGGCGGGCCCGGACGGGGTGATCCGGGGCCCCGCCGGGGACGGCCGGGTCTCGGGCGTGGCGCACGACGACATCGCGGACGTGGCGACGGCCGTGCTGCTGGAGGAGGGCCACGACGGTCTCGCCTACGACGTCACCGGGCCCGAGGCCCTCACCCTCGCCGACGTGGCCGCGGAGCTCGGCCGGGTCACCGGCCGGGAGATCGCCTATGTGCCCGAGACCCGCGAGGAGGCCTTCGCCTCACGGGCCGGGTACGGCGCCGAGGAGTGGGAGGTCACCGGCTGGGTGAGCTCGTACGAGGCGATCGCCGCCGGGGAGATGGCGACGGTCGCCGACACCGTGCCCCGGCTGGCGGGACACGCGGCGCAGTCGTTCGCCGCGTACCTGGACGCCCACCCCAGGGCCTACCGGCACTTGATGCCCTGACGCCAGACGTCGCTGATCAGCGGCACCCCGGGCCGGTAGGCGAGGTGGACGTGGCTCGGGGCGTCGAGCAGCGCGAGGTCGGCGCGGGCGCCGGGCGCGATCCGGCCGACGTCGGTACGGCGCAGCGCGGCGGCGCCACCGGCCGTGGCGGCCCAGACGGCCTCGTCCGGGGTCATCCTCATGTCCCGCACGGCGAGCGCCACGCAGAACGGCATCGAGGACGTGAACGAGGACCCCGGGTTGCAGTCCGTGGACAGCGCGACCGTCACCCCCGCGTCGAGCAGCCGCCGGGCGTCGGGCCACTGCGCGCGCGTGGAGAACTCCGCGCCGGGGAGCAGCGTGGCGACGGTGGAGCCGTTCGCCAGCGCGTCGACGTCGGCGTCGGTGAGGTGGGTGCAGTGGTCGGCGCTGGCGGCGTCGAGCTCGACGGCGAGCTGGACGCCGGGGCCGTACGAGAGCTGGTTGGCGTGGACGCGGGGGATCAGGCCCTTCGCCTTGCCCGCGAGGAGGACCGCCCGGGCCTGGTCCCCGTCGAACGCGCCCTTCTCGCAGAAGACGTCGACCCAGCGGGCGTACGGGGCGCAGGCGTCGAGCATCTCGCCGGTGACGAGCTCGACGTAGGCGGCGGGGTCGTCGGCGTACTCCGGCGCCACGATGTGCGCCCCGAGGTAGGTGACCTCGTCCGTGTGCTCGGCGGCGATGCGCAGGGCGCGGGCCTCGTCCTCGACGGTGAGGCCGTATCCGGACTTGGTCTCGAACGTGGTGGTCCCCTGCCGCAGGGCCTCGCCGATGTACCGGGCGACGTTCGCACCCAGCTCGGCGTCGGTGGCGGCGCGGGTGGCGGCGACGGTGGTCCGGATCCCGCCCGCCTTGTACGGCTGCCCCGACATCCGGGCGTTGAACTCCTGGGTGCGGTCACCGGCGAAGACGAGGTGGGAGTGGGAGTCGACGAAGCCGGGGATCGCGGCGTGGCCGTTGGCGTCGTGGGTGGCGTCAGCGGCGGGGGCGTCCGCGCTCCGCCCGACCCAGGCGATGGTGTCGCCCTCGATCACGACGGCGGCGTTCTCGACGAGGCCGAGGGGGGTGGGGCCGAGGGTGGGGTCGTTGGTGACGAGGGTGGAGATGTTGGTGACGAGGGTGCTCACGGGTGCTGGCTCCTGTCGGTGGTCCGGTGTTCGTCTGCGGTCCGGCGGGTGGCTGGTCGCGCAGTTCCCCGCGCCCCTGAGATGCGCCCCTTCGGGGCGCCCCTTTAGGGGCGCGGGGAACTGCGCGAGCAACCCAGCACAGTCCGCAGACGAAGCGCCGAGCCGCCCGGCCGAGGGCTTACGGGAAGGGGCGGGGTGGGGGCTTAATCCCGTAGGGACGCGATGGCCGTCGCCAGGGCCGCCCCCACGTCCGGGACCGCCGCGTGCACCCCGTCCCGCACCACCTCACGTCCCCCCACCACCACATGCCGTACATCCGCCGCAGACCCCGCGAACACCGCCGTCTCCGCGCCAAGGCGCGGCACCGCACCCGCCGTGCGGGGCGACGACAGGTCCAGGGTCGCCAGGTCGGCGAGCGCGCCCGGCGCGATCCGCCCCGCGTCGCCCCAGCCCAGCGCCGCGTGCCCGTCCGCGGACGCCGCCCGCAGCAGCGCGGCCGCCGTCCAGTGCCCCCGCGTCCGCGTCCGCAGCCGCTCGTTCAGCTCCATCGCCCGCGCCTCCTCCAGGAGGTCGATCACGGCGTGGCTGTCGCTGCCCAGCGAGAGCGGGGATCCGGCGCGCTGGAGGGCGACGGCGGGGCCGATGCCGTCGGCCAGGTCCCGTTCCGTCGTCGGGCACATGCACGTGCCCGTCCCGGACCCGCCGAGCAGCGCGATGTCCTCGTCGGTGAGGTGGGTGTTGTGGACGCCCGTCGTCCGCGCGCCCAGCACCCCGTGGTCCGCGAGCAGCCGCGTCGGGGTGCGGCCGTGCGCGGCCAGGCACGCCTCGTTCTCCGCGATCTGCTCGGAGAGGTGGACGTGCAGCGGCGCCTCCCGCTCCTCGGCCCACGCCGCGACGGTACGCAACTGGTCCGCGGGCACGGCCCGTACGGAGTGGACCGCCGCTCCGATCCGTACGCCGTCACGCGGCTTCAGGAGGGACACCCGCTCGGCCCACGCCTGCGCGGTGCCGTCGGAGAACCGCAGCTGGTGCGTGTTCGGCGGCTCGCCGAAGCCGGAGGACAGATACGCCGTGTCGAGCAGCGTGATCCGGATCCCGGCGTCGGCCGCGGCCGCGATCAGCGCCTCGCCCATCGCGTTCGGGTCGGCGTACGGCGTGCCGCCGGGCGCGTGGTGGAGGTAGTGGAACTCGCCCACCGCCGTGATCCCGGCCAGCGCCATCTCCGCGTACACGGCCCGCGCGAGCGCGTGGTACGACTCGGGTGTGAGCCGCGCCGCGACCGCGTACATCGTCTCGCGCCAGGTCCAGAACGTGCCCGAGCCGACCTGGACCGTGCCGCGCAGGGCCCGGTGGAAGGCGTGCGAGTGGGCGTTGGCCAGGCCCGGCAGGGTGAGGCCGCGCAGGGCGACGGCGCCGGGGGGCGGCGCCTCGACTCCCTTGCGGACGGCGGAGATCCGGCCGTCCGCCACCTCCACCAGCACGCCCGGTTCGACCTCGGGGTCGAGCCAGGCGTGCTCCAGCCAGTACGACGTCACCTGCACGCCAGGCCCTCCAGTACGTCGGCGAGTGCGAGCACCCCGGCCACGCAGTCGTCCTCGCCGGCGAACTCGGCCGGGGAGTGCGAGACGCCGGTGGGGTTGCGTACGAACAGCATGGCGGTCGGGACCGTCCCGGAGAGGATTCCGGCGTCGTGTCCAGCGCCGGTGCCGAGGACGGGGGTGTGCCCGCCGAGGATCTTCGCGAGCTCGTCGCGCAGGGCGTGCCCGAACTCGACGACGGGCGTGAACGACTCCCGTACGACGGTCAGGTCCACACCGTCGCGGGCGGCGCGGTCCCGGGCGGCCGCCTCGATCGCCGCGACGACCGTGTCCAGGGTCTGCTGGTCGGCGGCGCGCGAGTCCAGCCAGCCGCGCACCAGCGACGGGATGGCGTTGACGCCGTTCGGCTCGCAGGAGATCTTGCCGAAGGTGGCGACCGCGCCCGCGAGTTCGGCCTCGCGGCGGGCGGCGAGGACCGTCTCGGCGTACGTGAGCATCGGGTCGCGCCGGTCCACCAGGCGGGTGGTGCCCGCGTGGTTGGCCTCCCCGGCGAAGTCGAACCGCCAGCGGCCGTGCGGCCAGATCGCCGAGGCGATGCCGACGGCGTCGCCGCTGAGGTCCAGGGCGCGGCCCTGTTCCACGTGCAGCTCGACGAACGCGCCGATACGGGCGAGGCGTTCGGGGTCGGGGCCGATGGCGTCCGGGTCGTACCCGGCGCGCTCCATCGCCTGCGGCAGGCTGATCCCGTCGCCGTCGCGCAGCCGGTGCGCGGCCTCCACGGTCAGCTGCCCGGCGGCCAGCCGCGAGCCGACGCAGGCGAGGCCGAAGCGGGCGCCCTCCTCGTCGCCGAAGTTGACGAGGGCGAGGGGGCGGGTGGGTACGGCTCCCCGTCGCCGCAGCTCGTCGAGCGCGGCGAACGCGGAGACGACGCCGAGGGGGCCGTCGAAGGCGCCGCCGTCCGGGACGGAGTCCAGGTGCGACCCGGTGACGACGGCGTCCCCGGCGGTGGGGTCGCCGTCCCAGGCCCACTGGTTCCCGTTCCGGTCGACCTCATAGGTCAGCCCGCGGGCGTCGGCCTGCGCGCGGAACCACTCCCGGCACTCGGCGTCGGCGCCGCTCCAGGCGAACCGGCGGTACCCACGGGTCCCGGCGTCCCGCCCGATGGGGGCGAGCTCGCGCCACATCTCGTGGAACGAGGGAGTCTCCCCCACCCCGCCCCTTCCCGAAACGCTCCGCGGGTGGGGGTGAGCAGAGGAAGGGGCGCCACCCGGGGGCTCCGCCCCCGGACCCCCGAGCGGGGGCTGCGCCCCTTCAGGGCCCCGGTCCGTTCCCGCGCCATCCGCGGACCGTGCGTGGCCGGTCGCGCAGTTCCCCGCGCCCCTTACGGGGCCCGGAGCGGGCATACCCAGCCCGTCCGGCGTTTGAGGACGAGCGCCGTTCAGGCGCGACTGGGGGGCCGGGGGCGCAGCCCCCGGTTCAGGAAGGGGCGGGACCGGGGACGAGCTCACTGGCCCTCGCCCTCCCGCATCGGCACCCGCACGCCCCGCTCGTCCGCGACCGACTCCGCGATGTCGTAGCCCGCGTCGACGTGGCGGATGACGCCCATACCGGGGTCGTTCGTCAGCACCCGGCGGATCTTCTCGCCCGCCAGCGCCGTGCCGTCGGCCACCGTGACCTGGCCCGCGTGGATGGAGCGGCCCATGCCGACGCCGCCGCCGTGGTGCAGGGAGACCCAGGACGCGCCGGAGGCGACGTTGACCATGGCGTTCAGGAGCGGCCAGTCCGCGATCGCGTCCGAGCCGTCGAGCATCGCCTCGGTCTCGCGGTACGGGGACGCCACCGAGCCGCAGTCCAGGTGGTCGCGGCCGATGGCCAGCGGGGCCGCCAGCTCGCCCGACGCCACCATGTCGTTGAAGCGCTCGCCCGCCTTGTCGCGCTCGCCGTAGCCGAGCCAGCAGATGCGCGCGGGCAGGCCCTGGAAGTGGACGCGCTCGCCCGCCATCTTGATCCAGCGGTGCAGGGACTCGTTCTCCGGGAACAGGTCCAGGATCGCCTTGTCCGTCTTGGCGATGTCGGAGGCCTCGCCGGACAGGGCGGCCCACCGGAAGGGGCCCTTGCCCTCGCAGAAGAGCGGGCGGATGTACGCGGGGACGAAGCCGGGGAAGGCGAACGCCCGGTCGTACCCGGCCAGCTGGGCCTCGCCGCGGATCGAGTTGCCGTAGTCGAAGACCTCGGCGCCCGCGTCCATGAAGCCGACCATCGCCTCGACGTGCTTGGCCATGGACTCACGGGCGCGGGTGGTGAAGCCCGCCGGGTCCTTGGCGGCCGCGTCGGCCATGTCGTCGAAGTCGACGCCGATCGGCAGGTACGCCAGCGGGTCGTGCGCCGACGTCTGGTCGGTCACGATGTCGATCGGCGCGCCCTCGGCCAGCATCTGCGGCAGCAGCTCCGCCGCGTTGCCGAGCAGGCCGATGGAGAGCGGGCGACGGGCGTCGCGCGCCTCGACCGCCAGCTCGAGCGCGTGCCGCAGGTTGTCGGCCTTGACGTCCAGGTAGCGGTGCTCGATGCGGCGCTCGATGGCGCGCGGGTCCACGTCGATGCAGATCGCGACGCCGTCGTTCATCGTCACGGCGAGCGGCTGCGCGCCGCCCATGCCGCCGAGCCCGGCGGTGAGCGTGATGGTCCCGGCGAGCGTGCCGTTGAACTTCTTCGCGGCGACGGCCGAGAACGTCTCGTAGGTGCCCTGGAGGATGCCCTGGGTGCCGATGTAGATCCACGAACCGGCCGTCATCTGGCCGTACATGGTGAGGCCGAGGGCCTCCAGGCGGCGGAACTCCTCCCAGTTCGCCCAGTCGCCCACCAGGTTGGAGTTGGCGATCAGGACGCGCGGGGCCCACTCGTGGGTCTGCATCACGCCGACCGGGCGGCCCGACTGGACGAGCATCGTCTCGTCCTGCTTGAGGGTCCTGAGCGTGCGCACCATCGCGTCGAAGGAGCGCCAGTCGCGCGCGGCCTTGCCGGTGCCGCCGTAGACGACGAGCTTGTCGGGGTGCTCGGCCACCTCGGGGTCGAGGTTGTTCTGGAGCATCCGGAGGGCGGCTTCCTGCTGCCATCCCAGGGCGCTCAGTTCCGTACCGCGCGGTGCCCGTACGGGGCGGGGTCCTGACATGGCGAGGCCTCCTCACGACGTGACTCAGATATTCACATCCTGGACGTCTGAATAGAACTAGTCAATAGACCGGTGGAGGGGAACGGGGACCGGTAGAGGGGAAAGGCCGCCGGGGCGCGGAAATCGGGGCGTATTCCTGCGCCGCCGCACCGCCGGTGCTTGGCTTGATCCCATGACCGACACACCGGCGGCGGCGCGCCGCGACCAGGCCGTGCGGGCGGCCGTGGAGCAGGGGATCGTCGGTCCGGACGCCCCGCTCGCCGCCCTCCTCGACGTCACCGGCATCCGGCGCGGCGCGGCCGCGCTGACCTCGGCCTTCGCGGCCGTGACCGACGCGCCCGTGCTGCACGCCTTCGCCGTCAAGGCGTGCCCGCTGGTGCCTGTGCTGCGGCTGCTGGCGGCCGAGGGGCTGGGCGCGGAGGTCGCCAGCCCCGGCGAGCTGGCGCTGGCCCGCGCCGCCGGGATCGGGCCCGGCCACACCGTTCTGGACTCCCCCGCCAAGACCCCCGCCGAGCTGCGCGAGGCGCTCGCGCTCGGCATCGCCGTCAACGCCGACAACCCGCAGGAGCTGGCCCGCCTGGACGCGCTCGTCGCCTCCGGCGGGACCGCCTCGCCGCTGGGCCTGCGGATCAACCCGCAGCTGGGCGCGGGGTCCATCGGCGCGCTCTCGACGGCGACGCCGACCTCCAAGTTCGGGGTGGGGCTGCGGGACGAGGGGGCGCGGGAGTGGATCGTCGAGGCGTACGCGGCCCGCCCCTGGCTCACCCGGCTGCACACCCACGCGGGCTCCCAGGGCGTGCCGCTCGCCCTGATGGCGGAGGGCGTACGGGCGGCCCACGAGCTGGCCGAGGAGGTCAACGCGCGCGTGGGCCGCCGCCAGATCGACACGGTCGACCTCGGCGGCGGGCTGCCGGTGAACTTCGCCTCGGACGAGGAGAGCCCCACGTACGAGGAGTACGCGCGGCTGCTGCGCGACCGGGTCCCCGGCCTCTTCGACGGCTCGTACGCGCTGGTGACCGAGTTCGGCCGGTCGCTGCTCGCCAAGCACGGGACGGTGCTGGCGCGGGTGGAGTACGCGAAGACGTCCGGGGGGCGGCCCATCGCGGTCACCCATGCGGGCGTCCAGATCGCGGCCCGTACGGTGTACGCGCCCGCGTCCTGGCCGCTGCGGATCGCCGCGTACGGAGTGGAGGGCCGCCCCAAGTCCGGCCCGCCCGTCCTCCAGGACGTGGCCGGCCCGGCCTGCTTCGCGGGCGACCTGCTGGCCGAGGCGCGGCTGCTGCCGCGGCTGGAGCAGGGGGATTACGCGGCGGTGCTGGACACCGGGGCGTACTACTTCGCCCACCACTACGCGTACAACAGCCTCGCCAGGCCGGGCGTCTACGGCTTCACGACATCACCGTCGGGCGTCCGCTTCGCGGTGGTCCGGGAGCCGCAGTCCCTGCGGGAGATCGTGGCGGAGTCGGGGGGTGCGACGCCGGACGCGCTGCTCTTCTAGGCATGCCGCACGCGTGCGGGCCGTCTGGGGCGCGCCCCTTCTGGGCCCGGTGTTCGTCTGCGGGTGTGTGGTGGGTTGCTCGCGCAGTTCCCCGCGCCCCTGGGGGGGGGTCGGCCGCAGCCGGAGAACCAAGCTCAGCCACAGGCTTTCAGGGGCGCGGGGAACTGCGCGACCAGCCCACCACCGGGCCGCACACGAACGAGGGTTTCCAGGGGCGCGAGGAACTGCGCGACCAGCCCGCCACCGGGCCGCACACGAACGAGGGTTTTGAGGGGCGCGGGGAACTGCGCGACCAGCCACCCCCCGGGCCGCAGACGAAAACGCGCCCCCCGGGGGCTTACGGGGCTACTCCACGAACAAACCCCGCCCCGCGGCCCCCGCGTCGAACTCCTCCAGGCGGGCCTGCGCGTCCGGGAGGTCGTCGCACATCGCCTCCAGGAGGACACGGCCCAGCAGCATCGGCGCGCAGGCCGTGTCGAACGCGAGGCCCGTGCCGACGGCGGCCGGGATCAGCAGGTCGCTGTGGCGCGCCACCGGCGCGAACGCGGAGTCGGCCACCGTGACGACGGCGAGCCCCTTGCCGCGCGCGTACTCCAGCGCGTCCACCACCTCCCGGGGATGCCGCGGCAGCGCGAAGCACAGCAGCGCCGACGCCCCGGCCCGGTGCGCCGCGTCGATGCGGTCCACCAGCATCGAGCCGCCCTCGTCGAGCAGCCGTACGTCGGGATGGACCTTGGCCGCGAAGTAGGCGAAGCCGCGCGCCTGCGAGGAGGCCGCGCGCAGCCCGAGCACCGGCAGCGGCCGGGACGCGGCGAGCAGCCGTCCGGCCTCCTCGACCGGCGCCGGGTCCGCGAGCAGGCCCGCCAGGTGCCGCAGGTTCTCGATCTCGGCCTGGACCGCCTGCTGGTACTCGTTGTACTCGTCCTCGCCCGCCTCCGGCGACGCCGCGGGCACCACCTCGCGCAGATGGCGGCGGAGCGCCGGGTACCCGTCGAAGCCGAGCGCGACCGCGAACCGCGTCACCGACGGCTGGCTCACCCCGGCCAGCTCGGCCAGCTCCACGCTCGACAGGAACGGCACGTCGGCGGCCCTGCGCACCATGGAGTGGGCGATCCGCCGCTGGGTCGGCGTCAGCCGGCGCCCCTCGAAGAGCTGTTGCAGCCGTGCGGCAGGCCCGTCGCTCATGCCGTCCCCCCTTCGTCACGCCCGGAGCTCCGCACGCCCGGAGCTCCACGATATTCAGTCGCCCAGCACTCTGCATGACCATATGCAGACGGGCAAGTACGGGGGCTATCCCCACTGCGCCCGCGCCGCCCGCTCCGTACCGTGGGGAAACATGGAAGCCCGCGACGCCGACCTGAGAAAAGAACTCGACGCCACCCTGCACGCCCGCAGGGAGCTCGGCGAGGAGTACGAGCCCGCGCTCGTCGACTCCTTCCTGGAGAAGGTGGAACAGCGCCTGGACCCGGCGATCGACCGCCGGGTGCGGCGCCAGCTCGCCGAACAGCAGATGGTGGTGGCCCGCGGCGGCCGCCCGTCCGGCCAGACCCCCGACATGGGCTTCGCCGAGCGCTTCGGATTCGGCATGATCTCGCTGGTCCTCGCCATCCCGCTGTCCGCGATCGGCGCCGTGAACGCGGGGCTGAGCGGCCTCTTCGTCACCTGGCTCGGCATCTTCGCCGTGAACGCCGTGCACGCCGCCCGCCCGTGGCCGTGGCCGCGCCGCCACCGCGCCGACGGCGACACCGACTGACGTACGCGACTGGCGTAGGCGACTGGCGTACGCATGGGTGAGCGCGGGGACCGCCGCACCCCCGGTCGCCCGGGGGGCGGGACGACGGCGGTCCCCGCGCGGGACACGGTCCCGGGTCAGGGCCGGTCGCCGCGTCCTGGGCGTCGGGAGGTCCGGGAGCCGCTCCGGAGGTCCTTGACGCCGCTGGTGGTGCCGGCCGGGTCTCCCCCGCCGACATCCACCAATGTGCCGCACTCGTGTTAAGCCGGTGCTGCGCGGACATGTCGCGCTCGTACCATTTCCGCGACCAACACGACGGACCGTCAACTGACGCGGGGCGTACGGCGCTCGGGCGTACGGACGTCAGGGGTGGGCCGGGTGCGCCGGGTGCGCGGTGGACGGCTCGGTGGCGGTCACCCGCCGCCGCCGGCGGTGCTTGAGCAGCGCCCAGGGCGCGCGGGCCCCGCTGACCTCGGTGCCGGGCTCCGCCGCCGCCTCGGCCGCCGCCTTGGCGACCGGCAGGATGTCCTCGTCGCGGTCCGCGTCCAGCCGGTCGGCGTCCGGCCACAGCCCGAGCGAGGCGCAGAGCGTGGGAAGGACGGCCATCGCGGCCGTCGCGTACCCCTCGGCCGACGGGTGGTAGTTGTCCGGCCCGAACAGCTCGCGCGGGTTCGCCTCGAACTCGGGGCCGAGCAGATGGCCCAGCGAGACCGTCCGCCCGCCCTGCTCGACCACCACGATCGTCTGCGCGGCCGCGAGCTGGCGCGAGACCCGGCGGGCCAGCCAGCGCAGCGGCTGGTAGACCGGCTCCACCGAGCCGAGGTCGGGGCAGGTCCCGACGACCACCTCGGCGCCCGCCGTCCGCAGCCGCCGCACCGCACCCGCCAGATGGCGTACGGAGGCGGTGAGCGGCATCCGGTGGGTGACGTCGTTCGCGCCGATCATGATCACGCAGACGTCGGGGATCCGGACCGGGTCCGCCAGCAGCAGCGAGACCTGGCGGTCCAGGTCGTCCGACTGCGCGCCCGGCTGGGCCACGTTCCGCAGCGTGACCATCTGCTCGGCCACCGCCGCCAGCCCCGAGGCGAGCAGCGCGCCCGGGGTCTGCCCGGCCCGCCGCACGCCCTGTCCGGCGGCCGTGGAATCACCCAGGATGCCCATGCGCAGCGGCGGCGTGCCATTGGCGAAGGCCACCCCGTACAGCCCGTCGGCGCTCGGCGGGTGCGGGGCGGTGCCGCCGCCCACCGACCGTCTGGCCAGCGCCGCCTCGGCGAGCAGCACGCCGACCGCGGCCGTGGCGAGCAGCCCGATCCCGCCGCCGCCGAACGCCGCGCCCGCCGCGATCCGGCGGGCCACTCTCGCCCTCGAACCGGCCGAAACCCCGGCCGACACGGTCGACACACTCCCAGCCACCGCCACCTCCTTGGAGCCGTACATCAGCTACCTGCCCGGTGACAGGTGTCGCTCAATCCCGCCGTGAGGTGAACGGGCGCTCGCTCTGCGCATACGCTGGCGGCACCATCACGGAGACCCCGGAGACAACGGTGCAATTCCACGACTCGATGATCAGCCTCGTCGGCAATACCCCGCTGGTGAAGCTCAACAGTGTGACCGCGGGCATCCAGGCGACCGTCCTGGCCAAGGTCGAGTACTTCAACCCGGGCGGCTCGGTCAAGGACCGGATCGCCGTGCGCATGATCGAAGCGGCGGAGCAGAGCGGTGCGCTCAAGCCGGGCGGCACCATCGTGGAGCCCACCTCGGGCAACACGGGTGTCGGTCTCGCGATCGTGGCCCAGCAGAAGGGCTACAAGTGCATCTTCGTCTGCCCGGACAAGGTGTCGCTCGACAAGATCAACGTCCTGCGTGCGTACGGGGCCGAGGTCGTCGTCTGCCCGACGGCGGTCGACCCGGAGCACCCTGACTCGTACTACAACGTCTCGGACCGCCTGGTGCGCGAGACGCCCGGCGCCTGGAAGCCGGACCAGTACAGCAACCCGAACAACCCGCGCTCGCACTACGAGACCACCGGTCCGGAGCTGTGGGAGCAGACCGACGGGAAGATCACGCACTTCGTGGCGGGCGTCGGCACCGGCGGCACCATCACCGGCACCGGCAGGTACCTCAAGGAGGTCTCCGGCGGCTCCGTGCGCGTCGTCGGCGCCGACCCCGAGGGCTCGGTCTACAGCGGCGGCTCCGGCCGTCCGTACCTGGTCGAGGGCGTGGGCGAGGACTTCTGGCCCACCGCGTACGACCGTGAGGTCACGGACGAGATCGTCGCGGTCTCCGACAAGGACTCGTTCCAGATGACCCGCCGCCTCGCCAAGGAGGAGGGCCTCCTGGTGGGCGGCTCCTGCGGCATGGCGGTCGTGGCGGCGCTGCGGGTGGCCGAGGGCCTGGGCCCGGACGACGTGGTCGTCGTCCTGCTCCCGGACTCCGGCCGCGGCTACCTCTCCAAGATCTTCTCCGACGAGTGGATGGCCGGGCACGGCTTCCTGGAGGAGGCGGGCCCCTCGGCCCGTATCGGCGACGTCCTCGCCGACAAGGAGGGCGCGATGCCGTCGCTCGTCCACATGCACCCCGAGGAGACGGTCGGGGAGGCGATCGAGGTGCTGCGCGAGTACGGCGTGTCGCAGATGCCGATCGTCAAGCCCGGCGCGGGGCACCCCGACGTGATGGCCGCGGAGGTCATCGGCTCGGTGGTGGAGAAGGAGCTCCTGGCGGCGCTGTTCGCGCAGCGCGCCTCGCTCTCCGACCCGCTGGAGAAGCACATGAGCCCGCCCCTGCCGCAGGTCGGCTCGGGCGAGCCGGTCTCGGAGCTGATGTCGGTCCTGGGCGAGGCCGACGCGGCGATCGTCCTGGTGGAGGGCAAGCCGACGGGCGTGGTGAGCCGCCAGGACCTGCTGGCGTTCCTGGCGAAGTAGCGACCCCGCCTCCGCCCGGCCTCTGTCTGCGGCCGGGTGGTGGGCTGGTCGCGCAGTTCCCGCGCCCCTTGGGTAGTCCCCGGCAGCCGGAAATCCCAGCTCTGCCACCGATCCTTAGGGGCGCGGGCACACCCGCAGACGAAGGCCGCCCGCCGGAGGGCTTTCGGGAAGGGGCGGAGTGGGGGCTCCTGCCCCGGCAACCCGCCACCGGGCCGCAGACGAAGGCCGGGCCACAGCCACCGCCCTGAGCAACCGCTTAGAAAAGAGGCCCGCATCACACGCGTCGGCCGATGACCAATTCCGTACGTACGGGTAACTTCCCAGAGAGCCCGCCCGCTTAAAGCCTCTGGAGCCCCGATGCCCGAAGCCGTGATCGTCTCGACCGCCCGCTCCCCCATCGGCCGCGCCTTCAAGGGCTCGCTGAAGGATCTGCGGCCGGACGACCTCACCGCCACCATCATCCAGGCCGCACTCGCCAAGATCCCCGAGCTCGACCCGCGCGACATCGACGACCTGATGCTCGGCTGCGGCCTCCCCGGCGGCGAGCAGGGCCACAACCTGGGCCGCATCGTGGCCGTGCAGATGGGCATGGACCACCTGCCGGGCTGCACGATCACCCGCTACTGCTCCTCCTCGCTCCAGACCTCCCGCATGGCGCTGCACGCCATCAAGGCGGGCGAGGGCGACGTCTTCATCTCGGCCGGCGTCGAGATGGTGTCCCGCAGCGTGAAGGGGTCGAGCGACGGCCTCCCGGACACCCACAACCCGTTCTTCGCCGAGGCAGAGGCCCGTACCGCCGAGGTCGCCCAGAGCGAGGGCGCCTCCTGGCACGACCCGCGCGAGGACGGCCTGGTCCCCGACGCGTACATCGCGATGGGCCAGACCGCCGAGAACCTGGCGCGCGCCAAGGGCGTCACGCGCGCGGACATGGACGAGTTCGGCGTACGGTCGCAGAACCTCGCCGAGGAAGCCATCAAGAACGGCTTCTGGGAGCGCGAGATCACCCCCGTGACGACCCCGGACGGCACGGTCGTCTCGAAGGACGACGGCCCGCGCGCCGGCGTCACCGTGGAGGGCGTCCAGGGCCTCAAGCCCGTCTTCCGCCCCGACGGCCTGGTCACGGCGGGCAACTGCTGCCCGCTGAACGACGGCGCCGCCGCGCTGGTCATCATGAGCGACACCAAGGCGCGTGAGCTGGGCCTGACGCCCCTCGCCCGGATCGTGTCCACCGGCGTCACCGGCCTCTCGCCCGAGATCATGGGCCTGGGCCCGGTGGAGGCGTCGAAGCAGGCCCTCAAGCGCGCGGGCCTGACCGTCGGCGACATCGACCTGTTCGAGATCAACGAGGCGTTCGCCGCCCAGGTGATCCCGAGCTACCGCGACCTGGAGATCCCGCTCGACAAGCTGAACGTCAACGGCGGCGCCATCGCGGTCGGCCACCCCTTCGGCATGACGGGCGCCCGCATCACCGGCACGCTCATCAACTCCCTCCAGTTCCACGACAAGCAGTTCGGTCTGGAGACGATGTGCGTGGGCGGCGGCCAGGGCATGGCCATGGTCATCGAGCGGCTGAGCTGAGCTGAAGCGGAGGGTAGGGGTCGCCCGAGGAACGAGGGCGGCACCTGCCCGCAGCGGAAGCGAAGCGGAGCGCGACCAAGAACAACGCGCGCTTGAGCTGACGAGGCCCTACGCTGCGGCGGGGGGCATCTGCGGTGACTCGGCGGGGTGACCCCTTCCTGCACCGCGTGAACCCCACCGCGTCCGCTTCGTGACCGAATCTCCCCCAGGATGTGACGTATATCCCGGGGGAGATACGTTCCCGCAGGTCACGGCGTTTTCGGGGGTCGCGGGGATAAACCTCAGGCACAAAGACCTGTCCGTTTCGTGACGTAATGCACTGACAAGGGGAGCGGGCGCCCGACAAGCTGATGTAGGAAGTCGGGGAATCGTTTGAATCCGGGAGTAAGTCAGTGAGCGCCATGTCTCTTGCCCTGCTGCTGACCACGGCCGCTGCCACGGCCGTGGGCGCCGCTGCCCTGCACGCCGCCCACGGGCTGCGCAGGCAGGTCGTGGCGCTGCGCGCCGACCTCGCGGCCACGAACGCCGGCCGGTCCGCCACCGTGCCCCACCAGGCGCGCGGCGCGGAGACGCCGCTCGCCGAGATACGCGCGGCCGTCGCCGAGGCGCTGGCCGAGGAGCGCGAGCGCGAGCTCGCCGAGGCGCGGGCGTTCTGGGCGGCGCAGGAGGCGCGGGACGCGGCGGACGCCCCGTCGCTCCTGGGCGGCCTCTCCGGCCTCGGGGACGACGCCTCCCTGTTCCTCCCCCGGCAGGCCGACTTCGTCGGTCTGGAGGGCGTGGAGCTGGGCGCCGAGCCGTACGAGGAGTTCCCCGAGGACTCCCCGGAGCTCGCCGCGGCCCGCCGCCGCCACCCCTCGCACCCCGACTTCGTCCCGGTCCAGACGCCGGTCGTGGCCGACCACGAGTCCACGGTGGCGCGCCTGGAGGAGCTGGCCGAGGCCCGCACGGCCCTCGCGGACGTCCGCCCCGGCCCGCTCGGCACGCTCGACGTCTACGTCTTCACCGACGGCACCACGCTGTGCATGACCCCCGGCCACCGCGAGACCTCCGAACGCCTCGCCGAGGCCCTGCGCGAGGGCGACACCCCGGTGCTGCTCGGCGGCTCGGGGATCTCGGGCGCGTACGCCCTGACGTTCTCGTGCGGCGAGGAGAGCGTGTACATCCTGGCGGACCGGGTCATCGCGTCGCTGTGAGCGACTGCCGGACGGCCCGTCAGGTGCCCAGCGGCAGCGGCGTGACGAGCCGTGCGCGCTCGTACAGAACGCGAGCGTGCCGGTTCTTGAGATAGGGCCGGATGCGCTCGTACATCGTCGTGACGCGCTGGTCGCACTGCCCCGACTGGACGTGCGGGTAGATCTCCACCACCTGCTCCCAGGTGGCGCAGGCCGCCTCGAGGTGGCCCAGCTCCAGTTGGCGTTCGGCCATCATGGACAGGTAGCGCACGCGGTTCCGGCGGAACGTGTGGTGCCGGAGCTTGTCGGACTGCTCCAGCGCCTCGATGGAGCCCTTAACGTCTCCGAGCTCGTATCTGACCTGCCCCACGTGGTACGCCAGGGAGGACGGGTTGTACGACGCGAAGGTGGTGGCTCGCGACTCGGCCTTGTCCATCGCCGCCTCCGCCTCGCGCAGGTATGTCAGCGCGGCGTGGCGGTCGCCGATCTGCGCTGCGGCGTGGGCCTGCTGACCCGCGAGGAAGGCCCGCATCCGCGGCCCGGCCTGGGGAGACGCGGCCGCGGCCGAGTCGGCGAGCCGCATGGCTGTACGGCCGTGCCCCAGGTCGACCGCCTGGACACTCATTCCGCGCAGCGTGGTGCAGTACGTCAGGTGGTCCTTCGCCGCACCGGCGAGCTCCAGAGCCTTGAGGTAGTAACCCTGCGCCAGCCCGTGGAGCCCCTCGTCGACGGCCATGTAGCCGGTCAGGTAGCAGAGGTCCGACGCGGCCGACCGCATCGCGTCCTTCACCGGCTCGGGACCGTCGGCGCGCAGACCGGGGGCCACGATGTTGACCAGGAAGGCGGCAGCCATCGGACGCGCATACCGACCGCCGAACTCGTCGTCCAGGTCGGATACGCGCTCGGTCATCGCCACGACCATGTCGACGTCGGTCATGCCGATGCGCTTGATCTGCCCTGTCTGGATCGCCTCGGCCCGGCTCACCACTTCCGGCCAGCCGGGTACCGCCAGGGCGACGGAGAACAGCCCGACGCCGAGGACGCTGCGCCGTGACGGGTCCATGTCGCCCTTCCCCAGCTCGATCAGCCCGTCCACCGTATCCGGCAGAGTGGCGGGCCGATCGGCCGGAGCCACGAATCCGGCGTCGGCGGGGGTCACCGGACGATGGAGGCGGCGCGAGAACGCCTCAAGGATGATCCGCCGTACATCAGCGCGCGGAATCGTCCCGCCCAGCCAGTGATGGACGGCGGACGCGTTGTAGCGCAGGGTGGTACCGGTCTCCCCGCCCACCTGGTTCACGGCCCTGGCGCACTGGCTGAGGGTCCAGCCGCTCTCCGTGAACAGGCGTCGCAGGTGCTGGTTCGGTTCGCTCGCCATGATCGCTCAACTCCCGGCGCCCGTACGCCCGTTAAACGCATTAAAACCGCAGCGCCAGCGTAACGGTACTGCTGTGCGTGGTCACACGGTTGCGTAGAGGCAGGAGAGGCCAGTCGGGAAACGGAGCTGACGACCATGGCTGATGTCGAGTACCGGTGCTGGGTCACGGCCGTCCGGGCGGGCGCCGAGCCGTACGAGGAGAAGGCGTTCGGTGCCGCGCGCACCCCCTCGCTGCTCCTGGCCACGTCCTGGCTGCGCGCCCAGGCGTCGCTGCTCGCCTGGCGGCTGGAGCCGGATTCACCGGCCTCGGCTCAGCTCACCACCTGGCGCGACGACCCCAGAAGCCAGTGGCAGGTCTCCGAGGCCCTGGGCGCCGGGGACGGCGTCCGGTTCCGGGTCCGCCACGAGGAGACGACGTACGAGCTGGCGGCGGCGCGGGTGGGCGGGGCGCAGGAACCGCACGCGTGAGCGGCCCGCTACCCGAACGCGTTCCGGGACGCCTCCTCCACCAGCCCCACCGCCTCCGCCAGCGAGGCGGCCGGGGCCGCCCCCGTGCGCAGCGCCTCGGCCAAATCGCGGCCGGCCACCGCCACTTGGTCGGCCACCGCGAAGGCGCCCGCGTCCGGCATCACCCGGGGCTCGGCGTCCGGGGTCTCGGCGCGCTGCGCGCGGGTCGACAACTCCCTGGCCAGGGCGAGGCCCGTGGCGGCGGCGCCGCGGCGCAGGCGGCTCTCGGGGGCGGCCCGGAGGCGGTCGGCGAAGCGGTCCACGGCGGCGAGGAGCGGGGTGACATCTAGCACGCCGTGACCCTACGCGCCGCCCCGGGACTGTTGCCAATACGCGAACGCTCAGGCACGGTGGCGTGAAGGACCATCCCCCGCGTTCTCGGCCCCGCCCGAGCAGGGGACCCCCAGGCAATGCGTCCGGAGGCGCCGATGTCCCAACTCTTCTCCGAAGAAACCCATCGCAACCTGCTCTCCCGCATCCCCCATTGCACCGGTCGTGAAGTCTCCGACTGGCTCCGCACGGTAGACGAAGGCCCTTCCCTCGTACGGTTCGAGGAGAAGGTCAGCTGGCTCCGGAGCGAGCACGATCTCGCCTACGGCCACGCCAAAGCGATCATCCATGAGTACGACCTGAGGCGGGCCGCGCGCCGCCTGCTGTAGGACTCCAGGAAGGGAATCCCGTACGAGTGTGTGCTCCGCCCCGCCGATCCGACCCCCCGGCGGGGCGGAGCCCTGGACCGGGACGAGGCGCAACGCAACAAAGGGGCCCGCCCGGCTGCTGCCGGGCGGGCCCCTCCGTCACTGCGGTGCGGGCGTCAGTCGTCGCCCTGGAGAATCGCCACCAGACGCAGCATCTCCAGGTAGATCCAGACCAGCGACATCGTCAGACCGAACGCCGCCAGCCACGACTCCTCGCGCGGGGCGCCGTAGGTGATGCCGTCCTCGATCTGCTTGAAGTCGAGCGTCAGGAAGAAGCAGCCGATCAGGATGGCCAGCACGCCGACCGCGAAGCCGAGCGGGCCGAAGCTGCGCAAGCCCCCGCCGTCGGCGCCGCCGAAGGCGACGACCAGCAGGTTCACCATCATCACCAGGACGAAGGCGATCGCGATGGTCATACCGATGCGCGCGTACCGCGCGGTCACGCGGACCCAGCGCTGCTTGTACGCGAACAGCGTCGCGCCGGAGACCGCCAGCGTGCCCAGGACCGCCTGGAAGGGCGCACCCGACCAGCGCTCGTTGAACATCTCGCTGATCACGCCGAGGAAGATGCCCTCGAACGCGGCGTAGCCGATGATCAGCGCGGGGACGGGCTTCGCCTTGAACGACTGGATCATCGCGAGGACGAACGCCACCAGGGCGGCACCGATCGCCAGCCCGTAGCTGGTCGAGGAGACCGGCAGCAGGGCCCAGGCGAGGGCCGCGCCCGCGGCCACCACGCCCAGCGTGATCGCGGTGCGCGAGACGACGTCGTCCATCGTCATCACATTGCCGCGGGCCGGGGCCTGGGGGGCGCCGTACTGCGTGTCCTGCTGGGCGTAGGGGTTCGTCGCGTACGGATTCGTCGCGTACGGGTTCGTCGGTGCCTGCGCGTACGGGTTGCCCCCGGCCTGCGGCGCGGTGTTGAAGCCCGCGTAGCCGTTGTCGCGGCTGAACCCCCGTCGCGAGAAGACCGGGTTGCTGCTCCTCATCTCACTCCTCCATGGCCGCCGTGCGCGGCCTTGACGTCCAGGGTAATGGGAAAGCAAAACAATCACCCTAGTGCTCTGGGAGGATCTTTCCTCGCCAGGCGAGACGTACACCAGGGGGTCCGCGGTCACAAGAGTGCCACGGGAGGTGACGGGAGGGGCGTCGGCGGCGGGAGCGGGGCGCGCAGCGGCCCGGTGGTGCCGGGACGGGAGTCGGGGTGCGGGGCGGGAGGGCCCGGGGGCGCGGTAACTGTTTACCCACGCGTCACTCATTCGCCGGTAATCCGGCCGCGCCGGTCGTTCAGCGGCGGTTCCGCAGCCGTTCCGAGAGCGTTCCGCAGTCGTTTTGCGCACCGAATTATCGGTTCTTCCACCCCTCCCCCGAGGGGGCGAGAGGTGCCCGGAGCCGGACTTGAACCGGCACGGCCCTAGGGCCAGCGAGGTTTAAGCTCGCCGTGTCTGCATTCCACCATCCGGGCTGGTCGCGCGGTTCCTACGTTCGCCCGAAGAGCCTATCCGGGACGGCTCGCCCACACGGCGGAACAGCGGTTGATGTTGTCTTATTTTATTGGCGCTTGAGGGTGTGTCAGTCCGGCCCGAAACGGCTGCGGCACATGCCGGAGGCGGTTGGCAGGCATACCGGTCAGCCGGACTGTGCGTAGCGGAATGACGCGAATTCGCCTGCCGCTCCCGGACCGCCCGCGCGACCGGGGCCGGACGGGAGCGGCCAGGGGCGCCTCGGGGGTCGTGTCATACCCGAGGAGGAGGCGAGCGGCGCCCGTATAAGACTCAAGACGGCCCGGGAACGGGCACAGGGACTGACGTTCCGGGGGGCCGGCGGCATCGAGGATGGAGGAGTCCCCAGTTCCGGCTTCCGACAGGAGTCCTCCGTTGACCACCATCCCCACCGCACACCGCGCCACCGCGGTGGCCGCCCGCGCCACCGAGCTGTCGAAGGTCTACGGCACGGGCGAGACCCAGGTGGTCGCGCTCGACCGGGTGACGGTCGACTTCCGCCAGGGCGAGTTCACCGCGATCATGGGCCCGTCGGGCTCCGGCAAGTCCACGCTGATGCACTGCGTGGCCGGGCTCGACTCGTTCAGCTCCGGGTCGGTCCGCATAGGCGAGACCGAGCTCGGCTCGCTCAAGGACAAGCAGCTCACCCAGCTGCGCCGGGACAAGATCGGCTTCATCTTCCAGGCGTTCAACCTGCTGCCGACGCTGACCGCGGCCGAGAACATCACGCTGCCGATGGACATCGCCGGCCGCAAGCCGAACAAGCAGTGGCTGGACCAGGTCATCGACATGGTGGGGCTCTCCGGGCGCCTCTCCCACCGGCCCACCCAGCTCTCCGGCGGCCAGCAGCAGCGCGTGGCCGTGGCCCGTGCGCTGGCCTCCCAGCCCGAGATCATCTTCGGTGACGAGCCGACCGGAAACCTGGACTCGCGCTCGGGCGCCGAGGTCCTGGGCTTCCTGCGCAACTCGGTGCGCGAGCTCGGCCAGACCGTGGTCATGGTCACCCACGACCCGGTCGCCGCGTCGTACGCGGACCGCGTGATCTTCCTCGCCGACGGCCGCGTCGTCGACGAGATGCTCCACCCGAGCGCCGACGGCGTACTCGACCGCATGAAGGAGTTCGACGCCAAGGGGCGTACGAGCTGAACCCGCGGGCCACCGGCCCCGCTCGCCCCCTGTTCGAACCCCTCCAGGACTGAGAAAGCCCATGTTCAAAACCGCCCTGCGCAACGTGCTCGCGCACAAGGCCAGGCTGCTGATGACCGTGCTCGCCGTGATGCTCGGCGTGGCCTTCGTCTCCGGCACCCTCGTCTTCACCGACACCCTCAAGAGCGCCTTCAAGAACCAGTCGGCCAAGAGCTACGACAACGTGGCCGTGGCCGTCGAGTCGTTCGGCAGCCGGGACGACGACAAGCAGGACCCGGGCATCGGGAAGCAGACCCTGCGCAGGATCGAGGCCCTGGACGGGGTCACCTCGGTCAACGGGCGCGTCGACGGGTTCGCCGGGGTGGCCGACAAGAAGGGCAAGCTGATCGGCCAGGGCTGGGCCAACAAGGGCGGGAACTACTCCCCCGGCAAGGACGGCAAGGACCCGGCGTACACCTTCACCCAGGGCTCCGGGCCGGTCCGGGACGCGGACATCGCGCTCGACAAGGACACCGCGTCCAAGGGCGGGTACCAGGTCGGCGACCGGATCCGCGTCGCCACCAACGGGCCGGTGAAGACGTACACGCTCTCGGGCGTCTTCACCACCGAGGACGGCGGGGTCAACGCGGGCGGCAGCCTCGTCCTGTTCGACACCAAGGTCGCCCAGCAGCTCTACCTCAAGCCCGGGTTCTTCCAGAAGGTCAACGTCTCCGCGAAGCCCGGCACCGACGCCCAGAAGCTCCTCGACCAGGTCCTGCCGACGCTGCCCGAGCACGCCACGGCCCGCACCGGCCAGGCGCTCGCCGCCCAGGAGGCGGACGACATCGAGGAGGGGCTGAGCGCGCTCAGCCAGACGCTCCTCGCCTTCGCCGCCATCGCGCTCTTCGTCGGTATCTTCCTGATCTCCAACACCTTCACCATGCTGGTCGCCCAGCGCACCAAGGAGCTGGCCCTGATGCGGGCCGTCGGCGCCTCCCGCGCCCAAGTGCGGCGCTCGGTCCTCACCGAGGCGCTGGTCGTCGGCACGGTCGCCTCTGCGGTCGGCTTCGGGCTCGGCCTCGGGCTCGCGGTGGGGCTGCGCTCCGCGATGGACTCGTTCGGCGTGAAGCTGCCGGCCGGTTCGCTGATCGTCTCGTCCACCCCGGTGATCGCCGCGCTCGCCGTCGGTGTGATCGTCACCCTGATCGCCGCCCTGCTGCCCGCCTGGCGCGCCGCGAAGATCCCGCCGGTCGCCGCGATGAACAGCGTGCACGCCGCCGCGACCACCAAGTCGCTGGTCGTACGGAACACCATCGGCGCGATCATCGCCCTGGGCGGCTTCGGCGCGATCCTGGCCGGCGCGGGCGCCGGGCGGGACGGCAAGACCATGATCGGCTTCGGCGCCTTCCTCGCGCTGGTCGGCATCATCGTCCTGATCCCGCTGCTCTCGCGGCCGGTGATCGGCGCGGTGCGCCCGCTGCTGGCCCGCGCGTTCGGTGTCTCCGGCAAGCTGGCCAGCCAGAACGCGGTCCGCAACCCGCGCCGCACCGGCGCCACCGCCTCCGCGCTCGCCATCGGCCTGACCCTGGTCACCGCCCTGTCGGTGCTCGGCATCACGGTCGGCAAGGCGGTCGACAAGACCACCACGGACAACATCAAGGCCGACTACATGGTCGCGATGGCCAGCGGGGAACGGCTGGACAAGTCGGTCGTGCCGGAGCTGCGCAAGGCCCCGGGCGTCGTCGCGGCCTCGCCCAAGCAGGCCTCGTACCTGAAGGTCGACGGCGACTTCCGCTCGGTCACCGGCGTGACGCCGGGCGACATCGAGAAGGTGCTGAACGTCGAGGCGGTCTCCGGCTCGCTCGCCACCCTCGGCAAGGGGCAGCTCGCGATCGACGACGAGACGGCCGAGAAGCAGGGCTGGAAGCCGGGCACGCGGCTGCCGGTCGAGTTCGACGACAAGAAGAAGACGTCCCTCACGGTCGGCGCGGTCTTCAAGAAGCAGGAGTTCCTGGACCCGGTGCTCGCCGCGACCTCGGTCCTCGACCCGCACGAGAGCCGGCCGCACATCGAGTCCGTCTTCGTGAAGATGTCCGGCGGGGCCACCAAGGCCAATGAGCAGGCGCTGGTCAACGCGCTCGGCGACAACCCGGCGATCAGCTTCATGGACCAGCAGGACATCCGCGACACCTTCGGCGGCATGATCAACACCCTGCTGAACATCATGTACGGGCTGCTCGCGATGGCGCTGCTGATCGCGGTCCTCGGTGTCATCAACACGCTGGCCATGTCGGTCTTCGAGCGCCAGCAGGAGATCGGGATGCTGCGGGCGATCGGCCTGGACCGCTCCCGGGTCAAGCGCATGATCCGCCTGGAGGCCGTCGTCATCTCGGTCTTCGGCGCGGTCATCGGCACCGGCCTCGGCACCTTCCTGGCCTGGGCGATCGGCGAGACCATCAAGGGCTCGATCCCGGCGTACGCGCTGGTCATCCCGTGGGACCGGATCGCGCTGTTCCTCGCGCTCGCGGGCCTGGTGGGCGTGCTGGCCGCGATGTGGCCGGCCCGCAGCGCCGCGCGGCTGAACATGCTGACGGCGATCAAGACGGAGTAGCCGGTCCGGAACGCCAAAAGGGCCGGATCCCCTGGTGGGGGTCCGGCCCTTCGCGCGGGTACGGGTCAGCTGCCGGCGCAGTACGACATCAGCGTGTCGTGGTTCGCCTTGAACTGGTCGTAGACCGCGTCGTCGTTGATCTTCAGGATCGTCTCGTCGTTGGAGCGCAGCGCCTGCCACGAGTAGTTGTGGCTGCCGGTCCAGACGACCTTCTCGTTGGCGACGCCCTCGTACGTGCCGTTCACCAGCAGGTACTTGGAGTGGATGCCGATGTTGGTGGTGTGCCCGGCGGGCGGGGTCTCCCAGCACTCGACGCGCCCGGTGAGCTGCCCGTACAGGATCGACTCGACGGTCTTGCCCATCGACGGGACGCCCGTGCCGCCGCCGTTAGGGTTGGCGTCGGCCGCGAGGTACACCTTGCAGCCCGCGTCCACCATCGAGGCGAGCTTGGTGGCGATCTGGTCGCGGTAGAAGAGGTTGGCCGCCATCCGCACCTCGGAGTGCTGGGTGGAGGAGCAGGTGACCTTGTCGAGGATCAGCTTGACCGTGTCGGTGGCCGGGTCCGTCGAGTAGGTGGTGCCGGACGTCTCCTTGCGGGGGAAGAAGTACGTCTTGTAGTCCGGGTCGGTCGAACTGATCGGCGTGGAGTAGTAGTTGTTGTTGCTGGTGCCCGAGGAGCCGTTGGTCACCTGGTCGTTGAAGTACGCCTGGTAGTTGGCGTAGAGACCGGCGTCGACCAGGGTGACGGCGTTGTTGAAGAGGTCGGTGCGCTGGGTGCCCGACATGTTGGCCGAGGTCTGCACGACGACGTTGTCCGCGCCTCCCGTGTGGGAGAAGAGGAAGAACTTGTTGTGGTTGATCGAGCCGTCGTCGTCGGCGTTCAGCTTGCGGTTGGCGATGCAGGCGCGGCCCTGCGGGCAGGACAGGATCCAAGACGCCTTGGTGCGGTCGGTGCCGAGCGCGGCGGCCAGGTTCTCGTACTCGCCGCCCTTGGTCAGCTCGCTGCCGTCCGGCTTGAAGTTGTGCGACTTGTAGTCGACCACGAGCTTCACGGAGACGCCGCGGTCCTTCGCGGCGATCAGCGCGGTGCGCAGGACGTCGTCGGTGAAGGTGTACATCGACATCTGGACGGTGCTGCCCGCGGGGGCGTCGTTCACCAGCGAGACGACGTAGTCGCGGATCTTGTCCTGCTCGGCGGTGGAGCCGGAGGGGTCGTTGAAGATCGCGCCGTTGGTGACGGTGACCGTGTCCGCCTCAGCCGCGCCCGGCGCGGCGAAGGCGGACATCAGGGCAACGGTCAGGCCGAGGAGCCAGGTTCTGCGGTGGCGGTGCACAGGAACTCCATATATGGCATATGCATGACAATTCGGACTCCGGGACGCCGCCCGGGTTGCCGAACGTATCATTCCGGCCGCGGGCCGTCTTGGGCTGGTCGCGCCCAAGCGGCGGAGCCGCACATGTCACCGCCCCGCGCCCCTAATCGGCGCCCCAAAGGGGCGCACTCAAGACGCGCTTCCCCAACTCCTCGACCGCAGCGGCATCCCCGACCGCCCACCCTCCGGAGTCCGCACCGCCAGGATCTGGTTGACCCCGATCCTGTTGCGCTCGAAGGACAGGGCCGAGGCGGCCATGTAGAGCCGCCAGACCCGGGCCCGGCCGGGGGTGGTCAGCCGTACCGCCCGCTCCCAGCCCGCCTCCAGATTGCGCACCCACTGACGCAGCGTCAGCCCGTAGTGCTCGCGGATGGCCTCCACGTCGCGCGCCTCGAAACCCGCGTCCTCCAGGGTCGAGAGCGTCCGCCCGAGCGGGGCCAGCTCGCCGTCGGGGAAGACGTACGCGTCGATGAACTCGTCCACGTGGTACGCCGCCTCGTCCCCCTCGGGGCGCCGGGCGATCTGGTGGTTGAGCAGCCGGCCGCCGTCCTTCAGCAGGGCGTACAGGTCGTCCGCGTACTCCCGGTAGCGCACCGAGCCGACGTGTTCGGCCATCCCGATCGAGGAGACGGCGTCGTAGGGACCGTCCCGTACGTCCCGGTAGTCCTGCACCCGGATCTCGATCCGGTCGGCCAGGCCCTCCTCGGCGACGCGCTTGCGGGCGTAGGCGGCCTGTTCGGCACTGAGCGTGACGCCGACGACCTGGGCGCCGTGGTGGCGGGCGGCGTGCAGGGCCAGCGAACCCCAGCCGCAGCCGACGTCGAGCAGCCGGTCCCCCTCCTTCAGGCCGAGCTTGCGGCAGATCAGCTCCAGCTTGTCGCGCTGGGCCTCCTCCAGGGTGGCGTCGGGGCGCTCCCAGTAGGCGCACGAGTAGACCATCGAGGGGCCGAGCACCAGCTCGTAGAAGGCATTGCCCACGTCGTAGTGGTGGCTGACGGCCCGCTTGTCGCGGCGTCTGGTGTGCAGCCGGCCGGTGCGGCGGCGCAGCTCCTCGGCGGGCGGGGCGGGCGGCGGCAGGGGGCCCGCGAGCCGCAGCAGCTCCCGGGCGGCGGCCCGCAGCCTCGGGTCGCGTACGGGATGGACCGCGTCCTTGGGGTCGCCGCCGCGGTCCCAGACCAGCCCGGCCATCAGGTCCAGGGCCCGATAGAGGTCGCCCTCGATGTCGAGCTCGCCGGCCACCCAGGCGCGCGCCAGGCCCAGTTCGCCCGGCTTCCACAGCAGTCGGCGCAGGGCGCGGCGGTGGTGCAGCACGACGACGGGGGCGCCCGGCGGGCCCGCCTCGCTGCCGTCCCAGGCGCGGATGCGGACCGGAAGGGCCTCGCCCAGGAGCTCGCGGGCGAGAGCGGTCAGCCGCGTCGCGGCGTCGGCCATGGCGCACACCTCCGTGAAGTCGACCCCCACATGCCCAGCACCCCGGACAACAGTGCCCCGGCCACCGGCTTTCCCGCTACAGCGCCACGGGCGTACATCGGCGGCGCGAGGGTGACGGCCGCGGGTGACGGCCACAGCAGACGGCCTCCGGGCGGGGCACGCACGCCGAAGGGGCCGTCCGCACCACGGATGGCGGACGGCCCCTTCGGGACGTACTCAGCAGGTGACCGAGGTCAGGAGGCCTTGGCCTTCTCCTCGACCTTGTCCTTCGCGGCCGGGGCCGGAGCGGGCTTGGCGGCCTCGTAGAACTCCTCGCGCGGCGACTCCATGGCGCCGAGCGAGACGACCTCGCGCTTCAGGAACATCGCGAGGGTCCAGTCGGCGAAGACGCGGATCTTGCGGTTCCAGGTGGGCACGGCCAGACCGTGGTAGCCACGGTGCATGTACCAGGCGAGACGGCCCTTGAGCTTGATCTTCATCTTGCCCATGACGATCATCGCGACGCCCTTGTGGAGGCCGAGGCCCGCCACCGCACCCTTGTTGGCGTGCGCGTACTCCTTCTGCGGGAAGCCCCGCATGCCGGAGACCACGTTGTCGCCGAGGACCTTGGCCTGGCGCAGCGCGTGCTGGGCGTTCGGCGGGCACCAGGCGTTCTCGACCCCGGCCTTGCGGGCGGCGAGGTCCGGGACCTGGGCGTTGTCGCCCGCGGCCCAGATGTAGTCGGTGCCCTGGACCTGGAGGGTCGGGGCGGTGTCGACGTGGCCGCGCGGGCCGAGCGGCAGGCCGAAGCGGGCCAGCGCCGGGTTGGGCTTGACGCCCGCGGTCCACACGATGGTGTTGGAGTCGACCTCGAGGCCGTTCTTCAGCACGACGTGGCCGTCGACGCAGGAGTCCATGGAGGTCGAGAGGTAGATCTCGACACCGCGGCCCTCAAGGTGCTCCTTGCCCCACTTGCCGAGCTGCGGCCCGACCTCGGGGAGGATCTTGTCGGCGGCGTCGACCAGGATGAAGCGCATGTCCTCGCGCTTCACGTTGGTGTAGTACTTGGCCGCGTCGCGGGCCATGTCCTCGACCTCGCCGATCGTCTCGGCGCCGGCGAAGCCACCACCCACGAAGACGAAGGTCAGCGCCTTGCGGCGGACGTCCTCGTCGGTCGTGGAGTCGGCCTTGTCCAGCTGCTCCAGGACGTGGTTGCGCAGTCCGATGGCCTCCTCGACGCCCTTCATGCCGATGCCCTGCTCGGCGAGGCCGGGGATCGGGAAGGTGCGGGAGACCGCGCCGAGGGCGACGACCAGGTAGTCGAAGGGCAGCTCGTAGGCCTCGCCGACGAGCGGCGCGACCGTGGCGACCTTGCGGTCCTGGTCGATGCTGGTGACACGGCCGGTGAGCACCTCGGCTCCGCGCACGACGCGTCGCAGCGGGACGACGACGTGGCGCGGGGAGATGCTGCCTGCGGCGGCTTCGGGGAGGAAGGGCTGGTACGTCATGTACGACCGCGGGTCGACGACCGTGACGGTCGCCTCGGCGTAGCGCATCTTCTTGAGAATGCGCCGTGCCGCGTACAGGCCTACGTACCCACCGCCTACGACGAGGATTCGGGGACGCTCCGTGGTGCTCATGCCATCGAGTATCCACCCCCCTGTGGACCCTCGCTCGTGCGCCCCTTCACAAGGTCCGACGGACCCTCTGCTACACTTCGCGGCCCACGTGACCCAAGTCATGGTGCACAGAGGGAACCACGGTGTAGGGGAGAAAGTTGTTCACCCCTCCTGAACTGGCCCTCACACGGTTCCGCGGGCTAGACCACCGGGCCGCGACACACGCCCGTAACATACGGTCCGCCCCTTGGATCGCGCCCCGTTGAGCCTCTGGACCTACAGAAGAGAGGCCCATGGCCCTCGATCGGGGCCAACTGACGGGTTTTCCTTGTGAAGAACTTCACGAACTTTCTTGCGGAGGGTGGCCCGGAGGGCCCTTCCCAGGCCCTCCGGGACCCCTTTCACGCGATCGACCAGGCGATTCCGTCGAGGATGTCGTGCTCGCTGACCACGACCTCGTCCGCGCCCGTGCGCTCCATGACCGCCAGCAGGACCAGCGCGCCCGCCGCGATCACGTCGATCCGGCCCGGGTGCAGCACCGGGATCGCCGTGCGCTCCTCGTGGGTCGAGGCGAGCAGGCGCTCGGTGACCGCGCGGACCTGCTCGTAGGAGATACGGGAGTGGTGGATCGCCGCCGAGTCGTACGCCTTCAGATCGAGCGCGATCGCGGCGACCGTGGTCACCGAACCGGCCAGGCCCACCAGCGTGCGGGGCTCGCGCAGCGGGACCGTCCGCTCGGCGAGGTCGAGGGCGCTCTCGACGTCCGCCCTTATCGCCGCGATCTGCTCGGGCGTCGCCGGGTCGCCGGGGTGGTGGCGCTCGGTCATCCGGACGCAGCCGACGTCCACGGACCGGGCCGCGCGCACGTGCCGGGAGCCGACCACGAACTCGGTGGAGCCGCCGCCGATGTCGACCACCAGGTAGTCGCCGTCGGCGTGGAGCTCCTTGGTGGCGCCGGTGAAGGAGAACTCGGCCTCCTGGTCGCCGGTGATCACCTCGGGCTCGACGCCCAGGATGTCCAGGACGCCCCGGACGAACTCGTCGCGGTTCTCCGCGTCGCGGGAGGCGGAGGTGGCGACGAAGCGCAGCCGCTCGGCGCCGAACTCCTTGATGACCGCGGCGTACTCGCGGCAGGCCGCGAAGGTGCGCTCCAGGGCCTCGGGGGCGAGGCGGCCGGTGCGGTCGACGCCCTGGCCCAGGCGCACGATCGTCATACGGCGGTCCAGGTCGACCAGTTCGCCCGTCGCCGGGTCGCAGTCGGCGACCAGGAGGCGGATCGAGTTCGTACCGCAGTCGATGGCGGCGACGCGGGTCACTTGGCGTCCTCCCCCGGCGCGCAGGGCGTCACGCACGGGCCCTTCGCCCACCACTCGGGCAGCATCGCGATCGCCTCGTCGCCCAGCGGGTTCACCCCGGGCCCGGCCGCCAGCGAGTGGCCGACGAGCACGTGCAGGCACTTCACGCGGTCCGGCATGCCGCCCGCGCTCGGGAAGCCCTCCAGGACCTCGATGGCGTCGCGGCGGGCGATGTAGTCCTCGTGGGCGGCGCGGTAGGCCGCGGCCAGCTCGGGGTCGGTCGCCAGACGCTCCGTCATCTCCTTCATGACGCCGTTGGCCTCAAGCGTGCCGATCGCCGACGCGGCCCGCGGGCAGCTCAGGTAGTACGTCGTCGGGAACGGCGTGCCGTCGGGCAGCCGGGGGGCCGTCTCGACCACGTCCGGGTTGCCGCACGGGCAGCGGTGCGCGATCGCGCGCAGTCCGCGCGGCGGACGGCCCAGCTGCTCCTGGAAGGCGGCGATGTCCGCGGCGGTCGGCTCGGTGTGGGGAGTCTGGGGCGGGGGCGTTTCCATCGCGGTGTCTGTCTCAGTCTCTGTCTGTCTGGATCTGTCGCTGGCTGGATCTGTCGCTGACCGGCACGTCGTCAGTCGCCGGGGCGGTCGGTCTTGTCCACGCCGTCCCAGAGGTTCTGGTGCCAGGGGCGGCCGGTGGCGGCCTTGCCGTCGCGGCGGCCCTTGCCGGCCGACGGGTCGGTCACGGTGTAGCCGGTCTCGCCCGGAAACTGCATGTGCAGATGCTCACGGGCCAGCCGCTTGATGTACGCGTCGTCCTGGAGCCGCGCCTTCTCGTCGCGCAGCCGCTCGACCTGCGCGGCCGCGTCGTGCTCCTTGCGGCGCTGCTCGGCGATGTCGCCGCGCTGCGACACGTACTGGCGCATCGGGTACGCGAGGGCCACCACCAGCGAGCACATCACCAGGGCGAGCAGGGCGGCGCGCCCGGTGAGCCGGGAGCGGCGCGCCTGGCGCTTGTTCTGGGAGCGGTAGACCCGGGCCGCGGTCTGCTCGCCGAGCACCTTGAGCCGGGCCGCGGTGGAGAACCGGTCCCGGTTGCCCTTGGCCATGTCGCCCCGCTCCCCTCACGTACGTACAACGTCCCCGGACACGGTACGGGACCGGGGCCGGGGACGTACGTACGACAGGGCGGTCTGCCCATGTCAGGACTGCTCAGCCGGTCAGTCGGCCGCTGGTCAGCCCTTGAAGCGCGGGAAGGCGCTGCGGCCCGCGTACACCGCGGCGTCGTCGAGGATCTCCTCGATGCGCAGCAGCTGGTTGTACTTGGCGACGCGGTCCGAGCGGGCCGGGGCGCCGGTCTTGATCTGGCCGCAGTTCACCGCGACGGCGAGGTCGGCGATGGTGACGTCCTCGGTCTCGCCGGAGCGGTGGGACATCATGCACTTGAAGCCGTTGCGCTGGGCCATCTCGACGGCGTCCAGGGTCTCGGTCAGCGAACCGATCTGGTTGACCTTCACGAGCAGGGCGTTGGCGGAGCCCTCCTCGATGCCGCGGGCCAGGCGCTCCGGGTTGGTGACGAAGAGGTCGTCGCCGACGATCTGGACGCGGGCGCCCAGCTTGTCGGTGATGACCTTCCAGCCCGCCCAGTCGTCCTCGAACAGCGGGTCCTCGATGGACACCAGCGGGTAGGCGTCGACCAGGCCCTCGTAGTACTCGGTCATCTCGGCGGCCGAGCGGGACTGGCCCTCGAACTCGTACTTGCCGTCCTTGTAGAACTCGGACGCGGCGACGTCGAGCGCGAGCGCGATGTCCTTGCCCGGGGCGTAACCGGCCTCCTTGATGGCCTCGAGAATGAGGTCGAGGGCGGCGCGGTTGGACTCCAGGTTCGGGGCGAAGCCGCCCTCGTCGCCGAGGCCGGTGGACAGGCCCTTGCGCTTCAGGACGGCCTTGAGGGTGTGGTAGACCTCGGCACCCCAGCGCAGCGCCTCGGAGAAGGACTCCGCGCCGATCGGGGCGATCATGAACTCCTGGATGTCGACGTTGGAGTCGGCGTGCGACCCACCGTTGAGGATGTTCATCATCGGAACGGGCAGCAGGTGCGCGTTCGGGCCGCCCAGGTAGCGGAACAGCGGCAGGTCGCTGGCCTCGGAGGCGGCGTGGGCGACGGCGAGCGAGACGCCGAGGATGGCGTTGGCGCCGAGCGAGCCCTTGTTGTCCGTGGCGTCCAGGTCGAACATCGCCTGGTCGATCAGGCGCTGCTCGGTGGCGTCGTAGCCGACGAGCTCCGGGCCGATCTGCTCGATCACGGCGAGGACGGCCTTCTCGACGCCCTTGCCCATGTAACGGCTGGGGTCGCCGTCACGGAGCTCAATGGCCTCGAAGGCACCGGTGGAGGCACCCGAGGGGACGGCGGCACGGCCGGTGCTGCCGTCGTCGAGGCCGACCTCGACCTCGACCGTGGGGTTGCCTCGGGAGTCCAGGATTTCCCGGGCTACGACGACGTCGATGGACGGCACGAGCATCTCCTTCTGGGATGTGACGCGAATACGCCGGGCCGCGTGGTCCGGCACCCCTGAGCCTAACCGCCTCCGAGGCATCGGCCAGCCGACCGACCGGCCCGTGGGACGAAACGGGGGGCAAAATGTTCCCGAACAAAACAATCCCCCTGGCGGGGGTGGGGGCGGGACGGGTTCAGCTTTCAGCTGAGCGGGCCTCGCGGGGCGGGGGCGTGGATCGCCTGCGGGCCGCCTGTGGCTGGTCGCGCAGTTCCCCGCGCCCCTTGAATGCGCCCCTGCGGGGCGCCCTGTAGGGGCGCGGGGAACTGCGCGCTCAGCCGTCGATCACCCGCAGCCGCGAAGCGAGGGGCCCGCCCCGGACCGGGCGATCAAGGGGCGCGGGGAACTGCGCGCTCAGCCACCCACAGCCCGCAGCCGCGAAACTTAGCCCCGCACCCCGGCATCGCGCCTAGCGCAGGTGGAGCTGCTGGCCCACGTAGATCAGGTTCGCGTCCTTCACGACGTCCTTGTTCAGCTCGAACAGCTTCTGCCAGCCGCCCTTCACACCGTGGGCCGCGGCGATCGAGCCGAGCGTGTCGCCGGAGACGACCTTGTACTCGCCGTCGCCGGTCTTGACCGGCGACGGGCGGGACTCGCCGCGCGAGGCAGGCGCGGACTCGCGCTTCGGGGCCGGGGCGGCCTTGGGCGCGGCCTTGGGCGCCGCCTTCTTCGGGGCGGCGGCGGAGCCGGACGTGTCCACGTCCGGGGACGAGCCACCGGCCGTCAGGTTGCCCGCACCGGCGCAGGACCAGGCACCCGGCCCCTGCATGGCGAGCAGCTTCTCGGCGGTGGCGATCTGCTGGCCCTTGGTGGCCAGGTCGGCGCGGGAGGCGTACTGCGTGCCGCCCGCCGCGGCCCAGGAGGACTGCGAGAACTGGAGGCCGCCGTAGTAGCCGTTGCCGGTGTTGATGGACCAGTTGCCGCCGGACTCGCACTGGGCGACCGCGTCCCAGGTGGAGACCGAGGCGGCGGAGGCGGAGCCCGCGGCCATCAGCGGGGCGGCGACGGCCGCGCCGGTGACACCGGCGAGCGTGGCGACGCGGACGGCCTTGGACGGGCGGCGGTGCTTGCCCTTGCCGGAAAGCAGCATGGAGTTCTCCTCACCGACGCCTGCGAGGTGAGCTGTCGGGTTCGGGCGAGTGAGTGGCCCGGCCGCGCCCCGGAAGGCGCGTCTTCACCCCAAGCCGGTCCCCTGGGCCGTCTCGTACGTCTCGCCGCGTGGCGTACGTCCCTCAACGGCCGGGCCCGGCGCTTACCTTGGGTCCCCCGCTCCTGCCTACGGCGCATCGAGCGTCGACTGTTCCCCACGACCGACGGCAGGATTCGGCGTTTCCGGTCGGAGGGGCCCGTGGTGACGAGCGCTCCGACCGTAAACACACCAACCCCTGATGTTCAAAGGGGCACATCGGGGAGAAATCGCCCCCCGCACCCCTTCCAGAACACCCGTTTCCGCAGGTCGGGGGCGTATCGCCCGTACCGGACCGACGGGACACGCCAGTTGACGGAAAGAGACCCATGTCTCACTTGCACAGAAGTGGACATAGGCCCCTGAACTACCCCTTGGCCGGGGCCGGGTTGTCCGTCTTTGTCGGGTTCTCGTTGGGGCTCAGATCCAGGCTCTGACCGGGCAGGATGAGGTTCGGGTCGGTGCCGATCGTCTTCTCGTTCGCCTTGTAGAGCGCGGACCAGCCGCCCTCGACCTTGTGCGAGCGCGAGATGTCCCACAGGTTGTCGCCGGGGCGGACGGTGTAGTCGCCGCCCCCGGTGAGCACGTCGCCCGACTCGCGTGAGTCGGCGTCACCTCGCGAGGCGTGCCGCCCCGATTCATGCGTGCTGTCCGTATTGCCCGGCTCGGTCGTCGCGGGGGTGCCGCCCTCGGCCGGGTCCGGCGTGCCGCGGTGCTTGCCGCCGGAGGCGGAGTCCGTGGAGCCGGTGGCGGGGTCGCTGGGCGTGGTGGACCCGGGCTCGCCGCTCGTGCCCGTGGACGGCTTGGACGGCGTCGTGGAGGGCTTGGGCGCGGTGGAGACCGAGCCGGACGGCTTGGTGGGCGCCGGAGCCGTCTTGGCGGGCGCGGACGGGGTGGCGGCGTCGGGGGTCGCGGCCCCCTCCTCCGAGGGGACGTACGGCGAGGGCGTGGCGCCCGGGTCGACGGCCGGGGCGCCGGCGCCGGAGGTGAGTCCGGAGACCGCCGAGCAGCTCGTGAAGGCCTTGGGGCCCTTCGCGGCGAGCACCTTCTCGGCGATGGCTATCTGCTGCGAGCGGCTGGCCAGGTCGGGCCGCTCGGCGTACGACGTACCGCCGTAGGCCTGCCAGGTCTCCTGCGAGAGCTGGAGCCCGCCGTACAGTCCGTTGCCGAAGTCGGCGCTCCACGCGCCGCCGCTCTCGCACTCCGCGACGCGGTCCCACGTGGTCGCCGAGGCGGCGTTCGCGCCGCTCGCCGCGAAGAGCGGAAGGGCGAGGGCCGAGCCGGTCACCCCCGCCGCGACGACGAGTGCGGGAGCCTGGCGGGGTCGGCGGTGCCGTCCGTTCCCGGAGCGCATGCTGTGGCCTTCCGTGTGACTACGTCTGTGACTGACGAGCCGGGTGTGGAACCCGGTTCCCGAGTCGAGGGGTGAACGTAGCCGTACTCGAACGCTTGTCACAAGTCGATGCACCCGCGATAACGCCAAAGTCACAGTTTTGACGGACCGTCAGTTCCAGCCGGCGTGAACTCGACCGGAAGCGTGCGCAGTCCGCGCATGATGAGCCCGCCGCGCCAGCGCAAATCGGCAGGATCCGCCCCGAGCCGCAGGTCAGGAAGGCGGCGCAACAGGGTCGCCAGCGCGGTCCTCGCCTCCAGCCGGGCGAGCGGGGCGCCCAGGCAGTAGTGGATGCCGTGGCCGTAGCCGAGGTGCTGGTTGTCGCGGCGGCCGAGGTCGAGCACGTCCGGGTCGGGGAACCGGCCGGGGTCGCGGTCGGCGGAGGCGAGGACGACGAGGACCGGGTCGCCGGCGGCGATGTCCTGCCCCCCGATCGTCAGCGGCCTGGTGGCGAACCGCCAGGTGGCGAGCTCCACGGGCCCGTCGTAGCGCAGCAGTTCCTCGACGCCGGTGTCCAGCAGGTCCGACTCCCCGGCCGCGAGCGAGGCCTGGAGCCGCTCGCGCTGGTCCGGGTTGCGCAGCAGCGCGTACACCCCGTTGCCGATGAGGTTCACGGTCGTCTCGAAACCGGCGAACAGGAGGATGAAGGCCATCGCGGCGGCCTCGTTCTCCGTGAGGTGCTCGCCGTGGTCGCTGGCGCGGATGAGTCCCGAGATAAGGTCCTCGCCCGGGTTCTCCCTTTTGCGGTGGATGAGTTCGAGCAGATACCCGCGCATCTTCTTGACCGAGCGGGCCACGCCGCCGCGCGGGCCGCCGCCGTGCCGGATCATCATCCCGGCCCAGTCGCGGAAGTCGTCCTGGTCCTCGCGCGGCACGCCCAGCAGGTCGCAGATGGCGTAGATGGGCAGCGGGAAGGCGAACTCGTGGATGAGGTCGGCCTCGCCGCGCCCGGCGAACCCGTCGATGAGCCGGTCGGTCAACTCCTGCACCCGGGGCGCGAATTCGGCGACGGTACGGGGAGTGAACGCCTTCGACACCAGCCGCCGCAGCCGGGTGTGGTCCGGCGGGTCGATGTTGAGCAGATGCGTCATCAGATCGGCCTTGCGCTCGCCCGGGATGCCGGTCTTGCCCTTGGCGTGCGCGGGCTCGTCGTGGTGCGCGGGGTTCTTGGAGAGCCGCTGGTCGGCGAGCGCCTGCTTGGCGTCCGCGTACCGTGTCACGAGCCACGCCTCGACGCCGCTGGGCAGCTTGGTCCAGTGCACGGGCGAGTGCTCCCGCAGCCAGCCGTAGGCGGGGTACGGGTCGGTGGCGAACTCCCAGGTGAACATCTCCGGGGCCGGGGCCTCGCCGGCCGGGCGGGAGCCGGACACGGGGCACCCCGAGCCGGGCGGGGTCTGCGGGTGCGGGCTCTCGTCGGGGCCCTGCGGGGCGGGGGCGGGCACAGCCGTCAGCTCTTCTCCGCCGTACGGATCGCGTCCCGGTACGCGCGGGCCGCCGCCCGCAGCGCCGCCTCCGGGTCCGTGCCGTCGGCCTCCGCCGCGGCCGCGAGGGCGAGCAGACGGTAGCCGACGCCCTCGCCGGACGGCAGGGGGACGTCCAGGGAGGCGGTACGGGCGCGGGAGGCGAGCTTGGCCGCCAGGGCCAGGGCGGGCTGGCCGAGCGGGATGCCCTCGGTCACCGAGTCGCGCTGCTTCTCGGCGGCCTTCTGCCGCAGCCAGTGCTCCTTGACCTCCGCCGGCGTCTCGGCGCTCTCGTCGCCGAAGACGTGCGGGTGGCGGTGGATCAGCTTCTCCACGATCGTCCCGGCCACGTCGTCCACCGAGAACGGCTCCTCGGGGTCTTCCTCCGCGATCCGGGCGTGGAAGACCACCTGGAGGAGCACGTCGCCGAGCTCCTCGCGCAGCTCGTCGCGGTCGCCCTCCTCCACCGCCTCGACCAGCTCGTACGCCTCCTCAAGGGCGTACTTCGCCAGCCCCTTGTGGGTCTGCTGGGACGACCACGGGCACTCGCGCCGGATCCGGTCCATGACCTGGACGAGGTCGAGCAGCCGGGCGCCCGGCAGGTCGTACGAGCCCGGCAGCAGCTCCAGGTCGGGCATGGCGACCCTGCCCGAGCCCGCGAGCCGGGCGAGCCCGTCGGTGAGCCGCCGGTCGCCCTCGCCGGAGGGGAGGACGACCACCGTACGGCCGCCGGCGCACGCCTCGACCAGCTCCCGCGCCTCCGGGTCCGCGATCTCGACCTCGACGCCCGCCTCGCGCAGATACGGCAGCTGCGGGTGCCCGGGGTCGGCGCACAGCACCTGGTCGGCGGCGCGCAGCGTCTGCCACGCGGGCCAGGACAGCAGTCCGGGCGCCACCCGGTGGCTGGCGGTGAGCAGGACGACGCGGCCGGGTTCTTCGAGAGTCACCTCCCGAACCTACCCCGAGCGGTCACCCGGTGACCGCGTCCCCTTCCTGGGGCCCGTTCTTGGTGACCTGGGCGATCCACGGCGTCTTGGTGTCGGCGAGCTGGATCGCCTTGTCGTCCCACGTCCCGTACCGCGGATTGACGTCGATCTTCAGCTTCTTCGACGCCTCGGTGAGCGTCCTGGTGACGGACGCCTGGCCCTGCGGGGTGGACAGGTCGGCGCCGGTCGCGGCGGCCAGCGCGGTCAGCTGGACCTGCTCGCGCACCGCGTCGTCGATCTGGCCCGGGGCGACGCCGCGCTGCTGGAGGAGCATGTCCGCGAACGCCTTCTCGCCGCCTGCCTGCTGGGCCATCGCGGCCCGGGCGTCCTGGAGCTGCTTGCGGGTGACGCTGACCCCGGCGTCGGCGGCGGCCCGGTCGAGGACCCGGTCGAAGATCAGGCCGTGCAGTTTGGCGCGGCTGAGCTGGCCGGTGTTCTTGATCAGCTGGGCGGCCTGCGGCGAGGCCTGCTGCGCCGTACGGACGTCCTTGACCTGGGACTGGAGCGCGGAGACCGGGATCCGGTCGCCGCCGACGACGGCCGCGGCGCCCGGGTGGGCCTCGCTGCCGCAGGCGGTCAGGAGTGGGCCCGCGCCGAGAAGCGCGACACAGAGGGCGAGTGCGGTGCGACGGCGGCGGTGCAAAGGAGCCTCCCGGCGGATCGTGCGACAGTGCAGCGACCTGATGACCTTGCGGTGATCGATGTTAGGGCCTGTCCGGCGGCTCTGGTTGGCTTTCAGCCCCGAGGGCCTCTTCGGTGCTGGTGAGCGGTGGTCCGGTGCGTCCAGCTGCAAGGCGGAGGAGGGCGTCGACGCGGAGCGTCGGCAACCGACGACAACGCCGCAGATGGGCGTGCCGGACCACCGCGTGCCGACCAGAGCCGCCGGACAGGCCCTAGGCAGTCTCAGTGGCGTGGGCCACTGATTCGCCCAACGATTCGGCCGTACCCGGGGTCTCGGGCCGCAGCATGATCGTCCGGGAGAGGACGAAGGTGACCGGAATGGCCGTCGCGGCGGCGATCAGCGGGGCCCAGGTGCTGCTGAGGCCGAGCAGGTCCACCAGGACGTACATCCCGGTCGTGGTGATCACGAAGTTGGCCGCGTTGGTGAGCGGGAAGAGCAGGAACTTCCGCCAGGTGGGCCGGGTGCGGTAGGTGAAGTACGAGGTGAGGAAGAACGAGCCGACCATGGCCAGCAGGAAGGCCGTGATGTGGGCGACGACGTACGGCACCCAGGGCAGGAAGAGCAGATAGAGGCCGTAGTACGTGCCCGTGTTCACCACCCCCACCAGGGCGAACCGGACGATCTGGGCGGCGGTTCCCGGCTTCATCGGCGGGCGAACTCCCGGTCGGTGCTGTCGCGGTCCGTGCTCCCGCCGCCGGTGGTCGCGCGGCCCGGCTGGCGCGGCACGCCGCCGGTTTCCTGGCCGGAAACGTTCGTCGACTGCACCAGGAAGTGCGGACGGCGCTTGACCTCGTAATAGATACGGCCGACGTATTCGCCGACCACGCCCAGCATCACCATCTGCACTCCGGCCAGCGCGGTGACCACGACGAGCAGGGTGACATATCCGGGGGTGTCCACGCCGTTCACCATGGCGACACCGACGATCCACGCGGAATACGCCGTGGCGATCCCGAGCAGCAGCATGCCCAGATAGACGGCGGCCCGCAGTGGCTTGTTGTTGAACGAGATGACCCCGTCCAGGCCGTAGTTCAGCAGTTTTCCGAACGTCCAGGCGGAACGTCCCTGTTCACGGACCGCATTCTCGTAACCGAACGTGGCGGTGGGGAATCCGACCCAGGCGAAGAGCCCCTTGGAGAAGCGGTTGTACTCGGTGAGTTCGAGTACCGCGTCGACCGTCCTGCGCGAGAGCATGCGGAAGTCTCCCACGCCGTCGACCAGTTCCACATCGACCAGGCGGTTGATCAGGCGGTAGTACAGGCGCGCGGTGAGGGTGCGCGTGACGCGGTCGCCCTTGCGGGTGCGCTGGGCGATCACCTGGTCGTGGCCCTGGGCGTGCAGGTCCATCATGCGGCCGATGAGCTCCGGCGGGTGCTGGAGGTCGGCGTCCATGATCACCACGGCGTCCCCGGCGGCGTGCCGCAGCCCGGCGAGCATCGCCGCCTCCTTGCCGAAGTTGCGGCTGAAGGAGACGTAGCGGGCGCGCGGATCGCGGGCGGCGATCTCCTGGAGCAGCGGGAACGTGCGGTCCTTGCTGCCGTCGTCGACATAGAGGAGTTCGAATTCCGCGTCGAGCCGGGAGATTTCCTTGGTCACCTGATCATGGAAGCGGCCGATGATCTCCTCTTCGTTGAAGCAGGGCACGACAATCGAGATGAGCACGGTTCTCCCCCGTCGATACGGAGTACGGCTGTGGCAGTCAACGAAGAACAGCCGGGCCAGACGTCCGGGGCGGATTCACCGAATGACGACCGGGCGTCGATTAAGTGAACTGAACCCCCGGGCCGCTGATTTACGTGCAGCGGTCCGGCATATTCGACGGCAGCGAACAGCAGAGGATCCCCATGCCGACTCTCGAAGCCGTCCAGCTTCCCCCCGCCGCCCCGGCCGTGGCCGCCGGGACCGGCCGCCCCGTCGCCCGCGCGTCCGCCCTGGCCGCGCTGGTCACCGTGGTCGCGGTGTGCGCCGCCGACGCCGTCGCCCGGACCTTCCCCTTCGGGCGGCACACCCGCAGCGTGAACGACCTGGGCAACCAGTTCGTCCCGTTCCACGCCCATCTGTGGGACCTGCTGCACGGCCGCGCCCACGGCGGCGCCCTGGTCAACTGGCAGTCCGGGTACGGGACTTCGTTCCTGCCCGACGTCGGTACGTATCTGGGCAGCCCGTTCGCCCTGCTGGTCGGGGTCTTCCCGCGCGACGAGGTCGACCTCGCGGTGTACGTGATCACGGTCCTGAAGATGGCCGCGGCGGCGGTCGCGATGACCGTCCTGCTGCTCACCCTGCGCCCCTCCCCCGGGCGGCGCTGGGCGGCCGGGGTGCTGGGGGCCGCGTACGCGCTGTGCGGCTGGTCGGTGATCGAGGCCACGTACAACACGATGTGGCTGGACGGGCTGATCGCCTTCCCCATGCTCTGCCTGGTCGGCGAGTGGGCCCGCACGCGCAGGCACGCGCTGATCGGCCCGGTCGTGGTGGCGCTGGCCTGGACGGCGAACTTCTACACCGCCTACATGGCCACGATCGGGGCGGGCCTGGTCCTGCTGCTGCGGCTGTTCCTGGAGGAGACGGAGGTACGGGCCCGGGTGTGGGCGCTGGCCCGCGCGGCCTGGACGTCGGCGCTGGGCATCGCCCTGTCCGCGCCCATCCTCTTCACCGTCTTCCTGGGCACCAAGCACGCGTATCCGGGCTGGAGCAAGGAGTTCGAGCCGGTCCCGTGGAGCGACTTCCTGGCCCGCTGGCTCCCGGCGACGTACAGCTTCTCCAGCCCGGCGCTGTTCCTGGGCACGGGCGCGCTGCTGCTCGCGGGGGCGCTGGCGTTCAACCGGGCGGTGCCGGGCCGCGAGCGGTACGCGTGGACGGGGCTCGCGCTCCTTGTCGCGCTCTCCTTCCAGTGGAAGCCGACGCATCTGGCGTGGCACGCCTTCCAGACCCCGAACGGCAGCCCGTACCGCCAGACGTTCGTGCTGAGCGGGATCCTGGTGATCGCCGCGTGGCTGTGCGTGGCGGACGGGCTGCCGGGCCGGCGCGCGGTGCTCGGCGGGGGTGGGGTGCTCGCGGTGATAGCCGGTGGGGCCGCCTTCAGCGAACTGGTCTCGCCCTGGTCGTACCCCTTGTTCTTCGGCGGGCTCGCGGCCGCGCTCGGCGCGCTGCTGATCGCCGGGCGGGCGCGGGGCCGCCGGGCGTTCGCACTGGCCGCCGTGGTCCTCCTGGCCGGGGCGCAGACCGCGCAGGCGGCGGTGACGGTGGCGTACGGCGACCGGGAGCGGCTGCACCGGCTCGACAGCTATCCGGTGTGGGGCTCGGCGCACGACAAGCGCGAGGCGGCGGTGGCCGGGGCCGACGGCTGGCCCGCGTACCGCACCGACCCCGGCAGGCGCCAGATCACCGGCAACGACCCGCTGCTGCTCGGCGGCGAGGGCGCCTCGTACTACAGCAGCCTCACCCCGGACGTGCTCACCAGGACGATGACGGCGCTGGGCGGCGGCTGGACCTCGCGGGGCCGGTCCGTGCAGAGCCTGGACAACCCGGTGACGGACGCGGTGTTCGCGGTCGGGGCGCGGGTGCGGGCGGACAAGGGCGGGGCGCCGACGGTCACCCGCGCCCCGGTGCCGCCGCTGGTGACGGTGCGGGGCGGCAACGGGCCTCTGCGGTACGGGAGTTCACCCTTCCGCAACCAGGAGATGCTGCTCGGGGCGCGGGTGTACACGCTGCCGCGCACGGTCGGTGAGGGGTGCGCTGCCGGGCAGGAGGCGTTCCTGTGGGCGCCCGAGTACACCGGCTGGGCGCGGCTCGGCACGACCGGGAAGTGGGTCGAGTTCCGGGGCGGCGCCCCGAAGCGCCGTGCGGCCCTGGCGCCGCTGGGCGTCTCGTCCGGCCCGTCGTCCGCCGTGGTGCTGCGCCCCGCGTACAAGAAGGCGCAGCTGGGCTGTCTGGACCGGGGAGCACTGACGGCGGCGGTGGAGCGGCTGCGGACGACGGGGGCGACGGACGTCCATGTCACCGACAGCGGGGTACGGGCGGTGCTGCCCGCCGGGGCGGCCGGGACCGCGGTGTTCGCGATGCCGAGGATCGCGGGGTGGAGGTGCGCGGTGGACGGGGGCGCGGCGAAGCCGGCGGGGTCGTATCTGGGCCTGGTAGCGGTGGAGTTGAGCGCATCCGGCTCCCCCTCCACGGTCTCCTGCGACTTCCGTCCGCCGGGGCTGAAGGCGGGTTCGGCGGCGGGGGCGGCGGGGCTGGTGGGGCTGCTCGGTACGGGTGGGCTGCTGGCGGTACGCAAACGGCGGGCCGGGGCGCCGGAGCACCCCTGACCCGCCTTGGCGTTGCTCGCTACTTGGCGACGACGGCGACCGGGGCGTCCCAGGCGTTCCGGTCGACCGTGAGGGTCACGCCGCCGTACGTCTCCTTCTTGTTGATGGCGTACTGGTGGCCCCTGCGGTGGCCCGGCCACTTGGTCCCGAAGGGGTAGCCCGTGGTGGTCGACTCCGTGTCGTCGTACGCCGCGTACCAGAGCGCGTCCGGCATGTCGGTGCCCGGCGAGACGGCGGCGACGGCGGCCGCGCTGGAGGAGGCGAAGCCGTAGTAGCCGGTGCGGTAGCCCTTGGCGTGCAGGGCCTTGTTCCACGCGCGGGTGTAGGTCAGCACGGTGTCCTTGCAGGAGGTGTTCGTGAGGTCGAACCCCTCCATGTCGAGGTAGACCGGGCTGCCGGGCCGCATCCCGAGGGCGCCTGCCTTGACCCCGGCGTCGGCGCCGTCGGTGGCGCCCAGGGAGGCGGCGGTGGCGGCGGTCATCCTCTCCGGGTTGCTCCCGGACTTGCAGGGCGGCTGGGCGCCGACGTAGAGGGGGATGAGCTTCCACCCGACCGCGCTGACGGCCTTCACCCAGTCACGGGTGAGCTGCGGCTGCGCACACCCCCGGTTCTTGCCCCCTATGTAGACGGCGGCGCCGCCGTACGGCGAGGCGGTCTTCCACGCCTTCATCTGCGCGAGCGTGGGCGCGGTGCAGGTGTCGAAGGCGCGGCCGGTGTAGGTGACGGGCTTGGAGAGGGAGACGGGGCGGGCGGGGCTGGTGGCTGTGGCCGCACTTCCGCTCCCGCTTCCGCTTCCGGACGCGGCCTCGGCGGTGAGGGCGCCGCCTACGAGGAGTGCGGCGCCGCCGAGGGCCATGGCTATGGTGCGGTGCTTCTTGGACAGGCGATGACGAGCCACATCGATTCCTCAACTGATCGCGAAAGAAACTGATCACGAAAGAAGGGGAGGAGGGCGTGCGCCCTCCTCCCCTCTCACTCCTGCGGACGTGCGTTAGCCGCTACTCAAGGAACTCCCGGCGGAACAGGACCTCCGGCGGGACCGGGAGCCGCGGTTCCAGGGGGCGGGGATCGAGCACGAGCCTACCCAGCCCCTCGAGCGCGTTGGCGCCCAGCCTGCCGAGCTCGGCGTCGAACGCCCCGTAGAGGGCGCCGCTCTCGCCGGACAGCAGGACGCAGTTGCCACCGGCGAACTGGCCCACCGGGTACAGCGGTTCGCCTGCCGCACCGCTCCAGACGTCCACCCACCCGGTGGTCTGGGGTGGGACAACCTCCACGTCCGTATCCGCCTCACTCATTCGAGGATTGGCGAACATCAGTCGCAATCCGCCGAACTCGGCGAGAAAGTCCCGGGCCGCCCGGTGAGGCGGACCGTAGTCGGCCACCAGCCGGGCTTCCGCGGTGGCACCGGACGTACGGCCCGGCACCCATCCCGCAGCCCGCAGGACCTCACGAGCCGCTTCCCTGTACTGCTCCTCAGAAGACATCGCCCAACCTCACGTGGTGCGCCAGATCCACCGCGTCGTGGAAGGTCCTCGCGCAGTTTCCACAGAACGGCAGCGGTTTGCCCGTCTCGGTGTACACGGTGAGGAACGCCAGGTTCGACCTCGCCGAGGCGAAGTTGTCGAACGCTCCCGCACAGGCCCCGATCTCCGCGCAGCCCTCCACATCGTGCCACGGCTCGACGCTGGTCTTCGGCATGTGCTGCGTGATCTCCGGGTCGAGACCATGCCTACCACCCATCGTCGCTGCCTCGCCACGGAAGCCGAGTCCGGTGATCTCGGAGCCCTCCGCCGCTGCCCGGTCGAAGGCGACCGAGACGGTCGTGGGCGGCTTCACTCCGTTCTTGGCCGCTTCGGCGAGTGCATTCAGGCGGTAGGTCCGGAGCGGCTCCGCCACCTTGCCGATGATGTCGCGGGCCTCGTCGTGCCCGATCCCACAGTTGTGAACCAGTACCGGCGTGTCCCCGGCCTCCACGTAATACGTGTGGAGCCCGTCGACCGTCAGGTCGTACGTGACCGTGTTCGCGTGGTACAGACGGACGCCCGTGACCTCGGCCGTGCCGGTCGGGGTCTGGAGGACGTCGCCCTCGTGGAGGTCCTTCGCCTCCACGAACGCCGACTGCGTGGCGTCGTAGAACGGGTGGTGGAACGTGGTGGTGAGGTGGTCGCCCTTGGCGGTCACCTCCGCCGCCTGCGCCTTCTGCGGGGTCGCCGTCAGCGCGCCCAGGACCGCCGCCGAGGCCGCGAGGCCCAGCGCCGCCCTGCGGACCGCCTTCTTGACCGCCGCGCCGCGCTTGGTGGCCTTGATCGTGACGTCGACGAAGTCGTGGTCCGTCTTCGTGACGATGACGTCCGTGACCTTGTGCGCCTCGGTGCCGGAGACACCGGGGGCCGAGTTGGCGACCGTGTCGCCGACCTTGACCTGGTCGATGGCCTTGCTCGTGCCGTTGGCCATCAGCACCTTGGTGTTGCCGGTGAAGCTGTGCGGCGGACGGACCTTGCAGCCGACACCGGACTCGCTGCGCGACCCGGCCCCTTCCGCCTGACCACGGGAAGCAGCCGCCTCCGTCGCATCCTTCGCCGCAGTCTCCTCCGCGGCCGCCCCCTTCCCGAACAGACCACCCACGGCCTTCATCGCCTTGGGTGCCGCCTTCGCCAGCAGGGAGCCGCCGATCTTGCCGAGGACGCCGCCCAGTGCTCCGGACGCCGCGCCTTCGAGCGCCGAGCCCGCGAAGGCGCCGAGGCTGCACGCGTCGCCGCCCTTCTGGGCGCAGGCGAAGCCCTGGGTGACCAGGGAGCCGACCGCTCCGGCGACCGCCGCGCAGCCGATGGAGCCGACGCCCGCGGTGACCGCCTCACAGCCCATGAAGACCGCCGTGGAGACCACGAACGAGGTGATCGCGGCCGCGTGGTGCTTCACGAACGTGGCCGTGGTCTTCGCCGCCTTCACGGTGGCGTGGTAGGCCGTGCGGGCCGCCTTGGCGACGGTGTGCACGGCCGCCTTGGCGACCTTCTTCGCGGCGTGGACCACGCGCTTCACCGTCTTGGTGACCTTGTGGTACGCCGTATGCACGGCATGGACCGCCGCGTGGTAGACCCGCCTCACCTTGCGCACCGCGTAGTGGTAGACGCGGCGCACCACGCGGACCGTCTTGCGGTACACGTCACGGACCCGGTGGACGACCTTCTTCGCCACGTGCTTGGCGACCTGGACGACCTCGTGCACCACCTGGACGGCGGCGTGGTAGATCGGCGCCGCGACCTGGTGGACGACCGCCGCGGCCTTGTGGGCCACCTTCTTGGCGCCGCACACCACGTCGTACCAGGAGCAGTTGCCGGACTGGTCCGTGCCCGCGAGCGGGTTGTCGTTGACGTACGCGAACGGGTTCGCGGACACCGAGTTCGGGACCGGGTTCAGCGAGATGCTGTCCTTGTTGCGGAACTGGCCGGTCGCCGGGTTGTACCAGCGCGAGGCCGTGCCCACGTCGCCCGAGCCGGGCTCGGTCCAGCCGGACTGGAAGCCGAGGTGGCCGAGGACGGTGTTGGTGCCGATGCCCCTGCCCAGCGGGTCGTAGCTCGCCGAGCCCGACAGCGCGGTCGCGCCGGCGGTGAAGGTGCCGATCACGTCGTCGTGCTGGTCGGTGAGGGCCAGCGCGCTGCCGGAGGGGCCGTTGCCGACGCCGACCAGCGAGCCCGACGGGCCGTAGGTGTAGGTGTAGTTGCCGTCGGAGGCGATGGTGTTGCTCGCGCCCGAGTACTGGAAGGTGCGGCTGCCCTGGGTCGCGGTGTCGGTGTCGGTGATGTTCCGCCCGGCCGCGTCCAGGTTGTACGCGTGGGTGCCCGCGGTGATCTGGGCGCCGAACGCGTCGGTGGTGAAGGCCACCGTGCCGTCCGACCCGGCCTGCTGGGTCATGGTGCCCCGGGCCGAGTAGCTGAAGGTGTGGTTGCCGTCCGAGGTCAGCTGGTCGCGGGCGTCATAGGTGTAGACGTCCGCGCCGACCCGGGTGCGGTTGCCGGAGGCGTCGTAGCCGTAGCTGGTCGTCGTGGAGCCGTTGTTCCACGAGGCGAGCCGGTTGGCGTAGTCGTAGGTGTAGGTGTGGCTCGCCGCGCCCGGCACCCCGGTCGTCGTCTTCGACGTCAGGTTGCCGTTCTTGTCGTAGCCGTACCCGACGGAGGCGAGGCCGGTGGCGCCCTGCATCAGGGTGTCACTGGTCAGCCGGTGGGCACTGTCGTAGCCGAAGGTGCGGGTCTGGCCGGTGGCGCCGTACTTGATCTGGGAGATCTCGTTCAGCTTGCCGTAGGTGTACGTCAGCCGGTTGCCGGTGGCCGCGTCGTCCAGGGTGGACAGCCGGCCCGCGGTGTCGTAGCCGTACGTCGTCGTGCCGGCCGCGTCGGTGCGGGTCAGCGGCGACGAGTCGGCGTTGTAGGTGAAGCTGGACGAACCGGCGGAGCCGGACGCGTTGAGCAGGTCACCGCGGTCGTCGTAGCCGAACGCCTCATGGGTGGCCGACTGGTGGTCGGCGTTGCCCGTGATGCCCGCCTCGGCGGTGTCGGCCGACAGGACCCGGCCCGACTTGTCGTAGCTGAAGGAGCGGGTGGCGGTCGCGGCGTCCGCGCCCTGCCCGTCCATCGTCAGGACCTGGTCGTTCGAGTCGTACGTCAGGGACGTCGACGTACCGCCCGGCTTGACCGCCTTCACCATCCGGCCGTCGGCGTCGTAGCTGTAGGTGGTGGTGGAGTCCGCCGCCGAGGTGTACTGCGCGGTGAACGGCTCGATCGCCTTCTCCCGCTGGCCCCACGGCGTGAAGGTGTAGCGCCAGGAGTTGCCCCGCCCGTCGGTGAACCGGGTGCGGTGGCCCGCCTGGTCGTAGCCGAACGAGGTGGTGATCGACGAGGTGTCGGAGACCGGCTGGATCTCCTGGGTGACCGTGCCCGCCGCGTCGTAGGTGAAGCGGGTGGTGTGGCCGAGCGCGTCGGTCGTGGTGACCGCGTTGCCCACCGCGTCGTAGGTGACGGAGGCCTGCGAGAGCAGGGTGTCCGAGGCGTCGTACTGCTTGTTGTACGTCGGCTGGCCCGACGCGTTGTAGTCGGTCTGCGTCCAGGTGTTGTCCGGCAGGATCGTCTTCTGCTGGTTGCCCTGGAAGTCGTACGTGAACCGGGTGGTGTTGCCCGCCCCGTCCGTGACCGACGTGGTCTCGCCCGCGCGGTTGTAGCCGTACGAGGTGGTGACCCCGCCCGGCGTCGTCGACGACGAGATGTGCGTGCCGTACGGGTTGCCCGCCGTCACCGCGTAGGAGTTGGTGCTGGTCAGCGTCCGGGTGGACGGGAACCGCTCCAGCGTGGTGGAGGTGAGCTGGCGGCCCAGGTAGTCATAGGTCGCCTGGGTGGTGGCACCCGTGCCGTCGGTCACCGAGAGCGGGTCGCCCGCGTTGTCGTACGTGGTGTGCAGGGTGGCGCCGTCGGGCCTGGTGACCTGGGCGACACGGCCCAGCTGGTCGTAGAGGTAGCTGGTGGTGCGCCCGCCCGGGGTGGTCGACGACGTCTGGTTGCCCTCGCTGTCGTACGTCCACAGGGCCGGGGCGGTGACCGAGGCGGTCCCGCCGGCCGGGGTGTACTGCGGCAGGGTCTCGGAGACCTTGTTGCCGTTGGCGTCGTAGACCGTGGTGGTCACGTCGCCGTTGGGGCCCTGCTCCTCGACGGCCTCACCGAAGGTGTTGAAGCCGCTGGTGGTGACGGGGCGCACGGTCAGCGGGTTGGTGCCGTCCGTCTCCGCCTGGACGGCCGGGGCGGTGGCGACCGCCAGGTTCCCGGCCTCGTCGTAGGCATAGGTGGTGGTGTTCTGGTTGGCGTCCGTCATGGACGTGCGCAGACCGCGCTGGTCGTACGTGTACGTGGTCTTCTGCTCGGCCGAGGAGGCGGCGGTGCCGCCGGTGCGCCCCTTGCCGTACAGCGAGGTGACGTCGGTCGAGGTGAACGCGCGCTGGTAGACCTGCACGTTCGAGACCCCGCCGGGCAGCGCGTCGACCACGCTGCCGCCGTACTTGGCGCCGCCGATCATCAGCGGCCCGTGCGCGCTCCAGGGCGCGGTGTTGGTGGCGCTGCCGGAGAGCGTGCCGTTGACGTAGACCTGTACGGCGCCGTTGGTGGCGTTGTACACGCCGACGACGTGCGTCCAGGTGCCCGCGACGGGCTTGGCCGTGGAGTAGGCGGCCGGGAACGAGGGCCCCGCCGCGTCCGAGCTGGTCTGCTCCATGGACCACAGCGGCGCGTTGGTGTGCGCGTAGTTGTACTGGAGCATGAACGCGCTGTTGGTGGTGCCCGCCTGGGCCACGACCGTCGCGTTGTGGGTCGGCAGCGACGCCATGTTCACCCACGCGGAGACCGTGTAGGAGGCGGCGGTGTCCAGCACCGGGCCGTTGGTGGCGATCTGCTGGCCCGCGTTGCCCGCGAAGTTGGCCGCGGAGTCGTTCCAGGTCACGCCGGTGGCGGCGGCGGTGTTGCCGGAGCCGGAGGCGTCGGTGACGGTCGAGCCGGCGGTCTGGTCGAGCTTCCACCAGCCGGTCGGGTGCCCGGCGGCGTCCCCGTACAGCGTCTCGGCGATCTTGTTGCCCATCGCGTCGTACGCGTTGGTGACCGTGCGGTCCCAGCCCGAGGAGTCGCGGCTGTTCTCGGTGGCGATCTCGTCGTCCGGCGTGTACGACACGCTGGTCACCCGGGCCACACCGCCCGGGTCGAGGGTGGTGGAGGTGTTGCGGGAGGCCGCGTCGACCGTGTGGGTCGTGACGGTCTCGCCGTTGTCGGTGGTGCTGGAGAGCAGGTTGCCCGCGGCGTCGTAGGAGTTGGACTGAAGGACGCTGGAGCTGGTGCCGTCGGCGCTCTTCTTGGTGACCGTCGAGGTCAGACCGTTGTCGGTGTAGGTGTACGACGTCGTCGCGCCCATGGCGTCGGTGACCGACGCGAGCCGGCCCGCCGGGTCGTAGGCCCGCGAGGACTCGGTGAGCAGCGTCGGGGACTGCGGGTTCACCGGGTCGCCCTTGTACATGACGCCCTGGGTCAGCAGCTGACCGCTGTCGTCGTACGTGTAGCGGGTTTCGGTGCCCGAGGAGGAGACCTCCTTGGTCTTGTTGCCCTGGTTGTCGTAGGTGTACGTGACCGTGTTGCCGTTGGCCGCGCCCGCGTTGGCGTTGGCGTCCTTCTTGGTGGCGACGTGGTCGTACGCGTCATAGGTCTGCGTCTCGGTGCGGGTGTAGTCCCCGCCGCTGCCGTCCGCGACCGACTGCGAGGTGATGTTGCCGTCGACGTCGAAGACGGTGGTGGAGACCGCCGCGTGCACCGCGCCGGTGACCCGGTCGGTGAGCTGCGGGTCCTTCTCCTGCACGACCTGGCCGTCCGCGTCGTACGTGTACGTCGTGGTGAGCCCGGCCGGGTAGGTGTCGGAGACGACCTTCTTGCTCAGGACCTGGCCGACGCCGTCATAGGCGTACGAGGTGACCAGACCGCCGGCGTCCGTGGTGGAGGCCACGTCGCCGTTCTTGAAGTAGGCGACGGAGTTGACCGCGCCGCCCGGGCTGACCGTGCGCACCGGCAGGCCCTTGGGGACGTTGCCGCCGCCGGTCGCCGGGTAGGTGGCGGTGCCGTCGCTGAAGACGGTCGTGGTGGTGCGCCCGCCCGGGAAGCCCGCCACGGCCGGACCGGTGATGGTGGTCTGGTTGCCCGCGCTGTCGTAGCCGAAGGACGTCAGATACGTGTTGTCCGTCGCCGAGGCCGAGCGGCCGTCGCGCCGGGTGAGCAGCAGGTCGTTGCGCGGGTCGGCGGTGGTGAGCTGCTCGGTGGTGTCGTCCGGGAAGTAGCTGAAGTACTCCGTGGAGCAGGCGTTGGCGGCCTGGTTCTGGCAGCTGGTCGTGGAGACCGTGTTGCCGCGGACGTCGTGGCCGGTGACCGTCGTCGCCCCGTTGGGGTCGGTGACGGTGTGCTCGAAGCCGCCGGTGTCGTAGCCGAAGCTGGTGGTGTTGCCGAGGCCGTCGGTCTCGGTCAGCATCCGGTTGTTGTGGTTGACGTCGTACTGGTAGGTGAGCGTGGCGTTGGCCGGTGAGGTGACCTTGACGGTCGACACCGGCAGCAGGCCCGTGGAGTTCTTCGCGGCCTGGAAGTGCGCCGCCGCGTCCTGCGCGGTCAGCGCGGTGCGGTAGGTGGCGGCCTCGGCGAGCGAGCCGTTGAAGTACACGGTCGCCGGGTAGGGCAGACCGGTCCAGCCGGAGCCGGTGGTGGCGGCGCCGAGGTAGTCGGTGGTGCGACCGCCCGTGGTGAGCGCGGCCGTGCCGGTCCTGGTGGCGGCCTGGGTGCCGTCCAGGTACAGCGTCTGGCTGCTGCCCGTGGCGGAGAGCAGCACATGGTGCCACTTGCCGTCGGTCACCGTGCCGGTGGTGCCCATCTGGACGGAGCCGGAGGTGGTGTAGAAGCCGCCGTACAGCTTGTTGTCGGTGCCGATCCACAGCTGCGGGGTGGTCGAGGAGACCGTGCCCCCGATCGGCCCGCTCTGCGCGTTCATCAGGACCGCCCCGCCGCGCGTGGTGCTGAACCAGAGCTCGGCGGAGGCGGAGGTGCTGCCGGTCTGGACGTCCGGCACCTTCACCCAGGAGCCGGTCCCGTTGAAGGCGGCCGCCTTCTGGTCGCTGAACGGCCCGGTGGCCCCCAGCGTCACGCTGTTGTACGTGCCGGTGCCGCCGCGCGTCTCGTCGACCGCGGTGGTCGCGCCGGCCGCCTCACCGAGGCGGAAGTACGTGGCGGGCGCGCCGCCGAGGACCGCTCCCCGGTAGGTCTGGCTGGAGCCGGTGACCGTGGGGGCGCCGAGCTTCCAGACGCCGCCGTTCTCGTCGGTGAGCTGAGTGAGCGCCGCCGTGCCCGGGTCGTAGGTCATCGCCGCGTACGTCTTGCCGGACGGGCGGGTGACCGAGGACAGCAGGCTGGAAGCGTGCGTGCCGTAGTTGTAGAGCGCGCTGACGTCGGCGGCGACCAGCGGGCGGTCGTACCACGCGGCGCCCGCGATGGAGCCGTTGAAGTAGGTGGCGTAGCCGGTCTTGCTGGTGCTGCTCTGGTGCGGCTGGTCGGGCCAGTTGCCGCCCAGGAAGCCGGTGCCGAGGTAGTTGAACGGCTGGTTCTTGCCGAACGCGGTGCCGCTCTTGATGGAGACGGTGCCCGAGAGCGAGCCGACCTTGGCGTTGTCCAGGAACAGCGTCTGCGAGTTGCCCGCGGCGGAGAGCACCACGTGGTGCCACTTGCCGTCGGTGACCGCCGCGGAGGTGGTGAGCGGGGCGATGCCGCCGCTGTACCAGAACTCGGCGTTCAGCTTGCCGTCGCTGCCGACGTAGATGGACGGGGTGTAGTACCCGGCCGCGTTGCCCGCGTCGATGGGCTGCGAGGCGTACGAGTAGAGGACGCCGGGACCGGCCGAGGTCTTGAACCAGAGCGACAGGGCGCCCGAGTCGGTGTTGTTGCCGGTGTCGTTGGGGAGCGCCACGGCGGAGGAGGTGCCGTCGAAGCCCGCGGCGGTGCCGCCGTTCGGCGGCCCGGCCTGGCCGAGCGTGACGTTCTTGTACGTGGCGTCGAGGGTGTTCTGGTTGCCGAGGACGGCGTCCTTGGCGACCGTGCCCGAGGCGTCCGACAGCGGCCACATGGCGCGCGGGTCGAGGTCCAGCGAGGCGTTCTGGTACTGGGAGCCCGCGGTGTAGGTGTACTTGGTGCAGGCGGTGGTGGACGACGGCGGGCAGACCGAGACGAGCTGGTCGCCGGTGTAGCCGTAGGTCCAGGTCAGCGCGGTCGACTGGTCGGCGGCGACGACCGGGTCGGTGACGACGGTCGCCACGTGCGCGGCGGCGGCGCCGGACGGCGTGGACCAGGTGACGTTCAGGGCGCGCCCGGAGACGGCCGAGGTCAGCTTGGAGACGTGGCCGCCGGACCAGGTGAGGTTCAGGGCGCGGCCGTTGGCGTCGGTCACCGAGGTGAGGCCGTAGCCGCCGGAGCCGAGCGCCTGGGTGAAGGTGTAGACGGTGTCGTCCTTGTCGGTCAGCGAGTAGCCGCCGGTGACCGACTTGAAGGTGGAGAAGCGGCCGGAGCCGGCCGAGAAGCTGCCGTCGCCGTTCTTGCCGTACCCGACCTGCGAACCGTTCGGGTAGGAGACGACCGCGCTGGTGACGGCGCCCGCCGCGTTGTACTGCTCGGTGGCGCGGCTGTCGAGGATCGAGGACCAGCCGGAGCCGAACGAGCCGGTCCAGCGCGGGTCACGGGAGTTGTAGAAGCGCTCCACGTCGAGGCTGGGGCCCACGGTGGAGATCGAGGCGTCCGTGTCGCTGGTGGTGTAGTTGGCGCTGGACGCGTCGAAGCCGTGGTTGCCACTGTTCTGCGAGAGCCCCGAGGTGATCACCGGCTGGGGCACCTGGATCTGCAGCGCGTACCAGTCGGCGGCCGGGGTGTAGAGCGAGCCGTCGTACCCCTGGACCGTCCAGTAGTACGTCTGGCCCCACTTGAGCTTGCCCGCCGGGACCGTCCAGTCGCCGTTGGCGATCAGGCCCGAGTCGGCGACCTTGGTGTTGGTGTTGTCGTACACCTGGAAGACGTACTGCGGGGTGGTGGTGACGTCGTCGCCGGCCCAGGCGGTCAGCTCGGGCGTGGTGGTGTTCGCGACGGCGTTGTTGTTCGGGTACTGCTGGTAGATCTGCGGGGCCGCGTTGCCGGTGTAGGTGACCGACATGTACGGGCCGAGCGCCGGGTCGTTGAACGAGCCGAACTGCTTCCAGTGCAGGTTGTCGTTGGTGGCCGCGTAGACGGCGAGGCCGTTGTCGGCGGTGGTGCCGTTGAACCAGCCCTGGATCGCGCTGGTGGTCAGCGGCACGTCCACCCAGTCGCCCACGGTCCGGTCGGCGCCGGTGTTGGCGCAGGCCTTGGGCACGCTCGGGGTCGCGTTGCCGATGGAGGCGCCGTAGGACGGGCCGGGGTAGCTCGTCACCGTGTTCGGCTTCCAGGCCTGGGTGACCAGCGCGACGTCGAAGCGCTCCGGGGTGCAGGTGGAGGCCCAGGTGTCGAAGAGGTGCAGGGTCGCCGAGGTGACCGTGGCGTGCGTGCCGTCCCAGGTGTTGTACCAGTGGTTGACGTACGCGGCCGCCGAGTGCGGGCCGGAGTCGTAGGAGCCGACCTTGACGGTCTGCTCGGACGAGTGGTCGCCGGCGGGGATGCCGGACTCCGCGTAGGTGGTGGTCCAGCCGTCGGTGACGGTCGGGTCGACGGTGACCGGGAAGACGCGCGCGCTGTCGTGCAGCCAGCGCGGGTCCAGGGTGACCTTCAGCGCGGTCTTGGCGCCCTGGCGGACCAGCTGGTAGGTCACGGAGTGGGTGGTGGCCGGGTCACCGGAGCGCGGATCGACCTTCGCGTCGTAGGCGTACGCGGAAGGGATGCGCTCGACGGTCTTGCCGGAGGCGTCCGCCAGGTCGATGGAGCCGTCCTTCGCCTGGCTCGCGGTCAGACCCTTGAGGTCGAGGGGGAAGGTCCAGCTGTTGCCGGCCTTCGCGGAGTGCAGGACGATCGCTTCCTTGAGCCCGGTCGCGGTGGGCGCGAGCTCCAGGTCGGTGCCGGGGAGCACGTTGGCGTAGGTGACGCGGGAGCCGTGCGCGGTGCCGGTGACGGGGGCCGCGCCCTGGAGGCTGTAGCTCAGGGCGTGCGAGCCGTCGGTGGCGAACGAGGCGAGCGCCGGGTCGGCGGCCTTGGCGGCGAAGTCCACGTCGAGGGAGTTGGCGGACTCGTGCCAGCGCTTGTCCGGCCCCGCTCTCACGTCGACGTCGATGGGCTGCCATGTGCCCTGCTCGTCCTTGTAGTTCACCGGCGTCATGGCGAGCTGCCGGGTCATGGAGCCGTCCGCGTTGTCGAAGACTGTCGCGGTACGGGATGACTTGGCCGGATTGCGGTGGCTCGTCTTGGCGTTGAAGCCCTGGGCCGAGCCGCTCTTGCCGCCCTTGGTGGCCTTCGCGTACGGGTGGTACGCGTCGAGCTCGCCGTGGCCCTTGCCCGGCTTGTGCCCCTTGCCCTTGTTCGCCTTGGTGGCGGCGGCACCGGTGTGGTGGCCGTGCCCGGCGGCGGTGCCGCCCTGCTGCTTGGGCAGCGAGCCCCAGTGCGGGTCCTTGAACCAGGCGGTGATCGAGCTGAGGCCGGGCAGCGATATCCGGCCCAGATGGGCGTCGTCGGCCACGGCCTGCTGGGTGGTCAGCATCAGCGCGATGCTGGTGAGCAGCAGCAGTGCCACACGTCTGTGACGGCGGCGGTACAGCGAGGGCCGCCGTATGGAACGGCGGAAGGGGCGCGGGCGCACGGGGCGACTCCCTGAAGATGGGCACAGTTCGGCCAAAGACAGAAACGCGCCGATCTTGTCCGTAAAGAGCACCTAAATGACAGTCAGCAGGCCTGTTCTTGGCAGCCGCTTGGGCAACCCATTGCTTATGTGGAAGGGGTTGTTCCGTCTGTCCGTTTAGGACTTTCCCGTACTTTTGCCAGAAGAAGTCCGGCGCGATGCCTCCCCGTGACGTGGGGCCGCCCAGGTCAAGAGCGTCCCGCAATGGCCGTGAGGCGCAGCAGCTGGTCGACCCGCCGGCGGATCTCGGCCGCGCGGGCCGGGTCGCCGGTGCCGTAGGGGCTCTCGAAGTACGGCAGGACCGCGCGGTACTCGGCCAGCGCGGCGGGGCCGTCGCCGAGCTGTTCCAGGCAGAGCGCGGCGTCGTGGCGGAACGCGAGGGCCTGCGGGTCGGCCGGGCCAGCCTCGGCGGCCCGCTCCTCGGCGAGCCGGCGCAGCTCGGGCAGCGCCCGGCGGTACTGGCCGTCGTCCATCAGCGTCGCCGCGTACTGCTTGCGCAGGATCCGTACGACCGGGGAGCCCTCGCCGTGCCGCTCGGCGGCGGCGGGCAGGATCGCGCCGAGGATGTCCACGGCCTGGGTGATCCGCCCCTCCCCGAGCAGCCGCTTGGCCTCGTCGACGGCGCCCGCGACATCGGGCTGGGCGGGGGCGGGGGCGCTGCCCGGGTCCGGCGCCCACTGCGGGGCCGGGGGCTGGGCGTGGACCGGCGGCGGGGTGGCCGCGCGGTCCGGCCAGGGGGCGTGCGGGCGCAGGAACGGGCGCGTCGGGTCGAGCGGGTGGCCCACCGGGGTGCCGCGCACCGGAAGCAGCGGGGCCAGCGCCTCGTACACCTCCTGCGCGGAGCCGGGCCGGTGCGCCGGGTCCTTGGCGAGCAGCCGCAGCACCAGCGCCTCCAGGGCCTCGGGCACCTCCGGCCGCACCTGGCGGACCGGCAGCGGCGGCTCGTAGAGGTGGCGGTGGAGCACGCCGAGCGCGGTGGACCCGGCGAAGGGAACGTTTCCGCTGAGCAGTTCGTGGAGCAGCACGCCGAGCGCGTACAGATCCGTGGACGGGCCGACCGCGCCGCCCATCGCCTGCTCGGGCGCCATGTACGCCGGGGAGCCGATCGGCGAGCCGGTGCGGGTCAGACGCGTGGTGTCGTGGTCGAGGACGGACGCGACCCCGAGGTCGAGGACGGTGACCGTGCCGTCGGGCCGCACCATCACATTGCGCGGCTTGAGGTCGCGGTGGACGATCGGCACCGCGTGCACGGCGGAGAGGGCCGCGCACAGCTGGGCCGCCACCGCCACCGCCCACGGCCAGGGGTAGGGCTCGTGCTCGGCGAGGTGGTCGGCGAGGTCGGCGCCCTCCACGTGCTGCATGACGAGGTAGAGGTCATCGCCGTCGCTGCCCGCGTCGTGCACGGTGACCAGGCCCGGGTGGTCGACCTGCGCGGTCACCCGGCACTCGCGCACGAACCGGCGCCGGGTCTCGTCGGCGGCGCTCGCGCCCGCCACCAGGTCGGGGCGGAGCAGCTTCACCGCGACCCGCCGGTCCAGCCGCTGGTCGTACGCCGTCCAGACCTGGCCCATGCCGCCCTGGCCGAGCAGCGCCGCCAGCTCGTACCGCCCGCCGACCACGCGCCCGGCGCTCATCTGCCCTCCTCCTGGCGCAGCAGGGAGCTCAGCTCGTCGAGCTCGGCGCGGACCTGGTGGATGCGCGGGGACGGCGGCGCCGGGGGGTACGGCGGCGGCGCCGGGACGCGCCGCTGGTGGAAGTGGATGTCGACGACCAGGTAGTAGACGACCACGACGAGGGCCTGCACCAGCAGGATCGCCATGCCCAGGTTCGAGACCCAGGTGTCCTTGAAGTGGGTGTGCAGCATCGCCAGACAGCCGATGTTGACCGTCAACTGGCCCCAGAACAGCAGCCAGTCGCGCCGGGTGCGGCGCATGATGGCGAGCCGCAGCATCGCCGTCCACGCCAGCAGGCCGAGGGTGAGCACCACCAGCACGGAGAAGACCACCCGAACGGTGATCACCTTCACGCTCGCGGGGCTCTGCATCTGGGCTCCTGACAGGGCGGTACGTACATCGCTGGCCAGAGCGTAGAGGTGACGCCCGGTCAGGGTCCACCCAGGTCAGGGGTCCGCAGGTGGAACCTGGCGGTCCGGATCAACCCCCGGTCTGCTCCGGCCGGACGACACCGTCCGTGAGGCCGTCGTGCAGCCCCTGCACCAGCTGCTCGCCGAGCCGTCCCGCGAGCCGCAGCGCGTCCTCGAACGCGGCGAGCGCGCGGAACCGCTCGCCGTACCGCGCCTGTTCGGCCAGCGGCAGCCGGGGCAGCTGGAGCCTGCGCACATCGAGCCGGGACGCGGTGGTCGCATAGCTGCTGGCCTGGCGGTTGTTGGCGGTGCCGCGCAGGAACCCGGCGAGGAACCAGGGGTCGAGGGCGGCCGGCGTCGGCCGCAGCAGCTGGAGGTTGCGGCCGAGCGCGGCCCCGGCGGTGGCGGCGTCGACCACCCGCGCGACCGTGCCGCCGCCGAGCACCGGCACCACCACGTCGCCCGCCTCGGTCAGCACCGGCTCCTCGGCGGGGCCGTCGGGCAGGGCGCCGGAGGGGGCGGTGCCGCTGAGCACGTCCTGCTCGGTGAGCACCGGCACACCGGGGGCCGAGGCGCCCGCGCCGCCGGAGCGCAGCACCAGGGCGCCCGCGCGGGCGAGTTCGCCGACCGTGGTGAGCGGCAGCCGGGCGCCCGGGTGCGGGGCGGGCCCGGCGGGCGGCGGGGTGAGCTCGGCGGTCCGCCGCAGCGTCGCGCCGAGCTCCTCGCGTACGGCTTCGAGCGCGTCCGCGCCGCCCGCCGCGGCCGGGGGCGGCAGATGCCGGGCGGGGGCCAGGTCCACGTCGTCGTCGAGGAGTTCGATGACCGGGACCGCGCGGCTGACACCGGGCCGCTCCTCGGCGGTGCCGTCCCGGTCGAACGGCGCCCAGGCCTCCAGGACCGCGCTCTGCACGGCCTGCCAGGGCAGCTTGTCGCGGCCGCCGCCGTCGCCGCCGGGCAGCCCGGCCGCGTCGACGAGCAGCAGCTCGGGCGCGGGGTGGCTGCCCGCGCCGGGCCTGCGCAGCACCCACAGCTGAAGCGGGATGCCGTACGGCGGGGCCGCTCCGGCGGGCAGCGCGATCACCGCACGCAGGGCGCCCCGGCGCAGCAGCCCGGCGCGGATGCGGCGCCCGGAGCGGCGGGAGGCGGCGGCCGGGGGCATCAGCAGGACGGCGGTGCCGCCCTCGCGCAGCCGGGCCAGCGCGTGCTGCACCCAGGCCAGTTCGGACTCGGTGCGGGCGGGCAGGCCGTACTCCCAGCGCGGGTCGTACGCGAGCTCGTCGTGGCCCCAGTTGCGCTCGTTGAACGGCGGGTGGCAGAGCACCGCGTCCACGGCGAGGCCGGGGAAGGCGTCGGCGCGCAGCGAGTCGGCGGCGGCGGTGCGCACCTCGGCCGGGCCGTGCAGGGCGAGCCGCAGCCCCGCCAGCGCGGCGAGCTCCGGGTCGGCGTCCTGCCCGTACACCGCCTCCGCGTGCGGGACCGCGCGCAGCAGCGTGCCGGTGCCGCAGGCAGGGTCGAGCACCGAGGCGGCCTGCGGGCCCAGCGCCAGCGCGGCCATCAGCTCGGCGGGTCCGGGCGGGGTCAGCGTGTACTGGCGCGGGTTGGCGTCGAGGTGGCGGCCGAGCAGGAACTCGAAGGTCTGCCGGGCGCCGAGCTCGGCGGCGAGCTCCCCGACCCCGCGCAGCAGCGGCACGGACGCGGCGAAGTCGGCCGGGACCGGGGCGGGGGTGTTCACAGGGCCGCTGTGAACCGACTCGTCCAGCACTTTCGCCAGCCGCTGGGCCATCGCGCTGTCGGAGAGCGCGGCCAGGCGGCGCCACTGGTCCGGGTCGTCCCGTACGAGAAGGAGCGCGCGGCCCGCGTGGACCAGGCCCGTCACAGCTCCCTCGGGGTGGCCGGACAGCTGCTGCCAGACGCGCTCGCGCAGCGGCACTTCGGCGAGTTTTCCCTGGTCGCGCAGCCACTGCTCGACCTCGGGGAGGGCGAAGGAGGGGCTGGTCTCGGTGCCGCCGACGGGCTTGGGGAAGTCGGCGTGGCGGCGACGCCAGTTGCTGACCGCCGCCCGGCCCACCCCGGCGAGCCGGGCGATTCCGGCAGCGGTCACCTCTGCTGCGTTGTCCGGCACGGGCCCGACTCCCCTCGTCTTGTTGTGCCTCCCAGCATAGCGATCACCACCTGAGCACTCCATACACGAGCGTGAACCGATCCATTCCTGTGAATCACGTTGACTCGGTTCACAGTCTCTGTTGTGATTGACCCATCGGTTCACACGGCCCTCAAGGCCCGTTGGAAAGGCACAGCCATGTCTCAGCGGAAGCGCAACTGGTTCGCCCGCCACAAGGTCTTCACGGGCGTCGGCGCGGTCGTCGCGGTGATCGCCATCGGTGGCGCGGTCGGCGCGGGCGGCGGCTCGGACGACACCTCCCCGACGGGCGCGGCCGCCCAGGGCGCGCCCGAGAAGGCGCAGAAGACCGGCGGTTCGCAGCAGCCCGGGGCCAAGAATTCGCAGCAGCCCGAGGCGAAGAAGGAGAAGGGCCTCGGCGACGGCAGCTTCCAGGTCGGCTCGGACATCAAGCCCGGTACGTATGTGAGCAGCGGGAACAAGGACGGCTGCTACTGGGAGCGCGCCAAGGACGCCTCGGGCAGCACCGACGCGATCCTCGCCAACGACAATGTGACGGGCGCCAGTTACGTCACGGTGCTGGCGAGCGACAAGATCTTCAAGAGCAGCGACTGCCAGGACTGGCACCTCGTCGACCCCAAGGCCGCGGCCAAGAGCGCCCCGAAGACCACGCTCAAGGGCAACGGGGGCATGTTCAAGGTGGGCACCGACATCGCGCCCGGCACGTACAAGTCGACGGGCAACAAGGACGACCAGTGCTACTGGGAGCGCGCCAAGGACGCCTCGCACAGCACCGAGGCCATCGCCGCCAACGAGAACGTGACGGGCACGGCGATCGTGAGGATCGGCGCGGGCGACGCGTACTTCAAGAGCAGCGGCTGCCAGGACTGGGTGAAGACGGGCTGAGCGTCAGCCGTGCCACGAGGAGCGGCCGGACCTCACCCCAGGGCCGAAGGGGCGCCGGGCCTCGGCCCGTGGCCGAGAAGGGCGCCGGGCCTCAGCCCGTGGGCAGCTTCTGCTGCGGACACTCGGTGAGGACCTTCTTCATCGCCTCCTTCTCGGCGTCCGTCACCCACACCTGGTACTTCTTCTTGACGGCCACCTGGTCCGCCACATACGTGCAGCGGCCCGCCGCGAACGTCGGCAGCCAGGTCGCCGCGTCGCCGTCGCTCTTGCGGCGGTTGGCGCTCGCGTCCACGGCCAGCAGGTTCAGCGGGTCATTGGCGAAGGCAACCCGCTTCTTCTTGTCCCACTGCTGGGCGCCCTTCTGCCAGGCGTCCGAGAGGGCCACCACATGGTCGATGTCGACCTTGCTGCTGCCCCGGACGAACTTGATGGTCTGGCCCGTGTAGACGTCCTTGTTCAGCGTGCCGGACGCGATGTCGCACTTGTCCTTGAACTTCACGTCCGTGAGATCCCGTTTGAGGATGTCCTCCCGGGTGGCGCAGCCGTTGGCGTCGGTGTCGGTCCAGCCCTTGCCGAACTGGTCGCGCGAGTAGCCGGTCTTGGGCGCCCGGCCCTTCACCGTGAGGGAGTCGACGGCGGCGAGGGCACTGCCCTGCGCGGCGGGCGCGCCGGGCTTCGCCTTCTTGGCGTCGGTCTTGCTGTCGGAGCATCCGGTGAGGGCGAGCGCGGCCGCGAGCGCGGCGGCGGGAAGGGCGATTCGGTACGTACGCATCACAACGGGCCGTCCTCGAAGGAAGTTGGCGGAACCCCGCGATCCTATGGACCGAGGGACTTCTACCCGGCCACCCGGCGGCCATAGGGGCTCGAAGGCGGAAACCCGCGGCCGGGCCGGGCGCCCGCGTACGGCGGCGCGGGGGCCGCACCCGGCCGTGCCCCACTCCACCGGCGGCGGCCCGCCCGCGGCGGGGCGGCGGCGCGTAGCGTCGTGACCGTCCCTGCCTCCCCCGACGAAGGAGAGCCCGGATGGGGATCCTCGACCGTTTCAAGGACCAGGCGCACAACAAGGCGGACGACCTCGTCGAGTCCGCCGGCGACGAGGTCGACGAGAGGACCGGCGGCCGGTTCGCCGATCAGGTCGACCAGGCGCAGGACAAGGCGAAGGACAAGGCGAGGGAGGCGCTCGGCATCGACGCGTCCGCGCAGGAGCCCGCCGGGCAGCGGCCCGTCGAGCAGCAGGCTTCGGAGCAGCAGACCTCCGAGCAGCCCTCGGAACAGCCCGAGCAGCAGCAGCCCCCGGCCTGAGCTTCCCGGCGGGCCGCCAGGCCGCAGGCCGGTGGGAGGACGGGTGGGCGCTGCCCACCCGTCCTCTTCTGTCAGGTTCCGTCAGGGGTTTTCCCTCAGCGGCTCAGGACCCCAGGATCGTGGTGAGGAACTCGCCCGTCCACGCCAGCAGTTCGCGGCCCACCACCGGCTTGCCGCCGATCTTGCCCGTCGTCGGGCGCGGCACCAGGATCTGGTGCGTGGGCGCCTTGATGACCGTACGCGGGTAGAGCCGCTTCAGGCGCAGCTCCTGGGACTCGCGCAGCTCCACCGGCGCGAACCGGATGTTGGCGCCCTGGAGCACGATCTCGCCGACGCCGCAGGCCCGCGCCAGCATCCGCAGCCCGGCCACCAGCAGCAGGTTCTCGACCGGCTCGGGCAGCTTGCCGTACCGGTCGGTGAGCTCCTCTCGGACCGCCCTGATGTCCTCCTCGGAGTTGGCCGAGGCGATCGCCCGGTAGGCCTGGAGGCGCAGCCGCTCGCCCGGCGCGTAGTCGTGCGGGACATGCGCGTCGACCGGCAGCTCGATCTTGACCTCCAGCGGCGGCTCCTCCTCCACCCCGCCCTCCACGGCCGCCCGGTAGTCGGCCACGGCCTCGCCGACCATCCGGATGTACAGGTCGAAGCCGACGCCCGCGATATGGCCGGACTGCTCGCCGCCGAGCAGGTTGCCCGCGCCGCGGATCTCCAGGTCCTTCATCGCCACGTACATGCCCGCGCCCATCTCCGTGTGCTGGGCGATGGTCGCCAGGCGCTCGTGGGCGGTCTCGGTGAGCGGCTTCTCCGGCGGGTAGAGGAAGTACGCGTAGCCGCGCTCGCGGCCGCGGCCGACGCGGCCGCGCAGCTGGTGGAGCTGGGAGAGGCCGAAGTTGTCGCCGCGCTCGACGATCAGCGTGTTGGCGTTGGAGATGTCGATGCCGGACTCGACGATCGTGGTCGAGACGAGCACGTCGAACTTCTTCTCCCAGAAGTCGACGACGACCTGCTCCAGCTGGCTCTCGCCCATCTGGCCGTGGGCGGTGGCGATCCGCGCCTCGGGGACGATCTCGCGCAGCCGGGCGGCCGCCCGGTCGATGGACTCGACCCGGTTGTGGATGTAGAAGACCTGGCCTTCGCGCAGCAGTTCGCGCCGGATCGCGGCGCCGATCTGCTTCTCCTCGTACGGCCCGACGAAGGTGAGCACCGGGTGGCGCTCCTCCGGCGGGGTGGTGATCGTCGACATCTCGCGGATGCCGGTGACCGCCATCTCCAACGTACGGGGAATGGGGGTGGCGGACATGGTCAGCACGTCGACGTTGGCGCGGAGCTTCTTCAGCTGCTCCTTGTGCTCGACGCCGAAACGCTGCTCCTCGTCGACGATGACGAGCCCGAGGTCCTTGAACTTGGTCTCGGAGGAGAAGAGGCGGTGGGTGCCGATGACGATGTCGACGGCGCCGTCCTTGAGGCCCTCCAGGGTCGCCTTCGCCTCGGTGTCGGTCTGGAAGCGGCTCAGCGCCTTCACGTTCACCGGGAACTGTCCGTACCGCTCGGTGAACGTGCCGAAGTGCTGCTGGACCAGGAGCGTGGTGGGCACCAGGACCGCTACCTGCTTGCCGTCCTGGACGGCCTTGAAGGCGGCGCGGACCGCGATCTCCGTCTTGCCGTAGCCGACGTCGCCGCAGACCAGCCGGTCCATCGGGACCGTCTTCTCCATGTCCTCCTTGACCTCGGCGATGGTGGAGAGCTGGTCGGGCGTCTCCGCGTACGGGAACGCGTCCTCCAGTTCGCGCTGCCAGGGGGTGTCCGGGCCGAAGGCGTGGCCGGGGGCGGCCATCCGCGCCGAGTACAGCTTGATCAGGTCGGCCGCGATCTCCTTGACCGCCTTCTTGGCCTTCTGCTTGGTCTTGGTCCAGTCGGCGCCGCCGAGCCGGTGCAGGGTCGGGGCCTCGCCGCCGACGTACTTGGTGACCTGCTCCAGCTGGTCGGTGGGGATGTAGAGCCGGTCGCCGGGCTGGCCGCGCTTGGCGGGCGCGTACTCCACGAGCAGGTACTCGCGAGTGGCGCCCTGGACGGTCCGCTGGACCATCTCCAGATAGCGGCCGACGCCGTGCTGCTCGTGCACGATGTAGTCGCCGACCTGGAGGGTGAGCGGGTCGATGGTCTTGCGGCGGCGGGCCGGCATCCGGCCCATGTCCTTGCTGACCGTGCGCTGCCCGGTCAGATCGGTCTCGGTGAGCACCGCGAGCCGCAGGCCCGGGTCGACGAACCCGTGGTCGAGGGCGCCGCAGGCGACATGGACCACCGAGGGGCCGATGTCGGCCAGCTCGGCGTCGAGGCGGGCGGCGATGCCCTCGCCGCCGAGGACCTCCACGGTGCGGGACGCCGGGCCGTGGGCCTCCGTCACATAGACCGCGCGCCAGCCGTCCGCGAGCCACTGCTTGGTGTCCGCGAGGGCCCGCTGGGTGTCGCCCCGGTAGGTCTCCGGCGCGTGCATGCCGAGCTTGAGGGTTTCGTCGTCCAGATCGGCGTCGTCGGCCGCGAACGGCGAGACGGACCACCACATCATGCCGAGCTCGCGGGCCCGGTCGCGGACGTCCGCGATGCCCCACAGCGAGGCCGCGCCGACGTCGATCGGGGCGTCGCCGCCGCCGGCCGTCGCCGCCCAGGAGGCCTGGAGGAACTCCTGGCTGGTCGCCACCAGGTCGGTCGCCCGGGTACGCACCCGCTCCGGGTCGCAGACCAGGGCCATCGCGCCCTCGGGCAGCACGTCGAGCAGCAGCTCCATCTCGTCGACCAGCACCGGCGCCAGCGACTCCATGCCCTCGACCGCGATGCCCTCCGCGATCTTGCCGAGCAGCTCGCCCAGCTCCGGGTGCGCCTCGGCCAGGGCGGCGGCGCGGCGGCGCACCTCGTCGGTGAGCAGCAGCTCGCGGCAGGGCGGCGCCCACAGACCGTGCTCGGCGACCTCCAGCGAGCGCTGGTCCGCGATCTTGAAGTACCGGATCTCCTCGACGTCGTCGCCCCAGAACTCGACCCGGAGCGGGTGCTCCTCGGTCGGCGGGAAGACGTCCAGGATGCCGCCGCGGACCGCGAACTCGCCGCGCTTCTCGACCAGTTCGACCCGGGAGTACGCGGCGGCCGCCAGGCCCTCCACGATCTCGTTCAGATCCGCCGACTGCCCGCTGCGCAGCGCCACCGGCTCCAGGTCCCCGAGCCCCTTGACCTGGGGCTGGAGCACCGAGCGGATCGGGGCGACCACCACGCTGACCGGGCCCGCCGCCGGGTCGTCGTCCCGGGGGTGCGCCAGGCGGCGCAGCACGGCGAGCCGGCGGCCCACCGTGTCGCTGCGGGGCGAGAGGCGCTCGTGCGGCAGCGTCTCCCAGGACGGGTACTCCGCCACCTCGTCGGGGGGCAGCAGCGAGCGCAGCGCCGCCGCCAGGTCCTCCGCCTCGCGCCCGGTCGCGGTCACCGCGAGCACCGGGCGCCCGGTCTCGCGGGCCAGCGCGGCCACCGCGAAGGGCCGCGCGGCGGGCGGGCCGACCAGGTCGACGTGCATCCGGTGTCCGTCGGTGGCGGCCTTCACCGCTTCGGCGAGCGCCGGGTCTCGTACCACCGCGTCCAGCAGACCGTGCAGGCTCATGAAGGGCTTCCATCCCGGGGAGAGGGCAACGCGAACCGCCCGACACGTCACACGGGCCGGGGGTTCCCAGCGTACGGCGTGGGTGTGACAGCCGCGCGGGAAGCAAGCCAGGGGGCGCACGTGGGCAGGATCACCCCTTCGGCGGTATTCCTGAGCAAAGGGTGAGCCTTTGCAAATCTTGTGGAACCCCATAGGCTCCGGCGGACGTGCCGAACGCCTGGCAGGACGGCGGCGTCGCGGAGACCATGCATTGACATCTGTGCCCGAGGGGAACCCGCTCGACATGCCCGACCAGGCCCGGACAGCGCTCCTTCAGCCCGAGCCGGTGCTCATCAGCACCGGCGTCCCGCAGCGGACCGGCTCCGCCACCGAGGGGAGCCGCCCGAGCCGCATCTACGCACTCGACGGACTGCGCCTCCTCGCGGCCCTGACGGTCGTCATGTTCCACTACATGGCACTCACCGGACGATGGCCGGGAACCGACTCCCGGGCGAGATTTCCGGCCACTTATCCGGTCGCCGCCTACGGCTGGCTCGGTGTGCAGCTCTTCTTCCTCATCAGTGGCTTCGTGATCTGCATGAGCAGCTGGGGCAAACCGCTCCAGTCGTTCTTCGTCTCGCGCGTGGTGCGGCTCTACCCCGCGTACTGGTTCGCGGTCATCGCCACCACGGTGGTCGTGGCGGCCGTCCCGGGCGGGCTGAGCGCGCACCCGGTCGCCGACGTGCTGACCAATCTCACGATGTTCCAGGAGCCGATGGGCGTCGAGAGCGTCGACAGCGTCTACTGGACCCTCTTTGCCGAACTGCGGTTCTATTTGCTGTTCGCAGTGGTGGCCTGGCGGGGGCTGACCTACCGCCGTGTCCTCTTCTTCTGCTGCGCCTGGGCCGTGGCCAGCGCGCTCGTCTACCAGTCGGACGACAGCACGCTCCGGATGATCGTGATGCCGGACAACAGCTGGTGCTTCATCGCGGGCGTGGCGTTCTATCTGATGTACCGGTTCCGGCCGAGCCTGATGCTGACCGGCATCGTCCTGTTCTGCCTGGCCGCCTCGCTGCCCGGCGTCCACCGCACCTGGGAGCACGCCCGGGAGCGCCTGACCCACCCGGTGCCGTACTGGCCGGTCGTCGTGATCATGGCGGCCTGCTTCGCGGTGATGGGCCTGGTGGCGACCGGGAAGCTGTCCTGGATCCAGTGGCGCTGGCTGCCGTACGCGGGCGCCCTGACGTATCCGCTCTATCTGCTGCACGAGTACATCGGCTGGGAGATCATCGGCGCGCTCTCCCCCCAGGTGAAGCCCGTCCCGCTGGTCAGCGGCGTGATCGTGCTGATGATGGCGGTGGCCTGGCTGGTGCACCGGTACGTGGAGCGCCCCCTCGGCAAGCGGCTGAAGCAGGGCCTGCAGAAGCTCTGAGGCCCCCGGTCTCCCCGAACCGGGAGCGGTCCGAAAATATGTGCGGCGGCCTGTCAACCGAGAGGCCGCCGCCAGGCGTACATCCCGTGAGACCTGTCCGCCGACAGGTCTGTCCATCCGACGGGAGCCGCCTTGACCGACGACGAGTTCGAGGAGTTCTACGCTCACTCGGTCAAGAACCTGGTCGGCCAGGTCTATCTGATGACCGGCGACCTCCACGAGGCGCAGGACGTCGTCCAGGAGGCGTTCGTACGGGCCTGGGGCCGCCGCGCGCGACTGCGGCGCGAGGCCGGGCCCGAGGCCTGGGTCCGCACCGTCGCCTGGCGGCTCGCGGTGAGCCGGTGGCGCCGGCACCGCCGGGCCGGTGAGGCCTGGCGGCTGCACGACGGCCGCCCCGAGGCCGCGCACGGCCCCGACCCGTCCTCCGTCGCCCTCGTCGACGCCCTGCGGCTGCTCTCCGAACGCCAGCGGCGCGTGGCGGTCCTGCACTACGTCTGCGATCTCACCGTCGAGCAGGTGGCCGCCGAGACCGGCCTGGCCACCGGCACGGTGAAGACGCACCTCTCCCGGGCGCGCGCAGCGCTGCGGCCCCACCTCACCTCCGAGGAGGATCAGGGTGTCTGAATTCCCCCATGGCTCCCCCGACGGCCACGAGGGCGATCCGGCCCTGGCCCGGGCGCTGAAGCGGGCCGCCGCCGAGAGCGGGCGCCGGATCGTGCCGGAGCCGCCCGCCCGGGTCGCCGAGCGCGGGCTGCGGCGGCGCCGCCGCACCCTGGCGGCGACCGCCGCCTGTGTCGTCTGCCTGGTCGCCGGTACGGGCGCGGTCGCCGCGCTCCGGCTCCAGAGCGACTCCTCGGCGACGGTCCCGGCCACCCCGCCGACCCCGTCCGGGACGCCCTCGGGCTCGCCGTCGTACGGCTCGGGGTCGCCGTCCCGCAGCCCGTCCGACATCGGGACCCCCTCGCCCGGCGGCTCCGGCTCGGGCTCCCCGCCCCTGTCGGCGACGCCGAGCATGCCCTCGCGCTCGGCCGTGGGCGGCGGGCCCGGCGGCTCGCCCACGCCCACCGGGAACCCGGCCCCGCCCCCGACCGGCACCCCCACCGCCAGTCCCACCCCGTCCCGCAGCCGCTGACCCAAGGACCTCACCGTGCACGGAGCTCTACTCGCGCTGCCCGAAAACCGGGTCCACTCGGCCCCCATATCTGAGCAAACGCTGCCAAAGCGTCACGTCGGTGTGCCCGCACGCCTGGACCCGTATCTGCTCGCCGCCGCGCTCTTCGCCGCGTACGCCGCCGTCTCCGTGCTCCGCTACCGGCGGATGGAGACGCTCTCCTGGGACCTGGGGATCTTCGAGCAGGCGGTGCGGGCGTACGCGCATCTGCGCACCCCCGTCGCCGACCTCAAGGGGCCCGGCACCAACATCCTCGGGGACCACTTCAGCCCGGTGACAGCGCTGCTCGCCCCCTTCTACCGGCTCTTCCCGACCCCCGTCACCCTGCTCGTCGCCCAGGCCGCGCTGTTCGCGCTCTCGGCCGTGCCGGTCGCCCGGGGCGCCGCCCGGCTGCTCGGGCGGGGCGCGGGGCTGGCGGTCGGCGTCGCCTACGGGCTCTCCTGGGGGCTCCAGCGCGCCGTCGACTTCGACTTCCACGAGATCTGCTTCGCGGTGCCGCTGATCGCCTTCGCCCTGGAGGCCGTACTGGCCCGGCACTGGCGGGCGGCCCTGTGCTGGGCGCTGCCGCTCGTCGTGGTCAAGGAGGACCTGGGGCTGACCCTCGCGGCGATCGCCGTGGTCGTCGCGCTGCGCGCCCGGCGGAGCTCGCCGCGCACCGCCGCGTACGCGCTCGGCGCCGCCGCCTTCGGTATCGCGGCCGTCGTGGTCACCCTCACCGCGGTGATACCCGCCTTCAACTCGACCGGCGCGTACGACTACTGGGGCAAGACCACCGGCGCCGGACCCTTCACCGCCTCCGGCACCAAGCTGCGCACCCTGCTGTGGCTGCTGCTGCCGACCGGGCTGCTCGCCGTGCGCTCCCCGCTGTTCCTGGCCGCCATGCCGACCCTGGGCTGGCGGTTCCTCTCCTCCGACGACCACTACTGGTCCACCGACTGGCACTACAGCGCGGTGCTGATGCCCGTCCTCGCGCTCGCCCTGGCCGACGCCGTGGACACCGGCCGCCGCAGCCCGCGCCCCTGGCTGCGTTCGTACGCCCGCCAGCTGCCCGCCGCCGCGGCCGCCGCCGCCCTCGCGCTGACCACCTCGCTGCCGCTGTACTCGCTGACCGAGGCCGCCGCCTACCGCAGGAGCCCGGAAGTCGCCGAGCGGGAAAGGATGCTGGCGAGCGTCCCGGACGGGGCGAGCGTCGAGGCCGACGTCGGGCCGGTCTCCCGGCTCACCTCCCGCTGCCGGGTCTTCTGGGTCGGCGACACCCGCGGAGTCGTCCCCGAGTACATCGCCCTCGACAACATCTCGGGCTGGGCCGGGAACCCGCTGGAGTACGCCCGCGAGCTCCACCCGGGCAGTCGGTACGCGATGGCGGGCGTGGCGTACGGATACGTCCTGCTGAAGCGGCAGACGTGACGGGACATCAAAAAAGAAGCGGCCCCGGAGAGTTCAGGAGAACTCTCCGGGGCCGCCCCGCCGACCCCCGTACGGCGGCTCACTCGCTCGCGATGGCTCCGAGCACATTCATCCGGCCCGCCCGGAAGGCCGGGACCAGGGCGGCGAACAGACCCACGAACGCCGACGCGACGAAGACCGTGATGATCGTCGGCCACGGGATGTCCAGGACGTTCAGGCCCTCCAGGGCCAGCAGCTTCTGCGCGGTCGTCCCCCAGCTCATGCCCAGGCCGAGGCCGAGCAGGGCGCCGAAGAGGGCGATCACCACCGACTCCAGACGGATCATCCGGCGCAGCTGGCGGCGCGAGAGGCCGATGGCGCGCATCAGGCCGATCTCCCGGGTCCGCTCGACCACCGACAGGGCCAGGGTGTTCACCACACCGAGCACCGCGACGATGATCGCGAGCGCCAGCAGGCCGTAGACGATGTTCAGGAGCTGGCCGATCTGGTCCTTCAGGTCCTTCTTGAAGTCCGTCTGGTCCTGCACCTTGTACTGCGGGTAGGGCTTGAGGGCCGCCTTCAGCGAGGCGTACGCCTCCTTCTCCTTGCCGTCCTCCGCCTTGGCGAACATGATCATGTTCTTCGGGACCCGGTCGGCGGGCAGATAGCGCTCGGCGGTCGTGACGTTGGTGTACATCGCGCCCTTGTCGACATTGGTGTCGTCCGAGGTGATCGCAGCGACCTTCAGGTGGGCCGTGCGGCCGCCCTTGAAGGCGACGGTGAGCGTGGAGCCCACCTTCACACCGTGGTCCCCGGCGAACTTGTCGCCGACCGACATGGCGTCCTTGCCGTACGCCTGGGAGAGCGTGCCGGAGACCGTCTCGCGCCGCAGGTCCTCGGTGTAGGTCGGGCTGGCCGCGGCGAGGTCCTCGCTGCTGGTCTTCCCGTCCGGCGTGGTGATCTTCACGTCCACCGACTTGTAGTCGGTGACATGGGCGATGCCCGGGGTCCTGCGGAGGGCGTCGGCGGCCTGCGGCACGATCGGCCGGCCGTCGTTGCCGCCCGACTGGACGATGAAGTCCGCGCCGACCGACTTGTCGAGCTCGGCGGTGGCCGAGGCGACCATCGAGGAGCCGACCACCGCGAGGCAGGCCACCAGGGCGAGGCCGATCATCAGGGCCGCGCCGGTCGCTCCCGTACGCCGCGGGTTGCGCAGCGCGTTGCGCTCGGCGAGACGGCCCACCGGGCCGAACATCCGCAGCACCAGGACGCTGATCACCCGCACCACACCGCTCGCCAGCAGCGGGCCGATGACCACGAAGCCGATGAGGGTGAGCACCACGCCGAGGGCGAGGACACCCGAGCCGGAGCTGGCCTTGTCGGCGTGGGCCGCGGCGTAGAGCGAGGCGGCGCCGGCGCCGGTCAGGACCAGGCCGATGATCGCCCGGACCAGGCCCGCCTTGCCGTCCGCCGGCGTACCGGCGTCGCGGAGCGCGGCCATCGGGGAGATCTTGCCGGCCCGGCGGGCCGGGAGGTAGGCGGCGAGGACGGTGACGACGATGCCGAGCAGCATGCCGACCACCGGGGTCGTCCACTTGACCGTCAGGTCGTCGGTGGACAGCTCCAGGCCCATCCCGCTCATGATCTTCATCAGGCCGACGGCCAGGCCGACGCCCGCGCCGACGCCGAGGACGGAGCCGAAGAAGCCGAGCAGCAGCGCCTCGACCAGCACCGAGCGGTTGACCTGCTTGCGGCTGGAGCCGATGGCCCGCATCAGACCGATCTCGCGGGTGCGCTGGGCGACCAGCATCGAGAAGGTATTGACGATCAGGAAGATGCCGACCAGGAAGGCGACTCCGGCGAAGCCGAGCATCGCGTACTTCATCACGTCGAGGAAGGAGCCGACCGAGTCGCGGTTCGAGTCCTTGGCCTCGGCGGCCGTCTCCAGCTTGTACGTGCCGGCGCCGAGCTTGGCGGCGACGTTCTTCTTCAGCTGCTCGTCGCTGACGCCGTCGGCGGCGGTGAGCGAGACATTGGTGAACACGCCGGTGCGGCCGAGCAGTTCGCGCTGGGCGGTGACGGTGTCGAAGTAGACGATCGCCGCGCCCGGGTTGGTCACCTTGAAGGAGGCGATGCCGGTGATCTTCGCCTTGAAGTCGCCGGTGACGGCGATGGTGCGCAGCTCGTCGCCGATCTTCAGGTTGTGCTTGTCGGCGGTGTCGGAGTCGACCATCATCTCGGTCGGCCCGCGCGGGGCGTGGCCGGAGGTGATCTCCATCGCCTTGAGGTCGTTGGCCGTCCAGTTGGCCGCGATGGTGGGACCTCCGTTGGAGGAGCCCATGTTCTCGTTCTCGGTGTTGACGACCGTGACGCTGGAGCTGGAGACGCCGCCCTCGGCGGACTTCACCCCGGCGGCGCCGCGCGCCTGCTCCAGGGCCGAGGCGGGCAGCGTCTCCGGCGTGCCGGTCTGCGGCCGGTCGTCCGGCTTCGCGTTCTTCGGGCTGACGGTGACGTCGGCCGAGGTGGCGGCGAAGAGCTTGTCGAACGTGGTGTTCATGGTGTCGGTGAAGACGAGCGTGCCGCACACGAACGCCACCGAGAGCAGGACCGCGACGGCCGAGAGCGCCATCCGTCCCTTGTGCGCGAAGAAGTTGCGCATCGAGGTCTTGAGCACGGTCACGACGTCCGCCCCCGCGCGTCGAAGTCCTTCATGCGGTCGAGCACGGCGTCGGCGGTCGGACGGAACATCTCGTCGACGATCCGGCCGTCCGCGAGGTAGAGCACCCGGTCCGCGTAGGACGCGGCGACCGGGTCGTGAGTGACCATCACGATGGTCTGGCCCAGCTCGTCCACCGAGCGGCGCAGGAAGCCGAGGACCTCGGCGCCCGCGCGGGAGTCCAGGTTTCCGGTCGGCTCGTCACCGAAGATGATCTCGGGCCGGGCCGCGAGGGCGCGGGCCACCGCGACGCGCTGCTGCTGGCCGCCGGAGAGCTGGGTCGGGCGGTGCTTGAGCCGCCCGGCGAGGCCGACGGTCTCGACCACGCGGTCCAGCCACTCCTGGTCGGGCTTGCGGCCCGCGATGTCCATCGGGAGCGTGATGTTCTCCAGCGCGTTGAGCGTCGGCAGCAGGTTGAACGCCTGGAATATGAAGCCGATCCGGTCGCGGCGCAGCTGCGTGAGCTTCTTGTCCTTGAGGCCGGTGATCTCGGTCTCGTCCAGATAGATCTGGCCGCCCGACACCGTGTCGAGCCCGGCCAGGCAGTGCATCAGCGTGGACTTGCCGGAGCCCGACGGGCCCATGATCGCGGTGAACTGCCCGCGGGCGATGTCCACGTCCACGTGGTCGAGGGCGACGACGCGGGTCTCCCCCGACCCGTACGCCTTGACGACCTGGCGCGCCCGAGCCGCGACCGCCGCTTGCCCTCCAGTACCCCCGTGCCTGGGAATGGTCACAGCCGTTGTCACGGTTCTTCTCCTCGTTGCGAGTCAGTGCGTCGTGCGTACGTCGTCCGTACGTCTCGTCCGTACGTCTTGAGTCTGGCGATCGAGGCGTCCCGGCACCCTGGTGCCCGGCGGTGTCTTCAGTGGGGGGTTAGCCCCACCTCCCACCTGCGGCTCCCCGCAGCCGCTCGATGTAGGACCACGTTAAAGAACCACTCCCCCTCTTCTCGTCCTCCGCCAGGACGAACACCCCCTGCCCTGAAGTAGGGAGTAACCCGTAGGGGCTCTCCACCCCAGGGCGGAGTCCGCTCGCGAGGATCTCCACCCCGCCGCTCTCTGTCGCCGCTCAGGGCCGGGGTGAGAGGGTGGAGCCCGGCCAACTACATGCAGAATGAACCGATCTTGGGGGAGCGCGCGTGAGTACGGGGCGTACGCGGTGAGTACTCGGGGCGGGTCCGGCGGCAGCACGGAGGCGATACCCGGCGCGGCGGCCGACGCCGTCCCCGCGCGGGGGCGCGGCCCGGTCGTCGCGGCCCTGATGCTGGGCATGGCGCTCGCCGCGCTCGACGGCACGGTCGTCTCCACCGCCGTCCCGCAGATCGTCGGCGACCTCGGCGGCTTCTCCGTCTTCTCCTGGCTCTTCTCCGGCTATCTGCTCGCCGTCACGGTCACCCTGCCGGTGTACGGGAAGCTCTCCGACACCTTCGGCCGCAAGCCCGTGCTGATCGCGGGCATCGTGCTCTTCCTCGCCGGGTCGCTGCTGTGCGCGGCCGCCTGGAACATGGCCGCGCTGATCGCCTTCCGGGTCTTCCAGGGCTTGGGCGGCGGGGCCCTCCAGGGCACGGTCCAGACCGTGGCCGCCGACCTCTACCCGATGAAGGAACGCCCCAGGATCCAGGCGAAGTTGTCGACGGTCTGGGCCGTGTCCGCGGTGGCCGGACCGGCACTCGGCGGCGCCCTCGCCTCGTACGCCGACTGGCGCTGGATCTTCCTGATCAACCTGCCGGTGGGGGTGCTCGCGCTGTGGCTGGTCGGCCGCCATCTGGTGGAGCCGGTACGGGAGAAGCCGCCGGGGCCGGTACGGGTCGACTGGGCCGGGGCCCTGTGCGTCTTCGCGACGGGCGCGCTGCTGCTCACCGCGCTGGTCCAGGGCGGGGTGGCCTGGGGCTGGCTCTCCGCGCCCTCGCTCGGTCTGTTCGCCGCGAGCGCGGCGCTCGCTCTCGTCACGGTGCTGGTCGAGCGGCGGTCCGCCGAGCCCGTCATCCCCGGGTGGGTGTGGCGTCGGCGCAGCATCTCGGCGGTCAACCTGGCGATGGGGGCGCTGGGGCTGCTGATGGTGGCGCCGACGGTGTTCCTGCCGACGTACGCGCAGTCGGTGCTCGGGCTCGACCCGGTGGCGGCCGGATTCGTCCTGTCGGTGATGACCCTGAGCTGGCCGGTCTCCGCGGCGCTCTCCAACCGGGTCTACACCCGGATCGGCTTCCGCGACTCGGCGGTGATCGGCATCGGGCTGGCGGCACTGATCCTGCTGGCCTTCCCGCTGCTGCCGTACCCCGGCCAGGCGTGGCAGCCCGCGCTGATCATGCTGGCGCTCGGGGGTGCGCTCGGCCTGTTCCAGCTGCCGCTGATCATCGCGGTGCAGTCGTCGGTGGAGTGGGCGGAACGGGGTACCGCCACCGCGTCGATCCTGTTCTGCCGCCAGGTGGGGCAGTCGGTGGGCGCCGCGCTGTTCGGCGCGGTCGCGAACGCGACGATCACGGCCCGGCTGGCGTCCGCGCCGCTGCCCGGCCTGCCGGACGACCTGGACTCGGCGTCCCGGGCCCTGTCGTCTCCGTCCGGGCTGTCGGCCGAGGCCGCGGACTACCTGCGGCGGGGGGTCGCGACGGCGGTGGGGCATGTGTACGTGGGCGCTGCGCTGGCGGGGGTGGGGGCGCTGGTGGTCCTGGTGCTGCTTGCGCCTCGGCGGTTTCCGGTGTTGGCGGAGCACGAGGGCTGAGGCCTGGGTCCGGCGTTTGTCTGCGGGCCGGTGGGTGGTTGCTCGCGCAGTTCCCCGCGCCCCTGAGGGGTTGCGAGGCTCGGGGCGGGCGGGCTGCCCGAGGGCGTGTTTTTCGTCTGCGGCCGGTGGTCGGCTGAGCGCGCAGTTCCCCGCGCCCCTGAAGGTGCCGCTCCGCGGCAATCCCCTGGGCGCCCCGCAGGGGCGCTCTCAGGGGCGCGGGGAACTGCGCGAGCAACCCGCCACCGGCCCGCAGACGAACACCCGGCCGAAGAAGGGGCGCGGGGAACTGCGCGAGCAGCCCAGCACGGTCCGCAGACAGACACGGGGCCCGGGCGCCCCGGATCGTTACCTACGGTAACCACCGTCCCGTGCCGAAAACTTCACACCAGGGGCTCCCCACACCGCATACCGACCGGTAAGTTCGCCGCCACCCACCAGCGCTTCCGGCTCCCCCGTCCCCCCTGCAAGGAGCAGCCGATGCCGCACCACCGCCCATCCCCCGGCATCCCCCAACTCCGCACCGCCTACCGTCTGTTGCGGCGCGTCTCCACCCTCACCGCCCTTGGGTACTTCGTCCTCTTCCTCGTCCTCTCCGGCTACGCCCCCGGTCTCCTCGCCCGGCACGTCTCCGGTGGGCTCACCGCCGGACTGCTGCTCGGGCTCTGCCAGTTGCCGGTGACGCTGGCCGCGATAGGCGTGTACGAGTGGACCGCCCAGCGGACCGTCGACCCGCTCGCCGCCGCCATCCGCCACCAGGCCGCGCAACGCCCGGCGAACTCCCGCCGGTACACGGACGGAGGCCCCCGATGACCGGATTCGCCTCCGACGCCCGCGCCATGTCCCTCGTCGCGTTCATCGCGGTGATCACCGTGACCCTGCTGCTCTGTGTGATGACCGCGCCCGACCGCGACGACCTCGGCGAGTTCTACACCGGCTACCGCTCGCTCTCCCCGCTGCGCAACGGCCTGGCCATCGCCGGGGATTACGTCTCGGCGGCCACCGTGCTCAGTACGGTCGGGGTCATCGCCCTGACCGGGTACGACGGTCTCGTCCTCACCCTGAGCACCGCGCTCTCCCTCGTCCTGCTGATGTTCCTGCTGGCCGAACCGCTGCGCAACGCGGGCCGGTTCACCATGGGCGACGCGTTCGCCCGGCGGGCGCCCGGCCCGGCCGTCCGGGTCACCGCGTGCCTGGTCACGCTCGCCGCGCTGCTGCCGCTGATGGTGGTGCAACTGGCCGGCGCGGGCGACCTCATCGCGTTCGTCCTCGGCTTCGGCGCCGCCGAGTTCAAAACCGGCTGCATCGTGATGCTCGGCCTGCTGATGATCGGCTACGCGGCGATCGGCGGCATGAAGGGCACCGCCTTCATCCAGGCGGTCAAGACCGTCGTCCTCGCCGTCTCCTCGCTCGCCGTCGCGGCCCTGATCCTGCACCGGTACGGGTGGAACCCCGGGCACCTGCTCGACGAGGCGGCGAAGGGCAGCGGCGCGGGCCCGGCGTACCTCTCCTCCGGGCTCCAGTTCGGCGGCGACTCGCTGGACATGATCAGCTCGCAGCTGACGGTGGTGATCGGCGCGGCCTGTCTGCCGCACATCACCATGCGGATGTACAGCGCCCGCAGCGCCCGCGCGGTCCGGCGCTCGCTCTCCTGGGCGGTGTCGGCGGTCGTGGTGATCGCCCTCGCGCTGATCGTGATCGGGTTCGGCGCGGCGGCGGTGGTGGGCCGCCAGGCCATCACCGAGGCGGATCCGCAGGGCAAGACGTCCCTGCTGCTGACCAGCCAGGCGATCGTCGGTACACACGCGTCGACGGTCGGCACGCTGCTGTTCACGGCGGTCGCCACGGCCATCTTCATGACCCTGCTCGCCTCGATCTCCGGGATGACCCTGGCGTGCGCCAACTCGCTCGCCCACGACCTGGTCGCGCACGGGCTGCGCGGCCGGGCGGGGGTACGGGACGCCACCGAGACGAACACGGCCCGGGTCGCCGCGCTCGCCGTCGGGATCCCGGCGATCGCGCTGGCCGCGGCGGCCCAGAACCACAACCTCCAGCCGCTGGTCACGCTCTCGTTCTGCCTGGGCGCGTCCGCGCTCGCCCCGGCGCTGATCCTGAGTCTGTTCTGGCGGCGCTACACCCGGGCGGGGCTGCTGTGCACGCTGATCGGCGGGACGGTGTTCACGGCGGTGCTGATGACGGGCACGAAGCTGGTGTCGGGCTCGCCCCAGTCCGTCTTCCCCGCCCATGACTTCAACTGGTTCCCGTTCACCACGACGGGCATCGCGTCCATCCCCTTCGGCTTCGCGGCGGGCTGGCTGGGGACGGCGTTGAGCCGGCGCGATGTGTACGGGCAGCGGCGGCGGTACGAGGCTGTGGAGGCGTGGATTCTGGCGGGGGCGCGGCGGTGAGTGACCGCCGCCGCCGTCCGTGCCGCCGCCGCTGTGGGCAATCGTGCCGCTAAGGGCTGGGGGTCCCCCCTGCTCCTTAAGAGCTTGGGGGAGGGTGGGCACACGGCACCCCCGTCCCGCCGGGCTGCGCACCCCGCCTTGGCCCCCGCTCCCGCCGGTGGGGGTCTGTCTGCGGACCGTGCGTGGTTGCTCGCGCAGTTCCCCGCGCCCCTTGAGTGGCCCTGCGGGCCAACACACGCCCCAGCCGCGCCGGAGTCGCCCCTCAGCCCTCCGCCGGAGCTCGGCCCGTCAGGCCCGCCAGGCCGCTTCGTACGTGGGCCATGTGCGAGACGACCTCCTCACGGGCCTCCGCGTGCTCGCGCAGCAGCCGGTCCGTGTCGCGGCCGATCCGTTCGGCCCGTACGGCCGCCGCCGCCAGCGCCTCCGCGGCCTGGGCCTCCGCGTTCTCCTGGGTGTGGCGGGCGGATTCCTGGGCGGCGGTCCAGGCGCGGCCCGCCTCGGCCAGGGCGGCTTCGGCGGACGTGGTCAGTTCGGCGTGGCGGGCGGTCGACTCGGCCTCGCGCGCGGCCACTTCGCGGTCGAGGGCCTCGACGCGCTCGGCGTGCTCGCGGGCCTGGTCGGCCAGCGTGGCGGCGGTCCGCTCGCGTACCTCGCGCAGCGCGTCCGAAGCCTCGGCCCGCCGCTCGTCGGCCTCGGCGCGGGCCTCGTTCAGGTGCTCGTCGGCGGTCGTGCGGGCGGCCAGCAGCAGCTGCTGCGCCCGCGCCTCGGCCTCCGCGCGGACCGACTCCCCGTACTCACGGGCGCTTTCGCGCGCCAGCCGCGCGGCCGCGTCCGCCGCGTCGCGCACGCCCGCCGCCTCCTCGTGGGCGGCCGCCCGTACCGCGTCGGCCTCCTCGACCGCGAGGGCGTGCAGCGCCTGGGCCCGGCGGCCGAGCGACTCGTACGACTGCGGGCCGAGCGCCGCGACCCGGTCGCGCAGCGCGGCCGCCTCCGCCTCCATCCGCTTGGCGAGGACGGTGAGCCGCGCCGCCCGCTCCCAGGCGGCGTCGCGCTCCTCGCCGAGGACGGAGAGCTGGCGGTCGACCTGGTCCGTGCGGTAGCCCCGGCCGCCGCGTACGACGGCGAAGCCTCGGGGTGACTGCGGTGGTTCGGGCGCTGCACTCATCGTTGACGTCCTCCGACCTCTCCGGCTTGTCCGGGCACATCCTGCTGGATCGAAGCGAAGTGGTCATAACGCGACACTCCGCCCATCCGTAACGGCCAAGGATGCGTCAACTTCCGTCGTAACCGGAAAGCGACACCGAAAGCGACACCGGAAAGCCGACGAGGCGCCCGCCGCGCGGGTGCGGCGAACGCCTCGTCGTATCAACGTACTTGCGTACGGCCGAATCTCAGAGCAGGCCGTCCCAGAACTGTTCCAGGAGCACCGACCACCAGCTCTCCGGCGACGCCAGCGCCGCCGGGTCGAGCGCGGCGAGCTGGGCCTGGAAGTCGACCGTCCAGCGGCCCGCCTGCTCGGGGTTGAGCCCGTAGCGCAGCCGCCACATACGGCCGAGCAGCGCCATGCACCTCACGAACTCGGGGAGTCCGGTGTTCACGAACTGCGGCGGTACGGACTGGCCGCCCGGGCCCGCCTCCACCGGCACCGCGACGATGTTCGCCGTGCCGTACTGGACGCAGATCGCACGGCCGAAGTCCGAGCCCATGACCAGGTACGAACCCGCGTCCGGGGCGGGCTGGACCTGGCGCTGGGCGGCGAGTTCGGCGAGCGTCGGGACCGGCTGGCCGGGTACGGCCTGGGCCCAGAAGAACGGCCCGAAGTCGGCCGGGAGCCCCGCCCACACCAGCGTGACCGCGACGGCCTCGGGCACGCCCTGGCGGGACACCGCCCGCTGGTCGAAGCGGAAGACGCCCTGCGGGCCGAAGGCGCCGGCGAGCTCGTGCGCGACGCCCTCCGGGGGGAGCGGCGGCGCGGGCTGCACCTGCGGCAGCGGCGCGCGCACCGGCTGCGGCCGGGCGGGGCCGTCCGCGACCTGCGCCAGCTCGCCCTGGTGGGTGAGCAGGTGCTGGACGCCCTGGCGGCGGGAGGCGTGGTCCGTGCCGTACGGGGCGACGGAGGTGATCCGCACCTGCGGCCAGGTCTCCCGGATCATCCGGGCGCAGTAGCCGCCGGGCAGCTCGCACGAGGCCAGCTCGGTGTGCAGCTCCAGGACGTGGTCCGGCGGCACGTTCATCCCGCGCAGCTCGTGGAAGATCTGCCACTCGGGGTGCGGGATGCCGGGCGCGGACCGCCGGATGAGCTGCTGCTCGGACCCGTCGGCGGCACGGTAGCGCAGCACGGCCTGGTACCCGGGCCCGACGGTCGGCAGGCCGGTGGGCTGCTGGGGGTAGCCGTACGCGGGCGGCTGGGGCGCGCCGGGCCCCATCTGGGCGGGCCCGGCGAGCATGGTGGCGGCGTGGTGCACACCGCCGCCGGGGGCGCCGGGAGCGCCGGGAGCTGCGGGCACGCCGGGGGCGGCGGGCTGGCCGGGGGCCCCGGGCGGACCGGGCGGCTGGGGCGCACCGGGCCGACCGCCGGGCCCGAGCTGGCTCGGGTCGGCGAGCATCGTGGCGGCGTAGTGGGCACCACCGCCACTGCTCCCGCCGGGAACACCGGGCGGGCCGGGGGGCTGCGGCGCGCCGGGCGCACCAGGGGGCCCGGGCGGCTGCGGCGCGCGGCCGGCACCGGGGGCGCCGGGCGGACCGGGAGGCGCGGGCGGCTGCGGCCCACCGAGCTGGCTCGGGTCGGCCAGCATCGTCGCGGCATGGTGCACCCCGCCGCCCGCGGGCGGCGGCGTGGGCGGCCCCGCGGGCTGCGGGCCGTCGGGCCCGAGCTGCGAAACCAGCTGCGTGGGTACGTACGCGGGCGCCCCACCCGGCCGGGCCCCGGGCGCCCCGGGCTCACCGGGCGGCGGCGGAGTACCCCCTCGGGCCCCACGCGGCGGAGCGGCCTTACTGGTGGCGGCATCGGCGATGTCAGCGCCGGGGGCGCCGGGGGCGCCGGGACCGGCGGGGCTGGAGTGGGCACCCGGGGCGGCGGGTGCGGCGGGGCCGGGGGCCGCGCCGGGGGTGCCGGGCGGGGGGCCGGGGGCGGGGGGCACGGCGGGGCCGCCGGGCTGGCCGGGGCCGCCGGAGCCCACCGGGGCGCCGGGCGCACCGGGAGCGCCCGGCAGGCCGGGGCCACCCGGACCCGCCGGAGTTCCGGCCGGACCAGGGCCACCGGCCGCACCGGGGCCACCCGGACCCACGGGCGCCCCAGGACCGCCAGCCGCATTGGGGGCACCTGGACCCGCCGGAGTTCCGGGCAGACCCGGACCACCAGCCGCACCATGGCCACCCGGCGCACCCGGACCGCCAGGCGCGCCAGGACCGGGGTGCGCCCCAGGTCCGCCCGGTGCCGGAGCCTGCGGGTCGATCGCCGGGGCGATCGCCGTCGGGGGAAGCTGACTGCCGCCCTGGAGCAGGGCCGTCTTCGCCTCGGGCAGGGCCCTCGGCGGCGGGGTGTCGTCGGCGTCCGAACCGGACAGCGGCGGGGCGAACACCGTCGCGGGCAGCGGTACGGAACCCTCGTCCGACCCGGCGTTCGTGTCCGTACCGGCCCACGGGGTGGCCCCCGACGCCACGTCGGCGGTCGGCGTCGGCCACGCGACACCGCCGGACGGCGCGGGCGGGGGCGTCGCGCCGGGCCACGCGGGGCCCGGCTCGGCCGGGGCAGGGGCCGCCGCATCCGGCGCGGAGGCCGCGCCAGGCCAAGCGGGACCGGATGCGGGCGCCGACTCAGACGCGGCGGCCGCCACCGGCTCCGGCCCGGACCCCGCACCCGGCCACGCGGGACCGGACGACGCGGACGCGGACGGAGCGGGCGTGGGCGTGGGCGCCGCGGCAACCCCGGCGTCCGCAGGGCCCGGCACCGAACCCGCGCCCGGCGCCGAAGGCGTCCCCGCACCCGTGTCCCCCGGGCGGCGGTCGGGGATGCCCATCCGGTCCGCCGCCTCCTGGAGCCACTCGGGCGGGGTCAGCAGGAACGACGTCTGGTTGAGGTCGATGCGTTCGGGCGGGGGCGCGGGGACCGCGTCCTCGGGCTCGTCCGGCACGCCGTACTCCTCCTCGTACCGGCGGATGACCTCACCCACCGGCAGACCGGGCCACAGCGTGGCCTCTCCGCTGTCCCGGGCGATGACGAGCCGCTGGCGGCCGCCGTCCGAGGAGGGGCCCTCGGCGCGGTCCTCGGCCCACACCACGAAGCCCAGCTCGAACTCCCGCACCCGCACCTCGCGGTGCTGGTACGCGGGCACGTCCCCGTTGATCCACTCTTCCGCGCGCTCCTGCGCCTGGGCGAAGGTCACCATCACACTCACTCCCCCACCGGCACGGCGCGCGCGAAGCCGCCGTCCACCATCAGGTTCGCCACGGTCTCCAGCTCCGGCGGGTTGCCCGCCAGCCGCTGGAGGAAGTCGTCGAAGTCGGCGCCGCAGGGCAGCAGCAGCCGCTCCACGCGCTCCTGCACGCTCCAGCCGTCCTGGTCGCGCGCGTCGTCGTAGGCGCAGAACCAGACCGAGCCGACGGCCTGGCCCTTCACCTTCACCGCGAGGATGCCGCCCTGGACGAAGGCGACGCCCAGGTAGTCCTTGGTGAGATGGTCGCGCAGGCACTTGTTGATATAGACGAGGTCGTTGACCGCCGCCTGGTCGCGCACCGTGAAGAACGGCTGGTCCACCAGGAGCCCCAGCTCCGCGTCGAGCGCCGCACCCACCGGCGCACAGCCGCCCGCCGCCTTCAGGAACGCCCGGTAGGCGCCCGGCAGCCGGTACCCCAAGTCCTCCTCCACGCCCAGGAGTTGGGCCTCGGAGACCGACACCAGGTGCTTGGGTACGCCGAAGTGCGCCGGGCGCGTCTCCTGGAGCGGGCGGGTGCCGCGCTTGTCCTGGTCGACACTGGTCGTCGCCAGACCGCCGTGGTGGCGCAGCAGCGCCTTCACCTCGACCGGGACCAGTTCGAGGCGGCGGGTGCCGGGCACGTGGTGCCAGGTCCAGCCGTGCGGGGTGGCGACGGCGGGGACGGTGTCCCACAGCTCGTGGCCCTCGGCGGCGAGCGCCGCGTTGGCCGACACGTAGTCGGTCAGCCGCAGCTCGTCCACGCCGAAGCCCTCCGGCGGCTCCGCGATCTCGGCGGCGGCGCGCGCGTACGCGGAGAAGTCCGGGTGCCCGTTGCCGTCCACCCGCACCCCTCTGGGGTGGCGGGAGGCGCGGACCGGGTCCGGGAAGTTCACGACCTGTCCGGCATAGGCCGCGTTCGGTGGCGCGGCGTGCCCGAGCCGACCTGTCGTCATGGCGGATGCCCCCTGCGTGCGAGCTGCTGCGTCTGGCTGGTGAGGACCAGACTATGCGGTGGGGCAATACCGGGTCCCTGCCCCGCACCCGGCCCCGTACCACCGTGACCAGGTGTCACAACCGGGTCACCGTGCGGCGATGGTGACGACACGGACGTAGTGACATCAGAGCCCCAGCTTCCGTACCACTGGGCACATTTGGCAGTCTGTTCCCGCAACGGGGCGTTAACGGGGGCGTTGACACCGGCTTGCGCACAGTGCCGGCAACGGGAGGGACAGCGAGCACCATGCACGGAACGACCGACATATCGGGTACGGCGGCGGACGCCTCCCGGACGGGGGACCCCCGGGCCGGGGCCGCGGGGACAGGGGACCCGCGCACCGGGGACCCGCGCCTGACGTGGAGCACCACGGTCGCCTCCGCGCCCGTACTGCGCCACCGCCGCGACGGGATCCTGCCGGCCGTGGCCGCCGCGCTCTCGGTCCGGGGCGAGACGCTGACCTGCACCGCGGGCAAGGGCGACCAGCCGCCGGTGCTCCACCCGCTCGTACAGGACTTCCACGACACCCTCACCAGCGGGCAGCGCGAGCGGTTCACCGGGCGCTGCCCTGAGGCGATCCTGCTCTCCCGCCAGCTCGCCTCCCTGGAGTCGGCCCGGGCGGGCAAGTCGCGCCGGTCGGGCCGCAAGCCGCTGACCCACGGCGAGGCCCGGCGCGCGCTCAAGCACGCCAAGGTGACGGCCCGCCGCATCCGCGAGGACGGCGACCCGCTGCACGGCAGCTACGCCCCGCCCTGCCGCTCCTGTACCGCCCTGCTCGCCCACTTCGGCGTGCGCGCGGTCGACCCCGCCGCCGAGAAGGGCTGAACCGAACGCGATGCCGGACGTGTCCACCACCCGCTTCCCCGTCCCCGTCGACGCCGCGCTGCGCGCCGCCGGATGGCACCCCGGTCGCTGGGACATCAGGCAGGCCGAGGCCTGGGCCGACGTGCTGCGCTCGCACACCTCGCCCGCCGGGCACCGGCACACCGTGTTCCCGGCGGCCGTGGAGGCGTGGGCCGAGTTCGGCGGCCTGCGGCTGACGGCGCCGGGGCCCGGCCGCCACAACGCGCCCGCGACGGTCCGCTTCGACCCGGTGGCGGGTCTGCACCTGGCCCGTACGTTCGCGGACCTCGGCCGGGCGCTGGAGACGGAGCTGGCGCCGTTGGGCGAGGAGGGCGATCAGCAGGCGGTGCTCGCGATCGACGCGGAGGGGCGGGTGTACAGCGTCGACCACACGGGGGACTGGTACCTGGGCTCCGACCTCGACGTGGCCCTGAACACGCTGGTGACAGGCACCCAGCCGATCCGCCTGACATCGCCTCGCTGACGCGCCTGACGTTTTGCCCGGGGTTCGTCTGCGGGCCGGTGGCGGGTTGCTCGCGCCCCTCTTTAGCCCGGGGTTCGTCTGCGGACCGTGCTGGGTTGCTCGCGCAGTTCCCCGCGCCCCTCTTTAGCCCGGGGTTCGTCTGCGGGCCGGTGGTGGGTTGCTCGCGCAGTTCCCCGCGCCCCTTAGCGGGGACGTGGCTGCTCAGCGCGGCAAAGCCAGGCGGACCGACCCCGCCGAAGTCGCGCCCCCGCCGATCGGCAACCCCCTAGGGGCGCGGGGAACTGCGCGCCCGGCCACCCACCACCCGCAGACGAACACCGGGCCCAAAAGGGGCGCGGGGAACTGCGCGACCAGCCACCCACCACCCGCAGACGAACCCCGGGCCCCTACAACCCCACCCGGTCCGGCAACACCGCCGACACCCGCCATCCCCCCGCATCCGTGACCCCGGAAACGAACACACCCCCCAGCGCAAGCACCCGCTCGCGCATCCCGACCAGCCCGTTCCCCCCGCTGGGAAGCCCCGCGTCGGGGCTCGCCCCGTCCGCCGGGCCGTTTTCGACCTGCATCGCGACCTCGTCGTCCCGATGCGCGAGGCGGACCATCACCTTCGCCCCCGCCGCGTGCTTGTGCACGTTCGTGAGGGCCTCCTGCACCACCCGGTACGCGGTCTGCTCCACCAGCGCGTCGTACGCCCGCGCCGCCCCGTGGACCGCCAGCTCGACCACCATCCCGGCCTCCCGGGACTGGCCGACCAGCGCCTCGATGTCGGCCAGGCACGGCCCCTCCTCGGCCGCGGCGGCGGCGGCCGCGGCGGCCGCGCCCACGGCGGCCAGCGGGACCGGCGCCGAAGCCGCGGCGTCGGCCCGGACCGCCTCCCCGCTCCGCAGCACGCCCAGCATCTCGCGCAGCTCGGTCAGCGCCTGGCGGCCCATGTCGCCGACGAGCACCGCGTTCTTGACGGCCTTCTCGGGGTCCTTGCGGGCCACCGCCTGGAGCGCGGCGGCGTGCACCACCATCAGGGACACCCGGTGCGCGACCACGTCGTGCATCTCGCGGGCGATCCGGGTGCGCTCCTCCGTACGCGCCCACTCCGCGCGCTCCTCCGCGCGGTCCGCGAGCAGCGAGAGCTCCCGCTCCAGGGAGTCGGCGCGTTCGCGCAGCGACTCCATCAGCCGCCGCCGGGCCCCTATATAGAGCCCCAGGAGCAGCGGCGGGGCGGTCAGGCCCAGCGACATCACGACGGAGAAGAGCAGGACCAGCGACCGGCCGCCGCTGAACGCGCCGTCGTCGACGCTCTGGTTCATCCGTACGAAAGTGACGATGAACGTGCCCGCCAGGCACATTCCGGCCAGCGCGGCGGTGATGCGGCGCGGCACCTCGGAGGCGGCCAGCGTGTAGAGCCCGACGATGCCGAGCAGAAAGCCCATGTTGGCGGGGGTCACGGCGATCGAGACCAGCACGACCGCGACCGGCCAGCGCCGCCGCGCGGCCAGGGTCGCCCCGGCCACCAGGCCGAACAGCACCCCGGCCGGTACGGGGACCCCCGCGTCCCCGGCGAACTTCACACCTTCCAGTGCGCACTCGAACGCGGACGCCAGCCCCAGTCCGATGTCCAGGGCGGCACTGCGCCGCCGTTCCCACCACCACCAGCCGCGGGAGGTCGTCCCCGCGGAGTCGTGGTCTGCCCCCGTTGCGGTCATGCCATCCAGCCTACGGGCGCCCGCCAGCGATTTTCCGGCGACTTCGGCCGACCTCGCGGCGATCACGGTGATCGGCACCGTCGCACGGAAGGGGTTCGGTACGGCATAGTGTGGGGTGCCGATCCGGTGACCTGACGCAATGTCCGGTCGAACCGGTTTCCATCCCCCGTGGTGTAATTGGCAGCACTGAGGCTTTTGGTGCCTTATGTCCGGGTTCGAGTCCTGGCGGGGGAGCCAGCGCAGTTCGGGTCCTGACCACAAAGGTCGGGACCCGGTTGTTTTTCCCCGCCACTCCCCTTCTGTGGTGCATTCCGCTCTCCGCGCCGTTTTCCGGCCGCCGACCCTCCTGGCATTTCGGCCCCCGGACCCCCCGGTATCCTGCGGATGTCCACCACACAAAGCCGAAGGGCATTCCCGTGAGCGCCAACCGCCCGGCAGCCGTCGTCGTCCTCGCCGCGGGTGAGGGCACCCGCATGAAGTCGGCCACCCCCAAGGTCCTGCACGAGATCTGCGGGCGCTCGCTCGTCGGCCACGTCGTCGCGGCCGCCCGCGAGCTCGACCCCGAGCACCTCGTCGTGGTCGTCGGCCACGCCCGTGAGCAGGTCGCCGCACACCTCGGCGCGATCGACGCCTCGGTGCGCACCGCCGTCCAGTACGAGCAGAACGGCACCGGCCACGCCGTGCGGATGGCCCTGGAGGAGCTCGGCCAGTCCATCGAGGGCACCGTCGTGGTGGTCTGCGGCGACACCCCGCTGCTCACCGGCGCCACGCTGGCGGAGCTGACCCGTGCGCACGAGGCGGACGGCAACGCCGTCACCGTGCTCACCGCCGAGGTCCCCGACTCCAGCGGCTACGGCCGGATCGTGCGCGACGGCGAGTCCGGCGCGGTCACCGCGATCGTCGAGCACAAGGACGCCACCGAGGCCCAGCGCGCCATCAAGGAGATCAACTCCGGCGTCTTCGCCTTCGACGGCGCCCTGCTCGCGGACGCGCTCGGCAAGGTCCGCACCGACAACAGCCAGGGCGAGGAGTACCTCACCGACGTCCTCGGCATCCTGCGCGAGGCCGGGCACCGCGTCGGCGCCTCGGTCGGCGGCGACCACCGCGAGATCCTCGGCATCAACAACCGCGTCCAGCTCGCCGAGGCCCGCCGGCTGCTCAACGACCGCCTGCTGGAGCACGCGATGCTCGCGGGCGTCACCGTCGTCGACCCGGCGACCACCTTCGTCGACGTCACCGTCACCTTCGAGCAGGACGCGCTCGTCCACCCCGGCACCCAGCTGCTCGGCTCCACGCACCTGGGCCGCGGCGCCGAGGTCGGCCCCAACTCCCGGCTGACCAACACCTCGGTCGGCGCGGACGCGCGCGTGGACAACGCCGTGGCGTACGACTCCGAGGTCGGCGAGGGCGCGTCGGTGGGCCCGTACGCCTATCTGCGCCCGGGCACCCGCCTCGGCGTGAAGGCCAAGATCGGCACGTACGTCGAGACCAAGAACGCGACGATCGGCGAGGGCACCAAGGTCCCGCACCTGTCGTACGTGGGCGACGCGACCATCGGCGAGTTCACCAACATCGGCGCCGCGAGCGTCTTCGTGAACTACGACGGCGAGGCCAAGCACCACACCACGATCGGCTCGCACTGCAAGACGGGCTCGGACAACATGTTTGTTGCTCCTGTCACAGTGGGGGACGGCGCCTACACCGCGGCCGGGTCCGTCATCACCAAGGACGTGCCCGCCGGCTCGCTGGCCGTCGCCCGTGGCCAGCAGCGGAATATCGAGGGCTGGGTGGCCCGCAAGCGGCCGGGCAGCGCCGCCGCGCAGGCGGCTGCGGCCGCCTCCGAAGAGGCCGTTGGCGAAAACTGACCGGAAACATCTGCGTCTGTCACGGCGTACCGTGATAGACGCACACGATTCGGCTGGCTCGTCGCCAAGGGACCGCGCGGGCTCAGCAGCAGAAAACACCTCTGAGGAGACAGTGCTGTGACCGGGATCAAGACGACCGGCGAGAAGAAGCTGATGCTCTTCTCCGGCCGCGCCCACCCCGAGCTGGCCGAGGAGGTCGCGCACCAGCTGGGTGTCGGCCTCGTGCCGACGAAGGCCTTCGACTTCGCCAACGGTGAGATCTACGTCCGCTTCCAGGAGTCGGCGCGCGGCGCCGACTGCTTCCTGATCCAGAGCCACACGGCTCCGATCAACAAGTGGATCATGGAGCAGCTGATCATGATCGACGCGCTGAAGCGCGCGTCGGCCCGCTCCATCACCGTCATCGTGCCGTCCTACGGGTACGCCCGCCAGGACAAGAAGCACAAGGGCCGCGAGCCGATCTCGGCCCGTCTGGTCGCCGACCTGCTGAAGACCGCGGGCGCCGACCGGATCCTCACGGTCGACCTGCACACCGACCAGATCCAGGGCTTCTTCGACGGCCCGGTCGACCACCTCACCGCCCTGCCGGTCCTCGCGGACTACGTGGGCGCCAAGGTCGACCGCTCCAAGCTGACGATCGTCTCCCCGGACGCGGGCCGCGTGCGCGTCGCCGACCGCTGGTGCGACCGTCTGGACGCCCCCCTGGCGATCGTCCACAAGCGCCGCGACAAGGACGTCGCCAACCAGGTGACCGTCCACGAGGTCGTCGGTGACGTCAAGGGCCGCGTCTGCGTCCTGGTCGACGACATGATCGACACCGGTGGCACCATCTGCGCCGCCGCCGACGCCCTGTTCGCGCACGGCGCCGAGGACGTCATCGTGACGGCCACGCACGGCATCCTGTCCGGCCCGGCCGCCGACCGCCTGAAGAACTCCAAGGTCAGCGAGTTCGTCTTCACGAACACCCTGCCCGACCCGGCCGACCTGGAGCTGGACAAGGTCACCGTCCTCTCCATCGCCCCGTCGATCGCCCGCGCGGTCCGCGAGGTCTTCGAGGACGGCTCGGTCACCAGCCTCTTCGAGGAGCAGTAGGCAGCACCGCTCCAGAAGATCCTTTTGGGTACGGCCTCCCCGCCGGGTAGACTCATCGAGTTGCTCGGCGAGGGAGGCCGTACCCATAGGTACGGCGGTCCGTTATCGACGCGCTCTTCGTAGCAGGCCAGTCGTGGCCGGGTAACCCGCCACAGCCATCCATCTGGTTATACGAGGAGTGCGCATGTCCGAGATCAAGCTTGCCGCCGAGGTCCGTAACAGCTTCGGCAAGGGCGCCGCCCGCAGCATCCGCCGTGAGAACAAGGTTCCGGCCGTCGTCTACGGCCACGGCACCGAGCCGGTCCACGTCACCCTGCCGGGCCACGAGCTGCTGCTCGCCCTGCGTACCCCGAACGTCCTGCTCTCCCTGGACATCGACGGCAAGAACGAGCTGGCGATCCCGAAGGCCGTCCAGCGCGACGCCATCAAGGGCTACCTGGTCCACGTCGACCTGCTGCTCGTCCGCCGCGGCGAGAAGGTCACGGTCGAGGTCGCCGTCGAGACCGAGGGCGACCTGGCCCCGGGCAGCTTCCTCGTCGAGAACGTGCTGAACACGCTCTCCGTCGAGGCCGAGGCCACCCACATCCCGACCTCCGTGACCGTCTCCATCGAGGGCCTGGAGGCCGGCGCCTCCATCCACGCCAAGGACGTCCCGCTGCCCAAGGGCACCACGCTGGCCACCGACCCCGAGGCCGTCGTCATCCAGATCCTGGCCGCCCAGGCCGAGGAGCCGGCCGCCGAGGCCGCCGAGGGCGACGCGTCCGCCGAGGCCTGAGCCGTACGCTCTGCCTGACGGGGTGGCGGGCCACTGCGGCCCGCCACCCCGTTTTCCTGTCGGCACGCGAGGAGACGCAGCACAGATGACCACGGAAGCGAACGCCCCCTGGCTGGTCGTGGGGCTCGGCAACCCCGGCCCCGAGTACGCGGGCAACCGGCACAACGTCGGCTTCATGGTGGCCGACCTGCTCGCCTCGCGCATCGGCGGCAAGTTCAAGGCGCACAAGGCGCGGGCCCAGGTCGTCGAGGGCCGCATCGGCCCGGCCGGACCGCTGAACCGCCGTGTGATCCTCGCCAAGCCCCTGTCGTACATGAACCTGTCGGGCGGCCCGGTCACCCAGCTGCGCGACTTCTACAAGGTGCCGGTGGAGAACATCGTCGCCGTCCACGACGAGCTGGACATCGACTACGGAGTGCTCCGCCTGAAGCTCGGCGGCGGCGACAACGGCCACAACGGCCTCAAGTCGATGACCAAGTCGTTCGGCCCGGACTACCACCGCGTCCGCTTCGGCATCGGCCGCCCGCCCGGCCGGATGCAGGTCGCGGACTTCGTCCTGAAGGACTTCTCCTCGACCGAGCGCAAGGAGCTCGACTACTTCGTGGACCGCGCGGCCGACGCCGTCGAAGCGCTGGTCATCGAGGGTCTTGAGCGCGCGCAGATGACGTACAACTCCTAGCTCGCGTAACGACGGGAAAGCCCCGGCGGCCGATCGGCCACCGGGGCTTCGCCATGTCCGCGCGAGGGTCAGCCGGTGTTGCGCAGGCCCGCCGCGACACCGTTGACGGTCAGCAGCAGCGCCCGGGCGAGCAGCGGGTCGGGGCTCTCGCCGCGCTCCGCCTCGGCCCGCTGACGGGCGAGCAGGGCCACCTGGAGGTAGGAGATCGGGTCCAGATAGGCGTCCCGGATCGCGAAGGTCTGCTGGAGCACCGGGTGCGAGCCGAGGAGCTCCTCGCCGCCGGTGATGCGCAGCACCTCGCTGACGGTGAGCGCGTGCTCCGCCTCGATGTCGGCGAAGACGTGCTTGAGGTCGTCCGGCACCAGCGTGTCGACGTAGTGGCGGGCGATCCGCAGATCCGTCTTGGCCAGCGTCATCTCCACGTTCGAGATGAAGTTCCGGAAGAAGTGCCACTGCTCGTGCATCTCGTCCAGGACGGTGTCCAGACCGGCCTCGCGCAGCGCCTTCAGGCCCGAGCCCACGCCGTACCAGCCGGGCACGATCTGCCGCGACTGCGTCCAGCCGAACACCCACGGGATGGCCCGCAGGCCGTCCAGGCCCGCGCCGGAGTCCGGGCGGCGCGAGGGGCGCGAGCCCAGGTGCAGCTCGGCGAGCTGGTCGACGGGGGTGGAGGCGAAGAAGTACGCGGGCAGGTCCGGGTCCTCGACGAGCTTGCGGTAGGCCGCGTGGGCCGCGTCGGAGACCGTGTCCATCGCCGCGTCCCAGCGCGCCAGCGCCTCGTCGGACTGGCGCGGGGCCGTGTGCAGCGCGGACGCCTGGAGGGTGGCCGCCACCGTCAGCTCCAGGTTCTCCCTGGCCAGCGACGGGATGAGGTACTTGTCGGAGATGACCTCGCCCTGCTCGGTCACCTTGATCTCGCCCTCAAGGGTGCCCCACGGCTGCGCCAGGATCGCGTCGTGCGAGGGGCCGCCGCCACGGCCGACGGTGCCGCCGCGGCCGTGGAAGAGCCGCAGCCGTACGCCGTAGCGGTGGGCCACGTCGCGCAGTCGGCGCTGGGCGCGGTGGATCTCCCACTGGCTGGTGGTGATGCCGCCGAACTTGGAGGAGTCGGAGTAGCCGAGCATGACCTCCTGGACGTCGCCGCGCAGCGACACCAGACGGCGGTACGAGGGGTCGGCCAGCATCTCGTCCAGGATGACGTCGGCGGCGCGCAGCTCGTCGGTGGTCTCCAGGAGCGGCACGATGCCGATCTTCGCCCAGCCCGCGTGCAGATCGACCAGCCCGGCCTCGCGGGCCAGCACGGCCGCCGCGAAGACGTCGTCGGCGCCCTGGCACATCGAGATGATGTACGACTCGATGACCTCGGGCCCGAACCGCTCGAAGGCCTCCTTGATCGTGCCGAAGACGCCCAGGGTCTTCTGCCCGGCCTCGTCCAGCGGCGCGGGCGTGGGAGCCAGCGGGCGCCGCGAGCGGAGCTCCTTGGCGAGCAGCTTCTGCCGGTACTCGCGCGGCATGTCCGCGTACCGCCAGGACTCCTCGCCGAGCCGGTCGAAGAGCTGCCCCAGCGCGTGGTGGTGGGCGTCCGCGTGCTCGCGTACGTCCATGGTGGCGAGCTGGAGGCCGAACGCGGCCAGCGTGCGGATCGTCCGGTCCATCCGGCCGTCGGCGAAGAGCGCGCCGCGGTGGGCGCGCAGCGACGTCTGGATCAGCGTGAGGTCGGCGAGCAGCTCGGAGGTGCCCAGGTAGTCGCGGCCGTTCTGGTGCGGGGTGCCCTTGGCGAGCCGCTCCTTGGTGTTGACGAGCTTCTGCCGCACGCACGTCGCCTTGAGCCGGTAGGGCTCCTCGGCGTTGAGCCGCTTGTAGCGGGGGCTGATCTCGGGCAGCGCCTCCAGGTCGGCCTGGAGGGAGGCGAGGAGCTCCTCGGTGGCCCCGGCGTACCGGATCGAGTTGGAGAGCAGCCCGCGCAGGAAGTCGATCACTTCGAGCGCGTCGTTGATGCCGTGCTCGTGCTGGAGGATCAGCACGTCCCAGGTGACCTGCGGGGTCACATTGGGGTTGCCGTCGCGGTCGCCGCCGATCCAGGTGCCGAAGGTCAGCGGCCGGGTGCCGGCGGGCAGCTCGACGCCGACCCGCTCCAGCTCGGCCGCCAGGTCCTCCAGGACGTCGCCGACGGCGTTGGCGTGCAGCTCGTCCAGGTAGTAGATGGCGTTGCGCGCCTCGTCGGCGGGCTCGGGGCGGACCACGCGCAGCTCGTCGGTCTGCCAGATGAGGTCGATGTTCTCGGCGAGCCGCAGGTCGTGGCGGCGCCGGTCGGCCTCGGTGACCGGGGTCTCCAGGAGGGCCGCGATGCGACGCAGCTTGTTGAGGACGGAGCGGCGGGCCGCCTCGGTGGGGTGCGCCGTGAAGACCGGGCGCACGTTGAGGTTCTTGACCGTCTCGCGCAGGTGCTCGGGGTCGGCGTCCTTGAGCATGTCGGCGGTGCGGGCGAGCAGCCCGCCCTCGGCGGCCCGGTGGGCGCGCAGCTCACGGCCGCGGTGCACCTGCTCGGTGACGTTGGCGAGGTGGAAGTAGGTGGAGAAGGCCCGTACGAGCTTGGCTGCGGTCTCCACCTCGGTGCCGCCGAGCAGCTCGGCGGCGGCCTCGCCGTCCGTCCGGGTGAGCGCGCGCACGCGCTCGACGAGCTCCAGGAGCTCGGGCCCTTCCTGGCGGACGAGCGCCTCGCCCAGGAGGTCACCCAGTCGGCGGATGTCCGCGCGAAGCTCGGGGCTGGCGGCGTGGGTCTGGTCGGCACTGCTCACAGGTGCGGCTCCTTGCAGTGTTTGAGCACGTCTGGAGGGGTACTGGAGGCTTGCGGACCGCGCTGTCCGACGAGACCCAGGATAGGTGTCCGTGCGCGCGACGCAGTCCACTGCCCTCTTGTACGGAGGCGCGGCACTGCCATACTTACGTCGCCGTAGGTTACGGATGCGTAGCCTGGCCTCTCGTCTTCCTCTCTCACCCCGCAGGGGGATTCCCCATGACCACAAGCCCCGACCTCATCGATCCGGCCACCGAGCCGCCGGGTTCCTCCGCGACGCGCGGGGGCGAGAGCAAACGGTCCGTCGAACAGATCGCGCTGCTGCTCTTCATCGTCGTGCCGTTCGTGGCCCTGCTCGCCGCGGTGCCGCTGGCCTGGGGCTGGGGCGTGAGCTGGCTCGACCTCGGCCTGCTGGTCTTCATGTACTACTGGGGCTGCCACGGCGTCACCATCGGCTACCACCGCTACTTCACGCACGGCTCCTTCAAGGCCAAGCGCCCGCTGCGGATCGCGCTCGCGGTGGCCGGGTCGATGGCCGTGGAGGGCCCGCTGGTGCGCTGGGTGGCCGACCACCGCAAGCACCACAAGTTCTCCGACGCGGACGGCGACCCGCACTCCCCGTGGCGGTTCGGCGAGACGCTGCCCGCGCTGATGAAGGGCCTGTGGTGGGCCCACATCGCGTGGATGTTCAACGAGGAGCAGACCTCGCAGGAGAAGTACGCGCCCGACCTGATCAAGGACCCGGCGATCCGCCGCATCTCGCGCGACTTCGTCTACTGGACGATCCTGTCGCTTGCCATCCCGCCGATCGTGGGCGGTCTGGTGACGATGTCCTGGTGGGGCGCGTTCACCGCGTTCTTCTGGGGCTCGATGGTGCGGGTCGCGCTGCTGCACCACGTGACCTGGTCGATCAACTCCATCTGCCACGCGGTTGGCAAGCGCCCCTTCAAGTCCCGCGACCGCTCCGGCAACGTGTGGTGGCTGGCGGTCCTGTCGTGCGGCGAGTCCTGGCACAACCTGCACCACGCCGACCCGACCTCGGCCCGGCACGGTGTGATGCGCGGCCAGATCGACTCCAGCGCCCGGATCATCCGCTGGTGCGAGCAGCTGGGCTGGGCGTACGACGTGCGCTGGCCCACCGAGGCCCGCCTCGACGCCAAGCGCAGCGAGCCCGGCGCCCCCTCCCGGCGTGCCGGGAAGGCCGCCGAGGAGAGCGCCCGTAAGGAGAAGGCCGCAGAGGCGGCATGATGGAGGACGTGGCGACCGACTCCAGCACCACCCGCACGACCAGCAGCAACGGCTCTGCGGGCACCGAACGACCCCGGCGGACCCGACGCACCCGGATGACGGGCGCGGAGCGCCGGGAGCAGTTGCTGGACATCGGCCGCACCCTCTTCGCCGAGAAGGGCTTCGAGGGCACGTCGGTGGAGGAGATCGCGGCGAAGGCCGGCGTCTCCAAGCCGGTGGTCTACGAGCACTTCGGCGGCAAGGAGGGGCTGTACGCGGTGGTGGTCGACCGCGAGATGCGCTCGCTCCTGGACGGAGTGACGGGCGCCCTGACGGCGGGGCACCCGCGCGAGCTCCTGGAGCAGGCCGCGTTCGCGCTGCTCGACTACATCGAGAAGTACACGGACGGCTTCCGCATCCTGGTGCGGGACTCCCCCGTGGCGCAGTCCACCGGCACCTTCGCCTCGCTGATCTCCGACATCGCGACCCAGGTCGAGGACATCCTCGGCCTGGAGTTCAAGGCCCGCGGCTTCGACCCGAAGCTCGCCCCGCTGTACGCGCAGGCGCTGGTCGGGATGGTCGCGCTGACCGGCCAGTGGTGGCTGGATGTGCGCAAGCCCAAGAAGGCGGAAGTGGCCGCGCACCTGGTGAACCTGGCGTGGCACGGCCTCGACGGCCTGGAGCAGAAACCGCGGCTGATAGGGCACCGCAAGAACTGAAGCGCGGTGGTGGGTCCCGAATGATCTCGAATGGGTCGCGAGTCTCCCTCGTGGCCCATTTTCCACTTCAACCACCCATGCATCAGCTGTAGGCTTCACGCACATTCCCGGGGGGATTTGGGCATTCCTTCGTGAGCGGCCACGCGTGCCTCAACGTCTGTTTCGACGCGCTGCGTGTGGGCCCCGCGAGGACTGTTCCCGCGTGCTCCGCTTTCGCGTGAGCCGCGATGAATTCGACCCGGTTCCACCCGCATATTCCCTGGGGGGAATTTTGTCTTCTGTGCGCATCCCGCGCCCCGGCCGCCTCGCGGCCTGCACCGCCCTCGCGCTCTCGGCCGGCATGCTCCTGGCGGGCACGGCGTCGGCCGACGAGGCGCCCACGGCGCCGAAGGCGACCGTCGAGGCCGCCAAGCCGTCCGCCGGAAAGCCCTCGGGCGCGCTCCCGCAGCGGATCCACCGCTCGTCGGCCGTCGCGGCCGCCACCGCCGCCAAGCCGCGCCTGGACCTCAACAAGGACGGCTCCACGGATCTGCTCTACCGGGGCGTCGACAACCAGACGTACCTGGAGACCTGGACCGAGAAGACCAACCCGGCGTACGCGAACTCCTTCGGCGCCTACAAGGAGATCATCACGCCGGGCGACCTGGACGGGAACGGCATTCCCGAGCTGCTGACCGTGCAGCCGGACGGAACGCTCTCGCTCTACGCCAACATGACGAACGACGGCTTCACCGCCTACCCGAACTGGTCGGGCGGCGGCTGGAACGCCTACAACAAGATCGTCGGCGCGGCCGACCTGACCGGCGACGGCAAGGGCGACGTGCTGGCCCGCACGCCGGGCGGCGACCTGTACCTGTACCCGGGCAAGGGCGTCGCCGCCGGTGACCCGTTCTCCGGACGTATCAAGGTCGGCGGCGGCTGGCAGGCCTACGACCAGCTGGTCGGCGCCAACGACATGAACGGCGACGGCTTCGGCGACGTCGTGGCCCGCACCCCCGGCGGCGACCTGTACTTCTACGCGGGCACCGGCGACGCCGCCGCCCCGCTGAAGTCGCGGGTCAGGATCGGCGGCGGCTGGACCGCGTACAACCAGATCCTGTCGATCGACGACGGCAACGGCGACGGCTACGCCGACCTCGCGGCCCGCAGCAACGGCGGCACGCTGTACTACTACGCGGCCGACGGCAAGGGCAACTTCCAGAGCCCGCAGCTGATGGGCACGGGCTGGGAGTACACCCAGGCGTTCAGCGGTTCGGGCGCCAACGCGACCCCGGTGAAGAACGCCATCGTCGGCCGCGACGCCAAGGGCACGCTCTGGCAGTACTACACCGAGTACAACGGCCAGCTCTCGCAGCGCTACCGGGCCAGCGACGACGGCGTCTTCGCCAACGCGCGCCACCTCGCGTTCGCGGCCTCGATCAGCGGCGGGCTCTACGGCGACCTGCTCCAGTGGGACAGCGGCCGCCTCTACATCGGCGTCGACCTCAGCGACGCGGGCGGCGGCTGGGGCGGCTTCACCACCCTGGTCGGCCCGGGCGACCTGAACAACGACGGCAAGAACGACCTGCTGGCCCGGGACGGCTCCGGCACGCTCTACCTGTACCGGGGCTACGGCAACGGCTACCAGTTCGCCTCCCGCCTCAGGATCGGCGGCGGCTGGAACGCGTACGACCGGATCGTCGGTGCCGGTGACCTCACCGGGGACGGGCTGACCGACATCGTCGCGCGCACCGGCGACGGGAAGCTGTATCTGTACCAGGGCACCGGCGTCTCCACTTCGCCGTTCAAGTCCCGCGTCTACGTCGGGCCGGGCTGGCAGCAGTTCAGGAACATCGCGGCCCCGGGCGACCTCAACGGCGACGGCCGGGCGGACCTGATCGCCACCAACTCCCGCGGCGAGGCGTTCCGTTACGACTCGAACGGCTACGGCGGCTTCAAGTCCCGGGTGAAGCTGGGCGACGGCTGGAACGCGTACCGCGACCTGTTCTAGGCCGTGACGGTGTGACGTGACAGTGCCCCGCGCCCCCTTCCGGGGTGCGGGGCACTGTCGTCAGCGGTCCTTCCTGCGGGCCACCGCGAAGATCCGGCGGAACGGGAAGACCGTGCCGTGCGGGCCCGGCGGGTACGCGCGGCGCAGCAGGTCGCGGTATTCGGCGAGGAAGGCCTCCGTCGCCTCCTCGTCGTCGGCGAGCGCGGTCAGCGCCGGGCGCAGGGCGGTGCCCTTGACCCAGTCCAGGACCGGGTCCTGGCCGTACAGCAGCTGGGAGTACGTCGTCTCCCAGGCGTCCGCTTCGCAGCCGAGGTCGGTCAGCCGCAGCAGATAGTCGGCGGGTTCGAGGATGTGCACATAGCGGCGCCCGTGGTCGCGCAGCCGGGCGCGCCAGCGCGGCGACTCGCAGAGCTCGCCGAGCAGGGCGTGGCTGGGCGAGGTGAAGTTGCCGGGGACCTGGAAGGCGAGGGTGCCGCCGGGGGTGAGGCCGTCGATCCAGCAGGCGAACGACTCCGGGTGGTTGGGGACCCACTGGAGGGCCGCGTTGGAGACGATCAGGTCGTACGGCTCGTCGGGCGTCCAGTGGGCGAGGTCGGCGGGGCGGAAGTCCAGCCAGCCGCCGCCCGAGGTGGTGCCCGCGTGGTCCTTGTCGGCCTGGGCGAGCATCTCGGGCGAGAGGTCGAAGCCGGTGACGCGGGCGTCGGGCCAGCGGTCGGCGAGCAGCGCGGTGACGTTTCCGGGGCCGCAGCCGAGGTCCGCGATCCGGGCGGGCGGGCGGGTCCCGGGCCCGTGCGGGACGTCCGGGAGGCGCGGGGCGCCCACGCCCCGGGCGCCGGAGGCTCCCCTGGCGGCGGCCGGGTCGGCGGCGGCCGCGCCGGAGGGGCCCGGCAGGGCCGGGATCCTCGCCAGCAGATCGAGGAACGGCCGGGTGCGGTGGCCGGAATGGTGCAGGTACTGCTGCGGATCCCAGCGGGGAGCGGGCAGCGGGGTGGACGTCGGATCGGACGTGCCGGTGTGCTCCCGGGGCGCCGTCTCGACGGACTCCGGGACGAAATCGGAATGCATGTTCGAGCCCCCTTGCAGGTACGGGCGGGCGAAGCGGAACAGGGTCCCGGCCCCTCCATGCCCAATGGTGGGGGTTTATATATCTTGACGTCAAGAGACTTCACATCGACAGACCCTCTACACTGATCGTCATGGAGGACGAGGTCGACCGACTGGTCTCAGCATGGCGCCGCGAGCGCCCGGACCTCGACGTGGAGCCGCTTGAGGTGCTCAGCCGCGTCAGCAGGCTGGCGCGCCACCTCGACCGGGCGCGCAGGCTCGCCTTCTCCGAGCATCAGCTGGAACCCTGGGAGTTCGACGTGCTGACGTCGCTGCGGCGCGCGGGCGCGCCCTACCAGCTCTCTCCCGGGCAGCTGCTCACGCAGACGCTGGTCACCTCCGGCACCATGACCAACAGGATCGACAGGCTCGCCAAGAAGGGCCTGGTCGAGCGGCTCCCCGACCCCAGCGACCGGCGCGGGGTACTGGTCCGCCTCACCCCCGAGGGGCGCGACCGGGCGGACCAGGCGCTGGCCGGACTCCTGGAGCAGGAGCGGGCCATCCTGGCCCAGCTGTCGCGCACCCAGCGGGGCGAACTGGCCGGGCTGCTACGCCAGTTGACCGCCCCGTTCGACAACATCCCCGGCTAGGTCGACCGGCCCCACCCCGGCCCGGCGCGCGAGCGCGACGGCGGCCAGCGTGGAGTGCACACCGAGCTTGCCCAGCACGTTCTGCATATGGGTGCGGACCGTGTGCGGGGAGAGGTAGAGGCGCTCGGCGACGGCCTTGCGGCCGAGTCCGGCGACCATGCACCGCAGCACCTCGCGCTCGCGCGGGGTCAGCGACTCCACCAGGCGCTCGCTCTCGGTGCGGTGCTTGCGGGCGGCCGTGAGCTCACGCAGCACGCCGGTGAGCAGCGCGGGCGGCAGATGCGTCTCGTCCCGCAGCACCCCTCTGATCACCGCGAGCAGCCGCTGGAGCGAGCAGTCCTTGGCGACCCAGCCGGACGCCCCCGCCTGGAGGGCGAGCGCGGCGCGGCGCGGGTCGTCCTTCTCGGCGAGCACCACCGTACGCACGGCGGGCTGGCCCGAACGGACCCCGGCGACCAGCGAGATGCCGTCCACCAGGCCGTCGGCACCACCGCCGTCCGGCACGGCCCGGGCCACCGGCGCCCCGGCGAGCGCGCCGAGGTCGGCGTCGACGAGCATCACGTCGAAGCGGCGCCCCTCGGAGGCCCCCCGCTCCAGACAGCGCAGCGCGGCGGGGCCGCTGCCGGCCGCCGCGACGTCGACGTCGGGCTCGGCCGCCAGGGCGGCGGCCAGCGACTCCGCGAAGATTCGGTGGTCATCCACCACGAGAACCCGGATACGAACCACAGACACCCCCATGCGTCGGGGAACGGACCGGTCAGGGCACGGCGCCCGGAAGAGGAAGCACGGCAGTCGCGCGGCCGCCGCCGTGGACTGACTGGTACCCCACCCCGGGCGTCGTACCCGACTGTCTCGCCCCCTGATCAACACCGGCCCCCACCGGTGCTGTGCTTCAGAGTAGGGCCGTGGGCCGCAAGCGGAAGGCAATTTGCAGAACTGATTGGCCGGGGTGTTTAGGGTGTGGCCCATGTTTCGTTTTGAGACGGAAGTGGACAAGGCGCGACGGATTCTGCTGCACCAGCGGCTCAAGGACGCCAATACGGAACGCTCTTCGGCGCTCCGCGCCCTGCGCGGCGGTCCCGGCGAGAGGGAAGTGCCGCTGCACGTCTGGGCGCTGGACGCGAAGGGCGGCCTGGCGGGTGGTCTGACCGGCCGCGTCTGGGCGAGCTGGCTCCATGTGGACCAGCTGTGGGTGGACGCGGCGCACCGGGGCGCGGGCCTGGGCGCCGAACTCCTCGCCCGCGCCGAGGAGTCGGCCCGCACCGAGCACGCCTGCGCCTGGTCGCGCCTGGAGACCTGGGACTTCCAGGCACCCGGCTTCTACCGCAAACAGGGGTACGAGGTGGTGGGCGAGGTGCCCGAGTACCCGCCGGGCGTAACGGAGTTCACCCTGACCAAGCGGATCTGAGGGCCCGGGGTTCGTCTGCGGGCCGGTGGTGGGTTGCTCGCGCCCACGCGGCGGAGCCGCAAATGTCACAGCCCCGCGCCCCTGAGATGCGCCCCTGCGGGCCGCCCAGGGGATTGCCGCGCAGGGGATTGCCGCGCAGCGGCATCTTCAGGGGCGCGGGGAACTGCGCGACCAGCCACAGACGACCCGCAGACGCTCAGCGCAGCCTTCGCGCCCCCGTCGACGGGAGCGCCGGGAAGACCATGGGCGTGGTGTGACCCGCCGCGGCGAACGCCTCCTCGACCGACTTGGTGACCGTGTCCGCCGTCGCCGCCTCGACGAGGACGATCGCCGACCCGCCGAAGCCGCCGCCCGTCATCCGCGCGCCCAGCGCGCCCGCCGCCACCGACACGGCCACGACCAGGTCCAACTCGGCGCAGGAGACCCGCAGATCGTCGCGGAGCGAGACGTGGCCCTCGGTCAGGACCGGGCCGACCGCACGCGGATCTCCCGCCGCCAGGTGCGCCGCGACCCGCTCCACCCGCGCGTTGTCGCTCACCACATGGCGTACGCACCGGCGAACGGTTTCGGAGTCGAGCCTGGCCAGCGCGGCCTCCAGGCGCGCGTACGGGACCTCGCGCAGGGTCCGCACTCCGAGCGCCCGCGCACCCGCCTCGCAGGCGGCGCGCCGCTCGGCGTACGCGCCGTCTCCCAGCGCGTGCTTCACCCGGGTGTCCACGACGAGGAGCGCGAGTCCGTGGGCCGCGAGGTCGAAGGGGACCTGGCGCAGCGAGAGGTCCCTGGTGTCCAGGTGGAGGGCATGGCCCTCGGCGCAGCAGGCGGACGCGGTCTGGTCCATGATGCCGCAGGGGACGCCCACGAAGGCGTTCTCGGCGCGCTGGGCGAGCCGGGCCAACTCGGGCCGGGTGAGGCCGAGTTCGTACAGGTCGTTCAGGGCGAGCGCGGTCACGACCTCCAGGGCCGCCGAGGAGGAGAGCCCGGCGCCGGTCGGCACCGACGACGACAGGTGGATGTCCGCGCCCGTCACCGGGTGCCCGGCCGCCCGCAGCGCCCAGACCACGCCCGCCGGGTACGCGGCCCAGCCGCCGCCCGACAGGGGCTCAAGGGCGTCCGCGTCGAGCCGGACCACCCCGCCGTCCATGTCCGCCGAGTGCAGCCTGAGCACCCCGTCGGTGCGCCGCGCGACCGCCGCGACCGCCGTGTGCGGCAGCGCCAGCGGCATCACGAAGCCGTCGTTGAAGTCGGTGTACTCCCCGATGAGGTTGACCCGCCCGGGCGCCTCCCAGACCCCCTCGGGGGCCCTGCCGTACAGCTCCTGGAACTCGGCCGTGATGGCGGCGAGGTCGGTGAGGCCGGCGCTGTCAGCCATCCGCGCGCTCCCGCCGGGCGAACTCCCAGGCGTCCGCGACGATCCCCACGAGGTCCGCGCGCGACGGCGTCCAGCCGAGCCGCTCGTGGGCGCGGGCGGCGGAGGCCACCAGGACCGCCGGGTCGCCCGGCCGGCGCCCGGCCGTGACCTCGGGGACCGGGTGCCCGGTGACCTTCCGTACGGTCTCGATGACCTCGCGGACGGAGAAGCCGTTGCCGTTGCCGAGGTTGCAGATCAGGTGCTCGCCCGCGGTGGCCGCGTCCAGCGCGAGCAGATGCGCCTCGGCGAGGTCGGCGACGTGGATGTAGTCGCGTACGCAGGTGCCGTCCGGGGTCGGGTAGTCGTCCCCGAACACCGAGATCGACTCCCGCTCGCCGAGGGCGACCTGGAGCAGCAGCGGGATCAGGTGCGACTCGGGATCGTGGCGCTCGCCGCAACTGCCGTACGCCCCGGCCACGTTGAAGTACCGCAGCGAGACGGCCGCCAGGCCGTGGGCGGCGGCCTCGCCGGTGATCATGTGGTCGACGGCGAGCTTGGAGGCGCCGTAGGGGCTGGTGGGGGCGGTGGGGTCGGACTCGGTGAGCAGCGCGGAGGCCGGTTCGCCGTAGGTCGCGGCGGTGGAGGAGAACACCAGCTTGCGCACCCCCGCCGTGCGCATCGCGTCCAGCAGCGCCATGGTGCCGCCGACGTTGTTCGACCAGTACTTCTCGGGGCGTGCCACCGACTCCCCGACCTGCGAGAACGCGGCGAAGTGCAGGACGGCGTCGTACGAGGAGTCCAGCCGGCGGGCCGCGTCCTGGATGCGGCCCTCGATGAACTCCGCCCCAGCCGGGACGGCCTCGCGGAAGCCCGTGGAGAGGTCGTCGAGGACGGTCACCGTGTGGCCCGCCTCCAGGAGGTGGCGCGCCACCACGCTGCCGACATAGCCGGCGCCGCCGGTGACCAGGTACTTCCCGCTCATTGACTCGCTACCTCTCGCAGTCGCCGGGCCGCGGCCTCCGGCGGCACGTCGTTGATGAACACACTCATGCCGGATTCGGAACCCGCGAGGAACTTCAGCTTGCCGGAAGTGCGGCGAATGGTGAAAAGCTCTAGGTGGAGCGCGAATTCGTCCCGGTCCGCACCCCCGGAGAACGGCGCCTGATGCCAGGCCGAGATGTACGGCGTGGGCGGCTCGGCGTCCCCGAAGATCCGGTCGAAGCGCCTCAGGAGTTCCAGATAGACCTGCGGGAACTCGGTGCGCGCCGCCTCGCCCAGGGCCCGCAGGTCCGGGACGCGCCGACGGGGGTAGAGGTGCACCTCGTACGGCCAGTGCGCGGCGTACGGCACGAAGGCGACCCAGTGCTCGCCCTCCAGGACGACCCGGACGCGCTCGGCGAGCTCGCCCGCGACCACGTCGTCGAAGAGGTTGCGGCCGCCGGTGCGCTCGCGGTGCTCGGCCAGCGAGCGGAGCATCAGGGCGGTGCGGGGGGTGGTGAAGGGGTAGGCGTAGATCTGGCCGTGCGGGTGGCCGAGGGTGACGCCGATCTCGGCGCCCCGGTTCTCGAAGCAGAACACCTGCTCCACCTGCGGGAGTTCGGCCAGTTCCGCGGTACGGTCGGTCCAGGCCTCCAGGACGAGGGCGGCCTGCTCCTGGGTGAGGTCGGCGAAGGAGGCGTCGTGGTCGGGGGTGAAGCAGACGACCTCGCAGCGGCCGGAGGCCCCGGCGAGGGAGGGGAAGCGGTTCTCGAAGACGGCCACGTCGTAGTCGGCGGCCGGGATCTCGCTCCGCCGTCCGTCGCGCGAGGGGCACAGGGGGCACGCGTCGGCGGGCGGATGGTAGGTGCGGCCCTGGCGGTGGGAGGCGATGGCCACCGAGTCGCCGAGCAGGGGGTCGCGGCGGATCTCCGAGGCGGTGGAGACGGGGTCGAGCGGCCGGGTGTCCGCCTCGTCCCGTACGACGTCGTCCCGCGAGTCGTAGTAGAGCAGCTCACGGCCGTCGGCGAGCCGGGTCGACGTCTTCTTCACCTGCACCTCCATCAAACAGAACCGAACATAAAGAACCACGAGCCAACACCATCAGTCAATGGGCGCGACGAAGACGTCGGCGGAAGGCGGCCGGACATACGTGTGGGCGCGACCGCCACGCGGTCGCGCCCACAGCGCCGACAAGAGAGGTCCGGCTCAGCCCGCCGGGGGGACCGCCCGGTCCAGGAGGCCCGTGCGGGCGGCCAGCGCCGCCGCCTCCAGCCGGGAGCCGACGCCCAGCTTCATCAGGACGCGCTGGACGTGGGTGCGCGCGGTGGAGGGGGCGATGCCCATGCCCGCGGCGATCAGCCGGGTGTCCTCGCCGTCCGCGACCCGGACCAGCACCTCGACCTCGCGCGGGGTCAGCATCTGGAGCAGCCGCTGCCCCTCGTCGTCCGGCTGCGCGGCCGGGTTGAGCAGCTCCGCGAAGGCGCCCTGGAGCAGCTGCGGCGCCACCGCCGCCTCCCCGGACCGCGCCTTGACCATGGCGCGCTCCACGCCCTCGATGCGCTCGTCGTGCCGTACGTAACCGGACGCGCCCGCGGCGAAGGCGGCGGCGATCCCGCGCGGGCTGGGCACCGGCCCGAGCACCACCACGGCCACCTGCGGCCGCTCGCGCTTGATCCTGACGATCGGGTCGAACACCCCCGGCTCGGCGGGCGTGGCCGTGCCGAGCAGACACACCTCCGGCGCCCGTGACACCACCAGCTCGGCCGCCCCGGCGACCGGAGCGGCCGCGGCGAGCACCCGGTGCCCGCGGAGCTTGAGTGCCGAGGCGAGCGCCTCCGCGAGCAGGCGGTGGTCGTCGACCACCATGAGCCGCACGCCCATCGAAGCAACCCCCCATCCCCCGGGGCACGTTGCCAACTCCCCTGGCCCGGCCCTCCCTGACCCGGCAAGCTACACGCTTGTTCGACGTAGCGCGCCCCCTACCGGTGAGAAGACGCCCGGATTGCCGAAATCCCCGCCATTCAGGACTACTTGGCGACCGACTGTGTCCGCCCAGGTGAACGCGGCGGCCCCGGCCGCGGAGAGTGCTCCGCGGCCGGGGCCGCCGTGGTGGAGAAGTTGACGCCGTCGGGGACGGCGCCGCCCGGTCAGCCGGTGCCCAGGCCGATCAGCAGGTACTTCGTCTCGCTGGTCACCGTGCTCGGCTTCATGACCGAGGTCGACGACATGAAGAGCTTGCCCTGGTTGTAGCGGATCTCGCCGTACTCCGGGCCGAACTGCGAGAGCGCGTCGCGCACCGCGTTGTCCGCCGGGTTCTGCAGCAGGACCGTCTGCTTGAAGCTGCCGCCGTCGACGCTCACGACCTGGCTGCCCTTGTCGTACGGGGGCTTCTTGAACGCGATGACGTTGTTGCCGTCCATCCGCAGCGGGTACAGCGAGGAGCCGTCGCCGCCGTCGGCCTTGCCGGGAACGGGCTGCCCGGTGGCCAGGTCGAAGGCGATGATCTCGTTGGTGCGGCCGGAGTAGCCGCTGCCGCCCGCGCCGTCGTGCTGCTCGGTGGGCACGAACAGCTTGCCGCCGCCCGCCGCGACCGAGGTGCACTTCTCCACCTCGGTGGAGTCGCAGTCGGCGGCGTACTTGTCGCCCGGCGCCGGGATGCGGGCCAGCAGCTTGCCGGTCTTGTCGTCGAGGGAGAAGAAGTCCGAGATCCCGCTGCCGTCCCCGGCGGTGTCGCCGACGTCGGCGGCCACCACCAGCGGCTTGGTCGAGACGATGTGCGCGTACTGGACACCGGGCGGCATCTTGTACGAGGAGATCGGCGCGCCCGTCTTCGGGTTCAGCGGCTGGATGGTGACCGTGGGGTTGTCGTAGTCACCGCACTTGCGGACCGCCACCAGCGCGTCGCCGCCGCCGTAGCCGGCGTCCTTGCACTGGTCGGTGGTGACCTTCGGCTGCCACAGCAGCTTGCCGGTGGCCAGGTCCCAGGCGGAGCCGCCCGAGGTGCCGCCGGTGGCGACCGTGCCGGCGCCGATGGTGACCTCCTCGTACGCCGTCTTGCGGTCACCCTCCTTGACGGTGTTCGTCCAGGCCAGCTTGCCGGTGGTCAGGTCGAGGACGGCGACCTCGGTGCAGCGCGCGTACTTCTCGCCGGAGGCCTTGGGGCCCTCGTAGACGATCGCCGTCTTGTTGTCGGAGGTGATGTGCCGGGTGGCCGCGCAGACCGCGCCGGGCAGCGGGGTCTTCCACAGCTGGGTGCCCTTGGTGTTGTCGTAGCCGACGACCTCGTTGACGCCCGACTTGGCGTACACCTTGTCGGTCAGCCAGGAGCCGTCGACGTGGACCAGGTCGGTGACCTTGGGCTGCGGGACCTGGAAGAGCACCTTGGAGGCCGTGTTCGCGGGCGCCTGCTCCTTGCCGCCGCCCCCGGTCGAGCCGCCCTGCTTGCCGCCGTCGGCGCCCTGCGTGGAGCCCGACTTGGACTCGTCCTTCTTGTCGCCGTCCTTGCCCTTGGCGTACCAGATGCCGCCGCCGACGATCAGCGCCACCGCGACGACCGCCGAGACGATGATCGTCATCTGGGTGTTGAGCTTCTTGCCGCCGCCGGGGCCGCCCGGGGCGCCCTGCGGCGCCATGGGCTGCGTGACGGGCTGGCCGTAGCCCTGCTGCGGCTGGCCCGGGTAGCCGTAGCCCGGCTGGCCGGGGGCCGGGGTCTGCGGATAGCCGTACCCGGGCGGCGCGGCCTGCGGGTAGCCGTAGGCCGGGGCCGTCGGCGGCTGGGCCGGAGGGGCCGGGGGCATCGCCGGGGGCGGCGGCGTCGGGGCGCCGAAACCGCCCGCCGGGGGCGGGGTGGGCGCGCCGAAACCACCGGCCGGGGGCTCCTGCGGGGCGCCGAAGCCTCCGCCCTGGGGCGGCGTCGGCTCGCCCGGCGGCTGCTGGGGCGGCTGGGGGGCTGGCTCATGGCGTACGTACCTCTGCGGAAAGGAAGTGGGCGGGAGCGGGCGCGTTCATCAGTTGCCGAACCCCATCAGGGCCTTCTCCTTGGTGTCGCCCTTGGGGCTGGAGACCCGGCCGTTGAGGATGAAGAGCCGGCCGTCGCGGTAGGCCACGTGCTTGGAGAAGAAGCCGTTCTCGATGGAGGCGGTAGACGCCGGGTTCTGGAGCACGGTCTTCGGCTGGCCGCCGGTCGCCGCGATCTCCGCGACCGCGCCGCCCTTCTCGGTGGTGGGCGCGATGTAGGCGAGGACCTTGCCGTTCTCGGAGGTCAGCGGCAGCATCGTGCGGTCGCCGCCCGCGCTCGAACGCCACTTCTCCTTGCCGGTGTTGAGGTCGAACGCCACGACCTCGTTGGTGCGCCCGTAGCTCTCGCCGGTGCTGCGCTTGGGCTCGGTCGGCAGGTACAGCGTGTTGGCGTCGGCGGCGGTGCCCAGGCAGCCCTGGAGGTCGCGGTCCATGATCGCCCAGCCGCACTCCGGCTGGAAGCTGTCCTTGCTGCTCAGCTCGGAGCGGAGCGAGCCGTCCGGCTTGAACGTCGAGATGTTGTACTGCTTCTTTTCCTTGTTGGTCAGGTAGACCACCAGCGGGTCGGCGGAGAAGACCCGGGAGACCTTCCAGCCCTTGGGGAACTGCTTGGTCCACTTGGGCTTGCCGGTCGTCGCGTCCAGCTCCTGGATCTGGTCGATCCCGAGCGTGTCACCGCCGACCGTGCAGCTGCCCGCCGCGACCAGGCGGGGGCCGCCCGCGAAGGCGTCCGCGCGGCAGTTGCCGCTGCGCTCCTGGCCGAAGATCTTCTTGCCGTCGAGGACCGAGAAGCCGCTGACGCCGCCCATCCGGGCCACCGCCACGGTGTTGCCGCTGATCGCCATGTCGAAGCTGGTCATGATGTCGAAGGCGTTCTCCGACGGGACCGCCACCTTCCAGCCCGCCTTGCCGGCCGCGAGGTCGACCTGCTGGAGCTGGTTGCACTTGGCGTTCTTGGTGTTGTTCTCCTGCACACCGAGGACGATCTTGCCGTCGGCGGTGGTCTGGTGCGGCGCGCCGCACAGCGGAGCGCTCAGCGGCACGCTCCACTTCTGCTTGCCGTCGGTCACCGAATAGCCGGTGACCTCCTTGTACATCGCCTTGACGACGGTGTCGCCGATCACCCAGGGGCCGGACTGCTCGGCGCCGTTCTGGGTCAGCTGGGTGGCGTTCTCCTGGAGCCAGACCTTCGCCTCGCCGTCCTTGCGGCCCGCGTTGAGGTCGTCGCCCCCGGCGCGGCCGTCGCCCTTGCCGTCGCCGGTGTCCGCCGACGCGGAGCCGGTCGGCTTGACGCTCTCGCCCGTCTTCGCCACGGGCTTCTTGTCGTCACCGTCGCCCTTGGTGGCGAAGTACACGCCGCCGCCGATCACCAGCAGACCGGCCACGGCCGCCGCCACGATCACCGCGGGCTTGCCCTTGAAGGGGTTGCGGCCCCCGCCCGGCTGCTCCGGCATCGGGGCGCCCGGGTACTGCGGCTGCGTCGGGTAACCGCCGTACGGGCCCTGCTGGCCGTAGGGGCCGGGCTGCTGGCCGTACGGGCCCGGCTGGCCGGGGGCCTGCGGGTAGCCGTAGCCCGGCTGGGCACCGGGCTGCTGCGGATAGCCGTACGCGGGCGCGCCCTGCGGCGGGGCGGGCGGCATCGCGGGCGGCGGGCCCGCGGGCGGCGGCGGCATCTGCGGCGGCTGGGCGGGCGGGGTGGGTGCCCCGGCGGGCGGGTCCGTGGGTGCCCCGAAGCCCCCCTGCGGCGGCTGCTGGCTGGGCGGCTGGGTCACAGCGTGTTTCCCCCTTCGTGCGGACCGCTGTCCGAACGGACTCCCCCGCGTTTCCGGAGCGGAATCGGACATGGTCCCGCACAGTTTGCGTCAGTCGAGCGGGGCTTCTTTCTATCACCCGCAACCCCTCGAACAGGGGGCCGGTCCGCCCCTGTTCCCAAGGGCGGACCGGCCTGTGATGTGCCTGTTATGGAGTTTGCACGTGCTCTTTACGACTCGTCACGCGACCTCGACAGTCACACGCGTCCCACGTGTTACTGGGCCTCCTCGGCCAGTTCCAGCCAGCGCATCTCCAGTTCGTCGCGCTCGCCGATGAGGCCGCGCAGCTCCGCGTCGAGCTTGGCGACCTTCTCGAAGTCGGTCGCGTTGTCGGCGATTTGTGCGTGCAGGCTGGTCTCCCGGTCGGAGATCTTGTTCAGCTGGCGCTCGATGCGCTGGAGTTCCTTCTTGGCGGCCCGGCTGTCGGCCGACGAGGCCGTACCGGCGGGCCGGGCGGCGGCCTGCGCCGGGGCGGGGGCCGCCTCCTCGATCATCCGCCTGCGCCGCTCCAGGTACTCGTCGATGCCGCGCGGCAGCATCCGCAGGGCCGCGTCGCCGAGCAGCGCCCACACCCGGTCGGTGGTGCGCTCGATGAAGAACCGGTCGTGCGAGATGACGACCATCGAGCCGGGCCAGCCGTCGAGCAGGTCCTCCAGCTGGGTCAGGGTCTCGATGTCGAGGTCGTTGGTGGGCTCGTCGAGGAACAGCACGTTCGGCTCGTCCATCAGCAGCCGCAGCAGCTGGAGCCGCCGCCGCTCACCACCGGAGAGGTCCCCGACGGGAGTCCACTGCTTCTCCTTGCCGAACCCGAACTGCTCGCAGAGCTGCCCGGCGGTCATCTCCCGGCCCTTGCCCAGGTCGACCCGGTCCCGGATCTGCTGGACGGCTTCGAGTACGCGCAGGGTGGCGGGGAGTTCGGTGACGTCCTGCGAGAGGTAGGCGAGCCGGACGGTCTTGCCGACCTTGATCTGCCCGGCCGCGGGCTGCGCCTCGCCGCCGGTGCGCTGCGCCTCGGCCAGCGCGCGCAGGAGCGAAGTCTTGCCCGCGCCGTTCACGCCGACCAGGCCGATGCGGTCGCCCGGGCCGAGCTGCCAGGTCAGGTGCTTGAGCAGCACCTTCGGCCCGGCCTGGACGGTCACGTCCTCCAGGTCGAAGACGGTCTTGCCGAGCCGCGCGTTGGCGAACTTCATCAGCTCGGAGGTGTCGCGCGGCGGCGGCACGTCCGCGATGAGCTCGTTGGCGGCCTCGATGCGGTAGCGCGGCTTGGAGGTGCGGGCGGGGGCGCCGCGCCGCAGCCAGGCCAGCTCCTTGCGCATCAGGTTCTGCCGCTTGGCCTCCTCGGTCGCGGCGATGCGCTCGCGCTCGGCGCGGGCGAACACGTAGTCCGAGTAGCCGCCCTCGTACTCGTACACGCTGCCCCGCTGGACGTCCCACATCCGGGTGCAGACCTGGTCGAGGAACCAGCGGTCGTGGGTGACGCACACCAGCGCCGAGCGGCGGGCCTGGAGGTGGGCGGCCAGCCAGGAGATGCCCTCCACGTCCAGGTGGTTGGTGGGCTCGTCCAGGATGATCAGGTCCGGGTCGGCGATGAGGATCTTGGCGAGGGCGATACGGCGGCGCTCGCCGCCGGAGAGGGGGCCGATGACCGTGTCGAGCCCGCTCTCGAACCCGGGCAGGTCGAGGCCGCCGAAGAGTCCGGTGAGCACGTCGCGGATCTTGGCGTTGCCCGCCCACTCGTGGTCGGCGAGGTCGCCGATCACCTCGTGGCGGACGGTGGCCTTCGGGTCCAGCGAGTCGTGCTGCGTGAGCACGCCGAGCCGCAGCCCGCCGACGTGGGTGACACGGCCGGTGTCCGCCTCCTCCAGCTGCGCGAGCATCCGGATGAGGGTGGTCTTGCCGTCTCCGTTACGGCCGACCACACCGATCCGGTCCCCTTCGGAGACGCCGAGGGAGACGCCGTCGAGCAGGGCACGGGTGCCGTATACCTTGCTGACTGCCTCGACATTGACCAGGTTGACGGCCATTTCACTCCTGAACAGGGGGGCTGAATCGTCCCCAAGGTTACGTCCCCGGCTGCGCCGGGTGCCCCGGCACCGGCCGCCGCTTCGCTTACGTGGTGCGGTGCCTTCAGGGGCGCGGGGAACTGCGCGACCAGCCACGCACGGTCCGCACCCGTAAGACGTCGTTCTTCACCTGCGGGCCGGTGGGGGCTGGTCACGCAGTTCCCCGCGCTCCTGAAAGCCTGGTGGCTGAGCCCGAGACACACCCCGCCCCAGCCCCCAGCTCAGGCAGACACGATCGTCGCCCCGGGCGCCGGGGACACGGCCGCCCTCGCGGAGCGGCACGTGTCGGATGTCGTCAGGGCGGTCGCGATCTTTTCGGCGGATGCCGCGTCCTGCGCCAGGAAGGCGGTGGTCGGCCCGGACCCTGAGACCAGGGCCGCCAGCGCACCCGCCTCCACGCCCACCGCCAAGGCGCTCGCCAGGGACGGCCGCAACGACAGGGCCGCGGCCTGGAGGTCGTTGGTGAGCGCGCCCGCCAGGGCGACGGCGTCGCCCGAGCGCAGCGCGTCCAGCAGTACCGGATCCGCCTCCGGCGCCCCCGCGTCCGGCGTCAGGCGGTCGAACTCCCGGTACACCGCGGGCGTGGACAGCCCCCCGTCCGCCGCAGCGAACACCCAGTGGAAGGAGCCCCCCACCTCCAGGACGGAGAGCTTCTCGCCCCGGCCCGTGCCCAGCGCCGCCCCGCCGACCAGGCTGAACGGGACGTCGCTGCCCAGCTCCGCGCAGATGTCGAGGAGCTCCGCACGCGACGCCCCCGTACCCCACAGCGCGTCGCACGCGACCAGCGCCGCCGCGCCGTCCGCGCTGCCGCCCGCCATGCCGCCCGCGACCGGGATGTCCTTGGCGATGTGGAGGTGGACGTCGGGCGCAAGGCCGTACCGCGCGGCGAGCAGCTCGGCCGCCCGCGCCGCCAGGTTCGTACGGTCCAGGGGGACCTTGTCCGCGTCCGGGCCGGAGCACGTGATCCGCAGCGAGTCGGCCGGGGTGGCCGTGACCTCGTCGTACAGGCCGACCGCGAGGAAGACGTTGGCCAGGTCGTGGAAGCCGTCGGGCCGGGCCGGGCCGACCGCGAGCTGGACGTTGACCTTGGCGGGGACCCGGACCGTGACCGCCCCCGGCTGCGTCACTTCTTCGCCTCCGCGATCCGCGCGAACTCCTCCACCGTCAGCGCCTCGCCGCGCGCCTGCGGCGAGATCCCGGCCGCGACCAGCGCCTCCTCGGCGAGCGCGGCCGAACCGGCCCAGCCGGCCAGCGCGGCCCGCAGGGTCTTGCGGCGCTGGGCGAAGGCCGCGTCCACCACCGCGAAGACCTCCGCCTTGCTGGCGGTGGTCGCCACCGGCTCGGTGCGCCGCACCAGCGAGACCAGGCCCGAGTCGACGTTCGGGGCGGGCCAGAAGACGTTGCGGCCGATGGACCCGGCGCGCTTGACCTCCGCGTACCAGTTGGCCTTCACCGACGGCACGCCGTACACCTTGTTGCCGGGCTTCGCCGCGAGCCGGTCCGCGACCTCCGCCTGGACCATCACCAGGGTGCGCTCGATCGTCGGGAAGCGGTCCAGCATGTGCAGGAGGACGGGCACGGCCACGTTGTACGGAAGGTTCGCGACCAGTGCGGTCGGGGCGGGCCCCGGCAGCTCCTGGACCACCATCGCGTCGGAGTGGACCAGCGCGAAGCGGTCCTTCTTCGCGGGCAGCCGGGCCGCGATCGTGCCGGGCAGCGCGCCCGCGAGGACGTCGTCGATCTCGACGGCCGTCACCCGGTCCGCCGCCTCCAGGAGCGCCAGGGTCAGCGAGCCGAGGCCGGGCCCGACCTCCACCACGACGTCGTCGGGCCGCACCCCCGCCGTCCGTACGATCCGGCGGACCGTATTGGCGTCGATGACGAAGTTCTGACCGCGCTGCTTGGTGGGGCGTACGCCCAGCGCTGCGGCCAGTTCACGGATGTCGGCGGGGCCGAGGAGGGCATCGGGCTCAGTGGTGCTCACCGATACAGCCTACGGCCGCAGTGCGGCCACGGACTCGACCCCCGCTGTACGTAGAGCTTCTTCGCCCGGAACGTCTGCTCGGAGGCGCTGGCGTGCTGCGGCAGGCCGCTGCCGCCGAGGGCGTGCCAGGTCCGGCCGTCGAACTGGTAGAGCCCGCCGTAGTTCCCGGTCGGGTCGACCGCCCCGGGGCGCCCGCCGGACTCGCAGTGGGCCAGCCCGTTCCAGTCGAGGTGGTCGGCGCCGCCGACCGAGGTGGGCAGCGGCTTGGTGCCGACCCGGACGGTCTGGGTGACGGGCCTGCGCACCACGTGCTCGGCCACCTTCTTCGGCTTCTGCCGGACGCCGTCGACGATCCGCAGCGCGTAGGTGACCTTGCGGAAGCCCCGCTGCCCGGGCCGGTCGACGACCTCGGTCCCGGCGAAGAGCGAGTCGTCCTTCGTCTTCTCCACCTCGTACGGGATGGGCTCCTCGCGGACCTCGCGGGTGCCGGTGATCCGCATGACGGTGATCGTCTGGCCGTCGCGGGGGAAGGCGGCGGTCGGCACCGAGGTGGTGTCCTGGCCCCGCAGCGAGATCCCGGCCTCCTCGATGGCCTCGGCGACGGTGGCCGCGTTGGTGCGGATCGTGCGCTCGCGGCCGTCGGCGAGGAAGGTGACCTGGCGCTCGGTGCGCACGTCCAGACCGATCCCGGCGCGGCCGATCTCGGAGGAGCGCGAGGCCGACAGATACGCGCCCTCGGCCCGCACCCCGAGCTGACGCAGGGCCCCGTCGACCGTCTGGGCGGTGGTCCACACCTGGCGGCGCCGGCCGTCGAGGGTGAGCGCGACGGGGCGGCCGTAGCGGACGACGACCTCGTCGCCGCCGGCCAGCCGCTCATGGCGGCCGGGCGCCACGATGTCGTGGTCGCCGACGCTCACGTGCTGGTCCGCGAGGAGCTCGTCGACGTCGTCCGCGAAGGTGTGCAGGGTGCGCGGCACCCCGTCGACGGTGAGCCGCACCGCCTTGTCGTTGGCGAGGAACGCGGTGGTCCCGCCCGCGAGGAAGGCGACCACCAGCGCCTGCGGGATGATCTTGCGCAGGGTGTCGGGCCCGGCCCCGAACAGCGCCCCGGCGCTCCTGCGCCGCCGCGCGGCCCGCCGCGCCCCGGCCCGCGAACCCTCGTCCCGGCCCGCGCCCTGCCTGGGGCCGGGCACCTCGGCCGGCTGCGTCTCGTACGTGTCGTACGAGGGCGGCGCGCCCTCGGCGTACGGCGGCTCGGCGGTTCTGGTCGCCGCGCGGCGGCCGCCGCGTGCGGCACGGTGACTGCCCTGCGTATTGCTCACGGCGCTCCAGAGTTCCGGCCGGTCGTCCCGTCGAGGCCGGGACATTAGCGGAGCGCCGGTCACCGTCCAAAGCGATTCGACTACGGAGCGTCGCCGCGCTACCCTGCGCTCGCCCAGTCGGAGCACCGCTGCCGTTATCGGTCAGTAATCGAAGGCGCGCGCGGTGTTGTCCGCGATGGCCGCGGCCAGCACGTCCTCGTGAATCGACTTCACCGCCGCCATGGCCCGCACCGTAATCGGAATGAGATACGGCGCATTGGGCCGTCCGCGGTACGGCGCCGGGGTGAGGAAGGGCGCGTCCGTCTCCACCAGGACCAGTTCGAGGGGTGCGACGGCGAGCGCGTCGCGCAGCGGCTGGGCGTTCTTGAAAGTCATGTTTCCGGCGAAGGACATGAAGTACCCGGATTCCGCGCAGAGTTCCGCCATTTCCGCGTCACCGGAATAGCAGTGGAAGACCGTGCGGTCCGGGGCGCCCTCTTCCCGCAGAATGCGCAGCACATCCGCGTGCGCCTCGCGATCGTGGATGACGAGCGCCTTTCCGTGCCGTTTGGCGATCTCGATGTGTGCCCGGAACGAGCGTTCCTGGGCGGCCATGCCGTCGGCCCCGGTCCGGAAGTAGTCGAGCCCGGTCTCGCCGACGGCCTTGACGTGCGGGAGGGCGGCGAGCCGGTCGATCTCGGCGAGCGCGTCGTCGAGGGCGGCGTCGCCGCCGGGCTGCCGCGCCCCCTGGCGCGACCAGCCGTCGGGGTCGCCCAGGACGATCCTGGGCGCCTCGTTGGGGTGCAGGGCGACGGCGGCGTGCACGTTCTCGTGCGCCTCGGCCGTGTCCGCCGCCCACTGGGAGCCCTTGAGGTCACAGCCCACCTGGATCACCGTGGTCACGCCCACGGAGGCGGCCTTGGTCAGGGCCTCCTCCACCGTGGTGGACTGCATGTCCAGGTGGGTGTGGGAGTCGGCCACCGCCACACCGAGCGGTTCGGGCAGGGGCGGCGGGGCATCCTTGGCGGCACTCATGGGGCCGATCCTATGAAAGGCCCCGGCCCGTCACTTCTTGTGGTGGTGCTGGAAGGGGTGCAGGAGGTCCGACAGGTGCCAGTGGTGCTCCGGCCGGGGCTCGCCCGCGGGCTCGGCCGCCGCCGGGGTGTCCGGCTCCGGGTCGCCCCCGGACCCCACGGGACCGGCGGGCGCCTGGTGGGTCGAGTGGTGCGCCAGCCACTGCTGCACGCTGGAGACCCGGCCGGCGCGCAGGGTGCGCACGACGTGCCCGCCGCAGTTCAGACAGGTGGGGTGGGAGAGCGGTGACGGCACCCGTTCCCCGTTCGCCTTGTAGACCACGAACGGCTCCCCCTTGCCGTCCACGTAGTGCTCTATGTCGTACGCCTGCTCCCAGCCATACCCACACCTCATGCACGCGAAGGCGTATGCCTCGTGCGCCGTGGTCTCAGCGATCTCACTCATATGCCGGCTCCTCTTGTCCGCTGGACAAGCTCTTGCGAGCGCTCTCCTTGCGAGCGGGGGCGAAAGCGTCCCCCGGTCCATGGGACGCCTTTCGCCGCCAAAACGCATCAGGGGCTGTCGAGTGTTGGTGCCGATTTGGCCTTTCCTAGGAAAAAGCCCCGGTGCGCGGCCTGCGCTTTACTTTTTACGATAGTCCTTTGCCATCCGCGGGTGCCTGTCGTGCCGCGTTCTTTGCCGCCACGACCGCGTCGAACACCTCGCGCTTGGGCAGGCCCGCTTCGAGGGCCACGGCGGCGATCGCCTCCTTGCGCCGCTCCCCCGCCTCCTCGCGCACCTGCACCCGGCGCACCAGCTCCTCGGCGTCCAGCTCGGCAGGCCCGCTCTCGGCCGCGCCCTCCACCACCACGGTGATCTCGCCGCGCACCCCGTCGGCGGCCCACTCGGCGAGGTCCTTGAGGCTGCCGCGCTTGACCTCCTCGTACGTCTTGGTCAGCTCGCGGCAGACGGCGGCGCGGCGCTCGGCGCCGAAGACCTCGGCCATCGCGGCGAGCGTGTCGTCGAGGCGGTGCGGGGCCTCGAAGTAGACGAGGGTGCGGCGCTCGTCGGCGACCTCGCGCAGCCGCCCGAGGCGCTCGCCCGCCTTGCGCGGCAGGAAGCCCTCGAAGCAGAACCGGTCGACGGGCAGCCCGGACAGGGCGAGCGCGGTGAGCACGGCCGAGGGCCCGGGTACGGCCGTGACCTTGATGTCCTTCTCGACGGCGGCCGCCACCAGCCGGTAGCCGGGGTCGGAGACCGACGGCATCCCGGCGTCGGTCACGAGCAGCACGCGCGCGCCGCCCTCCAGCGCCTCGACCAGCTCGGGCGTACGGGCGGACTCATTGCCCTCGAAGTAGGAGACCACCCGCCCCGAGGTGTGGATGCCGAGCGCCCGGGTCAGGCCGCGCAGCCGCCTGGTGTCCTCGGCGGCGACGACGTCGGCCCGCTCCAGCTCGGCGGCGAGCCGCGGCGGCGCGTCCGCGATGTCGCCGATGGGGGTCCCTGCGAGTACGAGTGTTCCGGTCACCCCGCCATCCTCCCAGCCCCGGGCGCCCCCGGTCGCCCGGGCGGGTTCTGGCCCGGCCACGGGACTCGCACAGGCGCTTTCCCTACGATGGCGCGGTGACCAGTACTGCGCCACACCCCCTTGAGGGCCATGACGCCGGAGATCCGCCGCCCGGCTGGCAGGACCGGCTGCGCCGCTTCGGCTACGCGGCCCGGCCGAGAATCGGCCTGCGCGACCGGCTGGTGCCGCCCTACACCCGGCCGTCCGGGCAGCTCTGGGCGGTGCTGAAGGTCTCCCCGCCGATGGCCGAGCGCCTGGTGCGCTGGTCGGCGTGGGGCGGGCCGCTGCTGGTCACGCTGGTCGCGGGGGTGCTGCGGTTCTGGAAGCTGGGCAGCCCGGACGCGGTGATATTCGACGAGACGTACTACGCCAAGGACGCCTGGGCGCTGATCAACCGCGGCTACGAGGGCGCCTGGCCCAAGGACGTCGACAAGTCGATCATCAAGGACCCCTCGTCGGTGCCGATCCCCACCGACCCGGGCTATGTGGTGCATCCGCCGGTCGGCAAGTACCTGATCGGCATCGGCGAGAAGTGGTTCGACTTCACCCCGTTCGGCTGGCGCTTCGTGATGGCGGTGCTCGGCACGCTCTCGGTGCTGATGCTCTGCCGGATCGGGCGGCGGCTGTTCCGCTCCACGTTCCTGGGCTGTCTGGCGGGCCTGCTGCTCGCGGTGGACGGGCTGCACTTCGTGATGAGCCGGATGGCGCTGCTCGACCTGGTGGTCATGTTCTTCGTGCTCGCGGCCTTCGGCTGCCTGCTGATCGACCGGGACCGGGCGCGGGCCCGGCTCGCGGCGGCGCTCCCCGAGAGCGAGGACGGCGACCTGCGCCCGGACGCGACCGTCGCGGAGGGCCTGCGCCTGGGCTGGCGCCCCTGGCGGATCGCGGCCGGGGTGATGCTGGGCCTGGCCGCCGGCACCAAGTGGAACGGCCTGTACGTCCTGGTCTTCTTCTGCGTGATGACGGTGCTGTGGGACGCGGGCGCCCGCAGGACGGCGGGCGCGGTGCGGCCGTACCGCGCGGTGCTCAGGAAGGACGTGCTCCCCGCGTTCGTCTCCACGGTCCCGGTGGCCCTGGCGACGTATCTGGCCTCCTGGACCGGCTGGTTCATGACCGACAAGGGCTACTTCCGGGACTGGGCGCACGGCCGCGACGGCCTCTCCCCCGACCATGTGAAGCTGCCGCTGCTGGGCGAGGTGAGCCTGCCGCAGTTCGACATGAGCTGGATGCCCGAGTCGCTGCGCAGCCTGTGGCACTACGAGGCCGAGGTCTACAGCTTCCACGTCAACCTGCACGACAAGCACACCTACCAGTCCAACCCGTGGAGCTGGATCGTCCTGGGCCGCCCGGTCTCGTACTTCTACGAGAGCCCCTCGCCCGGCACCGACGGCTGCCCCTCGGACACCTCCGGCAAGTGCGCCCGCGAGGTGCTGGCGCTCGGCACGCCGCTGCTGTGGTGGGCGGCCTGCTTCGCGATCCTGTACGTGCTGTGGCGCTGGGTGTTCCGGCGCGACTGGCGGGCGGGCGCGATCGTCTGCGGCATCGCGGCGGGCTGGCTGCCGTGGCTGCTCTACCAGGACCGCACGATCTTCTTCTTCTACGCGGTCGTCTTCGTGCCGTTCCTGTGTCTGGCGGTGGCGATGATGATCGGCGCGATCCTGGGGCCACCGGGCTCGGACGAGCGGCGCCGGGCCATCGGCGCGATCGGTGCGGGCGTGCTCGTGCTGCTGATCGTCTGGAACTTCATCTACTTCTGGCCGCTGTACACGGGCACGGCGATTCCGCTCGATTCCTGGCGAAACCGGATGTGGCTGGATACGTGGGTGTGACCCGGTGAGTGGTGTCCCGGTCCGGTAACGGGTGGGGCTGGTGTCAGTGCTGTCACGTAAAGTTCCTCCCAAGCATCTCTTGAACACGTTCAAGAGACTCCTGGGGAGGGGCTGCAGATGCGCAGTGGAGCCAAGGCCGCCATCGTCGGCGGCGTGTTCGTGGTGGTCGGCACCGGCGTGGTGTACGGCGGCTACCAGATGCTGGCCGGGGACGACTCGTCCCCGGGCCCGCACACCAAGGCCGCGCCGGTACGGACCGGGCCGCCCCGCGCCGACGAGATCACCAAGACCGCGCAGGCCTTCTTCGACGCCTGGTCGAAGGGGGACGCGACGGCGGCGTCGGCCCTGACCAACAACAACGCCGCCGCACAGACCGTGCTCGCCGCCTTCCACGACGAGGCGCACGTGGACAAGGTGACGATCACGCCGGGGACGGCCACGGGGGCGACCGTTCCGTACACGGTGAAGGCGGAGGTCGCCTACGAGGGGAAGACGGCGCCGCTCGCCTACAGCTCCCAGCTGACCGTCGTCCGGGGCGTGACCACCGGCAAGGCGCTGGTGGACTGGCAGCCGGCCGTCGTCCACCCGAAGCTGAAGGCGGGCCAGAAGCTGGTGACCGGGGCGGCCAAGAACCCCGAGATCGAGGCCGTCGACCACCGGGGGCGGGTGCTGACCAAGGAGAAGTACCCCTCGCTGGGCGTGGTCCTGGACGCCCTGCGGCAGAAGTACGGCGCCAAGGCCGACGGCACGCCCGGCGTGGAGACCTGGATCGAGGGCGGCGGCGCCGACAGCACCCCGAACCAGACGCTGCTCACCCTGGCCAAGGGCAAGCCCGGCAAGCTGACGACGACGCTCGACGCGGACGTACAGGCGGCGGCCGAGCAGGCGGTGAAGCAGTTCGCGGAGTCGTCGGTGGTCGCGATCGAGCCGACCAGCGGGGCGATCCGGGCGATCGCCGACAACCGCAGGGACGGGTTCCCCGCATCCCTCCAGGCGTCCATCGCGCCCGGCTCCACGATGAAGATCGTCACGGGCGCGATGATCATCCAGAACGGGGTGGGCGGCGCGAACCAGAAGGTCGAGTGCCCGGCGACGGTCCCGTGGGAGGGCTACACCTTCCACAACCTCAAGGACTTCACCATCCCCGGCGGCACCCTGACCGACGCGTTCGCCAGGTCCTGCAACACCGCCTTCATCAAGCCGGTGAAGCCGCTCACCGGCAAGGGCGTCGCCGGGACCGCGCTCGGCCAGACCGCCCGGGACTACTTCGGGCTCGGCCAGAACAATTGGAAGCTCGGCGGGGTGAAGTCCTTCGACGGCAGCGTCCCGGAGTCCTCCGGCGTGGAGACCGCCGCCTCCTACATCGGGCAGGGCAAGGTCCAGATGAGCCCGCTCGACATGGCGTCCGTCTCGGCCACCGTGATCAACGGCGGGTTCCGCCAGCCGGTGATCGTGCCGAAGGACCTGGACGGCCGCGAACTGGCCACCGCCAAGCCGCTGCCCGACTCGCTGGCCGCCCAGCTCCGGCAGATGATGCACGCGGCGGCCGTCAACGGGACGGCCGTGAAGGCGATGGCAGGGGTGCCCGGACCCAAGGGCGCCAAGACCGGCTCGGCCGAGGTGGACCAGCAGGGCAAGTCCAACAGCTGGTTCACCGGGTACGGCAACGGGCTCGCCGCCGCCGCGCTCGTCCAGTCCGGCGGACACGGCGGGGACGCGGCGGGGCCGATAGTGGCGCGGGTGCTGCGGGCGGGCTGAGCGGGCCGGGGGCGGACCGGGGGCAGACCAGGGGCGATCGGGGGGCACCCCCGGGGGGGGAGCCGAAACGCCCTCGCATGGGGCATACAACGACCGCTAGCCTGCGGGGGCATGAACGCTCAAGATTCCGTTGCCCACCCCCGGTTCGCCGAGGCGCTGCGCGCCCTCGGGCTCGACGTGGAGGTACGCCGCTTCCCGGACGCCACCAGGACCGCGGCCGAGGCGGCCGCCGCCATCGGCTGCGACATCGGCGAGATCGTCAAGTCGCTGGTCTTCGAGGCGGACGGGGTCCCGGTGATCGTCCTGATGGACGGCTCGTCGCGGGTGGACGTGGAGCGCGTACGGCACGAGCTGGGCGCGGAGAAGGTCAAGCGGGCCGGGGCGGAGCTCGTACGGGAGACGACGGGGTACGCGATCGGGGGCGTCCCGCCCTTCGGCCATGTGCGCCGCACCCGGGTCCTCGCCGACCGCGCGCTGCTCGACCACGACGTGGTCTGGGCGGCGGCGGGCACACCCCACACCGTCTTCCCGCTCGACCCGAAGACGCTGATCGGGCACGCGGGCGGGGCGCTGGTCGACGTGCGCGAGCGCACGGCGTGACGCTGACCGTCGCGCTGGCCGTCCTGCTCGCCGCCGTCACCCACGCCTCGTGGAACGCGATGGCGCACACGATCAGGGACCAGCTGGTCGCGTTCACGCTGATAGGCGGCGGGGGGACGGTGATCGGCGCGGTGCTGGCGGTGTTCGCGCCGCTGCCCGCCTCGGGCGCCTGGCCGTACCTCGTCGCCTCGGCCCTGCTGCACACCGCCTACCAGGTGCTGCTGATGCGGTCGTTCAGCCTGGGCGACTTCGGGCAGATGTATCCGATCGCGCGGGGCACGGCGCCGCTGGTGGTGACCGTGCTGGCGGTGCTGTTCGTCGGCGAGAGCCTGAACGCGTGGCAGGCCGCGGGGGTGGCGGTCGCCTCGGCGGGGCTAGTCGGGGTCGCCCTGTGGGGCATCCGGGGCTCGGGGGCGCGGCCGCACTGGCCCGCGCTGGTGGCCGCGGGGGCGACGGGCCTGTCGATCGCGTCCTACACGGTGGTGGACGGCGTGGGCGTCCGCGCCTCCGGCACGCCCGTCGGCTACATCGCGTGGCTGATGGTCCTGGAGGGGCTGCTGATCCCGGGGTACGCGCTGTACCGGCGCCGGGGTGCGCTGGTGGCCCAGCTCCGGCCGTACGCGGTGCGGGGTCTGCTGGGGGCGGCCCTTTCCATGACGGCGTACGGCCTGGTCCTGTGGGCCCAGACGCGGGCTCCGCTGGCGCCTGTGGCGGCGCTGCGGGAGTCCAGCATCATCGTGGGGGCGGCGATCGGGGCGCTGTTCTTCAAGGAGCGGTTCGGGGGGCCGCGGATTGCTGCGGCGGGGGTGTTGGTGGTGGGGATCGGGTTGCTGCTGCGGGCGGGGTGACCGGCGGTTTTTGCCCCACCCCGCCCCTTCCCGAAACTCTCCGAGGGCTGTCGTCCAGCTGCGGACCGTGGGTGGCTGGTCGCGCAGTTCCCCGCGCCCCTAGGTAGTTAGGGGCGCGGGGAACTGCGCGAGCAACCCAGCACGGTCCGCAGACGAAGCACCCGGCCGCCCGCCCAGGGCTTTCGGGAAGGGGTGGGGTGGGGTGGGGGAAGAAAGCCCCCGGCCACCACGTTTCAATGGACCGGACGCGTAGCCAAGATCGTGGGAGCAGGCGTGAGTGACGTGCAGGGGTCCGTGGGCCCGGGGTACGAAGCGGTTCGGGACGCGTTCGTCCGTAACTTCACCCACCGCGGAGACCACGGCGCCGCCGTCGCCGTCTACCGCGACGGACAGAAGGTCGTCGACCTCTGGGGCGGCACCAAGGACGTCGACGGCCAGGCACCCTGGGCCGTCGACACCGCCCAGATCCTCCGCTCCGCCACCAAGGGCATAGCCGCAGCCGTCCCCCTCCTCCTCCACCAGCGCGGCCAGCTGGACCTGGACGCCCCCGTGGCCACGTACTGGCCCGAGTTCAAGGCGAAGGGCAAGGAGCGCACCCTCGTCCGGCACCTCCTCTCGCACCGCGCCGGCGTCCCCGCCCTGGACCGGCCGCTCAGCCCCGCCGAGGCCGCCGACGGCGAGTCGGGACCGGCCGCGGTCGCCGCGCAGACGCCGTTCTGGGAGCCGGGGACCGAGCACGGGTACCACGCCCAGACGTACGGCTGGCTGCTCGGCGAGCTCGTCCGCCGCGTCAGCGGCCGCACCCTCGGCCGCTGGGTCGCGGAGGAGATCGCCCGGCCGCTGGGGGCCGATCTCTGGATCGGGATGCCGCAGGAGGAGACCGGCCGCGTGGGTCGCGTGGGGCCGACGGAGGCGCCCCGCGTCCCCGGCGCCATCACCCTGCGGCCCAAGCGCGACGTCTCCGCCGCCTACGCCGACCCGGCCTCCCTCACCCGCCGCGCCTTCGGCGCCATCGACCCGCTCCCGGACCAGAACGACCCCGCCTACCGCGCCGCCGAACTCCCCGCCGCCGGCGGCATATCCACCGCCCGCGGCCTCGCCCGGTTCTACGCGGCGACGATCGGCGAGGTGGACGGGCGCCGTCTGTTCGCCCCGGCCACGGTCGCGCTCGCCCGTACCGAGGAGTCGGCGGGCCCGGACCGGGTCCTGGTGGTCCCCACCCGTTTCGGACTGGGCTACATGCTGCACGGCGCGGCGTCCCCGCTCCTGGGCCCCGGCTCCTTCGGGCACCCCGGCAGCGGCGGCTCCCTCGGCTTCGCCGACCCGGAGTCGGGCATCGCCTTCGGGTACGTCACCAACGGCCACCAGAAGGGCGTCACCGCCGACCCGCGCCCCCAGGCCCTGGTCCGCGCGGTCCGGGAAGCGATCGGGCAGTAAGGACCCGGTAAGGACTACGCCTTCGCCGCCGCCGCCCTCGGGTCGAAGCCGAACGGCAGCTCCAGGCGGTGGGTGCGCATCAGCTCCTCGTCCGCCAGGACGTCCGCCGTCTTGCCGTCCGCCGCGATCGTCCCCCCGCTGAGGATCACCGACCGGCCGCACAGCTCCAGCGCGTACGGCAGGTCGTGCGTGACCATCAGCACGGTGACGTCCAACGCCCGCAGGATGTCGGCCAGTTCGCGCCTGGACGCCGGGTCCAGGTTCGACGACGGCTCGTCCAGGACCAGGATCTCCGGCTCCATCGCGAGCACGGTCGCCACCGCGACCCGGCGGCGCTGGCCGAACGAGAGGTGGTGCGGGGGCCGGTCCGCGTACTCCGCCATGCCGACGCGCTCCAGCGCCTGGTGCACCCGCGCCTCCAGCTCCGCCCCGCGCATCCCCGACGCGGCCGGGCCGAACGCCACGTCCTCGCGGACCGTGGGCATGAAGAGCTGGTCGTCGGGGTCCTGGAAGACGATGCCGACCCGGCGCCGGATCTCGGCCAGGTTCCGCTTCTCCACGGGGAGTCCGGCCACCTTCACCGAGCCCGCTCCGCCCGTGAGGATGCCGTTGAGGTGCAGGACCAGGGTGGTCTTGCCCGCGCCGTTGGGGCCGAGCAGCGCGACCCGCTCACCGCGCCCCACCGTCAGGTCGACCCCGAACAGGGCCTGGTGGCCGTCGGGATAGGCGAAGGCGAGACCGCTCACCTCAAGGGAGGCGGGGGAAGCGGAGGAGTTCGTGGAAGAAGTCACCGACGTGTTCACAGAGTCCACCCCAACAGACAGATCACGAGAGCCGACGCGGGGAGCACCGCCGCGTAACGCCATTGCGCACCGGTCGCCGTCACATCGTCGATGACCGGCATCGAACCCGCGTAGCCACGGCTGACCATGGCCAGATGTACGCGCTCACCGCGCTCGTACGAGCGGATGAACAGCGCGCCCGCCGACTTGGCGAGGACGCTCCAGGCCTTCAGTCCCTTCGCCTCGAAGCCGCGCGAGCGGCGGGCGATCGACATCCGGCGCATCTCGTCCGTGATCACGTCACCGTAGCGGATCATGAACGACGCGATCTGGACGAGCAGCGACGGGAGCTTGAGCCGCTGGAGGCCGAGCAGCAGGGCCCGCAGGTCCGTGGTGGACGCCAGGATCACCGAGGCGGCGACCCCGAGCGTGCCCTTGGCCAGCACGTTCCACGCGCCCCACAGACCGTTCTTGCTCAGCGCCAGGCCGAGGACGTGCACCTGGTCGCCCGGCACCACGAACGGCATCAGGACCGCGAACGCCACGAAGGGGATCTCGATCAGCAGGCGCTTGAGCAGGACGCCCGCCGGGATCCTGGCCACGCCCGCCACCGCGGCGATCAGCACCGCGTACAGGCCGAAGGCCCAGACCGCCTCGCGCGGGGTCGAGACGACCACGATCACGAAGAGGAAGACGGCCGCGAGCTTGCAGTGCGGGGGCAGGTCGTGGACCGGCGACACGGCCCGGTGGTAGAGCTTGTGCGTGTGGCCCGCGCCCATGTCAGACCTTCTCCGTCTCGCGCACGGCGGTGGGTGCGGCGTCGGCCGCGCTGCCCCGGCGGCGGCGCACCACCCAGAAGATCCCGCTGCCCACGCCGACCGTCACCGCGACGCCGGTCATGCCCGCGAGGCCGGTGGCGACCCGGTCGTTGCCGATGTCCTTGACCGAGTAGCCCGCCAGCGGCGAGTCCTCGGCGGCGTGCTTCTTCTCCTGGGTGTCGATGCCCTTGTCGTGGGCGACCTTCTCCAGGCCGTCGGGCGAGGCGGACGCGTAGAAGGAGAAGAATCCCGCCAGCAGCAGGGCGGCGACGACGAAGGCCGCGCGGACCTTGTGCGTGGAGCGGGCCGCGCCGGGTACGGGCTCAGGAGCGGGGGCGTCGACCAGTTCGCCGCCCACGCGGAGCTTCAGCGGGGTGTGCAGCCCGCGGGCCCCGTGGACGAGGTCGGGCCGTACGGCGATGACCGCGCCCACGGTGAGCGCGGTGATCGCGGCCTCGCCGATGCCGATCAGGATGTGCACGCCGACCATCGCGGTGAGCACCTTGCCGATGGGGACGTCGGTGGTGCCGCCGGCCGCGTAGATCGCGGTGAAGGCGAGGGCGGCGGCCGGGACGGAGAGGAGGGCGGCGACGAAGGCGGCCGCGGTGACGGAGCTCCGCCTGCGGGGCAGCACCTTCACCAGGCCCCGGAAGACGGTGTACGCCACGACCGTCGTCACGATCGCCATGTCGGTGATGTTGACGCCGAGCGCGGTCAGGCCGCCGTCGGCGAAGAGGATGCCCTGCATGAGGAGCACGACCGAGACACAGAGGACGCCGGTGTACGGCCCGACGAGTATCGCCGCGAGCGCCCCGCCGAGCAGATGGCCGCTGGTGCCGGCCGCGACGGGGAAGTTCAGCATCTGCACGGCGAAGATGAACGCCGCGACCAGACCCGCGAGCGGGGCCGTCTTCTCGTCGAGTTCACGTCGGGCCCCGCGCAGGCTGACCGCGATGGCGGCGGCCGCGCCGACTCCGGCTATCGCGGAGACGGGGGCGTTGATGAATCCGTCCGGGACATGCATGAGTGGTCTCCGCTGGGGCCGGGATGGCTGGAACTGCTCGAAGGAACCGCTCGATGATAGTCGTGCACCTGCGAATGGGTCGCAAGAGCGTATGAGTGAGATTTACCAGCTCTTCTCACGCCCGGCGCGCCCCGCAAAATATGCGACATTTAATGACAGAGAGTCTGAAAAGCTGCGCAGTGTGAGTGTGAGGAGCGACTGATGTCCCCCGCCGTCGAGGAACACGCCCGGGCGAGGATCGTCTCCGACGCCCCGCACCACCGCCCCGTTCCGGTCGCGCTGCGCTATGACCCCGCCGAGGACCCGCTGACCGTGCGTTTCGAGTTCCCGGGCGGCAACGAGTGGGTCTTCCCGCGCACGCTCCTGGAGGCCGGTCTGCGCGGCCCCACCCGGCGCGGCGACGTCTCGGTCTGGCCATGCGGCCGGGCCCAGACCGTCCTGGAGTTCCACTCCCCGGACGGTGTCGCGGTGGTCCAGTTCGACAGCTCGCCGCTGGTCCGCTTTCTGCGGCATACGTACAGCGTGACGCCCGCGCCGAGCGGTCGGGCCTAATCGCCCCGGCGTAGCCGGACGTACGCAGCGAAAGAACCGGCCCCTACGCGTGAGGCGTAGGGGCCGGCCATGAGGGGGTGCGGCGGAGCCGCTCCGGGGGTCAGACGCGCGCGAGCTCGCGGTCGTCGTCGCCGTCGGACGCCTTCGCCGCGTGGGCCTTCAGGCCCTCACCCTCGACGTCGACGTTCGGCAGGATCCGGTCCAGCCAGCCCGGCAGCCACCAGGCCTTCGAGCCGAGCAGCGCGAGCACCGCCGGGACGATCGCCATCCGGACCACGAAGGCGTCGAAGAAGACCGCGATCGCCAGGGCGAAGCCGATCATCTTGATCATCTGGTCGCTGGCCCCGATGAAGCCGGAGAAGACCGCGATCATGATCACCGCGGCGGCCGTGACCACCCGGGCGCCGTGCCGGAAACCGGTCACGATCGCCTGGCCGGGACGCTCGCCGTGGACGAAGGCCTCGCGCATCCGGGTGACGAGGAAGACCTCGTAGTCCATCGCCAGACCGAAGACCACACCGACCATGAAGATCGGCATCATCGACATGATCGGGCCGGGGTTCTCCACCCCGAACAGCCCGCCGAGCCAGCCCCACTGGAAGACCGCGACGACCGCGCCGAGGGCGGCGACCACCGAGAGCAGGAAGCCGAGGGCCGCCTTCAGCGGAACCAGGATCGAGCGGAAGACCACCATCAGGAGCAGGAAGGCCAGGCCCACCACGAGCGCCAGATAGGGCAGCAGGGCGTCGTTCATGCGCTGCGAGAAGTCGATGTTCATCGCGGTCGCGCCGGTGACCAGGACCTCGGCCTTGGTCTCGGACTTGATGTCCTTGCCCGCGTCCCGGATCGAGTGGACCAGGTCCTCGGTGTCCTTGGAGGACGGCTTGGACTTCGGGACCACCGTGATGGTCGCGGTGTCGCCCTCCTTGTTGAGGGCGGGCGCCATGACCTCGGCGACGTCCGGGAGCTTCTTGATGGTGTCGGAGGTGCGGTCGGCCGCGGCCTTGGCACCGCCGGCCCTGGCGCCGTCCACGACGATCATCAGCGGGCCGTTGAAGCCCGGGCCGAAGCCGTCGGAGAGGGTGTCGTAGGCGCGGCGCTGGGTCGTCGACGTCGGCTGCGAGCCGTCGTCGGGCAGGCCCATCTCCAGGGAGGCGGCCGGGACGGCGACGGCGCCGAGCCCGATCACACCGGCGAGCAGCACCCAGATGGGCTTGCGCAGCACGAAGCTGGACCAGCGGGTGCCCATGTTCGGCTTGGCCTCGGTGGGGGCCTCGACCGTGCCGGCCTCCATCTTCTTGCGGGTGCGGCGGCCGAAGACGCGCTTGCCCGTGAAGCCGAGGACCGCCGGGATCAGGGTGAGCGCGATCAGGACGGCGATCACGACCGTACCGGCCGCGGCCACGCCCATCTTGGTGAGCATCGGGATGTTGACGACCGCGAGGCCGCACAGCGCGATGACCACGGTCAGACCGGCGAAGACGACAGCGGAACCGGCGGTTCCGACGGCCCGGCCGATCGCTTCCTCGCGGTCGCGGCCCTCGCGGAGCTCGGCCCGGTAGCGCGAGACGATGAAGAGCGCGTAGTCGATGCCGACCGCGAGGCCGATCATCGAGGCCAGCGTCGAGGTGGTGTTGCCGAGGTCCAGGACGTTGGCGAGCGCGGTGATGGTCGAGACGCCGATGCCCACGCCGATGATGGCGGTGACCAGCGGAAGCCCGGCCGCGATCAGCGAGCCGAAGGTGATCATCAGCACGATGCCGGCGATCACCACACCGATGATCTCGCCGGAGCCCGTCTCGGGCTTGGCCTGGAGCGCGTCACCGCCGATCTCGACGGTGAGCCCGGCCTTCTGCGCGGCCTTGCCGGAGTCCTCCAGCGACTCGCGGTCGCTGTCCTCCAGGGCCATGCCGTTGACCTTGTACTTCACGGATATGTACGCGGTCGAGCCGTCCTTGGAGACGGCGTTCGCCTGGTACGGGTCGGTCACCGAGGCGACCTGCTTCGAGCCCTTGGGCAGCTCGTCGACGACCTTGGCGACCTCGGCCTTGTTGGCCGCGTCGTTCATGGTCTTGCCGGCCGGGGCCTTGAAGACGATACGGGCGGTGGCGCCGTCGGCGCTGCCGCCGGGGAAGCGCTGCTCCAGCAGGTCGAAGGCCTTCTGGGCCTCGGTGCCGGGCATCGAGAAGGAGCTTGCGGAAGGAGTGGAGGCGGACGCGGCGCCGAATCCGGCGAGGAACAGCAGCGCCACCCACACCAGGGCGACATAGCGGCGGCGCCGGAAGGCGAACCTGCCGAGTCGGTAGAGGAACGTGGCCACGAGGGCGTACTCCCGGTCGAGTCGAGGGAAACAGGGCGTGGATAACCAGCCCGACGACGAGAGCGGCGTACGTCAGGTGGGGCAGGTTGGTGGGGAGCTAGACGGGATCGCCGAGGGCGGGGAGGACCACGGCGTCGATGTAGTTTGCGAGGAAGGCCTTGTCCACCGGCTTGTCCTCGACGAGCTGCCGGGCGACGAAGGCGCCGACCAGCATGTGTACGACGTAGGGGAGCGCGGGACAGTCCGCGCGGACCTCGCCGCGTTCCACCGCGCGCCGCAGCACCTGGTCGAGGCCGGTGATCTCCGGCTCGATCAGCACTTCGCGCAGCGCCTGGTGGAGGTCCGGGTTGTCGTGGACGGCGCGCATCAGGCCCCGCATCAGCGCGGAGTCCTTCTCCAGCTTGCAGTCGTCCTCAAGACCGACCAGCTCGTGGAAGTCGCGGCGCAGCGAGCCGGTGTCGATCTGGTGGAGACCGACCGGCTTGTTGTGCCGCAGCGCCCGCGCGACCAGCTCCGGCTTGTTCCCCCACTGACGGTAGAGGGTGGCCTTGCTGGAGCGGGTACGGGCGGCGACGGCATCCATCGTCAGGGCGTCGTAGCCGACCTCGCGCAGCAGGTCGAGGACCGACTCGTACAGCTCTGCCTCACGTTCGGCCGTGAGCCTGCTCGCCATGTCTCGACCTCCCATCCGAACGAAACGGTTTCGTACTCGTACGACGATATCGCCGGTGGTCAGCGAAACGAAACCGTTTCGCTTGTGTTCTGCGCCACAACTGTCAAGGCTCCATAAGTTGCCGCACCCCCGTCGCGCGGAAAGCATTGACGAGTGAGCGACGCACGCGAGGACGACCAGCAGCCGGCGCCTGTGACCGAGGGCGCATACCTCCGCTTCCCGCATCTGCACGACGACTTGATCTGCTTCGCCGCCGAGGACGACCTGTGGGTCGCGCCCCTGGTCCCGGCCGGCCACAGCCCCTCGCGGGCCTGGCGGGTCACCGTCGACCGCACCAAGGTCAGCCACCCCCGGTTCTCCCCCGACGGGAAGCAGATCGCGTACACGACCTGGCGCAGCCTGGACCCGGAGATCCATCTGGCCCCCGTCGGCGGCGGCCCGGCCCGGCGGCTGACCTACTGGGGCTCGACCGACACCCGGGTCTGCGGCTGGACCCCCGACGGCCACATCCTGGCCGTCTCCTCGCACGGCCAGCCCTTCTCGTACTTCTCCTGGGCCTACAGCGTCCCCACCGACGGCTCCCCCGGCGGGCGGCTGCCCTGGGGCCCGGTCTCCGACATCGCGGTCAACGACCTCGACGGCGAGCGCCGCACCCTGTTGCTCACCGGCAAGCCGCCGCACGAGCCCGCCGCCTGGAAGCGCTACCGGGGCGGCGCCATGGGCCGCCTGTGGCTGCACGGCGAGCGGCTGCTCCCGGACATCGGCGGCCATCTCGACTCGGTGATGTTCGTGGCGGACCGCATCGCGTTCCTCTCCGACCACGAGGGGGTGGGCAACCTCTACTCCTGTCTGCCCGACGGCTCCGACCTGCGCCGCCACACCGACCACGACGAGTACTACGCCCGGCACGCCTCCTCGGACGGGCACCGGGTGGTCTACCAGTGCGCGGGCGACCTGTGGATCGTCGACGCGCTCACCCCCGACTCGGCCCCGCGCCGCCTCGACGTGCGCCTGGGCGGCCCGCGCGCCGGGCGGCGTACGTACCAGGTGCCCGCGGCCAGCCATGTGGACGCGCTCTCGGTCGACACCACCGGCCGGGCCAGCGCCGTCGTGGTGCGCGGCAGCCTGTACTGGCTCACCCACCGCGACGGCCCGGCCCGCACCATCACCGACACCGCGGGCGTCCGCGTCCGCCTGCCCGAGATGCTCGGCACCGGCGGCCAGGTGGCGTACGTGACGGACGCGGACGGGGAGGACGCGGTGGAGATCGCGTACCTGCCCCGGGCCAGCGGCGACCGCGAGCCGAGGCGGCTGGCCTCCGGCGGGCTCGGCCGGGTCCAGGAGCTGCTCTCCGACCCGGAGGGCGAACGCCTCGCGATCGCCTCGCACGACGGCCGGCTGCTGCTGATCGACGCCACCGAGGAGTCCAACGGCGAGGTCACCGAACTGATCAGGTCGATCAACGGACCCGTCCGCGACCTGGCGTTCTCACCCGACGGGGCCTGGCTGACCTGGTCCCACCCGGGCATCGGCCGCTCGCTGCGCCAGATCAAGATGGCCCGGATCTCCGGCCCCGGCGCCCGGGTCATCGTGGACGTCACCAACGGCCGCTTCGAGGACGAGAACCCGGTGTTCACCCGGGACGGCCGCTATCTCGCCTTCCTGTCCTGGCGCGGCTTCGACCCGGTCTACGACGTCCACACCGGCGACCTCTCCTTCCCGCTCGGCTGCCGCCCGTACCTGGTCCCGCTCTCCTCGGCCACCCCCTCCCCGTTCGCGCTGCTGCCCGACGGGCGCCCGGCGGCGGGCGGGCTGGACCCGATGGAGGAGAGCGGCGACGGCACGGTGACGGTCGAGGTGGAGGGCCTGGAGAGCAGGGTGACGCCGTTCCCGGTGGCGGCCTCCAAGTACTCGGCGCTGAACCCGGTCTCCGGCGGCGGCCTCGTGTGGCTGCGCTGGCCGATCTCGGGCGCGCTGGGCGAGACGTTCGCCAACCCGGCGGACACCTCGGGCCGCCCGACCCTGGAGCACTTCGACATCACCAAGGCCCGCAAGAGCGAACTCGTCGACCATCTCGACTGGTTCGCGGTGAGCGGCGACGGCAGCCGTCTGGTGGTCGTCGACGAGGGCGAGCTGCGGGCCGTGCCCGCCACCGAGTCCGGCGACTCGGACTCCACCGTCTACCTGGACCTGCGCCGGGTCCTGCACGAGGCCGACCCGCCCTCCGAGTGGCGCCAGGCCTACGACGAGGCGGGCCGGATCATTCGCGCGTACTTCTGGGAGCCGCGGATGTGCGGCATCGACTGGAAGGCGGTCCTCGACCAGTACCGCCCGCTGGTCGAACGGGTCGCCTCCCCCGACGAGTTCGCGGACCTGCTGCGCGAGGTGCTGGGCGAGCTGGGCACCTCGCACGCGTACGTCTCGGCCGCCCGCAGGAACGAGGGCCCGCCCCACTACCAGCGCCCCCAGGGCCTGCTGGGCGCGGACTTCGTCCACCGGGAGGAGGGCTGGATGGTCCGGCGCATCCTGCCCGGCGACTCCTCCGACTCCAAGGCCCGCTCGCCGCTGGCCGGCACCGGCATCCGCGAGGGCGCGGTGCTCACCCATGTCGACGGCCGCCCGGTGGACCCGGTGACGGGCCCCTACCCGCTGCTCGCGGGCTCCGGCGGCACGACCGTCGAGCTGACGTTCCAGCCCGCCGAGGGCGAGGGGCGCTCCCGCCGGGTCGCCGTGGTCCCGCTGGTGGACGAGCGTCCCCTGCGCTACCAGGACTGGGTGGCCAAGCGCCGTGCGGTGGTACGGGAGCTGAGCGGCGAGAGGTGCGGCTATCTGCACATCCCGGACATGGGCGGCTCGGGCTGGGCCCAGTTCAACCGGGACCTGCGCCTGGAGATGTCCCGCCCGGCGCTGATCGTCGACGTACGCGGCAACGCGGGCGGCCACATCAGCGAGCTGGTGATCGAGAAGCTCACCCGCAGGATCATCGGCTGGGACCTGACGCGCGACGCCCAGCCGGTCTCGTACGCCTCGAACGCCCCCCGGGGCCCGGTGGTGGCCCTCGCCGACGAGGCGACCTCCTCCGACGGCGACATGATCACGGCGGCCTTCCGGCTGCTGCGGCTGGGCCCGGTGGTCGGCCAGCGGACCTGGGGCGGTGTGGTCGGCATGACCGGCCGCCACACGCTGGGCGACGGCACGGTGATCACGGTGCCGATGAACGCGGCGTGGTTCGACACGTACGAGTGGTCGATCGAGAACCACGGGGTGGAGCCGGACCTGGAGATCCTGCGCACGCCGCTGGACTGGGCGGAGGGGCGCCATGCGCAGCTCGACGACGCGGTGCAGCTGGCCCTGGATCTGCTGGCGGGGACGCCGGCGGCGGCGCCGCCCGGCTATACGAACACGCCGGATCGGCGACGGCCGGAGCTGCCACCGCGGTGAGGCCCGGTGTTTGTCTGCGGCCCGGTGGACGGCTGGCCGCGCAGTTCCCCGCGCCCCTAAACCCGCTCTCGCCTGCGGACCGCGGCCGGTTGCTCGCGCAGTTCCCCGTGCCCCTGAAAGCCTGTGGCTGAGCTGGGGTCTCCGGCTGCGGCCGACTGCCTAAGGGGCGCGGGGAACTGCGCGAGCAACCCACCACCACCCGCAGACGAACACCGGACCGAAAAAGGGGCGCGGGGAACTGCGCGACCAGCCCACCACCGGCCCGCAGACGAAGACCTCGCCGGATCAGGACCCGTCCGGGCCCTCCGCCAGGCGGCGGTCCATCGCCAAGGACAGTTCCGCCTCCACCACGTGCTTGGCCAGCGGGCGCAGCCGGGAGAGGTCCTGGTCGGAGGCGTGGGCGTGCGCGTGCAGCAGGTCGACGAACAGACGGGCCAGCGCGTCCGCGTGGGCACGCACCTCCCGGCCCGCCGCAAGCACCGCGGCCAGCGGAATCCCCTCCCGCACCAGCGCCGCCGAGACATCGAGCAGGCGCCGGCTGATGTGGACGATCTCCTCGCCGTCGACCGCGAGGTAGCCGAGGTCGAGCGCGGCCGCCAGGTTCTCCGGCGTCACCTCGCCCGCGAAGTGGTCCGCGAGGGCCTCGGGCGTGAGCCGGACCGGGGTCTCCTCGGTCGGCTCGACCAGCCCGAGCGCCTCGCCCGCGTCCCGGCCGGACTCGAACGCGGCGGTCAGATCGGCGATGCCGGAGAGCGTGTGGCCGCGTTCGAGGAGCGCGGCGATGGTGTGCAGCCGGGCCAGATGGCGCTCGTCGTACCAGGCGATGCGGCCCTGGCGGCGCGGCGGCGGGATGAGGCCCCGCTCGCGGTAGAACCGCAGCGTGCGCACGGTGATCCCGGCCTTCGCGGCCAGCTCCTCCATGCGGTACTCGCGGGGTACGGCGGGGGCTTCGCCCCCGGGCCCGCTGCCAACTCCTCCGTCTGCCACATCCGCCAGCCTATGTTGTACCGCCAGTAACTTTCCCCGGCCGGACCCCTACCGCTCGGTATGCCGCTGCTCTACTCTCCCAACTGTGCCAGTGATTACTGGCAGAGTCGCGCGTCATACAGACTCTCCGCACAGACGTCCTGCATGGAGGCGGTGGCATGGTCCAGCACGAGCGCGAGCCCGAGCACGTACGGGTGGCGGTGATCGGGTCCGGATTCGGCGGGCTCGGGGCCGCGGTCCGGCTGCGGCGGGAGGGCATCACCGACTTCGTCGTCCTGGAGCGGGCCGACTCGGTCGGCGGGACCTGGCGGGACAACAGCTATCCCGGGTGCGCCTGCGACGTACCGTCCCATCTGTACTCGTTCTCCTTCGCGCCCAACCCGGACTGGCCGCGCACCTTCTCCGGGCAGCGGCACATCCGGGCCTATCTGGAGCACGTCGCCGACACCTTCCGGCTGCGCCCGCACATCCGCCTCGACCACGAGGTGACGATGATGCGGTGGGACGCCGAGCAGCTGTACTGGGTCGTCGAGTGCGCCAACGGGGCCGTTCTGCGCGCCGACGTCGTCGTCTCCGCGACCGGGCCGCTCTCCGACCCGAAGATGCCCGACATCCCCGGCCTGGACTCCTTCCCCGGCAAGGTCTTCCACTCCGCCCGCTGGGACCACGACTACGACCTGCGCGGCAAGCGCGTCGCCATGATCGGGACCGGCGCCTCCGCGATCCAGATCGTCCCGGCCATCCAGCCGCAGGTCCGCAGTCTCACGCTCTTCCAGCGCACCCCGCCCTGGGTCATGCCGCGCGTGGACCGGGCGATCACCGCGCCCGAGCGCTGGCTGCACCGGCAGTTGCCGTTCACCGGGGCCGCGCGCCGCGGACTGCTGTGGGGCATCCGGGAGTTGCAGGTCAGCGCGTTCACCAAGCGGCCCAACGAGCTGGGTCTGGTCGAGTCGCTGGCCAAGCGGAACATGGCGCGGGCCATCAAGGACCCGGCCCTGCGCGCCAAGCTGACGCCGGACTACCGCATCGGCTGCAAGCGGATCCTGCTCTCCAGCGAGTACTACCCGACGCTCGCCAAGCCCAATGTGGACCTCGTCGCCTCCGGGCTCAGCGAGGTGCGCGGCTCCACGCTGGTGGCCGCCGACGGGACCGAGACCGAGGCCGACGCGATCGTCTTCGGCACCGGGTTCCACGTCACCGACATGCCGATCGCGGACCGCGTGGTCGGCGCCGACGGGCGCACCCTGGCCGAGGCGTGGAAGGGCGGCATGGAGTCGCTGCGCGGCGCCACCGCCGCCGGGTTCCCCAACTGGATGACGATCATCGGGCCCAACACCGGCCTCGGGAACTCCTCGATGATCCTGATGATCGAGTCCCAGCTCAGCTATATGGCCGACTACCTGCGGCAGTTGGACGTCCTCGGCGGCCGCGTCGCCCTCGCCGCCCGGCCGTCCGCCGTCGGCGCCTGGAACCGGCGCGTCCAGGAGCGCATGAAGCGGACGGTGTGGAACACCGGCGGCTGCACCAGCTGGTACCTGGACGCCAGCGGGCGCAACACCACCATCTGGCCCGGCACGACCGGCGAGTTCCGCAAGGAGACCCGCGCGGTCGACCTCGGGGAGTACGAGGTCGTCCGCCCAAAGGCCGCCGAGCCCGCCGAGCCCGCCGCGGCGGCGGCCGAGCCCCGCAAGGGGCGCAAGGCGTCCGGCGCCCCCGAGGCGGTGGCCTCGTGAAGCGCCCCGCACACGTCACCTCGGGCCCCTTCGCCCCGCCGACCCCCGCCCGTACCCTCACCGCCGTCTCCGCCGACGGCGCCCGGCTGCACGTCGAGGTGCACGGGCCCGACGGCGCCCCGGCCGTCGTCCTCGCCCACGGCTGGACCTGCTCGACCGCCTTCTGGGCCGCGCAGATACGCGCCCTGGCCGAGGACCACCGGGTCGTCGTCTACGACCAGCGCGGCCACGGCCGTACCGCCGCGAGCGGGGTCTGCTCCGCCGACGCGCTCGCCGACGACCTGGAGGCGGTGCTCGCGGCGACGCTCGCACCGGGCGAGAAGGCGGTGCTCGCCGGGCACTCCATGGGCGGCATGACGCTGATGGCCGCAGCCCGCCGCCCCGGGCTGCGCGCGCACGCGGCGGCGGTGCTGCTCTGCTCCACCGGCAGCTCCCAGCTGGTCGCCGAGTCGCTGGTGGTGCCGCTGCGGCCGGGCCGGCTGCGCACCCGGCTCACCGCGGCCGTCCTCGGCTCGAAGGCCCCGCTCGGGCCGGTCACTCCCGTGGGCAAGAAGGTCCTGCGGTACGCGACGATGGGCCCGGGGGCCGCGCCCGACCGGATCGAGGCGTGCGCCAGGATCGTGCACGGCTGCGCCCGGGGCCCCCGGTACGCCTGGTCGCGGGTGCTGGCCGAGCTGGAGATCGACGCCCTGGTACGGGAGTTGAGGGTGCCCACCGCCGTGGTGGCGGGGACGGCCGACCGGCTCACCCCGCCGGTGCACGCCCGGCGGATCGCGGCTGCGCTGCCGCTCTGCGTGGGCCTCACCGAGCTGACGGGCGTCGGGCACATGACCCCGATGGAGGCCCCCGAAGTCGTCACGGAACGCATCCGTGAACTGGTCCGTACGTACGTGGCAGTCGAGGAGGACGTGGCATGAGCAGGGTGAGCCTGGAGGGGCAGGTCGCGGTCGTCACGGGCGCGGCCCGGGGCGTCGGCGAACTGCTGGCGCGCAAGCTGTCGGCGCGCGGCGCCAAGGTGGCCCTGGTCGGCCTGGAGCCGGACGAGCTGAAGCGGGTGGCCGCGCGGCTGCACACCGAGGCCGAGTCGTGGTTCGCGGACGTCACCGACCACGAGGCGATGGCGCGGGTCGCGCGGGAGGTGAAGGAGCGGTTCGGCAAGGTCGACATCGTGGTCGCCAACGCGGGCGTCGCCTCCGGCGGCCCGTTCGTGGACTCCGACCCGGACGCCTGGCGCCGCGTCATCGAGGTCAATCTGATCGGCGGCGCGGTCACGGCCCGGGCCTTCCTGCCCGTACTGATGGAGAGCCGCGGCTACTTCCTCCAGATCGCCTCGCTCGCCGCGATCACCCCGGCGCCGATGATGACCGCGTACTGCGCGTCCAAGTCGGGCGTGGAGGCCTTCGCGCACAGCCTGCGGGCCGAGGTGGGCTACAAGGGCGTACGGGTCGGGGTCGGGTATCTGTCCTGGACCGACACGGACATGGTGCGCGGCGCGGACCAGGACGAGGTGATGCGCGAGCTGCGCCAGCGGCTGCCGTGGCCGTCCAACCGCACGTATCCGCTGGGCCCGGCCGTCGACCGGATCGTGGCGGGCATCGAACGCCGCTCCTCGCATGTGTACGCGCAGTGGTGGCTGCGGGGGATGCAGTCGGTGCGCGGCTATCTGCCCGCGGTCATCGGGGCCGTGGGCCAGCGCGAGATGCGGCGCTTCGAGCCCCGGCTGGCGGGGGTCGGGCGGGGTCTGGTGGGCGCGGGCGGGGCCGCCGACGAGCAGGAACGCACGCTCCGTGACCTTCCGTAACTGATCGAAATGCGCCCTTTGTCCACCCATGCCACGCTGGTCGAGGCCCGGAGGAGCCGCGGGAACAGCCCCGGCACCCGGCCCCCCACACCCCCTCATCAGGAGTGAACTCGATGGGCATCAAGGACCAGTTCCAGGACAAGGCGAAGCAGGCCGAGCAGCAGGCCAAGCAGGCGATGAGCTCGAAGAAGGGCCAGCAGCAGGAGCGCTCGCGGCAGGCTCAGCAGGCCCCGGCCGAGGCCCAGCGCGCGGCCCAGGAGGCGCAGGACAAGTTCGACATGGACTACGACGCCTGACGCTTCGCGCTCCGCGCGTACGAAGTGGCGCACCCGGGCCCGGGTGCGCCACTTCCGTATGTCCGCCGAGGATCCCGGCAGGCCCTAGAGCCCGTACACCACCGTCACCGGGGCGTGGTCGCTCCACCGCTCCTCGTGCGAGGCGGCCCGCTCCACGTACCCCTTGACCGCGCGCGCCGCGAGGCCCGCCGTGGCCAGCTGGTAGTCGATGCGCCAGCCCGAGTCGTTGTCGAAGGCGCGCCCGCGGTAGGACCACCACGAGTACGGCCCCTCCTCGTCGGGGTGCAGCGCGCGCACCACGTCCACGTAACCGCCGTCGGCGGCGTCCAGGACGCGGGAGAGCCACTCGCGCTCCTCGGGCAGGAAGCCCGCGTTCTTCTTGTTGCCCCGCCAGTTCTTGAGGTCGGCCTCGCGGTGGGCGATGTTCCAGTCGCCGCAGACGACGACCTCGCGCCCGTCGGCCGCCGCCCGCGCCCGGAGCTCCTTCAGATACGGCAGGAACTCGCCCATGAACCGGTACTTCTCGTCCTGCTTCCCGGTCCCGGCCTCGCCGGACGGCAGATAGAGGCTGGCGACGGTGACGCCGGGCAGGTCGGCCTCCACATACCGGCCACTGCCGTCGAACTCCGCGCTGCCGAAGCCGACCCGGACCCGCTCCGGCTCGCGGCGGGTGTAGAGCGAGACCCCGGCCCGGCCCTTGGCCGCGGCGGGCGCGTGCACGACGTGCCACCCCTCGGGCTCGCGCACCTCGGCGGTGAGCTGCTGCGGCTCGGCCCGTACCTCCTGGAGGCAGACGACGTCGGCGTCCGACCCGGCCAGCCACGGAAGGAATCCCTTCTTGGCGGCGGCGCGGAGCCCGTTTACATTCACAGTGGTAACAGTGAGCACCCGGGCACCCTACCGACCCGGCCTCCGTGATCGCCTGCATAGAAGTACTCTGGGACGCATGAATATACGTACACGGGGGTACGACCACCCGGACGCCGTGAAGCTCGACGACCAGGTCCAGCTCGAATACATCGAGCGCTACACGGACGAGGGCGACGCCACCCCGCTGGACGCCTCCATGTTCGTACCGCCCAACGGGCTCTATCTGATCGCGTACGACGAGGACGAGCGCCCGGTCGCCACCGGCGGCTGGCGCACCCAGGACAAGAACGACCAGGGCTACTCGGACGGCGACGCCGAGCTGAAGCGCATGTACGTGATCCCGCAGGCGCGGGGCCTGGGCCTCGCCCGCCGCATCCTCGCGCTCCTGGAGGACGACGCCCGCGCCGCGGGCCGCACCCGCATGGTCCTGGAGACCGGCGACCAGCAGCCGGAGGCGATCGCCCTCTACGCCTCCAGCGGCTACTCCCCCTGCGAGAAGTTCGGCCACTACCGCTTCCACGACAACAGCATCTGCTACGCGAAACCCCTGGTGCCGTGACGTCCCCGAACGGCTTGTCATGAGCCCATCTCCCGGCAGCGGTTAGGCTGCTGAGCGCACGCGCACCGCACGGGGGATCTTGCATGAGTGACGACAAACTGCCCGAACCTTCCCAACTGCCGCTCTCGCCGGACGAGCTGAAGCGGCACCACTCCGAGTGGGCCGCCGGTGTCACCAAGGCCCCGCCCGCCGACAGCTATGTGGACCCGCTCACCCCGGTCTTCCCGCAGCCGGGCCCGCCGCTCACCGGCTCGCCCCTCCTCAAGCCGCCGCTCCAGGGCCCGTCCCTCCAGGGACCGCCGCTCGGAGGGTCGCCCTTCCTCAAGCCGCCGGTCCAGGGCCCGCCGCAGGACGCGCTGCGCATCGCGCCCGGCGTGCTCACCGCGGCGGCGGGCCGCGCGGACGAGATCCACACGGACTTCACCAAGCCCGCGGCCGCGCTGGAGGACCCGGCGCAGAAGGCGTCGGCGGCGATGGACGGCTGGGAGTCGGCCAAGGCCATCCGCACGGCCGGCACGCAGTGGGAGAAGCAGGCCGGCACCGTGGCCGGCTGGCTGGCCCGTATCTCCGAGAGCCTGCGCGTGGGAGCCCGGGACTACCACGCGACGGACCACGCCGTGGACGAGTCGCTCCGGGGCATCGCGCCGCGGCGTTCGAAGCTGGAGGGGCTGTAATGCCGTCGTTCTACCGGGAGATCCTGGACACCGACCTCGGCCCGCTCCAGAAGCTCGCCGACCAGTGGCGCACCACGCACACGGACCTGGCCAAGCTGCCCAAGCGGGTCCACGACGACGTGCTCACCCCGCTGCGCGACAAGGGCTACTGGGAGGGCGCGGCCGCCCCGTACGCCTGGCGGATGATCGACGACGTCGAGCGCCAGATCGAGGCGGCCGCCAAGGTCGCCCAGGCGGCGGTCGGTGTCCTGGACGACGCGCTCGGCGAACTCAAGGCCGTGCAGAAGGACCTCAAGGACGCCGTCCGGCGCGCCCTGGAGAGGGGTCTGTACATCGACAAGGACGGCGCCGTCTCGCCCGACATGGTCCACGGCGTCTGCAAGGTGGTCGAGAAGGGTTCGGCGGACGCGAAGGCCATCGAGGACGCCCAGCGGGAGATCGTCGAGATCGTGAAGCGGGGCATCGTCGCCGACCGGAACCTGGCGTTCTCCCTCATGTCGGACATCGGGCTCGGCGACTGGTTCAACACCGCCCCGCGGCACAACAACATCGACACCACCAACACGATCGACCAGGCCGACTACAACGCCCTCGACCTCGCGATGCAGGGCAAGGACCCGTACCCGTCCCGCCAGGGCGACGACCCGTACTCCCTCGGTGTGGACTGGGTCACCGGCAGCGGGCCGCGCGACCGCGAGTACCACGAGGGCGACCGGATGACCGAGCTGATCAAGTCCAGCGTCAGCATGGAGCAGCTCCGGGCGGACACCCTGGCCAACTGGCGCAAGGACGGCAACGACGAGGGCACCGTCAGCTACTCCATCTCCAAGGGCGGAAAGGCCGCGGCCTTCGGGAAGCTCCTCTTCACCGACCTGCCGGCGATCGCCACCGGCGACGAGGACCACCTGGGCGAGGCCTTCGTCGGCTCGTACTCCCTCGACTACTCGGTCAAGGGCCAGGACCCCGACGGCTCCCTCGTCGTCGAGTACACGCTCAACAACAAGACCAGCAACGAATCGTTCCTCCACTACGTCGGCTACTACGACTGGCTGAAGAAGATGAACCGCGACGACGGCATCTTCTCCACCGTCGGACAGCGGATGACGTGGACCGAACGCATCCCGGCAGCAGGGAAGTAAGCACCGTGCCCCACCGTTCCCGACGCGCCCTCGGGGCCGTCGCCGCCCTCGCGCTCCTCACCGCCCCGCTCACCGCGTGCGGTTCGGACGCGCTGGAGCGCTGCGTCCCGGTCGCCGCCGAGTCCGCCACCCCCGGCGAACTCATCGGCCGTTACGAGGGCGCGCACGAGGCCGACGGGGTGCGCCTGACGCTGTCCCCGGGCGGTGCCATGCGGGCGGAGAAGTGGCCCACCGGCGACTACCACCGCGCGAAGCTGGGCAAGACGTTCGACGGCTCCGGCACCTGGGAGATCGAGTCGGCCACGGCGTCCACGGGCCGCGCGCTGCTGCGGCTGCACTTCACCAAGCCGACCCTGTTCCTCCAGGGCGACACCCTCGACAAGCTCACCATCGGCATCGACGCCACCCGCACGGACCTCTACCAGGACACCGACCCCGACATCTGCCCGGACTTCCGCCTCCGCCGCCACAAGCCCTGACGGACGGGCTCCTGCCGGACGGGCCCGGGCGACCGGGCCCGAACGGGCCGTCCGGGCACATGAGAAGAGCCCCTGCCGGATTTCTCCGACAGGGGCTCTTCCCTGTTGTTGTGGACCTGAGGGGATTCGAACCCCTGACCCCCTCGATGCGAACGAGGTGCGCTACCGGACTGCGCCACAGGCCCTTGCAACGGGTGAAACATTAGCACCCCGACGGGGGTGCTTGGAAATCCGGTCCCCGCTGGTCAGCGAGACGGGCGTCACTCGTTGGCCGCGCGGGGGCGGTCGTCGTCCGCGTACTGGTCGAAGAGCGGGGTCCGGCGGCCGCTCTGCGACGTGCGCCGACGCGGCGCCGGAGGGGCCACAGCCGTCGGGTCCGCGGTGGAGGAGCGGGCCGAGGACCAGGTGTCCGGGGCGCCCAGGTCGATGCTGCCGGTGGCGCGCGGGGCGACCGGGGCCGTCACATACGTCGGGAGCGGCACCGGGACCGGCTCCCAGCTGTCGCCGCGCTCGGGGCCGCGCTCGCGCTGCTGGTCGACCCACTCGGCGTGGTCGGTCTGCTCGACCAGGGCGCGCCGGTCGGCCTCCTGCGGGGAGACGACGGGCTCGGGCTCGGGGGCCGGATGCGCCTCCGGCTCGTCCTCGGTCTCCGCGACGGGGGCCGGCTGGCGGCGCGGCTGGCGCTCGCGCAGCCGGGCGGCGGCCGCCTCGGCGCGGCGCCGGTCCATGACGAACGCGAACCGTCGCCGCTCCCGCGCCCGCAGATGCACGATGTACGCGCTGAGCAGTACGGCGGGGACCGCGGGCGCCCACAGGAAGGCGAGGCCGCCCACCGCCGCCACGACCGTGCCCAGCGTGAAGGCGAGGAAGAGGATCACCGTCGTACGGCGGCGGCGCGCCAGGACCGCGCTGCGCCGGGCGCGCCGGGCACGCTCGGCGGCGTCCGCGGAACGGCCGTCACGCCGGCGCCCGTCGCCCTGCCGCGCGCCCCCGGGTCGCTCGTCACCACGGCGCTCGCCACCGCGGCGCTCCTCGGAACGGGACGGCTCAGGACGGGACTGCTCGGAATGCGACTGCTCGGGACGCGACTCGTCGCGGTGCGGGTCCTCGGGGCGGGCCCCCTGGGGGCGCGGCTCCTCGCGCCCGCCCGGCCGCTGTGCCCCGGCACCCGTGGGGTGCTGTCGGGGCACGGCGAAGTCCCGGACGTCGACGCCCTTGGCGGGGTCCCCGAGGGACTCCGTGGGCGCGTCCGGGTCGGCGTCGGCGGCGGGGTCGCCGGAACCTCGCTGCCTCAGCTCCTTGGCGTACCGGCGCTCCATGGCCGACCGTCCGGACAGCAGCCGGATGGCGGTGCTGAAGCGTTCCGTCGGACGGGCCTCGTTGAGCTCGTCCTGCCTGCGGAGCCACATCGGCACCAAGTAGGCGGCCCAGGCCCCGACGATGACTGCGTAAATGAGGCCGCTGCTGCTCACACCCCACACGGTAGAGGGACGGGCACGAGGGGATACGCCAATTGAGCCGGTGTGTCGCACGATCTGGCTGATATCACTGGCTTTTTTTGTGATTCTTCAGATCGGTTCACGGTCATACGGGGACCGAATTCGAACGTTTATTTCATTTTTCGTGGTGGGCCCGGCGTGCCTGCTTCCACCTGTGCAGCAGCCCCTCGGGCACCTCCTCCGCCGTCAGCGCGTACACCAGGTGGTCCCGCCATCCGCCGTCGATGTGGAGATAGCGCGGGCGCAGCCCCTCCTCGCGGAATCCGAGTTTCTCCACCACCCGCCGGCTCGGCCCGTTCTCGGGGCGAATGCAGACCTCCATGCGGTGCAGTCCGACCGTACGGAAGCAGTAGTCGGTGGCGAGCGCCACGGCCGTCGGCATGACGCCCCGGCCCGCCACGTCCCGGTCGACCCAGTAGCCGACGTGCCCCGAGCACATCGAGCCCCAGGTGATCCCGGCGACCGTGAGCTGGCCGACGAGGTGGCCCTGGTACTCGATCACGAAGGGCAGCATCCGGCCCGCGTTCGCCTCGGCGCGCAGATGGCGGACCATCTGCCGGTAGGTGGGCCGCTGGGCGGGCGGGGCGCCGGGCGCGGGCGGCGGGATGGTCGCCTCCCAGGGCCGCAGCCACTCACGGTTGCGCCGGTTCACCTCGCGCCAGACCCGCTGGTCGCGCAGCTTTATGGGGCGGAGGAGCACCTCGCCGTCCGCCAGCTCGACCGGCCACGATGGGACGTTCAGCTTGGGCTCCCCACGGGTCTGGGGTGGTCGCCGCCCCGGATCTGGTCGACGGCGTGCAGCAGCAGCCGCTCCAGGACGGCCAGTCCGTCGCGGACGCCGCCGGTGGAGCCCGGCAGGTTCACGATCAGCGTGCGGCCGCCCGCGACCCCGGCGAGCCCGCGGGAGAGCGCGGCGGTCGGGACCTTCGCCAGGCCCTCGGCGCGGATCGCCTCCGGGATGCCGGGGACCTCGTAGTCGAGGACGCGGCGGGTGGCGTCGGGGGTGCGGTCGGTGGGCGAGATGCCGGTGCCGCCGGTGGTGACGATGACGTCGTAGCCGGCCGCGGTGCCCGCGCGCAGCGCCTGCTCCACGGGGTCGCCGTCGGGCACGACCAGCGGCCCGTCCACGGCGAAGCCGAGCCCGGCCAGGCCTTCGGCGAGGATCGGGCCGCCGCGGTCCGCGTACACCCCGGCCGCCGCGCGGTTGGAGGCGGTGACGACCAGCGCGGCGTACGGGGCCGCCAGCGCCCCGCCGAGCCCTGACGAGTCGCCGGGGAACGGCGGCGCGTTCTCCACTCCGGGGCGCTCCGGCGCGCTCACGGGGTGGCCCCGTCCGGCTCGGGGCGGGACCAGTCGCCCGACTTGCCGCCGGTCTTCTCCTCGACCCGTACGTCGGTGATGACGGCCGCCTTGTCCACGGCCTTGACCATGTCGACGACCGTCAGCGCGGCCACCGACACGGCGGTCAGCGCCTCCATCTCGACGCCGGTGCGGTCGGTGGTCTTCACCGTCGCCAGGATCTCCACGGCGTCGTCCGCGACCGTGAGCTCCAGCTTCACCCCGGACACCGCGAGCGGGTGGCAGAGCGGGATCAGGTCAGGGGTGCGCTTGGCACCCATGATCCCGGCGATCCGGGCGGTGGCCAGGGCGTCGCCCTTGGGCACGCCCTCGCCGCGCAGCAGCTCGATCACGCGCGGCGAGACGCGTACGCGCCCGCTCGCGCGCGCGGTGCGGGCCGTCACGTCCTTCTCGGAGACATCGACCATACGGGCCGCGCCCGCCTCGTCGATGTGCGTCAGCCTGCCTTGCGTACTCATGGTGTGGCGCTCCCGGTCCGGCCTGTGTGGGCAGACACGCTACCGCCACCCCGGCCCGGTCAGCCGAGCAGGACCACCTCCACTTCGGAGCCGGGCTCCACCGAAGTGACGTCCTCGGGAATGACGATCAGGCAGTCCGCCTGGGCGAGGGCGGCGATCAGATGCGATCCGGAGCCGCCGACCGGCGTGACGGCCGAGGCGTCCGCGTCGTAGGTCCCGCGCAGGAACTGGCGCCGGGCCGCCGGGGAGGTGAGCGCCTTGTCGGCCCTGAGCGCGGCACGCGCGCGTGGCCGGTGCACGTCGGGCAGGCCCATCAGGGTGCGGATGGCCGGGCGGACGAACAGCTCGAAGGAGACGTACGACGACACCGGGTTGCCCGGCAGGGCGAGCAGCGGGGTGTGGTCGGGGCCGATCGAGCCGAAGCCCTGGGGCTTGCCGGGCTGCATGGCGAGCTTGCGGAAGTCGATGCCGCCGCCCGGCTCGTCCTCGTCGCCCACCGAGGACAGCGCCTCCTTGACGACGTCGTACGCCCCCACGCTCACGCCGCCCGTGGTCACCAGCAGATCGGCGCGGATCAGCTGGTCCTCGACGGTGGCGCGCAGGGTCTCGGCGTCGTCGGTGACCGCGCCCACCCGGTAGGCGATCGCGCCCGCGTCGCGCGCGGCGGCGGCCAGCGCGAAGCTGTTGGAGTCGTAGATCTGGCCCTCGCTCAACTTCTCGCCGGGCTGGACGAGTTCGCTGCCGGTCGACAGGACGACCACGCGGGGGCGCGGGCGGACCTTCACGGTGCCGCGGCCGATCGCCGCGAGCAGGCCGATCTGGGGCGGGCCGAGCACGGTCCCGGCGGCCAGGGCCAGGTCGCCCGCCTGCACGTCGCTGCCGCGCGCGCGGACGTGGGCGCGGGCCTCGGCGGGCCGGTGCACCCGGACCTCGCCGCTCGCGCCCTCGGGCGCGTCACTGGCGGCGCGCATCCCGGTGGCCGCGCCGCCGCCCGTGCCGCCGTCGGTCCACTCGACCGGGACGACGGCCTCGGCGCCGGGCGGCAGCGGGGCACCGGTCATGATCCGGGCGGCCTCGCCGGGGCCGACGGACGGGAGCTCACCGCTGCCCGCGGCGACGTCGCCGATCACGGTGAGCACCGCGGGGAACTCCTCGCTGGCGCCCGCCACGTCCGCCACCCGCACCGCGTACCCGTCCATCGAGCTGTTGTCGAAGGGCGGCAGCGCGAGCGGCACCGTGACGTCCTCGACCAGGACGCAGCCCTGGGCGTCGGGCAGTTGCAGCTCGATGGGTTCGAGCGGCTCCACGGCGGCGAGGACGTCCTCCAGGTGCTCGTCGACCGACCAGATCGTGTTGCTCAAGGTGCCTGCATCTCCTCGGTCACGTAACTGCGAAGCCAGGCCTTGAAGTCGGGGCCCAGGTCTTCACGTTCGCACGCGAGTCTGACAATGGCCCGCAGATAGTCGCCGCGGTCGCCGGTGTCATAGCGGCGGCCCTTGAAGACCACGCCGTGCACCGGGCCGCCGACCTTCTCGTCGGCGGCCAGCTGCTGGAGCGCGTCGGTGAGCTGGATCTCGCCGCCGCGGCCCGGCTCGGTCTGGCGCAGTATCGAGAAGACCGCGGGGTCCAGCACGTACCGGCCGATGATGGCCAGGTTGCTGGGGGCGTCCGCCGGGTCGGGCTTCTCCACCAGGCCGGTGATCCGCACGACGTCGCCGTGGCCGGTGGGCTCGACGGCCGCGCAGCCGTACAGATGGATCTGGGACGGGTCGACCTCCATCAGGGCGATCACGCTGCCGCCCTCGCGCTCCTGGATCTCCACCATCCGGGAGAGCAGCGGGTCGCGCGCGTCGATGAGGTCGTCGCCGAGGAGCACCGCGAAGGGCTGCTCGCCGACGTGGGGCGCGGCGCACAGCACGGCGTGGCCCAGGCCCCTGGGGTCGCCCTGGCGCACGTAGTGCATGGCGGCCAGGTCGCTGGACTCCCGGACCTTGGCGAGCCGGGCCTCGTCGCCCTTGCGGGAGAGGGCCTCCTCCAGCTCGTAGTTGCGGTCGAAGTGATCCTCCAGGGGGCGCTTGTTGCGCCCCGTGATCATCAGTACGTCCGAGAGGCCGGCGGCGACCGCCTCCTCGACCACGTACTGGATCGCGGGCTTGTCGACGACCGGCAGCATCTCCTTGGGCGTGGCCTTGGTGGCCGGCAGGAACCGGGTGCCGAGGCCTGCCGCCGGGATGACAGCCTTGGTGATCCGTGGGGGCGACTGAGTCATGCGCAGCACACTAACCGCTGCGTATGGGCGGAAGATTATCCTCCGGTTAATTCGCTCTCATAAACAGGCATTTGAGGGGATTGTGAAAACACTGTGAGTGATGATGCAGCCGAAAAGGCCCTCTTGCGCGGGGAACTCCTGGGTGCCCGGCGCCTCCTGACGGAGGACGACGTCCGCTTGGCGGCCCAGGCGCTGGCCCGCCATGCGCTCGGACTCCCCGAGCTCGCGGCGGCCGGCACCGTCGCCGCGTACGTCTCGGTGGGGCGCGAGCCGGGCACGCGCGCGCTGCTCGACGCGCTGCGCACGCGTGGTGTGCGCGTCCTGCTGCCCGTACTGCAATCGGACAATGACCTGGACTGGGCGCACTACGAGGGCGCGGACCGGCTCGAACCGGCCGGGCGGGGGCTGCTGGAGCCGTCCGGGCCCCGGCTCGGCCCGGACGCCGTCCTCGGCGCCGACACCGTGCTGCTGCCCGGCCTCGCCGTCGACGCGCGCGGGATGCGCCTGGGCCGGGGCGGCGGCTCGTACGACCGGGTGCTCGCCCGGATCGCGGCGGCGGGCCGCCACCCCGCGCGCGTGGTGCTCCTCTACGCGAACGAGGTGGTCGCCCGGGTCCCGGAGGAACCGCACGACCACCCCGTCCACGCGGTGGTCACCCCGCAGGGCGTGACCCGCTTCACGGCCTGAGAGCCTGATTCGAGAACAGGCTCCCGGCCTCGGCTCACTTCGTGAGCGTCAGCGTGTCCACCGTCGAGGCGCCGACCGCCTTGGCGCTGAACGACCAGTCCAGCTGCTCGCCCTTGGCCCACTTGCCGGTCTGGTCCGAGTAGTGCGCGCTGTAGGCGTGGCCGGAGGCGCCGGTGAGGTTGATCCACTTCGACTTGTCGAAGTCCTTCAGGTTCACCACCATCCGCATCGACGGCACCCACGTGACCGAGTAGTCGCCGCCGCCCGCGTTCCAGCCCGTCGCGTTGACCGCCGCCTCGCCGCCGCCCAGGTTCCACGGGCCGCGGTTGAGGAGGAACTGCACGATGCCGGGGCCGTCGGTGCCGAGGGTCTGGTTCTTCAGCATCAGCTGGTGCAGCCGGCCCCAGCTCCAGGTGGTGACGTCCTTGCCGAGCTTGGCCGTCAGCTCCCAGCGGGCGTCCTTCATGGCGCGCGCCAGCAGCTGGTCCCGGGTGGTGGTGGCCGGGTCGAGACGGCTCTTGGGCGTCTGCCACCAGGCGTTCTTCTCGTCGTTGAAGATCCGCCGGACCACCTCGAACCAGCGGTCGCCGCCGTCGGGCTGCGCCGAGTCCGCATCGCGCTGGCCGCACTCGCGCACCAGCCCGTTGAGGTCGTCGACCGGGCCGGAGCTGTCCGGCGGGCGCACGTTCAGGCACTCGTCCTTGACCCTCAGCTCCTTGGGGAGCTTGTTGCCGAAGGCCAGCTTGAGGACGTTGCGCCACACCGCGTTGAAGTAGGCGGCCGCCCCGGAGTCCGACTCCTGGGTGTAGTCCCAGCCCTCCAGCAGCTTCTGCGCCTCCCGTACGGCCGGGTCGGAGACGTCGACCTTCAGCAGCGCGGGCGTCAGCAGCGCGGCGATCTCGCTGCTGTTGTCCATCTGCATCTTCTGCATGTCCTCGGTCGAGACCTTGCCGCCGTCCTTGGTCTTCGACTCGATGAGGTCGTTGATCCGCTGGCTGCGGGTGCCGTAGCCCCAGTCCTTGGTCAGCAGGTACGGGTACTTCTTCTCGTCGACCACGGCCTGGTTGGCGGTGACGATGTAGCCGCGCTTCGGGTCGAGCTCGTACGGCAGCTGCTCGAAGGGGATGGACCCCTTCCAGTTGAACTTCGAGTCCCAGCCGGGGGCGGGCACGGTGCCGTCGAAGCCCTTGGCCCGCAGCGGGATCTTTCCGGGTGCCTGGTAGCCGATGTGGCCCTTGGTGTCCGCGTAGATCAGGTTCTGCGAGGGGACCTCGAAGTCCTTGGCGGCCGCCCGGAAGGACTTGAAGTCCTTGGCCCGGTCGAGCTCGAAGACGGCGTCCATGGACCTGCCGGGCTCCAGGGCGGTCCACTTCAGGGCCACCGCGTACCCCTCGCCCCGGTCCGGGGCGGAGGTGGCCACGGGGGCCTTCTTGCCGACCTTCTCCAGCTCGTCGTCGCGGTCGGAGACCAGCGGGCCGTTGTTGGTCTCGCGCACGGTGATCGTCTTGCTCTTGCTGCCCGCGACCTTGATGACCTCCTCGCGCGTGACGAGGGGCTTCTGCTGGTTGTCGAGCAGGTAGGTGCCGCCGGGAGCGATCTTCTCCAGGTACAGGTCGGTCACGTCGGCGCCGAGGTTGGTGAACCCCCAGGAGACGTCCTGGTTGTGGCCGATGATCACGCCGGGCATGCCGGAGAACGTGTAGCCCGCCACGTCGTAGCCGCAGCTCGCGGAGACCGTGCGGCAGTGCAGGCCCATCTGGTACCAGAGCGACGGCATCATCGGCGCCAGGTGCGGGTCGTTGGCGAGCAGCGGCATGCCGGTCGTCGTGTACTTGCCGGAGACGACCCACGAGTTGGAGCCGATGCCGCTGCCGTTGGGGCCGAGCAGCGCCGGGATCTTGTCGAGGCTGTCGGAGAGCCGCGCCAGCTGCGCCTGGGCGCCCTGCGTCGCCCCCTGTATCGCCGATCCCGCCCCGGTCTCGGTGCTCGGCTCACGGCTCGGGTCGTACTTCTTGGTGAGCTTGTTGACCGAGCCCTCGTCGACGATCGGCCGGTGGGTGGCCGTCGGGTACGGCGGGTACAGGTCCTTGATCTGCTTGGGGGTCAGCCGGCTGGCCATCAGGGACCGGTCGATCTCGTCCTGCATGTTGCCGCGCAGGTCCCAGGCCATCGCCTTGAGCCAGGCCACCGAGTCGACCGGCGTCCACTTCTCGACCTTGTAGTCGTGGACGAAGTCCAGCGCCGCGTACTCGACGGAGATGTCCTTGGGGCCCTTGCCCTCCAGGTAGGCGTTGACACCGGCGGCGTACGCCTGGAGGTACTTCTTCGTCTGCGGTGACAGCTTGGTGTCGTACTCCTGCTGCGCGACCCTGCGCCAGCCGAGAGTGCGCAGGAAGGCGTCGGTCTCGACCTGGTCCTTGCCGAACATCTCCGACAGCCGGCCGGAGGTCATGTGGCGGCGGACGTCCATCTCCCAGAAGCGGTCCTGGGCCTGGACGAAGCCCTGGGCCATGAAGAGGTCGCTGTCGTTGTCCGCGTAGACCTGCGGCACCCCGTAGTCGTCGCGCTTGACCTCCACCGGGTTGCCGGTGAGGCCCTTGAGCTGGATCGACCCCGTGGTCTGCGGGAAGGAGGCGCGAACGGTGCTGACGCCCCAGTACGCGCCGTAACCGACACCCGCGACGAGCGCCAGCACCAGGACGATCAGGATCAGGCGGGCACGGCGTCCCTTCTTCTTCCTGACCTTCTTCTCGGCTGGGGCTGTGGTGTTGGCGGGCATCGCTGTCCTTCGAGGGGCAGGGTGGTCCTAGGTGCTGGAGCAACCATAGGCGCAGCGACTGACAGCCCCGGACGCGGTGTCTTTTATGAGCCTCGGCCCGTCCCGCAGACCCACCCATGCGTAAAGAACTCGTCAAAGATTAGGTAAGGTAACGAAGTAACGGTGGCTGGCGAATCGTTCCGGCACCCGTGCGTGAGGGCGCCTGACGGCGCGTGAGGGGAAGGATCGGCCACTGACTGTCCACCATCTCAACGAGCTCCTGCTCATCTGCTCGCTCGTCCTGCTCATCGCCGTCGCGGCGGTGCGCGTCTCCTCCCGCAGCGGGCTCCCCAGCCTGCTCCTGTATCTCGGCATCGGGATCGCGATAGGGCAGGACGGAATCTTCGACGTCCAGTTCGACAACGCCGAGATGACCCAGGTCATCGGCTATGCCGCCCTGGTGGTGATCCTGGCCGAGGGCGGTCTGGGCACCAAGTGGAAGGAGATCCGCCCGGCGCTGCCGGCGGCGGTCGTGCTCTCGATCGTCGGTGTCGCGGTGAGCGTGGGGGTCACCGCGGCCGGTGCGCACTACCTGGTCGGGCTCGAATGGCGGCAGTCACTGATCATCGGCGCGGTGGTGTCCTCGACGGACGCCGCGGCCGTCTTCTCCGTCCTGCGCAAGGTCCCGCTGCCGTCCCGGATCACCGGCGTCCTGGAGGCCGAGTCGGGCTTCAACGACGCCCCGGTCGTCATCCTGGTCGTCGCCTTCTCCACGCCGGGCCCGGTGGACTCCTGGTACTTCCTGGCCGGAAAGATCGCCCTTGAGCTGGCGATCGGCGCCGGCGTCGGGCTCGCGGTCGGCTGGCTGGGCTCCTGGGGCCTGCGGCACGTGGCGCTGCCCGCGTCCGGCCTCTACCCGATCGCCGTGATGGCGATCGCCGTCACCGCGTACGCGGCGGGCGCCATGGCCCACGGCTCCGGCTTCCTCGCCGTCTATCTGGCCGCGATGGTCCTCGGCAACGCCAAGCTGCCACACTGGCCCGCCACCCGCGGCTTCGCGGACGGCCTCGGCTGGATCGCCCAGATCGGCATGTTCGTCCTGCTCGGCCTGCTGGTCACCCCGCACGAGCTGCCCGGCGACTTCTGGCCCGCCGTGCTCATCGGCCTGGCCCTGACGATGGTGGCCCGGCCGCTGGCGGTACTGGTCAGCCTGGCGCCGTTCCGGATGCCCTGGCAGGAGAAGGCCCTGATGTCCTGGGCGGGGCTGCGCGGCGCCGTGCCCATCATCCTGGCCACGATCCCGATGGTCTCCGGGATCGACGGCAGCGAGCGGGTCTTCAACATCGTCTTCGTCCTGGTCGTCGTCTACACCCTCGTCCAGGGCCCGACGCTGCCCTGGCTGGCCCGCAAGCTCCGGATCTCGGACACCGAGGCGGCCTCCGACCTGGGCATCGAGTCGGCGCCCCTGGAGCGGCTGCGCGGCCATCTGCTGTCGGTGGCGATCCCGCCCGAGTCGCGGATGCACGGCGTCGAGGTGCACGAGCTGCGGCTGCCGCCCGGCGCGGCGGTCACGCTGGTCGTCCGGGACGGGAAGAGCTTCGTACCGGGCCCCACGACCGTGCTGCGGCGCGGCGACGAGCTGCTCGTGGTGGCGACGGATCCGGTACGGGACGCGGCCGAGGCCCGGCTGCGGGCGGTCGGCCAGGGCGGCAAGCTGGCGGGCTGGCTGGGCACGGGGGGCGGTGCGGGCCCGCACCGCTAGGGCCCGCCCGGCGGGTCCGGTCTGCGCGTCCGGTCGGGACGTCGGACAGGCTCCGGGCCTGCCAGGGTCGTCCCGCGTCCATCGAATCAGGGAACCACCGGGAAAAGATCCGGTTAATCACAGGTGTGATCTCGGTCATCCGTGCGCTTTCACAGGCGCGGAGCCGGATCCCCCTGTACCATGAAGGCACACCACTGATCGACCAACTCTGCCTGACGCAGAGCTGGCGCGACCGTATGGCGGTCGGAGGCTCTCGCAGTGAGCCCCGGCATCTACCGCAGTTCCGCGCAAGAGGACAGCTCTCGGCAACGCCCGTACTCACCCGTACCAGGGGCGCGCTACCAGGCGGCAGAAAGGCAAGGGCCGTGGCATCCACGGTCACTTCCGAGCGTCGCCCGGGCTACGGGCAGCTCCTGCGCACTCCCGGCGCACTCTCGTTCCTCCTGCCCGGCTTCGCCGCCCGGCAGCCCTTCGCGATGCTCACCATCAGCATCGTGCTCCTCGTCCAGCACACCACCGGCTCGTACGGCAGCGCCGGCGCCGTGGCCGCCGTCACCGGCGTCTCCATGGCCCTGTTCGCGCCGCAGAGCGGCAAGCTCGCCGACCGCTTCGGCCAGCGCGCCGTGCTGCTCCCCGGCGTCCTCGTGCACTCCGCCTCGGGCTCCGTCCTGATCGCGCTGGCGCTGTCCGGCGCCCCCCTGTGGGCGCTGTTCCTGGCCGCCGTCCCGACCGGCGCCTCGGTGCCGCAGGTCGGGCCGATGGTCCGGGCCCGCTGGGCCGCCAAGCTCGACGGCTCGCCCCTGATGTCGACGGCCGCGGCCTTCGAGTCGGTGACCGACGAGTTCACCTTCGTCATCGGCCCGGTGCTCGCGACCGCGCTGTGCACGGGCGTCCACCCGGCGGCCGGACTGATCACCGAGGCCGCGCTGACCCTGGTCGGCGGCCTGCTCTTCGCCGCCCAGCACCGCACCCAGCCGCAGCCCAGCCGCGCCGCCGACGGCCACGCGCGCGAGGAGCACGTCTCCGCGCTCTCCATCCCCGGTGTGCGGGTCCTGGCCGTGTCGTTCCTCGGCATCGGCGCCGTCTTCGGCGGCATGCAGGTCTCGCTGACCGCGTTCTCCGAGGAGATCGGCAACCCCGGCGCCAACGGTCTGCTGTACGGGATCTTCGCCGCGGGCAACATGCTGGCGGGCATCGCGTGCGGCGCCATCGCCTGGAAGTCCGCTCCCCGGACGCGGCTGATCGCCGGCTACACCGGACTGACGCTGGCCGCCTCGGGCCTGTGGGCCATGCACTCCGCGGTGCTGCTCGGCGGCCTCGGGCTGATCGTCGGCCTGTGCATCGCCCCGGCACTGATCACCGGCTACACCCTGGTCGAGTCGCTGGTCCCGGCCTCCGCCCGGACCGAGGCCTTCACCTGGCTGACCGGCGCGGTGGCGCTGGGCCAGGCCGGCGCGGTCACCGTGGCCGGCCGGCTGGCCGACGCCCACGGCTCCAGCGCGGGCTTCCTGGTGCCCATGGCGAGCACCGCGCTGGCCCTGATCACGCTGGTCTCGCTGCGCTCGCGGCTGGCGCCGCGCTCCTCGGGACGGACCGTCGCCCGTAGTGGCGTCGGTCACCGAGTTCCCGTGACGGTGGACTGATCCAGCGGAATACGTCACTATGGACCGTCGTTAGCACTCATCGAGTGAGAGTGCCAGGAGGAAGACAAGTGCCGACCTACCAGTACCAGTGCACCGAGTGCGGCGAAGGCCTCGAGGCGGTGCAGAAGTTCACCGACGACGCCCTGACCGTCTGCCCGAGCTGCGACGGACGCCTCAAGAAGGTCTTCTCGGCCGTCGGCATCGTCTTCAAGGGCTCCGGCTTCTACCGCAACGACAGCCGCGGCGCCTCGTCGAGCAGCACGCCCGCGTCCTCGGCCGCCAAGCCGTCGACGTCGTCGAGCTCCGACTCGAAGCCGGCCGCCTCGACGACCTCCTCGTCGTCGAGCTCCACCAGTTCGTCGTCGGCCGCCTGACCCGGCCGTACGCCCCGGACACACCGGACCCCGCCGTCCCCGACGGCGGGGTCTTCGGCATGCCCGCACCCGTTCTGGCCGCACCCGTTCTGGCCGCCGACCGCCCCGGCTAGGGTGCTGCGCATGACCAACGCGCGCGTGACCAACGCAGAGATCGGCGTCATCGGCGGCTCGGGCTTCTACTCGTTCCTGGAGGACGTGACCGAGATCCAGGTCGACACCCCGTACGGCAGCCCCAGCGACTCCCTGTTCCTGGGCGAGATCGCCGGGCGCCGGGTCGCGTTCCTGCCCCGGCACGGCCGCGGCCACCACCTCCCGCCGCACCGCATCAACTACCGCGCCAACCTGTGGGCCCTGCGCTCGGTCGGTGTGCGGCAGGTGCTCGGCCCGTGCGCGGTGGGCGGGCTGCGGCCCGAGTACGGACCCGGCACGCTGCTCGTGCCGGACCAGCTGGTGGACCGTACGAAGTCGCGCGTCCAGACGTACTACGACGGCTACCCGCTGCCCGACGGCTCGGTCCCGAACGTCGTGCACGTGGCGCTGGCCGACCCGTACTGCCCCGAGGGCCGCAAGGCCGCGCTCGCGGCCGCGCGCGGGCGGGACTGGGAGCCGGTGGACGGCGGCACGCTGGTCGTCATAGAGGGCCCGCGCTTCTCCACGCGCGCGGAGTCGCAGTGGCACGCGGCGATGGGCTGGTCGGTGGTGGGCATGACCGGGCACCCCGAGGCGGTGCTCGCCCGCGAACTGGGGCTCTGCTACACGACGATGACCCTGGTCACCGACCTGGACGCGGGCGCGGAGACGGGCGAGGGCGTCTCCCACGAGGAGGTGCTGCGGGTCTTCGCGGCCAACGTGGACCGGCTCCGCTCGGTGCTCTTCGACGCGGTGGCGGCCCTGCCGACGGGCGAGCGGGACTGCCTGTGCACGCGGGCACTGGAGGGGTTGGACACGGGGATTCGGCTGCCGTAGGGCTGACGCCGGGCGGGGGCTGGGGGTCGGGTCGAGCTGAGGTCGGGGGCGGGCCTGGGGTCGGGGCGGGCCTGGGGTCGGGGCGGGCCTGGGGTTGGGGCGGGCCTGCGGTCGGAGACGGGCCTGCGGTCGGGCGCGGTTCGTCTCTCCCTCCACGGGCGGCGGAGTTTCCACAAACCGGTGGCGCCATCTGCCCGGGCGGGTGACGGAGTTGTCCACAACCTGCGGGTAATCCACAGGGCCCGGCGGGAAGTTGGCCGGGCGGGGGATCGTGAGGAGCGTTCGAGCAGCACCCGCTCCTCACGATCGGTGGTGACCCGCCATGTCCTGGCCCTCTCCCCTGCCCTCCGCGACACCCTCCTCGGCTCCCTCCCCCGCGCCCGCTCCCCTGCCTTCCCCGGCGCCCGAGCCGGCCGGCGTCCCCGTCTTCCCCCCGCTGCGGGTGCGCGGGAGCCGGAACCGGCTGCGGCGGGCGGTGCGGCGCCGACGGCGTGCGATGGCGGCCGGGCTCGCGGTGGCGGCGGCAGCCCTCGCGGCGGTGGGCGCCCGGGCCCCGGGGCGTACGGATCCGGGGCATGCGAACCCCGGCGCCGTCGCCGTGACGACTGCGGGCGCCCAGCAGCCGAGCACGCCAACCCGGCCCGCCCGCACGGCCGTTGACGTGGTGTCCGCGCCGGTCCGGATCGCGGACGCGGAGACCGTGCGACTGCTGCGGCCCGGCGACCGGGTCGATGTGATCGCGGCGCCCGACTCGCCGCCGGGCGGCTCGGGCGGCCCGGGCGCGGCGCACCTGGTGGCCTCGGGCGTGCGGGTGACCGACGTACCCCGGCCGCGCGGCCCCTCCTCCGACGAGGGAGCGCTGGTCGTCCTGGCCGTCCCCCGCGCCACCGCGACGACGCTCGCGGGTGCCGGTGCGACCTCCCGACTGGTGGTGACCTGGCGATGAATCGCACTGACTTCCTGTCAAGTCACCTGTTTGCGTACGCGGATTGGACAGCGCGACCATGCGCTGACGTAGGTTGCGGAACGGTTTGCTCCACCCCCTGCACCTGCGAAGAGAGGCTCACTCGTGACCGACGAGAAGAAGGGCGGCGGCCTGCTGGTCGGCTTCAAGGCCTTCCTGCTGCGCGGCAATGTGATCGACCTGGCGGTCGCGGTGGTCATCGGCGCCGCGTTCACCGCCGTCGTGAACTCGGTCGTGAAGGGCGTCATCAACCCGCTGGTCGGTGCGTTCGGAACGAAGGACCTGAACAGCTACAGCTCGTGTCTGAAGGGTCCCTGCGGGTTCGACTCCAAGACGGGCGAAGCGGTCTCCGGCATCCCGATCATGTGGGGCCTGGTCCTCAGCGCGGTGCTGAGCTTCGTCATCACGGCGGCGGTCGTGTACTTCCTGATGGTCCTGCCGATGGCCAAGTACCTGGCCAAGCGGGCCCAGCGGGACAAGGCCAAGGAAGGCGTCCAGGAGACCCTGGAGGTCAGCGAGCTGGAGGTGCTGAAGGAGATCCGCGACGCCCTGGTCTCCCAGCGCGGCTCGGGGCACAGCGCGCCGTAGCGCACGGCCCCCGGACGGGTCAGATGTGGTGGGGCGGCTTCTCGTCGAGGAAGCGCGCGAGGTCGGCCGCGCTGCCGTTGGCAGGAGCCCGCTCGCCCCACCCGCGGTCCGTATCGTCCGAGGATTGCTGGTCCAGCGGATCGTCGAAGACCAGCTTGGGCCTGGGCTTCGGGTCGGACACCGGCTTCGCATCGCGCGGTCCGGGGGCAGGGGCGGTACTCATACCTCAAGGGTACGGCGAGGCGCGGGGCGGCGCGGCGGCGGTCGCCGCGGGGCGGGCCGCCACGGCGTGGGCCGCCGCGACACAGGCCAGCGCGGCGACGGCCGCGGGGCCCGTCCGCACTCGCTCCCCCGCTCGCCGTCCCACCTGGGGGCCTCCCCGCCAGGGTCCTCCAAGCAGCGTCCTCCCGGTCAGCGGTCCTTCGGGTCAGCGGTCCTTCGGGTCGAGCAGCCAGAGGCCGAGGACCACGAGGAACGACAGGCCGAGGAAACCCGTGCCCCACCAGGCGGTTCCGGTGTTGCCCTTCATCCACTCGTTGACGATCACCGTCAGCCCCCAGAGCTGGCCGACGACCACGGTGATCGCCAGGGCGAGGCGGGCCGTCAGCTTCGAGGACCGCTCCGGCTCCTGCTCGGTGCCCGCGCCGGGACCCGGGCCGGTGCGGCGGATCCGGGGATCGCCGTATCCGCTGGTGGCACGGATCTGGGGGTACCGCTCCCGTACGGGACGGTTGAGGCGGGGCTGGGTGCTGCCCGCGGTGTACGGGGGCGGCGCGGGCACGGTGGCGTCGCCGCTCCCGCCCGGGCCGGTGTCGGCGCTCATGTCCGCTCGCTCCTCTCGGTCCGGGTCCGCGTTCCCGGGCAGCCGATCCGGGCCGCCATGTCCGGGCGCTGCTCGCCGAACTGGCGGCACATGGCGGCCTTGACGCTCTCGCCGGAGCGGGTGGTGGCCACCGCCCAGACGCTGCCGTCGATCTCCTCCACGAGGAGCACCTTCGGCAGCGGGCGGGGCGGCGGTCCGGCGGTCACCTCACCGGTGCGGGCGTCGAAGGCGCCCTCGTGGCAGGGGCAGTACAGCTCGCCGTCGCTGCCCCGGTCCTCACGCCACAGCACCGCGCAGGCCAGATGCGTACAGACGGCGGAGTAGCCGACGAGGGTGCCGTCCTTGAGGCGGACTCCGACCGCCCGGTCGTCCTCGCCGGGGAAGCGGAAGGCGATGGACTCCCCGGGGCGGAGCCGGTCGGCGACACGCTTGGGCCTGGGGGCGTCCTCGCTGTCCCCGTGCCGGTGGAGCACACCGCCGGCGACGGCCACCGCGCCGACGGCGAGTCCGCCGGAGACGGTGGTGACGATCCGCAGATAGTCGCGGCGGGTGGTGAGCGAGTCCGCGGCGACGCGGTCGCGCAACGCCTCCTGAGCGGGGTCGGGCCAGGGGGCCGGGGCGGCTTGCCCTGTTCCGTTCTCGCCAGGGCCACCGGGGCCGCCACGCGTGCCGAACGCTCCGGGAACTTCGGGCCTACCAGCCCCACCGGAACCGCCAGTCCCACCAGAACTTCCCACCCCACGGAGACCGTCAGTCCCACCAGACCCCCTCACCCCACCGGAACCGCCAGCCCCACCAGAACCCCCCACCCCACCGGGGTCTCCAGGCCCTCCGGGCCTCCCCCCTCCCTCCGGATCGCCCGCCGCCCGGGGCCGTTCGGTCGGGTTCATCGGACCGTCCTTCCGTTCACCTCGACGATCGGGAGGCCGCCGGGGACCGGCCACTGGACCTTGTCGGCGGGGACGACCATCGCCACTCCGGTGGACACGACGACATCGCCGAACGTGAAGGAGTCGGCGACCTGGACGCCGGGGCGCTCGGCTCGGAGCTCCTCGACGGTTCCGTAGAAGAGGGCGCCGGTGGGGCAGACCGTGGCGCACATGGGGGCGAGGCCGTAGGCGGTGCGGTCGTAGCAGAGGTTGCACTTCATCTGCAGCTTCGCCTGGAGATCGATCTTCGGTACGCCGAAGGGGCAGGCGTTGACGCAGTTGGCGCAGCCGATGCAGCGGGTGGTGTCGGCCTGCTGCACCACACCGTCGGCGGTCACCAGGATCGCGTCGGCGGGACACACCTCGGCACAGGGGGCGACCGGGTCCTCGCAGTGCATACAGACCGTGGGAAGGGAGGCGACCGAGTGCCCCTCGTCGGGGTAGTCGAGATGGATCATGGATTTTCCCCGGTGCGAATCGCATTCGCGGCAGGCCGAGACACAGGCCTGGCAGCCGATGCAGCGCCCCGGGTCGATGAAGATCGTTCTGCCCATCATGGCGGGCGTCAGCCCCTCTCGGCGGTGCCGCGCCCCTGCGGGGACGTGGGCGGCAGCGGGTCGGTGCGGGAGACCTGGGCCGCCGGATAGGCCACATGGCCGGGCGCGGTCGGGGGCGCGGGGACCTCGGCGATCCGGTCACCGGGCTCGATGCGGCAGGCGCAGACCTTGTACTCGGGAATCTTGGAACGGGGGTCGAGAGCGTCGATGGTGAGCGCGTTGGCGGCCGTGGGAACCGGCCAGTGGTACGGGATGAAGACGGTGTCGGGGCGGATCGCCTCGGTGACCAGGGCGGGGAAGACCTCGCTGCCGCGCCGGGTGACGACGCGGACCGGGTCGCCGTTGCGGAAGCCGTGCGAGGGGTGGATCTCGACCCAGGGGCGCGGGGTCTGCTCGACGAGGGCGCCGAGCCTGCGCGTCTGGTTGCCGGAGAGGAAGTGCGCCACGGTCCGGCCGGTGGTGAGGGAGAGGGGGTGCTCGTCGTCGTACGGGTCCACCGGCGGGTGCCATTCGACGACCTGCATATGGATCCTGCCGTCGGGGTGCGCGGTCCGCCCGTCCTCGAAGAGGCGGGGGGTGCCGGGGTGGTCGGTGGAGGGGCAGGGCCAGGCGATCCCGCCGGTCTCCTCCAGGCGCTGGTAGGTGATGCCGTAGTAGTCGTTGACCGTTCCGGCGGAGGCCCTGCGCAGTTCGTCGAACACCTCGCGGGAGCCGGCGAAGGCGAACTTGTCGCCCGCGCCCAGCCGCTGGGCGAGCTGGCAGATCACCCAGGTGTCGGTGCGGACCCCGGCGGGTGGCTCCTGGGCCTTGTTGTGCTTGACGACCCTGGCCTCGGCGTTGGCCATCACGCCTTCGTCCTCGGCCCAGGTGGTGACGGGGAAGACCACGTGCGCGTTGGCCGCGGTCTCGGAGAGGAAGAAGTCGAATTGGGCGTGGAATTCGAGGGTGTCGTAGCCCTCCTTGACGGTCGAGTAGTTCGGGAGCGAGACGAAGGGGTTGTTGCAGATGCCGATCAGGCCGCGGATCTCCTGGCGGCGCATCTGATGGACCATCTCCATCATCGAGGTTCCGGCGGGCGGGAGTTCGGACTCCTCGATGCCCCAGATCTCGCAGATCTGCCGGCGGTGCTCGGCGTTCATGATGGAGCGCCCGCCGGGCAGCAGGTCGGCCTTCTGGCCGTGCTCGCGGCCGCCCTGGCCGTTGCCCTGGCCGGTGATGGTCCCGTAACCGGCGCCGGGCTTGCCGAGGTTGCCGGTGGCGGCGCAAAGGTTGATCACGGAGAGGCAGTTCTCGACGCCCTGCGAGTGGTGCTCGATGCCCCGGGCGTGCCAGGCCATGGCCTTGGGGGCGCGGGCGAAGGTGCGGGCCACCTCGACGATCTGGGAGGCCGGGACCCCGCAGATCTCGGCGGCCCGCTCGGGGGGATACTCCATGGCCTTGTCGCGGACCTCCTCCCAGCCCGTGGTGTGGGCGCCGACGTAGGCCTCGTCGTCGAGCTCCTCCTTGATGACCACATGGAGGAGCGCGTTGAAGAACGCCGAGTCGGTGCCGGGCTTGAGGGCGACGTGGATGTCGGCGGTGCGGGCGATCGCCGTCTCACGCGGGTCGACCACGATCAGCGAGGCGCCCCGGTCGCGCGCTCCCCATACGTACTGGGTCATGACGGGGAAGCACTCGCCGACGTTGGACCCGGCGATGAGCAGGCAGTCGGTGAGGAGGATGTCGGAGAAGGGGTTGGCGGCCCGGTCGATGCCGAAGGCGAGCTTGTTGGCACCGGCCGCGGAGACCATGCACAGCCGTCCGTTGTAGTCGACGTGCCGCGACTTGAGCGCGACGCGGGCGAACTTGCCGACCAGATAGGTCTTCTCGGAGAAGAGGCTGGCCCCGCCGAGCAGCCCGAACGCGTCGTTGCCGTGGGCGGCCTGGATGCGGCGGACCTCGTCGGCCGTGTGGTCCAGCGCCTCCTCCCAGGAGACCTCCCGGAACGGCTCGTCGCGGGAGCGGCGCAGCAGCGGCGCGGTGAGCCGGTCGGGGTGGTTGATCTGCTGGTACGCGTTGATGCCCTTGGGGCACAGGCGCATCCGGTTGATGTCGTGGTTGCGGGGTTCGACACCGAAGACCTTGCCGCCCTTGTCGACGCGGAGATACATCCCGCACTGCACCCCGCAGAAGCAGCAGTGGGTGGGGACGAGGGTCTCGCCGTCCTGGTCGGCGCGCCACTGATCGGCCGGGATGCCGCCCGCGTCGCGGAAGGTGCGGGTGCCGGGCGGGGCGAGGGAGGGGTCCAGCGGGAGCCGGTTCACTTGTAGCCCTTCTTGACGTGCGCGAGGTAGGCGGTGCCGCGCAGCACCCGCTTGCAGCGCGGGCAGTACTCGGCCCAGGCGTCGAAGCCGAGGTCCAGGTCGCGCATGGTCCCCCGCAGGTTCTCGACGTAGGGGGCGGTGTCGACGGGCCGGCCGCAGCGGCGGCAGGGGAAGACCTGCTCGTCCTGGCGGGCGGTGTACTTGAACAGCTGCATCCCGACGGCGGCCGGCCGCTGGACGATGTGGAAGAACTTCCCGAACGGGATGTAGATCAGGGTCAGCACCACCGACACCATGTGCAGCACCGCGAGGAACTCGTAGCCCCCACCGCGCAGGAAGATCGACGAGAAGGTGAGGAGGAGGCCGGTCACGGAGATGACGATCAGCAGGAGCAGCGGGACCAGGTCGTAGGCGAAGCGCTGGCCGGTGATCGCGCCGCGGTCCTTCATCCGGCGCCACAGGAAGTACGAGGCGCCGGGGATGACCAGGACGGCGGCGATGTCCAGGCCGTGGAACATCAGCCAGCCGAGGACGTTCAGCGAGTCGAAGCCGAGGATCTTCACGCCCCAGATCCGCATCTCGTAGCCGGGTCCGGAACCGGTCGACGAGGTGAAGGTGAACCAGCCCCAGGTGAGGGGGAAGGTGATCGCGGCGGCCAGCAGACAGCCCCAGAAGATCAGCTGGTGGGCGGCCCAGCGGGCGTGCGAGCGGGCGCCCAGGAACTTCTGGAGGCCGAGGTAGGTGGCGGCCATCCTGGGCAGGGCGGTCGGCGCCCGGCGGAAGTTGGCGGCGGAGAACAGGCTGCGCCAGCCCTGCCTCAAGAGGCGGCGGGCGCCCGGGGAGGAGATCCAGACGGTGTAGCGGTAGGCGACGCCGAAGGCGAGGAAGACGGTGGCGCAGGCGTACGGGAGCAGGGCGGAGTCGAAGTCCTTCAGCCGGCGGCTGCCGAAGACGATGGCGAGGATCAGCAGGAGGGAGACGGCGGTACCGGCGGCGGTCGCGCGCAGCGCGACGGCGGGTTTCTCCGCGGGACGCTTCACTGCGGGAGGCTTCGCTTCGGGAGGCTCGGTCACCCGGCCACCGTAGGTGTATCTGACCGTTTATCACCTGATTTGGTGGGCGGTGGGGTGAAGCCTTCAGTCAGATGGCAGCCAGGGCGTTCGGGGCTGTCGACCCCGGGTGCCGTAAGCCGCCGCCCCCGGACGCAACCCGCCCGGACGCCCCTGGGTGCCGCCGTCCCGCCGCCCCCGTCTGGTCTGCTATCCCCCATGCCCCGCATGACCGCTCGCAGCCGCCACGAGGAACACCGCGCGGCCACGCCCCTGGAACTCTTCTTCGACCTCTGTTTCGTCGTCGCCGTCGCCCAGGCCGGTGCCCGGCTCGTCCACTCGCTCGCCGAGGGGCACCTCGGGACCGGGCTCGCCGGGTACACGGCCGTGTTCTTCGCCATCTGGTGGGCCTGGATGAACTTCACCTGGTTCGCCTCGGCGTACGACAGCGACGACGTGCTGTACCGGGTCGTCACGCTCGTACAGATCACCGGCGTCCTCATCCTCGCCGCCGGTGTGCCGCGCGCGTTCGACAAGAGCGACTTCACCGTCTGCGTCGTCGGCTACATCGTGATGCGGCTCGCCCTGACCAGCCAGTGGCTGCGCGCGGCGCGCGACGCGGCGGACCCGGGCGAGCGGCGGATGGCGCTGCTGTACGCCGCCGGGCTCGTGGTGTGCCAGCTCGGGTGGATCGGGATGCTCTTCGTGCCGGCCGGGACCGCCCGTTCCTGGGTGTTCGTGGTGCTGGCGGCCGCCGAGCTCGCCGTGCCCGTGGTCGCCGAGCGCTCCACCCAGAGCACCTGGCACCCGCACCACATCGCCGAGCGGTACGGCCTGTTCACGCTGATCGTGCTCGGCGAGACCGTCGCCGCCGCCACCGTCGCCGTACAGGAGGCGCTGGACGAGCACGAGGCGCTCGGCGAGCTGCTGCCGATCGCGGGCGGCGGGCTGCTCATCGTCTTCGCCGCCTGGTGGATCTACTTCGCCGTGCCCATCGCCGGGCACCTCACCTCGAACAGCCAGGCGTTCGCCTGGGGGTACGGACACTTCGTCATCCTTGGCTCGGCCGCCGCCATCGGGGCCGGGATGGAGGTGGCGGTCGAGCAGGCCGTCGGCAAGGCGCACATCTCCACGGCGGCGGCCGCGGCGGCCGTCACCGTGCCTGCCGCCCTGTTCATGCTGACCGTCTGGGCCCTGCACTCGCGCCACTTCAAGCGGACCCTCGCCGAGCAGCTGACCCTGCCCGTCTCGGCGGTCGCGATCCTCGGCTGCACCTTCGCCGGGCACGGCGCCGTACTGGCCGCCGGTCTGGTGGCCGCCGCCACCATCACTGTCGGCGTGACCCTCAGCAGCCGTGGTGTCGAGCGTCATGGCCGCCGTAGGGTCGAGAGTCATGACTGAGCATCAGACGGACCGGCCGACGCGGGCCGACTCGATCACCGATGTGCCCGGCTTCATCGTCGGGCACGCCTCCGTTCCCGGCGAGCGCGCCCTGTCCGGGACGACCGTGGTCCTCGCCCCGGCGACGGGCGCCGTCGCCGCCGTCGACGTGCGCGGCGGCGGGCCCGGCACCCGGGAGACCGACGCCCTGGACCCGCGCAACGTCGTCGAGCGGATCGACGCCGTGGTGCTGACGGGCGGCAGCGCGTACGGACTCGACGCGGCGGGCGGGGTCATGGCCTGGCTGGAGGAGCGCGGGCGCGGTGTCCGGGTGGGGCCCGAGCCGCACCAGGTGGTGCCGGTCGTCCCGGCCGCCTGCGTCTTCGACCTCGGGCGCGGCGGCGACTGGCGCGCCCGCCCGGACGCCGCCACCGGCCGGGCCGCCGCCGAGGCCGCGGGCCCCGAGGCCGCCCAGGGCAGCGTCGGCGCCGGGACCGGGGCGGTCGCGGGCGGCCTCAAGGGCGGGGTCGGCACCGCGAGCGTGACCCTGCCCTCGGGCGCCACCGTCGGCGCGCTGGTCGTCGTCAACGCCGCGGGGTCGGTGCTGGACCCCGCCACGGGCGCGCTGTACGGGCTGACCGGCCGCGTCGCGTACCCCGAACCGGACGTCCACGCGGCGGCCTCGAAGCGGCTCGGCGAGGTCCTCGCCGCCGCCGGGCTGCCGCCCATGAACACCACGCTCGCGGTCGTCGCCACCGACGCGCCGCTCACCCGGCCGCAGGCACAGAAGCTCGCGGGCACCTCACACGACGGTCTGGCCCGCGCGATCCGGCCGGTGCACCTGATGCACGACGGCGACACCGTCTTCGCCCTCGCCACCGGCGTCGGCGAGCCCCTGTCCCCGGCCGACCTCAACTCCGTACTCGCGGCGGGCGCGGACGCGGTGGCCCGGGCGATCACCAAGGCCGTACTGGCCACCGACGGGGTGGAGGGGCCCGGCGGCTCCTTCCCGTCCTACCGTGACTTGTACGGGAGTTGAGCCACCGGCCCGCGACCCCCGGCTCCCGGCCCCGGCTCGCGACCCCGGCGCGATGTGGCGTGAGTCACAAGCCGCGCCCGCAACCGTTCCGCCCGCATGGGTGCTCTGTGCACGTACTGGAGTAAGGCCCGCACAGATGGAGCAGCCCGTGACCTCGCCCGACGCCGCCGCGCAGCCGCAGTCCCGCACCCCGCAGCAACTGCGCACCCGGCGGCGGGCGTTCGCCGCCGCGTCGGCGCTGCTGCTCGGCGCCCTGACCCTGACCGCCTGCGGCGGCAGCGCGTCGGGCTCCGACAAGGGCGACGGCAAGGGCAAGGGCGGCGACTCGGCCGCCGCCCAGGACGTCTCCACGCTGAAGATCACCATCTCGGCGAAGGACGGCGCCACCAACGCGAGCATCAGCAGCACCGCCGTCACCGCCCAGGGCGGCAAGCTCACCCAGGTCACCATGGTCGAGACCCAGACCGGCAAGGCGGTGGCCGGGGCGCTCGCCGCCGACGGGCTGTCCTGGAAGCCCACCGCGAAGGTGGAGCGCGGTACCCAGTACAAGATCATGGCGACCGGCAAGGACGACAAGGGGCGCTCCGCCACCGAGAACGCGGCCTTCACCACGGTCACTTCGAAGAACAGCTTCATCGGCACCTACACGCCGGACAACGGCGCGACCGTCGGCGTCGGCATGCCGGTCTCGTTCACCTTCGACAAGCCGATCACCGACAAGAAGGCCGTCCAGTCGCACATCACGGTCGCCTCCAGCAGCGGCCAGCAGGTGGTCGGCCACTGGTTCGGCACCCAGCGCCTCGACTTCCGGCCGCAGGACTACTGGAAGGCCGGGTCCAAGGTGACGATGAAGATCGCCCTGGACGGGGTGCAGGGCGCCAAGGGCGTCTACGGCGTGCAGTCCAAGACGGTCGCCTTCACCATCGGCCGCAACCAGGTCTCCACGGTCGACGCCAAGACACAGACGATGACCGTGCGGCAGGACGGTAGGACCGTGAAGACGATCCCGGTCTCGACGGGCAGCGCCGAACACACCACGTACAACGGGCAGATGGTGATCTCCGAGAAGTTCACCGAGACGCGGATGAACGGCGCGACGGTCAACTTCGGCGGCGAGTACGACATCAAGGACGTGCCGCACGCGATGCGGCTGTCCACCTCGGGGACCTTCCTGCACGGCAACTACTGGTACAAGGGGAACCCGTTCGGCAACGCGGGAACCAGCCACGGCTGCGTGGGACTCCGGGACGTCCGCGGCGCCCAGGGAGACACCCCCGCCAAGTGGTTCTTCGACCACTCGCTGATCGGCGACGTGGTGACGGTCAAGGGCTCGCCGGACAAGACGATCGCCCCCGACAACGGCCTGAACGGCTGGAACATGGGGTGGAGCGAGTGGCAGGCGGGCAGCGCCGTCTGACCCTCCGCCGGAGCGCGACCGTGGGCCGCCTCCCCTGGGCTTTCCCGGGGCTTTCCCCGCCGTTCCAAGCCGATGAGACTGTTTCGGCCATGCCCGCTGCGCGAAGCGCGCGCAAGGGCTACGTTGAGCACCCTCTACGTGACGAACAGCTACGGCGGGGAGACGCCTTGGTGCCCAACGAGTGCGAGTACGAGACGGCCGAGGAGCACCTCGCCGGTCTGCTCGGCCGCGCGCTGAACTCGTTCGACCTGCCGGACGAGTTGGTCGAGAGCCTCGACTCGGCCCTCGCGCACACCACTTCGCTGCACTCGTCGCTGCACGCCTCGGGCGGCCCCGGCCGCCCGAGGCTCAGCCGCGAGACCTACCGCCACACCTATCTCCTCCTCGACGGCGCCACGGTCACCCTGTGGGAGGTCGTGCACGGCCGAGGCAACGAGGTGTACGCGGACGAGGAGAGCGCCCTGGTCGCGGCAGCCCGGCTGCGCGAGCAGGTCCTGCCGGACCTCGCGCCCGGGTTCGCCGAGGGCGACCTGGACCCGGGCCTGACCGACCTGGACGTCCTGAGCGGGCTGGCGCCGGTGGAGCGCGCCGGGACGGGCAGGACCTACGAGGCGGACGGTTCGGCCGACCACGCGCGGCGGCTGCTGCGCCGCGCCGAGAACCCCGACCGGCCCGGCGAGAGCGTGGCCCGCGCCCTGCGCGGCGCCCTCGCCCACCGCATCACCCGGGCCCTGGGCGGCCACGGCGGGGCGGGCGGGCGCGGCGGGGTCATCCTCTACGAGCACGCGTTCCTGCTCCTGGACGGCGTCGAGCTGAGCCTGTGGGAGGTCGAGCACACGGCGACGCCGGACGGCAGCCATATGTGCGAGGTGTACGCGACGGAGGGGGCGGCGCGGGCCGCGATGGAGCGGCGGGCGCGGGTCTCCTGACGTACGGCTGACACACGGCTTCCCGCACAAGACAGAAGACGCCGGGCGCGGTGGAGGAACCTCCACCGCGCCCGGCGTCCGTCGTCACCGGCGCCGCGTCACGAGGTGAGCGCGGGCTCCTTGGTGACGTCGTCGGACGGGGTCCCGTCCGCCCCGCCCTCCAGGTGCTGCTTCGGCCTGGCCGGGAGCAGGAACATCCCGATGAAGATCACGACGCAGACCGCCGTCACGACCCACAGCGAGCGCTGGAAGGCGGTCGAGAAGGCCGGGCCGATCTCCGCGAGCTGGAGGTTGTCGCTGATCGCGCCGAAGAAGACCACCGAGACCAGGCCGAGGCCCAGCGCGTTGCCCATCTGCTGCACGGTGTTGATCAGGCCGGACGCCGAACCCGCGTGCTCCTGCGGGACCTCGGAGAGGACCGCGTCGGTGAGCGGGGCGACGATCAGGCCCATGCCGATGCCGAGAACCACCAGCGGCAGCGCCATCTGCCAGGGGGCGATGTCCATCCCGTAGTGGCGCGCCTCCCAGATGTAGATCAGCAGGCCGAGGGCGGTGATCAGGGCGCCCGCCTGGAGCACCTTGCGGCCGAACTTCGGCACCAGGGACTGGACGGACATGCCCGCCGCGGCCGACATGGCGATGGAGAACGGGATGCCGGTCAGACCGGCGCGCAGCGCGCTCCAGCCCAGGCCGATCTGCATGTACAGCGTCCAGACCAGGAAGAAGATGCCCATCGCGATGCCGAAGGTCAGCTGCACCGCGATGCCCGCCGCGAAGCTCTTCACCCGGAACAGCGAGAGCTCCACCAGCGGCGAACCGTCCTTGGCCGCCTTGTACTTCTCGTACGCCACGAGCGCGCCGAAGACGACGAGGCTGCCGGCCATCGAGAGGTGGCCCCACAGCGGCCAGTCCAGCTCGCGGCCGCGGGTCAGCGGGTAGAGGAGCATCAGCAGGCCGAGCGTGACCAGCGCGACGCCCACCAGGTCGAGCTTGAGGGCCTTGGGCGCCTTGGACTCGGTGATGAACTTGGCGCCCAGGATCAGGCCCGCGATGCCGACCGGCAGGTTGATCAGGAAGATCGGACGCCACTCCAGGCCGAACAGGTTCCACTCGGTCAGCAGCGCGCCCAGGATCGGGCCGGAGACCGCGCCCAGGCCGATGACCGCGCCGAACATGCCGAACACCTTGCCGCGCTCCTCCGCCGGGAAGGTCGCGTGGATGATCGAGAGCACCTGCGGCACCATCAGGGAGGCCATGCCGCCCTGGAGGATGCGGGAGGCGACCAGCATCTCCGGGTTGGCCGCGAAGCCGCAGAGCGCCGAGGCGATGGTGAAGCCGGTCATGCCTATGAGGAACAGCTTCTTGCGGCCGTGGATGTCGCCGAGGCGGCCACCGGTGATCAGACCGGCGGCGAACGCCAGGGCGTAACCCGCGGTGATCCACTGGATCGAGGCGAAGGTCGCCCCGGTGTCCTTCTGGATCGAGGGAATCGCTACGTTGACGATCGTGACGTCGACCAGGTCCATGAAGGCCGCGGTCATCACGATGGCCAGGGCGAACCACCGTCGGCGGTCGTTCACGGCGGGCGCCGCGCCGGGGCCCGCGGCTTCTGGGGGATTGGTCGTGGTGGAGGTCATGGAAAGAAGTTAGACCGTATGTAGGTCAGACTGCGTCCTAATTTTCCCGCATCCTGGATCTCATGACGGACACCCCGGCTCGGCTCCTCCAGCTCCTGTCCCTGCTCCAGACGCCCCGCGAGTGGCCCGGCGGCGAGCTCGCCGACCGGCTCGGCGTCTCGCGGCGCACGGTGCGCCGGGACGTGGACCGGCTGCGCGAGCTCGGCTACCCGGTGCAGGCGACGCTCGGCGCGGACGGCGGGTACCGCCTGGTGGCCGGGAAGGCGATGCCGCCGCTGGTCCTCGACGACGAGGAGGCCGTGGCCATCGCGGTCGGGCTGCGGGCGGGCGCGGGGCACGCGGTCGACGGGGTGGAGGAGGCGTCGGTACGGGCGCTGGCCAAGCTGGAGCAGGTGCTGCCGTCCCGGCTGCGGCACCGGGTGGCCACCCTCCAGGCCGCGACGATGCCGCTGGTGGGGCCCTGGCGCGGCGACGGCGCGACCGTCGACCCGCACACCCTGACCGTGATGGCGTCGGCCGTCACCGGCAACGAGCGGCTGCGGTTCGACTACCGCAAGGGCGACGGCAGCGAGTCCCGCCGCCAGGTCGAGCCGTACCGGCTGGTGTCGACGGGGCGGCGCTGGTACCTCGTCGCGTACGACATCGAGCGCGAGGACTGGCGTACGTTCCGGGTCGACCGGGTGGAGAACCCGTTCGCGACGGGGTCGCGGTTCGCGCCCCGGGAGCTGCCCGCGCAGAACGCGGCGGAGTTCGTGAGCCGGTCGCTGAACCGGATGCAGCCGGAGCTGGACCTGGACGTGACGTTCGAGGCGCCCGCCGACTTCGTGGCGGCGCGGCTCACCGGGATGGGCACGCCGGTGCCGCTCGGTCAGGCGCGGTGTCGGCTGCGGGCACGGGTCACCGAGTCGCTGGAGTGGGTGGCGGTCCGGCTGGCGCTGGTGGACTGCGAGTTCGCGGTGGCGTCGCCGGGTGCGCTGACGGAGTACCTGGCGGATCTGGGCGCCCGGATCACCCGGGCGGCGGGGCCGGGACCGGAGTGACGGGCAGGGGGGAGCCCCCGGCACCAGGGGGGGAGGGTGCCGGGGGCTCGTCTATGGGGGGGGCGGCTGGGGTTACGCCGCCGCGTCGAAGCCCGTGTCGCGTGCCATCTTCTTCAGTTCGAGCAGCGCGTGCTTCTCGATCTGGCGGATGCGCTCGCGGGTGAGGCCGTGCTCCTTGCCGACCTCCGTCAGCGTGCGCTCGCGGCCGTCGTCGATCCCGTACCGCATCTTGATGATGGAGGCGGTGCGCTGGTCGAGCTTGCCGATCAGGTCGTCGAGCTCCTCGCTGCGCAGCAGCGTGAGCACGGACTGCTCGGGGGAGATCGCCGACGTGTCCTCCAGGAGGTCGCCGAACTGGGTCTCGCCCTGGTCGTCGACCGCCATGTTGAGCGAGACCGGGTCGCGCGCCCAGTCCAGGACGTCGATGACCCGCTCCGGCGTGGAGCCCAGCTCCGCCGCCACCTCGGTGGGCTCCGGCTCCCGGCCGTTCTCACGGTTGAACTCGCGCTGGACGCGGCGGATACGGCCCAGCTCCTCCACCAGGTGGACGGGCAGGCGGATGGTGCGGGACTGGTCGGCTATCGAGCGCGTGATGGCCTGGCGGATCCACCACGTCGCGTACGTCGAGAACTTGAAGCCCTTGGCGTAGTCGAACTTCTCCACCGCGCGGACCAGGCCCGCGTTGCCCTCCTGGATCAGGTCGAGCAGGGGCAGGCCCGCCCTCGGGTAGCGCCGGGCCACGGCGACGACGAGGCGGAGGTTGGAGCGGATGAAGAGGTCCTTGGCCCGGTCACCGGCGGCGACCAGGGCTTCGAGCTCCTCGCGAGAGGCGCCGCCGGCCGTGCTCTCCACCTCTTTGTCGAGGATCTGGCGTGCGTACACACCCGCCTCGATGGTCTGGGAGAGCTCGACCTCCTTGGCGGCGTCGAGCAGCGGCGTCCGCGCGATCTCGTCGAGGTACATCCCGACCAGGTCGCGGTCGGCGATCTCCCCGCTGACGGCGCGAACACTGCTCCCCGACCCGGATCCGCTGCTTGCGGTCCGACGGGCGACGGCGCGGGTTGCCATGCGTGCTCCCTTGCTGTGTAGGTCGCGACACCCTCCCGGGTGCCCTGCATCCGATGGAAACAACGGCTGGAATCCGGACAGAATTCCCGTCCCGCCCATCGATTTTCCGGATCATGCAGTACCCTGTGCCGCCGACGGTGGCGGACGGATGCCGCGGGAACGTACAGAGGCGCAGGTCAGGCCCGGTGCCGGGACTCTCCGTACCCGGCCGCGACCACCGTCCACATGAGACCGGCGTCACACCCGAAACAGTTGCCTTCACCCCGGAAGAGCCCCATCCCCGTTTATCGCTCTCCCACCGTGAAGACGACCCGCGCCGCCTTCTGGTTGCTCAGGATGTCCAGACTGCCCGGATTCTCGGGTACCCGTTCCGGCGGACCGCTCTCAGCCGAACTGCACCGATCTCTTCGCCAGACCCATCCAGAAGCCCTCGATGACACTGCGGGCCCCGTCCAGCTCGCCCTCCGAGGCGCCCAGGGTCACGAACAGCGGGGCGAAGTGCTCGGTGCGAGGGTGGGCGAGGCGGCCCGCCGGGGACTTGTGCGCGAAGTCGAGCAGGGCGTCCACATCGGCGGCGGCCAGGGCGCGCGCCCCCCAGTCGTCGAACTCGGCCGACCAGCCGGGCACCCCCGCATGGCGCAGCGCCGCCAGGTTGTGGGTGAAGAAGCCGCTGCCGACGATCAGCACGCCCTCGTCGCGCAGGGGCGCGAGCTTGCGCCCGATATCCATGAGCTTTCGCGGATCGAGCGTGGGCAGCGAGATCTGGAGGACAGGAATGCCGGCATCGGGGTACATCTCCACCAGCGGCACGTACGCGCCGTGGTCGAGGCCCCGGTCCGGGATGTCCTGGACCGGCGTTCCTGCGCCGCGCAGCAACTTCCGTACACTGTCGGCGAGTTCGGGGGCGCCCGGAGCCGCGTACCGCACCTGGTAGTAGCGCTCGGGGAAGCCCCAGAAGTCGTATACCAGCGGGACCGTCCGAACGGCGCCGAGGGCGAGCGGGGCCTCCTCCCAGTGGGCGGAGACCATCAGGATCGCCCGGGGGCGGGGCAGGCCGGCCGCCCAGGCGGCCAGCTCGCCCGGCCAGACGGGGTCGTCGGCGAGCGGCGGGGCGCCGTGCGAGAGATAGAGGGCGGGCATCCGTCCCGTACCGGAACCGGAGGCACCCGCACGGTCGGCGGCGACTGCGGAAGTGGCGGTCATGACGGACTCCCTGTCTACTGGACCCAGGATCTACTTGAACTCTAAAGCTTTCCCTTATGCCGAGATTAGCGGTACATTGTTCAACTTTCAAGGAGTGGCCGTACAGTGGAGTCCATGACCACCACCCCTGCCGAGGAGCCGCGCTGGCTCAGCGACGACGAGCAGCGCACCTGGCGTGCCTACCTCCATGCCACCACGCTCCTGGAAGACCATCTGGACCGCCAGCTCCAGCGTGACGCCGGGATGCCGCACATCTACTACGGCCTGCTCATCCAGCTCTCCGAGGCGCCCCGGCGACGGCTGCGGATGACCGAGCTGGCCATCGGCGCCAAGATCACCCGGTCCCGGCTCTCGCACGCGATCGCGCGCCTGGAGAAGAACGGCTGGGTGCGCCGCGAGGACTGCCCCTCCGACAAGCGCGGCCAGTTCGCGGCGCTCACCGACGAGGGCTTCGCCGTCGTGGAGCGCACCGCGCCCGGCCATGTGAGCGCCGTGCGCCAGGCGCTGTTCGACCGGCTCACCCCCGAGCAGATCGAGCAGCTCGGAACGGTCATGCGGGCGATCGCCGAGGGCCTTCAGCCCAAGGACGCGAACGCGGACCTGCCCTGGCTCCGCTGAGCCGGACAGATCCGCGTTCTGTTCGTTGCGTGTACTTGCTCTCCGCTTACGCGTCCCCCACGTAGGCGGCGGGCGTCAGTGGGCGACCACCGGCACCCGGATCTCGTCCTCGACGCCGTCGCCGTCGCCGGAGCCGGTCAGCGAACCGGTGTCCGGGCGGCCGGTGTTGATGAGGGTGACCGCGATCGCCGAGGCGAGCACCAGGATGCCGACCGCCCACCAGATGGCGCTGGTGAAGCCGTGCACCATCGCCTGGAGCTTCAGCAGCTCCACGCTCTTGGCCCCGGCGGCGTGCGAGGTGACGTACGCCGTGGTGGCCGAGGCGGCGATGGTGTTCAGCAGGGCCGTGCCGATGGCGCCGCCCACCTGCTGCGAGGTGTTGACCATGGCGGAGGCGACACCCGCGTCACGCGGCTCGACCCCGATGGTGGCCAGCGACATGGCCGGCATGAAGGCGGTGCCCATGCCCAGGCCGAGCAGGATCTGCGCCGGCAGGATCAGCCCGGCGTACGAGGTGTCGATCTGGAGCTGGGTCAGGATCAGCATGCCGATGCCGGCGGTCAGGAAGCCGGGGCCCATCAGCAGGCGCGGCGGGACCCGGGTCATCAGCCGGGCGCCGATCTGGGTGGAGCCCGTGATCATGCCCGCGATCATCGGCAGGAAGGCGAAGCCGGTCTTGACCGGCGAGTAGCCCTTCACGACCTGGAGGTAGTACGTCAGGAAGAGGAAGAGGCCGAACATCGCGATGATCGCCAGGCCGAGGGAGAGGTAGACCCCGCCCCGGTTGCGGTTGGTGACCACGCGCAGCGGCAGCAGCGGGTTCTTGACCTTGGCCTCGGTGACCACGAACGCGATCAGCAGCACGGCCGCGGAGACGAACATGGACACGGTCAGCGTGTCGGACCAGCCCGCCGACTCGGCGCGGGTGAAGCCGTACACCAGGGCGACCAGGCCGAGGGTGGACAGGACCACGCCGGGGACGTCCAGCGGCGAGCGGTTGCGGGTGCCGGAGGGCTCGCGGATGACGAAGTAGGCACCGGCGGCCGCGACGATCGCGAACGGGATGTTGACGAAGAAGGTCCAGCGCCAGTTCAGGTACTCGGTGAGGAAGCCGCCGAGGATCAGGCCGACGGCGCCGCCGCCGCCCGCGATCGCGCCGTAGATGCCGAACGCCTTGGCGCGCTCCTTGGCGTCGGTGAACATCACCGCGAGCAGGGAGAGCGCGGCGGGCGCGAGCAGCGCGCCGAACGCGCCCTGGAGCGCGCGGGAGCCGAGCAGCATGGCCTCGCCGGTGGCCGCGCCGCCGAGCGCGGAGGCCGCGGCGAAGCCGAGCAGACCGACGACGAAGGTGCGCTTGCGTCCCCACAGGTCGGCTATGCGGCCGCCGAAGAGCAGCAGACCGCCGAAGGCGAGGGCGTAGGCCGTGATGACCCACTGCTTGTTGCCGTCGGAGATGCCCAGGTCCGTCTGGGCGGAGGGCAGGGCGATGTTCACGATCGTCGCGTCGAGCACGACCATGAGCTGGGCGAGCGCGATGAAGGCGAGGGCCTTCCAGCGACTGGGGTCAGGACCGAGGTCCTGGGCGGGAGCAGCCTGGGCTGTTTTCGACATGGGTGTAGCCACCTTGGGACGCGATGTGCGATGAGCGGAGTACTGAAGTACGGGCGCGGAAAGCGGAGTCGCCGCCGGCCGCGGGTCGGGTTACGGCTGGCTGAGGTCCTGCAGAGTCGCCGCCGTCCCCGGCAGCTCCGACCGCGCCGGGGCCATGAGCCCGTCGAGGAAGAGCTGCAGGTGTCGGTGGACGAACCGGTCCATGTTCGGGCACGCGGTGCCCGGCAGCGGCCGGGTGAGCTGGGTGAGGGCGACCATCAGATCGCCCACGTCGACGTCGTCGCGCAACTGGCCGCTGCGCCGGGCCCGCGCCATGAGGTCACGGACGGCCTCGTCCAGTCGCTCGCGGGAGGCGTTGAGCTCCGGCAGGTCCTTGTCGAAGCCCTCGGAGAGCATCGGGCACAGGGCTCCGATGCGCTCGTCGGCCGCCGCGAACACGAACCGCCGCAGCGCGGCGAAGGCGTCGGGCTCCTCGGCGGTCGCGGTCTCCGCGGCCGTCGAGACCCGCTCCATGACCGCGAGCACCACGCTGGTGATCAGCTCGGCGCGGTCCTTGAAGTGCCGGTAGAGGGTGGCGTTGCCGATGCCCGCGCGCCGCGCGATCTCGTCGAGCGGCACCATGGCGCCCTCCTCGACGAACATCTCGCGCGCGGCCGCGATGATCCGCTCCCGGTTGCGCAGGGCGTCGGCCCGCGGCCGCGGGGCGCGACGGGGCTCCGCTGCGGTGGTCGGGGGGGCGGTGGACACGGCGTGCTCCTTCTCTTACGTACGAAGTCGGTCGTCCCCACCGGAAGCGGAGAGCCTCCGGGATCCCCGGATTCTCCGGAACCTTTGGAACCGGGGAAGCTCTCCCCGTTTCGGCGGGACACAGGTGCAAACGGGGAAAGGATCCCCGGTTATTTCCGGCCGGGCGCCCTGTTTGATGTGACCTGAGTCACACCTTCCTCTTGCGGAAACCACACGCCCGGCCCACCCAGCGCGCGCCCGCGACACGCCCGACACAGGGTGATCGCACGAGCGCAGTCAGGAACGGCCTGCTGCCGGTGGCCGAAGGCGGGCGTGCTCATGGAGGAGTCCGGCAGACCTCCCCGTCGGATATCCGGCGGGCCGCGCGACCCGCGCCGCCGCCGCACCCTCGCGGGCGCGGCCCTCGCCGCCGTCGTGCTCGCCTCGATGACCTCGGGCAGCACCACCCTGGCGCCCCCCTTCCGGGCGTCGGCGGGACCGGTGGCCACCGGCAGCGAGACGGCGCTCGGCCCGTGCCGGATCACCGCCACGCTCGGCGTGCAGATGTCGGAGGGCCTGCCCACCCCGCCCGGCTACGCCCACTCCACGGGCACGGTCCGCGCGCTCACCCTGATGGTCGACTTCCCGGACGCGCAGGGCACCGAGTCCGCGCTGAGCCGGTACGCGGAGTTCTTCCCGCAGACCACCGAGTGGTTCCGCACCGCGTCGTACGGGCGGCTCGACTACCGGCCCGACATCCCCCTCCCGCAGTGGCTGCGGATGCCGCAGACGTTCGCGGCGTACGGCATCGAGCGCGGCTCGCCGTACGAGCCGGGCTATCGGCGGCTGGTCAAGGACATCGTGGCGGCGGCCGACGCCAAGGTGAACTTCGCGGCGTACGACCTGGTCAACATCCTGATGTCGCCGAACGCGGGGCCGTCGGCGCTGGACACGGTGCTCTCGGTGACGTTCTCCGGGAACGAGGACGCGCCGCTCGCGGACGGCGTCCCGCTCTCCAACACGTCCTTCGTCTACAGCCGCCAGGACGACGGCTCCGGCTCGTACCGCGAGACGGGCTACCGGGTGCTGCCGCACGAGAACGGCCATGTCTTCGGGCTGCCCGACCTCTACACGCCCGAGGGCGGGGGCGCGGTCGGCCACTGGGACATCATGTCCGAGGACTGGGGCGCCAACAACGACATGCTCGGCTGGCACAAGTGGAAGCTGGGGTGGCTGGACAACACGCAGGTGGGGTGCGTGTCGGCCACGGCGGGCGTGAGCGAGTACGTGCTGCGCCCGCTGTCGGCGCCGGGGGCCGGGCGCAAGCTGGTCTTCGTCCCGCTGTCGGACGAGTCCGGGTACGCGCTCGAAGTGCGGACGCGTACGGGGAACGACGAGGCGGTGTGCAAGCCGGGGGTGCTGGTGTACCGGGTGAGCACGGACGTGGACACGGGGCGGGGGCCCATCACGGTGGCGGACAGTGCGAAGGACAGTGGGGGGTGTACGCGGCGGCCCAATGTGCATGCGGAGTTGTCCGATGCGCCGTTCGGGGCGGGGGAGGTGTTTGTGGATCGGGAGCGGGGGGTGCGGGTTTCTGTGCTGGGCACGGACGAGCTGGGGAACTACCGCGTGCGGGTGGCCCGGGGCGCGTGAGGGCGTGCGTGCAGTTCACCTGCGGGCCGGTGGACGGCTGGTCGCGCAGTTCCCCGCGCCCCTGAAAGCGCCCCTTCGGGCCGCCCAGGGGATTGCCGCGCAGCGGCATTCTTAGGGGCGCGGGGAACTGCGCGAGCAACCCACCACGGTCCGCAGACGAAGCAAGGGGGTCTGGGGGCGTAGCCCCCAGCAGCCCGCCCCGACCCACCACCCGGCCGCCCGCCAGAGGGCTTTCGGGAAGGGGCGGGGTGGGGGATCAGCGGCGCAGCCAGCCCTCCACCTCCGCCCGCAGCTCCCGCTTCAGGACCTTTCCCGTCGCGTTGCGCGGCAGAGGGACCGTACGGACAAGTACATGCGCGGGCACCTTGTACCCAGCGAGGGTCCGGGCCGCATGCGCCCGCAGCTCCTCCGGGCCCACCGGCGAAGCCAGGCGCACCACCGCCGCCACCTCCTCCCCCAGCTCCGCGTGCGGCACCCCCACCACCGCCACCTCCCGCACCGCCGGATGCCCGTGCAGGACCGACTCGACCTCCACGCAGTAGACGTTCTCGCCGCCCCGGATCACCACGTCCTTGATCCGGTCGACGACCGCGATCCGGCCGTCCCGGGCCACCGCCAGGTCGCCGGTGCGGAACCAGCCGTCCACGAAGGCGAGTTCGGTGGCGGCGGGGTCGTTCCAGTAGCCGCGCACATTCGACTGGGCGCGCAGCCAGAGCTCGCCGACCTCGCCGTCCGGTACGTCCGCGCCCGAGCGCCCGACGACCCGCACCTCGGTGGTGGGCGTCGGGCGGCCCACGCTGCCCGGCCACTCCCGGTATTCCGCGCCGAAGTTGGCCAGCACTCCCCCGCTGGTCTCGGTCAGCCCGTACCCGTTGCGCGGCTCGATCCGCTCCCCGTACCGCTCGGTGAGGCGGCCCACCAGGGTGGGCGGCGCGGTGGAGCCGCCGGTGTTGAACATCCGCAGCGACTCCAGCGGGTCGCCCGCCCGCTCGGCCTCGTCGAGCAGTTGCAGGGCCGTGGTGGGGACGCCCGCGTAGTGGGTCACGCCGTGTTCGCGGATCAGCGCGAGCGCCCGCCGGGCGTCCCACTTGCGCATCATGACCAGGGTGCCGCCCGAGCCCATCACGGAGTAGAACCCGCTGAACCCGGCGACGTGGAAGAAGGGGTAGGTGACGAGGGAGACCGGCGCGGGGCCCTGGCCCGGCACCAGGCCCCGGCCCAGCGCGGAGGCGGCCGCGTGGAAGCGCGGGTTCATCGCCGCCCCGGCCTGGGCGAGGTGCGTGGCGACGGCGCCCTTGGGGCGGCCGGTGGTGCCGGAGGTGTAAATGATCGTGGCGTCGTCCCCGGGCGAGACCGTCACGTCGGGCGGCCCGGCGGCGGGGTCGGCCGGGCCCAGGTCCTCGTACGCCTCGAAGCCCCCGGGCAGCGGGCCGGTGCCGGCGAAGACCACGCCCGGCACCCGCGCCGCGCGCGCCCACCCCTCGACCCGCGCCAGCCGCTCCCCGTCCACGAGCAGCACACCGGGCGCGCAGTCGTCGAGCGCGTACGCCAGCTCCGCCTCGGTCCACCAGGCGTTCAGCGGCACCGCCACCAGACCGGCCAGCTGCGCGGCCCAGAACGCGATGTGCCACTCGGGGAGGTTGCGCATCGCCACCACCGCGCGGTCGCCGGGCCGCAGCCCGTACCCCTCGACCAGCCGGCGGGCCAGCGCGGAGGCGGCCGCGAAGAACTCGGCGTAGGTGTGGGTGCCGCTCTCCGCCACCAGGAAGGGCCGGTCGCCGTACGCCCAGGTGACCTCCACGAACTCGCGCAGGGTCCGCGGGCCCCCGGCGTAGACCGGCACCCCGTCCGGGCCCCGCTCGACGGCGAAGGGCGCCCCGGGTGCGGTGAGGAGCTCTTCTGCTGCGGCGGGGGTGTACGGCACGGGGTGCCCTCCTTGGCGGCGGGTGCGGGGCGCGGGGCTCCCCCACAACATAGACGCCGCCCCTCTCAGACCGGGCGGCGCGCCTCCCCCGCCAGCGGTCCGGCGCCGGAGCGGATCACTCCGGTCAGCGCCTCGGCGAGGATCCGCACACCGTCCTCGGTGAGCACCGACTCGGCGTGGAACTGCATCGAGGCGAAGCCGGGCCCGCGCAGCGCGTGCACCTCGCCCGTGTCCGGGTCGCGGCTGATCTCGATGACGCCGTGGTCGGGGTCGGTGAGCTTGTCGTCGGCGCTGCGGGCGGCGAACGTGTTGTAGAAGCCCACCCGCTCGTACGCGCCGAACAGGTCGATCTCCTTCTGGACGCCCTGGTTGGGGGTGTCCCGGCGGGCCAGACCCAGGCCCAGCAGGGTCGACAGGACCTGATGGCTGAGGCAGACCGCGACAAACGGGCGCCGGTCGTCGAGGAGCCGGGTCACCGCGCCCCGCAGATGCGCGATCTTGGGGTGGGCGGTCTCCCGGGGGTCGCCCGGGCCGGGGCCCATGACGACCAGGTCGTGGTCGGCCACGTCGTACGGCTCGTCGAAGCGACGGACCGTCACATCCAGCCCCAGGGCGGCCAGTTCGTGGCCGATCATCGATGTGAAGGTGTCCTCCGCGTCCACGATCAGCACGGTGCGCCCGGCGAGTTCCTCGACGGGGGCGGCCCGCTGTGCGGGGTCGCGCAGCCAGAAACGGGCGATGCGGTCGTTGCGTCGCTCCAGCGCCTCGCGCACCCGGGCGTGCCCGGCGAACCGCTCGACGGGGGCCGGGCCGGGCGCCCCGGCGGGGCCCGCTTCGAGGGCGGCGAGCAGCCCGGCGGCCTTCGCCCGGGTCTCGGCGACCTCACTCACCGGGTCGGAGTGGCGCACCAGGGTCGCGCCCACGCCGATGCTGAGCCGCCCCTCGTCGCTGATGTCGGTGGTGCGGATGAGGATGGCGGAGTCCATGGTGCGCCCGCCGTGCTCGTCGCGGCCGACGAGGGCCATGACGCCGCTGTAGTAGCCGCGCCCCTCCGGCTCGTACCGCGTGATCACCTTGCAGGCGCTCTCCAGTGGACTGCCGGTCACGGTGGGGGCGAACATCGTCTCGCGCAGGATGTCGCGCACGTCGTGGCCGGTGCGGCCCTCGATGAAGTACTCGGTGTGCGCGAGCCGGCCCATCTCCTTGAGGTACGGGCCGACGACCCGGCCGCCGCCCTCGCAGATCCGCGCCATCATCTTGAGCTCTTCGTCGACCACCATGTAGAGCTCGTCGGCCTCCTTGCGGTCGGCCAGGAAGGCCATCACGCCGGGCAGGTCGGGGCCCGTCCGCGGGTAGCGGTAGGTGCCGCTGATGGGGTTCATCACGGCGGTGCCGCCGTGCAGGCTCACATGCCGCTCGGGGCTGGCGCCGACGAAGGTGCGCCCGCCGGTGTGCACCAGGAACGTCCAGTACGCGCCGGACTCCCGCTCGACCAGCCGCCGGAAGAACGACAGGGCGCTGTGCGGGGTGTACGGCGTGATGTCGGCGACGAAGGCGCGCTTGATGACGAAGTTGGCGCCCTCGCCGTTGCCGATCTCGTGCTCGATGACGTCGCGCACGATCTCGGCGTAGCTGTCGTCGTGCACGTCGAAACGGCCGTCGGTGAGGGTGACCGGCTCGTCCGGCAGCCTCCGTAACGCCTCGGCGAGCGGCAGTTCGCCCTGCTCCTCGACGGACATGACGAGCAGCGGCTCGCCGTCGTCGGTGCTGGTGAAGCCGCGCTCGGAGATCTGGCGGTACGGGACGACCGCGAGCACCTCGTGGCGGGCGCCCTCGCCGGCGGGCGCGTCCGGCAGCGGTATCGCGGCCAGGGTGTCGACGGCGGACACCTCGCCGAGCAGCACTTCGAGGACGTCGCGGCCCAGCGTCTCGGGCCGGTGCAGCAGGGCGTACGCGGCGGGCTCCCGCGCCAGCACCCGGCCCAGCAGGTCCGGTCGCGCGGGGAGTCTGCCGGTCATCGGCCCGCCCCGTCCGCCGGGGCCAGCTCGGCGAGGACCGACTTGGCGGTGGTGACCACGGCGCAGCGCTCGGCCGCGTAGTCCAGGGCCAGGCGGTGGTACTGCTCGGAGAAGTCCGCGACCGCGTCGGCGACCAGAAAGGGCTGGATGTCGTGGGTGAACGCCTCCACCGCCGTCATCAGCACGCCCACGTGCGCGTACACCCCGCAGACGATCAGCTGGTCGCGGCCGGCCGCGCGCATCCGCTCCAGGAGGTCCGACTTGAAGAACGCGCTGTAGCGCCACTTGGTGAACACCCAGTCGTCCGCGCCGGGTTCGAGCTCGTCGATCACCTTGCGGTCCTCCGGGGCGACCCGCATGCCCGGCCCCCAGAAGTCCTTCAGCAGCCCGCGCTCCTGGTCGCTCATCCCGCCGGGCTGCGCGGTGTAGGCCACCGGGATCCCGGCCGCCGCGCAACTCTCGCGCAGCAGCGCGGCGTTGCGCACCAGGGCGGCGCCGGGCGCCTGGTCCGCCGGGAACGGCCGCAGGAAGTAGCGCTGCATGTCGTGGACGAGCAGCACGGCGCGGCTCTGGTCGACCTTCCAGGTCGCGGTGTTCGCGGGGAGGTCGCCCTCGGAGGGCATCGGATACGGGTCGATGGTGGGCAGGCCCGCCATGGTGGTCCTTTCGCTGTGGGCTCGCGGTGCCGGGGCGTACGGCGTCGTGTGCGGCTGCGGGCGCGTCAGCCCAGCCAGGCCGACGCCACCGAGACCGCCTGGCGCGGGTTGAGGCGGGGGTCGCAGAAGCTCGTGTACTTGTCGCCGACCTCGTGCAGCCGGTCCTGGTCGGTGACGCACTCGGTGACGTCGTCCGGGGTGGTCTCCAGATGGATGCCGCCCGCCGTGCCGCCCGCCGCGGTGACCGCGCGGTGGAACTCGACGACCTCCCGTACGACGGTCTTCACCAGCCGCGTCTTGAGGCCCTCGGGGCCGTTGACGGTGTTGCCGTGCATCGGGTCGGTCAGCCAGATCACCGGGTGGCCCGCCGCGCGCACCGCGGCGACCAGCGACGGCAGCCGCTCCCCCACGGTGTCCGCGCCCATCCGGGCGATCAGCGTGAGGCGTCCTGGCACCCGCTCGGGGTCGAGCCGCTCGCACAGCGCCAGCAGCTCCGCCGAGGTGGTCCGCGGGCCCACCTTGCAGGCCACCGGGTTGGCCACGGCCGCGAGCAGCGCCACATGGGCGCCGTCCACCTGGCGGGTGCGCTCGCCGATCCACGGCCAGTGGGTGGAGGTGAGCAGCAGCCGGCCGTCGTCCAGGGTGCGCACCATCGGCAGTTCGTAGTCGAGCAGCAGCGCCTCGTGGCTGGTCCACACCGGCGCCTCGTGCCGTGCCCCGCGCACCGGACCGCTCCAGCCGAGCAGGTCCAGGATGCCGCGCGCCGCCCAGTAGCCGGTCAGCATCCGGGTGGGGTCGGGCCTGCGTAACTCCGGATCCGGCTCGGGCGCGTTGACCATGTGGCCCCGGTAGACGGGGAGTTCGACCCCGGCGACCGTCTCGGTGGGCCGGGAGCGGGGCTTGCCGTACTGGCCCGCCAGGCGCCCGACCCGCAGGACGGGCTTGTGCGAGGTCATCCGCATGACCCCGGCCAGCACGTCGAGCAGTCCCACCTTGCGGGCCACGTCGCCGTGGCCGTTCTCCGCCCAGTCCTCGGCGCAGTCGCCGGACTGGACGACCTGGACCCGCCCGGCCGCGACCTCGGCAAGCCGGCCGCGCAGGTGGTCGACGTCGTCCGCCTCGACGAGCGGTGGCAGCGCGGCGAGCTCCTGCCTGACCCGTACGAGATCCGCGTGGCCTTCCCAGTCCGGTTGCTGCACTGCGGGGAGCGAGCGGAGGAACGTGTGGACGCTGTGCACCTGATACCTCCCAGGGTGGCGTGGCACCGCTCACCCGTAGGCGGATCAGCAAGCGGCCGGACGCCGAGCCTCGCCGACCGCGTGAGCAAAACCGAAGCGGGTTCCCGGGACTCCCGGAAGTGCGGGTGGAACCTGGGCCCGACTTGACGGAGTGTGCGTTCCGGCGCCCCGACAGGATCCGGCCGGGGCGGGCCCCGGCGACTTGCGCGCGCCGCGCGGCGGCGTATGGCGGGCCCGCGGTGGCGCAGCCACCACCGGGGCGCACCGTACCGCGTGGCACAGCGCCGGTAACGGGTGCGCGCCGGCGGGTCGGCAGTGGCGAGCCACCCACGCGGCGGCGCGATGGGGTGCCCCGTGCACCTCGCCCGTCCGTCGAGTCCCGGCCATTCTCGAAACGGTGGCTTCGATCAGCCGCCCAAACAGCACTAGATGGGGGTTTCTGGTGAGCGTTCCCGCTGGGGGTATGAGGTCCGTATGGAATCGTCGCGCTGTGCCGTCACAGCGGACTTCACCGGCGGTGATGTACGAGCGCGAGTTCATGCTCAGGGACATGAGCAACGTGCTGTTCGCCTCCTTACCGAGGCGCGACCAGCGGCACAAGGGCGAGCAGTACCTGCGCGGGCTGCTGACGGCGAAGGGACGCCGGTCCATCAGGAACGTGGCGGCCTGTCTGGGCGATCCCACCCTGGAGCAGACCCTGCACCACTTCATCTGCAACTCCACCTGGGAGTGGCGGCCGGTGCGCGAGGCGCTGGCCTGCTGGCTGGGCCAGGTGATCTCGCCGCAGGCCTGGGTGGTGCGGCAGATGTCGATCCCCAAGTCCGGCAGCCACTCGGTGGGCGTGGGCCGCAGCTTCGACCTCTACCGCAACCAGATGTTCCACGGCCAGCAGGCCTTCGGCGTGTGGTGCGCCTCCGAGGAGGCGGCGGCGCCGGTGAACTGGCGCCTGGTCCTGCCCGCAGGGCCGGGCGAGGAGAAGGGTAGGGCCACCGGCGCGTCCGGCGGAAGGTCCTCCCGGCACCCCGTCGAGACGCCCGAGGAGTGCGCCACCACCGCGGCGCTGGAGTTCGCGGGCCTGCACGGGGCCCCGCTGCTGCCCGTGGTGCTGGACCTTCCGGTGCGCGACCCCGAGGCGCTGGTGCGGCGGTTCGGCGCGGCCGGGGTGCCGGTGCTCGCCCGCGTCGGGGCCGCCTCCCTGTTCACCGTGGAGGAGCCCGCCCTGGCCCGGTTCGGTACCGGCCCGCTGCCGGTGCAGCGGATCCTCGACTCGGTCAAGGGGCGCCGCCAGCGGGTCGGCAGGTTCGACCCGGGCGCGCCCTCGGGCGTACGGCACGCTCCGGCGGTCAAGGTACGGGTGGGGCTGCCGGGCGGGACGCCGGTGTTCCGGGACAACCGCGAGGGCGGGCTCGCGCTGGTCGGGGAGTGGGAGGAGGCGCACCGGGCGCCCACCCAGCTGTGGCTCACCAACATGGGCGGCGTGCCCACGTCCACGCTGCTGAGCCTGACCCGGCTGGCCGACCGGGTCGGCCGGGACCTCGCGGAGCACGGGGACCGGTCGGGGCTGCGGGACTTCGAGGGGCGGTCGCTGCGCGGCTGGCACTGCCATATGACGCTGGCCTCGGCGGCCCACGCCCTGGAGGTCCTGACGGCGAGCCGCAGGCCGGTGGAGGGCTACTTCCCCAAGGTGTCCTGAACCGCCGCGGTGTCGTGCGGGCCGACGGCGGCCCCCCGCTGGCCGAGCACCGCCTCCCGGCGGCGGCGCAGCACGTCCCGGGCGCGCAGCAGCCGTAGCGCCAGCTGGGCTTCGGTGGCGCGCTCGGGCTGCTGCCAGCCGGGGCCGAGCAGCTCCGTGATGCGCTCCAGGCGGCGGGTCACCGTGTTGGGGTGGACGTGCAGGCCGCCCGCCGCGCGGGTCGGGCTGCTGCCCGAGGCGAAGTACGCCTCCATCGTCGCCACCAGGTGCGTCGCGCGCTCGGTGTCGTGGTCGAGCACCGGCCCGATGACCGAGGCGACGAACCCGTCGACGTCGTGGTCGTCGGAGAGCAGCAGCCCGAGGAAGCCCAGGTCGTCGATGGAGGCGGCGCTGCCCGCGCCGTCGAGCGCGAGCAGCGCGTCGAAGCAGCGCAGCGCCTCCTGGTAGACCTGGGCCACCGAGGCGAGCGAGGCGGCGGGGCCCGCCGAGGCCACCGTGACGGGCTCGGCGAGCAGCGGCGACAGCTCGCCGGAGACGGCACGGGCGACGGCCGAGGCGTCCGTGCCGGGCAGCAGCAGCACGATGTCGCCCTCGTGCACCTTCATCAGCCCGGAGCCGCGGTACGCGTACGACGAGGCCCACACCACCGCCTTGCCGTGCTCCCCGCCCTGCGGCCGGGCCACCACCACGACGTGCGGCGCGTCCGCGTCGATGCCCAACTGATGGGCCTGGCGGGCGAGTTGGCCCGGCGACTGGGTGACCGCGGTGAGCAGCCCGTCGAAGAACTCGTCGCGCAGCGGCCCCTCGGCCACGGCCGTGCTGCGCTGCACCACGAGCAGCAGCGCCACCGTCTGCCCCACCGAGCCGAGGAAGGCCCGCTCGTCCTCGGTGAGCGGCCCGTCGGCCCGCAGCAGCACCAGGCCGCGCTCCACGCCCGCGCCGACCGGGGCCGCCCAGACGTTCTGTGCGATCTCCACCGGCCCGCCCGCCGCGTGCGCCTCCAGGGCGGCGTCGCGGGTGCGCGCCTCGTCGAGGCCGGGGGGCTCGCCCGCGCTCGCGAGGGTGCGCCCGCAGCCGTCGCTCACCGCGAGCCCGGCGTCCAGGGTGGTGGCGGCGGCCTTCGCGAGGTCGTGCAGATCGCCCCCGGCCAGGACCAGTTGGACCAGCGCGGCCAGGGCCCCGGACAGCTGCCGGGTCCGGTCGATGGTGGCCCGTGCGCGGACGCCCGCCGCCTGGAGCGCGACGATCTCCTTCTGGGAGCGGTCGAGCAGGCGGGCCTTCTCCAGGGCGACGGCGGCGAAGTCCGCGAGGTAGCGCATGAAGCTGATCTCGTCGGGCGTGAAGTGCCGCACGACCCGGTCCGCCCCGTACAGCGACCCGATGGGCACCCCGCTCTGGCGGATCGGGACCACCATGATGGCGTGCAGCCCCTCGGCCCGGACGACCGCGTCGAGCTCCTCGCCGTGCGGGATGCGGTCGTCGTTGAGGTAGTCCGCCGTCCAGTAGGGCGCGCCCGTCTCGTGCGCCATCTCGCCCAGGCCCCGGCTCTCCTCGACCACCAGCCCCACGTTCAGCGAGGTGGTGTCGCCGTCCGAGCTGTGCACGTACGAGCCGCCGCCGGGCCTGCGCAGGCTGATGTAGGCCATGTCGAACCCGAGCAGTCTTCGAGCGCGGCTCGTGATGACCTTGAGCAGGGTGTCGGGGTCGTAGGGGATCGTCATGTCGTGGACGGTGTTGACCAAGTCGGCCATGACGGACTCCCGCTGCCGGCGCTGATGACTGGAGGCCTGGATCTTCAGGGCGAGACGGGTCGCCCTTTCCAGTTCCTCCAGCGGGATCCGGGGGAGCTTTTCGCGGTGTGCGCGGTCGAGCAACTCCTGAAAGTGCCCGGGGGGTGAATCCAGTGCGAGCAGTTCCAGAACGGCCAGTGCCGGGGCGTCCGCTAATGCCTTGTCATCCACCATGTCGCCGCCCCCCATAGGCTCGAACCAGGGCGCGAGCCCTCATCGAACTTACGTTCCTCCGTAGGGTGGGTCAAGTTGCTGACCAGCGGACGGCACCGCCCCGCGCGAGGCCCGACGCGGATCGAATTGGGGCCGGGATGACCGAAATCAAGAACTATCTGCGATCGCTGGAGCGAAGCCGTGCGGCGCTGCTGCGAGCCGACCGGCCGCGCACTTTCACGCTGGCCGGACACGAGTGGGATCTGCTGGACGGCGTGTTCGCGCCGCCGTTCTCCGCGTCGACGGGGGCGGCCGTGGAACTGCTCGGGCTGAGCGGCCCGCGACAGCGGCCCTGGCGCGGGTCCTTACTGGAAGTGGGCTGCGGGACCGGGGTGATCGCCGTCCGCGCCGCGCTGGCGGGCGCCGGCCCGGTGACGGCCCTGGACATCAATGAACAGGCCGTCCGCAACACGGAGATGAACGCGCACCGGCACGGCGTCGCGGACCGCCTCACCGCCGTGCACAGCGACCTGTTCGACGCGCTGGAGCCCGGCCGGAGCTACGACACGGTGTACTGGCACTCCAACTTCGTGCTCGCCCCGCCCACGTACCGCCACGAGACGGTCCACGAACAGGCCTATGTGGACCCGGGCTACCGCGCCCACCGTCGCTATCTGGCTGAGGCCCCGGCCTTCGCGGCCGCCGGGGGAAGGGTGCTGCTGCACTTCAGCGACCGCGGGGACATCGACGCGCTGCACCGGATCGCGGCGGAGTGCGACCGCACACTGCGGGTGCTCGACAGCCGCCGGATCGAGGAGGGCGAGGAGACGGTCGAGCACATTCTGTACGGGATTACAGCGCGCTGAGGAAAACCGGTCGGAGTTCCGGATTCACGGGGCACATTCGGCGCCAATCCGCATATGGCGGCCCGGGCTTGAATGCGATGCGACTCCCGGAATTCCGCGATTCCGTGATTCCGCCTTCCCCCGGGTCCGGGCACTCCCTGCCGTGCGGCCGAATTCCGAATACGGGGGAATTCGTCGCAGACAAGGAGATTTCCCCGGAGCCGATCCGCTACGGCGTCGACAGGGCCGCGTCCCGTACCGCCGGTTCGGGGAGCGCGGCGAGGCTCGCCGCGATCTCGTCGGCGCGGCGGGTGAAGGAGGCGACGGCGCTGACGAAGTAGTAGGCGCCGCGCGTCAGTTCACCCAGCACGAAGAGGTGGTCGTCGGCCTGCCCGGACGCGGTGAGGGCGCGGCCGGTCTCCTCGTCGACCCGGATGCCGCCGTGCGGGTGGTCGGCGAGGACGCCCGAGGTGCGGGCGAGCCCGAGGAGGCCGCCCGCCGACGGCGGCTCGGGCCGGTAGACCGAGGTGACCGCGTTGACCACCAGATCGGCGCGGTCGGCCTCGCCGCCCTCGTACCGAACCAGGTAGCCGTCGCCGTCGCGCTCGACCGTCTCGATGCCCGCGCGCACCCGCAGCCGCTTCTCGTCGCACAGCTCGACCAACTTGACCGCCGTGGAGCGCGGGATGGGCGAGGCAAAGCTCCACAGCCGGGCGTGCAGGGTGCGCAGCACCTGCTCCTTGTCGCTGTCGTGCAGAGCCAGCCACAGGTCCTGGCCGATGTCGACGACCGCGCGCTGGAGCAGCTGGGTGCCGATGTCGTCCGAGAGGGAGTCGTCGAGCTGGCGGCGCAGCCGCTCCTCGGCGGGGGCCGGGTCCAGGAGGTCGGCGGCGATCGCGTCGAAGTCGCCGCCCGCCGCCTCGACCTCCTCCCGCGCGAGCGCCGCGATGTCCGCGAGCCACAGCGGCTTGGGCAGCTCCGCGAGCCGCTCGGCGGTCAGCACGGCCGGCCGTACCCGCGCGGCCTTGCGGCGCACCGACGGCAGCAGCCCCGAGCGGGACGCCAGGGTGACCCGCCCCCGGTGGCCGAAGGCGCGCAGGGCCATCAGCACATCGGTGGCGATCATGCCGGAGCCGATGACCGCGATCTCGGCGTCCTCGGCGACCTCGGCCAGGGCGTCCCGCAGGGGATACGGGTCGTCGATGTAGCCGGGGGTGCCGCGCAGCCCGTACGCGTCGTCGTCGGCGCGGCCGCCGACGCACAGCACCGCGCGGTCCACCCGGACGCCTCCGCTCGCGTGGCGGATGACGACGCCGTCCCCGTCGCGCTCGACGCCGGTGGCCCTCTCCTCGACCGACCGCACGCGCCACCCGGCCGCGCGCAGCTTGTCCAGGGCCTCCTCGACCCCGTCCTCCAGGTAGTCGCCGTAGACCGGGCGGGACAGGAAGCGGTGCACCCCGCGCTCGTCCGGGTGCACGGCGAGGCCCCGGGCCTCGGCCCAGCGCACGCCGTGCTCGGGGTCGTTCAGGTACAGGGACATGCCGAACATCGGCCCGTTGGCGAGGACGGCCTCGGTGTCGCGCTGGTAGGCGCGGCCGCGCCAGCGGCCCTCGGGGCGGTCGACGAGGACCAGCTCGCCCGGCCCGGTGAACTCCTCCACCCGGGCGGCGAGCGCGGCCACCAGCGTCGCCCCCACGGTCCCGCATCCGATCACGCCGATGCCAGGCATGTGGTGTTCCTTTCCTGAAGAACGATGACGGACCGTCAGCGAGTTTCGGCCGGGGGGATGTTGTGGTAGCTCCGGAACAGGTTTCCGGGGTCGTACACGGCCTTCAGCGCGGCGAGCCGCTCGTAGTCCGCCTCGTCGTAGCAGGCCCTCAGCTGCTCGGCCGTCACGGGCCCGCCGAGCAGGAAGTTCGGCGCGATGCCGGTCACCCGGTCGCCGAAGAGGGCGTAGACCCGCTCGTGCCCGGCCCGCTCGGCGGCGGCCACGGTGTCGCCCGCGCCGGGGGCGACGCGGCTCAGCACCCGGACCAGGAAGCGGGCGTCGCGGTGGCCCACCGACGAGGGCACGGCCGGGCGGCGGGCGAGGGCGCCGCCCAGGTGGCTGATCTGGACGACGCAGTTCAGGCCCGAGCCCGGCCCGGTCAGCTCCACGATCCGGGCGGCCGTGGTCACATCGAGGTCGTCGAGCAGGACGTTGGTGCCGTAGTACGCCATCGGGGTCGGCGGATCGCGGTAGATCGCGTCCGATTCGGTGTACGGCATGTCCGTGAGCGTGTCGAGCACGTAAGGGCCGAGCGCGCGCAGCGGGGCGACGGCCGCCTCGCCCTCGGCGGCGCTTCCGGTGTGGGCGATCCGGATGTGCGCGGTGTACCGGCCGCGTACGGGCTCGGGCACCACCGGCTTGTCCGGGAAGGGCACCAGACCGATCGAGGAGGTCATCTCCTCGCCCTGGTCCGCCGTCCACTCCAGCCAGGTGCGCAGGGCGTCGGGCACGTACCGCTCGGCGAAGTACAGGCCGCCGCCGTAGATCCGGGGCTGGCGGACCAGCTCCACGTCGAGGGAGGTGACCACGCCGAAGTTGCCCCCGGCGCCGCGCACCGCCCAGAACAGGTCCGGGTCGCTCGCGGCGGTGACGTTGCGCAGCTCGCCGTCGGCGGTGACCAGCTCGGCCGCGGTGATCCGGTCGGCGGCGAAGCCGTAGGTGCGGGCCAGCAGGCCGATGCCGCCCTCGACGGTGTAGCCGACCGCGCCGACGCCGAGCGTGCTGCCGGAGAGCGGCGCGAGCCCGTGGCGCGCGGCCTCCCGGATCACGTCGCCCCAGGGCGTCCCGGCCCGGATGCGGGCGATGCCGCTGCCGGGGTCGACCTCCACGCCGCGCATCCGCGCGGTGGTCACCAGGACGCCGCCGGTGCGGTCGCCGGGCAGGCCGTGGCCGGTGGACTGCACCGCGAGGGGCAGCCCGCGCCCGGCGGCCAGCCGGACGGCGGCGCGCACGTCGTCAGGACTCGTGGCGCCGACCACGACGTCCGGCCGCTGGCCGAACCCGAGCTGGTACGCGGCGACTTCCTCGTCGTATCCCGCCGACTCCCGCCCGAGGACCGGGCCTTCGCTCGCGATGTCCGCGGGCACGTTCACTGGACTGCCTCTCTACACATAGATCGTGCCGCGGGCGACGACCGCACCGTGACCCCCGACGTGCACCGCGCCGACCCGGTCGCCCTCGCCCTCGGCGTTGGCGTACATCGGGGACGGGCGGCCCATCTCGACGCCCTGGAGGATCTCCAGGTCCTGGCCGTACGCGGCGAGGCCGTGGCGTGCCAGGTGGATCGCCATCGGCCCGGCCGCCGAGCCGGTCGCCGCGTCCTCGACGACGCCGTACGCCGGGGAGAACATCCGCGACCGCCAGTGCGTGCCCGAGCCCGCGAAGCAGTACGCCGACATGTCGGGGAAGGCGCGCAGCGCGTTGTGGTCCGGGGTGAGGGCGGACAGCGCCTCGACGCTCTCCAGGCCGACGAGCACGTGCCGGGGCCCGTTGCGGTAGGCCTCGACGGGGGTGATGGACGCGTCGAGTCCGAGCGCCGCGAGCAGTTCCGCGGCGTGCTCGTACGGCTCCCAGACCGGGGTCGGCTGGAGCATCCGTACGGAAGTGGCGTCGTCGTCGTGGACCAGCTCGAAGGGGACCGCGCCCATGGCGGTCTCCAGGAGCAGCCGGTCCGCCTTGCGCGGGCGCCCGATGGCGACCGCCGTGCCCAGGATCGGATGCCCGGCGAACGGCAGCTCGTTGACCGGCGTGAAGATCCGGATGCGTGCGTCGCCGCCCTGCTCGGCCGGGAGCACGAAGGTGCACTCGGACAGGTTCATCTCCTTGGCGATCCGCTGCATCGCCTCGGCCGGCAGGTCCCCCGCGTCGAAGAACACGGCCACCGGATTGCCTTCGAGCGGGGTACGCGAGAAGGCGTCCACCACCGTGTACTCGTGCATCAGGTGGGGATTCCCTCTCGCTTCACCGACGGGACGGGGATGCCCAGGGCGCGCAGCTGCTGGTTCGGGTTCATGAACTCCCGCTCCAGCTTGATCTTCCCGTTCTCGAACTCGAAGGAGTGGATGAAGTGGTTGCGGTAGTACCCCTCCGGGTAGCCCGGGAAGAGGATCTTGCCTTCGCCGTCGCACTCCACCCAGAACCGGTTCGGGTCCTGCGTCTCGAAGATCTCGACGTTGGTCCACACCCAGTCGGGGAAGCACTTCAGCGACCACACGGCGTGCTCGCCGAGGGTGTCACGGCCGCGGATGGCGATGGGCTCGCCGGTGTCGGTGGTCCACAGGCCGCCGACGCCGTCCTCGGTGAACAGCAGATGCCGCTTCAGCCGGTCCTCGCCGCGGGAGTTCATGTACTGCTCGACGATGGCGCGGTTGTTCCTGCGGAGCTCCGCGTCGTCCTGGAACGCCTGCGGCTGGGTGGTCTCGGACATCGCTCGTCCTCCAAGTGCTGCGTCTGCCGTTGTACGTGCCGGGTCCCGTCCTGCTGCGACCCTGTTCCGGGGCCCGGCGCACTGGCAACCGAGTACCGGGGACTTTGGCAAGTACCGCCGAGAGAGCGCGCGGACCTGACGGAGTCCTGCGCCGCGGGCCCGGGCCGGACGGAATCCCGTCCGGGACCCGGGTCTCAGTCCGCGCGGGGCAGCCGGGCGCGGGCGTGGGCGATGAGCGCGGCCCCGGCGGGGCTGGTCGGGCCGTCGGTGCGCCAGGCGAGGGCGAGGCTGCCGTGGATGCGCGGCCGGTCGATCTCCACGAGCCGGACCTCCGCCTCGTTGGCGCGGGCCAGCGAGGCGGGCATGAGCGCGACGCCGAGCCCCCGTCCGGCGAGTTGGGCCAGTACGTGCGGGTCGGCGGCCTCGAACGCGATGTGCGGCCGGAACCCCGCCCCCGCGCACGCCGCCTCCACGACACTGCGCAGCCCGGTCCCCTGGGTGAGGCAGATCAGCGGGCGGTCGGCGAGCTCGGCGAGGCCGACGCACTCCCGGCCGGCCAGCGGGTCCTGGTGGCCGACGGCGGCGACCAGCGGCTCGTTGACGATGTCGTAGAGCGTGATGCCGGGCGGGCGGGTCCCCGTGCGGCCGGTCACCGCGAGATCGATGCGGCCCGCGTGCAGGGCCTCCAGGAGGTGTTCGGAGCTGTCCTCGGTCAGCCCGATCTCCACCCCCGAGTGCGCCTCGTGGAAAGAGGCGAGGAGCCCCGGCAGGTCGATGGTCTTGCCCATGGAGATGACGGTGCCGATGGTGACCCGGCCCCGTACCAGACCGCTGAGTTCGTCGACCGTCTGGCGCACGGCGGCGACGGCGGCGAGCGCGGCCTGCGCGTGCGGCAGGACGGAGGCGCCGACCGGGGTGAGCCGGACCGTACGGCTGGAGCGGTCGAGCAGGTCGTGGCCCAGCTCCCGCTCCAGCTTGCGCACTTGGGCGCTGACGCCGGGCTGGGCGACGTGCAGGGCCTCGGCCGCCTTGGTGAAGCTCGCCAGCTCGGCGACGGTGACGAAATACTCCAGCTGACGCAGCTCCATAACCGCTGATTATAGTTCGCAGAAAATGTAGATGTTGGACTTCTACATACGGACGGGCGCAGAGTGGACCCGCCCGGGAACGGGCACCACCCCGGAACGGGATCCAACCGGATCCGGGACCCACCAGAGCCGGAACGCCGACCGAGCGGCTACGCGTCGAGAGGACCGTCCGATGGCCCAACGCCCCACCCAGCCGCGTGCGTTCACGTCCCCGACCACCCGGGCGGTGGTCGAGGCGTTCTTCGCCCGGCAGCGCGCCGGGGACCTCACGGGCCTGCTCGACCTCTTCGCGGACCGGGTCGACTTCTTCGCCCCGGGCGCCGCGAACGCGGGCGCGCTCGGCCCCGGCTCGACCCGCTCGGACATCTCCCTCTTCTTCTCGACGCTCGGCAAGGTCCTCGTACCCGACCGGGACTTCCTGGTCCTGGGCCAGGACGCGGTCGTCACCGGGTTCGCCCGCTGCGACACGAGCCTCAACCCGATCGCGATGCACTTCACGGTGGCGGGGGCGAAGATCGGCCGCTGCCACCTGACCGAGGTCAGCACGAGGCTGTGATCCCGCTGCCCGCCGACGCGTCGCCCGAGGCGTCGTCCGAAGCATGATCCGAGGCGTCGTCCACGCACCTCTGACGGGCCATCAGGCCAACTTGCCAGCTTGCCCACTTCCCCCACCGCCCCGGCGAGGACGGTTCCTCCGGTACGCCTTCTGCGGGCTCCGGGGACGCAAAGGAGTACTCAGTGAATGCCACGACCGCGGCGAGGGGCGGGCGCGACAGCCGCGCCGCCACCATCGCCATGGCCTGCGTGGGTGTGTTCGTCGCCTATCTGCCGGTCACCACGGTCTCGGTGAGCCTGCCGACGATCCAGCGCAGCCTGGGCGCGTCGACCGCCGACCTGTCCTGGGTCACCGACGCCTTCGTCCTGCCGATGGCGGCGCTGATCCTCACGGCCGGGGTCGTCGGTGACGTATACGGCCGCCGCAAGGTCTTCCAGGCCGGACTCGCGTTCTGCGCGACAGGCGCGGCGATAGCGCTGAGCGCGGACGCCCTGGACAGTGTCGAAGTCCTGTGGACGGGCCAGGCGTTCGCCGGGGTCGGGGCCGCCGCCCTGCTCCCCGCCACGCTGGGTCTGATCAGCCACGCGGTGCCGGATCCGCGCGAGCGCTCCAAGTACGTGAGCCTGTGGACGGCGTCCCTGATGGGCGCGCTGGCCGTCGGCCCGATGATCTCCGGCGTGATCCTGGAGAACGCCGCCTGGCGCTGGATCTTCCTGGCGCCGATCCCGGCGTCGCTGCTGACGATGGCGGCGGCGTCCCGGTACGTGGCGGACTCGCGCGCGGCCGGCGCCCGCAGGCTGGACTGGCCGGGCCAGATCACGGCGGCGATCGCGATCACGGCGCTGGTGTACGCGGTGATCGAGGGAGGCGGGGACTCGTTCGGCGAGACGCGCGTACTGCTGGCGCTGGCGCTCTCCGCGCTTTCCCTGGTGGCGTTCATCGTCACGGAGCTGCGCAGCGAGAGCCCGATGCTGGACCTGAAGCTGTTCCGCTCCCCCGCGTTCAGCGCCACGGCCCTGGTCGCGATGATCAGCTTCCTCGGCCTGATCGGCTTCATCTTCGTGCTCAGCCTGTACCTGGGGCAGGTGCAGCAGCTGGGCACGCTGGACGCGGGCTACCGGATGCTGATGTTCACGTTCACGGCGATGGTGGCCGGACCGGTCTTCGGCCAGATCATGCACAAGGTGTCGGCGCGGATCCTGATCACGACGGGCCTGCTGCTGGCGACGGGTTCGCTGCTGTCGCTGACGTCGATCGACGCGGACACGTCGTTCCTGGCGCTGGCCTGGCGCCTGGTGATCCTGGGAATCGGCTTCGGCGCGGTGTTCGCGCCGATGACGGCGACGGCGATCAACTCCGTACCGCACCAGCTGGCGGGGATGGCGGCGGCGGGCAGCAACGCGTTCCGCCAGGTCGGGGCGGCGCTGGGCCCGGCCCTGATGAGCGCGCTGCTCACGACCAAGGTGAGCGACGCGCTGCCGGGCCATCTGACGGACGCGGGCCTCGGCGCGTCCGCCCGGGACCGGGTGACGGGCGCGGTCGACAGCGGCGGCTTCGGCGCGGTCCACGCGGTCGACCTGGGCGCGGACACCCCCCGCATGCTGCACGCCTTCAGCCAGGCCTTCGTGGACGGCCTCCACCTGTGCCTGACGATCTCGGCGGCGGTGATGCTGGTGGCGGCGGTGGTGAGCGCGGTGCTGCTGCGACGGCCGCGGCCTTCTGCTCCGGCGCCGTCGGCTCCTGCCCGGCGCCAGGAGGAGCCGGCGCTGAACGGCTGACGCGCCGGGGGGCCGTCCCCCCTGGAGGCGCCCGCCCCGCCCCACAGACGGCGGGCGGACCGGTCCACCCCCGCACCGGCCCGCCCGCCCCCGCCGTCCCAGCGCCATCCGCTACCCTGTCCTGGGCTGCCCACCACGGGCCACCCGGATACGCCTCCGTAGCTCAGGGGATAGAGCACCGCTCTCCTAAAGCGGGTGTCGCAGGTTCGAATCCTGCCGGGGGCACAGAGAAGTACCAGGTCAGAGGCCCTGTCGTCCTTGCGGATGGCGGGGCCTCTCGGGTTTGTCGGTGCGCGCCCTCAGAGATGCGGGGGTGCATCGGCCGCCGCATCCAGTTCGCGCAGCACCCGCACCTGATCCAGGCAGCACCGCGCCAGCCGCTTCGCGTGGGCGTACTGCCGGGCAAGGTTGAGCGACGAGCTGTCGGTCTCCAGTTGGCGGTACGCCTCGGTGAGGGCGCGGGCGAGGCGGGCCTGAGTGGCGTGGTCGAGGGGGAGTTGGGTTGCGGCCTCCTGGGTTACGGGCAGGAGTGCCGCCAGGTGGTCCCAGGCCTGCGTGGTCGCGGCTGCGGCGTCCTGCGGGCCGGGGTCGCGGCCGTCGTCGTCGAAGAGGGCGCGGCAGGCCCGCTCGATGGTGTCGAGCTCGGGGAGCGTGCGCGGGTGGGTTTGACCTTCACCGCCGCGACGGATCAGCTCCGTGATGTCGTCCTCCGGGCAGAAGTCCTCGCGGTGGCGGGGTGGGCGGATCCAGTACGCGCCGGGGCGGGTCGTACGGCCCGCCTCGGGGACGCCGAGCCAGGTTCCCCCGTCCAGGCGGTACGCGTCGTGCTGCGCGCACGCACCGGGCCGCACCAGTGCGTAGTACCAGCGGCCCGGCTCGTACGCGTCGTGGATCACCGCGCCGTCCCCGAGCCGGGCGCGCACCAGCTCCGGTACGGCGGAGCCCACGGCCCGGTGGACGATCGCGGCCGGGAGGCGGAGCGCGTCGAAGACGCGGCCGGTGGGGATCAGGGCGATCCCGGCGGTGCGCCATTCACGGTGGGCCGCCTGGGGGGTGGGGTGGGCTGAGGCCAGCCAGTCGGCCGACGACCGGCTGGCGATTGCGTCTCTCTGCACTGCCATGAACAAGACGCTAGGGACCGGGTGTTGGGACTGCCCTGCGATGTTCTCAGATGTTCTCATAACGTGGCTGAATGTTCTCGTGTGTTCTGACATCGGAGACGACACTCTGTAGTGCACGGCACCCGGACCGGGAATGCTGAACGGACTCGGCCCCTACGCAAGGGAGTACGTCCATGGCTCGACGACTGCGCTTGAACGGCACGGGCAGCGGCAACGGAGGATGCCCTTCAGTGCACGAAGACCTGGATACCGGCGAGGTGATCGTTCACGGTCCGCCGCTCACCGACCCCGAGGCCATCGCCCAACTGCGCCACTTCTCCGAGGGGGAGGTGGCCATCGTGATGCCGCGCAGCGATCTCGCGGACTGGGTCCCCAAGGACACCACTCGCGCGGCACGGATCATCGGCCTGGAAGAGTTCGGACAGCTCTTCTCCACCTTCGAGCACTCGGCCTGGCGGCTGGAGACCCGCGGTGGCTACGCCTCTGACCGGGAGGAGGACACCTACCGCGAGTTCGTCGAGACCGGGACCGTCCAGTGGGATCCCGAGGACGCGTGGTGTGTCAACATGCGGCGCCAGACCTCGGCGGGCAAGCGCGTGGGAAGGGTGCGGATCGTCGACGACCCGCCGACCACCGGGCAGCTGTACCTACTTGACAACGCACGGCGCAATGCGGCCACGGGCGAGGACATGCGCAACCTGTGGCGTGCGGACGCAGAGCGGCTGCACCTCGGGAACGAAGACTTCTGGATCTTCGACTCCCGGCTGGTCGCCCTGCTTCACTTCGACGACGCCGACACCCTGCTCGACGTCGAGCTGATCACAGAACCTGCGGAAGTGGTGCGGTACTCGACCCTGCGCGACGCGGCGATCCATCACGCCGTCTCCTTCGAGGAGTTCGCGGCCCAGGTGGCCACCACAGCGGAGTAGTTACAGTGAACCGGTGAGCACCGACTACCAGCAGGCGCGTGCGGCCCTCGGAGCGAGGCTCCGCGAGCTGCGTCTCTCGTGCCCGGGCGGCCGGCTCACCGGTCCCCAGCTGGCCCGGCGGCTCGGCTGGACGCACTCCAAGATTTACAAGCTGGAGAACGGCAAGCAGACGCCCACCGCCGAGGATCTACGGGCCTGGGCGGACGGCACCGAGCAGTCCGCCGCGTACAGCGAACTCGAAGCGCGCCTAAGGGGGTTCGAGTCCCACATCAGGTCCTGGCGGCGGCAGCTCGCCCACGGTCACCGGCCCGTGCAGGAGACCTGGAAGGCCGAGATCGACCGCACGACCGTGCTTCACGTATGGGAGAACGCGGTGATCGTGGGCATGCTGCAGACAGCGGACTACGCCAGGTCGGTCTTCACCCACTACGCCGAGCTGCATGGGTCCGCCCGGGACACCGAGGACGCCGTACGCACCCGGATGCGGCGCCAGGAGTGGCTGTACGAGTCGGGGAAAAAGCTCCGCGTCCTCATGTGGGAGGCGGCCCTCCACGCCCGGATCTGCCCGCCCGCGGTGCTCGCCGCGCAGCTCGATCGACTGGCTGGGGCGATCGGGCTCGACACCGTCGAACTGGGCATCGTTCCGTTCGGGGCGCCGCTGAGCATCCCTCCGGCCAACGGCTTCTGGGTTCTGGACGATCGGCTCACGATCGTCGAGGATTGGCACGCCGAGCTGTGGCTGGACGATGCCGACACGATCGCCACCTACATGAAGGCCTGGGACGCCCTACGCAAGTCCGCCGTATACGGCCCCGAAGCCCACCGCCTGATCACCCGCGCCCGCGCCGCCCTCCAAGAACCCTGACCAGGACCCAGGCACACCCAGCCCGCGCCCAGCCGCAACCTCACGCACAATTGCTGTCGAACCCCCCAACCCCCGCCGCCCCCCTCCCCACCCCCACCGCCAGCGCCACCGCCTGCCCCGCGTAGGCCAGCATCCGTTCGCCCTCGGGGGTGAGGGTGGTGCGGGGGCGGGCCAGGATGTGGCCGAGCCAGGTCGTGCCCGCCCAGATCGCCGCCTGCCAGGTGCCGCCGTCCAGGAGTTGGGGGGTGCGGGGGGACGCGGTCGGTGGCGGGAGCGGGGGCCAGGTCTCCTCGCGGCCCGCCAGGACGCGGCCCCGGTGGTCGCGGACCAGGATCTCCGCGTCGAGCAGAACGCCCACCTCCGCCGCCAGGCCCGCCACGCCCTGGCCGGAGAGGGCGAAGCCGATGATGTGGTCGCGTACCGCCTCCAGCCAGCGCTCCGTCTCGATCGTCTCCATCGCCAGCGCGCTGTGCTCCTCCAGCTTGGCGACCTCGGCGTTGTAGAGCTCCAGCCACTGGGCCTTGTCGACCGCGGCCGCCGCCAGGTCCGCGAGGGAGCCGAGCAGGGCCGCCTCGTCGGGCTCGAAGTGGCGTACGTCGCGGTGCGCCGCGTACAGCACGCCCACCGTGCCGCTCGCGTGGTGCAGCGGCAGCGCGAGCACCGAGCGGATGCCCTCGCGGGCGATCGCCGCGTCCAGCTCCGGGTCGTGGTCCACCCGGGTCTCGGTCTGGTAGTCCGACGTCCAGAACGGGGCGCCCGTCGCCCGCACCACCGCGCCTATGCCGTGTTTGCCGGACAGTTGCAGGCCTATGTGCAGGGAGGTCGTGGCGCCCGCGGAGGCCCGGATCACCGAGTCGCCCGAGCCCGTCGTCAGCAGGGCCACGAACGCCATGTCCACCTGGAGCAGCGCCCTGGTGCGGTGGGCGACCGTCTTGACCAGGCCGTCCACGTCGCACGACGAGGCCAGTTCGCGGGCCGTGTCGAGCAGGGCCGCGAGGTCCGCCTCCCGTCTGCGGCGGCGGTCCAGGAGCCCGTGCACCGTACGGCCCAGACGGCCCGCCCGGTGGATGACCGCCAGCTCGTCCGCCGTCGCACCCCGGTCGTGCGCCCGTAACAGAACCTCGTCTATGCCGTCCAACGGGGCTTGTACGGCCAGGAGTTCAAGGATCTCCAGAGCGCCTGAGCCGTCCTCCCCGTCGCTCGGCTCCCAGTGTGCCGCCGCAGCCGTCGGCCTCTTCGCCACCACAAGCCTCCCCCGGACCCCGGACGCGTCGGCATCAGCGTTTGCGCCCAAGATATGTGCGCATTGTGTGGAGGCGGAAGGGGGGAGTCATGTTCATCCGGCATTTCTCGGCGAGGTGTTGAACCGGGCGGGGTTCCGCCCCGTGTGTATTCGCCCCCAGGGCCACCACCGGGTCGCCCCCGGGCCCGGGGCTCACCCCCACACCCGCTGCTCCGACTCCTCCCCCAGCGGCGCGTAGTGCTCGGTGAACAGCTTCGCCACCAACTCGCCGCGGCTGGACACCCGGACCTTCTCGAAGATCGCCTTCACATGGTCCCGGACGGTGTGCGGCGAGAGGAACAGTTTCCCGGCCATCTCCGCGGTGCCCAGACCGCGCGCGATGTGCTGGGTGATCTCCAGTTCGCGGTCGGTCAGTTCGTACGCCTTCACCATCAGCGGGGCGACCTCCGAGATCGAGGCGCGCTCGATCACCACCGCCGAGGCGCCCAGCTCGCCGTCCGCGCCGCGCAGGCAGGAGGCGTGGCAGGCCAGCCAGCGGCCGCCCTTGCTGCGCACCCGTACCCGGGCCACGCCCTTGTCCCAGCCGGCCGCGATGGCCCGAGCCTTGCTGGCCGTGCTGTGCATCCAGGCCGGGACCGCGACCCCCAGCGGGGTCGGGGTCGCGGGCCCCGGGACCAGGTCGTCCAGCAGTTCGCGGGCCTCGTCGTTGACCGAAAGGAGACGGCCCGCCGCGTCGAAGAGCAGCAGTCCGGGGCCGGGGCCGTGGCTCGGGGTCGGATCGGCCGAGGCGGACGGCTCCGTGAAGGAGCGCAGCCGTCTGGCCATCGCCGCCGACAGCTCCTTCACCACCAGCGTGTCGTCCGCGCCGAACGCCGGCGCCCCCTGCGCCCGGAACAGGCTGACCTGGCCCCACGGGTGGCCGCCCACCCGCAGCACGGCGCGCAGTTCGTCGTCGAGGCCGCGCGGCGCCAGGAAGTCGCGGTAGAGCGTGCTGCGGCCGGGCAGCCCGCCGGTGGCCTCGCGCAGCCCCGCCACCGGCAGCGGGGCGCGGGCCAGATCGCGGAACAGGTTGATGTTCTCCGCGAGCAGCTCGGACTCCCAGTAGACCGAACAGCCCTCCTCGGTGAGGTTCTCCACCCGGATCGGCGAGGTCATCATGCCCGTCACCGGGTCGGTGGCCCGCCATACCGAGGCGTCGTACGGGATGAGGCGGCGCAGCTGCTCGGAGGCGGTGGCGAACAGCGCCAGGGCGTCGGGGGCCGCGCCGATCGCCGTGAGGAGCGTGTCGATGGCGTGGGTGGTGCCGGGGTTCCTGGACGCGGTCACGGCCGGTACTCCTCGTTCGCCGCGCCTCCCGGTGCGCGGTGGGCGGCGGCTGTCGTCGGGTGCGCGGGTCTGCCCCGCCATCGTCCCTCACCCAACGCCCTTGCACACCCCCCTCAGTTGAGGGGGGCCGGGCCCCGCCAACACCTTGATCTCGGGATGTCGCCCGGACCGCCGCGCGGCCGACGATGGACAACGCCACGCCGACCCCGCCCCCCACCCCGCGCCGAATGAGGAGGCACCCACCGTGCGATCCGCCGTCCAGCACCCGCCGCACTTCCACCCCGACCAGGTCGCCGGGCTCGCCGCCGCGGTGCGGGGGCCCGTCCTCCTTCCCGGGCAGGACGGTTACGCCGAGGAGGGCGCGGGCTTCAACACGCTGCTGGAGCACCGCCCCGCGCTGGTCGTGGGCGCGACCGGGGCGGCGGACGTGGCGGCGGCGGTCCGGTTCGCCGCCCGGCACGGGCTGCCGGTCGCGGTCCAGGCGACCGGGCACGGCGCGGCCCGGGCCGCCGACGGCGCGGTGCTCGTCTCCACCCGCCGGATGACCGGGCTGCACATCGACCCGGACCGGGGCACCGCGCGGCTGGCCGCCGGGGTGCTGTGGGAGCAGGTCATCCACGAGGCCGCGCCCCATGGCCTGGCCCCGCTGAACGGGTCGTCGCCGCTGGTCGGAGCCGTCTCGTACGCGCTCGGCGGCGGGCTCGCCGTGATGGCCCGGACCTTCGGGTACGCCGCCGACCACATCCGGGGCGTCGACCTCGTCACCGCCGACGGCGCCCTGCGCCAGGTCGACGCGGAGCGCGAGCCGGAGCTGTTCTGGGGGCTGTGCGGCGGCAAGGGCAACTTCGGGGTCGTCACCTCGATGGAGATCGGCCTGATGCCGGTGCGCCGGCTGTACGGCGGGGCGCTCACCTTCGACGGCGCGCTGGCCCCGGCCGTGCTGCGCGCCTGGCTGGAGTGGACGGCGCGGGTGCCCGAGGAGATGAGCTCCTCGCTGGCCCTGGTCCGCTTCCCCGACGACCCGGCGCTCCCCGCCGAGGTGCGCGGCCGCTTCGTCACCCAGGTGCGGATCGCGTTCACTGGCGCGGCCACCGTGGGGGCGCAACTGGTCATGCCGCTGCGGGAGTTGGGCGAGCGCGTGCTCGACACCGTACGGGAGATGCCGTATACGGAGGTCGCCTCGATCCACGGCGATCCGACCGTGCCGTACACGTACCACGAACGCACCATGATGCTCGGCGAGCTGGACCGGACGGCGGCCGGGCGCATCCTCGCGGTGGCCGGGCCTGGCTCCGGCTGCTCGCTCGGGCTCGTGGAGCTGCGCCACCTCGGCGGGGCGCTGCGCCGCCCGGTGCGGCACGCGAACGCGGTGGGCAACCGGGACGCGCGCTACTGCCTGCTCACCGTCGCCCCCGGCGGGCCGCGCCCGGCCGCCCAGGGGCCGGACGACCTGCTCCTGGACCACCTGGCGCCCTGGGCGACCGGCGGCAAGTACCTCAACTTCCTGGACTCCTCGGCCGGGGAGGAGCATGTGCGCGCCGCCTACACGCCGGACGCGTACGCGCGCCTGGCCGCGCTCAAGGCGCAGTACGACCCGGGGAACATGTTCCGCGTCAACCACAACATCGCGCCCGCCGCGCTCCCGAGCGGGGTGTCGGCGTGAGTGTCGGGGTGGTCGGCGCGGGGCCGATGGGCCGGGCCGCCGCACGGCAGTTCGCACTCGCGGGCGAGACCGTACGGCTCGCGGACCGCTCCCCTGAGCTGGCGGTACGGGCCGCGGCGGCCGCGAGCGCGGGCACCCGGGGCAGCGTCGAGGCGCACGACGTCGCGGGGGTCCTGGAGGCCGAGCTGATCACGCTGGCGATGGGCACCGACGAGACCCTGGCGTTCGTCGTCCACCACCGCTCGGCGCTCGCCGGGAAGATCCTCATCGACACCACCAACCCGGTGGAGGAGGGCGGCGGCTCGGCGCTCGGCCGCACGGGCCCCAGCATGACCGAGCTGATCGCCCGGGCCGCGCCGCAGGCCTCCGTGGTCAAGGCGTTCAACACCACCTGCGCGGCGACCCTGTTCGCCGGCCGGGTCGACGGCGCCCACCTCGACGTGTTCGTGGCGGGCGACGACTACAGCGCCAAGATCCCGGTCATCGAGCTCATCGACCGGGCGGGGCTGCGCGGCCTCGACGCGGGCGATCTGCGCAACGCGCACGTCCTGGAGCAGATGGCGCTGCTGTGCATGGAACTCATCGAGCGGCTCGGCCTGGGCCTGGGCGCCGGGATCAAGCTCCTGCCCGACGGATGACCGCTCCCCCGGTCGCACCCGCGACCGCGACCGACCGGCCGTCCCCTACCCCTCCCCCGCACACTCCCAAGGAGCCATCGTGCGACTGCGACTTCTCGTCCTCGCGCTGGGAAACTTCGCGATGGGCGTCGACACGTTCATCATCGCGCCGATCCTCGACCCCATGGCCGACGACTTCGGCGTCTCCCGCACCACCGCGGGCTGGCTGATCACCGCGTTCGCCCTCGCGTACGCGATCGGCGGACCGCTGCTCGCGGCGGCCACCGGGCACCGGCCGCCCCGCCAGCTGCTGCTGGGCGCCCTGGGCGTCTTCGCGGTCGGCAACGCGCTGACCGCCGTGGCCGGGGACTACTCCTGGGCCATGGTGGGCCGGGTCGTCGCCGGTGCGGGCGCCTCCATGTACACCGCCAACTCTCTCGCCGTGGCACGGGCGATGGTGCCGCCCGAGCGGGCCGGACGGGCGGCGGCCCTGGTGGTGGGCGGGCTGACCGCGGCCATCGTGCTGGGCCTGCCGCTGGGCGCCTGGCTGGGCGACCAGGCGGGCTGGCGTGCGGCGCTGTGGCTGGTGGTGGGGCTGACGGCGGTCGCGACCGCCGGGATCGCGGCGACCGTCCCGCAGCTCAAGGGGCAGGCCGCGACGACCCTGCGGGCCCGGCTCGCGCCGCTGGGCCAGCCGCGCGTTTTGGTCACACTGATCGCCACCTGGCTCTGCCTGAGCACCAGTTGGACCGTCTACAACTACATCGACGAGGTGATGGACAAGGCGACCGGCGGCGACGCGGGCCGCACCTCGCTGATCCTGCTCTGCTTCGGCATCGGGGCGGTGTCGGGCAACCTGCTCACCGGGCGCCTGACCGACCGGATCGGGCCGGTGCGCACCATCACGGTCGCCGCGCCGCTCCTGGTCGCCGCCGCCACCCTCACCCCGCTGCTGTCCAAGTCGCTGGGCGCGGGCATCGCGATGGCGGTCGCGTGGGGCGTGTGCCACTGGATGATCAACGTGCCGCAGCAGATGCGGCTGGTGGCGACCGCGCCGCAGTCCGCCCCGCTCCTGCTCGGCCTGCACCAGAGCACGATCTACATCGGCATCAGCACCGGCGGTGTGGCGGGAGCCGCCGGGTACTCCGCCGACGGCGCCTCGGGCGTCGGCTACGCCGCGCTGGCCGTGGGGGTGGTGGCGCTGGGCATGCTCGCGCTCTCCCTGCGGATCAACCGGCCCGCCGCGGCCCCCGCGACGGCCGCCCCGGCCACGGCTCCGGCGCGGTAGCCGGGCGCCAAAGGGACGCGGAAGGCGGGCGCCTCCACGCGTACTCCACGGGCCATCTGAAATCCTTGCCGAAGACGTTCCGCCCGGCCGCCGCATCGGCCGGGCAGGAATAGCCTCCGGAGGCCGAAATCAGGCCTCCGGAGGCCGAAATGTCTTGCTAGAACGCCGACTTGGGGAGGGCTCAGCCAATGCAGTCAGCGGGAAACCAAGCATTCACTTTCCGGATACTCGGCCCACTTGAAGTGGAATGCGCGGGCCGGAAGGTCCGCCTGGGAGGCTTTAGGCAGCAGGCACTGCTCGCGACGCTCTTACTGGAAGCCGAACACGTCGTACCGATCGAACGCCTCCTGGAGGCCATCTGGGAGGACACCCCGCCCGCCTCGGCCAAGGGACAGGTGCGGATCTGCGTCTCGGCGATCCGCCGCCAGTTCGTCGGCGCGGGCGTGGGCGACCTCATCGAGACGCACCCCGCCGGATACCGCATCCGGCTGCCCAGCACCGCGCTCGACCTGGCCCGCTTCGAGCACCTGGCTTCCCTCGGGCGCCGGGCGGCCCGCGACAAGCAGCCGGAGCAGGCGGTGGACCTGTTCCGCTCGGCACTGGCGCAGTGGAAGGGCCCGGTGGCGGCGGGCCTGGAGAGCAGGGTGCTGCGCCAGGCCGCCACCATGCTGCGCGAGGAGCAGCTCTCCGTACTGGAGGAGTGCGTCGACCTGGAGCTCCAGATGGGGCGGCACCGCAAGGTCGTCGGGGAGCTGTACCGGCAGGTCGCCGAGAACCCCTACCGCGAGCAGATGTGCGCCCAGCTGATGCTCGCCCTGTACCGCTCGGGGCGGCAGGCGGACGCGCTGCGGCAGTTCCGCGAGACCCGGACGCTCCTGTCGGCGGAGCTCGGCATCGACCCCGGTGAGTCGCTGCGCACCCTGGAGCGGGCCATCCTCGCCGAGGACCCGTCCCTGGAAACACCCGCCCGGCCCGCCCCGGAGCAGCCGGGCCCGGCCCCCGTCGGCTCGCTGATCCGGCAGCCCGTGCATCGCGCCGTGAAGACGTCCTGGACCGACCACACCCTGGCCATGCGCACCCGGCTGACCAGTTTGCAGCAGGCCAACCTCCGCCTCCAGGCAACGTTGAAACTCTGACGAAATCCGGTGGGGCGCGGTCCCCACCAGCGATTTCCCCCATGCCCCGTGCCTTCGGCACGGGGCATTTCGCATCCGGTATCGCCGCGCGCGGCTCCGCGATATCCGCGTGAAACCTGGCCGATACGCACCTCGGGGAGCGTCACCGCCGGTGGGGCCGGACGGGACGTACGGGGACCCGGGAAACGGCCTCGCCGAAGCCGCAGGAAAGGACTGCTTCATGGCTCTCTCGAACGGCGGAGGTGACCCCTCGCACGCCGAACGCCCCGACCGGCGCGGGCCCGTGGTGCACAAGTACGGCGGGAGCTCGCTCGCCACGCTCAAGCAGGTACGCGCCGTGGCGCAGCGGGTCGCGGCCGCCCGCCGCACCGGCCGCGACGTGGTCGTCGTGGTCTCGGCCCGGGGCAACACCACCGACCGGCTGCTCCAGCTGACGGAGTCCGTCGGGGCACCCCCGGCGGGCCGGGAGACCGACCAACTGCTCGCGACCGGCGAGAGCGCGTCGGCCGCGCTGCTCGCCATGGCCCTGCACCGGACCGGGGTGCGGGCGGTGTCCCTGGTCGGTGCCCAGACCGGCATCCTGGCGACCGGGGCGCACGGCCGGGGCGTGATCGTCGCCGTCGACACCGAGGCCATCGGCGAGGTGCTCGCCCAGGGCGCGGTCGCGGTGGTCGCCGGGTTCCAGGGGCTGACCGCCCGCCGGGACGTGATCACTCTGGGGCGCGGCGGGTCGGACACCACGGCGGTGGCCGTGGCCGCCGAACTCGGCGCCGCCCACTGCGAGATCTACACCGACGTCGACGGCGTGTTCACCGCCGACCCCCGGCTGCTGCCCGGCGCCTCGGTGCTGCCGGTCGTCGACGTCGACGTGATGGCCGAGATGTCGTTCGCCGGCGCCCGGGTCATGCACGCCCGGGCCGTGGAGCTGGCGGCGCTGCGCAACGTCGACATCCACGTCAAGCACTCCGCACGGCCCGGCCCCGGGACCGTGATCGCCGCCAGGGAGGAGACGAAAGCCGCCATGCTCGAATCACCGACGACCGTCACCGGAGTGGTCCTCGACGCGGACGTGGCCCGGGTGACCCTGCGCTTCGGCGCGGGTGACGCGGACGCGGCCACCGACGTCTTCGCCTTCCTCGCCCGCGAGTCCCTCTCCGTCGACATGGCGGCGCTCTCCGACGAGAGCACGGGCGTGAACATCGGCATCACCCTGCGCACCGACGACGTACAGCCGCTGCGCGACTACCTGGCCCGGCGCCCCGGGCCGCCGGGCCGGCCCATGGAGTCCGACGAGGGGATCACCAAGCTCTCCCTGGTCGGTACGGGACTGCTCAGCCGCCCGGACAGCACCGCCCGGATGCTGCGCTGCCTCAAGTCCGCAGCCATCGCGCCCAGTTCCGTCTCCACCTCGCAGATGCGGATCTCGGTGACCGTCCCGGACGACGAGGCGGTCCGGGCCGCCCGGGTCCTGCACGACGAGTTCGGTCTCGCCGCACTCAACGCCGGGTCGGGCTTCACCGCGCCCGTGCCCGCCTGATCCGACAGAGGAGGTTCGATGATGTTGCACCATTCGTTCGCACGCCAGTTACGGCTGCGGCGCATCCACCGCCACGGCGGCGACCGGCTGCTGATCGTCCCGCTGGACCATTCGGTCACCGACGGCCCGCTGACCGGCGGCAACCGTCTCGACCACCTGGTCGGGCAGCTCGCCGACAACGGTGTGGACGCGGTGGTCCTGCACAAGGGCAGCCTGCGGTACGTCGACTCCGCCCGGTTCGCCCGCACCTCGCTGATCGTGCACCTGAGCGCCAGCACCGTGCACGCCCCCGACCCCAACGACAAGTACCTGGTCGCCAGCGTCGAGGAGTGCCTGCGGCTGGGCGCCGACGCGGTCAGCGTGCACGTCAACCTGGGCTCCACGCAGGAGCGGCAGCAGATCGCGGACATGGCCGCCGTGGCGGACGCCTGCGACCGGTGGAACGTGCCGCTGCTCGCCATGATGTACCCGCGCGGCCCGAAGATCACCAACCCGCGCGACCCGGCGCTGATCGCCCACGCCGCCTCGCTCGCGGCCGACCTGGGCGCCGACATCGTCAAGACGGTCTGCGCCGAGTCGATCGCCGAGATGCGCGACATCACCTCCGCCTCCCCCGTCCCCCTGGTCGTCGTCGGCGGCCCCCGGGAGCCCGACGAGTCCCGGGTGCTCGCGTACGTCGACGAGGCGCTGCGCGGCGGCGCCAGCGGCGTGGCGATGGGCCGCAACGTCTTCCTCGCGCCGGACCCCGGGGCCATGGCCGCCAAGGTCGCCCGGCTGATCCACCCCGTACCGCACGAGGTGCCCGCGCCCGCCGCGGTCGCCGAATCCCTCGCCGTACCGCTGACCACCGTCTCTTAAGAGGAGTTCTCCCCATGAAGCTCAGCTGGCTCGACGCCCGTTCGCTCGGCGAGGCCAAGGACGCCATCCTCCAGGAGGCCCTGCACTACCGGCTGGAGGGCGTCGTCGCGGACGACCCCGCCGACCTGGCCGACCTGCCGCCGACCATCACCAAGGTGCTCTTCCCGCAGGGCAAGCCGCTGCCGGAGTCGTTCGGCGACGCGTCCGTGGTGATCGTGGACCCCGCCCGGCACGGCATCACCCCCGCCGAACTCACCATCAAGCACCCGGAGGTGGAGTTCGGGCGCTTCGTGGAGATCATCGACGCGCCGACCCTTGAGGACGCCTGCGAGTCCGCGCGCACCGAGAAGTGGAGCGTGCTGCTCTTCCGCGACCCCACCAAGATCCCGCTGGAGATCGTGATCGCGGCGGCCGCCCGGTCCACCGGCAGCATGATCACGGTGGCCCAGGACGTGGAGGAGGCCGAGATCATCTTCGGCGTCCTGGAGCACGGCTCGGACGGCGTGATGATGGCCCCCAAGGCCGTCGGCGACGCGGCCCAGCTGAAGAAGGCCGCCACCGCCGAGGTGCCCGACCTCAACCTGGTCGAGCTGGAGGTGCGCCACACCGAGCACATCGGGATGGGCGAGCGGGCCTGCGTCGACACCTGCACGTACTTCCGCGAGGACGAGGGCATCCTGGTCGGCTCGCACTCCAAGGGCATGATCCTGTGCGTCAGCGAGACGCACCCGCTGCCGTACATGCCGACCCGTCCGTTCCGGGTCAACGCCGGGGCGATCCACTCGTACACCCTCTCCAAGGACGAGCGGACCAACTACCTCAGCGAGCTCAAGGCGGGCAGCAAGGTCCTGGCCGTGGACATCAAGGGGCAGACCCGGCTCGTCACGGTCGGGCGCGTCAAGATCGAGTCGCGGCCGCTGATCTCTATCGACGCGGTGGCGCCGAACGGGCAGCAGGTGAATCTGATTCTTCAGGACGACTGGCACGTGCGGGTCCTTGGACCCGGGGGTGTCGTCCTGAACAGCACGGAGCTGAAGCCGGGGGACAAGGTGCTGGGGTTCCTGCCCAGCGAGGACCGGCATGTGGGTTACCCGATCGATGAGTTCTGCCTGGAGAAGTGACCGGGTTCTAGGTCGTCGGTCTGCTGCGGGCCGTCCCCAACTGGTCGCGCAGTTCCCCGCGCCCCTGTAGGGCGCCCAGTACCGCATCGGTCCTGGGCGCCCCCCACCCACCCCCACCACAGAAAGGACTCCCCCATGCTCAATCGCCGCGATGTGATCAAGCGGGGCGCCGTCGCCGCCACCGTTGCCACCGGGATCGCCGGGGCCGGCGGGGTGGCCGTGTACGGCACCCGTCATGACGGCTCTCCCGCCGTCGCCGCCGCCCGGAGCGACGACCACACCGAGACCTACAAGGGCCGCACCATACGGGTCACCCAGGCCGGTGACGGTCACGCCGTCTCCATCGACGGCAAGCCGCTGCACCTGATGAAGCTCGGCGAGGGCGCCTATCTGAGCGCCCTGTGCCACTACGAGGTCGCCAAGACGCCGCTGCACGCCGCCCGCGCCGCCGTCGACGAACTGCACGGCGCCAACCTCGTACCGCTCGGCGACGGCTTCCACCACTCCATGTGATCCCGCGAGATTGAGGAACAGGACCATGACGCACGTCCGCAGGAACCACCTGGACATGTCGCGCAGCGAGCGGCGGCGGTTCATCAAGGCCGTTCTGGAGATCAAGCGGCGCGGGATCTACGACCGGTTCGTCAAGCTCCACGTCGACGTCAACTCCCAGGACTACCTGGACAAGGACACCGGCAAGCGGGTCGGCCACATCAACCCGGGGTTCTTCCCCTGGCACCGGCAGTACCTGATGGAGTTCGAGAAGGAGCTGCGCCGGGTCGACCCGACGGTGACCCTGCCGTACTGGGACTGGACCAAGGACCAGTCGCCCCACTCCCCGCTGTGGGCCGACGACTTCATGGGCGGCGACGGGCGGCCCTCCGACGGCATGGTGATGACCGGGCCGTTCGCCTACCCCAACGGCTGGCAGCTCAAGGTCAACGTGCAGCCCGAGGGCGACGAGAACCCGGCGCTCAACGGCCACTACACCGTGGACGACCGCAAGTTCCTGATCCGGCGCATCGGGCAGAAGCTGCCGTCGCTGCCCTCGCCCGAGCAGTTGCAGCAGACGATGGACCTGCCGGTGTACGACTGCCCGCCGTGGAACTACACCTCCGGCAGCCAGCCCCCGTACAACAGCTTCCGCAACCACCTGGAGGGCTACACCAACTTCGCCTGGGAGCCCCCGGCCGGGAAGCTGCACGGCGCCGGGCACCAGTGGGTGGGCGGCCACATGATGTACATCTCCTCGCCCAACGACCCGGTGTTCTTCCTGCACCACTGCTTCATCGACAAGATCTGGGCGGACTGGCAGACGCTCCACCCGGACGTGCCGCACTACCTGCCGCAGGAGCCGACCCCCGAGGTCGCCGACCCGAGCACCCCGCTGTTCCCGTGGCACACCAGGACCGTCGCCGAGGTCATCGACCACCGCCCGTTCTACACCTACGCCTGACGAGAGGGGGGTCTGAGACATGTGCGGTATAGCGGGCTGGGTCGGTTACGGCCACGACGTGACGCGGCACGAGGACAGCGCCCGGGCCATGACCGCCACCATGGTCTGCCGGGGCCCCGACGCGGGCGGCGTGTGGACCGGCCGGCACGTCGCGCTCGGCCACCGGCGCCTCGCGGTCATCGACATCGAGGGCGGCAGGCAGCCGATGGCCGCCGGGTTCGGCGTCGCCCCCGAGGCGGTCGTCACCTACAGCGGCGAGGTCTACAACTACCGCGAGCTGCGCGCCGAGCTGAGCGCCCGGGGCCACCGGTTCCGTACCAACAGCGACACCGAGGTGGTGCTCCAGGCGTATCTGGAGTGGGGCGACGCCTTCGTCGAGCGGCTCAACGGCATGTTCGCGTTCGCCCTGTGGGACACCCGCACCGAGGAACTGCTCCTGGTGCGCGACCGGATGGGCGTCAAACCGCTCCTGTACTACCCCACCGAGGACGGGGTGCTCTTCGGCTCCGAGCCCAAGGCGATCCTCGCCCACCCGCTGGCCGAGCCGGTCGTCGACGCCGAGGGCCTGCGCGAGGTGTTCGGCCTGACGATGACGCCCGAGAACGCCGTGTTCCGGGGGATGTACGAGGTGCGGCCCGGCAGCATGGTCCGGCTCTCGCGGCGCGGGCTGCGCAAGACGCGGTACTGGCAGCTGGAGTCCCGGCCGCACACCGACGACCTGGACACCACCGTCGGCACGGTCCGCGAGATCCTCGACGACACCGTGCGCCGCCAGCTCGTCTCCGACGTGCCGCTGTGCTCGCTGCTCTCCGGCGGACTCGACTCCAGCGCCGTCACCGCGCTCGCCGCCCGGGCGCTCGCCGAGGAGGGCGGCGGCGAACGCATCCGCACCTTCTCCGTCGACTTCACCGGCCACGCCGAGCGGTTCGAGGCCAACGCGGTGTGGGAGGCGCCGGACGCGCCCTTCGTGAAGGAGGCCGTCGCCCACATCGGCACGGACCACGAGGACATCGTCCTCGACAACGCGCAGCTGCTCACGCCCGAGGTGCGCGGCGCGGTCCTGCGGGCGCTCGACCTGCCCACGGTCACCGGTGACATGGAGTACTCGCTGTACCTGCTCTTCCAGGCGGTACGGGCCCGCTCCACGGTCGCCCTGTCCGGCGAGTCGGCCGACGAGCTCTTCGGCGGCTACAGCCACTTCCACGACCCCGAAGCGGTCTCCTCGGCCACCTTCCCCTGGCACCTGCCCTACCGCCGGGCCGGCGGCCAGGACGCCCTGCGCACCACGGGGCTGTGGGACCGGCTCGACCTGGGCGCCTACATCGACCAGCGGTACAAGGAGTCGATCGCGGACGTCCCGGTCCTGCCCGGCGAGAGCCCGCAGGAGGCGCGGATGCGCGAGATCAGCTATCTGCACCTCACGCGCTTCGTGAACTTCCTGCTCGACCGCAAGGACCGCATCAGCATGGCGGTGGGCCTGGAGGTCCGCGTCCCGTTCTGCGACCACCGCCTGGTCGAGTACGTCTTCAACACCCCGTGGGCGATGAAGACGTTCGACGGCCGCGAGAAGAGCCTGCTGCGCGCCGCCACCCAGGACGTGCTGCCGCGCTCGATCGTGGAGCGCAAGAAGAGCCCGTACCCGTCCACCCAGGACGTCCAGTACGAGCTGTCCCTGCGCGACCGCATCACGGCCCTGGCCTCGGGCGACTCCCCCGTCCTGGACCTGGTCGACCCCAAGGGCCTGCGGCGCCTGCTGGAGCGGCCGGTGGGCTCGTACTCGATCGGCGGGCCCTACAGCGGGCGCGCGGTCATGGAGCGGCTGATCGACCTGGACGCGTGGATCCGCGGCTACGGCATCCGCTTCGTGCCCGAGGCGGGCTGAGATGCCCTCACCCGCGCCGGGGCGCCGGGCGGTCCTGGCGGCCTCGGCCGCGGCGGCCGTGGGCTGGGCGGCACCGGCCGTCGCCGCCCCCTCCGGCCCGGCGGTGGCCCGCACCACCGCCGGGCCGGTGGCCGGGGCCCGCGCCGACGGCGCCCTGGCCTTCCGGGGCGTGCCCTACGCCCGGCCGCCGCTGGACGAGCTCCGGTTCGCCTCGCCGCGGCCGCCGCGCCCCTGGCGGGAGGTGCGGGACGCGACCCGGTTCGCCCCGGCGTTCCTCCAGACCGTCGACCCCGCCAGCAGCGAGGACGGCCTCTACGCCAACGTGTGGACGCCCGCCCTGCACGGGCGGCGCCCGGTACTCGTCTACATCCACGGCGGCGGCTGGCAGGTGGGCGCGGGCAGTCTGCCGACGTACGACGGAGCCCGCCTCGCGGTCCGCGGCGACCTCGTCGTCGTCACCTTCAACTACCGCCTGGGGCCGTTCGGTTTCGGCTACCACGAGGACCTGACCGACGAGAGCACCGGCGACTGCGCCAACTGGGGCCTCCAGGACCAGGCCGCGCTGCTGCGCTGGGTGCGGGACAACGCCGAGGCGTTCGGCGGCGACCCGCACAACATCACCCTCAGCGGCACCTCGGCGGGCGGCGCCTCCGCCTGGCAGCTCGCGCTCCGCCCCGAACTGCGCGGCCTGGTCCGCCGGATCGTCCCGATCAGCGCCTGCCACGTCTGGCAGCCCGCCACCTCGCTGACGGTCCCGGACGCGCGCCGGGCGTACGAGGAGGTGGCCGCCCGGCTCGGCACGACCGTACGGGGACTGCGCGCCGCGCCCGCCGGGGCGCTCCGGGACGCCTGGTGGACGGTCTTCGGCGGCGCTCCGGGCGGGCGGGCGGTGGGCAGCGGGCGCGAGTACCGGGGCCCGGTGGTCGACGGCCGCTGGATGCGCGGCTTCGACCACGAACTGGCCACCCCCGCCCTGCCCATCCTGTCGGTCCACACCCGTACCGAAGGCTCCTTCTACACCGGCCCCGGCTCCCCGATCCCCACCCCCGCGCCCACCGACGACGCCTCGCTGCGGGAGGCGGTGCGCGGGGTGCTGCTCAAGGGCGCGGCGCGGGTGCCGGACTCGCTGGTGGACGGGTGCGTCGACGCGTACCGGGCGGCGGCCGTGGCCGACGGGCTGCCGCTGGACCCGGTCTCGCTGTGGACCGACGTCTGGGGCGACGGGCTCTTCCGGTACCTGAACGTCCGGCTCGCCGAGCGGCACGCCCGTACGGGAACGGCGCCCGGCCACCTCATGGAGTTCGCGCACCCGGCCCGACCGCCGTGGTTCGGCACCCCGCACGAGCACACCTCGCCGTTCCTCTTCGGCACCTACGGGCTCCCCGAGAACGTCGGCGCGTGCGGCGACGGCCCGGCCGAGGCGGAGGTCAGCGCCGCGTTCATGGACGCGGTGGCGTCGTTCGCGCACACCGGCACCGTGCCGTGGCCGGTCTTCTCCCCGGATCGCCCCAGCACCCTGATCCTGGGCGAGCCGGGCGGCCCGCGCCTGGCGCACCCCACCAAGGCGCAACAGCTGCGGTTCTGGGACGACAACGCATGGGTGCCGCCGATCAGTTGACGGCCCGCAGCGAGGAAGCCCTCGGGGTGAGCCGCGCCGGAACCGTCTGCCCCGACCCGCCGTGGCCGCCCTCGACCAGATCCACGAGCGCGGCCACGGCGGCCCTGGCCGTGCGGTGCGGTGCGAGCGTCACCGTGGAGACGGGCGGGGCGGTTCTCTCGTACGCCGGATCCTCGCTCGCGCACACCACCAGCAGGTCGTCCGGCACCCGCAGCCCGCAGCGCGCCGCCGAGGCCAGCACCCGGTGGCCGCACGGGTCGTAGAGGCCGTGCACCGCGTCCGGGCGGCCGGGCCCGGCGAGCAGGGCGTCCAGGGTCCGGCCGTCGCGGTCGTCGAAGTCCAGCGGCACGACCCTGGGCTCGCTGCCGCGCGCCGCGCACCACTCCTCGTACGCCGCCCGGCAGCTGCGCGTGTAGTGCTCCTCCCCCGGGCCCGCGACCAGGGCGATCCGCCGGGCGCCGCGCGAGGCGAGGTGGTCCAGGACCTCGTGCGTGGTGGCCCGGTGGTCGTTGTCCACCCACGCCTCGCGCGCCCCGAGCCGCGCCGGGCGGCCGTCGAAGACCAGCGGCAGGCCCCGGGCGCGCAGGACGCGGACGACGGGGTCGTCGGGCGGGCTGTCCAGGAGCACCGCCCCGGCGACCGGCACGGTCCGCCACAGCGACTCGGCGGGCGCGGCCGGGAGGGCGATCAGGGCGTAGCCGCGCCGGTGCGCGGCGGCCGTGGCGGCGCTGATCGCCCGGGCGTAGAACGGGATGCCCGCGAAGTCCCAGGAGAGCGTGCCGTACGTGGTGACGGCGAGGGCGAGGGTACGGGGCGGGGGCTCGCCGTAGCCGAGCGCAGCGGCGGTCGCCCGCACCCGGGCGCGGGTCGGCTCGGCCATGCGGCCGGTGCCGTTGAGGGCGTTGGAGACGGTCGCCACGGACACCTCGGCCGCGCGGGCCACATCGGTGAGGGTCACTCGGGGCACGGCCTCAGCGTACGGAATCCGTTGCCCGAGCGGGAGTTCGCGGAGCAGATCGGCTGCGGCGGGGCGCTGGTGGTTAAGGGATTAATCGCGAAGGGTGCGGTGCGAAACGGGGCGTACGGCCGCCGCTCGCGACCGCGGTCCGCGGCCGGGTGGTTCGCGGCCGCCGCCCCGGACCCGTCCGCCCTCGCCCCCTCACCCCAGGAGCAGCCATGCGCAGCAGCGCCTCTCCCTCCCGCCGTCTGGTGCTGGCGGCCGCCCTCGGGACGGCCGCCGCCTCCGTCGCGGCGCCCGGTACCGCCGTCGCCTCCTCCCCGCGGCGCTCCGCCGCGCTCGTCGTGCACCGGGCGCGGGTGCTCACCGGCGAGCCGCACGCGCCCGTACGGGAGGCGGTCGCCGTCGGGCGGGACGGCCGGATCCTGGCGACCGGCACCGATGCCGAGCTGCGGCGGTACATCGGCCGGGACACCGAGGTCGTCGACGCGCGCGGGGCGACGGTCATGAGCGGCATCCACGACGGCCACGCCCATCCGCTGGGCGCGGGCGAGCGCAGCCTCCACCCGACGCTGGAGGGAGCGAGCCTGACGGTCCATCAACTCCAGGACAGGCTAAGGGAGTTCCTGGCCGCCGACGCGGCCCACGAGCCCGACGGCTGGCTGGTGGTGGAGGACTGGAACCCGGTCGGGCTGCTGCCCGCCGGGACCGTCCCGCACCACCGCATGCTCGACGCGCTGCCGACCCGCCGCCCCATCGCGCTCATCGGCAACGACGGGCACAACGCGTGGGCCAACCAGCGGGCGCTCGACCTCGCCGGGATCACCGCGAGCACCCCCGACCCGGCGGGCGGCCAGATCGTGCGCGACCCGGACGGAAAGCCGGGCGGCCTGCTGAAGGACACGGCCCAGGACCTCCTGACGCGGGTGATCCCGCCGCCGAGCCGGGCGGAACTCCTGGACGCCTGCGCCAAGGCGCTCGCCCAGGCGGCCGCGTCGGGCATCACCACGTTCATGGACGCGTCGGTGGACATCCACCAGCTCGACACGTACGCCGCGCTGTCCGCCGCCGGCCGGCTGCCGCAGCGGATCGTGCCCGCGCTCCTGATCGGGCCGGAGCTGGCGAAGGATCCGGCGGGGGCGCTGCGTCACGTACGGGATCTGCGGGCGCGGTACGGGCAGGTGCGGGGGCTGCGGTTCGGCACGGCGAAGGTGTTCCTGGACGGGGTGATCGAGTACCCGTCGCAGACGGCGGCGCTGCTGGCCCCGTACCTGGACGCGGAGGGCAGGCCGACGTCCCACCGGGGCGACCTGTACGTCTCGTCCCGGGACTACGGCCGCCTGGCGACGGTGTTCGACCGGGCGGACTGGCAGCTGCACGCGCACGCGATCGGGGACCGGGCGGTGCGGACGGCGCTCGACGGGTACGAGACGGCGGTACGGGCGAACGGCCGCCGCGGCAACCGCCACACCGTGGCCCACCTCCAGCTCGTCCACCCCTCGGACTACCGCCGCTTCGCCCCGCTCGGGGTGGTCGCGTGCATGCAGCTCCAGTGGGCGATGCGGGACATCTGGACGATGGAGGCGCTGCTGCCGTACATCGGCCCCGAGCGGCACCGGCTGATGTATCCCGCGCGGAGTCTGGAGCGCCACGGGGCGGCTCTGGCGGGCGGCTCCGACTGGCCGGTGGACCCGCTCCAGACGTGGAACCAGGTCCGTACGGCGGTGGACCGGGAGGGGTCGGAGGCGGGGCAGGGCGCGCTGTATCCCGAACTGGAGGGCCTGACCCGGGCGTCGTCGTTGCGCATGCACACGGCGGGGACGGCGTACCAGTTGCGCATGGAGCGGGTGAGCGGGCGTCTGCTGCCGGGGATGGCGGCGGACCTGGTGGTGCTCGACCGCGACGTGACGCGGGTCCCGATCGCGGAGGTGTCGGGGACCGGGGTCCGTCTGACGCTGGTGGGGGGCCGGGTGGTCCACGAGGGCGCGGCGCCGCCCGCGGGGCCGCGGCGGGCGAGGTCGCTGACGGGGGTGCACGGGGCCTGCGGGTGCGGGTGACCCTTCGGGGGCCCGGTGTTCGCCTGCGGGCCGGTGGTGGGCTGGTCGCGCAGTTCCCCGCGCCCCTGAAAATGCCGCTGCGCGGCAATCCCCTGGGCGCCCCGCAGGGGCGCATTTAAGGGGCGCGGGGAACTGCGCGAGCAACCGGCCACGGTCCGCAGACGAACGAGGGCTTAGGGGCGCGGGGAACTGCGCGACCAGTTGGGGACGGCCCGCAGACGAACGGCATCCCGGGGCGCAGCCCCGAAAGCGAGGTGCGGGGGCGCAGCCCCGGGCTAGTGGTCGGGGCGGAGTTCCGTCGGGCACGCCGTGCCCCGGCGGAGGCTGTACGGGGCCGCCAGCCGGTACGTGCCCGCCTTCGGCGCGAGCAGCTCCGTCCACTCGTCGCCCGCCGCGTCCTCCGGCGCCTTCCACAGGCACCCGTTGGGGTTGGTGAACGTCTTCGGCGTGCCATGGGCCCGGCTCTTGGACTCCGGCGTCTCCTGCGGCGGCTCCACGCCCTTCCCCTTCTCGTCCACCAGCTTCAGCCAGGGCGAGTAGGGGATGCGGACGAGGACGGTCCCGGGCGCGCTGACCTTCAGCGTCCACTCGCCCTCCCCCGCCTTCTCCACCACCGCGGGCGGATCGGCGAGCGGGGTCGGGTTGTCGACCGCGAACAGCCGCCAGTTGTCGTTGCGCCACACTTCCTTGAGGTACGGCAGACCCTTCTGGATCAGCTTGGCCTCCTGCTCGGCGCCGTTGGAGTCCGGCGGGCCCATGGGCAGCACCACGTAGTGGACGGCCCAGCGGCCCAGCCAGCCCTGGTAGCTGGAGGCGTTCAGCGTGTCGTCGTAGAAGATCGGGTTGCGTTCCATGTCGGCCTGGCGGTTCCAGCCCCGCGCGAGGTTGACGTACGGCGCGACCGCCGAGGCCTCGCGGTGGCTGGACGCGGGCACGACCTCGACCCGCCCGCGCTCCGCGCCGACCTCCTGGAGCTGGTCCACGAGCGGCGCGAGCTCACGCGCCCAGGACGCGGCCGGCAGGGTGCTGACGATGTCGTCGACGGCCTTGAAGCCGATCCAGAAGTTCATCCCCGCGAAGGCGATGACCAGCGCGTACCACTTGCGCGAGCGCGGCACCACGTACGGCAGCGCGGCCAGGAACACCACGCCCGCGAAGAGCATCGCGAGCCGGGTCACATTGGACCCGATCTGCGAGTCGATGATCCAGGTGAGCAGCACGCCCACGCCATACACCGCGGCCCCCGTGCGGACCGTCCGCCACTCCTTCGGCACCGAGAAGAGGGTGATCACCGCGAACAGGAACGGCAGCGACACCGAGGCGAGCGACATCGGCTGGGTGCCCGAGAACGGGAACAGCAGGGCCGAGGCCGCCACGACCGCGGCCGGCGGCAGACCGAGGGCGTACGAGCCCGGGCGGCGCCCGTTCAGGAACAGCGCGGCCGCGATCACCCCGAGGAAGAGGCCCGCGACCGGGCTGCTCGCCGTGGCGAGCCCGGCCAGCGGCGCGGCGACCGCGCCCTTGGCCCACCGGTTCTCGGCCCACTTGCGGGGCCAGCAGAAGACCGCGGCGACCGCGCCGAGCGCGAACATCGTGCCGAGCCCGAAGGTCACCCGGCCGGACATGGCGTTGCACAGGAAGGCGAAGAGGGCCGCGAAGGCACACGGCAGCGGATTGCGGACGGCCCGCACCCGCACCAGGATCAGCGTGATCAGCCCGGCCGACAGGGTCCCGGCGATCATCATCGTCGACCGGACGCCGAGCACCGACATCAGATACGGCGAGACCACGCTGTACGAGACGGGGTGCATCCCGCCGTACCAGGCCAGGTTGTACGCGGAGGCCGGGTGGCGGCCGACGAACTCGGCCCAGGCGTCCTGCGCGGCGAGGTCGCCGCCGCTGTTGGCGAAGAAGAAGAACCACAGGATGTGCACGACGGCGGCGGCGGCCGTGACGGCGTACACAGGGTGCCGGACGGCGAAGGCCCGCAGCCGGCACAGCACGGTCGAGTCGGCGGCCGGGACGGGGTCCTCGGCGGGCACCGAGCCCTCGGCCGGGCCCGGGTCCTCGGCCGAGTGATCGGTCGGGCCCTCAGCGGGGCCCTCGGCCGGACCCGGCTCCTCGGTCCGTACCGGTTCCTTCTCCAGGACCGGGGCCGCGTCGGCCAACCCGGTCAGGTTCTCTTCCCTCACCGGGTCCCTGTTCTCGTCCTGTATTCGTCCACCCGGCTGCCGAGAAGGGCTGCTGCCGTCGGCGCGGGTGGGCGTCGGCTCAGCGGTGGTCACTGCGGCTCTCCCGCCTCACACAGTCTCAGGACGTCTCTCGCCCCATCGCTCATAGGGACGCCGCCCAGCGTCCTCCAGTTGACCGAAGCTAGCACGAGAGCGCGAGCGACCTGCGCCCGAAGCCCGGCGGGCACCGGTGCTCCCGGCTTCCCGATCACGGTCATCTGCTGTCCGCCCCCTTCGTTCCGAAGCCGTCGTCACGCGGGCCCGGCACCCTTCCCGGTGCCGGGCCCGCGCTCGTGCGTACGTCGCGTCCGTTAGCCCAGACGGGTCAGCTTCGACCCGAAGCCGGGCTCGGCGAGCGCCTTCTGGAGGGCGACCGGGGCGGAGACCTGGCCGGGTCCGGAGCCCACGGTCAGCTTGCCGACCACCGTGCCCGCCTTCGCGGAGTGCGGCACCTTGGTGTCACCGGGAGTGAGCGAGATCGTCGTCTGGAGACCGGACCATCCGGCGACGGTCAGGTCCTTGGTGGCGACGACCGGGGTCCGGCCGCCGAGCCCGTCGTCCACGTACCCGACGACGTCACCCTTCTTGATCACGGTCGCCGAGGTGAGCGACTTGCGGGTGGCGATCAGGACGTCCTTGCTGACCTTGTTGACCAGGTCCAGGATCGACGTGCTCTTGTGCTGGCCGAAGACCGCGCCGACGATCGTCTGCTTCGTACCGCCGACGTCCTTCGTGGCGGCGAAGAGCAGGTTGCCGCCGGCCTTGGTGGTCGAGCCGGTCTTGATGCCGATCGCGCCGTTGAACGGCACGAGGGTGTTGTAGTTGCGCCGCTTCACACCCATCGGGTCGATCCAGAACGGCTGCCGGGTGATGTCGACGAGCGCCGGGTCCTTCACCAGCTCGGTGGCCAGCTTCACCTGGTCGACGGCGGTCGACACGGTGGTGGCGTTCAGACCGGACGGGTCGGTGTACGTGGTGTTCGTCATCCCGAGCTGCTTCGCGGTGTCGTTCATCTTCTGGACGAACGCCGCCTCGGAGCCCGCGTCCCAGCGGGCCAGCAGGCGTGCCACGTTGTTCGCGGACGGAATCATGATCGCGCTGAGCGCGTCCTTCTGCGTGAGGGTCTGGCCCGCCTTGATGTTGTCGAGGGTCGACTCGTCCTTACCGGCCTTGTTGTAGCCGCCCTCCTTCTCCGCGAGTTCGTCGACGGGGATGGAGGCGCCCTTCTCGCCGACCTTCATCGGGTGGTCGCGCATGATGATGTACGCGGTCATCGACTTGGTCACGCTGGCGATCGGGGCCGGCTTCTCCTCGCCGAACCGGCCGACCGTGCCGAGGCCCGACACCGTGATGAGGCCCTGGCCCTCACTGGGCCACGGCAGCTGCGGCGCGCTGCCCTCGAAGGTGAACCGCGGCGCCGACGTCATCTTGAGCTCGGCGTCCGGCAGCGGGCGTACGAACTGTACGACCGCAAACACGACCAGCAGCAGAATGACCAGCGGGGTCCAGATCTTGAACCGCCGCACCGCGGTGCGGACCGGGGTCTGCGGCGGGGGCGGGGTGTTGGTGAGCTCCGCGAGCAGGTCGAGCGGCGGCTTCGGCGGCAGCGGCTGCTGCCGGGTCCGCTCGGCGGCGTCGGCGTCCGGCACGGAGATGCGGGGCGAGGCGGGGGGCTTCGGCGCGGCGGCCTTGGCGGCCTCCGCCTTCGGAGCGTCCGTCTTCGGAGCATCCGTCTTCGGAGCCGCCGCCTTGGGCTTCTCGGTCTCGGGGCGTACGTCGTCGGAGCGCAGCGGTACGAACGTGCTGGCCCGCTCGGCCGTCGGCTCGCCCGACTTCGGCAGCCGGATGGCGGTGGTCGGCTGGTCCACCACGGGCGGCTTGACGGCCTTGAAGACGGCGGTGGGCTGGTCGACCGCCTCGGCCTTGCCCGCGCTCTCGGCACTGGGCTTGGCACCCCAGGAGGCGGCCCGGCCTTCGGAGGCGGGCTTGTCGGAGACGGCCTTGTCGGAGGCGGGGGCGGCCTTGGCGGCGGCTTCCGGCTTGGGGCCGGACTCCTTGGCGTCCGCCTTCGGCTCGGGCTTCGCGTCCGCCTTCGGCTCGGGCTTCGCCTCGGGCTTCGCGTCCGCCTTCGGCTCGGGCTCAGGCTTCGCCTCGGGCTTCGCGTCCGGCTCGGCGTCCTGCTCGGCAGCCTTCTCGGCGGCGGGCGCGGCGGCCTGCTCGGCGTCCGGCTCCTCGGGAGCCTTCCCGGCGGCCTCGGCGGCCTCGGCGGGCTCGGCGGCCTCGGCGGGCTCGTCGGCCGTTTCGGCGGTCTCGGGCGCCGGAGCGGCCTTGTCGCCCGACTCCTGGGCCGCGGGCTCGTCCTCGGTGTCGTCCGCCTCGGGCGCCGCCTTCGGCGCGGGCACGGTCTCCCGTACGGGCGTGGCGTCGGCGGCGGGCTCCTCGTCGGTGCCCTCCGCGTCGGCGTCCGGCTTCCCGGCCGCGGAGCCGTTCGCGGACGTCTTCGCGGCACCGGCACCGGCACCGGCACCGGACCCGGCGTCCTCGGCCGCGTCCGCCTCCGCGTCGCCGTCCGTGGCCACCCAGGCCGCCACGGCCGCCCGCAGACGGGTGTCACGGGCCTCGTGGTCCTCCTGGCGCGGGGCACGGAAGACGGCGGTCGCCTGGTCCACGGGGGCGTCGGCGGACCGGTCGGCGCCGGAGCCGTTCACGGCGCCCTTCGCCGTATCGGCCGCGGAGCCGTTCGCGGACGTCTTCGCGGAGCCGTTGCGCTCCGTACCGGAGACGGCACCGGAACCGGACGCGGCCCGGGGGCCGTCATCCGGTCCGAACACCGCCACACGGGGGTCGCGTTCGCTCGGAGTCGTCTCCCCCGACGACTGCTGCTGCTCCGACCTGTCGGGGGACTCGCCCGCCACCGATGCCTCCTCCCGGCGCCCCGGGGCGCCGTCCGAACCTGTCCGAACCATCTACCAGTGTCCTGTGTGCGGGGTTGACCCCCGTGCTAGACGAGAACGACATACCTGTCGGTTCCCGTACTTACCGCCCAGGCGCTCTCGACAGATGAATGTGAGAGGGGTCACCCTGTCATTCATCCACGCGGGGAGGCATGGATGGGCAGGAGCCGCAGAACAATTCCGGAGGAGCTTCTGCTGCTCGCTCTGGACCCGGCCACGGGTACCACAGCGCAGCCGCAGTCGCTCGACCTCGGCCTCGCCGGAGCCCAGCTAGTGGAGCTGGCTCTGGCAGGACGGATAGCCCCAGACGGGGATCGTATCGCCGTGGTGATGGCACGGCCGACAGGAGATCCGACACTGGACTCCGCACTGGAACTGCTGCGCAGGCGCGGCAGCCCGGTCCGGGCCGTCCACTGGATCGGCGGGCCCCGACTGGGGCTGCGCCAGATTTACCTCGCGCACCTGGAGCGGTGCGGCATGGTGCATGCCGTCTCGGGCCAGATGTGCGGAGTGCTGCCGACGACTCGCTACCAGGCGACGGACACGGCGATCAGCCGGGACATCAGGGCCCGGCTGGACAGTGCGATCCGCACCGGCGTACCGCCGGACCCGCGGACCGCGGCGCTCGCCGCACTGGCCCACGCGGTCGGACTCGGCAAGCACCTGTACCCGGGCAACGAGGGGCGTTCATCCCGCTCCCGCCTCCGGGACCTGATCAGGCACGACCCGATGGGCGGACTGGTGGCGCACGCCGTCATGGACGTCCAGAACGGAGTGGGCGCACAGCCGCGCCGCACCGCCAACGGCACCGGCAATGGCGCCCCGGCGGGCACGCGCGCGACGGCGACCGCGCCGGGCGTGCCGATGCAGCCGCACCGCGGCAGCATGGCCCGAGCAGTGGCCCACTAGCGGCCGCTCCGGCACCGGCACACGCACCACCTCACGCACCACGCACCGCCCGCACCACCGAGCACCACGGCACCACCCCGCACCACCCGCCGCACCGACGTCCCCCTCACGACCCGGTTCGGGAGCCGCATCACGGGCGCGCGGGGCCGGCCACCGCCGGTCCCGCGCGCTTCGCGTCCGCCGAGGCCCGGCGCTCGTACCCGCGGTAGCCGGTACCCCACCGTGTGTGGCCATTTCCCAGCGCGGCCAGGAACATTGGTGGCAGTCTGCTGAGCACAAGAGCAGAGAACAACAGAAGTGCCGCAGCCGGAGGTGCAGTTCCCGTGGCGTCCAACGTCAATCCCACCGTCAGGCGACGCCGACTGGGCCAGGAGCTCCGTCGACTCCGCGAGCTGAAGGGCATGACGGCCGAGGAGGTCGCCGAGCGCCTGCTGGTCTCCCAGTCGAAGATCAGCCGCCTGGAGAACGGCCGCCGCTCCATCAGCCAGCGCGATGTGCGCGACCTGTGCGGGGTGTACGAGGTCGAGGACCACCGGATCGTCGACTCGCTGATGCAAATGGCCAAGGACTCCCGGCAGCAGGGCTGGTGGCACGCCTTCGGCGACATCCCGTACAGCGTCTACATCGGTCTGGAGACCGACGCGGCGAGCCTGCGCGTCTACGAGTCGCTGATCGTGCCCGGACTGCTCCAGACGCGCGAGTACGCGCAGGCGGTGATCGAGGGCATGTGGCCCGAGGCCGCCTCCAGCGACATCGACAAACGGATCCAGATCCGGCTCAAACGCCAGGACCGGCTCACCGACCCGACCAACCCGCTGCGCTTCTGGGCGGTGATCGACGAGGCGCTGCTGCGCCGCGTGGTCGGCAACGAGCAGATCATGCGCGACCAGCTGCTGCATCTGGCCCAGCTGAGCGAGCAGCCGCATGTGACGCTCCAGGTGCTGCCGTACGACGCGGGTGCGCATCCGGGGATGTACGGCAAGTTCGCCATCCTGGAGTTCCACGACGCCATGGACGCGAGCGTGGTCTATCTGGAGGGCGTCACCAGCGACCTCTATCTGGAGAAGGCCAACGACGTGCAGAGCTACACCGTGATGTACGAGCATCTGAGGGCCAAGGCGCTCAGCGCCGAGCAGTCGCGGGAGTTCATCCACCGTGTGGTCGACGGGTACTCGTCGTGAGCGAGTGACGCGAGAGGCGCCGGGGGCCGCCATGGGGGCGCGCACCCTACACCTCGGCGGCCTCAACTGAGAAGAACCCGATGGAATATGCCATCCGGATGGGTGAAGGGCCCCTGTCATCGGTGATGTTGCGGCGTAGCGTCACACGCAGAGCCGCTGGGCTTCAGCGGCCGGGCACATCACCCGGGCAACCGGACCAACCATCGGAGTCATTATGCGCGTTCAGCAGCATGCACTGACGGAGTGGACCAAGTCCTCATACTCCGCCGTGAACGGCGACTGTGTGGAAGTCAAGGCGGCAGATCACTCGACCGTGTCGGTCCGCGACTCCAAGAACCCGCTCAACGGGATGATCGACTTCGCCCCCACGACGTGGTCGGCCTTCATCCAGGACGTCAACCGCACCGCACCGCGTGGAGTCTGACCTTCACCGGCACCGCTCCACCGCGAAGTGAGCAAGGCCCTCTCGACTGGTCCGCCGTCCTAGCCGAGGGGGCTGGTTGCTGTCCGGATGCCGTCCGTCTCACTCCGTGCGGCGCAGCAGGTCCACATAGCGATCCGTGCCCGGCACCGTCGGAATGAACGGCGCCACCAACTCAACGCGCCCCAGACCGGATTCGGCCACCGCCGCCTCCAGCCCCGTGAAGTGCTCCTCCCACACCTCGGCCGGGTCCCGCTCCAGGAACCACAGCAGCGTCAGCCGGGTGTCGACCCCCTCGACCTGCTTCACGTACGTCATCCGGTCGCCGGGCAGCGGGGTCGGCCGGAAGACCGTCACCAGCGCGGCCGGTCCGCCCGCGAGCCGGCGCGGCAGATGCCGCGACCGCAGCCACTCCAGCAACTCGCCCCGCCGCTCCGCGTCTTCGGCGTCGATCACCTGGAGCACCAGGCCCGCGTACGGGTGGTCGAGCGCGTGGTGGTCGCGCGGACCCGCCGCCCCGTCGCGGTAGACGGTCGCCTCGTGGTCCTGGAAGGCGGTGAAGACGTGCGTACGGTCCTGGTAGACGCGGCCGTCGCGGTTGAGCCGCTTGTTGATGCCGACGGTCCACTTCATGTGGTCGTCGTAGCGGCCCTCGGTGATCCAGTACGTGGAGAGGTAGCACCCGGCGGTCACCGGCTGGGCGATCGCGGACTTCTCCGGGTAGCGCAGCTCCTGGAGCTCGCGGGTGGCCACCCAGCGCCGCCCCGCGAACATCCAGGGCATCGCCATCGCCCCGGCGTAGTAGTGGTCGTCCTCGTACCAGCGGTTGTAGGCGTACTCATGGCCCGGGTGCGGCTCCACCATGGTGATCAGGGCATGGCCGGGGTGCACCCCGTACGGCCCGACCGCCGCCAGCTCCGCGTACGTCCCGCTCCTCGTCTCCTCACCCACGACACTCCCCTTCCCTCCTGCCGCCGACCGCCCTACTCTGACGCCCCGTCAGAAGAACTGCCAGAGCCGGGAGGCGCCCAGATGTTGCTGAACGGGAAGACGGTCGTCGTGTCCGGCGTCGGCGCCGGGCTCGGGCACCAGGTGGCCGCGGCCGTCGTGCGGGACGGGGGCAACGCGGTGCTCGGGGCGCGCACCGAGGAGAACCTCGCCAAGGCGGCCCACGAGATCGACCCGGAGGGCGCGCACACCGCGTACCGGCCGGCCGACATCACCTCCGAGGCCTCCTGCGAGGCACTCGCCGCGCTCGCGAGGGAACGGTTCGGGCGGATCGACGCGGTGGTCCATGTGGCGGCCTGGGACAGCTACTTCGGCGGGGTCGAGGACGCGGACCTCGCCACCTGGCAGGGCGTGCTCGACGTCAACCTGCTCGGCACGCTGCGGATGACCCGGGCCTGCCTGCCCGCCCTCAAGGAGCGCGGCGGTTCGGTGGTGGTCATCGGCACGCAGTCGGCGGTGGCCGCCCCGTCCCAGGTGAGCCAGGCCGCGTACGCGGCGTCGAAGGGGGCGCTGACCTCGGCGATGTACTCCATGGCCCGGGAGTTCGGCCCGTACCGGATCCGGGTGAACACGGTCCTGCCGGGCTGGATGTGGGGCCCGCCGGTACAGGCGTACGTCCGGTTCACCGCGCACACCGAGAAGGTCCCCGAGTCCGAGGTGCTCGGGCGGCTGACCGAGCGGATGGCGCTGCCGGAGCTGGCGACGGACGCGGACGTGGCGGAGGCGGTGGCGTTCCTGGCCTCCGACCGGGCGAAGGCGATCACGGGGCAGTCGCTGCTGGTGAACGCGGGGGAGATCATGCGCTAGGCGCCTGCCGACCTGCTCTCTCGGCCGCACGGGACCCGCATCCCGTGCGGCCGTTCACGTATGTACGCGTCCGATGTGCGTGTCCGATGTGCGTGTCCGATGTGCGTGTCCGATGTGCGTGTCCGATGTGCGCGTCCGATGTACGCGTCTGACGAAGTGCTCGTTCATGGTGTGGCCCAGGTCTCGGGCGCGACAATGGCCCGTTCCGTAAAGCAGAAGCAAAATCGTTCCACTTTATGATCTGTGTTCATATCCATGACCACCGAAAGCCTTGACCAGCCCTCCGAACAGGCGGTTCAATCCCCGGAAGTCCCCGCTCCCGCACGGGGCCCGCTGAGCCGGACGCACTGACGAAGAGCACCGGCAGACACCTCGATGTTCACAAGGCGGACCCCTCGGAGGGGACAATGAACAGTCTCGACTGGGCCGTGCTCATCAGCTACTTCGGCGTGATGGTCGCGATCGGCGTCTGGTCCCACAAGCGGGTCGACGACGTCGCCGACTTCTTCACGGCCGGCGGCAAGATGCCGTGGTGGCTCTCGGGCATCTCGCACCACATGTCCGGGTACAGCGCGGTGATGTTCACGGGGTACGCGGGGATCGCCTACCGCTACGGCGTGACGTCCTTCGTCACCTGGTCCTTCCCCATCGCGGTCGGCATCGGCATCGGCGCCAAGCTCTTCGCACCCCGGCTCAACCGGCTGCGCTCGCGACTGCACGTCGCCTCGCCGCTCGAATACCTCAAGAACCGCTACAACGTTCCGACGCAGCTGGCGCTCGCGCTCTCGGGCATGCTGCTCAAGATCGTGGACGTGGGCGCCAAGTGGGCCGCCATCGCCACCCTGCTCTCGGTCTTCACCGGGGTCACGATCACCCAGGGCATCTTCGTCACGGGCTGCATCACCGCCGTGTACTGCACGGTCGGCGGGCTGTGGGCGGACGCGCTGACCGAGCTCGGCCAGTTCGTCATCCAGCTCTGCGCCGGCGTCGCCATGCTGATCGCGACCCTGAGCGAGCTCGGCGGGTTCAGCGCGCTGTGGACCGTGTGGGACAAGCTGCCCAGCGGCCACGCCCACCCCACCGCCGGGCCCTACACGGTCACGTTCCTGCTCGCGTTCCTCTTCATCAAGACCTTCGAGTACAACGGCGGCATGTGGAACCAGGCCCAGCGGTACATGGCCACCGACTCGGCCCGCTCCGCGACCCGTTCGGCCCGGCTCTCCGCCCTGCTGTGGCTGATCTGGCCGCTGGTCCTGTTCTTCCCGATGTGGTGCGCGCCGCTCCTGGTGCACGCCAAGAAGCCGGACGCCTCCGACTCGTACGCCCTGATGACCGAGAGCCTGCTGCCGCACGGGCTGCTCGGCCTGGTCATCGTCGGCTTCTTCTCCCACACGATGGCGATGTGCTCCTCGGACGCCAACGCCATCTCGGCCGTCTTCACCCGGGACGTCGCACCGGCGCTCTCCCGGCGGGCGCGCGGCTGGGACTCGCGGGCGGGCCTGCTGGCGGCGCGCCTGTCGACCCTGGTGTTCCTGGGCCTGTCGATGTCGATCGCGACCCAGGTCAACTCGCCCGCGTTCAAGGACATCATCACCGTGGTGATCAAGTGGGTGGCCGGGCTGATGGGCCCGATCGCCATCCCGTTCATGCTGGGCCTGCTGCGTACGTTCCGCAGGTCCGGCCCGACGGCGGCGCTCACCAGCTGGGCCGCGGGCCTGCTGACCTTCTTCTTCGTCAACTACAACCTGGACGGCTCGGACCGTACGGGGGTGGCGCTCCAGTACCAGGTGTCGGTGCCGCTGGCGGTCTCGCTGGTGCTCTACATCGTGATCGGTCTGGTCAGGCCGGAGGACACCCCGGAGCGGGACGCGCTGCTGGCGCGGATCGGCTCCGACGACGACGGCCCCGGTTCGGCTCCGAAGGCGGCGGCGATCCCGGCGCAGGAGGGCGAGCCGAAGGCGCTGGAGCTCTGACCCGTACGGTCGCCCGTACGGTCATGCCCTGGGGTAACGGGCCAGCCAGCCCGGGCTGTTGACGGCCGGGCCGTGCAGGGCCGGGCCCTGGGTCATCTCCATGGCGAAGTCGTCGGCGAGTTCCAGGACCGTGGAGCGGCCCTCCAGTTCGGCGAGCCAGCCGGGCGGCAGGGCCGTTTCGCCGTGCAGGGCGCCCAGGAGCGTGCCGCAGAGGGTGCCGGTGGCGCCGGAGGGCCCGTCGTGGTTGACGGCGAGCAGCAGGCCGTGGCGGATGTCCTCGCCGACCAGGGCGCAGTACACGGCGATGGCGAGCGCCTCCTGGGCGAGGTGGCCCTCGCCGAGGGAGGCGACCAGGCCGGGGCTCGGCATGCCCTGGCGTACGGCGCCGAGGGCGTGCTGGAGGGCGTCCGTGACGGGCTGGTGGCCGGGGCGCTGGGCGAGCAGGGCGAGGGTGCGCTGGACGGCCGCGTCCAGGGACTCGCCGCGGGCCAGGCCGTGCACGATCACGGCGTGGGCGCCGGCCGAGAGGTACGCGGCGGGGTCGCCGTGCGTATGGGCCGCGCACTCCACGGCGAGCTGGAACACGAGCTGCGGCTCCCAGCCGACGAGCAGGCCGAAGGGGCCGGAGCGGGTGACGGCGGCGGGGTCGCGGGCGTCGGGGTTCTTGGGGCGGTCGAGGGTGCCCATGACGTCGTCCGCGAGCCCGATCAGGCAGGGGCGGGCGGGGTCGCGTCTGCTGTACAGCCACTCCTCCCTGGCGAGCCACCCGTTGTCCTTGCGCCGCTCGTCCGGCCCCCAGTCGCGCTGGGTGGCGGCCCAGCGGAGGTACGCGCGGTGGACGTCGGTCGGGGGGTGCCAGGCGCCGGTGTCGCGGCGGACCTGGGCGCGGATGAGGCCGTCGACGGTGAAGAGGGTGAGTTGGGTGGCGGCGGTGATGCGGGCGGGTGCGGGTGCGGGTGCGGTGGGGGTGGGTGCGGCTGCCTCGATTGCGGTCGGGCCGGTGATGCCCTCCGGGCCGTATCTCGTGCGGATCGCGTCGAGGGCGAGGGGGGTGGCGGGGGCGCCGAGCGCGTCGCCGATCGCACCGCCGAGGAGGCTGCCGCGGACTCGGCTGCGGAAGTCCTGCTGCTCGGTGCGGCCCCATATGGACGTGGTGGGTCCGGTGGCTGCTGCGCTCATGGCGCAGCACTGTAATTGATTGGGTGCGGGTGAATAAGAGCGCGAGGGGGGTGGGGAGGGACGCCGTTTGAACGCTTTTGGTCGTTTCCCCCCACCCCGCCCCTTCCCTGAACCCTCCGGGGGTGGGTGGGGGGTGAGGATGGATTTCCCCGGGGGCTGCGCCCCCGGCCCCCGTTCGCGGGGCCTGCGGCCCCTGCGCCCCGGCTCGCGTCCGTCTGCGGACCGTGGGTGGCTGGTCGCGCAGTTCCCCGCGCCCCTAAAAAGCGTCCCTTCGGGCCGCCCAGGGGATTGCCGCGCAGCGGCATCCAAGGGGCGCGGGGAACTGCGCGACCAGTTGGGGACGGCCCGCAGACGAACGGAGGCCCCGGGGGACCGGCTCAGCCCACCCCCGGCGGGTTCCGCGGGATGGTGCTCTCCAGGCTCGTCCATGCCCGCTCCCGGCGGCGCGACAGCTCCTCGCCGTTCAATCCCCCGCACAGCCCCAGCTCCTCCAACCCCTCCGCCTCCTCCCACGTGACGGACGGGAGCAGTTCGTCCGCCCGTGCCCAGTCCCCCCGCGCACAGCACGCCACCAGGCCGTCGCCCCGCCAGGCGTGGGGCGGGGAGCCGCGGCGGGTCGCCGCCATCGCGCGGTGGAAGTCGCCCGACACCCCGCGCAGCGACGCCGCCACGTCCGCCGCCGGGCCGAAGTTCCCCCGGGCCCGGTGGGACGCCGCCAGGGCCTCGCCCGACACCCGGCCGTCCAGCAGCGCCAAGCAGTGGTCCAGGAACGGGAGGGCGTCCCCGCCGGAAGCGAGGCAGATCCTCGCCCGGCGGCCGTACGCCCAGCCGATCTCCCGGTCCAGCTCCAGCGCGCGGTCCAGGGCGTCCAGCGCCTCCCGCGGGCGCGACAGGGACAGCAGCGTCGCCGCCAGGGCCGCGTGCAGCGCGCCCTGGCCGGGGTCGAGCGCGACCGCCCGCGTCAGGCACGCGTACGCCTCCTCGTGCCGCCCCAGCGCCCGCAGCACATATCCCCGGCCCGCCACCGGCAGCGCGTCCCGGGGGTCGTCCTCGGCCGCCGCCGCGTAGTCCGCGAGGGCCTCCTCGTACCGCCCGGCCCGCCGGTACGCCTCCCCCCGCATCGCCCGTACACCCCCGTCGTCCGGGCCGGACAGGGCCACCGCCCGGTCCAGGTCGGCGGCCTCCGCCTCGGTCTCGCCCAGGTCCGCCAGCAGGAACGCCCGTTCCACCAGGGGCGACGGGAGGGAGGCGTCCAGGCCCACCGCGCGGTCGAGGTCCGCCCGCGCCCCCTCCACCTGCCACAGCCGCCTCCGCACCCGGCCCCGCCAGGTGAGCGCGTACACATCGTCCGGAGCCGTCTCCAGTGCCCGGTCCAGGTCCTCCAGGGCCCCTTCGGGGTCGTCCAGTTCCGAGCGCAGCCGGGCCCGCATGATCAGGGCCCAGGTGTACGCGGGCTCCACGTCCAGCGCCCTGCCGTAGTCCGCGAGGGCCTCCTCGTGGCGGCCCAGCGCCTCCAGGGACAGGGCGCGGCTGCCCAGCGCCCAGGCGTAACCGGCGTCGAGGGCGAAGGCGCGGCCGTACTCCGCCACCGCCTCCTCGTGGCGGCCCGCCGCGCGCAGCACGTCGCCGCGCTCGCCGATCACCCACGCCGGGTCGGCCGACAGCCGCTCCGCGCGCTCCAGGTCGGCCAGCGCGCCCGCCGTGTCCGCGAGGCCGCGCCGCACCTGGGCGCGGCGCACCAGCGCCCACTCGTAGTCCTGGTTGAGCTCCAGGGCCCGGTCCAGGTCCGCCAGGGCGCCCTCCAGCAGGCCCAGCTGGTGGCGGGTCCGGCCGCGGCTGGCGGGGGCCCAGGCGTCGCCCGGGTCGAGGAGGACCGCGCGGTCCAGATCCGCCAAGGCCTCCTCGAAGCGGCCGAGCCGGCGGTACATGTCGCCCCGGTAGCCGAGGTAGAACGCGTCGTCCGGGGCCAGTTCGCAGGCCCGGTCGACGTCGGCGAGCGCCGCCACGGGGTCGTCGAGCGCGTTGCGCACCACGCTCCGGCTGTAATGCGCCCACGCCCGCCCCGGGGCGAGCACGATCGCCTGGTCCAGCTCGGCCAGCGCCTGTGCGTGGTTGCCCTCGTGGCGCAGCTCCCGGGCCCGTACGACATGGGCGCCCGCGCGGCCCTCGGCGCTCAGCCCGCCCCGGGACAGCAGCAGGGCCAGCACCCTTTCCACGCCCGCCTGTTCGTCGGCTAGCGCGGCCAGGGCGTCCGCACCCCAGCGGCGCAGCGGCTCGTCGTCGGCGTCCTGGCCCGCCTCGGCCAGGGTCGTGGCCCAGCGGCGGGCGACGGCGGGCCCGGCGTCGCAGGCGTCGACGCCGTCGCGCAGCATCTGGGCGAGTGCGGCCCCGGGCCGGGCGCACAGCAGGTGGTAGGACTCCTCCAGGCGCAGTTCGCGCCACCGCTCGCCGCTCCACAGGCGGCGCGCCGGGACCGCCTCCGCGGCGGCCTCGCGGCGCGCCCCGATCGCCTCGGCGAGCCGCTGGTGGCAGGCGGTCCAGCGCTGCGGCGAGCCGGTGCGCTGGACGCCGAGCATGGCCGTGCGCACCACCGCGTGGTACTGAGCACGGCCGCCGTGGTCGCTGACGAACGGCAGCGACCACAGCCAGCCGTACAGGCCCGCCGCGTCCTCGTCGACGGCCGCCCGGAACACGTCCTCGTCGATGTGCCGGGGCAGCGCGCAGGCGAGGGCGGCCGCCCGCCGCACGGGGTCGCCCTCCCACTTCAGGAAGCGGTCGACGGCGGTGGCGCCGGGGGCGCGCGCGTCGCCGGGGTTCTCCGCGAGCGTGGAGACCAGGACGGGCAGCCGGCCGGAGAGCCGCAGCACGTCGCGGACGACCTCCTCGTCCACCACGCCCTTGGCGGCGAGCAGTTGGCGTGCCTCGGTCTCGGTGAACAGGTCCAGGGGCAGCTCTGTCACCAGGTCCGCGTAGTCCGCCCAGCACCCGGGGTCCAGTCGGCGCTGGCCCGCGAGGACCACGACGACCTGGGCGGGCAGCGCCCCGTACCGCTCGGTGGTGAGCAGGTCGCGCAGCCAGGTGTCGAGGAACGGCGAGGTGCGCTCGTACGTGTCGAAGAAGAGCACGGTCCACGGCACCTCGTCGGCGATCCGCACCAGCTCCGCGACCAGGACCGGGGTGAGGACCTTCACCGGGTCCAGGACCAGCTGGACGTCCTCCTGTTTGCCGAACCGGGCGCTCAGGGCCGCCCGCATCCGCTCGGCGCCCAGGGCCAGTTGCTGGGCGTCCATGCCGCCCGCGAGCACGCCCACGCCGGGCACCAGGCCGAGGCCGACCAGGGACGCCTGGGCGAGCGCGGTGGAGCCGGGCGAGGGGGCGGGCGCCGCCGGGTCGGCGGGCGCGGTGGTGGACTCCGCCTCGTACCGCCGCTGGCGGTAGGTGGCGAGGAGGCGTTCCAGGGCCTTGAGCGGGTGGCCCTGGCGGGCGAAGTGCGTGCAGAGCGCGGCGAGCGTCTCGGGGACGCTGTTGACGGCCTCGTCCGCGTAGGCCGTCAGCGCGCCGCGCTCGCGCGCGGTGTGTTCCAGCTCGCGCACGAGCGACGTCTTGCCGACCCCGGCGGCGCCGTGGACGTGGAAGACGAACCGGTGCCCCTCGTCGTCGACCGGGGTGTCGAAGTTCTCCCGGAACAGGGCGAGTTCGCCGCGTCTGCCGACGAAACCCGCCCGTCTGCGCCGCCGGATGAGTTCCTGCATCGACGGTTTGCCCGCTGCCATGGGATCAGTATGCGATCCCCCGGCACACCTGGACCCCTCAGTCCCCCAACACCGGCAGCAGCTCGGGCAGATGGCCGTCCGAAGCGTGGGCCGCGTCCTGCCGCTCCTGGGGCACCTCGCCGTACAGCGTGGTGCGCGGCCTGGCCGGGCGGCCCGCCGCCTCGGCGATGGCGACCAGGTCCTTGATGGAGCGGTACGAGCCGTAACTCGACCCCGCCATCCGGGAGATGGTCTCCTCCATGAGCGTGCCGCCCAGGTCGTTGGCGCCCGAGCGCAGCATCTCGGCGGCGCCCTCGGTGCCCAGCTTCACCCAGCTGGTCTGGATGTTGGTGATGTGCGGGTGCAGCAGGAGGCGGGCCATCGCCATCACCGCGCGGTTGTCGCGGGTGGTGGGGCCGGGGCGGGCGATCCCGGCGAGGTAGACCGGCGCGTTGGTGTGGATGAACGGCAGCGTCACGAACTCGGTGAAACCTTGCCGCCCGGAATCCAGTGCGGCCTGCTGGATGCGGGAGAGCGTACGGAAGTGGCCGAGCCAGTGTCGGGGCTGGTCCACGTGCCCGTACATCATGGTGGAGGAGGAGCGGATGCCCAGTTCGTGCGCGGTCCTGATGACCTCGATCCAGGTGGCGGTGGGCAGTTTGCCCTTGGTGAGGACCCAGCGGACCTCGTCGTCGAGGATCTCGGCGGCGGTGCCGGGGATCGAGTCGAGGCCCGCCTCCTTGGCGGCGGTGAGCCACTCCCGTATCGAAAGGCCGGTGCGGGTGGCGCCGTTGACGACCTCCATCGGCGAGAAGGCGTGCACATGCATGCCCGGCACGCGCTCCTTCACGGCCCGCGCGATGTCGAAGTAGGCGGTGCCCGGCAGGTCCGGGTGGATACCGCCCTGCATACAGACCTCGACCGCGCCCACGTCCCAGGCCTGTTCGGCGCGGTCGGCCACCTGGGAGAGGGAGAGGGTGTACGCGTCGGCGTCGGTGCGGCGCTGGGCGAAGGCGCAGAAGCGGCAGCCGGTGTAGCAGACGTTGGTGAAGTTGATGTTCCGCGTGACGATGTACGTGACGTCGTCCCCCACCACGTCCCGGCGCAGCTCGTCGGCGATGCGGCAGAGCGCGTCCAGGGCCGGGCCGTCGGCGTGCAGCAGCGCCAGCGCCTCGTCGTCGGTGAGCTTCGTCGGGTCGTCGGCGGCCGTCGCCAGCGCCGCCCGTACGTCGGTGTCGATGCGGGAGGGCACCATGCCGGGGGCGGCCGCCTCGCGCAGCGCCTCCCAGTCGCCGTACACCTCGTCGAAGTCGTCGCGGCGGTCGGAGGTCCGGCCGTCGGTGTCGATGGTGCGGTGCAGATCGGTGCGGCCGGTGGAGGTGAAGGCCTCCTCGGGCTCCTGCCACGGGTGGCCCTCGACCACCGCGTCCGGCCGGGCGAGACCCGTCTCCGGGTCCGCGAGCGCGCGTACGTGCGGCAGCAGCCGGGGGTCCAGCCAGGGCTCGCCGCGCTGGACGAACTCGGGGTAGACGCAGAGGCGTTCGCGCAGCTCGAACCCGGCGGCGGCCGACTCCGAGGTGAGCTGCTCGATCTGCGGCCAGGGCCGCTCGGGGTTCACATGGTCGATGGTGAGCGGCGAGACCCCGCCCCAGTCGTCGATGCCCGCGCCGATCAGCCGTGCGTACTCGCTGTCCACCAGGTTCGGCGGCGCCTGGAGGCAGGCGGAGGGGCCCATGATGTGCCGGGCGACGGCGACCGTGGCGACCAGCTCGTCCAGCTCCGCGTCCGGCATGCCGCGCATCGCGGTGTCCGGCTTGGCGCGGAAGTTCTGGATGATGAGTTCCTGGATGCCGTGGTACGAGCGGGCCACGCGGCGCAGCGCGAACAGCGACTCGGCCCGCTCCTCGTACGTCTCGCCGATCCCGATGAGCAGCCCGCTGGTGAACGGCACGGACGAGCGCCCCGCGTCCTCCAGCACCCGCAGCCGCACGGCCGGTTCCTTGTCGGGCGAGCCGTGGTGCGGGCCGCCGGGCTCGGACCACAGACGGGTGGCGGTGGTCTCCAGCATCATCCCCATGGAGGGGGCCACGGGCTTGAGCCGCTGGAAGTCGGTCCACGACATGACACCCGGGTTGAGGTGCGGCAGCAGACCCGTCTCCTCCAGGATCCGGATGGAGATGGCCCGTACGTACGCGATCGTGTCGTCGTAGCCGCGCGCGTCCAGCCACTCGCGGGCCTCGGGCCAGCGGTCCTCCGGCTTGTCGCCGAGGGTGATCAGGGCTTCCTTGCAGCCGAGTTCGGCGCCCCGGCGGGCGATGTCGAGGACCTCGTCGGGCGACATGAACATCCCGTGCCCGGCCCGGCGCAGCTTGCCGGGGACGGTGACGAAGGTGCAGTAGTGGCACTTGTCCCGGCACAGCCGGGTGAGCGGGATGAAGACGCTCTTCGAGTACGTGATGACCCCCGGGCGGCCCGCCGCCGCCAGACCCGCGTCGCGCACCCGGGCCGCCGAGGCGGCCAGGTCCACCAGGTCCTCGCCGCGCGCCCGGAGCAGCACGGCCGCCTCGGTGGTGTCGAGCGCGACGCCGTCCCGGGCGCGTTTCAGCGCGCGCCGCATCGCGTTGGCGGTCGGTGCGTCTGCCTGCGGTCGCTGCGCGCTGGAAGTCATCCCCCGAGCATACGAGCGGCTCCCCCGCGACGGCGTGCCGCCCGGGATCTTCGCGTACGCACACTTTTCCGGCCAATCTCCTCCGGCAGCGGGGAACCCGCCGTGTGTCCGCGCCGATACTGAGAGCCGCTCCGGGCCCGGGTGCGACCGCTCAGCCTTCCGATCCGCACCACGACGAACGGGACGGTACTGACGTGACATCAGAGCGTACGCAGCCGACGACCCTGTACCCGGAGCTCGACGAGGACGCGCTCAAGCGCTACTTCGAGGCGCTGACCAGCGGCGACACCTCACGTGTGGCACCCGCGCGGGCCGTCGAGATCGAGGAGGCCAGGGCCGTGGCCGTACCGGTCCGGGTGAAGATCCCAGGGGCGCGCGGGGACGAGCTCGACGGGGTGCTGTGGAAGCACCTGGTGGGCCCGCGCGAGCGGCCCGCGGTGATCATGCCGTCGCCGTGGACCTCGGTCGGCTGGCTGGTCTATGTGGCGCAGGCGACCCGGTTCGCGGCCGCCGGGTACAACGTCCTGGCCTACTCGGCGCGCGGCTTCGGCGCGTCCGGCGGCGAGGTGGAGGTCGCGGGGCCGCTCGACGTCGAGGACGGCGTCAGGGCGATCGACTTCCTGACCGACCGGATCGGCGCCGAGCCGACGAAGCTCGGCTTCCTCGGCGACTCGTACGGCTCCGGCATCAGCCAGCTGGTCGCCGCCCTCGACGAACGTGAGCGCGTCCACGCGGTCGCGGCCCTGTCCACCTGGGGCGACGTGGGCGAGGCGTTCTACGAGAACTCCACCCGGCACACCGCGGCCGTCGCCACCCTGCTGAGCGCGGCGGGCGACGCGCGGCTGAGCGAGCGCACCCGGCGCGCCTTCGACGACCTGCTGGCGGACCGGAACATCGACAAGACGCTGGAGTGGGCGGCCGAGCGCTCCCCGCTCACCCACGTCCACGCCCTCAACCACCGCCGGGTGCCGGTGTTCTTCGCGCACGCCTGGCACGAGACGCTCTTCCCGGCCAACCAGACCCTGCGGATGTTCCAGGAGCTGACCGGCCCCAAGCGGATCGACCTGTCCATCGGCGACCACTCCGGCCCGGAGATGACCGGGATGCTCGGGCTGCCCAACCGGATCTGGGAGGACGCGCACCGGTTCTTCGCCCACCACCTCAAGGGGGTGGACAACGGCATCGACACCGAGGGCCAGGTGGTCAGCCAGGTCATGTGGAGCAAGACGCTGGAGACCAGGCCCACCTGGGACGCGGTCACCGGCAGCACCGAGCGCCTGTATCTGACCGGCGCGGCCGTCAACGGCGACGGCTGGGGCGGGGCCGAGACCGACGGCGGCCTCGCCGACAAGCCCGGCAGCGGCTGGAGCGTGCGCTTCCAGACCGGCGCGGACACCCCGGCGACCGTCGCCGACGCGATCGTCACCGCCGGGTACGCCGAGATGGCGGGCAACCCGAAGGTCTATCCGGTGCACGACATCGACCGGGCCGACGCGGGCGTGTGGGCGAGCCCGCCGATGGCCGTCACCACCAAGCTGCGCGGCATCCCGCGCCTGCACCTCGCGTACACGCCGAGCGCCGAGCACTCGACGCTGATCGCCCACCTCTTCGACGTCTCCCCCGACGGCTCGGCGCACATCGTCACGCACGCGCCCTGCACCCGACTGGGCGGGGAGCCCGGACAGCCGGTCAGGGCCGAGATCCCGCTCCAGGCCACCGGCTACGACGTGCCGGCCGGGCACCGGCTGCTGCTGGTGGTCGACGCCCGCGACCCGTTCTACGGCGACGCCAACCAGCCGCGCGCCACCATCGACATCACGGCGGACGAGGACGACCCGTCCTACCTGGACATCCCGCTCGGCTGACCTTCCCGGCGGCGGCCCGGCCGGTGCCGGGCCGCCGTGGGCTCACACGTACGGCGCGAACTCGTCCAGCGTCTTCAGCACCGCCGCCTCGTCGGCGGACGGCAGCTGGAGGACGATCTCCTCGATGCCCAGGTCCGCGTAGTGGGTGAGCTTGCCGGGCGAGGGGAGCACCGCGTACGGGACGATCTCCAGGTCGTCGGGGGCGCGGCCCGCCTCCTCCCAGGCCCGGCGCAGCTGCGGCAGGGAGTCGGTGAGCCCGCCACCGCCGATCGGCAGCCAGCCGTCCGCGTACTCGGCGACCGCCGCGAACAGCTTGGGCCCGGCCGCGCCGCCCAGCAGGACGCGCGGCGCCCCGTTCCGCACCGGCTTGGGGTGCGCCTCGCTGGCCCGCACCGAGCCGAACGGGCCCTCGTACGCGGTGGGCTTCTCGGCCCACAGCGCCCGCATCAGCGCCATGCGGTCGCGCACCAGCTCGCGGCGCGTGGACCACTCCACACCGTGGTCGGCGGCCTCCTCCCGGTTCCAGCCGTAGCCGACGCCGAGCGTGAACCGGCCGCCGGAGAGGTGGTCCAGGGTGGCGGACTGCTTGGCCAGGTCGATCGGGTCGTGCTGGGCGACCAGCGTGATGCCGGTGCCCAGGCCCAGCGAGTCGGTGACGGCGGCCGCCTGCCCGAGCGCGACGAAGGGGTCCAGGGTGCGGCCGTACTGGCGCGGCAGCTCGCCGCCCGGCGGGTACGGCGAGAGCCGTTCGACGGGTATGTGCGTGTGCTCCGGCAGATACAGCCCGGCGAATCCGCGCTCCTCCAGCTCGCGGGCGAGCCGGACGGGGGTGATCGTCTCGTCGGTGAGGAAGATCGTGGTGGCGATACGCATTCCCACTTCTTAGCCCCGGCGGATCGAGGGTGCAAGAGAGCGATGCGGGCCATCGACCTGTCATGGACCAGCCATACGCCAACCTCCGCCCCTTGCCGCAGAGTTCACGGGAGCGTACGACTGTGGACACCCATCCAGCCGCCTCTTCCACCCCCCTGGGAGCACTGGCCATGAGCGGACCCGAGGACAGCACCTCCGACGACAGGACCATCGGCCGCCGTGCGCTGTTCGTGACGGGAGCCGCCACCGCGCTTACGTTGGGAACCGTGAGCTTCGCGAACGCGGCCCCCGGCGGCGACAGCGGCGGCGGCCCCGCCGAGCGGACCCGGATCGTCACCGGCACCCTGCCGCCCGGCGCGCCCGACTTCGTCTACCTGCCGGTGGAGGTGCCGCGCGGAGTGCGCGAGATCGCGGTGTCGTACGCGTACGAGAAGGCGACGGTCCCGGCGGGCACCCAGAACAACGCCCTGGACATCGGCATCTTCGACGAGCGCGGCACGGAGCTGGGCGGGAAGGGCTTCCGGGGCTGGTCGGGCGGCGCCCGCACCGAGTTCTTCATCCGTGCGGACGCGGCGACCCCCGGCTACATCCCCGGCCCGGTGCGCGCCGGGACCTGGCACATCGCGCTCGGCCCGTACACGGTCGCGCCGCAGGGCCTGCCGTACACGGTGACGATCACCCTGAAATCCGGCGAGCGGGGCAGCACACCCGCGCCGGTGTACCCGCCGGCCCGCGCCAAGGGGCGGGGCCGGGCCTGGTACCGGGGCGACTGCCACCTGCACTCCTGGTACTCGGACGGCCGGCGCACCCCGGCCGAGATCGCGGCGCTGGCCCGTGCGGCGGGCCTGGACTTCATCAACACCTCCGAGCACAACACCCACTCCTCGCACCCGGCGTGGGAGGGTCTGTGGGGCGACGACCTGCTGATCCTCACCGGCGAGGAGATCACCACGCGCAACGGGCACGTGCTGGCGCTCGGCGTCGACCCCGGCACCTTCGTCGACTGGCGCTACCGCGCCCGCGACAACCGCTTCGGCCACTTCGCCCGGGAGATCCGCCGCGCCGGGGGCCTGGTCGTCCCCGCCCATCCGCACGCCACCTGCGTCGGCTGCAACTGGAAGTTCGGGTTCGGCGAGGCGGACGCGGTGGAGGTGTGGAACGGGGCGTACACACCGGACGACGAGGTGTCCCTCCAGGAGTGGGACAACACGCTGGCGGTGGCGGCGCGTTCGGGGGGCCGCTGGATCCCGGCGATGGGCAACAGCGACGCCCACCGCGACCCCGACCGCATCGGCGGCCCCCAGACGGTGGTCCTCGCCGACGAGCTGTCCCGCGAGGCGATCCAGGCGGGCCTGAAGGCGGGCCGCTCGTACGTGGCGGAGTCCTCGTCCGTCTCCCTCGCCTTCACGGTGTCGGGCGGGCGGGGCGGGCACGCGGGGATCGGCGAGCGACTGCGGGTGGCCCGCGACGAGCCGGTCACCGTGCGCCTCGATGTCACCGGTGCGGAGGGTTGCACGGCCTCCTTTGTCACGGACCAGGGGACGTTGTTCACCGCGCCGGTGGGGGCGGGGGCCGTGGAGTGGCGGACGACGGCGTCGTACGCGACGTACGTACGGGCCGAGGTCCGCCACGCGCCGGCGGTGCCGGGGTTGCCGGGTCCGCTGGCTGCGTTCACGAATCCGGTGTTCCTGGGCGGTTAGGAACGTTCGCCGCCTGCGGGTGGTGGGTGGCTGGTCGCGCAGTTCCCCGCGCCCCTTATAGGGCCGGTCTTTGTCTGCGGGCGGCGTGTGGTTGCTCGCGCAGTTCCCCGCGCCCCTAAAGATGCCGCTCCGCGGCAATCCCCTGGGCGGCCCGCAGGGACGCATTTAAGGGGCGCGGGGAACTGCGCGAGCAACCGACCACGGTCCGCAGACGAACGAGGGTTTAGGGGCGCGGGGAACTGCGCGACCAGTTGGGGACGGCCCGCAGACGAACGGCTAGCCAGGCCAGACGATCGCCTGGAGTTCGCTGTACGCGTGCAGCGCGTACGAACCCACATCCCGTCCCACCCCGCTGCGCTTGAAGCCCCCGAACGGCGCCTCCATGTTCCGCCCGATCGTGTTCACGCCCACACCCCCCGCCCGCAACCGCCGCGCGACCCGGAACGCGCGGGCCACATCGCCGGACCACACGTAGTCCAGGAGGCCGTAGTCGCTGTCGTTGGCCAGGGACACCGCCTCCTCCTCGTCCTCGAAGGGGACCACGGCCACGACCGGCCCGAAGATCTCCTCGCGGACGACGCGCATGTCGTTGGTGCAGTCGGCGAGGAGCGTCGGGGCGACGTAGAACCCCCGCTCCAGCGGCGGCCGTTCGCCGCCCGCCACGACCCGCGCACCCTCCTTGCGGCCGAGCTCCACATACGACTCCACCTGCGCGCGGTGCGCGGCCGAGATCACCGGCCCGACCACCGTCCCCGCCTCCGCAGGATGCCCCACCTTCAAGTGGCCGATGTAGACGGCAAGTTGCTCGATCAGGCGGTCGTGCACCGACCGGTGGACGAGGACCCGCGTCGGCGCCGTGCAGATCTGCCCGCTGTAGAACGAGAACGTCGTGCCGATGCCCATCACCGCCGCCCCCACGTCCGCGTCGTCGAAGACGACCGCCGCGCCCTTCCCGCCGAGCTCCATGAGCTGGCGTTTCATCCCCCGCCCGCACACCTCCGCGATGCGCTGCCCCACCGCCGTGGAGCCGGTGAAGCTGACCATGTCGACGTCCGGGGAGTCCACGGCCGCCTCCCCGACGGCCGGGGCCGAGCCGCTGACCACGTTGACCACTCCCCTCGGCACGCCCGCCTCGGCCAGGGCTTCGGCCATGCGGAAGACGGACAGGGGGTCCTGGGGGGCGGGCTTCACCACCACCGTGTTGCCCATGGCGAGCGCGGGCGCGACCTTGCCCGCCGGGTTGGCCCAGGGGTTGTTGTACGAGGTGATGCAGGTGACCACCCCCACGGGCTGCCGCACGGCGACGGCCCCGAAGACGCCCGCGCGCCCCATCGGCCCGGCCTCGTTGATCTGCGGCACGACGGCGCTCTCGACCGGTTCCAGCGCCCCCTTCGCGTACCGCCGGAAGCGGGCCGCGCCCACCGCGACCTGCATGCCGCGCGCGGTGGCGGTGGTGGCGCCGGTCTCGGCGCGGGCGAGTTCGGCGTACGGGGTGAACTCGCGCTGGATGACGTCCGCAGCCCGGTCGAGGATCGCGGCGCGCTCCTCGGGGGCGGTGCGCGACCAGCTGTCGAAGGCGTCCCGGGCGGCGGCGGCCGCCGCGTACACCTGCGCGCGGCTCGCCTCGGGGGCGAGCCCGACGACCTCCTCGGTGGCGGGATCGAGGATCTCGTACCGCCCACCGTCGGGCTCGACCCACTCGCCCCCGATGAACAACTTCGGCTCGTACAGGCTCACTTGACGGACACCGTCCTCGTGTCGCGGCCGGAGCGCAGGACCGTGCCCGGTACCGCGCCGGTCACCACGTCGTCGCGGATCGTCTCGACGCCGTTGACGCGGACCGAGACGACGCCGATCGCCTTCGAGTCCAGGCGCGGGCTGTCGCCGGGCAGGTCGTGGACGAGGGTGGCCGGGCCCGCCTCGATGCGCTCGGGGTCGAAGAGGACGAGGTCGGCGTGGTACCCCTCCTCGATCCGGCCCCGCTCGCGCAGCCCGAACAGCCGCGCCGGGTCGTCGGTCAGCATCTTCACCGCCTGCTCCAGGGGCATGAGCCTGCGGCCGCGCAGACAGTCGCCGAGGAAGCGCGTGGTGTACGGGGCGCCGCACATCCGGTCCAGGTGGGCACCCGCGTCGGACCCGCCGAGCAGGACGTCCTCGTGCTGCCAGGTCTCCTGGCGCAGCGCCCAGCTGGCCGGGTCGTTGTCGGTCGGCATGGGCCACAGGACGGTCCGCAGCCGGTCGTTGGCGCAGATCTCGACCAGGGTGTGGAAGGGGTCCTGGCCGCGTTCGGCGGCGATGTCCCGGACCACGCGCCCGGTGAGCCCGGTGTTGGCCTCGGAGTAGGTGTCCCCGATGACGTACCGCCCGAAGTCGGCGAGCCGCCGGAAGACCCCGGCCTCCTTGCTGTCGGCGCGCCGCAGCATCTCGGCGCGTACCCCCGGGTCGCGCAGCCGCTCGATCCGCTCGGGGACGGGCAGGTTGAGGACGTCCCCCCAGCCGGGGATGAGGTTGAGGGCGCAGAAGGTGCCGAGCGACATGTTCATGGGGGTGAGGATCGGCATGGTCAGCGCGACGATGCGGCCGCCGGCCCGGCGGGCGCGCTCACTGGCGGCGAGCTGGCGGGGTACGCGCTCGGGGACGGCGGCGTCGATGGTGAGGACGTTCCAGTTGAGCGGCCGCCCGGCGACGGCGGACATCTCCACGAAGAGGTCGATCTCCTCGTCCGAGAACTGGTCCAGGCACCCGGCCACGATCGCCTCGATCTGGGTGCCCTCGTGCTGCCCGACCGCCTTGGAGAGGGCGAGGAGCTCGGCGGGGCGGGCGTGCCGGGAGGCGACGGGGTGGCCGTCGCCGTCGGAGTGGGTGGACGACTGGGTGGTGGAGAGCCCCCAGGCGCCCGCGTCCATGGCCTCGTGGAGGAGGCGCAGCATGGCGTCGAGCTGGTCGGCGGTGGGCTGCCCGCCGACGGCGTCGGGGCCCATGACGTACCGGCGCAGCGCGCAGTGCCCCACCATGAACCCGGCGTTTACGGCGATACGGCCGTCCAGCGCGTCCAGGTACTCCCCGAACGTCGACCAGCCCCAGTCGACCCCCTCTTCCAGTGCCTTGAGCGCCATGCCCTCCACCCGGGCCATCATCCGGCGGGTGTAGTCGGCGTCCTCGGGGCGGTCGGGGTGGAGGGGGGCGAGGGTGAAGCCGCAGTTTCCCGCGGCGACGGTGGTGACGCCGTGGTTCATGGACGGGGTGGCGTACGGGTCCCAGAACAGCTGGGCGTCGTAGTGGGTGTGGGGGTCCACGAAGCCCGGGGCGAGGACGAGGCCGTGGGCGTCCTCGCTGGTGCGGGCGGTTTCGGGGGCGAGGGTGCCGGGCTCGGCGATCTGGGCGATGCGGCCTGCGTGGACGCCGACGTCCGCGGTGTAGGCGGGGGCGCCGGTGCCGTCGACGACGGTCGCGCGCCGGATCAGGTGGTCGAGCATGGGTGTTCCTCTCTCCCTCGCATGGGTGTGCCCCGGCCGGAGTCCACGCGGCGGGCCGCCGCCGGGTGGCCTCCGGCCGGGGTGGGCGGGGGAACGGCCCGGGAAGCCGCGCCCCCGCGTCTTGGTTTGGCCCCCACCCCGCCCCTTCCCTGAACCCTCCGGGGGTGGGTGGGGGGCCGAGGTGGTCTCCCGAGGGTCTGCGTTCGTCTGCGGGCCGTCCCCAACTGGTCGCGCAGTTCCCCGCGCCCCTAAATGCGCCCCTGCGGGGCGCCCCTGTAGGGGCCCGGGGAACTGCGCGAGCAACCGGCCACCGGCCCGCAGACGAACACCGGGCTCATAAGGGGCGCGGGGAACTGCGCGACCAGCCCGCCACCGGCCCGCAGCCGAACAGTTCGCTCAGGCGCCCGCGGCCTCGCGGAATCGGGTCGTCCGGTGCACCGGATCCGTGTCGATCTTCGGGATCACATGCTCCCCGATCAGCCGGATCGTGTTCATCGTGTCCTCGTACGGCACACCGATCGGCAAGCCGAACGAGAGCTGATCCGCCCCCGCCTGCTCCCACCGCTTGCACTGCCGCGTGACCTCGTCGGGATCGCCGCAGATCATCAGCTCCTCCGCGATGAGGAGTTCGATGATCTCCGTCGTGTACTCGGGCAGCAGCTCGGGCCACTCCGGCACGCCCTCCGGCCGCGGGAACGTGTCGTGGTAGCGGAACACCAGCGACTGGAGCCGGTTCAGACCGCCCGCCGCCGCGATGGCCACCGCCTTCTCGTGCGTCTCCGCGCAGATCGCCGTCGACGTCACCATCACGTTGTCGTTGACGAAGTCGGAGATCGGCTCCGCCTCCCGTATCGCCGTCTTGTACTGCTCCAGGACCCACTCCATGTCCGAGACCTTCTGGACGGAGAAGCCGAGGACGCCCAGGCCCTTCTTCGCGGCCATGGCGTACGAGGACGGGGACCCGGCCGCGTACCACATCGCCGGGTGCGACTTCCCGTACGGCTTGGGGAAGACCTTGCGCGGCGGCAGCGACCAGTGCTTGCCCTGGAACCCCACGTACTCGTCCTGGAGCCACATCTTGGGGAACTCCGCGATGGTCTCCTCCCAGATCTCCTTGGTGTGGTTCATGTCGGTGACGCCCGGCATGAACCCGAGGATCTCGTGGGAGCCCGCGCCCCGCCCGGAGCCGAACTCGAACCGCCCCTCGCTGAGGTGGTCCAGCATCGCGACCTTCTCGGCGACCTTGACCGGGTGGTTCACCGCCGCCAGCGGGTTGAAGATGCCCGAGCCGAGGTGGATCCGCTCGGTGGCGTGGGCGAGGTAGCCGAGGAAGACCTCGTTGGCCGACAGGTGGGAGTACTCCTCCAGGAAGTGGTGCTCGGAGGCCCAGGCGTACTTGAAGCCGGACTTGTCCGCCTGGATGACGTACTCGGTCTCCTCCATGAGCGCCTTGTGCTCCGCCTGGGGGTCGACCGACGAGCGTGCCACGGGCACGTATCCCTGTACAAACAGTCCGAATTCCAAGGAGGTTCACCGTCCCTGTCAACGTTTCTGACACATCGTCAGATCTCTGCGATACGGCGACTGTTCCACCGGCGTACGGCGTCGTCAATACCTGACGCCGAGTCAGACATGGCTCAGAAATGGCTCAGAAGAGGCTCACACCGGCCAGCCAGCCCCCGTCGATCACGAACGGCTGACCCGTGATGTACGCCGAGTCCTCGCTGGTCAGGAAGAGCGCGAGCGCCGCGACCTCCTCCGGCCGCCCGATCCGGCCCAGCGGCACCAGCCGCTTGTAGAGCTCGGCCACCGCCTCCTTGGCCTCCTCGGGGTCGGCCGTCGGGTCGAGGGCCGCCGGGTTGGTCATCGGGGTGTCGACGGCGCCGGGGCAGACCGCGTTGACCCGGATCCCCTTCGCCGCGAGCTCCACCGCGGCGACCCGGGTCAGGCCCAGGATGGCGTGCTTGGTGGCGGCGTACGCGCCGACGTACGCCATGCCCGTGAGCGCGGTGTACGAGGCGGTGTTGACGATGGTGCCGCCGCCGGCCGCCTCGATCTCGGGCGCCGCGTACTTGATACCGAGGAACGCGCCCACCTGGTTGACCTGGATGATCTGCTGGAACTCCTCCAGCGGGGTGGCGACGAGCTCGTTGAAACGGAGGATGCCCGCGTTGTTGACGAGACCGTCGAGATGCCCGAAGGCCTGCTTGGCGAGGCCGATGGCGGCGATCCACTCCTCCTCGCGGCTGACGTCGAGATGGACGAACCGCGCCGACCCCTCCCCCAGCTCCTTGACCACCGCCTCCCCCTGGTCGTCCAGGACGTCCGCGAGGACCACCTTGGCGCCCTCGGCCGCGAAGAGCCGCGCCTCCTGCTCGCCCTGCCCGCGCGCCGCGCCCGTGACGAGGACGACCCGCCCGTCCAGCTTGCCCATGTCCGTACTCCCTAGGTGAGGTGGGGTGCCACGTCGGCGGCGAACGCCGCGATCTGGTCGGTGAGTTCGGCGCGGCCGCGCGAGCGGAAGCGCAGCTGGACCTGGTGGACGCCGAGCGCGGCGTACTCGCGCAGGGAGTCGGCGAGGGCGTCCGGCTTGCCGCTGAGGGTGCGGCGCCCGAGGTCCCAGCGCGCCTCGCCCACGTACAGCGGCTCCGCGATGGCGCCGACGCAGAACGGCCCCTCGATGCCCGCGCGCTCCCGCAACTCCCTGATCCGGCCGATCTGGCGGGGCAGTCTGTCGCGCGGGTCGCCCTGCGGCAGCCAGCCGTCGCCGCGCAGGGCGGCACGCCGGACGGCGGCGGGCGAGGAACCGCCGACCCAGATGGGCACGCGCTCCTGGGCCGGGCGCGGCCGCTGCCCGAGGTCGCTGAAGCTGAACCTCTCCCCCCGGAACTCCGGGAACTCCTCCGGCCCGAGCGCGGCCCGCAGCGCGTCGACGCTCTCGTCGAGCACGGCCCCCCGGCCCTCGAAGTCCGCCCCGAGGACCTCGAACTCCTCCTGTACGTGACCGGCCCCCACCCCCAGGACCAGCCGGCCGCCGCTGAGGTGGTCGAGGGTCGCGTACTGCTTGGCGGTGAGGAGGGGGTGGCGCAGGCCGACGACGGCGACGTGGCTCAGGAGGAGGGTGCGGGTGGTGATCGCCGCGAGGTAGGCGAGGGTGGCGACGGGGTCGTACCACGTGGTGCCCATCGCGCCCGCGAGCCTGCGGGGGATGGCGACGTGGTCGCAGGTGGCGAGGTAGTGGAAGCCGGCGCGGTCGGCGACCCGCGCGATCTCGGCGAGGTCGTCCGGGGTGGCGCCGGCTTCCCAGGGTTCGGCGTAGAGGGTGCTCTGGGACTGGATGGGGAGCTGCATCCCGTACGAGAGCGGCCCCCCGGGTATGTCCGGGTACGGGTCCACGACGCGGCCTCCTCGGCGGCCGGGACGAGGACGCCGACCTGACGCCTCGTCACTCTCCGACCGGCTGGCCCCATCGTGATATCTGACGCCCCATCAGACAAGGGTCTCGTCTCACCCGAGGAGGGCGTAGACGGTACTGGCCCGGGCGGCGGGCTCGTCCGCGCCCTCGGCGGTGAGGGTGATCTCCGCGAACGCCATCCGCTTGCCGAGCTTGGTGACGCGCGCGTCGACCAGTACGTCCGCGTCGACGACGGGGCGCTGGAAGCTGGTCGACTGCTGGACGGTGGTCATGGGGCCGTACGCGCCCCGGGCGGCGGAGACGGCGATGACGGTGGCGGTATCGGCGGCGGCCATCATCGCCTGCCCCGACATCCCTCCCCCGTCCCGCGCCAGCCGCGCGTCCCAGGGCAGCCGCAGCAGGGCGTGCGCATCGTTGACCTCGACGACGCGGAGGTTCAGGTCGAGGACCCAGGGGGCGAAGTTGTCGGTGAGGAGTTGTTGGGCGGTGTGGGTGTTCATGGGGTGGATGGTGGGGGGTTCCGGGAGCGGGGACAAGTGGGCCGAGGCTGGTGTCCGGAGTTCGCCCGCGGGCCGTCCCCAACTGGTCGCGCAGTTCCCCGCGCCCCTTAATCGGCCCGGTGTTCGTCTGCGGGTGGTGGTGGGCTGGTCGCGCAGTTCCCCGCGCCCCTCAACCCTCTTTCGTCCGCGGACCGTGGTCGGTTGCTCGCGCAGTTCCCCGCGCCCCTAGGGGGTACCGGCGATGGCGATGGCGAAGCCGAGCATTTCAGGGGCGCGGGGAACTGCGCGACCAGCCATCTACGGTCCGCAGACGAACGAAGCCGGGGGGCTGGGGGCGTAGCCCCCTGGAGCGCCGCCGTCAGCCCCGCCACAACCCATCCGCCCCCAGCGACAGGAGCTCAATCGCATTGCCCCGCACGATCCTCTCCACCACATCCCCCGAAGGTGCGCCATCTGCGCCTCCCCCACCTCCTTCGACTTCGGCCACGTCGAGTCCGAATGCGGGTAGTCCGTCTCGTAGAGGACATTCCCCACCCCGATCGCCCCCAGGTTCCGCAACCCGAACGCGTCGTCGAAGAAGCAGCCGTAGACGTGCTCCGCGAAGAGTTCGGACGGGGGGCGGTGGACCTTGTCCGCGACGCCGCCCCAGGCGCGGTTCTCCTCCCAGACCACGTCCGCCCGCTCCAGGATGTAGGGGATCCAGCCGATCTGGCCCTCCGCGTACATCACCCGCACGCCGGGGAAGCGTTCGAACTTGCCGCTCATCAGCCAGTCGACCATCGAGAAGCAGCAGTTGGCGAAGGTGATCGTGGAGCCGACGGCCGGCGGCGCGTCCGCCGACGTCGACGGCATCCGGGACGAAGAGCCGATGTGCATCGCGACCACCGTCCCCGTCTCGTCGCACGCCGCCAGGAAGGGGTCCCAGTAGTCGGTGTGGATGGAGGGCAGACCCAGGTGCGGGGGTATCTCGGAGAAGGCGACCGCGCGCACCCCCCTCGCCGCGTTCCGCCGCACCTCCGCCGCCGCGAGCTCCGCATCCCAGAGGGGGATCAGCGTCAGGGGGATAAGACGGCCCCCGGCCTCCGGGCCGCACCACTCCTCCACCATCCAGTCGTTGTACGCCCGCACCGAGAGCAGCCCGAGCTCCCGGTCCGCCGCCTCCGTGAACGTCTGGCCGCAGAAGCGAGGGAAGGTGGGGAAGCACAGCGCCGACTGGACGTGGTTGACGTCCATGTCCGCGAGCCGCTCCGGCACGCTGTACGAACCCGGCCGCATCTGCTCGTACGTGATCACTTCGAGGCGGATCTCGTCCCGCGCGTACCCGACCGCCGTGTCCAGGCGTGTCAGCGGGCGGTGCAGGTCCTCGTACACCCACCAGTCGCCGATCGGTCCCTCGTCCCCGGGCGCGCCCATGACCGGCGCGAACTTTCCGCCGAGGAAGGTCATCTCCTTGAGGGGGGCGCGGACGATGCGCGGGCCCGAGTCCCGGTATTTCGACGGGAGCCGGTCCTGCCAGACGTGCGGCGGCTCCACCGTGTGGTCGTCCACCGAGATGATCCTCGGGAAGCTCTCCACGGTCTCCACAGTCTTCATGGTCTCCATGGCTCTTCACCGTAGACCTGATCTGACGATCCGTCAGCTAGTCGTGCGGGGCGCTCTTCGGCCACTTCACCGCTCGGCCCCGGCCAAACCACCACCGGATCCGGCCGACCCGTCACCCGCGCACCGGTCACACCTCGGCCACCCACCGGTCACTCCTCGGCCATTCACCCCTCTCTCCCCGCCCCTCGACGCCTGTCCGCCCCCCGGACAGGGCCGTGGACACGCACCGGCGACCTGTAACGAAAGTGTGCAGAGGCCTTGTGCGGAGCGTCACCCGTAGCTGACGCGCATGCCATGGACAGGGCAGACTGGCACGGGCATTACCAGCGCTACGGGGGCACAGGGGGTCGCTATGGACCGAAACGGCGAGCCGCGCATTCCGGAGCAGCGGGCTCCGGTCCTGGCAGCGGACGACGACCAGGCCGCGGACACCGCGGACCTGCGCTTCGGCGTGCTCGGAAGCGTACGCGCGTGGCGCGGGGCCGACGTCCTGCCGTCCGGCTCGCCGCAGCAGCGCGCCCTGCTCGCCGCGCTGCTGCTGCGCGACGGCCGCACGGCCACCGCCGCCGAGCTGATCGACGCCATCTGGGGCGACGAGCCGCCCTCGCAGGCCCTGGCGGCGGTACGGACGTACGCCTCGCGGCTGCGCAAGGCGCTGGGTCCCGGCGTCCTGGTGAGCGACGCGGGCGGCTACGCCATCCGGCTCTCCTCCGGCGTCCTCGACCTCGCCACCGCCCAGGAGCTGGCCGCCGAGGCCGAGAAGGCGCGCGCGGGCGGCGACCAGGTCAGGGCGCGCGAGCTGCTGAAGGCCTCGCTGGCGCTGTGGACCGGCGAACCGCTCGCCAACGTGCCCGGCCCGCACGCCGACACCGAGCGGACCCGGCTCAGCGAGTGGCGCCTCCAGCTCATCGAGGCGCGGCTCGACATGGAGCTGGACGCCGGGTGCCACGCCGAGGCCGTCTCCGAACTGACCGCGCTCACCGCCGCGTACCCGCTGCGCGAGCGGCTGCGCGAGCTGCTGATGCTCGCGCTCTACCGCAGCGGCCGCCAGGCCGAGGCCCTCGCGGTGTACGCGGACACCCGCAGGCTGCTCGCCGACGAGCTCGGCGTGGACCCGCGCCCCGAGCTCTCCCGGCTGCAGCAGCGGATCCTCCAGGCCGACGAGGACCTGGCCCGGCCCGCCGAGGCGCCCGCCGCCCCGGCACCCGTCCGGGCGGCCCAACTCCCCGCCTCGGTGCCCGATTTCACCGGACGTGTCTCCTTCGTCCAGGAGCTGTCGGCGCGGCTCGCCGCCGCCGACACCACCGTCATGGCCGTCTCCGCGCTCGCCGGGATCGGCGGCGTGGGCAAGACGACGCTCGCCGTGCACGTCGCCCACGCGGCCCGCCCGCACTTCCCCGACGGCCAGCTGTACGTGGACCTCCAGGGCACCGGGCCGCGCGCCTGCGAGCCGGAGGCGGTGCTCGGCGCGTTCCTGCGGGCGCTCGGCACCCCCGACACCTCCATCCCGGACTCGCTGGAGGAGCGCGCGGCCCTGTTCCGCTCCACGCTCGACGGCCGCCGCGTCCTGGTCCTGCTCGACAACGCGCGCGACGCCGCCCAGGTGCGCCCGCTGCTGCCCGGCACGGCGGGCTGCGCCGCGCTGGTCACCAGCCGGATCCGGATGCTGGACCTGGCCGGGGCGTACCTCGTCGACCTGGACGTGATGTCGCCGGAGGAGGCCCTCCAGCTCTTCACGAAGATCGTCGGCAAGGAGCGGGTGAGCGCGGAGCGCCAGTCGGCGCTCGACGTGGTCGCCGCCTGCGGCTTCCTGCCGCTGGCGATCCGTATCGCCGCCTCCCGGCTCGCCTCCCGCCCCACCTGGACCGTCTCGTTCCTCGCCGCCAAGCTCGCCGACGAGCGGCGCCGCCTGGACGAGCTCCAGGCGGGCGACCTCGCGGTCAAGGCCACCTTCGAGCTCGGCTACGGCCAGCTGGAGCCCGCCCAGGCCCGCGCCTTCCGGCTGCTCGGCCTGCCCGACGGCTCGGACATCTCGCTGGCCGCGGCCGCCGCCGTACTCGACCTGCCGCTCCAGGAGACCGAGGACCTGCTCGAATCCCTCGTCGACACCAGCCTGGTGGAGTCGGCGGCCCCCGGCCGCTACCGCTACCACGATCTCGTACGGCTCTACGCGCGTGCGTGCGCCGAGCGCGACGAGGACCCGCCGTCCGGCCGGCACGCGGCCATGTCGCGGCTGCTGGACTTCTATCTGGCCACGGCCGCCCGGGTGTACGCGATCGAGCGGCCCGGCGACCGGCTGGTGGAGCACCTGGCGCCGACCCAGTACCCGGGGCTGCCGTTCGCCGACGGGCACGCGGCGGTGGACTGGCTGTACGCGGAGGCCAACTGCCTGCTGTCGTGCGTCCACCAGTGCGCGGGCGACCCCGCGCTGCTGCGGCGCGCGGTGGACCTGCTGTGGGCGGTGAAGGACCTCGCCGAGTCTGGCGCCAACTCGCGGCAGTACGAGACGACGGCGGCGGCGGTACGGGACGCCGCGCACGGGCGGGGCGACGCCAGCGCTGAGGCGCGCGCCCGGATCTCGCTCTCCACCGTGCTGCTGATCTCCGGCCGCTTCGAGCAGGCCGACGAGGAGGCGCGGCTCTCCTCGCTGCTCGCCAAGGAGGCCGCCGACCCGATGCCGGCCGGGGCCGCGCCCAACGACCGCGGGATCATCGCGTTCTACCAGAACCGGCACGCCGACGGCGAGCGCTTCCTGAAGGAGGCGATCGACAACTACCGCGCCGACGGCAACCGGCCGGGCGAGGCCAGCGCGCTGTGCAACCTGGCGCGGATCCACGTGAACATGGGCCGTACGGCGAGCGCGGTCGACCTCGCGCAGCGCGGGCTCGACATCTTCAGCGAGATGGGCCTGGCCCTGCGGGTCGCCAACGGCCGCTTCGCGCTGGGCATCGCGCTGACCCGGGCGGGCCGCCTGGACGACGCGCTGTCCCAGCTCGGCCAGGCCCTCCAGGTCTTCCAGGACAACCGCCAGCGCCTGTGGGAGGGCACCACGCACTTCCGCATCGCCGAGGCCCACTTCGCGGCGCGGCGCCCGGCGCGGGCCGCCCAGCACGCGGAGCAGGCGCTGGCGCTGCGCTGCATCGGCGGCGAGTGGATGCGCGGCAACGTCCTGACGACGCTGGGCCGCGCCCTGGACCAGCTCGGCCAGGCCGACCGGGCCCGCGCGTGCTGGCGCGAGGCGCTGGCCATCTACGAGTCGACGGGCGCGGCGGAGGCCAAGGACGTACGGCAGTTGCTGAGCCCGATGGCGGCGGCGTAGCGGATACGGTTCACTGGGCCGGGCGTTCGACGAGCCCTTTCACGAGGCCTTTCACCAGGCCTTCCGCCGCCGTACGGGGATTTCACCGCGGCTGTCCGCGCGGCTGTCCAAGCTGTTGCCGACGCCGTTTAGCCATCGTTTATCGCCCCTCGGCACTCTCTTACTCAACGATCCGCCGCGTCGGGGGGCAGGCGGGTCGACGGTGGGCCTCCCCGCTAGTGTGGACGGCCCTTGAAGTGCCCGTCCGGCGACCCTCGGGGGAGCCGCCGGGCGGGCACCGTTCACAGCACGACATGCAGAAAACTCAGGGGAGCTGAGCACGATGAGTGACGGAAACAAGCCCGACACCGGCGACACCACGACGCAGGAGAACCACGCGGGGAGCCCGGGTTCCGGCACGGGCACCGGCACGATCCGCCCGATGGAGAACCACGCCGGCCTGATCGGCGGCGACGGCAAGATCAGGCCGCTGGAGAACCACGCGGGCCTGGTCGGCGGCGACGTGGTGAAGCCGCTGGAGAACCACGCCGGGCTCATCGGCACCGGCGGCCCCATCAAGCCCATGGAGAACCACGCGGGCCTGATCGGCACGGACGTCCTCAAGCCCCAGGAGAACCACGCCGGTTCCGAAGAGGCCTGAGTACCTGAGAACCACTGCTGGCGGGGGCCGGCCGCGGCGACGCGGAGGGGGGGCCGTCGCGGCCGGTGACACACGGGGGAGCACGGGGGAACCACGGGGCCAACGGGGGAACGGGGGCCACGGGGGAACGGGGGATCGTCGGGGACGCGTACTTGGGGGTGCGCGTCCCCGACGGGGGGAGCAACGGGGGAAGTACGGGGGAGCACGGGGGAACGGGGGAAACAGGGGGGAGAACGGGGGAAGTACGGGGGAAACCAAGCGCCCCGCGGCCGGACGTGCCGCGGGGCGCTTGGTGTTGTCCGAGGGGACGGGGACGGGGGACGGGCTCAGGACGCCGGTGACGTCTCGGGTGGCGTCTCGGCCTTCGTGTGCAGGACCTCGCGGGCCTGCTCGGCGGCGCGTATGAGGCTCTCGCCCACGAAGTCGAGGAAGCGGGCGATGTTCTCGAGCCGGGCGGCGGCCGGGGTGCCGGGGACGAGGACGCCCACGCCCTGCCGGGCGATCTCGACGATCTGGGCGTTGGCCCGGACGCTGGCCATCATCGACCGGTACCAGATGTCGTCGTCGATGAAGTAGCGCTCGCGGCGGCGTTCGTCACGCTCCCGGCGGATCATGCCCTGGCCGTCGAGGAACGCGACCGCCTTGGAGATCGACGCCGGGCTGACCTGGAGGCGCTGGACGAGCTCGGACGCGGTGAGGCTGCCCGCGTCGGTGAGGGTGAGGCAGGCCATCACCCGGGACATCATCCTGGGCAGGCCGGAGCCCATCATGACGGCGGTGAGCGCCTCCTCGTACGCGCGCACCGCCTCGGGGTCGCGCCCGTACGCCTGCGCGGGCGTCTCCGGGTCGTGGGGCGCGGTCCGGGTACGCCGGTGGGCGCGGCGTTCGGTGGCGCGGTGGGCCAGGTCGGAGCGGTAGGCGGTGGGGCCGCCGTTGCGCATCACCTCGCGCGTGACCGTCGAGGTGGGGCGGTCGAGCTGTCGGGCGATCTCCGCGTACGCGAGGCCGTCGGCCAGTCCCAGCGCGATCTGCCGACGTTCCTGCTGGGTGAGCCTGCCTCCCGGCATCGGGATCTCCTTCGTCTGTCCGTGATGTCCGCAGCATAGCGTTCACGCTCACCTCATTGCAACGACCAAGAGGATCCCCGTTGCATTAAACCGCAAACCATTGCAACGATTTAACGCCTCTGACCTGCTGCAATGCACACTCCATGCAACGAACTCATTGCCGACTCCCTAAACGCAACGTAGCTTTTCCCTCATCGGAAACGACAACGAAGCGAAGGAACACACCGTGCAGAAGTTCGCCACCACCGCCCCGATCTCCGCCGTCCTGGACATCCCCGCCGGACACATCCGCCTCATCGCCGCCGACCGGGCCGACGCCACGGTCGAGGTCCTCCCCGCGAACGCCTCGAACAGCCGCGACGTGAAGGCCGCGGAGCAGACCACGGTCGAGTACGCCGACGGCGTCCTGCGGATCGCGGCCGCGCCCGCGAAGAACCGGATCCTCGGAAGCTCCGGCTACGTCGAGGTGACGGTCCAGCTGCCCGCCGGCTCCCGTATCGAGGCGAAGGCGGCCGACGCCGAGTTCCGGGGCGTCGGGCGGCTCGGCGACGTCGTCATCGAGGCCGCGCGGGGCACGGTCAAGCTCGACGAGACCGCGGGCGCCGACCTCACCCTCCAGGCCGGTGACGTCATGGTCGGCCGCCTGGGCGGCCCCGCCCGGATCAGCACCCAGAAGGGCGACCTCCGTATCACCGAGGCCGTGAGCGGCACGGTCGAACTGCGCACCGAGGCAGGCAACATCGAGGTCGGCGCGGCCCGCGGGGTCTCCGCCTCGCTGGACGCGCACACCGCGTACGGCCGGATCCAGAACGCCCTCATGAACACCGGGACCGCCGCCCTGGACATCCGGGCGACCACCTCCTACGGCGACATCGCCGCCCGCAGCCTCTGACCCCCGACCCCGCAGCCTCCGAAGGAGCACCCCTCATGACCAGCTTGGCCATCGCGGCGAACGGGCTGCGCAAGTCGTACGGCGACAAGGTCGTGCTCGACGGCATCGACCTGGCCGTCCCCGAAGGAACGGTCTTCTCCCTGCTCGGCCCGAACGGCGCGGGCAAGACGACCGCCGTGAAGATCCTCTCCACCCTCGTCCCGGCGGACGCCGGGGACCTGCGCGTCGGCGGCCACGACCTGGCCGCCGCCCCGCAGGCGGTGCGCGCCACGATCGGCGTCACCGGGCAGTTCTCCGCCGTCGACGGCCTGATCACCGGCGAGGAGAACATGCTCCTCATGGCGGACCTGCACCATCTGTCCAGGCGGGAGGGGCGGCGGGTCGCCGCCGAGCTGCTGGAGCGGTTCGACCTCACCGAGGCCGCGGGGAAGCCCGCCACGACCTACTCGGGCGGGATGAAGCGCCGACTGGACATCGCCATGACGCTGGTCGGCGCCCCGCGGATCATCTTCCTCGACGAGCCGACCACCGGCCTCGACCCGCGCTCCCGGCACACCATGTGGGGCATCATCCGCGAGCTGGTCTCCGACGGGGTATCCGTCTTCCTCACCACGCAGTACCTGGACGAGGCCGACGAACTCGCCGACCGCATCGCCGTGTTGAACGACGGCCGGATCGCCGCCGAGGGCACCGCGGAGGAGCTGAAGCGGCTGATCCCCGGCGGCCACGTACGGCTCCGCTTCACGGACCCGGCGGCGTACCGCGACGCCACGTCCGCGCTGGGCGAGGTCGCCCGCGACGACGAGGCGCTCTCGTTGCAGATCCCCAGCGACGGCAGCCAGCGGGAGCTGCGCTCCCTGCTCGACCGGCTGGACTCGGCGGGCATCGAGGCGGACGAACTGACCGTGCACACCCCCGACCTGGACGACGTGTTCTTCGCCCTGACCGGCACCGCCACCCTTCCCAGCCAGCCCAAGGAGTCCGTCCGATGAGCACCTTCTCCCTCGCCGTACGCGATTCGAGGACGATGCTGCGCCGCAACCTGCTGCACGCGCGCCGCTACCCGTCCCTCACGCTGAACCTGCTGCTCACCCCGGTCATGCTGCTCCTGCTCTTCGTCTACATCTTCGGCGACGTGATGAGCACGGGCATCGGCGGCACGGACCGCTCCGACTACATCGCCTACATCGTCCCGGGCATCCTGATGCTGACGATCGGCGGCACCGTGATCGGGGCGGCGGTGTCCGTGGCCACCGACATGAACGAGGGCATCATCGCCCGCTTCCGTACGATGGCGATCCACCGGGGCTCGGTGCTGATCGGGCACGTCGTCGGCAGCGTGCTCCAGTGCGTGATGAGCGTGGTCCTGGTCGGCGCGGTCGCGGTGGCCATCGGCTTCCGCTCCACGGACGCGACGCCGCTGGAGTGGCTGGCGGCGTTCGGCCTGCTGGTGCTGTTCGCCCTCGCCCTCACCTGGATTGCGGTCGGCATGGGCCTGGCCAGCCCGAACGCCGAGGCCGCCGCGAACAGCGCCCAGCCGCTGATCGTCCTCCCGCTCATCTCCAGCGCGTTCATTCCCGCCGACACGATGCCGGGCTGGTTCCGCCCGATAGCCGAGTACCAGCCGTTCACCCCCGCGATCGAAACGCTGCGGGGCCTGCTGCTGGGCACGGAGATCGGCCACAACGGGTGGCTGGCGGTGGGGTGGTGCGTGGGTCTGGCGACGCTGGGGTACTTCTGGTCGACGTCGAGGTTCAACGCCGACGCGAAGTGAGCAGGGCCCGGTGTTCGTCTGCGGGCCGGTGGCGGGTTGCTCGCGCAGTTCCCCGCGCCCCTGAGACGCGCCCCTGCGGGGCGCCCAGGGGATTGCCGCGAAGCGGCATCCAAGGGGCGCGGGGAACTGCGCGACCAGTTGGGGACGGGCCGCAGACGAACGGGGACCCGGGGGGTCCGGGGGCGAAGCCCCCGGGAAGCGAGCCTCAATCACCCACCCACCCCCGGAGGGTCTAGGGAAGGGGCGGGGTGGGGGAAAACGACCGCAGCACCCCCTTCACCACCTTCCCCCCCGCATTCCGCGGCAACTCCCCCAAAAACACCACCTCCCGCGGCACCTTGAAGTTCGCCATCTCCCGCCGAGCCCACCCGATCAGCTCGGCCGCCGTGAGCCCGGCCCCCTCCCGCCGCACCACGAACGCCCGCCCCACCTCACCGAGCCGCCCGTCCGGCACCCCCACCACCGCCACATCCGCCACCTCCGGATGCAGCCCCAGCACCTGCTCGATCTCCGCGGGGTACGCGTTGAAGCCCCCCACGATGAACATGTCCTTGATCCGGTCGGTGATCCGCAGGTTCCCCGCCGCGTCCAGCACCCCCACGTCCCCCGTCCGCAGCCACCCGTCCTCCGTGAACGCCCGCGCCGTCTCCGCCTCGTCCTCGAAGTACCCGCGCATCACGTTGAACCCGCGCACCAGCACCTCCCCCGGAGCACCCGGCTCCGCCAGGACCCGTACCTCCGTACCCGGTATCGCCCGCCCGGAGGTGTACGCGATCACCTCCGCCGGGTCGCCGCGGCGGCACATCGTGACGATGCCGCTCGCCTCGGAGAGCCCGTACGCCGTGAGCACCGTGCCGATCCCCAGCTCCGCCCGCAGCCGCTCGACGAGCCGCAGCGGGACGACCGCCGCGCCGGTCACCACGAGCCGCAGCGCGGACAGGTCGTGGGCCGCTCTCGCCGGGTGGTCGAGGAGGGACTGGTGGAGCGTGGGCGGGCCGGGCAGTACGGAGACGCGCTCGGCGGCGATGTTCGCCAGGACCGTGTCGACGTCGAACACCGGCTGCGGCACCATCGTCGCGCCCCGCATCAGACAGGCGATGATCCCCGCCTTGTATCCGAAGGTGTGGAAGAAGGGGTTCACGATCAGATAGCGGTCGCCCTCGCGCAGCCCCGCCAGCTCGCTCCAGATGGCGTAGCCCCTCAGCGTCTGCGCGTGCGTGATCACCACGCCCTTGGGGCGGCCCGTCGTACCGGACGTGAAGACGATGTCCGAGGGGGCCGAGGCCGCCACCGCGTCCGCCCGCTCCCGTACGTCCGCCGCCGGGACGCCTTCCCCGCCCGCCAGGAAGTCCTTCCAGGTCCAGAAGTCGTCCGGCGCGTCCTCCGCCAGGACCACCACCCGCTCCAGACACGGCAGTCCGGGCAGCGGGCCCGCGCCCGCGCCCTCGCCCTCGGCGGCGGCACGCCGCAAGGTGGCAACGTACGACGTCCCCAGGAACGTTCCCGTGACGAACAGCAGCTTCGCCCGGCTGCGCTGGAGTACGTACGCGGCCTCCGCGCCCTTGAACCGGGTGTTCAGCGGGACCAGCACCGCCCCGGCCGTGACCGCGCCCAGCGCGGAGACGATCCAGTCCAGGGTGTTGGGCGCCCACACCGCGACCCGGTCGCCGCTCTCGACCCCGGCCGCCATACAGGCCGCCGCCGCCCGCTCGACCCGCTCGCCGAGCTCCGCGTACGAGACACGGGTGCGGCCCTCGACGACGGCCTCCCGCTGTCCGTACCGCTCGGCCGCGCTCCGTACGAGCGCGGGGACGGAGCCCCACTCCAGGTCGCCCCGAAGGTCTTCCCGCATGGCAAACCCTCCCACCCGCAGTAGCCGTCGACCGTCGACGCAATAGCTGACTACCCGTCAGATTAGCTGTACCCTTCCACGCTGTCAGCAGCAAACCGGTGCCGATGGCGCACGGGGATCGCGGAGGTGGCGGGGTGTCGATGCTCAAGGACGCGACGGCGATCGCGGGCATAGGCCAGACGGAGTTCGCCCGCCGACTGGGCGACTCCGAGAAGAAGTTGGCCTGCCGGGCCATCCTCGCCGCGCTCGACGACGCCGGGATCTCCCCCTCCGAGGTGGACGGCTTCGCCTCGTACACGATGGAGGAGACCGACGAGGTGGAGGTCGCCAAGTCCATCGGCGCCGGCGACGTCACCTTCTTCGGCAAGGTCGGCTTCGGCGGCGGCGGTTCCTGCGCCACCGTCGCTCATCTCGCCGCCGCCGTCGCCACCGGCCAGGCGAACGTCGGAGTCGCCTGGCGCTCCCGAAAACGCGGCAGCGGCCCCCGGCCGTGGACCAGCACGACGGTCCAACTGCCCACCCCCGCCCAGTGGACGCGCCCCTTCGGGCTGCTGCGGCCCGCCGACGAGATCGGCATGCTGGCGCGGCGCTATATGCACGAGTACGGCGCCACCCGCGACCACCTCTTCAACGTCGCCCTGGCCTGCCGCAACCGCGCCAACCAGAACCCGGCCGCGATCATGTACGAGCGGCCGCTGACCCGCGACATGTATATGACCTCGCGCTGGATCAGCGAACCGCTCTGCCTCTTCGACAACTGCCTGGAGACGGACGGCGCGCTGGCCTGCGTGATCGTCTCCGCCGAGCGGGCCAGGGACTGCCGCCACAAGCCCGTGTACGTGCACTCCGCCGCCCAGGGCCTGCCCGCCCAGCACCACGGCATGGTCAACTACTGGAACGACGACCCGCTGACCGGACCCGCCTGGACCGCCGCCCGCCACCTGTGGAAACAGGCCGACTTCGGGCCCCAGGACGTCGACGTGGCCCAGATCTACGACGCGTTCACCCCGCTCGTCCCGCTCTCCCTGGAGGGCTACGGCTTCTGCGGCCGGGGCGAGGGCGCCGCGTTCACCGAGGGCGGCGCCCTGGAGATCGGCGGCCGCCTCCCCCTCAACACGGGCGGCGGCGGCCTGAGCGAGGCGTACGTCCACGGCTTCAACCTCATCAACGAGGGCGTGAAGCAACTGCGCGGCACGTCCACGGCACAGGTGCCGGACGCGGCGACGTGCCTGGTGACGGCGGGCGAGGGCGTCCCCACATCGGCCATCCTGCTGAGGAGTTGAGATGCTGACCCCGGTGACCGACGACGACGGCGCCCCGTTCTGGGAGTACGCCGCGCGGGGCGAACTGCGCGTCCAGGCCTGCGCCGCCCCCGACTGCGGCCGGCTGCGCTTCCCGCCCCGCCCGTGCTGCCCGCACTGCCACTCCTTCGACAGCGAGTGGCGCCGGATGTCCGGCCACGGCCGCATCTGGTCGTATGTGCTCCCCCACCCCCCGCTCCTGCCGGAGTACGCGGCCCAGGCCCCCTACAACGCGGTGGTCGTCGAACTCGTCGAGGACCCCCTGATCCGCCTGGTCGGCAACGTGGTCACCGACCCGGACGCGCCGCTGGACTCGGTGGCGCCGGAGCGGCTGCGGATCGGCGCCCGGGTGCAGGTGGCGTTCACGGAGACGGATGGCATGACCGTCCCCCGCTGGCTCCTGGAGCGCCCGTGACGCTGGAGGTCGTACGGGACGAGAAGACGGGCGTGGCGGTGGTGCGGCTGAACCGCCCGCACAGACTGAACGCGATAGACGAGGAGACAGCGGCGCAACTGGCTTCCACCTGGCGTCAGTTCCGCTACGACGAGACGGTACGGGCGGTGGTGCTGACCGGATCGGGCGAGAAGGCGTTCTGCACGGGCATCGACCGGGCGACGGAGGTGCCCCAGCCGCCGTCCCCGTACTCGACGGACGACCCCCTCCTGACGATCGGCCCCAAGGCGAACGACCTGTGGAAGCCGGTGATCGCGGCGGTGCGGGGGATGGCGTGCGGCGGGGCGTTCTATCTGCTGGGCGAGGCGGAGTTCGTGATCGCGGCCGAGGACGCCACGTTCTTCGACCCGCATACGACGTACGGGATGGTCAGCGCGTACGAGTCCGCCTACCTGGCGACCCGGATGCCCGCCGGGGAGGCGGCCCGGCTCGCCCTGATGGGCACGGCGGAACGGGTCTCGGCGCGGCGGGCGTACGAAACGGGCCTGGTCAGCGAGGTGACACCACCGGGAGAGGAGGTGCCGGCGGCGCGGCGCTGCGCGGAGATCCTGTCCTCGTACCCCACGGAGGCGGTCCAGGGAACGGTCCGCGCCCTGTGGACGACCCGCACCCCCACCCTGACCCAGTCCTTCGCCCAGGCACCCCATCTGATCGCACTGGGGAATCTGCCGCCGGGGAGGCAGGAGGAGTTGTTCGGGGGGAGGGGAGGGGGGTTTCGGTTGCGGTGAGTTCGTCTGCGGACCGTGGGTGGCTGGTCGCGCAGTTCCCCGCGCCCCTAGGTATTTAGGGGCGCGGGGAACTGCGCGACCAGTTGGGGACGGCCCGCAGACGAAGGCAGACCCCAGGGCGCGAGCCCCCGGCCGCCCGCCAGAGGGCTTTCGGGAAGGGGCGGGGTGGGGAAACCCGCCGGAGGCGTCACCCGCCGCAGCGTCAGGCCCACTCCATGACCCGCACCACCCGGCACTCCCTGACCCTGTCGAGCCGCGACGTCAGCGCCATCGGCACCTCCACGCTCCGCGCCGCCCCCGCATCGAGGGTGACGAAGGCGGACCCCGTGTCGACGGTCTCGTCGGCCGCGCCCAGGAAGGCGACCTCCACCCGGTAGCGGTGGCTGCCGCTCGCCAGCGGGTCGCCGGTGACCCGTACGGTCGCGGAGGTGACGGCCGGGCGCTTGCCCTTGGCGGGCGAGACGCAGGTGACGACGGTCCCCGTGGCGGTGGCCGAGGGGGACGGGGTCGGGCTCGGGGTGTAGGAACCGGAGTGGGAGCCGGAGCCGCTGCTGCTGCTGCCGTAATCGTCGTTGTCGTGGCGGTAGCCGGAACCGCCGGAACCGCCGTTGCTCTTATGGGAGTTGGAGCAGCCGCCGCCACCCCCGCCGCTGCTCTTGCCATGGCCGTGGCCGGAGAAACCGGTCAGTGCCAGCACCACTCCGGCCAGTACGGCCGTGAACCTCATCCGCCGACGGAACACCGCGCGCTACCCCCCGTAACGATCCCTGCTGAAAGCCGCCGACACCGTAACAGGAGGGGCGGGTGGGGAAGGGGGGTCTCCGGTGCCGGCCACATGATCTCCTCGGGGTCCACGTGGTACTGCCACAGCCGCCCCGGCCGCCCGCTGGCAGCGGGGCGGGGTGGGGGGTAGCGTCGTGAGCGAGAGCCGGGGTGACTCCGGTCCGCTGTGCTTGTGCCCGGACCCGTCTCCCCCGCTCGTGAACGGCGGCCGCCGTTCCAGCCCCTTCCGTGCCGGGTACGACGGCCGTCCCGGGGTGGGTTTCCCGCCCGGGGACGCGACCGGCCACAGCCAGCCCGCCGCCAGGGCTATCGATGGGCCCCCGACGTCGCCGTCCCCTTCACCGCGTCCAGCGCGTACACGCAGCGGTCCTTGCTGCACGCGTACACCACGCCGTTGCGGGCCACCGGCGAGCCCGTGATCTCGCCGCCCGTGGCCAGCTTCCAGCGGAGCTGGCCGCCCGCCGCGTCCAGCGTGTACAGGCAGTGGTCGGCCGAGCCGAAGTGGATGCGGCCGTCGGCCACCACCGGTGTGCCCACCACCTCCGCGCCCGCCGCGAACCGCCACTTGGGGGTGGAGGTGACCGCGTCCAGCGTGTACAGCGCGTTGCCGCTGCCCACGTGGATGTTGCCGTCCGCCACCAGGACCGGCTCGATGGACTGGCGGGACTCGGTCGCGATGCGCCAGCGGTCCTTGCCGGTGGCCGCGTCCAGCGCGTACACCGTGCCGAGATAGTCCGCCAGGTATACCCCGCCGCCCGCGACCGCCGGGCCCGGCGCGAAGGTCGGCGGGCAGAGGAAGACCGCCGGGGCCTCGAAGTGCCAGCGGACGTGGCCGCTGGCGATGTCGACCGAGAGGACGCGGGTGCCCGCCGAGACGTACACATACCCGTCCGGCGCCGGGGCCAGGCGGACCGGGACGCCGCCGCACGACGCCGCGTCGCCCACCGGGTACGACCAGCGCTCGGCGCCGGTCCGCGCGTCGAGGGCGCGCAGCCGCGCGTCCTGCCACACGTACACCGTGCCCTCGTGGATCACCGGCCCGGCCTCGGGGGTCTCGAAGTCGCTCTGGGCGCCGGTGATCTCCCACAGCTTCTCGCCGTTCGCGGCCTCCCAGGCCTGCACCCCGCCGCCCCGGGTCGCGGTGACGATGGTGCCCCGGTCCGCCTTGAGGGCGTAGACCCAGGCGTCGGTCGGCAGCCGCCACAGCTCGCGGCCGTCCGTCGCGTCCAGCGCGTACAGCGTGGGGCCGTCGGAGGCGTGGATCCGGCCCGCCTCCACGGCCATCGCCCACGCCACGTCCCGCGTCTTGAACTGGCGCCGGCCGGATCCCACGTCCAGCGCGTGCACCTCGAAGGAGGTGACGTAGAGCAGGTCGCCCGCGACGGCCGGGGTGCCCCACACATCGTTCGACATACGGAAGCGCCAGGGACGCCAGCGGCCGGGCGGCTCGGCGGAAGGGGCCGGGACGGGCGGGGCCGCCGCCGGCGCCCCGTTGGCCGGGGGCCGGTCCGGTCTGCCCAGGGCGGCGCCGGCCGGGAACCTGACCCACCCCGTGGCGGGGCTCGCCTCGGCCACCGCGCGCGCCCCGTCCATGACCCGGGGCCCGGGGCCGATCGGCACCTTCGCCCCGGCCAGCCGGACGGGCCCGTCCGGCACGGCCTCGGGCAGCGAGGGGTGCGGCCGCTGCGGCGGCTGGTAGGGCGGGCGCGGCGGCGGCGAGGGGTCCACGGGCTGGACGACGGGCTTGGCCCGGCCGCCGCCCCGGCGCTGCTCGATCATCGCCACCGAGCGGTCGGGCAGCCACGCCGAGGCGGTGCCGCTGTCGTCCGAGCCGCCGAAGAGGTGCGGGGCGAGCTGCGCCTGGAGGTCCTCGGGCGAGGGCCGCAGCCCGGCCTCCATCTGCATACAGGACTCGATGAGCGGCCGCAGCTCGTCCGGCAGCCCGGTGACGTCCGGGCCCTCGCGCAGCAGCATGAAGACGGTCTCGACCGGGTTGGCGCCATGGAAGGGCGCGTGGCCGGTCGCCGCGAAGACCAGCGTCGAGCCGAGCGAGAACACATCGCTCGCGCCGGTCACGCTGCGCGAGTCCTTCGCCTGCTCGGGCGACATGTACGCGGGTGTGCCCACGGCCACGTTCGTCATGGTCAGACGCGTGTTGGAGACGCCGGACGCGATACCGAAGTCGATCACCCGGGGGCCGTCCTCGACCACCAGGACGTTGGACGGCTTGAGGTCGCGGTGGACCAGGCCCGCCCCGTGGATGGACTGCAGCGCCTCGGCGATGCCGGCCGCGAGCCAGCGCACCGCCTGGGCCGGGAGCGGCCCGCACTCGTTCACTATTTCTTCCAGCGAGGGCGCCGGTACGTACGCGGTGGCCAGCCACGGCACCGCCGCGCGCGGGTCGGCGTCGACCACGGCCGCCGTGTAGAAGCCGCTGACGGCCCGGGCCGCCTCCACCTCGCGGGTGAAGCGGACCCGGAACAACTGGTCCTCGGCGAGTTCCGTGCGCACCGTCTTGATCGCCACGCGGCGGCCGGACGCCGAGCGCGCCAGATAGACCAGCCCCATGCCGCCGGCACCGAGCCGTCCCAGCACCTCGAAGGGGCCGATCCGCCTCGGGTCGTGCTGCGTCAGCTGCTCCACTTGCCTGCCACCTCCCCGTACGGGCCCTAAGTATCAACGCGTCGCAACAAGGCCCCGTGCAGCGTCTCACGCGGCACCCCGATTCTTCCTGCCGGAGGCGCCCGGAGGCCAACCCGAGTACGGATCGGGATGTCTCACCCCGATCCGGACATCCCCCGCCCGTTCCTCCCGGAGCGGTGGCTCACTCCTTCTGGAGGATCGCGAAGCTCGCCCCCTGGTCGTCGCTGAGGACCGCCATCCGCCCGTGGGCCATGTCGAACGGTCCGGTGGTGACCCGGCCGCCCAGATCGGCGCAGGTCGCGGCCGTGGCGTCGCAGTCGCCGACCGCGAAGTACACCAGGAAGTGGTCGGGCATCTCGGCCGGGAAGGCGTCCCCCATCAGGCCGCGGCCGCCGAAGGCGGTGTCGGGGCCGGGCTCGGAGCCCGCGGGCGACCACATACGGAAGTCGTCGTCCGTGCCGTCCAGGTCGCGGCCCTCGAAGCCGAAGACCGCCTCGTAGAAGCGGTCGGCCTGGGCCGTGTCCCTCGTGTACACCTCGGTCCAGCAGAAGGAGCCCGGCTCGCCGCTCTTCTCGAAGCCGGTGTGCCCGGCGGCCTGCCAGAGGCCGAAGACCGCGCCGCCGGGGTCGGCGGCGACCGCCATCGTCCCGTACGGAGGAACCTCGACCGGGTCCCTCACCAGCTGGCCGCCCGCCGCCCTGATCCGCACGGCGAGGCCCGAGGCGTCCGGAGTCGCGAAGTAGACGCCCCAGGCGGTGGGCATCCGGCCGTCCCGCTTGGGGACGAGGGCGGCGACACGCTTCCCGCCGCTGAAGGCGTTGGTGTAGTACCCGTACCTCTCCTCGGCGTCGTCGTCGAAGGTCCAGCCCATCAGCGCGCCGTAGAACCGCTTGCCCGCCGCGAGGTCGGGCAGCGTCACGTCGGCCCAGCACGGCGCGCCTTCCGGAAATCCGCCCATGCGCCTGGTTCCTTCCTGGGGTGGCCCCGCGCGGGTGCCGCCGCACGGTGAGCTCTTCGCCGTGAAGCTGTTCGCCGTGAAGCTAACGGCCCCGCCCGCACCCCGCAGTGACGCAAATCGAACAAATACTCTGCTTTGCCCCCACTGTAGGCGACCGCGCCCTTTTCCCGCACGGGTTGTCCACAGAGCGTGTCCACAGGCTGTTGATAACACCATTCGAGTGGCGGACGGGCGCTCGATGCCGGGCCCGGGACGGCGCGGGCGCGTGGCGGCGCGAGGCACCGCGCCGGGGCGCGCTCCCGGCCTCCGTCAACCCCCGGCCCCCATTTGCAGTCGGCCGAATCGCGCTCCGATCACCCCTCGGTAAGCTGACGGCATGACAGGACAAGTACGCACCGTCGACGGCCGCGTGGCCGGCCGACGCGGCCAGGCGACGCGGCAGAAGCTGCTCGACTGCCTCAGCGAGATGCTCAGCTCCTCGCCGTACCGGGATGTAAAAGTCATCGACGTGGCCCGGAAGGCGGGCACTTCACCCGCGACCTTCTACCAGTACTTCCCCGATGTCGAGGGCGCCGTCCTGGAGATCGCGGAGGAAATGGCCAAGGAGGGCGCGGCGTTGACCGCCCTCGTCGAGGGCCGCTCCTGGGTCGGCAAGGCCGGCTGGCAGACGGCGGAGGAACTGGTCGAGGGATTCCTCGACTTCTGGCGCAAGAACGACGCGATCCTCCGCGTGGTGGACCTGGGCGCGGCCGAGGGCGACAAGCGGTTCTACAAGATCCGCATGAAGATCCTCAACTCCGTGAACAACTCCCTTACGGACGCGGTCAAGGAGCTCCAGTCCAAGGGCAAGGTCGACAAGGACGTCAGTCCGGCGGCGATGGCGGGTTCGATCGTCGCGATGCTGGCGGCGGTCGCCTCGCACCAGAAGGGCTTCCAGACCTGGGGCGTCAAGCAGGCCGAGCTGAAGCCGAACCTGGCGCTGCTCGTCCATCTGGGCATCACGGGCAAGAAGCCGACGAAGTAGGCGCGGCGCGGGGAACGTACGGGTCGGCCACCTCGCGCCGACGCCGCGATCGCCGGGGCGCGCGCCCTCAAGTCCTGTCACGCCGACGGTGGTTCACCCAGGTGAGCCCCGTCGGCGTTCCCGCGCCCCGGCACCTCCGCCTCCCGCCGCTCCAGCCGGAAGAGCCGTATCTCGCGCTCTACGCGGGCCTGGTACGCGGCGTACGGCGGCCAGAACGCCAGCGCCGCCCGCCAGGCCGCCGCCCGCTCCTCCCCCGCGAGTAGCCGGGCGCGTACCGGCACGTCCTGCCCCTTCCAGCTGATCTCGGCGTCCGGGTGGGCCAGCAGGTTGCCGGTCCAGGCGGGATGGCCGGGACGGCCGAAGTTGGAGCCGACGAGCAGCCAGGTCCCGGCGTCCTCCGGCATACAGGCGAGCGGAGTCCGCCGCGCGAGCCCCGACCTGGCCCCGCGCGCGGTGAGCACGACCCCCGGCAGCATCCGCGCACTGGGCAGCACCCGGCCCCGGGTGAGCCGGTGGACGGCCCGGTCCAGGGCGGGGACGACATGGGGGGCCACTTTCGCGAACGCGCGCGTGGACGACACCCTCTGGACGAGCCGTACGCCGCGCGAGGCCCCGCTCACCGGGTGGCCGCCCACGCGCGCGTGCCCGTCGTACGCCCCCGGAACAGCCCGGCCCGCTCGGCGGCGCGGGCCCTCAGCGCCGCCACGGGCCCGAAGAGCAGCTCGTCGGCCGCGGCCCGCTTGAAGTACAGGTGCGCGTCGTGCTCCCAGGTGAACCCGAGGCCTCCGTGCAACTGGATCGCCTCGGCGGCGGCGCCCCGCAGCGCCTCCAGCGCCTGCGCGAGCGCGAGCCCCCGGCGTCCGGGTCGCAGGCCGCGTAGTAGGCGGCGGAACGGGCCGCCTGCACCTGTACGTACCGGTCCGCGAGGCGGTGCTTGACCGCCTGGAAGGACCCGATGGGGCGCCCGAACTGCTCGCGCTCCTTCACGTACGCGACGGTCCGCTCCAGCACGTGCGCGGCGGCGCCGACGGCTTCGGCGGCGAGCGTGGTGGCGGCGGTGCGGCCGACGGCGGCGAGCGGTTCGCCGACACCCTCTCCGATCACCTCGCCTTCCACGTCCCTGAGTTGGATACCGCCTTGGACCCGGGTCTCGTCGAGGGTCGTGTGCCGGGTGCGACGCAGCCCGGCGGCGTCCGCTCGTACGAGGAAGAGCCGGACGCGGCCGCGGGTGAAGCCGCCGGTGTGGGCGGGGACGAGGAGGAGGTCGGCGCGGTGGGCGTCGAGGACCTGGGCGGCCTCGCCGTACAGCCGCCATGTGCTGTCGACCTGCCGGGCCTGGATGCCCCCGGCGCGACCGCCGCCCGCCCACGAGCCGTCGGCGTTGTCGCCGGTCAGGCCGAGGGCGAGCGCGAGGACGGGGCCCGGGACGGCGAGGGTCGCGGTGAGCTCGCCGCGTGCGAGCGGGGGAGGTACGTGCGCTTCTGCGGCTCGGTGCCGAGGGCGAGGAGGAGGGGGGCGGCGAGGGCGGCGGTGGCGAGGAGGGGGGACGGGAGGAGGGCGCGGCCGGTCTCCTCGGCGGCGAGGGCGAGCTCGGTGTCCCCGCAGCCGACGCCGCCGTACGCCTCGGGGATGGCGAGCCCCGGGAGGCCCAGCTCCTTGGCGAGCTGCCGCCACAGGGTGGGGTCGTATCCCGCCGGGGTGCGGACGGCGGCCTTTACCTCGTCGGGGCCGCAGCGCTTGGCGAGGAGGGTGCGGAGGGTGCGGCGGATCTCGTGCTGCTCCGGGGTGAGGTGGGGGTCCATGAGCGGCTTTCCTCCCGGGGGGGCGGGGTCGACGCGGCGAATCTGACGGTACATCAGTTTCCTTCGACCCACCCCTCCCCTTCCCGAGGTCGCCCCGTCCGGCCTGCGTCAAGTTCGACGCCTGTCACAGAGAGCCTCAACGCCACATGGAAGACGGGCCGTCCGACCCATGGAAGGGTGACCGCATGGCACGGACCGAGTACTACGACGACCCGAACGCGCCGAAGCCCAACAGCCTGGTCGTTGCCGCCTCTGCCGTCGTCACTGACGACGGGGGGCGCGTCCTCCTCCAGCGCCGCCGGGACAACGACTTGTGGGCACTTCCCGGTGGAGCCATGGACATGGGGGAATCACTGCCCGGCACGGCTGTCCGGGAGGTCAAGGAAGAGACGGGCCTGGACGTGGAGATCACGGGGCTGGTCGGCACGTACACGGACCCGCGGCACATCATCGCGTACAGCGACGGAGAGGTTCGCCGGCAGTTCGCCGTCGTCTTCACGGCACGCGTGGTCGGCGGGAAGCTCGCCATGTCGGACGAGTCGACGGAGCTGCGCTACGTCTCACCCGGTGACTTCGCGGCGCTGCCCATGCACCACACGCAGCGGCTACGGCTCGCGCACTACCTGGAGCACCGGGACCGGCCCCATCTCGGTTGAGCCGCCAAGGGCTTTCGGGAAGGGCGTCCCAGAGGCAGGAATCTGATGTACCGTCAGATTCATGGCAGCAGCCCACACGCGCGCCCGCCCACACCCCCGCCCCGTCGCCATAGTCGGCACCGCCCTCTCCGACACCGGCCGAGTCGACGACGCCACCCCGTACGCCCTGCACGCCCAAGCCGCCCGCAGAGCACTCGCGGACTCCGGGCTGGACAGGGGTGTCGTCGACGGGTTCGGGTCGGCGGGGCTCGGCACGCTCGCGCCGGTCGAAGTCGCCGAGTACCTGGGGCTGAAGCCGACCTGGGTGGACTCGACCGGCGTCGGCGGCGCCACCTGGGAGGTGATGGCCGCGCACGCCGTGGACGCCATCGCCGCCGGGCACGCCAACGCCGTACTCCTCGTCTACGGCTCAACCGCACGCGCCGACATCAAAGCCGGGCGAAGGACATCGAATCTATCGTTCGGCGGGCGCGGACCCCTGCAATTCGAAGTTCCTTATGGACATACCTTGATTTCGAAGTACGCGATGGCCGCGCGCCGCCATATGCACCAGTACGGCACCACCGTCGAGCAGCTGGCCGAGATCGCCGTCCAGGCGCGCGCCAACGCCGCGACCAACCCCGACGCGATGTTCCGCGACCCGATCACCGTCGACGACGTCCTGTCCGGACCGATGATCGCGGACCCGTTCACCAAGCTGCACTGCTGCATCCGCTCGGACGGGGGGTGCGCGGTGCTGCTCGCGGCGGAGGAGTACGTACGCGACACGGCCAAGGCCCCTGTCTGGGTGCTGGGTTCGGGCATGGCCGTCTCCCACACCACGATGTCCGAGTGGGACGACTTCACCGTCTCCCCGGCCGCCGTCTCGGGCCGGCTCGCCTTCGAACGGGCCGGAGTGGGACCGTACGACATCGACCTCGCGGAGATCTACGACGCCTTCACGTACATGACCCTCGTGACCCTCGAAGACCTCGGGTTCTGCGCGAAGGGGGAGGGGGGCGCGTTCGTCGAGAAGGGGCGGCTGCTGAGGGACGGCGCGCTGCCCGTCAACACCGACGGCGGCGGGCTCTCCGCCTGCCACCCCGGCATGCGGGGGCTCTTCCTCCTCGTGGAGGCCGTACGACAGCTGCGCGGGGAGGCGGGCGGGGGTCAGGTCCGCAGGCCCGACGGCAGCCTCCCCGAGCTCGCCGTCGCCTCGGGCACGGGCGGCTGGTTCTGCTCGTCGGGAACGCTCGTCCTGGGGCGCGGGTGAGCCCCGCACGCCCCAGGGGGCGCGGGATCGCCACCCTTCGTTCATGGTGCGCTTCGAGCCAAGCAGAGCCTCTAATTCAGTGGCTCCCCGCGTCCCCACCCCCGACAATCGCCCCCATGACCACCCCACTCCCCTTCCTCACCACCGACCGCCTCGTCCTCCGCCCCTTCACCGACACCGAGGCCGACCTCGACCTCGTCGTCGAGCTCGACAGCGACCCCGAGGTCATGCGGTACCTCACCGGCGGCCGCCCCATGACCCGGGACGAGATCCGGGCCGGATCGTTCGGGCGGATGCTGCCCGGGGACGCGGGATTCTGGGCGACGCATCTGCGTGACACGGGCGAGTTCATCGGGTGGCACTGCCTGCGCCCCGGCCTCGACGCCCCGCCGGACCACGCGGACCTCGGGTACCGGCTGCGGAAGCCGGCCTGGGGCAAGGGGTACGCGCGCGAGGGCGCGCTCGCGCTCATCCAGAAGGGGTTCGGGGAGCTGGGCTACACGCGCATCACCGCCAACACGATGTATGTGAACGACCGCTCCCGGCGCGTGATGGAGCGGTGCGGGCTCACGTACGTCCGTACGTACTTCGAGGAGTGGCCCTACTCCGTCGAGGGCGACGAGCACGGGGACGTCGAGTACGCCCTGTCGCGGGAGGAGTGGCTCGCGCGGGGCGACTGAGGCCCACGGGTGACAATCGGCCCATGGAATTCCAGGAGTACCTGCACACCCTGCGCGTCTGGGACGTCGAGCTGCCGCGGTTCGACGTGGAGGTCGCGCCCGACGAGCCCCTGCCGCTCTTCCAGGAGTGGCTGATGCACGCGGGCCGCGCCGGGCAGACCGAGCCGCACACGATGTCGCTCGCGACGGTGGACGGGGAAGGGCGGCCCGACGTACGGACGTTGATGCTGCACGGGGCCGACGCGGACGGGTTCACGTTCGGGTCGCACTCCGGCAGCGCGAAGGGACGGCAGCTGGCGGCCCGCCCCGCCGCGGCGCTCGGGTTCTACTGGCCTGCCGTGGGGCGGCAGGTGCGGGTGCGGGGTTCGGTGACCCCGGCCGGGACGGAGGCCAGCCAGGCCGATCTGCATGCCCGTTCGACGGGCGCGCTGGCGGCGGCGCTGGTGGGGCGCCAGAGCGAGGTGCTGCGCTCCCTGGACGAGCTCGCGGCGGCGTCGGAGAGCGCCTGGACCCAGGCGACGGCTTCACCGAACGCCCCCGTCCCCAGCTGGACGTTGTACGTCCTGGACCCCGTGGAGGTCGAGTTCTTCCAGGGGGATGCCCGGCGGCGACATGTCCGGCTGCGGTATCGGCGGGAGGGGGCTGGATGGGTGCGGGAGTTGTTGTGGCCGTAGGGGGTCGTGAAGCCCTTCCCGCGCTTCCGGTCGAGGCGCGGGCGTAGCTTGAGACCATGGCCTCTGAGCACTTGGGCGACGCGTAGCCCCTTACGTCCCCAGGGAGGAATGCTGGGACGAACGGGGCTCGTGTCGCTGCTCCTAGGCAGAAACCAGGTTGTCGGGCGAGTCGAGCCAGACACGTTCGCCGTTACTGTCCACGGCGAGCCCGAAGCGCTCGAAACCGGGGCGGCCTTGTTCCTCCCACCAGCGGTACGCGATCACCACTTCATCCCAGAGGTTCCGGGGCCCAGACTGGTAGACCTCGAACTCATCCCGCCCCGGCACGTAGTCAGCCGTGGCCCACGACGTGACGGCTGTGTCCCGCAGCCACAGTGTGTAACAGCCGTCGTCGTAGGTCTCAGCCCACGGGAACGCTTCGGGCACCTGCACCCCGATCGCGAACATGACGAGCCAGTCGCCCACATCGTCCGGGGACAGCGCCGTCATGGACCTCACGCCGTCCGCCGGCCACTTCCGCCCGCCCAGGTACTCGCGAACGTGCACACGCTGGATCCTCTGAGCGCGCATGCGCATGAACGCCGACGAGCCCACGAACGGGCCGGACGCTGAGCCGTCCTCAGCGACCGTGAGACGCGCTACCGCCTCCCCGCCGTACGTCGGCCCCCACGGGGTCACGATCACTCCGTCCGGCTTCACCTGCTCCCGCCATGCCGGAGGCACGCTGCCGATGGAGCACGTAGCGATCAGTCGGTCATAGGGGGCCCGCTCCGGGTAGCCCTCCGCGCCATCACCGACGTGCACCAGCGGACGCAGACCAGCGAGGTTCAGGCGAGTACGCGCGTCCTCTGCGCCGGCCTCGTCCACCTCGACCGTGACGACGTTCTCAGCGCCCAACCGATGGGACAGCAGAGCAGCGTTCCATCCGGTACCGGTGCCGATCTCAAGGACCGTGTTCCCGTCCTCGACGCCGAGCGCGTCCAGCATCGAAAACACCATCGTGGGCATGGAGTTGGACGACGTAGGCGACTTGCCCTTGCCCGTTCCGAGGTACGCGCCGTCATCCCATTGGGTCGTGATGGGCGCGTCCCGGTAGACAGCCTCCCACCACAATTCGGGTTGCTCGTCCCGAATCACGCGGTCGTCCTGACGGTTCATGCCCGCCCGGCCCGGCCAGATGACCTCGGGCACGAACAGGTGTCGCGGTACCGCCTCAAAGGCGGGGAGCCAATCGTTTGTGAGCGCGCCCGACTCCAAGAGCGCGGAGGCGAGCCGCTTGGGACCCGCCTCCTTGAGTTCGTGCTCAGACACTGTTACTTGCCGTCCGCCGGGTTCTGGCCGTCGTTCGTGTTGCCGCCCTCGTCGGACCCGCCCCCGCCGTGCTTGTTCCCGCTGTCACTGTCGTCCTGCGGGTTGCCGCCATCGGCCATGGTCATCCACCAACCAGTCATCTCAGAACCTCCGTTGACGATGTTCCTGGTGAACCCGCCCGACTGTCACGTCTCACGAGAATGAGCAGGCGCAACAGGTGCGCTCGGGGGTGGTCATCGCTGCCCCTCTGGGCGGAACGCGTCGGTCTCCCAGGGTTCCCCGCCGTCCGGCGGTACCAGCGTGACCGTGCGCGCGTCGCCGTCCCACGCGATGACCTTTCCGAACCTTCCGCGGGCTGTGTCCTTGACGATGACGCCCGGGATGGACACCCCAAGCCACGCACCGAGCTGCGGACGGTCGAAGGGGCCGACCTTGATCGCGGACACGTCCAGGTCGACCTCCAGAACACTCAGTCCGGAGCATCGGGAAGGGGCGGGGTGGGGGCAAACGACGCCCGGAACACCGGCACCGCCACCGCCCCCTCCCGGAACCCCACCACCAGCTCCATCCCGATCCTCAGCTCCGCCTCCCCGCAGCCCACCACCTCCGTCATCATCCGTGGCCCCTCCGCCAGGTCCACCACCGCCGCCGTGTACGGGACCCGCGCGCCGAACGGGGGCAGGTCGTTGCGGTGGATCACCGACCAGGTGTAGAGCGTGGCCCGGCCGCTCGCCCGTTCCCAGGTCACGTCCTCGCTCCAGCAGTACGGGCAGAACTCGCGCGGGTAGTGGTGGGCCCGGCCGCACACCCCGCAGCGGCGGATCAGGAGGTGGCCCTCGGCGGCCGCGTCCCAGTACGGGCGCGTGAAGGCGTCGATCTCCGGGGTCGCGGCATCCGTCATCGCAACCACCCGATCGTGCGATCGACCGGCCCCTCGGCCCTGCTGAGCCAGATCGTGTCCCTCATCCGCAGCTCCCTGTCGACCGACCCAACTACTCCTGACGGTACGTCAGTTCAGCTGATGCCCCTCCATCCCCGCAAGGGGTCCACCCCACCCGCCCGCGCACACTCCGGAGCGTGATCGATTCGTAACCGATTCAGGTCTTGACCGAGACCCATCAAGTGGCAGCGTCGTTACGCTCGGTTCCCATGGCTACCAACGACCCCACCCGCCCTGTCTACGTCATCGGCGCCGGCCCCGGCGGGCTCGCCGTCGCCGCCGCGCTGCGCGGGCGGGGTGTGCGGGCGGTCGTGCTGGAGAAGGCCGACGCCGTCGGGGACTCCTGGCGGCACCACTACGACCGGCTGCGGCTGCACACCACCCGGCGGCTGTCCGCGCTGCCGGGGCTCAAGATGCCCCGTTCGTTCGGGCGGTGGGTGGCGCGGGCCGATGTCGTGCGGTACCTGGAGAAGTACGCCCAGGTGCATGAGCTGGAGATCGTCACCGGGGTGGAGGTCTCGACCGTCGAGCGCGCCGACGCGGGCGGCTGGCTGCTGCACGCCACCGGCGGGCGGCGGCTGACCGGGCGGGCGGTCGTGGTGGCGACGGGGTACAACCACACGCCGTATGTGCCGCAGTGGCCCGGCGCTGACGCGTACACCGGCACCCTGCTGCACGCCGGGCAGTACCGGAACCCCGCCCCGTACGCGGGCAAGGACGTCCTCGTGGTCGGCAGCGGGAACACCGGGGCCGAGATCGCCGTCGACCTGGCCGACGGCGGGGCCGGGCGGGTGCGGCTCGCCGTGCGTACCGCGCCGCACATCCTGCGCCGCTCGACCGCCGGCTGGCCCGCCCAGGCCTCCGGCATCCTGGTGCGGCGGCTGCCGGTGCCGCTGGTGGACCGGGCGGCGGGGGCGGTGGCGCGGCTCAGCGTGCCCGACCTCTCCGACAAGGGGCTGCCCCGGCCGGAGACCGGCCTCTACACGCGCGTGCGGGAAGGCGCCATCCCCGTACAGGACGTGGGTCTGATCGCGGCCGTGCAGTCGGGGCGGGTGGAGCCGGTCGCGGCGGTCGAGTCGTTCGAGGGCGCCAAGGTCGTACTGGCCGACGGCAGCCACATCTCCCCCGAGGTCGTCGTGGCGGCCACCGGCTACCGGCGGGCGCTGGAGGGGCTGGTCGGCGAGCTGGGCGTGCTCGACGGGCGGGGCCGTCCCACCGTCCACGGCGGCCGCACCGCGCCCACCGCCCCGGGCCTCTACTTCACCGGGTTCACCAACCCCATCAGCGGCATGTTCCGCGAGCTGGCCATCGACGCCGAGAAGATCGCCAAGGCGGTCTCGCGCTCCTGAAGCGGGCCTCACCTCCGGCCGGGTGCGCCCCATCCGCACCGCCCGCGTACGCCGTAGTTGGCGCAATGGTGACGGGTAGCCGCCCCCCGGGCGGGTACGGGAAACGTACTCGGCCGGACCTCCGCACGTCCCGGAGCCTTCGGTGAGCCTTTGCCCGCACGACGGTTCCTGACTGGTCGTCAGGTCTGTAATCTGACTATGCGTCAGTTACCAGCCAGTCGCGTTAAGCCAGTTGCGCAAGAGCCATGTTGGCCATCGACCAGGAGCGGGCGGAACGATGCTTGGATCGACTCACGGCACCCTCACGACCGACCTCCGCGCACGGGTGGTCGCCTGCGGCGAGCAGCCCCGGCCCGGCGCCGTCCACGGCACGGCCGCCGCCGAGGGCGATCTGGACGTCAGCGGCCGGCCACTGCACGCGCCCGTCCCCGACCTCGACCGGTTCTTCCGGCCCGAGTCGCTGGCCGTCGTCGGTGCCTCGGACGCCGAGGGCCGCCCCAACACGGGGATCACCCGCCAGCTGATCGCCTGGGCGGAGCGGGTGGGCGCGCGCGTCCACCCCGTGCACCCCACCCGTGAATCCGTCTTCGGCCTGCCCTGCTCCGCGTCGGTCGCGGACCTGCCCGAGCAGGTGGACCTGGCCGTGCTGCTGGTCGGCGACCCGCTCCCCCTCATCGACGAACTGGCCGAGGCCAAGGTGAAGTTCGCGGTCGCCTTCGCGTCCGGGTTCGCCGAGACGGGCGAGGACGGCGCCGCCGCCCAGGAGCGCCTCGCCGCCGCCGTGCGGCGCTCGGGGGTGCGGCTGCTCGGGCCCAACACCAACCTCAACGCGTTCGAGCGCTTCCGGGACGACCTGGAGGGGCCCGCGATCGCCCTGATCACCCAGTCCGGGCACCAGGGCCGCCCCCTGTTCGCCCTCCAGGAGCTGGGCATCCGCCTCTCCCACTGGGCGCCCACCGGCAACGAGGCCGACCTCGAAGCCGCCGACTTCATCTCGTACTTCGCCGAGCGCCCCGAGGTCGGAGCCGTCGCCTGCTATCTCGAAGGGCTCAAGGACGGGCGCTCCTTCCTGCTCGCCGCCGACCGGGCGGCCCGCGCGCGGGTGCCCGTGGTCGCGGTCAAGGTCGGCCGCACCGAGACCGGGGCGCGCACCGCCGCCTCCCACACCGGCAAGCTGACCGGCGCGGACCAGGTGGTCGACGCGGCGATGCGGCAGTACGGAGTGATCCGCGTCGACGGGCTCGACGAGCTCCAGGACACCTCGGCCCTGCTGGCGCGGGCCCGCCCGCCGGTCGCGGACGGGGTCGTCGTCTACTCGATCTCGGGCGGCACCGGCGCCCACTTCGCGGACCTGGCGACGGCGGCCGGGCTCACGCTGCCCACGCTCTCCGAAGCCAAGCAGGCCGAGCTGCACGAGTGGATACCGCCCTATCTGAACGTGGCCAACCCCGTGGACAACGGCGGCCACCCGGTGGGCGACTGGCGCGGGCGGAAGATCATCGACGCGATCCTCGCCGACCCCGCCGTGGGCGTCCTGATCTGCCCCATCACCGGGCCGTTCCCGCCGATGAGCGACCAGCTGGCGCGGGACCTGGTGGAGGCGGCGGAGGAGAGCGACAAGCTGGTGTGCGTGGTGTGGGGCTCGCCGGTGGGCACCGAGGCGGCCTACCGCGAGACGCTGCTCGGCTCGTCCCGGGTCGTCACCTTCCGTACGTTCGCCAACTGCATCGGCGCCGTCCGCGCCCACCTCGCCCACCACCGGTTCACCTCCTCCTACCGCTCGCCCTTCGACGAGGCGCCGCGCGTGCCCTCGCCGTCGTTCCGCAAGGCCCAGGCGCTGATGCGGCCGGGCCGCCAGCTGAGCGAGCACGCGGCGAAGCAGCTGCTGCGGGCGTACGGGATCCGGGTGCCGCGCGAGCAGCTGGTGACCAGCGCGGCCGCGGCCGTGCGGGCGGCGGGCCAGGTCGGCTACCCGGTGGTGATGAAGGCCTCGGGCACCCACCTCGCCCACAAGACCGAACTCGGCCTGGTCAAAGTCGGGTTGACCTCGGCGAGCCAGGTGCGGGACGCCTACCGCGAGCTCACCGACATCGCCCGGTACGAGGGCGTCGAGCTGGACGGCGTGCTGGTGTGCCAGATGGTCGCGCGGGGCGTGGAGATGGTCGTCGGCGTCACCCACGACGCGCTCTTCGGGCCGACCGTGACCGTGGGCCTGGGCGGGGTCCTGGTGGAGGTGCTGGGCGACGCGGCCGTGCGCGTACCGCCGTTCGGCGAGGAGCAGGCCCGCGACATGCTCGGCGAGCTGCGCGGCCGCGCGCTCCTGGAAGGCGTACGGGGCGGGCCGCCGGTCGACGTGGACGCGCTGGTGGAAGTGGTGCTGCGGGTCCAGCGGATGGCCCTCGAACTCGGCGGCGATCTGGCCGAGCTGGACATCAACCCGCTGATGGTGCTGCCGCGCGGACAGGGCGCGGTGGCGCTGGACGCGCTGGTGGTGTGCTCATGAGCGCCACCCCTTCCGGGGGACTTCGTCCCCTGGAGGAGACCGTACGCCACGCCACTGACAGCGGGGTCTCGTGGATCACGCTCGACCGGCCCGAGGCCATGAACGCGGTGACCTGGGAGCAGCGGGAGCGGATCATCACGCTCCTCGACGCGGCGAGCGCCGACCCGGCCGTACGGGCCGTCGTGATCAGCGCGACCGGGAAGGGCTTCTGCGCGGGCGCCGACCTGCGGGGCGGGGCGGCGGCGGGCGAGCGGGTCGCCGGTGACGTGGCCCGGACGATCCGGCTCGGCGCCCAGCGGCTCATCGCGTCCGTGCTGGACTGCGAGAAGCCGGTGGTCGCGGCCGTCAACGGCACGGCGGCGGGCATCGGCGCGCATCTGGCGTTCGCCTGCGACCTGGTGCTGGCCGCCGAGTCGGCCCGGTTCATCGAGGTGTTCGTCCGGCGCGGGCTCGTCCCGGACGGCGGGGGCGCGTATCTGCTGCCCCGGCTCGTGGGGCCGCAGCGCGCCAAGGAGCTGATGTTCTTCGGGGACGCGGTGGCGGCGGCGGACGCCGAGCGCCTGGGGCTGGTCAACCGGGTGGTGCCGGACGCCGAACTGCCCGCCGTGGCGCGGGAGTGGGCGGAACGGCTGGCGGCGGGCCCGACCCGCTCGCTCGCCCTCGCCAAGCAGCTGGTGAACGCGTCCCTGGACACCGACCGTACGACCGCGTTCGCGGCGGAGGCGGCGGCCCAGGAGATCAACATGACCACCCGGGACGCCCAGGAGGGCGTGGCGAGCTTCGTGGAGCGCAGGACGCCGAAGTACCGGGGGCTGTAGGGATCGCGGGGTGGGGTCGCGGGCTGGGTGGCGGGCCGCGTTTGCAGGCCGGGTTTGCAGGTCCCGTGAGGGTTCCGATCTGACGCTCCGTCAGTTTCAATGGAGAACATGATGGGACACGAAGGGATGGCGGCGACCGTCGTCCGATACCTGCGGTCCGTCGGCGCGGCGGCCACCGCCCCCGCCGAGCCCGTCGAGGCGCTGCCCAGGCCGGACTTACGGGCCGTACGGGACGACGAGCGGCTGCCCGTCGACCCCGCCGAGTTCCGCGGCGTCCTCGGCCACTTCGCCACCGGCGTCACGGTCGTCACGGCCCGGGACGCGACCGGCCCGACCGGTTTCGCCTGCCAGTCCTTCGCCTCCCTCTCCCTCGACCCGCCGCTGGTCGTGTTCATGGTCGGCCGTACGTCGACGACCTGGCCGCGCATCGCCCGCGCGGGCACGTTCTGCGTGAACATCCTGGGGGCCGAACAGGGGCCGCTGTGCCGGGCGTTCGCGGTGAGCGGCGCCGACAAGTTCGCGGGAGTGCCCTACGACGCGGCCCCCGTGACCGGCTCCCCGCGCCTGGACGGCGTACCGGCCTGGGTGGACTGCCGCATCCAGAACGTCCACACCGGCGGGGACCACCTGATCGTGGTGGGCCGGGTGGAGGCGCTCGGCGGGACGGCGGCGGGGGACCCGCTGCTGTTCCACCGGGGGCGGTTCGGGCGGTTCACCGCCTGACGGCGACGGCGAAGCCCCCGTTCACCAGGGCTGCTCGACGACCTCGCCGCCGCTGCGGGTCTCGATCCGCAGCTTTCCCTTGTCCCCGTACGCCTCGTGGCGCCACGCGGCGAACACCTCCGCGATGCGGCGGCCTTCGTAGTCGCTGCCGCCGGACGGAATGAAGTTCACGGTCACCAGCGCCCTGACGGACTCGCCCTCCTGCTTGAGCCTGGCGGCCACCAGGAAGGGCCACATGCCGTCGTCGGCCTTGGTCAGGTGCTTGCCGTAGTAGTCGGCGAACTCCTGGGTCATGTCGAACCACCCGGCGGGCAGACAGGGCGGGGCGGTGCCTTCGGTGGGCGGCCCGGCGTCACCGGCGTCGTCGTCGGTGGTCTCGTCGGTGGGCGGTCCGGGGGTGCCGGTGTCCTCGTCGGTGGTCTCGTCCGTGGGCGGCTCGGAGGTGCCGGCCCCGTCGTCGGTCGTCTCGTCGACGCCCGGGCCCGACGTCTCGTCCGTCGTCTCGTCGGTGGTCTCATCGGTGGTCTCATCGGTGGTCGCGGCCGGCGCCGACGCCTCCTCCGACGTCTCGTCCACACCCCCGCCCGACGCCCCGTCCTCCGTCGTCTCGTCCGGCGGGCACGGCTGCTTCTCGGCGGCCGGCGACGGCGACGACGAGGGCCGCCCCTCGCCCGCCGCGCTCCCCGCCTTCTCGGTCCCGCATCCCGCCAGTACGGCGCAGAGCAGCCCCGCCACCGCCACGTTTCTCGACTTCCTCATATGTCCCCCTCCACGAGGAAGAGGGCATCACACCGCCGCGGGTTCCGCCAAAGGCGCGGGCCGGGTGCCGCTGCCCGGGCGACGGATCACCAGGGCCATCAGCGCGGCCACCGCGCAGAGCGCGCCCGAGCCGTACCAGACCATGTCGTACGAGCCGAAGGCGTCGCGCGCGAGGCCGCCGAGGAAGGCGACGACGGCCGCGCCCACTTGGTGGGAGGCGAGCACCCAGCCGAAGACGATGGCGCTGTCCTCGCCGTAGTGCTCCCGGCACAGGGCGAGCGTCGGCGGGACGGTGGCGACCCAGTCGAGCCCGTAGAAGACGATGAAGAACAGCATCGGCGGATGGATCGAGGGCGCCAGCAGCATCGGCAGGAAGAGGAGCGAGATGCCGCGCAGCGCGTAGTACGTGGCGAGCAGGCGCCGGGACTCGAAGCGGTCGGTGAGCCAGCCGGAGAAGACGGTGCCGACCACGTCGAAGATCCCGATGACGGCGAGCAGTCCGGCGGCGGCCGTCATCGGCATGCCGTGGTCGTGCGCGGCGGGCACGAAGTGCGTCTGGATGAGGCCGTTGGTGGACGCGCCGCAGATCGCGAAGGTGCCCGCGAGCAGCCAGAACGGTCCGGTGCGCACCGCCTGGACCAGCACCTTCAGCGCGCGGGCGGCCGCGCCGGGGACGGGCGCGGGCTTCTCGACGTAGGTGTCCGAACCGTACGGGGCGAGGCCCACGTCCGCCGGGTGGTCGCGCAGGAGCAGCCACACGAACGGCACCACCGCGAGGGCGGCGAGCGCGACCGTGACGGCGGCCGGGCGCCAGCCGTGGTGCTCCACCAGCCACGACAGGACCGGCAGGAAGATCAGCTGTCCGGAGGCGGACGCGGCGGTGAGGATGCCGGTGACCAGGCCGCGCCGCTCGGTGAACCACCGGTTGGTGACGGTCGCGGCGAACGCCAGCGCCATCGACCCGCTCCCGAGCCCCACCAGCAGGCCCCAGCAGAGCATCAGCTGCCACGCCGAGTCCATGAAGACGGTCAGCCCGGCCCCGGCCGCGATCACCGTCAGCGCGACGGCCACCACCCGGCGGATGCCGAACCGGTCCATCAGCGCGGCGGCGAAGGGCGCGGTCAGCCCGTACAGCGCGAGGTTCACCGAGACCGCCGACCCGATCGTGCCGCGCGACCAGCCGAACTCGTCGTGCAGCGGCTCGATGAGCAGTCCCGGCAGCGACCGGAAGGCGGCCGCGCCGATGATCGTCACGAAGGTGACGGCGGCGACGAACCAGGCACGGTGGAAGCGGCGGGCGGGCCGCGGGGCGGGGGCGGTCTGCTGCCCGTCCGGGGCGACGGCATCGGTTGTCTGGGACATGCCCACAGCCTGACGGGGCGGTCAGGTCCGTACGAGTGGCTGGATAGCCATGGTTCGCAGGGATCGGGCCACGCGGGCGGCAAGGGATCCGGCCAGGTAACGGTCGGAGATCCGGCCAACGGGTTCGGCCACGCGGCCAGGCCGCAGTGTCTATCCTCGCACTCACACTGAGTGGCCGGGGACCCACTCGTGGTGATCATGGAGGGTGGGCCATGACCGAGCCGCTTGCCGAACGGCTGTTGGTGGACTTGCGGGACGACGGGCGGGTGCAGGTCTCGTCCTGGCCCGCCGCGGAGCACTCGCCCAGAACGGCCGGGGAGCCGGTCGAGCTGGTGTGGCCGCTGGACGAGCAGGAGATGGCGGACCTGCGGTGGTACCTGGAGCAGTATCTGCGGATGCCGTTCGGGGTGTACGAGCAGCGCGGGCCGCGCGTCGCGGAGCGGCTGCCCGAGTGGGGCGCCCGGATCTTCTCGGCGCTGTTCGCCACGGACGAGGCGAAGCGGGCGTACACGGAAGCACGGACGCGGGGCGGGCCGCTGGAGATCGTGCTGCGGTCGGGCTCGGCGGAGCGCCTCGGCCTGCCGTGGGAGCTGATGGCGGACCCGGCGCGCCCGGTCCCCATCGTCCTCGACCAGGTGGCGGTGTCCCGCAGCCTTCAGACCACCGACACCCGGCACGTCTTCACCGTTCCGGGCTCGCGGCTGCGGGTGCTGATGGTGATCTCACGGCCGGACGGCGAGGCCGACGTCGGCTACCAGATGATCGCCCGCCCGCTGCTGCGCCGGCTGGAGGCGGTGCGCGGGAGCGTGGAGCTGGTGGTGCTGCGGCCGCCGACCCTGGAACGCCTTGAGGAGGTGCTGACCCGGGCCCGCGAGGACGGCGAGCCGTTCCAGGTGGTGCACTTCGACGGCCACGGCGTCTTCGGCCCGCCACCTGCCTCCGGCGGCTGGGGCCCGATGATGTTCCAGAAGTCGGGCCCGCAGGGAATGCTGGCGTTCGAGAAGAGCGGCGGCGGCAGCGACCTGGTGCCCGCGGGCCGGGTGGCGCAGGTCCTGGCCGGGGCGCAGGTGCCGGTGGCCGTCCTCAACGCCTGCCAGTCGGCGGTCGTCGGCTCGCAGGTCGAGGCGGCGGTGGCGACCCGGCTGATGCAGGAGGGCGTGGCCTCGGTGGTGGCGATGGCATACAGCGTGTACGCGGTGGCCGCGGCCGAGTTCATGGCCGCCTTCTACGAGCGGCTGTTCGCGGGCGACCGGATGGCCGAGGCGGTCGCGGCGGGGCGCCGACGGCTCGCCCTGAACGACGAACGGCCCTCCCTCAAGGGGATGCTGCCGCTGGACGACTGGATGGTGCCGGTCTTCTACACCCGCAGCGAGGTGCGCTTCCCGGGCCTGCGCACCGAGCGCGAATCGGAGGAGTCCCTGGACGGCATCCTCGACGCGATCAGCCGCCGCCCCGAGGACGGCCGACAGCCGGGACCGGGCCAGGAGCTCGCTCCCGAGGGCGAGTTCATCGGCCGCGACGCGCTGTTCTACCGGCTGGACGTGGCCGCCCGGCTCCAGCGCGTCGTGGTGCTGCACGGGCCCGGCGGGACGGGCAAGACGGAGCTCGCCAAGGCGTTCGGCCGCTGGTGCCGCGACACGGGCGCGGTCGACCGGCCGGAGTGGGTGATCTGGCACTCGTTCGAGCCCGGGGTGGCCTCGTTCGGCCTCGACGGCGTCGTCAACGCGATCGGGCGCCGCGTCTTCGCGGAGAAGTACGACACGCAGTTCGTCCTGCTGGACGCGGCGCAGCGCCTGCAAGCCGTGGAGCGGGCGCTGCGGACCCGGCGCGTGCTGCTGCTGTGGGACAACTTCGAGTCCGTACGGGCCATGCCGGACCCGGGGCAGGCGACACCGCCACTGCCGGAGCAGGAGCAGGACGAGATGCGCGACTTCCTGTCCCGCCTGGCCCGTGACAGCCGCGCCTCGGTCGTCATCACCAGCCGCTCCGACGAGGACTGGCTGGGCGAGACCGTCCGCCGCATCCGGGTCGACGGCCTGGACACCGAGGAGGCCACCCAGTACGCCGAGCAGCTCCTCGCCCCGTATCCGCACACCCGCAGAGCCCGCGAGTCGCGCGCGTTCGGCGAGGTGATGCGGTGGCTGGACGGCCATCCGCTGAGCATGCGGCTGGTGCTGCCGCATCTGGACACGACGAGCGCGCAGGACCTGCTGGACGGGCTGCGGGGCGTCAGGGCGCTGCCGGGGAACGGCAACGGGGGGCGGACCACTTCGCTGGCGGCGAGCATCGCGTACTCCTTCGACCATCTGGCGGAGGAGGACCAGCGGGCGTTGACCGCGCTGAGTCTGTTGCAGGGGGTGGCGGATGCGAATGTGCTGGGGGCGTTCTCGGCCGGGCAAGGGGTTCCCGAGCAATTCCGCGGCCTCCCCACCTCGGCGTGGCGGGAGCTGCTGGAGCGGGCGTCGGCCCTGGGTCTGCTGTCGCCGGGTGTGGTCGGGACCTATCGGATCCATCCCGCGTTACCGGCGTATCTGGCCGACCGCTGGAAGGCGCAGGCGGCCGACGCGTACGACGATCAGCGCACTGCCTCCGTCCGCGCGCTGCTGGGCGCGCATGTCGAGTTCAGCCGCTGGCTCAGTGACCGCCTGGACGGTGAACACGCCCAGCTCGGCGTGGTGCTGGCCGCCACCCACCGCCGGATGCTGGGGAGCATGCTCGGCCACGCCCTCGACCAGCGGATGTGGTCGCACGCGCAGTTCATCGCCCAGCTGCTGGACGTCTACTGGGACATGCGGGGCCTCGGCGAGGAGGCCCGCGGCTGGACCGCTCGTATCCGACGGGCCGTGGAGGGACCGGTCGGAAGCCCCCTCGACCTGGACACTCCGGCGGGAGCCCTGTGGGCGTACACCACCGGGTCGCAGGCCAACCGGGACCTTCTGGCCGGGCAGCTCGACCAGGCCGAAAGCACCTACCGCTCACACGTGAAGGCCATGCTGGCCGGCCGCGAGACCCCCGCACAGCGCAAGAAGCTCGCCAGCGTCTACCACCAGATCGGCATGGTCGCCCAGCACCGCGGGCGGCTGACAGAGGCCGAGGAGTGGTATCTCAAGTCCCTCGCCATCGAGGAGCTCATCGACAACCAGGACGGGATGGCCAGCAGCTACCACCAGCTCGGCATCGTCAGCCAGCTGCGCGGGCGGATGACCGAGGCCGAGGAGTGGTACCACAAGTCCCTCGCCATCGCGGAAGCCCTGAGCAACCGGCATGCGATCATGCGCAGTTACCACTCCCTGGGCATGATCGCCCAGCACCGCGGTCGGCAGAACGAGGCCGAGGAGTGGTACCACAAGGCCCGCGCCATCGCGGAGGGCCTGGGCAACCGGCCCGCGATGAGCACCACGTACCACCAGCTCGGCATCGTCAGCCAGCTGCGCGGGCGCCTCACGGAAGCCGCGGAGTGGTACCACGCCTCCCTCGCCATCGCCGAAAGCCTGGGCAACCGGCCCGGAATGAGCGGCAGTTACCACCAGCTCGGCATCATCAGCCAACTGCAAGGGCGGCTCACCGAGGCCGAGGAGTGGTACCAGAAGTCCCTCGCCATCAAGGAGGACCTCGGCGACCGGGCATCCGTCGCCACCGGTTACCACCAGCTCGGCGCCGTCGATCACATGCGCGGTCGGCTGGAAGGGGCCGAGCGCTGGTACCGCAAGTCCCTCGATGTCGAGGAGGAGCTCGGCAACCGGCCCGGTATGGCCACCAGCTACCACTCGTTGGCCCTGATCGCTCAGCTTCGCGGTCGGTCCGCGGAGGCCGAGGAGGGGTGCAGAAAAGCCCTCGCCATCTGGAAGGACCTGGAGGATCTGCCGGGCCTGGCGCTGACGTGCGGAACGCTCGGCGCCCTCGCCTTCGAGCAGAACCGGCCGGACTCGGCCCTGGAGTGGATGGTCAGATGCGTGTCGCAGTTCGAGGAGATCCCACACCCCGAGACCGGGAACGGCCCTCTCCTCCTCCAGAAGCTGACCGAACTGCTGGGCATCTCCGCTCTGGAGCGGACCTGGCAGTCCGTCACCGCGAACCCCCTCCCCGCAGCCGTACGGCAGTACGTCCTCGCGCACCCGCCCGCGCCCACCACCGAATGAATCCGACCCCAGGAGGTCCCACCCATGGCCGACCCCATCACCGACCCCGTCGCGCTCGGTGTCCGCGCCGCGGCCCGGCGGCTCGCCCCGCAGACCCACCCCGGGCTCCCCGACGACGTGGAGGCCGCGCTGTACGCGCGCGGCGCCGCCGTCCGCCCCGACCAGTACACCGACCTCGACTCCCTCGGCACGCTGATCGTGAGCATCGCGACCCTGGCCTGGACGGTCCACAACGACCTGAAGAGCAGAGCGGCGGCGCCCCGGCGCGAGGTGACCGTGCGGTACGTGCGGGACCAGCTGGAGCTGGACGACGCGCTGCCGCCCGCGCTCGGGCCTGCCGAGCGGGACCGGATCGTCGGCATCACGGTCGACGAGGTCCTCGACGCGGCGGACCGGCAGGACGAGCCGGAGCAGCCCCAATAGCGATGGCCTGATCGGCATGGCCCGAAGAGATCGGGCCACATACACTCGACCCATGACCACGCCCCCGCCCCACCGCGTCGTCGTCCTCGCCCTCGACGGCCTGCTCCCCTTCGAGCTCGGCATCCCGCAGCGGATCTTCGGGAAGGCGCGGGGCGCTGGGCGGGAGGCGTTGTACTCCGTGACAACCTGTTCCGTGCGGGCGCCGGGGCCCGTGCAGACCGACGCCGACTTCGCCGTGCTCGTCGAGAACGGGCCCGAGGCACTGGCCCTCGCCGACACCGTGGTCGTGCCCGCCTCGCACGAGCTGGGGCCGGTGTACGAGGAGGGCGTGCTCACGGACGAGCTCGCGCGGGCCTTCGCGTACGTACGGCCGGGGACGCGCATGGTGTCCATCTGCACCGGGAGCTTCGTGCTGGCCGCCGCCGGGTACCTGGACGGGCGGCCCGCCACCACCCACTGGTGGCACGCCGAGCACTTCCAGCGGCTCTTCCCGTCCGTCGCCGTCGACCCGGACGTGCTGTTCGTCGACGACGGGGACGTGCTCACCTCGGCCGGGGTCGCCGCCGGGATCGACCTGTGCCTGCACCTGGTGCGGCGCGACCACGGGGCGGCGGTCGCCAACGACGTGGCGCGCCGGACCGTGGTGCCGCCGCACCGCGAGGGCGGGCAGGCCCAGTACATCGAACGGCCGCTCCCCGCCCCGCAGTTGGCGACCACCACGGCCGCCCGCGCCTGGGCGCTCGGGCGCCTGGACGAGCCGATCCAGCTGCGGGACATGGCAGAGCAGGAGGCGATGTCCGTACGGACGTTCACGCGCCGGTTCCGCGAGGAGACGGGGCTCAGCCCCGGGCAGTGGCTCACCCAGCAGCGCGTGGAGCGCGCCCGGCACCTGCTGGAGTCGAGCGACCTGTCCGTGGACCGGATCGCCCGCCTCGCCGGATTCGGTACGGCGACCTCGCTGCGCCAGCACCTACAGGCTGCGCTCGGGGTCCCGCCGACCGTCTACCGGCGCACCTTCCGCGCGGCCGGAAGCGACTCCGTCGCCGGCTGAGCGGTCGCGCTCCGGCTCCCGCAGCACCCCGACCACCGTCAGCAGCAGCGTGAGACCCACCCCGGCCAGGATCGCCGTCGAGGGCGCCACCGAGCGCAGCAGGACGCCGGAGAGGGTGCCGGTGAGCGCGTAACCGGCGCCGACGGCCGCGTACATCACCGAGTACCCGGCGGCCAGCGCGCTCGGCGGCAGCACCTCGCGCAGCAGCATGTTGCGGGTGAGCATCGCCCCGGCCTGCAGGACGCCCGCGAGCACCAGGAGCCCGGCCAGCCACACCGCGCCCGGCACCAGCGCGACGAGCGCCACGCACCCCGAGACCGCCAGCAGCAGCACCAGGCTCTGCGCGCGCAGGGCGCCGGGCCACGAGCGCAGCCCGTACACGAACGCGCCCGCCGCCGACCCCGCCGAGAACCCGGCGAGCAGCGGGCCCGCCCAGCCGAGCGCGATGCCGCGCTGCTCCAGGAGGGCGGGCAGGACGAGTTCGGCCAGGGCGAGCAGGGAGATGCCGGCCGCGCCGGTCACGTACACCGGCCAGGCCCGCCACAGCACCCGGCGCATCGGCTCGCCGCCCCGGTCGGCGGTGTCGGCCCGCCAGCCCGGCGGCAGCGCCCACAGCCCGGCGACGGCGGCGGCCATCAGCCCGGCCGCGAGCAGCATCGGAAGGTACGGGCGCACGCTCAGCGCCAGCCAGGTGGTGACGGCCGGGGTCACCGACCAGATGCCGAAGATCAGCATCGACTCGGCGCTGACCGCCTGCTGGACCGCCTTCTCGGGCACCATCGCGGCGAGCATCGCGCGCAGTCCCCCGGAGGTCGCGGCGGGCGCCGCCCCGGCGACGAACGCGGCGGCGCCGAGCACCACCGGGTGCGCGTCGTGGGCGAGTCCGAGCGCGGCGAACCCGACGGCCCCGCCCGCGAGCCCCAGCGCCAGGTGCGGCCGCGCCCGCTCGGCGCGCATCCGCATGCCGAGCAGGGGGGCGCCGACTATCTCGCCGAGTACGTAGACGGCGGCGAGCACCGCGCCGAGGGTGTACCCGCCGGGCCGGTCGCGGACCATGAAGACGACGCCCAGCGGCGCCATCGCGACCGGAGCACGCGCCCCGACGGCGACCAGCGCCCAGGTCAGAACGGGTCGCGTGGCCAGGTCGCGGTAGCTCATGGGGCTGAAGATAGCCCGGGGGCGAGGGGTGCCCACAAACGGATTTCGGCGCCCGGAGGACGCCCCTCAGAAGGTCAGCACCGCGCGCGCCACCCTCCCCTGCCGTGTGTCCTCGACCGCCTTGGCGAAGTCCTCGACGGGGTACGTCCGCGTCACCAGCTCGTCGAGGAGCAGAACGCCGCTGCGGTACAGCTCGGCGTACCGGGGGATGTCGTGCTGCGGCCGCGAACTCCCGTACCGGCAGCCGAGGATCGACTTGTCCAGGAACATCGCGGCGGGCGCGAACGTCGCCTCCACGTCCGGCGCGGGCATCCCGAGCAGGATCGCCTGGCCGTGCCGGTCGAGCAGGTCGACGGCCTGCCGGACGAGCCCGGCGTGGCCCACGCACTCGAAGACGTGGTCGGCGCCGGTCGCCAGGATCTCCCGCACTCCGTCCACCGACGGCAGGAAGTGGGTGGCGCCGAACTGCCGGGCGGCGGCCTCCTTCGCCGGGTTGGTGTCGACAGCGACGACCGTCCGCGCACCCGCGATCCGGGCGCCCTGAAGGACGTTGAGGCCGATGCCGCCGGTGCCGATGACGACGACGGTGTCACCGCGGTCGACGCGCGCCCGGTTCAGTACGGCGCCCACGCCGGTGAGGACGGCGCACCCGATGAGCGCGGCGGAGGACAGCGGCAGATCGGGGGGAATCCGCACGGCTTGGACGGCCTTGACCACCGTGTGTTCGGCGAAGGCGGAGTTGGCGGCGAACTGGTGGACGGGGGCGCCGCCGCGCGAGAACGGCCGCCCGGGCCGTCCGATCGCCTTGCGGCACATGGTGGGCCGCCCCCGGTCGCAGTCGGCGCAGGCCCCGCAGTTGGCGAGGGTGGAGAGTGCCACGTGGTCGCCGGGGGCGACATGGGTGACGCCCGCCCCGACCGCCTCGACGACGCCCGCGCCCTCGTGGCCGAGCACCACGGGCACGGGGAAGGGGATCGTGCCGTCGACCACGGACAGGTCGGAGTGGCAGAGCCCGGCGGCGGCGATCGCCACCCGGACCTCGCCGGGCCCCGGGTCGCGTACCTCCAGGTCGTCGACCACCCGCGCGTACGTCCCGTCGAACAGAACACCTCTCACTGGCCCCGTGCCTCCCTCGGCAGGCCGAGCACGCGCTCGGCGATGATGGTGCGCTGGATCTCGTCGGAGCCGCCGTAGACGGTGTCGGCCCGGGAGAAGAGGAACAGGCGCTGGAGCGGGTCGAGTTCGTACGGCCGCTCCTCGCTCCAGTCGTGCGGAGAGACCGTGCCGGCCGCGCCCCGCACGGCCATGGCGAGCTCGCCGAGGCGCTGGTGCCAGCCGCCCCAGAGGAGTTTGGCGACGCTGGGGGCGGCGGGGTCGTCCCCGCCCAGGGTGCGCAGGGCGTTCCAGCGCATGGTGCGGAGTTCGGCCCATTGCCGGACGAGCCGGTCACGGAGGAGGGGGTCGAGACGGTCGCCGGTCTGCTGGATCACCTGCTCCAACTCCGCCTCGAACCCGATCTGCTGGGCCAGGGTGGAGACTCCGCGCTCGGCGGCGAGGAGGTCCACGGCGACGCGCCAGCCGTTGCCCTCGCCGCCGACGACGTGCTCGGGGTCGGCGCGGGCCCCGTCGAAGAAGACCTCGTTGAACTCGCTCGTCCCCGTCAGCTGCCGGATCGGCCGCACCTCGACCCTGCCGTCCGGCTGGTCCATCGGGACGAGCAGGAGGGAGAGCCCGTGGTGGCGGTGCGAGCCGGGTTCGGTACGCGCGAGCACGAAGCACCAGTCGGCTTCGTGGGCGTGCGAGGTCCAGATCTTCTGCCCGGTGAGGCGGTACGCGCCGGTGGCGTCGCGGACGGCCGTGGTGCGGACGGCGGCGAGGTCGGATCCGGCGCCGGGTTCGCTGTAGCCCTGGCACCAGATCGTCTCGCCGCGGGCGATGCCGGGGAGGAAGCGGGCCTGCTGGGCGGGGGTGCCGTGGGTGAGGAGGGTGGGGGCGAGGAGGTTCTCCCCGATGTGGCCCGGCCGGGGCGGGGTGTTCGGTGTCCGGGCGTACTCCTCGGCCCAGACGATCTGCTGGGTGAGGGTGGCGGGGGGGTTCCCGTACGGCGTGTCGCCCCACCCGAGACCGATCCACCCGCCCTCGCCGAGGGTGCGCTCCCAGGCGCGTCCCGACGGGTCGGGGGGGTGGGCGTCGAGCCAGGCGCGGGCGTGGTGGCGGAAGGTGTCGTCTTCCGGGGGGAAGGTGAAGTCCATTGCGGGTGCCTCTCTGGTCGCGTGGTGGTGCCTGTCCCCCGCCCCGCCCCTTCCCTGAAGCCCTCTGGCGGGCGGCCGGAGCCCCGTCTTCGCCTGCGGACCGTGCTGGGTTGCTCGCGCAGTTCCCCGCGCCCCTGAAATGCTCGGCTTCGCCATCGCACTCCCCGCGCCCCTTAGGTGCCGCTGCGCGGCAATCCCCTGGGCGGCCCGGAGGGGCGCATTTAGGGGCGCGGGGAACTGCGCGACCAGCCGTCCACGGTCCGCAGACGAACGAAGCGGGGTGCAGGGGCCGCAGGCCCCGCAAACGGGGGTCGGGGCGGGGCCCCGGGAAAACCGCCTCAGCCCGCCGCGTTCGGGCGCGCCCCCGTACCCGCCGCCCGCTCCATCTCCCCAACCCGCTCCAACAGCGGCATGGGATCCACCCCCACACCCCCCGGCAGGAAATCCGCGATCCGCTCCGGCGTCCACGTACCCTCCGCCACATACCCCGCCCGAAGCTCCCGCGGCTGCGCCCACACCGCGATCTTGGGTCCGGCCACGGTGTACACCTGCCCGGTGATCCCGGCCGCCCGGGCCCGTTCGCTCAGCAGATAGACCACGAACGCCGCCACGTCCTCCGGCTCGCCGATCTCCTTGAGTTCGAGGGGAACGTTGGCCGACATCCGGGTACGGGCGACGGGCGCGACCGCGTTGGCCGTGACCCCGTACTTGTGCAGCCCCAGCGCCGCACTGCGCACCAGCGAGATCACACCCCCCTTCGCCGCGCTGTAGTTCGCCTGCGCCACACTCCCCTGGTGGTTGCCGCTGGTGAACCCGATCAGCGTCCCCGTGCCCTGCTTCCGCATCACCGCGGAGGCGGCCCGGAACACCGTGAACGTGCCCTTGAGGTGGGTGGCGACCACCGGGTCCCACTCCTCCTCCGTCATGTTGAAGAGCATGCGCTCGCGCAGGATCCCCGCCACGCACACCACCCCGTCCACCCGGCCCCACCGGGTGAGCGCGGTGTCGACGATCCGCTGGCCGCCCGCCATCGTGGAGATGTCGTCGGCGACCGCCACCGCCTCGCCGCCCGCAGCCTCGATCTCCTTGACCACCGCGTCCGCGATCTCGCTGCTGGGCGAGGCGCCGTCGATCGAGACGCCGTAGTCGTTGACGACGACCTTCGCGCCCTGGGCCGCCGCCGCGAGCGCCACCGCACGGCCGATGCCGCGCCCCGCACCGGTCACGGCGACCACTTTGCCTGCCAAGAAGTTCCCCACGCCCGGCCCCTTCCCGCGGTTTCTGACGGACCGTTAGATTTTAGGGCCCGGCAGCCACCGGAAGACAAGACCCAGGGAGGGCCCACATGCCAGCAGCCTCCGCACTGCCCCCCGAGTTCCACGACATCGCCAAACGCGTGAACAACTGGGGCCGTTGGGGTCCGGACGACGAGATCGGCACGCTCAACCTGATCACCGACGACGTCGTACGCGAGGCCGCCGCCACCGTCCGCGCAGGCCGCCGCATCCCCCTCGCACTCCCCCTGGAGCAGAACGGCGTCCAGACCGGGCTGATCCCCGGCCGGGTCAACCCGCTGCACACGATGGTGCAGATCAACCAGGAGATCTTCGGTCCCGGCACCGTCGCCACCAGCGACGACGCCGTGACGTTCGGGCTCCAGGCCGCCACCCACTGGGACGCCCTCACCCACGTCTCGCACTCCGGCCGCATCTACAACGGCCGCCCCGCCACCACCATCACCGCCCACGGCGGCGCCGAGTTCAGCGGGATCGACAAGCCCCGCCACCTCGTCTCGCGCGGCGTCCTGCTCGACGTGGCCCGCGCCCACGGCGTGGACCGGCTGCCCGGGGACCACGCGGTCACCCCGGAGGACCTGGCGGCGGCCGAGGAGCTGGGCGGCGTCACCGTACGCGCGGGCGACATCGTGCTCGTACGCACCGGGCAGATCCAGCTCTGTCTGGGCGGCGACAAGCACGCGTACGGCTTCCCCTCGCCGGGCCTCTCGCTCCGTACGCCCGAGTGGTTCCACGCGCGCGATGTCGCGGCCGTGGCCAACGACACCCTCACCTTCGAGATCTTCCCGCCGGAGGTCGAGAACCTGTGGCTGCCGGTGCACGCGCTCGATCTGGTGGAGATGGGGATGCTCCAGGGCCAGAACTGGAATCTCGAAGAGTTGTCCACAGCCTGTGCGCAAGAGCGGCGGTACGCGTTCTGGCTGTCGGCGATGCCCGAGCCGTTCGTGGGCGCCACGGGGACGCCGGTCGCGCCGGTCGCCGTGCTCTAGCCGCCGCACTCCAGGGCCTGCACCTCCACGGGTGGCGGCGCGTCATGCGCACCCCGAGCACGGCACGGCGGCCGCCACCCGGCTGCGGCGTGCTCGCCCTGCTCCCCATGCCCTGAAGGAGCCTTGCCCTGAGCTCACGCCGAGCCACGACCCGCACTCGCCGAGGAGAGCCAGGACCGGCCCAGGACGGACCAAGGGCCAGTCCGCGCCCTCGGCGTCCCCTCGCGACGAATCGCTCATCCAAGGGTGATCAGGCCGACACGACGCGTCAACACCTAGTGAAAGCTATGCCGCTTACGCCCGATTTGTGACAGCGCACGACGGCTCATACGCGCCCGGCTCGAACGCCCCGCCGGTGCGCTCCGGCGCGCCCCCGTCGCAGCACCGGTCCACTTCGCACCAGATCGACTTGCCCGCGCCCTCGGGCTGCCAGCCCCAGCGGTCGGCGAGGCCGTCGACCAGTTCAAGGCCCCGGCCGTTGGTGTCGTCGCCGTCCGCGTGGCGCGGCTTGGGGGCACACGCGCTGGTGTCGGCCACCTCGACCCGGACCGTACCGCCGTCGGCCGGCCCGCCGACAGGGCCGAAGAGCATCCGCAGCACGGCGGGGCAGCCGGTGTGCACCACCGCGTTGGTGACGAGCTCCGAGATCAGCAGGATCAGCGTCTCGGCGAGCGGCTCATCCAGCCGTATCCCCGACCCGGCCAGCCGTGAGCGGGCCCATCTGCGAGCGCGCCCCACCTCTGCGGGGTCGGCTCCGACCTCCAACTGAACCTGAAGCACCTGCACCGCTCACACCATCCGAACCGGCGGACACATCGCCTCGCGCCTCGACAAGTTCACGGAACGTGATTTCCTTACGAGACAGCATGGTTGACGTACAGTCACCGCAACAAGCGCTTCAGGCATATTCCAGCGCGAAGGAGTACGCGTGGTGCATACTGTGCGACGCACATTGCGGGGGGTCGAACAGGGGCGCGCAGGATGCCTGGGGGATCGCACCCCACGGAGGGTACCCGAGGGCGGCCCCGACTCCGGCGCGTGACGAGTCCGGCTAAGGACACAACCCGGTATCGACGCTCGGTGACGCTTCATCACGCTTCGGCCAACACTTCGGCCAACACTTCGTCAGACCGCCTGCCGGCCCCACGTGTGCGGGTCACATCGCCTCCTCCAGCGCCGCCGCCTGGAGCTCCCGTGCCCGGGCCGGCGTCGGCCACCGCTCGCGCCGCAGCCACGCCCGCTTCAGATGCAGATGTACCTCCGCCTCCCAGGTGAAGCCCATCCCGCCGTACACCTGGAGGCAGTCCCGCGCGCACCGCACAGCCGCCTCGTCGGCCAGCAGCTTGGCGCCCACGCTCTCCACCGGGTCGCCGGTCACGGCCGCCGCGTACACGGCGGCCCGGGCCACCTCGGTACGCACCAGCATCTGCGCGCACAGGTGCTTGACCGCCTGGAAGGCTCCGATGGGCTGCCCGAACTGCTCGCGTTCGCGGGCATATTGGACCGCGAGCTCCGTGGTGCGGCCCGCGCTGCCCAGTTGCTCGGCGGCGGTCAGCAGCGCCCGTTCCGGCGGCCCCCCGTCCCCGCCGCCCGGGAGCCGGTGCAGCGGGGTGAGCGGGTCGGCCGAGCGGATCGACTCGGCGCCGGTGGCGTCCCCCCGTACGACGTCGGCCTCCGCCAGCCACTCCACCAGGCCGCCGTCGGGCGCGGTCACCACCGTGTCGCCCTCGGCCGCGCCCTCCACCAGGCCCGCCGCCAGGTGGGTGGCGATCAGCGGGCCGGGGAGCAGCGCCCGCCCGGCCTCCTCGAAGAGCAGCACCGCCTCGGGCAGCCCGAGCCCCACCCCACCCGCCTCCTCCGGCAGCCGCAGCGCGAAGAACCCGGACTCGCCGAGCGCCCGCCACAGGCCCCGGTCGAGCCCGCCTCCGTCGACGGCGGCCCGCAGCGCCGTGGCGTCGAAGCGCCGGGCGAGCAGCTCCCGTACGCCCGCCTTCAAGGCCCTTTGGTCGTCGTCGAGTTGGAAGTCCATCAGCGGCCCTTCGGCAGGCCGAGGATCCGCTCGGCGACGATGTTCTGCTGGATCTGCGAGGTGCCGGCGGCGATGGTGTACGAGAGCGAGGACAGCCGGTCGCGGGTCCACTCGCGGCCGAGGTCGAGGGCGTCGGGGCCCAGGACGGCGGCGGCCGCGTCGTAGAGCTCCTGGCGGGCGTGCGAGTAGCGGAGCTTGAAGACCGAGCCGCCGACCCCGGGAACCCCTCCGGTGTGCTCCGACTCGCTGACATTCCACTGGATCAGCCGCCATAGAGCACCGAACTCGGCGTGCAGGGCGCCCAGTTGGCGCCGGATCACCGGGTCGTCCCAGGTGCCGTTCTTGTGGGCCGCGCGGGCGAGCTCCACCAGGACGCGGCGGCAGGCGACCACCTCGCCGACGAAGGCCGTGCCGCGCTCGTACGACAGCGTCACCATGGTCACGCGCCAGCCGTCGTTCTCGGCTCCGACCCGGTTGCCGACCGGGATCCGCACCTCGTCCAGGAAAAGCTGGGCGAACTCGTCCGACCCGGCCAGCGTGCGCAGCGGCCGCACCGTGATGCCGGGCGCGTCCATGGGCATCGCCAGCCAGGTGATGCCCCGGTGCTTGGGCGCGTCCGGGTCGGTGCGCACCAGCAGTTCGCACCAGTCGGCGACCTCCGCGTGCGAGGTCCAGATCTTGGCGCCGCTCACCACGTACGCGTCCCCGTCGCGCACCGCCCGGGTCCGCAGCGCCGCCAGGTCCGAGCCCGCGTCGGGCTCACTGAACCCCTGACACCACACCTCGTCCCCGCGCAGCACCGGCTCCAGCCACTGCGCGCGCTGCTCCTCGGTTCCCTCGGCCGCGATGGTGGGCCCGGCGTGCAGCAGCCCCACGAAGTTCGCGCCGACATAGGGCGCCCCCGCCCGCTCGGTCTCCTCCAGGAAGATCAGCCGCAGGGTGGCGGACGCGCCCCAGTGCACGCGCGCGTACCCGGCGTCGTAGAGCCTGCGCTGCCAGCCGGTGTCGTACGCGCGCCGCCCCGGCCAGTCCAGCGGGTCCGGCTTCGGCGGCAGCGTCGGCAGCACGGCCGCCAGCCACTCCCGCAGCCGCGCCCGGAAGTCTTCCTCCTCGTCGGTGTACGTGAGGTCCACTACGAGCGGTCCTTCCGGCTGGCATTTCTGATGGTCCGTCAGAAATAAGGCTAACCCCGAGCCCCTGGACCGACAAGGCGGTGCGGCCTACGCTCTGGCACGATCTGACACATCGTCAGTTGTCGTGTTCTTGGGGGTCGAAGTGAACGACACCGCACACGCACTGGGCGCCTCGCGCACCCTCTGGGAACTGGTCGCCCGGCGCGCCGCCCTCACCCCCGACCGGCCCGTCCTGCTCCAGGACGACCGCGCCCTGACCTTCGGCGAGCTGCGCGACCGCGCCGAGCGGGTGGCGGCGGGTCTGTACGGCATGGGCGTACGGCCCGGCACGGTGGTCGCCTGGCAGCTGCCGACCCGGATCGAGACCGCGCTCCTCTCGTTCGCCCTGGCCCGGCTCGGGGCCGTGCAGTCGCCCGTCATCCCCTTCTACCGGGACCGCGAAGTGGGCTTCGCGCTGCGGGAGTCGGGGGCGGAGTTCTTCGCGGTGCCCGGGCTCTGGCGCGGGTTCGACCACACCGCGATGGCGGCGCGGCTCGGCGCGCGCGGCGTCTTCGAGGCGTACGGGACGCTCCCCGACGGCGACCCGGCCGTCCTGCCGCCCCCGCCCGCCGACGGCACCACCGTCCGCTGGATCTACTGGACCTCGGGCACCACCTCCGACCCCAAGGGCGTGCTGCACACCGACCGCTCGCTGATCGCGGGCGGCTCGTGCCTGGCGCACGCGCTGCACCTGTCGGCGGACGACGTGGGCTCGATGGCGTTCCCGTACGCCCATATCGCGGGGCCCGACTACACGGTGATGCTGCTCCTGTACGGCTTCCCGGCGGTGATGTTCGAGCAGTTCGCGCTGCCGGACGCGCTGGAGGCGTACCGCAAGCACGGTGTGACGGTGGCGGGCGGGTCGACCGCGTTCTACTCGATGTTCCTGGCCGAGCAGCGCAAGCGGCCGGGCGAGAAGGTCATCCCGTCGCTGCGGCTGCTCGCGGGCGGCGGGGCGCCCAAGCCGCCGGAGGTCTACCGCGCCGTCGTACGGGACATGGGCGTCCAGCTCACCCACGGCTACGGCATGACCGAGGTCCCGATGATCACGATGGGCTCGCCGGACGACACGGAGGAGAACCTCGCGACGACGGAGGGGCGGCCGCCCGAGGGCATGGAGATACGGATCGTCGACGGCGAGGTGCGGCTGCGGGGCGAGGCGGTGTGCCAGGGGTATCTGGATCCGGCGCAGACCGCCGAGGCGTTCGACGCGGACGGGTTCCTGCGCACGGGCGATCTGGGGTTCGTGACACCGAGCGGCCATCTGGTGCTGACCGGGCGGCTCAAGGACGTGATCATCCGCAAGGGCGAGAACATCTCGGCGAAGGAGATCGAGGATCTACTCGCCGCGCATCCTGCGGTGGGGGATGTGGCGGTGATCGGGCTGCCCGACGCGGTGCGGGGGGAGTTGGTGTGCGCGGTGGTGGAACAGCCGCCGGGCGCTGATGAGTTGACCTTGGCCACGGTCACCTCCTACCTGCGGGAGCAGGGGCTGTCCGTGCACAAGCTGCCGGAGCGGGTGGAGGTGGTGGATGCGTTGCCGCGTAATGCCGCGTTGCGGAAGGTGCTGAAGTATCGGTTGCGGGAGAGGTTCGGGGGTGGTGGGGGCTGAGTGGTCGTCTGCGGGTGGTGGTGGGCTGGTCGCGCAGTTCCCCGCGCCCCTTCTTGGCCCGGAGTTCGTCTGCGGGTGTGTGGCGGGTTGCTCGCGCCGTTCCCCGCGCCCCTAACCCCTCCTTCGTCTGCGGGCCGTGGTCGGTTGCTCGCGCCGTTCCCCGCGCCCCTACAGGGCGCCCCGCAGGGGCGCATTTAAGGGGCGCGGGGAACTGCGCGCTCAGTTGGGGACGGCCCGCAGACGGACACCGGGCCAAAGAAGACGGGCGGTTAGGCCGAGAGGGGCTGTTCGTTTTCGCGGGCCGCCGTTGCCACGTCCCCGTAGACGTCGAACAGACGCCGCACCCCCAGCGCCGCCAGAACACGGTTCACGTGGGAGCCATCCACCGCACCCCGCGCCGGGAGGATCAGACGGAGGCGACCGCGACAGGAGCGGAGAAGGCGGCGGGAGGCGATCAGGACGCCCACGCCGCTGGAGTCGCAGAACAGCACCCCCGACAGATCGAGCACCAGATCGTGCCGGCCCGCCGCCACCACCTCATGGACCACCCGCCTGACCTGCGGCGCCGTCACCAGGTCCAGTTCCCCGCGGACGCACACCACGGCCCATCCGCCCTGCTCGGCCTCGTTCACGATCAGCGTCACGCGTCCGGTACCTCTCTGTGCCGTCGGCCCCCGCCCGTCCCCGGCGCGCCTTCCCGGGCCATGGCGCGCGAAACCACTTCGCCCCTACCACGACCTGCCGTTTCGGGGGCGCACTTGCCGTAAAGGAGCGCTCGTTCCCGGTCGCGCGCACTACATTCGAGGAGACACGAGTACACAGGGGCGCGGACAAAAGGCACAAAGCACGCACGACGGTACACGCGTAGACGGTTGGGGAACCGCATGGCGAAGGACGCACCACCTCGCTGGGACCGCAAGATGCAGCAGCGCCTGGCGCGCGGCGAGGCGGCAGCACTCGGTGAGCTCTACGACCGGTTCGCCTCGCTGGTGCACAGCCTGGCCCACCGCGTGCTCGGCGAGGACTCCGCCGCCGACCAGATCACCCGCGAGGTGTTCGGTTACGTGTGGGAGAACCCGGACGCGTACGACCCCAAGCAGGGCTCCATGCGCTCCTGGGTCGCCAAGCTCACCCAGCGCCAGGCCGTGCTGCGGCTGCGCCAGGCCGAGGCCGCGCAGTACGCGGAGCACGGCGGCGGCTCCGCCGAGGAGCTGGAGGCGAAGGTGCGGCGGGCCACCGCGGCCGCCCGCGCCGACTACATCGTGACGTCGATGCCCGCGCCGCTGCGCCAGGCCCTGGAGCTGGCGTACCACCAGCGCCGCGACTACCGGCAGGCCGCCGCCGACCTCGCCATCAGCGAGGACGAGGCCCGGCGCCGGCTGCGGCTCGGGCTCCAGCTGCTCTCCACGGCGAACACCCGCCCGCCGGAGGGCTCCTCGCCGCCCGGTTACGGACGTGCGCTGTGAACGGGCCCGCCGAGCAGGGTCCGGCGCTTCCCGACGACGAGAACGGCACGCCGCGCATACCGCCGCCGCGCCGGGCGGCGGACGACACCGAGCGGCTGCCGTCGCCCGAGCCCGTCCCGCAGCCGGTGGTCCGCTCGCACGCCGTACTGAAATCGCTGCTCGGGGCGTGGGCGCTGGCCGCGTGCTCGGCGGAGGAGACCGAGGCCGTGGAGGCACACCTCACCGCGTGCGCTCCCTGCGCGGACGAGGCGCTGCGGCTGCGGGACGCGGTGGGGCTGCTGCACACCGACCGCAGCCTCGACCTGGACCCGCTGCTGCGGTCCCGGGTCCTGGAGAACTGCCTGGGCCGGCGCCCGGCGCGCATCCCGGTGCCGGACTGGGCGTCCGCGTACGACGCGGAGGCCGCCCGGCTCGACGCGCTGCTCAACGACTTCGGCGACGCGGAGTGGCACGCGCCGGTGCGGCTGAAGTGGTTCGAGCGGGAGCGGCAGGTGAACCGCAAGACCACGGTGGCGGGCGTGATGGGCCATCTGATGGCGGTGGACGGGCTGGTGGCGGCGGCGCTGGGCCTGGACGACCCGGCGGGCTCCGGCCTGCCGTCCGGCCCCACGGCCCGTACCGAGGCCTTCTGGACCTCCACGCGGTTCCCGCTGACCCGGGCGGTACGGGAGCCGTGGCGCGAGCAGACGCACACGCTGATCCGCACGGTGTCGTTCGCGGGCCGGGGCGCGGCCGAACTCGCCGTGCCCTACGGCGACTTCGCACTGCCGCTCCAGGACGCGCTGCTCGACCGGGCCTTCGAGTGCTGGATCCACGCGGGGGACATCGCGGAGGCGGTGGACTACCCGTACGACGCGCCGTCCGGGGCGCATCTGCACCAGATGATCGACCTGGCGGCGCGGATCCTGCCGGACGCGCTGGCGGCCCGGCGCCGGGCGGGTCTGGCACCGCCGCCGCGCCACCTGGTGGCGGCGGGCGCCCCCGGCCGCTCCCTGCGCCTGGAGATCGAGGGCGCGGGAGGCGGTGTCTGGCACATCGCGCTCGACTCGCCCGCGGCGGTCGGCTCGCCCGACCACGAGGTGGCCCACATCGCCCTGGACGGCGTCGAGTTCTGCCGCCTTGCGGCGGGCCACGTGCCGCCGGAGGACGCGGCGGCGGGCCGCCTCGGCGACCGCGAGGCGATCAGGGACGTGATGCTGGCAACGGCGTCGTTGAGCCGGTTGTAGCCCCACCCCGCCCCGGCCCCCGTTCGTCTGCGGACCGTGCTGGGTTGCTCGCGCAGTTCGCCGCGCCCCCTAGGGGGTACGGCCGACGGCGATGGCGAAGCCGAGCCCTTCAGGGGCGCGGGGAACTGCGCGACCAGCCCCCACCGGCCCGCAGCCGAACGCACAACGGGGCCCGGGGGTGTAGCCCCCGGAAGACCGGCTTCACCCATCCCCACCCCGGAGGGTCAGGAAGAGGAGGTGCGGGGGCTGAAACCGGTGGGCGTGGCAACCCGCCCCGGGGACCCGGTAGCGTGGCTTGATGATTCCGTAGTCCCACGCGTAGGAGTCCCGGTGACGCAGAGCCGACAGGGTGACGAGCCGCAGCTGCCCGCTGTACGGCCCGCACACGAGGGCGTCGTGCTGCCCGCCGACGGATCCGCCCCCATACCCCCGGGCCCGCCCGGCGCCCAGCCCTGGGGGCAGCCCTGGGGCCCGCCCCAGCAGGACGCCTGGGCCCGGCCCCTGCCCCCGGAGAGCGGCGACGCCACCCAGTACATCGCCCCCGTCCCGGCGGGCGGCACCGGCGCCGAGCAGACGCAGTACCTGAACGCACCGGCACCGGGCGACTCGGACGCGACCCAGTACATCGCGCCCACCCCCGGCGCCTCCGACGCGACGCAGTACATCGCGCCCGTCCCCGGCGCATCCGACGCCACCCAGTTCATCGCGCCCGTGCCCCCGGCACCCCCGGGCGCCCTCCCGCCGGAGACCGGCGGCGGCGCCGAGGCCACCCAGTACCTGCCCCCGGTCCCGAGCGCCCCCGAAGAGCGGCAGCCGCCCGCCGAGTTCGACAGCCTCTTCCGCACGGACGGGCCCCCGCAGGGCCAACGCCCCGGTGAGAACCAGCAGTTGCCCCGGTTCGCCCCGGCCCCGCCGGTCCAGGTCCAGGTGCAGCCCCAGCAGCCGCCCCAGCCCCAGCAGTACGCGCCCGCGCCGTACGACTCGTACGACGACGAGCCCCCGCGCCGCTCCCGCCTCGGTCTGATCGCCGCCGTCGGCGTCGGTCTCGCCGTCGTCGGGCTCGGCGCCGGATATCTGATCAGCGGCACCGGCGGGGACGGCGGCGCGAAGAAGGACGACAACGCGCCCATCGCCGCGACCACCCCGACCACCGGCGGCGACGGCAAGGCCGAGGCCGACCCCGCCAAGGCGCAGGCCGTCGAGCTCGACAAGCTGCTCGCCGACAGCAACAACAGCCGGGACGCCGTGATCGGCGCGGTCGCCGACATCCGCGGCTGCGACAAGCTGGACGCGGCCGCCACGACCCTGCGCGACGCGGCCCGCCAGCGCGGCGAGCTGGTCACCCGGCTCCAGAAGGTCGCCGTCGACAAGCTGCCGAACAACGCCAAGCTCACCGCCGAGCTCACCAAGGCGTGGCAGGCGTCCGCGTCCGCCGACAACCACTACGCGGCCTGGGCCGACCAGTCCGGCAAGGACAAGGGCTGCAAGCACGGCCACGCCCGCCGTACGCCCGAGGCCGCCCAGGGCGACCGCTCCAGCGGCGAGGCGACCCTCGCCAAGAAGCAGGCGGCGGGGCTGTGGAACGCGATCGCGGGCAAGTACGGGCTGACCAAGCGGTCCTCCGCCCAGCTGTGACCCGTAAGCCAGCTCTGACCCGTAAGGGCTGACGCCGAACGGCGCGTCAGCCCAGGGCCGACGCGTCCTCCAGCGTGGCGCTCACGTCCGTGAAGCCGCGCTGCGCCGCCGTGAGCCGCCCCGCCTTCACCACCTGGAACGTCACCTCGCGGTTGACGATCCGGGGGAAGTCCGGCGCGGCCAGCATGTCCTCGAACTTCCATCGCAGCGTCGGCGTCAGCCCGCCCGTCTCCACGCTGACGCCCTTGTTGAGCGCGCGGACCAGGTCGTGCGCGGCCACGCCGTTCTTGTCCAGCGACTCGACGACCTTCTTCAGGACGGTGTACGCGATCCAGGTCGTCTGGACGCCCGCGTCCGCCGCGTCGATGTTCTCGTCCCGGAACGCCTGCTCCCGGATGACCTGCCGCATCGGCCCCCAGCGGGCGTCGCCCGCCTCCGGGTACCAGCCGGTGATGTACGCGCCCTCGAACGGGCCGTCCGCGCCGCCCGTGCGGTCGATCAGCGGCTGCCCGACCGAGCCGAGCACCGAGGCGATCTGCACCTTCTGCCCCTCGTCCTCGACGCGCCGGAACGAGTCGAAGAACGTCTCCGTGCGGGCCCCGAGGACCGCGGTGACGCACCCCTTGCGGGCCCGTTCCGCCGCCGCCTTCTTGCCGATCCTCCCCGGCAGCTCCGGATCCGCCCCGGCCCGTACGAGCGCCTCCTGGGCCTGCGGGGTGTAGTCGCCCGCGTCCTCGGTCGTACGGATGTCGGCGGACGGCTTGCGGTGGCCGGTGGTCAGGCCGGAGTTGAGGAGTAACGGCATGATGTCGCCGGAGACGGTGTCCGGCCGCACCAGCGAGACCTTCTCGCACCACACCGCGAGCTGTTTGCCGGTGCCGGCGAGCAGCGTGGCCTGGCCGCCGTTGACGGGGTAGGAGAGCGCGCTGGTGAACTCCTCGTCGGAGACGCCGTACCCGCCTATGTACGGGATCCCGGCGGCCTCCAGGGGCGCCATGAAGGCGCGGCCGTGCTGGCTGTAGGAGCCGACGACGGCGACCGCGTTCTCCTTGACCGCCCGGCGCGCGCACTCGGCGGCGCCGGTGGCGGTGTTGTGCTCGTTGCAGGTGAGGACCTGGAGCTTGTGCCCGTCGATGCCGCCGTGCGCGTTGACCCAGCGCGCGTACGCCTGCGCCATGGACGGCATTCCGGGCATATTGGTCGCGCGGGTGCTGTCGGGCGCCCAGGTCATCACGGTGACGGGCTCCCTGGAACCCCCCGTGGTTCCAGGGATCACGCCGCAGCCGGTCACCAGCGAGGCTCCGACCGCCGTACACACGGCGACCAGCGCGGTCGCCACGGAGTGGAAGGGGCGGGGGGAGGAGGAGCTGCGCCATCCGGTCATGTCCCTGCACAATTCCGCCTCATGGGTAACGGGAGAGTGAGCGCTTCCCAACACTGGGTGACACGCGGGTGAATTACGGGGGCGCCTGGGGCCGCGGAGAGTTTGAACGTACGATCGAATGTGTGCAGCAAGGTTCAGCCAGCTCTTCCCGTCGCGGCCGTCGCTCCTCCACCATGGGCGGCATGCCGTTGAATGACATGCCGTGGTGGCGCTGGCGCGCGAACGTGCGGTCCGCGCTGCACATGCTCTCCGACGAGACCTTCCAGCAGGAGGTGTGGCTGGCCGGGCAGGAGGGGTACGGGGACATCACCGACGCCGTGTACCGGCTGGTGGAGGACACCTGGCTGGACAACTGGTCGGCCGAGAAGTACGTGGGCACGGTCTTCCGCGACTCCGGCGAGGCCGCCCTAGTCGACGTGGCGGTGCTGCGGGTGCTGCGGATCATGCACCAGGTCGGCGCGGACGCCCCGGTGTCGGCGTTCCTGGCCCACCACGGGTGGCCGGAGGCGGTCCGGGCGGCGCGCGAGGCGCACGTACGGCTGGCGGCGAACGACGGGGACGACCCGGACGCGCAGCCGCGCTCCCTGGAGGTCCTGCGCATCCTGACGCGGGCTGCGTAGGGGTCCGCATCCTGAGCGGGGGCAGGTGAGGGGTGCCTCTTGTGGCATCCTGCCTGGATGACTGACCAGTACGTCCTCACGCTCTCCTGCCCGGACAAACAGGGCATCGTGCACGCCGTGTCGAGCTATCTCTTCATCACCGGCTGCAATATCGAGGACAGTCAGCAGTTCGGAGACCGCGACTCGGGTCTCTTCTTCATGCGGGTCCACTTCTCGGCCGAGGCGCCGGTGACGGTGGAGAAGCTGCGCGCCAGCTTCGCGGCCGTGGGCGACTCCTTCCAGATGGACTGGCAGATCCACCGCGCGGACGAGCGCATGCGGATCGTGCTGATGGTGTCGAAGTTCGGCCACTGCCTCAACGACCTGCTCTTCCGCTCGAAGATCGGCGCGCTGCCGGTGGAGATCGCGGCGGTCGTCTCCAACCACACGGACTTCGCCGAGCTCGTCTCCTCGTACGGCATCCCCTTCCGCCACATCCCGGTGACGAAGGAGACGAAGGCGGCGGCGGAGGCGGAGCTGCTCGCTCTGGTACGGGACGAGGGCGTCGAGCTCGTCGTGCTCGCCCGCTATATGCAGGTCCTCTCCGACGACCTCTGCAAGCAGCTCAGCGGCCGGATCATCAACATCCACCACTCGTTCCTGCCGAGCTTCAAGGGCGCGAAGCCGTATCACCAGGCGCACGCCCGGGGCGTGAAGCTGATCGGTGCGACGGCGCACTACGTCACGGCGGACCTGGACGAGGGCCCGATCATCGAGCAGGAGGTCGAACGGGTGGGCCATGAGGTCACCCCCGACCAGCTGGTGGCGGTCGGCCGCGACGTGGAGTGCCAGGCGCTGGCGCGGGCGGTGAAGTGGCATGCGGAGCATCGGATTCTGCTGAACGGCCGCCGCACGGTGGTCTTCGCGTAACCCCATCTGGTGCCTCGGCCCCAGACCCCCCTTTACGGTGCTGCGCCCCGGGGCACGCGTTCGTCTGCGGGCCGCCCCCAACTGGTCGCGCAGTTCCCCGCGCCCCTTAAGGCGCTCCCTTCGGGGCGCCCAGGGGATTGCCGCGCAGCGGCATTCAAGGGGCGCGGGGAACTGCGCGACCAGCCATCTACGGTCCGCAGACGAACGCGTGCCCGGAAAGCACCGTGGGGGGCTCAGGCCGCCTGGACCTCCAGGCGGGCTCCGAACTCGCGTACCGACGGCTCGTCCGCGTACGGCTCCAGGCGCTGCTGGAGGTCGTCGAGATAGTCCGCGCCGCGATTCGTACGCAGCGTGGACAGCAGCTCCACCGCCCGCGTACCGGTGGCGCACGCCAGCTCCACCTCCCGCTGCTGCACCTGCGCCGTGGCCAGCAGGATCAGCCCGATCGCCCGGCGCCGCGCCCGCGTCTCGGGGTGGGCCGCCAGGGACTCCTCGGCCCGGCGGGCCGCGGCCTCGGGCTGCCCCAGGTCCCGGTGGCAGTGGGCGAGTTCGTCCGCCAGATACCCGTGGTCGAAGTGCGCGATCCAGGACGGGTCGTCACCGGAGTCCGCCGACGCCGCCTCCATCGCCGCGAGGGCGCGCCCGGCCACCGTCTGGCACGTACGCGCGTCCCCCAGCAGCGCGTGCCCCCGCGCCTCCGCCGCGAAGAACATCGCCTCGGCGCGCGGCGTGACCCGCCCCCGCGAGCCCTCCTGCGCCGCGCGCGCCAGCTGCGCGATCTCGCGCGGGTTGCCCAGCTGCGCCGCGAGGTGACTCATGGAGGCGGCCAGCACATACCCCCCGTACCCCCGGTCCCCCGCCGCCTGGGCGAGCCGCAGCGCCTGGATGTAGTAGCGCTGGGCCAGGCCCGGCTGGCCGGTGTCGACGGCCATGTAGCCCGCCAGTTCCGTCAGCCGCGCCACCGCCGCGAACAGCTGGCGCCCGACCGTCTCCCGGTACGAGCCCGCCAGCAGCCCGGACACCACGCTGTTGAGGTAGTGCACGACGACGGGCCGCACATGCCCCGACCCGAACCGGTGGTCGAGCTCCACCAGCGCGTCCGTCATCGCCCGCACGGCGTCGACGTCCGCGACCCCGACCCGCTGCCCGGCGTTCCGCGCGACCTGCGCGTCCGCCCCGGTGATCAGCCAGTCGCGGCTCGGCTCGACCAGCGCCGAGGCGGCCACCGTGGAGCCGGTCAGGAAGTCGCGGCGGCCCACGTCGCTGCGCCACAGCTCGCAGACCTGCTCGATCGCGCCGAGGACGGTGGGCGAGAACTGGAGCCCCACCCCCGACGCCAGGTTCTTGCCGTTCGCCATGCCGATCTCGTCGATCGTCACGGTGCGCCCGAGCTTGCGCCCCAGCGCCTCCGCGATGATGCCCGGCGCCCGTCCCCTGGGCTGCTGGCCGCGGAGCCAGCGCGCCACCGATGTCTTGTCGTACCGAAGGTCGAGCCCGCGTTCGGCGCCGACCATGTTGACGCGCCGGGCGAGACCCGCGTTGGAGCACCCGGCTTCCTGGATGAGCGCCTGCAGCCGTTCATTGGGCTGGCGGGCGACTAGAGGCCTGGCTGCCATGTGAACCCCCTGATGCGGCAGTTGATCACTCCTGTGATCACTGCCCTGCGAAAAGGCAGAGAATGCGAAGGAACCGAAGGAACCGAAAGAAAGCGCGGGAAACAGAGATTGCGCCGTAAATCGGATGAATACCGGTCGTGGGTGAAGTCGGCGGTCTGGAACTGACGTCGGACGAACGGGCACGGTGCCTGTTTCCCCTGAGCCCCCCGCTTGTGGCTACCCGCCACGAGAGGCGCGGCCGCACGCGCGCCCCCGTCCATGCACCCATGCGCCCCGGATGCAGGATCGATGCTCCTGCCCCGCCCGCCGCGCGCCCGTAACCCGCGGTGATGCCGGGAGTTGAGTTCTGCGTGGAAGAGACCATCACAGGCACGGAAGCCGCACAGATTCCCAAGCAGCGCGGCGACCAGCTCCTCGACAGCGCGGTGCGGTACGCGGAAGAGCGGCACTGGGACGTGTTCCCCGGCACCTGGCTGGAGGCGGCCGAGGGCGTGGAGCACTGCTCGTGCGGCGACGCCGCCTGCCCGTCGCCGGGGGCGCACCCGTCCCGGCCGGACTGGGCGACCCAGGCCACGGGGAGCGCGGTAGCGGCCCGCCGTCTGTGGTCGAAACAGCCGAAGGCCTCGATCCTGCTGCCCACCGGCCGCACGTTCGACGCGATCGACGTCCCGGAGTCGGCCGGCTTCCTGGCGCTCGCCCGGATGGAGCGCATGGAGCTCACACTCGGCCCGGTCACCTGCACCCCGGACCGCCGGATGCTGTTCTTCGTGCTGCCCGGCGCCGGCGCGAAGGTCCCCGACCTGGTGCGCAAGCTGGGCTGGACGGCCGCCTCGATCGACCTGATCACCCGGGGCGAGGGGGATTACGTGGCGGCGCCGCCCACCCGCATCGGCGGCCACGGCGCGGTGCAGTGGGCCCGCCGCCCCACCCCCGCCAACCGCTGGCTGCCCGACGCCGAGGAGCTCATCAGCCCGCTCGCGTACGCCTGCGGACGCGAGGCCGCCGCCGCCCGGGCGCGCCGCTCGTAGGGTGGTCCCCGTAGACGTACAGACGTACGTACGGGGACGAAAGGCGCACCACCATGCCGGACCAGACATTCGACGGCGGTACCGACCCGACTGAACCGGAGGCCACCGGTCCGGCCACCGCGGGCGGAGTGCGGGAGCTGCCGCCCGCCGTCCGGGTCAGCGATCTGTGGAAGCGCTTCGGCGACCAGATCGCCGTCGCCGGGATCGATCTGGAGCTCCCGGCGGGCAAGTTCATCGGCCTGGTCGGGCCGAACGGGGCGGGCAAGACCACCACCCTGTCGATGGTGACCGGCCTGCTCCGCCCCGACCGCGGCACCGTCGAGGTCGGCGGGCACGACGTGTGGCGCGACCCGGTCGCCGTGAAGTCCCGGATCGGCGTGCTGCCCGAGGGGCTGCGGCTCTTCGAGCGCCTGACGGGGCGCGAACTGCTCGGCTACACCGGCCGGCTGCGCGGGCTGCCCGGCGCCGAGGTCGACAAGCGGGCCACCCAGCTCCTGGACGTGCTGGACCTGGCGGGCTCCCAGCACAAGCTCGTCGTGGACTACTCGACCGGTATGCGCAAGAAGATCGGGCTGGCGGCGGCGCTGCTGCACAACCCCGAAGTGCTGTTCCTTGACGAGCCGTTCGAGGGCGTCGACCCGGTCTCCGCCGCCACCATCCGGCGCGTCCTGGAGCGCTACACGACCTCCGGCGCGACCGTCGTCTTCTCCAGCCACGTCATGGAGCTCGTCGAGTCGCTGTGCGACTGGGTCGCGGTGATGGCCGCCGGGCGCATCCGCGCGCAGGGCACGCTCGCCGAGGTCCGGGGCAGCGCGAGCTCCCTCCAGAACGCCTTCCTCGAACTCGTCGGCGCCCACGGGCGCGACACCGGCGACACCCTCGACTGGCTCGGCGGCGGTGCGGCCCGATGAGCACCACCGCCCCGAAGGCCCCCGCGACGCCGGGCGCCCCCTCCCTGACCCCGCTCTTCGTACGGCTGAAGCTGTCGCTGCTCAGGAACGGGCTGCTCCAGTCCGGCGGGCGCAGGGCCGCCTACATCACCTCGGCCGTCCTCGCCCTGCTCTTCGCCGCCCTTCAGCTGCTCGGCCTGCTGGCGCTGCGCGGCGACGCCCACGCGGCCACCGTGGCCGTTCTGGCCACCGGCGTGCTCGCGCTCGCCTGGGCGGTGATGCCGCTGTTCTTCCCGAGCGGCGACGAGACCCTGGACGCGACCCGGCTGGTGATGCTGCCGCTGCGGCCGCGCTCGCTGGTCGTGGCGCTGCTGGCAGCCTCCCTGGTCGGCATCGGGCCCCTCTTCACGCTCTGCCTGGTGCTCGGCTCGGCGCTGGCGGTGGCCCACAGCGCGGCGTCGGCCGCTGTCGCGGTGGTCGCCGTACCGCTGACGATCCTGGTGTGCGTGGCGCTCGCGCGGACCGTGGCGACCGCCAACACCCGGCTGCTGACCTCCCGCAAGGGCCGCGACCTCGCCGTGCTCAGCGGTCTGGTGATCGCCATCGGCTTCCAGTTCGTCAACTTCGGGCTGCAGAAGCTCGGCGACTCGGGCGGCCTGTCCGCGCTCGACCCGGCCGGGGACGTGGTCCGCTGGCTGCCGCCCGCCGCCGCGATCGGCGCCGTGGACGCGACGAGCGAGGGCGCGTACGGGCGGGCGGCGCTGCAACTCCTGCTCACCGCCGTGGCCCTTGCGGCCCTGCTTTACGCCTGGCAGCGCTCGCTGGTACGGCTGATGACCAGCCCGGACGGCTCGACGCTGCGGCCCGCCGACACCGCCCGCAAGCAGGCGGACCGGCCGGGCCTCGCCGGGCTGCTGCCCGAGGGCCGCACCGGCACCGTCATGCTGCGCACCCTGCGGTACGCCTGGCGCGACCCCAAGACCAAGGCGGCGTGGATCACTTCGCTCGCCATCGGTCTGATCGTCCCGGTCGTCAACGCCCTCCAGGGCAACGGCACGGTGTACTTCGCCTCGTTCGGCGCGTTCATGCTGGGCGCCCAGATGTACAACCAGTTCGGGCAGGACACCTCGGCGTTCTGGATGGTCGTCCAGACGATCTCCACGCCCCGGGACGCCTTCCTGGAGCTGCGCGCCCGCGCGTACGCGATCGCGCTGGTGACGGCCCCGTACACCGTCCTGGTCGCGGTGGTCACGGCCTCGCTGGTCGGCAACTGGGCGGCGCTTCCCCAGGCGTTGGGGCTCTCGCTCGGGCTGCTCGGCGCGATGCTGGCGACGGGCGCGGTCGCCTCGGCGGTGTTCGCGTACTCGGTCCCGCAGGACAGCCGCAAGAACGTGGGGCCGGGCCAGGGCGGTATCGCGTCCCTGGCGATCTTCGGCGGGATGCTCACCAGCGGGCTGCTCAGCGCGCCGCTGATCGCCCTGACGATCTGGCTGCACGTCTCGGACCGGCATGGCGCGCTGTGGCTGGTGCTGCCGGTGGGGGCGGGGTACGGGGTGCTCGTCGCGTACGCGGGGCTACGCGTGGCCGCGCCGCGCACGGCCCGGCGACTGCCGGAGATCTTGACGGCGGTCAGCCGGGGGTAGGTTCTGCGCCCGGTCTTTGTCTGCGGGCCGGCGGTGGGCTGAGCGCGCCCACGCGGCGGAGCCGCACATGTCACAGCCCCGCGCCCCTAACCCCTCGTTCGTCTGCGGACCGTAGATGGCTGGTCGCGCAGTTCCCCGCGCCCCTTAACGGACCGTGGTCGGTTGCTCGCGCCGTTCCCCGCGCCCCTGAAGGGGCGCCCCGCAGGGGCGCATTTAAGGGGCGCGGGGAACTGCGCGACCAGCCCGCCACCGGCCCGCAGACGAACACCGGGCCAAGAAGGCCCATCACTCGGGCGGGTGACGCCCGCATGCGTGCCCAAGCAGGCGCGGGTAGATCTTTTGTGTGACCGCGTACCGCATATCCCTCAGGGCCGTGACCGCAGGTTTCGCCGCCTCGGTCCTGCTGTTCTGCGTCGGCTGCGCCACCGGCGCGCAGGTCTCGAACGCCCCCCGGGCCGCCCCCGTACGCCACGTGCACGAGGGCGACGAGAACCCCCCGGAGGACGGCCGCACGCGCGCCCTGCCGTACTCGCCCCTCTGCCGCACCACCAAGTGCATCGCGCTCACCTTCGACGACGGGCCGGGCCCGTACACCGCGCAACTGCTCGACATACTCGGCCGGGAAGGCGTGCGGGCGACGTTCTTCCTGGTCGGCGACAAGCCCGTGCACACCTATCCCGACCTCGTACGCCGGATCGCCGCGCAGGGCCACGCCATCGGCAACCACACCTGGACCCACCCGGTCCTGACCGGGCTGCCCGAGGCGGAGATACTGCGCCAGCTCACCCTCACCCAGTCGGCGCTCCAGCAGCTCACGGGCGTCAGGCCGACGCTGATGCGGCCGCCCAAGGGCCTCACGGACGCCCGGGTGACGGGCGCGGCCAAGGCGCTCGGGCTCGCCCAGATCCTGTGGAACGTGACCGCGACCGACTACCACAACACGACCACCGAGCTCGTACGCAAGCTGGTCCTGGAGCGGGCTCGGCCGGGCGGTGTGGTCCTGCTGCACGACGTCCTGAAGTGGACCGTGCCCGCCGTGCCCGGCATCATCACCGGGCTGCGCGCCGCGGGCTACACGCTGGTGACGGTCCCCCAGCTGTACGAGAACATGCAGCCGGGCGAGCAGTACCCGGTGTGGGCGACACCGGCGCCGACCCCGACTCCCACCCCGACTCCCACTCCCACCCCGACTCCGGCCGCCGCGAAGCCGGGGCACGGCTGAGCCCTGCCAGGTCCCGCCAGGGCTCCGGTTCAGGGGGACGACGGCACCGGGTGCTCGGCCGTCTCCCGCAGGAACGGTTCGACCGCGGCCCGGAAGCCCTCCGGCTGGTCGTGGTGGACGAGATGGCCGGCGTCGGCCACCTCCGCGTACTGCCCGCGGGGCAGCACCCGGACCATCTCCTGGGCCTCGGCGCGGCCGAGCTCGCCGTCGAGGCCGCGGACCACCAGCGCCGGGCAGCGGACCTGGGCCAGTTCCTCCCAGTGCGCCTCGTACACCCACGTCTCGCGGGCCCTGAGCATCTGCCGGCGGGAGAAGACCGGCCGCCAGCCGTCGGCGCGCTCGGCCATCACCTCGGCGAAGAACTCGCCGCGCGCGGGGCTGGGGCGCTCCACCCAGGGGTCGTCCTCGCCGAACCACTTCCGTACGTCCGCGAGCGTCGCGAACGGCACCGGCCAGGACTTGAACCAGTCCTCCCACTCGCGCTGGGAGGCCGCGCCGAGCGCCGAGGCGCGCATGTCGCAGATCACCAGGGCGCGGACGAGGTCGGGGCGGTGGGCGGCGACCTGCCAGGCGGTGAGGGCGCCCATGGAGTGGCCGACGAGGGTGACCGGGGCGAGGCCCAGCTGCTCGATCGCCGCCTCCGCGTCCGCCACATAGGCCTCGCGCGTGAAGGGGCCATCGGCGGGCTTGTCGCTGCGGCCGTGGCCGCGCTGGTCCAGGGCGACCGCGCGGTGCTGCTCGGCGAGCCAGCGGGCGGTGGGCGCCCAGTGCGCGGCGCGGCCCATCAGTCCGTGGAGCAGTAACACCCCGGGCGCCGGACCGGCCTCCCGGCGGTCCTTGGGCGGGTCCGCGAACTCCCAGGCAGCGAGGCGTACGCCATCGGATCCCGTCACGTCGCTGCGTCGCACCATGTGTCCTGGCACCCCCTTCAGCCCCCGAAGCCCTGAGGTCAGTTCACGGCAGGGTATCGAACCTCTATTCGAAAACTGGCGTCTCTCGCGCAACACCCCTCGTTCGAGTGACCGGACTCAAGGATTGACGGGCCGCCCCGAGGGGAGATCTTCTGCGGGAGGCGGGCGGCCACGGTGGGACCGATCGGCCGACCCGAGGGAGCTGACCCCGAGAGCTCGGGGCTCCGGGTCAGCACCGGGGAGGGCAGGCCCCGGCGCCGCAGGGCGTCGGGGCCCTCTGCGATCGCGCCGTCCGCGACTGCGCGGGGCCCGCCGGAGGCGGGAGGCGGTGGCAGCGGGGCTCTCCGCACGATCCCTCCCCTCCTCGGCCGTACGCTCCCCGGCCGTACACCCGTCCGCTCCTCAGGTCATATGCCTCACCCGACAGCGTGGCACGCGAACCGTCCGTCCGCTGCCGATCCGACCGGAAACAACGGCCGGGCACGGCGGACGGCCCACCCTCTCAACTCCCTTACGCCCCAAAGGAAACGGGGCGGTGCCGCGCGTCCGCGCGACACCGCCCCCACATCCCCTGCTCCCGGCTACCGCTTGGCGACGAAGACGTGCGAGGCCACGTCCGCGCCGAGCTCGGCGGCCTCGCCGCTGCTGCCGACCAGGACGCCGCCCGGGGACCGCGTCACGCTGACGACCGCGCCGGGCTGCACGCCCGCGCGACGCAGCGTGTACATCAGCTGGGCGTCCGTCTGGATCGGCTCGCCGATGCGGCGCACGACGACCGTCATGCCGTCGTCCGTCGTCTCCAGCTCGTTGAGGCTGATGATGCCGTCCTCCAGGAAGGCGTCGGCCTCGGCCTTCTCGCCCAGCTCCTCCAGGCCCGGGATCGGGTTCCCGTACGGCGACTCCGTCGGGTGGCGCAGCAGCTCCAGCACGCGCCGCTCGACCGCCTCGCTCATCACGTGCTCCCAGCGGCACGCCTCCGCGTGCACCTGCTCCCACTCCAGGCCGATCACGTCGACGAGCAGGCACTCGGCGAGCCGGTGCTTGCGCATGACGCGGGTGGCCAGGCGGCGGCCCTCGTCGGTGAGCTCCAGGTGCCGGTCGCCGGCGACCTGGACCAGGCCGTCGCGCTCCATGCGCGCGACCGTCTGGCTCACGGTCGGCCCGCTCTGGTCGAGTCGCTCCGCGATCCGGGCGCGCATGGGGACCACACCCTCTTCCTCAAGTTCGAGGATGGTGCGGAGATACATCTCCGTCGTGTCGATCAGTCCGGACATACGTGCCCCTCGATGCTGTGAATGTTGAAAGCACTCGTGCGCTGGCCCTGGCTCAATTCTGACGCATACCACTGACAACCGTGCCCCGGCCGGGGCACGGCCCGGGTGCGGGCGTATTGACAGGGCAATGGTCCAGACCGCAACGTGTGCGGCGGCACGGACATTCCCCACCCCGAGCATTCCCCCACGCACCCCTCCGGAAAGGGCCCAGGCGATGAGCGAGAGCAAATTGGCCGGTCAGTTCTTCGACGCCGCCATCGGGCTGCTCCAGCGGGTACGGGACGAGGAGGCCGGGAACGTCGCCGCCGCCGGGACCGCGATCGCGGACACCGTCGCCGCGGGCGGCCGCCTCTTCGCCTTCGGCGCCGGGCACTCCTCGCTGGCCGCGCAGGACGTCGTCTACCGGGCGGGGGGCCTCGCCCTGATGAACCTCCTCGCCGTCCCCGGCACGGTCGGGGTCGACGTGACGCCCGCGACGCTGGGCTCGGCCCTGGAGCGCGTGGACGGCCTGGCGGGCGCGGTCCTGGACTCCAGCCCCGCCAAGCCCGGCGACGTCCTCGTGATCGTCTCCCTGTCCGGCCGCAACTCGCTGCCGGTCGAGATGGCGATGAACGCACGCGCCCTGGGTCTGAAGGTCATCGGCGTCACGTCGCTCGCGTACACCTCGGGCACGAAGTCGCGGCATGTCTCCGGCACGTTTCTGCGCGACCACTGCGACATCGTCCTCGACAGCAAGATCGCGATCGGCGACGCGGAGCTGACGCATCCGGCGATCGAGGCGCCGTTCGCCCCCGCGTCGACGGTCGTCACGAGCGCGCTCATGCAGGCGATGATGGCGGCGGCCGCGGAGTCCCTGGCGGAACGGGGCATCGAGCCGCCGCTGCTGCGGTCGGGGAACGTGGATGGGGGCCATGAGTGGAACGGGCGGGTGCTGGAGGAGTACGGGGAGCGGATCTTTTTCCGGCGGTAGGGGGCGCTTGGCTGGTGCCCGGTCTTTGTCTGCGGGCCGGTGGCGGGCTGAGCGCGCAGTTCCCCGCGCCCCTAAAAGCGCCCCTCCGGGCCGCCCAGGGAGTTGCCGCGCAGCGGCATCTAAGGGGCGCGGGGAACTGCGCGAGCAACCGGCCACGGTCCGCAGACGAACGAGGGTTTTCAGGGGCGCGGGGAACTGCGCGACCAGCCATCCACGGTCCGCAGACGAACGAAGCCGCGTGGGGGTCACCCCACCGACGACGCCAAGTCCAGGGACGCCGCCACCCGTACCGCCACGCTCTCCGCGAACTCCGCGTCCGGGCGTTCGAAGGCCGGGCGGCCGGGGCCGCGCAGGAACGTGAGGACGCCGACCGTACGGCCCCGGCTGCGCAGGACCGTGCACAGCGCGTGCCGCGCGTCCGCGGGCCACTGCCGCTCCGCCGCCCAGCCCTCCGCACCCCCGCTGGCCCGCACCGACCCGACCCGGTCGACGGCCTGGAGCGCGGGGTGGCCCGGCGCGTAACGGACCGGGATGCCCCCGCCCGCCACCGGCGCGACCGGCCCCGGCGCGCTCGCCGGCGACGCCGCCGTACGCACCAGGCGCTCGCCCACCGCCACGTCCACCAGAGCGTGCTCCGCGAACCCGGCGAGCGCGAAGTCGAGGTACGCCAGCGCCGCCTCCGACGGGTCCTCGCACTCCGCCGCCGTACGCGCCGCCCGGTACAGCTGGTTCCAGCGGAACCGCAGCCGGTCCGCCTCCTGCTCGGCCAGCTTCGCGTCGGTCACGTCCTGGAACAGCCAGGCGACGCCCAGCGGCACCGGCTCCTCCGCCAGCGGCGAGGCCAGCCGCAGGAAGCCGCTGCGCCAGCAGCGCCGCCGCTCGCCCTCGGCGGTGCGCAGCGTCCCCCACAGCTCGGCGGGCGAGGCGGGCGCGCCCTCCGCGAGCACGTGGTGCAGCGCGCCCTCCAGCTCCTGGACGCCCTGCGTGATCAGCTCGCCGAGCGGCCGCCCGAGCAGCGTGACCCGCCCGGTCCCGAGCGCCCGCGCCGCGTACGCGTTGACGACCGTGGGACGCAGGTCCACATCGACGAGCACCACGCCCCACGACCCGTCCTCGAACAGCGCCTCGCTCAGCGCGATCGACCGCTCCAGGTCGATCTGCGCGTGCACCTCGCTGAACGCGCAGTACACGCCCGCCGGTTTGCCGTCCGCGCCCCGGACCCCGGCCGACTGCGTCCGTACGAGAACGCGCCCGCCGTCCTTCTTCAGCAGCGCGAACTCGTGCACCTGGCGGCCCGGCGCGTCCATCGCGGCCATCAGCCGGCCCTCGACCTCGCCCGCGTCGGCGGCCCGGACCGCCCATCCGGCGAAGCCCTGGCGGCCGACGGCCTCCTCGGCGCTCCAGCCGAGGATCCGCTCGGCCTCGCGGTTCCAGTGCGTGACCGCGCCGCCCGCGTCGAACGCGCAGAGCGCGGCGTCCATCCCGTCGAGCAGCGCGGCGAGCAGATCGCCGCCGTGCTCGGGCTCGGGCACCGGCGGACCGTCCGGGCCCTCGTCGTGTCCCCGGTCCGGCTCGTCGGGACCGAGGGCGTTGGTGGTCTCACTCCGGGAAGCACTCATCCTGGCACCCCCTGCAGGACGTGTCGCCGCGTCACACATACGCACCGACCCTCGTCGGATCATTCAACTGGAACGTGACGCATCCCACATCGACTTCCCCGAAATCCCTTCCCGGGAAGGGCCGTTTTGCGACGCCGGAGCGGGGCGCCCCGGCGGGAACTATCCGCGCGGGCTCACCCGTCGAGCTCCCCGCGCCAGCGCACCTCGCCGTCCTGCCGCTCGTCGGTCGGGGCGAGCCCGGCGGCGCGCGCGACGGCGGCGGACGCGGTGTGATCGGGGTGGATGTGCGCCACGACGCTCCGCACTCCGTACGCGCCGAGCCCGGCGACGAGCACCCGCGCGGCCTCCACGGCGATCCCCCGCCCCTGCCAGGGCGTCCCCACGACCCAGGCGATCTCCGCCGTACCACCTTGCACAGTGGCCTGGACCGTACCCACCGACCGGTGCTCTGCGCGCAGCCGGATGACCCAGTTGAGCCACTGGACGGCGGGGTCGGGCGACCCGGCCGTCATCCGCGCGTACCGCGCGCGCAGGGCCTCGGCGGTGTCCGGGGCGCCGCCGATGAACCGGTGCAGCGCGGAATCGCCGAGCACCTCCGCCATCTCCTCGGCGTGGCCGACCCGCAGGGGCTCCAGATCGACCCGCGCCCCCGAAAAGACCTTTTCCGCCCCGCTGTTGTCGAACATAGTGACGCCCATGACCTCACTTGTACGTCATACGACGTTCGACTGCACCGACGCCTACACGCTGGCCACCTTCTGGGCTGCGGTACTCGACGGCAAAGTCTCCGACGAGGACTCCCCCGGCGACCCGGAGGCCCTGGTGACCGCCGGGAGCAGCGCGCTCCTGTTCGTGTCGGTTCCCGACGCCAAGACGGTGAAGAACCGCGTCCACCTCGACCTCCAGCCGCAGGACCGCACCCGCGACGAGGAGGTGGACCGGCTGCTGGCCCTCGGCGCCACACTCGTCGGCGACCACCGGCTGCCCGACGGCAGGGGCTGGGTCACGCTCGCGGACGTGGAGGGCAACGAGTTCTGCGTCGAGCGGTCGGCCGGGGAGCGCGCCGAATAAATCGGTTGTCGCGTCCCGCGCGGCTTCCTAATGTGTGGTGCACACGAGAAGGGAGGTGGTTCGGCAGATGTATGAATACCGGACGCGTGAGGTGACTGCGGGCTAGCGCCTGCCAGTCGCACACTTTGTGTGGTGCCGGCTCGTCGCCGGCCGAAATTCCCAGCAGTCACCGACCCGCGGGCTCGCCGGTACGTCCGGCCGGCTCCTCTCCGGAGGAACCCGAGCCCGCGGGTTTCTGCATGTCCGAGCGGTGTGCCGGTCAGGGCGGTGTGCCGGTCAGGGCGCCAGGCGCTCGACCCGCCAGGCGTCCGGGCCCGCCGGGACATAGCGCAGCCGGTCGTGCAGCCGGTTCTCGTGGCCCTGCCAGAACTCCACCGTCTCCGGGACGATCCGGAAGCCGCCCCACTGCGGCGGGACCGGGATCTCGGCGCCCTCGGGATAGCGGGCCGCCAGCTCCTCGTAACGGCTCGTCAGTTCCGCGCGGGAGGCGATCGACGTCGACTGCGGGCTCGCCCACGCGCCGAGCCGGGAGCCGTGGGGGCGGGTGCGGAAGTACGCCTCGGTCTCCTCCTGCGGAACGCGCGCGGCTGTGCCCGTCACGATGACCTGGCGGGAGAGCTGGTGCCAGGGGAAGAGCAGGGAGACCTGCGGGTTCGCCGCCAGCTCGGCCGCCTTGCGCGAGGCGTAGTTCGTGTAGAAGACGAAGCCCCGGTCGTCGTAGGCCTTCAGCAGGACCGTGCGCGTCGAGGGGCGGCCGTCGGGGGTCGCCGTGGCGACGACCATGGCGTTCGGCTCGTGCAGGCCGCCGGTGACGGCCTCCTTGAACCAGCGCGCGAACTGGGCCATGGGCGTGGCGGCCAGGTCGGTCTCGTCCAGGAGGGTGGTGCGGTACTGGCGGCGCATGGCGGCGGGGTCGTGGTCGGTCACGGCGTCATCCTGCCGCAGGAGCGCGGGGCCGCGCCCGGGCACCTCAGATGGCACGGCGTGTCAGCTTTCCCGGCACGGAGGGTCGCCAACCCTCCGCGCGGCAAATGGGGCAGTGTGCCGGATGTCACGCTTCCCCGCACCCGTCGAACCCGCCAAACTCTCCGCTGGGCCACTGTGGCCCCCCTACGACCCGGTGGGTTGAATTTTCCACCACACGGGGCATCACGGGGGAAGGGGCGCCCCCTGCCCGACCCATCCCGCAGCTGTCGCAAGCATCACGAGGAGCCGCCTGATGTCCGACTTCGTACCCGGACTTGAAGGAGTCGTCGCGTTCGAGACCGAGATCGCCGAACCCGACAAGGAAGGCGGTGCTCTTCGGTACCGAGGCGTCGACATCGAGGATCTCGTCGGCCATGTGTCGTTCGGGAACGTCTGGGGGCTGCTGGTCGACGGGGCCTTCAATCCAGGGCTGCCGCCCGCCGAGCCCTTCCCCATCCCCGTCCACTCCGGGGACATCCGCGTCGACGTGCAGTCCGCGCTCGCGATGCTCGCGCCGGTCTGGGGGCTGAAGCCGCTGCTCGACATCGACGAGCGGACCGCCCGCGACGACCTGGCGCGCGCCGCCGTCATGGCACTGTCGTACGTCGCCCAGTCGGCGCGCGGCCAGGGGCTGCCGATGGTGCCGCAGCGCGAGATCGACAAGGCCGAGTCCGTCGTCGAGCGGTTCATGATCCGCTGGCGCGGCGAGCCGGACCCGCGGCATGTGAAGGCCGTCGACGCGTACTGGACGTCGGCCGCCGAGCACGGCATGAACGCCTCGACGTTCACCGCCCGCGTCATCGCCTCCACCGGCGCGGATGTCGCGGCCGCGCTGTCGGGCGCGGTCGGTGCCATGTCCGGTCCGCTGCACGGCGGCGCCCCCTCCCGCGTCCTCGGCATGATCGAGGAGATCGAGCGGACCGGCGACGCCACCGCGTACGTGAAGAAGGCCCTCGACAAGGGCGAGCGCCTGATGGGCTTCGGGCACCGCGTCTACCGCGCCGAGGACCCGCGGGCGCGCGTGCTGCGCCGCACCGCCAAGGAGCTGGCCGCGCCGCGCTTCGAGGTCGCGGAGGCGCTGGAGAAGGCCGCCCTCGAGGAGCTGCACGCCCGCCGCCCCGACCGTGTGCTCGCCACGAACGTCGAGTTCTGGGCGGCGATCATGCTGGACTTCGCGGAGGTCCCGGCGCACATGTTCACGTCGATGTTCACGTGTGCCCGTACGGCGGGCTGGTCGGCCCACATCCTGGAGCAGAAGCGGACGGGCCGCCTGGTGCGCCCCTCCGCCCGCTACATCGGGCCGGGCCCGCGCGACCCGCGCGAGGTGGAGGGGTACGGGGACATCCGGGCCTGAGCCCTTGGCCGACCCCGCCTCAGTTTGTACGTGTGGCGCCGCCCCGGGGACGGGGGCGGCGCCACACGCGTATCCACCCCAGTCCGGGCCCCCTTGATCAACCGCATGGCCGGATTCGATAGGGTTTTCGTGTACCAGTCCCCCACAACGGGCTCTTGGGGCCCGGGATTTGGAGTACTCGCATGCGTCGTACCGTGACCGCTGTCCTCTCCGCCGCGCTGCTCGCCGGCGGCCTCGCCGTGACCGTCGCGCCCGCCGCGCAGGCCGGCGTGATCATCTGCAAGCCGGCCGAGCTGCGCCAGGAGGCCGCCCAGCTCGACCGGAAGGCCGAGGAGCTGAAGCGCCTGGGCGAGCGCGAGGCCGCCGCGAAGGCGCACCAGCGGGCCAACGCGCTGCGCAACAAGGCGAAGGCGTGCGAGGACGCGGACGGCCGCGCGTCCTAGTCCGGTTGGACGGGCCGGGGCGATCGTGTGCGCGCCCCGGCCCGTCTTCCCTTCGTCTGCGGCCCGGTGGTCCGTTGTGCCCACCCGTTCCGCCCTGCGGAACGCCTGCCCACAACGTCAGCCGAGGGCGCCATCCACCAGCTCGGCCCACTGCGCCACCACCCGGCGCCGTCGCGCCCCGTCGTCCGTCAGGACGTTCGCCAGACCCAGGCCGCGGGCCATGTCCAGGAGGCCCTGGACCGTTTCCCGTACGCCGGGCACCGACTCGTCCGCGCCGAGCAGGGCTACCGCGATGCGGTGCGACTCCCGGCCGACCCGTGCCTCCAACTCCCTTACGCGCGCGTACAGTTGGGGTTCGTTCGCGGCGGCCACCCACAGGTGCAGGGCGGCCCGGAACAGGGGGCCCGTGTAGAGGTCGACGAGGCTGGCGACCACGGTGTGGCGGTCGGTGGGGCCCAGGGCGCGCAGGGCCGTGGAGCGCTCCTCGGCCACGTACTCGACGGCCGCCGTGAACAGGTCCTCCCGGGTGGGGAAGTGGTGCTGGGCCGCGCCGCGCGAGACACCGGCCCGTTCCGCGACGACCGAGACCGTGGAGCCCGCCCAGCCGTGTTCGGCCAGGCACGCCACCGCGGCCTCCAGGAGGCGCTGCCGGGTGGCCCGGCTGCGGTCCTGCTTCGGCGCGTTGGGGCCCTTGGCCGAGGCAGTCGCCGAGGTCACAACACCCATGGGGGCTCCCGTCGCTCCAGGAACGCCGTCACGCCCTCCTTCGCCTCCGCGGAGGCGAACAGGGCCGCCGAACGCGCGCTCAGGTCTTCTGTCCAGCGGTCGAAGGTCTCCACCACGGTAGCCGTGACCAGTGACTTCGATGCGGCCAGGCCCTGCGGGGAGGCCCGGCGCAGCCCGTCGAGTACGGGTGCGAGGGCCGTGTCCACGTCGTCGGCCGCCTCGGTGAGCAGTCCGGCCCGTACGGCCTCGGCCGCCCCGAACCGCTCCCCGGTGAGGTAGTAGCGCCCGGCGGCGCGCGGGTCCATGCGGGGCAGCAGGGGCATGGAGATCACGGCGGGGGCGAGGCCGAGCAGGGCCTCGGTGAAGGCGTACGAGGAGTCGGGCCCGGCGACCGCGATGTCGCAGGCGCCGAGCAGCCCGAGCCCGCCGGCCCGTACGTGTCCGGTGACCCGGGCCACGACCGGTTTGGGCAGCTCGACGACGGCCCGCATCAGGGCCACGAAGGCGGCCGGGTCGGGCGGCGACTTGAGGTCGGCGCCCGCGCAGAAGGTGGTGCCGGTGTGGGTGAGCAGGACGGCCCGTACGCCCGGGTCGGCGGCGCAGTCGGCGAGGGCCGCGCCGAGTTCGCCGACGAGGGCGGCCGACAGGGCGTTGCGGTTGGCGGGCGAGTCCAGCGTCAGCGTGGTGATGCCCCGGTCGTGCGAGCGGTGTACGACGGTCATGCGGTGCCCTTCCCACTGTTCTGGACCTGGTGGCGTTCGCGCAGTTCGCGGCGGAGGATCTTGCCGGTCGCCGCGCGCGGCACGCCGCCGATGAACTCCACGCGGCGGACCTTCTTGTACGGGGCGACGCGCTCGGCGACGTAGGCCATGACGTCCTCGGCGGTGAGGTCCGGGCTGCCCGGTGCCCGGACGACGTAAGCGCAGGGCACCTCGGTGCCGTCCTCGTCGTACACGCCGACGACCGCCGCGTCCGCGATGGCGTCGTGGGTGAGCAGGAGTGCCTCCAGTTCGGCGGGGGCGACCTGGAAGCCCTTGTACTTGATGAGTTCCTTGACGCGGTCGACGACGAAGAGCCAGCCGTCGGCGTCGACGTGTCCGATGTCGCCGGTGTGGACCCAGCCGTCGGCGTCGATCATCTCGGCGGTGGCCTCGGGGCGGCCGAGGTAGCCCTTCATGACCTGCGGGCCCCGGATGGCGATCTCGCCGGTCTCGCCGGGGGCGACGTCGCGACCCGGCTCGTCCAGGGAGAGGAGGCGCATCTCGGTGCCGGGCATGAGTTTGCCGACGGTGCCGGGCGGCGGGTTGGCGGCCGACAGGGGCACGGCGTGGGTGCCGGGCGAGAGCTCGGTCATGCCGTACGCCTGGCGCACCGGCGGAAGCCCCAGCCGGGCCGAGCAGGCGGCGGCGAGCCGGGCGTCCAGCGGGGCGGCGGCGCTGACGATGTACTCCAGGGAGGAGAGGTCGTACTGGGCGACCGCCGGGTGCTTGGCGAGGGCGAGGACGATCGGCGGGGCCACGTACAGGCCGGTGATGCGGTGGCGCTCGATGGTGGCGAGGAACTGGTCGAGGTCGAAGCGCGGCAGGACCACGACGGTGGCGCCGTGCCGCAGCGGGGCGTTGAGCAGCGCGGTGAGGCCGTAGATGTGGAAGAACGGCAGCACGGCGAGGATGCGGTCGCCGGGGCCCATGGGGGCCAGCGGGTGGATCTGGGCGAGGTTGGTGGCGATCGAGCGGTGGGTGAGCATCACGCCCTTGGGGACGCCGGTGGTGCCCGAGGAGTAGGGCAGGACGGCGATGTCCTCGCCGGGGTCGATGTGCACGGCGGGTTCGGGGGCGGTGGAGGCGAACATGTCGAGGACCGAGCGGTGGCCGTCCGCCCGGTCGCAGACGAATATCTCCGCGATGCAGCCGCTGAGTTCGGCCGCGCGGCGGGCCGTCTCCAGAAGTGGCGCGATCGTGACGATCCAGCGGGCCGAGGAGTCGGCGATCTGCTTGGCGAACTCCTCGGCCGTGGCGAGCGGATGGACGGTGGTCACCGAGGCCCCGGCGCGGGTCGCCCCGTAGAACACGGCGGGGAAGAGCACCGAGTTGGGGCTGTGCAGGGCGAGGACGTCGCCCTTGCGCAGCCCGGCCTCGGCGAGCGCGGCGGCGACCCGGCGGTGCCGCACGTCGAGCAGGGCGTACGAGACGGAGGTGGCGCCCGTCGGGTCCGTGCCGTCGATCAGGGCGGTGGCGGCGCCGTACCGGGACGCCGCGTGCCCGAGGACCGCCTGGTGGATGGGTTCGTCGACGACCGGGACGGCCGCGTACTCGCTGTGGAAGACCATGGGGGCACGTCCTAGTACGGCTAGTACGACTTGGGAAGCCCCAGCGTCTGATGCGAGACATAGTTGAGGATCATCTCGCGGCTGACCGGCGCGATCCGGGCCACGCGCGCCGCCGTGATCAGGGCCGCGAGCCCGTACTCGCGGGTGAGGCCGTTGCCGCCGAGGGTGTGCACGGCCTGGTCGACGGCCTTCACGCAGGCTTCGGCGGCCGCGTACTTGGCCATGTTGGCGGCCTCGCCCGCGCCCATGTCGTCGCCGGCGTCGTAGAGCGCGGCGGCCTTCTGCATCATCAGCCGGGCCAGCTCCAGTTCGATGTGGGCCTGGGCGAGCGGGTGGGCGATGGCCTGGTGGGCGCCGATGGGCGCCTTCCACACCTGCCGCTCGCGCGCGTACGTGAGCGCCCTGGCCAGCGCGTACCGGCCCATGCCGATCGCGAAGGCGGCCGTCATGATCCGCTCGGGGTTGAGCCCGGCGAAGAGCTGGAGCAGCCCGGCGTCCTCTCCCCCACTGCCGAAAGCGTGGGAGGTGCCCCCACCGACGAGCGACGCGGCGGGCAGCCGCACCTCGTCGAGTACGAGCTCGAACTGCTTCTCCTGGGCCTGGAGTTCCATGTCGATCTGCGAGCGCTGGAAGCCGGGGGTGTCGCGCGGGACGATGAACAGGCACGGCTTGAGGCTGCCGGTGCGGGCGTCTTCCGTACGGCCGACGATCAGGGTGGCGTCGGCGATGTCCACGCCGGAGATGAAGACCTTGCGGCCGGTGAGGATCCAGCCGCCGCTCTCCTCGTCGCGGCGGGCGGTGGTGGTGATGCGGTGCGAGTTGGAGCCCGCGTCGGGCTCGGTGATGCCGAACGCCATGGTCTTCGAGCCGTCGGCGAGCCCCGGCAGCCAGGTGCGCTTCTGCTCCTCGGTGCCGAAGCGGGCGATGACCGTGCCGCAGATGGCGGGCGAGACGACCATCATCAGCAGGGGACACCCGGCGGCCCCCAACTCCTCCAGGACGATGGAGAGTTCGGCCATGCCGCCGCCCCCGCCGCCGTACTCCTCGGGCAGGTTCACCCCCAGGTAGCCGAGCTTGGCGGCCTCCGCCCACAGCACCTCGCGGTCGTGTCCCCGGCCGTGCCGCTGCCCGAGGGCCGCGACGGCGGCCCGCAGGTCCTTGAGTTCCTGGCTCTCGATGGCGCTGCTGCGTACTGCGGTCATGACGGCTGGTCCTCCTGGGCTGCGGGTGCGTCCTGTACGACGGCGAGCAGGGCGCCGACCTCGACCTGGCGGCCGGGGGCGGCGTGGAGCGCGGTGAGGGTGCCGGAGGCGGGGGCGGTGATGGGGTGGGTCATCTTCATCGCCTCCAGCCAGATCAGCGGCTGCCCCGCCGTGACCCGGACCCCTTCGGCGAGCCCCTCCGCGACCCGGACGACCACGCCCGGCATGGGGGCGAGCAGCGAGCCGGGGGCGAGGAGTTCGCTGGGGTCGGTGAAGCGGGGGTGTGCGGTGAGGGCGTACGAGCCGGTGGCGGTGTCGACGTACACCTGGTCGCGATAGCGCGCGATCCGGAAGTCCCGGGCGACTCCGTCGACTTCCAGGCGTACGAGACCGGGCTCGGCGGCCTCCAGGCGTACGTCCGGGAAGCCGTCGGCGGTCAGGCCCTCGCGGGTGAGGCGGTAGCGGATCTCGTGGTCGCCGTACCGCTTGGCCTGCGGCTGGGACGGCAGGTTGCGCCAGCCACCGAAGCGGGAGGGGCGGCCCGCCGCGTCCGCGAGCGCGGCGGCGAGGGCCGCGTGCGCCTCGCCCGCGCGCGGCTCGGTGAGGGCGGGCAGGTGCCGGTCGTAGAAGCCGGTGTCGACGCGGCCGGAGGTGAAGTCCGGGTGGCGCAGGGAGCGTACGAGCAGGTCGCGGTTGGTCTTCGGCCCGTGGATACGGGCGCGTTCGAGCGCGCGGGCGAGGGTGCGGACGGCCGCTGCGCGGGTGGGGGCGTGGACGACGGCCTTGGCGAGCATGGCGTCGTAGTGGACGCCGATGGTGTCGCCGTCGCCGTAGCCCCGGTCCAGGCGGACGCCGGGGACGTCGAGGAGGTGCAGGACACCGGTCTGCGGGGTCCAGCCGCCCGCCGGGTCCTCGGCGTACAGCCGCGCCTCGACGGCGTGCCCGGTCGGCTCGGGCGGTTCGGCGGGCAGGGCGGCGCCTTCGGCGACCTGGAGCTGGAGCGCGACGAGATCGATGCCGAACACGGCCTCCGTCACGGGGTGTTCGACCTGGAGGCGGGTGTTCATCTCCAGGAAGTACGCCCGGCCCCGGCCGTCGACGAGGAACTCGACCGTGCCCGCGCCCCGGTAGGAGACGGCCCGGGCGGCGGCCACGGCGGCGGTGCGCAGCCGGGTGCGCAGGGCCTCGGGCAGGCCGGGCGCCGGTGCCTCCTCGACGACCTTCTGGTGACGGCGCTGGAGAGAGCAGTCGCGGGTGCCGAGCGCCCAGACCGTGCCGTGCGCGTCGGCCATGATCTGCACCTCGACGTGGCGCCCGCGCTCCACGTACGGCTCGGCGAACACCTCGCCGTCCCCGAAGGCGGACCGGGCCTCGGCGGCGGCCGCCTCCCACTCCCCTGGCAGCTCGCGCAGGTCCCGGACGACCCGCATGCCCCGGCCGCCCCCGCCTGCCGCCGCCTTCAGGAGCAGCGGCAGATCGGCGGTGGTGGCCTTCGCCGGGTCGACGGGGGCGAGCAGCGGCACCCCGGCCGCCGCCATCAGCTGTTTGGCGCGGGTCTTGGAGGCCATCGCCTCGATGGCGGCGGGCGGCGGCCCGATCCAGGTCAGCCCGGCGTCGACGACCGCCTGGGCGAAGCCGGCGCTCTCGGAGAGGAACCCGTACCCGGGGTGCACGGCTTCGGCGCCCGCCGCGAGCGCCGCCTTCACGACGAGGTCGCCGCGCAGATACGTCTCGGCGGGCGAGGACCCGGGCAGCCGTACGGCCGCGTCGGCCTCGTGGACGTACGGCAGCGACGCGTCCGGGTCGGAGTGCACGGCGACCGTGGAGATGCCCAGGTCACGGCAGGTGCGAAAGACCCGGGAGGCTATCTCGGCCCGGTTGGCGACGAGTACGGACTGGATCATCAGCGCCTCACATCCTGAAGATGCCGAAGCCGCCGCGCGCGCCTTCGACCGGGGCCGTGTGGACGGCGGACAGACATATGCCGAGGACCGTGCGGGTGTCGCGGGGGTCGATGACCCCGTCGTCGTACAGCCGCCCGGACAGGAACGTGGGCAGGGACTCCGCCTCGATCTGCTGCTCGACCATGGCGCGCAGCCCGGCGTCGGCCTCGTCGTCGTACGGCTGCCCCTTGGCGAGCGCGGAGGCGCGGGCGACGATCGAGAGGACCCCGGCGAGCTGCTGCGGCCCCATGACGGCGGACTTGGCGCCGGGCCAGGCGAAGAGGAAGCGCGGGTCGTAGGCGCGCCCGCACATGCCGTAGTGCCCGGCGCCGTACGAGGCCCCCATCAGCACCGACAGATGCGGCACCTTGGAGTTGCTGACCGCGTTGATCATCATCGCGCCGTGCTTGATGATGCCGCCCTGCTCGTACTCCTTGCCGACCATGTAGCCGGTGGTGTTGTGCAGGAAGAGGAGCGGGATGTCGCGCTGGTTGGCGAGCTGGATGAACTGGGCGGCCTTCTGCGACTCGGCGGAGAACAGCACGCCCTGGGCGTTGGCGAGGATGCCGACGGGGTAGCCGTGCAGCCGCGCCCAGCCGGTGACCAGGCTCGGCCCGTACAGCGGCTTGAACTCGTCGAAGTCGGAGCCGTCGACGATCCGGGCGATGACCTCGCGCGGGTCGAAGGGCGTCTTGAGGTCCCCCGGCACGATCCCGAGCAGCTCGTCCTCGTCGTACTCGGGCGGTTCGTACGGGACGGCCGGGTCCGGGTGCGCCTTGCGGTGGTTGAGGCGGGCGACGATGCGCCGGGCCTGGCGCAGGGCGTCCTGCTCGTCCACGGCGTAGTGGTCGGCGAGGCCGGAGGTGCGGGCGTGCATCTCGGCGCCGCCGAGCGACTCGTCGTCGCTCTCCTCGCCGGTGGCCATCTTGACCAGCGGCGGCCCGCCGAGGAAGACCTTCGACCGCTCCTTGATCATGACGGTGTGGTCGGACATCCCGGGTACGTACGCGCCGCCGGCGGTCGAGTTGCCGAACACCACCGCGATGGTGGGGATCCCGGCGGCGGAGAGCCGTGTGATGTCGCGGAACAGGGCCCCGCCCGGGATGAAGATCTCCTTCTGGGAGGGCAGATCGGCGCCGCCGGACTCGACGAGGCTGATGCAGGGCAGCCGGTTGGCGTACGCGATCTCGTTGGCCCGCAGCGCCTTCTTCAGCGTCCATGGGTTGGAGGCGCCGCCGCGTACGGTCGGGTCGTTGGCCGTGATCAGGCACTCCACCCCCTCGACGACGCCGATCCCGGTGACCATCGAGGCGCCGACGGGGTAGTCGCTCCCCCAGGCGGCGAGCGGCGACAGCTCCAGGAACGGGGTGTCGGGGTCGATCAGCAGCTCGATGCGTTCACGGGCGAGCAGCTTGCCGCGCCCCCGGTGGCGTTCGACGTACTTGGGGCCGCCGCCCGCGAGCGCCTTGGCGTGCTCGGCGTCGAGCTCGGCCAGCTTGGCGAGCATGGCCTCGCGGTGGGCGGCGTACTCGGGCCCGGCCGTATCGAGCGCGGTGGGCAGGACGGTCACAGCAGCACCTCCGGGATGTCCAGGTGGCGCGAGCGCAGCCACTCGCCGAGCGCCTTGGCCTGGGGGTCGAAGCGGGCCTGCGAGGCGACGCCCTCGCCGAGGAGGCCGTGGACGGTGAAGTTGAGGGCGCGCAGGAGGGGGAGCTGATGCCTGACGACTTTCAACTGACGGCTTTCAGGTATCAGTTCCTGAAATCGCTCAACTGTCAGTTCATGCGCCAGCCACCGCCAGGCGTCATCGGATGTCACCCACACACCGACATTGGCGTCTCCACCTTTGTCACCACTGCGGGCTCCGGCGACGAGGCCGAGGGGCGCGCGGCGGGTGGGCCCGTCGGGCAGGGGCGCGGGCGGCACCGGCTCTCCGACATCCTCAAGGACCCGAGTCCGTACGGGATGGGGCATCGACTGCCGTACGCCATCGGGCAGCACGGCGATATGCGCGACCTCGCCCGCCTCGACGTACTCCGCCTCGAAGACGCCGTAGGGGGCGCCCTTCCCGGGCGGGGCGGTCACATGGAACCCCGGGTAGCTGCCGAGGGCGAGCTCGATGGCGGCGCCGCTGACGGTACGGCCGACGGCGTCCGGGTCGGGGTCGCGGACGACGAGACGCAGGAGGGCGCTGGAGGTCTCCTCGGTGGGGGCGTCGGGGCGGTCGGTGCGGGAGAGTTCCCAACGGATGTCGGCGGGCCGGGACTTGGCGCGCCGGAACGATTCCTCGATCTGTGCCCGCACGAGGTCGGCCTTGGCCTCGATGTCGAGCCCGCTGAGCACGAAGACGACTTCGTTGCGCCAGCCGCCGATGCGGCAAAGCCCGACCTTGAGGGTGGGCGGGGGCTCCTCGCCGCGTACGCCGGTGATCCGCACCCGGTCGGGCCCGTCCGCCGCGAGCCGTACGGTGTCGAGCCGGGCGGTGACGTCGGGCCCGGCGTACCGGGCGCCCCCGGTCTCGTACAGGAGCTGCGCGGTGACGGTGCCGATGTCGACGACACCGCCGGTGCCGGGGTGTTTGCCGATGACGCTGGTGCCGTCGGAGTGGATCTCGGCGAGGGGGAAGCCGGGGCGGCGGACGTCGTGGTCGCGGAAGAAGGCGTAGTTGCCGCCGGTGGCCTGGGTGCCGCACTCCAGTACGTGCCCGGCGACGACGGCCCCGGCGAGGGCGTCGTACTCCTCGGGCCCCCACCCGTGCCACCACGCGGCGGGCCCGGTGACGAGGGCGGCGTCCGTCACCCGCCCGGTGACGACGACGTCGGCCCCGGCGGCGAGGCAGGCGGTGATGCCGGTGCCGCCGAGGTATGCGTGGGCGGTGAGGCCACCGGGGCGCGGGGGAAGGGAGTCGCCCTCGACATGGGCGACGCGGACGGGAAGGCCGAGCCTGCCCGCCAACTCCCGTATCTCCTCGGCGAGTCCGGCGGGGTTGAGTCCCCCCGCGTTGGTGACGATCCGCACCCCGCGTTCATGGGCGAGCCCGAGGGACTCCTCCAGCTGGCGCAGGAACGTCTTGGCGTAGCCGAGGCGGGGGTCCTTGAGGCGGTCGCGGCCGAGGATGAGCAGGGTGAGCTCGGCGAGGTAGTCCCCGGTGAGCACGTCGAGCGGCCCGCCGGTGAGCATCTCGCGCAGGGCGTCGAAGCGGTCGCCGTAGAACCCGGAGGCGTTGGCGATGCGCAGCGGCCGCCGCATCAGGCCCCCTTGGGCGCGCGTCCGGGCCCGGCCGGGCCCGCGAAGGCCTGGGCGATGTCGAGCCAGCGGTCGGCGTCGGGGCCGTGGGCGCGGACGGCGGTGTCGGAGCGGTGGATGCGCTGGGTGACGAGGAGGCAGAAGTCCAGGGCGGGGCCGGTGACGCGCTGGGCGGCGTCTTCGGGTCCGTACGTCCACAGGCCGCCGCCCGGCCCGGTCAGCTCGACCCGGAACTCCTCGGCGGGCGCGGCCAGCCCCCGTACGGCGAAGGCGAAGTCACGCGCCCGTACGCCGATCCGGGCGACGTGGCGCAGCCGGTCGGTGGGCTCGCGGGTGCGGCCGAGGGCGTCCCAGACGTCCTGGCCGTGCGCCCAGGTCTCCATCAGACGGCCGGTGGCCATGGAGGCGGCGGACATGGGCGGGCCGTACCAGGGGAAGCGGGCGCGGGGTGGGGCGGCGCTGAGGGCGTCTCGCAGCCGGGCGCGCCCGTCCCGCCAGCGCCGCAGGAGCTCGTCGGGTTCGAGCCGGGCGCCCGCCTCGGCCCCCTCGTCGACGAAGGTGTCAGGCGAGGCGGCGGCCTTCTCCACCTCCGCCGCGAACGCCTCGGCGTCGGTGACGGCGAGCAGGGCGGCCCGGTCGGTCCAGGCCAGATGCGCGATCTGGTGCGCGATGCGCCACCCCGGCGCGGCGGTCTCCCGCGCCCAGTCGCCCGGACTCAACGCCCCGACGAGCCGGTCGAGTTCCTCCCCTTCGGCGCGCAGATCGTCGAGCACGGCGTTCGCATCGGACACGGGGGTGGTCCCTTCGGGTGGGGATGCGGGGTGCGTGTCCGGGAGCATGGCAGCGACCCGCAAAACAAGCAAGCGTGCTTGCATTGTTTTTTGGCGGGGGCGTGGGGTGGTGCGGGGGCGCTCAAGTGCTGGGCGGGGATGCGCCCTTGCCGGTGCGGGCGGGTCGGCGAGATGGTGGTGCAACCAGACGCAACAGGACCGATGGCGGAGGTCGTCATGGCATTACGGTTCGTCGGGAAAGATCCGGAGTCCGGAGATCACGGTTCTCCCGCAGTGTGGGTGGACGAGGAGACGAAGGATCTGGTCGTCCAGGGGTGGAAGGTGGACGCTCGGACAGCGGACGAGAGCTCGAAGGACGTCCCGCTCCCCGGGCACGAGGCAGTGATCCGGTTACCGAAGCGGATGGTCCCGCTTCTCAAGGAGGCACTTGATGTCGCAGACCTTGGATAGCTTCGCGGAACGCATCAGGTCGGCACGGCGATCGGCCGTCCACCTGGAAATGCGGGACGTGTACGGGGTGGAGAACGAGATCGAGGAGTTCGCGGCCTGGAGGAAAGGCCACCGGCTCGACCCCGAGGACCGTGCGTCGTGGTGGCGCCCGTGGCACGACCTCGTACAGGAGGTCACCGCGAAGGGCGTGGTCATGCGGCGCGCCCGCATCGTCTCGGAGCCGGTGAGCGACTACATCCGCTTCGAACACCACGGGACGTTCACCAACATCGCCGCCGGCGAACAGGTCCGTTGGCTGGCCCGGCGCAGTGCGTCGGACCTGAGCCTGCCCGGCAATGACTTCTGGCTCTTCGACGACCAGCTGGTCCAGTTCAACATCTTCGACGGGGACGGTCGTTGGGTCCACACGGACCACACCGACGAGCCCGCTGTGGCCCAGCTGTGCGCCTCGGCGTTCGAAGCCGTCTGGGACCGAGCCGTCCCGCACGAGAAGTACGGCGTCTGACGCAGGCAACTGGTTCATGCCCTCATCACCGCTCTCCAGCGCCGAGGCGGCTCGGGCGGCCGTAGCGGCCCGGCTGCACGGCATCATGCAGGATGCCGGACTGACAGGGCATGAACTGGCCGCCCTCTGCGGCTGGCACAAATCGAAGTCGTCGCGAATCGCCAGAGGCAAGACGCCGCCCTCGGACGCGGACATCCGCGCCTGGTGCACCGCCTGCGACGCCGCCGATCAGATCAAGGACCTCATCGCGGCCGCCCGCAACGCCCAGTCGATGTACATGACGTGGCGCCAGCTCCACCGCGACGGGATGCGTCGTGTCCATGAGCAGACGAAACCGCTGTACCAGCGCACCCGCCATTTCCGCATCTACTCGTCGAGCGTCGTCCCCGGCATTCTCCAGACGGCCGAGTACGCGACAGGGCTGCTGCGCTCGATCACTGACTTCCAGGGCACCCCTGACGACGTGGCGGACGCCGTACAGGCACGCTTGGACCGGTCCCGTGTCATACAGGAGGGCGCCCACCGGTTCGCGCTGCTCCTCGAAGAGACGGTTCTCTACCACTGCGTGAGCGACGACGCGGCGATGGCGGGCCAACTCGGCCATCTGCTCTCCGTGATGGCACAGTCGAACGTATCTCTCGGCGTCATCCCTTTTGGGGCGCGTCGCGCCATCTGGCCACTGGAGGCGTTCTACGCCTTCGACGATGCCCAGGTGGCTGTCGAGACGCTGACGGCGGAGATCAACGTGTCCGCCCCGGACGAGATCCGCACCTACCTCAAGGCGTTCGCCGGATTATCCCGGATCGCCGTGTACGGCGTCGACGCCCGTGCACGGATCGCGCGAGCCATCGCCTCGCTGGGGTGATCCGATGCAACCTGATGCAACAACCTGGCGCCCCACCCACCGCCGGGCGAACCATTCCCCCATGCCCAAAAAAAACCACACCCCCGACCCCACCCCCACCCCCCGCGGCTGGCGCATCGACCCCATCCCCAGTCGCCCCGCCCGCCGCGACACCGACGGCAACGTGCGCGTCGCCCTCTGGCTCGCCCGGGACGGGCGGCACGTGGCCGATGCCGACATGGTGCTGCTGCCGTCCGAGGCCGCGCTGCTCCACGACCGGCTCGGGGAGGCCCTGCGCGGGGCCGCCCGGGAAGCCGTGCGGGAGGCGGGGCGCGGCGGCGTGACCGTGGTCGGGCCGCCCTGGGCTACCGCCCCCGGCCCACCTGCGACCGCACCGCCCCCACGCTTGCCCCGATGACCAGCGCGATCGCCAGCGCGTCCGTGGCCGACAGGGCCTGGTGGAGGACCAGGAAGCCCGCCGTCGCCGCGATGGCCGGTTCCAGGCTCATCAGCACCGCGAACGTGGAGGCGGGGAGGCGGCGCAGGGCGAGGAGTTCGAGGGTGTACGGGAGTACGGAGGAGAGGATCGCCACCGCCGCGCCCAGGCCGATCGTCGACGGGTCCAGGAGTTTCGAGCCCGACTGGATCGCGCCCAGGGGGAGTGACAGGACCGCCGCCACCGCCATCGCCAGGGCCAGGCCGTCCGCCTGCGGGAAGCGGCGGCCCGTACGGGCGCTGAACAGGATGTACACCGCCCAGCACGCGCCCGCCCCGACCGCGTACGCCGCCCCGGCCGCGTCCAGCGACCCGAACCCGTCGCCCCCGCCGCTGCCGAGCAGCGCCACGCCCGCGAGCGCCAGCCCGGCCCAGACGAAGTTGACCAGGCGGCGGGAGGCCAGGACCGAGAGGGCGAGCGGGCCCAGGACCTCCAGGGTCACCGCGGTGCCGAGCGGGATGCGGTCGACCGCCTGGTAGAAGAGGCCGTTCATGCCCGCCATCGCGACGCCGAAGGCCACCACCGTTCCCCAGTCGGCGCGCCGGTAGCCGCGTACCTTCGGGCGGCAGATCACCAGGAGCACCAGCGCGGCCGCCAGCAGGCGGAGCGTCACCACTCCCGCCGCCCCGGCCCGAGGCATCAGCATGACCGCGACCGCCGAGCCGAACTGGACCGAAATCCCGCCCGCCACCACCAGCGCGACCGGCGCAAGGGCCGCCCGGCGGCCCCGGCCCCCGCCGAGTCCGCCCGCCGCCTCCGGGGTCGCGACGGTCGCCGCCGCGGTGGCGGTCGTCGGCTCTGCGGCCGCGTGCGGAGTGGTCACCGGGGTTCCCCTAGCTGGTTCGTTAGTTCAGTACATTGGACTTCGTAATCAAAATATTGCACCCTTCCGGCCGCTCGGTCCAGCGATTTCCGCCCGTGAAACGGAATGGTGCCCTCCCATCAATGTAAGCGGCGCTCAGTCCCGCTGCCCACTACCCTCGTCCGGCAGCCCCTCCGCCAGCACCTCCGCCAGATGCCTCGCCCGCCGCCCCGCCAGCTGCTCCAGTTGCGTACGGCACGAGAAGCCGTCCGCCAGGACCTCCGTGCCGGGGCGCGCCGCCCGTACCGCCGGCAGCAGCTCGTCCTCCGCGCAGGCCACCGACACCTCCCAGTGGCCCCGCTCGAACCCGAAGTTCCCGGCCAGACCGCAGCAGCCGCCGCTCAGCGCACCCGTCAGCCCGGCCCGCTCCCGCAGCCGGCGCTCGGCCGCGTCCCCGAGCACCGCGTGCTGGTGGCAGTGGGTCTGCCCGACGACCGCCCGCCCCACGTACGGCGGGGTCCACCGCGGCGCGCACTCCTCCAGCGCCTGCGCGAACGTACGCACCGACGCCGCGAGCCGCGCCGCCCTCGGGTCGTCGGGCAGCAGCTCCGGCAGATCGGTGCGCAGCGCCGCCGCACAGCTCGGCTCCAGCACGACGATCGGCAGACCGCGGTCGAGCAGCGGCTCCACCGCGTCCAGCGTGCGGCGCAGGACCGCCCGGGCGCGGGTCAGCTGGCCGGTGGAGACGTAGGTGAGGCCGCAGCAGACCCGGCCCGGGGGCACCACGACCCCCACCCCGGCCGCCTCCAGGACCCGCACCGCCGCCCGGCCGACCTGGGGGGAGAGGTGGTTCGTGAACGTGTCCGGCCACAGCACCGCCCCGGCGGGCACGGCAGTCCGTCCCCGCCACCACCTCCGGAACGTCTCCCCCGCCAGCACCGGCAGCCCCCGTTCCGGCGCGATCCCCGCCAGCCGCTTCACCAGGGCCGCCAGCGGGCGCACCCGGGCCAGCGCGTTGAGCCCGCGCGCCCAGGGCGCGGCCAGCCGCAGCCAGCGGGGCAGCCGGCCCATCGCGTAGTGGGAGGCGGGCCGCAGCCGCCCCCGGTAGTGGTGGTGCAGGAACTCCGCCTTGTACGTGGCCATGTCCACCCCGACCGGGCAGTCGCTGCGGCAGCCCTTGCAGGACAGGCACAGGTCGAGCGCGTCGCGCACCTCCGGCGAGCGCCAGCCGCCGGTGACGACCTCGCCCGCCAGCATCTCGTGCAGCAGCCGCGCCCGGCCCCGCGTCGAGTGCGCCTCCTCGCCGGTGGCCCGGAAGGACGGGCACATCACCCCGCCGCCCGAACCGGCGTCCGCCGTACGGCACTTGGCCACGCCCACACACCGCCGCACCGCCGCCGAGAAGTCCCCGCCGTCCTGCGGATAGCCGAACTCGACCTCCACCGGCCGCCTCGGCAGCACTTCGAAGCGCAGGTTCTCGTCCAGCCGGGCGGGCCGGGCCAGCACCCCGGGGTTCAGCAGCCCCGCCGGGTCCCACACGTCCTTGAACCGGCCGAACAGCGCGACCAGTTCGGCCCCGTACATCTTCGGCAGCAGCTCCGCCCGCGCCTGCCCGTCGCCGTGCTCGCCCGAGAGCGAGCCGCCGTGCGCGGCCACCAGACCGGCCAGCTCCTCGGAGAAGCGGCGGAAGCGCGCCACGCCCGCCGCGCTCATGAGGTCGAAGTCGATCCGGACGTGGACACAGCCGTCACCGAAGTGCCCGTACGGCGTGCCGCGCAGGCCGTGCTCCCGCAACAGGGCCCGGAACTCCCGCAGATACGGGCCCAGGCGCGCGGGCGGCACCGCGCAGTCCTCCCACCCGGGCCAGGCCTCCGTGCCGTCCGGCATCCGCGTCGCCGTCCCGGCCGCGTCCTCGCGCACCCGCCACAGCGACCGCTGCCCGGCCGGGTCGGTGACCACGGCCGCGTCCAGCGGGGCGGCCGTCCGCACCAGCTCGCGGGCGCGGGCCTGCGCCTCGGCCGGGGTGGCGCCGCCCGTCTCCACGAAGAGCCAGGCGCCGCCGCGCGGCAGCCCGGCCCCGTCGCGCACCAGGTCGGCGGCCATCCCCTCGACGGTGAGCGGCCCGTACGCCAGCAGGGCGGGCGCCGCCTCGGCCGCCGCGCTCTCGTCCGGATAGCCGAGCACCGCGAGCGCCCGGGCTACGGGCATCTCCACCAGCCGTACGGTCGCCTCGGTCAGCACGCCGAGCGTGCCCTCGCTGCCGCAGAACGCCCGCGCCAGATCCGTCCCGCGCTCGGGCAGCAGCGCGTCCATCGCGTACCCGGAGATCCGGCGCGGCAGGTCCTGCGGATAGCCGGTGCGCAGGGCGGCGAGGTGGCGTTCGGTGAAGTCGCGCAGACCCGCCGGGGCGCCGGCCCAGCCCTGCCCGAGCCGGAGCGCCTCGCCCGCGCCGCTCACCACCGCCAGAGCGTGGACGTTGTCGGCGGTCGTCCCGTACGCCACCGAGTGCGACCCGCACGCGTTGTTGCCGATCATCCCGCCGAGCGTGCACCGGCTGTGCGTCGAGGGATCGGGCCCGAACGTCAGCCCGTACGGCCGGACCGCCTCCCGCAGCACATCCAGGACGAGGCCCGGCTGCACCACCGCCGTCCGCGCCGCCGCGTCCACCGACAGCAGGGCCCGCATGTGCCGGGTGAAGTCCAGGACGACCCCGGTGCCGGTGGCCTGGCCCGCGATCGAGGTGCCGCCGCCGCGCGGCACCACCGGCACCCCGTGCTCCCGGCAGACGGCGAGCGCCGCCGCCACGTCCTCGGCGTCCCGGGGCGCGACCACTCCGTACGGCACACGCCGGTAGTTGGACGCGTCCATCGTCGTCAGCGCCCGCGCGCCCGCCGAGAAGTCGACCTCCCCGCGCACGACCGCCCGCAGTTCCCGCTCCAACGCGCCGGAAGCCTCCGTGCGCCCCGGTCCGCCCGCACCACCCGTGCCGCCCACGTCGCCCATGTCTCCCATGGGAAACAGCCTGCCCTTCGCGGGCCCGAGTACGGCGGGCCGCGCCCGCGGCGCGTCTCGCGGGGTGGACCGGAGCCGCGCGCTCCACGGTGTGCCGATACCCTGCGCTCGTGGCTGAGATCCAGATTCCCGCTGACATGAAGCCCGCCGACGGCCGTTTCGGCGCGGGCCCCTCCAAGGTGCGTACGGAGGCGCTGGACGCCCTGGCCGCCACCGGTACCTCGCTCCTCGGCACCTCCCACCGCCAGGCCCCGGTCAAGAACCTGGTCGGCGAGGTCCGCCAGGGCGTACGGGACCTGTTCTCGCTGCCCGAGGGGTACGAGGTGATCCTGGGCAACGGCGGCTCGACCGCGTTCTGGGACGTCGCGACCCACGGGCTGATCGAGAACAAGTCGCAGCACCTGAACTTCGGCGAGTTCTCGTCCAAGTTCGCCAAGGCCGCGAAGCTCGCGCCGTGGCTGGCCGAGCCGTCGGTGATCGCCTCCGAGCCCGGCACGCACCCCGAGCCGGCCGCCGAGGCGGGCGTCGACGTCTACGCCTTCACCCACAACGAGACCTCCACCGGTGTCGCCGCCCCCGTCAAGCGGGTCGCGGGCGCCGACGAGGGCGCGCTCGTCCTGGTCGACGCGACCTCGGGCGCGGGCGGCCTGCCGGTCGACATCGCCGAGAGCGACGTCTACTACTTCGCCCCGCAGAAGTCCTTCGCCTCCGACGGCGGTCTGTGGATCGCGGCGTTCTCCCCGGCCGCGCTGGAGCGCGCCGCGCGGATCCACGCGTCCGGCCGCCACATCCCGGAGTTCTTCAGCCTCCCGACGGCGATCGACAACTCCCTCAAGAACCAGACGTACAACACCCCGGCGCTCGCCACGCTCTTCCTCCTCAACGAGCAGCTGAAGTGGATCAACGGCCAGGGCGGTCTCGCCTGGTCCACTGCCCGTACGAAGGACTCCTCGACCCGCCTCTACAGCTGGGCGGAGGAGTCCAAGCACGCGAACCCGTTCGTCACCGACCCGGCGAAGCGCTCGCAGGTCATCGGCACGATCGACTTCGCGGAGGACGTCGACGCGGCGGCGGTCGCCAAGGTGCTGCGCGCCAACGGGATCGTCGACACCGAGCCGTACCGCAAGCTCGGCCGCAACCAGCTCCGCGTGGCGATGTTCCCGGCGATCGACCCGTCGGACGTCGAGGCGCTGACGGCGTGCGTCGATTACGTGATCGAGCAGCTCTGAGTCTCGGCCCGGTGTTTGTCTGCGGCTGAGTGGCGGGTTGTTCGCGCAGTTCCCCGCGCCCCTGGGGGGTACGGCTTCTCCGGCAGGTTGCTGTGCCCCGCGACACCCTCGTTCGTCTGCGGGCCGGTGGCCGCTTCTCGCGCAGTTCCCCGCGCCCCTAAATACCTGTGGCTGAGGCCAGCACTCCGGCTGCGGCCTACTACCTAAGGGGCGCGGGGAACTGCGCGACCAGCCACCCACACAGCCGCAGACGAAGGCCGGGCCCGATCATCCCCGCCGGAAGCGCCGTTTCAGCCCCACCCACGCGGCCCCGGCACCCACCACCGCCAGCGCCCCGTACACCAGGTTCCGGTTGTCGCCGCCGCCCGAGTCGGCGCCGCCCTTGCTCGCGCCGCCGCCCGAGGGTGAACCCCCCTTGTCGGAGGGGGACTTGCCGGACTCCACCGCAACCCGCTTCACCGGGCTCCCCTCCCCCTCCGTCCCGAAGAGTAGCGCCTTCCCGTCCGGGGTGTACGTGACGGACTCGGCCTGGCGCATCAGCGGGGCGGACACCCCGTGCCGCGCGCCGAGCTTCCCGTTCTTCCAGTCGTACTCCGCCGCCCAGAAGTACCCCCGCAGCGCCAGCTTCGACCCGTCCGGGGAGAACGCGCCGTCGGTGACCCACGGCACGTCGTCGATCCGCCGGAAGATGTTCGTCCCGGCCGCCGAGAGCCGCTCGGGGCCCTCGTACAGCCCGCCGCCGCCCTCCTTCTTGGAGGCGATGTAGAGGCGGCCGGTCTTGGGGTGGACCATCAGCGCCTCGGCGTTGCGCGGCCCGTCGGCGTACTTCACGACGTACTGGGTCGCCTTGACGGTCGCGTCCTTGAGCCGCGCGGGCTCGGGGAACTTGTAGATCCAGACGTTCTTCCAGGTGCCGCCCAGGTTGTCCCCGATGTCCCCGACGTACACGTTCCCGTCCGAGCCGACCGAGATCGCCTCGACGTCGCGCGGGCGCCCGACGCCGGTCAGGGTGATCCTGGCGACGGTCTCGCCGGTCTTCGAGTCGACCGCGTACACATACGGCCCGTCGTCGCTGTCGTTGTGCGTCCAGTAGATCCCCGGGTGCGCCCGGCTGGCGGCGAGGCCGCTGGACTCCTTGATCCGGGGGTCCTTGATCGTGAAGTCACCGTCGTCGGCGGCGGCCGCGGCGGCCCCCAGCACGACGAGCCCGGCGGCCGTGGCGGCGGACAGAAGCGAACGCATCGGGAAACGCATGGGACCAAGTGTCCATCGTCACGTGGCAGCCCGTCGAAGCCGTCCAGGTGATCCGCCATCATGGCCCCATGCGTTTCATGTTCGTCGGCGACTCCATGACCATCGGACGCGCCGGCGACATCACCTGGCGCTACCGCATGTGGCAGCACCTCAGCACGTCCTTCGACGGCCCCTTCGAGATCGTGGGGCCGCGCACCGAGCTGTACGACACGGAGGCGGGCGCCCCGCTGTCGTACGCGTACGGCGCACCGGACTTCCCGGCTGCGGCCCGCCGCCACCTCTCCGGCTGGGGCGAGGGCTGGCTGCACATGGCCCCGCTGATCCGCGAGGCGGCGGCCGGGGCGGGCGCCGACGTCCTCCTGGTCTCCCTCGGCCTGATAGACCTCGGCTTCTACACGGACAGCGACCAGACGGCGGCCAACGTCCGCGCCTTCGTGACCCAGGCGCGCGCCGCGAACCCGGCCGTCCGCATGGTCCTGCTCCCGGTCATCCCGAACATCCGCGCCGAGTCGGACGCTCCCTTCGCGGCCGAGGTGACCCGCTTCAACGAACTCCTGGCGAAGGCGGTGGCGGACCTGGACCAGCCGTCCTCCCCGCTGCTCCTCGCCTCCCACCCGCCGACGTACGACATCCACCAGGACACGTACGACGGCACCCACCCCTCGGCCTCGGGCGAACACAAGCTGGCGGCGGCGTTCGCCGAGGCGATGCATCAGGGGTGGGGGCTGGGCGGGGCGTACACGGGCTGACGCCCGGGGCCTACCAGGCGAACGCCTCCGGCGACGGCCCCGGACCCGGGAAGATCTCCTCCAGGGACGCCAGCAGCTCGTCGTCCAGCTTCAGCGCGACCGCGCGCAGGGCCGATTCGAGCTGGTCCGCCGTGCGCGGGCCGACGATCGGGCCCGTCACGCCCGGCCGGGTGAGCAGCCAGGCCAGCCCGACCTCGCCCGGCTCCAGGCCGCGCTCGGCGAGCAGGTCCTCGTACGCCTGCACCTTCGCCCGGACCGCCGGGTCCTTCAGCAAGTCCGCCGCCCGGCCGCCGGTCGACCGCGAGCCCCCGCCCTCACGCTCCTTGCGCAGCGCACCGCCGAGCAGGCCCCCGTACAGCGGGGACCAGGGGATGATCCCGACGCCGTACTCCTGGGCGGCGGGAATCACCTCCATCTCGGCGCGGCGCTCGGCGAGGTTGTAGAGGCACTGCTCACTGACCAGCCCCAACCGCCCGGTGCACGCGGCGACTTCATTACCCTGCGCAATCTTGTAGCCGGGGAAGTTCGACGTACCGACGTACAGCACCTTCCCCTCCCGTACGAGGACGTCCATGGCCTGCCAGATCTCCTCGAAGGGAGTGGCGCGGTCCACGTGGTGGAACTGGTAGACGTCGATGTAGTCCGTGCCGAGCCGCTTCAGGCTGCCCTCGACCGCCCGGCGGATGTTGAGCGCCGACAGCTTGTCGTGGTTCGGCCAGACGGGGGCGCCGTCGGCGGACATGTTCCCGTACGCCTTCGTGGCCAGGACCGTCTTGTCGCGGCGCCCGCCGCCCTTGGCGAACCAGCTGCCGATGATCTCCTCGGTGCGGCCCTTGCCGGCGCTCTGGCCATAGACATTGGCGGTGTCGAAGAAGTTGACGCCCGCGTCGTGGGCGGCGTCCATGAGCGCATGGCTGCCGGCCTCGTCCGTCTGCGGGCCGAAGTTCATGGTGCCGAGGACGAGACGGCTGACCTTGAGACCTGTGCGTCCGAGCTGCGTGTACTCCATGAGGTACCAGCGAACCTCTTGAAGTGCGCTTCAAGCAAGCACCACGCGCCCCACGGCTGCTACCAGGCGAAGGCCTCCGGCGAGGGGCCCGGTCCGGGGAAGATCTCGTCGAGCCCGGCCAGCACTTCGTCGCTCAGCTCCAGCTCGACCGCGCGCAGAGCCGATTCGAGCTGGTCCGCCGTGCGCGGGCCGACGATCGGACCCGTCACGCCCGGCCGCGTCAGCAGCCACGCCAACGCCACTTCGCCCGGCTCCAGTTCGTGCTTGGCGAGCAGGTCCTCGTACGCCTGCACCTTCGCCCGGACCGCCGGATCGGCGAGCCCGGCGGCGGACCGGCCGCCCTTGGTACGCGACCCGTCGCCCGCCTGCTCCTTTCGCAGGGCGCCGCCGAGCAGGCCCTGGTGGAGCGGGGACCAGGGGATGATCCCGACGCCGTACTCCTGGGCGGCCGGGATGACCTCCATCTCGGCGCGGCGCTCGGCGAGGTTGTAGAGGCACTGCTCACTGACCAGCCCCAACCGCCCGGTGCGGGCGGCGACTTCATTACCCTGAGCGATCTTGTACCCGGGGAAGTTCGACGTACCGACGTACAGCACCTTCCCCTCCCGTACGAGGACGTCCATGGCCTGCCAGATCTCCTCGAAGGGAGTGGCGCGGTCCACGTGGTGGAACTGGTAGACGTCGATGTAGTCCGTGCCGAGCCGCTTCAGGCTGGCCTCCACCGAACGGCGGATGTTGAGCGCGGAGAGCCGGTCGTGGTTGGGCCAGGAGGTGACGTTCCAGGGGGTGCCGTCCTGGGTCATGTTCCCGTAGCCCTTGGTCGCCAGGACCGTCTTGTCGCGGCGCCCGCCGCCCCGCGCGAACCAGGACCCGACGATCTCCTCGGTGAGCCCCTTGTGTTCGGCTATGCCGTAGATGTTCGCGGTGTCGAAGAAGTTGACGCCCGCGTCCTGCGCGGCGTCCATGAGCGCGTGGCTGTCGGCCTCGTCCGTGAGGGGGCCGAAGTTCATGGTGCCGAGGACGAGACGGCTGACCTTGAGACCTGTGCGTCCGAGCTGCGTGTACTCCATGGGGCACCAGCGAACCTGTTGAAGTGCGCTCCAAGCAAGGGCCGTTCCCCAGGGTTCAGTCGCGGGGGAACTCGTCGGTGGTGAGGGTGAGTCCGACGGGGGTCTGGGTGAGATCGATCTCGTCACCGAAGTCGAGGGTGACCGTGCCGTGGTATTCGTCGTCCTTCGGCAGGGTGTGGAGGTGCCACTTGCCGGTGTACGGGTCGACGATCAGGTACGCCGGGACGTCGGCGGCGGCGAACGCGGCCTTCTTGGGGCCGTAGTCGTTCGAGGCCGTGCCCTTGGAAATCACCTCGGCGACGAAGTCGATGTCCTCATAGCGCCAGCGCCCCTTGTCGCCCTTGACCGCGCCGTCCTTCAGCGCCACGACGTCGCAGGCGAAGCCGTTGAGATGGCCGGGGAAGTCGATGCGGACATCGGAGGCCAGGCGCTTCAGCGGGTATTTGGTGCGCAACTGCTCGATGAGGCCAAGGATGATCTCCCAGTGGACTTGCCGTTGTGGCGCCATGGCGATGTTCCCCCCGACGATCTCGGTCTTGTAACCCTCGGGGATAGGCATCTTCTCGATCCACTCGAACATCATGTCCAGAGTGAGCTCGTCGTCGCTCGCGGCCATCTCGATCCTGTCGGTGTCTACGACGTCTACGACGGTCATCGTGGCGCTCCTCCCCGGCTGTCGCTCCCCGGCAGCCAGCCACCCGGTACAACGATACGCACGGCGCCAAGGACACGGGCTGTCGAACCCCAGTGCGTACGCGACTAGGACCCCGCAAACCAGCTCGACGCGTCGAGGCGGAACGCCTCGGGCGGGACCACCGTGCGCAGCGACGCCTCCATCTCCCGCACGGGGCCGACTCCCAGCGTACGGACCCAGTCGGCGCGCAGTTCGTCGAACACGGCCGCCGACCGGGCCAGCGCGTCGAGGCCGCGCGGGGTGATGCGGACGACCTTGCGGCGGGCGTCGGCGGGGTCGTCGGCGCGTTCGGCGTAGCCCAGGGCCTCCAGGCGGTCGACGGTCTTCCCGGCGGCCTGCTTGGAGACGCCGAGCCGCCGCCCGATCTCGCTCGCGGTCGCCCCGCCGGGCCCGACGGCCTGGAGGGCGAAGCCGTGGGCGGGCCGGAGGTCCGGGTGCCCCTGGCGGGCGAGCTCGGCGTGGAGGCGGTCGATGAGGGAGCGGAACCCGCCGAGGAGGAGCAGGGGCAGCTCATAGCCGGGGGTGGGCACCTCCTCGCTTTCCCCGTTGCGAGAACCGACAACCTGGTTTACCTTCTTATCGTCAACCACGTTGTCTATCTTACGGGGAGCAGGTACGCCGTGACATTCGTCGAGCACACCCTGGAGTCCGCGCCGGCCGAGTCGCGCCGCGCGATGGAGCAAACGATCAAGAGCCTGGGGCACCTCTCCCCGGCCGTGGCCCGGCTGGCCACCTCACCGCACACCCTGGAGGGCTTCCTCGGGATGAGTGCCCTCTTCGAGCGGACAACGCTCGAACCGGTCGCCCGCGAAGTCGTGATCATGACGGTCGCCACCCGCAACGCGTGCGACCTGTGCGTGAACATGCACACGGGCAAGCTGCGCGGGCTCGGCGCGCCGGAGGGGCTGATCGCCGAGCTGCGCGAAGGGAAGCCGCTGACGGACGAACGCCTGGAAGCGGTACGGGAGTTCACGCTCGCGGTGTACGCGACGGCGGGCGCGGTCCCCGACGACGCCCTGAACGCGTTCCTGTCCCACGGCCACACCCGCCAGAACGCCCTGGAGGTCGTCCTCGGCATCGGCGCGTACACAGTGTCGACGTTCGCCAACCGTCTGACGCGGGCGTCGCACTGAGTCCGGGCCTCAGCCCCGCGCGGCCGCCACCGCCACCACGACGAACATCAGCACGAGCACACCGGCCATGATCCGGTTCCTGGTCTTCGGGTTCACGCGTACGAGCGTAACGAACGCCCTCCCCGCCGCGTTCGGCCACCCCGGGCGCGCCACCGTACCCGGGCGATGACTCAGTGTTACCGTCCCGAAGGTGGATCACGTACGGCGTCGGCGACACCGCCTAGTTCCGGTCACCCTCCTCACGGTGGGCCTGCTGCTCGCGGGCTGCTCGTCGGGCAAGGACGAGAATCCCACCCCGCCCGGCGACACCTCGCAGACCGAGGAGTCCACCACCGGGCCGCCGCCCGCGGAGCCGACCGGGCAGCCGAGCGAGGACACGAGCGGTCAGCAGACCAACGGCGGCGAGGACGGCGGCACCAGCGGCGGCTTCAAGGCGGCGGGGCGGGTCTCGACCGACTTCGACGGGGTGTGGCCCAGCGTCAAGGTGACCTTCACCAACTCCGGCAAGGACACGTACAGCGGCACCGCGACCGTCTCCGACTGCAGCCCCACGGGCCGCTGGACGACCGGGACGGGCCCTCAGCCGGTCAACCTCTCACCCGATGAATCCGTGACGCTTGAGTGGGTGTTCGAGAACACCTCCCACGCGCCCCTCATCCCCGCCCACACCGCGTGCGTCAAGCTGACCGGCAAGCCCGAGGCGCAGAGCAGCCCCTTCCCGGCCGACACCGTGCCGCCGGACGAGGAGGAGGAGCCCGATCCCGCCTCCTCCGCCGACGCCGCCTGACCCAGGAGGCCGTACATGGAGGAGCAGCCCGCCCCGGCCCGGCCCCCGTGGGGCAACTGGCTCAAGGCCGTCGCCGGGTTCGTCGCGCCCACGACCCTGCTCACCGGGCTCCTCTTCTACTTCGGCTACGCCTACACCTCTTCCCTCTACTCGTACTTCGGCGTCGATGTCGCCACCCTCGGCCTGTCCACCCAGGACCTGCTGCTGCGCAGCCCGGCAAGCCTGTACATGCCCTTGGCCGTGGCGCTCGCCGCCGGGCTCGCGGGAGCGCTCGGGCTCGCGTGGGTCTCCTCCCTCGGTGACGCACGACCGGGCCTCGTGCGCCGTCTGGGGCACGTGGGCGTAGGGCTTGCCCTGTGCGGCGGCGCGCTCTTCGTCCTCGGGCTGCTCGGCGGTCTCCAGGTGTGGCCCGCCGGGCCGCTCGACACCCCCCTGCTCCTCGGCGGCGGCCTGCTGCTCGTGGTGTACGGGCGCACACTGCACCTCAAGACCACCGGGCACCCCTTCCCCGGCGAGCTGAAGACCCTCGCCATCGTGGCGGCGCTGATCGCCGTGAGCTTGTTCTGGGCCGTACAGGCCTACGCCCAGATCCATGGCAGGGACGACGGGCGGGAGCTGGCCCGGAATCTGTGGCACCGGCCGATGGTGGTCGTCGACACCCCCGAGCAGCTCTACTTCGGGGCCGCGCCGGTGCAGGAGACCTCGCTGCCTGCGGGCGGCCCGGGACAGAAGTACAAGTACCGCTACCGAGGCGTGCGTCTTCTCGCCCAGTCCGGCAACCGCATGTTCCTCATCCCGGACGGCTGGACCCGTACCCGCGGGTTCGTGGTCATGGTCCCGGCCGACGGGACCGTCCGCGTCGCCTTCCGCCGAGAGCTGGGGCTCGTCACTTCCCCAACCCCCACCGCCCCACCACCTCGTACCGCGGCACCTCCCCCGGCACCCCGCTGACCGGCAGCCGGCTGCGGACCAGGACCAGTTCCTCCGTCTGCCACGCCGTGCCCTCGAAGGGCGTGAGCGCGTCGACGTACGGGTGCAGGTCGGCCCCCGTCCGGCTGCGGGCCAGGGTGAGGTGGGGGTGGTAGCGGCGGTGCTCCTCCATCGCCACGCCCGCGCGGCGGGCCGCCGCGTCCGAGCGTTCGGCCAGCAGCCGCAGGGCGTCGATCGCGCCCGCGACGCCCGCCCACAGCACCTTGTCCCCGAACCGGCCGCCCCCGTGGAGGCGGAGCTCGAAGGGCGGGGTGCGGTGGGCGGCCCGGGCCAGACGGGCGTGCAGGTCCGGCAGGAGTGCCTCGTCCACCTCGCCCAGGAACGCCAGCGTGAGGTGCCAGTCGTCGCGGCCCGCCCAGCGCAGCCGGTCCGCGCCGGGCAGGGCGCGCAACTCGTCCACCGCCACGCCGAGTTCGGCCAGCCGGGGCGGCGGGGGCAGCACGGCCACGAAGAGTCTCATGGGACCAGTTTTGCCCCCGGGGACGGGCTCGTCACGCCGCCGTGGCCAGTTGCTCCCTCGGGACGAACTCCACGTGCCTGCGGCCGCGCCGCAGATCCACCTTGAGCTTCAGGTTCGCCGCCCGCGCCAGCATCAGGCCGACGCCGACCGCCGCGAGGGCGCAGATCAGTCCGCCCAGGGCGAGGCTGACCCGTACGCCGTACTCGTCCGTGAGCCAGCCGAAGAGCGGGCCGCCCAGCGGGGTGCCGCCGGTGAAGACCATCATGAACAGGCTCATCACCCGGCCGCGCATCTCCGGGTCGGTGGCCATCTGGACGGAGGCGTTGGCCGTGACGTTCACCGTCAGGCCGAGGACGCCGATCGGGAGCAGGAGCGCGACGAAGAGCGCCATGCCGGGCGCCATCGCCGCCGCGACCTCGATGACCGCGAACAGCCCCGCCGCCCCGGCCAGCAGGCGCAGCCGCGTGGTGCCCCGGCGGGCGGCGAGCAGTGCGCCGATCAGGGAGCCGATCGCCATCAGGCTGTTGAACAGGCCGTACATCCCGGAGCCGCCGTGGAAGACGTCGTGGGCGAAGGCGCTCAGCCAGATCGGGAAGTTGAAGCCGAAGGTGCCGACGAAGCCGACCAGGACGATCGGCCAGATCAGCTCCGGGCGCTTGGAGACGTAGTCCAGGCCCTCGCGGAGCTGGCCCTTGCCGCGCGGCGCGAGCTTGGTGGGCCGCAGGTCGGCCGTGCGCATCAGGGCGAGGCCCGCCAGCGGGGCGAGGAAGGAGAGGCCGTTGGCGAGGAACGCCCAGCCGGGTCCCACCGCCGCCATCACCGCGCCCGCGACCGCCGGGCCCACCAGACGCGCCGACTGGAAGTTGGCCGAGTTGAGGCTGACCGCGTTGCGGACCTGGTCGGGGCCGACCATCTCGGAGACGAAGGACTGCCGGGTCGGGTTGTCGACCACGGTGACCAGGCCGGTGAAGAACGCGGTCACGTAGACGTGCCAGACCTGGACGTTTCCGGAGAGCGTCATGGCCGCCAGGAACAGACCGCCGAGGCCCATCGCGCTCTGGGTGACGAAGAGGATGCTCCGCTTGGCGAAGCGGTCGGCGATGACGCCGCCGTACAGCCCGAAGAGCAGCATCGGCAGGAACTGCATGGCGGTGGTGATGCCCACCGCCACCGAGGAACCGGTGATCTGGAGGACCAGCCAGTCCTGGGTGATCCGCGCCATCCACGTACCGATGTTGGAGACGATGGCGCCGGAGAAGAACAGCCGGTAGTTGCGGATCGCGAGGGAGGAGAAGGTCCCCCGCCTGCCGCCGTCGCCGGCAGCGGTGTCGTGGGTGGATTTGTGTGCGGGGGCGGAGTCTGCTCCGGATCCCGTACTCAAAGGGGTTCGCCTCCTTTTATGCGCGGTCAGTTCACAGGTGTGCGAGCTTCTCCAGTACGGGTGCGGCGGCGCGCAGCTTCGCCCACTCGTCCTCGTCCAGGCCTTCCGCGAGGGAAGCCAGCCAGGCGTTGCGCTTGCGGCGGCTCTCTTCGAGCATCGCCTCGGCCTCTTCGGTCTGGCTGACCACCTTCTGGCGGCGGTCATCGGGGTGCGGCTCCAGCCTGACCAGGCCCTTCGCCTCCAGCAGCGCGACGATGCGGGTCATCGACGGCGGCTGGACATGCTCCTTGCGGGCCAGCTCACCGGGGGTGGCCGAGCCGCAGCGGAAGAGGGTGCCGAGCACCGACATCTCGGTCGGGCTCAGCGACTCGTCGACGCGCTGGTGCTTCAGGCGCCTGCTCAGGCGCATGACCGCCGAGCGGAGGGAGTTCACGGCGGCGACGTCGGCGTCGCTGTCGTGGGGCAGGTCAGACATGTTCGTTAGAATAACTCATTACTCTGGCTAAATACCAGCCCGGGTACCCCTCGGGTACCACCGGCGCGCCGCCACAGCGGGCGCGCACGACCACACACATCACCCGAATGAGTGAGAGCTATCGGAAAAGTGACGCACCGGGGCGGGGCCTGCGGCGACCCTCGTCCCATGGGGACCAGCGTGCTCAGCCTGCGGATAGACGGTGAGCTGCTCGAACGGCTCCGGCAGCATGCCGCAAAACGCGGAATGAGCGTCCAGGACTATGTGGTCCGGACGCTCATTCGCGACGACTTCGACGAGCGGCTCCAGGCCGCGGCCGCCGAGACGGAGAAGTTCTACGGGGCGGCCTAGCGCCCCCCGACTACGTAAGACCCAGCGCCGGCATCAGGTAGTAGAAGCCGAACACCGCCGCCACGACGTACATCGCCACCGGCACGTCACGGCCGCGCCCTGCCACCAGGCGCAGCACCGTGAAGGTGATGAAGCCCATGCCGATGCCGTTGGTGATCGAGTACGTGAACGGCATCATCACCATCGTCACGAACGCCGGGATCGCGATCGTCCAGTCGTCCCAGTCGATCTGCCGGATCGAGCCGGACAGGATCAGGAAGCCCACCGCGAGCAGCGCCGGGGTGGCGGCCTGGGACGGGACCATGGTGGCGAGCGGGGTCAGGAACAGCGCGACCGTGAAGAGGCCGCCGGTGACCACGTTCGCGAAGCCGGTGCGGGCACCCTCGCCGACTCCCGCCGTGGACTCCACGAAGCAGGTGGTGGCCGAGGAGGACGACGCGCCGCCCGCCGCGACCGCGATGCCGTCCACGAACAGCACCCGGTTGATGCCGGGCATGTTGCCCTCGGCGTCCGTCAGCTTGGCCTCGTCGCTGATGCCCATGATCGTGCCCATGGCGTCGAAGAAGCACGACAGCAGCACGGTGAAGACGAACAGGACGCCGGTCAGGACGCCGACCTTGTCGAAGCCGCCGAACAGGCTGACCTTGCCGAGCAGGCCGAAGTCCGGGCTGGCGACCGGGTTGCCGGGCCAGGTCGGAGTGGTCAGGCCCCAGGACGGGACGGTCGCCACCGCGTTGATGATCATCGCGAGGCCGGTCATCACGACGATCGAGATGAGGATCGCGCCGGGCACCTTGCGTACGAGCAGCGCGAGCGTGAGCAGGACGCCGAGGATGAAGACCAGGACCGGCCAGCCGAGCAGATGGCCGTTGCCGCCGAGCTGGAGCGGGACGGTGGTGTGGGCGGCGTCCGGGATGCGGGAGACGAAGCCCGAGTCGACCAGGCCGATCAGCATGATGAACAGGCCGATGCCGATCGCGATGCCCTTGCGCAGCCCCAGCGGCACCGCGTTCATCACGCGCTCGCGCAGCCCGGTGGCGACCAGGAGCATCACCACGAAGCCCGCCAGGACGACCATGCCCATCGCGTCGGGCCAGCTCATCCGGGGCGCCAGCTGGAGGGCGACCACGGTGTTCACACCGAGACCGGCGGCCAGCGCGATCGGCACATTGCCGATGACGCCCATCAGGAGCGTGGTGAAGGCGGCGGTCAGCACGGTGGCGGTGACCAGCTGGCCGCCGTCGAGCTGGTGCCCGTACATGTCCTTCGCGCTGCCCAGGATGATCGGGTTCAGCACGATGATGTAGGCCATCGCGAAGAAGGTGGCGAAGCCGCCGCGGACCTCCCGGGCGAGGGTGGAGCCCCGCTCGGAGATCTTGAAGTAACGGTCCAGTGCGTTGACCGGCGGCTTCGGGGCCGGCGGTGCGTCGACCTTGGCGGTGGCCGAGGGGGACATGCGGAACCTCAGTCGTGAGACGGGGCGGGGGGGCAAGGAAATGCGGAAACACGGAAATGCGGCCTCAACCCGAACTTCTTTGGACGTTTCAACGAACAAAACGAGTCAGCCGTAAGCCGTTTCAGTATGAATACATAAGGCAAAGATCGCTATCTCCGCGCGTAGACCCAAGGGGCGCCTGGGCCGCGAGCGGCCCGATGGGGGCCCCGGACCCCTCCCCCTACACTGATCGCATGGCGAAGTGGACACCCAAGCACGAGGCGCCGGAGCCCCTGGAAGGGCCCGTCGTCGCCACCATCACCGGCGGCACGATCCTCTGGTTCGTCCTCTTCCTCGTCCAGCTGCCGTTCTACGGCTGGTTCGACGACCACGGACACCTGTGGTGGGTGTGGACCTGCCTGGCCGGCGCCGGTCTCGGCCTGATCGGCATCTGGTACGTACGGGGGCGCGACGCGGCCCTGAAGCGGCACGCGGCGGAGCGGGAAGCGCTCGACAACCGGTAGGAGACGTTCCCTCGCGGCATACCGCCGCAGGACCATTCGCCTCCTCCCCTGGTCGGATGTTCGACCTTCCCGGCAGGTGAAGCGGGAATTCCCCCCGTACCGTCGAAATCATGACGCAGCGCGCCAATATCGACGCCGGGGCGGAACTCGACCCCGTCCACCCCGTGCCGCCGCCCGTGGCGTCCGGCCGGGCCACCGGTCTGACCGCCGCCGAAGTCGCCGAACGCGTCGCCCGGGGCGAGGTCAACGACGTACCGGTGCGCAGCAGCCGCTCCACCGCCGAGATCGTCCGCGCCAACGTCTTCACCCGCTTCAACGCGATCATCGGCGTCCTGTGGCTGATCATGCTCTTCGTGGCGCCGCTCCAGGACAGCCTCTTCGGCTTCGTGATCATCGCCAACACGGGCATCGGCATCATCCAGGAGCTGCGCGCCAAGAAGACCCTGGACGGGCTCGCGGTCATCGGCGAGGCCAAACCGACGGTCCGGCGCGACGGGGTCGCCGCCGAGATCTCCACGTCCGAGATCGTCCTCGGGGACCTGGTGGAGCTCGGCCCCGGCGACAAGGTGGTGGTCGACGGCGAGGTGGTCGAGACGGACGGCCTCGAAGTGGACGAATCGCTGCTCACCGGTGAGGCCGACCCCGTACTGAAGAAGCCCGGCGAGCGGATGATGTCCGGGTCGTTCGTGGTCGCGGGCGGCGGCGCCTTCACCGCGACGAAGGTGGGGCGCGAGGCGTACGCGGCGCAGCTCGCGGAGGAGGCCAGCCGCTTCACACTGGTCCACTCCGAGCTGCGCTCGGGCATCTCGATGATCCTCAAGTACGTGACGTGGCTGATGGTCCCGACCTCGATAGGCCTGGTGATCAGCCAACTCGTGGTGAAGGACGACAACTTCAAGCAGTCGGTGGCGTACACGGTGGGCGGAATCGTCCCGATGATTCCCGAGGGTCTGGTCCTCCTGACCTCGGTGGCGTTCGCGATCGGGGTGATCCGGCTCGGCCGCAAGCAGTGCCTGGTGCAGGAGCTCCCGGCGATCGAGGGCCTCGCGCGCGTGGACGTCGTCTGCCTCGACAAGACGGGCACGCTCACCGAGGGCGGCATGGACGTCACCGAGCTGCGGCCGCTGGGGGGCGCGGACGAGGCGTACGTACGGAAGGTGCTCGGCGCCCTCGGCGAGTCCGACCCGCGTCCCAACGCGTCGCTCCAGGCGATCATCGACGCGTATCCGGACAGCGAGGAGTGGCGGTGCAGGGAGTCGCTGCCGTTCTCGTCGGCGCGCAAGTACAGCGGCGCCGCCTTCAGCGAGGGGGACGGGGAGAACTCGACGTGGCTGCTCGGTGCGCCGGACGTACTCCTGCCGCCCGGCGACCCGTCCCTCGCGGAGATCGACGGGCTGAACGAGCAGGGGCTGCGGGTCCTGCTGCTCGCCCGGACGCGGCGCGAGCTGGACGACCCGAAGGTGGCGGCGGACGCGCGGGCGACGGCGCTGGTCGTCCTCGAACAGCGGCTGCGCCCCGACGCGGGCGACACCCTGCGCTACTTCGAGGAGCAGAACGTCCACGCGAAGGTCATCTCCGGTGACAACGCGGTGTCGGTGGGCGCGGTGGCGGGGAAGCTGGGCCTGCCGGGCGCGGAGAACACGGTGGACGCGCGGCAGTTGCCGGCGGACCGGGCGGAGATGGCGACGGTCCTCGACTCCCACGCCGTCTTCGGCCGCGTGACGCCCCAGCAGAAGCGGGACATGGTGGCGGCGCTCCAGTCGCGCGGGCACACGGTGGCGATGACCGGGGACGGCGTCAACGACGTCCTGGCGCTGAAGGACGCGGACATCGGCGTCTCGATGGGGTCGGGCTCGGAGGCGACGCGGGCGGTCGCGCAGATCGTCCTGCTCAACAACAGCTTCGCGACGCTGCCGTCGGTGGTGGCGGAGGGCCGCCGGGTGATCGGCAACATCACGCGGGTGGCGACGCTGTTCCTGGTGAAGACGGTCTACTCGGTGCTGCTCGCCCTGCTGGTGGTCTGCACGCAGGTGGAATACCTGTTCCTGCCGCGCCACTTGACCCTGCTGTCCACGCTGACGATCGGCATCCCGGCGTTCTTCCTGGCCCTGGCGCCCAACACGGAACGGGCGAAGCCGCACTTCGTACGGCGGGTGATGCGCTATGCGATACCCGGCGGGGTGATCGCGGCGGTGACGACGTTCGCGACGTACCTGCTGGCGCGGCACTACTACGTGGGCGACGGCGCGCGCGAGGCCGAGACGAGTGCCGCCACCCTGACGCTGTTCCTGGTCTCGATGTGGGTCCTGGCGATCATCGCCCGCCCGTACACGTGGTGGCGCATCTGCCTGGTCCTGTCGATGGCCGCGGCCTTCCTCCTGGTCCTGGCGGTCCCGTGGCTCCAGACCTTCTTCGCGCTGAAGCTGGTGGGGACGACGTTGCCGTGGGCGGCGGTGGGGATCGCGGTGGCGGGGTCGGTTCTGCTGGAGCTCGCGTGGAGGTGGGTGGACCGCCGGGTCCCGGCGTAGTTTTGTGCCCGGTCTTCGTCTGCGGGCCGGTGAGTGGCTGGTCGCGCAGTTCCCCGCGCCCCTAAAAGCGCCCCTCCGGGCCGCCCAGGGGATTGCCGCGCAGCGGCATTCAAGGGGCGCGGGGAACTGCGCGACCAGCCATCTACGGTCCGCAGACGAAGGGCGTCCGGGGTCCGGGGGCGTAGCCCCCGGGAAACCCACCTTCACCCCCACCCACCCCCGGAGGGTTCAGGGAAGGGGCGGGGAGGGGCTCACCCCTCAGTCGAACCAGCGCGCTCGCGCCAGTTCCGGCACCCGGGACGGGTCCTCCAGGAGCGCTGCCACCTCGAAGCGCCGAGGCCACTGCCCCGCCGCCCAGGCGAGCGCCGCCGCGACCCCCTCCAGGGTCGCCGCATGCAGCACCCCGTCCGGCGCCCGGCGCCAGTCCAGCTCGACCCCGCCCGCCAGCAGCTCCTCGTGCTCGACGTACGTCGAAGGCGTCGCCGCACCCAGCAGGACCCGCACCGCCTCCGGCACCTCGTGCTCCGTCCCGACCGACGTCACCTCCGCCGTCACCGTCTCCCCGAGACGGCGGACCTGGAGGAGGTCCGCCAGGTCGGCCGCCCGCGACGGGGCGACGGGCAGCAGCGGCACCCCCGACGTCAGCGGCAGCAGATCCGGCGCGTCCGCCACCACCGCGTCGGCCGCGTCCACCACCCGTACTGCACCGTCGAGCACCACCCGCAGCTCGTCCGGCAGCGTCACCTGCTCGGGGTCGAGGTCGGCCAGTGCCGTGTAGAGGGCGTGGAGCTGGGCGTCCGAGACCGGGCGGGAGGGGTCCGCGAGGCGGGACAGGAGCTCGGCCGCGCCGCCCGGCTCGTCGAGCAGCGCCGCCACCGACGTACGGACACCCAGCGCCCGCAGCACCTGCTCGTCGTCGAACCCGGTCGCGTCGGCCGACTCGTACAGGCCGGACAGGAGCGGATCGGACCCGGCCGCCCGCAGGCCCGCCGGGCGGCGCCCGCCGAGGACGGGGTGGCCGCGCAGCCACCACGCCGTGTACGGGCGGACCGTCTCCGTCGTGCCGTCGGGCAGCAGGATCCGTACGGGCTGGGTCAGCGCGTCCCGCAGCGGCGGCTGGGCGAGCATCGCCAGCGCCTGCGGCCAGGCGTCGTCGTCGACGAGGTCCAGGTCCCGGACCGCCACGATCTCCGTCGCCACCGGCGGCACCGGCGTGTGCGGCAGCCGGTCGAGCACGTCCTCGCACCACACGTCGACCGCGTCGAGCAACCCGGCGTCGTCGGGCTCGGCGAAGTCGCCGTCGCGGGGCTCCAGTTCGTCCGGGTCGAGGACCACGTCGGTGGCCCGGACCAGGGCGAACGTCGCCAGTACGCCGCAGGCGGCCAGCGGCTGCGCGCCCCAGCGGCCCGCGAGCTCCGCGTCGACCTCGGCGAGTTCGCCGGGGCGGATGACGGAGGCGAAGGGGCTTCCGGGCAGCACGAGTTCACCGGCGGGGGCGAGCTCGCCGTCCTCGTCGGGCAGGGCGAGGGCGCCGAGCCACGGCTCGTCGCCGGGCTCCAGGGCGGCGTCGCGCACCAACGCCAGTACGGTCTCGGCGAGTTCGTCGGCGTCGAGCGCGTCCTCGTCCCAGATCTCCCCGCCGTCGAGGGAAGCGGCGACGGCGGCCCGTACCTGAGGAGTCGTCAGGACGGCGCGGGGCGTGGCCGGGAGGGCCCCCAGCTTCTCCAGCAAGGGGTGCGTGGCGTCCGCGTGCGCGACCTTCAGGCCGAGGCGGCCGAGGTCGGCCGGGGTGTCGGGCAGGGGCAGCAGGATCTGCCGGGGCCCGATGGCCGTACGGCCGTCCGCGAGCGGCACCGGAAGCCCGGAGAGCCGGTCGGGGTCGACGCCGGCCAGGGTGTCGTAGAGCCGGTACCACCACTCGGGCGCGCGCTCGGCGCCCCCGATGCGCTCGATGGCGTCGCCGAGCGGCAGCCGCCCGACGCCGAGCGTCCGCAGCTCGGCCCGGCGCTCAAGGCCGGCGGGCAGCAGCGTGGGCAGTACTTCCGCGAGCACCCGTACGGTGTCGGCGCCCGCCCCCTCCACGACCTCGGCCTCGAACGGCCGCAGCGCGGGCAGCTCCTCGGACGGCACGGCCGGGGCGAGGAAGGCGACCCGGGGCAGCCGCTCCAGGATCGCCGCGCGCAGCGCCCCGTCCAGCTCGCCGCGCCCGAGCGGGCCGGGCACGAGGTCGACGGTGCCGGTCGACACGGGCCGCCAGTCGGCGAGCAGCCGGGCGTACGCGTCGGCCGCGCGCTCCACCAGGAAGTCGGTCAGCGGTCCCGGGGCCGGGTGGCGCCGCGCGGTGTCCAGCGGGAGCGACGCGATGAGCAGGGCGGGCACGCCGAGGGGTTCGTCGGTGGGGGTCGGGGCGTGCACGACGGGCGCGGTACGGGGCCGTTGGGGAGCGCCGTCCAGGTCGACCGGCACGGCCCAGGTGACCGACCAGTGCGGCCGCAGCCGCTCTTCCACGGGCCGGTCGGCGAGGAGTTCGGCGGCGAGCGCACCGCTCGCGCTCTCGACCCGCCAGCGGTTGAGGCCGTCCCGGGTGTCGTCGATGTGGACGTACCCGTCGCGCTCGGAGCGGCGCAGCACGCGCGAGCCGTCGGGGGTTTCGACGATGACCTCGACGAGGCCGGGGAGGGTGAGCAGAAGGGCGTCGTCGACGGCGGCGAGCAGCCGCAGCACGAGGTCCTCGGCGGGCTCGTCGCGCAGCGGCAGGACGACCACGGTGTCGTATCCGTCGGGTGCCGTGCCCTCGGCGGGCAGCGGGAGCCTCAGCAGCGGTACGTGTCCGTCGCGGCGGCGCAGTTCGTCGCCGAGGCCGGGGCTGAAGCGGGCGGCTTCGGCGGCCAGGTCGCGGGCCTCGGCCAGCGACCAGCGGACGCCGCCGGTGCGGCCGACGACGGCGGGTTCGTCGCTGACGGCGAGCACGGCGGCGAAGCCGACGCCGAACCGCCCGACGGCGGTGCCGGAGTCGCGCCGCTTGGCGGAGGCGCGGAGGGTGGAGAGGGATTCGACGCCGGTGGCGTCGAGGGGGGCGCCGGTGTTGGCGGCGGCGAGTACGGGCTGTTCGCCCCGGGCGCCGGGGTGGAGGGTGAGCCGGAGCCGCCCCGCCACGCCCGCGCGTGCGGCGGCGTCGGCGGCGTTCTGGGCGAGCTCGACGACCAGCCGGTCCCGGTAGCCGCCGAGGGCGAGGTCCTCCTCGGCGTTGGCGTCCTCGCGGAAGCGGGCCGGGGTGGTGGCCCAGGCGTCGATGACCCCGCGCCGGAGCCGTCCCGTCCCGAAGGGGTCGGCACCTTCGACCGCCGTCGCCTTCACGATCACGCGCACTCCGTCCACAGCCATCGGGAAACCCTGCGGCCCGAAGGTACCGCGTCGCGCTCCGGGACGCCCGGCCCCGGTCGGCGGCCGGGGGCTTCGCCCCTGGACCCCGGTTCGTCCGCGGGTGGTCGCGGGTTGCTCGCGCAGTTCCCCGCGCCCCTTTTTGGCCCGGCCTTTGTCTGCGGGCCGGTGGGTGGCTGGTCGCGCAGTTCCCCGCGCCCCTCAACCCTCGTCCGTCTGCGGACCGTGGCGGGTTGCTCGCGCAGTTCCCCGCGCCCCTGAAGTGCTCGGCTTCGCCATCGCCACCGCCCGTATCCCCCAGGGGCGCGGGGAACTGCGCGACCAGCCACCCACGGTCCGCAGACGAACACAGCGGAGGCCGGTGGCTACGCCCCGAACCTCACGAGTGGCCGAGGTCGTCCGACTCCGTATCCCCCGCCGCCTCCACAGACCCACCATCCGCGGCGGGCCGCAAGGCCAACGCATCCGCGCCCAGCGTGTCCAGCACCGGCGGCGACGGCCGCGGCGGCTTCGGCATGACCGCCGCCTCCGAGTGCCCGCCGCAGCCGTACGACAGCGACACGACACGCCCGTCCGCCGGACCGAACTCGTTCGCGCAGATACCGAAGGCCTGCTTCAAGGAGCCCGCCAGCGGGACCAGGAAGGCGCACGACACACACGAGGCCGGGGCCGCCTGCGCCATCGGCGTCTTCGCGCCGAACGACTCGTCCCAGCGGTCCGCCGCCGCGTGCAGGCCGTAGCGGGACAGCACACGCGCCCGGCGCATGCCGAGCTCCTCGGCCAGCGCCGCGATCGAGCCGCGCGAGGTGCCGGGCCGGGACACCAGCTCCGCGTCCTCCGCCTCGACCCGCTCGGCCATCTCCTCGGAGACGGCGGAGTTCGGCGGCGGGGCGTCCTCGCCGCTGTAGCCGGGCTCCAGGCGCAGATCGTCCGCCTCGGTGGGCAGCAGGTCGCCGGGGCCCATGTCACCCGGGCGCAGGCGCTCGCTCCACGGCACCCATTCGGGCGCCTGGAGCGCGTCGGGACCGGGCAGCAGGACCGTCTCGTCGAGGGTGACCAGCTTCGCGCGGGAGGCCCGCGCGACGGTCACCGCCCAGCGCCAGCCCCGGTACCCCGGCTCCTTGCACTCGAAGAAGTGCGTGACGACCCTGTCACCCTCGGCCACCGCCGATACGTGCTCTCCGACCACGCCGGGGTGCGCGGCCTCCTCGGCCGCCTCCCGGGCGAGGTCGACCGCTTCGGCGCACAGGCGGTCGGGGGTACGGCTTCGCGTCGTCGCAGCACTCACAGGTCTCGCTTCTCTCCTACGCCGTCTCACGGGTGCGCCGGGGACCGCGTACGGGCGAGTCGCGGACGGAGCGGACCAGGGGGCCGCGTCGACGTCCGCGCCCGGGCCGTGAGCTGATCAGGGGCGCGCCTTTCGCCATCCATTCTGCGGGATCGCGGAGAGGCGCGCGGCCATGAGCAGCCGCGGGCGGCGCGCCTGTCACGCTACCCCCTTCCCGGCCCGTGGCCCACCTGCCGGTCCGAATCCCCGTCGGTACGTCATGGTCGTACGGGGTTGGGGCACTATGACTGCGTGGCTACCGCAAGGTCCACCGACAAGAAGGCCAGTCCCCTCCGCACGGCGGGGCGGACGGTCGGCCGAGCGCTGCACCTGCCCTTCACGGGCACCGCCCGTTCCATCAGAAGGGCGACCCACGCGCACGGCGCCGGTGAGTCGGGCCTGGGCAAACTCATCGAGCTGCACGCGGTGAACGGCGCGGGCGACGTGATGATCACCGTGGCCCTGGCGTCCACCGTCTTCTTCTCCGTCCCGACCGATCAGGCCCGCGGCCGGGTCGCGCTGTACCTGGCGATCACGATGGCCCCGTTCACCCTCCTGGCCCCCGTGATCGGCCCGCTGCTGGACCGGATGCCGCACGGCCGGCGCGCCGCGATGGCGGGCGCGATGCTGGCGCGGGCGCTCCTCGCGCTCACCATGTCGGGCGCGGTGGCGACGGGCGGGCTTGAGCTGTATCCGGCGGCGCTGGGCGTCCTGGTGGCGTCGAAGGCGTACGGAGTGGTGCGCAGCGCGGTCGTGCCCCGGCTGCTGCCACCAGGTTTCTCGCTGGTCAAAGCCAATTCGAGAGTCACACTCGCGGGGCTCCTCGCGACGGCCGCGGCGGCCCCGATCGGGGCGGGGCTCCAGCACGTCGGGCCCCAGTGGCCGCTCTACGGGGCGTTCTGCGTCTTCGTGGCGGGCACCTTCCTGGCGTTCACCCTCGACCACAAGGTGGACTCGGCCAAGGGCGAGGGCAAGGCCCAGCTGGTCGTCCACGGGGCGCGCAAACCGGGGCTGCGCACGGTCGGCGCGTCCGTGCAGAACGGTCTGATCGCCAACGCCGCCCTGCGCTCGCTCTCCGGGTTCCTGATCTTCTTCCTGGCGTTCCTGCTGCGCGAGCACCCGCTGGCCGGGCAGAGCGCCGCCGTCTCGCTCGGCGTGGTCGGCGTCTCGGCGGGCGTCGGCAACGCGCTCGGCACGGCCGCGGGCTCGCTGCTGCGCTCCCGGGGCCCGGAGGTCATCATCGTGATGGCGCTGACGGCCGCGCTGGGCGCGGCGGTGTGCGCGGCCGCGTTCTTCAGCGGGGTGCTGATGGCGGTCCTCGGCGCGACCGCCGGGTTCACCCAGGCGCTGGCGAAGCTGTCCCTGGACGCGATGCTCCAGCGCGATGTGCCCGAGGAGGTGCGGACCTCCGCGTTCGCCCGCTCGGAGACCGTGCTCCAGATGTCGTGGGTGTTCGGCGGTGCCATAGGGATCGTGCTGCCGCTCAACGGCGTGGTCGGGATGTCGGTCGCGGCGGGGCTGCTCGCGGTCGGCGCGGCCACGTCCGTACGAGGGCTGCTGAGCTCCGCGCGGCGCGGCACGCCACACCCGCGCGTGGCGTGATCTCGGGGGACCGATAGCCTTCGGCTCATGACCGTTGCGTTCACCTCTGGTAAGGCCCGCCGGGCCGGCATCGCCCTGGGCGCTGTCTCCGTCGGCCTCCTCGCCCTCTCCGCCTGCGACAAGCCGACGCCCCTCGCGACCGTGACGGTCGGGACGAGCTCGGTGAACGCCGAGGCCTCCTGCCGCAACGACGGCAAGGTGCTGACCGAGGAGAAGGTCACGACCTGCCTCAGCAGCGTCAAGACGTCGAAGTCGATCGACTACTCGCCGGGCTCGACCCTGCGCCTGGGCGTGGACCCGGACGTCGTGGAGCACGGCGACAAGTGGCTCGCGCTGCTGGACGGCTCGCCGATCTTCAGCGAGCCGATCGGCACCACCTACCGCTCGTTCCCGAACGCGGACGTGTTCGCGACCGGTGGCCAGAGCGCCGCACCGAAGACCCGGAAGATCAACATCATCCAGGTCAACAAGGACAACAAGCCCAAGGCCGTGTGGGGATTCACGCTCAAGCACGACAACGGCTGACATGCGCGTCCTCGTCGTGACCGCCGTCCCCGCCGAACGGGACGCGGTCACGAGGGCGTGCCCGGCCGGCTTCGACGTCCTCGCCGGCGGGGTCGGCCCCGCCGCGGCCGCCGCCTCCACCGCGGCCGCGCTCGCCCGCACCCCGTACGACCTGGTGGTCTCCGCCGGGATCGGGGGCGGGTTCCGGCCCGTCGCCCCCGTCGGCTCCCTCGTCGTCGCCTCCCGGATCGTCGCCGCCGACCTCGGGGCCGACACGCCCGAGGGATATCTGGATGTCGAGGCGCTCGGCTTCGGGCGCTCCGCGCACCTGCCGCCGCAGGGGCTCGGGCGGGCGGTCGCGGACGCCACCGGGGCCGCGTACGGGCCCGTCCTCACCGTCTCCACCGTCACCGGCACCGCCGCCCGCGCCGCCGAGCTCGCCGCCCGCCACCCCGGGGCCGCCGCCGAGGCGATGGAGGGGTTCGGGGTCGCGGAGGCCGCGGCCCAGCAGGGGGTGCCCGCCCTGGAGATCCGGGCGGTCTCCAACGCCGTGGGGCCCCGCGACCGTTCCGCCTGGCGGATCGGGGACGCGCTCGGCGCACTCACCGACGCTTTCGGGAAGCTCCCGCCCGCACTGGAGAGTTGGAACGGTCATGACTGAGCCGCTGCGCATCGCCTACTCGCCCTGCCCCAACGACACGTTCGTCTTCGACGCCTGGGCGCACGGCCGCGTCCCCGGCGCGCCGGACATCGACGTCACCTTCGCGGACATCGACATCACCAACGGCATCGCCGAACGGGGTCCCGGCGAGAGCGACTTCGACGTACTGAAGGTGTCGTACGCCGTCCTGCCGTGGGTCCTCGACGAGTACGCGCTGCTGCCCTGCGGCGGCGCGCTGGGCCGCGGCTGCGGCCCTCTCGTCCTCACGCGCGAACCGGGCGTGGACCTCACCGGCAAGACCGTCGCCGTCCCGAGCGAGCGCTCGACGGCGTATCTGCTCTTCCGGCTGTGGGCCGCCGACGTGGTCCCCGGCGGGGTCGGCAAGGTCGTCGTGATGCCGTTCCACGAGATCATGCCCGCCGTGCGCGACGGCAAGGTCGACGCCGGACTCGTCATCCACGAGGCCCGGTTCACCTACCAGGAGTACGGGCTGCACTCGCTCGCCGACATGGGCGAGCACTGGGAGTCGACGACCGGGCTGCCCATCCCGCTGGGCGCGATCATCGCCCGCCGCTCGCTGGGCGCCGCGCGGCTGCGCGAGCTGGCCGAGGTCATCCGGACGTCCGTCCGCATGGCCTGGGACGACCCGGAGGCCTCCCGGCCGTACGTACGGGAGCACGCCCAGGAGATGGACCCGGCGGTGGCCGACCAGCACATCGGGCTCTACGTCAACGAGTTCACGCACGATCTGGGCGAGGACGGCTACGCGGCGGTGCGCGGGCTGCTGACGCGGGCCGCGGCCGAGGGGCTCGTGCCTCCGCTCGGCCGCGACGCGCTCAGCTTCGTGTGACGGTGACCGGTCAGACGTCGAGCTGGTCCGCCACCGCCCGCAGCAGTCCGGCGATCTTCTTGCCCGCGGCCTTGTCGGGGTAGCGGCCGCGCTCCAGCATCGGCGTGATGTTCTCGAGGAGCGTCGTCAGGTCCTGGACGATGGAGGCGAGTTCGTCGGGCTTGCGGCGCTGGGCGGCCGCGACCGAGGGGGCCGGGTCGAGGACGGTCACCGAGAGAGCCTGGTCACCGCGCTGGCCCGCGACCACACCGAACTCGACGCGCTGGCCGGGCTTGAGCGTCTCCACCCCGGAGGGGAGCACGGACGAGTGGACGAAGACGTCACCGCCGTCGTCGCGGGAGAGAAAGCCGAAGCCCTTCTCGCTGTTGAACCATTTGACCTTGCCGGTAGGCACGTCTGTCCTCGTCCTCGTACTCGTCGTCGGGTGCTCGGGATCGCCGCGAAAACGGCTCTGGATAGCACTGCAGCGGGTCGCCTTCGGACCCGCCGACACCAAGGCTAATGGTCCAGAGGCTGCTGACAAGACGTCCCGGCAGGTCCTTACGGGCAGGGAACTACCCTGACCGAGTGAGTAACGAAACCCAAGCGAATTCGGCCAGGAACGAGTCGAACACCGGGGACCGGCTGGTTCGCGCCGGTGTCATCGTCTTCTTCGTCGGCGCGCTCGCCACGCTGGTCACGGTGGCGCCGCTGTTCCTGCACACGTCGCCGTTCCCGCCGATCGCGTACGCGGTGTGCATGCTGATGGGCGTCGGCTTCCTGATCGCCGGGGCGGGCGTGGTGACGTCGGTGCGGACGCAGCGCCGGGCGGAGAGCGCGGCCGGTTAGCCCGCGGTCCGCGTGTCCGCCGTCTCCCTGTACGCCTTCCACCACGGGCGGAACTCCGTGAGGTCGGCGAGGACGACGTCCGCGCCGGCCGCGCGCAGCTCGTCCGCGCCGATCGGGCCGGTCGGTACGGCGACGGAGAGGGCGCCCGCGGTGTGGGCGCCGCGGACGTCGCCGGTGTGGTCGCCGACGTACACCGAGGCGCCGTGCGCGCGCAGCGCCTCCGCCTTGGCCTCGGCCCACAGCCCGCCGATCAGCTCGTCGGGCTCCAGGCCGAGATGCGTGAGGTGCAGGGCCGCCTGCGGCCGGTTCTTGGCGGTCACGACGATGGCGCGGCCGCCGAGCTCCTGGACGGCGCGGATCGCGTCGGCGGCGCCGGGGAGGGCGTGGGTGGGCTCGATGGCGTACGTGGGGTACAGCTCGCGGTACCGGCTCGCCATCTCCGCGATGCGGTCCTCGGGGAACCAGTGGCTGAGCTCCCACTCCAGTGGGGGGCCGAGCCGGCTGACGGCGGCGTCGGCGTCTATGGGGGTGCCGGTGTCCTCGGCGAGGCGCCGGTAGCAGGCGTGGATGCCGGGGCGGGAGTCGATGAGGGTCATGTCGAGGTCGAAGCCGACGGTGCCGGTGCGCGATGCCATGCCCCCATTGTGGGGTGAGCTCCCCACCCCCCTTGCTTCGTCTGCGGGCCGTCCCCAACTGGTCGCGCAGTTCCCCGCGCCCCTAGGGGGTACGGGCGAGTGCGATGGCGAAGCCGAGCATTTCAGGGGCGCGGGGAACTGCGCGAGCAACCGGCCACCGGCCCGCAGACGAAGCACTCGCCTGCTCAGCGCTCAGCGCCGGCGCTGGGAGCGCCAGGCCAAGAACGCCGCCGAGGACAGCGCAGCGCCCCGCACCACCCACGGCCACACCCCCGCCACCGCATCCCCCATCGCCCCCTCCGCGATCGGCTCGCCCCACCGCTCGTTCTGGCGGCCCCACAGCCACACCAGGCCCGCGGCCACCGCCAGCGACGGCAGTCCCAGGACCGCCCACTTCGTCTCCGCGGGGGTCAGGCGGCGCGAGACGTACGCCAGGAGCCAGCCGCCGCCCAGCGCGAGCCAGTTGCCCAGTGCCGCGCCCACCACCAGCAGCGCGGCCGCCAGCAGCAGGAGGGGGTTCGTCAGGGGGCGGCGGGTGGCCGTGGCGCCGGGGAGCAGGGCCCGCCAGTTCGGGGTGCGGGGCGGCGGGGCCTCGTCCTCGGTCTCCGCAGGATCCGGATCCTTCGAGGGCTCCGCCTTCTCCGGCTCCGCCGACTCCTCCGGCGGCCGCAGTATCTCCGGGATCTCCACCCCGCCCACGAACCCCGCGACCGAATCCCCCGGCATCCCGCCCATCGGGCCCGGTTCGATCCGCCACCAGTCCGGCTCGCCGTCCGACGGGCCGAGCTCGTCCATCCCCGCCAAGTGGGGCGGGGACGCGGCCGTCTGCGACGGGGGCGGTGGCGGCGGGGGCGACGACGCGCGCGGGCGCGGGAACGCCACACGGCGGCCCCGGCCCCCGTCCCGCTGCCCCGGCACCCCGCGGACCGCCGTCTCCACCTCCGCCGGCGCCTCGTAGGCCCCGTGCGTCGCCACCGACTCCACCACCTCGTCCGGCGTACCGAGCCGCCCCAGGATCCGGCGCACCGCGGCCGGGGAGTCGCTGCCGAACTTCGCCCGTCTGCGGTCGATCTCGTCACGCAGCCCGGACACCAGCCGCATCCGTGCCGCCGAGGGCAGCTGCCGCTGCTGGGCCAGGTCGCCGACCCGGCTCAGATAGTCGTAGACCAGCTGGTCGCTCTCGATCCCCACACCGTTCCCCTCCGTGCCCCGCCGGGGCCCGCCGCCGCCTCCCTGCCCTGACGGTAGCGCGCAGCGGCTAACGTGGGGCGGATGGGGACCGGCGAGCGCGACCAGGAGGCGCACGTGTCCGAAGGAACGACCGGAGCGGGCGGAACGGGCGAGGCGGGCGGAACGACCGGCGCGGCCGACGCCGGGAGCCGTGGCACCCCCACGTCCTCGCCCCGCACCCTCGCCGAAGCCCTCCGCTCCCGCCCCGACGCCTCCCTGGCCGCGCTGCTGCGCGCCCGGCCCGACCTGCTCACTCCCGTACCGAACGATCTGACCCAGCTGGCCACCCGGGCCGGGACGCGGGCCTCGGTCGTACGGGCGCTGGAGCGGCTGGACCGGTTCGCGCTCCAGACCGCGCAGGCGCTGGCCGTGGCGCCGGACCCGGCGCCGTATCCCGTCCTGCTCGCGCTTGTGGCGGGGGACGAGGGCGACACCGCGGTGGAGAGCGCGCTGCCCGGGGCCCTCGCGGGGCTGCGGGAGCAGGCGCTCGTGTGGGGGTCCGACGAGCGGCTGCGGCTCGTGCGCACCGCCCGCGAGTTGCTCGCGCCCTCCCCCACGCACCCCTCCCCGACCGGTCTCGGGCCGACCGTCGCCGAGGCCACGGCCGGGATGTCGCCGGGGCGGGTGCAGGAGATCCTGCAAGCCGCCGGGCTGCCCGCCACCCATGACCCCGTCTCCGCCGTCGCCGCGCTGACCTCGCTGTTCACCGACCGGGGACGGATGTCGGAGCTCCTGGACACCGCCCCGCCGGAGGCGCTCGCGGTGCTCGACCGGCTGGTGTGGGGGCCGCCGTACGGAGAGGTGTCGGCGGATCCGGCGCCGCCGGTGCGCTGGCTGCGCGACCACGGGCTGCTGCTGCCGACCTCCGCCCGCACGGTCGTCCTGCCGCGCGAGGTCGCCCTGCATCTGCGCGCCGGGCGCGCGCACCGGGCGCCCGAGCCGGTGGCGCCCGCCGTCGCGCCCGCGAAGGAGTACCGGCCGCAGGTGGTGGACTCCGCGGCGGCCGGTCAGGCGCTGACCGCGCTGACCATGGTCGAGGACCTGCTCGCCGAGTGGAACGAGGGCGGGCCCGCCGTACTGCGCGCGGGCGGGCTGAGCGTGCGCGACCTGAAGCGGACGGCCGCCGCCCTCGACACCACCGAGCAGGCCGCCGCCTTCTGGCTCGAACTCGCCTACGTGGCCGGGCTGTTGGCGTCGGACGGCGAGGCGGACGAGCGGTACGCGCCGACGCCCGCGTACGACGGCTGGCTGGACCTGCCGCCCGCCGAGCGGTGGTCGCGGCTGGCCGCCGCGTGGCTCACCGCGACCCGTACGCCCGGCCTGGTCGGCGGTCAGGACGCCCGCGCCCGCACCCTGGCGGCCCTCGGCCCCGACCTGGACCGCTCCCCGGCCCCTGAGGTGCGCCACCGTGTGCTCACCCTGCTCGCGCGGCTGCCCGAGGGGACCGCGCCCGACCCCGAGACGCTGCTCGCCCGGCTGCGCTGGGAGCACCCGACCCGCACCGGCCCCGAGGACCTGCGGCCCCGGCTCGCCCAATGGACGCTGACGGAGGCCGAGTTGCTCGGCGTGACCGGCCGGGGCGCGCTGGCCGCGCACGGCCGGGCGCTGCTCGCCACGGGCAGCGTCGCCCCCTCCCGCACGGACGCCGCCCCGCTCCTCGGCCTCGGGGCCGCCGCCGCCCTCGCGCCGCACCTGCCCGAGCCCGTCGACCACGTCCTGCTCCAGGCCGATCTGACCGCCGTCGCGCCCGGCCCGCTGCGGCGGCCGCTCGCCGCGACCCTGAACGTGCTCGCGGACATCGAGTCGAAGGGCGGCGCGACCGTCTACCGGTTCACGCCCGCCTCGGTACGGCGCGCCCTCGACGCCGGGCAGGCGGCCTCCGACCTGCACGCGTTCCTGGCCGCTCACAGCACCACGCCCGTGCCGCAGCCGCTCAGCTACCTCATCGACGACGTGGCCCGCCGCCACGGGCACCTCCGGGTGGGCGCGGCCTCGGCGTATGTGCGCTGCGACGACGACGCGCTCCTGGACGAGATCGTCGCGGACAAGCGGTCGGCCGGGCTGCGGCTGCGCCGCCTCGCCCCGACGGTCCTCGCCGCCCAGGCCGACCCCGCCGCCCTCCTGGAGGGCCTGCGCGCGATGGGCTACGCCCCGGCCGCCGAGTCCGCCGAGGGCGATGTGGTGATCACCCGCGCCGACACCCGCCGCACCCCGCCCCGTACCGCCCCCGCGCCGGTTCCGGAGGGCCCGCCGCTGCCCGACGAGACGTTGCTCGGCGCGGCGGTCCGGGCGATCCGCGCGGGCGACGAGGCCGCCACGGTCGTACGCAAGGAGCAGCCGCACGCCGCTCCCGCCGAGCCCGGCGGGCTGCCGCGCACCACGGCCGCCGAGACCCTGGCCACCGTCCAGGCCGCCGTGATGACCGGCTCGGCGCTGTGGATCGGCTACGTCAACGCGGACGGCGCGGCCAGCCAGCGGGTGATCGCGCCGGTGCGGGTGGAGGGCGGCTTCGTGACGGCGTACGACCACACGGCCGACGAGGTCCGCACGTATCCGCTGCACCGGATCACGGGCGTCGCGGAGCTGGCGGACGACCCGGCCTGAGCGGCCGTCTTGCCCGGGGTTCGTCTGGCTGAGCTGGGGTTTTCCGGCTGCGGCCGACTACCTGAGGGGCGCGGGGAACTGCGCGAGCAACCCACCACCGGCCCGCAGACGAACCCCGGGCCCCCCAGCTGAGGCACACTGGAGGTTTGGCACCTGCGGAGGGATGTAGGTACGTGAACGGGCCACTGATCGTCCAGTCGGACAAGACCCTGCTCCTGGAAGTCGACCACGAGCAGGCCGACGCCTGCCGCCGGGCCATCGCGCCGTTCGCGGAGCTGGAGCGGGCGCCGGAGCACATCCACACCTACCGGCTGACCCCGCTCGGGCTGTGGAACGCGCGCGCGGCCGGGCACGACGCCGAGCAGGTGGTGGACGCGCTCGTCGAGTTCTCGCGCTACCCCGTCCCGCACGCCCTGCTCGTCGACGTCGCCGAGACGATGGCGCGCTACGGGCGGCTGACACTGAGCAAGCACCCCGTCCACGGCCTGGTGCTGACCACCACCGACCGGCCGGTCCTGGAGGAGATCCTGCGGTCGAAGAAGGTCGTTCCGCTGGTCGGCGCCCGGATCGACGCGGACACCGTCGCCGTGCACCCCTCCGAGCGCGGCCAGATCAAGCAGACCCTGCTGAAGCTCGGCTGGCCCGCCGAGGACCTCGCGGGGTACGTGGACGGCGAGGCGCACCCCATCGAGCTCGCGGAGGACGGCTGGGCGCTGCGGCCGTACCAGAAGCAGGCCGTCGAGGGGTTCTGGCACGGCGGCTCCGGCGTGGTCGTGCTGCCCTGTGGCGCCGGGAAGACGCTGGTCGGGGCGGGTGCGATGGCGCAGGCCAAGGCCACCACCCTCATCCTCGTCACCAACACCGTCTCGGCCCGGCAGTGGAAGCACGAGCTGGTCAAGCGCACCTCGCTGACCGAGGAGGAGATCGGCGAGTACAGCGGTACGCGCAAGGAGATCCGCCCGGTCACCATCGCCACGTACCAAGTGCTGACGACCCGCCGCAAGGGCGTCTATCCGCACCTCGAACTCTTCGACTCCCGGGACTGGGGGCTCATCGTCTACGACGAGGTGCACCTGCTGCCCGCGCCCGTCTTCAAGTTCACCGCCGACCTCCAGGCACGCCGCCGCCTCGGGCTGACGGCCACGCTCGTACGGGAGGACGGCCGCGAGTCGGACGTCTTCTCGCTCATCGGGCCGAAGCGGTTCGACGCGCCGTGGAAGGAGATCGAGGCGCAGGGCTACATCGCGCCCGCCGACTGCGTGGAGGTCCGGGTCAATCTGACCGACTCCGAGCGGCTGGCGTACGCGACGGCCGAGACCGAGGAGAAGTACCGGTTCTGCGCGACCACCGCCACCAAGCGGAAGGTCACCGAGGCGCTGGTGCGGAAGTTCGCGGGCCAGCAGATCCTCGTCATCGGGCAGTACATCGACCAGCTCGACGAGCTGGGCGAGCATCTGAACGCGCCGGTGATCAAGGGTGAGACGCCCAACTCCCAGCGCGAGAAGCTCTTCGAGTCGTTCCGGCAGGGCGAGATCTCCGTGCTGGTCGTCTCCAAGGTCGCGAACTTCTCGATCGACCTGCCGGAGGCGACGGTCGCCATCCAGGTGTCCGGCACGTTCGGGTCGCGGCAGGAGGAGGCCCAGCGCCTGGGCCGCGTGCTGCGCCCGAAGGCCGACGGCCACCAGGCGCACTTCTACTCCGTGGTGGCCCGCGACACCCTCGACCAGGACTTCGCGGCCCATCGGCAGCGGTTCCTGGCGGAGCAGGGCTATGCGTACCGGATCGTGGACGCGGACGATCTGCTTACGGGGGATGCGGGCTGAGGTTCGCTTTTGCCTGCGGGCCGCGCCCCCTTTTTTGGCCCGGTGTTTGTCTGCGGGTGGGTGGTGGGCTGGTCGCGCAGTTCCCCGCGCCCCTTATCAGCCCGGCGTTCGTCTGCGGGTTGTGGTCGGTTGCTCGCGCAGTTCCCCGCGCCCTTGGAGCGCCCCTTCGGGCCGCCCCGGGGATTGCCGCGCAGCGGCATTCAAGGGGCGCGGGGAACTGCGCGACCAGCCCCCACCGGCCCGCAGGCAAACGGCGACCTGGGCGAGCCCGAGCAGCGCGTACGGCGACGCCAACGGCTGTTGCCACCAGGGGAGATGGAGGTCCAGGTCCCCCTGGTGCGGCACCAGCCACAGCGTGCGCGCGGCGAAGACGGCCGCCACGGCGACGGCGGTACGGGTCCGGCCCTCGGCCACCAGCACCGCCAGCAGCGGCACGCACCACACCCAGTGGTGCGACCAGCTGATCGGGGAGACGAGCAGCGCGGTGATGGCGGTGACCAGGACGCCCCAGCGGTCGTCCGCGCGGCGGGCCGTCCACAGGCCCGCCGCCGCCACGGCCGCCGCCACCGCCATCCACACCGCCCCCGGCGCGGGCGTGTGCAGCAGCCGGGCCAGCAGGCCCTGGAGCGACTGGTTGTCGACGATCCACGCCTTGCCGACGCGGTCGGTCTCGTAGAGCCGCCGGGTCCAGAAGTCGGCGCTGGCGCCGGGCAGGACGAGCGCGCCGAGCAGGACGGTCCCGGCGAAGGTGGCCGCGCCCGTCGCCGCCTCCCGGCGTCTTCCGGTGAGCAGCGCGTACAGCAGGAACAGCGCGGGCGTGAGCTTGACGCCCGCCGCGATGCCGACCCCGAAGCCCTTGCCCGGGGAGCCCGGCGGCCGGGTGAGATCCCACAGGACCAGGCAGGTCAGGGCGAGGTTGATCTGGCCGAACAGCAGCGTCTGGAACACCGGTTCAAGCCAGAGCCCGGCGGCCGTGGCGGCGAGCAGGGCGGCGGGGCGGGGCGCGATCCGGGCGAAACGGCAGGACAGCCGCACCAGAAGGGCGAGCAGCAGCGCGTTGCCGACGGCGAAGGCGGCCTTGAGCACCGGGACGGGGAGCCAGGCGGTCGGCACGAAGAGGAGCGCGGCGAACGGGGGGTAGGTGGCGGGCAGGTGCCAGCGGGTGACGGTGAAGCCGTACAGCTCGGTGCCGTGCGCGACGGCCGCGCCCTCCGCCCGGTAGACCAGGGCGTCCGCCATGGGGATGCGGAGTGCGGCGCAGAGCGCTGTCAGCGCGGCGAGGGAGAGGGCGAGCAGGACGGCGCCTGTCGCGGGTGCAACGAAGAGTGAACGGTCGGTCACGGTCCGGTACTTCACGGCCGTGACCCTAGAGGATCACACGATCGGGAGGGGGCAGGCTCGGCGGCCCCAGGGGGTTCCGGTGGGGGTCAGTGGCGGCGGCGGACGCCCGCCTCTTCCGAGTACTCCCCGAGGACGACGACGCTCAGCGCGGCGCCCGCGAAGGCCTTGCAGGCGCGCAGGGCGTTGCCGACGCGGTGCGGGGAGTGCGGGGCGCCGGTGGCGGTGGCGCCCCGGGGGGCGGGGACGGTGGGCGCGGAGGTGCAGGTCACGGTGCTCATGTATCCATGGTGCTCCCGGGCCCCGCGCGTTTCATCGCTCTGCGGTCGGAACCCTCGGCGCCCCCGTGTCCACCTATGGTCCAACGCCGTCCCCTACGGGTAGGACCCCGGTCCCTAAGGGTCGGCCGGGGGGACGAGGGGGCCGCCGGGAAAAATCGTTCGACCGCCCCCGAACCCCCTGACTACAATCTCCCTCCCCCACGCTCCCAGGAGCAGGGGGCACTCCCTTCCCGCCTCCCTCCGAGGAGCGCCGCCGCCCGGACGGAAACCGGCCGGCCGCCGAAGCCGCAAGGCGATCCTGCGCCCTGAACCTCCCCCAAGCTCTTGATGAGCAGGGGGACCCCAGCCCCGATCAGCCCCCAAGCTCTTGAGGAGCAGGGGGGACCCCCTCCCGGAGGAAACCCGTGTCCCCGCACGACCCCGAAGAGCCCCTCAGCCGCGAGCGCGCCCACCTCCGCGAGTCGCGTGCGGCCCTGCGCGCGATGCGCGAGGACGTGGAGAACCTCGACATCAAGGACGTCACCGCGAACTGGGTCAACGCGGCCGTCCTGCAACGCCAGATCGACGACCGCGTCAAGGCCCTCGCGGACCTCTCGCACACCCCGCTCTTCTTCGGCCGCCTCGACTATCTGCACGCCCCGGGCGCCGAGTTGGCCGAGGGCGCGGAGGGCGAGAAGTTCTACATCGGGCGCCGCCATGTGCACGACGCCGAGGGCGACCCGATGGTGATCGACTGGCGTGCGCCGGTCTCGCAGCCGTTCTACCGCGCCTCCAGGAAGGACCCGCAGGACATCGGTCTGCGCCGCCGCTTCGGCTACACGGGCGGCGACCTCACCGCGTACGAGGACGAGCACCTCACCGACCCCGCCGAGGCGGCCACCACCAGCAAGCTGCTCCAGGCAGAGATCGAGCGCCCGCGCGTCGGCCCGATGCGCGACATCGTGGCGACGATCCAGCCGGAGCAGGACGAGATCGTACGGTCGGGGCTCGGCGGATCCGTCTGCGTCCAGGGCGGCCCCGGCACCGGGAAGACCGCCGTCGGCCTGCACCGGGTCGCGTACCTCCTCTACGCGCACCGCGAGCGCCTGGCCCGCACCGGCACGCTGGTCATCGGGCCGAACGCGTCCTTCCTCCACTACATCGAGCAAGTGCTGCCCGCGCTCGGCGAGTTGGAGGTCAAACAGGCGACCGTGGACGACCTGGTGGCGCATGTCGAGGTGAAGGGCACCGACGACGCGCCCGCCGCGATCGTCAAGGGCGACGCCCGGATGGCGGAGGTGCTGCGCCGGGCGGTCCGCTCGCACGTCACGATCCCCACCGAGCCGCTGGTGGTGGTGCGCGGCTCGCGCCGCTGGCGGGTCCCGGCGTACGAACTGGAGGAGATCGTCCGCGAGTTGCAGGAGCGCGACATCCGCTACGGCGCCGCCCGGGACGCCCTGCCGCAGCGCATCGCGCACACCGTGCTCGTACGGATGGAGCAGGCGGGCGAGGCGCCCGACGACCGGGTGCAGGACGCGGTGGCCCGCAACGCGGCGGTGAAGGCGGCGGTCAAGGCGATCTGGCCGCCGGTCGACCCGGCGAAGCTGGTGCTGCGGCTGCTGTCCGACGCCGACTTCCTGGCGGAGCACGCGCAGGGCGTGCTCACCGACGACGAGCAGAAGACGATCCTGTGGGCCAAGCCCGCGCGGAGCGTGAAGAGCGCCAAGTGGTCGGCGGCGGACGCGGTCCTGATCGACGAGGCGAACGACCTGGTGGCGCGCACCCACTCGCTCGGCCATGTGGTGGTCGACGAGGCGCAGGACCTCTCCCCCATGCAGTACCGGGCGGTCGGCCGCCGCTGCTCGACCGGCTCGGCGACGGTCCTCGGCGACCTCGCGCAGGGCACCACGCCCTGGGCGACGGCGAGCTGGGACGAGGCGCTGCGCCACCTCGGCAAGGCGGACGCGGTGGTGGAGGAGCTGACGGCGGGCTTCCGCGTGCCGCGCGAGGTGATCGCGTACGCGTCGCGGCTGCTCCCCTCCATCTCCCCCGGCCTGGCCCCGGTGGAGTCGGTCCGTGAGACACCGGGCTCGCTGGACGTACGGCTGTCCACGGACCTGGACGCGGATGTGGTCGCCGCCTGCCGCGAGTCGCTGGAGCACGAGGGCTCGATCGGCCTGATCGCGGCGGACGCGAGGATCCCGGTTCTCGCGGAGGCCCTGACGGCGGCGGGCCTGGCGTTCCTGGCCCCCGGCGAGGAGACGACGACGGAGTCCCGCCTCACCCTCGTCCCCGCGTCCCTGGCCAAGGGCCTGGAGTACGACTACGTGGTCCTGGACGAGCCGGCGGCGGTGGTGGACGGCGAGCCGGACGAACGCACGGGGCTGCGGCGGCTGTACGTGGCGCTGACGCGAGCGGTGTCGGGGCTGACGGTGCTCCACGCGACGGCGCTGCCTGCGCCGCTTTAGGGGCGCGGCGGACCGACCGCCCCCTACAGCGACTTGATCAACGCATCCAGCAGGCCTGGGAACCGCGCATCCAGATCGTCGCGACGCAGCCGCACATAACGGCTGCGCCCGACGACCCGGGTGGACGTGACCCCGGCCTCGCGCATGATGCGCATATGGTGCGAGACCGTCGACTTATGAAGGTGGTCGAGCCCCAGCGCCCCGGGCGCGCAGCTGTACTGCTCCCCGTCCGCGTACACCTTGAGCAGCCTCAGCCGTACGGGGTCGCCGAGCGCGTGCAGCACCTTGACCAGCTCGATCTCACTCACATCGGGCTGCGTCAGCCACTCCCCGACCGGTTCGTCACCCATGCCCCCACCCTCCCCTCCACAAGAATCGTTTGACAAACATCAAACAACTCCGCGATCGTTTGACGTACATCAAACGATACGGGGGAACTGATGCGCCTACGCCTGCTCCTGCTCGCTCTGGGCACCTTCGCCGTCGGCACGGACGGGATGGTGATCGCCGGAATCCTGCCGCTCGTCTCGGACGACCTGGACGTGTCCGTCTCGGCGGCGGGCCAGATGATCACGGTCTTCGCGCTGGCGTACGCGGTGCTCGCGCCGGTCCTGGCCACGGCGACGGCGAAGTGGCCGAGGCTGCACACGCTGTTGACGGCCCTGGCGGTGTTCACCGTGGCCAACGCGCTCTCGGCGCTCGCCCCCACCTTCGGCCTACTGCTCGCCACCCGCGTCCTGGCGGCGGTCGGCGCGGCGCTCTACACACCCACCGCCAACGCCGTGGCCACGGCACTCGTACCTCCGGAGCGGCGCGGCCGGGCCATCGCCACGGTGATGGGCGGCCTCACGGTCGCCACGGCACTCGGCGTCCCGCTGGGCACCTGGATCGGCCGGACGGACTGGCGCCTGACGATGTGGCTGGTCACGGCGCTGGGCGCGGCCGCGTTCGCCGGGGTCGGCCTGATGCTCCGGGGCCTCCCGGCCCCCCAGCCGTCCCCAGGGCTGCGGACGCGCCTGGCCCCGCTGGCCAACAGTCGCGTACTGGGCGCGACGGCGACGACGTTCCTGGTCTTCCTGGCCTTCCAGACGGTCTTCATCTACTTCACGGTGGCGGCGTCCCCGGCGACCCACGACGACCAGTCGAAGCTGACCCTGCTCCTGCTCGTGTCCGGCGCGTTCTCGGTGGCGGGCAGCTCGCTGGGCGGCCGGGTGGTGGACCGCTGGGGCCCGAGGGTGGTGATCCTGACGGCGGGCACGGTCTCGGCCACGGTGTCGCTGGCCCTGCCATGGCTGATGCAGTCGATGACGACGGCCCTGATCGCGTCGGCCCTGAACCCCCTCGCGGGCTGGGCGGTGGCGGTGGCGCTCCCGGCCCGCCTGGTGTCGCTCGACCCGCCGTCCGCACCCCTCCTCCTCTCCCTCAACAGCAGCGCGCTGTACCTGGGCGTGGCGGCGGCGGGCGGCACGGGCAGCGCGGCGATCGCGGTGCTCGGCGAGCGCTGGTTCCCGTTCACGTCGACGGCGCTGACGCTGTGCGCGGTCGCCCTGGCGGCGTTCACGACACGGCGGGCGCCCGCGCGGCCGACGTCCGCCGCGCGTAGCGCTTTCGTCCTGACCAAGTCATGAATCGGCCACGGGCACGGGCATATCGGTCAGCGCGGTGGCACCCCGTGGTGGATCTGCATTAGGAACTCTGTTCGCAGAGATCGCAAAGGCGATCCACAGCACGATGGCTTACGGGGGAGTACGAACATGAGCAGTTCTGTCATGCGCCGAGGCGGCCGGGTCAAGCTGGCGTCGGTCGGTCTGGTGGTCGTCGGTTCGCTGGCGCTGAGCGCGTGCAACGGGGACGACGGCGCGGCGGACAAGCCGGTCGGCGGGGCCACCCCGACGTCGTCGGCGCCCTCTTCGGCGCCGTCCACCAAGCCGTCGGACCCGGCCGCCGACGGTGGCGCGACCGGTGGCGGTGGTGCCACCGGCGGTCAGGCCAAGGCGGGCCAGACGTTCAAGATCGGCGAGGCGGCGCAGTTCCCGTTCAAGTACGGGACCACGAAGAAGGGCGAGATCGCCCTCACCGTGGACGCGATCGAGAAGGGCGACCCCGCCGACCTCGCCCCGCTCAAGCTCGGCGACAAGGCCAGCGGGAAGGTCCCGTACTACATCCGCTACACGGTCAAGAACGTCGGCACGACGAACCTGGAGTACGCCTCCGTGTCCCACATGAAGGGCCACCTCGGCGACGGCACCGAGGCGCAGAGCCTCCTGATCGTCGGCAACTTCGCCAAGTGCGACAGCGAGTCCCTGCCGCAGGGCTTCACCAACGGCAAGACCCAGAAGGGCTGCGCGGTCGCGCTGGCACCGTCGGCCGCGACGAAGGTGGCGTCGGCGGAGTACTGGGGCGACCCGTTCACCATGGGCGAGGGCATCCACTGGAAGTGACCAGGTAGGCGTACGTGCGGGGGCGGCCGGGCAACTGGCCGCCCCCGCACGGCTTTACGCCGTCGTAACGCCTGTATCGCCGATCTCACATACGTACGCAGATTGCAGATGTGATGGGATGAGGTGATGCGACCCCCCACACGCATACCGCCCCGTCCCCGCAATCCCTACGACGAACTGGCGGCACTCGCCGACCCCGACCCCGATCTGGACCCCGCGCCCCGGCCCCGGATCCTGCCCCTCGACCTCGGCCGGATGTACGCCGAGACGGAGGACGAGCCGTGGTCCCCGCCCGACCACCGGCGGTCCGGGAACGGCCGCCGTGCCAGGCGGAGTCGACGGCGCCGCCGCAGCCCCTTCGCCGCGCTCCCCCGGCTGGCCAAGCTGCTGTTCGCGCTGGTCGTGTGCGTCGGGTTCCTGGTGCTCGCGGACCGGTGCGCGGCGATGTACGCGGAGAAGAAGGCACAGCGGGCCCTCCAGGACGAACTCCATCTGGCGGCCGCTCCCCAGGTGGACATCCACGGGTTCCCCTTCCTGACGCAGGTCCTGGACAAGCACCTCAAGCGGGTGGACGTCACCGTGCCGCATGTGGCGGCCGACCGGGTCACGCTCGCGAAGGTGCAGGCCAGTGCGCGTGACATCAAGCTGACGGGGGATCTGCCGAGCGACATCCGCAGTGCGGTCATCGGCGACCTCAACGGCCGGATCACCCTGTCCTTCGACGACATGAACCGCGAACTCACCGCCTCGCGGCTCAAGTTCAGCCGGGTCAGCGACGACACGGTGGGCGCGGAGGGCGGGTTGAGCGTCGGCGGTCAGGAGCTGCGCGTACGGGCGCGGGCGCAGGTGCGGCTCGTCGGCACCAGCGGCCTGTCCACGGATGTCGACGGCATGAGCCTCGACCTGCCCGGCATCGCCACGTACCGGCCCGGGAAGAACCGGGGTCTGACGCTGCACCGGGAGTCCGCCGAGCTCATCAGCCGGGACACGGCCCGGGTGAAGGCGCTGCTGTCGGTGCCGGCCGTGGTGGAGCGGCTCGGGGTGTCGCAGAAGGACGTGGACTCGGCACTGCGGAGCGACAAGAAGCTGCACGATCTGGTCGGCACGCCCCGGTTCGTCGAGCAGCTGACGCGGGTCAACCTGGTCGACGTGGTGGCGGATCACCCCTGGCTGCTGTCGAAGATCGGCATCGACCCGAAACTGGTCACGGGCCTGCTCGCGATGCGCCCGCCGGAGCTGTCCGACCGCCTGTCCTTCTCGTTCACCCTGCCGAGGGAGGCACGGGAGCTGCAGCTGCGGGATGTACGGGTGGAGAAGGACGGCGTCACGGCGACGGTGTCGGGGGTTGAGGTGGGGGTGGGGAAGGGGCGGTAGGGGCCGGAGCCCGGGAGGGGGTGGGCCCGGAGGCGGGGGCCCGGGGGCCAGTGAGCCCGGAGCCGACGGCCCCGGAGGCGGGGCCCCAGGAACGGGGCCCCCCGGGAAGCCCCCGCTACGCGTCCAGCGCCCCGCGCCACTCCGCGACCGCTTCCGCCGCCACCGGCCCGTCCCAGCCGCCGGGCCGCGACGCTCCCCCGATGTGCACCGCGTCGATCCCGGCGCCGAGCAGCGCCGGCAGGTGGTCGAGGCGCAGCCCGCCGCCCACCAGGATCCGCGGCTCGTACCCGGGCTCACCCGCACGCGCCGCCTCGGCGACCAGCGTCGACAGCCCGTCGTCGACGCCCCCCGCCGCACCCGCCGTCAGATACGTGTCGAGCCCCGCCAGGCCCGTGAGCTCCTTGCGCAGGGCGTCGCGGTCGGCGGCCCGGTCGATCGCCCGGTGGAAGGTCCACCGGCACCCGTCGAGCTCCGCCACCAGCGCCCGTACCGCCGCCATGTCCGGCGACCCGGTCTCGTCGAGGAACCCGAGCACGAACTCGTCCGCACCCTCGGCCCGCAGCGCCCGCGCGTCCCGTACCAGCGCGTCCACGTCGCCCGCCGCGAAGCCGTCCGCCGAGCGGAGCATCACGCGCAGCGGGATGTCCACGGCGGCGCGGATCGCCGCGAAGGCCTCCCGGGACGGGGTCAGGCCGTCGGCCGCGATGTCGGTGACCAGCTCCAGACGGTCCGCCCCGCCGGCCTGCGCCGCGACCGCGTCGTCCACGTCGAGAGCGATCACCTCAAGCAGTGCACGGTTGCTCATCTGACCCCAATTCCTCGGCTGTCCTACAGGTCGACAGGTCTAGTCCAATAACAAGCCTACGCGCCGACGTGCCGAGCCGCATGACCTAGGGGTACGAGGACAGCGGGCAAGGCGGCTCACTCCACGAACCGCACCTCCGGCCACCGCGCCGAGGGCCGCTCCAGCAGCCCGGCGTCGTCGCGGCCGCGCAGCCACCGGTCGAAGAAGGCGCAGACGTACGCCTTCTGGGCGGCGACGGACCGTACGGGGTCGACGCGGCCCACGCTCTTGGCCACGAAGTCATCCGGCAGCCCCAACTGGCGGGCGATCTGCGGCACTTGGGACTGAAGGTCGGTGAACGAGGCGTGGGCGGTCCCGGTGAGGGTCAGATCCCGGCGCCAGCCGGTGCTGTGCTCCCAGACGGCGCCCCAGGAGGCGACGGTGTGGTGGTCGTCGCCGTCCATGCCCATGAGGAGGAGCGGCCGGTCGACGCCGTCGGTGCCGACGGGGGACGGGTTCGCCGGGTCGTCGTCGCGCTCGGTGTAGCCCATCACCCCGTCCATGTTCAGCGCGGCCCTGATCCGGCGGTCGTCGTGCATGGTCTGCGCGGCGGTGAAACCGCCCGCGGACTGCCCGAACATCCCGACGGCCCCGAGGTCGAGGAGCCGCCCGAGCGGACCGGGCAGCTGACACAGCTGGTCGAGGACGAACCGGGTGTCGGCCACCCGTACGTCCACGACCCTCTTCAGGAGCGCGACGACGTGCTCGGGCCCCGCGTCCTTGGCCCGGGTGAACTCGCGGGGCAGCACGGTGCGTTCGAGCCGGCGCCGGGGGAACTCGACGACCTGGGCGTCGTACGTGTGGTCCAGCATCACCACGACGTACCCGCGCGAGGCGAGCTCGTCGCAGAGCGTGGTGCCGAGGGTGCGGGGGTCGCCGGCGCCGGGCGAGTACAGGACGACGGGGAAGCCGGCGGGGCGGGCGGGGCGGGCGACGGGGGCGTGGGTGTACGCGTGACTGCGGGTGGCCGCCCAGTCGACCCTGCCGGGCTCCACGAGCCCGTTCATCCGGTCGTACGCCTGGGCCGCGGCCGGGGTCATCTGCGGCGCGCTCTCGTACCCGCGCACGCTCCGGGCCGGATACCGCACCCCCACCATCAGCTCCCGGTACGCCCGGGTGCCCCACGGATCCCGCCGCCCCCGGTCGACGAGCCGCACCCCGACGGTGCCGACGTCGTACGGGCCGGTGGGCGCGGGCAACGACATCCGCGCGCGCGGGGCGGCGACGGTGGGGCCGGCGCCGGTGAGGAGGGCGGTGGCGGAGAGGGCGGCGGCGGACAGAACGACTCGACGAGAGGGCGCGATCATGCCCCCGACTCTCCCAGCCGCCCCAGCCCCTGCCCATCGGGCCAGCCCCCGAAGTCCCCTTCGGGTTACCCCGAGGGCGGTTCGTCCGCGGGCGGGCGGGGGGCTGGTCGCGCAGTTCCCCGCGCCCCTTTTTGGCCCGGGGTTCGTCTGCGGGCCGGTGGTGGGTTGCTCGCGCAGTTCCCCGCGCGCCTGGGTCGGTGGTCGTCTGCGGGCCGTGCGTGGCTGGTCGCGCAGTTCCCCGCGCCCCTAAACCCGCCTTCGTCTGCGGACCGTGGTGGGTTGCTCGCGCAGTTCCCCGCGCCCCTAGGGGGTGCGGGTACGGGCGATGGTGAGTGCGAGGGCGAAGCCGAGCATTTCAGGGGCGCGGGGAACTGCGCGACCAGCCGTCCACGGTCCGCAGACGAACACAGCGGGGTGCAGGGGCCGCAGGCCCCGCAACGGGGGCCGGGGCCACAATGGCCCCATGGTCGATCTCGTCGCCCGATGGGGCGAAACCCTCACCGCCGCCCGCCGAGGGCCCGGCCCCGACCCCACCCCCTACGCCGAGCGCCTGCTCACCCAGTGGTCCGAGCCGCACCGCAAGTACCACACCACCCCCCACCTCACCGCCGTACTGCGCCACATCGACACCCTCGCCGACCACGCCGAGGCCCCCGAACTCGTACGCCTCGCCGCCTGGTTCCACGACGCCGTCTACCGCCCGGACCGCTCCGAGAACGAGGAGCGCAGCGCCGCCCAGGCCGAACGCGCGCTCCCCGAGGCCGGGTTGAGCCAGGAGGCGACGGCCGAGGTCGCCCGGCTCGTACGCCTCACCGTCACCCACGACCCCGCCGAGGGCGACACCAACGGCGAGGTCCTGTGCGACGCGGACCTGGCGGTGCTGGCCGGGGACCCGGAGGAGTACGCCGCGTACGCCGCCGCCGTCCGCGAGGAGTACGCCTTCGTCCCCGACGAGGCCTTCCGCACCGGCCGCGCCCAGGTCCTGCGCCAGCTCCTCGCCCTGCCCCGGCTGTTCCGCACCCCGTACGGCAGCAAGGAGTGGGAGGCCCGGGCACGCGAGAACCTGACAACGGAACTGGAGCTGCTCACCGGCTGAGTCGTCACTGCGCCGCTCACCCGATCGTGGGACGCTGGACGAAGCGGCCCCGCGCCGCTGAACCGTCGATCTAGATTCGCCCCGTCGGGCCACCACAGGAGGGAGTCGCGATGACCGCCGCGATGGCCGAGAACGACCGGACGCCGAGCCGCAGCCAGTGGGACGACCTGCTGACGGCGTGGCGCGAGCTGGACGTGCCCGAGGGGTGGCGCGCCGAGATCGACGAAGGACAGGTCCGCATGGTTCCGCCGCCGCACCCGCACCACAACGGCATCGCAGCGAAGGTCCAGCGCGCGCTGTACCGCTCGCTGCCGGAGGAACTGGAGATCTTCCAGACCCTCGGTATCCACATCGCGCGGCTCGACAAGCTCTACATGCCGGACTTGGTGGTCATGCCCACGGCAGTCATCGAGGCGGCCGACCCCCACACCAACGACCCCGTCGACGCCGCCGAGGCCCTCCTGGTCGTCGAAATCACCTCGAAGAGCAATGCCAAGGACGACCGGACGAAGAAGCTCTGGGCCTACGCCCACGCCCCCGTCCCCACCTACCTCCTCATCGACCGCTTCGACGAACACGGCCCCACCAGCACCCTGTTCACCGACCCCGTCGACGGTGTCTACAACCGCACCGTACGCACCCCGTTCGGCGCGGAGATCAAGCTCCCCGAGATGTTCGGGAAGCCGCTGGACACCTCCGTCTTCCCGCACTGACCCACTGATTCACTGCCCCACTGACCCCGGGTCTACGCCGGCCGCCCCTTCGGCCGCCGCAGCCCCGCCTCCGTGAGGCGCCGCACCAGCTCCTTGGACCCGATCTCCACCGCTCCGGCCGCCACCGCGTCCCCGTACCGCGCCTGCGGCACGTCGTAGTGGTCGCGTTCGAAGGCGCGCGGCGGGCAGCCGATGGCGGCCGCGAACGCGTGCAGCTCCTCGTACGAGACGTCGCTGACCAGGTGCGACCACAGGCGGCCGTGGCCCGGCCAGGTCGGGGGGTCTATGTAGACCGTCATGCGGCCGGGCCGCCCAGGCCGCCGACGGGAGCCACTCTCACGCCCGCCTTGCCGCACACCCAGTGCGGGTCGGGGCCGAGCTCGGGCTCCACGTCCAGCGCGTGCGGGTCCCCGGCGTCGCACACCGGGCAGATGGGCCAGCGGCCGTACTTCTCCAGGAGCGCGTCCTGCACGTCCTGGGCGACCAGACCGGCGACGTACTCCACGCCGTCCGGCCACTGCTCCACCCACCAGCGGCGGTGCGTCACCGCGTCCTCGACCAGCGAGACCACATCGGCCTGGGCCACGTCGCGCGCGGCCAGATCCGCCAGCACCAGGGCGCGTGCGGCATGCAGGGACTGCTCCAGGGGGTCGACGTCGTCCATGCAGCCATTGTCACCCCTTCGGCCCCACCCGCCCGCCTCACCCCGAGAGGGTTGACCGCGAACCGGCCGCGAAAATATCTTTCCAAGGTGACTCGTGACGTGAAGGAAATTTTCACCGGCGACGGCGCCCCGCCGGCCCCCGCCGCCCTCGCCGCCAAGGTCCGCACCCTCGCCCCCTCCATGACCCGCTCGATGCAGCGCGTCGCCGAGGCCGTCGCCCAGGACCCCGCCGGGTGCGCCGCCCTCACCGTCACCGGTCTCGCCGAGCTCACCGGCACCAGCGAGGCCACCGTCGTGCGCACCGCCCGGCTGCTCGGCTACCCCGGCTACCGCGATCTGCGCCTCGCGCTCGCCGGGCTCGCCGCCCAGCAGCAGTCGGGGCGCGCCCCGGCCGTCACCGCCGACATCGCCGTGGACGACCCGATCGCCGACGTCGTCGCCAAGCTCGCCTACGACGAGCAGCAGACCCTCGCCGACACCGCCGCCGCCCTCGACACCGTCCAGCTCGGCGCCGCCGTCGCCGCCCTCGCCCAGGCCCGGCGGGTGGACATCTACGGTGTGGGGGCCTCCTCGCTCGTCGGCCAGGACCTCGCCCAGAAGCTGCTGCGCATCGGGCTCATCGCGCACGCCCACACCGACCCGCACCTCGCCGTCACCAACGCCGTCCAGCTGCGGTCCGGCGACGCCGCCGTCGCCATCACCCACTCCGGCTCGACCGGCGACGTCATCGAGCCGCTGCGCGTCGCCTTCGACCGGGGCGCCACCACCATCGCCGTCACCGGCCGCCCCGACGGCCCCGTATCCCAGTACGCCGACCACATACTGACCACCTCCACCGCCCGCGAGAGCGAGCTGCGCCCGGCCGCGATGTCGTCCCGGACGAGCCAACTCCTCGTCGTGGACTGCCTGTTCATCGGTATCGCCCAGCGCACGTACGAGACGGCCGCCCCCGCGCTCGCCGCCTCCTACGAGGCGCTCGCCCACCGCCACAGCCCGCGCACCCGCTGACCCCGGGTGCCTCGCACACGTACGGAAAGAGCAGCGCTCCCATGACTTCCACGTACGGGGAACTCCGCGCCCAGCTGGCCGCACTGACCACCGAGGCGTTCCGGCCCGAACTCGCCGACATCGACCGGCTGCCGACCGCCGAGATCGCCCGCCTCATGAACGCCGAGGACGCCACCGTCCCGGCCGCCGTCGCCGCGCAACTGCCGCGGATCGCCGCCGCCATCGACGCCACCGCCGAGCGGATGGCCCAGGGCGGGCGCCTGGTGTACGCGGGCGCGGGCACCGCCGGGCGGCTCGGCGTCCTGGACGCCAGCGAGTGCCCGCCGACCTTCAACACCGACCCGTCGCAGGTCGTCGGGCTGATCGCGGGCGGACCGGCAGCCATTGCCACCTCCGTCGAAGGCGCCGAGGACTCCAAGGAGCTGGCCGCCGGTGATCTCGACCGGATCGGAATCGGCTCCCTGGACACCGTCGTCGGCGTCTCCGCCTCCGGCCGCACCCCCTACGCCGTCGGCGCCGTCGAACACGCCCGTGCGCGCGGGGCGTTGACCATCGGGCTCGCCTGCAACGAAGGGTCCGCCCTGGCCGCCGCCGCCGAGCACGGCATCGAGGTCGTGGTCGGGCCGGAGCTGCTGACCGGCTCCACCCGGCTCAAGTCCGGCACCGCCCAGAAGCTCGTCCTCAACATGATCTCGACGATCACGATGATCCGGCTCGGCAAGACGTACGGGAACCTCATGGTCGACGTACGGGCCTCCAACGAGAAGCTGCGCGCCCGCTCGCGGCGGATCGTCGCGCTGGCGACGGACGCCGGTGACGAGGACATCGAGGCGGCCCTGGTGGCCGCCGACGGCGAGGTGAAGACGGCGATCCTGATGCTCCTCGCGGACGTGGACGCGGCGACGGCGACCCACCGCCTGGAGCGGGCGAACGGCCGGCTGCGCTCGGCGTTGACGTAGAACCGGCAACTCTCCTGCGCCGCCAACTCCCCGGCGCCGCGCCCGCCTTACGATCTCGTCATGACCACGTCCGACCGCGAACCCGAGCCCGTCTTCATCAGGGTCGGCTGGGGAGGCCGCTGGCGCTACAACCCCGCCAATCCCCTCGGCCTCACCCTCATCTTCCTCACCCTGATCTTCGTCGCCGTCGCCTTCCTCGTCGTGAACGACCAGAGCGACTGGAGCGAGGGCGAGCTGCGGGACGCCGCCCACCAGGCGGCCCGCGACCTGGACGGATCGACCCAGCGCAACATCGACCCGTCCCTGGCGTTCTCCGGCGGCGACTACGCGCAAACCATCGAGGACGCCATGAAGAACACCGGCGCGGCCCAGTGGTTCGTCGACCCGCTCGTGCTGCGCAGCCACGGCAAGGACCCGGCGGCGTACGACATCACCGGCGCCGGTACGGACGCGGCGTTCTGCATGCACCTCACCGTCAGCCCGTTCGGCGACGGCCAGGCGGTCATCGGGGCCCGGGTCACGGACGGCGCCTGCCGAGGAGAGCCTGAGCACGCCGAAGGGCGGCACCCCTGCGAACAGGAGTGCCGCCCTCGGCGTACAGCGTGCTGGAACCGCTGATCCCGGAGGGGATCAGAAGTCCATGTCACCGCCCGGCATGCCGCCCGGAGCGGCCGCGGCGGCCTTCTCCGGCTTGTCGGCGATGACGGCCTCGGTGGTGAGGAACAGCGCGGCGATCGACGCGGCGTTCTGCAGCGCGGAGCGCGTGACCTTCGCCGGGTCGATGATGCCCTCGGCGATCATGTCGACGTACTCGCCGGTCGCGGCGTTCAGACCGTGGCCGACGGCCAGGTTGCGCACCTTCTCGACGACGACGCCACCCTCGAGACCACCGTTGACGGCGATCTGCTTCAGCGGGGCCTCCAGGGCGAGCTTCACGGCGTTGGCGCCGGTCGCCTCGTCACCCGACAGGTCCAGCTTCTCGAAGACCGAGGAGGCCTGGAGCAGGGCCACGCCACCACCGGCGACGATGCCCTCCTCGACGGCCGCCTTCGCGTTGCGAACGGCGTCCTCGATGCGGTGCTTGCGCTCCTTGAGCTCCACCTCGGTGGCGGCGCCGGCCTTGATGACGGCCACGCCGCCGGCCAGCTTCGCCAGGCGCTCCTGGAGCTTCTCGCGGTCGTAGTCCGAGTCCGAGTTCTCGATCTCGGCACGGATCTGGTTGACGCGACCGGCGACCTGCTCGCTGTCACCGGCACCGTCGACGATCGTGGTCTCGTCCTTGGTGATGACGACCTTGCGGGCGCGGCCCAGCAGGTCGAGACCCGCGTTCTCCAGCTTGAGGCCGACCTCCTCGGAGATGACCGTGCCGCCGGTGAGGATGGCGATGTCGTTCAGCATCGCCTTGCGGCGGTCGCCGAAGCCCGGGGCCTTGACGGCGACGGACTTGAAGGTGCCGCGGATCTTGTTCACGACCAGGGTCGACAGGGCCTCGCCCTCGACGTCCTCGGCGATGATCAGGAGCGGCTTGCCCGACTGCATGACCTTCTCGAGGAGCGGCAGCAGGTCCTTGACCGAGCCGATCTTCGAGTTGACGATCAGGATGTACGGGTCGTCGAGCGCGGCTTCCATGCGCTCCATGTCGGTCGCGAAGTACGCCGAGATGTAGCCCTTGTCGAAGCGCATGCCCTCGGTGAGCTCGAGCTCCAGACCGAAGGTCTGGGACTCCTCGACCGTGATGACGCCTTCCTTGCCGACCTTGTCCATCGCCTCGGCGATGAGCTCGCCGATCTGGGTGTCGGCGGCGGAGATGGAGGCCGTCGAAGCGATCTGCTCCTTGGTCTCGACATCCTTCGCCTGCTCCAGGAGCGCACCGGAGACGGCCTCGACGGCCTTCTCGATGCCGCGCTTCAGAGCCATCGGGTTGGCGCCGGCGGCGACGTTGCGCAGGCCCTCGCGCACCAGCGCCTGGGCGAGCACGGTCGCGGTGGTCGTACCGTCACCGGCGACGTCGTCCGTCTTCTTGGCGACTTCCTTGACCAGCTCGGCGCCGATCTTCTCGTACGGGTCCTCGAGCTCGATCTCCTTGGCGATGGAAACACCATCGTTGGTGATCGTGGGGGCGCCCCACTTCTTCTCGAGGACGACGTTGCGGCCCTTGGGGCCAAGGGTGACCTTGACGGCGTCGGCGAGCTGGTTCATCCCGCGCTCGAGACCGCGCCGTGCCTCCTCGTCGAACGCGATGATCTTGGCCATGTGAAGTGGTCCTCCCGGACAGGGGTGGCGTTCTTCGTGGACCGTGCCGGTGCCCGCGACGGACGGTCTGCAGTCCTTGTGGTTCCTTGCCCCACCCGGTCTGCGGACCTCACTGACCCGATCCAAGTTCTGTCACTCTCACTCGGAGAGTGCTAACGCCAATGATTAGCACTCGACCCAGGAGAGTGCAAGGCCGTCCCACCCCCGCGGCCCGGTCCCGGCCACCTCCGGGGCGGGCTTCCCGGGCCCCGGACACACACGTGGGGCCCGCATCCATTTACAGAGGATGCGGGCCCCACGGGCCTGTATGCGTCGGTGGCCGATCGCGCCGAGATCAGACGGCGAGCTTGACCATGTCCGCCTGCGGACCCTTCTGGCCCTGCGAGATCTCGAACTCGACTCGCTGACCTTCTTCAAGGGTGCGGTAGCCGTCCATCTGGATCGCGCTGTAGTGGACGAAAACATCCGCACCACCGTCGACCGCGATGAAGCCGTACCCCTTCTCCGCGTTGAACCACTTGACGGTGCCCTGAGCCATGCCTAACTCCCCTATTACTGGCCCTTGCACGGGACCGCACTTCGCGGACCCGGGTCAGACCTCCACCCTCCGACAGGAGAGGGTGTGCGCCGGAACGCGTCGACCGCGGCTGAATGTATCTGCCCAACTGCCCTCTGCAACAGGTCAATCGGACGAGAATTCCGGGCAGGGGTGAAGAGCGGAATGCCGCGAAATTCAGCATTCCGGGGCAAGTCGGGCCGGGCAAAGCGCACTTAAGGAGCAATATGCTCGAACACTTTGACTGCTTCTCGACGCCGGTTCGTCGCGTTCTCATATGCACGTGGCACGCACAACGAAGGGGACTTCCCCACTGTACCGCGCTCAACCACACTGAATTGCCCCCTCCGCTTAGCTTGCGGAGGGGGCAATTCAGGTAACTGTGCGTGCAGCGCGCCGGTGTTCGGCGCCTTTGCTCAGCAGCCGCCGGCGACGGCGGGAATGATCGAGACGCCCGCGCCGTCCGGCGTCGCCGTCTCCAGGCCCTGCTCGAAGCGGACGTCGTCGTCGTTCACGTACACGTTGACGAACCGGCGCAGCTTGCCCTGGTCGTCCAGGACCCGGGCGGCGATCCCGGTGTGGTTCTTCTCCAGGTCGGCGATGACCTCGGCGAGGGTGGCGCCCTCGGCCGCGACTTCGGCCTTGCCGCCGGTGTACGTACGGAGAATGGTGGGGATGCGGACGTTGACGCTCATGGGGTTCTGCCTTTCCGTGGCCGGTGGGTCAGTGGGCGAGGCCCGCGTCGCGGAACGCGTCCAGGCTCGGGCGGATCGTCGCGGTCGGGCCGGTCGTCGGGGCCACGGCGTCCAGGGTCTTGAGGCCGTCCCCCGTGTTGAGGACGACAGTAGTGAGCGCCGGGTCGAGCAGCCCGCTTTCGATGAGCTTCCGGGTGACGCCGACCGTCACGCCGCCCGCCGTCTCGGCGAAGATGCCCTCGGTCCGGGCGAGCAGCTTGATCGCGTCCACGACCTGCTCGTCGTTCACGTCCTCCACCGCACCGCCGGTGCGCCGGGCGATGTCCAGGACGTACGGGCCGTCCGCCGGGTTGCCGATGGCCAGCGACTTGGCGATGGTGTCCGGCTTCTGCGGCCGGACGACGTCGTGGCCCGCCTTGAAGGCGGTGGAGACCGGGGAGCAGCCCTCCGCCTGGGCTCCGAAGATCTTGTACGGCTTGTCCTCGACCAGCCCCAGCCTGATCAGCTCCTGGAGACCCTTGTCGATCTTCGTGAGCTGCGAGCCGGAGGCGATGGGGATGACGATCTGGTCGGGCAGCCGCCAGCCGAGCTGCTCGCAGATCTCGTAGGCGAGGGTCTTCGAACCCTCGCCGTAGTACGGCCGCAGGTTCACGTTCACGAAGCCCCAGCCCTCGCCGAGCGGGTCCCCGATGAGCTCCGAGCAGAAGCGGTTGACGTCGTCGTAGTTGCCCTCGATACCGACCAGCTCGCCGCCGTACACCGCGGCCATGACGACCTTGCCCTGCTCCAGGTCGTGCGGGATGAACACACAGGAGCGGAATCCGGCCCGGGCGGCGGCGGCGCCGACCGCGCCCGCCAGGTTGCCGGTGGAGGAGCAGGAGAGCGTGGTGAAGCCGAAGGCGCGGGCGGCCTCGACGGCGATCGCGACGACGCGGTCCTTGAAGGAGTGCGTCGGGTTGCCGGAGTCGTCCTTGACGTAGAGGCCACCGGTGACGCCCAGCTCACGGGCGAGATTGTCGGCCTTGACGAGCTTGGTGAATCCCGGATTCAGGTTGGGCTTTTCAGCCACATTGGCCGGAACAGGCAGCAGGGGCGCATAGCGCCAGATGTTGTCCGGGCCCGCCTCGATACGCTTGCGCAGCGCCTCGGGGTCACCCGTCGGAAGGTCGTACGCGACTTCGAGCGGCCCGAAACACAGGGCGCAGGCGAAGATCGGGCCGAGGTCGAACCGCTCGCCGCATTCCCGGCAGGAAAGCGCGACGGCGGGACCGAGGTTCACGGTGGTGGCGGCATTGGCAGTGTCGTCGATGGTGTGCACAGCCATGATGGCGAGGCCCTTTCTCCTCATCTTCCCCATGGCGCATTTCGCCATGAGACGGAATTGGCACCTTCCCCACCGTGACCTCGCGGTCGGCAGGAGGGTTGCCGGGACTTCAACGGGCCGTTCCCTCAGTCCCTCTGGATGAGCGCTGTGGCACTGGGTCCAGGACCCAGGCATTTGTTCGCGCGACGACCCCGACATGCGACGGTCATCCGCGTTGTTCAAGACTGTAACCGAAGGCCCGGACGGTTGAGATAGTCGTCCGAACCGCGAGATGGATCACAGAGGAGGCTCCGGCCCGTGTTGGAAGAGGTGGAGCGCTGGCTGAGCAGGCGTTCCTGGTCGGCGGCCGACCGCCCGCTGGACGTGATCCTGGCCGCCAAGCGCCGCGGCGCCACCACGGTCAGCGTCGTGCTGCCGGCGCTCGACGAGGAGGCCACGGTGGGCCACATCGTCGCCGCGATCCGGCGCGAGCTGATGACCGCCGCGGTGCCGCTGGTGGACGAGCTGGTGGTGGTCGACTCCGGCTCCACCGACCGTACGGCCGAGGTCGCGGCGGCCGCGGGCGCCCGGGTGGTGCACCGGGACGCGATCCTGCCCCGGATCCCGGCCCTGCCCGGCAAGGGCGAGGTCCTGTGGCGCTCCCTGCTGGTCACCACGGGTGACATCGTCTGCTTCATCGACGCGGACCTGCGGGACTTCGACCCCGCCTTCGTCTCCGGGATCGTCGGGCCGCTCCTGACCGACCCGGACGTGGACTTCGTCAAGGCGATGTACGACCGCCCGTTCGGCGACTCCCCAGGTCAGGGCGGCCGGGTCACCGAACTGGTGGCCCGCCCCCTGCTCAATCTGCACTGGCCGCGGCTGGCCGGGTTCGTCCAGCCGCTGGGCGGCGAGTACGCGGCCCGCCGCTCGCTCCTGGAGCGGCTGCCGTTCCCCGTCGGTTACGGAGTGGAGCTGGGCCTGCTCGTCGACGCACTGCACACGGTGGGCCTGGACGCGCTGGCCCAGGTCGACGTGGGCGTACGCAAACACCGCCATCAGGATGGCCAGGCCCTCGGCCGGATGGCGGCGGCGATCTACCGCACGGCCCAACTCCGGCTCTCCCGCGCCCACTTGGTGCGCCCGACGCTGACGCAGTTCGAGCGCGGCGCGGACGGATTCGTTCCGCGGACCTACGCGGTGGACACCGAGGAGCGGCCGCCGATGCGGGACATCGGGGAGTACGCGGTGCATCGGGCGGCGTAAGGGGGCGTGACGATCCGGGGTCCGTGCCGCTGTTCGCACGTTTGAGGCATTCCGCTACGGGCTAGGTTCGTGTCCATGGTCTCCGCGCGCGCTGCCCAGGTTCTCGTCGCCTCCAACCGCGGCCCCGTCTCGTACGCCCTCGGCGCCGACGGGACGCTGACCTCCCGGCGCGGTGGCGGCGGCCTGGTCTCCGGCCTGTCGGCCATCGGCTCCGAGGCGAACGCCCTCTGGGTCTGCTCGGCGCTCGGCGACGGCGACCGGGAGGCCGTGCGGCGCGGGGTGGGCGAGCCGGGCGTGCGGATGCTCGACATCGACGCGGGGACGCACGCGGACGCGTACAACGGCATCGCCAACTCGGTGCTGTGGTTCGTTCACCACATGCTGTACCAGACGCCGCTGGAGCCGGTCTTCGACGCGGAGTTCCGGCGCCAGTGGGGCGCGTACGAGACGTACAACCGCGCCTTCGCGCAGGCGCTGGCGCAGGAGGCGGCGGACGGGGCCTCGGTGGTGGTCCAGGACTACCACCTGGCGCTGGTGCCGGGCCTGCTCCGCGAGCTCCGCCCCGACCTGCGGATCGGCCACTTCTCGCACACGCCGTGGGCGCCGCCGGAGTACTTCCGGATGCTCCCGGACGACGTGGCGGAGCAGTTGCTGCGGGGGATGCTCGGCGCGGACCGCCTCGGCTTCCTGACACACCGCTGGGCGGACGCGTTCACGCGCTGCTGCACGGACGTGCTGGGCGGGACCGGCGACACCCGGATCGGGGTGCACGGGCTCGGCGCGGACGCGGAGTTCCTGCGCCGCCGCTCGCACGAGCCGGACGTCGAGGAGCGGATGGCCGCGCTGCGGGAGGAGATCGGCGCGGGCCGCCGGACGATCGTGCGGGTCGACCGCACGGAGCTGTCGAAGAACATCGTGCGGGGGCTGCTGGCATACCGGCAGCTGCTCGACGAGCGGCCCGAGTGGCGCGAGCGGGTGGTGCACGTGGCCTTCGCGTACCCCTCGCGGCAGGACCTGGCGGTGTACCGGGAGTACACGGCGGAGGTGGCGCGGGTGGCCGACGCGATCAACTCGGCGTACGGGACCGATGACTGGACCCCGGTCGTCCTCCACGTCAAGGACGACTTCGCACGGTCGCTCGCGGCGTACCGGCTGGCGGACGTGGCCCTGGTGAACCCCATCCGGGACGGCATGAACCTGGTGGCCAAGGAGGTCCCGGTCGTCTCGGACGAGGGGTGCGCCCTGGTCCTGTCGCGGGAGGCGGGGGCGTGGGAGGAGCTGGGGGCGGATGCGGTGGTGGTGAACCCGTATGACGTGTCCGGGACGGCGTCCGCGTTGCACGAGGCGCTGTCGATGGCGCCGGAGGAGCGGGGGGCGCGCTCCAAGCGGCTTGCCGCTGCGGCGACTGCGTTGCCGCCGCAGCGGTGGTTCTTGGAGCAGTTGGAGGCGCTGCGGTCGGGTGGTTGATTCCCCCACCCCGCCCCTTCCCGAAAGCCTCCGGCGGGTGTCGTTCGTCTGCGGACCGTGCTGGGTTGCTCGCGCAGTTCCCCGCGCCCCTGGGTAGTCAGGGGCGCGGGGAACTGCGCGACCAGCCACCCACGGTCCGCAGACGAACGGGTCCCTCGGAGAGTTTCGGGAAGGGGTGGGGTGGGGGCTCTAAAGGCAGGCCGCCAAGGCCGACAGGAGCGACACCACTCCCACCGGGCCCGGGACCCGCACATCCGCCCGCTCCGACACCTCCGGCACCTCCGAAGACCCGCTGCACACCAGCAGCCCCGGCACCCCGTCCGAACGAAGCTTCTCCACCGCACCGAACGCGGGCAGATCGCCGAGGTCGTCACCGGCGTACAGCACGGACCCCGCCCCCACCTCCCGCAGGTACTCCGCCAGCGCCACCCCCTTGTCCATCCCGGGCGGGCGCAGCTCCAGGACCATACGGCCGGGCTCAAGGATGAGGCCGTGGCGGGTGGCGAGGGCGGCGAGCGGGTCGCGCAGCGCGGCGTACGCGGCCGAGGGGTCCGTGGCCCGCCGCGTATGGACCGCGACGGCCTGCCCCTTCTCCTCGATCCAGGTGCCCCGCCAGGCCCCGTGCGCGTCCAGGACACCCGGCAGCTCGGCCCGGGCGGCCGTGACCCCGGGGTGCGGCGCGGGCGCGTGGACCGTCCCGGTCACCGCGTCCCAGCGCTCGGCGCCGTAGTGGCCGAGCACCACCAGGTGCTCCAGGCCGGGAACGCCCGCGAACCCCCCGTACCGTACGGCCACACCCGCCGGACGCCCCGTGATCACCGCGACCGAGGCGACCTTCGGGGCGAGGGCGGCGAGGGCGGGGACGGCGCCGGGGTGGGCGCGCGCCTGCTCGGGGTCGGGGACGATCTCGGCGAGCGTCCCGTCGAAGTCGAGGGCGATCACGGCCCGCTCGGGCGCGGCCAGGATCGCGGCCAGCGCCTCGCGTCCGGCGGAGGTGGCAGGGGTCGGCAGGGGGTGCGGTTGGCTGCCCATGTCACGACCCTAGCGGCGCGGGGCGGATCACAGCCATGGCGGGGAGGGCGGTTATGCGCGGCGCTCGCGCTGGGCCTCGCGTATCCGGCGCAGCCGGTTCACCGTGACCGGGTCGTGGGCCAGCGCCCGCTCGTCGTCGAGCAGGGCGTTGAGGAGCTGGTAGTAGTGCGTCGGCGAGATCCCCAGCCGCTCCCGTACGGCCCGCTCCTTGGCCCCGGGCCCGGCCCAGGACCGCCGCTCAATGGCCAACACGGCCCGAGCCCGCTCACTCAGCCCGCCCTCGTCGTGGTCAGTCATACAACCCAACGTATCGCCCCCCTGCGGGGCGCCCAGGGGATTGCCGCGCAGCGGCATCCAAGGGGCGCGGGGAACTGCGCGACCAGTCGGGGACGGCCCGCAGACAAACCCCGGGCAGAACTACTCCGCGTTCTCCGCCTCCGTGGCCACCTTCGCGATCCCCTCCAGCACCGACCGAGGGTCCCCCTCCGGCGACACCGCCCCGCCGATCCGCTTCTTGATCGTCTCGCTCACCTTCGGCCACGACGTCTTGCCGACCGGCGGCAGCTCCGACGTCGACAGCGCGGCCAGGAACTCCTTGAGCTCCGGGTGCTTGCCGTTGTTCTGCATCGCCTGCGACGCCGTACGGGTCGCGGGCAGCAGGGCGTACTTGTCCGCGAACGCCAGCACGTTCTGGTCGTTGAACGTGAAGTCCAGGAACTTCCCGATCTCCTCGCGGTGGCCGTTCTGCTTGAAGCCCATGATCCAGTCGGCCACGCCCATCGACGCCTTGGCCTTGCCCTCGGTGCCGGGCAGCGGGACCATCCCGTACTTCACGCCCTTCTTCTTGGCCTGCTCCATCAGCGACGGGTGGCCGTTGAGCATGCCGACCTCGCCCTTGGCGAACGCGTCGAAGGCCGCCTGGCGGTTGAGCTTCGCCGGGGCGACGGGGCCGGTCAGGCCCTCCTCGACCAGGTTCTTCTTCAGCCAGTTGAAGGTCTTGATGTTCTCGGGCGAGTCGATGTCGTACCCGGAGATCTGGTTGACGTACGAGCCGCCGCCGCTCAGCATCCACATCATCGTCTCGGCCTGGGCCTCCTCGCTGCCCAGCGGCAGCGCGAACGGGGTCTTGACCCCCTTGGCCTTCAGCGCCTTGGCGTCGGCCGCCAGCTGCGCCCATGTCTGCGGCGGCTTGATGTGCGCCTTGTCGAAGAGCGTCTGGTTGTAGAACAGCAGGCGCGTGGAGGCGACGAACGGGATGCCGTACTGGACGCGCTTCATCTCGCCCGCGTCCGCCAGCGGCGCCAGGAAGTTCGCCTGGACGGGGATGGAGAGCACCTGGTCGACGGAGTAGAGCTTGCCGGCCGCCGCGTAGTCGGAGTACGCGCCGATCTGCGCGATGTCGGGGGCCTTGCCCGCCTTCACCATCTCCGCGACCTTGGCGTCGACGACGTCCCACGAGTAGACGGAGACGTCGACCTTGACGCCGGGGTTCTTCTTCTCGAAGTCGGCGACGACGTCGTGCCAGTACGCCTTGGTGCTGCTGCCGCCCGCGATGTCGTAGTCGGCGGCGACCAGCTTGAGGGTGACGCTGCCGGAGCCGCTGTCGCTGCCGCAGCCGGTCAGGCCCACGGCCGCCATGCCGAGTGCGGCGACCGCCGCCGTCAGACCAATGAAGCGCCGCTGCTGCACGTGCTCTGTCCCACCCTCGTTGTTCGCCAGTCGGTCCCCCGTGAACGTCCTGTTCGCAACGTCCTGTCTACATGAGCTGCGATCTTCTCTTGCGGCCGGGGCTGAGGTCTACACCAGTTGGGTATCACTTCCGCAACTTCTGCCGCCGCCGCCCCACCCGTACGGCCGTATTCCGGGCGGCACTTGGGAAAACGCTTACCCGCCGCCCGGTGAGTGGACTAGACCTTTCATGGGTGAACGCGCGAGACTGTCCCCCGTGAGACACGTCATCGCCCTGGATGTGGGCGGCACCGGGATGAAAGCCGCCCTCATCGGGGTGGACGGCGGCCTGCTGTACGAGGCGCGCAGGCCCACCGGCCGCGAGCGCGGCCCCGAGGCCGTCGTCGAGAGCATCCTCGACTTCGCCGCCGAGCTGCGGACGTACGGCGAGGAGCACCTCGGCGAGAGCGCCGTGGCGGCCGGCGTCGCCGTGCCCGGCATCGTCGACGCCGAGAACGGCATCGCGGTCTACGCGGCCAACCTGGGCTGGCGCGACGTCCCCATGCGGCGGCTGCTGAGCGAGCGGCTCGACGGCGTGCCCGTCGCCCTCGGCCACGACGTGCGCACCGGCGGCCTCGCCGAGGGCCGGATCGGCGCGGGCAAGGGCGCCGACCGCTTCCTGTTCATCCCGCTCGGCACCGGCATCGCCGGGGCCATCGGCATCGACGGCCGCATCGAGCCGGGCGCCCACGGCTACGCGGGCGAGATCGGCCACATCGTGGTGCGCCCCGGCGGCATCCCCTGCGGCTGCGGCCAGCGCGGCTGCCTGGAGCGCCTCGCCTCCGCCTCCGCCGTCACCCAGGCGTGGGCCGAGGCCAGCGGCGACCCGGACGCGGACGCGGCCGACTGCGCCAAGGCCGTCGAGTCCGGCGACCCGGCGGCGCGCGCCGTGTGGCGGAACGCCGTGGACGCGCTCGCGGACGGCCTGGTCACCGCGCTCACCCTGCTCGACCCCCGCACCCTGATCATCGGTGGCGGACTCGCCGAAGCGGGGGAAACCTTGTTCGTACCGCTGCGGGCGGCCGTCGAGGAGCGCGTCACGTTCCAGAAGCTGCCCGCGATCGTCCCGGCGGCCCTCGGCGACACGGCGGGCTGCCTGGGCGCGGGCCTGCTCGCCTGGGACCTGCTCGACACCGCCGCCCCCTCGTCCGGCTCCTCTTCGTCCGGCACCGACGCCGGTCCCACCCACTCCTCGGAGGTAACCGCCTGATGGCCACCAGCAAGGTCCTCTCCGGCGCCCGCGTCGTCCTGCCGACCGGGGTCGTCGAGAACGGACGCGTGATCGTCGAGGGCGGGAAGATCGCCGGAAGCGCGCCCGAGGCCGCCGAGCGCGTCGACCTCACCGGCCACTGGGTGGTCCCCGGCTTCGTCGACATGCACGTGCACGGCGGCGGCGGCGCCTCCTTCACCAACGGCACGGTCGACGACGTCCTCAAGGGCGTCCACACCCACCGCCTGCACGGCACCACCACCATGGTCGCCTCCACCGTCACCGGCGAGATGGATTTCCTCGCCCAGCGGGCCGGGCTGCTCTCCGAGCTGGTCGAGCAGGGCGACCTGGCGGGCATCCACTTCGAGGGCCCGTTCATCTCGCCGTGCCGCAAGGGCGCCCACAGCGAGGACCTGCTGCGCCACCCGGACCCGGCCGAGGTCCGCAAGCTGATGGACGCGGCCCGGGGCACCGCCAAGATGTTCACGCTCGCCACCGAGCTCCCCGGCGGCCTGGACTCCGTACGGCTGCTCGCCGAGCACGGCGTGATCGCCGCCATCGGCCACACCGACGCCACGTACGAGCAGACCGTCGAGGCGATCGACGCGGGCGCCACCGTCGCCACCCACCTCTACAACGCGATGCCCGCGCTCGGCCACCGCGCGCCCGGCCCGATCGCCGCCCTCCTGGAGGACGAGCGGATCACCGTCGAGCTGATCAACGACGGCACGCACCTGCACCCCGCCTCCCTCGAACTCGCCTTCCACCACAAGGGCGCCGACCGGGTCGCGTTCATCACGGACGCCATGGACGCGGCCGGGTTCGGGGACGGGCTCTACCACCTCGGCCCGCTGGAGGTCGAGGTCAAGGAGGGGGTCGCCCGGCTCGTCGAGGGCGGCTCCATCGCGGGCTCGACCCTCACCCTGGACCGCGCGTTGCGGCGCGCGGTGACCGTCGACGGCCTCCCCGTCGAGGACGCCGTCCGCGCGCTCAGCGCCAACCCGGCGCGGCTGCTCGGCGTGTACGACAAGGTCGGCTCGCTGGAGCCGGGCAAGGACGCGGACCTGGTGGTCCTGGACGAGGCGTTCGCGCTCAAGGGCGTGATGCGGCGCGGCGAGTGGATCGTGGCGCTTTAGCCCCTACGGCTGGACGGTGGCCGGATTCCGGGGCTGTGGGGTCTGGGCCGGCCACCGTCCGTTTGGCATGATCACCTCGTGATCCTGACCGTCACGCTGAACACGGCACTCGACCTCACCTACCGGGTCCCGGAGCTCGTCCCGCACGCCAGTCACCGCGTGGACGAGGTCACCGAGCGCCCCGGCGGCAAGGGCATCAACGTCGCCCGGGTGCTGGCCGCGCTCGGCCACGAGAGCGTCGTCACGGGCTTCGCGGGCGGCCGCACCGGCGCGGTGCTGCGCGAACTGCTCGCCCCGCTCGCGCCCGTCGACGCGCTGGTCCCGGTCGCCGGGACCACCCGCCGCACGATCGCGGTCGTGGACGCGGCCACCGGCGACACCACCCAGCTCAACGAGCCGGGCCCGCAGATCACGGCCGACGAGTGGGAGGCGTTCCTCACGGCGTACGAGCCGCTGCTGCGCGAGGCGGACGCGGTGGCGCTCTGCGGCAGCCTGCCGCCCGGGGTCCCGGTCGGCGCCTACGCGGACCTCGTACGCCGGGCCCGCACCGCGGGCGTCCCCGTACTCCTGGACACCAGCGGCGAGCCCCTGCGGCGCGGCCTGGCGGCCCGCCCCGACCTGATCAAGCCGAACGCCGACGAACTGGCCCGCCTCACCGGCTCCCGCGAACCCCTGCGCGCGGCCCGCGACGCCCGCCGCCGAGGCGCCCACGCGGTGGTCGCCTCGCTGGGCCCCGAGGGCCTGGTGGCGGTCACCCCGGACGGCACCTGGCAGGCCACCCCGCCGTCCCCGGTCCGCGGCAACCCCACGGGCGCGGGCGACTCGGCGGTGGCGGCCCTGCTGTCCTCCCTGGTGGAGAACCTGCCGTGGCCGGACCGCCTCACCCGGGCGGTGGCCCTGTCGGCGGCGACGGTACTGGCACCGGTGGCGGGAGAGTACGACGCGGGGGCGTACGAGGAACTGCTCACCGGGGTACGGGTGAACGCCCTGACGGGCTAGCGGGCCGGGGATTGCCGCGCAGCGGCATCCAAGGGGCGCGGGGAACTGCGCGACCAGCCACCCACCGGCCCGCAGACAAATCCCCGGCCGACTAGTACTGCTTCTTCGTCTTGCTGATCTCGACCCAGTCGAACACCGCATCGCACTGGTTCCCCTGCTCGCAGGAGAACTTGATGGTGTTCTGCCCCTGCTTGAGGGTGACCTGCGTCCAGGTGGTCTGCCAGTTCTTCTCCAGGTTGGGGTCCGAGCTCCCTATGAAGTTCCCCAGCCGGACCGGCTGCGCGTTGGGCTTGCCGTTGACCGTGACCGTGGCGTTCGCCTCCTTCGCGGGGTTGGCGTACCGCACGTAGAGGTAGTAGCCCCCGGAGGACGGCAGATCGGCCTGCCAGGTCAGGGACGCGCCGATCTGGTTGAAGCCGTTGACGTACGCCCCGTCCGTGCCCTGCGCGCCCTTGACGTCCTTGGCCAGCACCGCGCCGCCGCCCAGCTTCAGCGTCGCCGCGTCCTGCTTGGGGAGCTCCTGCGCCGCGGGGGACGCCGAGTCGGAGGGCTTCTGGGACGGCTGCTGCGAGGTGCCCGTGGAGCCGCCGCCCGACGGCTTGCCCGCGTCGTCGTCCTTCTTGCCGTCGCCGTTGGTGGCGAGCGCCACACCGATGCCGATGACGACCGCCGCGACCACCGCGACCGCGCCGATCAGCAGCCCCTTGGTGTTGGGGCCGCGGCTGCCGCGCCCGCCGCCGCCGTCGGCCGGGGGCGCGGGCCGGTGGGGGCCGCCGCCGTAGGTCTCGGGCGCCGCGTACTGGGCGGTGGGCTGCCCGTACTGCTGCGGCTGCTGTCCGTAAGGAGCCTGCGGCTGGCCGTACTGCTGCTGCGGGACCTGCCCGTACTGGCGCTCGCCGACCGTCCGCACCTGGTTGTACGAGGTTCTGGGCACGCCGGGCTGGTGCGGGGCACTCGGGCCCGGGTAGCCGTAGCCACCGGAGCGGGGCGGGGTGGCGCCGGAGGCCTGACCGTCCTCGTACAGATAGCCGAACGGATCGTCGTCCTCGGGCGTGCTCGCGCCGTTGTTGCCGGGCGTCATCCGGGGTCACTCCTCACTGTTCGCCAGCCGTCGCCGACCGGCCGAGCCTACCCCGAACGGCCGACACCATGGCCGCGACCTCGTCCCGGAGCCCGGGGACCGGCCGGGGCGCACAAGAGCAGGCGGCGGCTATCCGGCCCGCCGGTGGACCTTCGCCCGCGACCGCTTCTCGATGTACATCCGCTGGTCGGCGGAGCGCAGCACCTCTTCGACGGACATCCCGCAGCTGGCCCAGCCGATGCCGAAACTCGCCCCGACCCGGACCGCCCGGCCGTCCACCCGGATCGGCGGGATGATCGCGTTGCGCAGCCGGACGGCGAGGTCGGCCGCGTCGGCCGCGCCCAGGCCGTCGGCGAGGACGACGAACTCGTCGCCGCCGAGCCGGGCGACCGTGTCCCCGTCCCGTACGCCGGTGGTGAGCCGGCGCGCGACCTCGATGAGGACGGCGTCGCCGGTGTTGTGGCCGAACCGGTCGTTGATCGACTTGAAGCCGTCGAGGTCGCAGAAGAGGACCGCGAGGCCCTTGGTGCCGTCGTCGACGTCGCCCTCGGGGGCGGTCATGTGCACATGGTGGTCGAAGGGGCCGCCGCCCGGCACCGGGTCGAAGTCGAAGCCGCCGGGGGCGCAGACCGCGTGCCCCGGGGTCTCGCCGCGCCCGTCGTGCACCGCTCCGTACGCCGCGTCCAGCGCCTCCACGGCGGTCGCGCCCACCGCGTACGGCCGCTGGCAGAGGCGGGCGGAGAGCCGGGCGCGCAGTTCGGCGCTGTTGGGCAGGCCGGTGAGCGAGTCGTGCGAGGCGCGGTGGGCGAGCTGGAGCTCGTGCCGCTTGCGCTCCTCTATGTCCTCGACATGGGTGAGCAGAAAACGGGGACCGTCGGCGGTATCGGCGACGACGGAATTGCGCAGCGACACCCAGACGTACGAGCCGTCGCGCCGCCCGAGCCGCAGCTCAGCGCGGCCGCCCTCGGCCGAGGTGCGCAGCAGGAGCCCGATGTCCTCGGGGTGGACGAGGTCCGCGAACGAGTAGCGGCGCATCACGGCGGCGGGCCGGCCGAGCAGCCGACAGAGCGCGTCGTTGGTGCGCAGCAGACGTCCGTGCTGGTCACCGCCCATTTCGGCGATGGCCATGCCGGACGGCGCGTACTCGAAGGCCTGCCGAAAGCTCTCCTCGCTGGCCCGCAGCGCCTGCTGCTCCCGCTCCAGGCGGACGAGCGCGCGCTGCATGTTTGCGCGAAGCCGGGCGTTGCTGATCGCAATGGCGGACTGGGAGGCGTACATCTGAAGCGCTTCGCGCCCCCACGCGCCGGGGCGCCGCCCGTTGCGCGGCTTGTCGACGGAAATGACGCCGAGGAGCTCCCGCCCGCCGCCCGAGGCGTACATCGGCGCGTAGAGGCGGTCCTGGGGGTGCCACTCGTCCTCGAAGCGCGGCTCGGGCCCTTCGGTGTACCACTGCGGAACGTCGTCCTCCAGGAGCACCCAGCCCTCGGTGTGCGGGATGAACCGCAGGTCGCCCCAGCCCTCGCCCATGGTGAGCCGCCGCTCCCAGGAGGCGCGGGAGCCGACCCGGCCGGTGATCAGCGCCTCGGCGGCGGCGTTCCCGGCGAAGGCGGCGACGACGAGGTCGCCGTCAGGGCGTACGAGGTTGACGCAGGCCAGTTCGTAGCCGAGCCCGGCGATGACGCCGTCGGCGACGGTCTGCAGCGTGTCCGCCAGGCTGCGGGCCGTGTTCAGGTCGGTGACCACCTGATGCAGCTGCCGCAGGGTCGCAAGACGGACGTACGGCTCCGACTCGGTCTCCATTGCTCGCTCTCCCCGAGACCTCGACAGCAACTCCAGGATCCTGATTCGGCGCGCTTCTTCTCCGGCTTCCGGCCCGGCTTCCGACTTCCCTGTGGGCGCTTTTCGTGCAGCGTCCCCGTCACTGAATCACAGCGAGCTGCCCACTCGGTACACAGGGTCAACAATTACTGCGCTCTGTGACTCAAGTCACACGGGGTGATGACAGGCGGCCCCCAGGGGGTGGGAGCGCTCCGCGAAATTCCGGAATGCAAACAGGCATTAATGCCGGTTTTTGGGGGCGGGGTGGGGGTGTGGCGGGGGCTTCTGGGGCGGCGGAGTTTGCACCGCACGCGGTGTGCTCGTGCCTGGTCCTAGGACTCTTCTGGTCCCAGGGCACGATGTGCGGCGTTGACCCGGAGACTAGCGTTCTGTACGTGTTGCAGACAGACGTTCTCCGTGCTCTTCCCACCCTGCCGTCGCACAGCCCCCATGCTGAGGGGGTGAGCAATGACGAATTCCGCGCCGCGATGTCCCGGCTGGCGGGCGGGGTGGTGCTGGTGACCGCCCACGACGAGGACGCGGGCCCGCGCGGTGAGGACGTCGGTATGACGGCCACGGCGTTCCTGTCCGTGTCCATCGATCCGCCGCTTGTCCTGGTGAGCGTACGGAACGGCTCCCGCATGGACGACCTGCTCGCCGAGCAGCCCCTGTGGGCGGTCTCGGTCCTCTCCGAGAGCCAGCGCCACGTGGCGGGCCGCTTCGCGATGAAGGGCCGCATCAGCGACCGTCTGCTCTTCGAGGACATCCCCTACAAGAGGGGCCCCCTGAGCGGCGCGCCTCTGGTGGGCGGCGCGCTCTCGACTCTGGAGTGCCGTACGGAGCAGCGGGTGGAGGCCGGTGACCACACGCTGGTGATCGCACGGGTGCTGGGGGTGGAGCTGCCGAGTGCGGAGGGGGGGCCGCTGTCGTATTTCCGGGGGCGCTACCGGCAGCTGGGCTGACCCCTTCTCCCGGGGCTGCGCCCCGGCCCCCGTTCGCCTGCGGACCGTGGGTGGCTGGTCGCGCAGTTCCCCGCGCCCCTAAGAATGCCGCTCCGCGACAATCCCCTGGGCGCCCCGAAGGGGCGCATCTAAGGGGCGCGGGGAACTGCGCGAGCAGTTGGGGACGGCCCGCAGGTCTACGCGAAGCGCAAAAGGGGGTCTGGGGCGAAGGCACCAGGAGCCCGGACCACCTCACCCCACTACCAGTCGCGCCCCGCGCGACCCCGCTTCGTCTCCGCCCGCGCCTTCTTCTCCCGCAGCCGCCGCTCATTGATCCCGCGAGGGATCTTCGTCGCGCGCCGCGGCTTCGGCGGCGGTGCCGTCGCCTCCGCGAGCAGCGCGGTCAGGCGGACCGCCGCCGTCTCCCGGTTGCGCCACTGCGACCGGTGCTCCGAGGCCCGTACCGTCACGACCCCGCCCACCAGCCGCGAGGCCAGCCGCTCCAGCGCCCGTGCCTTCCAGACCTCCGGCAGCGCCTCCGTGCGCGCCAGGTCGAAGCGGAGCTCCACCTGCGAGTCGCTGGTGTTGACGTGCTGCCCGCCGGGCCCGGAGGACCGCGAGAAACGCCACATGAGCTCGGCCTCCGGGAGGGAGACGGAGCCGCGGATGAAGTAAGGCCCGGACATGCGCTCCATGGTCCCCTGCGTACGGGGCGCCGTCACCCTCTTTTGCGTACACCCGTCCGCGCACCTGCTCGACGCCCGGGCAAAGAAAGTAAAGCCAACTGGAACCCACCCTCCCCTGCCGACGTTATGAGGGGTGACGGTAGCTTCGGGAACGGCCGTAGCCCGCACATCACGATGAAGGGGACATCCCATGGCTGTAAGCCTGTCCAAGGGCGGCAACGTCTCGCTCACCAAGGAGGCCCCGGGCCTGACCGCCGTCACGGTGGGCCTCGGCTGGGACGTCCGCACGACCACCGGCACCGACTTCGACCTCGACGCCTCCGCGATCGCGGTCAACCCGGCGGGCAAGGTCTACTCGGACGCCCACTTCGTCTTCTTCAACAACAAGTCGACCCCGGACCAGACCATCGTCCACACCGGTGACAACGTCACGGGCCAGGGCGAGGGCGACGACGAGCAGATCAATGTCAACCTGGCCGGCCTCCCCGCCGACGTCGACAAGATCGTCTTCCCGGTCTCCATCTACGACGCGGAGAACCGCTCGCAGAACTTCGGCCAGGTGCGGAACGCGTTCATCCGCATCATCAACCAGGCCGGCGGCGCCGAGATCGCCCGCTACGACCTGAGCGAGGACGCCGCCACCGAGACCGCGATGGTCTTCGGCGAGCTGTACCGCAACGGCGCGGAGTGGAAGTTCCGCGCGGTCGGCCAGGGGTACGCCTCGGGCCTGGTCGGCATCGCCCAGGACTTCGGCGTCAACGTCTGAGTCCCGGCACCCGCCCACACCTCCCGAAGCCCCCGGCGCACCCCGCGCCGGGGGCTTCGGCGTGCCCGCGCACCCACGGCCCGGTTCGCGCCAACCCGCCCTCCCCGCACGGCGATCCGTGTCGCTTACCGGACACGCGACACCCCCTGACGGACACTTTCCGGTCAAATACTTGTCGGCGGCCTGTCAAAAAGTAGTCATCTGCTGGCACGCTCACCCCACGCACCACTCGCAGATGCGCCCCACGTACCTGCACGGGCACCAGCCACTCGCACCACCCCCCACCGCGCACCCCCACCGCGCAACGGATCGAGTGAAGGAGAACCCCCCAAGTGAGAACTTCCCTGCGTGCCGCCGCTCTTGCCGCCACCGCCGCCATGGTCGTCGTCGGCGTCCAGTCGGGCACCAGTGCCGGGGCCGCCGACCGCGAGGCGGGCGCGAGCGCCCGCGTGCTCGGTGTGGCCGAGCGCGCCGGCGCCATCCAGGAGGCCCAGGCCGCCGCCCCCGCCGCCGCCCGCCAGATCGGGCTCGGCGCCAAGGAGGCGCTCGTCGTACGCGATGTCGTCAAGGACGTGGACGGCACCGTCCACACGCGGTACGAGCGCACGTACGACGGTCTGCCCGTCCTCGGCGGCGACCTCGTCGTCCACGCCAAGAAGGACGGCAGCCTGAAGGGCGTCAGCAAGAGCACCGAGGCCCGGATATCCGTCGCCACCTCCGGCGTCTCGCTCAAGGCCGCGCCCGCCCACGCCCGCAAGGTCGTCTGGGCCGCGAGCGGCACGCCCGTCCTCGCGTACGAGGCGGTCGTCAAGGGGACCCAGCACGACGGCACCCCCAGCGAGCGCCACATCATCACCGACGCCGCGACCGGGGCCGAGCTCTACTCGTACGAGGCCATCGACACCGGGACGGGCACCAGCGAGTACTCGGGCAAGGTCACCCTCGGGACGTCCAAGTCCGGCTCCACGTACAGCCTCACGGACGCCGGCCGCGGCGGGCACAAGACGTACGACCTCAAGCACGGCTCCTCCGGCACCGGCACGCTCTTCACCAAGGCCACCGACGTCTGGGGCGACGGCACCCCGCAGAACCGCGAGACCGCCGGCGTCGACGCGCACTACGGCGCCGCCGTGACCTGGGACTTCTACAAGGCCGAGCTGAACCGCAACGGCATCGCGGGCAACGGCAAGGCCGCGTACTCCCGCGTCCACTACGGCAACGCGTACGTCAACGCGTTCTGGGACGACAGCTGCTTCTGCATGACGTACGGCGACGGCGCGAACAACCTCAAGCCGCTCACCGCCCTCGACGTCGCGGGCCACGAGATGAGCCACGGCCTCACCGCCGCCACCGCCAAGCTGAACTACAGCAAGGAGTCCGGCGGCCTCAACGAGGGCACCAGCGACATCTTCGGCACGTCGGTGGAGTTCTTCGCCAACAACGCCAGCGACCCCGGTGACTACCTCATCGGCGAGAAGATCGACATCCGCGGCAACGGCACCCCGCTGCGGTACATGGACAAGCCGAGCAAGGACGGCCAGTCGGCCGACTACTGGTCGAGCACGGTCGGCAACAAGGACGTGCACTACTCGTCCGGCGTCGCCAACCACTTCTTCTACCTGCTGTCCGAGGGCAGCGGCGCGAAGGTGATCAACGGCGTCAGCTACAACTCCCCGACGTCCGACGGCTCCAAGGTCACCGGCATCGGGCGGACCAAGGCCTACAAGATCTGGTACAAGGCCCTGTCCACGTACATGACGTCGACGACCAACTACGCGAAGGCGCGCACCACGACCCTGCAGGCCGCGGCCGACCTGTACGGGGCGAGCAGCACCGAGTACAAGACGGTGGCGGCGGCCTGGACCGCCGTCAACGTGAAGTAACCGGCCACCATCGGGCAGGGCTCTACGGGGACTTGGGCTTGCCGTCCCCGTAGAGCCAGGTGTCCCACAGATCCGTCAGGTCCTCGCCGGACTCCTCCTCCACGAACCGGGTGAAGTCCTCGGTGGAGGCGTTCGCGTGCCGGTACCGCTTCGTCCAGCCCTGGACGATGTCGTAGAACGCGTCGTCCCCGACGGCCCGGCGGATCTTGTGGATCACCATCGCACCGCGCTGGTAGACCGGATCGTGCGAGATCTCGGCGGCCGACGGCGGCTCAGCGGGCGGGAACGCCCAGAGCCCGGCGTCGGCCCCCTTCGCGTACTGCTCGTCGAAGTGCGCCTGCGTCGACCTGCCGCCGTGGTCCTCGCTCCACAGCCACTCCGCGTACGTCGCGAACCCCTCGTTGAGCCACATGTCCTTCCAGCGCTTCGGCGTGACCGAGTCCCCGAACCACTGGTGGGCGAGCTCGTGGACGAGGGTCTCGGTGTCGAACTGGTCGGCGGGGATCACCGGGCGGTTCTGGGTCTCCAGGGCGTACTCGGCGGAGCCCTCGGGGGCGACGATCACGCCGGTGGAGGAGAAGGGGTAGGGCCCGAAGTTCTCCTTGGCCCACTCCACGATCTCCGGGAGCTGCGCCACGACACCGGCGGTCTCCTTCCTCGCCGCAGGATCAACTGCCGTATAAACAGGGATTCCTGACGGTGTTTTTGACGGCTCGACGTCGTACTTCCCGATCGCCACCGTCGCCGCGTAGCTCGCCATCGGCTCACCGGTGTGCCAGGTGAAGGTGGTGCGCCCGCCCGCCGTGACCGTCGACTTCAGCTCCCCGTTGGAGACCGCCTTCAGCCCGGCGGGCACGGTGATCCTCATGTCGTACGTGGCCTTGTCACTGGGGTGGTTGTTGGAGGGGAACCACGCCATCGACCCGGCGGGCTCGCCGAGCGCGAGCGCGCCGTCGGCGGTCCGCAGCCAGCCCTCGTGCGAGTCGTCCTGGTCGGTGAGGGTCTTGGGAGTCCCCGAGTAGGCCACGGTCGTACGGAACCGGGCGCCCTTGTCGATCTCGTCCGCCGGGCGCAGGGTCAGCTCGGTGCCCGCCCGGTTGGCGTCCGCGCGCTCGCCCCCGACCGTCGCGGAGGTCACTTCCATCCCCGCGAAATCGAGGTTGAAGGCGCTCAGGTCGCGGGTGGCGCGGGCGTCGAGGGTGACGCTGCCGGTGAGGTGGTCGCGGGCCGGGTCGTAGTCGAGGGCGACGCTGTAGTGCTCGACGTCGTAGCCCCCGTTGCCCAGCTTGGGAAAGAGCCCGTCCCGCACCCCCGCCGCCCCCGGCTTGCCCTCCACGCCGCCGGTGCAGCCGCCGAGGGCCAGTAGGACGGCCGAGGGGAGGACGAGCCGGCGTATCGCGCTGCGGTGATCCACAAGGCGATCCTACGGGCGCGGGGCGCGGCGGGCGCGGGGCGCGGCGGGCTCGGGGCGCGGCGGGCTCGGGGCGCGGCGGGCTCGGGGCGCGGCGGGCTCGGGGCCGCCGGGGCGCGGCCGGAAACGGCCGCCCCGGGGCCGCCGCACCCGGGTCCGGGCGCTACTTGGCCAGCGCCGCCACGCCCGCCTGGGCGAACTTCTCGTCGAGGTCGCCGCTCGGCGCCCCGGCGACGCCGATGCCCGCGATCGGGGCGCCCTGGGCCTGCACCGGCGCGCCGCCCGCGAGGAAGAGGGTGCCGGGGATGTCCTTGAGGTTCGGCGCCTGGGCGAGGCGGCCGGCGAGCACGGACGTGGTGGCGTTCCAGGAGACGGCCGTGAACGCCTTGCGCTCGGCCGACTCGTACGACTGCGGGCCCGCGCCGTCGCCGCGCAGGGTCACCACGGTGTTGCCGTTGCGGTCGACGACGGCGACCGAGACGCGCTGGTTCTCCTTGCGGGCCGCGTCCAGGGCGGCGGTGGCGGCCTTGGTCGCGGCGGCCACGGTGAGGTGGGTGGAGGTCGTGAGGTCGCGGCCGGCGGCGTCCGCCTGCTGGGCGGCGGGCTTGGCGGCCGGGGCGGCCGCGCTGGCGCTCACCGCGCCGAAGGTGCCGGCGGCGAGGGCGGCCGCGGCGACGGCGCCGATGACGATCTTCTTGGTGCGGCGGGTGGCCGGGGTGCGGTGCGTGTTCGTGTCCATGACTCGATCGTGGCCCCGGCCGCGCCCCCGCACGGTCGGCGCACCGGCTGCTCCCCGCGCCCGGACCGGTGGACCCGCCCGTCATCCGATCGGCTGATGCGGGGGTGGCCGGACCGGGTGAGGATGAGTACGGAGACGTACGTACGCGCAGGTCAGGAGCGGGTTGTGGAGGCGGACGAGGCGGGGGCGGAGCGGAACGCCGGGCGGCGTGCGGCGGGACTCCCTGCCGGGCGGCCCGCCGCCGACGAACGGTGGCTGCCCGTCGTGATGCACGCCGCCTTCTTCCTGCTGCTCGGCGCCTCGCTCACGCGGTTCCTGATCCGCCACCCCGGCGACGGCCGCACCCCGTGGATCGTGGCGCTCTCGGCCGCCCTGGCTCTGCTGTACGTCCTCGGCCCCGCCCTGGGATCACGGCCGACGCCCCGGCGGCTCGGCTGGCTCGGGGTGGTGGTGGCGGTGTGGATGGTGCTCGTGGTGCTCGCGCCGAGCTTCGCGTGGTGCGCGGTGCCGCTGTTCTACACCGGGCTGCGGACGCTGCCGACACGGGCCGCGCTGGTGCTGGTGGCCCTGCTGACCGCGTTCGTGGTGGCCGCGCAGCTGATGCTGGCCGAAGGGGTCGATCCGAACCTGGTGGTCGCCCCGCCCGCCGTCGCGGCCGTCGCCACCGCCGTCTTCGTCCATATGCAGCGCCAGGCGGACCGGCAGCGCCACCTCATCGACGACCTGATCCGCACCCGGCGCGAACTGGCCGCCACCGAGCGGCGCGAGGGCACGCTCGCCGAGCGCCAGCGCCTCTCCATGGAGATCCACGACACGCTCGCCCAGGGCCTGTCCAGCCAGCAGATGCTGCTCCAGGCGTCGGAGCGGGTGTGGGAGTCCGACCCGGCGGCGGCCCGCCGCCACGTCCGTACGGCCGAGTCGATCGCCGAGCGCAACCTCGCCGAGGCCCGCCGCTTCGTCCACGACCTCGCCCCCGCCGAGCTCGCGGCGGGCGGCAGCCTGCCCCAGGCCCTGCGGGCGCTGGCGGCCCGGGCGGCCGCGGAGTCGTCCCTGGATGTACGGCTGCACGTCGACGGGGTGCCCGTCGCCCTCCCCGACCGGGTCGAGTCGACGCTGCTGCGGATCGCGCAGGGGGCGCTCGCGAACGTACGCGAGCACGCCGGGGCGCGTACGGCCGCGCTCACCCTCACCTATCTGGGCGACCAGATCGTGCTGGACGTCGCGGACGACGGGCGCGGGTTCACGGGCGCGGGCGCGGAGTCCCGGGACGGCCGGGGCCACGGGCTGCCCGCGATGCGGGCGCGGCTGCGGCAGCTCGGGGGCACGCTGACCGTGGAGTCGGCGCCAGGGGAAGGCGCGGTGCTGTCCGCGGCGATTCCACTGGATCCGCTGGAGGGTGTGCGATGAGGGGTGTCCGATGAAGGGTGTCCGATGAAGGTGCTGTTGTGCGACGACCACGCGGTCGTACGGGCCGGACTGCTCGCGCTGCTCGGCAGCGAGCCCGACATCGAGGTGGTCGGGGAGGCGGGCACCGGCGAGGAGGCGGTCGCGGCGGCGGCCAAGCTGCGCCCCGACGTCGTCCTGATGGACCTCCAGCTCGGCCCGGGCATCGACGGGGTCGAGGCGACACGGCGGATCGCGGCGACGGGGGTGCGGGTGCTCGTCCTGACCACGTACGACACGGACGCGGACATCACACGGGCGATCGCGGCCGGGGCGACGGGCTACCTGCTGAAGGCGGAGCGCCCGGAGGAGCTGTTCGCGGCGATCCGCGCGGCCGCCCAGGGCCGCACCGCCCTTTCACCCCCCGTGGCGAGCCGGGTCATGGAACGCATGCGGGGCACCGGCCGCCCCTCCCTCACCGACCGCGAGCTGGACATCCTGGCGCAGCTGTCCCGGGGCCTGGGCAACCGCGAGATCGCGCGGGCGCTGTTCATCAGCGAGGCGACGGTGAAGACGCATCTGGGCAGGATCTACGAGAAGTTGGGGGTGGAGACGCGGGCCGGGGCCGTGGCGGAGGGGAAGGAACGGCGGCTGCTGCCGTGAGGGCGGCCCCCACCCCGCCCCTTCCCTGAACCCTCCCGGGGTGGGTGGCCGGCTGAGGCGGTCTCCCGGGGGCTACGCCCCGGACCCCTTGGGCGGGGCCTGCGGCCCCCGTACCCCGCTTCCTTCGTCTGCGGGCCGGTGGGTGGCCGGTCACGCAGTTCCCCGCGCCCCTCAGATGCCGCTCCGCGGCAATCCCCTGGGCGCCCCGCAGGGGCGCGCTTCCAGGGGCGCGGGGAACTGCGCGAGCAACCCACCACCGGGCCGCAGGCAAAAGGGGACCGGGGCGCGGCCCGGGGGCTCGGGGCGAGGGGGACGGCCCCCTCGTGGGACCATCGGAGCGTGCTCGACATCGGCTACTCCCTCTCCAACCGCTTCCCCGACCCCCCGCAGACCGACTACCGCCGGGCGGACGTACACGCGCTGCGCCACGACCTCTTCTGCGGAGACGTCTACCTCGCCGACACCAAGGCGGACCGCGAGGTGTCCACAGCCTGGGGATGGGTGCCGGTGCTCGACTTCGCGTGGGCGCTCTGCGACACCGTGGAGGCGCTCGACCGCGACCCGCGCGGCAGCCGCTCCTCCCGGAGCCAGTACGCCGAGATCGACTTCACCGAGTCCACCGACCGCATGCTCTTCGAGCGCCGCTTCGGCTGGGTGGACGTCGAGGCCGACTGGATGCCCGGCGACGAGCCGCCGCTCACCTTCAGCCACCGGCTCCTGCGCCGCGAGGCCCGCGACTTCCTGCACGACGTGATCGCCGACCTCAGCGACATGCACGACGACCTCGCCGAGAACCCCGTCATCTGGACGCTCCAGTCCCGCTTCCCCCGCATCACGGACTAGGGCCCGGGGAAGCGGGACGGGACGGCCCTCACGCCACCACCCGTACCCCCACCTGCGCCGCGAACGCCGGCGCCAGGTCCACCAGCTGGGACGGCGTGATCACCGCCCCCGCCAGGCGGTCCACGCCCCGGGCGATGTCCAGGAGCGCCGCGCCCCGCAGGTCCACGTCCTTCATACGGGCCCCCGTGAAGTCCGCGCCCCGCAGCTCGCAGCCCGCGAACGCCACCCGGTCCAGGCGGGCCGACGCGAAGTCCGGCTCGGCCAGGACGCAGTTCTCGAAGACCACGTCCCGTAGCTCCGTATCGCGCAGATTGAGGTAGTCGATCTTGCCGCCGCGGATCAGGACCCGCTCCAGGACCGCCCCGTGGAGCTGGACGCCGCCCATGCGCACATCGTGGATCTCCACGTCGCGCAGAGACGCGCGCGACAGGTCCGTCCCCACGCCCCGTACGCCCGAGAGCACCGTGTCGATGAAACGGGCGCCGGGCAGCCGGGTCTCGTCCAGCGCGCAGCCGTACACCCCGCAGTCCATGAAGCGGGCGCCGGTGCCCTCCTGGCCCGACAGGTCCAGGTTCCGGAACTCCAGGCCGTCGTAGTCGCCCTCCGGTTCCAGTTCCGCCGGACCGTGCGGGGCCAGCGGGGGCAGCCGCACCTCAGGACGCCGCACCGCCGTCACTTCCCTGGTCACTTCCCTCGCCCTCTTCGCCATGACTCCATGCTGGACCACGCCACTGACAACCGCCCCACCCCTACCTGTCACATTCCACCCTGCTCACACCGTCTCTAGAGATGAGTGCCCGCACAGCGACAGGAGAGCAGCATGGACCGGATCACCGTCATCGGCGGCGGCCTCGCCGGGCTCACCGCGGCCATCACCGCAGCCGAGTCCGGCGCCCGGGTGAACCTGTACGAGTCGCACCACACGCTGGGCGGACGCGCGCGTACCGCGGAGGGTCCGTACCTGACCAACGACGGTCCGCATGTGCTCTACAACGGGGGCCCGCACTGGGCCTGGCTCAAACGCCGCGGCCTGCTCGGGCAGGTCGCCTCCGTGGCGCCGCTCGAAGCGGCGAGGTTCCGCTTCAGCTGGGACGGCTCGCTGCGCCACACTCCGCCTCTGGCGCTGCTCAAGCTGGCCCGGCAGAGTCCGGAAACCGCCCCGGTGGACCGCGACTTCGCCTCCTGGGCCGCCGGAGTCGTCGGCTCCAAGGCGGCCCGCGCCGCCGCCAACTACGCCGCTGTGGCGCTCTTCCACCACGACCCGGGCTCGCTCTCCGCCGCCTTCGTCCAGGAGCGGCTGCACCGCGCCACCGCACTGCCGCCCGAGGCCCGCTATCCGGTGGGCGGTTGGGGCGCCGTCGTCGACCGGATGGCGACGCGCGCGTGGGAGCTGGGGGTGCATGTGGAGACCACCGCGCGCGTGGACGCGCTCCCCGAGGACCACGGCCCCGTCGTCGTCGCCACCTCCCTCGACGCCGCCCGGCGGCTGCTCGGCGACGACTCGCTGCACTGGACCAGTGGCCGCACGGCCCTGCTCGACCTGGGGCTCAGTACGCGCAGGGGCGACCCGTTCGTCGTCTCCGACCTGGAGCACCCGGGCTGGATCGAGCGGTTCACCGCCGCCCACCGCACCCTCGCCCCGGCCGGACACCAGCTGCTCCAGGCGCAGTTCCCCATCGCCCCGCACGAGTCGAAGGCCGACGGCGTCGCGCGCGGGGAGCGGCTGCTCGACGCCTCGTTCGCGGGCTGGCGCCAGCGGGTCGCCTGGCGCCGGGACGCGCTGGCGGCGGGGCGTACCGGGGCGGTGGACCTGCCCGGCACCACCTGGCGCGACCGCCCGGCGATCGACCGCGGTGACGGGGTGTTCCTCGCGGGCGACCAGGTGGCCGCGCCGGGCATGCTCTCGGAGGTCGCGTTCGCGAGCGGGATCGAGGCGGCGTCACTGGCGGTACGGAGCCTGAGACTGACCCGGGCCTCCTGACGGGGCCTGCCGGGGCTCGACTGGGCTTGACTGGGCTCGACTGGGCTTGACCTCAAGGGAACTTGAGGTCGGAGGCTGACGGCAAGCATCCGCCCCGCCCCCGTCAGGAGCCCCAGCCATGCACGCCATCCGCCTCCACACCTTCGGCCCCGCCGAGAACCTCGCGTACGAGAAGACCGAGGACCCCGTGCCCGGCCCCGGCCAGGTGCGGATCGCCGTCGCCGCGGCCGGGGTGCACCTGCTCGACACGGCCCTGCGCGAGGGCCGGCCGGGCCCCTTCCCGGCCCCGCCCGTCCTGCCGACGATCCCCGGCCGCGAGGTCGCGGGCACGGTCGACGCGCTGGGCGAGGGCACGGACCCCGGCTGGCTCGGCAAGCGGGTGGTGACCCACCTGGGCATGGCCCCCGGAGGCTACGCCGAACTGGCGGTGGCGGACGCGGCCCGCCTCCACGAGATCCCGCCGAACCTCGACCCCGCCGAAGCGGTCGCGATGATCGGCACGGGCCGTACGACGATGGGCATCCTCCAGTTCACCGACCTCGGCCCCGACTCGGTGGCCATCGTCCCGGCCGCCGCGGGCGGCATCGGCACGCTGCTGGTGCAGTACGTGAAGAACACCGGCGGCACGGTCGTCGGCCTCGCCGGCGGCCCCGCCAAGACCGCCCGCGTCCGCGAGAACGGCGCGGACCTGGCCGTCGACTACCTGCGCCCCGACTGGCCCGACACCGTAAGGGAGTTCCTCGGCGCCGACCGCCGCGCCACGGTCGTCTTCGACTCGGTGGGCGGCACCACCGGCCGCACCGCGGTCGACTTCCTCGCCCCCGGCGGCCGGCACCTCGTCTTCGGCTGGTCGGGGGCGGGCCCGCACGACGGCGAACCGCTGACGTTCACGCAGGAGTACCTGACCGAGCACGCCCTCACGTCCCAGAACGTCCTGGGCCCGGCGATGCTGTCCCGCGCCGAGGGCCCGGACCCCCTGCGCACCCTGGAGACCCGCGCCCTGGAGAAGGCCGCGACGGGCCGCCTGCGCCCGGCGGTCCAGCGCTTCCCGCTCGCGGAGGCGGCCGCGGCGCATCGGGCGCTGGAGGGGCGGGGGACGGTGGGGAAGGTGGTGTTGGTGCCGTGAGGTTTCCTGAGGTGCCTGAGGGCCCCTGAGGCCCTTCAGAGGTGGTGATCGCCCCCTCAATGCCTCCCGGAAATCCGGTCCGCCACCACAGCGATCCGGTCCGTCGTCGCCGTATGCGACGACAGCTCGCGGCGGTCCGCCCCCCGGTACGCCGCGTACATCCCCCGCACCCCCAGCCAGCGGAAAGGTTCCGGCTCCCAGCGGCGGACCTTGTGGTTGACCCAGGGCAGGGCGGTCAGTTCGGTGGGGCCGGACTGGCCGGAGTCCTGTTGGACCAGGTCGCGCAGGGTGCGGGCGGCGAGGTTGGCGGTGGCCACGCCGGAGCCGACGTAGCCGCCCGCCCAGCCGAGGCCCGTCGAGCGGTCCAGGGTGACCGTGGCGCACCAGTCGCGCGGCACCCCGAGCACCCCCGACCAGGCGTGCGTGACCGCGACCCCGGCGAGCTGGGGGAAGAAGCGGATCAGGATCTCGCGCAGGGCCTCGATGGTCTCCGGCTGCGTACGGCCGTCGTTGTCGGTGCGGGAGCCGAAGCGGTACGGCACGCCGCGCCCGCCGAGCGCGATCCGGCCGTCGGCGGTGCGCTGCGCGTACATGTACGCGTGCGCCATGTCACCCAGCGTCTCGCGGCCCTCCCAGCCGATCGTCTCCCACAGGTCGGCGGGCAGCGGCTCGGTGGCGATCATCGACGAGTTCATCGGCAGCCAGGCGCGGCGCTGGCCCTTCAGGGACGCGGTGAACCCCTCGGTGCAGCGCAGGACGTACGGGGCGCGGACGGTCCCGTACGGGGTGACCGCGTGCTTGGGGCGGATCTCCGTCACCGGGGTCGACTCGTGGACGGTCACGCCCAGCGCCTCCACCGCCGCCGCCAGGCCCTTGACCAGCTTGACGGGGTGGATGCGGGCGCCGTGCGGGGTCCAGGCGGAGCCGACGGCCCCGGCGACCCGCACCCGCTCGGCCGTCTCGCGGGCCCCGAGCAGCAGCCGGTCCTGCTCGCCGAACGCGAGCTCGGCGGCGTGGAACGCCTTGAGGCGGGCCAACTGGGCGGGGGTGTAGGCCACTTCGAGCACCCCGCCCTGATGGACGTCGGCGTCGATCGACTCCTGCGCCGCCGCCCGCACGACCTCCTCGACCGTCTCGTTCATCGCCCGCTGGAGGCGTACGGCGGCCTCGTGGCCGTGCAGCTTCGCGTACCGGTCGCGGCCCGCGATGCCGTTGTAGAGCCAGCCGCCGTTGCGGCCGGAGGCGCCGTAGCCGCAGAAGCGGGCCTCCAGGACGGTGATGTTGAGGAAGGGGACGGCCTTCTTGAGGTAGTACGCCGTCCACAGCCCCGTGTAGCCGCCGCCCACGATGACGACGTCGGCCGTCGCGTCGCCGGTCAGGGGCTCGCGGGGGGCGGGGATGCCGTCCTGCGCGTACCAGAAGGAGATGCCGCCGTTGATCGTCCGCGTGCTCATGGGGCTTGTTGGTACACCGCCGGGTGGGACCTGTCCAGATGCGGAATCCGCAGGTACGGAATCCGAAGGCGCGGAAAAGGGGTCGCGCGGGACCTTCGGCCCTGCGGGTCGGGACCTTCGGCGGGCCGGGCCGCCCGGCCGGGCAACTAGCTTCGATATGGACAGGTTTGGCACGACATCGAAGCGCCGTCGAACCACCATCGAGAGCGACACCGTGGGAGAGCTGACTCGTATGACCGGACGTCCGTCCGCACGCAAGGTCCGTCGCGCGGCCGTGGCGCTCGCGCTCGCCGGGGCGCTCGGCGTCTCGGTCGCCGCGTGCTCCTCGGGGTCCGGTTCGAGTGCCTCCGCCCCGGCCGACCTTGAGGTGAAGGCCGCGCCGCACGCGGCGACCCTCGCCAAGCTCCCGGCGAAGGCGGAGGGTGCGGAAATCGTCGTGGGCAGCCCGTCGGCCGCGCACACCGTGACCGTGTACGAGGACCCGCGCTGCCCGTACTGCGCCAAGTTCGAGGCGTCCGGCGCGGTGCCGCTCGCGGAGCTCGCCGCCCAGGGCAAGGTCAAGATCCGCTACACGCTCGCCTCCTTCCTCGATCGCAACCTCGGCGGCAGCGGATCCAAGAACGCGGCGGGCGCGCTGCGGGCGTCGGTGGACGCGGGCAGGTTCGCCGAGTACCACGCGGCCGTCTTCGCCAGCCAGCCCGAGGACGAGGGCAGCGACGGCTACACCGCCGACAACCTGCTGAAGATCGCGGACAAAGTGCCGGGTCTGCGCGGCGCCGCCTTCGACAAGGCGGTGCGCGAGAACACGTACAAAAGCTGGGTGGCGTCCGCCGAGAAGGCCTTCGAGGGCTCCGGCGTGAACTCCAGCCCGACCGTCCTGATCGATGGCGAGCGCCCGGCGGGCGACGGCTCGGCGATCCTGGACGCGGACGCGTTCGCGAAGGTGCTCAAGGACGCCGGTATCTCGTGACTGTCGTCACAGGGTCCCAGGGCGCGCCCCGGTCCCGTACGAGCGGATGGCAGGCGAGCCCGACGAGCACGGACGTGAAGTGGCCGAGGTCGGTGAAGGTGCGGCCGGTCAGGAGCGGGGTCCCGTACAGGACGAGGACACAGACGAGGTACACGTACCGCCAGGGCGCCGCGATCCGGTACGTCAGCACGCCGATGATCCCCGCGAGTGCGTAACTCACGCCCACATCAAGGGTGTTGACCGCCGACCGCGGGGCCACCTCGTGGTGCACCGCCCACAGCAGCGCGCCCTCGCTGAGGTAGGTCGCGAGCACATGGGCGAGGACGACGACCGCGAGCCAGCGCGGGGTGCCGAGCCAGCGTTCGGCCTGCGCGTGGAAGACGGAGTAGAGGACGGCGTACGGGAGCCAGTGGCCGCCGTCGATCCACAGGGCGCTGGTGATCAGGACCCGGACCGGGTTGGTCGACAGCTCGTGGATGTTGGTGGAGCGCTGCCGCAGGAAGTCCTCCTCGAACTCCGGCGACATGTGGTGCAGGGCGATGGTGGTGACGAACAGGACCGCCAGCCAGAGGTACGTGCCGGGGGCGCTGCGGACGTACCGGCGCACGGGGGCGGACAGCCGGGACACGGACCTCCGGGAGAAAAACCGCATGAAGTGATTGACCCACGTGCGTAGGGTCGGGCGGGTGATCGACATTCCGGACGAGCTGGTCGCCACGCAGACGCGCTTCCACGGGCACGCGGGCCGCGCCTTCATCGAGGAGCTGCCGGGCCGGACGGCCGAGTTCCTTGACCGGTGGGGGCTGCGGCTCGACGGGCCCTCCATGTACGGGATGTGCGCGCTGGTGCTTCCGGTGACGACCGGCGACGGCACCCCGGCGGTCCTTAAGCTCCAGCTGCTTGACGAGGAGAGCGTGGGCGAGCCGGTCGCACTGCGGGCGTGGGACGGGGCGGGCGCGGTGCGGCTGCTGCGGCACGACGCCGGGACCGGCACGATGCTGCTCGAACGGCTCGACTCCGCCCGCCTATTGACCTCGGTGGCGGACTCGCGGGAGGCCGTTCTGGTGATCGGCGGGCTGCTGTCCCGGCTCACCGCCGTACCGGCCCCGCCGGAGCTGCGCCGCCTGGGCGAAGTGGCCGCGGCGATGCTCGACGACACCCCGGACGCGGTCCGCACCCTCACGGACCCGTTCGAACGGCGCCTCCTGCTCGACTGCGCGGCGGCGGTCTGCGAGGTCGCCGCGGAGCCCGGCGACCGGCTCCTGCACTGGGACCTCCACTACGAGAACGTGGTGGCCGCCGACCGCGAACCCTGGCTGGCCATCGACCCCACCCCGCTGGCGGGCGACCCCGCCTTCGAACTCCTCCCGGCGCTCGACAACCGCTACGACCCGGCGGAGCTCCGCTGGCGCTTCGACGCCCTCACGGAGGTGCTGGGCCTGGACCGCGAGCGGGCCCGCGCCTGGACCCTGGGCCGGGTGCTCCAGAACTGCCTGTGGGAGATCGAGGACGGCGAGCCGCTGGAGGCGGAACAGGTGGAGGTCGGCGCGGCGGTGCGGTCCTGGCACCTGTGAGGGTCCCTCCCCGTCCGGGGAACGGAATGCCCGCGACCGCTCCGCCCCCGCCCGGTTACCCTGCGGCCATGATTCGTACCGCGACGCCCGAAGACGTCCCCGTCATCCACGCCATGGTCCGCGAACTGGCCGAGTACGAGAAGTGTCCCGACGAGGCGCGGGCGACGCAGGAGCAGCTGCGTGAGGCGCTGTTCGGCGAGCACCCGGCCGCGTACGCGCACATCGCGGAGACGGCCACCGGCGAACCGGCGGGCTTCGCGCTCTGGTTCCTCAACTTCTCGACGTGGCGCGGAGTGCACGGCATCTACCTGGAGGACCTGTACGTACGCCCCGCCCACCGCGGCGGCGGCCACGGCAAGGCCCTCCTGACGGAACTGGCCCGCATCTGCGTGACCCGCGGCTACGGCCGCCTGGAGTGGTCGGTCCTGAACTGGAACGCCCCGTCCATCGCCTTCTACGAGTCGCTGGGGGCGCGGCCGCAGGACGAGTGGACGGTTTATCGGTTGGCGGGTGGGGCGTTGGAGGGGCTGGCGACGGGAGCATAGCCAGCGGCAGAGCCACCCGCGGCCGGGCCCAGTGCGTCGAGCAGCCGGTGCGCGTCCTTGACGTGGAGAGCGCCGAGCTCCACGTAGCCGCGCCCGGCCCCGGTGACCAGGGGCCTTACCCGCGCGGCCTGGGCCTCAGTGACTCCGGCGCGGGCGAGGGCGACCCGCAGCAGTGCCGCGATGTGTTCCGCCTCGGCCAGGGTGCTCTTGTACTGCTCCATGGGAATCACGCGTGTACCCCCGCCCCGTGTGGGTGCCGCCGGATCTCCACGTTGCAGTCGGAGACCGTGGAGCCGTCGCCTGCGCGTCGCGCGGTGGCACGTGCTGTCTCCAGGGCCGCGCACACATCGCATCCGATGGTCGGCGGAGGAGCGGATACCCCTTGCCATGGCGTCTCAACAGGCGTGGCAGGACAGGTGGCTGGGGTGGACATGGCGCCCCCTTCGCATCGTGTGGCTGACGTCCACGCTAGGGAGGCGGCGTCGCCGCATCCAAGGAAGTTCCACGGATTTCCACGCGGATCACCCCAGCGAGTCCACGGCTGAGGTGATCAGTGCTCGGGCGTCGGCCCCGTAGACGGCCAGTCGGGAGAACTCGCCGAAGGCCTTGAGGTATTGGCGGATCTCGGCGGGCGCTGTGACGTTCACGCGAGCCGTCAGGAGCTCTGCTTCCGCCTGCTCCTCGTCGTAGACCGTGAACGTCTCGATCATCCACATCCGGCGCTCGGCTGAGAACGGGATCACGCCGAGAGAGACGGACGGGAAGGCCATCGCGGCCAGCAGATAGCCCAGTTGCCCGACCATCGTCTCGGCGTTGCCGACCCGGTGCCGCAGGACCGACTCCTCCAGCACCAGGGCGAAGCGGTGGTCGCCCTCGCGGACCACCCGCGCCGACCGGTCCAGTCGGGCTTCGACGGCGTCGGCCACATCGTCGGGGGTCTCGTGGAAGCGGCTGATGGAACGCATCAACGCCGTCGCGTAGGCGTGGGTCTGGAGCACGCCGGGGACGACGTTGCAGCAGTACGTACGGAACACGCGGGTCCGCTCGTACAGCGGGATGTACGACTCCTGGAGCCGGCGCAGACCTGTGCGCTGGACCCGCCGCCACTCCACGTACATGTTGTCCGCGGAGCGGGCGGCGGCGATCAGGTCGACGGCCTGGTCCTCGGCCGCGCAGGCCAGGCACCACGCGCGGATGTCCTCATCGGAGGGAGGGGTGACCGCGTTCTCCAGGCGGGAGACCTTGGACGGATACCAGCCCGTCCTGGCCGCCACCTGGCGGGCTTTGAGGCCCGCGTCCCGGCGAATCTCCCGCAGGCGGTCGGCTACGAGTTTGCGGGCGTCCTCGACGCTGGACGATGCGGTCGCGGGCATGTGGCTGATGAGTCCGTCAGATCAGACGGCCGGAGCAGCGGGTCTGATCCGGTAGTCGTCGTGCGGCGTCGCCCGCGCCCAGACGGCTTCGAAGGCGGTGGCGCAGAGCTTCGCGACCTCGGGCCGTTCGTCCACCTCCGGACCTGCCGAACCGCCGGTCCCGGTGAAGTGGTTCCACATGATCACGCGCCCGTCGAACAACCAGAAGTCGTTGCCGGGAAGAGCGATGTCCGACGCCCGCCGCCGGGGGAGCCAGCGGACCGACTCCCCTGCCGCCACGTTCTGGTACGTGCAGTCGTACTCGTAGGCGATGTACTCGCTCACCGGCTCCGAGACGATGCGCGCACGACGGAAGGACACCCCGCGTGCGGTCGCGTCACGTACCCAGCTGTGGAAGTCGTTCCACCAGGTGGCAGGGTCGGTGTCCGGCCGCCAGCCGGCCCGCCAGGCATCGAACTCCGCCGCCTCCTGGCCGATCCCATAGCCGTCCCGCATCTCCAGATGGACGGCCGAATGCCGGGTGTTCGCGAGCAGATCAACGAATTCCAAGTCGGTCTGCGACATCACATGCCTCCCTCAGCGCGGGCACCATACGGATCGGCAGCCGCACCACCGCTTCCGATTCCGGGATCGACCCCGTCTCGCGGCACCGCGCCAGGAGGGCTTCCCCGGCCTTCCAGCCCTGAACCACGATCTCTTCCGCTTCGTCGTCCACCCAGGCTGTCGGACACTGGGTTCCGTTCGTGTTCGGGTCCTTGGCGATGAACAGTAGCGCCATGACTGCCCTCCACAGTTGTGCGGGTTCCACGGTGTTCTACGAACATGACGGGCAAGGGAGTGTGCGTCAACAGCGCACACATGTGCGGCACTTGCCGCGCAACCACCCCCCTACTCCACCTCGATCCCAAAGTCCCCCACCAGCTCCTCCAGCCCGCCCCGATACCCCTTCCCCCCGACCACGAAGTCCCAGTCGCCCCCCGCCCGCCGCCGGAACGACCCCAGCACCAGGGCCGTTTCGCCGACCCGGCCGTCCGAGACCTCCAGGCGGTCCAGTTCCGTGCCCGTCGCGTCGCGCAGGCGGATGCCCGCGTCCGTGAAGCCCGTCAGGTCCGCGTCCGGGTTGGCCTCGGGGTCGACCGAGGCCACCAGGACCAGGCGGTCCGCCCGGGGCGGGAGGGCGTCGAACGCCACCCGGACCGCCGCCCGGTCGCCCAGCGCGCCGGGCACCATCCGTACCGAACCCCCGGGTATCTCACGGTTGTTGAAGAACACGAAGTGGTCGTCGTCGAGCACCCGGCTGCCCGCGCACACCAGCGCGCACACGTCCAGGACGACCGAACCGGTCCAGGTCATGCCCAGGACGTTGAAGTCGGAGTCGGAGTCGGAGTCCGATTCGGGCTCGGGATCCCCCTGGCCCGCCGCCGGCACGTCCACCAGCGTCCCCGACGGCCCCCGCCCCGGCCGCTCCCCCAGCCTCCCCCGCAACCCGCACGCGTGCAGCAGCTCCACCAGCTCCGCCCCGGACACCAGCGTCAGCGGCTTGCCCTGGGCGAAGGCGTACGAGCCGGGGCCGAAGCCCGAAGTCGTCACCAGGACACCCTTGTTGGCACCGGCGCCCTGGACCGTGCCGTACAGGTCGCGGACGGCCGTCGGCGGGACCGTGTTGCGGTAGCGCTTGACCTGGACGATGATCCGGCCGCCGCTGATCGGGTCGGGGTCGACCGCCTCGACGTCCACCCCGCCGTCGTTCGAGCGCTGGGTCGTCACCGCCCCCATCCCCCGCGCCCGGAACAACTCCGCCACCAGGGCCTCGAATTCGATCGGGTCCATCGCGAACAGGTCCGGTTCCTCGGCGGACGCGTCGGCGCCGTGCGAGAGGACGCCCGAGCCCACGTCCTGGGGGCGGCGCACCGGGCGTACCGCCGCCCGCTGGTCGGGGCGGGCCGAGAGCTGGCCGCGCAGCGCCTCCGTCAGGCAGTCCACCGCGCTCACCTGCGTCAGGTTCAGGGCCTGGAACGACGGCCGGTCCACCATCACCGTCGCCAGGAAGATCTCCGCCCGGCGGCCCGTCGCCGGGTCGACGTCGTCGACGAAGCCGTTGAGCGCCACCGACTGCAGTACGCCGAACTCGTCCGCCGCAAACAGGTCCCGCACCACGAGCAGCACGCTCTGCGCCAGCGCGTCCCGGTACAGCGCGCGCCGCTGGGACACCGGGCGGGCCGACTCGCGCTCCTCGTCCGTACTGGCCACGTACCGTACGGACTTGGCCGCCGGGACCACGTCGAGGGCGGGCAGCTCCCAGTCCAGGACCAGTTGCCCGGCGCCCCTGTCGTACGCGCACGACAGGCGGCGGGGGAAGCCCTCCGGCCACGCCGACGCCGCGTACAAGGCCGCCGAGAAGTACTCGACGACCGCGTCCGGCTCGCCCGCCCGCACTCCGCGCGCCAGGTCGGCCACGCCCGCGTTGTGGGCCCGGACCTCGTCGAGCCCGCCCCGCGCCCAACTCTCGTACCGCTCACGGTAGTCGGCGAGGCGGCGGCGCCGGTCGTTCTCGGCCAGTTGCGCCGCGTCCCAGTCCCGCTGGTAGGCGGCCTGCGCCTGGCCTCGGCGCCAGCCCTGGGCCTGGTAGCGCGCCGGGTCCGGCATCGGCACCGGCTGGGCCAGCGCCCCGGGCGCGAACGGCTCGATGCGCTCCTCGCGCAGCAGCGCCGCCGTACGGAACGGCGGCTCGGCGCACCCCGCCGCCAGCAGCCCCGTCAGCGCCTCCACGCGCGCGTCCAGCTCCTGCGAGCGCTGCCGGGCGTCCGCCTCCCGGCTCTGCCGGTAGGCCGCCCGCTGCTCGCGGTGGACGCGGGCCGCGTCCCGCTCGTACTCCCGCTGCCGGCGCTCCTGCTGCCGCTGCTGCTGGACCGACGCCCGGTGCTGGGCCTCCTGCTGGCGCTGCTGCTGCCGCTGCGCCTCCGCCCACACCCCGACCAGCCCGCTGGCACGACGACTCATACGGCTCCCCGACCCCTTTCCCGCACACCCCTCGCAACACCCCTTGAAACACAATTGTCCCGGACCAGGAAGGTCCGGGACACGGTGTTACGCGGTGTTTCGGTGGAGCCGCCTGTCGGAATCGAACCGACGACCTCAAGATTACAAGTCAAGCGCTCTAGCCAACTGAGCTAAGGCGGCAGCGCGTGCGACCGGCAGACGATCGGCACCCGCACGCGAGGCTCCCTCACTCTACACAGAGCACGATCGGGAGCTCCACGAAGTTCCCCGCTCGCACCTGCTGACAGATCGGACATCGCCGGGTAGCGTCTCGTGCAGCCCACCCAGGTGGACTACACCACTTCTCCCTCTACTCGGATCGTCCGGCACGTTCCTGCCGGTGAAGGGACAGGTCTCCCATGGCCACTGTCACGTTCGACAAGGCGACCCGGATCTACCCGGGCTCCACCAAGCCCGCGGTCGACGGGCTCGACATCGAGATCGAGGACGGCGAGTTCCTCGTCCTCGTCGGCCCCTCGGGCTGCGGCAAGTCCACCTCCCTGCGGATGCTCGCGGGCCTGGAGGACGTCAACGGCGGAGCCATCCGCATCGGTGACCGCGATGTCACCCACCTCCCGCCGAAGGACCGGGACATCGCCATGGTGTTCCAGAACTACGCGCTCTACCCGCACATGACCGTCGCCGACAACATGGGCTTCGCCCTGAAGATCGCCGGGGTCAACAAGGCGGAGATCCGCAAGAAGGTCGAGGAGGCGGCGAAGATCCTCGACCTCACCGAGTATCTGGACCGCAAGCCGAAGGCGCTCTCCGGCGGTCAGCGCCAGCGCGTCGCCATGGGCCGCGCGATCGTCCGCGAGCCGCAGGTCTTCCTCATGGACGAGCCGCTGTCGAACCTCGACGCCAAGCTCCGCGTCTCGACCCGTACGCAGATCGCCTCGCTCCAGCGCCGCCTCGGCATCACCACGGTGTACGTCACCCACGACCAGGTCGAGGCCATGACCATGGGCGACCGCGTGGCCGTACTGAAGGACGGGCTCCTGCAGCAGGTGGACAGCCCCCGCAACATGTACGACCGCCCGGCCAACCTCTTCGTCGCGGGCTTCATCGGCTCCCCCGCCATGAACCTCGTCGAGGTCCCGATCACCGACGGCGGCGTGAAGTTCGGCAACAGCGTCGTCCCGGTGAGCCGCGAGGCGCTGTCCGCGGCCGCAGACAGGGGCGACCGCACGGTGACGGTCGGTGTCCGCCCCGAGCACTTCGACATCGTCGAGCACAACGGCGGCGTGGCGAAGTCCCTCACCAAGGACAGTGACGCCGAGCCCGCGGGCCTCGCGGTCACCGTGAACGTGGTGGAGGAGCTCGGCGCCGACGGTTACGTGTACGGCACGGCCGAGGTCGGCGGCGAGCAGAAGGACCTCGTGGTCCGGGTGAACGGCCGCTCAGTCCCGGAGAAGGGCACCCAGCTCCACGTGGTTCCGCGCCCCGGCGAGACGCATGTCTTCTCGACCTCGACGGGCGAGCGCCTCAGCGACTGACGTACGGCGGCACGTCAGCCGGCCCCGCACCCACCTACCGGGGTGCGGGGCTTTCCCTTGCCCTGGAGCCTGTCGACAAATACCCCGGCAGACCGCCCATTTCGAACACCGTTCGTCAACACCGGATTCGAAACGCCGCCTCGAACCATCCCTCGACCGGGTGACTAAATGTCGCCAAATCATTACCCCCCGCTACGCTCGCCTCCGTGACGCACACAGCCCGCCGAATCGGCCGCACCCTAGCTCTCGTCCTGCCCGTCGTCCTCGTCCTCTCCGGGACGCTCGCGGTCACCCGGGTCAACTGGGCCGGGACCAGCGACTCGCAGCTGCTGACCGCCTCCTCCGAGGACGTCTCCGTACGCGCGAAGCCGCGCACCCCGCAGGACGTCCTGCGCGACGCGCTCCTCGTCGAGCTCCAGGAGAAGGACCCCGGTACCGCCCTCACCCACCTCCAGCGGGAGGTGGAGCGGCGCCCCTCGCTCGCCCGGCACTGCATGTCGATCGCGCGGGCGCTCGGACGGGCCGCCGTGGAGCAGTACGGGCCCGTGAAGGCCCAGTCGTACTCGCGCCCCGTCTGCGACACGTCGTTCGCGTCGGGCGTGGCCCAGGAGTCCTGAGCGACTCCGGCTGCGCCGCAGCGCATATCGTTCACCGCATGACTGCGAGCACGACTTCGACCTTCCCGACGCAGGCCGTGGTCCTGGCGGGCGGCCAGGGCTCCCGACTGCGTCCGTACACCGACGACCGCCCCAAGCCGATGGTCGAGATCCCGGGCACCGGGACCCCGATCATCGGCCATCAGCTCGCCTGGCTGGCCGCGGAGGGCGTCACCGACGCCGTGATCTCCTGCGGCCATCTCGCCGGTGTGCTCCAGGAGTGGCTGGACTCGGCGGATCTGCCGCTGCGCGTCTCCACGGTCGTCGAGAGCGAGCCGCTGGGGCGGGGCGGCGGCCTCAAGTACGCGGCCGCGCACCTGCCGCACCCCGACCAGCCGTGGTACGCCACGAACGGTGACATCTGGACGCGCTTCTCCCTGCGCGAGATGGCGTCCTTCCACGGCGAGCGCGACGCGACGGCCACGCTGGCGCTGGCCCGGCCCCGCATCCCCTGGGGCGCCGTCGAGACCGACGCCTTCGGCCACATCACGGACTTCATCGAGTCCCCGCCGTCGCCGTATCTGATCAACGCGGGCGTGTACGTGTTCTCGTCGGCCTTCACTTCCCTGCTGCCGGACCGGGGCGACCACGAGCGCACCACGTTCCCGCGCCTGGCCCGCGAGCGCCGCCTGGCCGGGTACCCGCTGCCGCACGGGGCGTACTGGCGGGCAATCGACACGGCGAAGGACCTGACGGAGGCGGCGAAGGAACTGGCGGCGGCGGCCCACTGAGCCCCCTCCGGGGTGCTGCGCCCCCGCCCCCCGTTCGTCTGCGGGTCCGCTGTGGCTGGTCGCGCAGTTCCCCGCGCCCCTGAAAGGCTCGGCTCCGCCCTCGCACTCGCCCGCAGCCCGTACCCCCTAGGGGCGCGGGGAACTGCGCGAGCAACCCACCACGGTCCGCAGACAAACGCCCCGCCCCCACCCGGCCGCCCGCCAGAGGCCACGCGGCGGAGCCGCACATGTCACAGCAGGAAAGGGGCGGGGTGGGGGAAAACGCCCCCTCAGCCCAGGAGGCCGCCGATCGGGTTCCGGTTGCCCGACGTGCTGCCCGACGGAGTCGACGCCCCACCCGTGGACGTCGGCCCCGCACTCGTCGTCGACGGCGCCACCGGCGCCTGATGACGGGACGTCGACGGCTTGTGCCCCGTCGTCCCCTGGGACGTCTGGCTCGGCACACCACCCACCGTGCCGGACTCCCGTACCGACTTCGACCGCGCCTTCTTGGACGCCTTCGCCGACGGCTTCGCCGAGCCGCTCACGGACGGCTTGGGGGAGGGCCGGCGGACCGCCGGCGCGTGCGGCGCGGGCGCCAGCGGCGTGCCGGGGAGGTAGTTGGTCGGGTCGGAGTGCGGCCCCGGCACCGTCACCATCTCGGTGGAGCGGACCGCGCCGCCCAGGAGCGAGCCGATCAGCAGGGTCAGACCGACCACGACCGTCGCCATCACCGTGCCCCGCCGCAGCACCCGCCGCCGCAGCTCCCACAGCGTGGAGCGCGGGCCGAGGCGGCGCCAGGCCTCACCGGAGAGGCGGGCGTCCAGCGAGTACACCGGCGCGCCCGCCGTGATCAGGGGGGACCAGGCCGCCAGGTAGATGAAGTCCGGCGCGTCGTACGCCGGGACCGTCTGCCAGCTCACCGTCACAAGCAGCGCCGCCGAGAGCAGCGCTCCGAACACCGCCGCGACCCGCTGCCACAGGCCCAGCATGGTCAGCACGCCCACCACGATCTGGAGGAAGGCCACCGACAGGCCCGCCCCGACCGGATGCTGGAGCGCGAAGGAGCGCAGCGGCTCGGCGAGGCCCCACGGGTGCAGCGAGTTCAGCCACTTCATCATCGAGCCGCGCTCGCCGCCGTCGAAGTAGACGGGGTCGCAGAGCTTGCCCATCCCCGCGTACACGGAGATGAAGCCGAGGAAGACGCGCAGGGGGAGGAGGACCACGCCGAGGTTCATCCGGCGGCCCGGGTAGTACGCGTGCCGCACCTGGTCCGCGCCGTGGCGCTGCCCGCGCGACTCGGGACCGTCGGGCCCGTCGGAGCCGTCACCCTCGTAGCCGCGCTCGAACTCGTCGAACTCGTCGTCCCCGTACGCCCCTTGGCCGTAGCCGGGCGGGCTCTGGCGCACCGCCTGGAGCAGGGCCGTGTCGGCGCCGCCGGAGTCGCCGAGCGGCGCGCGCGGGGCCACCACGACCGGCGTCGGCATGGTGTCCTCGTCGATGCGCGGGATGACCTGGGTGGCGCCCACGTCGAGCGACGTGCCCTCCGCGGCCGTCGCGTCCAGGCCGCGCACCGCCTGGAGCAGGCCGGTCGCCCCGGGCGCCGCCCGTCCGCTCCACACCACCGGGGCCCGGCGCCGGGCCGCCCCGGCCGGCACCCTCGCCGGGTCCTTCAGCGGGCGCCTCGGCTGGGCCTTCGGAGGGAAGTGCACCCGGAAACTGGCGTGGTTGACGATGACCTGCGCGGGGTCCGAGTCCACCTTGACCATACTCAGGGCAGGCTGATCGTCGAACCCGGGCCGGGGCGTTCTGGTGTCCACACTCATCTAACCGAGTGATGGAGGTTTAGGACACTGCCTTGACGGAGGGGATCTGTCCGAGGCCCGTCAAGATCATGTACGCCGGACGGGCGTCGGGTGACAGCCCGTCCGGCGGTACGCGCGTCAGCCCTTGCGCCGGCGCGCCGCCTCGTAGAGCACGATGCCCGCCGCGACACCGGCGTTCAGCGACTCGGCGCCGCCCGGCATCGAGATCCGCACGCGGTAGTCGCAGGTCTCGCCGACGAGGCGGCCCAGGCCCTTGCCCTCGCTGCCGATGACGATGACGACCGGACCGCCCAGCGCCTCCAACTGCTCGACCGTGTGCTCGCCGTCGGCCGCCAGGCCCACGACCGTGACACCGGCCTTCTTGTAGTCCTCCAGGGCGCGGGTCAGGTTGGTGACGCGCGAGACCGGCGTACGGGCCGCGGTGCCCGCCGAGGACTTCCAGGCGCCGGCCGTCATACCGGCCGCGCGGCGCTCGGGCACGACCACGCCGTGTCCGCCGAAGGCGGAGGTGGAGCGGACGATCGCGCCGAGGTTGCGCGGGTCGGTGACGCCGTCGAGGGCCACGATCAGCGGCTGGTCGTGGTTGTCGTACGCGGCCTCCAGGAGGTCCTGCGGGTGCGCGTACTCGTACGGCGGGACCTGGAGGACCAGGCCCTGGTGGTTGAGCCCGTTGGTCATCCGGTCGAGCTCGGCGCGCGGGGCCTCCATCAGGTTGATGTTGCCGCGCTCGCCCGCGAGCTGGAGCGCCTCGCGCACCCGCTCGTCGTTGTCGATGTACTGCTGCACGTACAGCGTGGTCGCCGGGACGCCGTCGCGCAGCGCCTCGAAGACCGGGTTGCGGCCGACGACCATCTCGGACGTGCCCTTGGGGCCGCCGCGGCGGGGGGCCGGGCGGCGGGTCGCGGCCTGCCTGGCCTTGGCCGTGGCGATGCGGTTCTTCTTGTGCTTCTTACGGTCCTCGGCCTTGGGCGTGGGGCCCTTGCCCTCCAGACCCCGGCGCCGCTGGCCACCGCTGCCGACCGTAGCGCCCTTCTTGTTGGACGTGCGGCGGTTCCTGCGCTGGCTGTTCCCGGCCATGACCTACCTGTTTCCGTGATTCTGCGACCTACGGGGCGTCGTGGCGTCCGTGGGTCCTGCGTACGTACGTATATGAAGTGTGCCGCCCGGTCGCCCGGGCGGCACATCGCGCTGCCCCGTCAGCGGGGACCGAGGGTCCAGCGGGGGCCGCTGGGGCTGTCCTCGATGACCAGGCCGGACTGGGTCAGCTGGTCGCGGATGGCGTCGGCGGTGGCCCAGTCCTTGCGGGCGCGGGCCGCCTCGCGCTGTTCGAGCACCAGCCGTACGAGCGTGTCGACGGCCCCGTGCAGGTCTTCGCCGCGGTCGGCCTCGCCCGCCCAGTGGGCGTCCAGCGGGTCCAGGCCCAGGACGCCGAGCATCGCGCGGACCTCGGCGAGCCGGGCGACGGCCTCTTCCTTGTCGTCGGCGGCCAGCGCGCTGTTGCCCTGGCGGACCGTGGTGTGGATGATCGCGAGGGCCTGCGGGACGCCCAGGTCGTCGTCCATCGCCTCGGCGAACGCCGGCGGCACCTCGGCGGCCGGCTCGACCACGCCCCCGGCCTTCTCGACCACGCGCTGGACGAAGCCCTCGATGCGCGCGAACGCCGACTCGGCCTCGCGCAGGGCCTCCTCGCTGTACTCGATCATCGAGCGGTAGTGCGGGGTGCCGAGGTAGTAGCGCAGGACGATCGGCCGCCAGCGCTTGACCATGTCCGCGACCAGCACCGAGTTGCCCAGCGACTTGGACATCTTCTCGCCGGACAGGGTCACCCAGGCGTTGTGCATCCAGTACTCGGCGAAGGCGTCGCCGAAGGCCTTGGCCTGGGCGATCTCGTTCTCGTGGTGCGGGAAGATCAGGTCGAGCCCGCCGCCGTGGATGTCGAAGGCCTCGCCCAGGTACTTGTGCGCCATGGCCGAGCACTCCAGGTGCCAGCCCGGGCGGCCGCGGCCCCAGGGGGTATCCCAGTCGGGCTCGCCGGGCTTGCTGGCCTTCCACATGGCGAAGTCGCGGGGGTCGCGCTTGCCGGTGATGCCTTCCTCGGCGGGCTGCTGGAGGTTGTCGAGCTCCTGGTTGGAGAGCGCCAGGTACCCGGGGTAGGAGCGGACGTCGAAGTAGACGCTGCCGTCCGCCTCGTACGCGTGGCCGCGCTCGATCAGGCCGCGCATCATCTCGATCATCTCGGTGATGTGGCCGGTGGCGCGCGGCTCGTACGTGGGCGGCAGGCAACCCAGCGCGTCGTAGCCGTCGTTGAAGGCGCGCTCGTTCTCGTACCCGATCGACCACCAGGGGCGGCCCTGGTCGGCCGACTTCCGGATGATCTTGTCGTCGATGTCGGTGACGTTGCGGACGAAGGTCACGTCGTAGCCGCGGTACGTGAACCAGCGACGCAGCATGTCGAAGTTCAGGTACGAGCGGACGTGCCCGATGTGCGGCGGCGCCTGGACGGTCGCGCCACAGAGGTAGATCGAGACACAGCCCGGCACGAGCGGGGTGAAATCACGGATCTGCCGGGCGCTGGTGTCGTACAGGCGAATAGTCACGGGTCCAGGGTAGTGGGCCCGTAGCAGTGCCCCGCGACCCTTGGGCCACGGGGCACCGAAGTGTGACAGAAGCTTTTCCGGCGCACTGTGCCGTGCTCATTTCGGCGGTCGTTCCGACGCTCGCCGGAACGTCGTCATCCGGTCCGGTACACCAGCGCCGTGGCGATCGCGGCGAGGCCGTCGCCGCGGCCGGGGAAGCCCAGGCCGTCGGTGGTGGCGCCGGAGACCGAGACGGGCGCGCCGACCGCGTCCGCGAGCACCTTCTGCGCCTCGTCGCGCCGCTTGCCGATCTTGGGGCGGGGGCCGACCACCTGGACGGCCACGTTGCCGATGCCGAAGCCCGCGGCCCGGACGATCCGCGCGGCCTCGGTGAGCAGGGTGACGCCGGAGGCGCCGGACCACTCGGGGCGGCCGGTGCCGAAGTGGGCGCCGAGGTCGCCGAGGCCGGCCGCGGAGAACAGGGCGTTGCAGGCGGCGTGGGCGACGACGTCGGCGTCCGAGTGGCCCGCCAGGCCCGGACCCTCGTCCTCCCAGAGCAGGCCCGCGCACCACAGCTCGCGGCCCTCCTCGAAGGCGTGGATGTCGGTGCCGATGCCGACCTGCGGGATCACCGGGGCCTGCGGCGCCGGGGGCGTCTCAGAAGCCATCGTTCGCCCTCCTGCGGGCCAGGACCGCCTCCGCCAGGACCAGGTCCAGCGGGCGGGTGACCTTGAAGGCCTCCTCGTGGCCGGGGACGACCACCACCTTGAGGCCGAGCTTCTCCACCATGGAGGCGTCGTCCGTGACGTCGCCGGTGACGCTCTCGTGGGCGCGCACCAGGGTGGCGTGGTCGAAGCCCTGCGGGGTCTGGACGGCGCGCAGCCGGGCGCGGTCGGGCGTGGCGAGCACCGGCTCGGGGGTGCCGTCGGCGTGCGGCTCGACCTCCTTGACGGTGTCGGCGAGCGGCAGCGCGGGGACGACGGCCGGGGCCCCGTCCCGTACGGCCTCGATGACCGCGTCGACCGTGTCGACCGGCACCAGCGGGCGGGCCGCGTCGTGGACGAGGACCACGTCGATGCCCTGCGGCAGCGCCTCAAGGCCGAGCCGGACGGACTCCTGGCGACTCTCGCCGCCGGGCACCACGAGGAAGTCGGTGCGCTCCGGCAGCGCGTGCTCGGCCAGCAGGTTCTTCACCTCGGGGGCGCCGTCGGGCGGGGCCACCACGACGACGAGGGAGACGGCGCGGGAGGCGGCCATCGCCCGTACGGCGTGGATGAGCATGGGTGTGCCGTTCAGCGCGCGGAGCGCCTTGGGGGCGCCCGGGCCGAGCCGCACGCCGCGGCCGGCCGCGGGAATCACGGCGGCGGTGCGGAAAACGCGCGTTTCCTCAGACAAGGTTTGTGTCCTTCGGCGACATGGGTATGGCCTCAGCAAGCTGGGCGCGACGCCCCTGACCGGCCCCTTCCGTGACGACCGGTCGGGCTCTCTGCCCGGCCCGGCACGCCGCTGCGGGTGCCGTGCGTACGAATGATGTCCGAACATGCCGCAGCGCCCGGCGACACAGCAGTGAGGTCACTGCTGGTCAGCGGGCACCGCGGCAATTGCTGGTCCGCCGGGAGACGAAGCTCCCGGAATCACCAGTGTCAGGACGCGAGGACCTCGTCGAGAAGGGCCTCGGCCTTGTCTTCGTTGGTGTTCTCAGCGAGTGCCAGCTCGCTCACCAGGATCTGCCGCGCCTTGGCGAGCATGCGCTTCTCACCTGCGGAGAGTCCGCGCTCGCGCTCACGACGCCACAGGTCACGCACCACTTCGGCGACCTTGATGACATCGCCGGAGGCGAGCTTTTCGAGATTTGCCTTGTAGCGACGGGACCAGTTCGTGGGCTCTTCCGCATACGGTGCACGCAGCACCTCGAAGACCCGGTCCAGCCCGTCCTGGCCAACCACATCGCGAACGCCGACGAACTCCGCATTGTCCGCAGGCACGCGCACAGTCAAGTCGCCCTGGGCGACCTTGAGCACCAAGTAGGTCTTGTCCACGCCTTTGATCTGGCGAGTTTCGATGGCCTCGATCAGCGCGGCCCCGTGATGGGGATAGACCACGGTGTCGCCAACCTTGAACGTCATGTGACAGGTACCCCTTCCGTGGCTATCCAGGGTAACACGAGAACAGCCTGTTCTGAATGGCGTTTTCGCAGGTCAGGGCATATCTCGGGGCTTGACAACAGCAACAGGAACGTGCTGCGGAGGGCTCACGGGAGGGGGTATCCGCAGGTCGGAGCGGCTGTTCGGGGGCAGGGAAACATGCCCGTCACACTCTTCGCAACCCCCCTCAACTGGTCCGAACGTCCCGTTTTGTCGGGTTCCAAGCGGTGAACTTCCACTGCTCCGTTCGGTGATCGGTCACCCGTTCGGCGTGATCGCGATTTTTTCGTGAATTGATCAACGGAGGCGGGCCGGGAGGTTTTCGGTAAGGAATACGTGGCGGTCCGGAGAATTGATCACCCGCGATATGTGAACGCGGCGCGAAACTCCGAGATCAGAGCGGGTGCGGACGGATCACGGGGGGTGAGGGGAAGGTTCCGGGGGCGAGCCCGGGAGGTGTGCGGACAGCGGTGTACGGGCTCGGGCGCGGCGGACCCTCGCCCAGGGGCGGGTCGGGTGCGGGCTCGCGAGGACGGCTCGGTAACCTAAGCCAGCTGACACAGACTTAGCTGTCCTTTAGATGTCCTTACGTCCAAGGAGTTGCCGCCGCCGTGAGCCGCAGCCTTCGACGCGGCGCCCTCGCCGCCTCTGCCCTCGCGTTCTCGCTCGCCTCTCTCGCCGCATGCTCGGCGGGCAACGACGCGCAGACGCTCGAAGTGAAGCCGGACAACGCCGCCGTCAAGGTCGGTGACATCAAGATCCAGAACGCGACCGTCCTCACGCAGCCCAAGGCCGACGCGGCCGGGCCCGCCGTGATCACGGCGACCGTGTTCAACAACGGCGACAAGCCGCAGACGCTCGACGCGATCAAGCTCTCGGCGTCGGGCGCCACGGTGAAGCTCTCCCCCGGCAAGGGCCAGCAGGGCCTCACCGTCCCCGCGCACGGCTCGCTGGTCCTCGGCGGCAAGGACAACGCGTCCGCCGTGGTGGAGAACGGCAAGGAGGCCGCCAAGAACGGCAACGCCCAGCCCGTCACCTTCCAGCTGAGCAAGACCGGCGACGTGACGCTGCGCGCGTTCGTGGTCCCGGCCACCAGCTTCTTCGAGGGCTACGGCCCCAGCGAGGCCCCCAAGCCTCCGGTGGCGCCGGGCGAGCCGGGCGCGAGCACCTCGCCGGGCGCCTCCACCACGCCGGGCGCCCCCGCGAGCGGCAAGCCCTCGGGCAAGCCGTCGAACACCCCGGCCAAGGGCGGCAAGCCGTCGGGCAGCGCGAGCACGGGTACGGGTCACTGACGTACACGGACATACGAGGGAGGAGGGGCCCCGGACAGTGTCCGGGGCCCCTCCTCGTATGTCGGCCGTCCGCCGGTCTACGGCTCGAACTTGTAGCCCAGGCCCCGCACGGTGACGAGGTAGCGCGGCGCGCCGGGGTCGGGCTCGATCTTGGCGCGGAGGCGCTTGACGTGGACGTCGAGGGTCTTGGTGTCGCCCACGTAGTCCGCGCCCCAGACTCTGTCGATCAGCTGCATACGGGTCAGCACGCGGCCCGCGTTGCGCAGCAGCATCTCCAGGAGGTCGAACTCCTTCAGCGGCAGGTCGACCTTGCCGCCGGAGACGGTGACCACATGGCGGTCCACGTCCATACGGACCGGTCCGGCCTCCAGGGCCGCCGGGGTGACCTCCTCCGGCTCGCCGCGGCGGCGCAGCACCGCGCGGATGCGGGCGACGAGCTCACGGGACGAGAAGGGCTTGGTGACGTAGTCGTCGGCTCCTATTTCGAGGCCCACGACCTTGTCGATCTCGCTGTCCTTGGCGGTGACCATGATCACCGGGACGTTGGAGCGGCCGCGCAGCTGGCGGCAGACCTCCGTGCCGGGCAGCCCCGGCAGCATCAGGTCGAGCAGCACGAGGTCGGCGCCGTTGCGCTCGAACTCGTCCAGCCCGTCGGGCCCGGTGGCCGCCACGGCGACCTCGAAGCCCTCTTTGCGGAGCATGTAGGACAGGGCGTCGCTGAACGATTCCTCGTCCTCGACGACGAGCACTCGGGTCACGGAAGGACCTCCGGGGCAGGGGGCACAGTGGTGGAGTCGTGCGCGGTCGGGAAGGTGTCGTACGGCGGCTCGTCGACGGCGTCGTCGTCCGGGCCTGCGGGGTGGGGTGCGGCGCGGTCCCGTACGGCGCCGGCCTCCGGCAGCCTCAGGGTGAAGGTGGAGCCCTGTCCCTCGGAGCTCCAGACCGTGACCTCCCCGCCGTGCGAGGCGGCCACGTGTTTGACGATGGCCAGGCCCAGGCCCGTACCACCGGTGGCGCGGGAGCGGGCCGGATCCACGCGGTAGAAGCGCTCGAAGACGCGCTCCCGGTCCTTCTCCGAGATGCCGATGCCCTGGTCGGTCACGGCTATCTCGATGAGGTCCCCGCCGGGCGCGGCGACGCGGCGGCCCGCGATGCCGACCCGGGTCCTGGCCGGGGAGTAGTTGACCGCGTTCTCGACGAGATTGCCCAGGGCTGCTGCGAGCTGGCCGCGGTTTCCCCAGACGTACAGGTCCGCCGTGCCGCCCGCGGCCATCGTGATCTGCTTGGTGGACGCGGGGTGGCGGGAGCGGTCGATGGCCTCGGCCACCAGCTCGTCGACCCGGACCGGCTCGGCGTCCTCCAGCGGGTCGTCGTTCTGCACCCGGGACAGGTCGATGAGCTCCTGGACCAGATTGGTCAGCCGGTTGGCCTCGATCTGCATCCGGCCCGCGAAGCGGGTGATCGCCTCGGGGTCGTCCGAGGCGTCCATGACGGCCTCGGAGAGCAGGGAGAGCGCGCCGACCGGCGTCTTGAGCTCATGGCTGACGTTGGCGACGAAGTCGCGCCGGACCGCCTCGATGCGCCGGGCCTCGGTCAGGTCCTCGACCAGGAGCAGCACCAGGCGGGAGCCGAGCGGGGCGACCCGGGCGGAGACCGCCAGGGCCTCGCCGCGGCCGGTGCCCCGGCGCGGAAGGTCCAGCTCCACTTGCCGTATCTCACCGTCGCGGCGGGTGTCGCGGGCCATGTGGAGCATCGGCTCCACGGCCAGCTTCCCGCCCCTGACCAGCCCCAGCGCGTACGCCGCGGAGCTGGCCTTGACCACCGAGTCGCTCTCGTCGAGCACCACCGCCGAGGAGCGGAGCACCGAGAGCACGGTGTCCACGCCGGGCGGCAGGACCGCGTCCGTGTGCAGGGATGTCCGGGTGGGCCGCGCCTGGTCGCGCTCGCTCCAGCGGAACGCCAGCATGGCGATGACGCCGGTGCACAACCCGGCGATCGCTGCAGCTGCGGCGACCGCCGCGTTCACGTCCATGCATCCAGGTTATGCGTGCCCACCGACACTCTCCCAGCCATCCGGGTGCCTGCTCGAACGTTCGTCGCCCAGAGTTCACCATGGTGATAGTGCTGGTTCACTTGGTGTGGCCGAATCGGACGCGTAACCCACGGAACGTGGGAGCGTGGGGATCACGGACACCCCCTGCCTCCCCGGAGTCATTGCCCGGAGTCATCGAAAGAGGGACACCCATGCGGGACGCGTACCACGAGGAACTTGACTCGATCGGCGAGGGCCTGGTCGAGATGGCCCGCCTTGTCGGGTCGGCGATCGGGCGCGCCACGACGTCCATGCTCGACGCCGATCTCAAGCTCGCCGAGAGTGTGATCGCCGCCGACCAGAAGGTCGACGATCTGCAGCACGAACTGGAGGCGCGGGCGATAGCCCTGCTGGCCCGCCAGCAGCCCGTCGCCACCGACCTCCGCATCGTCGTGACGTCCCTCCGGATGAGCGCCGACCTGGAGCGCTCGGGCGACCTGGCCCAGCACGTGGCCAAGCTGACCCGGCTGCGCTACCCGGAGCGGGCGGTCCCGCGCGATCTGCACGCCACCATCCTGGAGATGGGCCAGCTGGCCCAGCGCCTGATGGCGAAGGCCGCCGAGGTGATCATCACCAAGGACGTCGACCTGGCGCTCCAGCTGGAGCAGGACGACGACGAGATGGACCTGCTGCACCGCACGCTCTTCCAGCACCTGATGGACGACCGCTGGAAGCACGGCATCGAGACGGCCGTCGACGTGACGCTGCTCGGCCGCTACTACGAGCGCTTCGCCGACCACGCGGTCTCGGTCGCCAAGCGCGTCGTGTACCTGGTCACGGGCGAGCACGCGGACGAGCTCCAGCAGTCGGCGCAGGTCGAGGGCGCGTAGGGGCGGAGCGGGGAGCGGGACGGCTCGGCACGCGGGGGTGCGGACGGCGCCTCGAAGCGCGGGGGCGCGCGGGCAGGGCGGTACGCGCCGTTGATGCGCCCGCCCCGGCGGGCGTCCAATGGGGGTGAGGTACGCGTACCCCCAACCCCGGGAGGGACCATGACCGAGACCCCGACTCCGAACGCCTCCGGCTGCAGCTGCGGCCCCGGCTGCCAGTGCGGCTGCCAGTCGGGCGGCTCCTGCCAGTGCGGCGGCGGCTGCGGCTGATCCGATACGCGAAGGGGCCCCGTCCGTCGACCGGACGGGGCCCCTTCGCGCGCTGCCGCTTCGGGCAGGTGTCAGTCCTGGTCGGACGCGTCGCCGTAGACGTTGCCGGGGCTGATCACCTGGGTGATGGCCCGGCCGAGCAGGGTGCTGGGGTTCTCGCCGTTCGAGGCGATGTCGGTGTTGAGCAGGATCACCATCGTCGCCTTCTGGGCGGGCAGGTAGACCGTCAGGCTCTGGTAGCCGGGCAGGGAGCCCGCGTGGCCGATCCACCCGTGGTTGATGTCGATGCCGAGCCCGTAGAAGTCGCCCGGCGCGCCGGTGGGCTGCGCGTCGAGGCGCTGCGCCTGGGTGTGCCTGCTCAGGAGCCGGCCGGTGGCGACGTTCACCGCCCAGGAGCGCATGTCGTCGAGATCGGAGATCATCGCGCCGGCCGCCCAGCCCCAGCTGGGGTTGAAGTGCGTGGCGTCCGCCACCGTGCCGTCCGGCGTGAAGTCGGTGTAGCCGTGGGCGTGCGGCCGCGGGAACTCCGCCGCCTTCGGCAGGAAGGTGTGCCGCAGGCCGCTCGGCCCGGTGATCAGGTCCCGGATCACGCCCCGCAGCGGGCGGTGGGTGACCTTCTCGACGACCAGCCCGAGCAGCACGGTGTTGGTGTTGGAGTAGTCGAACCGCGTCCCGGGCGGGAACTGGTTGGGGTGCTCGAAGGCGAGGCGGAGCAGTTCCCTCGGGGCCCACTGGCGGTGCGGCTGCGTCGTCAGCAGGTGCTGGAACTCCTCGTCCTTGCTGTACGGGAACAGACCGCTGCGCATCTCCGCGAGCTGACGCAGCGTGATGTGCCGTCCGTCGGGCACTCCGCGGACGTACCGGGAGATCGGGTCGTCCAGGCCGACCTTGCCGCGGTCGACGAGCTGGAGCAGCGCGGTGACGGTGAAGGTCTTGGTCTCGCTGCCGATGCGCATGTTCAGGTCGGTCCGCATCGGGGCGCCGGTGCGCTTGTCGGCGACGCCGAAGGCCCGCACATAGCGCGGCTGTCCGGGCTTCCAGACGCCCACGATCACTCCCGGGACCCCGGCGTCGGCCGCCGCCCGCTGGATCACCCGGTCGAGCTCCGCCGCGGTCCCGGCCCAGGGCGGTGGCGCGGCGGCCGCTGTCCGGGGAGCCGGTACGGCCGCCGCGGGACCGGCGACCGAGGGCAGGAAGGCCGCCACGCAGGCGGAGACGACCAGCGCAGTGCGAAACAGGGCATTCCTGCCCATTCGGATATACATACGTCCTGGATAAGTCCCGCCGGGCCGCTGCCCGCAGTGCAACGCTGGCCCCCGGCCCACATTCATCCGAACGCCCCGGGGCCGCCTCACCCGGCGGAGAAGAGGCCGAGGGCCCCGAGCGGTCCCCGGCCGTGAAAATGCCTCCCGGCCGCGCCCTTCGCGCGGCCGGGAGGCATGATCACGTCGGCTACTTCTTCTTGCCCTGGTTCTTGACCGCCTCGATCGCGGCGGCGGCCGCATCCGGGTCGAGGTAGGTGCCGCCGGGCTTGACCGGCTTGAAGTCGGCGTCGAGCTCGTAGACGAGCGGGATGCCGGTCGGGATGTTCAGGCCCGCGATGTCGGCGTCGGAGATGCCGTCGAGGTGCTTGACCAGCGCGCGCAGCGAGTTGCCGTGGGCGGCGACCAGCACGGTCCGGCCCGCGAGCAGGTCCGGGACGATGCCGTCGTACCAGTACGGCAGCATGCGGACGACGACGTCCTTGAGGCACTCGGTGCGGGGGCGCAGCTCCGGCGGGATGGACGCGTAACGGGCGTCGTCGCTCTGCGAGAACTCCGTGCCGTCCGCGAGCTCCGGCGGCGGGGTGTCGTACGAGCGGCGCCACAGCATGAACTGCTCCTCGCCGAACTCGGCGAGCGTCTGCGCCTTGTCCTTGCCCTGGAGCGCGCCGTAGTGGCGCTCGTTCAGGCGCCAGCTGCGGTGGACCGGGATCCAGTGGCGGTCGGCGGACTCCAGCGCCAGTTGGGCCGTGCGGATCGCGCGCTTCTGGAGGGAGGTGTGCAGCACGTCGGGGAGCAGGCCGGCGTCCTTGAGCAGCTCACCGCCGCGCGCAGCCTCCTTCTCGCCCTTCGCGGTGAGGTTGACGTCCACCCACCCGGTGAACAGGTTCTTCTCGTTCCACTCGCTCTCGCCGTGGCGGAGGAGGATCAGCTTGTACGGTGCGTCGGCCATGCGTCCGAGCGTAATCGACGTTCGCGGGCCCTCGCGCGCGCGGGGAGGAAGGCGCCCAGGGCGTCTCGGCACGTGGACGATTGACGGACGGTGTCAATTGAGTGGCGGGTTCCGATCTCTGCGTCGTAAGTTGCGGCTATCGCCTGCGCCACTTACACATCTTCGGGGGAATCGATGTCCGTCGCCAGTCTCAGACGCGCCGCACGAGAGAGCGTCTCGGGTCTGCCCCGGGAGTTCTGGTGGCTGTGGACGAGCACGCTGATCAACCGGCTCGGGGCGTTCGTCGCCACCTTCATGACCCTCTATCTGACCCATGAGCGCGGCTACTCCGCCTCGTACGCGGGTCTTGTCGTCTCCCTGCACGGTCTGGGCGGGGTGGTCTCCTCGCTCGGCGCGGGCGTCCTGACCGACCGGCTCGGCCGCCGCCCCACGATGATGATCGCCCAGACGGCGACGGCCTTCTCGGTGGCGCTGCTCGGCTTCATGACCGACCCGGCGGCGATCGTCGCCGTCGCGTTCCTGGTCGGCATGGCCTCCAACGCCTCACGCCCGGCCGTCCAGGCGATGATGGCGGACATCGTGAAGCCCGAGGACCGGATGCGGGCGTTCTCGCTCAACTACTGGGCGATCAACCTCGGGTTCGCGGTCTCCTCGGCGGGCGCGGGCTTCGTCGCGCAGCACAGCTATCTGGCGGGCTTCCTCGGCGAGGCCGCGCTCACCCTGACCTGCGCGATCCTCGTCTTCCTCAAGCTGCCCGAGTCCCGGCCCGATCCGACATCGGCGGTACGGGAGAAGGGCCGCGAGCCGGAGGTCGGCCTCGGCACGGTGTTCCGCGACGGCCGCTTCATGGGCGTGGTCGGCCTGTCCTTCCTCATCTCCCTGATCTTCCAGCAGGGTTACGTCGGTCTGCCGGTGGCGATGGGCGCGGACGGCTTCTCCAGCGCGGACTTCGGTCTGGCGATCGCGGTCAACGGCGTACTGATCGTCGCCGTCCAGATCCCGGTCACCCGGGCCATCGAGCACCGCGACCCGCGCCGGCTCCTGATCGTCTCGGCGCTGCTGGCGGGATACGGGTTCGGGCTCACCGCGTTCGCGGGTTCGGTGGCGGTGTACGCGGCCACGATCTGCGTCTGGACGCTGGCCGAGATCGTCAACTCGCCCACCCAGACAGGTCTGGTGGTGCGCCTCTCGCCCGTCCACGGCCGGGGCCGCTACCAGGGCGTGTACACGATGTCCTGGTCGGTGGCGGCGCTGGTCGCCCCGCTGATGTCCGGCTATGTCGTCGACCACTTCGGCGCGGACTGGCTGTGGGCCGCCTGCGCGGTGCTCGGCACGGTGGCCGCGGCGGGGTACTGGCTGCTGATGCGGGGGCTGGACGACGGCGAGGACGTGGTGGCCGGGGTCGGCACCCCGGAGCGCGCCGACCTCCGTACGGACGCGGTGGCCTGATGGCCGCTCGCGGCTCTAGTTGCGCGGCGAGGGCCGGGACGGCGAGGACTTGGTCAGGTTGGCGAACGCATCCAGGTTCCGCGTCGACTCCCCCCGCGACACCCTCCACTCGTACTCCCGCCGGATCGCCGAGGCGAAGCCCAGTTCCAGGAGGGTGTTGAAGGAGCCGTCCGCCTCCTCCAGGACCGTGCCGAGCAGGCGGTCCAGCTCCTCGGGGGTGACCGAGGCGAGGGGGAGCTTGCCCGCGAGGTAGACGTCTCCGAGGTTGTCCACCGCGTAACCCACCCCGTACAGCCGCAGGTTGCGCTCCAGGAGCCAGCGGTGGACGCCCTGCTCGTTCTCGTCGGGGTGGCGAACCACGAAGGCGTTCACCGACAGGGAGTGGCGGCCCACCCGCAGCGAGCACGTGGTGGACAGCTTGCGCGTGCCCGGCAGCTTCACCACGTACGAGCCCGGCTCGGGGGACTCCCACTCCAGCTCGGCGTCCTTGAGGTACGCGTCGATCACAGCCAGTGCGTCAGCCATGGTGCGAGCGTACGCGACGGCGGTGTTCGTGCATCGCGGCGGTGTAGACGTCCGCCGTGGCCGACGCGGCCGTCCCCCAGCCGAAGGACTCGGCGTGCCGGGCGGCCGCCGCGCCCATCCGGTCCGCCAGCGTCGGGTCGTCCAGGAAGCGGCGCAGGGCGCGCGCGTAGTCGACGGGGTCGTGGCCCTCGACCAGGAAGCCGGTCTCGCCGGAGCGGACCGCGACCGGCAGACCGCCCACCGACGCCGCCACCACCGGCGTCCCCGCCGCCTGCGCCTCGATCGCCACCAGGCCGAAGGACTCGCTGTACGAGGGCATGACCAGCACCGACGCCGCCCGGAACCAGTCCGCGAGCCGGTCCTGGCCCACCGGCGGGTGGAACCGGACCACGTCGGAGATGCCGAGCCGGGCCGCCAGCTTGTGCAGCCCCTCCGGCTTCGCCAGACCGCTGCCCGACGGGCCGCCGATCACCGGCACCACCAGCCGCGAGCGCAGCGAGGGGGTCTCGGTGAGCAGTACCGCCACGGCCCGCAGCAGGATGTCCGGCGCCTTCAGCGGCTGGATGCGGCCCGCGAAGAGCGGGATCACCGCGTCCTGCGGCAGCCCGAGCCGGGCCCGGGCCGCCGCCCGGCCGTCCGCCGGGCGGAAGCGCTCCAGGTTCACGCCGGGGTGGACGACCGCGACCTTTCCGGGGTCGGCGTCGTAGAAGCGGACGAGCTCGTCGGCCTCCTCGGCGGTGTTGGCGATCAGCCGGTCCGCCGCGTTGACGATCTGCGTCTCGCCGATCACCCGGGCCGCGGGCTCGGGCGTGTCGCCGTCGGCGAGCGCGGCGTTCTTGACCTTGGCCATGGTGTGCATGGCGTGCACCAGCGGCACGCCCCAGCGCTCGGCGGCGAGCCAGCCGACGTGGCCGGAGAGCCAGTAGTGGGAGTGGACCAGGTCGTAGTGGCCGGGCCGGTGGCCCGCCCAGGCCTGCATCACGCCGTGGGTGAAGGCGCACAGCTGGGCGGGCAGCTCCTCCTTGGCCAGGCCCTCGTACGGCCCCGCGTCCACGTGCCGGACCAGGACCCCGGGCGCCATCTCGACCGTCGGGGCCAGCCCGCCCGTCGTCGCCCGGGTGAAGATCTCGACCTCGATGTTGATCGCGGCGAGCCGCTTGGCGAGCTCCACGATGTAGACGTTCATCCCGCCCGCGTCGCCCGTGCCCGGCTGGTGCAGCGGCGAGGTGTGGACGCTGAGCATGGCGATCCGCCGCGGCCTGCGATGGCCCCCGGGGAGCCTGAGCCGGGGCGGCCCCGCCAGGGTGCCGGTGAACCGGGACACGTACTGGCTCACGTCGACGTCCTCTCGACCGGGGGCAGGGCGGGTGGGGTCCCCCTGCTCCTTAAGAACTCGGGGGAGCTGGGCATGGCTTGTCGAGGACCCGTACGGGCCCTCAATGAGCGGTAACCACCGGAACCCTTCCTTCCATTCCGCCTCCCTGCACTTTTGCCGAAATCTTGCCCGCCACCTCCTCTCACCAGGGGCGCCTACCCTCGTCCTATGGCTCCACCCAAGCGACCCGTCGGCACCGTCACACGCGGCACCACCAACCCGAACCGGCTCCGCCGCATGGACCGCTGGATCGCCGAGGTCCACGGGCCCGCGCTGCGCCGCGCCGAGGCACCGGTCGCGGTGGACCTGGGGTACGGGGCGGCCCCCTGGACGGCCGTCGAGCTGCTCCAGCGGCTGCGGACCGCCGCGCCCGCCGTGTCGGTGGTGGGGATCGAGATCGAGCCGGCCCGGGTCGCGGCCGCGAAGCCGTACGAGCGGGAGGGCCTCACCTTCCTGCACGGCGGCTTCGAGGTGCCGCTGCCGCAGCCGCCGCTGCTGATCCGGGCGGCGAACGTGCTGCGGCAGTACGAGGAGGGCGAGGTCGCGGCGGTGTGGGCGCGGCTGTGCGGGCGGCTCGCGGAGGGCGGGCTGCTGGTCGAGGGCACCTGCGACGAGATCGGACGGCGGCACGTGTGGGTGGCGCTGGACGCCTCGGGCCCGCGCACGGTGACCTTCGCGACCCGGCTGGGCTCCCTGGAGCGCCCGTCCGACCTGGCGGAACGGCTGCCGAAGGCGCTGATCCACCGGAACGTGCCGGGCGAGCCGGTCCACGCGTTCCTGCGCGACTTCGACCGGGCGTGGGCGGCGGCGGCCCCGTACGCCTCGCTGGGGGCGCGGCAGCGGTGGATCCGGGCGGTCCGGGACCTGGCGGCGGACTGGCCGCTGCGGGACGGGCCGCGGCGGTGGCGACAGGGGGAGGTCACGGTGGAGTGGGGGGCGCTGGCCCCTCGGGGGTGAACCCCGGCGTGCCCCGACAGGGCCGATTGACCTCGCACGAGTGAATGCCGGGGTGCGACGGCGTCAGGGGGAACGCACCGCGCCCGCCGTTCGTCCCACTCGCGGGGAGTGACCCGTGAGGTGCCGTCCGCCCCTGTCGTTTTGGGGGACGGCATGGCACCATCACGACGTTGCCAGAATGTTACTGACGGTAAATCACATACCGTTCTGCCTGGTGTTGTCCGGTTGTTGGAGGGGGAGACTTAGTGCAGCCGCGCCGCTTGGCCACCGCGATCACCGTGGTGTGCGCCTTGACCGTGCTCGCGATGCCGGCGACGGCGTTCGCCGCGCCGAATCCGCAGCCGGACCCGACCACCTCGTCCGCTCCCCCGGCCCCGCCGGTGTCGTCGAAGAGCCTCGACGACGTGCGCAAGGAGATAGACGAGCTGTACCGGCAGGCGGCGGTCGCGACCGAGGCGTACAACCAGGCCCAGGAGCAGACCAAGCTCCAGTCGGCCGAGATCGTGAAGATCGCCCAGGAGATCGTCAAGGGCGAGGCGCGGATCAAGCAGCTGAAGGACCAGGCGGGGGCGACGGCCCGGCTCCAGTACCGCACGGGCGGGCTGCCGCTCGGCGCCCAGATGATGCTCAGCGGCAACCCGGACGGCTTCCTGGACGGCGCCGACCGGCTGCGCCAGGGCCAGCAGGCCGCACAGGGGATGCTGGCCGAACTGAACCGTACGCAACAGGACTTGGCGCAGTACTCGAAGGACGCCTCCGCCCAGTGGAAGAAGCTGGAGGCGAACCGGGTCAAGAAGGAGACCGCCAAGAAGGAGATCACCGGCAAGATCGCGGCCGCCGAGAAGCTGGAGTCCCAGCTGGAGGCGAAGGAGCGCGAGCGGCTGGCGGAGCTGGAGCGCCAGCAGCAGTACAAGGCGCAGACGGACTGGCTCAGTTCGGGGATATTGAAGGAGATCAACGGCAAGGCGAGCGATCAGGGCCGCAGGGCGGTGACGTTCGCGACCGACCAGATCGGCAAGCCGTACGTGTGGGGCGCGGAGGGACCGAAGTCGTACGACTGCTCCGGCCTGACGTCCCAGGCGTGGCTCGCGGCGGGCCGGGGCATCCCGCGCACCTCGCAGGAGCAGTGGGCACAACTGCCGCATGTCGCCATCAAGGACATGCGACCGGGCGATCTCATCATCTACTTCGCGGACGCGACGCATGTCGGGATGTACATAGGGGACGGCGCGATCGTGCACGCGCCCCGGCCGGGCCGGAACGTGACGATCGCGGGCGCGGGCACGATGCCGATCCTGGGGGTTGTGCGGCCGGACAAGTAGCGGGGCACGCCGGGGGCGTGGGGGCCGGGCGGTGTGGCGGGATGCCGGAGGTGGTCCGGCGGCCGGGCCATGCGTAGGGTGCCGTGCCCGGAGGCCAGGCGGCGCGTGGGGTGCCCGGAGGTGACCCGGCGGCCGGGCGGCGTGTCGGGTGCCGGAGGTGGTCCGGCCGTGCGGGCGCCCGGAGAAGTGCGGCATGTGGCATATGCCATGAGCCATTTGCCGAACAGTCACCGAACGCCATTCCGCTGCGCGGCCGACTGACGCTAGGGTCCCGGACTGGCGGCAACGCAGCCCGGCGTTCCGCGGCGCCCTCGAAAGGAGGGAGACCGGAACGATGCCCGCACCGCAGATGTGGTCCCCTCGGACGCCCCCGCCGGGGCCGGGCGAGCCTGCCCCGGTCACCCCGGCCGCACCGGGCCCCGCGAAGGGACCGGGCACCCCCGCCGAGGCCCCGGCCGCACCGGGCCCCGCGAAGGGACCGGGCACCCCCGCCGAAACGGGCGACCTCGCGCGACCGGGCGACCTGGTACGACCTGACGCCCTGCTGGGCCAGGGCGGCCCGCAAGGTCCCGGCCGTCCGGCGACCGAGGCAGGTCCCGGCGCGACGGCCACCGGCCTGGGCGCGAGCGCGGGCCCGGGCACGAACCACGTCCCGGGCACCCTCCCGCACCCCGGACGCGCCGCCGACCCGCACGGCCCCGCGCCGCAGGCCACCGCCCTCAATCTGCTCGTCATCGAGGACGACCCCGTCGGCCCCTTCACCGTCTCCGAGCTGCTGCACACCGCGGAAACCCGGGTGCGGATCCGTACCGCGCGCAATCTCACCGAGGCCGAGCGGCTGCTCACCGACGACGTGAACTGCATCCTGCTCGACCTCGCGCTGCCCGGCCGCGACCCCGACGACGAGCTCGCCGCGCTGCGGGCCCTGCTGCGGCTCGCGCCCCGGCACGCGGTCCTCGCCCTCACCGCCTCCACCCACGCCGAACGCGCCGCCGAGGCCGTCCGTGTCGGCGCGCAGGACTACCTCTTCCGCGACGAGCTGGACGGCAGACTGCTGAGCCGGGCCATCCGGTACGCGGTGGAGCGCAAGCGCGCCGACACCGCGCAGTACAAGCTCACGGAGTCACGGCTGCGCGCCCAGGAGAACGCCCGCCTGGAACGCGGGCTGCTCCCGACGCCGCTGCTCGACGGCTCCGACCTGCGGTTCGCCGCCCGCTACCGGCCGGGCCGGTCCCGCGCCCTGCTCGGCGGCGACTTCTACGACACGGTCCGCACCCCCGACGGCACCGTCCACGCCATGATCGGCGACGTCTGCGGCCACGGCCCCGACGAAGCGGCGCTCGGGGTGGAACTGCGCATCGCCTGGCGGGCGTTGACGCTGGCCGGGCTGTGCGGCGACGCGCTTCTGACGACCCTTCAGCAGGTCCTGGAGCACGAGCGCGACGGCGACGAGATCTTCGCGACGCTCTGCACGGTCGACATCGCCCCGGACGGCCGCCGCGCCGAGCTGAGCCTGGCGGGCCACCCGGCCCCGCTGATCGCCCGCGCGGGCAGCCCCGCGAGCCTGCTCGCGTACGAGAGCGGGGGCCCGGCGCTCGGGCTGCTGCCGCAGACCCGCTGGCCGCGCCGCCGGGTCGAACTGGGGGACGCGTGGAGCCTGTTGATGTACACGGACGGCCTGATCGAGGGCCGCACCGGCGTCGGCAACCAGCGGCTGGGCCAGGAGGGCATGACCGAGATGGTCAACCGTCTGCTGACGACGGGCCTGGGCGGCGAGTCGCTCCTGGAGGCGGCGGTCACCGAGGCCCGCGAGCTCAACGGCGGCGAACTCACCGACGACGTGGCGGTGTTGCTGCTCGAAAGGACGGGGCCGGGCCTTGAGAAGCCGTCGGCCTAGCGGCCGCCGTTGTACGGCCCGTACGGACCGTCGCTGCTGGATCCGCCGCGACGGCCGCCGCGCCCGCGCCCGCCGCTGATCTGCCGCACCGCCGGGCGGACGTCCACGATGTAGACGATCACCGCCACCGCGCCGATCACCGGCAGGAACGAGAGCACCGGGAACAACACGCTGACCAGCAGGGCGATGGCCAGGATGATCAGCCAGAACGGCTTGGTCTGCTTGTCCACCGCACGGAACGCGTCCTCACGGCGGAAGGCCGCGTCCACGAGCGCGAACAGGCTCAATGCGGTCAGGGCTGTACTCAGCAGCCACATGAACCCCGTGAATCCCTGCATCAGCACGGTCGTCCACCACCTTTCCCGGAATCGCTCCTACGCGGCCAAGGTACCCGTCCAACGCGGCGGACACCGAAAAGGTGCCCGCCGCCGCGACGGGACCCGCTCACTCCGCGGGCTTGGCCGCGGTCTTCTTGGCCGTGCTCTTGCGCGCGGTCGTCTTCCTGGCGGACGCGGGCTTGGCCTCGGCGGAGGAGTCGGACGAGTCGGACGAGTCGCCGGCAGGAGCCTCCGGCTCGGACGTGGAGGTCCCGGAGCCCTTCGGCTCGATGGCCTCGGCGACCTCCAAGATCTCCTCGGCGGCCTCGCCGCGCCACTCCTTGACGACCTCCTGGCCGCGCTCGGCCACCTTGTCGTAGCCCTCACGGGCCTTGACCAGGGACTCGGCCGCGAAGCCGACCGCCTGGAGGGCGAGGTGCTGGACGGAGTCGCCCAGCTTCTTCACGTCGCCGTCGAGCGCGCCGACGACCTCGGTCACCTTGGCGGTGACGACGGCCTGGGCCTCCTTGGCCTGGGCGACGACCTTGTCCTGGACGACCTTGGGGTCGGTCTTGCGCACGGCCTCGACCCGCGCCGGGACCTCGGTCTGGAGCCGCTCGACGATGACCGGGATCTTCTCCGGGACCTTCGCGGCCTGCTTGGCGCCGAGGTCGAGCGCGCCGGCGACGAAGAACAGGGGCTTGGGGTCGGTCAGGGCATTACGCAGCTCATCGGTGACGGCCATGCTGGTTTCCTCCCGGATCAGTGATCAGTACCTGGATCAGCTCGTGGGGAGCCGATGGATCAGCTCTTGGGAGCCGATGGGTCATCGCCCGTGCCGTCCTCGTCGCCCTCGCCCTGGGCCGAAGCAGGTGCGTCCGCGTCGAGCCCGTTCTCCTTGCGGAAGGACTCGTAGATCTGGATCAGCACCTGCTTCTGCCGCTCGTCGAGCGAGGGGTCGGCGAGGATGACGCTCCGTGTCTCCGCCGCTTCCGGCGCCCGTTCGTCGAGGATCCCGGCCTGCACGTACAGCGTCTCGGCGGAGATCCGCAGCGCCTTGGCGAGCTGCTGGAGGATGTCCGCGCTCGGCTTGCGCAGCCCGCGCTCGATCTGGCTCAGATACGGATTGGACACACCGGCGGCATCCGCGAGCTGCCGCAACGAGAGCTGGGCGTTACGCCGCTGCTCGCGCAGGAACCCGCCGAGATTGCCGACGTTGAGCGATGCCATACCCCGATACTGCCCCTTCCCCGCTAACTATTGCAAGCACGTGCTTGCAAAAGTGTGCCGCGCCACGCCGGGCCGCGCTTCGCCCCCGACCCCCAGCACCCCAATCAGCCCCGGCTCGCCTCCACATCCAGCGTGATCTTGATGGTGTCGCCGAGGGTCGCGCCCACCGCCCCGCCGGTGACGCCGAAGTCCTTGCGGCCGATCCTGGTGGTCGCGGTGAAGCCCACCACCGAGCGGCCCTCGTACCCCTTGCCGAAGCCGTGCAGCTCCAGGTCGAGGGTGACGGGACGGGTGACGCCGCGGACGCTCAGCTCGCCGTCGAGCAGGAAGCCCTCGGCGCCGCCGGGCCGGACCCCGGTCGAGCGGAAGGTCATCTCGGGGAACTCCTCCGCGTGCAGGAAGTCCGCCGACCGGATGTGGTTGTCGCGCTGCTCGTGCGCCGTGGAGACCGAGGCGATCTTGATCGTCGCGGTGACCGAGGACTCCAGCGGGTTCTCGGCGAGCACGATCTCGCCCTCGAACTCGTCGAACCGGCCGCGCACGTTGGCGACGCCCAAGTGCCGTACGGCGAAGGCGATTTCGGAGTGGACCGGGTCGATCACCCAGGTGCCGGGCTCATAGCCGGGCAGCTCGGCGGCCGAGACGGCCCGCTCGGGTGACGCGGAGGACGAGGAGGAAGTGGCGGTCATGCTGGTGGCCCCCTGAAGGCGTAGGCGTTCGAGTGGTGGTGCTCGCGTTGCCCTGCTCTGCCGCCCCGCGCCTCCTTGCCCCGCGCAGGGCTCGACCTCGCCCCGCGTAGGGCTCGGTCCCATGCTTGAACCCTCCACAACATAGTGAGTCGAGGCCATGCGCGCACCCAACTGCCGTATGAAATACGGGTGTTGCACACCCCTACCGCAGCGCCGCCGGCAGCGGCCGACTGTGCAGGACCTCCAGCCGGGACACCGCCCGCGTCAGCACCACGTACAGCCGGTGCAGTCCGCGCTCCTCCGCCTCCGCGATCGCCGCCGGCTCCACGGCCACCACATGGTCGTACTCCAGCCCCTTGGCCACCGTCGCGGGCAGCACCGTCACCCGGGCCGCCGCCGTCAGGTCGTCCGCCTCCGCCGTCGCCACGCCCGCCGCCGCGAGGGCCGCGCGCAGCTCCGGTACGTCCGCGTCGCACGCGATCACCCCCACCGACCCCTCCCGCGCAAGCGCCGCCCGTACGGAGTCGACCAGCGCGGCTCGTACGTCCTCGACCCGCCGCACCGCCAACTCCCCGTCCCGGCGCAGCGAACGGGACGGGGGTACGGTCACGTCGAGCGCCCCGAGCAGCCCGTTCGCCAGGGCCACGATCGCCGCCGGGACCCGGAAGCCGGTCGTCAGCGGGACCACCGGGGCGTCCGGCTTGCCGAGGTGCGCCAGGCGCTCCGGCCAGTCGCGGGCCGCCCACGGGGTGGTGCCCTGCGCCAGGTCGCCGAGCACGGTCAGCGAGCCGAAGCCGGAGCGGCGGGCGACGGCCCGACACTGCATCGGGGAGAGGTCCTGCGCCTCGTCGACGACGATGTGGCCGTATCCCTGCGGACGTTCGATCAGCCCGGCGAGCTCGTCGAGCAGCACCTGGTCGGCCGCCGACCACTTGGCCGACTTGTACGAGCGCGGCGCCCGGCTCCACAGCAGCCGCTTCTGCTCCTCGGCGTCCAGCACGCCGTCGGCGGCCGCCGCCAGGACGTCCGGGTCCGTGAAGAGCGCCGCCAAGACCTCCTCGGGCGTGACCTTCGGCCAGGCCGCGTCCACGAACGCGGAGACCGGACGGGCCCGCGAGATCCGTTGCAGCCAGGTGTTGTTCATCGGCCCGGCCCGGCGCTCGGCCTCCAGCTGGATGACGCGGACAGCCCGGCTGCGGACCCGCTCGCGCCCCACGGCGTACGGGGGCGCCTCGGCCCGTACCTCCTCGACGATCCTCGCCAGCTCGCCGCCGGTCACCCGCCAGCGGTACGAGCCGTCGGGCACCTCGACCGGCTCGTACCGCCCGGCGGGGTCGTCCACGCGCGCGTAGAGCGCCCGGTGCAGCACGCGCGCCATCCGGGCGTCGTGCTTGACGACGGCCGCGGCCTCGTCGTCGACCGCCCGGACGGGCCCGCGCGCGACCTCGTCGTCGACCGTCGACTGCCGGATGTCGATCTCGCCCAGGGCGGGCAGGACCTGGGCGATGTAGTGGAGGAAGGTCCGATTGGGGCCGAGGACCAGGAGGCCGCCGCGCTGGATGCGCTGCGGGTAGGTGTAGAGCAGATACGCGGCCCGATGCAGCCCGACGGCCGTCTTGCCGGTGCCGGGCGCACCCTGGACGCAGAGGGACTGGCCCAGCTCGGAGCGTACGAGGTCGTCCTGCTCGGGCTGGATGGTGGCGGCGATGTCGCGCATGGGGCCGACGCGGGGGCGCTCGATCTCGGCGGCGAGGATGCCGCCGACCTGCTGCGCCTCCTCTGCGGCCGGGGCGCCCAGCCGCTCGTCCTCCATGCTCGTGAGGTCCTCGGGAGCGCCGAGGCTGCCCGGGGCCCAGCCGAACCGGCGGCGGACGGCGACGCCCAGCGGGTCGCGGGTCCCGGCCTGGTAGAAGGTCCGCGAGACGGGCGCCCGCCAGTCGACGACCAGCGGCGGCGCCGAAGGGTGCTCGCTGATGCGGCGGCGGCCGATGTAATAGCGCTGCCCGGCGTGGTCGCCGGACGCGGCGCCGTCCTCGAAGTCCAGCCGCCCGAAGAACAGCGGACTGTCCGGCTCCTGCCGCAACTCCTTGGCCCAGCTGCGCAGTTGGTACCCGAGCACCTCTGCGTCCGCGCCGGAGGCGAACGCGTTCTCGCCGATGACGACCCGGACGTCCGCGCCTTCGACCATGCCGGCCAGGGCCGCGCGGCAGGCTTCGTGGTAGGTCCGTTCCTGACTGAGTTCGCGGTCGAGTGGCGTCATGGATCCAGCGTAACGCAACCCAGTTAAATTTTTTACTCAGTAACGAAATACGGGGGCGGGTATTGATTTACGCGTACCGGCCCAGCCCGTCCCTCAGCTGCGCGAATGCCTCCTCGGCGGCCACGACCGCATCCCCGTACACCTCCTCGGCGCTCTCCCCGGCCTGGATCCGCCGCCAGTTCTCCTCCGCGAGGATCCGCTGTACGGCGATGATCTGGCCGGCCGCGAGGCGCGCCCCGATGTCCGTGCCCAGGGCCTGCGCGAGCGCGCCCTCGGCCCGGCCCTGATAGGAGAACAGCCGGGCGACGAGGCTGGGTGTCCCGTACAGCAGCCCGTGGTACGCGCGGACCCGCGGATCGTCGTTCAGCCCGGTCACGGGGTCGCGGCCGTCGAGCCCGGCGAGGAAATGGCGGCGCAGGGCGGGTAGCGGGGCGACCCCCTCCGTACGCCCCTGCTCGACCACCCGGGCCGCCTCGTCCTCGTGGTCGGAGAACCGGTGCAGGGCCAGGTCCTCCTTGGCCGGGAAGTAGCGGAAGAGGGTCGGCTTGGAGATCCCGGCGGCGGCCGCGACCTCCGCGACCGGCACGTTGTCGAAGCCCTTCTCCAGGAAGAGGGCGATCGCCACGTCCGAGACGGCCTGGTACGTCTGCTGCTTCTTCTGCTCCCGCAAACCCATGGGGCGAGCGTACGGGGAGGGCGCGGGAGGGGCGGGGGCGGCGGGCGCTTGACCTCAACCCCGCTTGAGGAAAAAGACTGCGATCACAGACTTCGACTGACAACTGGATGGGTGACCGGCATGCGCGTGGCTCAGGTGGAGAGGTTCGGCGGCCCGGAGGTACTGGTTCCGGCGGAGCTGCCGGACCCGGTGGCCGGGCCCGACGAGGTGGTGATCGCGGTCGACCACATCGACACGCTGTTCGTGCAGACGCAGATACGGGCGGGCGCGTTCGGGGAGTACTTCGACGTACGGCCGCCGTACGTGCCCGGCGGCGGGGTCTCCGGCACGGTGACCTCCACCGGCGCGGAGGTCGACCCGGCGGTGTGGTCGGGCCGCCGGGTGATCGCCGCGGTGGACCCCGGCAGCTACGCCTCGCTGGCCGCCGTCCCCGTCGACCACCTGGTCCCGGTCCCCGACGGCGTCGGCCTGCGCGAGGCGGCCGCCCTGGTCCACGACGGCGTGACCGCACTGGCCCTGCTGGACCTCACGGCCCTGAAGGCGGGCGAGACGGTCCTGATCACGGGGGCGTCGGGGGGAATGGGCACGCTGCTGGTGCAGCTGGCGCGGTCGCGGGGGGCGCGGGTGGTGGCGCTGGCGCGCGGCGCGGAAAAACTTTTCCTGGTACGGGAGTTGGGCGCCCACGAGGTGGTGGACGCGGAGCTTCCCGACTGGCCCCGGCGCGCCGCGGAGGCGCTGGGCGGGGGTGCGGATGTGGTCCTGGACGGGGTGGGCGGCGCCGTGGGGTCGGCGGCGTTCCCCCTGACCGCACCCGGCGGCCGCTTCTCGGCCCACGGCGCGCCGACGGGCGACGGGTTCGCGGCGGTGCCTCTGGAGGAGGCCGGCCGCCGCTCGATCACGGTCCTGGGCATCGCCGATGTCCAGATCCCCCCTGCGCAGCGGGTGTCCCTGGCGGCCCGGGCTCTGGAGGAGGCAGCAGCGGGCCGCCTGCGGCCGGTCGTCGGGGCGGTGTATCCGCTGGAGCGGGCGGGGGAGGCTCATGCGGTTATTGAGGGGCGGGGGGTGGTGGGGAAGGTGTTGTTGAGTGTGTAGGCCGCTATTCGTCTGCGGGTGGGTGGTGGCTGGTCGCGCAGTTCCCCGCGCCCCTGAACCCGCCTTCGTCCGCAGACCGTATGCGGCTGAGCGCGCAGTTCCCCGCGCCCCTTAAGTGCCGCTGACGCGGCAATCCCCTGGGCGCCCCGGAAGGGGTGCTTCCAGGGGCGCGAGGAACTGCGCGACCAGCCCACCACCGGCCCGCAGACGAACCCCGGGCCGCCCCTACCCCCTCCGCCCCCGCAACCACTCCCCGTATGCCTCCCGAATCTCCCGCCGCGTAGGCACCCCGCGCAGCCCGAGTGCGTCCTTCGCCATGGCCAGGACCCGCTGGACCTTCCGGGCGGCCCGGGCCAGACGCAGTCGGCCGGGGCCCGGCCCGGTCGCGGCCCCCGCCACCAGCGCCAGCGCCCCCGCGCCAACCAGCAGCCCCACGGCCGTACGGATGATGTCGGTGTAGACGGACTGCGCCTGCTTGAACGCGAGCAGGTGAGGCAGGTCCCGCTCCCACCCGTTCGAGGCCCTGGGGCGCGCGGCCTCGACCGCCCGCCGCCACACCTCCTTGACCCGGCGTGCGTCACACTCCGGGTAGTTCATCAGGTGCAGATGGGTCGCCAGGTCGTACAACGGGTCCCCGATCATGGCGAGTTCCCAGTCGATGAACCAGAGGTCGCCCCGCGAGTCGACGATCAGATTCCGCCGGTGCAGATCCCCGTGCACAAGGGAGAACGGCCGCTCGGCCAGCGTCTCGGCCCGTTCCCGGAGTCCATTCAACGAAGTGGCCGAAACACCCAGCCTGTCGAATAGCGAACCGAACTCCCCGCGGTTCTTCTCGTAGACCTCGTCCTGAGTGAAGTCGATCATCCCGCGGAGGAAGCCGGGGGTGTCACCGTCCTGGACCGACAGCCAGGGAGGATCCCCGGAAAGCGTTTCCAGGGTCAGCTCACCGGGCTTGACGGCAGCCATCTCCCCGAATAATTTCCCCAGTTGACCGACATGGCGCTCCGACATACGGCCGAGCCCGAATCGCCCCTCCCGGAGCGTCCGGCCCTCGACGAAACCCTGAAGGAACAGCCCCGCCATGAATTCGGCGCATTCCGGAATACGCGAGACACGGCCCCTCAGTGCCATCAGCAACTCGTCCTCGGAAGCGAAGGTACGCCGGTCGAACCAGAGCAGACCTTCCCGCCGCATCCGCAGCTTTCCCCGCGCATATCCCTCACCCAGCGGATTCCCCGACGGAAGGACGATCGCGTACGCCTCGTGGTGGTGTCCCTGGAGCGGCCCGTACACGCCCCGGTCACCGTCGCGGCTGAGCTTGACCGCGACCTCGCGGGCCGTGGACGCCGTTTCGGGTGCCATCAAGTCGAGCCTTCGAGGTGCGGCGCGGGACAGGTGCCGCGGGAGCGGAGGATCTGGAGCGGGACCCTATCGGCAACCGGGCCCGGAATAGGCAGATCCGGCTGTTTACACCGTCGGTGTCGCACCGCCGGTGTCGCCCGAAACCTCTCCGCCCTGCCTCCTCGACGCTCTCACCTGCCCAAAAGCTCACTGAGCGACGTCACGACCGGCATTCGGCCATACCATCGGCGTTCATGTATTCGTTCGCTCGATATGCGGCTTTTCTTCGATTCTGGCGCGTATGCAATGAACGTCACCCCGAGCCGGTCGGCGGCTATCAGATCGTTGCTGGAGTCCCCGATCATGACGGACTCCTCCGGCTTGGAGCCGGTCGAGTCGAGGACGCGCGACAGCGAGTCCGGGTCCGGCTTCAGCTTGGCAATGTCCTGCCCCCGGCCGTGCACATGCGTGCCGAAACTTCCGTCCAGACGCATCCGTCTGAGATACGCGACGGCCGCTGCGGCCGAATTGTTCGTGGCAATGCCGAGCCGGACCCGTACGGCCACCAGCTCGCATATCAATTCAGCCGCGCAGTCCGTCGGTCGAGCGGACTCGGCGGCCCGCTCCTCCTGCTCGGTGAGACGTTTCTCCAGCCCTTCCACACAGGGGTCGCCCGGATGGCTCTGCTCGACCAGTCCGAGATATCCGAGGGGGTCGTCCGCGAACTTCCCTGGCGGGACAGCCACTTCGAGGTCCTTCTCCAGCCAGGTGTGCAGATCCTTCACCACATCGGACGCCGTGTATTCCGCGAAGAGATCGCACACCGGCCCGTCGAAGTCGAAGATGACGCAATTCGCAGCATTGAGGAGATCACGCGGGTAGCCCACATCGCTCCATCCGTCGAGGAGAAGGCAGAATAGCGTCGCCCCGCCTCCCATGCTGCCCCGGCGCCGCGACTCCCCATTCCTCAACCACCCAGGTTGAGACTGGTGGTGATGGTGACCCAGAGGTTGTCGAACCACCGTTGCGACCGTTCCACGAACGCCGCGTCCCGCGACCCGCCGCCGCGCAGGTACTGGAACAGCATCGACTCGTAACCCAGCGAGTCGTAGATCTCCACCGACCTGTCGGCGATCCCCTGCTCGCGCTCGACGATGTCGTAGTAGCCGAAGAGCGCCTCGGAGCCGTTGAGCAGATACAGCTTGATCGGCGAGGTCAGCGGCAGTGCCTGGAACTCGATGCGGATGTCGATCTCCTCGCCGTTCGCCCCCTTGATGAGGCGCAGCGCCTCCAGGTTGTCCCGCAGGACAAGGCCCTGGGTGTTGCGCTGGCTCAGCCACCGTTCGTGGACCAGCCGGTCGCCGTCCGCCGAGCGGTGGACGGGCCGGGGGAAGGCGAGATTGATGTTCCGGTCCGGCAGCAGCACCCGCACATGCACCGACTCCGGCCGGAACAGCCCCGCATGGATCGCCCCCAACGGCTCCCCCAGCGCCAGATTCAGCGTCTCCGTCGTCAGGCACACCGCGTCGATCCGGACCTCCTTCGCGCGGAACGCCTCCGCCACCCGGGGGCTGAGGACCGCCGCCGTGCGCTTCGGTTCCTCGTCCGAGGGGCGGGACGCGGCCGGGACCGCGCTGGCGATCTTCGCGGGGGCGCCCTTGCGGCCCTCGGTGATCAGGCCCTCGGCGTGCAGCTGCTGGAGGGCCTGGCGCACCACCGTCCGCTCCACGCCGTAGTGCTCCACCAGCCAGGCCTGGGTGGGCAGTTTGGCGCCGACCTTGAGCTCGCCCGCGCGGATCCGGGCCCGCAGGGAGGCCGCCACGTCGTCGGGGGTGCGCCTGGCGCCCCCGCCGTCCGTCACCTCATCAGGTTGCGAAGTCACATCTGAACGCTACAACTATCCGACAGCAAGGGGGAGTTGTTCGTGAGTTGGTTTATGAGTCTTGAGTTAGCGGGACAACTTCACCAAGTTGTCCGCCAACTTGGTGAAGTTCCACGGGGAGGGACTCCATGCCACTGATCGCGCTCATCGTCGCCTTAGCCCTCGTCGCCTCCGAGAAGCTGGTCCACCACAAGCTCGGGGCCATCGGTACCGTGGGGGTCGTGGTGCTGTCAGTCGGCGTCCAGACCCACGAGAACACCTTCACCGTCATCGGCGCGGCCGCGATCCTGGCCGCGCTCCTCCCGCAGGCGGACAAATGAGCGCCCTCACCTCGCCCGCCCTCAGAACACGTCCGGGCACCAGGCCCGCCGCGGCGTCCGCAAGAGGGCGTCCGCCCGGGCCGCTGCCCCCGCCGTCTCCTCGGCGGCCAGGCCCAGCGCGGCCAGTCGCACCGCCGACTCGTCTCCCAGGTACAGCGTCCCCAACTCCCGTACGTCCAGCGCAAGATCCGGAGAAGAAGTCGTGGGGGCGCAGGTCGCGCCCGACGGGTCCGCGTCCAGGCGGTAGCGGCCCGACGCCAGGCCGGACGCGTCCGTGATCTCCAGGACGAGGGTGCCCGAGGACGCGTACGTACGCGCCTCAAGGGCCCGTACGACATCGAGCACCCGCAGCCACAGGAAGTCCGCGTGCGTCACCATCCGGGCCGCGCGCGGGTCCGGGAGGAGCAGCGGGAGCAGGTCGTCGGGGGCGCGGTGGCCCGTGCGGACCTTGGTTATCCAGTCGACCGAGCAGACGAAGTGCCACAGCGCGCGCTCGGCGGCCGGGGTCAGCCCCAGCAGCCCGAGCACCGTCGCCGTGTTCAGCGGCTGCTTGGCGTCCGTCCACTTCTCGTCCGCGTGGTACGACGCCAGGCCCTCCACCTCGCCCGCCGCCGAGCGGTACACCGCCCAGAACGGCTCGGTCCACGGCTGGTCGTCCCGCCGGGCCGCGCCCGTGCGCAGGTCCCACCAGCGCGCGTCACGGCTCACCGCGCCCGGCTGCCCGGCCCGGAAGCGCTCGAAGAGTTCGGGGCCCAGCTTGCGTACGTCCTCGGCGTCGGCCAGGTCGATGCGGCCGCCGTCCTCCGGGCCCGACCAGCGCGGGTCCAGGCCCGACCGGCCCGTGTCGACCTCCCACTCGGCGGTCCAGGTGGCGGGGCCGAACCCGTACCGCCCGTAGATCGGGTACTCGGCGGCGATCAGCGTCGCCGCCACCTCGCCGCGCTCCTTCGCCGCCGCCAGGTCGTTCGCCATCATCCTGCTGAGCAGGCCGCGCCGGCGGTGCGTCGGGGAGACCGTGACGTTGGTGACCGCGCTGGTGGGGATGGCCGCGCCGCCCACCACGGTCAGCTCCTGGGCGAAGGAGCGGAAGGTCGCCACACAGCGCCCGTTGTCGAACACGCCCTGCGTACGGGCCAGATCGGTGTTGGCCCGGCGGGCCTCCAAGTCGTTCTCGCTCACCACCGGCGGCCGCAGGAAGCCGGTGCTGACGGCCTTCATCCAGTCGGCCAGTTCGGCGTCGGAGACGGTACGGATGTCGAGGGAGGCGGAGGCGGAGGCGGAAGTGGGGGCGGCTGCTGCTCGGCGGCTCGGGCTCATCCCGCCACGCTAGGCAGGCCCCCGCCCGGCTGTCGCCCGAATTTCCGGGCCCCGCCCACGCCTCCCCGCGCCCGTCCTCAGAACGCCGCCCGGATCTCCCCCACCCGCTCCGCCCCGCCCAGCAGCGGCGCGCTGCCGATGCGGTCGACCACCGGCGCGTCCACGCCGAGCAGCCGCAGCGCGCGGGCCAGGACCGGGCCGAGGGCGCGCGCGGCGCCGTCGTCGACCTTGAAGGCGAGCGCGCGGCCGTCCGCCAGCGCCACCGCCTGCACCGCCTCCGCGCCCATCTTCGACAGCGTCCCGGGCACCTCGCGCATCAGCCAGGTGTCGGGGCGGCGGGTGCCCGCCACGTACTCGGGGTGCGCGCGCATCGCGTCCGCCACCCGGCGCTCCGGCGTGCCGAGCTCGGCGAGCACGAACGTACGGAAGGCGCGGGCCAGGCCGGTCAGGCTGATCGCCATCAGGGGCGCGCCGCAGCCGTCCGTGCCGACCGTCGTCACCGGCTCGCCCGCCGCCGCCTCCACGCCCTCGTGCACCAGGCGCTGGAGCGGGTGCGCCGGGTCCAGATAGGTGGCCTCGTCCCAGCCGTTGAGGCGGCAGGCGGCGAGCATGGCCGTGTGCTTGCCGGAGCAGTTCATGGTGACCCGGTCGCGGACGTGTCCCGCCGCCAGGTACGTCTCGGCCTCGGCCGGGTCCAGCGGCAGGTCGGGCGGGGTCTGGAGGTCGTCCAGGGTCAGCCCGTGCTCGGCGAGCATCTTGCGCACCAGGTCGAGGTGGAAGCCCTCGCCCGAGTGGCTGGCGGCGGCGAGCGCGAGGCGCTCACCGGAGAGGTCGAGCCCGGCCCGCAGCACGGCGGCGGCCTGCATGGGCTTGTTGCTGGAGCGCGGGAAGACGGGCGCGGCCGGGTCGCCGAGCGCCAGCTCCACGCTGCCGTCGGCCGCCAGCACCACCAGCGAGCCCCGATGATGGCCCTCGACGAAACCGGAACGTACGACTTCGGCGAGGACCGGGGGTATGGAGGGGGTCATGACTGGGGCCTTCCGGACTGGACCGCCCGGTGACCTTGGAATCGTCGGTCAGAATCGTCGGTCAGATGAGCAGGTCGTCTACTTGTGCTTCCCCTTCACGGTACCTGCGGGCGATCTCCGCGCTGCAATCGTCGGCCGTCCGCTGGAGGTGCTGGCGGCGCCGCGAGACCTGCTGCTCGTAGCGGATCAGCCGGCCCATCGCGGTGTGCAGCTCCTCGTCCGTACGGGCGTCGAGGTCGGAGAGCTGGACCTCCGCGTCCATCTCGGCCGCCAGCCGCCGGTACTCGGCGCTGCGCGGCGTGGAGAGCGTGACATGGCGGGCGGAGGCCCGGTGCGAGGAGGGCGCGTCCGCCAGGATCTCGGAGAGCCGCTCCACGACGGGCGTGTGCGGCCCGGTGCGCCGCGCCAGCTCGGCCCGCAGGATGTCGATGCGGCCGTGCAGCAGCCGCCGCACATAGCTGAGGTCGGCCTCGTCGCTCTGCGACTGGCGCCGCAGCGTCCGCAGCTCCGGCAGCCGCAGCGCGGTCAGGTCGGGGTCCTCCGGTACGGGCAGATGGTCACCGGCACGCTGCGCGGGCGGTCGCGGGGCGGCCGCCCGCGCGGCCGACGGGCTCGTCCGGGTCAGCGAAACGGGGCCGGGCGGGTGCTGCCCGGCGCCAGGAGTGCTCATGAGTCTTACCGTCCCCTCGACCGGTGCGGGATGGGGCGCACCGCCTGTCAGCATCGTGCCACTCCCGGTGGTGCATATGCAGACACACACCACCCGTTCGGCCCCGGTGGGACCGGATTGGTGCGTGGAATAGGTTGGATCCCATGCGAGCGGTGGTACAGCGGGTGGACGGCGCGAGCGTCGTCGTGGCGGGCGAGACGGTCGGCGAGATCACCGGCGAGGGCCTGTGCGTCCTGGTCGGGGTCACCCACGGGGACACCCCCGAGAAGGCGGCGCAGCTGGCCAGGAAGCTGTGGTCGGTACGGATCCTGGACGGCGAGAAGTCCTGCTCGGACGTGAACGCCCCGCTGTTGGTGATCTCCCAGTTCACCCTCTACGGCGACGCCCGCAAGGGCCGCCGCCCCACCTGGAACGCGGCGGCCCCCGGCGAGGTGGCCGAGCCCCTGGTGGACGAGGTGGTGGCCCGGCTGAGGGCGCTGGGCGCGACGGTGGAGACGGGCCGCTTTGGCGCGGACATGAGGGTGACGCTGACCAACCACGGGCCGTTCACGGTGCTGGTGGAGGTGTAGCTCCCCGGGGCGGCACTCCCGGCCGCCGCCGCGGGCCTCGGGTGGACAACCGCGCACAGCCCGCCGCGGGCTACGGCTCGACCACGACCTCCTGCGCGGCGGCCGTGTTGCCCGCCAGCAGCTCCGCGTCCACCGGCACGTTCCGCTTCACCAGCGCCAGCGCGATCGGGCCCAGCTCGTGGTGGCGGGCCGACGTCGTGATGAAGCCGATCTGGCGGCCCTCGTCGCCGTCCGCCGCCACCCGCAGCGGCGTCCCGTGCGCCGGCAGCAGCACCTCGCTGCCGTCCAGGTGCAGGAAGACCAGCCGACGCGGCGGCTTCCCCAGGTTGTGGACGCGCGCGACCGTCTCCTGGCCCCGGTAGCAGCCCTTCTGGAGGTGCACGGCGGTGCCGATCCAGCCCAGCTCGTGCGGGATGGTGCGGTGGTCGGTCTCCAGGCCGAGCCGGGGCCGGTGCGCCTCGACCCGCAGCGCCTCGTACGCCAGGATCCCGATCGCGGGCCCGTGCGCGGCGGCGAACGCCTCCAGCTCCGCACGCGGCAGGAACAGGTCCCGCCCGTGCGAGGCCTCCCGGACCACCGTGCCCGAGGGCACCTCGGCGATCGACCCGGCGGGCAGGTGCACCACCGCGAAGTCCGCGGTGCGGTCGGCGACTTCGACGCGGTAGAAGAACTTCATCGACTCCAGGTACGCGATGAGGTCGTCCTGCGTACCGGGCTCGACGTGCGCCCACACCGTCGTACCGTCGTCGACGAGATAGAGCGCGTGCTCGATGTGCCCGTGCGCGGAGAGGATCAGCGCCTCGGTCGCGAGGCCCGCCGGCAGGTCGCTGACGTGCTGGGTGAGCAGCAGGTGCAGCCAGCTCAGCCGGTCGTCGCCGGTGACGGTGACGACACCGCGGTGCGAGAGGTCGACGAGGCCGCTGCCGTCGGCGAGGGCGCGCTGCTCACGGAACAGGTCGCCGTAGTGCGCGGCGACACCGTCGTCGGGCCCCTCGGCGGGGACGGCGCCGGGCAGGGACAGCAGAGGGCTCTTCATGCGGTAAGCCTACGACTCGCCGCTCGGAGCATCGGTGGAGGCGTTGCCCGACGCGTTCTTGGCGCACTTCTCGCACTGGCCGAAGATCGCGAAGTGCTTCATGTCCGTCGTGAAGCCGAACGTCGAGCAGAGCTTGGCGGTGAACTCCGCCGCCACCTCCACGTCCGCCTCGATCACCGACGTACAGTCCCGGCAGACCAGATGGATGTGGTGATGGCGGTCCGCCAGGTGGTACGTCGGGGCGCCGTGGCCCAGATGGGCGTGCGAGACCAGACCCAGCTCCTCCAGGAGCTCCAGGGTCCGGTACACGGTGGAGATGTTCACGCCGCCCGCCGTCTTCCTCACCTCGGTGAGGATGTCGTCGGGCGTCGCGTGTTCCAGTACGTCGACGGCCTCCAGCACGAGCTGGCGCTGGGGGGTCAGCCGGTACCCGCGCTTGCGGAGGTCGCTCTGCCAGTCGGTGGTCACCACACGCCCAGTGTAGGAGCCACCCCGGGATTACCGGCTCCGCGAACGGATCTCTCCGAAACGGATCTCCTCCCGGCGGATCTCCTACTTGAAGAAGGCGATCCCGTCGTCCGGCAGGTCACCCAGGCCCCGGGCCATCGCCGCGACCTCCTCGGGCGTGACGACCTTCTTGAGGTGGGCGGACATGTACGGCCGGAGCTCGACCTCGGGGGTGGCCTTCTCGCCGACCCACATCAGGTCGCTCTTCACGTATCCGTAAAGACGCTTGCCGCCGGTGTACGGACCGGAGGCGGCGGTGCGCGCCACGGCGTCCGTCACCAGGTCGATCTGCGGCTTCTGGTCGGCGAGCTCGCCGTACCAGATCTCGACGACGCCCTGGTCACGGACCATGACGACCTCGACCTTACGGTCCTTGTCGATGCGCCAGAAGCCGGACTCGCTCTCCAGCGGCTTCACCTTGTTGCCCTCGGCGTCGAGGATCCAGGAGTGCGACACGTACTCCAGGAAGTCCCGGCCGTCGTGGCTGAAGGTGACGGACTGGCCGAAATTGGCCTTCTCGGCGCCCGGGAAGTCGGTGACACCCGCGCCCTCCCACGTGCCGAGGAGGAAGGCGAGGGGGACGAGGTCCGGGTTCAGGTCGGACGGGATCTCGATCATGAGGCTTCGATCAGTCTTTCGTTACGTCTGCGGCTGGGGCGCGGTTCAGCGCTGGCCCTGGTACAGCTTCTTCACGGCCAGACCGGCGAAGGCGAGGACACCGACGCAGACCAGGACCAGCAGGGTTTCGAAGAAAGCCTCAAGCACGGGGTGCTCCTCGGATGAGCGTGTGGGCAGTAAAGGGCCGTACCCCAGCCTAATGGGTTGAGCCACGGCCTTCTCTGTGAGGTGCGCCGCCGGGCGGCGCGGCGCACCTCATCGGGCCGCGCCGGTCAGCCCAGCAGCTCGTTCTGGAGCATCACCGTCTGCTGGAAGGGGACGGCGGGGGCGGAGCCGGAACGGGACTGGACGACCACCGCGAGGACGTCCCCGGCCAGCACGTACGCCTGCCGCAGCTGCTCCGGGCCGTACGGCTCGACCTCGTTGTACGGGTACCGCGAGGTGCCCTCGACCTGGGCCTCCAGCGGGAAGGACGTGTCCAGCTCGGCGTAGTGCGCGCCGAGGAGCGCGTGGTACGGCGTGCTGTAGCGGGTGACGTCCTTCGACTGCACCCGCTCGGCCAGTGCGTGGGTGTCGAACTGGAGCAGGAAGATCCTGCTCCGGGTGCCGTCGGGCATGGTCCAGCCGCGGGCGGCGATGTGGCGCAGCCCGTTGTCGACGAGCGACTGGCCGAAAGCCGCCCGGTCCTCCTTCTCGTACTGCTCGAGGAACACGGAGGTCGCCAGCCAGCCGTCGTCGCCCTTCAGCGCCGGGTCCACCACCGCCCCCTCGGGGGCGGGCAGCACCAGGGCGCGCAGATCGGCGTAGTGGTTCTGCCCGGTGTTGGACGCCACCAGCGGCCGGGGCGCGCCCGGCGGCAGCGGCGGCAGCGCGATCTCCGGATACCGCCAGCGCCCGTCCGACTCGGTGGCCAGGCCGGGCAGGTCGGTACGGGTGCGGTCCACGACGGCGTACGCGGTGCCGGCGCCGAAGGAGAGGAAGGCGAGGACAGCGGCGCTCCAGCGCAGTGGGGCGCGGGTGCGGCGGCGGGGCGGGGCCGGGGCTTCCGGCGCGTCCGGCTGGGGGACGGGCCGCTCATCGGCGGTGGGCCGCGGCTCCGGCTGCTCGTCCGCGGTGGCCCGCGGCTGCTCGGTGGTCGGCTCGGTCACACCGACTCCCCGGACGCGCCGATCCGGTCCAGCTGCTCGCTCAGCAGCAGGGCGACGCCCTTGGCGTTCATCGGCTTGGGGCTCTCGGCGACGACGTCCACCAGGACCTCGCCCCGGTAGGCCGAACAGACCATCATGTCGAGCTTCTCGTCCTTCTCGTCGGGGCCCAGGAAGCACCGGGCGTCCTTGTGGCCCTTGACCTCGGGGCCCTTGCGCATGACGCCCACGGAGTCGAGGAGCGCCACGCGGAACTCGGAGGTCCGGCGCACGGTCCGGCTGTTCTCCATCCGGGAGAGCGCGATCTGGACCGTGAAGGCGGAAGCGGCGGCGGCGTTCGAGGCGGGCGCGTCGTCGGTGCTGCTGTAGCTGCGCATCGCCATGCCCTTGATGCGCTCCTTCCCGCCCCCCTTCTCCAGCTTCCGCCGCTCGTCGGCGGGCAGGCCGCGCAGGGACTCCTTGCGCAGCGCCACCACCTGATCGCCGGTCAGATCGGCGTCGGCGCCGAAGCCGTCGATGTCGGGGCCCCGGCTGTACCCGTCGGTGCCGTACGGGATCAGCATCCGCCCGAGCTCCGAGACGGGATTCCCGGCCTGGGCAGGGGCATCGGCATCGGCGGTCTTGCGGCCGCTCGCCGGAAGGGCCCAGTCCGGCGCGCCGGGCGCACGGTCGGCCCGGTCCACGACGACGGCGGTGGCCCCGACTCCCCCCGCGACCAGCACGAACAGCGCCCCTCCCACGGCAAGGGCGACACCACGCCTTCTCCCGCTCACATCCGCTCCCACTGCCGCTGTGCCAGGTCCAGTGCCGTGCGCGCCGCGATCGGCTCGTCGCTGTCGAGCCACAGCTCCATGGAGACGTTCCCGCGCCGCGCGAAGGCCTCCGCCCGGTGCCGTCCGCCGGAGTCGAGGCCGCCGCCGGTGTAGACGCGCCCGTTGCCCGAACCGCTGATCGCCGTGGTGTGGCCGCTCTCCTCGGCCGCCCACCGCTCGGCGCCATCCAGGGCCTCCTGCGACGCGACCACGCGCTCGTCCCGGAACTGGACGAGCCGGATCGTCACGACGAGGCTCCCCTCCCGCCACTCCGCCACGGCCGCGCGCCGGAACTCCTCGCTCAGCAGGGTCCTGAACTCCGCGTCCGGTCTGGTGAAGTACTCCGCGTAGTCGGACATGGGCAGCCAGCCGTCGCTGCCCGCCGGTCGCTCGACGTCCGACGCCCCGGCGGGCCTCTTCAGCAGCATGTTCCGCAGATCGCCGTCGGTCGCGGCCTTGCGGTCCCGGGCGGCGGAGAGCGGCGCGGGCGCCTTGCCCTTCGCCTGTGCGAGTACGGGCTGCGAGAGCGGCGGCAACGGGGTCGGCGCCCGGCCCGCCTGAACGGTGTAACCGGCGCACAGCCCGGCCACCACGCCGAGCACGGCGCCCCCCGCGATCAGCAGCGGCGTCCGCCCGCGCCGCCGCACCGCCGCCGCCGTCGCATCCGATGCGTCCGTCGTATCCGACGTGTCCGATGTGTATGCCGTATCCAAAAGGGTCCCCCCACGAGACCTCCGTACGGGCCCGATCACCCGTGCACAGAACTGACTCGCCGTCCTCGGGAGGGGTTGTGCGGGTGCGCATTACAGTTCGGGATATGGCCAAAAAGCTCGTACTCAAGGTGACCGCCGGGGCCGACGCCCCCGAGCGGTGTTCGCAGGCGTTCACCGTGGCGGCGGTCGCCGTCGCCAGCGGGATCGAGGTCTCGCTCTGGCTGACCGGCGAGTCGTCGTGGTTCGCGCTGCCGGGCCGGGCCGCCGAGTTCGAGCTCCCGCACGCGGCTCCGCTGCCGGACCTGATCGGCGGGATCCTGGCGGGCGGCGGCACGATCACGGTGTGCACGCAGTGCGCGGCCCGCCGCGACATCACCGAGAAGGACCTGATCGAGGGCGCGCGGATCGCGGGGGCGCAGGTGTTCGTCCAGGAGGCGATGGCGGAGGAGACGCAGGCGCTGGTGTACTAGCGCCGGTCCGGCGGGGCGGCGCTCAGTACTTCTTCTTGCCGTCGAGCTCGTCCCACCACTCGTCCGACTTCGGGTCCCCGGACGGGTCGTCCCACCAGCGGTCGTCCGGGCCCCGCCGGTTCGCCACCATCGCCGCGACCGGCGGGATCACCATCGCGACCACGCACATGGCGACCGCGGCCGGGACCGACCACAGCCGCACGAATCCCCAGGCGGACACGAACAGGACCAGGCATCCGCCCATCAGCCAGAAGTACTCGCGCCGGCGCCGAGCCAACATAAGTCCAGCGTACGACCGTATCCGCCGCCCGAGAACGGCACGGAGGGCCGCACCCGGTCCAGGTAAGCGTCCAACCCCCTGGGGTGCGGCCCTCCGGCCAGTACTTCGGTGCGCGCGCGCCTCAGACGGCGATCGCGACCTCCGCCAGGCCGCCCGTCTGGGCGACCACCGTGCGGTCCGCCGTGCCGCCCGGGACCAGCGCCCGGACGGTCCACGTGCCCTCGGCCGCGTAGAAGCGGAACTGGCCGGTCGCCGAGGTCGGGACCTCGGCGGTGAACTCACCGGTCGAGTCCAGCAGACGGACGTAGCCGACCACCGGCTCGCCGTCCTTCGTCACCTGGCCCTGGATCGTGGTCTCACCGGGCTTGATCGTCGAGGCGTCGGGGCCGCCTGCCTTCGCTCCACACATGGTTCTTCCTAACGGTTTACGGTCTGGGGGCTGTGCGGGGTTACTTGTTGGCGCCGAGCTCGATCGGCACGCCGACGAGGGAGCCGTACTCGGTCCACGAGCCGTCGTAGTTCTTGACGTTCTCGACGCCGAGCAGCTCGTGCAGCACGAACCACGTCAGGGCCGAGCGCTCGCCGATGCGGCAGTACGCGATGGTGTCCTTGGCCAGATCGACCTGCTCCGCCGCGTACAGCTCCTTCAGGGCGTCGTCCGACTTGAAGGTGCCGTCGTCGTTGGCGTTCTTCGACCACGGGATGTTGCGCGCGGACGGGACGTGGCCCGGGCGCTGCGACTGCTCCTGCGGGAGGTGGGCCGGGGCGAGCAGCTTGCCGCTGAACTCGTCGGGGGAGCGCACGTCGACCAGGTTCTGGGCGCCGATGGCCGCCACCACGTCGTCGCGGAAGGCGCGGATCGCGGTGTTCTGCGGCTTGGCCTTGTACTCCGTGGCCGGGCGGGCGGGCACCTGCGAGCCGTCGACCAGGTCGCGCGAGTCCAGCTCCCACTTCTTGCGACCGCCGTCGAGCAGCTTGACGCTGTCGTGGCCGTACAGCTTGAAGTACCAGTAGGCGTACGAGGCGAACCAGTTGTTGTTGCCGCCGTACAGGACGACGGTGGTGTCGTTCGCGATGCCCTTCGCCGACAGGAGCTTCTCGAAGCCCTCCTGGTCGATGAAGTCACGGCGGACCGGGTCCTGGAGGTCCTTGGTCCAGTCGATCCGGATCGCGTTCTTGATGTGGTTCTTCTCGTACGCCGAGGTGTCCTCGTCGACCTCGACGATGGCGACCTTCGGGTCGTCGATGTGGGCCTCGACCCAGTCGGCGTCTACCAGGACGTCGCTGCGGCTCATGCGGTTCTCCTCCGGGGCAGGTGCGGCGGGTGGTGCGGGGTGCGGGTGCGCTCGCCGCGCGAGCGGGCACGGCGCTGCTTCGGCACGGGGGTGGCCCTGAACACGGTCAAAGGGCCCGGGGAACACGGGAGTTGCCGTCTCTTCGCAGAGAGGGGCGGGTCCCGCTCAGACGTGGCGACAGAGCATGGCGGCGACGCGGCACAGGTCGACTGCCCGCCGCTTCGTGAGATCCGCCTGTCCCCGCGGCCGGAGGACGCTCGAATAGCTCTGCATGCGTCCGATCGTAGGGACGGACGGGCTGCCATGTCACCGGTGTGTCGCATTTTGAGACACGATCATCCGGATGGTGGGACGAGGAGGGGTCCGGGGCGCGTTTCGTCGGTGCCGGGGACGCCTCTGCCCGGGGGCTATCTGCCCAGCGGACACTGTCGTCTCAGCATCCGGTTACCGGCCGGTCCCGGGGTTCTCCGCCTGCGGGCCGGTGGGGGCTGGTCGCGCCCGGTGTTCGTCTGCGGGCCGGTGGCCGGTTGCTCGCGCAGTTCCCCGCGCCCCTGGGTAGTCCGCCGCAGCCGGAGTACTCAGCTCAGCCCCCGGTCTTTAGGGGCGCGGGGAACCGCGCGCTCAGCCCCCACCGGCCCGCAGGCGAAAACGGCGCACCCAGCGAATCAACCCGCGAGGGAGACGTTCGACCCGGTCCCAGAGAACCGTAGCCCGTCCGACACAGCCGTCACCTTGTCGAGCTTGATCCCCCGAGGAAGCCCCTCGATCTTCAGGTCGTAGTCGACGGCCTTACGGAGCTTCTCGTCGAACCCCGGCACCGGCAGCTTCGGCAGCTCCGAGGAGCGCACCTTGACGGTCGCGCCGCCGTCCGTCGTCACCGTGCTGTACGCACTGACCGTGCGCCCCGCGAGCAGCACCTTGAGGCTCGCGGGGACCTGGACACCCGCGCCCTCCAGCAGGTCGGTGAGCTGCCCGGTCACCTGGACCTGACCCTTGGCGGCCCGCTCGGGCCCGGCGTAGCCGACCTTGGCGCCCTTGGGCGCGGACTTGGTGAGGTCGGCGTAGGAGATACGGGCCGAGCCGTCCGCCCGTACCGCCGTCGCGGACGAGTAGCTGCTGTCGACCTTCACGTCGTGCAGCTTGGCGCGGACCTCGGTGACGTTGACCGAGTGGCCGTCCGCCGTGGCGGTGACCCCGCCCAGCTTCACGTCGACCTCGTCGAACTCCTTGCCCATCGCCTGGGTGAGGAAGGGGAAGCCGGAGATCGAGACGTCAGGGGTCTCCCGCAGGCCCTGACTGGCCTTGATCTTGTCGGCCACCTTGGACTCGACGACGTTCACCGCGATGCGGTCCGCGGCGACGAAGAGGCCGCCGAGAACCACCGCGACGATGAGCCATATCCGAAGTGCGCGCATTGCGTACGAGTCCCCCCACACTGGTCGTTGACGCTGCGAGCCTAACCTCCGGAATTACCCGATCACTCGACCGATCAGATACAAAGCGGGAACAGCCGCGGTGAGCGGCAGCGCCACTCCGGCCGTCATGTGCACGAAACGCGACGGGTAGTCATAACTGGCCACCCGCAGCCCGATCAGCGCGCACACCCCGGCCGCGAGCCCGAGCAGCGCGCCCGGGGCACCCACGTCCGTCAGCTGTCCGACCACGATCCCCGCGCCCGCCGCGGCGAGCAGCGAGACCACCACGGAGACCGGCCCCGGCAGCGGCAGCGCGCGGGCCGGGACGGCGACGGCCACCGCGGCCGCGCCCACCGCCACCGCGTGCGGGATCGCCGCGAGGCAGCCGGCGGCCAGGATCGTGAGCGACGCCGAGGCAACCGTCGCCATCAGGCCGTACATCCGCTCGTCCGGGTCCGCATGGCTGCGCAGCTGGAGCACCAGCGTCAGCAGCACCCACACCCCGAGCGTGCCCAGGATCGCCGCGGGCGCGTGCTCGTCGCCGACGGCGAGCAGCGCCGCGTCCGCGACCAGACCGCCCAGGAAGGCGAGCGCGATGCCCTGCCGGGCGGGCCACATCCCGTTGAGCCGGAACCAGCCCGCGGCCGTGACGGCCTGGAGCAGCACCAGCGGCACCACCAGCGCGTACTGCCCGATGCCGGACGCGGCCGCGAGCAGCAGGCCGAGGACGGCGGTGAGCGCGGCGGGCTGCATCCCGGGCGCGATGATCGGCGAGCGCCCCTCGGCGCGGGCCCGCTGGGCGTCGGTGACCCGGGTGTTGCCGACGGTGGTGGGCGGGCTGTAGGCGGGGCCGTCGGCCGGGGCGGGCTCGGCGGGCGCCGGTTCGTACGCCGACGCCTCCGGCGGCAGCGGCACGGACCCGGTCTGCGGCGGCAGATACGCGGTGTCGGCGGCGGCGGGCTGCGCATACGCCTGCGCGTACTGCTGCTGCACGGGCTGAGACTGCATGGACTGCGGCTGCATGGACTGCTGGACCGGCTGCTGCTGCACGGGCTGCGGCTGGATCGTGGGCTGGTACTGGGTGTCCCAGGTCTGGCCCTCCCACGTCTGCGTGTACTGCTGCTGCTCCTGGTACGACGGATCGTGCGGGAACTGCTGCTGCGGGGGCTGCTGGTGCTGGACCGGCTGGTGCTGGAGCGGCTGCCCGTACTGGTCGTACTGCTGGTGCTGCGGGTGCTGCTGCTGGTACGCGTCGTACTGCTGCTGGTACTGCTGGACCGGCTGCCCGTACTGGTCGAAGCGCGGATACGGCTCGTCGTACGGCTGGTACTGCTGATCGCTCATGACGTGGGGGTCACCCTCCTGCGAACGGCGGGAGCACCTCGACCGTGCCGCCCTCGGCAAGCCGTACGGTCTCATGCCCGCGCGTCCCGACGGGGTCACCGTCGACCAGGAACGAGCACCTGAGCAGTACGCGGGTCAGCTCGCCGGGGTGGCGCTCGCGCACCGCGGCCAGCGCCTCGGCCAGTGTGGCCGCCTCGTACGGCTCCTCCGCGACACCGGCGGCGGACTTGGCCGCGGCCCAGAAGCGGATGGTTCCCGCTGCCATGGCGACCCTCCTTTCGTCGTCCCCCATGATGGGCTACGCCACCGACAGCCACTGCGCGATCCGGCGCAGCAGCTCCTCGCCGGCCGCGTTCTCCGCGTGCCCCATGCCCTCCTCCAGCCACAACCGCGCAGGTCCGGCGGCCGCCAGCATCCTGGGGTGGTCGAGCGGGAAGTACGGGTCGCGGTCGCCGTGGACGATCAGGAGCGGGGTCGGCGCGATCAGCGGGACCGCCTCGACCGGCGAGAGCGGCACCGGGCACCACTCCTTGGAGTCGATCCGGGTGGCGAAGCCGAGCCGTCCGACCAGGCGCCCGGCGGGCCGGGTGACCAGCCAGTGCAGCCGCCGCATGGGGGCGGTCCCCCGGTAGTACCAACGGGCCGGCGCACTGACGGAGACGACGGCATCCGTCCGCGCCTCCGTGAGCCCCTTGTGCATCGCCGCGTGCCGCAGCACCACCGAGCCGCCCATCGAGAAGCCGACGGTCACCACGCGCGCGTAGCCGAGTGATCTCGCCCACTCCACGGCCGCCGCCAGGTCGAGCACCTCGCGGTCGCCGACCGTGGAGCGCCCGCCGGAGCCCCCGTGGCCCCGGAACGAGAACGTGACCACGCCCGCGTACTGGGCGAACACCCCCGCCGCCCGCCGCACCGCGGGCCGGGCCGCAGAGCCCGTGAAACCGTGCGCGACCACGATCGCGGTGTCCGTCGGACCCGCCGTACAGGGGTCGTGGACCGCCTCGATCGGCACACCGTCCGAGGTGCGCAGAGTTGCGCGCCGCGGTCCTCCAGTGATCGAGGAAACATCCACAGTGTGAAATCGGCCCTCTGCCCCGGAACTCATGTGGGCTATTCTGCTGGGCAGAGGATCCGGGCAGCGCAGCCCCCGGGTCCTTTTGCGTTTCCTGTTCGTTGTTACGAGCAGGTGAACAAAGGCTCTCAGGGCGCGGGAGCCTTGGCGTAAAGCAGTGCCGTAAACGTCCTCGCAGGGACCGAGGAGGAACCGACGTTATGGGCGAGCAGACCGTGCACGATCATCCGAAGAAACCGACGACGACCTTGGCAGGTGGGGCGCGATGAGCTCTCTGCTGCTCCTCACCAACGCCCTCCAGCCGTCGACGGAGGTGCTTCCCGCGCTCGGCCTGCTGCTGCACAACGTGCGGGTCGCCCCCGCCGAGGGCCCGGCCCTGGTGGACACCCCCGGTGCCGACGTGATCCTCGTCGACGGCCGCCGCGACCTGCCGCAGGTCCGCTCCCTGTGCCAGCTGCTGCGCTCCACCGGCCCCGGCTGCCCGCTGCTCCTGGTGGTCACCGAGGGCGGTCTGGCCGCCGTCACCGCCGACTGGGGCATCGACGACGTGCTCCTGGACACCGCGGGTCCCGCCGAGGTCGAGGCGCGGCTGCGGCTCGCGATGGGCCGCCAGCAGATCACCTCCGACGACTCCCCCATGGAGATCCGCAACGGCGACCTCTCCGTGGACGAGGCGACGTACAGCGCCAAGCTCAAGGGCCGGGTGCTGGATCTCACCTTCAAGGAGTTCGAGCTCCTGAAGTACCTGGCGCAGCACCCCGGCCGGGTCTTCACGCGCGCGCAGCTGCTCCAGGAGGTCTGGGGCTATGACTACTTCGGCGGTACGCGGACGGTCGACGTCCACGTACGGCGGCTGCGGGCGAAGCTCGGCCCCGAGCACGAGTCGCTGATCGGCACCGTCCGGAATGTCGGCTACCGCTTCGTTACCCCGGAGAAGGTCGAGCGGGCGGCGGAAGAAGCCAAGGCCAAGGCGGCCGCGGAATCCGTGGCCTCCGCACCGGTCCCGGCCGCCGCGGAGCCGGAGGAAGCCTCCGTACGCCCTGCCCAGAGGTAGGTCACCCCGCGTAGACTCCCGCTCGTGGCCAAGGTGACGCGGGATGATGTGGCGAGACTTGCGGGTACGTCGACCGCGGTCGTCAGCTATGTCATCAACAACGGACCGAGGCCGGTCGCCCCGGCCACGCGCGAGCGGGTACTCGCCGCGATCAAAGAGCTGGGCTACCGGCCGGACCGGGTTGCCCAGGCGATGGCCTCCCGGCGCACGGACCTCATAGGCATGATCGTCCCGGACGCGCGCCAGCCGTTCTTCGCGGAGATGGCGCACGCGGTGGAGCAGGCGGCGGCCGAGCGCGGGAAAATGGTCCTGGTCGGCAACTCCGACTATCTGGACGACCGCGAGGTCCACTATCTGCGGGCGTTCCTCGGGATGCGGGTCGCGGGTCTGATCCTGGTCAGCCAGGGTCCCAGCGAGCGCGCGGCGGCCGAGATCGACGCCTGGGACGCGCGCGTGGTGCTGCTCCACGAACGGCCGGAGGCGATCGACGACGTGGCCGTCGTGACCGACGACATCGGCGGCGCCCAGCTGGCCACCCGCCACCTTCTCGAACACGGCCACGCGTACGTGGCGTGCCTGGGCGGGGTCGAGTCGACCCCGGCGGTCGGCGACCCGGTGGCGGACCACGTGGAGGGCTGGCGGCGGGCGATGCTGGAGTCCGGGCGCTCGGTGGAGGGGCGGCTCTTCCAGGCGCCGTACAACCGGTACGACGCGTACCGGGTCGCGCTGGAGATCCTGGGCGGGCCCGAGCGGCCCCCGGCGATCTTCTGCTCCACGGACGACCAGGCGATCGGTGTGCTGCGGGCGGCGCGGGAGCTGCGCATCGACGTGCCGGGGGAGCTGGCGGTGGCGGGCTTCGACGACGTGAAGGAGGCGGGCCTCACGGACCCGCCCCTGACGACGGTCGCCTCGGACCGGCCCGCGATGGCCCGGGCGGCGGTGGATCTTGTGCTGGACGATGCGCTGCGGGTGGCGGGTTCGCGCCGGGAACGCCTGAAGCAGTTCCCGTCCCGCTTGGTGATCCGCCGCTCCTGCGGCTGCTGAGCCCGGACTTCGCCTGCGGCCCGGTGGCCCCCTTTTTGCCCGGACTTCGCCTGCGGCCCGAGGGTGGCTGGTCGCGCAGTTCCCCGCGCCCCTTAGGTAGTCGGCCGCAGCCGGGAACCCCAGCTCAGCCACCCGCTTTTAGGGGCGCGGGGAACTGCGCGACCAGCCCCCACCGGCCCGCAGACAAACAACGGCCCTTTCAGGGGCGCGGGGAACTGCGCGAGCAACCCCCACCGGCCCGCAGACAAACAACGGCCCTTTTAGGGGCGCGGGGAACTGCGCGACCAGCCCGCCACCGGCCCGCGGACAAAGCACCCGGCCGCCCGCCAAGGGCTTTCGGGAAGGGGCGGGGTGGGGGCAACTGCGCGAGCAACCCCGCACGATCCGCAAACGTACGAACTACTCGACCAGTTCGACCTGGAGCTCGACCTCGACCGGCGCGTCCAGGGGAAGGACCGCCACGCCGACCGCACTGCGCGCGTGGACACCCTTGTCGCCCAGGACCGCGCCAAGCAGCTCGCTCGCCCCGTTGATCACACCCGGCTGGCCCGTGAAGTCGCTGGCCGAGGCCACGAAGCCCACGACCTTCACGACGCGCGCGATCCGGTCGAGGTCACCCGCGACCGACTTCACGGCCGCGAGGGCGTTCAGCGCACAGATCCGCGCCGCGTCCTTCGCCTCCTCGGCCGTGACCTCCGCGCCCACCTTGCCCGTCAGCGTGAGCTTGCCCTCGACCATCGGCAGCTGCCCGGCCGTGAACACGTACACACCCGACCGCACGGCCGGCTGGTACGCGGCCAGCGGCGGCACGACCTCCGGCAGCGTCAGGCCGAGCTCGGCCAGCTTCGCCTCCACCGCGCCGCTCATGCCTGCTTCTCCCGCTTCAGGTAGGCCACCAGCTGCTCGGGGTTGTTCGGCCCGGGAACGACCTGGACCAGCTCCCAGCCGTCCTCGCCCCAGGTGTCCAGAATCTGCTTGGTCGCGTGCACGAGAAGGGGCACGGTCGCGTATTCCCACTTGGTCATGGGGCCGACTGTATCCGCTGCCGGAGGCAGCCTCATGCGTAGGCCGCCGGGCGACTGGTTAGGCTCGACGATGTGAGCAGGCTCCAGGTCGTCAGCGGCAAGGGCGGTACCGGCAAGACCACGGTCGCCGCAGCCCTCGCGCTCGCCCTCGCGACGGAGGGCAAGCGCACGCTCCTCGTCGAGGTCGAGGGCAGACAGGGCATCGCACAGCTCTTCGAGACGGAGACCCTTCCGTACGAGGAGCGGAAGATCGCCGTGGCGCCGGGCGGCGGGGAGGTGCACGCGCTGGCGATCGACGCGGAGCGGGCCCTGCTCGACTACCTCCAGATGTTCTACAAGCTGGGCTCGGCGGGCCGCGCCCTGAAGAAGCTCGGCGCCATCGACTTCGCCACCACCATCGCCCCGGGCGTCCGCGACGTCCTGCTGACCGGCAAGGCGTGCGAAGCCGTCAGGCGTAAGGACAAGCAGGGGCGGTACGCGTACGACCATGTGGTCATGGACGCCCCGCCCACCGGGCGGATCACCCGCTTCCTCAACGTCAACGACGAGGTCGCGGGCCTCGCCAAGATCGGCCCGATACACAACCAGGCGCAGGCCGTGATGCGGGTGCTCAAGTCCCCCGAGACGGCCGTGCACCTGGTGACGCTCCTGGAGGAGATGCCGGTCCAGGAGACCGCCGACGGGATCGCCGAGCTGCGCGCCGCCGACCTGCCGACCGGCGCCGTCATCGTGAACATGCTCCGCCCGCACCTGCTCGACGAGGAGGCGGTCCGGGGCGTCACCGGCGACCGGCGCAAGGAGGTCGCCAAGGCGCTCACCCGGGCCGGCGTCACCGGCTCGGCGAAGCTGGTCACCCCGCTGCTCCAGGAGGCCGCCGAGCACGCCGAGCGGGTGGAGCTGGAGCGCGAACAGCGGGCGGTGGTGGGCGAGTTGGGGCTGCCCGTGCACGAACTGCCTTTGATCGGCGAGGGAATGGATCTGGCCGGGCTCTACCGCCTGGCCGCCGAGCTGCGGAACTCCGGGGTGGGCAAGTGAGCATGGACAAGGCCGCGCCGCTCGACATCGACCCCCTGCTCGACGACCCGAAGACGCGGATCGTGGTGTGCTGCGGCTCCGGCGGCGTGGGCAAGACCACGACGGCGGCGGCCCTGGGGCTGCGGGCCGCCGAGCGGGGCCGCAAGGTGGTCGTGCTGACCATCGACCCGGCCCGCCGGCTCGCCCAGTCCATGGGCATCGACTCGCTCGACAACACCCCGCGCCGGGTCAAGGGCGTCGAGGGCGACGGCGAGCTGCACGCCATGATGCTCGACATGAAGCGGACCTTCGACGAGATCGTCGAGGCGCACGCGGACCCGGAGCGCTCCCGGGCGATCCTCTCCAACCCCTTCTACCAGTCCCTGTCGGCCGGCTTCGCGGGCACGCAGGAGTACATGGCGATGGAGAAGCTGGGCCAGCTGCGGGCCCGCGACGAGTGGGACCTGATCGTCGTGGACACCCCGCCGTCGCGCTCGGCGCTGGACTTCCTGGACGCGCCGAAGCGGCTGGGGTCGTTCCTGGACGGCAAGTTCATCCGGCTGCTCATGGCCCCCGCGAAGATGGGCGGCCGGGCCGGGATGAAGTTCCTCAACGTCGGCATGTCGATGATGACCGGCACGCTCGGCAAGCTCCTCGGCGGGCAGCTGCTGCGGGACGTCCAGACGTTCGTGGCGGCGATGGACACGATGTTCGGCGGCTTCCGCACCCGCGCCGACGCCACGTACCGGCTGCTCCAGGCCCCTGGCACCGCGTTCCTCGTGGTCGCGGCGCCGGAGCGGGACGCGCTGCGCGAGGCCGCGTACTTCGTGGAGCGGCTGGCGGCCGACGCGATGCCGCTGGCGGGGCTCGTACTGAACCGGGTGCACGGCAGCGGCGCGGCCCGGCTGTCGGCCGAGCGGGCGCTCGCGGCGGCGGAGCACCTGGAGGAGGAGCAGGGCGAGGGCCAGGACGAGAGCCGTGGCGAGGGCCGTGGGGAAAATCTTGTCGACGGCCGCATTGTCGATCAGAGGTCCGGGAAGGCTGAGGATCGTGGCACCGGTGGTTCCTCTCCCGAAGCTCCCTCCCCCACCGGTTCCGTGGACGGCGCACCCGAAGACAGCGCAAGGGGCGCACTCGAGGACGGCGTGTCGGTCGACCGGCTGACCGCCGGTCTGCTGCGCCTGCACGCCGAGCGGATGCAGGTGCTCGCCCGCGAGCAGCGCACCCGAGACCGCTTCACCGCACTCCACCCCGAAGTCCCGGTGGCCGAAGTGGCCGCCCTGCCCGGCGACGTACACGATCTCGCCGGGCTCCGGGCCATCGGAGAACGGCTCGCGGCCCAGGAAGAGACGGCCGGAGCGCTCTGATACGTCTGGTTACGTACGTGCTCGTACGTGCGGGGGCTTACCCCACGGCCGCGTACGTCTCGTCCACGGCGTGCCGGTAGGCGTACGCCTCCTCGTCGTCGATGCCCACGGGCAGGATGCCCGTGCTGCGCTCGTACTCCGTACGCGCCGTCTCCAGGAGACGCCGCCAGGACGTGACGGTGGGCCGGCGGCGCAGCAGTGCGCGGCGCTCCCGTTCCGTCATTCCGCCCCACACGCCGAATTCGACGCGGTTGTCCAGTGCGTCCGCGAGGCACTCGGTCCGCACCGGACATCCGGTGCACACCGCCTTCGCCCTGTTCTGAGCCGCACCCTGTACGAACAGTTCGTCCGGATCGGTAGTGCGGCAGGCTGCCTGCGCACTCCAGTCGGTTACCCAGCCCATGCCGGCGCCGTCCTCTCCCGAATCGAGGCTCCCCCACGGCGGCAGAGGCATATTCACCGCTGCCAGTTGAGGACGTTACGGAAGGTGGGCACAGCGCAACACCCCCTTCGGGCCCAATCTTGAATGGCCCGAACGGACTATGCGTACGCGGCAGATCACCCAACGGAGTGAGCCGGGGGCAAACGCGACAAACCCGACCAAGCGGGACGTTCCAGTTGAGCCACAACGGACGCCTGATGACGCATGAGGCGTAAACGGACGGCGAATCCGGACAGCCGCCCTCTTGCGCGAGGGGAACAGCGATAAACATCGACTTGATGCACGACCGCACTGCTGTGACAGTTGAGGGCAGCTTAGGCCAGAGCATTGACCCGTGTCCGGCGAATCAGAACGTAGGCTGCCCCCATGGCAAAGAAGCGCTCGGGCGGTGGTCTGACCGGGACCCAGCAGGCCGCCAAGTTCGTCGGGGTGAGTGTGCTCTCCGGAGCCGTGCTCGCGGGCATCGCGCTGCCGGCGTTCGGCGCGCTGGGGCTCGCGGCGAAGGGCACGGTCGAGGGGTTCGACGAGATCCCCGCCAATCTGAAGACCCCGCCGCTGAGTCAGCGCACCACGATCCTGGACTCCAAGGGCGGTCAGATCGCGACGGTGTACTCGCGCGACCGCACGGTGGTCCCGCTCGCGGACATCTCGCCGTACATGCAGAAGGCGATCGTCGCGATCGAGGACTCGCGCTTCTACGAGCACGGCGCGATCGACCTCAAGGGCGTGCTGCGCGCGCTCAACAAGAACGCCACGTCGGGCGGGGTGGCCCAGGGCGCGTCCACCCTCACCCAGCAGTACGTGAAGAACGTCTTCGTGGAGGAGGCCGGCGACGACCCCGACAAGGTCGCCGAGGCCACCCAGCAGACGCTCGGCCGCAAGGTCAAGGAGCTGAAGTACGCGATCCAGGTCGAGGAGGAGCTCGGCAAGAAGAAGATCCTGGAGAACTACCTCAACATCACGTTCTTCGGGCAGCAGGCGTACGGCGTCGAGGCCGCCGCCAAGCGCTACTTCTCCAAGTCGGCCAAGGACCTGAAGCTGGAGGAGGCCGCCATGCTGGCGGGCATCGTCCAGTCGCCGAGCCGGTACGACCCGGTCAACGACGCGCAGGAGGCCAAGAAGCGCCGTGACACGGTGCTCCAGCGGATGGCCGACATGAAGGACGTCTCGCAGGCCGAGGCGGACCGCGCCAAGGCCGCCCCGATCAAGCTGAAGGTCGCCAAGCCGAAGAACGGCTGCATCACCGCCGTCAGCGGCGCGGGCTTCTTCTGCGACTACGTGCGCGAGGTCTTCCTCTCCGACCCGGTCTTCGGCAAGACCAAGGAGGAGCGGGCCAAGCTGTGGAACCAGGGCGGTCTGACGGTCCGTACGACCCTGGACCCGCAGGCCCAGCAGTCCACCCAGGCCTCCATCAAGGACCACGTCTACCAGTCGGACAAGGTCGCCACGGCCGTGACGCTGGTCCAGCCCGGCACCGGCAAGATCATGGCGATGGGCCAGTCGCGGCCGTACGGCTTCGGCAACCACGAGACGCAGATCAACTTCTCGGTGAACAAGCAGATGGGCGGCTCGAACTACGGCTTCCCGGTCGGTTCAACCTTCAAGCCGTTCCTGGCCGCCGCCGCGATCGAGGGCGGCAAGCCGCCCACGCAGCAGTACCCGTCGCCGTACGAGATGGAGTACCCGGCGACCGTGCAGACGTGCGGCGCCAAGCCGTGGGTGAACGTCCGCAACGAGTCGCTGGAGAACGAGAACGAGTCCGAGCACGGGCCGTACCCGCTGAAGACGGCGATGGAGAAGTCCGTCAACACGTACTTCGTGCAGATGCTCGGCGAGATCGGCATGTGCCCGGTGTCGCAGATGACGGACAAGCTGCACGTGGTGCAGGGCAACGGCGCGAAGCTCCCGATGGTGCCGTCCGCGCTGACGCTGGGCTCCACCGGTATCTCCCCGCTGAACATGGCGAGCGCGTACGCGGCCTTCGCCAACCGGGGCACGTACTGCACGCCGGTCGCCATCGAGTCGATCAAGAAGGCGGACGGCACGGCGCTGCCGGTGCCGAAGTCCTCGTGCAGCCAGGCGATGTCCCAGACGACGGCGGACAGCATCAACACGCTGCTGCGCGGTGTGACGGACTCCGGTACGGGTGCGCTGGCGGGCCTCTCCGACCGCGACAACGCGGGCAAGACCGGTACCACCGACCAGCGCAAGAACGCCTGGTTCGTCGGCTACACGCCGAACATGTCGGGCGCGGTGTGGGTCGGCAGCCCGACGCAGGGCGTCGAGATGGAGAACATCACGATCGGCGGCGTGTACAAGGAGAAGGTGTACGGCGGTGAGGTCCCCGGACCGATCTGGAAGGACGCCATGACCGGCGCCCTCTCCGGCCAGCCCGCCCCCAACTTCGTCCGGGTCGACATCCCCGACCCCCAGCCCGCGACCCCGCCGGCGGGCGACGCGGGCCCCAACCCCACCCCCAGGGGCAAGGGCGGCAAGAAGCACCGCCCCGGCGACAACAAGCCGGGCGGCGGCATCACGGTCCCGCCCAACCCCGGCATCTCGATCCCGCCGGGAGTGATCGGCGGGGCGACGGACGGGGCGATCGGGGGGAACTGGCCGTAGGCCCTTATGTCCCCGTTCATACGAAAGGGGCGCCCGGGTGATCCCGGGCGCCCCTTCGTCGTATGCGCGCAGGGGCGGCGACCTGCGCCGTCCGCCCGTGCGGGCAGGCGTTCCGCGGGGTCCGGGGCGGAGCCCCGAGGACGTCCCGCGGCCCGGCCAGCGCGGGTCAGCGCGGCCAGCCCGGGTCAGCGCGGCCAGCCCGGGTCAGCGCGGCCAGACCAGCCAGCCCGGTCAGCCCGGTCAGCCCGGTCAGCCCGCCAGGAGGCTCTTGACGGCCGCCGACACCCGGCCGCCGTCCGCGAGCCCGGCCACCTTCGGCTTCACGATCTTCATCACGGCACCCATGGCCTTCGGCCCCTCGGCGCCCGCGGCCCTGGCCTCCGCCACGGCCTCCGCGACGATCACGTTGAGCTCGTCGTCGGAGAGCTGCTTGGGCAGGTACGCGTCGAGGATCTCGCCCTCGGCCCGCTCCTTCGCCGCCGACTCGGCCCGGCCGCCCTGATCGAACGCCTCGGCCGCCTCACGCCGCTTCTTCGCCTCCTTGGCGATCACCTGCAGCACCTCGTCGTCGGAGAGCTCGCGCGCGCTCTTGCCCGCGACCTCCTCCTTGGCGATGGCGGTGAGGGTCAGTCGCAGCGTCGACGAGCGCAGCTGGTCGCGCGCCTTCATGGCGGTGGTGAGGTCGTCCTTGAGCGTGGCCTTGAGCGTGGTCATGCGCCCAGTGTGGCAGGTGGCCCACCCGGGGCGCGTGCCGGTTTCGCGCCGGGAGCGCGGGTCCGGGCGTACGCGGGGCGCGGGCAGGGGCGTACGGGAAGTCCGCGAACCACCCGCGAAGGCCGTAGGAGTACGTACGTCTGCAACGATGGACGCATGCGCGCGCGATACGGGATTCCTCTGAAGACGACGGCGGCCATCACAGCGATCGGAGCGGCCGGCGTCGCCTACGCGGCGGGCATCGAAGCCCGGTCCTTCCGGCTGCGCCGGGTGACGGTCCCGGTGCTGCCGCGCGGCGCGCGGCCGCTGCGCGTACTCCAGGTCTCGGACATCCACATGGTCGGCGGCCAGCGCAAGAAGCGCGCCTGGCTCCAGTCGCTGGCGGGGCTGCGCCCGGACTTCGTGGTCAACACGGGCGACAACCTGTCGGACACGGAGGGCGTGCCGGAGGTCCTGGACGCGCTGGGCCCGCTGATGGACTTCCCCGGGGTGTACGTCTTCGGCTCGAACGACTACTACGGCCCGAAGCTGCGCAACCCGGCCCGCTACCTGCTGGAGAAGGTCCAGGGCAAGCACGGCCTGAACGGCAACCCGCCGGCCGTCGGCGTCGTGCACAACCCGTGGGAGGAGCTCCGGGACGCGTTCGACACGGCGGGCTGGGTCGGCCTGAGCAACGCGCGCGGCCGCCTCAAGCTGGAGGGCGGCTTCGAGCTCGCGTTCACGGGCCTGGACGACCCGCACATCAAGCGGGACCGGTACGAGAAGGTGGCGGGCGGCCCGGAGAAGGACGCGGACCTGTCGATCGCGGTGGTCCACGCCCCGTACCTGCGCTCCCTGGACGCCTTCACCGCCGACGGCTACCCCCTGATCCTGGCCGGCCACACCCACGGCGGCCAGCTGTGCGTCCCCTTCTACGGGGCCCTGGTCACCAACTGCGACCTGGACACGGACCGGGTGAAGGGCCTCTCCACCCACGAGTCGGCGGGCCACCGCGCCTACCTGCACGTCTCGGCGGGCTGCGGCACGAACCGCTACACCCCGGTCCGCTTCGCCTGCCCCCCGGAGGCCACGCTGCTGACCCTGACACCCCGCGCCTGACGGCCCCCCGAAACCGGATTTCGTCTCCGGCCGCCGGTGGGCTAAAGTAAACGACGTCGCCGCGACAACCGGTGACATCGGGGTGTAGCGCAGCTTGGCAGCGCGCTTCGTTCGGGACGAAGAGGTCGTGGGTTCAAATCCCGCCACCCCGACAGCTGAGTACAAGGCCAGAGGCCCTTTCCCTTCGGGGAGAGGGCCTCTGGCTGTTGCTGCGTGTCTAACTGCGTGACTACCGCGCCGGGCCTGTTCTGCCCGGCCCGTCACCGCGGCCGGCAGCACTCCCGTGCCACCGACACGAACGCCAGCTTCGCTCTGTTCAGTTCGTCCGGGCGCTCGTGGCGGCGTAGGGAGTCGACGAGGTGCTGGGCCGCCTCTGCGGCCTCCGGGGGGCCTTCCAGGAGTACCCCGCCCAAGGCGCGTTGCAGTTGGGCGTCTTCGTCGGACTGGCCCCGGCCGTTCCGCTCGGTGAGGATTCTGGTCTCCGCGGCGCCGAGGAACTCCGCGTACGTCTGGCGGCGAAGGGCGGACTCCCGGTGGCCGGACTCGGCGCTGAGGGTCATGCGTACGGATTCGAGCAGCGCGTCCGCCTGGCGGTCGCCCGCGTGCCGGGCCGCGGTGGCCTGGCGGATGCCGGCGCTGCGGGCGTACCAGCCGGTGACGACGCTGCCCGCGACCGCCGACCCCGCGGCGATCAGCGCGATTCCCCAGTCACTCATGCCGCCATCCTCGCGATCGGCCGAGGCCTCCCGCACCCCCTTGCCGAAGGTGCGGCGCGGATCACTCCCGGAGGGCTGCGAACGGCCCGCGATAGGATCGGGGCGTGTCGCCCGACGACGTGAACGAACCCGCTCCGACCTGCGGAAACAGCCCTCCCCGCCCTCCGGACATCGGTAGACTGGACGCTTCCGGCGACGGGCGACGGGCGACGGGCGACGGGCGACGGGCGACGGGCGACGGGCGACGGGCGACGGGCGACGGGCGACGGGCGACCGGCGACCGGCGGACGACCGGCAACCGGCGGACTGTTCTCTTCGCGGCTCGGTCCGCCGTAGCCCTGTACCGGCTGCTCGACGTTCTCCCCGTCTTCTCCGGTGACGAGCGGATCACCCGCCTGTTCACCCTCGTCCCCGGTTCCGACTTCGCAGCCGACGCCCTCTCCGCGATCGACGCCCTCGGGGGCCGCACGGTCCCGTGGAGCGAGGCCGGCGGGCAGGAGTACGACCTGGTGGTCGTCGCCAGCCCGAAAGGCGATCTGCGTCTGCTGCGCGGTCCGCAGGTGCTCCTGCCGCACGGCGCGGGCTTCAACAAGTCGATCCCCGGGGAGGGTTCCGCCGACTCGGCGTCCGGACTGGACCCGGCGTACCTGCGACGGAACCAGCACCACGCGCCGATCGCGCTGCACGCCCTCGCCCATCCCGAGCAGATCGCCCGGCTGGCCGCCACGAATCCGCAGGCCGCCCGGCACGCGAAGGTCATCGGCGATCCCACCCTGGAGCGCGTCCTCGCCTCGTCGTCCCTGCGCGAGCGCTACCGGGCCGCGCTAGGCACCGGAGCCCGCGAGCTGCTGGTGCTGGTCTCCACGTGGGGGCCCGAGTCCCTCATCCGGCGGCATCCCGGCCTCCCCGCCCAGCTTGCCGCCCAACTACCCTACGATCAGTACCAGTTGGCGCTCATCGTCCATCCCAACGAACGCAGCCTGCTCGGGACGTACGAGCTGGCCGAACGCCTGGCGCCCGCCCTCGACGCGGGGATGGTCCTCCCGGATCCGTACGAGGACTGGGCTTCGGTGCTGATCGCCGCCGATGGCCTGGTCACCGACCACGGCTCGGCTGCGCTGTACTACTGCGCCGCTCAGGACCGCCCCGTCGTGAGTGTCCACCACACCGGTGGCGAGCTGATCCCCGGCAGCCCCATGGACGTACTCCTGCGCCGAGTACCGCGGTTGGGGCGCGCCGAGGACATCGTCGACGCGCTGCGGGCGTATCGGCCGGGTGCCGCGCGGGCCGCCGCTCAGCTGGCGTTCGCGCGCCACGGTGAAGCCGCGGGCCTCCTGCGCACCGAGGTCTACGCCCTGCTCGGTCTCGCGCCGCCCGCCCACCGCGTCGCACCCCGGCTGCTGCCCCCGCCCGCGCCCGCCGCGCGCGTCCCCGCCGCGTTCGACGTACGGGTGGAGATGACGACAGACGGCGTACGGATCAGTCGGCACCCGGCGAGAACCGGGCCGCCCGGCCACCACCTGGCGGTGGAGCACGGCGCCGCCGATGAGCGCCTCGCCCGTTCCGCGGGCCTGCTGTACCGTCGCCCGCTCCCGGCGTCCACGGCCCCGCTGGATCTGGCGTGGACCGCCGACGGGTGGACCCGGCACGCCCTGTCCGCCTATCCGAACTGCCGCTCGGCCGCTGTGCTGCTGCCGTCCGGTCGCTGCCTGCTCCGCGTCCGCGGTCACGCGCGGACGTACGCCGTCGAGATCGAGCCGCTGCCCGAGGAGGGCCGGATCGTACGACTCGACCCGGCCGTCGCGCTGTCGGCCGTGCACGCGTGGCTGGTCTCCCCTCAGACCTGTCCAGCAGGGACCGCCCGGATGTCCTGCCTCATCGGTGAACGGGCCTTTCCCGTCACCTTCCGCCCGGCCACGGACGCCGAAGAGACGCAGGTGATCTAGGCGAGGCCGTTGCGCCGTCGCAGGGCCTGGGCCGCCATGCGGTGCTCCTCGGCATCCGCCAGGTTCCCCTCGGCCGTGTCCAGCTCGGCGAGGGCGTCGTGGACGCGTGCCCCGTCGAAGCCCGAGCGGCGCCGGCCGGCGCGCGCCAGCGACTGCTCGTACAGCTCGCGGGCCTCGGCCGTACGCCCGAGCCGGTGGAGGACGCCCGCCAGGGCGAACGCCGAACGCCCGGTCAGCCGCTCGCGGTTCTTCGCCACGAATCCCGCGTGCGCCTCACGCAACAGGACGTGCGCCGCCTCAAGGTCGCCCGTCTTCGCGTGGGCCTCGCCCATCCGATAGGTCTGGAGCAAAACGCCGTACGGGTTGGGGATCGCCCGGTGCAGATCGCGGGAGGCGGTGAAGTCCGCCAGAGCCGCACTCCACTCACCGCGTGCGCCCTTGAGCATGCCGTGGTGCTCGACGGCCGAGGCGGCGAGCTTGCGGTCCCGTTCGGAGTCCTCCAGCAGACGGCAGGCGGACATCGCGGCGGTGAGCTGCGCCTCTGCCTCACTCAGCTCGCCCGCCTCCCACAGCGGCCTGGCCAGCTGGCAGCGCGTACGCACCAGCCATCCCGCGTTTCCCCCGTGGCGTACGGCCGAATCGACGGTCCGCCGGAAGAGCTCGGTCACCTCGGACTGGTGGGGGTGGTCAAGCGCATGCGTCCACACCGGCTCGGACAGGGCCACGACCTCTGTGTCCATCCCCCGGCCGTGGGCCAGGCGCGAGCAGCCGAACAGCACATGGCGCTCCTCCGCCAGCCAGCGCGCGGCACGTTCGGCGCGCTCGGCCCGTACGTCGGCGTCCGCGGCCGTCTCCGGGTCCTCCAGGGGAACATCCGGCGCACCAGGAACGGGGTCGAAGAGATCCACGACGGTCAGCCGGCGGCCGGCCGCGAACCGGTCGGCCAGCTGGGCCTGCCGTACGAACCAGCGCAGCAGCCGCACCTGCGCCTCGGCCACCTCTCCTTCGGCCGCGTCGCGGCGGGACCGGCGCAGGGCGTGCCCGCGCTGCGGTCCCGGCAGCCTCAGCTGGCCGGACTCTGTCAGCGACAGCAGCCGCAGGTCGAGTAACCCGGCCCGGTCCAGCTCCTCCAGGGCGTCCTCGCAGACGTCCGGCCCGAGTCCGGACAGCGCGGTGGCGGAGTGGAGCGTGAACGTCTCACCGGGGTGGTGCGGAAGCAGCCGGTAGAGCAGCGCCGCCGGGCGGGACAGATCGGCGTAGGCCGTGTCCCAGATGTGCTCCACGCCGGACACGCCCTTCTCGTCCCACTCGGCCCGGAGGTCGGCGAGGATACGGGAGAGCGGGCGCAGCCGGTGCGCGCGCACCCACCGGCCCGCCACGTGCAGCGCCGCCGGGAGGCCGTCGCACAGCCGGACCACCGCCCGCGCCGTCGCCGGGTCGGCGGACAGCCGGTGATCGCGGGCGATCAGTTCGAGGAGCTCCGCCGCCGCCTGCTCCTCCAGGGGCGGCAGCGCCAGATCCACCGCGGCGCCGCCTTCGAGGTCGTGCAGCGGACCGTGGCTCGTCACGATCACCACGCTGGCGCCCGACGCCGGGAGCAGCGGGACGACCTCGGAGGCGTAACGCGCGTTGTCGAGCAGGAGGACCAGTTTCGCCTCGGAGGTCCTGTTCCAGTACTGCCTGCACCGGGCCGCGTACGGGGCCTGGACCTGGTCCGGTGCCACGTCGAGGGAGATCAGCAGCTGGGAGAGCACATCACCGGGATCGAGGACGCCGTCCACCCGGAAGTCGTCGAGGTCGACGGACAGCACACCGTCCGGAAAGGAGTGACTCTCCATCAGAGTCCGGGCCAGCAGGGCGGCCAGCTCCGTCTTGCCCAGGCCGTCCGGTCCGCTCAACGACAGGACCAGCGGGCGGGAGCGGCCCCGCCATTCCGCCACGGCGCGCACCGCGCGTTCCAGCTCGTCGCCGCGGTTGACGAAGTACACCGGTTCCGGCGGAAGTTCGAGCCTCACAGCAGCTCCCTCGACCATCTGTGGCGCCCCGGGCGAGCCACCTGACGGTCAGCACTCTAGAGAATCCGCCCCGTACACCCTCCCGAGGCACCCCCCGCGCGTCCCCCCGCAATCTCCCCCCTCCCCCACCCCCCGCCCGCTAGCGTCCCGGCCATGGACACGCTCATCTTCGGGGGGCTGCTGGTCGTCGTCGTGGGGATCTGGCGGCGGGGGGTGGTGGCGGTCGGGGTGTGGTGGGTGGTGTTCGTCGCCACCTGTTTTCTGCTCGCGCATCACATCACCAGCGGGCTCGGGCTGGGGCTGAGTTACTGACATGGACGACAGCGGTGGTACGCCCAGCACTTCTCCCGTGGCCGTCGCGATCGACGAGCGGCGCGGGGTGCTGGGGCAGGTGCAGTATTGGTTCGCCTGTCTCTTCGCCGTCGGGTGGACCGGGGTCGTATGCGGCGGGCTCGCCGTGCAGTTCGGCGACTGGGACTATCCCTGCCCGCTCTGCATGGTGCAGCGGATGTTCATGCTGCTGGCCGCGCTCGGGGCCGCGTACGTCGTACGGCAGGGGATGACCGGGCGGATGTCCGGGAGCGACTACATGACCGGGTGGGGGCTCGCGCTCGTCGCCTGTGTGGGCGGCGGGTTCACCTCGTGGCGGCAGACCATGCTGCACATCCTGCCCGGCGACAAGGGGTACGGCAGCCCCGTCCTCGGACTGCATCTGTACGTCTGGGCCTGGGTCCTGTTCGTGGCGTCGGTCCTCGCCGTCGGGGTCGTCCTCGCCTTCGCGCCCGTCACCGCCGACCGCGTGCTCCCCGCCTCACCGCTGCGGGCCGTCGGGCGGTGCGTTCTCGCCTTCGTCGCGCTCGTCATCGCGGTGAACCTCGTCGCCGTCTTCCTGCTGGAAGGCCTCCACTGGTTCCTCCCTGACGATCCGTCGCGGTATCAGTTCTTCTACGACGTCCATCTGCTGCCCTGACCCACCCTCCGAAGCCGTCGGGCCCGGACCACCCTCTCGTGGCCCGGGCCCCTCCTCGTTGGTCGGACTGCTACTGCATCGGCCTCGACGCCTCTATCTCGATCCCCTTCACCGTCATCCGGTCGTCGTACGCGACCCGTACGAACTGGCCGTGGCGGAACGCGCTCAGGACCCGCTCGATCACGAACTGGCTCGGGTGCGGCAGCCGCACCTGGCGGCCGTTGACCACCAGCGTCATGGCCGCCTCGATCCCCGGGAACGGGGCGATCGGGGCCTGTACGGCTGTGGCGTACGCGACGAAGTACTGGGGCTGGCCCTGGAACTGGGGCTGGGACTGGAGCTGGGACTGTTGCTGGGGCTGTGCCTGCGGCTGGCCGCCCGGCTGCTGGCCGAACTGCTGGAGCAGCGACTGGAACGGCTGCTGCTGACCCAGCTGGTGCAGCTGCTGCTGGAGGTGCTGCGGGACGCCCTGGCCCTGACCTTGGCCGATTCCCTGGCCGAAACCCTGGCCCTGGGGCATTCCCTGCCCCTGCCCCATCCCCTGGCCCATCCCCTGACCCGTGCCCTGGTCGAACTGCTGCGGTACGAAGGACGTCATCTCTGTTCCCCTTTCGTCGTGTTGGGGTGGAGGCCGTCGTGTTGAGGGTTCACCGCTCGCCCGTCACCGTCACGCCCACGACCTCGTCGTCATCGGTGTACCGGACGCGTACGGCGTGGCGGCCGCCCGCGAAGGCGGTGTGGACCGCCAGGCGTACGTGCGGCTCGGGGTCGGTGAGGGTGCGCCACGCCCCGTTCACGTACAGACGCAGGCGCGTGCTGTGGTCCCGGTCGGGCGGGTCGGGCAGCAGGTCGTCCCAGAAGCGTTCCGCCAGGCCCTCCGTGATGCGGCGCGGTACGAGGTGGGCCACCGCGGCGCGCAGGTCCGGGCGGGTGCCGATGCGCTGCGAGGACGGGCGGCCCGGCGCCTCCCCCTGGGGCGAGCCGGTGCGGCGCAGGAGCTCGCGCAGGGGCTCGGGCGCCAGCGGGGCCAGACCCGCCGTGCGCAGCATCCCCTGGAGCGCGGCCAGCACGCCCGCGACCTGCGCGGCCGCCGGTGACGTGCCGGAGAACGCGTCCGTGTACCAGGTGTCCTCCGACTGCCCGCCCTGGAGCTCGCCCGGCCGGTTCCAGAAGCCGCCCGCCGTGGTGACCTCGTGGCCCCAGCCCTGGGCGTCCACCCGCGTACCGAAGTTGGAGAAGCCCAGGCGGGAGCGGTCCGGGCCGTGGTCGCGGCCGTGCGTGCCCGGGGGCGGGGCGCCCGCGCCGACCACGATCGCGCCGGAGGAGGGGGCCGCCGGGTCGAACGGGTTGCGCCACCACGCCGGGAAGCCGTCCGGGCGCGCCTCGTACAGCGCGTCGTCCAGGCTCTCCGCGCCGTTGCCGGCCGCCTCGACGACCACCACGCCGCGCGCCGTCGCGTACCGTACGGCCGCGTAGTCGTCGGGCCACCACTCCAGCGGGATGTGTCCGCGCTGGTCGTCGTCGGCCGCGTAGCCGAAGCGCGGGCCGGGGCGGTGCAGCGGGACCAGCAGGATGTCGCCGGGGGTGAGGCGGTCGGCGGCGCCGGTGATGGCCCGGGCCGTGCCGATGCCGTGGATCGACGCGACCGCGAGGACCGCCTCCGGGACGATGCCGAGCGTGCCGCTGCCGGTGCGGCTGCCGCCCAGCACCCCGAGCACGCCGGTGCCGTGGTTGCGCCAGGCCAGGTCCTCGACGGGGGTGCCCGCGACGATCCCGGCGAGCTTGGGACCGAGGTCGCGGTGGCCGAGCTGCCACGCCGCCTCGACGTCGACGATGCTCACGCCCTCGCCGGAGCCGCCCGCCTGGAGCCACGCCCAGGCCGCGTCGACACCGTGCGGCGCGGGCCCCAGATAGCCCTGGCGGCCGCTGAAGTCGGGGGTGGCGGCCCCCTCCTTCTCGCGCCGCCCTTCGTCGGCGCGCTCGTCCCCGTCGCCCTTCGCGCCGAAGGGGCCGGTCGCCGGGAGCGCGCTCGGCTTCACATACGCCGTGTCGATCCCGGGCAGGCCCGCGAGCCGGGAGGCGAGCTCCTCCAGGCGGTCCTCACCACCGCGTACGCGGTGGAAGAGCGTGAGGTCGGGTACGTCGACGCCGCGCCGGGGGAGCAGCGCCAGCGCCTCACGCACCCGGGCCTCACTGCCGAACAGCGGCTCCAGAGCCAGCTGTTGGTCCATCAGGAACATGTCCAGGGCGGACGATCCGGGGGGCGCCTCGGAGATCGGCGAGCCGTCCTGCACGAGCTCGGGGCGGGCGACCACGATCAGCTCCCGCTCGACCGGGTGGTACGCGAAGCCCGCGCCCTCGGGCCCGGGGTCCTGCGCCCCTGCCGCGCCGAGCGAGTCGCCCATGGTTCCCACTCCCCATCTGTCCGTTGTCAGCCGTTATCTGTCAGCTGTCATCTGTCAGCCGTCATCCGTCCGCCGGGGAGAACCCTGCTGCGGGGACCCCGGCCTGTACAGGACTCAATCTCGACAAAGGCCGACGCGGCCGAATAGGGCCGAAGAGGCCCGGCGAGAGGGGGGCGCATATCAGTCACCTCGCCTGGGCGAGGCGAACAACCAGGTCAGAGGCCTTGTCGATACATTCGTGCATCGGATACGTTCACGTATCCACGAGAGGGAGCCCATGACCACCGCCACCCCGCCCAAGCGCGTCACCACGCGCCGCGCCCGTACCCGGCGGCGGCTGCTCGACTCCGCGCTCGACGTGTTCGCCGAGGAGGGGTTCGGCCGGTCCACCGTCGAGCAGATCTGCGAGCGGGCCGGATACACCCGCGGCGCCTTCTACTCGAACTTCACCTCGCTCGACGAGCTGTTCCTCGCCATGTGGGAGGAGCGCTCGACCCGCCTGCTCGCGGACGTGCGGGCCGCCCTCGACGAGGTGTCGGCGGCCGCGCCCGAGGACGCGGTACGGGCCGCGCTGCGGGCCATCCCGGTGGACGACGCCTGGTACCGGGTCACCGCCGAGTTCACCGCGCACGCCCTGCGCAACCCCGCCCTGCGGCGGGTGATGGCCGCCCGGGAGCGGGCGATCCAGGACGCCGTGCTGCCCGCGGTCGTCGAGGCGCTCGGGCGCACCGGGCGCCGGGTGACCGACGAGGACGCGCTCGGACAGGCGCTGGTCGCCGTCCACGACGGCACCGCCGTCCAGGTCCTGCTCGACCCCGGCAGCGAGGCCGCCCTCGCCCGCCGCGAAGCGCTCTTCCTGCACGTACTCCACGCCTACAGCACCGCAACCTCCTAACACCTACCCCCAGGAGACCGCCGTGAGTGACGACGCCGATGTCATCGTCGTGGGAGCCGGGCTCGCCGGGCTCGTCGCCACGTACGAACTCGTCCGCGCGGGCCGCAAGGTGCTCGTCGTCGACCAGGAGAACGAGGCCAACCTCGGCGGCCAGGCCTTCTGGTCGCTGGGCGGCCTGTTCTTCGTGAACAGCCCCGAGCAGCGCCGGATGGGCATCAAGGACTCGTACGACCTGGCGCTCGCCGACTGGATGGGTTCGGCCGCCTTCGACCGCGAGCGCGAGGACCACTGGCCGCGCCAGTGGGCGAAGGCGTACGTCAACTTCGCCGCCGGGGAGAAGCGGAGCTATCTGTACGGGCTCGGGCTGAAGGTGACGGCGACCGTCGGGTGGGCCGAGCGCGGCGCGGGCACCGCGGGCGGGCACGGCAACTCGGTGCCCCGCTTCCATCTGACCTGGGGGACCGGGCCCGAGGTCGTCCGGGTCTTCCGCGAGCCGGTCCTGGCGGCCGCCGCGCGCGGGCTGGTCACCTTCAAGTACCGCCATCGCGTCGACGACCTGATCGTCGAGGGCGGGGCGGCGGTCGGGGTGCGCGGAAGCGTCCTGGTGCCCTCGTCGGAGCCGCGCGGTGTGGCCTCCTCTCGGGAGGCGCGGGGCGAGTTCGAGCTGCGGGCGCAGGCCGTCGTGGTCACCTCCGGCGGCATCGGCGGCGACCACGACCTGGTCCGCAGGAACTGGCCGGTCGAGCGGATGGGGCCCGCGCCGCGCTCGATGGTGACCGGGGTGCCCGCGTACGTCGACGGGCGGATGCTGGGGATCACCGAGAACGCGGGCGGTTCGATCGTCAACCGCGACCGCATGTGGCACTACACCGAGGGCCTGAAGAACTGGGACCCGATCTGGCCCGGCCACGGCATCCGGATCATCCCGGGCCCGTCGTCCCTTTGGCTGGACGCGACCGGGCGGCGGCTGCCCGCGCCGCTCTTCCCCGGTCACGACACCCTCGGCACGCTCAAGCACATCGTGGGGACCGGCCATGACCACACCTGGTTCGTGCTGACGCGTTCCATCGTGGAGAAGGAGTTCGCGCTCTCCGGCTCGGAGCAGAACCCCGACATCACCGGCAAGGACCTGAAGCTGGTCCTGTCACGGGTGCGCAAGGGCGCGCCCGGCCCCGTGCAGGCGTTCCTCGACCACGGCGAGGACTTCGTCGTGCGCCGCTCCCTGCGCGACCTGGTCGACGGCATGAACGCGATCTCCCCCGGCCCCAAGCTCGAACTCGACCAGGTGGAGCGGGAGATCCGGGCCCGCGACCGCGAGATCGACAACGGGTACGGCAAGGACTTCCAGGTCATGTCGATGCGCAACGCGCGCGCGTACTGGCCGGACCGCATCACCCGGGTTGCCAAGCCGCACCGGCTGCTGGACCCGGCGCACGGGCCGCTCATCGCCGTACGGCTGCACGTGCTGACGCGCAAGACGCTCGGCGGCCTGGAGACGACGCTCGATTCGCAGGTCGTACGGCCGGACGGGACCCCGTTCGAGGGGCTGTACGCGGCCGGTGAGGTCGCCGGGTTCGGCGGCGGCGGGGTGCACGGCTACAACGCGCTGGAGGGCACGTTCCTCGGCGGCTGCATCTTCTCGGGCCGGGCGGCGGGACGGGCACTGGCGCGGCGGCTGGCGTGAGAGGCCACGCCAACGCGTCGCCTCCAACTGATAGTTGACCGCTACTCGTTGACCAGCACCGGCACGGACAGCACCGCGCTCGCCGCCTTCCCCGTCAGCGGGGTCTTCGGTACGGCGGTGAAGTCGATGCCCGCGCCCTCCGCGCGGGGTCCGGCGTGCCCGGCGGTGCCGTGGGCGGCCTCGCCCGCCTCGCCCTCCTCGGCGTACTGGAAGGAGCCGGTGCCGACGAGGTGGCCGCGCTCGTCGTAGAACGCGGCGCGCAGTTCGAGCGCGAGCACGTCGCTCACGTCGGAGGTGATGGCGAAGTGACCGGATACCGAGGGCTTCCCCTCGGAGAGCGCAAGCTTGGTGACGTGCACCCGGTCCGTGAACGGGCCCTGTTCCAGCCGCACTTCGCCCTTCGCGGGAACCTTGGCGAGGGTCGCGGCGGGCGCCGGGGCGCCGCTCGGCGCGGGGAAGGTGACGGCCGGGGCCGCCGCCTGCTCGGCCTGCGCGGGCCGCTGCCCGGCGTCGGCCTTGTCGCCGCCGGAGCCTCCGCAGGCCGTGGTGAGGGCCAGGGCGGTCAGGGCGAGAGCGGCCAGACGGATCGAGCGGTTCACTGCGTACTCCTGAATCGGCGGGTGCGGGGCCGGGAGAGGGTGACCCCCGGCCCCTGGTCAAGCTGGCCACGGCGGTCAACCGCCGTGCGGTAGCGGGTCGTTGGGGCGATATTTCACGTGAAACGGCTCGTGTGGAACAGCTCGCGTGGAGCAGCTCGCGTTTCACGTGAAACGTCGCTCACCCGACGGCCCCGTCGCGTCAGCCGCGCGGCGCCCGGCCGAACAGCGAGCGGTACATCTTGCCGTACAGCTCGGTGTTGATCTGGCTCGCCGCGAACTTCTCGGCGCCCGGCCCGTAGGCGTAGATCGGCACGTCGGCGCCGGTGTGGTTGCCGGAGAGGTAGGTCAGCCAGAGGCTCGCCTCGGGGGTGCCGTCCTTGACGCCGGCCGCGTCGTCGGGCGTACGGAACGTCGCCGGGCCGAAGTTCTTGACGTCGCCGGCACCGGCGCCGTTGAGGATGCCGGACGAGCGGGCCGGGTCCTTGGCACCCGACTTGTCGCGCGACGTCGTCGAGTTGTTCGCCGGGTTGCCCGCGTCCGTGTTGGCCGGGGGCGCGACGGCCTCGGCGTTGGTGTACGTGCCCTTCTCGATGATGTTGAAGCCCGCGCACTCGTGGTCAGCGGTCACGATGACCAGCGTGTGCCCGTCCTTCTTGGCGAAGTCGTACGCGGCCTTGACCGCGTCATCGAACGCCTTGACCTCGGCGAGCGTCTGAGCGGCGTCGTTGGCGTGCGAGCGCTTGTCGATCTGGGCGCCCTCGATCTGGAGGAAGAAGCCCTTCTTGGACCGGCCGTTGAGCAGGTCGATCGACTTCTTCGCCATGTCGGAGAGGGTCGGCTCCTGCTTCTGCGGGGCGTCCGCCGGGAGCCCGGCCTTGGCCTGCTCGACGGTCAGGTTGCCGCGGTTGAAGAGGCCGACGACCTTCTTGCCCTTGACGCCGTCGAGGTCGGCCTTGGTGGCGACCTTCTGGCTGGCGGCGGTCTGCGCGGGCAGGCTCGGGTCGCCGAAGCTGCCGAGCACCTGGTAGCCCTGGGCCTGGAGGGCCTTCTGGTCGTCCGGCTCGAAACGGGCGAGGCCGCCGCCGAGGACGACGTCGGCGGTGCCGTTGCGGGCGATCTGCTCGGCGACCGGGGTGATCAGCGTCTTGTCCTCGGGGGCCTTCTCGTACGAGCCGTCCGCGTTCTTCGGCAGGCAGGCCGCGTCCGAGTAGACCGGTCCCTGGCAGCCGCGCAGCAGCACGTGGCTGAACTGGGCGCCGGGGGTGGCGTCGGTGACCTCGGCGGTCGAGACGTTGCCGGTGGCGAAGCCGGCCTTCTTGGCCTGCTCCATCAGCGTGACGCGGCGCTTCTCGTACGCGTCCACGCCGAGCGCGGCGTTGTACGTCTTCACGCCGGACGACCACGCGGTGGCGGAGCTCGCCGAGTCGGTGACCAGCGCGGGCTGGTCGGTGCCCTTCTCAACGGCGTACGTGGCGACCGCGCCCGTGTAGGGCAGGCGCTCCATGTTCAGCTTGCCCTGGGCGCCGTAGTAGCGCTCGCGGCCGGCGGTGACATGGGTGCGGCCCATGCCGTCGCCGAGCAGGTAGATGACGTTGTGTATCTCCTGGCCGTGGCCCGGGAACGGGCGGGCGTCGTGCTGCGGGGCGGAGTTGGCCGTGACGGCGCTGCCCGCCGCGACGGCGGAGGCCAGCGCCACCACCGTCAGCGCCTTGCGGCGCTTGTGTCCCATGGATCTCATGGCGGCGAAGCTATGAGCCGAATATGAACGAGTTGTGAGGTGCGGGAGTACGGCGAACGAACGGCTTTGCCTTTCCAATGGGGGTGATCCGTGGTGGTGATCCGTGGTGGTGATGCGCCGTGATGATGCCCGTGGCGGTGCTCGTGGTGGCGCTCTACCCGTACGAGAGGCCGGAGCAGATGTTGTCGTCCGCCGAGCGGGCCTTGTCCGCGACCTCGGAGGGGACGGCGGCGGGGGCGTTGTCCGAGGGGGCGTCGGCGTACTTCGACCCCAGGGTGACGCTGAGCCCGGTCGCCTTGGTCGGGCGCAGCAGCGCGCCGGGGAAGCGCTGGGCGAGTGCGTCGGCGTGGGCGCGGGAGCCGGGCCCGTACTCGATGACGGTGTGGACGAAGTCCTGGGTGGCGGCGGTCGCCGTGCCGGTGACCGTGTAGCCGCCCGCCTTGAGGGAGTCGGCCGCGCGGGCGGCCAGGCCCTTGGTGGTGGTGCCGTTGTAGACGGCGACGGACACCCCGGCGCCCGAGGGCGGGGCGCTCGGACTCGGGCGCGTACTCGGGGAGGCTGCCTGTGCCTGCTCCTGTTTGCCGCCCGCGTCCTCGCCGTCCACGGTCCGGTCCGCGCGCAGGGCCGCGAAGAGCGCGTCGGCCTGCGGCTTCACTATCGCCACGCGCGCGCCCTCGTACCGCCAGGGCAGGGTGACGAACTTGGTGTTGTGCAGGTCGATGCTCTTCATCGACAGGGCGAAGGAGATCAGCTTGTCGGCCGAGCCGAGGCCCGGGTCGACCGTCATGGAGGCGGTCGCGGCCTTGGCGAGCGGGAAGAGGGTGGTCGGGCTGAGGCCCCGCGACTTGACCTTCTTCATGAGGCTGGCGATGAACGCCTGCTGGCGCTGGATGCGGCCGATGTCCGAGCCGTCGCCTATGCCGTGCCGGATGCGTACGTAGTCGAGCGCCTTCTGGCCGGAGACCCCTTGGACGCCCTTGGTGAACAGCCGCTCCCCGCGCGCGTGGAGGTTGGGGTTGAGGTCGCCCTGGTAGATGTCCTTGGGCACGCAGACCTGGACGCCGCCGACGGCCTCGGTCATCTTGGCGAAGCCCGCGAAGTCGACGACCACGGTGTGGTCGACGCGCAGCCCGGTCAGCTTCTCGACGGTGTTCTGGGTGCAGGCCGGGTTGCCCTTGGCGGTGTCGCCCACGGAGAACGCCGAGTTGAACATCACGTTGTGCTGGGTCTTGGTCCACGTGCCGTCCGGGAGTCGGCAGGGCGGCACGTCGACCAGGGTGTCGCGGGGTATGGAGACGGCCGTGGCGTGCTGGTGGTCGGCGTGGACGTGCATCAGGAACGCGGTGTCCGAGCGGCCGATGTCACCGTCGCCGTGGCCGTACCGCTCGTTGTCGCCCGCCCGTGAGTCCGAGCCGATGACCAGGACGTTCTGGCCCTTGGCCGAGGCGGCCGGGCGGTCGCCGGAGACCCCGCCGTCGTCGAAGGTGCGGATGTCGCCGTTGAGCTGGAGGTAGAGCCAGCCGGCCCCGGCCACGGCGAGGACGAGCAGGGACACCAGCAGGGCGAGCACCAGGCGCAGCCGACTGCGTCTGCGCCGCCGGGCCGGGGGCGCACCGGCGGCGCCCTTCCGGCTTCCGCCGCGCGCGTGTCCCGCCTTGTGGCTGCCTGCCATCCGTACGCCCTGTCCGTGTCCGATTAGTTGTACAGTTGCGCAATGTAGCAAGTCTTGCTGAGAGAGAAGCCGAGAGGGAAGGACGACGGGATGTTCCTGCGCAATGGTCTGGAGCCCTGGCATCTGCTGATCGTCGCCGTGGTGCTGATCCTGCTCTTCGGCTCCAAGAAGCTGCCCGACACGGCCCGGGCCCTGGGCAAGTCGCTGCGGATCCTCAAGAGCGAGACGCGGGCACTGAAGGACGAGTCGGACGCCCCCCGCCCGTAGCCCTGCGGGACCGTTCGGCATGTACACGCCCCGAGTTGTCCACAGGCTGCGGACGGTGGGGGCGGGTTGTCGGCGGGGCGGCGCATGATGGGGTCCATGAACGAGATGCCGGAGTGGGAGAAGCGGTTCAGGGCGCCCCGGGTCGGGCTCCCCGACTGGGCGGAGGACGCCCCGGACCGCTCGCTGTTCGTGTCGAACGCGACGGGGACGTACGAGCTGTACGCATGGGACCGGGCGACCGGCGCCCAGCGCCAGGCGACGGACCGGCCGAACGGGACGACGGACGGGGTGCTGACGCCGGACGGCGAGTGGATCTGGTGGTTCAGCGACACCGACGGGGACGAGTTCGGCGTGTGGATGCGCCAGCCGTTCGGCGGGGGCGACGACGAGCCCGCCGTGCCGGGCCTTGAGCCGTCCTACCCGGCGGGCCTCGCGCTCGGCCGGGACGGCACGGCGGTGGTCGGCCGCTCCACCGACGAGGACGGCACGACGGTCCACGTGGTGCGACCCGGGGCCGCGCCGGTGGAGATCTACCGGCACCGCGAGTCGGCGGGCGTCGGCGACCTCTCGTACGACGGGACGCTGATCGCCCTGGAGCACACCGAGCACGGCGACGCGATGCACTCGGCGCTGCGCGTGGTCCGGCTCGACGGCTCCACGGCCGCCGAGCTCGACGACACCAAGGGCGGCGCCGAGGAGCTCGGCCTCGAAGTGCTCGGCTTCGCGCCGCTGCCCGGCGACACCCGGCTGCTGATCGCGCACCAGCGCCGGGGCCGCTGGGAGCCGATGGTGTGGGACGTGGCGTCGGGCGCGGAGACCGAGCTCGCGCTCGAACTGCCGGGCGACGTGGTGGCGGAGTGGTATCCGGACGGCTCGGCGCTGCTCGTCGTCCACAGCTTCGAGGCCCGCAGCGAGCTGTTCCGGTACGACCTGGCGGCGGCCGAGCTGGTCGAGGTGGAGACCCCGGCCGGTTCCGTCTCGGGCGCCACGGCCCGGCCCGACGGGACCGTGGAGTACCTGTGGTCGTCGGCGGCGCGCCCCTCCGAGGTGCGCTCCACCACGGGCGCGGTCGTCCTCGACCCTCCGGGCATGAAGGCGCCCGGCTCGGTCCCGGTGGAGGACGCGTGGGTGGAGGGGCCCGGCGGCCGGATCCACGCGCTGGTGCAGCGGCCGGCCGGGGCGGGCCCGTTCCCGACCGTCTTCGAGCTCCACGGCGGCCCGACCTGGCACGACAGCGACGCCTTCGCGGCGGGCCCGGCGGCCTGGCTGGACCACGGGTACGCGGTGGTGCGCGTCAACTACCGCGGCTCCACGGGGTACGGCAGGGAGTGGACGGACGCGCTCAAGCACCGGGTCGGGCTCATCGAGCTGGAGGACGTGGCGGCGGTCCGGGAGTGGGCGGTCTCGTCCGGCCTCGCCGACCCGTCCAGGCTGGTCCTCTCGGGCGCCTCCTGGGGCGGCTATCTGACCCTGCTGGGCCTCGGCACCCAGCCGGACGCGTGGTCGCTGGGGATCGCGGTGGTGCCGGTCGCGGACTATGTGACGGCGTACCACGACGAGATGGAAGCGCTGAAGGCGATGGACCGCACGCTGCTCGGCGGCACACCGGAGGAGGTGCCGGAGCGCTTCGAGGCATCGTCGCCGCTGACGTACGTGGACGCGGTGAAGGCCCCCGTCTACATCTCGGCGGGCGTCAACGACCCGCGCTGCCCGATCCGCCAGGTCGAGAACTACGTGGACCGCCTGGCCGCCCGGGGCGCGGTGCACGAGGTGTACCGGTACGACGCGGGGCACGGCTCGCTGGTGGTGGAGGAGCGGATCAAGCAGGTGCGGCTGGAGCTGGAGTTCGCGGGGAGGCACCTGGCCCCATAGGAAGAGACGGGCGGGCACCCCGCGCCCCGGCCCCCCGGAGGGATTCCGTACCGTGGTGGTGTGTACCGGTTCCTGCTGACGCCCCGCTGGTGGGGGATCAACGTCTTCGTCGTGCTGGCCATCCCCTTCTGCGTGTTCATGGGGTCCTGGCAGCTCGGCCGCTTCGAGGACCGCGTGCAGTCGCACAACGCGGCCGACGAGCGGCCCGACCCGGCCGAGCAGAAGGCCGCGCCGCTGCGCGAGCTGCTGCCCGTCGACCAGAAGACGTCGGGCCGCACGGCGAGCGCGACCGGGCAGTACGGGGAGCAGTTCCTGGTGCCGGACCGCCGGGTGGACGGCCGCAGCGGCTCGTATGTGCTGACCCTGCTGCGTACCGACGGCGGCAAGGCGCTGCCCGTGGTGCGCGGCTGGCTGCCGAAGGGCCGCCCGGCGCCCGCCCCGCCCACCGGTGAGGTCAGCGTCGCCGGTGCGCTCCAGGCCTCCGAGACGCCCGGGACGGACGGGGTGAACGCCTCGGGCGGGCTCCCCCGGGGCCAGCTCGGGATGATCAGCGCGGCGTCGCTGGTCAATCTCGTGCCGTACGAGGTGTACGACGCGTGGATCACGCTCACCGACGCCGACTCGGGGATGACGGCGGTGCCGGCCGCCAAGCCGCAGAACACCGGCCTGGACCTGAAGGCGTTCCAGAACCTCGGCTACACCGGCGAGTGGTTCGTCTTCGCCGGGTTCGTGGTGTTCATGTGGTTCCGGCTGCTGCGGCGCGAGGCCGAGGCGGCGGAGGACGCGGAGCTGGGGCTGGCGCCCGAGCCGAGCGGTACGGGTTGAGTCGGATTCGGCTGCGTTTCGGCTGCGGGCCGGTGGGAGCTGAGCGCGCGGTTCCCCGCGCCCCTGGGCAACTGCGGTGGGAGCGGGAACGCATGGTGACGCCCCCGCTCCCCCTGCTCCTCCCCCTCCGGATGAGGAGCCGTCAGGGTGTTGCCGGAGCCGGGGCCGGAGCCGGCAGGACGCCCGTGCGGTAGATCGTTCCGGCGCAGGCGTTGGGGATGGTCGCCTCGGCGGTCGGCGCGCCGGGCTCGGCGACGTGGGTCACCGCGACCTTGCCGTCCGTCGGGGTGGCGGGCGTCGCCGGGTCGGCGGCGCCGAGCTGGGGTTCGGCGCCCGTCGATGCCGTACCGGTCCCGGTGCTGCCGGTCGCCCCGCCGCTGCCTCCGCTGACCGTCGACGGCGAGGGGTCGGGCGAGGGCTGCGGCTTGGGACAGGTCTCGGACGGCACCCAGGCGAACTTGACCTCGTACGCGGCCGACGGCTTGAGCACCAGACCGGTGGCTTCGAGCGAGGGGTCGGGCAGCCGGGCCGCCGGGTCGCCGGTGGAGTGGTCCACGACGGTGATCCGGGAGGCGTCGGCGGCGCCCAGCGCCTGGAAGTCGACCTTGCCGGCCCCGCTGACCTGGCAGAGCTTCTGCGAGACGTTGGCGACGCGGAACGTGCCGTAGACCTTGCCGTCGGCGTCGGGCTTGCTGATCCGGGCGGACTTCACGCCGAGTTCGGTCGCGTCGCAGACCGGCGAGTCGGCGACCACGGGCCCGCCGGGGGGCCCGGTCTCGCCGCCCACGGTGCCGCCGACGGCGGTCCGTCCGGGCTCCACGGGCTTCACCGTCCCGGTCGGCGCCGGGGTGCGGGGGGTCCGGCCGGAGGGCCTGTCGGCCCCCCGGTCACCGTCCTCCACACCCGGCGCGGTACCGGTGCCGCCGTGGGCCTGCTGGCCGTGCCCGGCGATGGTGGGCCGGTCCTCGGAGGCCGCGCCCGTGTTGGCGACGTGCAGGAACGCGGGGACCGCGGTGCCGATGAGCAGCGCCGCGGCGGCCGCGCCGACCATCGCGTGCCGCTTGCGGGCCTGGCGGGCGGGGACGGCCCGGCGCAGCTGGTCCAGGGCTCCCTCGGACGGCTCCATGCCGTCCACCGCGCCGTGCAGCAGCCGGCGCAGCGCGTCCTCGTCCGGGGTCAGGCCAGGTGGGAAGGGGTCGTTCACAATCGCGTTTCCAGTCCGGTCGTCCAGAGGGCGGTCGGGCCCGTTTGTGCTCTCCCCGTGGCGGCGGCCGTGGCCGCTGTCGCCGTGCTCACCGTGGTGCCCGTGTTCCCCCCGGGCCCCGGCCGTGCCGTACGGACTGTCCGTGCCGTACGCAGTGTCGTCCCGGCGGCCGCGGTGGTCACCGCGCTGCTCGCCGTCTCCCCGCCGGTCCTCCCTGTCTCCGAATCCCGCATTCCACTTGGCGCTCATACCGGTGCCTCCATGGCTATCCGGAGTGCGGCGATGCCGCGTGAGCCGTACGCCTTCACCGAGCCCAGGGATATCCCCAGCGTCTCGGCGACCTGGGACTCGGTCATGTCCGCGAAGTACCGCAGCACGAGGACCTCGCGCTGGCGGCGCTGGAGGCCGCGCATGGCCTTGATCAGCGCGTCCCGCTCCAGCTGGTCGTACGCCCCCTCCTCGGCGCTCGCCATGTCGGGCATCGGCTTGGAGAGCAGCTTGAGCCCGAGGATGCGGCGGCGCAGGGCCGAGCGGGACAGGTTGACGACGGTCTGGCGCAGATAGGCGAGCGTCTTCTCGGGTTCGCGCACGCGCGAGCGGGCCGAGTGGACGCGGATGAAGGCCTCCTGGACGACGTCCTCGCAGGAGGCCGTGTCGTCGAGCAGCAGCGCGGCGAGCCCGAGCAGCGAGCGGTAGTGCGCGCGGTAGGTCTCGGTGAGGTGGTCGACGGTGGTCCCTGCGGCCATGGCGTCGTCAGTGCCCTCGCGGGCCGACGTCGGCTGGGACGGGACGCGGGTGGGGCGCGCGGTCGGCATGGGGGCGATCACCGGCATGCCGCCGGCCGGCCGCCGCCGGAGCGGACGGACCACTGCGCCGCGCACCGGAATCGCGCTGATGTCGAGAACCTCTGCCACGCCAGTTGGACACGCTTCCCCCCGTCAGGGTTGTACGCGTACGACACCGTTTTTGACAGTGCGACAAATGCCCTCATGCGTACTCGCTCTTCCCCAATGCCCCGATATTTACGGCACCTTGATGGGCGACCGCATAGACGCTCCATGCCGGGCTGCCGGTTGCAGGGACACGGAAATGAATCGTGTAACAGGGCAACAGTGCAGTTCAAGTGGTACAGACCAGCGACTTGCTCACAGAGCGTTCACAGATCCTACAAACTCTGTGGCCTTCCCGGCGGCGAAATCGCGCCGGTGTGCGACCGGTCTTCAGCCGCTCTTCAGCCGCTGAATTCCCGGGCCGCCAGCTCCGCGATCTGAGCGGCGTTCAAAGCCGAGCCCTTGCGGAGGTTGTCGCCGCAGACGAAGAGATCGAGCGCGTACGGGTCGTCGGGCGAGCGGCGTACCCGTCCCACCCACGCGGGGTCGGTGCCGACCGCGTCGGCGGGTGTCGGGAACTCGCCGGCCGCCGGGTCGTCGAGCAGCACCACGCCGGGCGCGGTCGCCAGGATCTCGTGGGCCCGCGCCACCTCGACCTCGTTCTCGAAGGTGGCGTGGACGGAGACGGAGTGGGTGGTGACCACAGGCACCCGGACGCAGGTCGCGGCCACCGCGAGCCGCGGCAGGCCGAGCACCTTGCGGGTCTCCTCGCGCAGCCCCAGCTCCTCGCTGGACCAGCCGCCGTCGGCCGGCTCCCCCGACCAGGGCACCACGTTGAGCGCCACCGGCGCCGCGAACGGCCCGGTGTCCTCGCCCACGGCCCGGCGCACGTCGCCGGGCCCGGTGCCCAGTTCCGTACCCGCGACGAGGGAGAGCTGTGCGCGCAGGGCCTCGACGCCGGCCCGTCCGGCGCCGCTGACCGCCTGGTACGTGGAGACGACGAGCCCGCTCAGGCCGTACTCGGCGTGCAGCGCGCCCACCGCCACGATCAGCGCGAGGGTGACGCAGTGCGGGGAGGCCACGATCCCGCGCGGCCGCAGCCGTACGGCATGGGGGTTGACCTCGGGCACCACCAGCGGCACGTCCGGGTCCATGCGGAAGGCCGACGAGGTGTCCACGACCACCGCGCCCTTGGCGGCGGCGACCGGCGCCCACTGGGCGGCGACCTGCTCGGGCACCAGGAAGACGGCGACGTCGACGCCGTCGAGCGCCTCCTCGCCCAGGGCCAGGACCTCGGTCTGCTCGCCGCGCACGACGAGCTTGCGGCCCGCCGAGCGCGGGGAGGCGACGAGTCTGATCTCGCCCCAGACGTCCGCATGCTGGGACAGGATCTGGAGCAGCACCGCGCCGGCGCCCCCGGTCGCTCCGACGACCGCGAGCGCCGGCTTGCGGGTCATCGTCCGGTGCCTCCGTAGACGACCGCCTCGTCGGAGTCGGAGTCCAGGCCGAAGGCGGTGTGCACGGCGCGCACGGCCTCGTTGACGTCGTCGGCGCGGGTGACCACGGAGATGCGGATCTCGGAGGTGGAGATCAGCTCGATGTTCACGCCCGCGTCGCTGAGCGCCTCGAAGAACCCGGCGGTGACGCCCGGGTTGGTCTTCATCCCGGCGCCGACCAGCGAGATCTTGGCGATCTGGTCGTCGTAGCGCAGCGACTCGAAGCCGATGGTCGCCTTGGCCCGCTCCAGGGCGTCGATGGCCTTGCGGCCCTCCGCCTTGGGCAGGGTGAACGAGATGTCGGTCAGCCCGGTGGAGGCGGCCGAGACGTTCTGGACGACCATGTCGATGTTGATCTCGGCATTGGCGATGGTCCGGAAGATGGCCGCGGCCTCGCCCGGCTTGTCGGGGACCCCGACCACCGTGATCTTCGCCTCGGAGACGTCGTGGGCGACTCCGGAGATGATGGCGTGCTCCACCTGCTGACCTTCCGCCCGGGAACGTGGTTCGTTGCTGACCCAGGTGCCCTGAAGTCCGCTGAAGGACGACCGCACGTGGATCGGGATGTTGTAACGGCGTGCGTACTCGACGCAGCGGTGCAGCAGCACCTTGGAGCCGGACGCGGCCAGCTCCAGCATGTCCTCGAAGGAGATCCAGTCGATCTTCTTGGCCTTCTTCACCACACGCGGGTCGGCGGTGAACACACCGTCGACGTCCGTGTAGATCTCGCAGACCTCGGCGTCGAGCGCCGCCGCGAGGGCGACGGCCGTGGTGTCGGACCCGCCTCGGCCGAGCGTGGTGATGTCCTTCTTGTCCTGGGACACGCCCTGGAACCCGGCCACGATCGCGATGTTGCCCTCGTCGAGGGCGGTGCGGATGCGGCCCGGCGTGACGTCGATGATCCGCGCTTTGTTGTGGACCGAGTCCGTGATGACGCCTGCCTGGCTGCCCGTGAACGACTGGGCGTTGTGGCCCAGGTTTTTGATCGCCATGGCCAGCAGGGCCATGGAGATCCGCTCTCCGGCGGTCAGCAGCATGTCGAATTCCCGGCCGGTCGGCATCGGAGATACCTGCTCGGCGAGATCGATCAACTCGTCCGTCGTGTCGCCCATCGCGGAAACCACGACGACCACCTGGTGGCCGTTCTTCTTGGCTTCCACGATCCGCTTGGCGACGCGCTTGATGCCCTCGGCATCGGCAACGGAGGAGCCTCCGTACTTCTGCACGACAAGGCCCACGTGCGCTCCTCGCTCGGTTCATTACTGCGGTCGGCTCAGTCTAACGAGCGGCCCGGATCCTCCCGGGAGGTGTCACATCGTGAGATGTCCCGCTCGCGATGCGATCTTGGTAGGCCCCCGGGTGGGGGGACGGATCCGGTCCGCTCGTGATGGCGCACCTGCCCCTCGGCCGTGGTTGTACGCACGGGTGTGGGGCGGCTCACAAGCCGGGGGAGCGCGTACGGGACTACTTGACCGTGCGCAGGCCCAGCGGCCCCGCGATCTCCTCGGCCATCACGCGGCCCGCCTCCTCGGCGAGCGACTCCTCGGTGAGGTCCTCGTCCGTGTCCAGGCCGTCCAGCTCCTCCAGGGGCTGGTTGAGGCGGACGTGGGCGACGAGCGACTGGAGGGCTCGCAGGGTCGCGGAGGCGGTGGAGCCCCAGTTGGAGAAGTACGAGAACTGCCACCACCACAGCGCCTCGGTGGTGCGGCCCGCGCGGTAGTGGGCGAGGCCGTGGCGCAGATCGGTGACGACGTCCGCGAGGTCGTCGGAGATCCGGCAGGCGACGGGCGCCTTGCGCGGCTCGTACGGGTCGAAGACCTCGGAGTAGACGTCGATCGGCTCCAGCAGGGCCGCGAACCGCTCGCGCAGGTCGTCGACGTCCGGCTCCGGGCCGAGGTCCGGCTCGTACCGCTCGTCCGGGACGATGTCCTCGTGCGCACCGAGGCGGCCCCCGGCGAGCAGCAGCTGGGAGACCTCCAGGAGCAGGAACGGCACCGCGCTGTCCGGCTCGTCGCCCTTGGCCACCTCGGTGACCGCGACGATGAAGGACTCGACCTGGTCCGCGATCTGGACCGCGAAGGAGTCCGGATCCTGGTTGACCGCGTGCAGCGTTGCGTCAGACATCGAGAAGTCGCCTTCCTTCAAAGGCCCGCCCGAGCGTGACCTCGTCCGCGTACTCCAGATCTCCCCCGACGGGGAGTCCGCTGGCCAGCCGGGTGACCCGCAGGCCCATCGGCTTGATCATGCGGGCGAGGTACGTCGCTGTCGCCTCGCCCTCCAGGTTCGGGTCGGTGGCCAGGATCAGTTCGGTGACCGTGCCGTCGGCGAGCCGGGCGAGCAGCTCGCGGATGCGCAGGTCGTCCGGGCCGACCCCCTCGATGGGGCTGATGGCGCCGCCGAGCACGTGGTAGCGGCCGCGGAACTCGCGGGTCCGCTCGATCGCCACGACGTCCTTGGGCTCCTCCACGACACAGATGACGGCGAGGTCGCGGCGCGGGTCGCGGCAGATGTTGCACTGCTCCTGCTGCGCCACGTTGCCGCACACCGCGCAGAACCGGACCTTGTCCTTCACTTCGAGCAGCGCGTGCGCGAGGCGGCGCACGTCGGTGGGCTCGGCCTGGAGGATGTGGAAGGCGATCCGCTGCGCGCTCTTGGGACCGACGCCGGGCAGCCTGCCCAACTCGTCGATGAGGTCCTGGACCACGCCTTCGTACAACGGACTGCCTCTCGTGGGTCTTCCGGGTGCTTACGGTAGTTGGTGGGCGGGCGCCGCATAAGAGCGGACCCGCGTTGTTCACCACTGTTCAGGAGCGCGCTCCCGCATCGGCCTCAGAAGGGCAGGCCGGGCATTCCGCCGAGGCCCTGCGCCAGCGGGCCGAGCTTCTGCTGCTGGAGCTGCTGCGCGTTCTCGTTCGCGGCCTGGACGGCGGCGACGACGAGGTCCGCGAGCGTCTCGGTGTCTTCGGGGTCGACCGCCTTGGGGTCGATGACGAGGCCGCGCAGCTCGCCGGAGCCGGTCACGGTCGCCTTGACGAGCCCGCCGCCGGCCTGGCCGTCGACCTCGGTCGCGGCGAGCTCCTCCTGCGCACGGGCGAGGTCCTGCTGCATCTGCTGCGCCTGCTGGAGCAGCTGCTGCATGTTGGGCTGGCCACCACCAGGGATCACGGTGCACTCCGTCTTTTCGCGTAGTCGTGTGTCGCGTAGCCGCGTACTCGGGTGCCGGAAGGATCCGGCACTCCGAGCCTACGTGCTCTCCCCGCGCACTGCTCCGCAACTCTTTCGAGTGAGTCGGCGGAGGTTCTCCTACCTGATCAAGGCCCACTTACGGGGGGAAACAGCGCGATAGCGGCCCTCGCGCCCACCATTCGGCGGTAGGAAGGGCAGTCACGTCTCGGGGGAGGCCGGTGGCCGCTGCGCACGGTGATGGACGGTGACTGTACGTTACGTCACCGGCATGCGCCGACCGCACGCCGACAGTTTCGATACGCACCGCGGAGGGAGCGCCGGGTGAGCCAGCCGGAGATGCAGCCCGAGGGGCTCCCGGGACCGCCCCGGGACGAGCGCGACCTGACCGGGCGCCCGTTCCCGCTCGGCGACTGGGGCGAGCCCGCGGAACGGCTCGACGAGCTGTACCGGTGGGTCGAGGCGGGGGCGCTGCGCACAGCCGAGTGGTACCTGGCGGACCGGCTGTGGAAGCGGCGGGGCGCGCGGGTGCTGCGGGTGTGCACGGCGGCGGGGGCGATCGCCGGGGCGGGGCTGCCGCTGCTCGACGTGACCGGGGCGCTGTCGGGCGCGTCCGGCTGGGGCTACGTCTGCCTGCTCCTGGGGGCGGCGTGCCTGGCCTGCGACCGGTACTTCGGGCTTACGTCGGGGTGGATGCGGGATGTCGCGACGGCGCAGGCGGTGCAGCGGCGGTTGCAGGGTCTTCAGTTCGACTGGGCGTCGGAGAGTGTGCGGGAGGTTCTGGGACCGACGGAGGGGACGGCGAGTGAGGCGGCGGATCGGTGCCTGTCGGTCCTGCGCCGGTTCTCCGAGGACGTCACGGAGCTGGTGCGCTCCGAGACGGCGGACTGGATGGTGGAGTTCCGCTCCGGCCCGGCGCCCCTGGTGATGCAGTCCCTGGCGTCCACCTCCCCCCGCCCGGACGCGGCCCCCGGCCCGGGCCGCTTCCCCCTCCCCCCGGGCACCCGCCCGAACATGCCGCGCCAGCGCCCCCCGGAGTCCCCGCGTTAGAGCCCCCACCCCACCCCTTCCCTAAACCCTCCGGGGGTGGGGCCTGCGGCCCCTGCGCCCCGCTGTGTTCGTCTGCGGGCCGTGGCGGGCTGGTCGCGCAGTTCCCCGCGCCCCTAGGGGGTACGGGCGATTGCGAGGGCGAAGCCGAGCACTTCAGGGGCGCGGGGAACTGCGCGAGCAACCGGCCACGGTCCGCAGGCGAACAGGGGTCCCGGCCGCCCGCCAGAGGGCTTTCGGGAAGGGGTGGGGTGGGGGTCAAAAATCAGCGGCGCGGCAGCAGCGTCCTCGCCAAGCGGCGGGCCAGCGGGGCGCGCGGCGCCGGGGGCGCGGGGGGCGCGGGCGAGGGGGCCGGTGCGCCCTCGTGGCGCGAGCGCGGCGCCGCCGGCGCCACCGCCTTCTTCCCCGCGATCCGGATCAGCGGCGCCCCCGCCACCTCCTCCACCCCATGCCACATGTCGGAACGCGACGACAGCCACGCCAGAAGCTCCGAACGGACCGGCTCAGGGTCCGACCACGTGCCGTAGAACTTCGTCCCGGTGATGCAGACCGGCCGCAGCCCGGTCGTCGCCACCGCACCCCACACCGCCGCCGCGACCCCCGGACAGTGCTCCGCCCGGAAGTCGTCGAACGCCACGATCCCGTCGGGGACGACGAGCGCCCGCGCCGCCGCGATGTCCCCGTGCACGTGCTCGTACAGGTGCGACGCGTCCACGTGGATGAAGCGGCAGGAGGACGCGGACACCCGGGAGGTGATCACCGACGTGGGGGCCTGGACGACCACGGGGAGCTCGTCGTGGAAGGACAGGTAGTTCGCCTCGAAGGCCCGCCGCGTCAGCGTCGCGTACGAGCGGTCCATCTCCTCGCTGTTGGGGTCGTCCGGCGCGGGCGAGTCGAACAGGTCGCAGACCGTGAACGTCTCGCCCTGGCGCAGGTACGACCCCAGGAAGATCGCGCTCTTGCCGAGGTACGCGCCGAGTTCCAGCAGGTCACCACGGAGTTCCTGGCGCTCCTGGCGCGCCAGGAACCAGTCGAAGAGCAGTTGGTCGGCGGGCCAGAACCACCCCTTCACATCGGAGAAGCGGGCCGGGGCGGCGGCGCTCTGAGCGCCCGTCGTTTGTGACATGGACCGGTCCTACTCCCGCCAGGTGGCGGGGAGTTTACGGTCAGGGGTGGGGCGGGTGGTGCCCCGGCGACATCCCCCCGTACACCCGGCCGACCCTCAGCTGAAGATGATCATAGAGCCCTGCGCCAGCGACCTCGTGGCCGCCGCGTGCAGCCCCAGCCACACGTGCCGCTCCCGTGCGAAGGGGCTCTCGTCGTACGGGATCGGGCCCGCGGGCTCCTCCAAGGAGGTCGGCCGGTCCGGCGGGGCCGGGGCCATCGGCGGGTTCACGGGGTCTATCCCGATCGCCGGGGCCACGAACTCCAGCTCCCGCAGCAGCCCGTGGGTGGAGCCCAGCGGACCGCCCCCGGCCAGCAGCTCCTCGTTGGCGAGCGGGGTGTGGAAGTCCACCGGCACATACGCGCCCGCGTGGTCGTAGTGCCAGACCAGATGGGACTGCTGGGCCGTCGTCTCGAACATCTCCAGGAGCTGCTCGTAGTCGCCGCCGAGCTCGTCGACCGGCGTCACGGCGAGGCGGCAGAGCTGGAGGAGGTAGGCGCGGCGCAGGAAGTGCAGCGCGTCGTAGTCGAAGCCCGCGACCGGGGCGACGTCGCCCGACAGGCCGGGCATGTACGCGAAGACGGGCACGGGCGGCAGCCCTGCCTCACCGAGTGCCTTGTCGTACGAGGCGATCTCCTCGGCGAACGGGTTGTCGGGGCTGTGGCACAGCACGTCGACGAGGGGGACCAGCCACAAGTCACAGGCCACGGGGCTCCTTACGAGGTCGCGATGGTCGGGACAGCGTAGTCCGCCGAGCACGCTCCGCGAAGCTCGCCCGTCAACTCCCGTGCGGGGCACGCGTCAACGCGCCGCGAAGACGTCGGCTCAGGCGTCACACGCGTATCAGCAGACGCATGACGACCGACCCGGCCGGGTTCAGCGGCCCACGTCCCAGATCCATACCCCGTCCACCCGGCGCCCCTCCCTGCCGAGCAGCCGCGTCACCGTCGTGTACAGCGCCTCGTCGTTGTCCTGCGGGGGCAGCACGACCAGACCGGCCTTCCAGTACGCCAGGTCCGCCCGCGCCTGGGCGCGCCAGGCGTCGCCGATGTCCGGGATCGCGCCGCCGTAGCGCACATCGCGCAGGAGGTTGGAGGTCCAGCGCGGGGAGGCGCCGTAGATGCCGATGCGGTCCGGGCCCCAGGGGCCGTTGAAGTAGCCGCCGGGGAGCGGGAAGCCGAGGTCGGCGCGGACCTGCCAGTGCAGGGCGTCGGCGGCCGCCGGGTCGGGCAGCGGCACCGTCACCACGGACTCGCCGGGCTTCACGTACGGACGCCACAGCCCGTCCGCGAAGAACGACGGCACCGGCGCCCGCTCGGTCACCGCGAACGGCGTCGGGACGATCGGCAGCAGGGCCAGCGCCACCGCCGCGAGGCCGGCGAGCCGGTTCACCCGGCCCGCCGTCGCCAGCCGGCCGGCCGCCAGCGCGACCAGCGCGCCGAGCGCCGGTGCGCAGACCATGCCGACCCGGCCCTCGATGACCGACTCGAAGAGCGGGCGGTGGGCGAGGGCGCGCCAGGGGCCGGGCAGGACCACGTCCGTGTACGGGATGCGGATCTTCTGCCCGAGCGAGAGCAGCGCCGCCGCGAGGGCCGTGCCCGCGAGCGCCTTCACCAGGGCGTGCCGCCACAGCCGTACCGTGATCGCGAAGGCCAGGGCGATCAGCGGCCAGCCGTAGAACGCGTTCTGCTCGGTCCGGTTGAGCGCCAGCTTGTCCGCCGTCGCCTCGTCGCCGAGGAGCGCCCGCCCGGAGAACTTCAGGAACGAGAGCGGGCTGTTGCCCGCGGCGTCGCCGTGCAGCACCGAGTGGTAGCTCTGGCTGCCGAAGAACTGCCAGGTCAGCGGGTACGCCACCAGCGGCAGACAGACCAGGGCGGCCACCCCGAGGCCCTTCGCGAGCGTGGGCCCGGCCTCGCGGACGACGTCCCGCCGCGCCAGCGCGTACGACAGCGCGAAGAGCAGCATGCCGACCGAGGCGAGCAGCAGGACCTCCTCGCCGAGGAAGATCTGGTACGCGGTGAACAGGCCGAGCAGCACGCCGTCGCGGCGCACGTCCGCGGCCGGTGAGCACAGCCGCAGCGCGCGGTCGACGATCACCGGGATCATGAACAGGACGCAGAAGTTCGGGTGCGCGTTGGCGTGCGAGACCATCGGCGGCGCGAACCCGGCGAGCGCGCCGCCCAGGCCCGCGGCCCACGGGTTGGCGGTCACCCACCGCGCGAAGAGCCGGTACCAGGCGTACGCGGTGGCGGTCAGGCCCAGGGTGAGGACCAGCGCCCAGGTGACGGTCGGGCCCAGCGCGAGCGTGACGGGTGTGAGCGGCACGGACAGGCCCAGCATGGGCGTGTTGCCCATGAGGTTCACCCCGTCCGGGAAGCCCTGGAGGGTGGTGAAGAACGGGTCGCGCAGATGCCGGACGTTGTCGGCGGTGACCGAGAAGAACCACTCCCACTGGTTCTGGTCCTGACCGGAGTCGGCGAGGTAGCCGGAGCCGAGGTCGGTCCAGAGGTCCTTGTAGAGCAGGACCGAGGAGAGCAGGAAGAGGGCGAACAGGGCGAGGCTCGCGCGGCCGGCGGAGCGGGCCTTGAGGCGGACGAGTTCGAGGAGCACCCGGCCGTAGTCGGCCGGGCCGACCTTGGAGCCCTCCTGGTGGGACCAGCGGACCGGGACCTCGGCCACGGGCCAGCCGTGGCGGCGGAAGTACTGGAGGATCTCCACGTCGATGCCCCAGCCGTCCAGGCGGGCGTCCGCGAAGGCCGCGCGCGCCTTGTCGCCGTCGAAGAGCTTGAAGCCGCACTGGGTGTCGTGGATGCCGGGGACCGCGACCGCGCGTATGAGCCGGTTGCCCATCCGCCCGAGCCACTCGCGGACCCGGCCCTGGTGGACGGCTATGTCGGCCTCGGGGTGGGCGCGGGAGCCGATCGCGGCGGCCGCGTCGGCGCCGTCGAGCTCCTTGGCGAGCCGGTCGAGCTCGGCGACGGGGGTGGCCAGGTCGGCGTCGGTGAGCAGCACGCGGGCGCCCCGGGAGGCGGCGACGCCGAGCCGCAGGGCGTGGCCCTTGCCGCGGTTGCGGTCGGCGGCGAGGAGACGGATGCGGGGGTCGGCGGCGGCCTGCCGGGCCACATCCGCCGTGCCGTCCTCGGACCCGTCGTCGACGACGATCAGCTCCCAGGAGAGCGCCGAGCCGTGGAGGTGGTCCCGGATGGCGTCCAGGGTCGGGCCGAGGCGCCGCTCCTCGTTGTACGCGGGGACGACGACCGAGAGGTCGGGGGGGCCGCCGTCCGTCACCGCTTCAGCCGCTCCGCCCAGGTGAGCGAGTGGTCGTTGTACGCGCGGATCACGGCGTGGGCGGCGTCGCCGTCGCCCTTGACCACGGCGTCGACGAGGTCGCCGTGCCCATTCCACAGCCAGTCGCTGAGGTCGCTGCGCCCGCGCAGATACGGGACGGCGAAGACCCAGCACTGCATCCGCAGCCGGTGCAGGAAGTCCGAGATGTACGGGTTTCCGGCGAGGGCGCCGAGCTCGCGCCAGAACCGCAGGTCGTAGCCGATGAGGATGTTGAGGTCGCCGCTGCGGGCGGCGCGGGCGCACTCCTCGGCGCGGCGGCGGACGGAGACGAGGGCGGGGCCCTGGGCGGCGCCGAGCTCGGTGATCTTGCGGAAGATCCCGTTGACGACGAGCGACCGGGCTTCGACCATCCCCTTGTAGTCCTCGACGGAGAACTCGTGGACGCGGAAGCCGCGGTGCTGGTCGGAGTCGAGCAGGCCTTGGGCGGTGAGGTCGACGAGGGCCTCGCGGACGGGGGTGGCGCTGACCCCGTACTGCTCGGCGATCTGCTTGACGGTGAACTCCTCGCCGGGCTGGAGGCGCCCGGCCAGTATCTCGTCGCGCAGCGCGTCGGCGATCTGCTGCCGCAGTGTGCTGCGCGTCACGCCTCCACTCGCGGGCACGGCGCCCCTCCCCTCGTCGGTATCCCGCACACGATAGGCCAGCTCCGACGGGCGGCGGCCCGGCACATTGTTGCGCGGATACGCAAATACGGCCCGGGAGGAGTGGTTTCCCGGGCCGCACGCGTCTGTCGGGAAGGGTCTCAGACGGTGTACTCATCCGCGACGGACAGCGCCTCGTCCAGCACCGCGAGGCCTTCCTTGGCCTCGGCCTCGGTGATGTTGCAGGGCGGGACGACGTGGGTGCGGTTCATGTTGATGAAGGGCCACAGGCCGTTCTTCTTGCAGGCGGCGCCGAAGGCGGCCATGGGGGCGGCGTCGGCGCCGGAGGCGTTGTACGGGACGAGCGGCTCGCGCGTCTCCCGGTCCTTGACCAGTTCGAGGGCCCAGAAGACACCCGTGCCGCGCACCTCGCCGACGGAGGGGTGGCGGGCGGCGAGGTCGCGCAGCCCCGGCTCCAGGACGGTGGAGCCGATGTGCGCGGCCTGGCCGACGATGCCCTCGTCCTCCATGACGTTGATGGTGGCGACGGCGGCGGCGCAGGCGAGGGGGTGCCCGGAGTAGGTGAGCCCGCCGGGGAAGGGCCGCTTGTCGAAGGTGGCGGCGATCTCGGCGGAGATGGCGACGCCGCCGAGGGGCACGTACCCGGAGTTCACGCCCTTGGCGAAGGTCATGAGGTCGGGCGTGACGCCGTGGAGATCGGCGGCGAACCAGGCACCGGTCCGCCCGAACCCGGACATGACCTCGTCCAGGACGAGGACGATCCCGTACCGGTCGCAGATCTCGCGGACACCGGCGAGGTAGCCGGGGGGCGGGGTCATGATCCCGGCGGTGCCGGGGATGGTCTCCAGGATGATGGCGGCGATGGTGCCGGGCCCCTCGAAGGCGATGGTGTCCTCGAGGTGGGTGAGGGCGCGGGCGCACTCCTCGGCTTCGGTGGTCGCGTAGAAGGCCGACCGGTAGAGGAACGGCGCCCAGAAGCGGACGACTCCGGCCGAGCCCGTGTCGGAGGCCCAGCGGCGGGGGTCGCCGGTGAGGTTGATGGCCTGCGCGGTGGCGCCGTGGTACGAGCGGAACGCGCTCATCACCTTGTGCCGCCCGGTGTGCAGCCGGGCCAGCCGGACGGCGTTCTCGACGGCCTCGGCGCCGCCGTTCGTGAAGAAGATCTTGTCCAGGTCGCCCGGGGTCCGCTCGGCGATGAGGCGTGCGGCCTCGGAGCGGGCCTCGACGGCGAAGGCGGGCGCGAAGGTCGCGAGCTTCCCGGCCTGCTCCTGGATCGCGGCGACGACCTTGGGGTGCTGGTACCCGATGTTGGTGAAGACGAGGCCGCTGGTGAAGTCGAGGTAGCGGTTGCCGTCGTAGTCCCAGAAGTACGAGCCCTCCGCGCCGGCGACGGCGAGCGGGTCGATCAGTCCCTGGGCGGACCAGGAGTGGAACACGTGCGCACGATCGGCGGCCTTCACGGCCGCGCCGGTCCGGGGGGCGGGGTCGACATGAGGGGTCATGGGGCCAGGGTAAGGAGTGGCAGGTGGGGGTGGGGATGGCCAGGTTGTATGGCGTGGCGGGCACGGCTCGGCAGGGTGTCGACCCGTCGCCCCGGGGTGCCTCTCCCGGGGCCTGCGGCCCCAGCACCCCGCCGCTGTCGTCTGCGGACCACGGCCGGTTGCTCGCGCAGTTCCCCGCGCCCCTGAAAACCCTCGTTCGTCTGCGGACCATGGCCGGTTGCTCGCGCAGTTCCCCGCGCCCCTAGGGGGTACGGGCGATGGCGATGGCGAAGCCGAGCATTTAAGGGGCGCGGGGAACTGCGCGACCAGCCCACCACCACCCGCAGACGAACCCCGGGTCCAGGGGCCGCAGGCCCCACCCGCGCACTATCCTCACCCCGTGGAGAAACTGGGGGCGGGGGATCCGCAGCGAATCGGCGCGTACCGGATACTCGCACGCCTCGGCGCAGGCGGAATGGGCCACGTCTACCTGGCCCGCTCGGACCGCGGCCGAACCGTAGCCGTCAAGCTCGTACGCCAGGAACTCGCCGAACGCGAGGAGTTCCGCGGCCGCTTCCGCCAGGAGGTGCAGGCCGCCCGCCGAGTCGGCGGCCAGTGGACCGCCCCCGTCCTCGACGCCGACACCGACGCCCCCATCCCCTGGGTCGCCACGGGCTACGTGGCCGGGCCCAGCCTCCACACCGTCGTGTCGGGCGGAAACCACGGCCCTCTCCCCGAGCACTCCGTCCGCGTACTCGCCCGCGGCCTCACCCACGCCCTCCAGGACATCCACACCGCCGGCCTGATCCACCGCGACCTCAAGCCCTCCAATGTCCTGATCACCATCGACGGCCCCCGCGTCATCGACTTCGGCATAGCCCGGGCACTCGAAACCGTCACCGACGGCGGCCTGACCCGCACCGGCGCACTGGTGGGCTCGCCCGGCTTCATGGCCCCCGAACAGGTCCGCGGCGACCGCATCACACCCGCCTGCGACGTCTTCTGCCTCGGCTCGGTGCTGGCGTACGCGGCGAGCGGGAAGCTCCCGTTCGGCGGGAGCGACAGCGGCGTGCACGCGCTGATGTTCCGGATCGCCCAGGAGCCGCCGGACCTGGACGGGGTGCCGGAGGCGCTGCGCGAGCTCGTACGGGACTGTCTGCACAAGGCCCCCGAGGACCGCCCCCCGCTCACCGCGATCCTGGAGCGACTCGGCCCCGAGGACGCGTCGACGGCCCCGTGGCTCCCCGGCCCCCTGATCGCCGAACTCGGCCGCCACGCCGTGCAGTTGCTGGAGGTCGAGAACCCGGACGGCGGCACGGCCCAGACCCCGGTCCCGGCGCCGGCCCCGACCCCGCCCCCGATGCCCGTACTCCCGCCGAGCGGCCCCGCCCCGACCCCGACCGCGATCTCCCCCAACGGCTCGGGCTCGGGCCTCGCGCGCCCCGGATACGCCGCCCCCGCGCCCCCGCCGCCCTGGGCCAACGGCGGCCAGCCCGCCCCCGCCCACAGCTACCCGCCCCCGCAGCAGCCCGTCGGATACGGCTACCCGCACCCCAACCCCGCCCTCTACGGCTACGGCCCGCCCCTGCCCCCCGAGGAGCCGCCGCGCCGCAACGCCAAGTCGACGATCGCGCTGGTCGCGGTCGCGCTGGTGGTGGCGATCGGCGCGGGCGGTGCGGTGTACGCGTACATGAACGACCCGTTGGAGAAGAAGGACGACAAGGCGGCGAGCCCGTCGGCCTCCAAGGAGCCTTCCACCACGCCGAGTTCGAGCGACAGCAAGAGTCCGTCCGCCTCCCCCGGCACGAGCGCCCCGGGTGACATCCCCCAGCAGTACGTGGGTGCCTGGTCCGGCACGATCGACAACGCCTCCGGCCACAACAACCGCCACCTGGTCATCCGGCCCGGCAAGGTCGGCGACCAGGTCATGACCCTCACGGCGGACGGCCCGCTGGATGGCGGCAGCACCTACCACTGCGTCTTCCGCGCGTCCCTCACCGCGACCCCGCCCACCCCGGACGCCCCGCTCCACCTGGGCCCCTCCACGGTCGAGTCCGGCCCGACCGCCTCGTGCTCCCCGGGCGCGGCCACCACCCTGACGGTCCTCCCGGACGGCCGCCTGCGCCGCCAGAACGACGACACGGGCGAGCAGGTGACGTACGACAAGGTGTCGGACGCGCAGTAGGCCTACGGCTCAGCCCTCCGGCGGCGGGGCCAGGATCTGCTGCGCGACCGTACGAAGCAGCAGCGTGTGCACGAACCGGTCCGCCGTCGTCGGCGGACAGCGCCACGACAGCGGCCAGGTCGCGCCCCGCAGCGCCGGTACGGGTACGTAACTGATCCTCCCCGCCGCCGAGTTGAAGCGCGTAGCGCCCGGCGGCCAGCTGCGGTGGGCGGTGCTGCGCGGGGCCACCAGGAAGTACACCCCGCGCCTTCCGCTCGCCTCCGCGACGATCGGGCCCGGGTCGCCGCCGGTCATCTGCTCCAGCGCGTCCGCGATCCGCCGCCCGGCGTCACCGTCCACCCGTACGGCATCGAATTGCACGCCCGCTTTTCTGAGCCGGAACCCGGAAACCGGAATCCAGTCCGGGACGAAATCAAGGTTTACGACGCGGTTTCGTGTATCCACGAAGACAGCTTCGCCCTGTCCCGCTAGCGTTTTCCATGACCGCAGCGAGGGCGTCGCGCAAGCGTAGATAAGCCCGAACTCCCTTGTTATGCAGTTGAATTCGGCGGGGACCAGTTGAGTCCGGTTGAGTCCGGTTGAGTCGAAATCGGTGGTCGAAAATGGCACGAGCGGAGAACAAGGTAACGGCAGGTCCGGCATCCCGGATGGTCGCCGAGATGGCGCGGCGGCTGCGTCTGCGGCGGGGCTGGACTCAGGAGCAGACAGGCCATGAATTGGGTTTCTCGGCGGCGGCGGTGAGCGCCATGGAAACGCTCGCCCAGCCCGCGAGCGATCAGATGCTGGTGAAACTGGAGGAGGTGCTCGGCGAGGGCCTGGAGTTCTTCGAGGGCTCCCGGAAGTACGTACGCCTGGAGAAGTACCCGGAGCAGTTCCAGAACTACTCGCTGCTGGAGCAGGAGGCGGTGGTGCTGCGGCTGTACGCCACGCTCGTCATCCACGGTCTGTTCCAGACCGAGGAGTACGCGCGGGCGCTGATCGGGGGCGGCTATCCGCCGCTGGCCGAGGAGAGGGTGGAGCAGCTGGTCGAGGCGAGGATGGCGCGACGGGCGCTGTTCGAGCGCGAGCCGACCACCCTGATCGAAGTGGTGCTGGAAGAGTCCGTACTGCGGCGGATGATCGGCGACCAGGGCGTCATGCATGGCCAGTTGCTGCACTTGGCGAAGTGCGCTCAGAGGCGGAACGTGACCCTTCAGGTACTGCCTTTGGACTGCGGGGCGAGCGGCGAACACGCGGGCGACCGTGGTGGCATGACCCTCGTGGAGACACCGGAGCACGACCACCTCGTCTACCTGGAGCCCCAGGACGAAAGCCTGTTGATCTCCGACCCCGCAAAGGTGAGTACGTACGCCCAGCGTTATGCGAAGATCCGGGCACAGGCCCTGGGTCCTCGTGAATCGCTGGACCTCATCGAGCGGTTGGCAGGAGAGCACACATGAGCAACACCCTGCGGTGGTTCAAGTCCAGCTACAGCAGCGACAGTGGCGGCGAGTGCGTCGAAGTGGCCTTCGACTGGCGCAAGTCCTCGTACAGCAACGCCAGCGGTGGCAACTGCGTCGAGGTAGCGGTCGAGTGGCACAAGTCTTCATACAGCAGCTCCAGCGGCGGCGAGTGCGTCGAGATCGCCACCTGCCCCCACGCCGTCCACGTCCGCGACAGCAAGCTCACCGACGGCCCGGTCTTCGCGGTCGCCCCGACCGCCTGGGCTCAGTTCGTCGGGTGGGCCGCCTGAGCGGCGGTCACGCTCGGGACGAGTTCGCGGAACGGGTCCGCCGACTCCGTACCCGACCTGCCGAACGGCGCGTCGAAGCTCCAGACCAGGAACAGCAGGAAGACGATCAGGCCGCTGAAGATCCCGGCGAGCAGCAACTCCCTCGCCGAGCGGCGGATCTGGAGCGTGAAGATCAGGCCGATCGTCACCACGGCCCCGGCGACGAGGCCGAACCAGACGACCCCCGGCAGCGTGGAACCGGCGCTGTCGAGCCGCGTGTGCCGGGCGTCGTCGGCGGTGGCGATCTGGTCGAGCAGCGGCTGATAGGCCTGCGCCTGGAGGTCGTTGGCGGGTGCGCGGTGGGTGACGTCGGTGCGTACGGCGGCGAGCAGCGCGGCCCCGTCCGGCGACGGCTCCTGGCCCTGGACCAGTAGGGGCCACTCGGCCGACACGGTGTGGGCGGCGTACGCACCGATCTCGTTGCGGATGCGGTCGCGTACGGCGGGCGGGTACACGTCGACCCGCTGGCCGACCTCGTACAGCGCCTGGGCCTCGCGCTGCACGGAGTCCTCGGCCGCGCCGCGCGCCTCCCAGACGCCCGCGATCGCGAGGCCGAGCACGATGGCGTACACGACGCCGACCATCATCACCATGTACTCGATGACGTCGGGCGTCTCACTGGGGTCCTCGGCGTCCGCGACGCGGCGGTGGCGCAGCACGGTGACGGTGAGGACGACGGCGCAGACGAGCACCAACGCGGCGAGGAGTACTAGCCATTGCGACACGGGCGGGCTCCGGAACGGGATCGGGGGCGGAGGATGGCGGCGGCCAGGACGGCGGGCGTGGTGACGACGAGCATCAGCGTGACCGTGGAGAAACCGGCGGGGGCCGGGCGTTCGTGGGCGGTGGAGCGGTAGGGGTGCGCGAGGTGGTGCACGGCCGCGTGGGCGCGGGGCTTCGCGGCGGGGTGCGGCGCGGGCACCACGGGTACCTCCGGGCGCCGCACCGGGTCCGGCGGGCGCGGGCGGGACGTCGGTACACCGATCTCGGGCGGGGGCACGGCACCGGGGCGCTCGCGGCCCGGCCGCACCACGGGAGGCGCGGCCGGTGCGGGCGCGGCCGCCCTCGGCGGGACGGGGCCCACCGGGCACTGCCCGGTGCCCGCGTACAGCTGCGCGGCGAGCGGGTTCAGTGCCACGGTGGCGCCGAGGCAGAGGAGCAGCTGACGGGTGATCACGCCTGGCAGAACGATCACTTGCCCCCCGCGATACGGCCTGCGACCCGCGAAGCCCCCTGGCGGCGACCCCGCCCGATTCACCTGCCGCGCCCACCCCCGCTGTGCCACGATCCCGTCATGGAGGATCTGGCGGCGGGGGACCCGTCCCATATCGGTCCGTTCCGGCTGCTCGGAAGGCTCGGCGCCGGGGGGATGGGGCGGGTGTACCTGGCCCGGTCGGCGGGCGGGCGCACGGTCGCGGTCAAGCTCGTGCGGGAGCCCTACGCGCACCGGAGCGAGTTCCGCGCCCGGTTCGCCCGTGAGGTGGCGGCCGCGCGGCGCGTGGGCGGCGAGTGGACCGCGCACGTCCTCGACGCGGACGTGGACGCCGAGATCCCGTGGGTCGCGACCGCGTACGTGGCCGGGCCCAGCCTCCAGGACGTCGTGGGGCGGGACTTCGGGCCGCTGCCCGAGCCGTCGCTGCTGGTGCTCGCCAACCGGCTCGCGCTCGCGCTGGAGGCCGTGCACGGCGCGGGGCTCGTCCACCGCGACCTGAAGCCGTCCAACGTCCTGCTGGCCGTCGACGGGCCGCGCCTCATCGACTTCGGGATCACACGCGCGCTGGACGCGATGGAGGAGACCGCGCTGACGGACACGGGCGTCGTGCTCGGGTCGCCGGGGTTCATGTCGCCGGAGCAGCTGCGCGGTGAGCGGGTCACCGAGGCGAGCGACGTGTTCTGCCTGGGGGCGGTGCTGGCGTACGCGGCGACCGGGCGGCCCCCGTTCGAGATGCCCGACGGCGGCCTCGCGGGGCTGATGTTCCGCATCGCGTACGAGGAGCCGGACCTGACGGGCGTGCCCGCCGCGCTGCTCCCGCTCGTACGGGACTGTCTGCACAAGGATCCCGACCGGCGGCCCGCACCCCGGCTGATCGCCGTGCGAACGGCGGGCGACCTGCCCGCCCACGGGTGGCTGCCCGCCGGCCTGCTCGCCCAACTGGCCCGGCACAGCGCCCAGTTGCTGGACGCCGACATCCCGCGTACGACCGTGCGGGCCCCGGCCTACCGGCCGCCGGTCCCGGAGCACGTCAACCTCCGCAACGATGCGCCGCCGCGCCCGGGGACCGCCGAGTCCGCCGCGCCCTACGGCCCGGCGCTCCGCCGACGGCGCCGCCGCGCCACCCTCGCGGCGCTCGGCGCGCTCGGCGCCGTCCTGCTCGCCGCCCTCGGCTGGTCCGTGAAGCTCGCCCTCGACGACGGCTCCGGCGACTCCCCCGGGGGGTCGAACTCGCCCAACTCTTCCGCTTCCACGCCCTTCTCGTTCGACGGCGCCTGGGAGGGCAGCATGAAGAGCTACCGCATCCGACTCGTCGTCGCGGAGGAGGGGAGCGGCGACAAGTCCCGGATCACTCTGCTCGACGACCACCGGATGTGCGGCGGGCTGATGACGGTCGCCAGTCGGACACCCGGCAAGGTCGAACTGACCTCCGCGGACACCCGGGAGAAGGAGATCGACGCGTACGGGGAGGAGGCCAAGGCCTGCCCGGTGCTGCCGCCCCAGACCCTGCAACCCGGCATGGACGGATATCTCGCCTGGTCCGCCGGGTCGGACTACATCGCGGCCCTCACCCGCGCCGCCGACGGCCCCTCCGCCGTCCCCGCCCAGTACCTCGGAACCTGGAAGGCGAAGGTGCCGACGGCGGCCAGCACGTACACCGCCACCATCGCCCAGGGGAGGATCGGGGGGCGGCTGGCCCGGCTCGAACGCGTCACGAGCGGCAGGACCTGCGTCTGGACGGCGCTGCTGGTCAAGGCGAACAGCTATCGGCTCACCCTCGCCCCCTACGAGCCGATCAGCACCGGCACGGGGGCGGGCTGCTCGAACGGGTTCGTGCACGAGTACGTCTTCGTGGGCGACGGCACCCTGAAGCTGCACTACCCCGACGGCGAGGGGATCGACGTGACGTTCACCCGGTGATCCGCCTGGGCCCGAAGGGCCCTTCTAGGGGCGCGGGGAACTGCGCGAGCAACCCAGCACGGTCCGCAGCCGGCCGGGGGGGTTCCAAGGGCGCGGGGAACCGCGCCCTCAGCCCCCCGACCGGGAGCCGGATCCCTACAGGAACGAGTTGATCTCGATCGTCTCGGTCCGGCCGGGGCCGACGCCGATCGCGGAGATCGGCGCGCCCGACATCTCCTCCAGCGCCTTCACGTACGCCTGCGCGTTCTTCGGCAGGTCGGAGAAGGTCTGGGCCTTGGTGATGTCCTCGGACCAGCCCGGCAGCATCTCGTAGATCGGCTTCGCGTGGTGGAAGTCGGTCTGGGAGTACGGGAGCTCCTCGACGCGCTTGCCGTCGATCTCGTACGCCACGCAGACGGGGATCTGCTCCCAGCCGGTCAGGACGTCCAGCTTGGTGAGGAAGAAGTCCGTCAGACCGTTGACCCGGGTCGCGTAACGGGCGATCACCGCGTCGAACCAGCCGCAGCGGCGGTCACGGCCGGTGGTCACACCGCGCTCGCCGCCGATGCGGCGCAGGTCCTCGCCGTCCTGGTCGAACAGCTCGGTCGGGAACGGGCCCGCGCCGACGCGCGTCGTGTAGGCCTTGAGGATGCCGATCACGCGGCTGATCTTCGTGGGGCCCACGCCCGCACCCGTGCAGGCGCCGCCCGCGGTCGGGTTCGACGAGGTCACGAAGGGGTACGTGCCGTGGTCGACGTCCAGGAGCGTGCCCTGACCGCCCTCGAAGAGGACGACCTTGCCGTCGTCGATCGCGTCGTTGAGGATCAGCGTCGTGTCGGCCACGAACGGCTTGATCTGCTCCGCGTACTGGAGCATCTCCTCGACGATCTTCTCGGACTCGATCGCGCGCCGGTTGAAGACCTTGGCCAGGAGCTGGTTCTTGGACTCGAGCGCCGCCTCGACCTTCTGCATCAGGATCGACTCGTCGTACAGGTCCTGGACGCGGATGCCCACGCGGTTGATCTTGTCCGCGTAGGTCGGTCCGATGCCGCGACCGGTGGTGCCGATCTTGCGGGAGCCGAGGAACCGTTCCGTCACCTTGTCGAGGGTGACGTTGTACGGCGTGATCAGGTGAGCGTTACCGCTGATGAGCAGCTTGGACGTGTCGACGCCGCGCTCGTTCAGCCCGCTCAGCTCGGAGAGCAGGACCGCCGGGTCGACGACGACTCCGTTGCCGATGACCGGGGTACACCCCGGCGAGAGGATCCCGGAAGGGAGAAGATGCAGCGCGTACTTCTGGTCGCCGACGACGACCGTGTGGCCGGCGTTGTTGCCGCCCTGGTAGCGCACTACATAGTCAACGGATCCACCGAGCAGGTCGGTGGCCTTTCCCTTGCCTTCGTCACCCCACTGAGCACCGAGCAGCACAAGTGCGGGCACAGGCGTACACCCCTTCCGGGCGGGGCATGTCCAAGGTCAGGGGCTTGTCGCCGCCTCACCAATGTGCCCCGGAATAGACGAAGCCCCTGGCGCAATAGCGCAAGGGGCTCTTGCACAAAGATGCTACCCGAGGAAGGACCGAAGTGTCGGCTGCCGACCAGCTACTGGTGGTCATCGACCCGGTCGCCCGCCGTATCGACGGCGAGTCCGTACGGATCGCGAAAGATGTGCTGTGTGCCGGTGCACAGGCGAAAATATGCTGGCCGGAGGGGGTGGAGGAGTTCTCCCGCGCCCTCGCCCGAAGGGGTTCCCGGCGGCCTGTGGTGGTCGGCGACGACCGGGCGCTGCTACGTACTGTGACATTGCTGCTGCGGGAACGTGATGTCTGCCCTCCCGCCGTGGCGATGGTGCCCGTGGGCACCGCCCCTCTGCTGGAACTCGCCAGGTCACTGGGGGTGCCGACGGGGGCGGTGGCGGCGGCGCGGGCGGTCCTGGACGGGGCGCCGCGCCGGCTCGACCTGCTGGTGGACGACAGCGGGGGCGTGGTCCTGGGCGATCTGTGCATCCCGGCCGCGCCGCCGGTGGCGCGGACCGCCGTGCCCACGGTCTGGGGTACGTGCCGTTCCCTCGTACGCACGCTGGTGCGGGCACCCGTGCCGCTGGCTGTCGCCCACCGGTTGCGGGTGCGGGTCGAGGCGGACGGGGTGCTCCTGTCCGACCTCGACCGTCCGGTCGCGGGGGTGTCGGTCGGGTCGGGGGACGGGGTGGCGCATGTGGTGGTGTCCCCGGGGCTCGGGGTGCCGGGGGTTCGGGCGCGGGCCCGGACGGTGACGGTGTCGGGGGACGGGTTCCGGTACCGGGCGGGGGAGGTGGTCGGGGGGCCGGTCCGCACACGAACATGGACGGCGGGAACGTGGACCCTGACACTGCCGCCGCCCCCCACGCCGCCGGTTCCCTGACCCCGGCTGGGGCTACGCCCCGGACCCCGTTCGTCTGCGGACCGTAGATGGCTGGTCGCGCAGTTCCCCGCGCCCCTGAAAACCCCCGTTCGTCTGCGAACCGTGGACGGCTGATCGCGCAGTTCCCCGCGCCCCTGAAAACCCCCGTTCGTCTGCGAACCGTGGACGGCTGATCGCGCAGTTCCCCGCGCCCCTGAAAACCCCCGTTCGTCTGCGAACCGTGGACGGCTGATCGCGCAGTTCCCCGCGCCCCTTGAATGCCGCTGCGCGGCAATCCCCTGGGCGCCCCGGAGGGGCGCTTCCAGGGGCGCGGGGAACTGCGCGACCAGCCCGCCACCGGCCCGCAGACGAACACGGGGCCCGGGGCGCAGCCCCCACCCGGCCGCCCGCCAGAGGGCTTTCGGGAAGGGGCGGGGTGGGGGATCAAAAGGTCAGGCCACGAGCTCCCGCTCCGCCTCCCCCACCCGCTCCCGCATCAGCACCCCCGCCAAAACCGCCGCCACCAACACCCCCACCCCACTCACCGCAAACGTCATGGACATCGACGAGGTGAAGGCCTCATGGGCCGTCCGCACCAGGACCGGGTCCCCGCCGGCCACGGCCAGCGCGCCGGCGATCGAGTGCCGAGCCCCCTCCGGCGCACCCGACGGCATCCGCGCAGCGAACCCGCTCGACAGCATCGACCCCAGGATCGCGATCCCCAGCGCCGTACCCGCCTGCTGGATCGTGTCGTTGAGCGCCGACCCCACCCCCGCCTTGTCCGCCGGAATCGTGCCCATCAGCGCCCCGACCGCCGCCGGCATCGCCAGGCCCGCACCGAGGCCGAGCAGGCCGAGGGCGATCGCCGGGACGGTGAAGCCCGAGGACGCCGTGACCGTGGTCAGCAGGGCGAAGGACGAGGACATCGTCAGCATCCCGGCCACGATCAGCCACCGGTTGCCGAACCGGGCGGCGAGCTGCGCCCCCGCCGTGTTGCCGACCAGCGCCGTCACCGCCAGCGGCACGAACGCCAGACCCGCCTTGACCGGCGAGTAGCCCAGGACGAACTGGAGGTACTGGGTGAGGACGAGCAGCAGCCCGCCCGTACCGATCTGGACGAGCGCCAGCGACACCGAACCGCCGCTGAAGTTGCGGTGCTTGAACAGGACCAGCGGCACCATCGGCGCGGAGGTGACGTTCTCCCAGACCACGAAACCGGCGAGGGCGACGACCGCGACCGCGAGCGTGACCAGCGAGCGGGCCCCGAACGCGCCGTGCTGCGGGATCTCGATGATCCACCAGATCAGCGCGGTCATCCCCGCCGCCGACAGCACCGCGCCCAGCGGGTCCGGCTTCTGCCACGGCGCCTTCGACTCCGGCATGAGCAGCAGACCCGCGAGGATCGCCAGCGCCACGACCGGGATGTTGATGAAGAAGATCGAGTGCCAGGAGAAGTGGTCGATCAGTACGCCGCCCAGCACCGGGCTGCCGACCAGACCGAGCATCGACACCGAACCCCACGCCGCCATCGCCTTGCCGCGCTCCTCCTCGTCGAAGACGGTGATGAGGATGGAGAGGGTCGAGGGCATGATCAGCGCACCGCCCACGCCCATCGCGACCCGTACGGCTATGACCTCGCCGGGGTTCGTGCAGAACACCGCCGCCAGCGACGCCGCCCCGAAGAGCAGCAGGCCGATGATCATCACCTTGCGGCGGCCGAAGCGGTCACCGAGGCTGCCGGAGGTGAGCAGCAGGCCCGCGAACACCAGGATGTAGGAGTCGAGGATCCACTGCGTGTCCTGGGCGCTCGCGCCGAGGTCCGCCGTCATCGACGGCACCGCCACCGTCAGCGCCATGCTGTCGATCACCAGCACCAGCGAGCTGAGGCACAGCACGATCAGGATCCACCAGCGGCGTGGATCGCGGGTCTCCCTGCGGGTCTCCATGGGTTCTTCCTCTCGGCTGCGCACATCGTTCCGTCGATGCGCACACTGTACGCAGATGCAGACGCCGTACGCAATCACCTCTCCCTGTACGCTGGATGCGAACGTCGTACGCACGTGCCGCCGCGAAGGAGTGCCATGGCCGCCAGGACCACCAAGGCGAACCCCATCCCGTCCGTCTGGGCCCGCCGGACGCGCGAAGCCGATCAGCCCGCGCTCAGCCGGGCCGCGATCGTCCGCGAGGCGGTCGTGATGCTGGACGCCGACGGCATCGAGGCGCTCAGCATGCGCAAGCTCGGCGCCCGGCTGAACGCGGGCGCCACCTCCCTCTACCGGCACGTCGCCACCAAGGACGAGCTGATGGAGCTCGCGGTGGACGAGGTGTTCGGGGAGATCGCCGTACCCCCCGCCGACGGCGCCGACTGGCGGGCCGCCGCCACCGGGGCCGCCCGGTCCTTCCGCGCGACGGCCCTGCGCCACCGCTGGCTGGCCTCGGTCCTCGGCCAGGCGGGCCTGGCCTATCTGGGCCCCAACCTGATGTCGTTCTCCGAGCGGCTCGCCGCGCTCTTCGCGGACGCCGGGTTCCCCGAGCCGGAGCGCGCGATCGAGACGGTCCTGTCGTATGTGATCGGGATGAGCACCACCGAGGCGGCGTGGCTCACCACGGTCGCCCGCTCCGGCGAGTCCGAGGAGGACTTCATCGCCCGCCTCATGCCCGCCGCGCAGCAGGCGGCGGCGGACCACGAGCACCTGGCCGAGGCGTACGCGGCGGAGGTCGTGGACCCGGCCGCGCTGCGCGACGGCAAGTTCGCGTACGGGCTGGAAGTGGTCCTGGACGGCTTGGCGCTGAGGCGCCCGGAGGCGTCCGACAGGCCCTAGACCTCCACTTCGAGGGCGGTGAGGCCCCGGATCACATAACCCGGCTTCCAGCGCGGCTCGGTGAGCAGGCGCATGCGCGGGGCCTCGCGCAGCAACAGGCCGAAGGACACGGCCAGTTCGAGGCGGGCGAGGGGGGCGCCGAGGCAGTAGTGGATGCCCGCGCCGAAGCTGACGTGACGGTTGTCGGCGGCGGGACGGCGTACGTCGAAGGTGTCCGGGTCGGCGAACGCGGCCGGGTCACGGTTGGCGGAGCCGAAGAGCAGCGCGACCTCGGATCCGCGCGGAATCCTCGTCCCACCGACCTCGATGTCGTCGAGCACCCACCGCTCGAAGAGCTGCAACGGCGTGTCGTAGCGCAGCAGTTCCTCGACGGCGCCGGGGAGGAGCTTGTCGGGTTCGGCGCGCAGCAGGGCCAGCTGCTCGGGGTGGCGGAAGAGCGTCCACCACCCGTTGGCCGTGGTGTTGACGGTGGCCTCGTGGCCCGCGTTGAGGAGCAGGACGCAGGTGGAGATCATCTCCTGCTCGGTGAGGCGGGTGCCGTCCGTGTCGTGGACGGCGATGAGGGCGGAGACGAGGTCGGGGGCGGGTGCGTGGCGCCGCTGCCGGATCAACTCCCTCAGATAGGCCGAGAATTCGACCGCCGCCGTGACCGCGCGGGCGGCGGTGTCCTCGTCCGGGGTGAGCTCGTACATCCCGCAGATGTCGGCCGACCAGGGCCGCAGGAGGTGCCGGTCCGCTTCGGGGATGCCGAGCATCTCCGCGATGACGGTGACGGGGAGGGGCTCGGCGACATCGGCGAGGAGGTCCCCGCCGCCCGCCGCGACGAAGTCGCCCACGAGGCGGGTGGCGATCCGCTCGACGACGGGCCCGAGTTCCTCGACGCGGCGGGGGGTGAACGCCTTCGCCACGAGCCGCCGGATCCGGGTGTGGTCGGGGGCCTCCAGATCGAGGATCCCCTGGTCGTTGAGGGTGTGGAAGGGCTCGTGGGCGGGGGGTGGGGGCGTACGTCCGAACTCCTCGTGGGTGAACCGGTGGAGGTAGGTGCGGCCGAGGCGGCGGTCCCGGAGGAGGGCGCTGACGTCTGCGTGGTGGGGGATGAGCCACTGGTCGGTCGGGGGGTGGTGGTGGGCGCGGCCCGCTGCGCGGAGCTGGGCGTATGCGGGGTAGGGGTCGGCGACGAAGCCGGCGGAGCCGGGCTGGAAGGGGCGGGTGGTGTCCATGGGGTTTCCTTCCCCACCCCGCCCCTTCCCGAAAGCCCTCTGGCGGACGGCCGGGTGTTCGTCTGCGGGCCGTCTGTGGCTGGTCGCGCAGTTCCCCGCGCCCCTTTTCAGCCCGGAGTTCGTCTGCGGGTAGTGGTGGGTTGCTCGCGCAGTTCCCCGCGCCCCTAGGGGGTGCGGGCGATGGCGAGTGCGAGGGCGAAGCCGAGCACTTCAGGGGCGCGGGGAACTGCGCGACCAGCCCGCCACGACCCGCAGACGAAAACAGTGGGGTGCAGGGGCCGCAGGCCCCTCAACGGGGTCCGGGGCGTAGCCCCGGGAGCGCCACCTCCACCCCCACCCACCCCCGGAGGGTTTAGGGAAGGGGCGGGGTGGGGGCTATGACGGGGTGATCAGGCGGGACTCGTACGCGTACACCGCCGCCTGCGTCCGATCCCGCAGACCCAACTTCACCAGCACCCGACTCACATGCGTCTTGATCGTCGACTCCGCCACCACCAACCGATCCGCGATCTCCGCGTTGGAGAGGCCCTGGGCGATCAGGATCAGGACCTCCGTCTCGCGGTCGGTCAGCTCCTCGACCTGGACCGAGCCCGAACCCGAACCCACCCCCACGGAGCCCCGCCGCACCGGCGCCGACCGCGCGAACTCCGTGATCAGACGCCGCGTCACCGACGGCGCGAGCAGCGCGTCGCCGGACGCCACCACCCGTACCCCCTCGGCGAGCTGCCGCGCGGACGCGTCCTTCAGCAGGAACCCCGACGCCCCCGCCCGCAGCGCCTCGTACACGTACTCGTCGAGGTCGAACGTCGTCAGCACCAGCACCCTCGCCGACGTGTCCGCCGCCACGATCTCCCGCGTCGCCTCGATCCCGTTCATCTCGGGCATCCGGATGTCCATCAGGACGACGTCCGGCCGGAGTTCGCGGACCTTGGCCACCGCATCCCGGCCGTCGACCGCCTCGCCGATCACCTCGATGTCCCGCTGGGCGTTGAGCAGGACCGAGAAGCCCTCGCGGACCATCATCTGGTCGTCGACGATCAGTACGCGCGTACTCGCACTCATGCCGCCGGTCCCTCCGCCGCCACCGGGATGAACACGGTCACCTCGTAACCGCCGCCCTCCCCCACCTCGCCGGCCGTCATCTCGCCCCCGAGCATCGCCACCCGCTCCCGCATCCCCGTGATCCCGTGGCCGCTGCCCGGCGACGCCGCCGCCGGGCCCGTCGGCGGGCCGTTGACGACGCGCAGGCCCACCCCGCCCAGCACATAGCCGACCTCCACCCGCGCAGCCGCGCCCGGCGCGTGCCGCAGGGTGTTGCTGAGGGCCTCCTGGATGATGCGGTACGCCGACAGCTCGACGCCCTGCGGGAGTTCGCGCACCGCGCCCGTGACCGCCTTGGTCACATCGAGTCCGGCGTCACGTACGTTCGCGAGGAGCCGGTCGAGGTCGGCGAGGGTGGGCTGGGGCGCGTCCGGCGCCTCGTAGTCCTCCGCGCGTACGACACCGAGCACGCGGCGCAGCTCCGTCAGCGCCGCCACCGCGTTCTCGCGGATCGTCGCGAACGCCTGCGTCAGCTCCGGCGGCGGGTCCTCCACTCGGTACGGGGCCGCCTCGGCCTGGATGGCGACCACCGACATGTGGTGCGCGACCACGTCGTGCAGCTCGCGCGCGATGGTGGTGCGCTCTTCGAGCACGGTCCGTCTGCCGCGTTCGACGGCGGTGACCGACTGCTGGACGGTGATCTTCTGCTCCGCCTCCCGGCGGATGCTCACGACGACGGCGATCAGGAGCAGTATCGCGGACGTGACGGCCATCGGCCCCGCGTCCGTGCCGACGCCGCCGTGACCGGGGATCCCCATCACCGAACCGAGCGCCAGCGTGAGGACCCACATCCACACGGCGGTCCGGGGCCGGGTGCGCAGCGCCACCACCACCATCACGGCGAGCTGCGCGAGGAACGCGCCCGCCGGCCACGGCCAGTTGGAGAAGCCGCTCCCGCCCGGCATGATCACGCCGAGGACCACCGTGCTCGCGCACATCGCCCACCAGGCGCCGACCGGCCGTATCAGGGTCATGGCGACGGGCGCTCCGACCATCAGTCCCATGGCCACCCAGACGAGCGCGTACGGTCCGCTGCCCGGCCCGCCCCTCTGGGCGTACATGATCAGCGCGGCGCAGAACGCGACGAAGAGCACGGCCGCGTGCGGGGTCCAGGCGGCGTACCGGCGCAGCCGGTCGGACAGATGGCGGGTGAGCGGGCCGTCCGTACGCATCGGCGGGAGCGGCCGGTAGGCGAAGGCGTCCCGGAACAGGTCCCGGCGGAGCCCGCCGAACGCGTCCATGGCGAGCAGGAACTCGGGGCTGCGCCCGTCGCTGCCGGGCGGCTGGGGGCTTAGGGTCTCGGTCACGTGCCCACGGTAGGCGGGGGCGGGCGGGCGGGGCGTCCCCTGCGATACGGATCCGCCGGGGTCCGTCTCAGGGACTACGGCTCCTCCGTCCGGCAGTCCGGCAGTCCGGCAGTCCGGCAGTCCGGCCGTTCAACCGTTCAGCCGTCCGGCCGCTCAGCCGCTCAGTACGCCAGCTGGGCGATCTCCTCCGCGACGACCGCGCAGGCGTCGGCGGCGGGGTCGATGAGCGGGAAGTGGCCGACGCCTTCGAGCAGCGTGAGCCCGACGGTCTCCCCCGCCCTGGCGGCGGCGTCGACGTACGCCTCGGCCACGGCCTGCGGCACGACGATGTCGTCCCGGCCCTGGACGAGGGTGGTGGCGACACCGGTGGGAAGGAGGGCGGCGGGGTCGGCGAGGGGTGCCCGTACGCTCAACTGCCCTTCTCCACCCAGCAGTTGCGCGACAGCCCCGTCGCAGACGTCCAACGCCACCGCCGTGGTGAAGTCGGCGATGGGGGCGAGGGCGACGACGCCGCGCAGGAAGGCGGCGGCGGGGGTGTGCCACGGGGAGTCCGAGGGCAGTACGTGGCGGGACGCGGCCCACAGGGCGAGGTGGCCGCCGGCGGAGTGACCGGTGAGCACGGTACGGCGCAGGTCGGCGGTGGGGAGGTGGGTGCGGGCGAGTTCGGGGAGGGCGTCGAGGGCGGCGGCCACGTCGTCGAACGTGTCCGGCCACCGTCCGGCGACGGGTCCGCCGCCGCCCTGCCTCGGCAGCAGGCCGCCGCGCCGGTACTCGACGTTGGCCACGGCGAATCCCCGGCGGGCGAGGAAGTCCACGAACGGGGTGAGATGCGCCCGGTCGTACCGCTCGCGCCAGGCGCCGCCGTGGAGGGCGACGACGAGGGGGGCGCCGTCGGTGTCCCCTCTGGGTGCGTAGAAGTCGACGCGCTGGTCGGGGTGGGGGCCGTACGGGGCGGTGGTGTCCGCGGGGACGGTGGGGTGCGAGAAGGCCGCGGCGGCTTCGGCGGCGTCCCTGGCGGCGGCGGGGTCGGGCATGGGTCACCTGTCTCTTTTACGGGGCGGACGCGGACGGTAGCAGGGGGTTCGCGCCCCGGGCGGGATTCCCCCACCCCACCCCTCCCCCGAAAGCCCTCTGGCGGGCGGCCGGGGGGGGTGGGCCGGGGGTGGCTGCTGGGGGCTGCGCCCCCAGACCCCGTTACGGGGCTGCGCCCCGGGGCTGTGGTTTGACTGCGGGCCGGTGGCGGGTTGCTCGCGCAGTTCCCCGCGCCCCTAAACCCACCTTCGTCTGCGGGCCGTGGCCGGTTGCTCGCGCAGTTCCCCGCGCCCCTAGGGGGTACGGGTGGCGGGCGATTGCGAGTGCGAGGGCGAAGCCGAGCACTTTAGGGGCGCGGGGAACTGCGCGACCAGCCACAGACAACCCGCAGACAAACGGCATCCGGGGTGCAGGGGCCGCAGGCCCCGCCCAAGGGGTCCGGGGGCGAAGCCCCCGGGAGAGCCACCTTCGCCCCCTCCCACCCCCGGAGGGTTTAGGGAAGGGGCGGGGTGGGGGGCTAACCCAGCGTTGTCGACAGCGCGCGCGCCGCCCTCTCCGCATCCCCGAACCCCACATACAGCGGCGTGAAGCCGAAGCGCAGGACATCGGGGCGCCGGAAGTCACCGACGACCCCCGCCGCGATGAGCCCCGCCATCACCGCCCCCGCGTCCTCGCAGCGGAGCGCCACCTGACTCCCCCGCTCCCCATGCGCGACCGGGGTCACAGAAGCCACCCGCCCCTCCGGCACATACGCCGCCACGCACTCCAGGAAGAAGTCCGTCAGCGCCAGCGACTTCGCCCGGACGGAGTCGATCGAGACGCCCGTCCAGACGTCGAGGGCCGACTCCAGCGCCAGCATGGACAGGATGTCCGGCGTGCCCACCCGGCCCCGCACCGCCCCGGAACCCGGCACGTACTCCCCCCGCATCCCGAAGGGATCCTCGTGCGAGTTCCAGCCGGGAAGGGGCGAGTCGAAGGACGCCTGGTGGTCGCCCCGTACGTACAGGTACGCGGGCGAACCCGGCCCGCCGTTCAGGTACTTGTAGGTGCAGCCCACCGCGAAGTCCACCCCGTGCGCCTCCAGGCCCACCGGCAGCGCGCCCGCGCTGTGGCACAGGTCCCAGACCGCCAGAGCCCCCGCCGCGTGCGCGGCCGCGGTGATGCCGGGCAGGTCGTGCAGCCGGCCCGTGCGGTAGTCGACGTGGTTGACCAGGATCGCCGCCGTACGCGGACCGACGGCCGCCGCCATCTCGCCGGGCGCGACCGGACGCACCACCCGGCCCGTCATCCGCGCCGCGGACCCCGCCACGTACCCGTCCGTCGGGAACGTGGACTCGTCGACCAGGATCTCGTCGCGGTCGGAGGGCGCCAGGCGCACCGCCGCCACCAGGGCCTTGAAGACGTTCACACTCGTGGAGTCGCCCACCACGATCCGGCCCGGCGCGGCGCCGACCAGCGGCGCTATACGGTCGCCGATCCGCTCCGGCGCCGTCCACCAGCCGCTCTCGTCCCAGGAGCGGATGCGCAGCTCGCCCCACTCGTGGGCGATGACCTCCTGCATCCGCGCCGGAACGTGGCGCGGCAGCGCGCCCAGCGAGTTGCCGTCGAGGTAGACGGTGGCGTCGTCGAGGGCGAACAGGTCGCGGTGCTTGGCGAGTTCGTCTGCGGCGTCCAGCGCCGCGGCCTTGCCGGCCAGGGACTCAGACATGGCTGCGCGCCGTCCACAGCTCGGGGAACACGTTCTTCGCCGCGCGCTTCTCCAGCCAGGCCACGCCCGCCGAACCGCCCGTGCCGGTCTTCGCGCCCATCGCTCTCCTCGTCGCCACCAGATGGTCGTTGCGCCAGCGCCACACCAGCTCGCCCACATCGGTCAACGCCTCGCCCAGGCGCACGAGTTCCCCGTTCTGGTCCCCGGCGTAAAGTTCCGCCCAGACCGCCTCGACCTGCGGCGACGGCTCGTACCGCTGGGAGAGGTCGCGGTCGAGGACGGCGGCCGGGACGGCGTACCCGCGGCGCGCCAGCAGCGCCAGCACCTCGTCGTACAGGCTCGGCTCCTGGAGCGCCTTCTCCAGCTCGGCGTGCGCGCGCGGCGCGCCCCGGTGCGGCACCAGCATGGACGCCGACTTCTCGCCGAGCAGGAACTCCATCCGGCGGTACATCGCCGACTGGAAGCCGGAGCCCTCGCCGAGGGCCGCGCGGTAGGAGTTGAACTGCGCCGGGGTGAGCTGGGCGAGCGGCGTCCAGGACGCGTTGAGCGCCTCCAGCTCGCGTACGGACCGCTTGAGCGCGTCCACGGCCACCTGCACCCGGTCCTCGCGCAACGCGCGCGTGGCGGTCTCCCACTCGTGGACGATCACGGTGAACCACAGCTCCATGACCTGGGTGGTGACCAGGAAGACCATCTCGCCGGGGTCGTCCGAGCGCAGGTGCTGGAGGTGGGTGAGGACGTCCGCCTGGACGTAGTCCTCGTACGGCGTGGTGCCCGCGAAGTCCAGATGGGGGGCGGCCTCGGCGGCTGCGGCGGCTCCGGCGGTTTCCACCGGTTCGGACATCTTTGATGACATCGCTGTCTCCCTGATGTGTCCGGGTAGCGGTCCGCCCCTTCCTTCATCGGCATCGGAGCCCCGGTCCCCACCCGCATCATAAGCACGCCCCGCCCACCCTCGTCAGGGCACGGAAAGTGGTCTACGGCACGGTCTACGGCACGGCCGGGCCCTCCACGAAGGTGCCGTCCTTCGCGTACGGCCACGCGTTGGACCTGCACCCCTTGAGGCCCTTGATCTGCTGCATCATCACCGGCGCCGCCCTGCCCGCGCCCGGGCACTCCATGTGCTGGTGGAAGCCGATCATGTGGCCGATCTCGTGGTTGATGATCAGGTGCCGGTACTCGGCGGGCGGCCCGTCGTACTGCGGCGAGCCCTTCACCCAGCGCTTCAGATTGACCACGACACCGCCGGCGACCTCGCAGTTCAGCTCGCCGTGGGTGTCGCCGTTGGCCGCGCAGAGCCGGTCCGTGGTGGCCGGGGTGGCGATCTTTATGGTCACGTCGGCGCTGTCGCCGCCGGAGACCAGCTGGAACCGGCCACGTCCGTGCGCGGCCCAGCTGCGGGGGTGGGCGAGTATCGCCTGGACCTCGGTGGCGGCCTGGCGCGGCGAGACGTCGACGCCGTCCTCGACGAGCACCTTGTAGCGGCGCAGCGGGCCGCCCGTGCCGACGGGCGCGCCGGAGGCGTCGGCGGGGGTGAAGGTGCCGGGCCCGGCGGCGGGGAGAGGGGCGCGGGAGCCGAGGGGGGACTCGGCGGCGTATCCGGGCTCGGGGGTGTCGCTGTCGCCGCCGCGCCACTCGGCGAGTGCGGAGCCGCAGATGAGGGCGAGTCCGAGGAGCCCGCCCACGAGGAGCAGGGCGCGCGGGTGGCGCCGGTCCGAGCGTCTGCCCCGGCCAGGGGGTCGGGTGCGGCCACGGCCATTACGGGCTCCGCTGCGGGCTGCTCGCTTGCCCAAGACAGACTTCTCCCCTTGTCACGGCTGGAGTTGGGGGGAAGAGGTGTGGGGCCTCGTGCGCCAGCGCCGGATATGATCCGCGGTTTTCGGTTAGTTGTCCTGTAATCGATGGTGCGTGCGATCGTACCGCCCGTACGGAAATTGTCCGGGCGGTACGCGTCCGCGCAGGTCAGCCCAGCGTGTCGGCGGCGAGCGGCGAGGAGTCCCGCAGGAACGTGGTGCAGCGCTCGAACTCGGCCTGTTCGCCGATGGCTTGGGCGGCACGGGCCAGCGCGTGCAGGGCGCGCAGGAAGCCGCGGTTGGGCTCGTGCTCCCACGGCACCGGGCCGTGGCCCTTCCAGCCGGCGCGGCGCAGCGAGTCGAGGCCGCGGTGGTAGCCGGTGCGGGCGTACGCGTACGACTCGACCGTGCGGCCCGCGTCGAACGCGTCGTCCGCGAGCTGCGCCCAGGCGAGGGAGGAGGTGGGGTACTTGGCGGCGACGTCGGCGGGGGCGGCGCCCTGCGCGAGCAGGTCGCGCGGTTCGGGGTCGTCGGGGAGGTGGGTCGGGGCGGGCCCGCCGAGCAGGTTCTCGTGAATGGACATGCCTCCAGTCTGCCGCGTCCACGTCCCACCGGGGGTCTGGCCCCTCCCCGCCCCTTCCCTAAACCCTCCGGGGGTGGGTGGAGGTGGAGGTGGCTCTCCCGGGGGCTGCGCCCCCGGACCCCGTCTGCGGGGCCTGCGGCCCCTGCACCCCGCTTCGTTCGTCTGCGGCCCATGGCCGGTTGCTCGCGCAGTTCCCCGCGCCCCTTAGATGCCGCTGCGCGGCAATCCCCTGGGCGGCCCGCAGGGGCGCTTCTAGGGGCGCGGGGAACTGCGCGACCAGCCGACCACGGTCCGCACGTCCAGAGGGCTTAGGGGCGCGGGGAACTGCGCGACGAGCCGTCCACGGTCCGCAGACGAACCAAGGGGGCCCGGGGGCGAAGCCCCCGGCAGCCCCGGTCACACCCCCCGGTCCCGCTCCAGCGGCGGCGTCACCCCGCACGACACCCGGCACTCCGGATGGCACACCCCCACCGGCGGACGCCGGACCGTCAGGTATGCCAGCACCGCCCCCACCACCAACACCCCCGCACACACCGGCATCGCCCGCCGGAACGTCGACCCGAACTCCGCCGCCGAGCGGTACGCCGACGGGGACATGCCCGCCACCAGAGGCAGCGCGGCCACCGCCAGCAGCCCCGCCGCCCGCGCCGCCGCGTTGTTGATTCCGCTCGCCAGCCCCGCCCGCCCCGCGTCCACCGACCCGAGCACCGTCGCCGTGAGCGGCGCGACCAGGGTCACCATGCCGAGGCCCAGGACGACGACCGCGGGAAGCACGTCCCGTACGTACGACGCGTCCACCCCCACCCGCAGCATCAGCAGCATCCCGGCCGCGCACAGCAGCGGCCCGACCGTCAGCGGTATGCGCGGGCCTATGCGCTCACCCAGCGCGCCCGAGCGGGCCGAGAGCAGGAGCATCAAGGCCGTGGTGGGGAGCAGGGCGGCGCCCGCGCCCAGGGCCGAGTACCCGGCCACCACCTGGAGCTGGAGCGCCGCCAGAAAGAAGAAGCCGCCGAACGCCGCGTACACGCACACCGTCACCACGTTCACCGCCGTGAACTGGCGCGAGGCGAAGACCTCCGGCGGCAGCATGGGGTCCGGCAGGCGGCGCTCCAGGCGGACGAAGGCGATGCCCAGCAGGAGGCCCGCCGCCGCCGCGCCGAGCACCAGCGGCGACGCCCCCTGTCCGGGCGCCTCGATCAGCGCGTACGTCACCAGCGCGAGCGCCAGCGCCCCAAGCACCGCCCCCGTGACGTCGAACCGGGCCGTGTGCACGCGCGCGTCCTTGGACTCCGGTACGTGCCGCAGCGCCACCGGGACGCACAGCGCGGCCAGCGGGACGTTCAGCAGGAAGACCCAGCGCCAGCCGGGGCCGTCCACCAGCCAGCCGCCCAGGAACGGGCCGACGGCCGCGCCGACCCCGCCGAGCCCGGACCAGACGCCGACCGCCCTGGCCCGGTCGTCGGGGTGGAAGCTCGCCTGGATGAGGGCGAGCGAGCCGGGGGTGAGGAGCGCGCCGCCTATGCCCTGGAGGGCGCGGGCGGCGATCAGGACGCCCGCGCCGGGCGCGATGCCGCACAGCAGCGACCCGGCGGCGAACCAGACGACGCCGAAGACGAAGACCTTGCGCCGGCCGTACCGGTCGCCCAGCGCCCCGCCGAGCAGGATCAGCCCGGCGAGCGTGAGCATGTACGCGTTCACGGTCCACTGGAGCACCGCCATGTCCGCGTCCAGGTCCGCCCCGATGCGCGGCAGGGCCACATTGACCACGGTCGAGTCGAGCATCGCCATCCCGGACCCGAGCACGGTCGTGAACAGCACCCACCGCCCCGCCGCCGTGCCCATCCGTACGCTCATGGATCCACTCTCGCCGAACGCACGAGACCCGGCACCCCCCGAGCGGGGGAGGCCGGGCCTCGTGCGGGGGAGCGCGGGCGGCGGGCCCGCGCGCCCGTTACTTCAGCTTCGTGCCGGTCGAGCGCAGGTTCGCGCACGCCTCGGTGACGCGCTTGGCCATGCTCGCCTCGGCGAGCTTGCCCCAGGTGCGCGGGTCGTACGTGGACTTCTTGCCGACCTCGCCGTCGACCTTCAGGACGCCGTCGTAGTTGCGGAACATGTGGTCCGCGACCGGGCGGGTGAAGGCGTACTGGGTGTCGGTGTCGAGGTTCATCTTCACGACGCCGTTCTCCAGGGCGGTCGCGATCTCCTGCTCGGTGGAGCCGGAGCCGCCGTGGAAGACGAAGTCGAACGGGGAGGCCTTGCCGTACTTCGCGGCGACGCCCTCCTGGAGGTCCTTGAGGAGCTCCGGACGCAGCACGACGTTGCCCGGCTTGTAGACGCCGTGGACGTTGCCGAAGGAGGCGGCCAGCAGGTAGCGGCCCTTCTCGCCCAGGCCCAGGGCCTCGGCGGTGCGCAGCGCGTCGTCGACGGTCGTGTACAGCTCGTCGTTGATCTCGTGGCTGACGCCGTCCTCCTCGCCGCCGGTCGGGGTGATCTCGACCTCAAGGATGATCTTGGCGGCGGCGGCCTTGGCGAGCAGCTCCTGGCCGATGGCCAGGTTGTCCGCGAGGGTCTCGGCGGAGCCGTCCCACATGTGCGACTGGAAGAGCGGGTTCAGACCCTTGGCGACGCGCTCGGCCGAGACCTCCAGGAGCGGACGTACGTAACCGTCCAGCTTGTCCTTGGGGCAGTGGTCGGTGTGCAGCGCGACGGTGATGTCGTACTTGGCGGCGACGACGTGCGCGAACTCGGCCAGGGCGACCGCGCCGGTGACCATGTCCTTGTTGTACTGGCCACCCAGGAACTCGGCACCGCCGGTGGAGATCTGGATGATGCCGTCGCTCTCGGCCTCCGCGAAGCCGCGCAGCGCAGCGTGCAGGGTCTGGGTCGAGGTCACGTTGATGGCCGGGTAGGCGAACTTGCCTGCCTTCGCCCGGTCGAGCATCTCGTTGTAGACCTCGGGGGTTGCGATGGGCATCTGTCCGCTCCTTGTGATGTGCGGGGTGTGCGATATGTGCTGGCCCTGACCTGGGGGCGACGTCATCGTCGCGGCCCATCTTTCCAGACTCTGCGCCCGGCTCCACCCTGCGGACGGACGAGGGGGCTGCCGTTTCACGTGAAACGGCAGCCCCCTCGGGGAAAGCACAGGTCAGAGCCGGTACGGGCGGGATCGAGGACCTAGGTCACCACTTTCGGAGTGCCCGTCAGGCGATCTTGCCGGGTACCCCGGACCGGTTACGGCCGCGGCGGCATTCCGGGCATTCCGCCCGTTGTGCCAGGCCCCCGTGACACCCGGTCCGGTCGCGCCGGGCCCGGTTACGCCAGGCCCAGGTCGCCCAGCCGGTACCCCGTGAGGTACGTCAGACCCGCCTCGGCGATCGCGTCGGCCGCGCCCCGGTCGACGATCGTGGCGACGGCCACGACCTCGCCGCCCGCCTCGCGCACCGCCTCGACGGCCGTCAGCGGCGAGCCGCCGGTGGTGGAGGTGTCCTCGACCACCAGGCAGCGGCGGCCCTTGACGTCCGTGCCCTCGATGCGGCGCTGCATGCCGTGCGCCTTCTGCGCCTTGCGCACGACGAAGGCGTCCAGGCGCTGCCCGCGCGCGGCCGAGGCGTGCAGCATCGACGTCGCCACCGGGTCGGCGCCCAGGGTCAGCCCGCCCACGCAGTCGAAGTCCAGGTCGGCGGTGAGGTCGAGCATGACCTGACCGACCAGCGGCGCGGCCTCGCCGTCCAGCGTGATCCGGCGCAGGTCGATGTAGTAGTCGGCTTCCCGACCCGAGGAGAGGGTCACCTTGCCGTGCACCACGGCCTTGTCCTTGATCTGCTGGAGCAGGTCAGCGCGTACGTCAGTCATGCCCGCCAGCTTAAAGGCGCCGCCGGCTCAGAGCCGCCGCCAGCTCCAGGTCGTCGCGAGCTCCAGCGGGTCCACCGGCGTCACCAGCCTCGGCAGCGTGTTGAGGCCGTTGGGCGGGCCGGACTGGGGCTCCACGCACACCGCCGCCTCCTGCTCGTCGTAGACGACCACCCATTCGCTGCGACTGGTCACCTTCAGCTCCAGCTGCTCCGGCCAGGTGAGGGTGACATCGACGCCGTCGGGCATGCCGAAGCAGTCGTCCCAGGGACCGGGCAAGGGGTCGATACGGCGGCCGGTGGGCAGATGGTCGTCGCCGCGCTCCTCCTGCCAGGCGGGGGTGAACCCGAGCCGTACGTCCTCGCCGCCCAGGTTCCGCAGGAACCACGGGTGCCAGCCGACCTGCGCGGGGAAGGAGTCGCCGTACGTCTCGACGCCCATGGTGAGCGTCAGCGCGTTCTCGAACAGCTCGAAGATCTGGGTGACGCGACCGGTGTACGGCCACGGCTCGGCCAGGTCGTACGTGAAGTGGGCCTCGGCGTGGCCGGACTCGGTCTCCCCGGTGCGCACCCGCTTCCAGACGGTGTCGCGGCCGGTGCCGTGGATGGCGTGCGGCGGGGAGTTCAGCGGCAGCTGGTACTTGGTGCCGCCGTTGCGGAACTCGCCGTGCTCGATGCGGCCGCACCAGGGGACCATCGGGAACGAGCCGTAGTGCTCGCCCTGGCGCAGCACCTCCGTACCGCCGATGCGCAGGCTCTCGATCCGGCATCCGAGGTCCGGACGGACCGTCAACTCGACGTCGCCGGCCGCCAGCCGGACACTCTTGTCGCTACTCACGCCCCCGACACTACTTGCGTCACCGCACGCGCCGGAGCGCGCGCCGCCGTGTTGGCCCCAGTGGTGCGGTCAGCGGCGGCGGCGCAGGGCGCGTCCGACCACCACGGCGGAGGCGAGCGCGAGGGCCGCGGCCGGGGCGACCCAGCGCAGCGTGGCCCCGCCGGCGCCGGCCGGGGCGGGCACCGGTGCGTACCGCCCGCGCGGCGGCGCGTGGTCGACCTCCTCGGCGCTGCGCCCGATCATGGTCCGGCGCGCGTGCGCGGCCTCGGCGGGTACGTAGTCCGCGTCCCCGGGGACGTCGAACTCCTCCTCCGCGAGCGGATCGAGCGAGGGCGGCGGGACGACGGCGTCGAAGACGGAGGGGCCGGTGCCGTCGGAGGCGCCGGCGGCGCTGCCGGTCCCGGACGCGGTCGGCCCCGCGGGGTCCGCCTCGGACTCGTCGCCGGGCTCTTCGCCCGGCTCGTCGCCGGATGCGGCGCCCGCGTCGGCCGCCAGCGCCGCGCCGAAACGGTCCAGCAGCCGGGCCGCCGACGCCCTGGCGCCCTCCGGGGTCGCCGTGGCCACGCGGCCGTCCGCCGTCGCCGTGGCGGTGAAGGCGAGGCGGGTGCCCTCGGCCTCGGGGGCGAGGCGCAGGGTGAGGGAGAACTTCGCGGCGCCGGTGCCGCGCGCCTCCGTGCCCTGCGCCTCCACGCCGAAGGTGTCCTCGTCGAGCTCGGTGATCCGCAGCGTGCCCCGGTAGGTGATCGTGTGCCCCTCGACGCGGAGCTTCAGCCGCCCGGCCACCGGTGGCTCGCCGGCGTCCTGCTGCAGGCCGGGGACGCAGCGGGCGACCCTCGCCGGGTCCCGCAGCGTCTGGCGGAGTGACTGGACCTCAACCGGAACGAACACCTCATGCTCCATGGGAAACGAGCCTACTCAGGGGCGGCCGCCACGTCTGCGCAAACGCCGCGACCGGCGGCGGCGAACCCCCCTCATCCCGTATAGCGCGGGTGCACCAGCGTCGACGGGGGCAGCTCGGCGCGGGGGCGGGCGTCCGCCAGGGGCTCCAGCTCGGGGGCGAGCGGGGCCCCCGGCGGCCCGGACGGCGAGGCCAGGACGAAGCCCCAGTCGTGCGGGGCCTTCGTGGCGTCCGAGGCGCGGTCGGGGCCCGCCGTGAAGCCCGTGAGGCGGCCCGTCGCGCGATACGGCACGGTCCACAGGCCCGCCGCCCGTACCGTCGACTCCACCGTCCAGTACGTGTGCTCGCGCGTCGCGACCGGGCCCGCGTGCACCACGATCCGCCCGCCCGGCGCCAGCACCCGCGCGGCCAGGCCGAAGAACTCCTCCGAGTAGAGCTTGGTGCTCGGGGTGATGCCCGGGTCCGGCAGATCGGAGACCACCACGTCGAACGGCCCGGCCGACCGGCCGGGACCCCGCAGCCAGCCGAACGCGTCCGCGACCACCGGCCGCACCCGCCGGTCGTCGTACGCATGGCCGTTCAGCGCCGACAGGGCCGGGTCGTGGCGGGCCAGGTCGACCACGCCCGCGTCGAGTTCGACCAGGGTCACCGCGCGCACGCCCGGGGTGCGCAGCGCCTCGCGCGCGGCGAGGCCGTCCCCGCCGCCCAGGATCAGCACCCGTCCGTGCGGTCCGGACTCCATGGCGGGGCCCACCAGCGCCGAGTGGTAGCGGTGCTCGTCGCGGCCGCTGACGCGCAGCCGGCCGTCGAGGAAGAGGTCGAGCGGGCCGCCGGGGCCGTGCCCGGTGCGGCTGCCGGTGAGGACGATCTCCTGCACCCCGGTCTGCACCGCGACCCGCACCTGCCCCCCGTACACCGCGCGCCGCGCCGCCTGCTCGAAGGCGCCGACCAGGGCCGTGGTCGTCGCGAGCACCGCGAGGACCAGCACGTTCGCCGTGAAGAGCCACCAGCGCGCGCGTGGGGTGAGATCGCGCCGGAACAGCCACAGCACCAGCGCGCCGCCCGCGACCGCGTTGACCGCGCCGGTCAGCAGCGCTCCCGTCAGCTGGCCGAGCAGCGGCAGCAGCAGGAAGGGGAAGGCGAGGCCGCCGACGAGCGCTCCCACGTAGTCGGCGGCGAACAGGTCCGCGACCGTGCCGCCCGGGTCCTGCCGGGAGACCCGCTGGATCAGGGTCATCAGGAGCGGGATCTCCGCGCCGATGAGCACGCCGATCGCGAGCGAGAACGCCACCAGCGCGTACCGCGCGCCCCCGAGCCAGGCGAACGTCGCGTACAGCACCATCGCCGAGCAGCCGCCTACCAGGGCGAGGGCCGCCTCGATCATGCCGAAGCCGACGGCGGCGTGCAGCCGCAGCCGTTTGGCGAGCAGGGAGCCGATGCCCATGGCGAAGACCATCACGGACAGCACGACGGAGGCCTGGGTGACCGAGTCGCCGATCAAGTACGAGGCGAGGGCGACCAGTTCGAGTTCGTAGACGAGTCCGCAGGCCGCGCAGATGAACACGGTGCCGAGCACGATGAACCGCGCGGTGCTGCGCCGGGGCGCCGGCGGCGGGATGCCACAGGGCAGGACGGGCACAGACGGTTCGATCATGATGGGAACGCTACGTCACGACTCGCTGGCATCCTGTCACCCACACGAGTGCAACTCGCGCACTGCGGAGGGAATTACGGTCTCCGGAGTGGCGGTGCACCCCCTCCTGCCTGCACGCATTCTCAGAGCGCGACGGGCGCCGCCATCCGGACACCGACCCTCGTACGGGTCACCACCAACTGCCCTTCCTGCGGGTACGCGTGCCAGGTCCGCCAGCGCACCTGGCCCTCGCTGCGCTGCGCGAGCATCGCGGTGAACGCGTGCGGCGAGCCGGGAAACGTCCCTGCAAGGCCGTTGGGGTGGTCGGCGACCAGCGCGAGGAGCTCCTGGGCGCGCCCCGCGAACGAGCCCCCGGACAGCGTCTCCACCCGCGCGGCGAACTCGTACTCCCACTCCCCGAGACGTTTCGCCACCCCGAGGGGCAGCGGCGTGCTGCTTCCGGGCATACAGGCCACGGTCTCCGAACAGGAGCCCCTTTCCTCTTCGAGGAGGACCTGGTGGGAGGCGCCGAGCAGCCTCAACTGGAGCTTGGCGCCGGACAGTTCGAGGTCGAGGACGGCCAGCGCGGGCAGCGGCTCCCGGCCCAGAGCCCAGGCGAGGTCACTGGCACGCGTGTCGGTGTAGACGGTCTTGAGAGTCGTGAGCATGGGTGGGCTCCGCAAAAACACACATGTGGAGGGTGGACGACCGGGGTCACCCCGGAACCGGTGCGAGGGAAGGGGGACCGCTGCTCAGGTCCGCCCGGTGGGGGGTCCGTGGGCTGCGTTTCTCATCAGCGAGGGAATCATGAAGTGCGCGGCGCTCACAGCGTTTTTACCCAACTTGACGTGGTTTCCATCCCCTCGGATGCAACCCGGTTCAACTGTTCAACCCGTGGGTGCGCGCGAAGGCGCCCGGCGGGTTTCTGCCCGCCGGGCGCGCGGAAGGGGCGTGCGGACGGAATCGGCTGCCCCGTGTCAGCCGCGACCGCCGCAGACCGTCAGCTGGAGCCGCCGCAGCCGCCGCCCCCGCCTCCGCAGGACGAACCGCCCCCGCAGGAGGAGTGGCCGCCGCCGCACGAGTGGCCTCCGTGGTGGCCGTGGCCGCCACCGCCGCCGCCGCTGTCACCCGCCCACCAGGATCCGACGGAGGAGCCGCCGGAGCCGGACGCCCCCGAGCCGCGCCCGTACCACCCGCGCCGCCACCGGGCGTTGCTCCCCCGGGTCAGCCTGCCGACGACGTACCAGATCAGTACGAGTACGGCCCCCGCGATGACATATCCCATCTCCCCCACCGTCCTTCGGTCCGCTGTCCTCAGGGACAGCCGTCCTGCGTGACAGGGGGATGCCCTCCGCCCACGCGCGCGAAAGCAGACTTGAGCAACTCCAGAGGTTCCGCGCAGGATGGCGGCCATGACCTCCAGCGCGCGCCCTCTTCTGAACCGCCGCCTCGCCGAGTTCGGCACCACGATCTTCGCCGAGATGTCCGCCCTCGCGGCGAGGACCGGAGCCATCAACCTCGGCCAGGGCTTCCCCGACACGGACGGCCCCGAGGAGGTGCGCGAGGCCGCGGTACGGGCGCTGCGCGACGGGCGCGGCAACCAGTACCCGCCGGGCCCGGGCGTGCCCGAGCTGCGCACCGCCATCGCGGACCACCAGCAACGGCGCTACGGGCTCGCCCTCGACCCGGACCGCGAGGTGCTGGTGACGGCCGGCGCCACCGAGGCGATCGCGGCCGCGCTGCTGGCCCTGGTGGAGCCGGGGGACGAGGTGATCGCGCTGGAGCCGTACTACGACTCGTACGCCGCCTGCATCGCGATGGCGGGCGGCACCCGCGTCCCGGTGACCCTGCGGCCGAGGACCGAAGAGGGCGAGCGGCGCTTCGTGCTCGACCTCGACGAGCTGCGCGCCGCCGTCACCCCGCGCACCCGCCTCATCCTGCTCAACACCCCGCACAACCCCACCGGGACCGTGCTCACGCGCGCGGAGCTGACGGCGGTCGCCGAGCTGGCGTGCGAACGGGACCTGCTGGTGGTGACCGACGAGGTGTACGAGCACCTGGTCTTCGACGGCGAGCACGTGCCGCTCGCCACGCTGGAGGGCATGCGGGAGCGCACGCTGACGATCGGCTCGGCGGGCAAGACGTTCTCCTTCACCGGCTGGAAGGTCGGCTGGGCCACCGGCGCGCCCGAGCTGGTCGCGGCCGTCCGCTCGGCCAAGCAGTTCCTCACGTACGTGGCCTCCGGGCCCTTCCAGTACGCGGTCGCCGAGGCGCTGCGGCTGCCGGACGCGTACACCGACGGGATGCGCGAGGACCTGCGGGCCAAGCGGGACCTGCTGAGCGAGGGCCTGGCGGCGGCGGGCCTCGCGGTGTACCGCCCGGCGGGCACGTACTTCGTCACCACCGACATCCGCCCGCTGGGCGCGGAGCTCTCGCACGGCGGCGACGGCTTCGCCTTCTGCCGGGCGCTGCCGGAGCGCTGCGGGGTGGTGGCGATTCCCAACGCCGTCTTCTACGACCACCGGGACGCGGGCGCGCCTTTCGTCCGATTTGCCTTCTGCAAGAGGGAGAGTGTGCTCGAAGAGGCCGTCTCCCGGCTGAAGGCGCTCGCGGGCTGAGAGCCAGGGGCAGGCCCGCGGGACCGACTACGCGCGCGCCCGGAGGTGCACCCTGTCCGCCGAGATCACCGCCCTCGTACGCCGGTCCGGCGCCGCCCTGGCCACGCCGCGACGGCTGACCGCGCTGCGCCGGGCGGCCCCGGCGCTCGGCCTGTTCGCCGCCGCCCGGCTCACCGGGATGCTGTGCCTGGCGGGCTGGGCCTGGCATCTGGGGCGCTCGCCGCGCGCGCTGCTCGCGTTGACGTGGGACGCCGACTGGTACATCAAGATCGCGGCGAACGGCTACGGGCGGACGCTGTACTGGCCGGGCGGGGTGGTCCAGAGCGACCTGGCGTTCTTCCCGCTCTACCCGAGCCTGCTGCGGGCGGTGACCACCGCGCTGCCGGTGGCGGGCGGCACGGCCGGGCTGCTGGTCTCCTGGACGGCGGCGGCCGTGGCGGCCTGGGGCGTCTACGCGGTCGGCGAGCGCCTGGCGGGCCGCCGCACGGCGACCGCCCTGGTGCTCCTGTGGGGCCTGCTGCCGCACTCCATCGTGCTGTCGATGGCGTACACCGAGCCCGTGATGACGGCGCTGGCCGCCTGGGCGCTCTGGGCGGTCCTGGAGCGGCGCTGGCTGTGGGCGGGCGCCCTGGCGGCCCTGGCGGGCCTCTCGCGGCCGAACGCGGTCGCGGTGGCAGCGGCGGTCACCGCGGCCGCCGCAGTGGCCCTGTGGCGCGGCGGGCGGGCCGCACGGGGGGACTGGCGGGTGTGGGCGGCGGGGTTCGCGGCGCCGCTCGGCTGGTGCGGATACGTCCTGTCGGTCGGCGCCCGAAAAGGTGATCCGCTGCGCGGCTACTTCGCGGTCCAGGCCGCCTGGACGTCCAGGTTCGACTTCGGCCGCGGCACGCTGCGCTTCGTACGGAAGCTGGCGACCGGGCCGTACCACCTCGGCTACACCATGGCGTTCATGATCACGGCGGCGGCGCTGCTCCTGTTCGCCCTGTTCCTGCTGGAGCGGCCGCCGCTGCCCGTGCTGGTCTACACGGCGGTGCTGGTCCTGATCACGGTCGGCGGGTCGGGCTTCTTCGAGTCGAAGCCGAGGTTCCTGCTCCCGGCCTTCCCGCTGCTGCTGCCGCCGGCGGCCGCGCTGACGAAAGCCCGGCCGAGGGCGGCGGTCATGGTGACCGCGGCCCTGGCCGGGCTGTCGTTCGCGTACGGGGCGTATCTGCTGACGCTGGCCCCGATGGCGCTGTGAGCTCCGCGGCTCAGGCGTCGCCGCCGGGGGCGTCGCCCTCGTCGTCGCCCTCGGCGTCCTTCTCCAGGCCGAGCTGCTCCACGAGCCACTTGTCGAACTCGATCGAGGCGCGGACCCAGCTGACGGTCGACGACACGAAGTGCTCCAGGGCGACGCCGGTGCCGATCAGCATCTGCGCCTCACCGATGAGGCGGACGGCGCCGTCGTCGTGGGTGTGCGTGTAGACCTTCGGCCACAGGGTGCGGCGGTTCCAGTCGTCGATCGTCTCCAGCAGCGCGAGCTTGTCGTCGATGCTGTGCGGGCGGTCGTAGAAGGTCCGCACCGAGAAGACCTGCTGGTCCTCCTCGCCGCGGAACATGAAGTACGTGCGGAACTCCTCCCACGGCGCGGCGAGGTCGCCCTCGTCGTCCACGACGTACTTGAGCTCCATCTGCTCCAGGAGCTGCTTGACCAGGTCCTGGTCGGGTACGACGGGCCCGGCCGGTCCACCGGTGGGCTGCGGGCCGGGCTGAGCCCCGAAATTCGGAATCGAGGACGGGTCGATGCTCATCGTGAATCTTCCTTCGTACGGTTCCGGTCATCCTCCCCCATGCCGGGCGGGGGCTGGCAACCCCCGCCACGGGTATCCGCTGACGGCTGACCGAATCAGTGCGGGCGGGCCGGTCTACAGGTGCTTTCCGGTCGCCGCGCCGACGATCAGACCGTCGCCGAACCGGTCGACGCGGACCGTGTCGCCGTCCTTGACCTCGCCCGCCAGGATCTCCTTGGCGAGCCGGTCGCCGATGGCGGTCTGGATGAGGCGGCGCAGCGGGCGGGCGCCGTACGCGGGGTCGTTGCCCTCGTCGGCCAGCCAGGCCAGGGCCTCGGGGGTGACCTCCAGGGTGAGGCGGCGGTCGGCCAGGCGCTTGGCGAGGCGGGCGATCTGGAGCTCCGCGATGTGCGCCAGCTCGTCCTTGGTGAGGGCCGAGAAGACCACCAGGTCGTCCAGGCGGTTGAGGAACTCCGGCTTGAAGCTCGCCCTCACCACCTCCAGGACCTGCTGCTTCTTCTCCTCCTCGGAGGTCAGCGGCTCCACCAGGTACTGACTGCCCAGGTTCGACGTCAGCACCAGGATCGTGTTGCGGAAGTCGACCGTGCGGCCCTGGCCGTCGGTGAGGCGGCCGTCGTCGAGGACCTGGAGCAGGACGTCGAAGACCTCCGGGTGCGCCTTCTCGACCTCGTCGAGCAGGACCACGCTGTACGGGCGGCGGCGGACCGCCTCGGTGAGCTGGCCGCCCTCCTCGTACCCCACGTACCCGGGCGGGGCACCGACCAGACGGGCCACGCTGTGCTTCTCGCCGTACTCCGACATGTCGATGCGGACCATCGCCCGCTCGTCGTCGAAGAGGAAGTCGGCCAGTGCCTTGGCCAGTTCCGTCTTGCCCACGCCGGTCGGGCCGAGGAAGAGGAACGAGCCGGTCGGGCGGTCGGGGTCGGCGATGCCCGCCCTCGTACGGCGGACCGCGTCCGAGACCGCGCGGACCGCCTCGCTCTGGCCGATCAGACGGCGGCCCAGCTCGTCCTCCATACGCAGCAGCTTCTGCGTCTCGCCCTCCAGGAGGCGCCCGGCGGGGATGCCGGTCCAGGCGCCGACCACGTCCGCGATGTCGTCCGCGCCGACCTCGTCCTTGACCATGCTGGACTTGGTGTCGGCGCTCTTCGCGGCCTCCTCCTCGGCCTCGGAGGCCGCCTCCAGCTCGCGCTCCAGGGTCGGGATCTCGCCGTACAGCAGCTTGGAGGCGGTGTCGAAGTCGCCGTCGCGCTGGGCGCGCTCGGCCTGGCCGCGCAGGTCGTCGAGGCGCTCCTTGAGCTCGCCGACCCGGTTCAGGCCCTCCTTCTCCTTCTCCCAGCGGGCGGTGAGGCCGCGCAGGTCCTCCTCCTTGTCGGCGAGGTCGCGGCGGATCCTCTCCAGGCGCTCCTTGCTCGCCGCGTCCGTCTCCTTGGACAGGGCCAGCTCCTCCATACGGAGGCGGTCGACCGCCCGCTGGAGCTCGTCGATCTCCACGGGGGAGGAGTCGATCTCCATACGGAGGCGCGAGGCCGCCTCGTCGACCAGGTCGATCGCCTTGTCGGGCAGGAAGCGGGAGGTGATGTACCGGTCGGACAGGGTCGCGGCCGCCACCAGCGCGCTGTCCGCGATCTGCACCTTGTGGTGCGCCTCGTACCGGCCCTTGAGGCCGCGCAGGATCGCGATGGTGTCCTCGACCGTGGGCTCGGCGACCAGGACCTGCTGGAAACGGCGCTCCAGGGCGGGGTCCTTCTCGATGCGCTCGCGGTACTCGTCGAGCGTGGTGGCGCCCACCATCCGCAGCTCGCCCCGGGCCAGCATCGGCTTGAGCATGTTGCCCGCGTCCATGGCCGAGTCGCCGCCCGCGCCCGCGCCGACGACCGTGTGCAGCTCGTCGATGAACGTGACGATCTGGCCGTCGCTCGCCTTGATCTCGGCCAGGACGGTCTTCAGGCGCTCCTCGAACTCGCCCCGGTACTTCGCCCCGGCCACCATCGCGCCGAGGTCCAGCGAGACGAGCCGCTTGTTCTTCAGGGACTCCGGGACGTCGCCCTTCACGATCCGCTGGGCCAGGCCCTCCACGACGGCGGTCTTGCCCACGCCGGGCTCACCGATGAGCACCGGGTTGTTCTTGGTGCGCCGGGAGAGCACCTGCACCACCCGGCGGATCTCCTGGTCCCGGCCGATGACCGGGTCGAGCTTGCCCTCGCGGGCCGCGGCCGTGAAGTCCGTGCCGAACTTCTCCAGGGCCTTGTACTGGCCCTCGGGGTCGGGGGTGGTCACCCGCCGTCCTCCTCGTACTGTCTCGAATGCCTCAAGGAGCTTCTTCGCGGTGGCGCCCTGCCCGTCGAGCAGCTCGCCGGTCCGGCCGCCCTTGGCGGCGAGGCCGATGAGCAGGTGCTCGGTGGAGAGGAAGTCGTCGCCCAGCTCCTTGGCGCGCCGTGCGGCGTCGGCGATGACGGCCAGCAGTTCGCGGTCGGGCTGCGGCGGGGCGACCGTGGACCCGGTCACGCTGGGCAGCGCGGCGAGCAGCCGCTCCGCCCCGGACCGCACGGCCGCCTGGTCGGCGTCGACGGCCGCCAGCAGGTCGACGATGTTCTCGTTCTCCTCGCCCGTCAGGAGGGCGAGGAGCAGGTGTGCGGGCGTCAGGTCCGGGTGTCCGTCGGACACGGCCCGGTTGCTGGCCGCGTTGATCGCGTCCCGGCTCTTGTTGGTCAGCTCGGCGTCCACGTGCGGTCTCTCCTCCTCGGCGTAGGGGTCAGAACTCCATGACTCGTCCAGCGTACATAAAGTTGAGCCTATTCCGCTCAAGTCGGCTGGACGGGTTTCGGCGCGGGTCCGGGTCCGGCGTAGGTTTCGGCGCATGACCACGACCACGGAGCCGGCCGCCGTCCCGGCCACCCGCACCCGTACCCCGCTGGACCCCCGCCGGCCCGACCCGGCCTACCTCGGCTTCTGGCGCGAGCGGCACCTGTGCACGCTGACGACCCCGCGCCCGGACGGCAGTCCGCACCTGGTGCCGGTGGGGGTCACGTACGACCCGGAGGCGGGGGTGGCCCGGGTGATCGCCAACAGGTCGAGCAAGAAGGTCCTGAACGTGCTGGCCGCGGGGCCCGAGGGGGCGCGCGCCGCGGTCTGCCAGGTGGACGGGCGCCGCTGGGCGACGCTGGAGGGGCGGGCCTTCGTGCGTACGGAGCCGGGGCCGATCGCCGAGGCGGTGGCGCGGTACGCCGAGCGGTACGGGCGGGTGCCGCGCGAGAACCCGGACCGGGTGCTGATCGAGATCGTCCTGGAGCGGGCGATGGGCAAGGGCTGAGCGGGCCCTCGAACGTACGGGCGCAGCACAGCGGCGCCACCGTGTTCAGGTCCACGATGGCGCCGCTGTGTGGGGGAAGCGCCTGAGCGATTTAGAACGACGGGGGAATCGCTTCAGGCACTGCGGGGGGTGGCGGTAGATGACTCGGGGTCGAACAGCTGGTGGTCACGCTGGTCCAGATTGACGAACACCATGCCGTACCTCACGGCACAGCGGATCGGCTGCGGCGCCCCTCGTGGCCGGCGGAGGCACCGGTAGGCGCGGACGTCTTCGTCGTCCTCACGGGCGACCAGGATCGGCTCGCCGAACAGGGTGACCATCAACGAATCGCCACGATGGGGAATCGCCGTGACGAGGTCGATGAAGTGCCACCCCGAGCGGTAGGCCGTGGCCATCTCGCGCCGGAAGACCCGGTCGTCCGGCGGGATCATGCGCCGACACCCGCGGGCGCGACCTCCCAGGTGGGCTCCACCGGAGCCGCCAGGACCCGCGTCACCGGCTTGTGCTCCCAGGTGGGCTCTCCCGGAGCCGCTACGGTTCCGTGGGACGGCTTGCTCTCCCACGTGGGTTCCCCACTCGCGGCGAGAGCGCAAAGAGCAGCCGTGACAACGGCTATAGCGCTAAGTGCTCGAACCATCCTGCTCATGGCCGATCTCCACCTCTTTATGATCATTCCCTCCCCCCGCGCATAAGACGATGGCTCACTCTGAGCGCTTCCACCAGCGAGGCCAGGCATCATGTTCCTGTAATTCAGGAGTATGAGGGGGGTGTAATCCGGTTGTATCAGGGGCACTTCGGACATAGTCATGGCCCTACAGACCTGTGCGAGATGGGCAAGACCCTCTACGCCACCGCGTTGCGTACCGGCGGAATAACTCGCACGGAAGCCCAGGCCGCTCCCTGTCTCATCGATCTCGCGCTGCTGCGGCCCGATGCGGACGACGCGGAGCAGCTGCGGCCCGTCCCTCCCTCCGTCGTCCTGAACCAGCTCGTGCAGCCGCTGGAACGCGAGATCCAGGAGCGCAGGAAGCTGTCGATGTCGCTGGCCAGTACGTTCGAGCCATTCATGGCCATCACCAGCGAAGACGCGGCAAGCACCCATGCGATCACGGTCCTTGAGGGGCTCGAACTCATCAACGCGACGCTGGACCGCGTCATCGACGAGTGCACCAAGGAGCTGCTGACCATCCAGCCCGGCAGCGGACGCAGACCCGAGACCCTGGAGTCGGGCCTGCGCCGGGTCCAGCCGCTGCTCGACCGGGGCGTCGACATGCGCACCCTCTACCAGCACACGGCCCGCCACCACTCCGCGACCATCGGATACGTGGAGCGCATCGCGCCGTACGGGCTCGAGGTGCGCACGCTGGAAGAGATCATCGACCGGCTGATCATCGTGGACCGCCGGGTCGCCTTCATCCCCGCGCGCAGCGACCGCCGGGTCGCGCTCGAACTGCGGCACGAGGGCCTGGTGCAGTATCTGGTCGGCGTCTTCGACCAGTTCTGGCTGCACGCGGTGCCGTGGGAGGAGGAAGTCCCGTACGCCCAGAAGGCGGAGGGCATCACGGGCGTCCAGCGCTCCATCGCCAAGCTGCTTGTGGAGGGGCACGTGGACGACTCGATCGCCCGGCGGCTCGGGATGAACGTACGCACCTGCCGCGCGCACATCGCCAAACTGAACGCCGCTCTCGGCAGCGGCAGCCGGGCCCAGCTCGGCTACCTCATCGCCCAGTCCGGAATCCTGGAGCAGGACAACTGAACACGCTTCCCAGGGGTTCGTCCGCGGACCGGTGGTGGGTTGCTCGCGCAAGTTCCCCGCGCCCCTGAAGATGCGCCCCTTCGGGGCGCCCAGGGGATTGCCGCGGAGCGGCATTTCCAGGGGTGCGGGGAACTGCGCGACCAGCCACCCACCCAGCCGCGGACAAAGACCGGGCCCACGCCTACGCCGCCAGTACCGCCAGATCCAGCCGTCGCAGCCGGTCCGGGTCCGCCCGGAGCGTGATCTCGGTGATCCGGCCGTCCTCCGCCAGCGTGAACCCGATGACGACCTTGAGGGACCCGCCCGGCGCCCACACGGCGCCCACGGTGCCGTCCACCAGCGCCAGTTGGGCGGTCCGGGCGCGGCCCTTGAACGTGCCGGCCACCGCGAGCGCGCCCCGCACCTCGTCCATCGCGCCGACCTCCACGGTCGCGCGGTCGGCCCGGACCACCACATCGGGGTCGAGCAGTGCGAGCAGCGCGTCGAAGTCGCCCGCGCGCGAGGCGGCGAAGAACGCGTCGACGACCTCCCGCTGGCGCGCCAGGTCCGCGTCCGGCACCGGAGCCGACTCCTGCACCCGGCGCCGCGCCCGGCTCGCCAGCTGCCGGGTGGCGACCGTGGAGCGCCCCACCACCGCGGCTATCTCGTCGAACGGCACCATGAACATGTCGTGCAGGACGAAGGCGATCCGCTCGGCGGGCGCCAGCGTGTTCAGGACGACCAGCATCGCCAGGCCCACCGAGTCCACGAGCAGCACCTCGTGCTCGGGGTCGCCCGGCTCCTCGTGCCCGCGCGTGCGGACCGGCACGGGCTCGTCGTACAGCAGCTCGCGCCGTGAGTCGCGCGAGCGCAGCATGTCCAGGCAGACCCGGCCCACGACGGTGGTGAGCCAGCCGCCGAGGTTCTTCACCCCGCTCGCGTCGGTGCGGCTGAGCCGCAGCCACGCCTCCTGGACGGCGTCGTCCGCCTCGTTGAGGTTGCCGAGTATCCGGTAGGCGACGGCCCGCAAGTGGGTGCGGTTGGCCTCGAACCGCTCCGCCAGCCGTTCGCCCTCGTCCACGTCCACGTTCACGGTCACTTCTTCCCCTGCCTCACCCGAAGAGGTGACACCGACTGTAGCCGCACATGCGTGTGCCCGCGCCCCAAAAGGGCGCGGGCACACGGCATTTGGGCATGACCGGCAAGGGAAGGACCGCGGTCAGTCCTGCGGCCTCTTGGGCCGCCACACGACCAGCGCGCTGGTCTGCTGCACGTCCTGGTACGGCACCAGATCGCGCCGGTACGACGCGTGGACCTGGGCCTCGCGCTGCCGCATCGCGGCCGCCGCCCCGTCCACCGCCGACGAGAGCTCGGCGACGCGCTGCTGGAGCGCGGCCACCTGGTTCTCCAGCTCGATGATGCGCTTGATGCCGGCCAGGTTGATGCCCTCGTCCTGCGACAGCGTCTGCACCGTACGGAGCAGTTCGATGTCGCGGGCCGAGTAGCGCCGGCCGCGCCCGGCCGTGCGGTCGGGCGAGACCAGGCCGAGGCGGTCGTACTGCCGGAGGGTCTGCGGATGCAGACCGGAGAGCTGAGCGGCGACCGAGATGACGTACACCGGCGATTCGTCGGTCAGTTCGTACGGATTGCGTCGTCGGCCGTCCATCTCATGCTCCCTTCGCGGCCTGGAACAGTTCTGCCCGCGGATCGTGGTCCGCAGTCGCCTCGCGGTACGCCTCCAGGGCGTCGCGCGCCTTGTCGTCGAGTTCCTTGGGCACCACGACCTCCACGGTGACCAGGAGGTCGCCGCGCGAGCCGTCCTTGCGCAGGGCGCCCTTGCCCCGGGCCCGCATCGTACGGCCGTTGGGCGTGCCCGCGGGGAGCTTCAGGGTGACCGGGGGCCCGCCGAGGGTGGGCACCTTCACCTCGCCGCCGAGCGCCGCCTCCACGAAGGTGACGGGCACGGTGACCGTGAGGTTGTCGTCCTTGCGGCCGAAGACCGGGTGGCTGTCCACGTGGACGACCACATAGAGGTCACCGGCCGGACCGCCGCGCTCGCCCGCCGCGCCCTTGCCGCGCAGCCGGATCCGCTGGCCGTCGAAGACGCCCGCCGGGATCCTGACCTGCATGGTCCGGGACGACTTGGCGCGCCCGCTGCCCTTGCAGACGTCGCAGGGGTCCTGGGCGATCAGGCCCCGGCCCTTGCAGTCCACACACGGGTCGGTGAGCGAGAAGCCGCCGCCGGTGCCGCGCGAGACCTGGCCGGTGCCGACGCACGTCGGGCACACCCGGGGCGTGCCGTTCTTGTCGCCGGTGCCCGAACAGGCCTTGCAGGGGGCCTGGCTGGAGAGCCGGATCGGGACCGTGGCCCCGTCGACCGCCTCGGTGAAGCTGAGCGTCACCTCGGACTCCAGGTCCTGGCCCCGGCGCGGCTGGGTCCGGGTGCCCGTGCCCGGACCGCCCCGGTTGAAGAGGCCGCCGAACACGTCGCCCAGGCCGCCGCCGAAGCCGCCACCGCCGCCCGCCCCGCCCTGGGCGCCCCCGAAGAGGTCGCCCAGGTCGAAGTTGAAGCTGCCGCCTCCGGCGCCCGGACCGGCCCGGAAGCCGCCGTTGCCGAAGAGGGCGCGCGCCTCGTCGTACTCCTTGCGCCGCTTGGCGTCGCCGAGGATGTCGTTGGCCTCGGAGATCTCCTTGAAGCGCTCCTCCGCCTTGGCGTCGCCCTTGTTGGCGTCCGGGTGGAACTCCCGGGCGAGCTTGCGGTACGCCTTCTTGATCTCGGCCTCGGTGGCGTCCTTGGGGACGCCGAGGACCTTGTAGTAGTCCTTCTCGACGAAGTCCTTCGTGCTCATCGACGTCCCTCCTTCCGGACGGTCACTTCATCCTCGACCGCTGCGTCAGCCCTTGTCCGGGCCACCGCTCTCCTCGTCGGCCTTGCCTTCCTTGCCCTCCTTGGCCGCGCCCGGCTGGGGCTCGGCCACGGCGACCCGCGCGGGGCGGATCGTGCGCTCGCCGATCCGGTACCCGGGCTGGAGGATGGCCACGCAGGTCGTCTCGGTGACGTCCGGCGCGTAGCTGTGCATCAGGGCCTCGTGGACCGTCGGGTCGAAGGGCTCGCCCTCCTTGCCGAACTGCTGGAGGCCCATCTTCGCGGCGACCGTCTCCAGGGACTCGGCCACCGACTTGAAGCCGCCGGTCAGCTCACCGTGCTCACGGGCCCGGCCGATGTCGTCGAGCACGGGCAGCAGCTCGGTCAGGAGGCCGGCGACGGCGATCTCCTTGACCGTGACGCGGTCCCGCTCCACGCGGCGGCGGTAGTTCTGGTACTCGGCCTGAAGGCGCTGGAGGTCCGCCGTGCGCTCACCGAGCGCCGTCTGGGCCTGGTCCAGCTGTGCCGTCAGAGCGATCTCCTTGGCTGCGTCCCCGGCCGGGGCCGCCTTCCCCTCCTCGGAGGAGTCGGCGGCCTTCGGCTCGGCGTCTTCCTGTGCGCCGGAGGGGACGTCGGGCTTCTCCTCGAAGCCCGGGGTCTCCTCAGGCATCAGGCCGCGCCACCCTTCGCGTCGCCCGGCTTCTCGTCGTCGACGATCTCGGCGTCGACGACGTCGTCCTCAGCCTTGGCCTGCTGGGCACCCTCGGCGCCCGGCGCACCCTGCGCGGCCTGGGCGTCCGCGTACATCGCCTGGCCGAGCTTCTGGGAGACGGCCGCGAGCTTCTCGGTCGCGGTGCGGATCTCCGCGGTGTCCTCGCCCTTGAGCTTTTCCTTCAGCTCGGTGACGGCGGTCTCGACCTCGGTCCTGACCTCACCGGGGACCTTGTCCTCGTTGTCCTTGAGGAACTTCTCGGTCTGGTAGACGAGCTGCTCGCCCTGGTTGCGGGACTCGGCGGCCTCGCGGCGGCGGTGGTCCTCCTCCGCGTACTGCTCGGCCTCCTCGCGCATGCGGTTGACCTCGTCCTTCGGCAGCGAGGAGCCGCCGGTGACGGTCATCTTCTGCTCCTTGCCCGTGCCCAGGTCCTTCGCGGTCACGTGCATGATGCCGTTGGCGTCGATGTCGAAGGCGACCTCGATCTGCGGGACGCCGCGCGGGGCCGGCGGCAGACCCGTCAGCTCGAACATGCCGAGCTTCTTGTTGTACGCCGCGATCTCGCGCTCGCCCTGGTAGACCTGGATCTGCACGGACGGCTGGTTGTCCTCGGCCGTCGTGAAGATCTCGGACCGCTTGGTCGGGATCGTGGTGTTGCGCTCGATGAGCTTGGTCATGATCCCTCCCTTGGTCTCGATACCGAGGGACAGCGGGGTCACGTCGAGGAGCAGGACGTCCTTGACCTCACCCTTGAGGACACCGGCCTGGAGCGCGGCGCCGATGGCGACGACCTCGTCCGGGTTGACGCCCTTGTTGGCGTCCTTGCCGCCGGTCAGCTCGCGGACGAGCTCGGCGACGGCGGGCATACGGGTGGAGCCACCGACGAGAACGACGTGGTCGATCTCGGAGAGCTGGATGCCCGCGTCCTTGATGACGTTGTGGAACGGGTGCTTGCAGCGCTCAAGGAGGTCGGCGGTCAGCTGCTGGAACTGAGCACGCGTCAGCTTCTCGTCCAGGTGCAGCGGGCCCTCGGCCGACGCCGTGATGTACGGCAGGTTGATCGAGGTCTCGGTGGACGAGGACAGCTCGATCTTCGCCTTCTCGGCGGCCTCGCGCAGGCGCTGGAGCGCCATCTTGTCCTTGGAGAGGTCCACGCCGTGGCCGGAGTGGAACTGCTTCACCAGGTAGTCGACGACGCGCTGGTCCCAGTCGTCACCACCGAGGTGGTTGTCACCGTTGGTGGCCTTCACCTCGACGACGCCGTCACCGATCTCCAGGAGCGACACGTCGAAGGTGCCGCCGCCGAGGTCGAAGACGAGGATGGTCTGGTCGTCCTTGTCCAGGCCGTACGCCAGGGCGGCCGCGGTCGGCTCGTTGACGATGCGCAGGACGTTGAGGCCCGCGATCTCACCGGCCTCCTTCGTCGCCTGACGCTCGGAGTCGTTGAAGTACGCCGGGACGGTGATGACCGCGTCGGTGACCTTCTCGCCCAGGTACGCCTCGGCGTCGCGCTTCAGCTTCTGCAGGATGAAGGCGCTCATCTGCTGCGGGTTGAAGGTCTTGCCGTCGAGGTCGATCTTCCAGTCGGTGCCCATGTGGCGCTTGACCGAGCGGATGGTCCGGTCGACGTTGGTGACGGCCTGCCGCTTGGCGACCTCACCGACGAGGACCTCGCCGTTCTTGGCGAAGGCGACGACGGACGGCGTGGTCCTGGCGCCTTCGGCGTTGGTGATGACGGTGGGCTCGCCGCCTTCGAGAACGCTGACGACGGAGTTAGTCGTGCCCAGGTCGATGCCGACCGCACGTGCCATTTTGATTCCTCCAACTGACATCTTGAGTGGAACTGACTCAAGGATGCCTCACCCGTCCCGGGCGGTCAACAGAGCTGAGTCCCCTCGGCTCAACTTTTATGTTGCGCTTAGGTGTGTGCCCGGCCTTTGTCTGCGGCCCGTCCCCAACTGGTCGCGCAGTTCCCCGCGCCCCTCAAGTGCCGCTGCGCGGCAATCCCCTGGGCGGCGCGAAGGGACGCTTTCAGGGGCGCGGGGAACTGCGCGACCAGCCCCCACCGGCCCGCAGACGAAAGCGCGTCAACCAGCGTGCGGCACCTGGGCCGGGACCTGTTCCGACGGCGGCGGAGTGTCTTCCCGGAGCAGGACCAGCTCGCACTGGAGCAGGCGGCCGTCCCGCGGGTCCACGAGCCCGGGGCGGACCGACATCAGGGTCAGCCCGAGCTCCTCGCGCGCGTGGACCAGCACGTCGTCGAAGCCCGCGCCGCCCTCGTGGAGCGGGACCAGGGCGGCGCCCGCCTGGAGCCCGACGATCTCGTCCGCGTACGCGCCCGCGCCCCGCAGCACCTCCCGCTCGTACCCCTGCACCGCGAGCCGTACGAAGACCCGCTCGCCGGGGGCGGTGACGCCCTCCCACAGGGCGTCGAGCCGGTGCGCCTCGACGCTGCGCGTGCCGGTGTACGCGGTGTGCGGCGCGGCCGCGCGGTGCCGGGGCAGCATCGCCAGGGCCGAGCTGCTCACGCCCGCGTCGCCCGCGATGTTCAGCGTCAGCGGACCGGTGCGGTCGCCGAGCGCGTACGGTAGGACCGACCAGTACGGGTCCTCCGCGGCCCGCAGCCGCAGCTCGGCGCGGGGTTCGCGCAGCGGCTCGAAGGAGACGATCCGGCCCTCGTAGCCGCAGCGCCGCAGCATGCCGCCGTACGCGCCGGAGTACGCGCCCACGTCCAGGACGAGGTCGATCTCGTACCGCCGCAGCAGCCGGACCAGGGACGGCCCGTCGTCCACGGCCGGGGGCCGGGGCGTGCCGAGGCGGCGCAGGGTGGTGCGCGCGCGGTCCAGGAGGTCGATGCTCACGCCGGTGCTCCTTCGGGGGCCGGGTCGGGGGCGGGTTCGGCGCGCAGGGCCTCGTCGCCGTACACCGGCACCCTCAGCAGCACCACCACCGCGACCGCCGCGCCCAGGACGAGCGGCAGCACGGCGGGCGGGGCGAGGCGGCCGTCGTGGACGAGCAGCGCGGTGACCGTCCCGGTGAGCGCGGCGATCCCGAGGACCACCGCCGTGCCCTGCACGGTCAGGCCGCCGCGGCGCAGCCGGTGCGCGATGTGGTCGGCCGCGCCGTCGCCCAGCGCCCGCCCGGCGCGCCGCCGCGACACCAGGACCAGGACCGCGTCGGTGAGGACCACGGCGGTCAGGGCGAACAGGGAGGCGGTGGCCCGGACCGGGTCGGCCTCGGTGTGGACGAGCACGGCGGCCGAGGCGAGCAGGAAGCCGGTGAAGAGCGAGCCGCAGTGGCCGAGCACGATCCGCGCGGGGTGCCAGTTGTGCATCAGGAACCCGGTGAGCGAGGCGGCCAGAACGCTGAGCAGCAGGGCGAGCCCGGGCAGCGCGTCGGCGATGGCGCAGACGGCGAGCCCGAGCGCGGTCACCCCCGCCACCGTCCCCAGCGCCCCGTCGGAGGCGTCGAGCAGGCTGAACGCGTTGGTGACCAGCACGATCCACAGCACGGCGAGGGCTCCGGGACCCGGCGAGAGCCCCGAGGCCAGGGCGACCACCACGGTCGCGGCGGCGGTCTGCACCCCGATCCTGACCCGGGCCCCGAGCGGCCGCAGATCCCCGACGAGGCCGAGCAGCGCCACGGCCCCGGCGGCGCCGATCAGCGGCCCCACGCCGTCCCCGAGCCCGGCGAGCCCGAGCACCGGACCGGCCCCGACCGGGGCTAGCGTGCCCACCGCGACCGCGATCCCGCCCAGGTGCGGGGTGCGGGCCGGGCGCGTGCCCCGGCCCCGGGCCCCGGCGCGCAGGACGGCCGCGCGGACCACCGCGGCCAGCAGGGCGGTGCAGAGCAGGGCGGCGACGGCGGCCGTGAGCCCGGAGATCATGCGAACCAAGTTAGATTGTTATGTCCGTGTATGGGCTGAATAACACGATGGACATTTCAAAAGTGCCGAACCCTGTCCGACACTGGTCCCCGACCCCGGTCGGCGATCCGTCACCGACCCCGCTCACTGAGGGCCGCCTGAGCGACACAGATCACCGCGTGCGCGGCTACAGCGCCGCCGCATAAATGGGTACGCTCAGACGAGCTCGATAAGTTACTGCTTAGTAATCCCTGGCAGGCCCGAGGAGCCCCCACATGCAACTCGCCGCGATCATTGTGTCGCTGGTCCTAATCGCGGTCGGCGTAGCGCTGTTCGGCCGTGCCGTCTGGCAGATCTACCGGTTCGTGCGGCTCGGCCAGCCGGTGCCCGCGGGCACCCGGACCGACGAACCCGTGCAGCGCACCGTGACGGTGGTCAAGGAGTTCCTCGGCCACACCCGGATGAACCGCTGGGGCATCGTCGGCGTCGCGCACTGGTTCGTGGCGGTGGGCTTCTTCTCGCTGCTGCTCACGATCGTCAACGCCGTAGGCCAGCTCTTCCAGGCCGACTGGCTGATCCCGATCATCGGTGACTGGCTGCCGTACGAGATCTTCGTCGAGTTCCTCGGCCTGATGACGACGCTCGGCATCCTCACGCTGATCACCGTCCGACAGCTGAGCAAGGCCGACAAGCCGGGCCGCAAGTCCCGCTTCGCGGGCTCCAACACCGGCCAGGCCTACTTCGTCGAGACGATCATCCTGATCGTCGGCGTCTGCATCATGACGCTGCGCGCCCTGGAGGGCGTCCAGCACCACGTGGACAGCTACGAGCCCGGCTTCTTCGCCTCGTACCCGCTGATCCTGGCCCTCAAGGGCCTGAGCACGACGGCCATCCAGAACATCACCTACGGCGTCGCGGGCCTCAAGATCGCCGCGTCGTTCATCTGGATGATCACGGTCTCGCTCAAGACCGACATGGGCGTGGCCTGGCACCGCTTCCTCGGCTTCCCCAACATCTGGTTCAAGCGCGAGGCGGACGGCGACGTCGCCCTCGGCGCGCTCCAGCCGATGACGTCGGGCGGCAAGCCGATCGACTTCGAGGAGCCGGGCGACGACGACGTCTACGGCGTCTCCCAGATCGAGCACTTCTCCTGGAAGGGCATCCTCGACTTCTCCACCTGCACCGAGTGCGGCCGCTGCCAGTCGCAGTGCCCGGCCTGGAACACGGGCAAGCCGCTCTCGCCGAAGCTCCTCATCATGTCGCTGCGCGACCACGCGCACGCCAAGGCGCCGTACCTGCTCGCGGGCGGCGGCAAGGACATGGAGGGCAACGAGAAGGCGACGCCCGAGCAGCTGAAGGACGTTCCCGCGGCGGCGATCGCGGAGGCCGAGCGCCCCCTGATCGGCACCGTCGAGGAGAACGGCGTCATCGACCCGGACGTCCTGTGGTCCTGCACCACCTGCGGCGCCTGTGTCGAGCAGTGCCCGGTCGACATCGAGCACATCGACCACATCGTCGACATGCGCCGCTACCAGGTGATGATCGAGTCCGCGTTCCCGTCCGAGGCGGGCACGATGCTCAAGAACCTGGAGAAGAAGGGCAACCCCTGGGGTCTCGCCAAGAAGCAGCGCGTCGAGTGGACCAAGGAGGTCGACTTCGAGGTCCCGATCGTGGGCAAGGACGTCGAGGACCTGTCCGAGGTCGACTACCTGTACTGGGTCGGCTGCGCCGGCGCCCTTGAGGACCGCGCCAAGAAGACCACCAAGGCCTTCGCGGAGCTGCTGCACATGGCGGGCGTCAAGTTCGCGATCATGGGCGGCGACGAGAAGTGCACCGGCGACTCCCCGCGCCGCCTGGGCAACGAGCCGCTGTTCCAGCAGCTCGGCCAGGAGAACGTGGCGATGCTGAACATGGCGTTCGGCGAGGACGACGAAGACCCCGAGACGAAGAAGCCCAAGTCGTCGAAGAAGATCGTCGCGACCTGCCCGCACTGCTTCAACACGATCGCCAACGAGTACCCGCAGCTCGGCGGCGAGTACGAGGTCATCCACCACACCCAGCTGCTCCAGCACCTCATCGACGAGGGCAAGCTGATCCCGGTGACGCCGGTGGAGGGCCTGATCACCTACCACGACCCGTGCTACCTGGGCCGCCACAACAAGGTCTACACGCCTCCGCGCGAGATCATGTCGGCCGTCCCGGGCCTGCGCCAGCAGGAGATGCACCGCCACAAGGAGCGCGGCTTCTGCTGCGGCGCCGGTGGCGCGCGGATGTGGATGGAGGAGCGGATCGGCAAGCGCATCAACAACGAGCGCGTCGACGAGGCCCTCTCCCTCAACCCGGACATCGTCTCGACGGCCTGCCCGTTCTGCCTGGTCATGCTGACCGACTCGGTCAACGGCAAGAAGAACGACGGCCAGGCGAAGGAGTCCGTCCAGGTCGTGGACGTGGCGCAGCTGCTGCTCGACTCGGTGAAGACGCCCGCGGACCCGGCGGCGTCCGAGGACGCGGAGTCGGCCCCGGAGCCCGAGCCGGTCAAGTAGCGGGACCCCGCCCCTGGACAAGGGCGGGGAACGACAGCGGCCGGTCCTGCCCCCGAGGCGGAACCGGCCGCTGTCGCGTTGCGTACGGGCGTACGGCCGTCAGCCGCGCTGCTGCCCACCCGGCCCCGGCTACCCAGCGCTTAACCCTTGGCCCACGATGCGGCATCCTGTGGCGCGTGATGAGGTTGACGCGTACCCGTAAAGCCGTGGCAGGAGTGGCCGCGCTGGTCGCCGCCGCCCTGTGGGGCGCGGCGGGGTGCGACTCCGCGTCCGCCCACCACCCCGCGCCCAGCACCAAGGCGGCGGCCGCCGCGGCCGGGGGCGCGCCCCGGCCCGTACCGCACGGCCGGGGCAGCCGCATCCCGTACGACTTCAACGGCGACGGCCACCGCGACCTCGTCGTCGACGACCTCGCCAAGGGCGACAGCCACGGCGACGACGCGGGCATCGCGGTCGTCTACGGCACCGGCTCCGGCCGCGTCCTGGACCCGGCCGCCCGCCAGGTCCTCACCACCCGTCGCGACGCGGCGCCGGTCGGCGGCGAGCCGCCCGCCACGTTCGACGCCGAGGCGGCGTGCGACCTGGACGGGGACGGGTTCGGCGATCTGATCGTCACGCCCGACCCGTCGTACGACGGCGTCGGCCGCCCGCCCGTGCCCCTCCAGGTCCTCTTCGGCGGCCCCGGCGGCCTCACCGGACGCGCGGTGGTCCTGGGCATCCCCGAGCGGGCCCGGTACGGCAACGACTGGCCCGACCACCCCGTCTGCGGCGACTTCGACGGCGACGGCGCGACCGACCTCGCGGTCACCGCGACCGGCGGGCGCGTCAGCTTCCTGCGCGGCCCGTTCGCCCGCACCGGCGCCCCGCGCGCGGCGGGCGCCTCGCTGCCCGGGGGCGGGCCCGTCCTGGCCGCGCCGGAGCCGAGGGCGGACGCGAACGGGGACGGGTACGACGACCTCGTGGTGAGCGCACCGGGCGCGCGGCCCCGGCTGCTCCTCGGCGGCCCGCGGGGCCCGGTGCGGCCGGGCGGCACCTATACGTACGCCCGGAACACCTCCGTCCACCCGCCGGCGCTGCCCGCCGCGGGCCTGCCGGGCGGCGGCCCGGCCCCCGTGACGGACGTCCTCCAGGTCGCGGACCTCACCGGCGACAAGGTGCCCGATGTGGCGGTACGCGTCCACCGGGGCGAGACGCGCGACCTGGTGGCGGTGTACGCGGGCGCGGGCACCGGCGTACGGGAGAAACCGCTGGTCCAGTTCACGACGGCGGGCTGGGGCTGAACCTCGTACGCCCCCCGCCGGGACCCCCTCCGGGTCCCCCTAGGGGATGTCACAGCTCAGCCGCAAAGACGGCCGGTTCCCGGCCCCCCGGCTTGGCGACCCGTCAGAACAGGTACGTTCGAAGGCGTGGCAGGATTCAGGATGGGGCGCGGCCGGGACGACCGGAACCCGCGACGGCAACCGCAGCAGGGGCAGGGGCACGGCCAAGGACAGCAGTGGCCCGACCCCCAGCAGCAGCGCGCACAGCAGCAGTACGGGTACGGGCAGCAGCAGCCGTACCCGCAGCAGGGCGAGCCGGAGTACTTCGGCGACCCGTACGGCCAGGGCCAGGGCGGCTACGACCGGGGCCAGGGCCGCCCGCCGCACGGCCAGGGGATGCCGCAGGGTTACGCGCCCGCCCAGGACCCGTACGCCAACAACCCGGGCCACACCCAGGCCTTCAGCATCGGCGAGGACCCATACGGCCAGGGGGCGACCTATCGCGCCGGTGCCGCCGCGGCGCCGCCGTCCGGCCCCCGGCTGCGCTGGAAGGAACTGCTCAACGGCATCGTGATGCGGCCGGGACCGACGTTCTGGCAGATGCGTGACTACGCGGTGTGGGGCCCGGCGCTCACCATCACGTTCCTCTACGGCTTGCTGGCGATCTTCGGCTTCGACAAGGCCCGCGCGGACGTCATCAACACGACGCTGTCGAAGGCGGTTCCGGTGGTCCTCACCACCGGCGTGGTCTTCGTCCTCGGCGGCATGATCCTCGGCGCGGTCACCCACACGATGGCGCGCCAGCTCGGCGGCGACGGCTCCTGGCAGCCGACGGTCGGCCTCTCCATGCTGATCATGTCCCTCACGGACGCGCCCCGGCTGCTGCTCGCCCTGTTCCTGGGCGGCGACAACGGCCTGGTGCAGGTGGTCGGCTGGGCGACCTGGCTGGCGGCCGGCGCGCTGTTCACGTCGATGGTGAGCAAGTCCCACGACCTGCCGTGGCCTCGGGCCCTTGGCGCGAGCGCGATCCAGCTGGTGGCGCTGCTGAGCCTGATCAAGCTGGGCACGATCTGAGACGTACGTAAGAGGGGCCCGGGGTTCTCGCGAACCTCGGGCCCCTTCACATACGTACTTCTCCGGACTACGCGTCCAGAACCTGCCCCTCACGGCGTACGACGGGCGGCTCGACGCTCCACGGGAAGTTGATCCACTCGTCGGTGCGCTTCCAGACGTACTCGCACTTCACCAGGGAGTGCGACTTCTCGTAGATCACGGCGCTGCGGACCTCGGCGACGTGGTCGACGCAGAAGTCGTGGACGAGCTTGAGGGTCTTGCCGGTGTCGGCGACGTCGTCCGTGATCAGGACCTTCTTGCCGGAGAAGTCGATCGCGTTGGGGACGGGCGCGAGCATGACGGGCATTTCCAAGGTGGTCCCCACGCCCGTGTAGAACTCCACGTTCACCAGGTGGATGTTCTTGCAGTCCAGGGCGTACGCCAGGCCACCGGCGACGAAGACGCCGCCGCGGGCGATGGAGACGACGATGTCGGGCTCGTAGCCGTCGTCCGCGATGGTCTGCGCGAGGTCGCGGATGGCGCCCCCGAACTTCTCGTAGGTGAGGTTCTCTCGTACGTCGCTCATGTTCTCGCTGCCGCTCACACCTGGGTCCGATGGAAATTGAGGTACGACCGCGAGGCGGTCGGTCCGCGCTGGCCCTGGTACCGGGACCCGTACCGCTCCGAGCCGTACGGCGACTCGGCGGAGGAGGTCAGCCGGAAGAGGCACAGCTGCCCGATCTTCATGCCCGGCCAGAGCTTGATCGGGAGGGTCGCGAGGTTGGAGAGCTCCAGCGTCACATGGCCCGAGAAGCCCGGGTCGATGAAGCCGGCCGTGGAGTGCGTGACCAGGCCGAGCCGCCCGAGCGAGCTCTTGCCCTCCAAGCGGGAGGCGAGGTCGTCGGGGAGGGAGATGACCTCGTAGGTCGAGGCGAGCACGAACTCACCCGGGTGCAGGATGAAGGGCTCGTCGCCGTCCGGCTCGACGAGCCGGGTGAGGTCCGCCTGCTCGACCGCGGGGTCGATGTGCGGGTACCGGTGATTCTCGAACACCCGGAAATAGCGGTCGAGCCGCACATCGATGCTGGATGGCTGGACCATGGATTCGTCGTACGGATCGATACGGACGCGACCCGCGTCGATCTCGGCCCGGATGTCCTTGTCTGAGAGAAGCACGTCCCGAGGATACGCAGGGTGCGCGGGGCTGCCGTAATCGGACAGACCCGCGCGTGCCACCGCGTACCGGTTACGTGATGCCCGTCCGCCGCCTACCGGCTCCCGTACGCCACCGGGACGGCGTGCCGCAGCCGGGCGCAGCGGGGGCACCGGAGCAGCCGGCCGGGCCCGATCCGCTCGGCCCCGAGCTGCTGCATCGGGAACGAATCGGTGGTGAAGACGTGCCCCTCGGCACAGCGGACGACGGTGCGCTCCAGCGAGTCCATCAAGTGGCTCAAGTCCCTTCCCCAACAACAAGCATGGACGGAGAAACCACCACATTAAGGGATGAACGGGACGCCACTCCAGGCGGCACTCCGACGAGGCGCCCGCCCTGCACCGTACGCCCCAACTCCGGCCCCCGGCACCCGAATCCCGCCACCTCGGCACCCCCTTCACGCCACCCGGAACGCGAACAGCCCCCGGGCGGATACGCCGGGGGGCTGGCATGGGGTAGGGTGAGCAACGATGCGAATCCCCTTCGGGGGATCGTTGCGCGAGTGTAGTTTAATGGTAGAACATGAGCTTCCCAAGCTCAGAGCGCGGGTTCGATTCCCGTCACTCGCTCCACAGCTAAGGCCCTGGTCAGAGACCGGGGCCTTGTTTGTTGTCTGGACCGCTTCGGGGGCGCGTGCCACTCGCGTGCCATAAGCGCCGGAAGGCCGATGTGTCAGGGTCGGTTCCTCCCCGGAGGAGCGGGTCCTCGTGCCTGGTCTGTGGCGGGGCGGGAGGCCGTGAATGGTCTCCCGCCCCGCCGGCCGGATGGCTAGAAGAGGTACTTGTACATCTGCCAGCCGCCGCCGATCCGCTGGCGTCCGGCGAAGTTGCCCTTGCCGTTGCCGGCGTAGGACCACAGGACTCCGGAGTTGTCCCGGGCCAGCAGGTCCGGCTTGCCGTCGCCGTTCAGGTCGCCCGCGCCGACCAGGGCGTTGTAGACCTGCCAGCCGCCGCCGACCTTGACGCGGGGGGCGAGGGCGCCGGTGCCGGTGCCGGGGTACAGCCAGAGGACTCCGGAAGCGTCGCGGGCGAGGAGGTCGGCCTTACCGTCGCCATTCATATCGCCCGCGCCCGCGAGGGTGTAGCCCGTCCAGCCCCGGCCGATCTTCACCCGCGCCTTGAAGTTCCGGGCGCCGTTGTCCGCGTACAGGTACAGGTCGCCCGTGGACGCCTCGCGGGCGAGCAGGTCCGCGCGGCCGTCACCCGTCAGGTCGCCCGGGGAGGTCAGGGTGTCGTAGATGTTCCAGCCACCCCCGATTCGCGTGTACGGGGCCGACGACGTCAGCGGTTGGCCGCAGCCCGGCGTGTAGACGCGCAGTTCGCCGCTCGCCACCCGCACCACGACGTCGTTGCAGCGGTCGCCGTTGAAGTCCCCGAAGGGGGCCGCGGCGGTCGCGGACCTCCAGCTGGCGCCCGAGAGCTTGCCGTCGACACCGCCGCGGCCGTCACCGAGGCGCAGGTCGGCGACACCATCCGGCGTGATGCCCAGCAGCTCGCCGAAGCCGTCGCCGTCGAAGTCCCGGTACGTGGTCGCGTAGCCGTACGCGGTGATCGCGCCAGAGGTGACCTTGCGCATCCCGGTGCCGTCGCCGTTGTCCGCGTGGAGCGTCCAGGTGTAACGGCCACCGGTGACGGCCTCGCCGGTGTCGGTGGTGCCGTCCCACTCAGCGGTCAGGGAGATGCCCTGCCGGTGGCCACCGATCTTCCTGACGAGTCGTCCGGCGGCGTCCGTCACCGTGATGTGCCAGTCGGCGGGGGCCTGCGACAGCTGCCAGGAGCCGCGCCAGGGCTGCGCCTTCCCCGCCGGGAGCGTCCGGAGCCACGAGGCCGCGTCGGAGTCGAGGAGGGCCAGGGGAGAGCGCGGGACGTGCAGCGGCTTGATGTGAACGCGCTGCTCCTCGTCGACATAGGCGACGCGGTCGCCGAACTTGTCGACCGTCCAGTTGACCCGCCGGTCGTAGGGATCCGAGCCCGTTGTTAGCACGCTCAGGTCGCCCAGTTCGGATGTGGTGGGGGTACTGCCTGCCCCCTTGCTGAAGTCGGTGAGCGTCAGCTTCTTCGCGGTGTGGTCGTGGCGGACCGTGAAGCCGTCGCCGAGCAGCACGTCCCCGCCGGGCACGGCAATGCTCTTGTTCGTCGTTCGGTCGAGGACGCCGGCACTGTCCGGGCCGCAGCTCCAGTAGATCCAGCGGCCGAGGGCCTGGAGCTCGTTGGCGGAGCAGCCGATGTCCAGCGTCTCGACGACCCGCTTGGCTTTGAGGTCGTACGCCTCGACCTTGCTCGCCCCCGACATGAACCTGACCCGCCACAGCGTGTTGCCCCACAGTGCCGCAGAGTTGACGTCGTTGAGCAGAGCCGGGTCGTCTTGCCCCGTCGCCAGGTCTCCGAAATGGTCGCGCCCCGGCGTCCTTCCGAGGACGTAGTGGCCGAAAGCGTCGTCGAGCCGGGCGTCCTCCCCGAGCCGCACCGCCTGCATCGTGCCGGGAGCCGTCGGCGAAACGAGCATCTGCCCGTCGACGTACGCGGTCCTCCCGTTGCCCATGGCCTGGGGCAACTTCCCGCCGCTGAGTACCAGCGAGCGCACCACGGGAGCCGTGGCCTCGGGCGCGCCGGTGAGAGTGACCTGCCGCTCGTACAGGGCCATGAGCGGATTCGCGTCGGCGGTGCTGAAGTAGCTCAGTGTCCCGGCGCCGAGCGCGATCCCGTCGATCTGGGCCGTTACGGGCGGCACTTTCCGTACGACATCGAGGGTCGGGGTCCCGTCCGCGCCGGCCGTGACCTGGCGTACCGCCCAGTCCTTGGGGCCGGTGCCGCCGGTGACGAGGAAGCTGCCGTCGGGGGCGGGCGTGATGTCCTCGTCGGCGTACGGGAGCAGTTCGCGGGGTGTGCCGCCCGTGACCGGCATGGCCCAGAGCTTGTTTCCCTGGACGTACTGCTCGGCGCTCACGTCCAGGCCCCTGCGGAAGACGACCCAGTCGCCAACCACACCGAAGGAGGCGTAATCCTGTTCGTTTCCGGTTGCCTTGGGCATCGGGACCGTGACGGTCCTGGCCGACGGATCGTCCCGGCGCAGGGTGCGCAGCTGCGGGTTTCCTCTGTCGTACGTCAGGATGTGGTTCCTCCCGAGTACGACGTAGCCCTTCTTGAAGTCTGCCGGAAGCGGCCTGAGCGTCCGCGTTCCGTAGTCCATGAAGTAGTCGGCGGACTTGCCGTCCGGCTGTGCCACGCTGAACAGCGCGCCATTGGGGTCCTGCTCGCGCGCGAGCAGCAGAGGACCGTTCCCGGGGCCGCCCATGTTCTGCGGAAGGTTTTCGACCGGGTGCTCGATCGTCTTGCCGTCCACCACCTGGAACACACTGACGGCACTGACCATCCGATCCGCCGTGGACCTGTACGCAACCACTGAATCGGCGGTGTACGCCCGCGTCCAGACGTAGCCCGGCGGCAGGTCCACCGTGGTGGTTCCGCCGGCAACGCCGCTGATGGCGACCTGGTGCGTGCCGTCGGCGGCCGCGGAGGGCTTGGCCCGCAGCCCCGAGTGCTCGTCGTACCTGGGCCTTGCGTATTCACGGAGCTGCTGGGTCTCGCCGGTGCGGTAGTCCGTCCACAGCTTGCCCGACGCGCCCTCCTGATAGTGGACGTAGCCGCTCGCTCCGGCCTCTACCAACTGGTCCTTGCGCGGCAGGTATCGCGCGCCCGCCGGCAGCACCACCTCACCGGAGTCACCGGGCTCGCCGGTGGCCGCGATCGCGGGAACGGCGCTCGTCACGACCCCGAGTGCCGCCGCGCCCGCGACCGCACTCCGCACGAACATGTGACGTCTCAAGACAGGCCCTCCCAGAAGTGACGCAAGGGCATGGGAGAGCGCGGCGGCGTGCGCGTGGCGCAGCCCGTGGTCGTACGAAGTGATGGCCCCCCGGCCGTAACCCCCCCATGCAAGTGGAGCGACTCTAACAAGTGCTGGCCCGTCCATGATCGGACGGGCTGGCACCGCTCAAACGTCGCGAATCAGAAGAGGTACTTGTACATCTGCCAGCCGCCGCCGATCCGCTGGCGTCCGGCGAAGTTGCTCTTGCCGTCGCCCGCGTAGGACCAGAGGACTCCGACAGGTCGCCGGAGGGAAAGTCTGGATACCCCCGGCCGTCTTCACGGGCGCTTACTTGCCCGCGAGGCCCAGGTTGATCCCGTCACGCAAGTTGGACGGCGCTTGGGCCAGATCGCTTCCGTACCGCACGCACCGCGACCGGGTCTTGGCCGCCTGTGGGTTGGTGGAGCAGCTCGCCTTCTGGTATCCGCTGAAGGCGTTCACCGTGACCTGCGCCTGCTCCCGCAAGGTATGGAAGCCCTTGCTTCCTTCGATCTCCTTGAGAGCCGCGTGGGCAATGGCCTGGAGCGACTCGCCCGCCTTGCGGCACGTGTCGGTGAACAGCCTCTTGTCGGCCGGTATGCAGGGAGAGTTGGTGCCCTCCCCGTACTGGGTGAAGTAGCTGTCGAGCTGCTGGCTGATGGCGCCCTGCACCTGCTCAGCCTTCTTGCCCGCCTCGGAGATGGGCGTATCCGCAGTGATACCGGGCGCATCAGAGGGACGCGTTGGTGAAGAGGTAGCAGGACGCGGCGTGGACGACTCGCAGCCGGTGGCGGCCAGCGCCATCAAGGAGAGAACGATCGCGGTGATGGCGGGCCGCACTGGGGGGTTGCGCCGTGGGAACACGAACTCTTTCACCTGCCGGACTGGTGCGCTGTGGAGAGCTGAAGGGGAGCACGGCGAAGCACACGATCACCGCAACCCGGACATTCTTCGTAGTCGCCTTGGCCTTCTGGCGGGGTGAACTCGACCGCTAACGAATCCTTGTACGAATCGCATGACTCTGCAGCATCCCACGCCTCGACTGGCCCATTTCAGCCCTGGTACGGCGCATTCCCCTATTACTGATGGCGCGAACCGGACTTTTACCGGCCTGATCAGCCCACGGGATGGATCGGCGGGGAAATATTTGTTACCTTCCACGGCCTTGCGGATCGCAGCAGACGAGAGAGGACCGCCGCGTCTGGTGATCGACCACAGCAGCGCTGGGCATTCGATCATTCAAGTCGAACACGCCGTCTGCTCTTTTCGCCTGACCCCCGAGAGACATATTCCCGTCACTCACTCCACGGCAAAGGCTCTGGTCGATGACCGGCGCCTTTATTTTCCGTCTGGGCCCATCCGCCCAGAGATGGGGATTCGCGGATCGTCGATATCGACCTCGACCTCGACCTCGTAAGAATTCCCTCGGCATAGTGAAGTGCATCCTAATGGGGATTCCACTGTCTCCCTACAGGCTTTCGAGCGTAGTCATCTGTTCTTACGCTTCCCATTGCGCACGTGCGGCCTGCCCACTTTCTGCGCCGCGTCAAGCCTTCAATTGTCGGACGACAGCAGCCGACCATCCGCTTCCATGACCTTCAAGGCTGGGCGCCTGTAAGGAGTGGTAGGTACACTCACCTCCATGAGTAAGAAGGAGGCACTCACCCGGGCCGCGGCCGATCTGCTCTGGGAGCGGGGGTACACCGGTACGAGTCCGGCCATGATTCTGGAGCGGGCTCAGGCGGGGCAGGGGAGTATGTATCACCACTTCTCCGGCAAGGCCGAGCTCGCGGTGGCTGCCATGGTGCAGATGAGTGATCAGCTGCGGGCCCGTACCGAGGAGGCGCTGGGCGGGGAGGGCGCGGCCGTCGCGCGGATCCATGCCTTTCTCGACCTGGAGCGGGACCCGCTCGCCGGGTGCCGGATCGGGCGGCTGACGCAGGATCATGATGTCGTCAACGACGACGTCCTGCGCGCGCCCGCCGCGGAGTTCTTCAGCTGGGTCGAGGGGCGTCTGGCGGACGTGCTCGCGGAGGGCGTACGGAGCGGGGAGCTCCGGGCCGACACTCAGCCCGAGATGATGGCCTCGTTGATCATCGCGGCGGTTCAGGGCGGGTACACGCTGGCCCGTGCCCATCAGGACCCGGCGGCGTTCCGGCAGGCGGTCGACGGGGTCAAGCAGGTCGTGGCGAATCTCGCCGCCGGTCCCGGGCGGGACTGACGCCGGCCTCCGGGCGTCTGCGGGCCGCCAAGACGCAGGCGCCCGCCGCCGATCCCGCCACCGTCAGCGCCCACCACGCCGCGGCCGGGCCCAGTTGGAACAGCAGGCCGCACACCAACGGGCCGGTGGCCGCGCCCAGGGAGACGCCCATCTGGCTGTACGCCGTCGCCCGTTGCTCCTGGCCGGGGTAGGGGAGGCCGATGGCGTAGTGGAGCAGGCCCGCCCAGCCCCAGCCGCCGCCGTACGCGAGCAGCGCGCCCACGGTGAGCACGACCGGTCCCGGCCGGGTCAGGAGCGCCGTGCCCGCCGCGCCCGTCAGGAACAGCACCGGCAGGGCCGTCCAGGCCGCCCTCGGCGCTCTGCCGACCAGCCACCCCATCGCCAGGCGGACCGCGATGTTCAGCGCGGCGCCCGCGGTCGCCACCGCTCCGGCGGCCGACAGGGACACGCCTCGTGTCGTCAGCGCGAGCACCAGGAAACCGCCCAGGCCGTTCCCCACCATGGCGCCGAAGAAGCCCGCGCAGGTGAGGGCCAGGACGAAGGTGTCCAGGCGGAGGGGGGTGCCGTCGTGCTTCCGTGGCGGTGGCGATGGGTGCCGTCGTACGTCTGAGTGGCTTCGTCGTACGAGGAACGCGCCGCCCGCGCCGCACAGCACCGCCGTCCCGGCGAACACCAGCCGCCACCCGACCGGGCCCGCCAGCATCGGCATCGCCACGCTGGCCAGCAGCGTGGCCGTCGGCACCGCGGCCTGCTTCAGGCCGAAGGCGAACGCGCGCAGCCGGGGCGCGCATCTGCGCATGAGCAGCGCGTTGGTGTGGGGCTGGGTGTAGCCGTAGGCGTAGCCCCCCACCGCCGAACTGAGCCAGAGGCCCGCGGCCGGAGCCGCCGCCGCGGTGAGCAGGCCCAGGCCGGTGGCCAACAGGGCGATGGACAGCGTCCGTTCCACCACTGGAGGCAGCGCGGACCGTCTGCTCACGAAGGCACCCGACAGGGACGCCAGCCAGTACACGGCCAGGACGGCCCCCATCCGCACCGGGCTCCAGCCGAGCTCGGCGCAGATCAGGCCGTTCGCCGCGCCGGGCAGGAACACCGGCAGCGAGGTGAGGACGGTGACCGCCGCGACGCCCGAAGCGGTGGACAGCCCCGCCGGTGGACGGCTCGCCGTGTCGGGCGTTTCGCGCCGCCGTCGCGTACGGACCAGCACGCTCACCACGCGTTCACCTCCACCCGCCCCGTCGGCCGTGCCGCCCCACACGCGAGCAGCTCCCGGGCCACCGCGTCCGCGTCGCCCAGTGACACGGAGTCCACTCCCGGCCGTACGCCCGCCGCCGTCGCCCAGTGCACCCCCTCCGTGGGGATGCCGAGCGCGAACCTGCGGGGGTGGGCCCGCCCGTGCGCGTCCAGGAGGCGGCTGGGGCGTTGCGTCACCGCGAGTGCGCCGGTCTCGTACGGGTCGCCGTCCGGGTCGGGCAGGCGGTACGGCGTGGCCTGGCCGGTGTCGAGGAGGCCGCGCAGCAGGGGATCGGCGGTCGCGCGGATGTCCGGGTCCTGGATGCGGGCCTCTATGAGGGTCGTGACGTGGACCGGCTCCCCGGGCACCACGGACGACGAGATGAGGAAGCCGCCGGATTCCGGGCCGGGCGTCGCCCGCATTCCCGGCCCCACCGGCTCCAGGACTCCCGCGCGGATCAGTGCGGCCATCTCCGCGATACGGCGCCGGGGCGGGCCGATGGAGAGCGCAGCGTTGAACGGCGAGTACCAGCCGGTGAGTTCGTCGCGGTAGGAGTTCCCGGTGAGCCCCGCGTGATCGACCACCTGGCGTATCTCGTTCCGCAGATCGCGCAGGGCGTCCAGAGCGGATTTGACCGGGTCGTCTACGTTGCCTCCGCTCGCGCGTGTGGCATCGCGTTCCAGGTGCTCCACCAGCCATTGGGTGAACTGCCGTGGCCCGCGCAGCGCTTGCTCGTCATAGGGGGTCTCGAAAGCCGCCCAGCTCCAGCGGTCGCGGTCCTCGATGCCGTACCGCCGCAACAGTCTCTCCTCCAGCGGGCTGTCCGCGCCCCGCCGCAGACAGCCCCGCTGGAATTCCGCCACGGCCTCAGCCGGTTCACCCCGCCGGCGCAGCAGCGTCCGGTAATAGACGATCTCCACCTCGCGGGCGATCAGCGGCCATACGTCCCGGCGGAAGCGGACATCGCCGTGCGCGGCGGCGCGTTCGCGCAGCGCGGCGATCGTCCGGGGCGTGAGCAGCAGCGGCTCGTGGCGTTCGCCCAGGCCCTTCTGGTTGTCGCCGCGCGCCTGGTACGGGACGCCCCGGCGGGAGCCCGAGTACAGGCGCGGCTCCCGGCCCGAGGCGCGGTAGTCGAGGCGGCCGTCCGCGCGCTCGTGGAACGTGCCGCCGCGGCCCTGGGTGAACAGCGCCACGTAGTCGAAGAAGGTGAGCCCGAGACCGCGCAGGGCCACCGGCTCCCCGGGAGCGATCGCGTCGAGGTCCAGGTCCACGTCGGCGGGGTTGCCCGGCGCGATGTGCCGTCCCGCCGGGCCGGGCGCGGGCACAGAAGCGGGTGCGGACGCGGGGACAGAAGCGGGCGCGGACGCGGGTACGGGAGCGGACGCGGGTACGGGAGCGGACGCGGGCGCAGGCCCGGGCGCCGCCGGAACGTGGCCCTGCGCCAGGACCACCGCGTCGACCTCCAGCCGCTCCCCGCCCGCCAGCCGCAGCACCTGCCGCCCGCCCCGCTCGGCCGGCTCCGTCAGCTCGACCGCCGTGTCCTGGTGGACCCGTACCGTCACATGGCGCGGCGCCGTCTCCACCGTCCGCCGGAACGCCCACCGCAGGTAGTGCCCGTACAGGGCGCGCGTGGGGTAGGAGTTCGGCCCCAGCGCCCGTGCCTGCGCGACGGCGTCGGCCGGGTACCCCTCGGCCTCGCCGACGACGGCCAGCAGGGCCGCCCACTCATGGAGGTTGGGGCCCGGCACCACCGGGCCCGCGCAGGAGACGCTCGCGTCGGTGAAGACCGTGATCTGCTCCGCGACCGTGTTCATCAGCAGATGCGCGGACTGGTCCGTACGCCAGACGCGGCCCGCGCCCGCCGGGGCGGGGTCCACGGCGTGCACGGTCACCGGACGCGCTCCGGGATCCGCCGCCGCGTTGGCGCACAACCGCTCCAGGACGATGAGTCCGCGCGGCCCCATCCCCACGATGCCGACGCTGAGCCGACCGTTCAACGCGAGCCCCACTTCTTCTGTTGTCCCCTGCTCGTGCAGTTGCCGATCCTAGGCCGAGCGCAAATCCATCAATGCATCGCGCGACGGATTGATTCATATGCCACATAGATCTATTTATGCGCTCACTGAATAAATCGGCCGGTCAGCCTATTTCCCACCTCGCAATTCCGCCGGATAGCTTTTCGAACCGGCGAGCGAGGGTTGCCCGCAAGGTCGGGTTCCACCTGGCCGCGCGAGCGTGGAGAAGCAGAAATGCGCGGGAGCCTCCACGCTCGCGCAATCCCCGTCAACCGGCGGTCCTCTGCCGTAGAGGCAAAGCCGCCGTCCCCCACTTTCCGCCTTCCGGACGGAGAATCCTCATGGGTGATTCCACCCCCATCAAGTACAAGCCCTACAATCGGTCGTCGATCAAAAAGGCGCCGCAATGGGAGCTCATTCCGCCCGACCTGCGCGAAGCGGTCGACGTCGTGTCGCACGTCCTGCCGTTCAGGACCAACCAGTACGTGCTCGACGAGCTGATCGACTGGGACCGCATCCCCGACGACCCGATCTACCGGCTCAACTTCCCGCACCAGAGCATGCTCGACCCGGACGACTTCGCGACCCTGCGCGATCTCCTGCGCTCGGGTGACAAGCAGCAGCTGGCCAAGCAGATCCACGTGGTCCGCTCGCGGATGAACCCGCACCCGGCCGGCCAGCTGACGCACAACGTGCCGGAGCTGGACGGCGAGGTCGTCCCCGGCATCCAGCACAAGTACGCGCAGACGGTCCTCTTCTTCCCGAGCGCCGGGCAGACGTGCCACGCCTACTGCACCTTCTGCTTCCGCTGGCCGCAGTTCGTCGGGGAGGAGGACCTGCACTTCGCCGCCCGGGACGCGGCGGGTCTGGCCGCCTACCTCAAGCGGCACCCCGAGGTCACCGACGTGCTGATCACCGGCGGCGACCCCATGATCATGCGGACGGCCAATCTGGAGCGCTACCTCGAACCGCTCCTGGTGCCCGAGCTGGACCACATCCAGAACATCAGGATCGGCACGAAGGCCGTGGGCTACTGGCCGCAGCGCTTCGTCAGCGACGTGGACGCCGACGACCTGCTGCGCCTGTTCGAGCGCGTCACGGCCGCGGGCAAGCACCTCGCGCTGATGGGCCACTACAACCACCCGGCCGAACTGCGCCCCGCCATCGCCCAGGACGCCCTGCGGCGCATCACCGCGACCGGCGCCGTCGTGCGCATGCAGTCGCCCGTGCTGAGGCACATCAACGACAACCCGGCCGACTGGCACGAGCTGTGGACCACGGGCGTGAAGCTGGGCGCCATCCCGTACTACATGTTCGTCGAGCGGGACACCGGCGCGCGCGCCTACTTCGAGCTGCCGCTGGCCGAGGCGTACGACATCTTCCGCACGGCCTACGCGGGCGTCTCCGGGCTCTCGCGCACCGTGCGCGGGCCGTCGATGAGCGCGTTCCCCGGCAAGGTGCTCATCGACGGCACGCCGACGATCCGGGGCGAGAAGGTCTTCGCGCTGCAACTGCTCCAGGCGCGTCGCGGCGGCCTCGTGCGGCAGCCCTTCTACGCGAAGTTCGACCCCGCCGCGACCTGGTTCGACCAGCTCGAACCCGCCTTCGGGGAGCGCAGGTTCCTCTTCGAGGACGAGCCCTCCGACGCCGCCGACTCGATGCTCGGCAAACCGCTCGACCTCGTGGAGGCGTAAGGGACATGGCCGAGGACACACCTCCTGAGTACGAGGTCCTGGCGCTCCGGTTCGGTACGCACGCCGACCGGCCCGCGCGGGACAACTTCCTTCTCGACGAGGGGCAGTTCACCCCGGGCAGCGAGATGCCCATGGACTTCTACCTCTGGGTGATCCGCAACGACCGGCACTTCCTGCTCGTGGACACCGGGTTCAACGAGGAGATGGCGCGGCGCCGGGGACGCACCCTGTTCCGCTGCCCCGTCGACGCGCTGGCCGACCTCGGCGTGGCCGCCGAGGACGTCTCGGACGTGGTCATCACGCACATGCACTACGACCACGCGGGCAACCTGGACCGCTTCCCGCACGCCCGGATCCATCTGCAGGAGGACGAACTCCGCTTCTGCACCGGGCCCGCCATGCGCCACCACGTCGTACGCAAGCCCTTCGAGCCGGTCAACGTGAAGACTGCGGTCCAGGGGCTCTTCGAGGACCAGTTGGTCCTGCACCGCGGCGAGGCGGAGATCATCCCCGGCGTGACCGTGCATCCGGTGCCGGGCCACACGCCGGGCACCCAGGTGGTCCGGGTCCCCACCGCACGCGGCTGGGTGGTGCTGGCGAGCGACGCCACGCACCTGTGGGCGAACATCCGGCTGCGCAGCCCGTTCCCCATCCTCGACCACCTCACTCCGATGCTGGAGGGGTACGAGAGGATCGAGGCGCTGGCGGACGGCGACGACCACATCATCCCCGGCCACGACCCCCAGGTGGCCCTGCGCTTCCCCGCGCTCCCGGGGGCGTCCGACTGGGTGCGGCTCCACGAGCCCGCGCTCGACGGTCTGGAGTCCGCCGCGGCCGCCGCTGGAGCGGTCCGATGACCGCGCTCCAGGTGGCCGTCGTCGGGGTGGGCCCGCGCGGTCTCAGCGTTCTCCAGCGGATCTCCGACCTCGCCGGCCAGCTGCCCGAGGGGCGCACGCTGGACGTGCACCTGATCGACCCCGGTGACGGCGGCCAGGGCACGCACTCCGCCCGCCAGCCCTCCCACCTGCTGACCAACACCGTCGCCAGCCAGGTGACGATGTTCGCCGACGACCGGGGCCCCTCGTTCACCGAGTGGGCGCGGGCCGCCGGGTACCGGGAGTTCGACGGCGTCTTCCACCCGACCGGTGGCGCGTCCGGCGAACCGCTGGGCGAGCACGCCTATCTGCCCCGGCAGATCCTCGGCTCGTACCTCAGCTGGGTCTTCGACCGCACGGTCCGCTCCCTGCCGCCGCAGGTGCGGGTCGTGCACCACCGCGACCGGGCCGTGGACATCGAGCGGACGGACGGCGACGGCTTCGTGGTCCACCTGGAGAAGGGCTTCGCCCTCCCCAGCGACTACGTCTTCCTCACCACCGGGCACTGCGAGCGGATCCCGACCGAGGAGGACCTCGCGTACGAGGAGTTCGCCCGACAGAACGCGGACCGCAACCCGGCGCTCGCGTACTGCTCCACTCCCTACCCGGTCGAACGGCTCCAGGCGATCGCCCCCGGCTCGACCGTCGCGGTCCAGGGGTTCGGGCTGACCGCGCACGACGTCATCTCCGAGCTCACGGTCGGCCGCGGCGGTACGTTCCACGGCTCCGGCCACGCCATGGAGTACCGCCCCTCGGGACGCGAGCCCCGGATCCTCCTCTTCTCCCGCCAGTGCCTGCCCTTCAGCGCGCGGGGCGTGAACCAGAAGGGGATCACCGGCGCCCACCGGCCGCGGTTCTTCACCAAGGAAGCGGTACGGCAGGCGCGCGAGCGCGCGGCTCAACGAGGCGACTCCCGGCTCGACTTCACCGAGGACGTCCTTCCGCTCCTGCTGCGCGAGATGGGCTACGCCTATCGGGCGGCGGAGCAGCGCTCCCTGCCGTCCGAGGAGTACGAGCTCACCGCCGACGACCGCCGGGTGGTCGAGGAGATCCTCGACCCGCTGGGCCGCCTGGACTTCGCGAACCAGGACGCGTTCACGAAGTTCTTCGTGGACTACGTCGAGGACGACCTGGAGCACGCGGAGCTGGGCAACACGACGAGTCCGCTGAAGGCCGCCACCGACGTCATCCGGGACACCCGGGCGAGCCTGCGGGAGGCCGTCGAGTTCTCCGGGCTGACGCCCGCGTCCCACCGGATCTTCAACGCCAGGTACGTGCCGGTCATGAACCGGGTCTCGTTCGGCCCGCCCCGGCACCGCAACTACCAGCTCCTGGCGCTGCTGCGGGCCGGGGTCGTGGACCTGGCCGGCGGCCCCGGGGGGCGGCTGGTGCTCGACCGGGAAGCGGCGCGGTTCGCCGTGCGCACCGACTATCCCGACGGCCCCGAGATCCGCCACGCCGACGCCCTGGTCGTCGCCCGGCTCGACGCGTTCCACCCCGAGCAGGACAGGTCGCCGCTGATCGCCGGGCTTCTGGGGCGCGGCCTCGTCCGCCCTTACGCGAACGGCCCGTTCACGCCGGGCGGCCTCGACATCGACGAGCAGGGCCGCCCGATCACGGCGGCGGGCGAGCCGCTGCCCACCGCCTGGGCGGTCGGCTATCTCGTCGAGGGGCCGCGGTTCTACACCCACGCGCTGCCGCGCCAGGGAATGACCTCGCAGTTCACCCTCGACGCCGACGCCGCCGTACGCGGCATGGTCGGGCACATCCAGCACCTGTACGACACCAGCCAGGAGGACGAGCATGCCGGTGCAGAGCGGGAGTCAGTTTCCCTACCCGGAGTTCCGTAAGCGCCATGTGCAGGAGCGGCCGGAGCCGGTCGTATGGCAGTGGGAGACGCTGGCCAAGGAAATCGAGGCGGGCGAGCACACGGAATACGGCACGGTCACGCTGGCCGCGCCCGGAGGCGACCACGAGGTCATTCCGGGAACGTCGATGACCTTCCAGTCGGTGCGGCCCGGTGAGAGCACCACGCCGCACACGCATTCCTGGTGGCATCTCTATTTCGTACGGTCCGGCTCCGGCGTCCTCGTATTCGACGAGAGTGCCGAGACGGTCTCCCTCGGCGACGGCGACATCGTGCTGATCCCGGCGTGGCACGTCCACCACTTCGAGAACCGCGGGGCGGACACCGATCTGCTGCTGCTCAACATGTCGAACCTGCCGCAAATGGCCGGTCTGCACAACAAGTTCTCCAAAGAAAACGCATAAGAGCACACGTATCAGGAGGCGGACATGGCGGACATGTTCAAGCGCATCGACCACATCGGTGTGGTCGTGGACGACATCACCGAAGCGAGGGCGCTCCTGGAGAGCCTGGGCATGCGGCTGGAGCGGGCCGAGGAGGTACCGGCCCGGAACGTGAAGATCGCGTTCTACCACTGCGGGGACGGCCGGATCGAGCTCATCGAGCCGACCACGCCGGAGGCCCGCGCGCGCAGGCTGGGCGAGGGCAACCAGGCCCGCCTGGAGCACATCGGCGTCGAAGTCGACGACGTGTCCCAGATGATGCGGGCGGTCCAGGGCCTCGGCATCGAGCTCACCACCGGCGAGCCCGTCCCGGTCGGCCCGAACCTCAACGCCTGGACGGAGCCCGGGACTTCGAAGGGGATCCAGTTCCAGCTGGTCCAGCGGGACGCCGTCCAGTAGGGCGGTGAGCGGTCCGCGACGCCCCGCGTTGCGGACTGTACATACTAGTAGCTACAGTCCTGGGTGTGGATTCCTTGAAGACGTCTCCTGCACATGACCAAAGGCGAGCCGGGACAGAGCAAGGCGCATCCGGACCGGACGGGCGCCGGTCGACCTGGCTGCTGATCTCCCTGCTCGGCGGCATGTTCCTCGGGAACGTGGACATCGCCGTCGTCAACGTCGCGATCCCCTCGATCCGCGACCGGCTGCACGCGTCCGGCGGTGAACTGGAACTCATCGTCTCGGGCTACACGCTCGCGTACGCGATGCTGCTGATCACCGGTGCGCGGCTGGGGGAGATCCGCGGGCGGCGCCGGACGTACCTGTTCGGACTCGCCGTCTTCACGCTGTCCTCGCTGGCGTGCGGGCTCGCCCCCGACAGCACCACCCTGGTGGGCGCCCGGGTCGTCCAGGGGCTCGGCGCCGCGCTGATGGTGTCGCAGGTCCTGACGGGCATTCAGGTCAACTTCGAGGGCGCCGCGCGCCGACGGGCCCTGGGCACCTACACCGGTGTCCTCGGGGTGAGTTCGGTGGTCGGGCAGGCGCTCGGCGGTGTCCTGGTGTCGGCCGACATCCTGGGCATGGGCTGGCGTCCCATCTTCCTGATCAACGTGCCGATCGGGATCGCCCTGTTCGTCACCTCGTACACCTTCCTGCCCGCCGACGAGAGCACGGGGCGCAAGAAGCTGGACCTGCGGGGCGTCGGGCTGCTGTCGCTCGCCCTGTTCCTGCTGGTGACACCGCTGGTGCTCGGTCAGGACGAGGGCTGGCCGCTGTGGACGTGGGTCTGCCTGATCGCGTCCGTTCCGGCCTTCGCCCTGTTCGTCCAGGTGGAACGGGGCATCGCGCGGCGCGGCGGCGATCCGCTGATGAACGTCTCGCTGCTCGCCCGCAAGCAGATCGCCCTGGCGCTGCTCTCCCAAGGCGCCACCCGGGCCGGGTACTTCGCGCTGCTGTTCGTCCTCGCGATCTACCTCCAGCAGGGGCTCGGCAAGAGCGCGGTGTACGCGGGACTGATCCCGATCGCGTGGGTGGCGACGTTCGCGCTGGTCGGGCCGGTGCTCGGGCGGACGGGCCCGCGCATCCGCAAGCTCGCGGCGCCGGTCGGCGGACTGCTGATGGCGGTCGCGTTCGCCGGTGTGGCGGCCGGCGGGCAGGGCACCGGCTGGCTGATCGTCCTCCTCGGCATCGGAGGCGTCGGTTACGGCGCGGCGTTCAGCGGGACGCTCGCCCGGCTGACGGATTCCGTCGAGGCCCGGTACGCGCCGGACGTGAGCGGGCTGTTCAACACGACGCTCCAGGTCGGCGGAACCATGGGCGTGGCGGTCTTCGGAACCGTATATCTGGGGCTCGTCGAACACAGCGGTGATCCGCGGGACGCGTTCAGTACGACCAACGCCGTTCTGGCACTTGTGTCGCTCGCCGCGGCCACGCTGATCGCGCTCGCGGGAAAGGCCGAGGCGGCCAAGGATGTGAACAGGCCCGCACAGAGCTGATATCGAGCTTGCTCAACCCGCAAGAAAAAGCATGAACCGAAAAGAAATGGAGTTCGTACTGTGGATGTCATCCGTCACCCCGGAGACGCGATCAAGGGTCCCGAGGACCGCTTCTTCGGTGATGTGTGGCTGTGGCCGCGCATCGGCGCCACCGCCAACGTGGAAGTACGGAACGTGCTGTTCACGCCCGGCTCCCGCAGCGCCTGGCACCGCCACCCGGCGGGACAGGTCCTGCACGTCACCGAGGGTGTGGGCGTCGTGGGGTACCGGGGCGGCGAGCGCCAGGAGATCAGGGCGGGCGACACGGTCGTCTGCCACCCGGGCGAAGAGCACTGGCACGGCGCGGGCCCTAACACTTTCATGACGCACATAGCCGTCACGGACGGGCCGACGGAATGGAAGGAACACATCACGGAGGCGGAGTACCGGGACTGAAGCCCGGCCGAGTGGAGCGTCGGCGCGGGGCCCCCACCCCGCGTCGGCGGACCATTGAGAGCGCGAACTCCGCTGTGGTATCGGAGGGTTCGCGATTACTCACCGATGACCCTTGGGAGAAATGACTCAGGTATTGTGCGCTCCCCCAACCAAGTGCTGCCGGACGGTGTAAAGGGTCCCTTCGCGGCATTACATATGCTGCTGTCCATGAGTATCGAGCTGCATCACTTGCGCGGGTTTCTGGCCTTGGCAGACGAGAAGCACTTCACCCGCGCCGCGAAGCGGATGAACGTGTCCCAGCCGACGCTCAGTCGCAACATCCGCCGCCTCGAAGAGCTGGTCGGCCGGCGTCTGCTGGAACGGACCACGCGTCAGGTGGCCCTCACCCCGGCCGGTGAGGAGCTCTACGACCAACTCCGCGTCATCATCCCCCGGTTGGAGTCCGCGCTGCGGCCCGAGACCCACGAGGACGTGTTCCGCGTCGGGTTCGCCTGGGGCTTTCCCACGGGGTGGACGCAGGAGGTCATCGCGTCCTTCGAGGCGGAGACCGGGATGTCGGTACGCGTCCACCGCCATGACGCGAAACTCGCCGGGGTGGACCGCGGCGACGCCGACCTGGCGATCCTCAGAGGCCGGATATCCGCCGCGAACATGCGGTCCGTCACCCTGCTGCGAGAACGCCGGATCGTGGCGGTGTCGACGCGTTCGGAGCTCGCCGGGCAGGAGGAGATCCGCTGGCAGGAGATCGCCGACCACCGGCTCGTGCTCAACGAGGTGAGCGGGACGACCGACTTGGCGGACTGGCCATCGGACCGCCGGCCCAGTGTCTCCGTCGTCTGCCGCAACTTCGACGAGTGGCTGGAGGCCGTCGCCTCCAACAAGGGGGTGGGCGTGGTGCCGGAGTTCGTCGGCCGCCAGCACATCCACCCCTTCGTGTCGTTCCTCTCCGTCCCCGACGCGCCGCGCGTCCCTCTCAGCCTGGTCTTTCCGCAGCAGGGCGGACACCCGCTGATACGGCGGTTCGTGGCGATGGCTCAGGCGGCGGTGGGTGCGCCGCCGACCGTCCGTGAGGACTGAACGGATCAGTCGAGGGTGCGGTGCGCCAACACCGCCAGCCCCGCCGCGACGCGCTCCCCGCTGAGGCCCAGCTCGCGCTGGTGGCGGAACAACTCGGGGGCCAGCGGGGCCAGTAGCTGGTCGGCGAGCGTCTGCGGGTCGTCGAGCCCGGCCTCGCGCACCAGGTGGGCGACGTGCGCGCGCCAGAAGCCGTACGCCCCCGTCCCATAGCGGGCCGCCCCGGTCTCCGCACCGAGGGCCAGGGGGAGGTGGGCCTCCAAGAGGGCGACCATCTCGGCGTAGAACGCGGCCAGCCGCTCCCCCGGTGACGCGGCCCGCCCGCCCGGTTCGCCCGGGCCCAGCGGCGGTGCGCCGCGCAGCAGCTTCTCCTGGAGGGCCCGCTCGTGCTCGTCGAGCAGGGCGCGGGCGATCGCCGCGCGGTCGGGATAGCGCCGGTACAGCGTCCCCCGGCCGACTCCGGCGGCCTTCGCGATGTCCTCCATGGTCACCGAGGCGGGGTCGCGCTCGGCGAGGAGCCGCTCGGCGGCCGCGAGGATCCGGGCCCGGTTGCGGGCCGCGTCCGCCCGCTCGGGGGGCGCGGACCCGGCCTCGGTCCCGGGCAGCAGCGGAAGTTCACTCACCCCCTCACCCTAGAAGGCAAGTGGACACGCTGTCCACTTAGGCGTACGGTCCCGTTGCGAGGTAAGTGGACACGGCGTCCACTTACCCTGTTTTGGCTTGCAACACCCGTACCTGCCAAGGGAGTTCTCCATGCCGCACCTCCTGCACCTCGACTCCAGCGCCCGCCGTGACTCCTTCTCCCGACGGCTCGGGGCGACCTTCGCGACCGCGTGGCGGGCGGCCGGCGGCGGCACCGTGACGTACCGGGACCTCGCCGCCGAGCCGGTGCCGCCGATCGGGGAGGCGTGGACCCGTATCTGCGACACACTGCTGCGCGAGGGCATCACCGACATCGACCGGTACACCGAGGCCGTCCGCACCGACGAGGAGCGCGCGGCCTGGGCGGTCGTCGAACCGCTCCTCGCCGAACTGGTCGCCGCCGATGTCGTCCTGATCGGGGCGCCGATGTACAACTTCGGGGTCCCGGCCGCCCTCAAGGCGTGGATCGACCAGGTCACGTTCCCCAAGATGGTGCTGGCCCCGCGCAAGTTCGTGGTCGCCTCCGCACGCGGCGGCGCCTACGGCCCCGGCCTGCCCCGCGAGCCGTACGACCACCAGGGCCGCTACCTCCTGGACTTCTTCCGGGGCCACTACGCCGTCGACGACGCCGAGATCATCAGCGCCGAACTGGTCAACGCGCGCGTCGACCCCGCGCTGGCCGCACGCCTCGATCAGCACCGCGAGTCGTCGGCCGAAGCCACCGGGGCGGCACGCGAACTCGCCGGGAAACTCGCCCACTTCACGATCGGAAGCACCGGCAGGGGGGAGTGACCGTGCCATGGATCTGGCTGCTGCTCGCGGGCGCCGTCGAGGTCGCCTGGTCGCAGAGCATCGCCCCGACCGAGGGATTCACCAGGATCCCGCAGACCGTGCTCTGCCTCGTCCTGATGATGGGCGCGGTCTACCTGCTCTCCCGCGCCATGGCGGACCTGCCCCCGGGGATCTCGTACGCGATCTTCACGGGCATCGGCACGGTGGGGGCGATCGTGCTCGGCGTGGCGATCCGACACGAGCCGCTCGGCCCCGGCCGGATCGCGGCTCTGCTCCTGATCGTGGCGGGTCTGATGGTGGCGCGGCTGAGTGCGGGGGAGCAGTGAGCGGACGGGGGCCCGGGACCGTCGGCCCCGGCCCCCTTCGGCGTCAGACCCGGGTCGTTTCCGCCAGGCGGGAGGCCGGGGCCGGGTGCGCGGACCAGACCGGGGTACCGGCGGGGCGGTAGCCGTCGGACGGGTCCAGGGCCAGGGTGTTGAGGCGTGCCTGGGCGTCGAGGTGGGCGATCACGAGCCTGCCGTGGGCGTCCAGGGCCGCGGACGGGGCGTGCAGCAGAGGGCTGCCGCCCAGCGGGGTCCACTCCTGGCTCAGGGCGCTGCCGTCCAGGGGCTGCACCGACAGGGTCAGGCCGTGGTCGTCGCTGCGCTGGACCAGGGCGGCCTGGCCGGTGGGCAGGACGGCGTGGGCGAGCGGGCCGAAGCCGGGCGTGGTGTCGGCGATCTCGGGCTGGGTGTTCCAGGTGCCGCCCGCCGCCCGCTGGCGGTTGGCCAGGACCCAGCCGGTGCCGGGCTGGCGCGAGAACATCAGCAGGCTGCCGTCCGACTGCTCGACGAGGGTCACAGGGGCGGCGGGGCGCGCGAGCTGGGTTCCGTAGTCGCGCTCGAAGGCGCCGCCGGGGGTGGTCTGGTGCCAGCGCAGCATGCCCATGCCGACCATGCGGCTGGTGGCGTAGAACTCGACCGTGCCCTTGCTCAGGGTGACCGCCGCCGCCCCCTCCAGGGCGCCGCCCTGGAGGTCGCCCCACGGCTGCCAGCCCTCCTCGGTCAGCAGCCGCGTGCTGAGGCCGCCGCCGAAGTTGCGCAGGACGACCCGGACGCTGTTGCCGGTGACCGCGACGATCGGCATGCCCAGGGAGCGGCGGCGCGGCTCGTGCTGGGCCGACGCGCTGTACGGGCTCTGGAGGTCGGTCCAGGCGCCGAACTCGCCGGTGGCGGCGTCCTGTACGACGTGCATCAGGTCGCGCTGCTGGCGTTCGGGGGCGGCGCCGACCCGGGCGCGCACCGCGATGACGTGGATGCGGCCGCTGGCGTCGCGGACCGCGTCGAGCCGGGACAGGCACCGGCCGTCGTTGGCGGGCCACTGGCCCAGCGGCTCCGGCCCCGACCAGGTCTCGCCGCCGGGCCGGTCCTGGGTCCACCGCACCGGCCGGCCGCCGCGCACGCCGAAGGCGGTGAGCCGGCCGTCGGCGCGCAACTGGAGCCAGCTGGTGCTGGGCTGCCAGCGGTAGCTGGTGCTCTGGCCGTAGAAGCGGTTGTACGCGCGGTTGCCCAGCGGCCGGTCGCCGCACAGGCCCGCGGCCTTCTCGCAGTCGTGGCCGTCCTCGCCGCCGTAGACGTTCAGGTACGAGAACTTCCGGGCGGCCTGCTGGGCGCTGAGGTTGTTGGGGCGCAGCTTGTTGCAGTAGCCGAGGTAGCTCTCGACGGCGGGCGGCTGCTCGGGCGCGGTGCGCTCGTAGACATCGAGGGCGGCCAGGGCGAAGAACGCGGTGGCCGTGTGGTCCGGGTTGTCGGCGTAGGTGACCTCGCCGGTCTTCTGGTCGATGGCGGTGCGGTCGGGGTCCGGGTTCATGATGCGGACCACCGAGGGCGCGTAGTGCTTCAGCAGGTCGGCGAGGGTGTCGATCACCGCGGACCGGGTCATCCGCCGGCCGTCGCTCTTGGCGGGGATGGGGCTGTCGGTGGGGCGCAGGGTGGCGAGGTCCGCGCTGGTCTCGCGCCACAGGCCGATGATGCTGGAGCCGTCGGCGCCGTGCCCGGTGCGCAGGTTGAGGAAGATCAGGGTGACGCGGTTCTCGCCCAGGGTGGCGATCTCCGCGGTGACGCCGTCGCGCACCTTCAGGGTCTCGCGCTTCCACGGGGCGCGGCGGCCGCCGGTCACCATGGCGGCGTAGGCGGCGCGGATGCCGTGCTGGCGGGCGGCGGTGTAGCCCGCGAAGTCGGGTACGGCGGTCTTGCGGGCGGGGTCGTCCATGGCCAGGTTGATGCCGTCGGCCTCACCGGTCGTCAGATAGACGCTGACGATGGGCACCCCCGCCTCGACCGACTGGAGCAGGTCGGGCGTCATGAAGTACAGGTCGTCGTCCGTGTGGGCGCAGATCTGCAGGTGCGGGGCCGGTCCGGCGGTCCCGCGCTGCCGGGGCAGGGCGGTGGCGGTCGCGAAACGGTTGAACAGACGCATGGTGTGACGGGCCTTTCTGAACGCTCCGATCGGTGGGGACGGTCGGTTCAGGGACAGGAGGGCAGCACGCCCGGCGGGAGCACGCTCCCGGGCGAGGGCTGTTATTCGGCGGTTCGGGCGCACGCGGGCGCTACGGCGGGGCGGTGGCCCGTGCCGTGGGGCGTGCGCTCCGCCGGGACGTGGGGGTCCCCGGCGGAAGGAGGGTGAGGCGGATCAGAGGGGGGACGGGTCTGCCGGGCCGGGTGTCGCGGACCGGGTCCCTGTCCCTCGGTGCGGGTCTCTCAGAGCTGGGCGAGCCCCCGCTTGAGACTTCTGGCCAGGGGCCGTTCGACGTAGCGGTGCAGCAGCCAGGCGGCGGCCAGCATGCCCGCGATCACCGAGGCGAGCAGCGGATACGTCGGTACGCGCGGCGACAGCAGGCTGAACAGCTCGCGGCCGATGACCTGGTGCAGCAGGTACAGCGGATAGGTCAGCGCGCCCGCGTACGGCAGCCAGCGCCAGGAGATCCCGGACAGCTTGCCGGTGGCGACGAGCGCCATGACCGCGAAGCAGGCGGCGATGATGACGACCACCGGCCAGGACGGGACCGTGTGGCCCATGTACCGGTTGGTGTTCTTCCAGGTGCTGTGCGCGAACGGCAGCGAGGAGCAGAAGCACAGCAGGACCACGCCGGTCAGCATCAGGTTCGGCCGGAACCGGTACATCAGGTAGAAGGCCATGCCCGCGATGAAGTACCAGCTGTTGTCCGGCATGACCATCATCCGGATGGGGTCGTCCGTCGGCGCCTTGGCGTACATGGCGCTGGCCGCGGCCCAGACGCAGCAGAAGAGCAGGACCCGGCGGTACGTCAGTCCCCACCAGGCGACCACGGCGAACAGCAGGTAGAAGCGCAGTTCGACGAAGAGCGTCCAGTAGGCGCCGTCCACGTGCTCGACGCCGAAGGCCTCCTGGAGCATCGTCATGTTGGACACGACGTCGGTCAGCGGCAGCGGCTTCGCGCCGCCGTGGATCACGGCGACGGTGACCGTGGTCGCGATGACCGCGAACCAGTACGCCGGGTAGAGCCGCACCACGCGGGAGACGAAGAAGTCCTTCAGGCTCTTGCCCCAGCAGCTCATACAAATGACGAAGCCGCTGATCAGGAAGAAAAGCTGGACGCCGAGCCAGCCGTAGGCGACGACCGGGAACGCCGTCGGGAACAGCGCCTTCACATCACCGTGCCAGCCGCCGCCGCGCGCCATGTAGTGGTAGAGCACCACGGTGAGCGCGGCGAGCAGCCGCAGCCCGTCCAGTGCGTACAGCCGCCCGCGACGGGGGGTTTCGGCAGGCGCTTTCGGCTCGGTGCGAGGCGAGGGTATGAGCGCATGGCGAGCCGTGTCGGGCATGAAGGTGTTCCCCCTGAGTGCAGTGAATCCGCAACCGGACGGCCCACTGGTCAGGGAAGCGTCGGCGCGCTCGCGAATGATATGACAATCCACAGAATTCTCACAAGATTCTCATTCTGGGGATGTCGCACGTTTCCTCGGCGGGATCTTTTACCTGATCTTGGAATTGCTTTCCAAGATCGTTAATCCCTTTGTCCCGGAAGCGGCCTTTGCCGCGCCCCCTCGAACCGCTCCCGCCCCTCCGCCAGCTCCACCACCGGCCCGGGGTACCCGGTGGCGGCCAGTTCCGCGGCGGGGAGCTTCCACGGTTCATGGACGAACCGGTCCGCCACACCCGCCAGTTCCGGGACCCAGCGGCGGACGTACCTGCCGCGCGGGTCGAGGCGTTTTCCCTGGCTCACAGGATTGAGGATGCGATTCGGACGGGTGTCGTTCCCTGTTCCGGCCACCCATTGCCAGTTCAACTGGTTGTTGGCGATGTCCCCGTCGACCAGCAGGTCGAGGAAGTGGCGGGCGCCCACCCGCCAGTCCGCGTACAGCGTCTTGGTGAGGAAGCTCGCCGCCAGCATCCGGCCCCGGTTGTGCATCCAGCCCTCGTGGGCGAGCTGCCGCATCGCCGCGTCCACCAGCGGATAGCCCGTGCGGCCCGCCCGCCAGGCGGCGATCTCGCGCTCGTCGTCGCGCCACCGGTCGCCCCGGTCGCGGTAGTCGGCGCTCGCCGCGTCGGGGCGGGCCGCGAGGACCTGGTGGTGGAAGTCGCGCCAGGCCAGCTGCCGTACGAACGCGTCGGCGCCCGGGGAGCCCTCGCGCCGGGCGAGATGGACGAGTTCGGCCGCCGACAGGGCGCCGAAGTGGAGGAACGGCGAGAGCCGGGAGGTGGCGTCGCCCGCGAGGTCGTCGCGGCCGGATCCGTACCCGGCGAGGCCGTCCTTCAGCCAGGCCCGCAGCCGCTCGCGGCCCGCCGTCTCGCCGCCCCCGGCCAGGCCCGGCGAGGTCCCGGTGACCTCGGCGCGCGGCAGCAGCGGCTCCGAGCCGACGTCGGCGACCGGCACCCGGCGGGGCACCGGCACCACCTCCCGTACGCCCGTCTCGCTCCAGCGCCGGAAGTACGGGGTGAACACGGCGTAGTGGTCGGTGCCCGCCGGGGTCACCGCGCCCGGGGCGAGCGCCGTCACCACCGCGTCGTGCACCACCAGGGCGCGCCCGCCCAGCGCCTCCCGCAGCGCCGCCTCGCGCCGCACGGCGTACCGGCTCGGCCCGCCCGCCAGGTGCACCCGGCCGGCGCCCGTCTCGGCCACCACGGCGCGCACCTGCTCCACCACGTCGCCGGAGCGCACCACGAGGCGTCCGCCGCGGGCCCGCAGCCCGGCGTCCAGATCGGCCAGGCAGTCCGCGAGGAAGGCCCGCCGGTTGGGCGCGTCGAACCCCGCCGCGCGCACCCCGTCGTCGTACACGAACAGCGGCACGACCCGCTCGGCCTCGCGCACGGCGGCGTGCAGCACGGGGTTGTCGTGCAGCCGCAGATCGGCGGTGAACAGCGCCACGGAGACGGTCATCCGCCCATCCTCGGGGAGGTCCGCGCCCGGCGCGGGGACGCGCGGCCGGTCGGCTCAGGCCGTGTCCCCGGCCTCCCAGCCCTGCTTCCGCAGCACCGCCGAGACATCCGGCTTGCGGTAGTTCTCCCCCTTGAGGACCTTGCCGTCGGCGCGCAGCAGCGGGCGGCCGTCGGGGCCCAGTTTGGTCATGTTGGCCCGGTGGATCTCCGCGATGACCGCATCGAGGTCGATGCCGTGGACCAGGGCCGTGCCGTACGCCACGTACACGACGTCGGCCAGTTCGTGGGCCAGGTGGTCCAGGGTCCCCTCGACCGCGGCCTCCGCCGCCTCGGCCGCCTCCTCCACCAGGAGGTCGCGGCGGTGGGCTGCGAGGTCCGGCGGGATCTCCGTGGGAGTCGTCCGGGCGTCCAGGCCGAAGGTGGTGTGGAATTCCCGGACCAGCCGGGCAGGGGACGCCGGTCCGCTCTGCCGCGCTGCCGTCTCCTGGGCGGAGTCCTGTGTGGGGTCCTGTGTGGGGGTGCTCATTCGCCCCAGCTTACTTTTCGCGGGTCAGGCTCAACTCGCCTCCCTCGTCCGCCCGTTACGACGTCACCGCGAGCGGGCGGCTGTGCATCTGCTATCCACGCGACGGGGCGCCGGAGGTGGGCGGGTGCGTACGCACGTACGCATACGCTATCGGCGGGGCGACTGTCCCTGGCGCCTGACTCGGTGTCATAATGTATGGGTAGCCCTTCGTGCATCCCCCGTCGCGAAGGGCTACATCTATGTGCGGGCGCAGCCGAAGGCGCCCGTGCCCGGTTCCGGGCAGGGCGAAGCTTCACACGGGCAAGGGACTCCCCTCGTGGCCCCCTGCCCGTGTTTTTTCGAGTTAACAGTGGCGTAGAGTATTTGTGCAAGCCCAGTTCTGACCAGACGGGGTGGGGATCCGATGGAAGACACTCCTGAGCTGACCACGCTTCAGCAGAAGGTCGCCTACATGGTCGAGAAGACCTTTCCCGGCGAGAACGTCTCGGGGCGCGCGTTCTCCGACCTGGTGAAGGAGCGCGGCGGGCACCTCTCCCACAGCTACTTCTCCAACATCCTCGCGGGCAAGGTCACCCACCCCTCCGAGGACATCCTCAAGGCGCTCGGGCTCGGCTTCGGTGTCGACTGGCGGTTCTTCAAGGAGGAGTCCGAGGTCGTCGACGACGTCGTGGCCGGACTCCAGTTCCTCGCCAAGCGGCGTACGGGCGAGATCAGCGGCCTCGCGGGGCGCGGGCTCGACGACGACGGCCTCTCCGCCGAGCTCCTCCAGTTCGCCCTGTCCCTTCTCGAAGAGAAGAAGGACAGCGGCTCCGAGTCGTAGGCCCGCCGAGTCGGAGTCCCGTCCCGCCGCACCCCCCCGTATTCACCCACGTTCGTTAAGATGCGCCGATCGATCGCATGTCCATACGCACGCACGCGTGACTACGCCCCGAGGGACCCAGAGGCTTCCATGTCCATGCGCGAGCTGCGGAGAGAGTGCGAGGCCGGGCTGGCGGACCTGCCGATCCCCGCCCCGTTCAGCGTCGAGGGCCTGGTCGCGAACATGGAGGCGGCCCGCGGCCGCACCATCGTGCTGCGGGAGCTGCCCGACCGGCTGGCGCGGGTCAACGCCGCCTGCGGGCTCCGGCTCAAGGCCGGGAACACCAGCTTCGTCCTCTACCGCAGGCGCCCCACCGACTACCAGACCCAGCACGTCATCCTCCACGAGCTGTGCCACGAGTGGTTCGACCACGGCACGAGTCTGGACGCCGACCAGCTGAAAGCCCTGCTGCCGATGTTCGACACCTCGCTCATCCAGCGCGTCGTCAGCTCCGGCGCCACCGTGCAGGCACGCGCCCAGTACGACACCCACGACGAGCGCGTAGCCGAGTTCGGGGCCTCCCTCATCCCCCGTATGGCCATGGACGTGACCAGCGACGACATGGTCGGGCGGCTCGCCAACTCGCTCTCCCGGCCGGTCGCCCACCGCCGCCGGGGCCTCAACCCGTTCCGCAGAGACTGACCCCGCGGCCTCCACCCAAGGCCGTGTCCCCACCCCGTCCCACCATTCCTGCCCCCGAGGAATCCCCCCATGACTCCGCTCGACCTCGCCGGCTATCTCATAGCCGCGCTGATGACCGCCGTCGCCCTGTGGCGCATGCCCGCCGCCCTGTGGGGCGACGAGGAGGACAAGCGCCGACGCGCCCTGTGGGGCTGTTACGCCGGGTTCGCCGTCGCCCTGTGGACCAAGACCAAGGTCGTACGGATCACACTGAACGACAGTGAGGTCACCGACCTCGCCGTCCTCATCAAGCACTACACCGCCACCATCGCCATCCTGGCGATCCTCAGCTACATCGTGGCGATCTACGGCCACTTCCCGGACGAGGGCGCGATCCCCCGGCACGTGCGGTTCGCGCGGACCGTGCAGCGGGTCGCCGCGAAGGCGTCCGTGGCCACGCTGGTCCTGCTGACCGTGCTGTTCTTCACGGTCGTCGACCGTTCCGTACCCTCCGACCGGTTCGTCTCGGACCACGCCGGGCAGTGGGGCGCGACGCTCTACATGAGCGTGTTCTACCTGTACTTGGGTGCCTCCTCGGCCGTCTGCGCCTACCAGTGGGCGCTGGCCACCCAGAACGCGCGGGTGCGGCATCTGCGCCTCGGGCTCGGCATGATGACGTTCGCCATGTTCATCGGCGTCGCCTACACGCTCAGCCGGACGCTGTTTCTGTGGGTGAGTGTGGTCGACCAGCCCAGCAAGTCGTTCGCGCTGCGCTTCGACGAGATCACCGAGGCCTCGCAGATCGTGCTGTTCGCGTTCTTCGCGCTGGGCGCGTCCATCCCCGCGTTCAGCAAGGGCTGGCGCCGGGTGCGGCTGTGGCGGGCGCAGGCGCGGCTGCACCCGCTCTGGTACGAGCTGATGACGGCCTTCCCGGACCAGCCGTTCGAGCCGCCGGCGCCGCTGCTGCGCGAGCTGACGCGCTTCGATGCCCCGGCCGACCTGCGGATCGACCGGTGGGCCGCGGACATCGCGGACGCGGTGGAGAAGCTTCGGCATTACGTGCCGGACGAGCTGCTGGACGCGGCCAAGCGGGCGGCCGGGGCCGAGGCCGGCGGGTCCGAGGCGGCGGGTCCGCTCGCCGACGCGCACTGGATCAAGGCCGCGCTCGCCGCGAAGGCCGAAGGCGCCGCCGCGGGGCGGGCCGCCGTGATCGAGCCGCAGCACGCCACGGACCAGGACGGCGAGGTCGCCTGGCTGGTACGGGTGGCGTCCGCGTACAAGACGATTCCGCACGACCGGGCCCGCCAGGTGCTTGCGTCGACGCGGGCCGGAGCTCAGGAGGCCACCGCGTGACCGGCACGACCCCCACCCTCGACAGCCGCACCGCCGGGCTCGACGACCCCGCCCGGCGTCCCGTCGCCCTCGCCGTCACCAACGTCCTCCAGCCCCGCAACTGCCTCCTCGTCGGCATGCTCGGCATCGGACTCGCGGCGGCGGGCGACTGGACCGGTCTCCTGTGGGGTTTCCTCGGCGCGCTGTGCGCGGGGCTGATCCCGGCCGGGTACATCGAGTGGGAGCGGGGGCGGGGCACCTGGGGCGACCGTCATGTGGTCGACCGTACGAAGCGGGCGCCGATCTTCTTCGTCATCCTCGGCTCGATCGGCACGGGTTCGCTGGTCATGGTCCTCGGGGACGCGCCCGTCGGGATTCTCGCGGCGATGCTGGGGCTGTGGGTGATGACGGTGGGGCTGCTCGCGGTGAACACGGTGTGGAAGATCTCGGTGGACGCGTCGGTCGCCTCGGCGGTGGTCGCGCTGCTGGCGGCGGTCCAGCGTGAGCCGGGGTGGCTGCTGCTGTATGCCCTGACCGTGGCGGTCTGCTGGTCGCGGGTGGCGCTGAGATACCACACGGTGGGGCAGACGGTGGCGGGGGCGGCGCTTGGGGCGGCGACGGCGTCGGCGTTCCTGTTCGTCTGACCTCGACGACGCACGGCCCGCTGCGCGGTGGCTTGTTCGTCATCTGCGCCCCGGTGGCGGGCTGGTCGCGCAGTTCCCCGCGCCCCTAAATGCTCGTGGCTGAGCTTGGCTTTCCGGCTGCGGCGGACTACCTAGGGGCGCGGGGAACTGCGCGACCAGCCACCCACCGGCCCGCAGACAAACCCCGGGCCGTCACAGCCGTCACATGTGGATCGGGCCCGCATCCCCGCCCTCCGTCGGATGCGGATGCGGTGGACCCTTGCGGTACAGGATGACCGTCACCAGCAGCCCCAGCGCGAAGAACCCCGCAGACCACCAGTACGCCGTGGCGTAACTGTGCAACTGGGCCTCGGCCAGCACCGAAGGCGTCGGCTGCTTGCCCACCAGGTAGCTGGTCGCCGCGCTCGTGGCGAGCGTGTTCAGCAGCGACGTACCCACCGAACCCCCCACCTGCTGGCTGGTGTTCACCATCGCCGACGCGACACCCGCGTCATGCGCCGCGACCCCCGCCGTGGCCAGATTCATCGCCGGGGCGAAGATCAGCCCCATCCCCGCCCCCAGCACCAGCAGCGGCGGCAGGACATGCGCGGCGTACGTGCTGTCGACGTCCAGGGCGGTCATCCACACCAGCCCGGCCGCGCCCAGCCCCATGCCCAGCGGCACGATCGGCTTCGCGCCGACCTTGGGCACGACGTTGTTCTGGGCGATCACCGAGGACGCGATCATGATCACGACCATGGGGATGAAGGCGAGCCCGGTCTTCACGGGCGAGTAGCGAAGGACCTGTTGCAGGTAGTACGTGAGGAACAGGAACACCCCGAACATCCCGGCACCAGAGATGAACATGGCGAGGAAGGAGGCTCCCCGGTCCCGGTCGAGCACCACCCGTAGCGGCAGAAGCGGATGCGTGGCGCGCAGTTGCCACAGGACGAACGCGACCAGCAGCACCCCGCCCGCCGCCAGGAACCCCCACGTCTGGACCGAACTCCAGGAGTGCTTCTCGGCGTTGGAGAAGCCGTACACGATGCAGAACAGACCCGCCGAGACCAGCACCGTACCGGGGATGTCCAGTTTCGGGCGGTCGGCCGGGGCTCCCGGGTGGAGCAGGCGCAGGGCGCCGAGGAAGGCGATCGCCGCGAAGATGAGGTTCACGTACAGGCACCAGCGCCAGTTGAGGTACTCGGTGAGCAGTCCGCCGAGCAGCAGGCCCACCGCACCGCCGGTGCCCGCGATGGCGCCGTAGATCCCGAAGGCCTTGGCGCGTTCCCTCGGGTCGGTGAACGTCGTGGTGAGCAGGGACAGCGCGGCCGGTGCGAGCAGCGCGCCGAAGACGCCCTGGAGGGCGCGGGCGATGACCAGGACGGAGAAGCTGGGCGCCGCGCCGCCGATCGCGGAGGCCACGGCGAAGCCGATCAGTCCGGTCAGGAAGACGGCCTTGCGGCCCACCAGGTCCGCGACGCGCCCGCCGAGCAGCAGCAACGAGCCGAAGGCCAGGGCGTACGCGGTGACGATCCACTGGCGGTTGCCGTCGCTGAAGCCGAGATCGCTCTGCGCGGAGGGCAGGGCGATGTTCACGATGGTGGCGTCCAGCACCACCATCAGCTGGGCGACGCCGATGACCGCGAGGACCAGCCAGCGGTGTTCATGGGCGGCGCCCTGATGCCCGACGCGCCCGGCAGCGGCGGCGGCCGCCGTGGCCGCGCCCCCGCCGCGCAGTGGCAGACCGTCGGCACTCTCCTCCGGTGCCGACGGACCTGCCGAAGCGGCGGCTATCCGTTCCGACCTGCCCTCTTCGACGGCGTCCTTGGTATGGCGACCCATGGCATACGTCTCCTTACGAGGGGATACGCGGCCCTTCCTCACGCTAAGGGGAGGTTCGGCGTTCCGCCACGCGAGTGACATGTGGGACGCGCCCGGCCTTTGTCTGCGGGTGTGTGGGTGGCTGGTCGCGCAGTTCCCCGCGCCCCTTAGGTGCCGCTCCGCGGCAATCCCCGGGGCGGCCCGAAGGGGCGCATTTAGGGGCGCGGGGAACTGCGCGACCAGCCCACCACTCAGCCGCAGACAGAGGCTGTTACAGCATCCCGGGCCGCCGGGGCGGCAGCGCGCCGCCCGGCGAACCCAACAACCGGAAACGTAAGGCCACTTCGAGCTCGAAGCGGGCGTCCGGGTCGTCGAGCGCGGACCCGAAGAGCTCCTCGATCCGGCGCAGCCGCTGGCGTACGGTCTGCGGGTGCAGCGCCAGCTGGTCCGCCACCTCGGGCGCACTGCCCCGATGGGACCGCAACCACACCAGGAGCGTGGTGGCGAGCCGGGTCGCCTGCTTCGGGGTGAGGTCGTCCAGGGGGCGCAGGCGCCGCTCGGTGAACAGCCTCACCAGCGGCTGGTCCCCGAGGAGCAGCAGATCGGGCAGGTGCTCCTCGCAGCGGACGATCCCGGCGGGCCGTACGAGGCGGGCGAGCAGCGTACGCGCCCAGCGCAGCGAGTCCGCCGCCATGGCGAGCGGCACGGTCGGCCCGACGACCGCCCCGCGCACATCGAGCGCCCCCGTGAACGCCAGGTCCCCGAAGGCCGTCGCCGGGTCCGGGACCAGCAGATACGGATCGGGGCCGTCCAGATCGGCGAGGACCGCCGGGGGCAGTCGGCGGTGCGTGCGGTCGCGCTCGGCGGGCGGTCCGAGCGCGACGCACGCCACAGTCTCCGGCAGCGTCCAGCCCGCCGCCACCGCGGCCTGTTCGAGTGCGGACGGCGCCGCGCCGGACACGATCCGCCCCAGCAGATGGTGGCGCCGCCGCCCCAGCGCACCCGCCTTGTCGGCCTGCGCCTCGGCGTAGCCGCGCACCGAGACGGCCGAGATCTCGTCGATGTGCGCGAACACCGCCTCCGCGAGCAGCACCACCTGGTCGGCGCCCATCCCGGCCCGCCGCGCCGCCCGCGCGTACCGCCGCCAGGCGACGCGCGCCCCGAGCCGGTACGCGGCCTGGAGCGCGTCGAGACTGCGGCCCTCCGCGAACTCGCCGCGCCCCAGCACCCAGTAGACCCGCCACCGGTCCTCGCGCCGGTCACCGTCCGGTGCCGCGCCGCCCTCCACCAGGTCCGCGAATTCGGCCAGCGCGGTTTCCACGCCGCGCTGTATTCCGTATCCGAATTTTCCGTCCAGCGGTCTGGAGAATTCCGGTACGTGCAGTCGTATCTGCCGGATCACCTCGGCCGCCGTGGAGCGCTGTTCCTTTCGCAGCTCGGCGGCGAGAGAACTCGGCAGAGCAGCCCAGGGCCCGGCCATGGGGGCGAGTATGGGTGGTTGTTACTCACCGGTCAATGGCCTGGCGGAGGCCGTCAGAGGCTGCGTACGAAGGCGCTGAAGGCGGCGGGGCCGACGATGAAGGCCCCGCCGTCCGGGTTCTTTGAGTCGCGGACGGCGATGCGGTGGGGTTGGGCGGCGATTTCGACGCAGTTGCCGCCGGTGTCTGAGCTGTACGACGACTTCTGCCAGGCGGCCGCGCCGAGGGGAGCACACTCGACGCAGTCGCCGCCCGTGTCACCGCTGTACGACGACTTACGCCAGCGGGCGCTTGCCAGGTACTCGTTGGTCCCCATAACGCTCCTCCATTACGCGGGCGATCAGTGCGGCCGAGTCCTCCACAGAGAGGGCAGTGGCCTGCAAATGATCGTAACGGAGTGAACCCTCCCTGATAGCTTGCGGGTTGGCCGTCATGTGACCCGAGACGAAGTCTTCGGTGTAGACGAGATCCGGGTCGTCGTCGAAGCGCAACATGGTGAACTCGCCACCCGCCAGACCCGCGTGCGCACCCGCCGCGAAGGGGAGGATCTGAACCCTCACCCACTCCCGCTTCTGCTGAACGTGCAACAGGTGCTGAAGCTGCTTACGCATGATCTCCGGGCTGCCGATCTCCTGGTGCAGCACGGCCTCGGTCATCACCACCCAGACCAGCGGAGCCACCTCGCGCTCAAGGATTCGCTGGCGTTCCATGCGGGCCTCGACGAGCCCGTCGACGTTGCCGTCCGGACGGACTCCCAGTACGGCACGCGCGTAGTCCTCTGTCTGGAGCAACCCGTACACGAGCTGAGCCTGGAACGACGAGATATACGCCGCCCGCGCCTCCATCTCCGCGTACTGCTGGAACCACGACGGCAGCTGGCTGCGCAGGACCAGCCCGACCAGCCGCCCGAAGAACCCCTCCGTGAGGAGCGCCGCGTCCAGGCGTTCGGAGATGTCCCGGGTCGGGACCTTGCGCGCCGTTTCGATCTGGCCGATCAGCGACGCGGCGCAGAAGATGCAGTTTCCGAGCTGCTCCTGTGTCATTCCGGCTGATTCGCGCTTGCGGCGCAGCTCGGAACCGTAATAGTCCAGCGGCGAGGCGCTGGGATCGAGGTCTCGGATGTTGACCATGATGACGGGTCACCCCCAACCACACGCGGTGGACAGATTTTTCTGCCCCTACCGACCGTAACCAGATCGCCGCACTCTGGTGGCGTGAATCACGCAACTCACCCTTCCGAGGCGCAAGTTGGGGGTCGCTACGGCATGAACATCACCGTGGGCGACCATTCGGCCCGGCATCTGCGCCGCATTCTGCGCTGGTATCTGGTCAACTGGTCGATGACCGCCGTCGCCGACGCGGCCACACTCGCACTGACCGAGCTGACGGCCAACGTCGTACGCCATGTGCCCGGCCGCCACTGCCATGTCCTGATACTGGCCAGGCCGTCCGGAGTGCGCGTCGAGCTGACGGACGACTGCGCCGAGCTGCCGCACGCCCCCGCCCGTACCGACGAACTCGCCGAGTCGGGGCGGGGGTTGCTGATCGTGGCGGCGGTGACGGACCGGTGGGGGGTGCTGCCGCACGCGTGGGGCGGGAAGACGGTGTGGTTCGAGTGCGACGTGCCCGCCGCCGTCCGCACCCCCTAGCGGAACCCGCCCATGGCGGCGCGCACTTCGTCGAGGGTGGCCTCGGCGAGGGCGTTGGCGCGCTTGTTCCCCTCGCGCAGGACCTCGCGTACGTACGTGAGGTCCTGCGCGTACTCCGCGCGGCGGGTCCGCATGGGGGCGAGGAAGGTGTTCACGGCGTCGGTGGTCTGCCGCTTCAGCGCGGCGGCGCCGCCGTCGCCGATCTCGGCGGCGATCTCGTGCGGGTCGCGGCCCTGGCAGAGGGCGGCGAGCCGGAGCAGGTTGGCGACGTGGGGGCGGTTCTCGGGGTCGTAGGCGATGTGGCGGTCGGCGTCGGTGGTGGCGCGGCGGATGACGGCGGCCGTCTCGTCGGGGGTGGCGCCGAGGGGGACCGCGTTGCCGCGCGACTTGCTCATCTTCGTGCCGTCGGTGCCGGGGAGGAGCGGGGTGTCGGAGAGCAGGATCTCGGGCTCGGGGAAGACGTGCCCGTAACGGTCGTTGAAGCGGCGGGCGATCGTACGGGTGACTTCGAGGTGCGGGGCCTGGTCCTGGCCGACCGGGACCAGGTCCGGTTTGCAGAACAGGATGTCGGCGGCCTGGTGGGCCGGATACGTGTACATCAGCCCGCTCACCGCCGACTGGCGCGAGTGCGCGATCTCGTCCTTGACGGTGGGGTTGCGGCCGAGCTCGGCGACGGAGACGAGGCTGAGGAAGGGGAGCAGGAGCTGGTTGAGGGCGGGGACGGCGCTGTGGTTGAAGATCGTCGTACGGGTGGGGTCGATGCCGGCGGCGAGGTAGTCGAGGACCAGGCCGAGGGTGTGCCCGACGAGGTCGTCGGCGAGGTCGCGGTCGGTGATCACCTGGTAGTCCGCGACGACGAGGATCACTTCGGCGCCTTCGTTCTGGAGGCGTACGCGGTTGTGGAGCGTGCCGAAGTAGTGGCCGAGGTGGAGGGGGCCGGTGGGGCGGTCGCCGGTCAGGATGCGGGGCGCTGCGCTGGGCATGGGGTGGGCCTCTCTGGGTGGGTGGCGGGGCCGGGGGCGACCGGTCCGGCCCGATCCGATCCAGAGGGATCCGGGTATGCGAAAGGGCCGTCCGTGTCGAACGGCCCTTTGGTCATGCAGGTGGGGTGGCCGCTCCTAGGAGGAGGGCCACCAGCACAGACACTGCATGGAAGACATGGGGGCAGTGTAGCGGGGCGGGCGGCTACTTGTGGGCGTGGTCGCCGACGTAGAAGAGGAGCCAGACGAAACCGGCGAAGAGGTGTGTGCCGAAGATGTAGAACCCGGCGCGGAGGGCTATGCCGCGTTCCTTGCGCTTCTCGGTGTCCTCGGCCATGGGGTCCAGGGTACGGGGTGATCCTGCCCGGTGTTCGTCTGCGGGCCGGTGGTGGGTTGCTCGCGCAGTTCCCCGCGCCCCTTTTTGGCCCGGTGTTCGTCTGCGGGCCGGTGGCCGGTTGCTCGCGCAGTTCCCCGCGCCCCTAGAAATGCCGCTCCGCGGCATCCCCCTGGGCGTCCCGCAGGGGCGCATCTAAGGGGCGCGGGGAACTGCGCGACCAGCCCACCACCGGGCCGCAGACGAAAGGTGACGCATTCCGCGAAGCGGGCGGGTGGGCTAGCGCGGGGATGCGATCGAGCGGGCCGCGCGGACCTCCTGGCGGAGGGGGGCCAGGACGCTGTCCTCCGGGCCCGTCAGAGACGCACGGACCTCCACCAGCGTGGAGGAGGCACGGAGCCCGTCCGCCAGGGCCCGCAGCTCGCGCGCGACCTCCGCCACTTCAGCAGGCCCCGGCGCCACCGCCCCGTGATTCACCCGCACCCGCGCCGCCGTCGTCGCGTCCACGATCCGCTCCACCGCCACCACCAGCGGCCACCACGCCGCCGCCCGCGCCCCCGTCGGCGGCGGCTCGGTCAGCGCCCGCTGGAACTCGGAGCGGACCACCGACAGGTCCCGGTAGATGCGGCGGCGCCGACGCACCCGTTCCACCTGGTCCGGCCCCGCGGAAGCGAACGCGCACTCCACGTACCCCGCCGCCTCCCCCACCGCATCCGCCAGCCGGTCCCCGATCCGCGTGTGCCAGCTCTCCGGCCACAGCAGATAGCCCGCCACCAGGGAGATCCCGCAGCCGATCAGGCTGTCCCACAGGCGCGGCAGGACCAGGGCGAAGCCCTGGTGGTTCAGGACGTCCGACAGGAGCAGGATCACCGGGGTGATCGCGGCCGTCTGGAAGGCGTACCCCTTCGCCGAGAACGCCGGGATGAGGGCCGCCAGCACCACCATCACCGGCACGTCCCACCACCCGCGCGGCACCTCCGCGAGCACCGCCGCCGCCGTCACCAGCCCCACCGCCGTGCCGAGCGCCCGCAGCACCGCCCGCGAGAACACCGACCCGAAGTCCGGCTTCAGGACGAACGTGACGGTCAGCGCCACCCAGTACGAGCGCGGCACCGCCACCAGCGACACCAGCGCCTGGGCCAGCCCGATGCAGAGCGCGAGCCGCAGCCCGTACCGCCAGGACGCCTGCGAGAACAGCACGTTGCGCGCGCCCCGCCGCAGCCGGATCCGCAGCGCCGCCGGGCGCCCGAGCCGGTCGTCGACGTTGTACGGGTCGGGGTCCGGCTTGTGCACCACCACCGCCGCGTGCCGCAGCGCCGCGTCCACCGCCCGCTCGGACGGCTTGGCGGGCTCGGGAAGCGCCAGGTCGGGCACCGGACCCGTCCGCGCCTGTTCGACCGCCGTCGCCAACTCCCGTACGGCGGCAGGGATCTCGGCGGGCAGCGGCCGTCCTCGCAGGTGCGCGGCCGGGGCCGCCTCCACCAGCGGGATCACCACGTTCAGCTGGGCGAGCAGCCGCACCAGCGGGCTGCGTCGTCCGTGGTCGCGGGTGCGGCGCGCGAGCACCAGGTCGTACGCCGTGTTGAGCGACTGCGTGACCGCCTGCCGTCTGGCGTCGTACGCCGGTGTGCCCGCCGCTTCGAGCAGCTCGGCCACGGAACGGTAGGTCGCGGCGACGGCCGCCCGCTCCGGGACCCGGTTGCGCAGCGGCCAGCCGAGCAGGGTGAGAAGGAGGACGAACAGGCCGCCGAGGGTGAGCAGCAGCGGCGCCTTCCACCACGGCGACGGCATCGGAAGGCCCGCCCCGACCACCGCGTTCAGCAGGAGCAGCAGCCCGGAGACCGAGGCCACCGCGCCGATGGACGAGATCATCCCGGAGACCAGCGCCACCAGGGTGAGGGCGATGACGGCGAGCCAGCCGTCCCCGTACACCAGGGTGCCGAGCGTGACGCCGATCGCGCCGAACAGCTGCGGTACGGCGATGTTGAAGACCCGCATGCGGTACGCGTCGGCCGTGTCGCCGATGACCCCGGACAGGGCGCCCATCGACACGAGCGCGCCGTACGTCGGCTGGTCGGTGGCGAAGCCCACGGCGAGCGGGGCCGCGAGGGCGACGCCGGCGCGGGCGACCGCGGGCCACACGATCGGTGTGCTCTGCGGGCGCAGCCCGCTGACCAGCCACTGCGGCGGCGCCAGCCGCACCCGTCCCCGGTCGCCCGGGCCCTTGTCCACGTCGAGCTGTGCACCCATGGGATCAGTATGCGATCACGGTGAATGAGACCTTTTGGGTGGGTCTTGCGAGACGATGGATCTTGCCCGGTCTTTGTCTGCGGGTGGGTGCGTGGCTGGTCGCGCAGTTCCCCGCGCCCCTAGGTAGTCGGCCGCAGCCGGAGATCCCAGCTCAGCCACAGTCCTTTAGGGGCGCGGGGAACTGCGCGGCCAGCCCTCCACCGGCCCGCAGGTGAGTGTTCGACCTTCGGAATCTTTATCCACACCCTGTGGACAAAGATTCCCACCGCACCCACGCCCTACGGCACGAACAGCGTCTTCCCCCGCGCCCCGCCCGCCCGGTTCCGCTCCAGCGCCTCCGGGACCTTCTCCAGCGGGTACTCCGCGTCCACCGGCAGATGCACCTCGCCCGCCAGCGCCGCCGCGGCCAGCGCGTCGAGCAGCGCGCCCGTCGCCGTGAGCCGGAAGTTCACGCCCTTGCCGGGCGGGGCCGCGCCACGGGTGCTCAGCGCCGCGCCGCCCGGCCGCATCAGCGAGGCGTACGCGTCGAAGGACTCGGTGTCGGCCGACACCAGGTCGATCACCGCGTCCACTCCGCCCGGCACCGCCCGCGCGCACGCCTCCCGTACCGACTCCTCCGTGGCGTCGATCGCGTACACCGCGCCCAGCGCCCGCATCCGCTCCCGCTCGTCGCCCCGCACCACCGCCACGACCCGCAGGTCCCGTGCCGCCGCCAGTTGGGTCAGCGCGCTGCCGACCCCGCCCGCCGCGCCCACCAGGAGCAACGAGTCGCCCGGTTCGAGGGCCACGCCGGTGCGCAGGATCTGGAGCGCGGTCATCCCGGCCGTGGGCAGCGCCGCGGCCGCCCGCAGCGCGAGCCCGTCCGGCACCCCGGCGATCGTCGAGTCCTGCGGCACGGTCACGTACTCCGCGTACGTGCCGGTCCCCACCGGTGGCCGTCCCGCCTGCCCGTACACCGCGTCGCCCACCACGAACCGGTTCTCGCCCGGCCCGACCACGTCCACGCGCCCGGCGAAGTCCAGGCCCAGGACCAGCGGGAAGACATGCGGGGCCCGGCCGTCGAGGAGGCCGTCGGCGACCTGCCAGTCGAAGGGGTTGAGGGCGGCGTACTCGATCTTCACCAGGACCTCGCCGGGTCCGGGCGTCGGCTTGGGGACGTGGACGACCTCCGGTGTGGCCCCGAAGGCCTGGACCGCGACAGCGCGCATACGCGTACGACCTCCTGCTCGGCCCCCCTGCCCCGGGCTCCCGGACGGTCCGATCCTCACCCAGGAACGCGCCACCCGCACCCCGGGTCACCGGCCGTCCGGCCTACCCCTCGAACAGTTCGAGGTCGACGGCCAGCGCCCGGTGGTCGGTGTCGCGCAGGGTCAGGAACCGCACCGACCTGACCGTGAAGTCGTCGCCGCTGACGAGCACATGGTCGATCTGGGTACGGAAGGGCGTGGTGCGGTCGGCGGGCCAGGAGTACGTACGCGACTTGTCCGCGAGCCGGGCACTGTCGTGCAGTGCGCCCGCCTTGAGGACCGAGCGGAACGCGGCGTGGTCCTGGGTCGCGTTGAAGTCCCCGGCGACGATCACCGCCTCCCCCTTCGCCGACGCCGCGAAGTCCCGCACCCGCCCCAGCTCCCGCCGCCACGCGCCCTCCCGGCCCGGCAGCGGGGGCTCGGGATGGGCGAGCTGGAGCCGTACGTCCCGGCCCGCGACCCGCGCCACCGCGCCCGGCATGGCCATCGCGGAGGGGATCGTGGGGGCGGCCGTCAGCGGGTACTTGCTGAGGATCGCGGACCCGGCCGAGCCGTCCTCGCGGACGACGTTCCGGTACGGGTAGTCCGCCTTCGCCACACGCTGCTCCAGCGCGTCCGCGCAGCCGAACGCGCACTCCTCGACGAACACGAAGTCCGGCTTCTCGCGGCCGATCGCCGCGATCAAGTCGTCCGTCGCCCAGCCGAATTCGGTGTTGGAGGTGAGGACGCGCAGCTGGCCGAGGGGGCTGCCGTGCGGGCGGGTGATCTCGGCGCCGTACGGCTGGGTGTACCAGCCGGTCACGGCGAGCACGGCGAGCGCCCACGCCATCCCGAGCCGCCACCGCCCGAACGCGGACAGGACGAGCGCCGCGCCGCCGGGCACCAGCAGCCACGGCAGGAAGGCGAGCAGCTGCGGCACGGGCGTGACCCCGTCGACGTCCGCGGCCCGGCACCCGACGACCGCGCTGACCCCGGCGAGCACGAGCCCGCCCAGGACCGCGGCGGCCCGCCGCCACGGGTGTCCCCGCTCCCCGGGCGGCCCCGCCGCCGTGTCCGTGGCGGGGCCGGGCGGTGCGGCGTTGAGGGCGTCGGCGTTGGCGTTGGCGTCCAAAGGGCCCTCCCGGTCGGCGGTTCGGCAGGCCGTGGTGCCCTCAAGTATCCGCCGGTGCGGTCCTTCAGCCCGTCAGATGGGCACGCAGGGCCGCGTTGAACTCGGCGGGCCGCTCCAGATTGGGCAGATGGGCCGCCGACTCCACGACGACGAGGGTGGATCCGGGGACCGCCGCGTGCATCGCCTCGGCGTCCGCGACCGGCGTGTACGTGTCGTCGCGGCCCACGACGACCAGAGTGGGGACGGTGACGGTGGTGAGCAGCTCGCGGTAGTCGGGCCGCTCGGCGCGCCCGCGCAGCGCGGCGGCGGCGCCCTCGGGGTCGGTGGCGGTCATCATCCGGTACACGTGCGCCTTCACCTCGGCGTCCGCGCACGGCGCCACCATCTTCTCCAGCACCTCGTCCGCGTACGGCTTCATGCCCTCGCGTACGAGCCGGTCGGCCATCTCACGGCGGGCGGTGCGCCCGTCCGGGGTCTCGGCGGCGGGGAAGGTGTCGGCGAGGACCAGCGAGCTGATCCGCTCCGGGAAGAGGCGGTAGCACTCCATGACGATCTGGCCGCCCATGGACAGCCCGCCGAGCGCGAAGCGCGCGAGGCCGAGGCGGTCGGCGAGCGCGCGGAGGTCCTCGGCGAAGTCGGACAGGAGGGTGGTGCCGGGGGTGACGGGCGCGCTGCCGTAACCGCGCAGATCGGGGACGACGACGCGGTGCGTCCGCGCGAACTCCGCTGCCTGGGGGTCCCACATCGTGCGGTCGAAGGGATGGCCGTGGACCAGGAGCAGGGCGTCGCCCGTGCCCCGGTCGGTGTAGGTGGTGGGCATGTCCGGAGGCTAGGCGGCCCCAACTGGTCGGTGCAATAAGATCTTTGCTCTCGGTGCAATGTTCTGGAGGTACGCGGTGGACTACCGGCGGCTGGCGGACGGGGTGGCGAAGGCGATATCCGACGGGCGGCTGCTCCCGGGCGACCGGCTGCCGCCCCAGCGGACGTTCGCGCGCCGCCACCGGGTGGCGGTCTCGACGGCGATCCGGGCGTACGGGGAGCTGGTGCGGCGGGGCCTGGTGGTGGGGGAGGTCGGGCGCGGCACGTTCGTGCGGGCGGCGCCGCCGCACCCCGGGTCGGTGCTCGCGGAGGACAGCGGCCGTACGCCGGTGAACCTGGAGCTCAACTACCCCGTGGCGGATGGCCAGTCGGAGCTGATGGCGCGCGGGCTGGCGGCCCTGACCCGTCCGGACGTCCTCCTGGAGGCGACCCGCCCGGCGGCGGCGGACGGCACGCCCGAGGCACGCGCGGCGGCGGCCCGGGTGCTGGCCCGCCCCGACTGGAGCCCGGACCCGGCCGGCGTGCTGTTCGCGGCCAACGGCCGCGCCGCGATCGCGGCGGCCCTGTCGGCGCTGGTACGGCCCGGGGGCCGGGTCGGGGTGGAGGAGCTGACGTATCCGCTGGTCAAGGCGGTGGCGGAGCGGCTGGGGATCGTGTTGGTGCCGATCGGGACGGACGGGTCGGGGATGCTGCCGTCGGCGCTGGAGGCGGCGCACCGGCGGGCGCCGCTGAGCGCGGTGTACGTCCAGCCGACGCTGCACAACCCGCTGTCGCTGACGATGCCGGACGCTCGGCGCGAGGAACTGACGCAGGTGTTGCGGCAGTTGGGGCTGCCCGCGGTGGAGGACACCACGTGGGCGTTCCTGGCAGGCGCGGACACGCCCGCGCCGCTGGCCGCGTACGCGCCGGAGCGGACGCTGCTCGTGGACAGCCTGTCGAAGCGGCTGGCGCCGGGCCTGACAGTGGGGTTCCTGAGCGTCCCCGAGGCGTACGGGGAGGAGGTCGCGCGGGCGCTGCGGTCCGGGGCGTGGACGGCGGGCGGGTTCAACCTGGCGGCGGCGGTCCGGTGGGTCGAGGACGGCACGGTACAGGCGGTGACGGAGGCGAAACGGGCGGAGGCGGGGGCGCGGCAGGCGCTGGTGGCACGGCATTTGGGCGGTTTCACCGTCCGGGTCGCCCCGTGCTCGTACTACTGCTGGTGGGAGCTGCCGTCGCCGTGGCGCGCGGAGACGTTCGTGGCGGCGGCCGCGCGGGAGCTGGGGATCGCGGTGACGCCGGGGTCGGCGTTCGCGGTGGGCACGGCGTCGGCACCGGACGCGGTCAGGGTGGGGCTGGCTTCGCCGCCCCGGGAGGTCCTGGACGGGGCCCTTCGCCGGCTGGCGGAGCTCGCCGTACGCGGCCGGTGAGCCAGGCCGCCAGAGCCAGGGTGAGACCGGCGGCGACGGCGCCCCAGGCGGCGCCGCGCAGGGCCCCGGTGAGGGTGTCGTAGACAGCCGCGGCGGTGGCGGGGTCGGCGTGCGGCGGGAGGTCGGCGAGGGTCAGGACGCGGCCGAGGGCGACCAGGGCGCGCAGCCCGAACCCGCCCGCGGCGATGCCGAGGCCGGCGGCGGTGACGGAGGAGCGCACGGGTCCAGCCAACCCCGGGTTGCCGGGCGGAGCGCGCGGGTGTGGGCTGTATGGGGGAAGTGGAAGGAGTTGCGCCATGTCCGCACACGCAGCGATGCCGGTGCAGTCGTCCCGGCCCGGACCCCTCTCCGGCCTGTCCGCCCGTCTCGGCCTGCCCGTGGCGCTGATCGCCCTGCCGGTGGTCATCGGCGTCTGCTACGGCTTCTGGGCCGCGTCCATCAACCGCCACGGCGGCGAGGTCACCGGCGCGAACATCGCGCTCGGCCTGGTGTCCGGTGCGGTGATCGCCGCGCTCGGCCTGGGCCTGCTGATGATCCAGGGCCGCCTGCCCCGGGAGCTGCGGGCGGCGGCGTTCGGCACGCTGTTCGGGGCGGGGACGGGGTTTCTGTACGCGCAGTCGGGCGAGAGCGTGTTCGGGGCGTCGATGATGGGGGCGCTGCTGGGGGCGGGATGGCCGCGGCGGCGTTCTATGTGTTCTACACGCGGGAGTAGCGGCGAGCGGGGTTGCGTCGCCTTTCGTGTGCGGGCCGGTGGTGGGCTGGTCGCGCAGTTCCCCGCGCCCCTTAGATGCGCCCCTTCGGGGCGCCCCGGGGGATGCCGCGGAGCGGCACCTTTAGGGGCGCGGGGAACTGCGCGAGCAACCGGCCACCGGCCCGCGGACGGACACCGGGCTACAAGGGGCGCATCTCCGTCATCGGGGACTGCGGCGGGATCAGGCCCGGCAGCAGCCAGGGCTGGAAGAGGCTCAGTACCGCTAGTACCAGGAAGGCCGCCCCGACGACCTGCGAGAACACCGGGCCCAGCCGCCAGAGCTTCTCCACGAAGATCACCACGGCCACCGCGGCCATCGCCAGGACGTTCATGACGCCCAGCGGGACGAGCACGACCATCAGCCCCCAGCAGCAGCCCACGCAGTACGCCCCATGGTGCGCCCCGACCCGCAGATCGCGGGCCCGGGGCCGGAAGCCCGCGTAACGCACGAGCTGGCCCATCGGGCTCCGGCAGTGCCGCAGGCAGAGGTCCTTCCACGGGCCGAACTGGTACAGCCCGGCGACCAGGAAGGCCCCGGCGCCGAGCCACCGCCCGGCGCCCGGGTGCTCGTCCACCAGGGCCCCGGTCCCGGCGAGAAGCCCGTAGGCGATCAGGCCGAAGGCCGTCCAGGCCAGCAGATATCCGGCGACGAACTGGGCGGTACGCGCCACCCGCACGGCTCCCGTGGGCGACTGGCGCCCGATGGCACGCACCCAGGTGAGGGCCACCGGGGCCACCGACGGGAACATCATGGCGATCATCATGACCAGCCACAGCAGCAGGAACAGCGGGACGCCCATGCCCATGGTTCCGGGCTCGACCCCCATGTCACGGGCCTGGTCGACCACCAGCGCCCAGGCGAGAAGGGCGATCGCCGCCATCACGGACCAGGCGACCGCGAGCTGCCCGGCCGACAGCAGATTCGCCGGACGCAAAGGGGGTGACAGGGCCTTCCGGTCGAGGCGCACACCTCCAGCACAGCACGGCGGACCCGCGCGTGCGCGCGGAAGCGCGCGGGAACGCGTGTACGGGGAAAGCGCCTCCTCCGGACGCCCCCGCGGTGGGACAATCGAGGTGATACCCGTACGACCCGGGCGTGGGCCGGTGATGGCCCCCGGGGGCTCTGCCGTCCTCCCGAGACCGACGTCCCGGCACGGTCACGAGGAGGCAGGGAGATGTCCGAGACGACGGCGACCGTTCCCCGGTGGCACGCTGCGGGCGACTGGTTCGACACCTGCAAGTGCGACGTGCCCTGCCCCTGCTCGTTCGCGCAGCTGCCCACCCACGGCGACTGCGACGGCATCCTGGCCTGGCACATCCGCGAGGGCCGTTACGGCGACGTGGGGCTGGACGGCCTGAACGTCCTGATGCTGGCCTCGTTCGTCGGCAACATCTGGGCCGAGCACACGGACACGTACGCCGCGGTCTTCGTCGACGAGCGCGCCGACGAACCCCAGCGCGAGGCGCTTCAGATGATCTTCGGTGGGCAGGCGGGCGGCTGGCCCGCCGAGATGGTGACCATGATGGCCGGCGAGATGCGCGGCATGGAGTTCGCGCCCATCGAGATCGAGGTCGCCGACGACCTCGCGAGCTGGCGGGCCGTGGTGCCGGGCCGGGTCGAGGCGAGCGCGGCGGCGCTCACGGGGCCCACGACGCCGGAGGGCGCGCGCGTCCAGTCGACGAACCTGCCGGGTGCGGAGACCGGACCGGGCCAGGTCGCGACCTGGGGCCGCTCGACGGTGGACCGTGCCGACGCCCACGGGTTCCTCTGGAGCCGCGAGGGCCGGTCCAGCAAGCACATCACCTTCGACTGGACGGGGCCCGACTAGCCGCGTCGTTTCGCTCGGGCGGAATGCGTCGCTCTTCGTCTGCGGCCCGGTGGGGGCTGGTCGCGCAGTTCCCCGCGCCCCTAGAAATGCCGCTCCGCGGCATCCCCCGGGGCGTCCCGAAGGGGCGCGTCTCAGGGGCGCGGGGAACTGCGCGAGCAACCGGCCACTGGCCCGCAGACGGACACCGTCAGAACAACGGCAACTGCCCCGGGAACGGGGCAAGTTCGAAGCCGTCCAGGGTGCGTTGGGGCGCCGCCGCCGGGGCCCGCCGCTTCGAGCCCGGGCAGAGTGTCAGCTCCCCGCCGCCCGACGCGCGCGTACGCGGATCGTGGCGCACGTACTTGCCCGCCACCACGGCCACGGCACGGCCGCACGACGGACACGGACGACGGGGAGAGACACTCGGCATGCGCTCATGCTGCCAGAGGGGTACGACACCCGGGTGCCCCACCGGCCCGCACGCCGAGTCGGAAGCGGGGCCGGGGATGAGCCCCGCCCGTATCCCCTACGCCGCCGGCTTGAACGCCGTCGCCAGCCCGTTCCGCCACAGGCTGTTCACCCGCGACCGCTCCGTGCTGTTCGGGTACGCGTTGCGGCACGACGTGCCCGGGCCGCCGCCCGACATCAGCTCGCTGCACGGGCCCGAGTAGTGGTCCGGCAGACCCAGGACGTGGCCGGTCTCGTGGGCGACCACCCGGACCGAGTAGTACTGCTGGTTCTGCTGGTAGTCGAGGAAGATGTAGCCGCTGCCGTGCCCGTCCGTGGACGCGTACGAGCCGTTGGGGTCGTTGCCCTCGTAGTACGAGAAGTCCGCGCCGGAGGAGGACTCGGCGAGGCGGACGTTCTGCACCGAGGAGTTCCAGATCTGCGCGGACTGCGATATCTGGGAACGGAAGCTCGGCGCGTTGCGGGTGCTGTAGTAGACGGTGACGGACGCCGCCAGCGGGTCGGCGGCCCGCTTCTTGGCCACCGACTTCATCACGGCGTCGTAGAACGCCTTGTTGTTGGCCGCTTCCTTGGCCGAGCCCGCGTACGCCGAGCCGTGCACGTAGGCGGACGTGGTGGACGTGGTGGGGGAAGGCGCCGCCGCCGTCGCGGGGATCGCGCCGAGGCCGGCGAGCGCCAGACCCAGCGCGGTGGACAGGACGACAGTCCTCTGGTGTCTCATGGGGGGCTCCTGGTCGTTCTCGTGGGGGCGGCCCCGGTGGGTTGCCGGGGACCAGGGCGAGTGTCGGGGAGCCGGGTGCGCGCGGGGATGATGGCATTCGGCGATAACTCGGCGTTATCGGCGGGGAATCGGCCGTCTAGTGCGGGACATGACAATCCCTTTACCCTCGGGCCATGGAGCTCGACGTGAGGCACCTCCGCGCCCTCTGCGCGATCGCCGACACCGGCAGTCTGCACAGGGCCGCGCGGCAGCTCGGAACCAGCCAGCCGGCCCTGACCACCCAGCTCCGGCGCATCGAGCACTCACTGGGCGGCCTGCTCTTCTCCCGCGAACGCACCGGCTGCCGCCCCACCCCCTCGGCCGGACCGTCCTCAGCCGCGCCCGCCCCCTGCTCGCCGGAATGGACGCGCTGGTCACCGAGGTGCGCGCGGCCGTCGACGGGGTGGACGGGCGGCCCCGGCTGCGCATCGGCTCGACCGCCAGCCGCGCCATCCCCGGCTGGCTGCGGCGGCTGCGCGAACGCCTGCCCGGCACCGAGACCCAGCTCCACGTCGACGTCTCCGCGGGCGCCCTGCTCGGCCTGGTCGCGGCCGGCGAGCTCGACGTGGCCTTCGTCCACCAGGTGGAGGGCTGCCCGCTGCGGGTGCCGGAGGGGCTCGACGTACGCGTACTGGTCGAGCGCGAGCCCCAGTTCATCTCACTGGCCGCCGACCACCCGGCCGCCGAGGAGGAGGTCGTGGACCTCGCCGATCTGGCGGGCGACCGGTGGATGGTCGACCCCAGCGTGGACGGCGAGTGGGACGGACTGCGGCGCGTGTTCGCCGCCGCCGGGCTCAACCCCCGCGTGCTGCACGGCGATTACCTCACCGCCGCCTCCCTGGTCGCCACCGGCGAGGTCGTCACCCCCTGCCAGCCGACCTCCCGCCCGCGCCCTGACATGGCGATCCGGCCGCTGCGCGGCGACCCCCTGGCCGTACGGCTGCTGCTCGCCGCGCGGGCGGGGGCGTACGAGGAGGCGCTGTACGGGACGGTCCACTCGGCGCTCGACGCGGCGTACTGGGAGGCGGCCCGGATGTCCGCGCCCTACCGCGCCTGGCTGGCGGGCCCCCGGACCCTGCGCCCCGTACCGGGCTGAGCCCCCGGCCCGCGGGCGGTTCGTCGGCGGGGTGGCCGGATCCGGTTGTCGCGGCCATTACGATGCACGCGATCTCCAACACCCGCTCGCGGGAACGGAGTTCCGACATACCGCCATATGTCGCGTCGCGCAGCAAAGGACGGCCATGAACAGCAGAAGCCGCACCGACAGAGGGCTCCGCTCCAACGCCCTCGGCACGTTCGACACCGTCGTGATGGCCGTCGCGGGCAGCGCGCCCGCGTACTCCCTGGCCGCCACCACCGCCGTACTGACCGGGGCCGTCGGCCTCGCCGGGCCCGCCGCGCTGCTCTACTGCGCGATACCCATGCTCGGCATCGTGCTCGCCTTCGGACGCCTCGGGCGCATCGACGTCAACGCGGGCGCCGCCTACTCCTGGGTCGCCCGGACCCTGCACCCGTTCCTCGGCTTCATGAGCGGCTGGGCGCTGGTCGTGGCCGCCACCATCTTCATGGTGGCCGGATCGCTGCCCGCCGGGCAGATGACCCTGGCCCTCGTCGACCCCGAGCTCGCCCGCCACACCGCGCTCGCCACCGCCACCGGCGCCTGCTGGTTCCTGCTGATGCTCGCCGTGGTGCTCGGCGGCGCCCGGCTCTCCGCCCGCGCCCAGGTGCTCGTCTCCGGCGTGGAGCTCGCGATCCTCGTGGTCTTCGCCGTCGGCGCGCTCCTGCACCACGGCGGCGCCGCCCCCTTCGACTGGTCCTGGCTGGGTTTCGGCCACTTCGACGGTCTGCGCGGCTTCGCCTCCGGCACCCTGATCGCCGCGTTCTACTACTGGGGCTGGGACGTCACCAGCAACCTCAGCGAGGAGACCCGCGACAGCCGCCGCACCGCCGGGCTCGCCGCCCTCGTCGGCCTCGCCGTCGTCTTCCTGCTCTTCGTCGGCTTCACCGTCGCCGTCAACATGACGCTGACGCCGGGCGCGATCGAGCAGCACGAGTCCAATGTGCTGGCCGTGCTCGGCGAGACCATCTGGCCCGGCGTCGGCGGCAAGCTCATGGTGCTCGCCGTGGTCCTGTCCACCATCGCCACCCTGGAGACCACCCTGCTCCAGGTCACCCGCTCGCTGTTCGCGATGGGCCGCGACCGTACGCTCCCGGCCGTGCTCGGCACCGTGCACCGCCGCTGGAACACGCCCTGGGTCGCCGTCGTGGCGGTCGGCGCGGTCGCCCTCGGCCTGTTCGTCGCCTCCAACGCGCTGGGCTCGGTCGAGGACATCATGGCCGACGCGCTGGCCGCGATCGGCCTCCAGACCACGTTCTACTACGGCCTGGCGGGGCTGGCCGCGGTCGTCGCGTACCGCAGCACGCTCACCGAGTCGGTGGGCTCCTTCGTCTTCGGCGGGCTGTGGCCCGCGCTCGGCGCGCTCTTCATGTTCTGCGTCTTCGTCGCCTCGCTCACCCAGCTCAGCGGCGCCGCGATCGCCATCGGCCTCGGCGGCCTGGCCGCCGGGCTGGTCCCGATGCTCTGGTACTGGCGGCGGGGCAGCGCCTACTACCGGCCGGCGGCCCTCGACGCGGGCCGGGCCATCGCCGTGGACGAGGTGTACGCCTGCTCCGGCCCGGGCCGCCCCGAGTACGCGGGCGCGGCCCTCCCGACGGACTTCTGACCCCGACTCACCGCCCCCTCGACCCACGTCGACCCATCGACCAGAGAGGAGTGCTGATGGCCGCTGTCCGCCGCCGCTCCCCGGCCGTCCGCTTCGACCCGGACCTCGGCGACCGCCCGCTCGCCACCGCCCGGCACGACATCGTGATCGGGCGCTGGCAGGGCGTACGGGATCTGCTGCGGGCGACCGGCGACAACTGGCCACTGCGCACCCACCGGATCCGGCTGCTCGCGCCCGCCGTCGCGGGCTCCACCGTCGTGGAGGCGTGGAGGGCCGCCGAACCCGACAGCGCGGACGCGGCCGTGCTGAGGGCCGCCACCGAAGTGGTCCGGGTCTTCAACCGGGCCATCGCCGCAGGTCGCGGCGGTGTGCCCGACCGGGACCGGCTCGATGTCGCGGTGATGGCCTGCCTGGGCGCGGCCGACGCCCATCCCGCCGACCCGATGCCGTGGGCGTCGCTGCTCACGGTGGCGCGGCTGTACGAGGGCGGGGTGGGGCGGCGCGATCTGCGCGGCTGGTGGGACGAGTTGCGCCGCCGCGACCCGTACCACGTGGAGGGCCATGTGCAGATGCTGCGCTACTTCTCGGCCCGCTGGCACGGGACGCACGGCACGATGTACGACTTCGCCCGGGACGCGGCGGGCGCGGCGCCCGAGGGCTCACCGCTGCCGGTCCTGGTGCAGATCGCCCGGGTGGAGGAGTACCGGTACGCCGCCGAGGGCGCCAAGGGGCAGCCGGTGCGGGGGTTCGGGCAGCACTGGAGCGGGGAGCTGGCGGTGACCGAGCTGCGCCGCACCTACGACCGCTGGCTGGGCGGCCGTCCGCCCGGTCCGGTGCCGCTCGCGGAGGCGTCCGAGCTCAACTATCTGGCGCACGCCGCGTGTTGCGCGGGGCTGAGCCTGGAGGCGCGTGCGCTGGTGGGGCTGCTGGGGGAGCGGGCGGCGCGGGTGCCGTGGGTGTACACGGGCGATCCGGAGCGGCAGATCGCGCGCTGGCGGGTGCCGCCGGGGGCGTAACCGGTACGGCGTCGTCCGCCCCCTGCCGAGGTTGACCGGATCGGATCGCTAACCTTACGTGTCCACGCTCGTGGGCTCGCTCACGCGGCGTGGATACGTAACGCCATATACCGCATATCGCACCCAACTCATGCGAAAGGCCTCGCCCATGGGCATTCGGAGCTTGCTGCGCAAAGTGTTCGGACGCGATCGCGACGCGGAGAGCGCCGACCTGACGGCGGCTCCGGCGGAGGAATCGGCTCCGGCCACCGTGCCCTCCCCCGCCGAGGAATCCGCCCCGGCCGCGACCCCGACCGTGCCGGCGCCCGCCCGGCGCGACCTCTCCCCCGCGGAGGAGCTGGTCGCGGCGGCGTTCGACGCGACCCCGTCGCGCCCGGCGGTCCCGTCCCCGGCCCGGCCCGCCGAGGACACGTCCCCGGCCGAGCCCCCCGCTTCCGGCGGCTCCGACGTCCCGCAGCCGCGGGTTCCGGCGGAGCCGGAGGTTGTGGCGGAGGTCGTCGAGCCGGAGCCGGTCGTGGAGGCTGAGCCGGAGCCGGTCGTGAAGGCTGAGGCCGTCGAGCCCGAGCCGGTCGTGGAGGCTGTCGAGCCCGAGGCTGAGGCCGAGCCGGTGGCTGTTGCGGCCGAGCCGGAGCCGGTGGCGGTGGCGGCCGAGCCCGAGGTTGAGGCTGAGGCCGTCGAGCCCGAGCCGGTCGTGGAGGCTGTCGAGCCCGAGGCTGAGGCCGAGCCGGTGGCTGTTGTGGCCGAGCCGGAGCCGGAGCCCGTTGCTGCCGTGATCGAGCCGGAGCCCGAGCCCGTGGACGTCGTGGCCGAGCCCGACGCCGAGCCGACCCCACAGCCCGCCGCCAAGGCGACCGCAGCCATTGCCCTCCCCCGTATCAAGTCCCGTGCCCCCGGACTCGTAGAGCACTACAAGGCCGCCGGGGCGCAGCTGCGCAAGGCCGGGCTGGTCGGGGCGCGGGCTAAGGTGTACCTCGTGCTCGACCGGTCCGGGTCGATGCGGCCGTACTACAAGGACGGCAGCGCCCAGCAGCTCGCCGAGCAGACGCTCGCGCTCGCCGCGCACCTCGACGAGGACGCCGCCGTCCACACGGTCTTCTTCTCGACCGAGCTCGACGGTACGGCCGACCTCTCGCTCACCTCGTACGAGAACGTCGTCGACGAGACGCACGCCGCGCTCGGCCGGATGGGGCGCACCAGCTACCACAGTGCGGTCGAGGCGGTCGTGGAGCACTACGAGAAGAGCGGGTACGACGGGCCCGCGCTGGTGGTCTTCCAGACCGACGGCGCGCCGGACGCCAAGGTGGCTGCCCGGCAGGCGCTCGCCGATGCGGCGAGCCGGGATCTGTTCTGGCAGTTCGTGGCGTTCGGGGAGGACGACAGCAAGGCGTTCGACTTCTTGCGGAAGTTGGATGCGGGGAATGCGGGGTTCTTCCATGCGGGGCCTGTTCCGCGGGAGCTCGCGGATGCGGCGCTGTACGCGGGGCTCGTGGGCGGGTTCTCCCGGCGGTAACTTTCGTCTGCGGGCCGTCCCCAACTGGTCGCGCAGTTCCCCGCGCCCCTAACCCCTCCTTCATCCGCGGACCGTGGCCGGTTGCTCGCGCAGTTCCCCGCGCCCCTACAGGGCGCCCCGCAGGGGCGCATCTAAGGGGCGCGGGGAACTGCGCGCTCAGTTGGGGACGGCCCGCAGACGAACGACGGCCTCGACAAGGGGCGCGGGGAACGGCGCGACCAGCCCACCACACACCCGCAGACGAACCCCGGGCCAAAAAGGGGCGCGGGGAACTGCGCGCTCAGGCGACCACTGGCCGCAGACGAGGACCGGGCAGCAGGACCGTCACCGTCAAGCCGCCCTCCCGGAGCGGCACAGCCGTCGCCGTCCCCCCATGCGCCCCCGCGATCGAGCGCACGATCGACAGTCCGAGCCCCGCCCCCGGCCCCATCCGATCGCGCCCCTCCCCCCGCCGGAACGGCTCGAACAGGGCGGGCACCTCGGCCGCCCCCACCTCCGCCCCGCCAGGGTTGGACACCGTCAACCCACCTTCGAAGACGGCCACTTCCACCCGCCCGTGGTACGCCGTCGCGTTGGCCAGCAGGTTCGCCGTGAGGCGGGCCAGGAGCGCACGGTTGCCGGACACGCACGTCGACCGCACCCCCGTGACCGTCGCGCACGGATACCGCGCCGCCTCCTCCCGTACCACCTCCGCAAGATCCACCTCCTCCCGCTCCGCCAGGCCCCGCTCGCTGCGGGCCAGCATCAGCAGGCCCTCGATCAGGGCCTCGCTGCGGCGGTTGTTGTCGAGCAGGGTCGCGCGCGTACGGGCGAGGTCGTCCGGGGTCGGGTCGTCCAGGCCGATCTGGATCGCCGCCCGCTGGGTGGCCAGCGGGGTGCGCAGTTCGTGCGAGGCGTTGGCGATGAAACGGCGCTGGCTGTCGAACGCCTTCTCCAGGCGGCCGAGCAGGTCGTCGATCGTGTCGCCGAGCTCCTTGAGCTCGTCGTCGGGTCCGGACGCGCCGATCCGCTCGTGCAGGTTGTCCGCCGAGAGGCGTTTCGCCCGTTCCGTCATCACATGGACCGGCCGCAGCAGCCGCCCCGCCGTGTACCAGCCGACCGCCACCGCCAGGAACGCCACCCCGAGCAGCGCCATCGACGACCACACCGCGTTCTGCCGCCAGGCCGCGTCGCTCACGTCCTCGCTCACCTGGCGTACGGCCAGCGGGGCGAGCACCGGCCCCTGCGTCCCGCGCGCCTCCTCGAAGGGCTGGACCGTGATCGCCCGCGTGGCGATGGTGGCCGCCTGCTCCTGCGTACCGGCCCGGGAGAGCAGGTTCACCACCCCGAGCAGCAGCGCCCCGAGGACGAGGAAGACCGCGCCGAAGACCAGCGCTACCCGGGTGCGGATCACAGCGCGTACCCCACGCCCTGGACCGTGCGGATCAGCGCGGGCTCGCCGATCTTGCCGCGCAGTTTGCTGAGGCAGACGCGGACCGCGCCGGTGAACGGGTCGGCGTGGGCGTCCCAGGCGCGCTCCAGGAGCTCCTCGGCCGAGACCGTGCCGCCGTCCGCCTCCAGCAGGATCTGGAGGACCGCGAACTCCTTCGGGGAGAGGTCGAGGGAACGGCCCTCGCGCTCCGCCGTGCGCCGTACGGTGTCGACCCGCAGCCCGAGCCGCTCCAGGACCGGCGGCACCGGCCGCGCGCTGCGCCGCCGCAGCGCCCGCACCCGCGAGACCAGTTCGGGGAAGTCGAACGGCTTGCCCAGATAGTCGTCGGCGCCCAGGTCGAGCCCCTCCACCCGGTCCTCGGAGGCCGCCGCCGCGGTGAGCATCAGGATCCGGGTGCGGGAGGCCTCCGAGACCAGGGCGCGGGCCACGTCGTCGCCGTGCACCCGGGGCAGATCGCGGTCCAGGACGACCACGTCGTAGTCGTGCAGCCCCAGGTAGGCGAGGGCCGCGTCGCCGCTGTAGACCGTGTCGACGGCGAAACCGGCCCGCCGCAGCCCGGTCGCGACCAGCTCCGCGAGGACCTCCTCGTCCTCGGCGACCAGTACCCGCATGCGCTGTTCCCCTTGCCGTTCCCCGCTCACGTACCCGCCCCCTCTCCTCCCAGGATGCGTCCTTCGTACGGGAACGGATGTTTCGCGGACCTCTCCACCGGCCGCCGGGGGTTTATGCGGGTGAGTGGATCTTCCCGCGGCCGTTAGGATTTCGACCATGGCGGCCACTGGATCCGAGAAGCAGGGGGCGAAGGCGTTTTACGTCTCGACCCCCATTTACTACGTCAACGACGCTCCTCACCTGGGCCACGCCTACACGACCGTCGCAGGCGACGTGCTCACGCGCTGGCACCGTCAGCGCGGCGAGAAGGTGTGGTACCTCACCGGCACGGACGAGCACGGTCAGAAGATCATGCGCACGGCCGACGCGAACGGGGTCACCCCGCAGGAGTGGTGCGACAAGCTCGTCGAGGAGGCCTGGCGGCCCCTCTGGGAGCACCTGGAGATCGCGAACGACGACTTCATCCGTACGACGGAGAAGCGCCACACCGACCGGGTGCAGGAGTTCGTCCAGGACCTGTACGACAAGGGCGAGATCTACAAGGGCGGCTACGAGGGCCCGTACTGCGTGGGCTGCGAGGAGTACAAGCTCCCCGGCGACCTCATCGAGGCCGAGGACGGCACCAAGCTGTGCCCCGTCCACAAGAAGCCGGTGGAGATCCTCAAGGAGGAGAACTACTTCTTCAAGCTGTCCGAGTACGGCCCGAAGCTCCTTGAGTTCTACGAGGCGAACCCGGACTTCATCCAGCCCGAGTCGGCCCGCAACGAGGTCCTGAACTTCGTGAAGCAGGGCCTTCAGGACCTGTCGATCTCGCGGTCGGCCTTCGACTGGGGCGTCCCGATCCCGTGGGACGACAAGCACGTCATCTACGTGTGGGTCGACGCCCTCCTGAACTACGCCACCGCGGTCGGCTACGGCGCGAACCAGGAGAAGTTCGAGGAGACGTTCCCGGCCAATGTGCACCTGGTCGGGAAGGACATCCTCCGCTTCCACGCGGTGATCTGGCCCGCGATGCTGATGGCCAACGGACTGCCCGTGCCGGGCCAGGTCTTCGGCCACGGCTGGCTGATGGTCGGCGGCGAGAAGATGTCCAAGTCGAGCCTGACCGGCATCAAGCCGCAGGACCTCACCTCGCACTTCGGCGTCGACGCCTACCGCTGGTACTTCCTGCGCGCCATCGCCTTCGGCCAGGACGGCTCGTTCTCCTGGGAGGACTTCACCGCCCGGTACACCTCCGAGCTCGCCAACGACTACGGCAACCTCGCCTCGCGCGTGGCCGCCATGGTCGGCAAGTACTTCGGTGGCACCCTCCCGGCCGCGACCGCGTCCGGCCCGGCCGAGCAGGCCATCGCCGACGGCCTGACCAGGGCCGTCACCGAGGCCGACCGCAAGATCGGCGAGGAGCTGGACTTCCAGGGCGGCATCCTGGCGGTCTTCGACTTCGTGAAGCAGGTCAACGGCTACATCACGGAGCAGGAGCCGTGGAAGGTGGCCAAGGACGAGTCGGAGGAGGGCAAGGCGCGCCTGGCGACCATCCTCTACACGGCCGCCGAGTCCCTGCGGGCCGTCGCCGTCCTGCTGAACCCGGTCATGCCGGACACCTCGCAGAAGCTGTGGGACTCCCTCGGCGCCGAGGGAGCCGGCCTCGGGCCGCTGGCGGACCAGCGGGTCCAGGACACCGGCCGCTGGGGCCAGCTGCCGGTCGGCGCGACGGTGACCAAGGGCGCGGTGCTCTTCCCGCGCCTGGAAGAGAAGCCCGCGTAGTCCTTACGAGTAGGTGAAGGGCCCGGAACCAGCCAGGTTCCGGGCCCTTCGCGTGCCCTCGGCGGTTGCGGGGCGCCCTTCCTGCGCGCACGCTGCACGTGAAGGGGAACGTGCATGAGGGGGTGCGCGCCGTGCCGAGAAGTACCGATCAGCAGCGGGCCGAGGAAGAGGCCCAACGCCGCGAGGAGCTCATCCGCAAGGTCCGTGAGGCGAACCGCCAGAGCGCGAACCGCCCCACCGGACCCCCGTCCCCGGACCTGGCGTCCGGGGACGAGGACTGAGGGGCTCAGCGGGCCAGGGCCGCCGCGTCCCCCATCACGACCACCGGGGTGCGCGCCGGGTCCAGGGCGCGCAGCAGCTGCCGCATCCGCTCCTTCGGCAGCGCCACACAGCCGTGCGTCGGGCCGCCGTGGTCGACGTGCAGCCAGATCCCGCCGCCGCGCCCGGCGCCGAGCGGCCGGGTCCAGTCCAGCGGGCTGGTGCCGGGCCTGCGGTTGTAGTTGACCGCCACCACGTAGTCGAAGGACCCGTCGAGCGGCTCGCCCTCGACGCCGGTGCCGCCCGCGGTGAAGGCGGAACCCCGGTCGTACGGGAGCCGGGTGCCGGGGTCGGCGAGGCGGCCGCCCGCGTCGGTGAGGCCGAACACCCCGACGGGCGAGCGCAGATCGCCCTGGTGGTGCTCGGCGGTCCAGCCGCGCGCCGCGTTGCGGGCGGGCCAGGGGCCGTCGGCGGGCAGCCACCCCTTGACCGGGTCGCGGGTGTAGAGGACGGCGGTGGCCCGGCTGGCGTCGGGCCCCTCGCCGGTGACGACGAGCGCCTGGGTGCTGGCGGCCGGGACGCGGGAGCGGGTGGCCGGGCCCAGTGCGGGTAGCTCCCGGGGGCGTACGGGTTCGGGCGCGGCCCGCCCGGCGTGCGCGCCGCCGGAGTCGGTGGCGGAACCGGTGACGGAATCGGTGGCGGAGTCGGTGCTCACGTCGGCGAGCGTGCCGGGGCCGTCGCCCTCGTCGCGGACGCCCTGGCCGTCGTGGCCGCACCCGGTCAGCAGCAGCGCCGCCAGTACCAGGGCGGCCCAGGCACCCCGGGCGGAACGAACGGACATGGCGGAGCCTCTCGTCGCGGCGCGGTCGGGGGCGGTCACCGGCCCCTCCCCTTGGGGGTGGGGGCCTCGGGGGTGGGAGCCTTGGTGGGCGAGGCGAAGTCGTACGTCGCGCTGTCCAGGAGGGCGGCCGCCTCGGCGGCCCGCCGGTCGGAACCGGAACCGGTGCCGTTGACGCACAGGGTGGCGTACAGCACCGTCATGGGGTCCGCCGTCGCCCGCCTGGCCGTGTAGTAGGCGGTGGCGCCCAACCGGCGGCAGTCCGCCGGCACTTCCCGGGCGCGTTCCATGGGCGTCCCCGGCACAGGCGCCCGGGTGTCGTCGCCGCCGGCCGGCAGCCCCCACAGCGTGAGCAGCAGGCCGTCGGGGGCGAGCCGGTCCACCGGCTCGCACAGCACACCGGACCCGTCGGACTTCTTCTGCTCCGCGCAGGCCTGCTCGTACGACCTCAGCGGCTGCGCGGCCACATAGCCCGACGGCAGCGACCTGATCTTCTGCCCCTCGGGCAGCCGCAGCGCGGCCCAGGACGCGGGCAGCCGCAGCACCAGACCGCCGAGCTCGGGGAAGTCGGCCCGTACCCCGGCCGGTTCGGTCACCGCCTGCGGCGGGGACGCGGCCGGGGTCGTCTTCTCCGGCTCGGTGCGCAGCGCGTCCGGCAACAGCGCACCTGCCGCCACCAGCGAGACCACCGCGAAGGCCGCGCCCCCGGCGGCCCGTCGCCGTCTGCGCCGCACCAGCCGCTCGCGCACCTTGTCCAGGCGGGTCGCGGGGACGGGCAGCCGGGGCACGGCCCGCTCCAGCAGCACCCGCAGCGCCTGCTCGTCGTCGTCCGGCCCGGGGAAACGGTCGTCAGTCACGGCGCTCCTCGATCAGTACGGGCAGCAGCCCCCGCAGGGTGCGCAGCGCCTTGGCGGCCTGGCTCTTGACCGTGCCCGGGGCGCAGCCGAGCACCGCCGCCGCGTCCTCGACGCTCAGGTCCTCGAAGTAGCGCAGCACCACCACCGCGCGCTGGCGGGCGGGCAGCGCGCGGACGGCCGCCGCCAGCGACTGCTCCAGGTCCACGCCCTCGTACGCGTCGAACTGCCCGGCGGCGTCCGGGAGTTCGCCGTGCGGGACCTCGCCCCGCCAGCGCCGCCGCCACCAGGAGGTGTACGTGGTCACCAGCGTCTTGCGCAGATACGCCTCGGGGTGGTCGTCGGCTATCCGGTGCCACTTCGGCCAGACCTTGGCGAGCGCGGTCTGGAGCAGGTCCTCCGCCAGATGCGCGTCGCCGGTCAGCAGCCAGGCCACCCGCAGCAGCCGGGGGCCCCGGGCGGCGACGAACTCCTCGAATCCGTCGGGTCCCTCGGGGGCCATCGTCGTGTCCTCGTCTGTCCGTCCGGGCTCTCACACCTGTCGAACGCGGTGGGGGGCCGGGCGGGTTGCCCCGGACACGGCGAAGGGCCCGGATCCGCGATGGATCCGGGCCCTTCGCCGTACGTCTGCGGGCCGCCCAGGGGATTGCCGCGCAGCGGCATCCTCAGGGGCGCGGGGCTGTGACACTTGCGGCTCCGCCGCGTGGGCGCGAGCAACCCACCACTCAGCCGCAGACGAACCCCGGGCTTACTTCTCCGCGGCCTTGGCCGCGACCGGCTTGCGCAGCTGGATGTTGAGCTCGCGCAGACGCGTCTCGTCCAGCTCGGTGGGCGCGCCCATCATCAGGTCCTGCGCGTTGCCGTTCAGCGGGAACGCGATGGTCTCGCGGATGTTGGGCTCGTCGGCGAGCAGCATCACGATGCGGTCGACGCCCGGGGCGATGCCGCCGTGCGGCGGGGCGCCGAGGCGGAACGCCTTGAGCATGCCGCCGAACTCGCGCTCCACGGTCTCCCGGTCGTAGCCCGCGACCTCGAACGCCTTGAACATGATCTCGGGCTCGTGGTTGCGGATCGCGCCCGAGGACAGCTCGATGCCGTTGCAGACGATGTCGTACTGCCAGCCGAGCACGTCCAGCGGGTCCTGGGTCTCCAGGGCCTCCAGACCGCCCTGCGGCATCGAGAACGGGTTGTGCGAGAAGTCGATCTTGCCGGTCTCCTCGTCCTTCTCGTACATCGGGAAGTCGACGATCCAGCAGAACCGGAAGACGCCCTCCTCGAAGTGGCCGGCGCGCTTGGCGGCCTCGACGCGGACCGCGCCCATGATCTTGGAGACCTGGTCGTACTCGCCCGCGCCGAAGAACACGGCGTGCCCGGCGGCCAGGCCCAGGCGCTCGGTGAGGACCTTGACGTTCTCCTCGGTGAGGAACTTCGCGATCGGGCCCGCGAACGTGCCGTCCTCGCCGACGCGGATCCAGGCCAGACCCTGGGCGCCCTGCTCCACCGCGTACTCGCCGAGGCCGTCGAAGAACTTGCGGGACTGGCCCGCGACGTCCGGCACCGGCAGCGCGCGCACGTGCTTGCCCGCGAACGCCTTGAACTCCGAGCCCTCGAAGACGTCGGTGATGTCGACGAGTTCGAGCTTGGCGCGCAGGTCCGGCTTGTCGTTGCCGTACTTCAGCATCGACTCGCGGAACGGGATGCGCGGGAACGGCGAGGTGACGTGGCGGCCGCCGCCGAACTCCTCGAACAGCTCGGTCATGAGCTTCTCGACGGGCTGGAAGATGTCCTCCTGCTCGACGAAGCTCATCTCGATGTCGAGCTGGTAGAACTCGCCCGGCGAGCGGTCGGCGCGGGCGTCCTCGTCGCGGAAGCAGGGCGCGATCTGGAAGTAGCGGTCGAAGCCCGAGATCATCAGCAGCTGCTTGAACTGCTGGGGGGCCTGCGGCAGCGCGTAGAACTTGCCGGGGTTCAGCCGGGACGGGACGACGAAGTCGCGGGCGCCCTCGGGGGAGGTCGCGGCGAGGATCGGGGTCGCCATCTCGTTGAAGCCGAGCGCGGTCATCTTGTGGCGCATCGCCGAGATGACGGCCGAGCGCAGCATGATGTTGCGGTGCATGCGCTCGCGGCGCAGGTCGAGGAAGCGGTACTCCAGGCGCCGCTCCTCGTTGACGCCGTCCTCGGCGTTGATCGTGAACGGCAGCGGGCCGGCCGCGCCGAGCACCTCGACCTCGCCGACCTCGATCTCGACCTCGCCGGTCGGCAGGTCCGCGTTCACGTTCTCCGCGCCGCGCGAGACGACCTTGCCGTCGATGCGGACGACGGTCTCCTTGGAGAGCTTGTCCAGCACCTCGGCACCGGCCGTGCCGGGGCGGGCGACGAGCTGCGTGATGCCGTAGTGGTCGCGCAGATCGATGAAGAGGATGCCGCCCAGGTCTCGGCGATTGTGCAGCCAGCCGCTCAGCCGGACGTCGGTGCCGACGTCGGAGGCGCGGAGCTCGCCGCAGGTGTGGGACCTGTACCGATGCATTTCTTCATCCAGTTCTTCGCGTGACAGGCGGGAAACAGTCCCTCCAGGTTACCGGCCGGGCCGAACACCTCTCGCCGGTATAAATCCGGCTGCCTAGAGTGGGGATCATGCGCACCGAGGACGTCCTGGCTGCGATCGCCACCGGGCTGTGGCGCTGGGACAACGCGTCCGGAACGGTCACGCTCGACGCCGAGGCCGCCCGCCTGCTCGGCCTGCCCCCCGAGCGGGCCGAGCTCACCGAGGCCGCCGTGCGCTCCCGCTTTCACCCGGTCGACTGGAACGAGGTCGACCAGATCGTGGCCCTGGCGGTCGCCGAGGGCACCCTCGCCGAGGCCCGGATGCGGATCATGGACGAGAACGGGCGGGTGCTGCGTACCGTACGCAGCCGCTCCAAGCCGATCCGCAAGGAGACCACGGAGAGCGCCGACGGCCTGGACTACGTGCTGGTCGGCACCCTCCAGGAGGTCGCCGAGCCGCAGCCCGGCGCCACCGCCGCGCACGCCTCCATCACCGGCGACTGGCGCCGCTCCCGCGAGGCGTTCCTCCTGGACGCGGGCCGCGCGCTGGCCGAGGCCCGCTCCACGGCCGAGGTGCTGCGGGTGGCGGCCTCCCTGTCCATGCCGGGCTTCTCGCCGGACGGGCTCGCCGTCTTCGGGGTCGCGGGCGACCGCCTCTCGATCATCGGCCACCACGGGCACAACCCGGGCGACGACGGCCCCTTCGCGGACATGCAGCTGGACACCGACTACCCGGCCGCCGACGTCGTACGGACCGGCCGGGCCATCTACCTCCCCAGCCCCGAGGAGTACCGCCGCCGCTACCCGGCCACCTGGCCGCTGGCCCAGCGCTTCGACCGGCAGTCCTGGGCCTTCGTGCCGCTGATCGTGGCCGGGCGGACCATCGGCACCTGGATGGCGGCCTTCAAGCACCCGGTGGCGTTCACGCCCGACGAGCGCTCGGTCCTGACGACGGTGGCGCGCATGCTGGCCCAGGCGCTGGCCAGGGCGGGCGAGGCCGAGTCCGAGCGCGAGCTGTCGCTGGGCCTGCAGCGCTCGATGATGCCGACGCTCGGCCCCGAGATCCCGGGGATGACGGTGGCCGCGCGCTATGTGCCGACCGGCGGCGGGCTCCAGGTGGGCGGCGACTGGTACGACATGATCCCGCTGCCGTCGGGACGGTTCGCCCTGGTCATCGGGGACGTCCAGGGCCACGACGTACGGGCGGCAGGGCTGATGGGCCAGCTCCGCATCGCCCTGCGGGCGTACGCGAGCGAGGGCCACCGCCCCGACGCGGTCCTCTCGCGCGCCTCGCGCTTCCTGTACGGGATCACCGAGTCGTACGGGGAGTCCTACGACGGGGACGACGACCACCCGCGCTTCGCGACCTGCCTCTACATCGAGGTCGACCCGGCGACCGGCTCGCTGGACATCGCCCGGGCCGGGCACCCGGACCCGGTGATCCGCACGGCCGAGGGCACGGCGCTGATCCGCCAGACGGCGGGCGGCCTCCCGCTGGGCATCGAGGCGGACTCGGACTATCCCACCACCCGTCTGGTCCTCGAACCCGGCGAGACCATGATGATCTGCACGGACGGCCTGATCGAGACCGGCGGCCACGACATGGGCTCGGGCTGGACGCGGCTGCGCCCGGTCCTGGAGGAGGACACCGGGGACGGCCTGGAGAAGCTGGCGGACGCGCTGGTCCAGGCGGTGCACGGCCCCTCCTCGCACCACACGGTGGGCCCGCTGGCGGACCGCCGCGAGGACGACATCGCGGTGCTGCTGCTGTGCCGCAACAGCGACGTGTGCGGCTGCGGGACGGTCCCGGGCGCCGGGGCCGTCCCGGCCCGCCGCACCGCCCTGACCGTCGCCCAGGCCGAGCCGCACCGCATCGCGGGGGTCCGCCGCGAGCTGCGCGAGCTGCTGCACGACTGGGCGGACGCCGAGCAGGTGGACGCGGCGGAGCTGATGGTCTCCGAGATGGTCACCAACGTCCTGGTCCACACGGACGGCGACGCGCTCCTGGTCGCCGAGGCCACCGGCACCCCGGGGACGCGCTGTCTGCGGGTGGAGGTGGCCGACGCCAGCGACGACCTGCCGCACAAGCGCCGCCCCGGCGAGATGGCGTCCAGCGGGCGGGGCCTGGTGCTGATGGAGATGCTCGCGGACCGCTGGGGGGTCGACCCCAGGGGCGAGGGCAAGTCGATCTGGTTCGAGCTCTACGAGGAGGCGGACGGGTCGGCGCCGGTGTCGGCGCCGGACGGGTCGGCCGGGGGCGGCTCCCCGGAGGCGTAACGCTTCCGCAGCTCGCCGAGGACGCCGAACCCGGCGGCGGCGACGGGCACGGCGAGCAGCATCCCGAGCAGCCCGGCGACACTGGCCCCGGCGGTGATGGCGATCATGACCATCGCGGGGTGCATCTGCACGGTCCGGCTCTGGATCACCGGTTGCAGGATGTGCCCTTCCAGCTGCTGTACGGCGAGGACGACCCCGAGCGTCCACAGGGCGATGCCGAGCCCCCGGTCGGCGAGCGCCACGAGCACGGCGACGGCACCGGAGACGAAGGCGCCGAGGTAGGGGATGTACGCGCCGATGAACACGAGCGCGCCGAGCCCGAGGGCGCCGGGGACGCGCAGGACGAGCAGACCCACGGTGATACAGAAGGCGTCGATGAGGGCGATGATCGTGGTCCCGCGCATGAACCCCTCGACGGCCTCGAAGGCGCGGCGGGCCATGGCCTCGACGGTGGGCCCGGAGCCACGGGGCGCGAGGGAGTGGGCGAGACCGACGGCCCGGTCGGAGTCCTTGAGGAAGAAGAAGGTCAGCAGCAGGGAAAGCACACCGGTGGCAATCAACGAGCCGACGATGCTGAGGCCGGTGAGCAGCCCCGATGCGGCGGTGGCGCCGAACTTCCCGAGCAGCTTCTTGGCGTTGTCGGCGACGCTGGTCACGCCGTCGCCGCCGGCCACCCCGAAGTGGTCGGCGAGCCACTGCCCGGCCTGCCTGAGCGACTCGATGATCTGGTCGCCCGTGTCGATGAGGGCGCTGACGACGACGTATCCGGCGCCGCCGACGACGGCGACGAGGGCGACGCAGGTGAGCCCCGCCGCCAGCGACCGCTTCATCCGCAGCTTCAGCAGCTGCCGGAAGACGGGCCCGAGGAGGGCCGTGCCGAGCAGGGCGAGCAGTACGGGGGTGACGGCGGTCTTGAACACCACGCACAGCCAGATGGCGACGGCGGCGACACCGGTGACGAGCAGCACGACGACACACCAGGCGGCGAGCCGTCGGGCGGGTTCGGGGAGCAGCGGCTTGGCGTTCTCCACGGCCCCAGCGCACCATGCCGCCGGCGGCGACGCGCGTGGGGTGCGCCCGCCTGGGTGTTCCCCACGGGGCGGGCGGCCTGGCGCTTCGTCTGCGGGCCGGTGGCGGGCTGGTCGCGCAGTTCCCCGCGCCCCTTAGATGCGCCCCTTCGGGGCGCTCCTTTAGGGGCGCGGGGAACTGCGCGAGCAACCGGCCACGGTCCGCAGACGAACCAAGCGGGGTGCAGGGGCCGCAGGCCCCGCAAACGGGGTCCGGGGGCGCAGCCCCGGGGGCTCACATGCCGTGGACCGCCGGGATCGTGCCCAGCCGCCCCTTCTGGAAGTCGTCGAACGCCGTCTGCAACTCCTCCCGCGTGTTCATCACGAACGGCCCGTAGTGCGCCATCGGCTCACGGATGGGCCGGCCACCGAGAAGGACGACCTCAAGATCCGGCGTGTTCCCGTCCTGCTTCTCGTCCGCCCGGACCGTCAGCGACCCACCGTCCCCGAACACCGCCGTCTGCCCCATCCGCACCGGCCGACGCCCCGCGCCCACCGACCCGCGCCCGGCCAGCACGTACGCCAGCCCGTTGAAGTCCGACCGCCAGGGAAGAGTGATCTCCGCGCCGGGGCGGATCGTCGCGTGGATCATCGTGATGGGGGTGTGCGTGATGCCCGGCCCCTCGTGGCCGTCCAGCGAGCCCGCGATCACGCGGAGCAGCGCGCCCCCGTCCGGCGAGGTGAGCAGCTGGACCTGGCCGCCCCGGATGTCCTGGTAGCGCGGGTCCATCATCTTGTCGGCGGCGGGCAGGTTCACCCACAGCTGGAGGCCGTGGAAGAGGCCGCCCGAGGTGACCAGCGACTCCGGCGGCGCCTCGATGTGGAGCAGGCCGGACCCGGCCGTCATCCACTGGGTGTCGCCGTTCATGATCGTGCCGCCGCCACCGTTGCTGTCCTGGTGGACGAAGGTCCCGTCGATCAGGTACGTCACCGTCTCGAAGCCCCGGTGCGGGTGCCACGGCGTGCCCTTGGGCTCGCCCGGCGCGTACTCCACCTCACCCATCTGGTCCATCATGATGAACGGGTCCAGGTACTGGTAGTTGATCCCGGCGAACGCGCGCCGCACCGGGAACCCCTCCCCCTCGAAGCCGGCCGGCGCCGTGCTCACGGCGAGCACGGGACGCGGCACCGCACCCTCCGGCGCGGCCACGCGCGGCAGGGTGAGCGGGTTTTCGACGGTCACAGCAGGCATGGGACGGCCCTCCTCGGGGGATGCTCAGCATCCAAAGTAGTTGAATGGTGAACAGTCGGCAAGGCGCACTGATTCCCGGAGGGGTGGAAGGGGGGTGAAAGAGGGGTCCGGGGGCGCCCCACCCCCGGAAAGTCGGCCGAAAACGGGCCGGTGGACTCAGCCGTACATCCGCCGCATCGCGAAGTCGACCATCTGCTCGACCGCCTTCGCGTCGAACACCATCCGGTGGTCGCCCTCCATGTCGAGGACGAAGCCGTACCCGGTCGGGAGCAGGTCGATGACCTCCGCGCCGGTGATCACGAAGTACTTGGACTCCTTGCCCGCGTACCGCCGCAGCTCCTTGAGCGAGGTGAACATGGGGATCACCGGCTGCTGGGTGTTGTGCAGGGCCAGGAAGCCGGGGTTGTCCCCGCGCGGGCAGTAGACCTTCGAGCCCGCGAAGATCTGCTGGAAGTCCTCGGCCGAGAGCGAGCCCGTGGTGAACGCCCGCACCGCGTCCGCGAGCGAGGGCGGCGACGGCTCGGGGTACAGCGGCTGCTCCCCGTAGGAAGGCTGCTGCGGCTGGGCGTACTGCGCTTGAGCACCCTGGTTCTGGTCGTAGCCGTACATGGGCGCAAGAGTAGTGCGCCACATATGGGCCCAGAGGGGTTGCGTCTTATTACCGACGGGTAGCATCATCGTAGCTACTTGCTGGTAGAGATGTAACCGATCCTGCTTACGGAGCCGTCGCCATGGGGCACTACAAGTCGAATCTCCGCGACATCGAGTTCAACCTCTTCGAGGTCCTCGGACGCGACAAGCTGTACGGCACCGGCCCGTTCGCCGAGATGGACGTCGACACCGCCAAGACCATCCTCGACGAGATCGCGCGTCTCGCCGAGAACGAGCTGGCCGACTCCTTCGCCGACGCCGACCGCAACCCGCCGGTGTTCGACCCGGAGACCAACACCGCGCCGGTCCCGGCGTCCTTCAAGAAGTCCTACAAGGCCTTCATGGACAGCGAGTACTGGCGTCTGGGCCTGCCGGAGGAGATCGGCGGCACCGTCTCGCCGCGCTCGCTCATCTGGGCCTACGCCGAGCTGCTCCTGGGCGCCAACCCGGCCGTGTGGATGTACTCCTCGGGCCCCGCCTTCGCGGGCATCCTCTTCGAGGAGGGCAACGAGGCGCAGAAGAAGATCGCCGAGATCGCGGTCGAGAAGCGCTGGGGCTCCACGATGGTGCTGACCGAGCCGGACGCCGGTTCGGACGTCGGCGCCGGCCGCACCAAGGCGGTCGAGCAGCCCGACGGCTCCTGGCACATCGAGGGCGTGAAGCGCTTCATCACCTCCGGTGAGCACGACATGGAGGAGAACATCCTCCACTACGTCCTCGCCCGCCCCGAGGGCCACGGCCCCGGCACCAAGGGCCTCTCGCTCTTCCTGGTCCCGAAGTTCCACTTCGACTGGGAGACCGGCGAGCTGGGCGAGCGCAACGGCGTGTACGCGACGAACGTCGAGCACAAGATGGGCCTCAAGGCCTCCAACACGTGCGAGATGACCTTCGGCGACAAGCACCCCGCCAAGGGCTGGCTGATCGGCGACAAGCACGACGGCATCCGCCAGATGTTCATGATCATCGAGTTCGCCCGCATGATGGTCGGCACGAAGGCCATCGCGACGCTCTCGACGGGTTACCTCAACGCCCTTGAGTACGCCAAGGAGCGCGTCCAGGGCTCGGACCTGTCCCAGTTCATGGACAAGACCGCGCCCAAGGTGACGATCACCCACCACCCCGACGTGCGCCGCTCGCTGATGACGCAGAAGGCGTACGCCGAGGGCATGCGCTCCCTCGTGCTCTACACCGCCGCCGTCCAGGACGCGATCCAGGTCAAGGAGGCCGCGGGCGAGGACGCCAAGTCCCTCGTCGGCCTGAACGACCTGCTGCTGCCGATCGTGAAGGGCTACGGCTCGGAGAAGTCGTACGAGAAGCTCTCGCACGAGTCGCTCCAGACCTTCGGCGGCTCCGGGTACCTCCAGGAGTACCCGATCGAGCAGTACATCCGCGACGCCAAGATCGACACCCTCTACGAGGGCACCACGGCGATCCAGGGCCAGGACTTCTTCTTCCGGAAGATCGTCCGCGACCAGGGCGCCTCGCTCAACCTCCTCTCCGAGGAGATCAAGAAGTTCCTCGCCGAGCAGTCGGGCCACGAGGAGCTGGGCGGCGCGCTGGACTCGCTGGCCAAGGCCGCGGTGGACCTGGAGGCGATCGTCGGCACGATGATCACCGACCTGACCGCCACCGGCGAGGACGTCAAGAACATCTACAAGGTGGGCCTCAACACCACCCGCCTGCTGATGGCGTCCGGTGACGTCGTCGTCGGCTACCTGCTCCTCAAGAGCGCGGCCGTCGCCGCCGAGAAGCTGCCGACCGCCTCCGCCAAGGATGTCGCCTTCTACACCGGCAAGATCGCCGCCGCGAAGTTCTTCGCCGCGAACGTCCTGCCGGGCGTCGGCACCGCCCGCGCGCTGGCCGAGACCGTCGACAACTCCCTGATGGAGCTGGACGAGGCGGCCTTCTAGACCGTCCCCCGGCCTCCTTCCAGGCCGCAGGACGTAGGGCCCGTTTCCCGCTGGGGAAGCGGGCCCTTGTCTGTCGATGCCCCTGGTTAAGGTGAACGCATGAGCACACCCTCCCGCTTCGACCGCGGACACACCGACGACCTGATGTCCTTCCTCGCGGCGAGCCCGTCGCCGTACCACGCGGTGGCGAACGCGGCCGCGCGGCTGGAGAAGGCCGGCTTCCAGCAGGTGCGCGAGACGGACGCGTGGGACGCTTCCACGGGCGGGAAGTACGTGCTGCGGGGCGGCGCGATCATCGCCTGGTACGTGCCGGAGGGCGCGGCGGCGCACACCCCGTTCCGGATCGTGGGCGCGCACACCGACTCGCCCAACCTGCGGGTCAAGCCGCTGCCGGACACGGGTGCTTTCGGCTGGCGCCAGATCGCCGTGGAGGTCTACGGCGGGACGCTCCTGAACACCTGGCTGGACCGCGACCTGGGCCTGGCGGGCCGTCTGACGCTGCGCGACGGTTCGAACGTCCTGGTCAACGTGGACCGCGCGCTGCTGCGCGTCCCCCAGCTGGCGATCCACCTCGACCGCTCGGCCAACGACGGCCTCAAGCTCGACCGCCAGAAGCACCTCCAGCCGATCTGGGGCCTCGGGGACGTCGCGGAGGGCGATCTGATCCGCTTCCTGGAGCAGGAGGCGGGGCTGGCCGAGGGCGAGGTCACCGGGTGGGACCTGATGGTGCACTCGATCGAGCCGCCGTCGTACCTGGGCCGGGACAAGGAGCTGCTCGCCGGCCCCCGGATGGACAACCTGATCTCGGTCCACGCGGGCGCCGCGGCGCTGGCGGCGTCGGCGTCCTCGGACCTGTCCTTCATCCCCGTGCTCGCGGCCTTCGACCACGAGGAGAACGGCTCGCAGGCGGACACGGGCGCGGACGGGCCGCTGCTCGGCACGGTCCTGGAGCGCTCGGTGTTCGCGCGGGGCGGTACGTACGAGGACAAGGCGCGCGCCTTCGCGGGCACGGTGTGCCTGTCCTCGGACACCGGCCACGCCATCCACCCCAACTACGCGGAGCGCCACGACCCGACGCACCACCCGCGCGCCAACGGCGGCCCGATCCTGAAGGTGAACGTCAACCAGCGTTACGCGACGGACGGTTCGGGGCGGGCGGTGTTCGCCGCCGCCTGCGAGCGGGCCGGGGTGCCGTGGCAGCACTTCGTGTCCAACAACGCGATGCCGTGCGGCACGACGATCGGCCCGATCACCGCGGCCCGCCACGGCATCCAGACGGTCGACATCGGGGTGGCGATCCTGTCGATGCACAGCGCGCGCGAGCTGTGCGGGGCGGACGACCCGTACTTGCTGGCGAACGCGCTGCTGTCGTTCTTGCAGGGCTGATCCCCCACCCCGCCCCTTCCCGAAAGCCCTCTGGCGGGCTGCCGGTGGTGGTCGGGGCGGGCTGCCGAGGGCTTCGCCCCCGGACCCCCTGCGTTCGTCTGCGGGCCGTGGCCGGTTGCTCGCGCAGTTCCCCGCGCCCCTAAGAATGCCGCTGCGCGGCAATCCCCTGGGCGGCCCGGAGGGGCGCTTTTTAGGGGCGCGGGGAACTGCGCGACCAGCCACATCCGGTCCGCGGACGAACAGGGGGCTACCCGTCCAGGCCCGCCAGGACCAGTGGCAGGCGGGATGTCGCGCCCGGGACCAGGCGGAGCGGGACGCCCCAGTCCTGCTGGTGCACGTGGCACGCCGGGTACTCGTTCGCCGGGTCGTCGTCGCACGACGCCGCCATCGCGGAGACGTGCAGGACGCCCTCCGCCACCGCCGGGTTCAGCGTCAGGTCACGGGACAGGTCCGTCCCCGTACCGTCCCCGGACACCAGCAGCTCCGCCGGCGTGGCGGACACGATCAGCCGCGTCGACGGGCCGTACCGGGTGTCCAGCTTCTGGCCGGACGGGGCCTGGAAGACCACGTCCAGGCGGAGCGCGCCGGGCGAGACCTCCGTCGCCGCCCGCTGCGTACGGTGCGCCACCGCGTCCACCCGTACCGCCGACTCCGGCAGCCGCAGCCGCGTCAGCCGGTGCCGGGCCGACTCGACCACCACGATGTCGTCCCCGACGAGCACCGCGCCGCTCGGCTCGCGCAGGTCCGTGGCGAGCGTGGTGACCTCCCCGGACGCCGGGTCGTAGCGGCGCAGCGCGTGGTTGTACGTGTCGCAGACCGCCACCGAACCGTCCGGCAGGGCGGTGACGCCCAGCGGGTGCTGGAGCAGCGCCTGCCCCGCCTCCCCGTCCCGGTGGCCGAAGTCGAAGAGGCCGGTCCCGACCGCCGTGCCCACGGTGTAACCCGAACCGTCGCGCGCGACGTACCGCAGCGCCGAGTTCTCCGAGTCGGCCACCCACAGCCGGTCCCCGTCGGCCGCGAGGCCGGACGGCTGCGCGAACCACGCCTCGGCGGCCGGGCCGTCGACCAGGCCCTCCTGCGTCGTCCCGGCCGCGACCTCGACCGTGCCCGCCTCCGGGTCGTACGTCCACAGCTGGTGCACCCCGGCCATGGCGATCCACACCCTGCCCTGCCACCAGGCGACGTCCCACGGCGAGGACAGGTCCACCTCAAGGGCGGGGCCGGACGTGGGCGAGCCCTGCCACCACTGCCTGCCGGTGCCCGCGACCCGCTCCACGGACCCCGTCTCCGGGTCGAAGACCCGCAGCGCGTGGTTGACCGTGTCCGCGACGATCACCCGGCCGTCCGGCAGCAGCGCCAGGCCCTGCGGCTCCTTGAAGCCGCCGGAGCCGCCGTCGCCGATCCGGCGCACCACCGTCTCGCCGTCCGGCTCCAGCTCCACCAGCTGGTGCCGCGTCGAGTCGGAGACCAGGAAGTTGCCCGAGCCGGGCAGGACGAGCGCCTTACCGGGGAAGCGCAGGTCGGTCGCCTCCGGCTCCGGCGGCACATACGGCCCGTCGCCGCGCCGCAGCGTCCCCTTCGCCTCGTGCTCGGCCTCCAGCTCCTCCACCAGCTTCGCGATGGCGTGGGCGTGCCCCTCGCCCGCGTGCTGGCCGACGATGTACCCCTCGGGGTCGATCACGACGAGCGTGGGCCAGGCCCGTACCGCGTACTGCTTCCAGGTCGCCAGCTCCGGGTCGTCCAGGACCGGGTGGTGCACCTGGTAGCGCTCCACGGCGTCGACGACGGCCTGGTGCTCGGCCTCGTGCACGAACTTCGGCGAGTGCACCCCGATGATCACCACGGTGTCGCGGTGCTTCTCCTCCAGCTCCCGCAGCTCGTCCAGGACGTGCAGACAGTTGATGCAGCAGAAGGTCCAGAAGTCGAGGATGACGATCCTCCCCCGCAGGTCGGCGAGGGTGTACTCCTGATCACCGGTGTTCAGCCAGCCGCCCTTGCCGATCAGCTCGGGGGCCCGAACGCGTGCACGTGTAGCCATACCCCCATCCAACCCCAAAAGCAGGGGTACGCATTCCGCCATGAAATATCTGGTGCGCGACAGGATCTTCGCGATCGGGGACGACTACTGGATCGAGACCGAGGACGGACGCCGCGCCTTCCTCGTCGACGGCAAGGCGCTGCGGCTGCGGGACACGCTGGAGATGAAGGACCCGACCGGACGGGTCCTGATCACTTTGCGCAAGAAGATGTTCAGCGTCAGGGACGCGATGACCATCGAGCGGGACGAGCGGCCGCTGGCGACGATCCGGCGCAAACGGCTCTCCCTGCTGCGCAACCACTACCGCGTCGCCCTGGTCGAGGGCACCGAGCTCGACGTCTCGGGCAAGATCCTGGACCGCGAGTTCACGGTCGAGTACGACGGGGAGCTGCTCGCGCACGTCTCGCGCCGCTGGTTCCACGTCCGCGAGACATACGCGGTGAACATCGTCCGCGAGGACGCGGACGTGGCGCTGCTGATCGCGGTGGTGGTGTGCGTGATCCGGATGGACGAGCGGGAGCGGGGGCCGGGCCCCGACGGGGACGACTGACCCGAAGGCCGCCGGCCCGATGCCCGACGCCAGACGCCCGACGCCCCGGCGAACGTCACGCCCCCGGCGTCCGCATCCCCAGCCGTCGGTCCTTCAGCGCCGGGAACTGCTCCCGTACCGCCGCCACCTTCTCCTCGTCCAGGTCGACCGTGAGGACCTCCTCGCCCTCGCCCGCCTCCGCCAGGACCTCGCCCCACGGGTCGACCACGATGCTGTGGCCCGCCTGCGGGACGCCCGCGTGGCTGCCGCCGGTGCCGCAGGCCAGGACGTACGCCTGGTTCTCGACCGCGCGGGCCCGCGCGAGCAGCGTCCAGTGCGCCAGGCGCCTGGCGGGCCAGCCCGCCGGGATCACCAGGGTCTGCGCGCCCGCGTCGACCAGGCCCCGGAACAGCTCGGGGAAGCGCAGGTCGTAACAGGTCGCCAGGCCCAGCGTGGTCCCCGGCAGCGCGACCGTCACCAGGTCGGCGCCCGCGCTCATCAGCACCGCCTCGCCCTGGTCGAAGCCGAAGCGGTGGATCTTCCGGTACGTGGCCGCCAGTTCGCCCTCGGGCGAGAAGACCAGGGAGGTGTTGTAGAGCCCGCCGTCCGCGCCGCGCTCGGGGATCGAGCCCGCGTGCAGCCAGACGCCCGCGTCCCGCGCGGCCTTTGACATGGCCTCATGCGTCGGTCCGTCAGCCGCCCGCTCCGCCTCGGCCGCGAAGCTCTCGTATGCGAAGGCGCCCACGGTCCACAGCTCCGGCAGCACCACGAGGTCGGCGCCCGACTGCTCGCGTACCAGCGAAGCCGCCCGCTGCCTGCGGGAACCGACCGATTCCTGGGGGTCTACACCGAATTGGATGAGGGAGGCGCGCACACTACCACCGTCCTGGCATTCGAGTTGTCAACACGGGCCTACGATCGTCACACGAAAGCACTGCCGGGGTGCCTTTCGGCAGCGTAACTTAACTGCCACAGCGCCCAGCCCGCGTACGTACAGAACCGCCGAGGGGTCCCGTGACCGTCCATCCCAGCCTCCAGACCTACGCCGACGCCTGGACCCACTCCATCGAGGCGATAACCGAGCTGGTGATGCCGCTCGTCGAGGGGGAGTGGAACCGCGCCACACCGTGCCCGGCCTGGTCGGTGCGCGACATCGTGTCGCACATCATCGGGATGGAGTGCGAACAGCTCGGCGACCCGCGCCCGATCCACACCCTGCCGCGCGATCTCTACCACGTACAAAGCGAGTTCGCGCGCTACATGGAGATGCAGGTCGATGTGCGCCGGCACCACACCGCGCCGGAGATGACCTCGGAGCTGGAGTACACGGTCATCCGCCGGGCGCGGCAGCTGCGCAACGAGAACCGGGCCCCCGACACCATGGTCCGCGCCCCGCTCGGCGCCGAGCAGACGCTGGAACTGGCGCTGCGGATGCGGGCGTTCGACGTGTGGGTGCACGAGCAGGACCTGCGGTGGGCGCTGGGCAAGCCGGGCAACCTCGACTCGCCGGGCGCGTACGTCGCCCGTGACATCCTGCTGCACACCCTGCCGAGAGTCGTCGCCAAGGACGCGGGCGCCCCGCCGAACTCGGCGGTCGTCTTCGACATCCACGGGCCGGTCGAGTTCCTGCGTACGGTACGGGTCGACGCCGACGGGCACGGCACCGTCGACGGCGCCCCCTCGCTCGGCCCGCTCGCCACGATCGCGATGGACTGGGAGACGTTCGTACGGCTCGCCTGCGGCCGGGTGCGCCCACACGCCGTCGCGGACCGGGTGAAGACCGAGGGCGACCAGGAGCTGGCGGCGGCGATCCTGCGGGACTTCGCGGTCACGCCGTAAGCCCGGCGGCTCTCACGCCGGTACGTGCACCGCCTCCACCCGGCTCGCCACCAGGCGTTCCCGCTCACGGTGCGCCGCGCGGGCGCGCAGCCGCAGGATCTGGGTGACGCCCAGTGCCTGGAGGAAGAACACCGAGGCGAACGCGATCCGGTAGTTGTCGCCGGTCGCGTCGAGCAGTACGCCCACCGCGAGCAGCGTCGTCATCGAGGCCGTGAAACCGCCCATGTTGACGATTCCGGAGGCCGTGCCCTGCCGCTCCGGCGGGTTGGCCGGGCGGGCGAAGTCGAACCCGATCATCGAGGCCGGGCCGCAGGCGCCCAGCACCACGCACAGGACGACGAGCAGCCACATCGGGGTGTGCGGCGCCGGGTAGGCGACGGCGGCGGCCCACAGGGCGGCGGTCGCCCCGACCGTGCCGAGGGCGAGCGGCGCGCGGGCCGCGTGGTGGCGGGCGATGACCTGCCCGTACACCAGGCCCACCACCATGTTGGAGAGCACGACCAGGGTCAGCAGCTCGCCGGCTGTCCCCCGCGAGTGCCCCTGCGCCTCGACCAGGTACGGCATCCCCCACAGCAGCAGGAACACCATGGCCGGGAACTGCGTGGTGAAGTGCACCCACATCCCCATCCGCGTCCCCGGCTCGCGCCAGGACTCGGCGATCTGGCGGCGTACGTAGGCCGCTCCGGCGTGGGTGACGGGCGCGGGCTCGTGGCCTTCGGGGTGGTCGCGCAGGAACAGGAGCAGCAGGACCAGGACGACCACTCCGGCGAGCGCGCTGCCCGCGAAGGTCCGCGTCCAGCCGATCCCGTGCAGCGAGCGGGAGATGACGATGGTGGAGACGAGGTTGCCCGCCATCCCGAAGAGCGCGGCGACCTGGGCGATCAGCGGTCCGCGCCGGGCGGGGAACCAGCGCGAGCCGAGCCGCAGGACGCTGATGAACGTCATCGCGTCGCCGCAGCCGAGCAGCGCGCGGGAGGCGAGGGCGGTGCCGTACGAGGGCGAGAGGGCGAAGCCGAGCTGCCCGGCCGTGAAGAGCACGACGCCGAGGGTGAGCACCTTCTTGGTGCCGAGGCGGTCAACCATGAGGCCGACGGGTATCTGCATGCCCGCGTAGACGAGCAGCTGGAGTATGGAGAAGGTGGACAGCGCCGAGGCGTTGACGTCGAAGCGGTCGGCGGCGTCGAGCCCGGCGACGCCGAGGCTGGTGCGGAAGATGACGGCGACGAAGTAGACGCCGACGCCGATGCCCCAGACGAGGGCGGCGCGGCGCCCGCCGGGAGGGTCACCGGGGAGGGAGGCTCCGGATGCGCTGGAGCTCATCGTTCCTCACCCCTGACCAGGACCTTGACCCAGCTCAGGTGCTGGCGCACGCAGTGCGCGGCGCGCTCGGCGTCGCCGTCCCGGATGGCGTCCAGCATCTCCTGGTGCTCGGCGATGTTCTTGGCGATCCGGTCGGGCTGGGCGTGCATCACGGCGACGCCCATCCGCAGCTGCCGGTCGCGCATCTGGTCGTAGAGCCGGGAGAGGATCTCGTTCCCGGCGTTGCGGACGATCTCGGCGTGGAAGCAGCGGTCGGTGACGGCGACGGCGGCGAGGTCACCGGCCGCCGCGTTCGCCTTCTGCTCCTCCAGGAGCTCTTCGAGCCGGGCGATCAGCCGCCCGGGCGCGGGGACGGCCCTGCGTGCGGCGAACTCCTCGACCAGGAGCCGTGTTTCGACCACGTCGGCGGTCTCCTGCGCGGAGACGGCCAGGACGAGGGCGCCCTTCTTGGGGTAGAGCCGGATGAGCCCTTCCACTTCGAGCTTCAGCAGCGCCTCGCGCACGGGCGTGCGCGACACCCCGACGGCCTCGGCGAGCTCCCCCTCGGTGAGGAGCGTCCCGCCCTCGTACCGCCGGTCGAGTACGGCCTGCTTGACGTGCATATAGACGCGGTCGGCGGCGGGCGGCCGCTTGATCGGGGCTGGGGCCGGTGTGGTTGCGGAGGCGGGAGCGGAGGGCATGCGCACAGGATAGATACAACAGGTGTACGTCAGAAAGGGGCGTCCGGATGCCGGAACGCCCCTTGCTTCCGCAGTTGAACGGCAGTGCCCCCGGACGCACCGGCGTCCGGGGGCACTGGTCCGCTTACGCCCAGGTGATCAGCCGCTTGGGCTGCTCCAGGATCGCCGCCACATCGGCGAGCACCTTGGAGCCCAGCTCTCCGTCGACCAGGCGGTGGTCGAAGGACAGCGCCAGCGTGGTGACCTGGCGGGGCTTCACCTTGCCCTTGTGGACCCAGGGCTGGAGCTTGATCGCACCGACCGCGAGGATCGCGGACTCGCCCGGGTTCAGGATCGGGGTGCCGGTGTCGACGCCGAAGACGCCCACATTGGTGATGGTGACCGTGCCGCCCTGCATCGCCGCCGGGGACGTCTTGCCCTCGCGGGCCGTCGAAACCAAGTCAGCCAGGGACGCGGCCAGTTGCGGCAGCGTCTTGTCGTGGGCGTCCTTGATGTTCGGGACGATCAGACCGCGCGGGGTGGCGGCCGCGATGCCCAGGTTCACATAGTGCTTGAGGACGATCTCCTGCGCCGCCTCGTCCCACGACGCGTTGACGTCGGGGTTGCGCTTGATGGCGACGAGCAGGGCCTTGGCGATGAGCAGGAGCGGGTTGACCCGCAGCCCGGCCATCTCCTTGTCGCCCTTCAGCTCCTCGACCAGCTTCATCGTGCGCGTGACGTCGACCGTCACGAACTCGGTGACGTGCGGCGCGGTGAACGCCGAGCCGATCATCGCCTGCGCGGTCGCCTTCCGTACGCCCTTGATCGGGATACGGGTCTCGCGCGCGTCCGAGGAGGCAACGGCCGCGACGGGCGCGGGAGTTGTTTCACGTGAAACGGGAGCCGGTTCGGTCACCGGGGCGGCGGCCGCGTGGACGTCCTCGCGGGTGATGACGCCGTCCGGGCCGGTCGGGACCACACGCGCCAGGTCGATGCCCAGGTCCTTGGCCAGCTTGCGGACCGGCGGCTTCGCCAGCGGCCTGGCGACCGCCGGGGCGGCGCCGTGGCCGTTCAGCTCGGCCTGCACGGCGGCGGCCGCGGCCTGCTCGGGGACCGGGATCCCCTTGCGCGGGCGGCGCTTGGTGGAGGACTCCGCGACGCCGTAGCCCACCAGGACCGGCTGGCGGCCCTTGGGCGCCTCCGGCTCCTCGGCGGGCGACTCGGCGACCGGGGCCTGGACGGGGGCGGCGGCCTCGGCGGCCGGCTCACCGGAGCCCGGGGCCACGTCCACCGAGATGATCACCTCGCCGACGTCCACCGTCGTGCCCTCGGGGAAGCGCAGCTCGTGCACCACCCCGTCGAACGGGATCGGCAGCTCGACGGCCGCCTTGGCCGTCTCCACCTCGCAGACGACCTGGCCGTCGGTGACGGTGTCACCGGGCTGGACGTACCACTTGAGGATCTCCGCCTCGGTGAGCCCCTCGCCGACGTCCGGCATCTTGAACTCGCGGAAGCGGGCAGAAGTTTCAGTCATGGTCACGGGACTCCTCAGTACGCCAGCGAGCGGTCGACGGCGTCGAGCACCCGGTCCAGACCCGGCAGGTACTCCTCCTCCAGGCGCGCCGGCGGGTACGGGGCGTGGTAGCCGCCGACCCTGAGCACCGGTGCCTCCAGGTGGTAGAAGCTGCGCTCGGAGATCCGCGCGGCGATCTCCGCGCCCGCGCCGTAGAACACCGGCGCCTCGTGGACCACGACCAGCCGGCCGGTCTTCTCGACCGACGCCTGGACCGCGTCGAAGTCGATCGGGGACATCGAGCGCAGGTCCAGGACCTCGATCGACTTGCCCTCCTCGGCGGCGGCCGCGGCCGCCTCCACGCAGACCTTCACCATCGGACCGTACGCCACCAGCGTCAGGTCCGAACCGGCCACGACCGTACGGGCCTTGTGCAGCGGGCCGGGGATCGCGTCGGTGTCGACGTCACTCTTGTCCCAGTAGCGCCGCTTGGGCTCGAAGTAGATGACGGGGTCGTCGGACTGGATGGCCTGCTGCATCATCCAGTACGCGTCGGAGGCGTTGGAGGGCGAGACCACCTTGAGGCCCGGCACGTGCGCGAAGAGCGCCTCGGGGGACTCGCTGTGGTGCTCGACCGCGCCGATGCCGCCGCCGTAGGGGATGCGGATGACGACCGGGAGCTTGATCTTGCCGAGCGCGCGGGCGTGCATCTTGGCGAGCTGGGTGACGATCTGGTCGTACGCCGGGAAGACGAAGCCGTCGAACTGGATCTCCACGACCGGGCGGTAGCCGCGCAGGGCCAGGCCGATCGCGGTGCCGACGATGCCGGACTCGGCGAGCGGGGTGTCGATGACCCGGCCCTCGCCGAAGTCCTTCTGGAGCCCGTCGGTGACCCGGAAGACGCCGCCGAGCTTGCCGACGTCCTCACCCATGATCAGGACCTTGGGGTCGGTCTCCATCGCCTTGCGCAGCGACTCGTTGATCGCCTTCGCGATGGGAAGCTTCTGTACGGTCATGGCTACTTGCCCTCCCCGTCGGCGAAGGACGCCTGGTAGGCCGCGAACTGGGCCCGCTCCTCGTCGACGAGCGCGTGCCCGTCGGCGTAGATGTTCTCGAAGATGGCCATCCGGTCCGGGTCGGGCATGGCGCGGACCGCCTCGCGGACCCGCTTGCCGAGCGTCTCGGACTCCTCTTCGAGGGAGGCGAAGAACGCCTCGTCGGCGTGCCCCTCGTTCTCCAGGTACGTCTTCAGCCGCAGGATCGGGTCCTTGGCCTCCCACGCCTCGCGCTCCTCGTCGGCCCGGTACTTCGTCGGGTCGTCGGAGGTGGTGTGCGCGCCCATCCGGTACGTGAACGCCTCGACCAGGGTCGGGCCCTCGCCGCGCCGGGCCCGCTCCAGGGCGGACCGGGTCACGGCCAGACAGGCCAGCACGTCGTTGCCGTCGACGCGGACGCCGGGGAAGCCGTAGCCCTGGGCGCGCTGGTAGAGCGGCACCCGGGTCTGGCGCTCGGTCGGCTCCGAGATCGCCCACTGGTTGTTCTGGCAGAAGAACACGACCGGGGCGTTGTAGACGGCGGAGAAGGTGAACGACTCCGCGACATCGCCCTGGCTGGAGGCGCCGTCACCGAAGTACGCGATCACGGCCGAGTCCGCGCCGTCCTTGGCCACACCCATGGCGTAACCGGTCGCGTGCAGCGTCTGCGAGCCGATCACGATCGTGTACAGGTGGAAATTGTTGCTGTTGGGGTCCCAGCCGCCGTGGTTCACACCACGGAACATGCCGAGCAGGTTGGTCGGGTCGACCCCGCGGCACCAGGCCACACCGTGCTCGCGGTAGGTGGGGAACACATAGTCGTCGTCCCGCAGGGCGCGGCCGGAGCCGATCTGGGCGGCCTCCTGGCCGAGCAGCGAGGCCCACAGGCCCAGCTCGCCCTGGCGCTGCAGTGCGGTGGCCTCGGCGTCGAAGCGCCGGGTCAGCACCATGTCGCGGTAGAGCCCGCGCAGCTCTTCGGGGGTCAGGTCAACGTCGTAGTCAGGGTGCTCGACCCGCTGGCCCTCGGGCGTCAGCAGCTGTACGAGCTGGGGGTCGGCGACAGCCTTCCCGGCGCTGCTACCGGTGCGCTTGCTGCTGCGTCGCGGTTTGCGCGCGGCAGTGCTCTCCACGGTCACGTGCGTGCTCCTCCGTCTGTCCGGCCCCCGGGTTCGCCGGTGTGGCCAGTTGCGGCTCCTCGCCTGCTTCCGGTCGCGGGGCACGGGGGTGGGTGCGCCTCACCGGGAACCAGGCGTGACAGGTGCCCCGGCGAGCGCCCTGTCATAGGCACGTTACCCAGTGCTGCGCATTACTGCGAAACCCCATTTGACCTGCGATTTTGCTTGGATTTCCAAGTAAATCGAGAAAGCGGGGAACAACCACTGGTCACAGCCTTGCAGGCCGCCGGAACAACGGCACGTTATCCCGGTCACCTGCGGCACGGGAAGAGCGAATGTGTGAGACTGATTCCGTGCGCGAACCAGGCAAAATCACCGTATTCCTGCTCGACGACCACGAAGTGGTCCGCCGCGGCGTCCACGAAATGCTCTCCGTCGAGGAGGACATCGAGGTGGTCGGCGAGGCCGGCACCGCGGCGGATGCCCTGGTCAGGATCCCTGCGACGCGTCCGGACGTGGCGGTCCTCGACGTCCGGCTGCCGGACGGGAGCGGTGTGGAGGTCTGCCGCGAGATCCGCTCCCAGAACGAGCACATCAAATGCCTGATGCTGACCTCGTTCGCCGATGACGAAGCCCTCTTCGATGCGATCATGGCCGGTGCGTCCGGATATGTCCTCAAGGCGATCCGGGGCAGTGAACTTCTTTCGGCCGTACGGGACGTGGCGGCGGGCAGATCCCTGCTCGACCCGGTCGCGACGGCCCGGGTCCTGGAGCGCCTGCGCGACGGGGGCACGGCCAAGGGCGACGACCGCCTGGCGAACCTCACCGAGCAGGAGCGCAAGATCCTCGACCTGATCGGCGAGGGCCTCACGAACCGGGTGATCGGCGAGCGCCTTCATCTGGCGGAGAAGACGATCAAGAACTATGTGTCGTCGCTGCTGTCGAAACTGGGAATGGAGCGGCGTTCCCAGGCGGCGGCGTATGTGGCCCGGATGCAGGCGGAGCGCCACTAGCGTGGCGGTTTACGGTCGGGTGCGGCCCGTCCGTGGCTGGTGGCGCGGTTCCCCGCGCCCCTGAGGTACTACGGCCGCAGCCGGAAACCCAGCTCGGCCACGGAGTCTTTCAGGGGCGCGGGGAACTGCGCGAGCAACCCGGCACGGTCCGCAGATGAACACCTGCCCCCGGGGCGAAGCCCCCGGGCCCGCCAGAGGCCACGCGGCCGAGCCGCACAGTGGCACAGCCGGGAAGGGGCGAGGAGGGGCAAACCCCACCCCCGCTACACCCCACGTGATCTAACATCTGGCGCGTGCCGCGCTCATATGCAACCCCGCCCGTGAGGGACCTGCTGCGCCGATACGCCTCGCTGGGCGAGCCGCTCACCTGCGAACCCGTCGCCCAGGGCCTCCTCAACCGCGGCTACCGCCTCGCCACCACCCGCGGCGAGTTCTTCCTCAAGCACCACCTCGACGGCGACCGCGAGGCCATCGCCCGCCAGCACGACGCCACCCGCCGCCTCCAGGCGCTCGGCGTGCCCGTCGCGCCCCCCGTACAGGACTGCGACGGCGACACCGTCACCGTCCTCGGCGGCCGCTGCTACGCCCTGCACCCGTGGGTGCACGGCCGCCACCGCGACGGCGCCCAGCTCGGCGCCGTCGGCTCCCGGCGGCTCGGCGCGCTGCTCGGCCTCGTCCACATCTGCCTGGAGCAGGTGATGGAGGGGCGCGGGCCCGCCGCCGACCACCTCAGCGCCGACCCCGCCGACACCTTCGCCCTCATCGACGACCTGCTCTCCCGCGCCCGCCGGCGCCGCCCCCGCGACTCCTTCGACGAGCTCGCCGAGCACCGGCTGCGCGAGCGCCGCCACCTCATCGAGCGGTACGCCCACCGCCGCCCGCCCCCGCAGACCACCGGCGGCTGGGTGCACGGCGACTTCCACCCGCTGAACCTGCTGTACCGCGGCAAGGAGCCCGCCGCGATCGTCGACTGGGACCGCCTGGGCGTCCAGCCCCGCGCGGAGGAGGCGGTACGGGCCGCCGTGATCTTCTTCGTACGCCCGGCCGGGGAGCTGGACCTCGACAAGGTGCGCGCGTACGCCCGCGCCTACCGGGGAGCCACCGGCGCGGACCCGGCGGAGCTCGCCGCCGCCGTCCACCGCGTGTGGTGGGAGCGGCTCAACGACTTCTGGATCCTGCGCTGGCGCTACCAGCTCCACGACCGAAGGGCCGACCCGCAGTTCCCCGCGGCGTCGGCCCTGGCGGTCTGGTGGACCCGTGAATACGAGGCGGTGTGCGAGGCGTTCGCGGGGTGAGGCGCGAACGCCCGGCGGCTCAGGGCGTCTTGGGCGTGCTGCCGCCGGCGCTCTGACCCGCGGTCGTCCCCGTGGTCGTGCCCTGGTTCGTCCCCGTGCTGGTGCCCGTGGTCGTCCCGGTGCTGGTGCCCTGGGTCGTACCGGTGCTGGTGCCCGTGGTCGTGCCCTGGTCGGTACCGGTCGTCGTGCCCTGGTCCGTCCCGGAGGTCGTCCCCGTGGTCGTGCCCTGATCCGTGCCGGTCGTCGTGCCCTGGTCCGTACCGGTCGTCGTCCCCTGGTCGGTGCCCGAGGTCGTGCCCTGGTTCGTCCCGGACGTGGTGCCCTGGTCGGTGCCCGGCGACGGCGAGCGCTTCTTGCTGTGCCTGGGCGACGGCGTGTACGGCTGCGGGTTGTCGCCGCCGGTCGTCGACGTCTGGTCCTGGCCCCGGGTGGCCTGGTCGTCGGGGCTCGGCGACGTCTTCGACTCGTCGGACGACGACGGACTGTGGGAGATCGGCGGCTTCTTCGGCGTGTGACCGCCGTCCTTCTTGTCCGCCGCCTTGATCGCGAACGCCACGCCCGCCGCGATCGCGATGATCGCGAGCACCACGAACAGGACGACCTTGCCCCGGCCGCCGCCGGAGCGGCGGCCGTTGCCGTTGTAGCCGCCGTTGTTGTAGCCGCCCGAGCCGTAACCCCCGTCGTATCCGCCGTCGTCCGGGTTCATCGGCGGCAGGATCGGACCGCGGAACTGCGAGGTCTCCCCGTGCACGGGGTGGCCCATGGCGCTGGTCGGCGCGGTCATACCCATGGCGGGGGTGTGGGAGCCCTCGTGCATGACCTCGACCGGACCGGTGTTCCAGGTGCCGGTGTGGCCGCCCTGCGCCTGGAGCATCTGCAGTCCGTACTGGACCAGGCCGCGCATCTCCTCGGCGGACTGGAAACGGTCGTCCGGGTCCTTGGCGAGAGAACGCATGACGAGGCCGTCGAGTTCCGGCGGCGCCACATCCGATGTCTGGGACGGCGGAATCGGGGTGTCCTGCACGTGCTGGTACACCACTGACAACGGTGTCTCACCGGTGAAGGGCGGGCGCAGCGCGAGCAGTTCGTACAGCAGGCAGCCCGTCGCGTACAGGTCGGAGCGGTGGTCGACGGCCTTGCCGAGCGCCTGCTCCGGCGAGAGGTACTGCGGCGTGCCCATGACCATGCCGGTCTGCGTCATCGTCGACTGCGCGCCGTGCAGGGCGCGCGCGATGCCGAAGTCCATCACCTTCACGGCACCGGTGTGCGTGATGATCACGTTGGCGGGCTTGATGTCGCGGTGCACGATGCCGTGCTGGTGCGAGTACGCCAGCGCCTCCAGGACGCCGGAGACGATGATCAGCGCCTGCTCCGGCGGCGGTGCGTCCGCCTGGACCAGCAGGTCGCGGATGGTGCGGCCCTCGACCAGCTCCATCACGATGTACGGGACGGTCTGGCCGCCCACCACGTCCTCGCCCGAGTCGTACACCGCCACCACCGCGTGGTGGTTGAGCCCGGCCACCGACTGCGCCTCGCGCGTGAAGCGGGCCTTGGAGACCGGGTCCTCGGCGAGATCGGGGCGCAGCAGCTTCACCGCGACGGTACGGCCCAGGCGTACGTCCTCCGCCGCGAAGACCTCCGCCATGCCGCCCCGGCCCAGCCGGTGCGTCAGCCGGTAGCGGCCGTCACCGACCAGTCCGCCGACCCACGACTCGTGGTCCTGCGCATCGGGCATCCCGGCGCCGTTTCCCTCGGGTTCGGGTGCCATCAGTCCTCGCCGTCGTGTCTGGCCGCGTCAGCGGTGGTTCCTTACGGGTCTTACGGTTGTGCAGTAGTGCACGCTACAGCGTTCATGCAGGCCGCCGGTTCGGGATGGACCGGCCATCCAATCGGTTCCGCGTGTACCCATGCAAATTCCATGCGATTCCTGTAACGCTTACGAGACGCTTCTTGCGCGTACGGTCACGGAACGGGCACCCGGCTTGACGTGTCGTACCCCTCGGGCAGACTTGGCTCGAAAATTCGCAGGATCATCGCTGGCCACCGCGGCCAAGGGGGATGCACAGTCATGAGCCAGGACGGCGCACAGGGCCGCTATGCGGGCGGGTCCATCGCGGGCGGGCGCTATCAGCTGCGCGACCTCCTCGGCGAAGGCGGCATGGCCTCGGTCTACCTGGCGTACGACGCCGCCCTGGACCGCCAGGTGGCGATCAAGACCCTGCACTCCGAACTCGGCCGGGAACAGTCCTTCCGCGAGCGCTTCCGCCGCGAGGCCCAGGCCGTCGCCAAGCTCCAGCACACCAACATCGTGTCGGTCTTCGACACCGGTGAGGACGAGCTGGGCGGCGCGATGATGCCGTACATCGTCATGGAGTACGTGGAGGGCCAGCCGCTCGGCTCGGTGCTGCACACCGACATCCAGCAGTACGGCGCGATGCCCGCCGACAAGGCGCTGAAGATGACCGCCGACGTGCTGGCGGCCCTGGAAGTCAGCCACGAGATGGGCCTGGTCCACCGCGACATCAAGCCCGGCAACGTGATGGTGACCAAGCGCGGCGTCGTCAAGGTCATGGACTTCGGCATCGCGCGCGCCATGCAGTCCGGCGTCACCTCGATGACCCAGACCGGCATGGTCGTCGGCACCCCGCAGTACCTCTCGCCCGAGCAGGCCCTTGGCCGGGGCGTCGACGCCCGCTCCGACCTGTACTCGGTCGGCATCATGCTCTTCCAGCTACTCACCGGCCGGATCCCGTTCGACGCCGACTCGCCGCTCGCCATCGCGTACGCGCACGTGCAGGAGGAGCCGGTCGCGCCCTCCACGGTCAACCGGTCCATCCCGCCGGCCGTGGACGCGCTGGTGGCCCGCGCGCTGAAGAAGAACCCGAACGAGCGCTTCCCGAGCGCGGCCGCGATGCGCGACGAGATCGCCCGCATCTCCGCCAGCGGCCAGACCGGCGCGGCCCCGGTGATCACCGGCGGCGGCCCGGTCGCCAGCGGCCAGGGCGTCGGCTCGACGGTCTTCCCGCCGCTGGACCCCTCGGCCCAGCAGGGCTACCAGGGCAGCGTCCAGACGCCGTACCAGGCGAGCCCGTACGGCCCGCCGACGCCGGCCCCCACGCCGCAGCCCTCGTACGGCTACCCGCAGCAGCAGATGCAGCCGCAGACCCCGATGCCCGCGCAGCACACCCCGCCGCCGTACACGATCGCTCCGAGCGCCCCGACCGGCGGCGGTTCTTCTTCGCGTTCCTCGAAGAAGAACACCCCTGTGATCGTCGGCGCGGTCGCGGTGGCGGTCCTGGCGGTCGGCGGCCTGGTCACCGCGCTGGTGATGAACGGCGACGACTCGGGCTCGGACGGCGACAAGAAGACCTCCGGCGAGAACGTCGCGGGCCACAAGGGTCCGGAGCGCAGCCGCACGCTGGACACGACCAAGTGCACCAGCCCGTCGAAGTCCGCCCTCGACCCGTCGAAGGTCCAGGCGCCCGACTTCACCTACAAGGACATCCTGTCGGTGAAGTCGTGCATCCAGGCCGCGGGCTGGAAGGTCAACACCGAGTCCGTGGACAACGGGCAGTGGGGCCAGGACACGGTGGTGACGCAGTTCCCGGCGGCGGGCGTCGACGTGGACCCGAAGGAAGCCCAGTTCACCCTGACGCTGTCGACGGGCAACCCGCCGCAGCAGTAGGTTCCGAGGCGGCGGCCCGGCTGACACACCCGGCTGACACACCCGGGGTGCCCGATATGTCGGCGCATGTGACGCTGACTCCATGGCTTCAGGGCTCCGGGCGCGGCTCCGGGCACGGCTCCGGACGCTGGGCGTGGGCGCCGCGCTGGCGGGCCTGCTGCTGGTGACCCCGCCCGGCACGCCCGCGCACGCCGAGGACCCCCCGCCGCCCGCCGCCCCCTCCGCCCCCTCCGCCCTGGACCAGCGCTTCGCGGGCACCCGGGCGGGGGAGGGCAGGGCCCGGCCGGGCCGCCCGCCGGGGACGCTCCCGTACGTACCCGACGCGTCGGCGCAACCGATCGCCGACCCGTTCGGCTCGCCCCCGCCGCCACCACCGAGCGCCCAGCCGGCGGTGGCCCGCAAGGTCCAGCCGTCCCGGCTGTCCACCACGTCCGACCTACGGGTGCACGTCCTGTCGATGGGCGCGGGCCTGACCCTGACGGGCCTCGGCCTGGGATTCCTGGCCCTGCGCCTGCGCCGCCCATGACGCACATCCATGTCCCGTCCGGGGGTGGATCACCTCTCCCCGGGGGCACAACGTGATGTGAGGCACGTGTGCGAGAGAATGGGCGGCATGGAGATGCCGAGGAACGAACAGTCGCCGGACAGCCCCCACATCCTGGTCGTCGGACAGGACGGCATGGCGATCGGCGGCGGTGACGACGAGTCGCGCGAGGTCCCGGTGACGGAGATGGTCGAACAGCCCGCCAAGGTCATGCGCATCGGCAGCATGATCAAACAGCTTCTGGAAGAAGTACGCGCGGCTCCTCTGGACGAGGCGAGCCGCGTACGCCTGAAGGACATCCACGCCTCCTCGGTCAAGGAACTGGAGGACGGCCTGGCTCCCGAGCTGGTGGAGGAGCTGGAGCGCCTGTCCCTCCCCTTCACGGACGAGGCGATCCCCTCCGAGGCGGAACTCCGCATCGCCCAGGCCCAGTTGGTGGGCTGGCTGGAAGGCCTCTTCCACGGCATCCAGACGGCCCTGTTCGCCCAGCAGATGGCAGCCCGAGCCCAACTGGAACAAATGCGCCGCGCCCTCCCCCCCGGCGCCCCGCACGACGACGAGGACGGACCGGGGGTGCGGTCGGGGCCGTACTTGTAGGAGTGCCGCAACGGGGCTGCCCTGCGGGCCTGGCGGTCCGGGGGCAGCCTTGTGGCTGTGCGCGAGAGGGTGCCCGGGGGCAGGCCCCGGTCACCACGATCCCGCTGAGGGGCGCGGGGGTAGCGCCACGCCATGTGTGCGGGCTGGGCGCAGGGGCACAGCCTCGCCGGGTGCGGGCCCGGGCACAACGATCCCGCTGAGGGGCGCGGGAGTAGCGCCGCGCCATGTGTGTGGGCTGCGCACAGGGGCACAGCCTCGCCGGGCGCGGGCCCAGGCACCACGATCCCGCTGAGGGGCGCGGGGAACTACGCGCTCAGGCCCCACCGGCCCGCAGCCGACGAACTACAACGGGGTGCAGGGGCGAAGCCCCGCTCAGGGTCCCGGGGATGGAGAACCCGGGAAACCCTTCCCCCCACCCAGCCGGGCGCAGCCCAAGGCGGGGTGCAGGGGGCGGAGCCCCCGCCCAGGGGTCCGGGGACGGAGTCCCCGGGGAACCCCCTTCCCCCACCCACCCCCACCCCCGGAGGGTTTAGGGAAGGGGCGGGGCGGGGGCTCAAACCACCAGCAAAACCTTCCCCACGTGCGCCCCCGCCTCCAACACCCGATGCCCCTCCGCCGCGTCAGCCATCCCCACCACCCGATCCACAACCGGCCGCACCCGCCCGGCAGCGACCAGCGGCCACACATGCTCCCGAACCGCCGCCACGATCGCCGCCTTCTCCGCCGCGGGCCGCCCCCGCAGGGTCGTCGCCGTCACCGCCCCCCGCTTGGCCATCAGCGCCCCGAGGTTGAGCTCACCCTTCACCCCGCCCTGCATCCCGATGACGGCAAGCCGCCCGTTGACCGCCAACGCCCGTACGTTCCGGTCGAGGTACTTCGCCCCCATGATGTCGAGGATGACGTCCGCCCCCGCCCCACCGGTCGCCGCACGGACCTCCTCCACGAAGTCCTGCTCGCGGTAGTCGATCAGCACGTCCGCCCCCAGCTCCGCGCACCGCGCCAGCTTCTCGGGCCCACCCGCCGTGACGGCGACCCGCGCCCCCACCGCCTTGCCCAGCTGGATCGCCATCGTGCCGATCCCGCTCGCACCGCCGTGCACCAACAGCGTCTCGCCGGGCCGCAGATGGGACACCATGAACACGTTGGACCACACCGTGGAAACGGCCTCCGGCAGCGACGCCGCGACCGTCAGCTCCACCCCCTCCGGCACCGGCAGCAACTGCCCCACCGGCACCGCCACCTTCTCCGCGTACCCGCCACCGCTCAGCAGCGCGCACACCTCGTCGCCCACGGACCACCCGGACACCCCGGGCCCCAGCGCGACGATCCGCCCGGAGCACTCAAGGCCCGGATACGGCGAGGCTCCCGGCGGCGGCTCGTAGTGCCCCTGCCGCTGCAACACATCCGCACGGTTGACGGCCGCCGCCGCCACCTCGACGAGGACCTCGCCCTCGCCCGCCACCGGATCGGGCACCTCGGCCCAGACCAGCGCTTCGGGACCACCCGGCTCAGAAATCGTGATCGCATGCATACGGCCGACGCTACTCCGCCGCACCCTCCGAGGCCGCCCCGCCCGCCCGTACGATCGTGATCAGCCGGTCCGTCAGCTGAAGCGGGCTTGCCCGCACGTCGTCGTAGGCGAGCAGCCGATGGCCGCGCAGCACGCTGACCGTGAGGTCCTCGGTCTCCCGGACCCCCAGCCCCACCTCGCTCTTCTTCACAGGCCGTTCGACGAGGTCGAGCCCGCTGCCCTGCTGGATCAGGTCCTCCATCACCGTGCCCGCGCTCGGGCTGAGCACGGACAGCCCGAGCAGCCGCCCCGCCGCACTCGCGCTCGTGATCACCGCGTCCGCCCCGGACTGCCGCAGCAGCGGCGCGTTCTCCTCCTCCCGCACCGCCGCGACGATCTTCGCCCCCCGATTGAGCTGGCGTGCCGTCAGCGTGACCAGCACCGCCGTGTCGTCGCGCTGCGTGGCGATCACGACCTGCCGGGCCTTCTGCACCTCGGCCCGGAGCAGCACATCACTGCGCGTCGCGTCCCCGATGACCCCGACGAACCCCTCCGCGTTGGCGGCCTCGACCACCTTCGCACTGGGGTCGACGACCACGACCTGCTCCTTCTTCAGCCCGGTCGCACACAGCGTCTGAATCGCCGAACGGCCCTTCGTCCCGAAGCCGACGACGACGGTGTGGTCTCGCAAGTTCGCCTTCCAGCGTTTGAGCCGCCACTCCTCCCGGGTCCGCTCCGTGAGGACCTCGAGAGTCGTGCCGACCAGGATGATCAGAAAGAGCACACGCAGCGGCGTCACCAGCAGGATGTTGCAGAGCCTGGCGCTGTCGCTGTACGGGACGATGTCGCCGTAACCCGTCGTGGAGAGCGTGACGGTGGCGTAGTAGGCGGCGTCCAGCAGATCCAGCCCGCCACCGGCGTTGTCGTGGTAGCCGGAACGGTCGATCCACACGATGAACGTGGTCAGCACCAGTACGCCGAGCGCCATCAGCAGCCGCTTGCCGACCTGCCGCAGCGGCCGGTCGACCACCCGGCGCGGCAGCGTCACCCGCCGGGTAACCAGATTCTCGCCCGCCTGCCGGGCAATCGCGTCTTGGCCGGGCAGTTTCACGTGAAACACCGTTCGGTGATACGGGAGTTGGGGCTCAGGGCACGAGCTTCACGAGGTTTCACGTGAAACACCGCTCGGAAATACGGGCGTTGAGCCCAGGCGCGAGGTGTTTCACGTGAAACACCCTTTGTCGGTAAGTGAGTTGAGCCACGGGGCGGCCGGGTCGTTTCACGTGAAACACCCTTCGCCCGCCCCCAGTTGCCCCCACGGAAGGTCCAGTACCTCGACCTCCTGACCGGCCCGTACCCCGCCGGGCGGTACCACCGCCAGCCCGTCCGCCGCCGCGATCCCCCGCAGCATCGCCGGGCCGTTGTAGTGCAGCGGCACGACCCGATCGCCCCGGTGCACCACGGGCACGAGCCGGGTGTCGTACGGATGCCCGTGCACCTCGTCGCGCAGCGCGGCCGTGTACGGGCCGGTGGCCCCGGCGCCGCCCGCCCGCCCCGCGAGCTCCCGCAGCAGCGGCTCGGCGAGTGTGAGCAGGGCCGAGACGGCCGCGAGCGGGTTGCCCGGCAGGCCCACCAGGTGCTTCCCGGCGGCGATCCGGGCCAGCAGCATCGGATGCCCGGGGCGGACGGCGACCCCGTCCACCAGCAGCTCGGCGCCCATCGTCCGCAGCACAGGGTGCACATGGTCGACGGGCCCGGCCGCCGTACCGCCGGTCGTCATCACCAGGTCGGCCTCCGACCCGGTCACGGCCGCGAACAGCGCCTCGGCGTCGTCCTTGAGCCGCCGCGTGGCGACGACCTCCGCGCCGAGCATGCGCAGCCAGGGCCCCAGCATCGGGCCGAGCGCGTCCCGGATCAGCCCCTCGTGCGGCAGCCCCTCGGCCAGCAGCTCGTCGCCGAGGACGAAGATCTCGACGCGGGGCCGTGGCACGGTGGCCAGCTCGTCGTACCCGGCGGCCGCCGCAAGCCCCAGGACGGCCGGGGTGACCAGCGTGGCGGCCGGCAGCAGCTGGTCGCCGGAACGGCACTCCTGCCCGCGCGGGCGGATGTCCTGCCCGTTGACGACCTCCCGCTCGGCATGGAGCAGCCCCTTCGCCTCGTCCGCGCGGGCGTGCTCGCTGCGCAGGACGGCGGTCGCCTCGGCGGGGATACGCGCCCCGGTGGCGATCCGTACGGCCTCGCCGTCCGCGAGGGGAACGGGTGCGGCGCGCCCGGCAAGGATGCCGTCGGCCGCGCCCCGGATCCGCCAGGGCCCGGGGCCCGCGACGACCCAGCCGTCCATGGCGGAGGTGTCGAAGGACGGCAGATCGGTGAGAGCGGCGAGGGGGACGGCGAGGGTCTCGCCGAGGGCCTGGGCCAGCGGCACCCGGTGGCTGCGGCGGGGCGCCGCCCGCCCGGCCGCGACGGCGATGTCCCTGGCCCGGTGCCAGGGGGCGGCGCGGTGGTGGGGGCGGGGCCCCGGCGCGGGGCCAGGGGCTGGGGCGGGGACCGGAGCACTCACGAGGGCCAGCGCCTCCTCCACCCCGTCGTCGACGGGCGACACGAACGGCTCGGCGCCGGTCACGGGGTGAGCTCGTCCTTCTCGGCGGCCCACCGGTCGGCGAGGGCGGCGGCCTTGCGGGCCGCCTCGGCGACGTCGGCGCCCGTCCCGCCCGCCTTGGCGGCCGCGTAGCCGACCAGGAAGGTCGTGAGCGGCGCGGCGGGCCGGGCCACGCCGTGGGCGGCGTCCCTGGCCAGGTCGAGCAGCACGCCGGTGTCGACGTCCAGGTCGATGCCGAGTTCGTCCTTGACTGCGGTGATCCATTCGTCCAGCACGTTCCCATGCTCCCTGATCCGGGCCCGGGCCGCCGCGATGTCCTCCCAGGTGTCGCAGTCGAACGAGGCGAGGGGCTGGGGGGCGGGGAGGTGGACGAGGTCGAGTTCCCGGGTCAGCAGGCGCAGGGGGAGCCCGCCGAGGCCCCCGTGCTCGGCTGCGAGGAGGGCGAGTTCACGGCGGAGCGGCTCGGCCCGGTAGACGGCGACGAGCGGTTGCGCCCGCCCGCTCTCGTCAACGCACAGGACGCCCTCGCGCCCGCCGGTGCCGAGCGTGTCGAGGAGGCCCGTGACGGTGGTCTCGCCCAGGAAGGGCAGGTCGGCGGAGAGCGCGAGCACCGAGGGGGCGGTGGTCAGCCTGAGTCCCGCGTCGAGCGCGGCGAGGGGCCCGCCGCCGGCCGGCTCCTCCCGCGTCCACACCACGGGCCGCGCGGTGGTCCGGCGCCCTCCGACCACCACGGTGACTCCGGCCCCGGTGCAGGCGGCGAGCACCCGGTCGAGCAGCGCCCTGCCCCCCACCCGCACCCCTGGCTTGTCCGCCCCGCCGAGCCGCCGCGCGGCCCCTCCGGCGAGCACGATGGCGTCATAGGGGGTCGTCATCCCAGCAGTATGGGCGCGCGGGGCGCGACGCGTACCGCCCGGGGTGCGAGGGGCATCCGGGGCGGGACGCCAGGACATCACGCCTGGGGCACCCACGTCATCACACCTGGAGTACGGGGCGTCACGCCTGGAGTGGCAGCGCGTGAGGGGTACCGGCGCCCCGGTACCCCTGCCCCGCTACAGCGACCGCAGCAGCACCGCCGGCTGCTCCACGCAGTCCGCCACGTACCGCAGGAAGCCGCCCGCCGTGCCGCCGTCGCACACCCGGTGGTCGAACGTCAGCGACAGCTGGACGACCTGACGTACCGCCAGCTCGCCCTGGTGCACCCACGGCTTGGGGACGATGCGGCCCACTCCGAGCATGGCCGCCTCGGGGTGGTTGATGATCGGTGTGGATCCGTCCACCCCGAACACCCCGTAGTTGTTCAGCGTGAAGGTGCCGCCGGTCAGGTCGCCGGGTGTCAGCGTGCCCGCCCGGGCCGCCTCGGTCAGCCGCGCGAACTCCTCGCTGAGCGACGTCGCGCTGCGCGCCTGCGCGTCCCGGACGACCGGCACGACCAGGCCCCGCTCGGTCTGGGCGGCGAAGCCCAGGTGCACGGCGGGCAGCCGCACGATCTCCCGCGCCGCCGTGTCCACCGTCGAGTTGAGCTCGGGGTAGCGGTCGAGGGCGGCCGTGCAGATCCGTGCCAGCAGGGCCAGCACGGAGATCTTCGGGCCGCCCACCGCGTTCATCGCGGCCCGCGCCGCCATGAGTTCGGTGGCGTCCGCGTCGACCCAGCACGTGGCGTCGGGGATCTCGGTCCGGCTGCGCGACAGCTTGTCGGCGACCGCGCCCCGTATCCCGCGCAGCGGTATCCGCGTCCCGGCGGTGGCGGCACCGGCTGCCACCGGCGCGGGCCCGGCCGCCGCCGTGGGCTCGGCCTCGGCCCGCAGTGCCGACTCCACGTCGGAGCGCAGGATCAGCCCATGGGGCCCGGAACCGGTCAGCCCGCGCAGGTCCACCCCGTTCTCACGGGCCAGCTTGCGTACGAGCGGTGAGATGACGGCCACGGGGCCATCGGACGCCGCGGCGGGCGCGGACCCGCCCGTGGCCGTCGCGGCGGCTGCGCGCGCGTGGCCGGGGGCTGCGCCCGCCGGAGGCCCGGACGGCGTCACCGGCGCGGCGGGTGCTGCGCCCACCGGCGCCGGGCGCACCCGGCGCCGCCGCCGCACGGCCTCGCCCGTCCCGTAGCCGACCAGCACATTGCCGGAGTACTCCGAGGACTCGGCGTCGGCCGCCTCGGGCGCGCCCACGGCGACGGTCAGCAGGGGGGCGCCGACCGGCAGTTCCGTGCCCTCCTCGCCGAACCGCGCCGTCACCACGCCCCCGTAGGGGCAGGGCACCTCCACCATCGCCTTGGCGGTCTCGACCTCGACCACCGGCTGGTCGATCGCCACGACGTCGCCCACCGCCACCAGCCAGCGCACGATCTCCGCCTCGGTGAGGCCCTCGCCGAGGTCCGGCAGCTTGAATTCCAGGACCTTGGGCATCAGCTCTCCGCCTCCCACTGCAGCCGCGCCACCGCGTCCAGGACCCGGTCCACGCCCGGCAGGTGGTGCTTCTCCAGCATCGGCGGCGGGTACGGGATGTCGAACCCGGCGACGCGCAGCACCGGCGCCTCCAGGTGGTGGAAGCAGCGCTCGGTGACCCGGGCCGCTATCTCGCCGCCGGGTCCGCCGAACCCGGTCGACTCGTGGACGACGACCGCCCGGCCCGTACGCCGCACCGAGGCGCACACCGTCTCGTCGTCGAAGGGCACGAGGGAGCGCAGGTCGACGACCTCCAGGTCCCAGCCCTCGGCCGTGGCCGCCTCGGCCGCCTCCAGGCAGACCGGGACGGAGGGGCCGTAGGTGATCAGGGTGGCGCTGCGGCCGGGGCGGCGGACGACCGCCTTGCCGATCGGAGCCACCTCGGTGGGCGCGTCCGGCGACCACTCGGCCTTCGACCAGTAGAGCCGCTTGGGCTCCAGGAAGACGACCGGGTCGTCGGAGGCGATGGCCGCGCGCAGCAGCCCGTACGCGTCCTCGACGGTGGCGGGCGTCACCACGTGCAGCCCCGGGGTCGCCATGTAGTACGCCTCGGAGGAGTCGCTGTGGTGCTCCACCCCGCCGATCCCGCCCCCGTACGGCACCCGCACCACGAGCGGCATGCCCATGGAGCCGGCCGTGCGGTTGCGCATCCGGGAGACATGGCTGATCAGCTGCTCGAACGCCGGGTAGGCGAACGCGTCGAACTGCATCTCCACCACGGGCCGCAGCCCGTACATCGCCATGCCGACCGCCGTGCCGAGGATCCCGGCCTCGGCGAGCGGGGTGTCGGTGCAGCGGTCCTCGCCGAACTCCTTGGCGAGCCCGTCGGTGATCCGGAAGACCCCGCCGAGCGTGCCCACGTCCTCTCCGAGGACATGGACAGTGGGGTCCTCGGCCATCGCGTCGCGCATGGCGCGCTGCAGCGCCTGCGCCATGGTGGCGGGCTTCGCCGCGACCGTGGTCATCGCTCCCCCTCGTCCTCGTCCTGGTGCGCCGCCAGCTCGGCCCGCAGCTGGGCCTCCTGTTCGCGCAGCTGGGCCGTCTTCTCGGCGTACACGTGCGCGAAGAGGTCCATGGGGTCGAGCTCCGCGTCCGCGTTCATCCGCTCGCGCAGGGCGGCGGCCATCGTCTCCGCGGCCTCGGCCGCGGCCTCCTTCGCACTGTCGTCGAGGAATCCGCGGCTGGTCAGCTCGGCCTCCAGGAGCTGGATCGGGTCGTGGTCGCGCCACGCCTCCACCTCGGCGTCCACCCGGTAGCGGGTGGCGTCGTCGGCGTTGGTGTGCGCCTCGATCCGGTAGGTCACGGCCTCGATCAGCGTGGGGCCCCCGCCGCGCCGGGCGCGCGCGACCGCGTCGGCCAGCACTTCGTGGACCGCCGCCGCGTCGTTGCCGTCGACCAGCCGGCCCGGCATCCCGTACCCGACGGCCTTGTGGGCGAGGGAGGGGGCAGCGGTCTGCTTGGCCAGCGGCACCGAGATCGCGAAGCCGTTGTTCTGCACGAGGAAGACGACCGGGGCCTGCCAGACGGCCGCGAAGTTCAGCGCCTCGTGGAAGTCGCCCTCGCTGGTGCCGCCGTCGCCGACCATGGCGAGCGCCACCACGTCGTCGCCCTTGAGGCGGGCGGCGTGCGCCAGGCCCACCGCGTGCGGGAGCTGGGTGGCGAGGGGGGTGCACAGGGGGGCGATGCGGTGTTCGTGCGGGTCGTACCCGGTGTGCCAGTCGCCGCGCAGCAGGGTAAGGGCCTGTACGGGGTCGAGTCCGCGGGCGACGGCGGCGAGGGTGTCCCGGTAGCTCGGGAAGAGCCAGTCCTGCTCCTGGAGCACCAGCGCGGCCGCGACCTCGCAGGCCTCCTGGCCGGTGGAGGACGGGTAGACCGCGAGGCGGCCCTGCTTGGTGAGGGCGGTGGCCTGCGCGTTGTACCGCCGGCCGCGGACCAGCTCCGCGTACAGCCGCAGCATCAGGGCGCGGTCGAGCGGGGCCTCCGTGCCGAGCACGCGGTACGGCTCGGGGTCCGGGAGCAGCGGGGCGGGGTCGGTGCGGGGCCTCCAGGCAGGGGGAGGGGTGGGCCGGTAGGCGGCGGCACCGGCACCGGGCAGCTCTTGGACCGTCATGACGAAGCACCTCCTCGTGAGAGCGGGAAGGAGGCACGACAGTGTGATGCGCCTCACCTACCGATTGTTCGGTCGAGAGCGCATTTTGGCTACAGGCACCGCGAGCCTGTGGACAAACGGTTCTGCACAGCCTGGGATAGAGACAGGTCGTCCATGCTAGGGAGGCGGGGGGACATGGCAGCTGAACAAATGGCCGACGAGGGCCAGGGCACTCAGGGTGCGGCGGCGCGGCCGCTGGACGCCGTCGACCGCGACATCCTGCGCATGCTCCAGACCGACGGCCGCGCGTCGATACGCTCCGTCGCCGAGCGGGTGCACGTCTCCCGTGCCAACGCCTACGCCCGGATCAACCGGCTGCTGGACGACGGGGTGATCCGCGGCTTCACCGCGCGCGTGGACCACGAGAGGGCGGGCCAGGGCGCGTCCGCGTACATCACGCTCAAGATCGTGCAGAACTCGTGGCGCACGGTCCGCGAACAGCTCCAGGCACTGCCGGGCGCCGCGCACATCGCCCTGGTCAGCGGCGACTTCGACGTACTGCTGCTGGTGCACTCGCCGGACAACAGGGCGCTGCGCGAACTGGTCCTGACCAAGCTGCAGTCCATCCCCGAGGTGCTGTCCACCCGGACCCTGCTGGTCTTCGAGGAGACCGACCTGGATCCGGGCCCCGGCACGCCGTAGGCGGGGGCGCGGGCCGTCGCCGTCAGACGCGGTGCGGCCGCGTCACGGGTGGGTGCGCAGCCCGTCGAAGGCCAGGTGGACGATCGCCTCGGTGACCTGGGCGCGCTCGGCCTCCCCGTCGCGCTGCGGCCGGTACCACTCCACCAGCGAGTTCACCATGCCGAACAGCAGCCGGGTCGCCAGGCGTATGTCCATGTCGGAGCGGAGGTCGCCGTCGGCCGCCGCGGCCTTGAGCAGGTCGGAGACACGCTGGTCGAACTCCCGACGGCGCTCCATCGCCCAGCGCTCGGTCTTGGTGTTGCCGCGCACGCGCAGCAGCAGCGTGACGTACGGCAGCTCCGCCATCAGCACCTCGACCGTACGTCTGGTGACGTACTCGACCCTCTCGATCGCGCGCCCGCGCGTGGCGCCCGGCTCGTCCAGGACGGCGAACAGGCCGTCGATGGCGCGGCTGACGGCCCGCCGCAGCAGTTCCTCCTTGCCCGACACATGGTGGTAGATCGACGACTTGGAGATGCCGGCCGCCTTGGACAGGTGCTCCATGGACGTGCCGTCGTAGCCGCGCTCGTTGAAGACCCGCACGGCGACCGTGAGCAGGGTCTCCGGGGTGTACGTGTCGCGCTTGGCGGTGGTCATGAGGCGGTCTCCTCGCCGTTGCTGTACGACTGGCGGTAGAGGGCGAGCGAGGGCGCGTACCGCCCCGTGGGGCAGCGCTCATGCATCGCCGACAGCAGGTCGTACGCCCAGTCCTGACCGAGCCGGCGGCTCCACTCGACGGGTCCGAGCGGGTAGTTGACGCCGAGGCGCATCGCGGTGTCGACGTCCTCGGGCGTGGCGACGCCCCGGGCGATGGCGTCGGCCGCGAGGTCGGCGAGCATCGCGACGGTACGGGCGACGATCATGCCGGGGACGTCCCCGATGACGCTGACCTTCTTGCCGAGCTTCTGGAACAGGCCCACGGCCTCGCTCACCGCGCGCGTGGAGGTGTCCTCGCTCGCCGAGAGCGCGATGCGGGTCGCGCCCCGGTAGTCGAGGGCGAGGTCGAAGTAGACGACGTCCGCGTACTCGACGGAGGTGCGCCCGTCGGCCGGGACGAGCTGGCCGTCGCCCGGCAGCCCGATGTAGGGGCCGCCCGACTCGACGGTCTTCACCTCGATGCCGGCCTCGCGCATCATCGCGACGAGCTCGGCGGCGGGCCCGAGGTCGCCGACGACCGTGACGGCGGTGGGCGCATCGGCGGGTTCGGCGGTGTGCGGTTCGGGCTTCACCGCGCCGTCCCCGTACGCGTACCAGCCGCGGCCGCTCTTGCGGCCGTGCAGGCCCGATTCGACCAGCCTGCGCTGGGCCAGCGACGGGGTGAACTTGGGGCTCTGGAAGAAGGACTCCCACACCGAGCGGGTCACGGCCTCGTTGACGTCCTGGCCGATGAGGTCGGTCAGCTCGAAGGGCCCCATGGCGAAGCCGCCGCTCTCGCGCAGGACGGCGTCGATGGTGGCGGGGTCGGCGCCGCGCTCCTCGTGGACGGCGAAGGCCTCCGCGTAGAAGGGCCTGGCGATGCGGTTGACCAGGAAGCCCGGGGTGTCGGCGCACCGCACCGGCGTCTTGCCCCACGCCTTCGCCGTCTCGTACGCGCGCGTGGCGGCCGCCTCCTCGGTCGCGAAGCCGGAGACGACCTCGACCAGGGGGAGCAGCGGCGCCGGGTTGAAGAAGTGCAGCCCGACGAAGCGGCCGGGGTGGCGCAGGGAACCCGCGACGGCGGTGACGGACAGGGAGGAGGTGTTGGTGGCGAGCAGGCAGTCCTCGGCGACGATCTCCTCGATCGCCGTGAACAGCTCCCGCTTGACGTCGAGTTGTTCGATGACCGCCTCGACGACCAGCGCGGCGTCCGCGAGCTCGGTCAGCTCCTGGGCCGGGTGCAGCCGGGCGAGTGCCGCGTCGCGGTCGCCCGACGCGATCCGGCCTTTCTCGACGAGCCGCTCCAGGCGGGCCGCGATGGCGGCCGCGGCCTCCCGTGCCCGGCCCGGGACGGCGTCGTACAGCCGCACGGGGTGTCCGGCGACCAGGGCCACCTGGGCGATGCCCTGGCCCATGGTCCCGGTGCCGACGACAGCGACGGCGCGGTCCGGCCCGACGGCGGAGCTCTGTTCGATGGCGGTCATGACGCGATCCTCCCCGATGAGTTGTCCACAGGTTCGACGGACCCCCTTGTCCCGACCGATCGTTCGGTTACTCTAACTCTGTCCGCCCGTCCCTGCCCAGCTCGACGAGGAGTAGGTCCGTATGGCCGCCCAGCTCAGCCCGCAGCAGCTCACCGAGACCCACCGGACCACGCTCGACCAGGCCCTGGAAGCGATCCGTACGCGCGCGTACTGGTCGCCCCACCCCGAGCACCCCAAGGCGTACGAGAACGACGGCAAGGCCGCCTTCGACGCCCTGCTCGGCACCCGCCTCGACTTGGACCAGCCCGGCACCGACGACTGGACGGGAGCGGAAGTCTCCCTGTACGGCACCGAGTTGGGCATCACCTACCCGCACCCCGACCTGGACGTGCTGCTGCCCGCGATGAAGGCCGGGATGGGCGCCTGGCGCGAGGCCGGGCCCGAGCTGCGCGCCCTGGTCTGCCTGGAGATCATCTCCCGGATCTCGGCCCGCACCCCGGAGCTGGCGCACGCGGTCATGCACACCAGCGGCCAGGCCTTCATGATGGCCTTCCAGGCGGGCGGCCCGCACGCCCAGGACCGCGGCCTGGAGGCGGTGGCGTACGCGTACCAGGAGCAGACCCGCACCCCCTCGGACACGGCGCACTGGTCCAAGCCGCAGGGCAAGCGCGACCCGCTGGAGCTCAGCAAGACCTTCGTGCCCACCGCGCGCGGCATCGCCCTGATGATCGGCTGCAACACCTTCCCGACGTGGAACGGCTACCCGGGCCTGTTCGCCTCGCTGGCCACCGGCAACCCGGTGCTGGTCAAGCCGCACCCGCGCGCGGTGCTGCCGCTCGCCCTGACCGTCCAGATCGCGCGTACGGTGCTGGCGGAGGCGGGCTTCGACCCGAACCTGGTGGCGCTGGCCGCCGAGCGGCCCGGCGAGGGCATCGCCAAGACGCTGGCCGTCCGCCCCGAAATCAAGATCATCGACTACACGGGCTCGACCGCCTTCGGCGACTGGCTGGAGGCCAACGCCCGCCAGGCGCAGGTCTACACCGAGAAGGCGGGCGTCAACACGGTCGTGGTGGACTCCACCGACGACTACAAGGGCATGCTCTCCAACCTGGCCTTCTCGCTGTCCCTCTACAGCGGCCAGATGTGCACCACCCCGCAGAACCTGCTGATCCCCCGCGACGGCATCAGCACGGACGCGGGAGCCAAGTCCTACGACGAGGTGGTGGCCGATCTCGCCGCCTCGGTCGGGGGCCTGCTCGGCGACGACGCGCGCGCCAACGCGATTCTGGGCGCGCTGGTCAACCCGGATGTGAAGACCCGCCTGGAGGCCGCTGCCGGGCTCGGCGAAGTCGCCCTGGCCTCACGGGAGATCACCAACCCGGACTTCCCGGACGCGGTGGTGCGCACCCCGGTCATCGTCAAGCTGGACGGCGCCAAGCCGGACGCGGAGGCGGCCTACCTGTCGGAGTGCTTCGGCCCGGTCTCGTTCGCCGTGGCGGTCGACTCCACTGCGGGAGCCGTGGAGCTGCTGCGCCGCACGGTCCGCGACAAGGGCGCCATGACGGTCGGCGCCTACACCACGTCGCAGGAGGTGGAGCGTGCGATCGAGGACGTCTGCCTGGAGGAGTCGGCCCAGCTGTCGCTGAACCTGACGGGCGGGGTCTACGTCAACCAGACGGCCGCGTTCTCCGACTTCCACGGCTCGGGCGGCAACCCGGCGGCGAACGCGGCACTGTGCGACGGCGCGTTCGTGGCCAACCGCTTCCGGGTGGTGGAGGTCCGCCGCCAGGCCTGACGCGCGCGTCCCGGACCCGGCCGCTTCAGAGCACCGGGTCCGCGATCGTGGCGTAGCGCTGCACCCAGGCGTGCATCGCGATCGCGGCCGCCGCGCCCGCGTTGATCGACCGGGTCGAGCCGAACTGGGCGATCGAGCACACCGCCGAGGCGTGCTCGCGCGCCTGCTCGGTGAGCCCCGGCCCCTCCTGCCCGAACAGCAGCACACACCGCCGGGGCAGCACGGTGCGCTCCAGCGGGACGGCGCCCGGCAGGTTGTCGATCCCGATGATCGGCAGCCCCTCGGCGGCCGCCCACGCCGTCAGCGACTCGGTGTCCGGGTGGTGGCGGACATGCTGGTAGCGGTCGGTGACCATCGCGCCGCGCCGGTTCCAGCGCCGCCGCCCCACGATGTGGATCTCTTTCGCCAGGAAGGCGTTGGCGGTCCGTACGACGGAGCCGATGTTGAAGTCGTGGCCCCAGTTCTCCACCGCCACATGGAAGTCGTGGCGGCGGGTGTCCAGGTCCGCGACGATCGCCTCGCGTGTCCAGTAGCGGTAGGCGTCGACGACATTGCGCCGGTCGCCGTGCGCGAGCAGCTCCGGGTCGTACCGCTCCCCCTGCGGCCAGGGCAGCGGGTGCGGCCCGACCCCGACCTCGGGCGCGTAGCCCTCGTCGTACTGAAGCGGCTCCTCGGCCGGGGCCTCGGCGGAAGGGGAAGGGCTGGGACTGGTCTCGCTGCTCACGCCACGAGCGTACGGGGCCGCTGCTCCTCCTCCGTACGCCGCTGCGGGACCACCCGTGCCGCCAGCCGCTCGCGCAGCCGCCCGACACGGCCGCCCAGCCACCGCAGGAAGCCGGTCGGCAGGAACACCGCGTCCGCCGCGATCATCGCGAGCGAGAAGAACGGCAGCCCGAGCAGCAGGGCGATGCCCGCGTGCTCCATCATCATCGCCACCAGCAGGACGTTCTTGACCCGGCGATTGAAGAGCGTGAACGGGAACGCCACCTGGACGGCGACCGTTCCATAGGTGAGCAGCATGACGATCAGGCCGCTGCCGCCGAGGATGTCCGACAGGGCGGGCCAGGGCGAGAAGTAGTCCAGGTGCAGCGGGTAGTAGAGCGCGGTGCCGTCCTGCCAGCGCGACCCCTGGATCTTGTACCAGCCGGCGGTCGCGTAGATCAGACAGACCTCGGCCATGATCACAACCATGGTGGCGTTGTGCGCGAGGTTGGCGACGACATCGAGCAGGGCGCGCGGATCGCCCTGGGCGTACCGCCCGGCCGCCCACCACAGCGCCTGCACCACCCACAGACCCCAGAAGACCAGCAGCCAGCCCCCACCGGCGTCACCGAGCAGGGTGACGGCGACGAGAGCGACCCCGAGCACGGCCCACAGCACGGGCCCCACCCGGTCCGGCACCGGCTCGCCGGACGCGGCGGCGCGCGCGGCGGCCCGCTCGCGGCGCCGCGCGTCCAGCGACCAGACCTGGCCGCAGCGGGTGAGCACCAGATAGATCGCCATCAGATGGATGACGTTGTCACCGCCGTCCCCCATGAAGACGGACCGATTCTGCAGCGAGAGGACACCCACCATGAACAGCACGGACATGGTGCGGGTGCGCCACCCGAGCATCAGCAGTGCGCTGGAGAGCACGGCGAGGGCGTACACGACCTCGAACCAGAGCGTGCTGTCCGTCCACAGCAGCGCCGTGAAGGCGTGGTTGCCGGAGACGAGCCGCTGGGCCATGTCCCAGCTCCACGGGCCGTCGGGGCCGTACAGCTCACGGCGGTGCGGCAGCTCGCGCAGCAGGAAGAGCAGCCAGGTCGCCGAGAAGCCGATACGGACGACGGCGCTCTGGTACGGCCCGAGCGCGGCGCCCGTGACCCGGCGCAGGGCCTGGGCGGGCTTGGACTCGGGGGCGGGGGCAGAGATGTGGGGTGTGTGGGGTGCTTGGTGCTCAAGGGAGGCGTGCCATCCCTGAGAGGCAGGGGACGTACGCGGCGCCCCAGGCTGCCCGCCCGTCACCTCGCGCGTCGTGCCACCCACCGGCCCGCCCGCCACTTCACTCATGGGCTCACTCATGGACTCACTAATCGACTCGCTCATCGGCCGGCCTCCGTCCGCGCGTCGGCGGAACCGGCGCCGGCGGGGAGATCGGCGGGGGTCACGGTCCACCAGGGGACGACCCGGTAGTACGGCCGGGTGTCGATCTTCTCGTCGCTCCACCGCGGAGCCTTCACGGACGTCGTCACGGACCTGACCTGTACACGCTCGACGGTCCCGCCGTCACGCCGCGCGCCGAGGCGGAGCATCACGATCCGGTGGATGTAGCGGTCGGAGAGCTCGCCGCGCAGGCCGTTGGGCTTGTTGTCGTCGGTGTGGGAGTTGATGAAGAACTCCCAGCCCCGGCGCAGCTCGTTCTGCTGGGTGTGGCTCGGCAGCGGGTTGCCGCGGATGCCGGAGCCGTCCCCGGCCGACAGGTCGATCCAGCCGGTCGTCTTGCGGTTGCCGTCCGCCATGCGGATCTCGGCGCGTGCCTGGACCGCGATGTTCTGCTGGAGTGGATTGGGAGCGAAGAGCTTCCAGTTCTGCTCGAACTCGGGATAGATCCAGTCGTCGACGACCTTGCCGTGCTGCTTGGTGACCGTGTTCGACGGCGCGACGTGCAGGAACACCATGGCGATGTGGACGACCCCCACGACGGCGGCGCCGGCCAGCGCAAGCGCGGCCGCCACCTGGTACGGGAGCGAGAGCCCGGCGATACCGCGCCCGGGGACGCCGGGTTCGGGGGACTCATGAGCCGTAACGGCCGCGGAGGCGAGGGCGGACGCGCCGGGCGCGGGGGCGGACGTGTTCGAGGCGCCGGGAGCGGGCGCGACCGGGGCGCCGGGCGCGGAGGCGGCCGCGTCCGATGCGCCGGAAGCGTAGGCGGGTGCGTCCGGCGCGCCGGTCCGGGTCACGTCTTCGCTGGTCGGAGCGGGTGTGGCAGCGCCAGGGGCGGCCTGCGGGCCGCTGTCGGCGGCGTCGGGCCCGGGCCGCCGGGCCTGCTCCTCCCCGCCCGGCACGTCCTTCTCGTCGTACGAATCCATCCCGCCCCGATCCCGGTCGGCTCCACTGGGTTATCCACAGGGTTGACACCCTACGGGCCGTCGACTCACCATTGAAGTCAATGAACCGAACGATCGGTCGGGAGCGAGTGGCCCGGCGGACGGCCCGGAATCGACAGCTCGGCAGGGGGCTCGGATGACGGCAGTGACCGCGGAGACCGGCACCAACAAGCACGGCTCACCAGCGGCGGACGACAAGGACGCCTCGGCACAGGCGGCGGCGTTCGACGCCGCCGTGGCCGCGGACGAGCGCATCGAGCCGCGCGACTGGATGCCCGAGGCCTACCGGGCCTCACTGGTCCGCCAGATAGCGCAGCACGCCCACTCCGAGATCATCGGCATGCAGCCCGAGTCCAACTGGATCACCCGCGCGCCCTCCCTGCGCCGCAAGGCGATCCTCATGGCGAAGGTCCAGGACGAAGCGGGCCACGGGCTGTACCTGTACAGCGCGGCGGAAACCCTCGGCGTCAGCCGCGACGAGCTGCTCGACAAGCTCCACTCGGGCCGCCAGAAGTACTCGTCGATCTTCAACTACCCCACCCTGACCTGGGCCGACGTCGGCGCCATCGGCTGGCTCGTGGACGGCGCCGCCATCACCAACCAGGTCCCCCTCTGCCGCTGCTCCTACGGGCCGTACGCACGGGCGATGGTCCGCGTCTGCAAGGAGGAGTCCTTCCACCAGCGCCAGGGATACGAGCTGCTCCTCGCCCTCTCCCAGGGCACCCCCGAGCAGCACGCGATGGCGCAGGACGCCGTGGACCGCTGGTGGTGGCCCTCGCTGATGATGTTCGGCCCGCCCGACGACGAGTCGTCCCACTCGGCGCAGTCCATGGCCTGGAAGATCAAGCGGCACTCGAACGACGAGCTGCGCCAGCGCTTCGTCGACATCTGCGTGCCCCAGGCCGAGGCCCTCGGCCTCACCCTCCCCGACCCCGACCTGCGGTGGAACGAGGAGCGGGGACACCACGACTTCGGAGCCATCGACTGGACCGAGTTCTGGGACGTCCTCAAGGGCAACGGACCCTGCAACGAACAAAGGCTCACCCAGCGGCGCCGCGCCCACGAAGAAGGCGCCTGGGTCCGCGACGCGGCCGCGGCGTACGCGGCCAAGCAGCACACGAACGGGGAGGCAACGGCATGACCGCACACGACTGGCCGCTGTGGGAGGTGTTCGTGCGCTCGCGCCGCGGACTGTCCCACACCCACGCCGGAAGCCTCCACGCCCCGGACGCGCAGATGGCGCTGCGCAACGCGCGCGACCTGTACACCCGGCGGTCCGAAGGCGTCTCCATCTGGGTGGTGCCCTCCACCGCTGTCACCGCCTCCTCCCCCGACGAGAAGGACTCCTTCTTCGAACCGGCCGGCGACAAGCCCTACCGCCACCCGACCTTCTACGAGATCCCGGAAGGGGTGAAGCACCTGTGACGACCCCGGCCCCCACTCCGGCCACGGAGAAGACGGCGGACACGCCCACGGCCACGGCCGCGCTGGCCCTCGGCGACGACGCACTGGTGCTCTCGCACCGGCTGGGGGAGTGGGCCGGACACGCCCCCGTCCTCGAAGAGGAAGTGGCCCTCGCCAACATCGCGCTCGACCTGCTCGGCCAGGCCCGCGTCCTGCTCTCCCTCGTCGGCGACGAGGACCAACTGGCCTATCTGCGCGAGGAGCGGGCCTTCCGCAACCTCCAGCTGGTCGAACAGCCCAACGGGGACTTCGCCCACACCATCGCCCGCCAGCTCTACTTCTCGACCTACCAGAAGCTGCTCTACGGACAGCTCGCCACAGGCGACAGCGACCTCGCCGGGCTCGCCGCCAAGGCGGTCAAGGAAGTCGCCTACCACCAGGAACACGCCGAACAGTGGACCCTGCGCCTGGGCGACGGCACCGAAGAGAGCCACCAGCGGATGCAGCGCGCGTGCGAGGCGCTGTGGCGGTTCACCGGAGAGATGTTCCAGCCCGTCGACGGCGTCGACATCGACTGGCAGGAGACCGAGCGGAGCTGGCTCACCTCGGTCACCTCGGTGCTGCGGCAGGCCACCCTCACCGTCCCCGAGGGCCCCAGGACCGGCGCCTGGGCCGCCGGAGCCGGCCGCCAGGGCCTGCACACCGAACCGTTCGGGCGGATGCTCGCCGAGATGCAGCACCTGCACCGCAGCCACCCGGGGGCGACATGGTGACCGGCACGGCCGCGGCCGCCATGACACCGCTGGAACAGGAACTGGCCCGGCTCGCCGGATCCGTCCCCGACCCCGAGCTGCCCGTGCTCACCCTGGAGGAACTCGGCGTGCTGCGCGGAGTCCACCTGGAGAGCCCCGGCAAGGTCACCGTCCAGCTGACCCCCACATACACCGGCTGCCCCGCCATAGAAGCGATGACCGCCGACATCGAACAGGTACTGCACGAGAACGGCATCCCGGACGTCTCGGTCGTCCGGGTGCTCTCCCCCGCCTGGTCGACCGACGACATCAGCGCCGAAGGCCGCCGCAAACTGGCCGAGTTCGGGATAGCGCCGCCCCGGCCCCACACCGCCGAGGGACCCGTCGCCCTCACCCTCTCCGTGCGCTGCCCGAACTGCGGCTCCACCGACACCGAGCTGCTGAGCCGGTTCTCCTCCACGGCGTGCAAGGCCCTGCGCCGCTGCGTGGCCTGCCGCGAACCGTTCGACCACTTCAAGGAGTTGTAGATGTTCCATCCACTCCGGGTGAGTGAAGTCGAACGGCTCACGGACGACTCGGTGACCGTCACCTTCGACGTGCCGCCAGAGCTGCGCGAGGCCTACCGGCACCGCCCCGGCCAGCACCTCGCGCTGCGCCGCACCGTGCAGGGCCAGGAGATCCGCCGCACGTACTCGATCTGCGCGCCCGCCGTCGAACAGCCCGGCACCCCGGTCCTGCGCGTCGGCATCCGCCTCGTCGAAGGCGGCGAGTTCTCCACGTACGCCTTCAAGGAACTCACCGTCGGCGACATCGTCGACGTCATGGAGCCGATGGGCCGCTTCATCCTGGAGCCGCGCGCCGGATACTTCGTGGCCGTCGTCGGCGGCAGCGGCATCACCCCGGTGCTGTCCATCGCCACCACTCTGCTGGAGCGGGAGCCCGAAGCCCGCTTCTGCCTCATACGCAGCGACCGCACGGTGTCGTCCACCATGTTCCTGGAAGAGACGGCGGACCTGAAGGACCGCTTCCCCGACCGGTTCCAGCTGGTCACCGCGCTCTCCCGGGAAGAGCAGCAGTCCGGCCTGCCCTCCGGACGGCTCGACCAGGAACGGCTGACGGCGCTGCTGCCCGCGCTGCTCCCCGTGGACGAGGTCGACGGCTGGTACCTGTGCGGGCCGTTCGGCCTGGTCCAGGGCGCCGAGCGGGCCCTGCGCGACCTGGGCGTCGCACGCGGCCGCATCCACGAGGAGATCTTCCACGTCGACGAGGCTCCCGTGCAGAGCACCGCGGCGGCCTCGGCCCCGGCGCACGCCACACTGACCGCAACGCTCCACGGCCGCTCCGGCACCTGGCCGGTCCAGGACGGCGAGAAGCTCCTGGACACGGTGCTGCGAGCGCGCTCGGACGCCCCGTACGCCTGCAAGGGCGGGGTGTGCGGCACCTGCCGTGCGTTCCTGGTCTCGGGCGAGGTGCGGATGGACCGCAACTTCGCCCTGGAGGAAGACGAGACCGAGGCGGGCTACGTACTGGCCTGCCAGTCCCACCCGGCGACGAAGGAAGTGGAGTTGGACTTCGATCGGTGAGAGTTCAGGGTTCCCATCCCCTAGAACCTGTTCTATCTTGACGGTCCGTCAGATTCGGCGTGCCGGGAGGACAGGGCTGTGGACTTCACCTTCACCGAGGAGCAGCAGGCGGCCGTCGAGGCGGCGAGGGCGGTCTTCTCGGGGGTCGTGCCCGACGCGGTGCCGAGCCCCGCGCTGGCTCAGGGCGCGGTGGCCGAGGAGTTCGACCGCCCGCTGTGGGCCAAGCTCGCCGAGTCGGACCTGCTGAGCCTGGTCCTCGACGCCCGGTACGGCGGAGCGGGCCTCGACCCGATCGCCCTCTGCCTGGTGCTGCGCGAATCCGCGAAGGTGCTCGCCCGGGTGCCGCTGCTGGAGAGCAGCGCGGTGGCGATGGCCGTACAGCGTTACGGGGACGCCGAGTTGGCCCATGAGCTGCTTCCCGCCGCCGGGCGGGGCGAGCTGGTGTTCACCGTCGGAGCCAACGGCCGCACCGGCCACGACCCCGCCGAACTCGCGGTCACGGCACGGCCGGAGAGCGGCGGCGGCTGGGTGCTCGACGGGGTGCAGACCGGAGTGCCCTGGGCGCAGAACGCGGACCGTATAGCCGTGCCCGCGCACACCGGGGAGGGCCGCTCCGTACTGGCGCTGGTCCCCCGAGTCCACGACGGGATCACGCTCGCCGACCAGATCTCCACCAGCGGCGAGCGCTTCGCCGAGGTCCACCTCGACTCCGTACGCATCGAAGCGCGCGCCGTCATCACGGCCGAAGGGGCCTGGGAGTGGCTGCGCGAGCTGCTGGCCACCGGCACCTGTGCGCTCGCGCTCGGCCTCGGCGAAGGCGTACTCGCGATGACCAGCCAATACACCGGGAAACGCGAACAGTTCGGGTTCCCCATCGCCACCTTCCAGGCAGTCGCCGTCCAGACCGCCGACCGCTACATCGACCTGCGCGCGATGGAAGCCACCCTGTGGCAGGCCGCGTGGCGCATCAGCACCGGCGCCGGGGGAGCACTGCCCGTCTCCGGCGACGTGGCGGTGGCGAAGATCTGGGCGTCCGACGGCGTACGCAGAGTCGTACAGACCGCCCAGCATCTGCACGGCGGCTTCGGCGCCGACACCGACTACCCCCTGCACCGCTACCACGCCTGGGCCAAGCAACTGGAACTGTCACTCGGCCCGGCCGCAGCCCACGAGGAAGCCCTCGGCGACCTACTGGCCGCGCACCCCCTCGGGTAACGGGACGTACACCACTCGCACCGCAGCGCGAGTGGCCCCATCCAGGTGGTCGTCAGAGGACGAAGGCCGGGCCCTCGCTGTCGGTGACCATGGGGCGCCCGGCGGCGTCCCACGCCTGCATGCCGCCGTCGACGTTCACGGCGTCGATGCCCTGCTGCACCAGATACTGCGTGACCTGCGCGGACCGGCCGCCGACCCGGCACATCACATACGCCCGGCGACCGTCCTCGACGGCCTGCGTCACCTCGCCGAAGCGCGCCACGAAGTCACTCATCGGCACGTGCAGCGCGCCCTCGACATGCCCGGCCGCCCACTCATCGTCCTCACGGACGTCCAGCACCAGGGCGTCGGCCGGCACGCCAGCGACATCCACGGACGGCAGCTGGGCGAAATTCATGGGTCATGCCTTCTCTCGTACACGTCGGCCAGAGCGGCCGCTCAGCGGTGTCAGCCGTAAGGGCAGGTCATCGGGAACGCTACTGCACCAGCTCGGCCAGAACCGCCTCGCGCCCGGCCACCTCGGCCAGCAGCTGCTCGGCGATCTCCTCAAGGAGCCGGTCGGGGTCGTCGGGCGCCATCCGCAGCATCGAGCCGATCGCGCTCTCCTCCAGCTCACGGGCCAGCACGGCCAGCAGCTCCTTGCGCTGGGCCAGCCACTCAAGACGGGCGTAAAGCTCCTCGCTCTCGCTGGGCCGCGCCTCCTCCGGCACCGGCCCCGCCGCCCACTCCTCGGCGAGCTCCCGCAGCAGCTCCTCGTCGCCGCGGCCATAGGCGGCGTTGACCCGGGTGATGAATTCCTCGCGCCGGGCCCGCTCCTGCTCCTCCTGCGCGAGGTCGGGGTGCGCCTTGCGCGCCAGCTCGCGGTAGAGCCTGCGCGCCTCCTCACTAGGGCGGACCCGCTTGGGCGGCCGTACGGGCTGGTCGGTGAGCATCGAGGCGGCCTCGGCGGAGATCCCGTCCGTATCCATCCAGTCGTGGAAGAGCTCGTCGACCCCGGGCATCGGCTGCACCACGGCCCGCGCCTCGCGCGCCTTGCGCAGATCCTCCGGGTCGCCGGTGAGCGAGGCCCTGGCCTCGGCGATCTGGGCGTCGAGCTCGTCGAGCCGGGCGTACATCGGGCCGAGCTTCTGGTGGTGGAGGCGGGAGAAGTTCTCCACCTCCACACGGAAGGTCTCCACGGCGATCTCGAACTCGATCAACGCCTGCTCGGCCGCCCGCACAGCCCTGTCCAGCCGGGCTTCGGGCCGTTCCGCGTTCTCAGGGTCCTCGGGCCGGGCGGTCGTCTCTTCGGCAGGTTCGTCCGTCACTGGTCCAGCGTACGGGCGCGGGGGGTGGGGGCCCCTCCCTCCCCCCACCCCCCTCCCCACCCCCCTCGTCTACACCCCCAGCTCTGCCGCCACCCGCCCGTCCCTGATCGCGGCGAGCAGCGTCGCGTGGTCGGACTCCGTGCGGTCGGCGTAGAGGACCGCGAACCCGGCCACGGCGTCGTCGAGCTCTTCGTTCTTGCCGCAGTACCCGGCTATCAGGCGCGGGTCGGCGCTGTGGGCGTGGGCGCGGGCCAGCAGTGCGCCCGTCATGCGGCCGTAGTCGTCCAGTTGGTCGGCGGCGAGTGCCGCGGGGTCGACGCTGCCCTTGCGGTTGCGGAACTGCCGTACCTGGTAGGGCCGGCCGTCGACGGTGGTCCAGCCGAGCAGGATGTCGCTGACGACCTGCATCCGCTTCTGGCCGAGGACCACTCGGCGGCCTTCGTGTCCCGCGTCCGGGGCGTGGAAGCCGGCCTTGGCCAGGTGCGGCAGCAGGGCGGAGGCGCGGGCCTCCTTGACCTGGAGCACCAGGGGCTCGCCGCGGTGGTCGAGGAGCAGCACCACATACGACCGTGTTCCGACGCTGCCGGTGCCGACGACCCGGAAGGCCACGTCGTGTATCGCGTACCGCGCGAGGAGCGGCAGGCGGTCTTCCGAGAGGGTTTCCAGGTAGGTGCCGAGCGAGGCCGCCACCGCTGCCGCCTCGGCGTCGGGCACCCGGCGCAGCACGGGCGCAGCGTCGACGAAGCGGCGGTGTCCGTCGGTGCTCTGCTCGGTGGCCTTGGCGGCGAAGCGGGCGCTGGTGTTGTTGCGGGCCTTGGCCGACACCCTCTCCAGGGTGCCGAGCAGGTCCCGCGCGTCGGTGTGGGAGACGAGTTCCTCGTCGGCTATCGCGTTCCAGGCGTCGAGCACCGGCAGTTTCGCGAGGAGCCGCATGGTCCGCCGGTAGGCGCCGACCGCGTCGTAGGCGGCGGCCCGGCAGGTGTCCTCGTCGGCGCCCGCTGCCCGGCCGGCCAGGACCAGGGAGGCGGCGAGGCGCTTGAGGTCCCATTCCCAGGGGCCGGGCACGGTCTCGTCGAAGTCGTTCAGGTCGATGACGAGCCCACCGCGCGCGTCACCGTAGAGGCCGAAGTTCGCCGCGTGGGCGTCGCCGCAGATCTGGGCGCCGATTCCGGTGACGGGGGTGCCGACGAGGTCGTGGGCCATCAGTCCGGCGGCGCCGCGCAGGAAGGCGAAGGGGGAGGCCGCCATGCGGCCCACCCGTATCGGCGTGAGCTCGGGCACGCGGCCCAGGTTCGACTCCTCGACGGCGCGGACCGCGTCGGGCCGGTCGGTGGAGAGGACCAGCGAGTCGTGCGAGGAGCGGGGCACACGGTCGCGCAGTGCCTTGCCGTCGCTCTTCGGCGAGCCGGCCCGGTGGCCCGGTCCCCGGCTCTTGTGGTGCCGGAAGCCCGGCACCTCGGGAATCCGGATCTGCCCGTCGTCGGGCACCGCCCGCATGGCCGGAATCACCGCCTCGACATCGCTCATCGCGTGCCGCCTCCCCCGTGCTCGTTCAACATCAACAGCTCGAATGCCATGAAGGTACCGTCGGCGGCCGACAGCCGTCTCCCCCTGTGGATAACTCCCGGCGATGGCCATCGGGCAGGTCATCGCCGGGAGTTGTCCACAGCCGAACGATCGAGGTCAGTCAGGCAGACGGGACAGGCAGCAGTCGAGGTCAGACGCCGACCGCTTCCTCCATCTCCTCCTCGGCCTCCCCCTCCCGGCCCCCGCGTCCGGCACCGCCTTCGGCACCGGCACCACCCACGGCGCCCACACCAGCACCAGAACCAGCACCCGCACCGGCCCCCGAGGCCACCGCCTCCCGCCCCCGCTCGGCCACCGCCGCGATGCCCATCAGCACCACGCCCGCCAGCAGCCAGAGCACCAGGACCAGTACGTGGCCGCCGAGGCCGTTGCCCGCGAAGTACACGTGGCTGCGGGCGCCCTCGACGAATCCGGCGCCGTTCCAGAAGGCGTGCAGGGCGCCGAAGAAGCCGGGCTGGAGTTCGGGCCGGAAGATGCCGCCCGAGCTGGTGAAGTTGAGCATCACGAAGAGGACCATCACGCCGAGCGTCGTCCACCTCTTGAGGAAGGTGTGCAGCCCGACGCCGATCAGCAGGATCCCGGCCGAGTACAGCCACGCCATGCCCCAGACGCCGCCGAGTCCGGTGTCGACGAGGTGGAACATCGGGCCCGCGAAGACCGCGCCGATACCGCTGACCAGGACCGACATACCCAGTGCCAGCAGCGCCCTGATCCGCAGGGGCAGCACCGCGCCGGCGCCGCCGATCACCGCGACGGACGCGTAGGAGCCGATGCTCAGCGCGACCAGGAGGAAGAAGATGCCCTGGCCTGTCGGGTCGCCCTTGGCGAGGTGCGTCACGTCGGTCACCTTGAGGGGGGCGTCCTGCGCCGCCGCCACCTTGGTGAAGACCTTCTCGACGGCGGTGGCGCTGGTGTCGGAGGAGGCGGAGGCGACGAGCAGTTCGGGCTTGGCGCCGGGGATGTAGGCGCCGTACACGTGCTGGTGCTCAAGGCTGTCGACGGCGGTCGCGCGGTCGGGGACGGTACGGACGTCGAGCGCGCCCGCGCCCTTGTCCTGGAGGGTCTGGGCGAGCACCTGCGCGCTGGGCCCCGAGCCGACGATGTCGACCCGCAGGTCGTGCGGCTGAGGGTTGTGGAAGGCCCCCAGATACGCGAGGCCCATCCCGACGCACATCAGCAGCGGGGTGAGGAGATGGCTGAGCACATGGCGCAGAGGGCTGGGAGCGGTACCGGCGGACACCACAACTCCAATGGTTGGCTTATACAACTCACTCGATACGTTGTACTCTACAACCACTTTATTGAAATGGCGAACGCCCAGATCAGAGCCCTCAGACCAGAGCACCCAGCTCACAGGAATCCGAGCAGAACTCTCAGCTCAAAGCCCCCACAACCGCCCCCCGCCCCGCCCACCACCCGCCGTTTCACGTGAAACAAGCCCCCCGGCGCCAGGGCTAACGGCTACCGGCCGCCAGCCCAACCGGACCGCCCCTACAACCCCGCATCCCGAGCCAGCAGCGCCGCCTGCACCCTGTTCTCGCACTCCAGCTTCGCCAGGATGCGGCTCACATACGTCTTCACCGTGGCCTCGCTCATATGGAGCCGCTTCCCGGCGTCCGCGTTGGACAGGCCCTCCCCGAGCAGCGCCAGTACGTCCCGCTCCCGCGCGGACAGCACCTCCACCCGGCGCCGCGCCTCCTCGCCCCGGGCCGCCGCGCGCCCCGTGGCCAGCTGGTCCACGACGTGCCGGGTCGCACCGGGCGACAGATAGGCGTCCCCGGCCGCCGCAGCCCGCACCGCGGCGATCAGCTCGGCCGGGGCGGTGTCCTTCAGGAGGAATCCCGCGCCCCCGTGCTCCAGCGCGCGCAGCACGTTCTCCCGCTCGCCGAACGTCGTGAGGATGATCACTCGGGCCGCCGGGGTGCTCCTGCGCAGCTCTGCCAGCGCGGTCAGGCCGTCCATCACCGGCATCTGGATGTCGAGCAGCACCACGTCGGCGCCGTGCGCCCGGGCCGCCTCGATGGCCTCCCGACCGTTCGCCGCCTCGGCCGCCACCTCGATGGCCGGGTCCGACGTGAGGATCATCCTGATCCCCGCCCTGATCAGCGGCTCGTCGTCCGCGATCACGACCTTGATCCGGACGCCGTGTGCGCCCCCCGGACCGAGTGAGCCGAGTGGACCGCCTGGACCGCCTGGACCCGTCACGCCTGCTCCTGTCCTCGCGCCGCGGCCGACGCGCGGCCGGCTCCCGCCCCGCCACCGCACCGCCGCTCGACCCGCACTCCGTAGCTGTACTCCGCACCCGTACCCGTACGACGAGCTAGCGCTCGACCTCGTACGACTGCTTCTCGATCAGCTTGCCGTCCTTGAAGCAGAAGCGGAAAACCGGCTCGGTCTTGACGCTGTCGCCCAACTCGGACGACATCAGCACCAGGCAGCTCGAACCGGCGGGCTCGGCGGGGCCCTTGCCGGGCAGTCCCTTGGTCATGAAGGTGTCGCCGTCGGGCAGCCGGTCGCGCACGTCCCGCTCGGGGCTGCCGACCTTGATGGCGTTGTACTCGGCGGGGTCGATCATCGCCTTGTCCGCGGACCCGGCGAGGAAGAACAGCCCGACACCCGCGGCCACCGCGAGCAGCACCACCACCGCGAAGGCGATCCCGCACCCCAGGGCGACGCCACCCCTGCTCCTGCTGCTCATGGCCAACTCCCTCTCCGCGACGTTCAGGTCGACGTTCCAGTCGACGTGCCGGCCGGCCCACTGCCGGCCGGTCCCCGTCGCACCGGCCGCACCACCGTCGCCGAGTGGGAAGGGCCCCGGCTGCTGTCGGAAGTCGTCCGCCGTATCGACGAAGGTCGTCGCCTCCGCCGCTCCGTACGGGAGTACTCCGGCCACCCGGAAGCCCCCGTCGTCGGTCCGGCCGGTGTGGACCATGCCGCCGACCAGCCGGGCCCGTTCGTGCAGCCCGGTCAGGCCCTGGCCGCCGCTGACCACTTCGTCCGGCGGCGGCCCGGCCACCGGGCCGTTGACGACCTCGACGACGAGCGAGTCGGGCTCGTAGCGCAGTTCCACGCCGATGGGGGCGCCCGGCGCGTGCTTGTACGCGTTGGTCAGCGCCTCCTGGACGATGCGGTACGCCGCGTGGTCGGAGGCGGGGGCGAGTTGGCGCGGCTCACCCGTCTCGCGCAGCTCGACCGCGGTGCCCGCCGCCCGGGCGGCCGCCACCAGGGGCTCGACGCCCGCCGTGCCGCGGGCAGCGCGCTGGGCCTCGTCCGTGTGGTGTTCCGGTGCCTCGACTCCGTCGCGCAGGATGCCGACGACCGCGCGCAGTTCGTGCATGGCGGCGACCGAGGCCTCCCGCAGCACCCCGACGGCCTCGCGCTGGCGGCCCGTCAGCGCCGGGTCGACCTCAAGGGCGCCGGTGTGCACGGAGATCAGCGCCAGTTGGTGGCCGAGGCTGTCGTGCATGTCCTGGGCGATGCGCTGGCGCTCGCGCAGCCGGGCCTGTCCGGCGACCATCGCGCGCTCGCGCAGCAGCTGCGCGTTGCGCTCCTGCATGGTCTGCAGCAGGGTGCGGCGCTGGTACCAGTAGCGGCTGGCGAGGCCCGGTACGACGGCGATCACCATGAAGAAGAGCGCCGCGAACAGGGCGAGGACGAACAGCGGCCCCTCGCCGGACTCGGTGAGCGCGATGCCGGCCAGATATCCGGCGAACGCGGCGCAGAAGGCGGCCAGGGCCCGCCCGGCCCCGGCGATGCGCCGCCCCGCCGAGCAGGCCACCACGAGCAGCAGCAGGGCGGCGCCCGCGCTGGCCCCGCTGAGCGCGGCCGTGGCGATGAGCACGCCGGCGGGGAAGGTGCGGCGCAGCGGCGTCAGGACGAGGACGGCGACGGCCACCAGGGCGGGCACCACGAGGCCGCCGTTGGCCAGCAGGCTCGCACCGGCGGCGGCCAGGGCCAGCAGGAGGGCGAGGGCCGACTCGCCGACGGTCCGGCGGCGGGACCAGGGCTCCGGTCCGGCGAGCCGGCGGCGGGCGTCCTGGATCTTCGATGACACATCCACGTCCGCACCCTAGGCAGCGGCCCGGGTGCCGGACGGCTCTCTTTCGTCGCGCCCCGCCGAGACGAAAGTCTCCGTGGCGGCCGACCCGGCGGGCACCTCGCGCGGCCGCCGAAGTCTTCCGTACATCCGGGAACGCGGAAGCCCCGCCGGTCGTTTGACCTGCGGGGCTTCCGTTCTGTGGGCGAGGGGGGATTTGAACCCCCACGTCCCGAAGGACACTGGCACCTGAAGCCAGCGCGTCTGCCGTTCCGCCACTCGCCCGAGTGGTGTCCAGTTCTTCGAACCGTTTTGGTCCGTTTCCCTGGCGACGTCGAGAAGATTAGCACGCTGCGCAGGGTGGATTCACATCCGTTGTTTCCGCTGCCCCTGGAGGGCAGGAGAGGGGGAGGAAGGGCGACGTACAGCGACGATCCGAGGACCCACAGAAACCTCACAGGGGGCCGGTGGGAACGAGGAGGGGCTCCACCCACTCCTCCACGGTGCACCCCGGGTGCGGGACACTGTCAGGAGGCCACCTCTACGATCCGTGTGAGAGGTGACACTCGTCCACCGGTCACAGAAGGGGAACCAGCCGATTTCCCGACGCGTGGATACGATCAGTAAGCAGTACCAGGACGACATCGACGGAGGAGGTGCCCCATGGGAGTCCTGAAGCGTTTCGAGCAGCGTCTCGAAGGCCTGGTCAACGGCACCTTCGCGAAGGTCTTCAAGTCCGAGGTCCAGCCCGTCGAGATCGCCGGCGCCCTCCAGCGCGAGTGCGACAACAACGCGACGATCTGGAACCGCGAGCGGACCGTCGTCCCCAACGATTTCATCGTCGAGCTCAGCGCGCCCGACTTCGAGCGCCTGAGCCCGTACTCGGGCCAGCTGGGCGACGAACTGTCCGGCCTGGTCCGCGACTACGCCAAGCAGCAGCGGTACACGTTCATGGGGCCGATCAAGGTCCACCTGGAGAAGGCCGAGGACCTCGACACCGGCCTGTACCGGGTGCGCAGTCGTACGCTCGCCTCCAGCACCGACCAGCAGGACCAGCACAACCAGCAGGAGCAGTACGGAGCCAGGCCCGCGGGTCCGGCCCGTCCCGCTCCCGCCGCCGCACCGCCGCAGTCCCCCCAGGGCCGCGGCGGCTACGGCTATCCGCCCGCCGCCGCTCCGCCGATGCCGGCCGCCCCGCCCCCCGGCGGGAACGGCGGGCCCGGCCGCCCCGGCGCGGACCGCCGCCCGACGGCTCCCGGCCCCATGCCGGGCTCCCCGGTGCGGCGCTGGATCGAGATCAACGGCACCCGCCACCAGATCTCCCGCCCGACGCTGGTGCTGGGTCGCAGCACCGACGCCGATGTGCGGATCGACGACCCCGGCGTCTCGCGCCGGCACTGTGAGATCCGGACCGGAACGCCCTCGACGATCCAGGATCTCGGGTCCACCAACGGCATCGTGGTGGACGGGCAGCACACCACCCGCGCTACGCTCCGCGACGGCTCGCGGATCGTCGTGGGCAGCACCACCATCGTTTACCGGCAAGCCGAAGGGTGAAGCGGGGGCAATGTCAGAGCTGACCCTCACGGTCATGCGGTTGGGTTTCCTCGCCGTACTGTGGCTGTTCGTCATCGTGGCCGTCCAGGTCATCCGCAGCGACCTGTTCGGCACCCGGGTCACCCAGCGCGGTTCGCGCCGGGGTGGCGACACGGGCCGCCAGCAGACCGGCCGGCAGGCGGCCGCTGCCGCCGCGCCGCCGCAGCAGCGCGGCCAGCAGGCCCCGTCGGGCGGCCGCCAGCGCCGGGGCGCGCCCACCAAGCTGGTGGTGTCCGAGGGCACCCTCACCGGCACGACGGTCGCGCTCCAGGGCCAGACCATCACGCTGGGCCGGGCGCACGACTCGACGATCGTCCTCGACGACGACTACGCGTCGAGCCGGCATGCCAGGATCTACCCGGACCGCGACGGCAACTGGATCGTCGAGGACCTCGGTTCCACCAACGGCACCTACCTGGACCGGACGCGGCTCACCACCCCGACCCCGATTCCGCTGGGCGCGCCGATCCGCATCGGCAAGACCGTCATCGAGCTGCGGAAGTAGTACGACAATGAGCGAGCGGAGCGAGCGAGCCGCGGCGGTCCGGACGACGGACCGGGACGGGCTCCCGACCGGAGGGTGGGCAGTGTGGCTCGACATGACCGGCTGTACCCCGAGCCGACGGGCGAGGTGGGTATGAGTCTCTCCCTGCGCTTCGCCGCCGGATCCCACAAGGGCATGATCCGCGAGGGCAACGAGGACTCCGGTTACGCGGGTCCGCGCCTCCTCGCGATCGCCGACGGCATGGGCGGCCAGGCCGCCGGTGAGGTCGCCTCCTCCGAGGTGATCTCCACCCTGGTCACGCTCGACGACGACGTGCCCGGCTCGGACATCCTCACCTCGCTCGGTACGGCGGTGCAGCGCGCCAACGACCAGCTGCGCATGATGGTCGAGGAGGACCCCCAGCTGGAGGGGATGGGCACCACGCTCACCGCTCTGCTGTGGACGGGCCAGCGCCTGGGCCTGGTGCACGTGGGCGACTCGCGCGCGTACCTGCTGCGCGACGGGGTGCTCACCCAGATCACGCAGGACCACACCTGGGTGCAGCGGCTGGTGGACGAGGGCCGCATCACCGAGGAGGAGGCCACGACGCATCCGCAGCGCTCGCTGCTGATGCGCGCGCTCGGCAGCGGCGACCACGTCGAGCCGGACCTGTCGATCCGCGAGGTGCGGGCCGGCGACCGCTATCTGATCTGCTCCGACGGCCTGTCGGGGGTGGTGTCCCACCAGACGATGGAGGACACCCTCGCCAGCTACCAGGGCCCGCAGGAGACGGTGCAGGAGCTGATCCAGCTCGCGCTGCGCGGCGGCGGCCCGGACAACATCACGGTGATCGTGGCGGACGTCCTGGACGTCGACTCCGGCGACACGCTGGCCGGGCAGCTCAGCGACATCCCGGTGATCGTGGGCGCGGTCGCCGAGAACCAGCTCCAGCTCAACGACGACGGGGCGATGCAGACCCCGGCGGGCCGCGCCTCCGGGCTCGGCCGCCCCACCCCGCCGCAGGGCGGCTTCGGCCCGCCCGGCAGCGGCGAGGACAGCGGCTACGGCGCCCCGCCCGAGGGCGCCTTCGGGGCCTACTCGGACGAGGACTTCGTCAAGCCGCGGCGCGGCAAGTGGCTGAAGAGATCCGCCTACATCGTGCTCGCGCTGGCCGTGATCGGCGGCGGGCTGTACGGCGGCTACCGCTGGACGCAGACCCAGTACTTCGTGGGCACCAAGGACGAGCACGTCGCGCTCTACCAGGGCATCAGCCAGGACCTGGCCTGGGTGAAGCTGTCGAAGGTGGAGACCGACCACCCCGAGATCGAACTCAAGTACCTGCCGCCGTACCAGCGCAAGCAGGTCGAGGCGACGATCGCGGAGAGCAGCCTCTCCAAGGCCGAGGCCAAGATCACCGAACTGTCCACCCAGGCGTCGGCGTGCAAGAAGGACGAGCAGCGGCGCGCCGCCGAGAACCAGAACCCGCCGAAGACCGGTACGACGGCCTCGCCGTCGCCCGGCAAGACCGGCTCCACCAAGACCACCGCCACTCCCACGCCCGGCCCCAGCCTCTCGGAGGAAGAGCAGAAGCTGGTCCCGCAGTGCGGTAAGCAGTAGGCAGCCGTAGGGGGCCTTTCCACACCATGAGCGTTGTCACCAACACGACCACCATCGGCGCGATCGACGCACCGAGCCGTCGCAACACCGAGCTCGCGCTGCTCGTCTTCGCCGTCGCCATCCCGGTGTTCGCGTACGCCAACGTGGGCCTGGCCATGACCGGCAAACTGCCGTCCGGCATGCTCGGTTACGGTCTGGGCCTCGGGCTCCTCGCAGCCGTCGGGCACCTCGTGGTGCGCAAGTTCGCCCCGTACGCGGACCCGCTGCTGCTGCCGCTGGCGACGCTGCTGAACGGGCTGGGCCTGGTGATGATCTGGCGCCTGGACCAGTCACCGCGTCTGATCCAGAGAGCCAAGAGCGCGTTCGGTGCCTTCCACCCGGACGCGCCCAAGCAGATGCTGTACACGGCGATCGGCGTGGCGCTGTTCATCGGTGTGCTCATGCTCCTGAAGGACCACCGGATCCTCCAGCGCTACACGTACATCTCGATGGCGGTCGCGCTATTCCTGCTGATCCTGCCGATGTTCTTCCCGGCGGTGAACGGCGCGAAGATCTGGATCTCCATCCCCGGTCTGGGCACGATCCAGCCCGGCGAGTTCGCGAAGATCATCATCGCGGTGTTCTTCTCCGGCTACCTGATGGTCAAGCGGGACGCGCTGGCGCTCGCCAGCCGCCGCTTCATGGGCCTGTACCTGCCGCGCGGGCGTGACCTCGGTCCGATCCTCGTGGTCTGGGGCATCTCGATCCTGATCCTGGTCTTCGAGACCGACCTCGGCACCTCGCTGCTGTTCTTCGGCCTGTTCGTCGTCATGCTGTACGTGGCCACCGAGCGCACCAGCTGGATCGTCTTCGGTCTGCTGATGTCGGCGGCCGGCGCGGTCGCCGTGGCGTCCTTCGAGCCGCACGTCCAGTCCCGGGTGAACGCCTGGCTGGACCCGTTCGCCTGCTACAAGACGGACAAGACCGGTGCCTGCGAGCAGATCGGCCAGGCGATCATGTCGTTCGGCTCCGGCGGCACGCTGGGCACGGGCCTGGGCCAGGGCAACTCCGACCTGATCGGCTTCGCCGCCAACGCCGACTTCATCCTCTCCACCGTCGGCGAGGAGCTGGGCCTGGCCGGGATGATGGCGATCCTGCTGATCTACGGCTTGATCGTGGAGCGGGGTGTGCGCACGGCGCTCGCCGCCCGCGACCCGTTCGGCAAGCTGCTGGCCATCGGCCTCTCGGGCGCGTTCGCCCTCCAGGTGTTCGTGGTCGCCGGCGGTGTCATGGGTCTGATCCCGCTGACCGGTATGACCATGCCCTTCCTCGCACAGGGCGGTTCCTCGGTCATCGCCAACTGGGCGCTGATCGGCATCCTCATCCGGATCAGCGACACCGCGCGCCGCCCGGCGCCCGCCCCTGCCCCGTCCCCCGACGCCGAGATGACCCAGGTGGTCCGACCGTGAACAAGCCCCTGCGACGGATCGCGATCTTCTGCGGGCTGCTGATCATGGCCCTGATGATCCGCGACAACTGGCTCCAGTACGTGCGCGCCGACGAGCTGAACGCGCACAAGTACAACCGCCGGGTCCAGATCGAGCGGTTCGCCCATGAGCGCGGCAACATCATCACGGCCGACGGCCAGCCGATGACCGCCTCCAAGGAGACCTCGGGCAGCGACTACAAGTTCAAGCGGACCTGGAACAACGGCACGCTGTGGTCGCCGGTGACCGGCTACAACTCGCAGGCCTTCGACTCCTCGCAGCTGGAGAACATCGAGGACAAGATCCTCTCCGGCAACGACGACCGGCTCTTCTTCGACCGCACCCTGTCGATGTTCACAGGTGAGAAGAAGCAGGGCGGCAACGTCGTCACCACCCTCAACAGCGCCGCCCAGAAGGCCGCCTTCGAGGGGCTCGGCGACAAGAAGGGCGCGGTCGCCGCGATCGACCCGCGCACCGGCGCGATCCTCGCGCTGGCCTCGACGCCGTCGTACGACCCGTCGGTCTTCGCGGGCAACACCAAGGCCGACTCCGAGGCCCGGCAGAAGCTCCTGCAGGACAAGGACAAGCCGATGCTGAACCGGGCGCTGCGCGAGACGTACCCGCCCGGCTCCACGTTCAAGGTGGTCACCGCCTCGGCGGCGCTGGAGAACGGGCTGTACACCAACATCGAGGAGCCGACCCGCTCACCGCTGCCGTACCAGCTGCCGCAGTCGACCACCCCGCTGAAGAACGAGGGGACCATCCCCTGCGAGAACGCCAGCCTCAAGGTGGCGCTCCAGTGGTCCTGCAACACCGTCTTCGGCAAGATCAGCGATGACCTCGGCAACGAGAAGATGATCAAGGAAGCCAACAAGTTCGGCTTCAACGACGAGATCTTCACCCCGGTCCGCGCCGACGCCAGCGTCTACCCCAAGGACAACCGGCCGCAGAACGCGATGGCCGGCATCGGCCAGGCCTCCAACCGCGCCACCCCGCTCCAGATGGCCATGGTCGCCGCCGCGGTCGCCAACGACGGCAAGCTGATGAAGCCGTACATGGTCGACCAGCTCCAGGCGCCCAACCTCGACGTCCTCTCCAAGACCCAGCCGGAGAAGATGAGCCAGCCGCTCTCGGCGGCCAACGCCCAGAAGGTCCAGGCGCTGATGGAGAACGTCGTCACCGACGGCACGGGCAAGAAGGGCGCCATCGACGGCGTCACCGTCGGCGGCAAGACCGGTACCGCCCAGCACGGCCTCAACAACAGCGAGAAGCCGTACGCCTGGTTCATCTCGTACGCCAAGACCGACCAGGGCTCCCCGGTCGCGGTCGCCGTGGTCGTCGAGGACGGCGAGGCCAACCGCGGCGACATCACCGGTGGCGGTCTGGCCGCTCCCATCGCCAAGGCTGTGATGAAGGCGGTGCTCAAGAAGTGACCCCGGGACGTTTCACGTGAAACAGTCCTCGTTTCACGTGAAACGTCTCTCGCGCCCTGTACCGGTCCGGTATCAGCTGACGGTCACGGACGGATCCGCTTCCGGTGCCCGGTAGCGTATGCGCGAACAGCACACCGCCGGACCACACACACGGGTGCGGTCGGGACTGACGGAGAGGGCTGGAACGTTATGGAAGAGCCGCGTCGCCTCGGCGGCCGGTACGAGCTGGGCCAGGTGCTCGGCCGTGGTGGCATGGCGGAGGTCTACCTCGCGCACGACACCCGGCTCGGCCGCACTGTCGCCGTGAAGACGCTGCGGGCCGACCTCGCCCGCGACCCGTCCTTCCAGGCCCGGTTCCGCCGTGAGGCCCAGTCCGCCGCCTCGCTCAACCACCCGGCGATCGTCGCGGTCTACGACACCGGCGAGGACTACGTCGACCAGGTCTCCATCCCGTACATCGTGATGGAGTACGTCGACGGGTCCACCCTGCGTGAGCTGCTTCACTCCGGGCGCAAGCTGCTGCCCGAGCGCACGCTGGAGATGACGGTCGGCATCCTCCAGGCCCTGGAGTACTCCCACCGCGCCGGCATCGTCCACCGCGACATCAAGCCCGCCAACGTCATGCTGACGCGCACCGGCCAGGTCAAGGTCATGGACTTCGGCATCGCGCGGGCCATGGGCGACTCCGGCATGACGATGACGCAGACCGCGGCCGTCATCGGCACCGCCCAGTACCTCTCCCCGGAGCAGGCCAAGGGCGAGCAGGTCGACGCCCGGTCCGACCTGTATTCGACCGGCTGCCTCCTCTACGAGCTGCTGACCGTCCGGCCGCCGTTCGTCGGCGACTCGCCGGTCGCGGTCGCCTACCAGCACGTACGGGAAGAGCCTCAGCCGCCGAGCAACTTCGACCCCGAGATCACGCCCGAGATGGACGCCATCGTCCTGAAGGCGCTGGTCAAGGACCCGGACTACCGCTACCAGTCGGCCGACGAGATGCGCGCCGACATCGAGGCCTGCCTCGACGGCCAGCCGGTCGCCGCGACCGCCGCCATGGGCGCGGTCGGCTACGGCGGCTACGACGCCTACACCTCGGGCCCCCAGGACCAGCCGACGACCGCGCTGCGGCCCACGGACGCGGCGGGCCAGACGTCCATGCTGCCCCCGGTCAACCCGGACGACGGCTACGGCTACGACGACCGCCCCGACCGCCGCCGCCAGAAGAAGTCGCACACCTCGACGATCCTGCTGGTCCTCGCCGGTGTGCTGGTGCTCGTCGGCGCCATCCTGATCGGCAAGGCGGTCTTCGGCGGGGGCGGCGACAGCGGCAAGGTGCCGGTGCCGCAGCTGGTCGGCGAGACCCAGAAGTCCGCCGAGACCCTGACGGCGAACGTCGGCCTCAAGCTGACCGTGTCCAAGACGGAGCCCTGCGCCGACCAGCCCAAGGGCAACGTCTGCAGCCAGACCCCGACCAGCGGCAAGCTCGACAAGGGCGAAGCCGTCTCGGTCGTCGTCTCGGCCGGCGCGCCCAAGGTCGAGGTCCCGGACGTCACGGAGAAGAAGAAGGACAACGCGACCCAGCTCCTCCAGGACAAGGGCTTCACCGTGAAGACCACCACGGTCGAGTCCGAGCAGGAGGAGGGCACGGTCGTCAGCCAGAACCCCGAGGGCGGCAAGCAGGTCGAGAAGGGCTCCGAGGTCACCCTCACCATCGCCAAGAAGAAGACGTCCAAGCTCCCCGACGTCACGGGCACGGACTACAACGCGGCGGTGGCGCAGCTCAGCACGCTCGGCTACACCAACGTGTCCCGCCAGGACGTCGACTCGGACAAGCCCGCGGGCCAGGTCGTCGACCAGACGCCCAAGGGCAACACCAACCAGACCAAGGACGTCCAGATCGTCCTGAAGGTCTCCAAGGGCCCGCAGACGCCCGCGCAGGTCCCGGTGCCCAGCGTGTTCGGGATGACCGTCAAGCAGGCCACCGAGAAGCTCAACGCGGCCGGATTCAGCAACATCCAGTTCGCACCGGGCAGCTCCGGTGACGAGAAGGCCCGGGTCACCTCGCAGACCCCGCCGGCCAACACCCCGTCCGACCCGGCCACCACGGCGATCGTCCTGACGACGATCGGCGGCGGCGGGCAGGGCGGCCAGGACGGCGGCGGGAACTTCCCGTTCGGCGGCCCGTCCGGCCGCTGACCCCCGGCACAGCGCAAAGCCCCGGTCCCCTTCGGAGGGGGCCGGGGCTTTTCCGTACGCACGCCGGGTACGCGGGCGCCGGACGGGGGCGCTAGCGCAGCTCCACGGGCTTGGTGCGCTTCTCGTCGACCTTCTGGGTGCGGACCAGCTCGCCCCACACGATGTAGCGGTAGTCGGAGGTGTAGACGGGCGTGCACGTCGTCAGCGTGATGTAGTGGCCCGGCTTCTTGGCGCCCGACTCCTTCGGCACCGGCTGCAGGACGTCGACGTTGTACTTCGACGTCTCCTTGAGCTCCGCGAACGTCTTGTAGACGTACCAGGTGTCCTTCGTCTCGAAGACGATCGGATCGCCGGTCCTTATCTTGTCGATGTTGTGGAACTTCGCGCCGTGGCCGTCGCGGTGCGCGGCCAGGGTGAAGTTGCCCTTGGTGCCGCTCGCGGGCAGGACCGCCTTCAGCGGGTCGGTGTAGTAGCCCGCGACGCCGCCGTTGAGCACCTTGGTGTCGGTGCCCTTCTTGACCAGCACCTCGCCGTTCCTCATGGCGGGTACGTGCAGGAAGCCGATGCCGCCCTTGGTGTCGAGGGCGCCGGGACCGCTGTTCGCCCAGTCGCGGCGGACGTTCTTGCCCTCCTTGGCCGCCTCGCGGTCCGCTATGACGTTGGTCCACCACAGCGAGTAGACGACGAAGAGGCCGAGCACCAGCCCGGCCGTGATCAGCAGCTCACCGATGACGCTGACGACCCCGGCGACCACGCGGCGGCGGCGCGGTCGCTGCGGGACGGGGGCCTCGGTCGGCTGCTCGTCGTGCTCGGTCCTCAACTCCACCGCACCTGTCTGTCGTTCCGTCAGCCGGCGAGCGCGTCGGGCACGCCCTTGCTGCGCGGTCGTTCGTCGACCATCTTGCCCCACACGATCATTCGGTACGTACTCGTGAATTCGGGGGTGCAGGTCGTCAGTGTCAGGTAGCGGCCCGGCCGGGTGAACCCCGAGCCGACCGGGATCGGCTTGAGCACCGAGACGTTCTTGGGGCTGGTCGACGGGAGCATCCCGGTGATCGCGTACGTGTAGTACGCCTGCTGGGTCTCCACGATCACCAGATCGCCCGGCTTGAGCCGGTTGATGTAACGGAAGGGCTCGCCGTGCGTGTTGCGGTGCCCGGCGACCGCGAAGTTGCCGCTCTTGTCGCCCGGCATCGCGGTCTTCAGGCTGCCCTGGCCGTAGTGGCCGACCATGCCCTTGTCGAGGACCTTGTGCTTGCTGGTGCCCTCGGCGACGGGGACGACCACGTCCAGCTTGGGGATGTGCATGATGGCGAAGCCCTTGCCGGGCTCGAAGGCGCCGGGGGCCTGCTTGCCGCTGGCCCAGTCGTGCGTGATCTTCTTCGCCTCGCTGCCCGCCTGCTGATGGGCGCGGATGTTGGTCCACCACAGCTGGTACGTGACGAACAGGAGCATCACCACGCCGAGCGTGATGAACAGTTCGCCGACGATCCGGCTGGCCACCACGGCCGGGCTGTCCTTGCGCGCCTTGGCGGCGCGGCGCGCCTCGGCACGGGTCTGCGGACGGCCGCTCGCCACGGGCCCGGCGGGCGCGGCCGCGGATCGGGAGGAGGCCCGGTGTCCGCGCGCCTTGGCGGCCCGGCGGCGCTCGGCCCGGCCGCCGGTGGGGGGCGCGGGCGGCTCGGCTATGCGCTTGAGCGCCATGGTCGAGTCGTCGTAGGGGACGACGTCGGGCTCGGGCTCGGCCAGGGGCGCCGGGGCGGGGTCGGGGAGCGGCGGTCCGGAGTCGGGCACAGGGTCCACGGCGGGCTCCGCGTACCACTCCTGAGCGGGCGCGGGCGCGGCTTCCGCCACGCGCGCGTAGGCGTCGCCCGGCACCTGAGCCTGGGCCTGGACCTCGTACTGGGCCTGGCCCTGGGCCTCGTACGGGGCCCCGGCCTGCGCGATGTTGTCCGCCCTGAACCAAGGCGACCCGTGACCACCCGCCGGATTGAGGCCTCCCCTGCTCGAGCGGAGCCGAGAGTTTGGGGAAGGGTCCGTCAGCGGGTCGTACTCGTGCTCGGGCCGGACGGCCGTCACGCCGCGGCCTTGCCCACCACCGGTGCCAGGCCTGCCGACCGCTCGACGGCTCCCTTGTCCCCGCACCGCACCAGCCAGTTGGCGAGCATCAGATGGCCGTGTTCGGTCAGAACGGACTCGGGGTGGAACTGGACGCCCTCCACGGGCAGCTCCCGGTGGCGCAGCCCCATCACGATCCCGTCGGCCGTCCAGGCGGTGACCTCCAGCTCCGCGGGGAGCGTGGCGGGCTCGGCGGCCAGCGAGTGGTAGCGGGTCGCGGTGAACGGCGAGGGCAGCCCCTGGAAGACCCCGGCGCCCTCGTGCAGGACCGGCGAGGTCTTGCCGTGCAGCAGCTCGGGAGCCCGGTCGACCACACCCCCGTACGCCACCATCATCGACTGCATGCCGAGGCAGACACCGAAGACCGGCACCCCGGTCGCCGCGCAGTGGCGCACCATCTCGATACAGACGCCGGCCTGCTCGGGCGCGCCAGGGCCGGGCGAGAGCAGCACGCCGTCGAAGCCGTCCTGCGCGTGCTCCAGGGACACCTCGTCGTTGCGTACCACCTCGCACTCGGCGCCCAGCTGGTACAGGTACTGGACCAGGTTGAAGACAAAGCTGTCGTAGTTGTCCACGACGAGAACGCGTGCGCTCATCGGGTCGCTCCCCTGCCCTGGTCGACGGTGACATCGTTGAACGGCAGCAGCGGCTCCGCCCACGGGAAGATGTACTGGAAGAGCACATAGACAATCGCCAGTACCAGTACGAGCGAAGTGAACGCCCGTACCCACGCGTTGCCCGGCAGATGCCGCCAGATCCAGCCGTACATGCGGTCCGCTGTCCCTTCCGACGATCGTTACCGCACCAGACTAAGGGTCGGCGCTGTGGGCAGGGGGCTCAGCCGGTCAAAGCTTGGGGCTTGCCCTGGGCCGCCGGCCGGGTGGAGTCGAGGTGGCCCCAGGCGATCAGCCGGTGGCTGCTGCCCCATTCCGGATCGCAGGTGGTGAGGGTCAGATAGCGGCCGGGGGAGCGGAACGGCGACTTGGCCGGGACCGGATCGATGACTCCTGTGTCGCTGGGCACGGTCCGGTAGGGCTTGTTGTCGAGGCGGTACGTGAACCAGGTCGTCCCGTCGGTGAGCACCACCGCGTCGCCGGGCCGCAGCTCGGGGAAGTCCTTGAAGGGGTCGCCGTAGGTACGCCGGTGCCCGGCCACCGAGAAGTTGCCCGGCTGCCCCAGGCGCGTGGTGCTGGCGTAGTGCCCGAGGCCCTTCTGGAGGTCCTTGACCCCGGTCCCCTCCAGCACGGGCTTGTGCCAGTCCTTGCCCAGCCTGGGGATGTACATGACCGCGAAGGACTTTCCCTCGCTGTACGGGGCGGGGGCGGGCGGCGCGCTCCGCTGGGGCGCGCTCGTGGCTGGGGCCCGCTCCCACTGGTGGCGCAGGGCGGATATCTGGCTGTCGGCGGCGCTGTCCGCCTTCACCCCGGTCCAGTACAGGACGTACGCGACGAAGAGGACGATCAGGGTGCCGACCGTGATGCACAGCTCGCTGAGCGTCCTGACGACCAGCCGCACCGAGACCACAGGCACCGGGCCGCCCCCCTCCCGCGCTATCCCACCGGCTTCGCGTAGTGGAGATCCACTGTGCCCGAGTAGCCGGGCAGAGTCATCGCCTTGTGCTCGTCGACTTTCCAGCCGAGCCCGTACGCCTTCACATACAGCTGGTAGTTCTGGATCGCCCGGGAGTCGGTGAGCGCCTTGCGCAGCTTCCCGGGATCGCCCACCGCGCTGATCTTGTACGGGGGCGAGTAGACGCGGCCCTGGAGGATCAGGGTGTTGCCGACGCAGCGCACGGCGCTGGTGGAGATGAGCCGCTGGTCCATGACCTGGATGCCCTGGGCGCCGCCCTGCCACAGCGCGTTGACGACGGCTTGGAGGTCCTGCTGGTGGATGACCAGGTCGTTGGGCTGGGGGGCGGGGTAGCCGGGGGCGGCCGTGGCGTTGGGCGGGGCGTCGTTGAGGGTGACGCTGAGCGCCTTGCCGGCGACCTGCTCGGTGCCGGCCGCGTCCTTGAGGGCGGCGAGTTGCTGGTCCTCGGCCTTGGTGGAGCCGTTGTCGCGCTGGGCGAGCGCGTCGACGGTGCTCCGGACGGTGGCGGTGGACTGGTCGAGCTCGGCGTTCTTGCGGCTGCGCTGCTGGATCAGGTCGGAGAGCTTCAGCAGCGAGGCGTCGGTGCGGATGTTGGTGCCCTTGGCCGTGTTGAAGCTGGTGACGAAGATGAGTCCGGCAAGGGCGAAGACGGCGGCGGAGAGCAGCCGGACGGGGCCTGCGCGAAAGCGGCGGCGCGGTTCGGCGGGCTCACCAGGGAGCCCTTGTGGGGAGTCGGCGGAATTGCTCAACGTACCCTTACTCCTTCGGCGCCACGGAAGCACTACGCTAACGGACGCCTGGGGGCAGCAGTGATCCCCTATTGCCCCTCCGCCGCCGCCCAGCCATAGTTCCCTGCGCGGTCACGCAGCGCATCGACAGGAGTGTTCCTCGTGCCGAAGTCACGTATCCGCAAGAAGGCCGACTTCACGCCGCCGCCGGCGGCGAAGCAGGCCACCGCCATCAAGCTGGGCAGCCGGGGCTGGGTGGCCCCGGTGATGCTGGCGTTCTTCCTGATCGGGCTCGCCTGGATCGTCCTCTTCTATGTGACCGAGGGCGATCTGCCGCTGAAGTCCTTCGGGAACTGGAACATCGTGGTCGGCTTCGGCTTCATCGCCGGCGGCTTCGGTGTCTCCACGCAGTGGAAGTAGCCCCTCCACAGCCTCCTCGTCAAGCCTTGCCCACGGGTTATCCACAACGCTATCCACACTGGGGAAAAGGTCAGACGATCTGTGGATAACCTCCGCCGTGTTGACGCCGGTGTGACTGCACTCTTCCACACCGGCCCACGGCCCGCCCCTTGTCTCTGCTGGGAAAACCCAGGTCAGCGACAAGGGGCACAGCTGTTCCCCACCGGGTGCACAAGATCCGGCACACACTGTGGACAACCTTGGGGGAAAGCAGGACTCCGCGTGCCCGCCCAGGTGGCGGCCCGCCGGTTCAGGTGAGCGCGGCGGTGCGGGCTATCACGATGACCACGACGGCCAGCAGGACCACGCCGCACGTCCCCCACTGGATCAGCGACCGGCGCTCGCGCGGCGCGTGGACCATGGCGTAAGCGATCACCGTGCCGCCGACCAGACCGCCGATATGGGCCTGCCAGGCGATCCCGCCCCACGGGTTGAACGTGATCACCAGGTTGATCACCAGGAGCGCGATCAGCGGGCGCATGTCGTAGTTCAGCTTGCGCATCAGCACGGCGGTGGCGCCGAACAGCCCGAAGATCGCCCCGGAGGCGCCCAGCGAGGGAGTGTTCGGGGCGGCGAGCCAGTACGTCAGCGCGCTTCCGGCGAGCCCGGAGACGAAGTAGAGCGCCAGATAGCGCACCCGGCCGAGCGCCGCCTCCAGCGGCCCGCCGATCCACCACAGGCTGAGCATGTTGAACACGATGTGCATGGGCCCGCCGTGCAGGAACATCGACGTCGCCAGGCGGTACCACTGCCCTTCTGCGACGCCCTCCATCCCGCCGCCGGGCAGGTACGAGGCCCACCCGATCAATTCGAACCTCTGGGAAAAGCTGTCGCCGACCGCCTGCTGGAGCAGATACCCGACCAGGTTCAGCCCGATCAGGATCTTGGTGAGCAGATGCGGGTCGCCCGGCGCGATCGCGGCACCCGCCATCGTGCGCGGCTGGTTGGCCGTCGGCGCATGGCCGGTGCCGGAGCCGCCGCGGACGCACTCCGGGCACTGGAATCCGACCGAGGCGCTGACCATGCACTCCGGGCAGATCGGGCGCTCGCAGCGGGTGCAGGTGATCCCCGTCTGCACGCCCGGGTGCCGGTAGCAGCTCGGCAGGCTCGCCTGGTCCATCGGGCTCCTTGTACTCGGTGCGGGTGCGGCAACCGCGCCGCCCCGCTCGTCACGTCATACGGACGAGCGGGGCGGTTTGGTTCCCCTCGAACGGGTGCCGTCGGCGGTGTCGGTTCCTCGGGTGCGCGTTGACCCCGCCGGAACCGGGCCGCGCGGGGCTCAGCCCTCGCGGGACTCGATGACGACCGACTCGATGACCACGTCCTGGACGGGGCGGTCGGTACGCGGGTTGGTCTGGGTGCTCGCGATGGCGTCCACGACCTTCCGGCCGGCGTCGGTGGCGACCTCGCCGAAGATCGTGTGCTTACGGGTCAGCCACGCGGTGGGGGACACCGTGATGAAGAACTGCGAGCCGTTGGTGCCCGGCCCGGCGTTCGCCATGGCCAGCAGGTACGGCTTGTCGAAGGCCAGCTCCGGGTGGAACTCGTCGGCGAACTCGTAGCCCGGGCCGCCGGTGCCGTTGCCCAGCGGGTCGCCGCCCTGGATCATGAAGCCGCTGATCACCCGGTGGAAGACCGTGCCGTCGTAGAGCGGGTCCGTGGACTGCTTGCCGGTCGCCGGGTGCGTCCACTCGCGCTCGCCCTTGGCCAGCTCGACGAAGTTCCTGACCGTCTTCGGGGCGTGGTTCGGCAGGAGCCGGATCTCGATGTCCCCTTGGTTGGTCTTCAGGGTGGCGTAAAGCTGCTCGGCCACGGTCTGCCTTCCTTTGGTCTGCACTGACGTCCCACGATCCTCGCACGGAGGGCCCCACGGCAAGGAAATGCCGCCGAGTGCCGCCGATCCCCGCCGAACAGGCGCGCCCCGGGGCGAACCGTGGCATCGTCGGACACGAGCTCCCCTCGCACCGCCCTCGCGCCCTCGTGCCGTACATCACCCGAAGCCGCCCCGCATGACCCGGATGCCTTTCCGCGCATGCCGGGTACCCGTCCGACAGGCATGATTTCGAGATGGGTGGAAAGGCGACACTGTGCTCATTCCGGCGACAACCCACCGGACCGCCCTGAACCCCGCCACCAAGGAGGAGGATCACGTGACCCGCATGGACAGCGTGCGCGCCGCGACCGGCTCGGCGAAGGAGAGCGTGCTGCACGCCGCGGAAGTGGTGGCGCCCTACGCCGACTCGGCCAAGAGCCATGCCGCGCGCTATGCGCACGAAACGAACGCGCGGCTCGCGCCCAAGGTGGCCAAGGCCGCCCAGCAGGCCCGCAGCCAGGCCCATCTCCAGTACGACGCGCATCTCGCGCCGCACGTGCCGCCGAAGGTCGAGGAGGTGGCCCGGGAGGCCGCCGCCCGCTCCCGCCGCGCCGCCCGCCAGGCCGCCGACTACACGGCGCCCCGCGTCAGTCAGGCGGTCGCCGCCGCCCAGCCGGTCCGCGAAGAAGCGATGGCCCGCTCGGCGGCCGCCCTCGCGGCGCTGCGCGGCCAGATCACCCCGCGCCAGATCGAGAAGCTGGCGAAGAAGCAGCGCCGCCGTGCCCGGGCCGGGCGCGCCGCCAAGTACCTCGTGGTCGTCGGCGTCCTGGCGGGCGGCGCCGTCGCCGCGTGGAAGTGGTGGGACAAGCAGGCCAACCCGGACTGGCTGGTCGAGCCCCCGGCGCCCACCGAGGTCGCCGAGCGGACCCCGCTGAGCGCGGTCGACGGCAGCGACGCCCTCGACCCGGAGGTCCAGGCCAAGGAGGCCGAGGAGGCCGAATACGGCGGCGACGAGCGCAGCGGCCACTGACGCCGGGCCACCGGCGGTACGTAACGCGACGGCGGGTGCCGTGGACCACTGGTCCACGGCACCCGCCGTCGTCGTGCTGTGGAGCCTAGGGGAGTCGAACCCCTGACATCTGCCATGCAAAGACAGCGCTCTACCAACTGAGCTAAGGCCCCGGGAAGGTGATGCGCAGACCAGAGTACCGGGTGGAACCGGGTATCCCGCAAAAGGATTGGGACTCCCGATAGACGACCACTCTCCGTAAGATGCTCGTCGGGGTTCGCGACAGCGAAGCGCCTCAATGGGGAAGCGATGGGGAGACGCGCAATGGACGCAACGCAGCAAGAAGCGACCGCAAGAGCGAGGGAGCTTCAGCGGAGCTGGTACGGAGAGCCGCTGGGGGCGCTCTTCCGCCGGCTGATAGACGATCTCGGCCTGAACCAGGCCAGGCTCGCCGCCGTCCTCGGGCTCTCGGCCCCCATGCTGTCCCAGCTGATGAGCGGTCAGCGCGCCAAGATCGGCAACCCGGCCGTCGTCCAGCGCGTCCAGGCCCTGCAGGACCTGGCGGGCCAGGTCGCCGACGGCAGCGTCAGCGCCGCCGAGGCCACCGACCGGATGGACGAGATCAAGAAGTCCCAGGGTGGCTCGGTTCTTACCAACACCGGCCAGACCACGACGAGTTCGGGCGCTCCGACCGTGCGCCGCGTGGTACGCGAGATCCAGTCGCTGCTCCGCTCTGTCGCCGCCGCCGGGGACATCATCGACGCCGCCGACACCCTCGCCCCGGCCCACCCCGAGCTGGCAGAGTTCCTCCGGGTGTACGGCGCCGGACGCACCGCGGAGGCGGTCGCCCACTACGAGGCGCACCAGAGCTGACGGCCATGGGGGCGGGGAGGTCAGGTGGGTGAGGTCTTCGCCGGTCGGTACGAGCTCATCGACCCGATCGGCCGCGGTGGCGTCGGTGCCGTCTGGCGCGCCTGGGACCACCGCCGCCGCCGCTGTGTGGCGGCGAAGGTCCTCCAGCAGAGCGACGCGCACACCCTGCTGCGTTTCGTCCGCGAGCAGGCGCTGAGGATCGACCACCCTCATGTGCTGGCCCCGGCGAGCTGGGCCGCCGACGACGACAAGGTCCTGTTCACCATGGACCTGGTGACCGGCGGCTCGCTGGCCCATCTGATCGGGGACTACGGGCCGCTGCCGCCCCGGTTCGTCTGCGTGCTGCTCGACCAGCTGCTCGCCGGGCTCGCCGCGGTGCACGCCGAGGGGGTCGTCCACCGCGACATCAAGCCGGCCAACATCCTCCTTGAGGCCACCGGCACCGGGCGGCCGCATCTGCGGCTGTCCGACTTCGGTATCGCGATGCGCAAGGGTGAGCCGCGGCTCACCGAGACGAACTACGTGATGGGCACGCCGGGGTACTTCGCGCCCGAGCAGATCATGGGCGCGGACCCGGACTTCCCGTCCGACCTGTTCGCGGTCGGCCTGGTCGCCCTGTATCTGCTGGAGGGTCAGAAGCCGGACGCCCGGGCCCTGGTGGAGTACTTCACCGCCCACGGCACTCCCGGGGCGCCACAGAGCGTCTCCGAGCCGCTGTGGCAGGTCCTGGCGGGTCTGCTGCAGCCGGACCCGCACGTCCGCTTCCGGACGGCCACGGGCGCGCGCAAGGCGCTGGCCTCGGCCGTCGAGCTGCTGCCGGACGCCGGGCCCGACGAGGAGCCGGTCGAGGTCTTCGACCAAGTCGGCCCGCTTCCCGAAGGGTTCGTCCCGCGCGAACTCCCGCCGGTCCTTCGGGGACCGCAGCCGACCGGTACGTCCGGTACATCCGGGACGCCCGCGACCCCACAGCGATCGGCCCACCTCCCGCAGGAAGAGCAGCGGAAGCAGGAGGGGGAGCAGGAACGGGAGCAGAAGCGGGCGTGGGAGCAGAAGCGCGAAGAGCAACAGCCGCTCCCTGACCACCAGTTGTCCACCCCGCCCACGGCCGACGGATTCCATCCGATCCCGCCCCCTTATCCGCCCTCGTACACACCCACCCCTGTCACTAAGAGGTACACCGGCCAAAGCGCGCAGGTTCCCACTCCGGCCCCACCGGTTTCCGCACCTGTCCACAGCCCGGCCCACACCCCGGTCCACAGCCCCACGCCTCCACCACCCGCCGCCCGGCACAAACGCCCGGGACCGCCCCCGAAGGTGACGGTCCCGGTCCTGCTCCTGGCCCTGCTCTGCTTCGCCGTCGGCTTCTGGGCGCTCAGCCAGGTCTGAACCGAGGTTCTGGGCTCAGCCAGCCGGAAAGGGGCTCCTGGGAACCCTCAGCCCGGCCTGACCGGCTGCGCCCGCCGCCGCGCGACCAGCGTCCGCACCCCCAGCCACCCCACCAGCAGCGTCCCCGTCCCGATCCCGCCCGCCGCGAGCAGCCGCATCCTCGTCGAGCCGCCGTCGTGCCCCGGCGGGGCCGCGGCCGGGACGGGGCTGGTGGTCCGGCCGTCGGCCGCGAAGTCGGGCGCGGCCCCTTCGTACGCGGGCGCCGGCTTCGCCTCGCCGCGCACGCCCACCCGCAGCGTGACGGAGTACGCCCCCGGGCCGAGCACCTGGGCAACCTTGGGGCTGAGGCTGACCGCCAGATAGTGGTCGCCCCCGAAGCGCAGCGCGGCGACCGGGCCCGAGGTGGAGTACCGGTTCTCGTACGCCACCGGCGCGAGCGGCTGGAAGGCGACGGATGCGGGCCTCCCGTCGTAGCCCGTGTACACGTCCACGACCGGGCCGAGCGCCGGGTTGTAGAGCTGGAGGTCGATGGCCTTGTCCACGTATCGGCTCCCGCCCGCACGGCCCAGTTCGGCGGTGGCGGACAGCTGCTGTCCCCAGCCGACCGGGACGCGGTAGAAGAGCGTGGCGCCCGGCTTCAGCGTGTCGCGCCACGCGCCGCCGCTCAGCGGGGCCGCGTCGGCGAAGCCCGTACCGCCATGGACCGCGCGCGCCGCCGAGGAGGGCACGGGCGGCGCGGTGGTCGCCCAGTGTGTGGGCGCGGTCGTCGCGGCGTCGACCGTGAGCCTCGGCTCCCTGGTGTGCCGCAGCTCCAGGCCCCACTCACCGGGCGTGGAAGCGGCGCCGCCGATCCGCTGGACCAACACGTAGTACGGGCCCGCCGCCTGACAGGACGTCTGATTGCGGGTCAGGCCGCGTGAGACGTACGCGGCGATCGGCCTCGGGTACTCGGGCGAGCCGAAGACCGCGCGGCCGGTGTCGCAGGTGTTGCCGTCGCGGTCCTGGAGCGTGAGCTCGATGCCGTCGCCGAAGGCGACCTCGGTGTCCGGCTTCGGCACCGCCACGGCCGACACATAGGCGTCTCCGGTGCTGCCCAGGTCGACCTGGAAGTACGCCTTGGTGCCGGGCCCGACGGCCGACCGGTACACCTTGCCCGCCGCCAGCCGCGGCGCGCCCTGCCCGGTGGCGGCCGCGGTGACCGGCCGGGCGTGCGGGTCGTAGCGGTAGGGGCTGTCAGCGCGGTACGGGCGCTGTGGGCCGGTCGCGGCCTGTGCGCCCTGGCCCGAAAGAGCCGCCAGCGCGCACAGCGCGGCCAAGGCGGCCACGGCCCGGCCCTTCCCACGCTGGTTCGTCATGCCGCCGCGCCCCCTTCAATTTTGCTTCTGCAAGCCATTGATTTGCGCAGGTGAACCCGTGGGGACGACTGCCCCGGGCACATGACAGCACAGAGCCCCGGCCGCGTCGGCGGCCGGGGCTCTGCAACTTGGACTCTGTGGGGCTCACACACCCGAACCTGCGGGCACGGAGTCGGTCGCCTCCGTCCACAGGTCCTGCTCGGCGCGATCCGCCTGGATCTGGCGGTACACGAGGAGCCCGCCGATGGCGGCCAGTGCGACCAGGAGGAGCTTCTTCACCGCGCGACCTCGTCTTTCCTTGACGTAAGGGACCTCTGCCGCCCGACTATACACACCGATCGATACCAATCGGTGATGGTCCATCCGAGTGCAGTTCATCGGAAGATCCGCCCATAACGGTGCGTCGCCCCCTCGCTCTGCGGCGCTGGTGCACATCATGAGATCCAACGCAAATCGGGCACCTGAAGAACGACCCAGAAGCGAGGAAGTCATGGCAACCAGCAAGCTCACGACGTGGTGGACCGCACTCATCGGCGCGCTCGTCGCCCTCCTCGCCTCCCTCGGCCTGACCGGCCAGGCCACCGCGGCCGCTTCCGTACCGCAGCAGGCCGCCGCGCACCACCGCGGCGAAAAGCTGCTCCCCGAGACGCCGAACGTGCGCTGGGCCCTGCCCAGTGCCTCGGCACTGCCTCCCACGATGAAGCAGCGCATCCGCGCCGAGGCCCACGGCTCCTCGCCGTCGACCCGGCACCTGCCCGGAGCCCACGACGAGAACGAGGGCGGCGACGGAGCAGGGGGCTCGACCGGTGACGAGACGCCCTCCCGGGACGACGGAGACCTGGTGGCCACACCCTGACCGCTCTCCCAGCTCCTGCCCGAGCTTGCGAGCCACGAGCCCGGCGACTCCCCCGAGTTGCCGGGCTTCTTCGTGTACGTACGTAGTACGTACACGAGAGGACCCCATGACACGGGGGTCGCACGGCATGAGGACGGCGCGGCACGAGGACCGCACGGCACAACGAAAAGGTCCCCGGACTCTCGTCCGGGGACCTTCTGCACTGTGGGGCTAACAGGATTTGAACCTGTGGCCTCATCCTTATCAGGGATGCGCTCTAACCAACTGAGCTATAGCCCCGCCGCGCTCTGCGGGATGTCCCCCGCGCGCTGACCTCTGAAGATTAGCGCACGTGGGGGCCAGTCCCAAAATCGATAGCCGTCCCCCGTTTGAACTGCGGCTACCTGCGCTTACTCGTCCTCGGCCAGCGTGAGCTCGATGCCGCCCACGAAACCGGCCGAGAGGTTGTAGATGAACGCGCCGAGCGTCGCCAGCGCGGTGGCGAGCACCACGTCGATGACCGCGATCACCGAGGTGAAGATCAGCACGCGCGGCAGTGACAGGAAGGACTGCAGGTCGAAGCCGTTGGACTCGTTGGAGCCGGTGGCCTCGCTGATGGTCCCGCCCACCGACGAGAAGACGCCCATGGCGTCCATGACCATCCACAGCACCGCCGACGCCACCACCGTGCACACGCCCAGCGCGATGGAGAGCAGGAAGCTGACCTTCATCACCGACCACGGGTCGGCCTTGGCCACCCGCAGCCGTGCCTTGCGCGTACGCGGTGTCGTACGGGCCCCTGTGCGGGGCCGGCGGATCGCGGCGGACGACGAGCCGCCGCCGCGCTGCTGGCCGCCCTGCGTCCCGTTCTGGGACGTCGGGTAGGCCTGCGGCGGGTGGTACGGCTGCGCGGGGCCCGAGGCGGGCTTGTCGCGCTCGCCGGGCAGTGCCCCGGCGGCGTGTCCCTCGTAGTCGGACCGGGCCTTGGGCCCGCGAGTGTCGGTCACCGTTACCCCCTGGGAGTCCGCGGCAGGGCCACGGGCACCGTTCGCTCCGGAAGCGGCCGATCCGGCGCCCGTGGCTCCACTCACGCTTTACTCCTCGTGCTCACCGGCCGAAGGCTCCGTGCCCTCGACTGCGGCCTCGGCAGACTCGCCCTCGGCCGCGTCGATCTCGGTCCCTTCGGGACCGTCGACCTCTTCAGCCTCGCGACCGGCCTCGGCGTTACGAGCGATACCGACGACGGCATCGCGCTTGCCCAGGTTGATCAGTTGGACGCCCATGGTGTCACGGCCCGTCTCCCTGACCTCGTTGACTCGCGTACGAATCACACCACCGCCGAGCGTGATGGCGAGGATTTCGTCCGTCTCCTCGACCACCAGCGCACCGACCAGCGAGCCCCGGTCCTCGACGATCTTGGCGGCCTTGATACCGAGGCCACCGCGACCCTGGACGCGGTACTCGTCGACGGGGGTCCGCTTCGCGTACCCGCCGTCGGTGGCGGTGAACACGAAAGTACCGGGCCGGACGACATTCATCGAGAGCAGCTCGTCGCCCTCGCGGAAACTCATCCCCTTGACGCCCGAGGTGGCGCGGCCCATCGGGCGCAGGGCGTCGTCCGTCGCCGTGAAGCGGATGGACTGCGCCTTCTTGCTGACGAGCAGCAGATCGTCCTCGGCCGACACCAGCTCCGCGCCGATCAGTTCGTCGTCGGCGCCGTCCGCGGTCTCCCGCAGGTTGATGGCGATGACGCCACCCGAACGGGGCGAGTCGTAGTCCTTGAGCGAGGTCTTCTTCACCAGGCCGCCCTTGGTGGCCAGGATCAGATAGGGCGCCGCCTCGTAGTCGCGGATGGCGAGGATCTGGGCGATCTTCTCGTCCGGCTGGAAGGCCAGCAGGTTCGCCACGTGTTGGCCGCGCGCGTCCCGTCCGGCGTCCGGCAGCTCGTACGCCTTGGCCCGGTAGACGCGGCCCTTGTTGGTGAAGAACAGCAGCCAGTGGTGGGTGGTGGAGACGAAGAAGTGGTCGACGATGTCGTCCTGCTTCAGCTTGGTGCCCCGCACGCCCTTGCCGCCGCGCTTCTGCGAGCGGTAGTCCTCGGTCTTGGTGCGCTTGACGTAGCCGCCGTTGGTGATGGTGACGACGATGTCCTCTTCGGCGATCAGGTCCTCGATGGACATGTCACCGTCGAAGGGCACCAGCTTGGAGCGCCGGTCGTCGCCGAACTTCTCGACGATCGCGGCCAGTTCCTCGCTGATGATCTGGCGCTGGCGCTCGGGCGAGGCGAGGATCGCGTTGTACTCGTTGATCTTCGCCTGGAGCTCATCGTGCTCGGCGACGATCTTCTGCCGCTCCAGGGCGGCGAGCCGGCGGAGCTGCATCTCCAGGATCGCGTTGGCCTGGATCTCGTCGATGGAGAGCAGGCCCATCAGGCCCTCGCGCGCGACCTCGACGGTGTCGCTGCGCCGGATCAGCGCGATGACCTCGTCGATCGCGTCGAGCGCCTTGAGCAGACCGCGCAGGATGTGGGCCCGCTCCTCGGCCTTGCGCAGCCGGAACCTGGTGCGCCGGACGATGACCTCGATCTGGTGCGTCACCCAGTGGCGGATGAACGCGTCCAGCGAGAGCGTGCGCGGCACGCCGTCGACGAGCGCCAGCATGTTGGCGCCGAAGTTCGTCTGGAGGTCGGTGTGCTTGTACAGGTTGTTGAGGACGACCTTGGCGACCGCGTCCCGCTTGAGCACGATGACCAGGCGCTGGCCGGTACGGGAGCTGGTCTCGTCCCGGACGTCGGCGATGCCGCCGACCTTGCCGTCCTTGACCAGGTCGGCGATCTTCTGCGCCAGGTTGTCGGGGTTGGTCTGGTACGGAAGTTCCGTGACCACCAGGCACTGGCGGTTCTGGATCTCCTCGACCGCGACCACCGCGCGCATGGTGATCGAGCCGCGCCCGGTGCGGTACGCCTCCTCGATGCCCTTGCGGCCGACCACGAGGGCGCCGGTCGGGAAGTCGGGGCCCTTGATGCGCTCGATCAGCGCGTCCAGGAGCTCCTCGTGCGAGGCCTCGGGGTGCGACAGGAACCACTGGGCGCCGTCCGCGACCTCGCGCAGGTTGTGCGGCGGGATGTTGGTGGCCATACCGACGGCGATACCGGCGGAGCCGTTGACCAGCAGGTTCGGGAAGCGCGCCGGCAGGACCGTCGGCTCCTGGTTGCGGCCGTCGTAGTTGTCCTGGAAGTCGACGGTCTCCTCGTCGATGTCGCGGACCATCTCCATGGACAGCGGCATCATCTTGCACTCGGTGTACCGCATGGCGGCGGCCGGGTCGTTGCCCGGGGAACCGAAGTTGCCGTTGGAGTCGACCAGCGGCATCCGCATCGACCAGGGCTGGGCGAGGCGGACGAGCGCGTCGTAGATCGAGGAGTCGCCGTGCGGGTGGTACGTGCCCATGACGTCGCCGACGACGCGGGCGCACTTGTAGAAGCCCTTCTCGGGCCGGTACCCGCCGTCGTACATCGCGTACAGCACACGGCGGTGGACGGGCTTCAGGCCGTCCCGGACGTCCGGCAGCGCGCGCGAGACGATGACGGACATCGCGTAGTCGAGGTAGGAGCGCTGCATCTCCGTCTCGAGCCCGACGGGCTCAATGCGCAGTACAGGTTCTTCCTCGGTGGGTTCAGTGGTCGCGGAAGTGTTCTCGTCGGCCATTGCTGGTTCTCAAGTCCTTTCGAAGCGGTCAGCGACAGACCGACTCAGATGTCGAGGAAGCGGACGTCCTTGGCGTTGCGCTGGATGAACGAGCGCCGTGCCTCGACGTCCTCGCCCATCAGTACCGAGAACAGGTCGTCGGCCTGGGCCGCGTCGTCCAGGGTGACCTGGCCCAGGACGCGGTGCTCGACGTCCATCGTGGTGATGCGCAGCTCTTCGGCGTTCATCTCGCCCAGGCCCTTGAAGCGCTGGATGGAGTCCTCGCGGATCCGCTTGCCCGACTGCTTGCCGAGTTCCACGAGCGCGTCGCGCTCACGGTCGGAGTAGGCGTACTCGAAGTCGTCCCGGCCCCACTTGATCTTGTAGAGCGGCGGGCGTGACAGGTACACGTGTCCGGCCTCGACCAGCGGGCGCATGAAGCGGAAAAGGAAGGTCAGCAGCAGGGTGTTGATGTGCTGGCCGTCGACATCGGCGTCCGCCATCAAGATGATCTTGTGATAGCGGAGCTTGTCGATGTCGAAGTCCTCATGGACCCCGGTACCGAACGCACTGATCAGCGCCTGGACCTCGGTGTTCTGCAGGATCTTGTCGATACGGGCCTTCTCGACGTTCAGGATCTTGCCGCGGATCGGCAGGATGGCCTGGTACATCGGGTTGCGCCCGGACTTCGCCGAACCACCGGCGGAGTCACCCTCGACGATGAAGATCTCGCACTTCGTCGGGTCGTTGGACTGGCAGTCGGAGAGCTTGCCGGGAAGAGAGGCGCTCTCCAGCAGACCCTTGCGGCGGGTCAGATCGCGCGCCTTGCGGGCCGCGACACGTGCCGTCTGCGCCTGGATGGCCTTGCGGATGATGTCCGCGGCCTCGTTGGGATTCCGGTCGAACCAGTCGGTCAGGTGCTCATGCACCACCTTCTGGACGAACGTCTTCGCCTCGGTGTTGCCCAGCTTCGTCTTCGTCTGGCCCTCGAACTGCGGCTCACCCAGCTTGACCGAGATGATCGCCGTCAGACCCTCGCGGATATCCTCACCCGAGAGGTTGTCGTCCTTCTCGCGCAGCAGCTTCTTGTCCCGGGCATACCGGTTGACCAGGCCCGTGAGCGCGGCGCGGAATCCCTCCTCATGCGTACCCCCCTCGTGCGTGTGGATGGTGTTCGCAAAGGAGTAAACGCCCTCGCTGTACTGAGAGTTCCACTGCATCGCGATCTCGGCCGAGAGCATGCGCTCCTTGTCCTCGGCCTCCACGTCGATCACGGTCGGGTGGATCAGCTCGCCCTTGCGCGAGTTGAGGTACTTCACGAAGTCGACGATGCCGCCCTCGTAGTGGTACGAGACCGTGAGCGCCTGCTGGTCCTCCGACTCGTCTGCCGAGTCCGCCCCGGAGACGGCCTTCGCCGACTCCCGCTCGTCCGTCAGCTTGATCGTCAGGCCCTTGTTGAGGAAGGCCATCTCCTGGAAGCGCCGCGCGAGCGTCTCGAAGGAGTACTCGGTGGTCTCGAAGATGTCGCCGTCGGCCCAGAAGGTGACCGAGGTGCCCGTCTCGTTCGTGGCCTCGTGCCGCTCGAGCGGCGCGGTCGGGGCGCCACCCTTGTACTCCTGCGTCCAGCGGTAGCCGTCCGTCTTGATGTCGACGGCGAGCTTGGTCGAGAGGGCGTTCACCACGGAGACACCGACGCCGTGCAGACCGCCGGAGACGGCGTAGCCGCCGCCGCCGAACTTGCCACCCGCGTGCAGCACGGTGAGCACGACCTCCACGGCCGGCTTCTTCTCCACCGGGTGGATGCCCACGGGGATGCCGCGACCGTTGTCGATCACGCGGACGCCGCCATCGGCCAGGATCGTCACGTCGATCGTGTCCGCGTGCCCGGCCAGGGCCTCGTCGACGGAGTTGTCGACGACTTCCTGCACCATGTGATGCAGACCACGCTCACCGGTCGAGCCGATGTACATACCAGGGCGCTTACGAACCGCGTCCAGGCCTTCGAGGACGGTGATCGCGCTGGCGTCGTACGAGGATGTGACCTCGCCGTTCTCGCCGACGACAGTGGACGGGGTGTTCTCGTTGGGGTTGCCGGAATCGGCCACGAAGCGCCCTTTCTGGCACAGCACAGCCTTCTCCTGGGCAGGCAGGAGCAGCTGCGTCGTTCAGCGATGGTCAGCGCCGGGCGGTGCCGTGGCGGCAACACCCGACCGCGTCTTTCGGTGGGTCCCGCGAGGAGGGCGGGATTATTGACCAGTCTACCGGTAGCGCCGACATGAATGGGGGTTTGCCGGTACCTGAGTCCGCATGTGCCGCCCTGAGCGGGCGGCTGCCGACTCCCCATATCCGGGCAGGGGCTCTAAGAGCCTCACACGGGCGTTCAGCGCTTCGGCCTGTCAACCTCCGGCTACCGTGAGGGACGCCTCACCCGTACCGCCCGGTTTCCTGGCGCGCGAGGGTCCTCGACGGCCAGGACGGTATGCCGCAGGGCGGTGCGCGGCGGGGGACGGCGAGGCCGGGGACGACGCACGGCCCCGCCCCACCTCATCCGTAGGTGTCGCCGGGCCCCGTGCTGCCCGGGGCCCGCAGGCGCCCGTAGCGCGTGGGCGGGCCGCCCGGCCCCAGGACCTTGATCATCCGGACCGTGCCATGGCCCAGGTCCGCGTTCAGCCGGGCCACCAGCTGGGGCGCGAGCAGCCGCAGCTGGGTCGCCCACGCCGTGGAGTCGCACTGCACCGTGAGCACGCGCTCGTCGGGGTCCTCGTCGTAGCGCAGCGGGACGCAGTGGTTGGCCAGGTCGTCGCCGACGATCTGCGGCCAGCGGCCCATCACGCCGCCGACGGCGGCCGGGGTCTCCCAGCCGCGCTCGGTGATCAGCCGGTTGATCGCGGCGCCCAGCGGCTGCGGGTCGCGCCCGTCCGCCCGGGCGCCGGAGCGCAGGCCTCCGCCACGGCGGGCCTGCTTCTTCTGCTGCGCGGCGGCGCCCCTCGCCTTGGCCTGCTCCTTGGCGGCGCGCAGCGCCACGCGCGCGAGGTCGACGCCGGAGGACTCGGGAACCTTGGGAACCGGCGTCTCGTTACCGGAGTGCTCGCTCATACCCGCGCCACCTCTCCGGCGGCGACCTCGTACCGCGCCCCCGCGAGGACGCCCGGCACGTCGTCGTCCACGGCCGCCGTGACCAGCACCTGCTCGCCCGGGGCCACCAGCTCCGCCAGTCGTTCGCGGCGCCGGGCGTCCAGCTCCGCGAAGACGTCGTCCAGGACCAGCACGGGCTCGTTGCCCTCGGCCCGCAGCAGGTCGTACGAGGCGAGCCGCAGCGCCAGCGCGTACGACCAGGACTCGCCGTGGCTGGCGTACCCCTTGGCGGGCAGCTGGCCGAGCTTGAGCAGCAGGTCGTCGCGGTGCGGCCCGACCAGGGTGACGCCCCGCTCGATCTCCTGCTTGCGTACGTCGGCGAGCGCGGCCATGAGCTGGCCGTACAGGTCCTCACGGGCGACGGCCTCGCCCTGCGCCGAGGGGCGGTACTCCAGCGCGACCGGGCCGCCGCCGGGCGCCAGCTGCTCGTACGCCTTGTCGGCGAGCGGCTGGAGCGTCGCGATCAGGTCGAGGCGCTGGGCGAGCAGCTCCGCGCCCGCCCGCGCCAGATGCTGGTCCCACACGTCGAGCGTCGACAGGTCCATGCCACGGCCGCCGTGGCGTCGGGCCATCGCCGCGGACTTCAGCAGGGTGTTGCGCTGCTTGAGGACGCGGTCGTAGTCGGAGCGCACGGCCGCCATGCGCGGGGAGCGCGCGGTGACCAGCTCGTCCAGGAACCGCCGGCGCTCGCCCGGGTCGCCCTTGACCAGCGCCAGATCCTCCGGCGCGAACAGCACGGTCCGCACTATCCCCAGCACGTCACGGGGTCTGACCTGCGAGGAACGGTTGATACGGGCCCGGTTCGCGCGGCCCGGGTTCAGCTCCAGCTCGATCAGCTGGGAGCGCTCGCCCTGGGTCACGGCCGCGCGGATGATCGCCCGCTCGGCGCCCATCCGCACCAGCGGCGCGTCCGAGGAGACGCGGTGGCTGCCGAGGGTCGCCAGATAGCCGACCGCCTCGACGAGATTGGTCTTGCCCTGGCCGTTGGCGCCCACGAAAGCGGTGACGCCCGGGTCGAGCGGAACCTCGACCCGGGCGTACGAGCGGAAGTCGGCCAGCGAGAGATGCGTGACGTGCATGGTGGTGCGCCGACCTCCCCCGGCCCTGCCAACAGCCTGTGGATTACTTCTTGGACTCGACCGCGTGGCCGCCGAACTGGTTGCGCAGCGCCGCGATCATCTTCATCTGCGGGGAGTCGTCCTGCCGGGACGCGAACCGCGCGAACAGCGACGCGGTGATCGCGGGCAGCGGCACGGCGTTGTCGATGGCCGCCTCCACGGTCCACCGGCCCTCGCCGGAGTCCGCGGCGAAGCCGCGCAGCTGGTCGAGGTGCTCGTCCTCGTCGAGGGCGTTGACCGCCAGGTCCAGCAGCCAGGAACGGATGACCGTGCCCTCCTGCCAACTGCGGAAGACCTCGCGGACGTCGGTGACGGAGTCGACCTTCTCCAGGAGCTCCCAGCCCTCGGCGTACGCCTGCATCATCGCGTACTCGATGCCGTTGTGGACCATCTTGGCGAAGTGGCCGGCGCCGACCTTGCCCGCGTGGACCGAGCCGAACTCGCCCTCGGGCTTGAGCGCGTCGAAGATGGGCTGGACCTTCGCCACGTTCTCGGCGTCGCCGCCGTACATCAGCGCGTAGCCGTTCTCCAGGCCCCAGACGCCGCCGGAGACGCCGCAGTCGACGAAGCCGATGCCCTTGAGGCCCAGCTCGACGGCGTGCTTCTCGTCGTCGGTCCAGCGGGAGTTGCCGCCGTCGACGACCACGTCGCCGGGGGAGAGCAGCTCGGCCAGCTCGTCGATGGTCGACTGGGTCGCGGCACCGGCCGGGACCATCACCCAGACGACGCGCGGGCCCTTGAGCTTGCCCACAAGCTCTTCGAGGCTGTGGACATCGGCGACGTCCGGGTTGCGGTCGTAACCGATGACGGTGTGGCCTGCGCGGCGAATCCGCTCGCGCATGTTGCCGCCCATCTTGCCGAGGCCGACGAGACCGAGCTCCATCACATGATCCTTTGACGTTGTGGCGTTCGTACCCGTGTCCGAGACTACGCCCGGACACGGGCACACACCTGTGGGGTCGGCCGCTCAGACGAACGTGGCCCCGCAGGTCAGCCGGGTGGATCAGCCGGAGAGACGCACCGGCATGATCAGGTACTTGTACGCGTCGTCCGCCTCGGCGTCGAGCGCGGGCTTGCCGCTCAGCAGCGCCGGCTTGGTCGACGTGGTGAAGGAGAGCTGGGCGACCGGGGAGTCGATGGCGCTCAGGCCGTCGAGCAGGAAGGTCGGGTTGAAGGCGATCGAGATGTCGTCGCCCTCCAGGTTGGCGTCGACCCTTTCCACAGCCTGTGCGTCGTCGCTGGAACCGGCCTCCAGGATGAGCACGCCCTGCTCGAAGCTGAGGCGGACCGGCGTGTTGCGCTCGGCGACCAGGGAGACGCGCTTGACGGCCTCGACGAAGGGGGCGGTCTCGATCACCGCCACCGAGTTGAACTCGGTCGGGAACAGCGTCCGGTACTTCGGCAGGTCGCCTTCGAGCAGCCGGGTGGTGGTGCGGCGGCCGGCGCCCTCGAAGCCGATCAGGCCCTCACCGGCGCCCGAGCCCGACAGGGCGAGCGTGACCGTGTCACCGCTGGTCAGGGCCTTGGCGGTGTCCAGGAGCGTCTTGGCGGGCACCAGGGCGACCGCGGAGGCGTCCGGGTTCTCCGGCTTCCACAGGAACTCGCGGACCGCGAAGCGGTAGCGGTCGGTCGAGGCCAGGGTGACCGTGTCGCCCTCGATCTCGATCCGGACGCCGGTCAGCACGGGCAGGGTGTCGTCGCGCCCGGCGGCGATGGCGACCTGGGCGGCGGCGGAGGCGAAGACCTCACCGGGAACGGTGCCGGTGGCGGTCGGCATCTGCGGCAGCGCCGGGTACTCCTCCACAGGCAGGGTGTGGAGGGTGAAGCGGGAGGAGCCGCAGACCACCGTCGCCCGTACACCGTCTGTGGAAATCTCCACCGGGCGGTTGGGCAGGGCACGGCAGATGTCGGCGAGCAGGCGGCCGGAGACGAGCACCGTGCCGTCCTCGTCGACCTCGGCCTCGACCGAGACCCGCGCCGAGACCTCGTAGTCGAAGCTGGAGAAGCTGAGGGCGCCGTCCTCAGCCTTCAGAAGAAGGCCCGCGAGGACGGGCGCGGGCGGACGGGCCGGGAGGCTGCGGGCCACCCACGCCACCGCCTCCGCGAGAACATCGCGCTCCACCCGGATCTTCACCGGAACCGCCTCCTGCTGTTGCTGGCTCGCCCTGCTGGCTTTCGTCGTCGGCTGTATCGCCGGGGACCAGTCTGACGTACGCCGCTGACACTCGGTGCGAGTCGGGGTCAAGTCGTGCCGAGAGGTCCGGGAGCCGCCGGGCTCGAGTTGTGCACAGGCCCCACTTCGAAGCGGAAACCTAGCTAACTCTAAGTGGGAGTAGTAGTAGGGCCTGTGGAAACCGTGGATAACCCCGTTTTCGCAGGTCAGACCCGGTTTTTTGTCCACCGCGCCTGTGGGTGGAGCCGGTGGACAACTCACCGGTTCTGTGGACACCCGAAAGTTCTGCACACCCGATGCACAGGCAGGGCCCACTTCTCCCCAGAGCTGTCCCCAGCTTTACCCACGTTCCCCACAGCCCAACCGGCCTCGTTGGTGTGACGCCTTTCACTCGGCACGGTGATGGAGGGTGTTGCGTTGCCGAACAGTGGACAGCGCTGTGGAGAAGCTGTGGGCAACAGGCCTCAGCCTGTGGGCCGCCGGTGGACAACTTTGACCACAGGCTGTGGACAGAGAATTCATCCACAGCCTGTGGAGCGCGCTCACGCACAAATCCACAAGTATCTGACCTGGGGTGATGGAGTATCAGGGCGTCGGCCTGTGGAAGCAATCTGGACAACTGAACAGTCCCCAGGGTGTGGACGGGGAAAAGTCCCCGGATCTGTGGAGAACCCCCTCTGACCGGCGCGTATTCGAACACCCGAGGCCGGAGCGAGCCGTACGGACAGGTCGCGGCGGGCCGTGCACAGGGGCGGAACGGCGCTGTGGCGAGGCTTCGAGCGGTGCCGGAGAACGCCGCAGGGAGGCTCCACGCGCGCGTGGGCGACGGGGCATTCGCGCTGACACCACTGCTCCCGGGCAGCGGCTCCACGCGCGCGTAGAGCGACAGCAAAGGGCGCCCGGGACGGTGTCCCGGGCGCCCTCTGAGGCGGTGTGAGCGGTCGGCTCAGCCGTTCTTGATGCGGTTGGTGAGCTCGGTGACCTGGTTGTAGATGGAGCGCCGCTCGGCCATCAGCGCGCGGATCTTGCGGTCGGCGTGCATCACCGTCGTGTGGTCGCGGCCGCCGAACTGCGCCCCGATCTTCGGCAGCGAGAGGTCGGTGAGCTCACGGCACAGGTACATGGCGATCTGGCGTGCCGTCACCAGGACCCGGCTGCGCGAGGATCCGCACAGGTCCTCGACGGTGAGCCCGAAGTAGTCGGCGGTCGCCGCCATGATCGCGCCGGCCGTGATCTCGGGCGCCGAGTCCTCGCCGCCGGGGATCAGGTCCTTCAGTACGATCTCGGTGAGCCCCAGGTCCACCGGCTGCCGGTTGAGCGACGCGAACGCCGTCACCCGGATCAGCGCGCCCTCCAGCTCGCGGATGTTGCGCGAGATCCGGGACGCGATGAACTCCAGCACCTCCGGCGGAGCGTTGAGCTGCTCCTGCACCGCCTTCTTACGGAGGATCGCGATACGCGTCTCCAGCTCGGGCGGCTGCACATCGGTGGTCAGACCCCACTCGAAACGGTTCCTCAGCCGGTCCTCCAGCGTCATCAGCTGCTTGGGCGGCCGGTCGGAGGAGAGCACGATCTGCTTGTTGGCGTTGTGGAGCGTGTTGAACGTGTGGAAGAACTCCTCCTGCGTCGACTCCTTGCTCGCCAGGAACTGGATGTCGTCGACCAGAAGGATGTCCACGTCCCGGTACCGCTTGCGGAAGGTGTCGCCCTTGCCGTCGCGGATCGAGTTGATGAACTCGTTGGTGAACTCCTCGGAGCTCACATAGCGCACGCGCGTGCCGGGGTAGAGGCTGCGGGCGTAGTGCCCGATGGCGTGCAGCAGATGCGTTTTGCCAAGGCCCGACTCCCCATAGATGAAGAGCGGGTTGTACGCCTTGGCCGGTGCCTCGGCGACGGCGACGGCCGCCGCGTGCGCGAACCGGTTCGAGGAACCGATGACGAACGTGTCGAAGAGGTACTTGGGGTTGAGGCGCGCGTGCGGCTCGCCGGGGCCGCCGGGCTGCGCCGAGGACGACGAGGGGCCGCCCATCGGACGCTGGGCGCCGCCGGGCTGCGGGCCGCCATGGTGCTGCGGGGCCTGCGGCTCGGGGAGGTCGTGCCGCTCATGGCGCTCGTGCCGGTCCTGGCGCTGCTGCTCGTACGGCTGCGACTGCTGCTCGTACGGCGGGCGCTCGGGCATCTGCGGCTGCCGGTAGTCGTGCTGCGGCTGCTGCGGGCGGGCGGTCGCGTACGGGTCGCGCTCCTGGAAGCCGCCCAGGCGCTGCTGCTGCCAGGACAGGTCCTCCTGGGCGCGCGGCCAGGCGCCGGGCTCGGGGCGCTGCTGCTGGTAGTCCGGGTAGGCGGGGCGCACGGTCGGCAGGCCGTCGTCGGCCGGGCGGCCGTAGGCGTCGTCCTGGTAGCGCGGGGGCTGCTGCTGGGGCGGCGCGGACTGCGGGCCGCCGCCGGGGGGCTCGCCCACGGAGTCGTCGACGGTGATCGCGATCCGGATCTGGCGGCCGCACTCACGGCTGAGCGTGTCGCTGATCAGCGGCGCCAGCCGGCCCTCCAGGACGCGCTTGCCCCACTCGTTGGGGACGGCGAGCAGCGCGGTGTCGGCGACCAGGGCGAGCGGCTGGCAGCGCTCGATCCACTGCTTGTCCTTGGGCTCGATGCCCTGCTGGCCCTCCGCGAGGAGCTGCTCCAGCACTCGTGGCCACACTGCGGCAAGATCGGCAGGTACGTCAGCCACAAGGCACGCTCTCTCGCAGGTCCCACGAATGTGTGGTTCTCGGGACGGGATGGAAGGACAGGCAAGGACAGAAAGGAAAAGGTCGCGGTCGAGCCAAGGTAGTCGCGGCGACTGACGTGGTTCAAGTTGTTGTCCACAGGCTGTGCACAGTGGGCCCCGCGGAGGGGCTGGTTTGACCGGATGGCGTAGTCGCGCGTACCGTAACCAGGTCGAGTTGTCGATGGCTGCTGCCGCCTGCCTCCGATGGGCAAAGATCACGGTCTGTGATCGTGAAGCGGTGCACTCGGGCGTATTGCGAGCTTCGCGAAACTGCGAGCTTCTCGTGGGCGCACGGTGACAGCCAGGCGATGTCCCGCCACCACCGAATCATTTCTGGAGCCCCCGAGTGAGCAAGCGCACCTTCCAGCCGAACAACCGTCGTCGCGCCAAGACCCACGGCTTCCGCCTGCGGATGCGTACCCGTGCCGGCCGCGCCATCCTCGCGAACCGCCGTGGCAAGGGCCGCGCCAGCCTGTCCGCCTAATCGCATACAGGTCATGACGTGCTGCCTACCGAGAATCGGCTGAGGCGGCGCGAAGACTTCGCGACCGCGGTACGCCGAGGACGCCGGGCCGGTCGCCCGCTCCTCGTCGTCCATCTACGCAGCGGTGCAACGGACCCGCACGCGCCTGGGGAGAGCGCTCCCCCGACGCGTGCGGGTTTCGTCGTCAGCAAGGCCGTGGGCGTAGCGGTCGTCCGCAACCTGGTGAAGCGAAGGCTTCGCCATCTGATGCGCGATCGGCTGTCCCAGCTGCCCCCCGGTAGCCTGGTGGTCGTACGAGCATTGCCCGGCGCGGGCGATGCCGATCATGCACATCTGGCCCGAGACCTGGACGCCGCTCTCCAGCGGTTGCTGGGAGGGGGTGCGCGATGAAGTACCCGCTGCTGGCCCTGATCAAGCTGTACCAGTGGACGATCAGCCCGCTGCTCGGGCCCGTCTGCAGGTACTACCCGTCGTGTTCCCACTACGGATTCACGGCCATTGACCGGCATGGCGCGGTGAAGGGCACGGCACTGACCGCCTGGCGCATTCTGCGGTGCAACCCGTGGTCGCCGGGCGGCGTGGACTACGTCCCCGAACGCAAGCGCCCTCGTTGGCACGAGGCGCTGCGCAATGCCTGGCGCGGCGACAAGGGCGGGCACTTTGCCGCCGAGACCGAGCCCAGCCCGGCCGCAGAGACCTCGCCCAATGCTCAAGGAGCCTGATTAGTGGACACGATTGCCAGTCTGTTCAGCTTTATCACCACCCCTGTTTCCTGGGTCATCGTCCAGTTCCACCGGCTGTACGGCGCGATCTTCGGTCCGGACACGGGCTGGGCCTGGGGACTGTCCATCGTGTCCCTGGTGGTGCTGATCCGGATCTGTCTGATCCCGCTCTTCGTGAAGCAGATCAAGTCGACCCGGAACATGCAGGCGCTCCAGCCGAAGATGAAGGCGATCCAGGAGCGCTACAAGAGCGACAAGCAGCGTCAGTCCGAAGAGATGATGAAGCTGTACAAGGAGACGGGCACCAACCCGCTCTCCTCGTGCCTTCCCATCCTCGCCCAGTCGCCCTTCTTCTTCGCGCTGTACCACGTGCTCAGCAACATCGCGAACAACAAGAAGGTCGGTGTCATCGACCAGTCGCTGCTCGACAGCGCGCGTAGCGCCCACATCTTCGGCGCTCCGCTGGCGGCCAAGTTCACCGACAGCGCCTCCAAGGTCGACGCTCTCGGCGCCACGCTGACCGACGTCCGCGTCGTGACCGCGATCATGATCGTGATGATGTCCGCCTCGCAGTTCTTCACCCAGCGCCAGCTGATGACGAAGAACGTGGACCTCTCGGTGAAGACGCCGTTCATGCAGCAGCAGAAGATGCTGATGTACGTCTTCCCGGTCATGTTCGCCGTGATGGGCATCAACTTCCCCGTCGGTGTCCTCGTCTACTGGCTGACCACCAACGTGTGGACCATGGGCCAGCAGATGTACGTGATCAACCAGAACCCGACGCCGGGCTCGAAGGCGCAGGCCAGCTACCTGGAGCGGCTGAGCAAGAGCATCGCCGCCCACAGCGACGTCCGGGGCAAGCGCCGTCGCGCCGTGGTCCAGGCGATCGTGGCCAAGGGCCCGGACCGCAACGACAACGAGCGCAAGTTCATCACCGGCCTGGCCAAGCAGGGCTTCGCGGCCCAGGCCGACGGCTCCGTGGTGAAGAGCGAGACCACTGTGGCCGAGGCGGAGGGCAGCGGGCCCAAGCGGCAGCAGCCCAAGCGCCAGACCAAGGCCCAGCGCCAGTCCGGTGCGGCCGCCCAGCAGGGCACGGCCGACGCCGAGGCACCGGCGAAGACCTCGCTGGACAAGGGCACGTCGGACGAGGACTCCGGGGCGAAGCAGGACGCGCCGCAGGACGCCAAGTCCAAGCCGGCCGCCAAGCCGGCCTCCGGTACCGCACGCAGCAAGGCCCAGTCCGGACAGCGCAAGGGTCAGCAGCGGCCCAAGCACCCGTCCAAGAAGTAAGAAGGAGTCCATCCGTGACGGAAGGCACCACCCCGGCCGCCGAGGGTGTCGACACCCTGTCCCGCCTGGAGCAGGAGGGGGAGATCGCCGCCGACTACCTTGAGGGCCTGCTCGACATCGCCGACCTGGACGGCGACATCGACATGGACGTCGAGGCGGACCGTGCCGCGGTTTCGATCATCAGCGACTCCAGCAGCCGTGACCTGCAGAAGCTCGTCGGCCGTGACGGTGAGGTGCTGGAGGCGCTCCAGGAGCTGACGCGACTGGCCGTGCACCGGGAGACCGGCGACCGCAGCCGTCTGATGCTCGACATCGCCGGCTTCCGGGCCAAGAAGCGCACGGAGCTGGCCGAGCTGGGTGCCAAGACCGCGGACGAGGTCAAGAACTCCGGCCAGCCGGTCAAGCTCCAGCCCATGACGCCGTTCGAGCGCAAGGTCGTGCACGACGCGGTCGCCGCCGCCGGTCTGCGCAGCGAGTCCGAGGGCGAGGAGCCGCAGCGCTTCGTCGTCGTGCTCCCCGCCTGAGCGGTTCCTTGCTTGTTCGGCCCCGTCTGTTCGCAGGCGGGGCCGATCTTTGTCAGCCTGATAGTCAGCCACCCCAGCGCGGGAAGCGCGGTATGGAAGGACGGTCCCCCGTGACGGAGGCAGCAGCAGAGCTTCCCCAGGCGCCCGAAGAGGCGCGCGCGGTATTCGGCGAGTACTTTCCGGAGGCCGTCCGGTACGCCGAGCTGCTCGCGGACGCGGGAGTCAAGCGCGGTCTGATCGGTCCGCGCGAGGTGCCCCGCCTCTGGGAGCGCCATCTGCTCAATTGCGCCGTGCTCTCCGAGGTCGTCCCCGAGGGCGTCACGGTCTGCGACGTCGGCTCCGGGGCCGGTCTGCCTGGTATCCCGCTCGCGCTGGTGCGCCCGGATCTGAAGATCACGCTCCTTGAGCCGCTGCTGCGGCGCACCAATTTCCTTCAGGAAGTCGTGGAGCTGCTGGGTCTGGACCATGTGACCGTGGTGCGCGGCCGGGCCGAGGAGATGCTGGGCAAGGTGCAGCCGGTGCACGTGGTCACGGCCCGTGCGGTGGCCCCGTTGGACCGGCTGGCCGGGTGGGGCGTTCCGCTGCTGCGCCCCTACGGCGAGATGCTGGCGCTCAAGGGCGACACCGCCGAGGAGGAGCTCCTGGGTGCGCGGGCCGCGCTGAGCAAGCTCGGTGTGGTGAACACCTCAGTGCTGCATGTCGGCGAGGGCATCGTGGACCCGATGTCCACGGTCGTGCGGGTCGAGGTCGGGGAGAGCCCGGGCGGTGTGAGGTTCGCCGCCAAGCGCGCCAAGGCCGCCAGGACCGGCCGTACCAGGCGCCGCCGCTGACCCGCGGGGGCCCGCCGAGGGGCGGATGCTCCATAGAAGGCGCGATACGTACGCATTTCGGAGTGTCGTAACGATCTGACCGCAGGGCGCGTGCATCGTGTTTCACGTGAAACGTCGCTCTCTGCTGCATGGAATCATCAGCCGCGGCCGTAATGCCGCGCCGCGCGACCGCAAGCCCTTGGGCGGGGCCCTGGAGTCCCCTTCACGGGCTACGGAGTTGTCCACAGAGGTGGATTCATCCACAGAAGAACGGGCCTCGCTGGTTCACGACCCCGAAAGCATGGCAGGCTCTGTGCATTGCGAGCCTGAAGTCGAGGAGAGTGAATCCTTGCGGTCCGACGCCAACATCGCGGGACCGATGACCGATCCGGTCCCCGGTCCCCGTACCGAGTCGGCGGGGGAGGATGTTTCACGTGAAACACCGCCCCCGATGGACGACACCCCCATCGGTCGTGCTGCCCAGCTGGCGGTGGAAGCTCTCGGCCGTGCCGGCGAGGGACTGCCCCGGCCTGAGCAGACACGCATCATGGTGGTCGCCAACCAGAAGGGCGGCGTGGGAAAGACCACCACCACGGTCAATCTCGCCGCCTCCCTGGCGCTGCACGGTGCCCGGGTTCTGGTCGTCGACCTCGACCCGCAGGGCAACGCCTCCACCGCGCTGGGGATAGACCACCATGCCGAGGTCCCCTCGATCTATGACGTCCTGGTGGAGAGCAGACCGCTCTCCGAGGTCGTCCAGCCGGTCCGGGACGTGGAGGGCCTCTTCTGTGCCCCGGCCACGATCGACCTGGCCGGTGCGGAGATCGAGCTGGTGTCGCTGGTGGCACGGGAGAGCCGGCTGCAGCGCGCCATCCAGGCGTACGAGCAGCCGCTGGATTACATCCTGATTGACTGCCCGCCGTCCCTGGGGCTCCTCACAGTCAACGCGCTCGTCGCCGGTGCCGAGGTCCTGATCCCCATCCAGTGCGAGTACTACGCGCTGGAAGGGCTGGGCCAGCTGCTGCGGAACGTCGATCTGGTGCGAGGGCATCTCAACCCCGCACTGCATGTCTCGACGATCCTGCTCACCATGTACGACGGCAGGACCAGGCTCGCCTCCCAGGTGGCCGACGAGGTGCGCAGCCACTTCGGCCATGAGGTCCTGCGGACGAGCATCCCGCGATCGGTCCGTATCTCGGAGGCTCCGAGCTACGGCCAGACCGTGCTCACCTATGACCCGGGCTCCAGCGGCTCGCTCTCGTATCTCGAAGCCGCCCGCGAGATCGCACTGCGCGGGGTCGGCATCAACTACGACCCGACGACGCACATCCCCGCGGGCATTCAGAACAACCAGCACAGCATGTCGGAGGGGATCCAGTGAGTGAGCGACGTAGAGGTCTGGGGCGCGGGCTCGGTGCGCTGATCCCCGCCGCCCCGCAGGAGAAGCCCGCACCCTCGATGGGGACGGCTTCCACGTCCCCGGCGGCGGTGCCGGTGCTGACGGCGGAGCGCGGGGTGGCGGCGGCGAAGGTGGCCACGCTCGCCACGGCTCCTGTTTCACGTGAAACATCGGTGCCGGTCCAGGCGCCCGAGCCGGCGGCGCCACAGCTGAAGGCGCCCGCGGGGGCGTACTTCGCGGAGCTGCCGCTGGACTCGATCACGCCCAACCCGCGCCAGCCTCGTGAGGTGTTCGACGAGGACGCCCTCGCCGAGCTCATCACCTCCATCAAGGAGGTCGGGCTGCTCCAGCCCGTCGTCGTACGGCAGCTGGCGCCCGAGCGCTTCGAGCTCATCATGGGCGAGCGGCGCTGGCGGGCCTGCCGTGAGGCGGGTCTGGAACGGATCCCCTCGATCGTGCGGGACACGGACGACGACAAGCTGCTCCTGGACGCCCTCCTGGAGAACCTGCACCGCTCCCAGCTGAATCCGCTGGAAGAGGCGGCGGCGTACGACCAGCTGCTGAGGGACTTCGAGTGCACCCATGACCAGCTGGCCGACCGCATCGGTCGCTCACGCCCGCAGGTCTCCAACACCCTGCGCCTGCTGCGGCTCTCGCCGCCGGTTCAGCGCAGGGTGGCGGCCGGGGTCCTCTCGGCGGGCCACGCCCGGGCGCTGCTCTCCGTCGACGACTCGGACGAGCAGGACCGGCTGGCGCACCGCATCGTGGCCGAGGGGCTCTCGGTACGGGCCGTCGAGGAGATCGTGACCCTGCTGAACTCGGAGCCCAAGAGCGCCGCCAAGGCGAAGGGCCCGCGCGCCGGGACCCGGCTGGCGCCCGCGCTCTCCGATCTGGCCTCCCGGCTCTCGGACCGCTTCGAGACACGGGTGAAGGTCGACCTCGGTCAGAAGAAGGGAAAGATCGTCGTCGAGTTCGCTTCGATGGACGATCTGGAGCGGATCCTCGGCACCCTCGCCCCGGGCGAGGGACGGGTCCTCAACAAGGGTCTCGCCGAGGAGTCCGAGGAGGGCGACGAAGCCTGAGCCGGTGACCCACTCACCGTCTGAGCCACGGCAGTTGTCGTGAAGGGCGGGCTGTGTTCCGATGCATACAGGAACACAGCCCGCACTTTGCTGTTGTGCGGTATCCGCACCGGCGATGGGTGGATACGATGCGTTCTGGTATGGCACATCCACCTTGGGCCACTTCGGAGGGAGGGCGGGGAGCCATGCGAACGGTGAGCCGTACCCGACTGGTGACAGCGGGGCTGGGCCTCGGGGCGGTCGGCGGGTTCGTTGGCGGCCTCCTCCGGGAACGGAGTGCGCTGGCTGCCGCCCAGGGGGTGGCAGGCGAGGGAAGCGAGGAACAGCCTTCATGGGGCGTCGGCTTGCACCGCTCACGCTGGACAACCTTCCGGACCTTCCCAAGCGCTGCCGCGCCTGTGTCTTCTGGGAACTTGACCCCGTCAGCGGAGAGGCCGCGATAAAGGCGGGGACGCCCGAGCTCGAAAAGGAAGCCTGGATATCGGCGGTGCTCCTGGAGTGGGGCTCCTGCGGCCGGGTCGTCTACGTAGACGAGGTGCCGGTGGGCTTCGTCCTCTACGCCCCGCCCGCGTATGTGCCGCGCTCCACTGCGTTCCCGACCAGCCCGGTGTCCCCCGACGCGGTGCAGCTGATAACGGCGTGGATCATGCCCGGGTACCAGGGCCAGGGGCTGGGGAGAGTGATGGTGCAGACGGTCGCCAAGGATCTGCTGCGCCGGGGCTTCAAGGCCATTGAGGCGTTCGGGGACGCCCGGTGGCACGAGCCCGCGTGTGTGCTGCCCGCCGACCATCTGCTGGCGGTGGGCTTCAAGACCGTACGGCCGCACCCCCGGCATCCCCGGCTGCGGCTGGAGCTGAGGACGACGCTCTCCTGGAAGGAAGACGTCGAGCTGGCCCTGGACCGGCTGCTGGGAGCCGTCCAGAAGGAGCCCGCCCTGCGGCCGCTGTAGAGCGCGCCTGCCTGGGCGGCAGGAGAAAAGCGAACGGGCCCGAACCCCTGAGGGGTCCGGGCCCGTGGCGTTGTTTCACGTGAAACAACGCGGCTGGGACTTACGCGTCGATGAAGCCGTCGAGGTCGCGCAGAAGAGCGGCCTTCGGCTTGGCGCCGACGATGGTCTTGGCCACCTCGCCACCCTGGTAGACGTTCAGGGTCGGGATGGACATCACGCCGTACTTGGCGGCAGTGCCCGGGTTCTCGTCGATGTTGAGCTTGACGATCTCGATCTGGTCGCCGTGCTCCGCCGCGATGGCCTCCAGGGACGGGGCGATCTGGCGGCACGGGCCGCACCACGCGGCCCAGAAGTCGACGAGCACGGGCTTGTCGCTCTTGAGGACGACCTCGTCGAAGTCGGCGTCGGTCACGTTCTTCAGGGTGCCGGCCACGGCAGTCTCCTTGCGGGTGGGGTGAGGGGGGAGGGAGGTCAGATGGTTCAGACGGCGGCCGCGGTGGCCTTCTCGTCGTCCGCGAGCGCCGCCAGGAAGCGCTCGGCGTCGAGAGCGGCGGAGCAGCCGGTACCGGCGGCGGTGATCGCCTGGCGGTAGGTGTGGTCCACCACGTCACCGGCGCCGAAGACACCGGTGAGGTTGGTGCGGGTGGAGGGCGCCGCGACCTTGAGGTAGCCCTCGTCGTCCAGGTCGAGCTGGCCCTTGAAGAGCTCGGTGCGCGGGTCGTGGCCCACGGCGATGAAGAGGCCGGTGACCGCCAGCTCGGAGGTCTCGCCGGTCTTGGTGTTGCGCAGGGTCAGACCGGAGAGCTTCTGGTCGCCGTGGATCTCGGCGACCTCGCTGTCCCAGGCGAACTTGATCTTCGGGTCGGCGAAGGCGCGCTCCTGCATCGCCTTGGAGGCACGCAGGCTGTCACGGCGGTGGACGATGGTGACCGACTTGGCGAAGCGCGAGAGGAAGGTCGCCTCCTCCATCGCGGTGTCGCCGCCGCCGACCACGGCGATGTCCTGGTCCTTGAAGAAGAACCCGTCACAGGTGGCACACCAGGAGACACCGCGCCCGGAGAGCTTGTCCTCGTTCGGCAGGCCGAGCTTGCGGTGCTGGGAGCCGGTGGTGACGATCACGGCCTTGGCGCGGTGGACGGTGCCGGCGGTGTCCGTGACGGTCTTGATGTCGCCGCTGAGGTCGACGGCCACGACGTCGTCCGGGAGCAGCTCGGCGCCGAACCGCTCGGCCTGCGCCCGCATGTTGTCCATGAGGTCGGGGCCCATGATCCCGTCGCGGAAGCCGGGGAAGTTCTCCACCTCGGTGGTGTTCATCAGCGCGCCACCAGCGGTGACGGCGCCCTCGAACACCAGCGGCTGAAGCGACGCACGCGCGGTGTAGAGCGCGGCCGTGTAGCCGGCCGGCCCGGAGCCAATGATGATCACGTTACGGACGTCGCTCACGGGTTTCTTCCTCGTCTCTGCGGACTGCCTACTGCCTACCGGGGCCCGGTCCAGGACTCTCACCCCACCCAACGGATCCTACGGGGCGAGCATTCCCGGGATGTCTCACCGACGGGGATAGGCGTGGGTCAGCAGCAGCTTGCCCTTGGCGCCGGGCGCGGCGGTCTCGCAGCTCGCGTCGACGACGTACGCCTGGACCTGTGTGCTGTCCGTGGGGTGCGGAAGGACGATGAGGTAGGCATGGGTGCCCTGGTAATCGCCGGTCTCGGCGGCGAGTGGCTCCGAGGTTCGGCCGGTGCCCGCCTGGACACACGGCGGCACGGGGACGCCGGCACGCAGCGGGGCGTTGGACGTGACGCCGAGGTCCGGCTTCTTGCCCGACGGGGAGGTCCCGGCGCTCTCCGAGGCGGGCCGGGAGGAGAGCAGGTTCTGCACCTGCCCGGCGAGGGGGGAACCCGAGAAGACGGCGGCGTCGGACTTCCCGGCGTGGGGATCGTCGGACGACTGGAGCGTCTGCACCAGGAAGACGCTCACCCCGATCGCCGCGGCGCCGAAGACGGCTCCGAGTACGGCCGTGCGGCGGCGCCGGGGGGTGCGGGGACGGCCGGGTCCGGTGGCGGCCCGGGGGCGCCCCGCCGGGCGGTCCGCCGCGGGAGCGTCGGCAGGGGCGGAGCCGAGCGATGTTTCACGTGAAACACGCGCCGCGTCGTCGGCCGTCTCGGCTGCGACGGATACCGCGGTCGCCCCGACGGGCATGGCTGCCTGCGGGGGCGCCGTGGCGTCGAGGAGGGCCTCGGCGGCCAGCGCCGCGTCGATCCGGCCCGCGACGTCGGCGGGCATGCGCGGCGGCCCGGGCAGGGTGCCGAGCAGCTCGCGGATCTCCGTCAGCGAGGCGTGGACGTCCGCGCAGAGGTCGCAGACGTCCAGGTGGCGGCGTACGTCGGCGGTACGGGAAGGGGGCAGCAGGCCCTCGTGGAGGTCGGAGATCTCCGAGACGTCCGGGTGCTGAGTCATGTCGGCCGTGGATGTCACGTGCGCCCACCTCCGCCCTTCACAGCAGCAGGATCATTCGGTCCTGCGTCCCTTGGTCCCGACGCAGGTGGGACGGATGTCCCCGGCGTCCGGTTCCTTCCCCCACCGCGCTCCTGGCTATCCCCGGTATCGCCGGTATCCCCGCGCAGATGACTGAGCAGGGGTTGCAGCCGCGCCCGGCCCCGGGCGCAGCGGCTCTTCACCGTCCCCACGGGCACGTCGAGGACCTCGGCAGCCTCCGCCACCGGATAGCCCTGCATGTCGACGAGGACCAGGGCGGCGCGCTGTTCGGCCGGGAGCGTGCCCAGTGCCTTCACCAGCTGCCGCTGGAGGTCCTGGCGCTCCGCCGGGGCCTCGGCCGACTCGTGGGGCTCCAGAAGCAGCTCCAGGCGCTCCGCGTCGTCCACCGGTGACGTCTTGCGGGACGCCGCCTTGCGGGCCCGGTCGAGGCAGGCGTTCACCGTGATGCGGTGCAGCCACGTCGTGACGGCCGACTGGCCGCGGAAGGTGTGTGCGGCCCGGTAGGCCGACACCAGGGCGTCCTGGACGGCGTCGGCGGCCTCCTCGCGGTCGCCCAGCGTCCGCAGGGCGACCGCCCAGAGTCTGTCCCGGTGACGGCGGACGAGCTCGCCGAACGCGTCGGGGTCACCGTCGACATGGCGGGCCAGCAGGTCCTGGTCGCTCGCGTCGCCGTAGGTGGCGTCGTCCAACGGTGAGCCCCCTCCCCGCGCTGTCGGATCTTCCTGGTGGACCGTCCGGATCAGCCGGTGAACTTCACGTCCGTTATGGCCTGCTTGTAACCCGAGTCGCTGAATTCGTCGTTCGGCGCGTACGGGGCCGCCGTGATCCACAGAACCACATAGCGGGTCTTCACCGGCTTCGTCGCCTTGAGGGCGGCCGCGGTGCCACTCGTAGTCGTGGTGGCGATCTGCTTCATCGACTCGACCGGCGCGCTCGGCGACATGGAGTCCGCCGCGTACAGCGCCAGCGTCGTGTGGTCGCCGCCGTACCGGAGCGCTATCGAGGCCGCCGAGACGTCCTTCTCGGACCCGAGGTCGTAGACGATGCCCACGCCCTCCTTGTACGGAGCGAGCTTGGGGCCGCCCTTGTAGCTCTTGGAGCGCCAGTACGTGGAGGTGCTGCTGTCGTAGGTGTTGCCCACGTCCTTGGCGTTCTGCGGCTTGCCGTCCGGGGCGTACTCCTCCGCGCCCTGGATCCGCAGCGGCACCGGCGCCTTCGGCTTGTCGCCGTCGCCCTTGTTCGGCTGCTGGGACGTCCCGGACTCGCCGGAGCCCTTGTCGTGGCCGAGGAGCGAGTCCGCGAGCTGCCAGCTGCCGAGCCCGAGCGCGGCGATCAGCAGCGCCGAGACGGCCCACTTGATCGCCTTGCCGGTACGGCCCTGGAGCGCGGGCGGCGGGGCCTGCACGACCTGGGTGACCGCCGGGTGCGGGCCCGCGGGCGGACGGCCGTAGGTCCCCTGCTGGTAGGTGGTGCGCTGGTACTCGGGCGGCGCGGTGAACGCGGGCTCCGGCGGGCGGATCCGCGGCATCGCCGAGACGGCCTTGACCAGCTCGTCCGGCGTGGTGCAGGCCGGCTCCTGGCGCGAGGCGGTGGCGCCGTCGTTGGCCAGCGCCCGCATGGCGAGCTCGGACAGGCCCCGGTGGACGCCCGCGCGCACCTGGTCGGGAGCGATCAGGCCGACGCCCTTGGGCAGTCCGTGCAGGCCGTAGGCATCGCTCTCGTACGGCCAGCGCTGGGTCAGCGAGGCGTACAGCAGCGCGCCGATCGCCTCCGTGTCGGTCCGCTGGGGGGTGTCGGAGGTGATGCCGCGCAGCGCGGCGTTCACCGCGAGGCCGCGGATGCGGTACTGCCCCGAGGAGGTCCGCAGGACCGCGCCGGGGGTCAGGCGCAGATGCGCGAGGCCCTCGCGGTGGGCCGCCGCCATGGCCTGGGAGACCTGCGTGACCAGCTGGTAGGCGTCGTGCGCCTCCAGCGGGCCCAGGGCCAGCAGCGCGGTCAGCTCGGTGGCGTCCGGCAGCCACTCGTGGACCACGTAGACGAGGTCGTTCTCCTCCACCGCGTCCAGGACCTGGACGAAGCGGGGGTCCCCCAGGAGCGCCGACGAGCGGGCGGCCGCCAGCACGGAACGCGCCCGCGGGTGGTCCGCCGGGAGCAGATGGACCCCGACGGCGCGGCGGAGCTTTTCGTCGACCGCACGCCAGCTGCTGAAACCGTCCAGACGGGTGACGCACTCTTCGAGCCGGTAGCGTCTGGCGAGCTTGTGGCCGCTGTGCAGCTCCGGTGTGGCGATGGTGGGCTCGGTGGGCTTGCGTTCACCGCCCGTGTCGCCCGGGCCCTGCTCCGCCGTGTCTGCCGTGTCGATGGATTCCGCCACCCCGTCGGTCGTGGCCGCGTCCGCCTTGGCGGTCAGCGGGTTGTCGCCGCTGTTGTCGGCCACGTCGACGGCAGCCGTGCTACGTTCCGCCACCGTCGTTCCTGCCTCCCCATCCGTTGCGTGCTGTCGGCCAGCCATGCAAAGTCCTGCCAATTGTGCCCACAGTCCGGCGCTATGCACGACACACGGCGGCGGACGATGGTTGTGCGCGGAAGAACGGACTCAGCGTCCGAGCCGTCCCCGCACCATTCCGACCATGGAGTTGAGCTCCTCGATCCGCATCTTCTTCGCCGCGACGAAGAAGACACCGAGCAGCACGGTCCCGCCCGCCACGAGTGCCACCAGCGAGCCGAGCGCCCCCTGGCCGAGCCCCTTCAGGACGACGTAGCCCAGCGCGCCGCCGATCCCCGCCGCCGGCACGGCCGCCAGGGACAGCCTCGCGTACGTACGCAGGACACGCGCGCCGTCCAGGTCGCCGCCCAGGCGGTTGCGCAGCCGGCGCCAGGCCACTCCCACGCCCACGGCGTAGGCGAGACCGTAGGCGCCCGCCATCCCCACGACTGCCCACTGGGCGGGCAGCATCACATAGCAGGCGGCCGAGACGGCGGCGTTGACCGCGGCGACGATGACCGTGTTGTAGAACGGCGTCCGCGTGTCCTCGTAGGCGTAGAAGCCGCGCAGGACGACGTACTGGACCGAGTACGGGATCAGCCCCAGCGCGAACGCCATCAGGATGAAGCCCATGGACCGGCCCGCCTCGACGCCGCTGCTGGAGTACAGCAAGGTGCACATCGGGACGCCGAGCGCGAGGAACATGAAGGAGACCGGGACGATCGCGACCGCCGAGTTGCGCAGGCCCTGCGAGATGTCGTCGCGGACCGCGCCCGGGTCGTTGTCGTGCGCGGCCCGGGAGATGCGCGGCAGCAGGGCCGCCATCACCGAGACCGTGATGATGGCCTGCGGCATGCCCCAGATCAGCTGGGCGTTGGAGTAGGCGAGGAAGCCGGCGCCATGCTCGCCGGAGGCCTTTCCGGCCGCCGTGGCGAGCTGGGTGACGACGAGCACGCCGGCCTGGTTGGCGAGCACGAACAGCACGGTCCACTTGGCGAGCTGGATCGTCTTGCCGAGGCCGTGGCCCCGCCAGTCGAAGCGCGGCCGGAAGCGGAAGCCGGTCTCCCGCAGGTACGGGATCATCGCCAGGGCCTGGACGACCAGGCCGAGCAGGGTGCCGATGCCCAGGAGGCGGATGCCCTCCGGCGGGATCGTCTGCACACCCATGTGGGAGTCGGCCGAGGTGCCGTACACCCAGATGAACAGGCCGAACGTGCCGATCATGACGATGTTGTTGAGGACCGGGGTCCACATCATCGCGCCGAACTTGCCGCGGGCGTTGAGGATCTGGCCCATCACCACGTGCACACCCATGAAGAAGATCGTGGGCAGGCAGTAGCGGGCGAAGGTGACGGCGACGCTGTTGGCGGCCGTGTCGTCGGAGATGGTGCCCGACATCAGCTTGATCAACAGTGGCGCGGCGAAGACGACGATGGCGACGATGGCGCCGAGCGCCACCATGACGAGGGTCAGCAGCCGGTTGGCGTACGCCTCGCCGCCGTCCTCGTCGTCCTTCATCGACCGCACCAGCTGCGGCACGAAGACCGAGTTCAGGCCGCCGCCGACGGTGAGGATGTAGATCATCGTCGGCAGCGTGTACGCGACGGTGTACGTGTCGCCCAGCAGCGAGGTGCCGAGCGCGGCGGTGATCACCAGGCTGCGGACGAAGCCGGTCAGACGCGACACGAGCGTGCCCGCGGCCATCACGGCGCTCGACTTGAGCAGCCCCGAGGCGCGGCCGCCGGACTTCTGCTGCGGCGCGGCGGGCAGCGGCTCGGGCTCCGGGGAGGCCGGGGCCGGGCCGGACCCCTGCTGGTCGCGGTAGAGGTAAGCGAAGGCGTCCTGCTCGGGCGGCTCCTCGCCCGCCTGCGTGACCAGGTCGTCGACGCCCACGAACTGCGTGGTGCCCGGGGTGTCGCCGTACGGCAGATGACGCGAGGGGCCGTCCGGCTCCGGCGGCGGGGTCTGCGCCCAGATCCGGGGGTCCGGCGCGTACTGCTGCGCCGGCGGCTGCTGGTAGAGCGGCTGCGGCTCGGCGTAGGTGCCCGGGGGCGGCGGCGGGTGCGCGGCGCGGTCGTACAGCGCCTCGGTCACCGGGTCCTGGGCGTACAGGTCCTGCGCCCGGTACGGATCGTTGCCGTAGGCGTCCTGGAAGTACGGGTCCGGCACGGGCTGCTGCGGCGGCACCTGCTCGGCGTAGGGAGGCACCGGGGGCGTGTTGCCGGACGACGCGGAGCCGCCGCCCGCGCCCTGCCCGCGGTCACCGTCGTACGGCGCGTTCATGGATACCCCACCTCATCGTCCCCGGCCTGGCCGGCCACGGTGCATAGCGATAGCTCAATGCTCCACTTTCTCACCCGTGCCGGGCGAGGCCCCGCTTTCCGGACCGGTGTCCGGTGTCGGGTCACTCGGCTGCTCGGGATCGTCGCCGCCGGCCGCCTCCGCGCCGTCGCCCTCCCCGGCCTCCCCGGCCGCCTTCCGGGCCGTGGACCGCTTGCGCTGGGTGTACATCCTGATGCCCGCGAGGACGAGCAGCAGGACACCGCCGGCGATCACCAGCATCACGGTCGGGGTGATCTCGGAGACCTTGACCGTGAACTCCATCGGATCGCCGTAGGGCGTGCCGTCCTGCGTGTACAGCCGGGCGGTCACCTGGACGGGGCCGTTGGCGTTGGCGGTGGCCGTGAACTTCACCGACTGGCTGTGACCGCCGTCGATCTTGACCGGCTGTCCGCCGTTCGCGTCCTCGTTGGTGGTGACCTTGAGGCGGGAGGGGTTGCTCGGCTCCAGCCGCAGCACCAGGTTGCCCACGGGCTGGACCAGCTGGTTCTGCACGGTGACGGCCAGGGTGGCGCTGCGCCCCGACATGGTGGCCGTGGACTTCTGGATGAGCCGCACCTCGCCGGTGAGGCCGTCCAGGTAGCTCTGCACCCCGGCCCGGTAGATCACGGCGCCTTCGCGGTCGTCGCGCCAGGAGGTCGACATCTCGCGGTTGATCGCGTTGCCGAAGGGGGTGACGACGCGGTCGGGCGCGGTGAGGATGACCTTGAACTTGTCCAGGGTGCCCTGGGTGCTCTTCATGTCCTGGAACGCCTGCACCGGCAGTTCCTGCTTGCGCAGCGATCCGGGGTACGAGGAGGAGCTGGGCACCCGGGCGGTGGCGCGCGCGTCCGGCTTGGCCGCGGCGGCAGCGGTGAGGTCGAGCGGCTCGGTCCAGCGCTGTGCGCTCAGGGCGCGGATGGCGCTCGCCATCGTCTGGGCCTGGCTGGCGGACGGCATCCGCTGTGGGGCCACGACGACGCTGCGCTGCTTCTCGGTGTCCTGGAGCGTGATCGCCAGCGTCTGGGCGAGGAACTGCTGGATGGCCGGTGTGGAGTTCCCGGCCCTGGACATGTCGCCCTCGAACGCCGTCGAGAGCCGGGCGTCGGAGACCACGGCGGTGGTGCCGCCGCCGATCGGCCGCGCGGCCGACGGCGAGTAGGAGAGGTTGTTGGTCTCGCGGAGGCTGTCGCTGCGGGCGATCACGTTGTGGGCGCCCGCCGAGGTGGCCACGTCGACGATCGAGGGGTCCACCGCGCCCTGCACCGGCCAGGCGAAGTCGACCGAGGGCGTCACGTGGAGGATGGTCTCCACGGTCTTCTCGGCCACCTCCGTGGCTCCCTGGAGGTGGCTCAGCGACCCGGAGACCTCCTTGCCCCGATGGGCGAGCGAGGCCAGGTCCGGGTCGGCGAAGGGCACCGCGACGACCTTCTTGCCCTGCACCGCGTCCTCGAGCTCGCCCAGCCACTGCTTGGCCACGTCCTGGTTGGTGCCCGGCACATCGCTGTCGCCGGACTTGACCCGGTAGTTGCGGGTCATCGCATCGACGGTGGCGAGCAGATCGGGGTCGATCACCCAGGTCACCGGCAGCTGGCTGCCCAGCGAGACCATCCGCTCCAGGCGGCCGCCGGGCGCGAGCTCCGCGGCCAGCGCGTCGTCGGCGAAGACCGGTGTCTGCTGCTCGTCCGAGCCCGTTTGCGCGGTGAGGTGGGTCGACGTCATCAGCGGCCACATGTACGTGAGCTGCGACTTCTTGCCGTCGACGGCCTCGGGCTGCCACGGCAGGAAGGTCCGCTGGATGCCCAGGACCTGCTCGTACGGCTGGTTCGCCGTCTGCCCGGACAGGGAGACGCCCAGCTGGTAGACGCCGTCGCCGTCCAGCCCCAGCTTGCTCACCGGCACCGAGAGGGTGAAGTCCCTGCTGATCCCGGAGGCCAGCTTCGGGAACTTGACCGTGTACTTGTCTCCGACCTCGGCGGCGTCCAGGGTCGCCGAGTAGCCGCTGCGCTGGGAGGCCTCGTCGATGCCGGTCCGGCCGTTGAGCCGCTGACCCACCCGCAGACCCACATGGGCGCTGGTGACGGCCTGCCTGCCCGTGTTGGTGACCGTGCCGGAGATCGTCAGCGTGTCGCTCTTGACGGGAGCGCTGGGGGTCATCGAGTCGAGGGTGACCTGGACCGTGCGCGAGACCGGCTGCGCCTTGGCCGGCGTGGCCGCGGTGGTGGCGTGGGCCGCCGTCGTGGCGGCCGTGCCGGAGAGCAGACCGGCGATCAGAGGGGCGCCGAGGATCAGCGCCGCTGTGCGGCGCCTCCACCGGCGGGCAGGAGAGGGGCCCATCCCCTGAGAAGCTGCCGCCTCGGCCACGCGTCGCCCGTCCCTCGTCGTCGTCAGCTGTGTCGGTGGTTGTCGATTCCTGCGTCCACGCATGGTAACGAGGTGGACTGTGGCGAAGTGCCGTGGACTGCTCCACATGATCGGAAGAGTGTGCCAGGGAGCCAGGTGGGGCGGCTTCCCGGGGCCGTGGAGAGCCCGCGAGGACGGGTGAGCCGGAGCGGGCGGAAACGGTGACGCCCCGGTCGGCCGGGGCACGTACCCTTTTCTGTTGTGCCGAACGCCAACGAAGACAATCCCAGCGCCCTGAGCCAGGTGCAGCGCCGCGCGGTCAGCGAACTGCTGCGGGTGTCCCCGGTCGCCGACGACCTCGCCCGCCGCTTCCAGGAGGCCGGGTTCTCGCTTGCCCTGGTCGGCGGCTCGGTACGGGACGCGCTCCTCGGCCGGCTCGGGAACGACCTGGACTTCACGACCGACGCCCGCCCCGAGGCCGTGCTGAAGATCGTGCGCCCGTGGGCGGACGCGGTCTGGGAGGTCGGGATCGCGTTCGGCACCGTCGGCTGCCAGAAGGACGGCTATCAGATCGAGGTGACGACGTACCGCTCCGAGGCGTACGACCGGACCTCGCGCAAGCCCGAGGTGTCCTACGGCGACTCCATCGAGCAGGACCTGGTCCGCCGTGACTTCACGGTCAACGCGATGGCCGTGGCGCTCCCCGAGAAGGAGTTCGTGGACCCGCACGGCGGCCTGGAGGACCTGGCGGAGCGCGTCCTGCGCACCCCCGGCACTCCGGAGGAGTCCTTCTCCGACGACCCGCTGCGCATGATGAGGGCCGCGCGCTTCGCGGCGCAGCTCGACTTCGAAGTGGCTCCCGAGGTCGTCGCCGCGATGACGGCGATGGCCGAGCGGATCGAGATCGTCTCCGCCGAGCGGGTACGGGACGAGCTGAACAAGCTGCTGGTCTCCGCACACCCGCGCAAGGGTCTGCGGCTGCTCGTGGAGACCGGGCTCGCCGACCACGTACTGCCCGAGCTTCCGGCGCTGCGGCTGGAGAGCGACGAGCACCACCGGCACAAGGACGTCTACGAGCACTCGCTCACCGTGCTCGACCAGGCCATCGCCCTGGAGAAGGACGGGCCCGACCTGGTGCTGCGCCTCGCCGCGCTGCTGCACGACATCGGCAAGCCGAGGACGCGCCGGTTCGAGCAGGACGGCCGGGTCTCCTTCCACCACCACGAGGTGGTCGGCGCGAAGATGACCAAGAAGCGCATGACCGCGCTGAAGTACTCCAACGACATGGTCAAGGACGTCTCGCGCCTGGTGGAGCTGCATCTGCGCTTCCACGGCTACGGAACCGGCGAGTGGACCGACTCGGCGGTGCGCCGGTACGTACGCGACGGCGGTCCGCTCCTGGAGCGGCTGCACAAGCTGACCCGCTCGGACTGCACCACGCGCAACAAGCGCAAGGCGACCGCGCTGTCACGGGCCTACGACGGGCTGGAGGAGCGGATCGCGCAGCTCCAGGAGCAGGAGGAGCTCGACTCGATCCGCCCGGACCTGAACGGCAACGAGATCCAGGAGATCCTGGGGATCGGGCCCGGCCCGGCGATCGGTCAGGCGTACAAGCACCTGCTGGAGCTGCGCCTGGAGAACGGGCCGATGGAGCACGACGCCGCCGTCGCGGCGCTCAAGGAGTGGTGGGCCGAGCAGGGCTGAGGTCGCCCGGGACGACGTTTCACGTGAAACAGGCCTCGTCGTTTCACGTGAAACGTGGGCCGTTGTTTCACGTGAAACATGGCGGCGAACCCGGCGGCCGTAGAGATGCCGAGGGGCGGTGTTTCACGTGAAACACCGCCCCTCGGTCTCTGCCGCGAACTACTTCTTGTAGTTCTCCAGGCAGAGGGTGAAGTGCTTCTTGCCGCGCGTCTCGGTGTACTCCGAGTACTTGGTGCGGTCGCAGCCGGTGATGTCGTCCTTCTTCTCGACGACCTTGTACTTGGCCTTCGAGTCGCCGCAGTCCACGACCTTCAGGTCCGGGTTGGTCGTGGAGTCGGGGTTGCCGATGCTCATGCAGTCGCCGACCTTGGCGGTGTCGGCGTCATGACGGCTGGACCACCAGCCCACGGCCGCGGCGATGACGACGCTCACCACGACGACGATCCGGACGATCTTCTTGATGTTGCGGCGCGGCGGGGCGGGCGCCGGCGCGTGGGGTATCGGACCGCCCTGGTTGAAGTAGGGCGACTGCTGCGGCGGGACTCCCGGCTGACCCGGCTGGCCGTACGGCGCACCGCCCTGCGGCTGCCCGTACGGGGCTGCGCCCTGCGGCTGTCCGTGGGGAGCGTTGGGCTGCGGCGCGTACGGGTTCTGGCCCTGGGGCGGCGGAGTGGACACGTGGGGGTTCCCCCTTGGTGAAAACAGGTGATGTATGACGCCCGTAAGGTAGCGGGCCCGGCTGACATCCCTGCTATCGGAGGGGACTCTGTGGCCCTGATGTGACACTCAGCCCTTCTGAAACCGGGTCATAAACACCGCTACTGCTGCGTAGATCACAGAGACCGTGACAACCAGAAGGGCCGACTTCCCGTCAGGGGGCAGCATCAGCGCGGCAACCGCGGCGGCGCCGACGAAGGCGACGTTGAAGAGCACGTCGTACAGCGAGAAGATCCGGCCTCGGTAGGCGTCGTCCACCGAGGACTGCACCACGGTGTCCGTGGAGATCTTCGCGCCCTGGGTGACCAGCCCCAGGACGAAGGCGGCGACGAGCACGGGCACGGGGGCGAACGGCAGCCCCAGGGCGGGCTCCAGGACTGCCGCCGTCCCCGCGCACACCGCCATCCATCTGTAGGGCCCCAGCCGCGCCACCGCCCCCGGAGTCACCACCGCCGCCGCGAAGAACCCGGCCCCCGAGATGCCCACCGCCAGCCCCAGCAGCGCCAGCCCGTCCGAGGTGCCGTCGGACCAGGCGTACCGGCAGAGCATCAGCACCAGCACGGTCAGCGCCCCGTAACAGAAGCGCAGGAGTGTCATCGCGATGAGCACGCGCGCGGCCGTCCGGCGCTCGCGCAAGTGGCGCAGCCCGTCGGCGAGTCCGCGTGCCGTCGTCCCGATCGCGGCGCCGATCCCGGGCCGGGCCGCGTCGGGGTCGGGCCCCAGCAGACCGGGCGGCAGGCGCAGCGACCACAGGGCCGCGCACAGATAGAGGAGCGAGCCGAGCAGCACGGTGGCGGCGTCCGCCGGGAGCACCAGCCGCAGCCCGAAGGCCAGTCCGCCGCCCGCGGTCGCGGCGAGCGTTCCGGCGGTTGGCGAGAGGGAGTTGGCCATGACGAGCCGCTCCTCGTCCACCACACGGGGCAGCGCCGCCGAGAGGCCCGCGAGGACGAAGCGGTTGACGGCCGTGACGCAGAGCGCGGAGGTGTAGAAGAGCGCGTCGGGCGCCGAGGTCAGCAGGAGCAGCGCGGTGCATCCGGCCAGCAGGGCCCGCAGCAGATTGCCGTACAGAAAGACCTGGCGCCGCTGCCAGCGGTCCAGGAAGACACCCGCGAAGGGTCCGACGACCGAGTAGGGCAGCAGCAGCACGGCCATGGCCGAGGCGATCGCGGTGGCCGAGGTCTGTTTCTCGGGGGAGAAGACGACGTGGGTGGCGAGCGCGACCTGGTAGACGCCGTCCGACGCCTGGGAGAGTAGTCGTACGGCCAGCAGATGCCGGAAATTCCTCAGGCGCAGGAGTACGCGCAGATCACGCACGACAGGCATGTGTGCAAGCGTCACATATGAAGAGGGCCCCCGCGCCGGCACGGCACGGGGACCCTCAACAGTCGGACGGAAGCCGGGTCTTAGCGCTCGACCTCGCCCTTGATGAACTTCTCGACGTTCTCGTAGGCCTCGTCGTCGAAGTACTGGACCGGCGGGGACTTCATGAAGTACGAGGACGCGGAGAGGATCGGGCCGCCGATGCCGCGGTCCTTGGCGATCTTCGCGGCGCGCACGGCGTCGATGATGACACCCGCGGAGTTCGGGGAGTCCCACACCTCGAGCTTGTACTCGAGGTTCAGCGGGACGTCACCGAAGGCGCGGCCCTCGAGGCGCACGTACGCCCACTTGCGGTCGTCCAGCCAGGCCACGTAGTCCGAGGGGCCGATGTGGACGTTGTTGTCGCCCAGCTCGCGGTCGCGGATCTGCGAGGTGACGGCCTGCGTCTTCGAGATCTTCTTGGACTCCAGGCGCTCACGCTCGAGCATGTTCTTGAAGTCCATGTTGCCGCCGACGTTCAGCTGCATGGTGCGCTCCAGGCGGACACCGCGGTCCTCGAAGAGCTTCGCCATGACGCGGTGCGTGATGGTGGCGCCGACCTGGGACTTGATGTCGTCGCCGACGATCGGGACGCCCGCCTCGGTGAACTTGTCCGCCCACTCCTTGGTGCCGGCGATGAAGACCGGAAGGGCGTTGACGAACGCGACCTTGGCGTCGATGGCGCACTGCGCGTAGAACTTCGCGGCGACCTCGGAACCGACGGGGAGGTAGCAGACCAGAACGTCGACCTGCTTGTCCTTGAGGACCTGGACGACGTCGACCGGGGCCTCGGAGGACTCCTCGATGGTCTGGCGGTAGTACTTGCCCAGGCCGTCGTGGGTGTGGCCACGCTGGACCGTGACGCCCTTGTTGGGGACGTCGCAGATCTTGATGGTGTTGTTCTCGCTCGCACCGATGGCGTCCGCGAGGTCGAGGCCGACCTTCTTGGCGTCCACGTCGAACGCGGCCACGAACTCCACGTCCTTGACGTGGTAGTCGCCGAACTGGACGTGCATCAGACCCGGCACCTTGCCGGCCGGGTCGGCGTCCTTGTAGTACTCGACGCCCTGCACCAGCGAGGCGGCGCAGTTTCCTACGCCGACGATGGCTACGCGAACCGAACCCATTCCGGTTGCTCCCTGTGTGTTCTCGACGAAGTCCTGCGGACGCAGGGCCTTCAGTTGGCGGTGTCCTCGGACGGATCCGGCCGGGTGCTGTCCCGATGCCGGGGCAGGCCGCCCGTCTCTCCTGTTGTGTGGTCCTGCTGAGCGGAGCCGGTGGCCGGGCCGGATCGCTGATCCCGCCCCGCCCGCTCGCTCTCGATGAGCTCGTTCAGCCAGCGCACTTCGCGCTCCACGGACTCCATGCCGTGACGCTGCAGCTCAAGCGTGTAGTCGTCCAGGCGCTCGCGCGTACGGGCCAGGGAGGCGCGCATCTTTTCGAGGCGCTCCTCCAGCCGGCTGCGACGACCTTCCAGCACGCGCATCCGCACCTCGCGCTCCGTCTGCCCGAAAAAGGCGAATCGTGCCGCGAAGTGCTCGTCCTCCCAAGTATCGGGACCGGTGTGGGAGAGCAGTTCTTCGAAATGCTCCTTCCCTTCGGCCGTCAACCGGTAGACGATCTTGGCCCGGCGCCCTGCGAGTGAAGCAGCGAGAGCGTCCTCGGGAGCGCTGCCCGGTTCCTCGATCAACCAGCCGCTCGCGACCAGCGTCTTGAGGCAGGGGTAGAGGGTCCCGTAACTGAAGGCCCGGAAGATCCCCAGTGAGGTGTTGAGCCGCTTGCGCAGCTCGTACCCGTGCATCGGGGCCTCGCGAAGCAGGCCGAGTACGGCGAATTCGAGGATGCCGGAGCGCCTGCTCAACCTTCGCCTCCTCTGCCGCCGCGGACCTTTATGCCGTGCTGATGTATCGACTCGATACATCCTGACGATAGAACGGTGGAGCCCCTGCGACAAGGGGGGCCATCGTGAACGGCGTCACATCGTCAATTCGTGGGAAGCAAGTTGCCTGATTTGGGGTGAACTTCGGCCCCTGGCTGGTTTTGACCGTGCGTAGTCTGTGCGGCATGCAGACCACCGGGAGCCGAGTGACGTCAGGGGGCGTCGGCGCGTACCGCGCCATCGGCATACCGGGTGCACGGCGGACGAGCTCGTCGCAGGGCCGGTCCGTCTGTCGGGGGGACCGGAACTCACCAGTCGCTTTCAGGCGCTCTCGCCTGCCCGAGGAGTAGTCGTTCGATGAGCGAGCACCGTCGCAAACCGCCGGAGTCGCAGGGCGGCGGCCGGGCCGCCGCCCGACGGGCTGCCCAGCAGCCGTCCGGTCGCCGCGCGGCCCCCGCCCGGGACTCGGTGACGAGTTCCCCCTCCGACTCGTACGGAGAGCAGCGGCCGGCCGGTGGGCGCGCCGAGGCGCGACGGGCCGCCCAGCGGGGCGGACGCAGACGAGCGGCCGAGCCCGGCGGTGGCGGCCCGGCGGGGCCGGGCGGGCGCCGCGGCGGTACGGGCCCCGGCAACCGGCGGCCCGGCAAGAAGCGGTTCATCGACTACCCGCGCTTCAACAAGAGCGGGTGGCGGCGCTGGATGCCCTCCTGGAAGCTCGTCAGCGGGCTGTGTCTGGGCTTCCTCGGCACCCTGGTGATCGCGATCGGCATCGCCTACTGGATGGTGAGCGTCCCGAACGTGGCCCAGGCGGCCCAGGCCGAGAACAACGTCTACTACTGGGCCGACGGCTCCCAGATGGTCGCGACCGGCGGCGAGGTCAACCGCCAGATCATCGCGTACGAGAAGATCCCCGCGGCCATGCGGTACGCGGTGATCTCGGCCGAGAACAAGACCTTCGAGACGGACTCCGGCGTCGACCCCCAGGGCATCGCACGCGCCCTGGTGAACATGGCCAAGGGCGGCCACACGCAGGGTGGCTCCACGATCACCCAGCAGTACGTGAAGAACGCCCGGCTCGACGACCAGTCGCAGACACTGACCCGTAAGTTCAAAGAGCTCTTCATCTCCATCAAGGTCGGCGCGACCAAGAAGAAGAGCGAGATCATGGCGGGCTATCTGAACACCGCCTACTACGGGCGCGGTGCCTACGGTCTGCAGGCCGCGGCCCGTACGTACTACAGCAAGGACGCCAAGGACCTCGACCCCAGCCAGTGCGCCTTCCTCGCCTCGCTGCTCAAGGGCGCCACCTATTTCGACCCGGCCGGTGCCACCGAGATCGATCCGGCGGCCACGCCGGAGCAGAACACCAAGAACGCCATGAACCGGTGGGCCTGGATCCTCGACGAGGAAGTGAAGGACGGGCACCTCACCGCGGCCGACCGGGCCAAGTACAAGAGCTTTCCGATGCCGGACAAGCCCAAGAAGAACGCGCAGCTCAGCGGGCAGATCGGCTATCTGGTCAGCCTCTCCAAGGCGTACTTCGTGAACAACAACACCCAGGGCATCAGCGCCAGTGACCTGGACCAGGGCGGCTTCGAGATCCACACGACCTTCGACAAGAAGAAGGTCCAGGCGCTCGAAGGGGTCGTGAAGAAGGTCCGCAAGGAGAACATCGACCCCAAGAAGCGGCCGGAGAAGGACACATTCGTCCAGTTCGGCGCCGCGTCGGTGGACACCAAGAGCGGCGCGATCAAGGCGATCTACGGTGGTGAGGACGCCACCAAGCACTTCACCAACAACGCCGACCAGACCGGTGCGCAGGTCGGCTCGACCTTCAAGCCGTTCGTGCTGGCCGCCGCCATGGAGTACGGCAAGCGCGATCCGAAGGGCCCCAAGGAGCAGGGCGAGTCGGAGCGGACGCCGGTCTCCCCGAAGAGCATCTACAGCGGTATGAACAAGCTGAAGATCAAGAACTACGACGGGAGCGTGTGGACCAACGAGAACGGCGAGCAGTGGCTGCAGACCAACGACGGCAATGAGTCGTACAACAAGCCCACCTACGCCATCGACCTGCGGTACGCGATGCAGGAGTCGGCGAACACGCCCTACGTGCAGCTCGGCATGGACGTCGGCACGGACAAGGTGAGGGACGTCGCCCTCGCCACGGGCCTGCGCAAGGACAGCCTGGCCTCGTCGAGCGTGCCGTCGTTCTCCATCGGCACCTCCTCCCCCAGCGCGATCCGGATGGCCGGTGCCTACGCCACCTTCGCCACCAGCGGGATGCACCACGACGCCTACTCGGTCGAGAAGGTGATGCGCCGCGGCAGCGTCATCTACAAGCACGAGGACAAGGCGACCCGGGCCTTCTCGGCGGCCGTCGCGGACAACGTCACGGACGTCCTGAAGAACGTCGTCGAGAAGGGCACCGGTACCAACGCCCAGCTCAGCGGCCGTGACGTGGCGGGCAAGACCGGTACCACCGACGGCAACCGCTCCGCGTGGTTCGTGGGGTACACGCCGCAGCTGTCGACCGCGGTGAGCATGTACCGCCTCGACGACAACGAGACGAACAAGAAGCGCGAGTTCCTGAAGATGTTCGGGACCGGCGGCCAGAAGAAGATCCACGGTGCGTCGTTCCCGTCGACCATCTGGCACGACTACATGGAGCAGGCGCTGACCGGCGTCCCGGCCGTCGACTTCCCGACGCCCGAGGCGATCGGCGAGAAGGTGTACGGCGGCGGCATGTCGCCCAGCCCGACCCCCTCTCCGTCGCCCTCCGACTCCCCGTCGCCCTCCGGGACCCCCTCGCCCACCCCGTCGCTGACGCCGTCGCCCACCCCGAAGCCCACCAAGTCCTGTGGCAAGTGGGACTGGAACTGCGGCGGCCCCGGAGGCCCCGGCGGCTCCGACGCGGGCACGGACGCGGGCACCGACCAGGGCACCACCGTCGGGGACACCAGCGGCCCCACCGGTAGCCCGTCACCCACTAAGTCCAAGCCGGGCAGCGGCACCCAAGGAAATATCTTCGGAGGCCCGACCGGCTAGCCAGCCCGGCGCCCGCGGCTGAATGTCAGGGGCGGTGTTTCACGTGAAACCAGCGATGGTGTTTCACGTGAAACATCGCCCCTCGGCATTTCCACAGAGGTGTACGGCAGGATGTGCGGCATGACGAGCGAGACCAGTGCCCGCGCGTACGAGGACAGGCGCGGGGAGCCCGCCGAACCCGTCGTACGGCCCACGGAGCAGGACGAGGTCGCCGCGGCCGGCAGCGAGCTGCTGGGCGGCCCCATGGGCCGCTGGGCCTGGGGGGCGGGCCACTGGCTCACCCCGGTCCGGGTGATCGCCCTCGTCGCGATCGGTATGTTCGCCCTGGGGATGGCGCAGAAGGCCCCCTGCTACGACTGGGCCTGGTTCCGGGGGGTGAACTCCCAGTACACCCACGCCTGCTACTCCGACATCCCGCACCTGTACGTGGGGCGGGGCTTCGCCGACGATCTCGTGCCGTACTTCGATCGGCTGAGCGGCGACATGGACTACCTCGAGTATCCCGTCCTGACGGGACTGTTCATGGAGGTGGCCTCCTGGTTGACGCCCAGCGGCGGCAGCATGCAGCACCGCGAGCAGATGTACTGGATGGTCAACGCGGGGATGCTGATGGCCTGCACGGCCGTCATCGCCGTCTGTGTCGCGCGCACGCACCGCCGCCGCCCCTGGGACGCCCTGCTGGTCGCCCTGGCGCCTGCCTTCGCGCTCACCGCCACGATCAACTGGGACCTCTTCGCCATCGCCCTGACGGCCGCCGCGATGCTGATGTGGTCCCGCAGCCGCCCGCTCGCCTTCGGCATCCTCATCGGGCTGGCGACGGCCGCCAAGCTCTATCCCGCGCTCCTCCTCGGACCGCTGCTGTTCCTGTGCTGGCGGGCCGGGAAGTGGCGGGAGTACGGGCTTGCCGTGTTCGGCGCGGCGGGCGCCTGGCTGGCGGTGAACGTGCCGGTGATGCTGCTCGCGCCCGAGGGCTGGAAGAAGTTCTACACCTTCAGCCAGGAGCGGTCGGTCGACTTCGGCTCGTTCTGGCTGATCATCTCGCAGCGCACCGGCAAGTCCCTGGACGTCGACATGGTGAACAACCTGGCGACGCTGCTGATGGTGCTGCTGTGCGCGGGCATCGCGGCCCTGACGCTCACCGCGCCGCGCCGGCCGCGCTTCGCGCAACTCGCCTTCCTGGTCGTCGCCGCGTTCATCCTGACCAACAAGGTCTACTCGCCGCAGTACGTGCTGTGGCTGATCCCGCTGGCCGCGCTGGCCCGGCCGCGCTGGCGGGACTTCCTGATCTGGCAGGCAGGTGAGGTCGTCTACTTCCTCGGGATCTGGATGTACCTCGCGTACACGATGAGCGGCGAGAAGCACCAGGGACTGCCGCCGGAGGGCTACCAACTGGCCATCGCCGCCCATCTGCTGGCGACGCTCTACCTGTGCGCGGTGATCGTGCGGGACATCATGATGCCCGAGCGGGACGTCGTACGGCGCGACGGCTCGGACGACCCGTCCGGCGGCGTTCTCGACGGGGCCAAGGACGTCTTCGTCCTGGGGCAGGCGGCGCATCCGCCCCGGCACGCGGCTCCCTTCGTGGAGGGGCCCCTGGTGGAATGGGGCACACGGCGGCCGGGCGCCTAGCCCCGGCGGCCGGCAGGCAATGCGGAGGGCCCCCGCCGGTGGCGGGGGCCCTCCGTCGTGTCCGGGTGTCCGGCTGGTGCCTAGCGGTCGACCAGGCGGTCGAACTGCGTCGTGGTGTGCCGCAGATGGGCCACCAGCTCATCGCCCACGCGCGGCTCCTGGGAGTCCGAGGGGACGAAGAGGATCGACACCTGCATGTGCGGCGGCTCCGCGAACCAGCGCTGCTTGCCGTCCCAGACGAACGGCGACAGGTTGCGGTTGACGGTCGCGAGACCGGCCCGGGCGACGCCCTTGGCGCGCGGCATCACACCGTGCAGCGCCTTGGGCGCCTCAAGGCCGACGCCGTGCGAGGTGCCGCCCGCGACCACGACCAGCCAGCCGTCGGAGGCGGCCTTCTGCTGGCGGTAGCCGAAACGATCCCCCTTCGCTACCCGGGTGACGTCCAGGACGGCGCCCCGGTACTCGGTCGCCTCGTGGTCGCCGAGCCACAGCCGCGTACCGATGCGGGCGCGGAAGCGGGTCTGCGGGAACTGCTGCTGCAGCCGCGCCTGCTCCTCGGCCCGCAGGTGGCTGACGAACATGGTGTGCAGCGGCAGCCGGGCCGCGCGCAGCCGGTCCATCCAGCCGATGACCTCCTCGACCGCGTCCGAGCCGTCGGTGCGGTCGAGCGGGAGGTGCAGGGCGAAGCCCTCCAGGCGCACGTCCTCGATGGCGGAGTGGAGCATGCCGAGCTCCTCCTCCTTGATGCCGTGGCGCTTCATCGAGCTCATGCACTCGATGACCACGCGCGCGCCCACCAGGGCGTGCACCCCGTCCACCGACGACACGGAGCGGATGACGCGGTCCGGCAGCGGCACCGGCTCCTCGCTCCGGCGGAACGGCGTGAGCACCAGCAGGTCGCCGCCGAACCAGTCCTTGATGCGGGCCGCCTCGTAGGTGGTGCCGACCGCCAGGATGTCCGAGCCGAAGCGGTTCACCTCCTCGGCCAGCCGCTCGTGGCCGAAGCCGTAGCCGTTGCCCTTGCAGACCGGGACGATGCCCGGGAACTGGTCGACCACGGACTTCTGGTGCGCCCGCCAGCGCGCGGTGTCGACGTAGAGGGAGAGCGCCATGGCCGGATCCGGAACCTTTCTGGTGGCTGCGGTGTATCAGAGGTATGAGAGACGAGATTACGCAACCATCAGCGCCGCGACATGTAGATGTCGAGGGCCTTGTGCAGCAGCTTGTTCAGCGGGAAGTCCCACTCGCCGACGTACTCGACGGCCTCGCCGCCGGTGCCCACCTTGAACTGGATGAGACCGAAGAGGTGGTCGGTCTCGTCGAGCGAGTCGGAGATGCCGCGCAGGTCGTAGACGGTCGCGCCCATGGCGTACGCGTCGCGCAGCATCCGCCACTGCATCGCGTTCGAGGGCCGGACCTCACGGCCGATGTTGTCGGAGGCGCCGTAGGAGTACCAGACGTGCCCGCCGACGACGAGCATCGTGGCCGCCGACAGGTTCACGCCGTTGTGCCGCGCGAAGTAGAGCCGCATCCGGTTGGGGTCCTCGTTGTTGAGGACCGTCCACATGCGCTGGAAGTACGAGAGCGGGCGCGGCCGGAAGTGGTCGCGCACAGCGGTGATCTCGTACAGCCGCTGCCACTCGGCCAGGTCCTCGTAGCCGCCCTGGACGACCTCGACACCGGCCTTCTCGGCCTTCTTGATGTTGCGGCGCCACAGCTGGTTGAAGCCCTTGAGGACGTCGTCCAGCGAGCGGTTGGCGAGCGGCACCTGGAAGACGTAGCGCGGCTGCACGTCGCCGAAGCCGGCGCCGCCGTCCTCGCCCTGCTGCCAGCCCATCTTCCGCAGCCGGTCGGCCACTTCGAAGGCACGCGGCTCGATATGGGTGGCCTCGACGTCCCGCAGACGCTTGACGTCCGGGTCCTGGATGCCGGACTTGATGGCGGCCGAGTCCCAGCGGCGGATGACGACCGGCGGGCCCATCTTCACCGAGAAGGCGCCCTGGTGCTTGAGGTGCGCCAGCATCGGCTGGAGCCACTCGTCGAGGTTCGGGGCGTACCAGTTGATGACCGGGCCCTCGGGGAGATACGCGAGGTACCGCTTGATCTTCGGCAGCTGGCGGTAGAGCACCAGGCCGGCGCCGACCATCTGGCCGTTCTTGTCGAACCACCCGAGGTTCTCCGAGCGCCATTCGGTCTTCACATCAGCCCACGCCGGGACCTGGCAGTGGCTAGCCGCGGGCAGGCTCTGGATGTACGCCAGATGCTGCTCTCGGCTGATGGTCCTCAGGGTCAGGCTCATGCGGGGCGCTCCTCGGCAGGTGTGTCCCCATGGGTACAGGGGCTCCGGCTCTCGCGCCGAAGCCTACTGCGCCCGGGGAGCGCCCCGGATGGCTGTACGGACCCTGGGTCGGTGCGGGGTGCTCTCAGCCGCCGACCACACCGCCGAAGAGGCCGCCGTGCGCCATGCCCAGGAAGAAGCCCACCGCGGAGGCGCCGAGCCCGAGGATCAGCAGGAACCGCTCGCGGGTGGTCTCCGAGATGAACTGTCCGTACGCACCGGTGAGGATCCCGATGAGGCCCGCCCAGGAGCTCAGCAGGTGCAGGTTGTGGAAGAACGCGGTGGTGAACGCCAGCGCGCCCAGCACGACGGTCACCGCCATGAAGGCGTCCTGAAGGGGATGGGGCTTGCCATCGGTGGCGAGAAGGGAGACGACGGACGAGTTCGATCGCATTGCCTGTGCCATGGGGCACCTCCTGGCGGAAGCGGAGCGCGGCGAAGGGTAGCGCCGCGCACACCCGATGTGTACAGATTGTGCCCCTTGACCGCCGGATTTCAACCGGACGCGGGTGTGCAGGTACTCTGTACGGTCTGCACCGATGTCTGCCCTGGCCAGGACGCGGTCCCCCTCTTCCGGAGCGGGATTGTCAGTGGCGGCGGATACCGTTGCTTACGCATCACGACCCTCCTGCCACGGAACGACCGTGGCCGCTGAGTCCAAAGGAGGTGGGTTCCACATGCGTCACTACGAGGTGATGGTCATCCTCGACCCCGATCTGGAGGAGCGCGCTGTCTCTCCCCTGATCGAGAACTTCCTCTCCGTCGTCCGTGAGGGCAACGGAAAGGTCGAGAAGGTCGACACCTGGGGCCGTCGTCGTCTCTCCTACGAGATCAAGAAGAAGCCCGAGGGCATCTACACGGTCATCGACCTCCAGGCCGAGCCTGCGGTCGTCAAGGAGCTCGACCGTCAGATGAACCTGAACGAGTCGGTCCTCCGGACCAAGGTCCTCCGCCCCGAGACCCACTGAGCTTCCGCTCAGAGGTCAACGGGTTCCGAGTAGCAACACAGCAGCCAGCAGCAATCCCCGCCGAGAGGTTCACCCATGGCAGGCGAGACCGTCATCACGGTCGTCGGCAATCTCGTCGACGACCCCGAGCTGCGCTTCACCCCGTCCGGTGCGGCCGTCGCGAAGTTCCGTATCGCGTCGACTCCCCGCACCTTCGACCGTCAGACCAATGAGTGGAAGGACGGCGAAAGCCTCTTCCTGACCTGCTCGGTCTGGCGTCAGGCGGCGGAGAACGTCGCCGAGTCGCTTCAGCGAGGCATGCGCGTCATCGTGCAGGGCCGGTTGAAGCAGCGGTCGTACGAGGACCGCGAGGGCGTCAAGCGCACGGTCTACGAGCTGGATGTCGACGAAGTCGGCCCCAGCCTCAAGAGCGCCACGGCCAAGGTCACCAAGACCACCGGTCGAGGCGGCCAGGGTGGTTACGGCGGCGGTGGCCAGCAGCAGGGCGGCGGCAACTGGGGTGGAGCCCCCAGTGGTGGTCCTCAGGGTGGCGGCGCTCCCGCCGACGACCCCTGGGCCTCCAGCGCGCCGGCCGGCGGCGGTCAGCAGCAGGGCGGCAGCGGTGGCGGCTGGGGCGGAAGCTCCGGCGGCTCCGGTGGCGGCTACTCGGACGAGCCGCCCTTCTAGGGCAGCCCGTACCCCCACTTCTTGATCACACAGGAGAAACACCATGGCGAAGCCGCCTGTGCGCAAGCCTAAGAAGAAGGTCTGCGCTTTCTGCAAGGACAAGACCGCTTACGTGGACTACAAGGACACGAACATGCTGCGGAAGTTCATTTCCGACCGCGGCAAGATCCGTGCCCGCCGCGTGACCGGCAACTGCACGCAGCACCAGCGTGACGTCGCCACGGCCGTCAAGAACAGCCGTGAGATGGCGCTGCTGCCCTACACGTCCACCGCGCGATAAGGGAAGGGTGACCGAAAAATGAAGATCATCCTCACCCACGAGGTCTCTGGCCTCGGTGCCGCTGGCGACGTCGTCGACGTCAAGGACGGCTACGCTCGCAACTACCTGGTCCCGCGTGGTTTCGCGATCCGCTGGACCAAGGGCGGCGAGAAGGACGTCGAGCAGATCCGTCGTGCTCGCAAGATCCACGAGATCGCCACCATCGAGCAGGCCAACGAGATCAAGGCCCGCCTCGAAGGCGTGAAGGTGCGTCTGGCTGTTCGCTCCGGCGACGCCGGCCGTCTCTTCGGCTCCGTCACCCAGGCCGACGTCGCTGCGGCGATCAAGGCTGCCGGTGGCCCGGACGTGGACAAGCGTCGCGTCGAGCTCGGCTCGCCGATCAAGACCCTGGGCGCGCACCAGGTGTCCGTGCGTCTGCACGCCGAGGTTGCCGCGAAGGTTGGCGTCGAGGTCGTCGCCGCCTAAGCGCAGCGCTCAGCAGAGCATAAGAAGGGCCGCATCCTCCGGGGTGCGGCCCTTCGCTTTTGGGCGGTGCGTGCGATGTTTCACGTGAAACGCGCGCTTGAGGGAAACCGCTCTGGCTGGCTCCCGTGTTTCACGTGAAACATCGCAGGCCCTGCGGCGCAGCCCTCAGCGCGTCGCGCCCGTCACCAGCCAGCGGCCCGAGCGGGCACGGAGCCACAGCGTCAGCATCCGGACGGCCATCATCAGCGTCATCGCCCACCACAGTGCGGTGAGCCCGCCGCCGAGTGTCGGGACCAGCAGTGCCACCGGAGCGAAGCAGGCGAGCGTCAGCAGCATCGCCCAGGCCAGATACGGGCCGTCGCCCGCACCCATCAGCACCCCGTCGAGGACGAAGACGACGCCCGAGATCGGCTGGGAGACGGCGACCACGAGGAGGGCGGGCAACAGAGTGTCCTGGACTGTGTGGTCCCCGGTGAAGAGCGGGATGAACAGGGGTCGGGCGACGGCCACCAGCACGCCGAGCACGACTCCGGCCGCGATGCCCCACTCCACCATGCGCCGGCACGCCTGGCGGGCGCCCTCTGTGTCCTCGGCCCCCAGATAGCGCCCGATGATGGCCTGCCCGGCGATGGCGATCGCGTCGAGGGCGAACGCCAGCAGGCTCCACAGGGACAGGATGATCTGGTGGGCGGCGATGTCGGCATCACCGAGCCGGGCGGCCACGGCGGTGGCGATCATCAGCACGGCCCGCAGCGAGAGCGTACGGACAAGGAGCGGGACTCCTGCCTGGGCGCTGGCGCGGATGCCCGCCGCGTCCGGACGCAGGGAGGCGCCGTGCCGTCGGGCTCCCCGTACGACGACCGAGAGGTAGACGGCCGCCATCGCGAACTGGGCGATCACGGTGCCCCAGGCGGAGCCCGCGATGCCGAGGTCCGCCCCGTAGACGAGCCCGACGTTCAGCGCCGCGTTGAGTGCGAAGCCGCCGACGGCCACATACAGCGGCGTCCTGGTGTCCTGGAGGCCGCGCAGGATGCCGGTGGCCGCGAGCACCATCAGCATGGCGGGGATACCGAGGGCGGAGATGCGCAGATAGGTGACGGCGTAGGGGGCGGCGGTGTCCGAGGCGCCGAAGAGATCGATGAACCAGGGGGCCGCGGGCAGGACGACGGCGATGACGGCCGCGCCGAGCAGCAGAGCGAGCCAGACACCGTCCATGCCCTGGCGGATGGCGGCCTGCAGGTCTCCGGCGCCGACGCGGCGTGCGACGGCGGCCGTGGTGGCGTAGGCGAGGAAGACGAAGACGCTCACGGCGGTGGTGAGGAGTGCCGCGGCGATGCCCAGACCGGCCAGTTGCGGGGTGCCGAGGTGGCCGACGATCGCGCTGTCGGCCATGACGAAGAGCGGCTCGGCGACGAGTGCGCCGAAGGCGGGCACGGCGAGGGAGACGATCTCGCGGTCGTGTCGGCGCCGGATATTCCTCGGTGCCACTGGGGCCTGTGTCATGAACTCAATCTAATCTTCCACAGGTAAGAGATGCAATGCATTAGTGATCCTTACCTTGGAACCGGAGTGCGGTTCGGCTGTGCGCCGTTTGTCGTGATCTTGGGCCAGCCGGGAAAGTTTTTCTCCCCCACAGCCGGTGGACGGAAAAGCCGCAGGTCACAGTGGTGTTGGCAGGGTGGCTATGACTTTGTCCACAGTGCTGTCCCCCGGTCCGTGCACAGGTTCTGCGGGGTTCTCCACAGCATCTGGTCCGTCGTCCACATGGCCTGTGGATAACCAGATTGGCTGACGGTGCAGACGGGCCTAACGTGGACCGGCGCCCGACGCGCCGGAAGCGGAGTCGGGCCTCTCGTTTTGTCAGTGTCGTGCCGTAGAAAGAGTGGCACGGCTAGGTCCGCGGAGCGGACGGGAGGAGGTGGCCCGGTGAGCATTCCCGAGCCCTTGGACGACCCCTGGGCCGACAGCGGTCCGGGTGACCGTCTGCCCGTATCCCGTCCCCGCCGCGCCGACGGACGGGGCCGCGGCCGCGACGACCAGCACGACCGGGGCAGCGAGAGCGAATCCTGGGACGGCGGCGGCTCGTCCGGCTTCGAACGGGTCCCCCCGCAGGACATCGACGCCGAGCAGTCCGTTCTCGGCGGCATGCTGCTCTCCAAGGACGCCATCGCGGACGTCGTGGAGATCATCAAGGGCCATGACTTCTACCGTCCGGCGCACGAGACCGTCTATACGGCGATCCTCGACCTGTATGCGAAGGGCGAGCCGGCCGACCCGATCACCGTCGCGGCCGAGCTGGTCAAACGGGGCGAGATCACCCGCGTCGGCGGCCCTACATATCTGCACACCCTGGTCCAGTCGGTGCCGACCGCGGCCAACGCGTCGTACTACGCCGAGATCGTCCACGAGCGGGCGGTGCTCCGCCGTCTCGTCGAGGCGGGCACGAAGATCACGCAGATGGGATACGCGGCGGACGGCGACGTCGACGAGATCGTCAACTCCGCCCAGGCCGAGATCTACGCGGTCACCGAGCAGCGCACCAGCGAGGACTATCTGCCGCTCGGCGACATCATGGAGGGCGCGCTCGACGAGATCGAGGCGATCGGCTCCCGCAGCGGCGAGATGACCGGTGTGCCGACCGGCTTCACCGACTTCGACTCGCTCACCAACGGTCTCCACCCGGGCCAGATGATCGTCATCGCGGCCCGTCCCGCCATGGGTAAGTCCACGCTGGCGCTGGACTTCGCCCGGGCCTGCTCGATCAAGCACAACCTGCCCAGCGTGATCTTCTCCCTCGAAATGGGCCGCAACGAGATCGCGATGCGTCTGCTGTCGGCCGAGGCCCGGGTCGCGCTGCACCACATGCGCTCCGGCACCATGACCGACGAGGACTGGACCCGGCTCGCCCGCCGTATGCCGGACGTCTCCCAGGCCCCGCTGTACATCGACGACTCCCCGAACCTGTCGATGATGGAGATCCGCGCCAAGTGCCGTCGGCTCAAGCAGCGCAACGATCTCAAGCTCGTCGTCATCGACTATCTCCAGCTGATGCAGTCCGGCGGGTCCAAGCGCGCCGAGAGCCGCCAGCAGGAGGTCTCGGACATGTCCCGAAACCTCAAGCTGCTCGCCAAGGAGCTGGAGCTCCCGGTCATCGCGCTGTCGCAGCTGAACCGTGGCCCCGAGCAGCGTACGGACAAGAAGCCGATGGTCTCCGACCTGCGTGAGTCCGGCTCCATCGAGCAGGACGCGGACATGGTCATCCTGCTGCACCGCGAGGACGCGTACGAGAAGGAGTCCCCGCGCGCCGGCGAGGCGGACCTGATCGTGGCCAAGCACCGTAACGGTCCGACGGCCACGATCACGGTGGCCTTCCAGGGCCACTACTCGCGCTTCGTGGACATGGCACAGACCTGACCGGGCCCTGACACTCACGAACCGGCACGCGCGGCGTGGACAGCGCGGCCGGCGCCAACTCGGGCGCGTCGGACGAAACCCGTTCGACGGGCGCGTGGCCCCGGGGATAGACCTGGGGTTATGACCTCATCCCCGCATGTGCCGATCACCCCGCCGATGACCACGGCCCCCGCCGGCCTTCTGGCCAGTACGGAACGCGCTCTGATCCACCGCCTCGCCGTCGCCCAGTCCGAGGGGCGGCTCCCTTCGCTCGTCGCCGCCGTGGTGCGCGGAGGCCGGATCGTCTGGACGGGCTCGCGCACCTCGGTCGACGGTCATGGTCCGGACGCGGACGTCCAGTACCGCATCGGCTCGATCACCAAGACCTTCACGGCCGTCCTGGTGATGCGGCTGCGGGACGAAGGGCTGCTGGACCTCGACGACCCGCTGGAGAAGCACCTGCCCGGCACCGGAGTAGGGGAGGTCACCATCGCCCAACTACTCAGCCACAGCGCCGGGTTGGCGGCCGAAACGCCCGCGCCCTGGTGGGAGCGGAGCTCGGCGGCGCTGCGCCCCGAGCTCTCGGACGTGCTGGGCGAGAACCCATTCCTGCACCCGGTCGGCAGGCTGCACCACTACTCCAACCCCGGTTACACACTGCTCGGTTCGCTGGTCGAGGCCGTGCGGGGAGTGTCCTGGGAGGAGGCGCTACAGAGCGAGATCCTCGATCCACTGGGGCTGACCAGGACGAGCACGCAGCCGGTGGCGCCGCACGCGGGCGGCTGGGCCGTGCACCCGTGGGCCGACGCGCTGCTGCCCGAGCCGTCCGAGGACCTGGGGATCATGGCGCCCGCGGGCCAGTTGTGGTCGACGGCCGCGGACCTCTGCCGCTTCGCTGTTTTCCTCGCCGAGGGAGACGACCGGGTGCTGAGCGCCGCGGGCGTACGGGAGATGCGGACGCCGTCCGCGCCGCCCGAGGCAGGGGACTGGCAGGGCGGTTACGGACTGGGCATGCAACTGAGCCGCCAGGACGACCACCGCACCCTCGCCGGGCACACCGGCTCGCTGCCCGGGTTCGTCGCCGGGCTGTGGATCAGCGTGCAGGACGGCATCGGGGCGGTCGCGCTCGCCAACGCCACCTCGGGGACGGCGCCGGCCGTCGCCGCCGACCTCGTCCGGATCGTGGCCGAGGCCGAACCGAAGCTCCCCGAGCCGTGGCGCCCCCTGTCCGGGGTCGACCCGGCCCTGCTGGAGCTCACCGGCCCTTGGTACTGGGGGACTTATGCCTACGGCCTGCGGCTGAGCGCCGACGGCACGGTGGCGCTGGAGCCGCTGCGCGGAACCGGCCGCGCCGCGCGGTTCGAGGCCCGTGGCGATGGCACCTGGATCGGCCTCAACGGCTACTACAAGGGCGAGATCCTGCGGGCGGTGCACCGGCCGGACGGCTCGGTGAGCCATCTCGACCTCGGGTCGTTCGCCTTCACCCGGGAGCCGTACGGGCCGGACGACGCGGTCCCGGGCGGTGTCGACCCCGAGGGCTGGCGCGGGGTCTGATGTTTCACGTGAAACGTGGTCCCGGCGCCCCGGGACCACGTGCGTGCCCCGGGGCGCTCAGCGAGGTCCGGTCCTGGAGGCTCAGAGGGCTTTCTTGAAGCCCAGATGGGACGCCTCGAAGCCCAGCCGCTCGTAGAAGCGGTGGGCGTCGATGCGGGTGGCGTCCGAGGTCAGCTGGACCAACTGGCAGTCCAGGCGCCCTGATTCATCGACGGCCCACTCGATGAGCCGGGTGCCGAGGCCGCTGCCGCGCTCATCGGCGTGGATGCGTACGCCTTCGATGATCGAGCGGGTGGCGCCGCGCCGCGAAAGCCCCGGGATGACGGTCAGCTGGAGGGTGCCGACGACCTGGTCGTCGCGGACGGCGACGACCAGGTGCTGGTTCGGGTCGTTGGCCAGCCGGTCGAAGGCGGCGAGGTACGGGGCCAGGTCGTCCGGCGACTCCCGCTGGGCGCCCAGCGGGTCATCGGCGAGCATCGCCACGATCGCCGGGATGTCCTCGGGCGCCGCCGGCCTTATCTCAAGATCGCTCATGGCCCGGAGACTACGCCGGGACGCGGAGTTCCTCGACGGCCCTGACCAGCGGGGCGAGCTCCGGGTTCCGCGCGGCCTCGTCGAGCGCCTCGCGCAGTGCGCGGTCATTGGTCGGCCGGGCCTCGGAGAGCAGCTCCAGGCCGGATTCCGTGACGTCGGTGTAGATCCCGCGCCGGTCGGTGTCGCAGAGGTACCGGGTCAGCAGGCCGCGGTCCTCCAGGCGGGTGACCAGCCGGGTGGTGGCGGACTGGCTGAGGACGACCGCGTCCGCGACCTGCTTCATCTGCAGATGGCCGCCCGGGCCGCTGTGCTGGCGGCTGAGGACGTCCAGGAGCGAGTACTCGCGCACGCTCAGCTCGTGCCCCGACTGGAGGGCCCGCTCGATGTGGGCCTCGATCTTTCCGTGCAGCAGGGAGAGGGCGCACCAGCCCTGGGAGAGGGCGGTGAGTGCGGGGTCCGTCGCGGTCATGCGTCTGTCCTCCGTCCGGAGCGGCTTGAGACCAGGATAGGCCACGAGTGCAATAGCCCGCGTTTGCAATTAACCCGCGTCTGCAATTATTGTGGACGCTCGTAAGGCGCTCGTGCAATCTCCTGGAAGGGTGAACATCCCATGCCACTCGCGCTCCTAGCCCTGGCCATCGGGGCGTTCGGTATCGGCACCACCGAATTCGTGATCATGGGCCTGCTCCCGGAGGTGGCCGACACCTTCGACGTGACCATCCCCATGGCCGGCTACCTGGTGACCGGATACGCGCTCGGCGTGGTGCTCGGCGCCCCGCTGATGACGGTCCTGGGCACCAGGATCTCCCGCAAGCGCATGCTGATGCTGCTGATGGGCTTCTTCATCATCGGCAACGTGCTCTCCGCCGTCGCCCCGGTCTTCGGGCTGATGCTGGCCGGACGGATCGTCGCCTCCCTGGCGCACGGCGCGTTCTTCGGCATCGGCTCGGTCGTCGCGGCCGATCTGGTCGCCCCGGAGAAGAAGGCCGGCGCCATCGCGATGATGTTCACCGGCCTGACCGTCGCCAATGTCATCGGCGTCCCGCTGGGCACGCTGGTCGGCCAGCAGATCGGCTGGCGTACGACGTTCTTCATCGTGGCCGCGCTCGGCGTGGTCGGGCTCCTGGGCGTCGCCAAGCTCGTCCCCGACATGCCGAAGGCCGAGGGAGTCCGGCTGCGCCACGAGATCGCCGCGTTCCGCAACGTCCAGGTGCTGCTCGCCATGGCGATGACCGTGCTCGGCTTCGGCGGCGTCTTCGCCGCGATCACCTACATCACGCCGATGATGACCCACGTCACCGGCTACGCGGACGGCTCCGTCACCTGGCTGCTCGTCCTCTTCGGCCTCGGCATGGTCGCCGGGAACCTGATCGGCGGCCGGTTCGCCGACCGGGCCCTGATGCCCATGCTGTATGTGTCGCTGAGCGGGCTCGCCACCGTGCTGGCCCTGTTCACGCTCACCGCCCACGACAAGACCGCCTCAGCCGTCACCGTCTTCCTGATCGGCGCGCTCGGCTTCGCGACCGTACCGCCGCTGCAGAAGCGGGTCCTGGACCAGGCCGCGGGCGCCCCCACCCTCGCCTCCGCCGTGAACATCGGCGCCTTCAACCTCGGCAACGCGCTCTCCGCCTGGCTCGGCGGCCTCGTGATCGCCGCCGGACTCGGCTACACCGCCCCGAACTGGGTCGGCGCCGCGCTCGCCGCCTCGGCGGTCGTCCTCGCCGTCGTCTCCAGCGCACTGGAACGGCGTACGCGGACGGACAGCCGCATCGTCACGGGCGCCGCGCCCGAGTCCACCCGCGCCGCCGCGGCGCACCACTGACCACCCCGCAGCGCCCGGTCACCCCTGGCCAACAGCTCTGCCGCACCAAGGAGTCACCCCTCATGAGCACCACCACCGCAGTTGCCCCGCTCACCATCCAGGACGCCGAAGCCCTTGTGGAGGCGGCTCGCGCCGCCGCCGACGAGGCCGGGGCCACGGTCGCCGTCACCGTGCTCGACGCCGGTGGCCATCTCCTCGCCTTCCGCCGCGATGACCGCGCCGTACTGATCGCTGGCGAGACCAGCAACCGCAAGGCGTACACCGCGCTCCAGCTCGGCACTCCGACCGCCGACCTAGTCGACGCGGTCCAGCCCGGTGGGCTCTTCCACACCCTGCCGACCGCGCTCGACCGGCCGTTGCTCTTCATCGCGGGCGGCGTCCCCGTCCACCGCGACGGCCGGCTGATCGGGGCGATCGGTGTGGGCGGCGGGTCCCACGAGCAGGACCACGGCTTCGCCACGGAGGCCGTCCAGCGGCTCGTCTGAGCCCGCTGCCCCCGCAGCTTCACCGCTCTGCGGCAGGCCCGTGCTCAGCCCGCGGCGACCGTCAGCGGAGCGAAGCGGCGGGTCCAGTCGCCGGGCAGGCCGGGGATGTTGCGGGTCATCACCGCGTTGAAGGCGATCGGTTCCAGACCGTTCGCCTTCAGCCAGTTGAGCAACTCCTCGTGGCGTACGTCGACATCGGTGCGCAACGGGCGGTCCGTGCCCGCGGCGAGCGAGGCGATCAGGGCCTTCGCGGTCTCGGTGTCACGCGCCACCAGCGGGCCCACGACATGGGTCTCCATGTTCGGCCAGGCCGCCGCGTAGCCGATGAGGCCACCGGAGTCCTCGGCGACCCGCAGTTGGTCGGCGAAGGCGGGCAGCCGGGTGATCACATGCGTGCGGTCGCGGCCGAAGACGTCGTCGTCCAGCCGCAGGATGGCGGGCAGGTCCTCGGCGGTCGCCGGGCGCGTCGCCACAGTGGGGGCCGGGCCCGAGGCCCGGAAGTGGCCACGGACCATCTCGGCGCGGCCGGTGGTCTCGAAGCCCAGCTCCTCGTAGAGCGGCTGTCCGTACGGCGTGGCGTGCAGCGTGACCGGCCGGTCGCCCAGCTCCGCCAGAACGTGTCGCATCAGCCGCCGCCCCACGCCCTGCCGTGCGTGCTTCTCGGCCACCAGGACCATTCCGATGGCGGCGAGATCCGCGTACGAGGTGACCACGCAGGCGGTGACCAGGCCTTTGCCGTCCGGGTCGTCGATGCCGTAGCCCCTTCCCGCTGTGAGCAGCAGGCCCCACTTGTGCTCCTCGCGCGGCCAGCCGCGGTTCTCGGAGAGGTCGGCGCAGGAAACCAGGTCGTCAATGGTCAGGCGGCGGATCGGAAGCTCGTCGAGCGGTGAGGGCATGGGGATCAGGCTGTCCGATAAACCCGTACCTCGTCCACCGTTTTGCGCATACAGCACGTGGCTTTCGGCCACGCTCTGTCAGCTCCCGCCCCGGATGTTTCACGTGAAACAGGCAACAAGGGCGTTGTTTCACGTGAAACCGAGAGCGTCGTTTCACGTGAAACACAGAGCCCCTGGAGGATCAAGGCGGCCCGGGTGCCGGGCGCACAGGGCTTGACCAGGGGTACTAGCCTCGGCGTACATGGCGAGACTTCATCTCTTCGACCTCGACGGAACCCTCATCAGGGGCTCCGCCGCGCCGGTCGAGATATCCCGGCAGCTCGGGCTGCTGGAGGAGATCGGCGAGCTGGAGCGGGAGCTGTCCAGCGGTCTGATCGGGCCGCCCGAGTACGCGGCCCGGGTGCACGAGCTCTGGTCGGGGCTGACGCAGGAGCATGTGACGGCTGCGTTCGTCTCGGCGCCCTGGCTCGCCGGGATCCAGGACGTGTGGCGGCAGATCCGTCAGGGCGGCGACTACTGCGCCGTGATCTCGCTCTCGCCGTCGTTCTTCGTCGAGCGGCTGCTGGAGTGGGGAGCCCATGCCGCGCACGGTTCCGTCTTCCCCGAGGTGCCCTTCACCCGGCCCGTCGACCCGGCGGGGATCCTCAGCGCCGCCGCGAAGGTGACGGTCGCGGAGCGGCTGCGCGCCGAGTTCGGGGTGAGCAGGGAGGACTGCGTCGCGTACGGGGACTCCATGTCCGACGTGGAGCTCTTCGCCGCGGTGCCCGTCTCGGTCGCCGTGAACGCCGACCGCCATCTCGCCGGAAGAGCCACGCACACCTACACCGGAGGCGACCTCCGTGAGGCCTACGCACTGGCACAGGTCACACGAGCCTAAGGGGAATGCCGGTTCGGATACCCGGGATTCCTGCTATTTGTCCCCGCGAACTCCCTGAAGCTGACATGCTCCGTTACGGGAGGGACGGGACTCCCGGACGTCGGTAACTGCGGCCAGAGTTCGAGGCGAGACAAGGGATGAACGCTCCGACCAACACGTCGACCGACGCTGTGCTGATACGCCGCACTCTCGCGGAGATCGCACCGTTAGCGGACAAGGTCACGTCGTACTTCTACGCTCTGCTCTTCATAGGCGACCCGGAGCTGCGGACACTGTTTCCGGCAGCGATGGACGCCCAGCGGGACCGGTTGCTGAAGGCGCTGCTCACGGCCGCCGAGCATCTGGAGAACACCGCCACACTCACTGAATATCTTCGCCAGCTGGGCCGGGGCCACCGTAAGTACGGCACCCGGCCCGAGCATTATCCGGCCGTCGGCGAGGCGCTGATCGGGGCGCTGGTCCGGTACGCCGAGAAGACCTGGGACGAGCCGACCCAGGCCGCCTGGGTCCGGGCGTACACGACGATGTCGCAGATCATGATCGACGCGGCCGACGAGGACGAACTGCACCGGCCGGCCTGGTGGTACGCCGAGGTCGTCTCGCACGATCTGAGGACCCCGGACATCGCGGTGGTCACGCTCCGCCCGGACCAGCCGTACCCCTTTCTGGCCGGGCAGTACACGACGCTGGAGACGCCCTGGTGGCCGCGGATATGGCGGCACTACTCGCTGGCGTCCGCGCCCCGCTCCGACGGGCTGCTGTCACTGCACGTCAAGGCGGTACCGGCCGGCTGGGTCTCCGGGGCGCTGGTCCACCGTGCCCGCCCCGGAGACACCCTGCGCCTGGGGCCGCCCGCCGGGTCGATGGTGGTCGACCACACCACCGACGACGGCCTGCTCTGTCTGGGCGGCGGCACCGGCATAGCGCCCATCAAGGCGCTGGTCGAGGACGTCGCCCGGTACGGGGAGCGGCGGCCCGTGGAGGTCTTCTACGGCGCCCGCAGCAACCAGGACCTCTACGACATCGACACCCTGCTGCGGCTGCAGCAGGCGCACTCCTGGCTGTCGGTGCGGCCGGTGGTCTCGGAGGGTCCGGGCAGGCTCAGCGGGCGGCTCCCGGAAGCGGTGCGCGAGTACGGGCCGTGGACCTCGTACGACGCCTATGTGTCCGGGCCGCCCGGGATGATCCGCAGCGGGGTGACCACCCTGCGGGACATCGGGATCCCCTCCGACCGGATCCGGCACGACTCCGTGGAGGAGCTCGTCGCGGCGAACGACTGAGGCGGCGCCCCACCGGGTCCGCGTGCCCGGTGGGGGATCAGCCCAGGTCGGGCGCGTGCATCGCGCGGACGCCCTCGATGTTGCCGTCGAGGTAGTGCCGCAGCGACAGCGGCACGAGGTGGACGGAGGCGATGCCGACGCGGGTGAATGGGATCCGGACGATCTCGTACTCGCCGCACGGCTCGTCCACCTCGGGGCCGTGCCGCAGGGATTCGTCCATGGAGTCGAGCCGGCAGACGAAGAAGTGCTGCACCTTCACGCCGGTCGCCCCGCCGTCGGCGCCGATGTGCTCGACGGTGTCGACGAAACAGGGCACCACGTCGGTGATCTTCGCGCCGAGCTCCTCGTGCACCTCGCGGTGCAGGGCCTCGACGACGGTGGAGTCCTCCGGCTCGACGCCGCCGCCGGGGGTGAGCCAGTACGGATCCATGCCGGGCTTGGTGCGCTTGATCAGGATGAGGTCGTCGCCGTCGAGCAGGACGGCTCGTGCGGTGCGCTTGACCACGGGTCGGACGGTCATGGGAGAAATGTGGCCCGTGGCGGCGCCCGCGAAACTCCCTCAGCACCAGTCGACCGCGGCGCGCAGCAGCCACTCCTGCGCCCGCGCGATGTGCGGCAGGGCGAGCGTGCCGGTGCGCACCGCCAGGAAGTAGGTCCGCAGCGAGGGCACCGGCGGGTCGAGCAGGGCCACCAGCTCGCCGCGCTCCAGCGCTCCCTCGCACAGATAGCGCGGCAGTACGGCCAGGCCCGCGCCCGCCGTCACCGTCTCCAGGACCGCCCGCAGGTCGGGCGCGATCACCGTGCCCGCGGCGGCCGGCTTGGTGTCGAAGACCGCGGCCCAGTAGCGCGAGACGAGCGGCAGCGACTCGTGCACCTCCACCACCGGAATGTGCTCCAGTACGCCGGGGCCCCCGCGCCGCAGCGCCCCCGGCGCGACCCGCGAGGCCCAGCGCACCCCGGCGACCAGGACGTGCTCCTCGTCGCAGAGCGGGGTCGCGCTGAGCAGCCGGCCACGGGGGCGGGCGGTGGCGACGGCCAGGTCGTGGTGGCCTGCGGCCAGGCCCTCCAGGGTCTCCTCGGCGTTGCCGAAGGAGGCCCGCAGCGCGATCCCCTGGGGGACCAGCGAGGTCAGCGCGGGCAGGACGCGCAGCGAGGTGAACTCCGCCGGTCCCGCGAGGTGGAGGGTGCGTACGCCCGACTCCTCGTACGAGCCGGACTCCGCGATCTCGACCAGTGCGTCCAGATGCGGGGCGGCCCGCTGGGCCAGTTCGTCGCCGACGGTCGTCGGTGTCACTCCCCGCGCCTGGCGCAGGAACAGCGGTCGCCCCAACTGCCGCTCCAGGGTGCGGATCTGGCTGGTCACGGCGGGCTGCGAGAGGCCGAGCAGGGCGGCGGCCCGGGTGAAGGAGCCCGCGCGGTGGACCGTGACGAACGTGCGCAGCAGGGCGAGGTCCATGGCTGCCCTCCCGTTCCGAACTGCCTCACGGCGTCCCCGGCCGGACACAACTATAAATATGTCGATAGGTCTCTGTCGCTACCGTGATTGGACACTGACACAGAGTCAACTAGCCTTGGTGACGCGGTTCTTCGCGCGTGGAACCGGGGCGGTCCGAGCCATGAGGGGGGAGGCTCGGACCGCCCGTCTCACGCCGCGGCCGAGGCCTCGTCCAGTGCCCGCCGTACGTCGGCGACGAGGTCCGCGGTGTCCTCGGCCCCGGCCGAGAAGCGGATGAAGCCCTCCGCGACCTTGTCACCGCCCCAGCGGCCGCGCCGCTCGGCCGTGGAGCGCACTCCGCCGAAGCTGGTGGCGTCGTCCACCAGCCGCAGCGCCGCCAGGAACCGTTCCGCGTACGCGCGGTCGGGCAGGTCGAAGGAGACGACACAGCCGAAGCGGCGCATCTGCGCGGCCGCCTGCCGGTGCGCGGGGTCGGACGGCAGCCCGGGATGGCGCACCCCGCTCACCTCGGGGCGGTCGAGCAGCGCCTCGGCGACGGCCAGCGCGTTCGCCGACTGCCGGTCCGCGCGCAGCTGGAGCGTGGCCAGCGAGCGGTGCGCGAGCCAGGCCTCCATCGGCCCCGGAATCGCCCCGACGACCTTGCGCCATCGACGTACGCGCGCGACGAGCTCGGGGTCCCGGCAGACCACATAGCCGAGCAGCAGGTCGCCGTGGCCGGTGAGGCCCTTGGTGCCGCTGGCCACCGCGAAGTCCGCGCCGAGCTCCAGCGGGCGCTGGCCGAGCGGGGTCGCCAGCGTGTTGTCGACCGCGACCAGCGCGCCCGTGTCGTGGGCGGCCCGCGCGAGGCGCCGGATGTCGCAGACGTCCAGGCCCGGGTTGGAGGGCGTCTCGATCCACAGGAGGGCCGCGCCGTCCAGGACGGCGAGCTGGGCATCGCCCGCGGTCGGCGCGGTGCGGACCTCGACCCCGTACGCGGCGAGCTGCTCGCGCACCAGGGGCAGTGCCTGGTAGCCGTCGTCCGGCAGGACCACGGCGTCGCCCACGCGCGCGTGGGAGAGCAGGACCGCCGAGACCGCGGCCATGCCGGAGGCGAACACGACCGCCTCGGCGGGCGCGTCTGGGGACTCCAGCTCGGCGAGGGCGCGCTCCAGATGGGTCCACGTCGGATTGGTGTCCCGGCCGTAGGTGTAGGGGCCCGCCGCCTCGCCCGGCAGGTGGAAGTGCGCGGCGAACACCGGCCCCGGCAGCGAGGGTTCGTACGCCACCGGGTCCGGGAGCCCGGCCCGTACCGCTCTGGTGCCGTCGCCCGGCTCCTGGGGAGGGTTCACACCGGAGGTCATCCGCGCTCCCCTCAGTCGTTGTCGTCGGGCAGAACGACGTTCAGCGCCCAGGACACGATCGAGATGATCAGGCCGCCGAGGAGCGCGGTCCAGAAGCCCTCGACATGGAAGTTGAGGTCGAGCTTTCCGGCCAGCCACGAGGTGAGCAGCAGCATCAGGGCGTTGATCACAAAGGTGATCAGGCCGAGGGTGAGGATGAACAGCGGGAACGAGAGGAGCTTCACGACCGGCTTGACGATGAAGTTCACCACCCCGAAGAGCAGGGCGACCAGAATCAGCGTCAGGGCCTTCTTGCCGGTGCTGTCACCGGTGAGCGTGATGTTGTCGACCAGCCAGATGGCCACGGCCAGGGCCGCCGCGTTGGCGAGCGTCTTGACTACGAAATTCTTCATGTGTCTGATCGTGGCAGACGTGATCGGTACCAGTGCAGGGGCGGACGGCGATGAAGCAATTCCGGCTTGACGAACTCGAGGCGGAGCGCGCCGCCAACGACGGCGCGTACCTGCAGTTTCTGCGGGAAAGGAACATGTCGGCCGGGCTCTACGCGCTGGACGCGGGCGATCAGGACCCGCAGAAGCCGCATGCCCAGGACGAGATCTACTTCGTGGTGAGCGGCCGGGCGTCGATCACGGTCGGCCTGGAGACCACCGAGGTGGCGCGGGGCAGCGTCGTCTACGTGCCGGCCGGGGTCGCCCACCGGTTCCACCACATCGCCGAGGACCTGCGGGTTCTGGTCGTGTTCTCTCCCCCTGAGAGCTGAGGGCGGCCCCCGGGTATCCCTAGGGGTTCGGTCAGGGGAGTTCAAGGGCTGCGAGGCCCCCGTTCGATGCCCCCGCGCACCTAGCATCGAGGGTGTCGAAGGCAGCAGCCCGAGACTCCAGGAGAATCACGAGCACGAAAGAGGTATGGACGATGGCCGCACGGGAGATATTCGCGGGGATGCCCTGGTGGGTGAAGTGGGTCGCCGTGCCCGTCATCGCCCTGGTCGTATTCGGCGGTCTCATCGCCAGCGTGGTGGGCTTCCTGTTCGGCCTGCTCTTCAAGGTGCTGATCTTCGTGGCCCTGGTCGGCGGTCTCATCTACGTCGTACGGCGGTTCATGTCCTCGTCGTCCTCGCGCGGCGACTGGTAGGCGGCGGCGCGCATTTCGTACGGGCGCCGTCCGCAAAGGCACAGCGCTCGTACAGAACGACCCGGGATTAGCCCGGCTGAGGGATGGAAAGGCCGAACCCCTCATGGCGCCAGAGGCGGCCGTTATGGTGAAAACCTCTGCTGCCTCGGGCGGGCTCCTTGCCCGTCAGCACGCCTGGGGGTGACCTGTGGCCACGGCTGCGAACGCCGGTGTCCCTACCCTGATCGGTTCCGTCCAGCGGGCGCTGCGCCTGCTGGAGGCGGTGGGCGCCCATGTCGACGGCGCTCCCGCCAAACAGCTGGCCCGGGAGGCCGGGCTGCCGCTCCCGACCGCGTACCACCTGCTGCGCACCCTCACCCACGAGGGCTATCTGCGCAGGGAGAACGGGGTGTTCGTCTTCGGCGAGGCGGTCGAGCGGCTGGCGGACGGCGGAGCGCTGCAGAATCGTCGCACCAAGATCAGCCGGTCTCTCGCGGAGTGGCGCGACGCCATCGGGGTCCCCGTCTACTTCGCGGTCTACCGCGAGGGTGAGATCGAGATCGCCGGAGTGGCCGACACGCCGTCGGTCCCGGCCGTCGAGGAGTGGGCCGATTTCCGGGAGACCGGACACGCCCACGCCATCGGCCAGTGCCTGCTGAGCCAGCTCGACGAGAAGGCCCGCGAGGACCACCTGGACCGGCACCCCGTCCGCGCGGTCACGCCCTATTCCGTACGCGACCGCCGGACTCTTCTGGACCGCCTCGCGGCTACGGAGCGTATGCAACCGGTCGTCGAACGACAGGAGTACGCACTGGGCACGGTCTGCGCGGCCATCCCGATCACAGCGGGCTCCGGGGCCGCCACGATGGCCATCTCCCTGCCGCTTCACCAGCAAGAACGCCTGCTTCCGGCGATCGAGCAACTCCGCGGCGAGGTCGGCAGACTGCTCAGCTCCCTCGCCTTCTCTATCAGTATCTGAAAACTCACTCCTTGTGATCTGCTACCACTTACAGCACCATGGCGTCACGAAGGCCAGAGGGATCATTCCTGGCCATTTCAGCTACAGCGGGGTACGTGATGCGTGAGGTCCTGGCAGAGGTCATGATGAGCTTCCTCGTCTCCGAGGAGCTCTCCTTCAGGATCCCGGTGGAGCTCACCTACCGCGCCGACGATCCGTACGCGGTCCGCATGACCTTCCATCTGCCCGGCGACGAACCCGTGGCCTGGACCTTCGGGCGGGAACTGCTGCTCGACGGCATCAACACCCCCACCGGCGACGGGGACGTGCACATCGCGCCCTCGCGCCCCGAGGAGCTCTCCGACGTCCACATCCGCCTCCGGGTGGGCGGCGAGCGGGCGCTCTTCCGGGCCGGGGCCGGTCCGCTGGTGGCCTTCCTCGACCGCACCGACAGGCTCGTACCGCTGGGGCAGGAGCGCGCGCTCGGCGACTTCGACGGACACCTGGACGAGGCGCTGGGGCGGATCCTGGCCGAGGAGCAGAACGCGGGCTGAGCGCCGCCTACTTCTTGCGGCGCCGGCCCCGCCCGCCCCGCAACGGCCCACGGGCCCCGGCGGCCTGGCGGTCGGCCGAGACCACCAGTGCCGCCAGCGCCGTGGTCACCGGGACCGAGGCCACCAGGCCGATCGAGCCCACCAGCGTCCGGACGATCTCCTCGGCGACCAGCTCGCTGTTGGCCACCGTCCCCACGCTGCTCTGCGCGATCGAGAACAGCAGCAACAGCGGCAGCGCCGCGCCCGCGTACGCCAGGACCAGCGTGTTGACCACCGACGCGATGTGGTCGCGGCCGATGCGGATGCCCGCCCGGTACAGCCCGCGCGGACCCATCGTCGGATTGGCCTCGTGGAGCTCCCAGACCGCCGACGTCTGGGTGACCGTCACATCGTCGAGCACCCCGAGCGAGCCGATGATCACTCCGGCTAGCAGCAGACCGGACATGTCGATCTCCGGGTAGAGCCCGTGGATCAGACCGGTGTTGTCGTCGGTGTTGCCGGTCAGCGAGGCCCAGCCGATGAACAGCGACCCGAGCAGTCCGATCAGGACGAGCGAGACCAGCGTGCCGAGCACCGCGACCGAGGTGCGCGCCGACAGGCCGTGGCACATGTACAGCGCGATCAGCATGATCGCGCTCGACCCGACCACCGCGACCAGCAGCGGATTGGAGCCCTGGAGGATCGCCGGGAGGATGAACAGCGTCAGCACGGCGAACGAGACGACCAGCGCCACCAGCGCCATCACCCCGCGCAGCCGGCCGACGACCACGACCGCGAGCGCGAAGATGCCCGCGAGCAGCGCCATCGGGAGCCGCCGGTTCACATCGGTCACCGAATACTGCAGGTCGTGCGGGGCGTCGGGGGCGTACGCGACGATCACGCCCTGCCCCTTGTGGAGTTGGCGCGGGGCGTCGGGCTGGACGATCTCGGTGAAGGTGCGGCCCTTCTCCTTGCCGCTGGTGACTTCGATGGTCGCCTTGGCGCACAGTCCCTGCCGGGAGCGCTTGGCGTCCTGGCCCTCGGGGGGCGAGGTGTCGCCGTTCGGCGGGGTCTGACCGGCGTTGACCGACTTGCAGTCGACCTTCTGGAGGGCGGTGACCTTCGCTTGCTGGGTCTGGCGGTCGAAGCCGACTCCGGTGCGCTGGTGCGACGGCGTCCCGCCGGGCCACAGCACGGCCAGGCCGACGAGCACCGCCAGGGAGAACGGGATCAGCACGGCGGCGATCACCTTGCGGAGATGCTTCGAGACCGGCGCCGCGGGACCGTGGCTGTGGGTGTGCCCATGGCTCTGGCCGTGCGGGTGTCCGTGGGCGTCTTCGGGGGGCTGCTCTGCTGACGTCACCGCCCGATCATCGCAAGAACGACGGGGCCCCTCTGTTCAGCGCGCTGGAGATGACGCTAGCGTGGTGACACCTTTGCACACGCGGGAGCTCGGAGCACCGGGCTGAGAGGGCGCTGAAAGCCGTACGAACCGTACGGAAGCAGCTGCGCCGACCGCCGAACCTGTTACCGGGTAATGCCGGCGTAGGGAGTAGGTCTCATGACCATTCAGGATGCACGCACGCCTGCCTCGAACCAGAGCGAGGCCGGGAAGTCCATCGGCTGGCACAAGGGATACGTCGAGGGCTCGCGCCCCGACCTCCGGGTCCCGGTCCGACAGGTGCACCTCACCAACGGCAAGGACGTCACGCTGTACGACACGTCCGGGCCGTACACCGACCCGAACATCGAGACGGACGTCCGCCGAGGTCTCGCGCCGCTCCGGGAGAACTGGATCATCGCGCGCGGGGACACCGAGGAGTACGCGGGCCGCCCGGTCCGCCCCGAGGACGACGGCATCAAGCACACCTCGCCGCGCGGCGGACTGAAGAACCTCGACGCGGTGTTCCCGGGCCGCCCGCGCCAGCCGCGCCGCGGCCGCGGCGGCCAGGCCGTCACCCAGCTCGCGTACGCCCGCCGGGGCGAGATCACCCCGGAGATGGAGTACGTCGCGATCCGCGAGAACGTCTCCCCCGAGGTCGTCCGCGAGGAGATCGCGGCCGGGCGCGCGGTGCTGCCCGCCAACGTCAACCACCCCGAGATCGAGCCGATGATCATCGGCAAGCGGTTCCTGGTGAAGGTCAACGCCAACATCGGCAACTCCGCCGTCACCTCCTCCATCGAGGAGGAGGTCGACAAGATGACCTGGGCCACCCGCTGGGGCGCCGACACGGTCATGGACCTCTCCACCGGCCGCAACATCCACACCACCCGCGAGTGGGTGCTGCGCAACTCCCCCGTCCCGATCGGCACCGTTCCGCTCTACCAGGCGCTGGAGAAGGTCGACGGCCGCGCCGAGGAGCTGACCTGGGACATCTACAAGGACACGGTCATCGAACAGGCCGAGCAGGGCGTCGACTACATGACGGTCCACGCGGGCGTGCTCCTGCGGTACGTGCCGCTCACCGCCCGCCGCAAGACCGGCATCGTCTCGCGCGGCGGCTCGATCATGGCCGCCTGGTGCCTCGCGCACCACAAGGAGTCGTTCCTGTACGAGAACTTCGAGGAGCTCTGCGAGATCCTCGCCGCGTACGACGTGACGTACTCCCTGGGCGACGGGCTGCGCCCGGGCTCCATCGCGGACGCCAACGACGAGGCGCAGTTCGCCGAGCTGCGCACGCTCGGCGAGCTCAACACGATCGCCAAGCGCCACAACGTCCAGACGATGATCGAGGGCCCGGGCCACGTCCCGATGCACAAGATCAAGGAGAACATCGACCTCCAGCAGGAGATCTGCGAGGAGGCGCCGTTCTACACGCTCGGCCCGCTGACCACCGACGTCGCCCCGGCGTACGACCACATCACCTCCGGCATCGGCGCGGCGATGATCGCCTGGTGGGGTACCGCGATGCTCTGCTACGTCACGCCCAAGGAGCACCTGGGCCTGCCGAACCGCGACGACGTGAAGACGGGCGTCATCACCTACAAGATCGCGGCGCACGCGGCCGACCTCGCCAAGGGGCACCCGGGCGCACAGGAGTGGGACGACGCCCTCTCGGATGCCCGCTTCGAGTTCCGCTGGGAGGACCAGTTCAATCTGGCCCTCGACCCGGACACCGCCCGGGAGTTCCACGACGAGACGCTGCCCGCCGAGCCGGCGAAGACCGCTCACTTCTGCTCGATGTGCGGGCCGAAGTTCTGCTCGATGAAGATCTCGCAGGACATCCGCCGCGAGCACGGCGGGGACCTGGCGGCAGGGGACATCGAGGCCGGAATGGCGGAGAAGTCCGCGGAGTTCGCCGCAGCGGGCAACCGCGTCTATCTGCCGATCGCGGAGTGACGTACGCGTACCGATGTTTCACGTGAAACAGCGATCCCTGTTTCACGTGAAACATGCGCGGCCTTCGAGAAGGCCGTGGTTTCACGTGAAACGAAGGTGTACCCGGGACCCGGGTGGTTTCACGTGAAACGGGCGCCCCGAAGCGCCGGTTACTCCGGCTGGTGTTCGGGGCCCCCGAAGTCGGGACTGGTGAAGTCCGGACTGGTGAAGCTGGGCCGGGTCCCCGTGGGCGAGTCACCCGGACTGTCGAAGTCGGGCCGGTCGTAGCCCAGGCTCGGTATCCGGCCCGTCGAGCGGCGCCTGGGCGCACCCGGACCGGAGCCCGGGTCGGCCAGCGCCTCGCGCAGGAACGGGTAGATGCCCCGCTCCATCAGGGCGTGACGCCAGGCCTCACGGGCCCGGGAGACCTCCTGGGCTCTCTCGTCGCCCACCTCGTTCTCCTCCGGTTCGGCGACGACCTGGGTGGCGCCGTTGCGGATCGCGGTGAGCAGGAGGCTGATCGCCGCGGCGAGTATCGCGGCCGCGGTGAGCGCCCCGAAGAACCAGCCGGCCGTCAGTAAAGTGTCGGCGAAGGCGGGCTCGGGGTTGAGCATCTTCAGGATGTAGCCCACCAGCAGGAAGATGGCGGCGGCGGTCCCGGAGAGGACGGGCGCCAGCACCGCGACGACCGCGCCGACGCCCGCGCCCGAGGTGGAATCCGGACTGTCGACCACCGGCGGCGTCATCACCGAGCCGCGTTCCGAGGTGAGCGCGGGGGTGGCGGGCGCACGCAACTCCTCGCGCACCCTGACGTAGTGGTCGTACTCGGCTGCCGCGGCCGCCGAGACGAGAGCACCGGCGTTGAGCACCATGGTGCGCAACTGCTCGGTGTTGAGCCGTACTCCTATGCCGGCCAGCTCGGGCCGGTCGGGCGCGGTGCGCAGTGCGTCGTCGAGGATCCGCTCGAACTCCGGGCGGTCCTCGGTCAGCAGGTGCGGAGCGCTGTTCATGTGCATCCCCCGATGCTCCGTAGGGCCGGAAAGCCCGCCTGATGAACGGGCAATCGGGCGGAAACGGAGGAGAGCCTGCTACGGATAAGCCGATGGTAGAGCGGTTCCGGCACGGGGTGACAGGGTGTTTCCGAAATCACCTTGCTACCGCCCGAGCCGGTGCTTTCCCGATTACGCCTCAGTCATGCAGAGGCAACTGCACGACCAGCAGTTTTCCGGCCATGGTCACTCCGCCGTCCATGGCGATGGCGAGACCGTCCGCGTACACATGCGGTCCCTCCACGACCGGACGGGAGTCTTCCTCGCCGTCTTCGGTGCCCACTTCGCCCAGGAGGTAGGGGATCGGGCTGTGTCCATGGACCACCCGCTGCCCGCCGTACGCCGAGAGCAGCTCGCGGGCGGCCTGGGGGCCACCCTCGTCGCGGAAGGCGAAACGCTTGGTGAACTTGCGGAACAGGTCCCAGCACTCGTCGGCGTCGTTGCGGGTGAGCAGCGCGTGCACGGTGTCGTTCACGGCCTCGATGGAGTCGCCGTACTCCAGATACGCGGTGGTGTCGGAGTGCATCAGCAGATGGCCGTCCTCCTGCTCGATCGCGTCGAGGCGGGACATCCACTGGAGGTGGACGTCCTGGAGGCGGTCCATGTCGGCCTTCTGACCGCCGTTGAGCAGCCAGGCGGCCTGGAAGGTGGCGGTGCCCGCACCGGAGTTGACCGGGGTGTCACCGAAGCGCTTGGCGCCGATCAGGAGCAGCTCGTGGTTGCCCATGAGCGCCTTGCAGTAGCCGCCGGCGGCCGCGGCCTCGGCCGAAAGCCGCATCACCAGGTCGATGACGCCGATGCCGTCGGGACCGCGGTCGGTGAAGTCGCCGAGGAACCAGAGGCGGGCGTTGCCCGCGGCCCAGTTCCCGTCGACGTCGATCAGCCCCTGCTCGCGCAGCGCGGCCAGGAGTTCGTCGAGGTAGCCGTGGACGTCGCCCACGACGAAGAGCGGCCCGAGGCCGTCCGGCAGGGGTGCCGGGGCGGGTTCGCTCTCCACCCGGACCTGCACGGTGTCCCCCCGGTTGATCACCGGGAGGTCGCGTGCCGTCGGGGTGTAGCCCTCCGGCGGCTCCTCGTCCGCGAAGGCGTTCCCCGGGTGGATGTCCGCGGGGTACGCCTCCATCGGGTGCAGGCCCACGGGAGGGTGGGGCTGCGCCGGTGGAGGCATCTCGACGGGTGGGGGCGGCGGGGGGACCTGCGCGGAATGCGCGGGAGCCTGCGCGTACGGAGGCACCCGGAAGTCACGCAACGTCTCCGTCCGCTCGGGTCCCTGACCGGCCCCCTGAGTCATCGACCCCTCCACCACCGTCGCGCCGCCGTACACCGTGGGACCCCCCTGGTCGGGCGGGGATCCGTGGTGTCGTGCGCCCATCATAGGAATGAGGCTCGTGCTGTGTGACGCACCAGGGGTGGTGAATCCCGGTGCGGCCGGTGTTCACCGGTGGTTATGTCCTCATTGTGTTGGTCTAGTCCTTGTCCGCATCGCTGTCGGGGCTCCTGTCCGGCACGTTCGGGTCCTGTCCGAGTCCCCTGCGGGGTTCCGCGACGGGGGAGCGCGGGGGACTGACCGTCGTACGCGGCGACCGGCGCTGCGACGACGTACGGATGATGAGTTCGGTCGGTATCACCTGCTCGATCGGGTGACCGTGGTCGATGCCTTCGATGGCGTCGATGAGCAGTTGGACCACGGCCGTGCCGATGCGCCGGGGCTTGAGCGAGAGCGTGGTGATGGGCGGTTCGGTGGTCGCGTACACGGTGGACTCGCTGCAGCAGACGAGCAGCAGGTCCTCGGGCACCCGCAGTCCGTATCTGCGGGCGGCCGCCAGCAGATCGGTGCCGTTGGGGTCGAACAGTCCGTACACGGCGTCGGGACGGTCCGGGCGGGCGAGCAGCCGGTCGGCCGCGACGGCGCCCGCGCACGGGTCGTGGGCAGGGTAGGACTCGTAGACCGGGTCCTGCCCGACCCGCTCGCACCAGCGCAGATACGCCTCGGTGGAGAGCCGGGTATAGGTGTCGGTGGTGGTGCCGGTGAGGAGGCCGATCCGGCGGGCGCCGGCGGCGGCGAGATGGTCGAGCAGTTCCAGTACGGCGGCCTCGTGGTCGTTGTCGACCCAGGCGGTCACCGGCAGCGACCCCGCGGGGCGGCCGTCGGAGACCACCGGCAGGCCCTGGCGGACCAGTTCGGTGACCACGGGGTCCTGGTCGGAGGGGTCGATCACGACGGTGCCGTCGAGGGCGACGTTCGACCAGACGTCCGCGGGGCTGCGGCGTGAGGTGGCGGGCAGGATGACGAGGGCGTAGCCGCGCGCCAGCGCGGCCGATGTCGCGGCCCTCGCCATCTCGGCGAAGTAGGCGAACTCGGTGAAGGTGAAAGGTTCATCCCCGTACGTGGTCACGGTCAGGCCGATCAAGCCGGACTTGCCGGTACGGAGCGTGCGGGCCGCTGCGGATGGGCGATAGCCCAGCCGGTCTGCGACCTCGCGGACGTGGCGGCGGGTGGCGTCGGGGAGCCGGCCCTTGCCGTTGAGCGCGTCGGAGACGGTCGTGATGGAGACACCGGCGGCGGCGGCCACGTCCCGAATGCCCGCCCGCCCCAGCCGGCGACCGGTCGACCGGCTCACCTGGTGCTTCCCTGCTGCTGTCATGGCGAGCCGATAGTAGGGCGAGGCGAGACAGTTGGCCCGGGTGCATATGCACGCGTTGACAGGCACGTTTCTGCATGATCAGAAATGGCTAAGCGCCTTGATTTGCATGGGAGTTGGAGGCAGTCGCGTTGTGGTGGCGGTTGTCGATCGGTGGGCGGCTGCCGAATGCCCGATGTTTCGAAGAGGTCTCAACTCACCTGCACGAGGGATGCGCGCCACGGCGCGAGCCACCGGCGCACGGCTTTGACGGGGAGCGCTCCCCCTCCCCTGCGCTCGCGTTCCCCGGGGCCGGGCGGGTGAGGGAGGGCGTGTCCGGAGGATGCCCCTTCGGCTCTTCGCAGGGGCGCCGAATCCTCATAAGGTGAGCAGTATTCGTACGGATGGAACGGTCGAGGAGGACCTGCGGTGAGCGAGACGAGCCCCAAGCTGCGCGCCGAGCTGGACGGCATCCCCACCTACAAGCCGGGCAAGCCCGCGGCCGCCGGCGGCCCGGTCGCCTTCAAGCTGTCCTCCAACGAGAACCCGTACCCGCCGCTGCCGGGGGTGATGGAGAGCGCCGTCGCCGCCGCGGGGAACTTCAACCGCTACCCCGACATGGCCTGCACCGGTCTGATGAACGAGCTGTCCGACCGCTTCGGGGTGCCGCTCTCCCACCTCGCCACCGGCACGGGCTCGGTCGGTGTGGCCCAGTCCCTGCTCCAGGCCACCTCCGGCCCCGGCGACGAGGTCATCTACGCCTGGCGCTCCTTCGAGGCGTACCCGATCATCACCCAGATCAGTGGCGCGACGTCCGTGAAGGTGCCGCTGACCTCCGGCGATGTGCACGACCTGGACGCCATGGCCGAGGCGATCACCGACCGGACCCGGCTGATCTTCGTCTGCAACCCGAACAACCCGACCGGCACCGTGGTCCGCCGGGCAGAGCTGGAACGATTCCTCGACCGGGTGCCCTCGGACGTGCTGGTGGTCCTGGACGAGGCGTACAAGGAGTTCGTCCGCGACGCCGACGTGCCGGACGGTCTGGAGATCTACCGCGACCGCCCGAACGTGGCAGTGCTGCGCACCTTCTCCAAGGCCTACGGGCTCGCCGGGCTCCGGATCGGCTTCGCCGTCGCCCATGAGCCGGTGGCGGCGGCGCTGCGCAAGACGGCCGTCCCCTTCGGCGTCAGCCAGCTCGCCCAGGACGCGGCGGTCGCCTCGCTGCGCGCCGAGGACGAACTGCTCGGGCGGGTCGGCTCGTTGGTGAGCGAGCGCGACCGGGTGTACGGGGGCCTGCTCGGCCAGGGCTGGAACCTGCCCGAGTCGCAGGCGAACTTCGTCTGGCTGCGCCTCGGCGAGCGGACGGTCGAGTTCGCGCAGGCCTGTGAGGCGGCGGGCGTGGTGGTCCGGCCGTTCGCGGGCGAGGGCGTGCGGGTCACGATCGGTGAGACCGAGGCCAACGACCTCTTCCTGAAGGTGGCCGAGGGCTTCCGCAAGGCGAACTAGGGCCTTTTCGCGCCCGGGGCCGGATCCGCGACGGCGACGGGGCGGCCCTGACGGTGGCGGCGCGGCCCAGCGCCTGTCGTCACCTTCCCGTCTGCCCTGCGGCGCGCCCTGGGCCGGTTCCTGGAGGCGGTCCACCCGGATCCGGTCGCCGGTGCGGATTGCGGTGAGCAGCCTCGGGTCCCCGTCGATCCGGCCGACGATGTTGCACGCGCTCGCCAGGCGGCATCCTCCCCCAAGCTCTTAAGGAGCAGGGGGACCCCCACCCCGCGAGACGGGTGTGGGGCCGTAGGGCGGCGCCAGCGCGTCGCCCTCGGTCCAGAACGCGACCGTGCCCGGCTCCACCACCTCGCGCGCGTCCGGCTCCAGCGCGGGGGAGACCGGGGTCTCGAAGTAGACCTCCTCGCCCCAGGTGCGGGCGGTGGAGACGATCGGGAGTGCCCCCGCGAGCGCCGCGCTCGTGGGGGTTTCTTCGAGGGTGGCGGTGAGCTGCCCGGTGGGCCATGAGATGCGTATCCGCATGGGTCGAAATTCAACAAGATGTTGAAGCGACCCGGCGTAGAGGCACCCCCCCGCTTGAAGGTCGCGGAAGCGTGTGCGACATAATGCTTGTGAATGTGAACGCGTTCACAAGCGTGTCCCGCTTCGTCCCGGAATCAGTGGGATCAGAGGGGCAAACTGCCGCTGTGATCACGGCGATGTTAGGAGATGACGTTGTGAATCTGGCTCTGGCGCCGGAAACACTGGCGCGATGGCAGTTCGGCATCACCACCGTCTACCACTTCCTCTTCGTACCGCTCACGATCTCGCTCGCCGCGCTCACGGCCGGCCTGCAGACCGCGTGGGTGCGAACCGAGAACCAGAAGTACCTCAAGGCGACGAAGTTCTGGGGCAAGCTCTTCCTGATCAACATCGCGATGGGTGTCGTCACCGGCATCGTCCAGGAGTTCCAGTTCGGTATGAACTGGTCCGACTACTCGCGGTTCGTCGGTGACGTCTTCGGTGCCCCGCTCGCCTTCGAGGCGCTCATCGCCTTCTTCTTCGAGTCGACCTTCATCGGTCTGTGGATCTTCGGCTGGGACAAGCTGCCGAAGAAGATCCACCTCGCCTGCATCTGGATGGTCTCGATCGGCACCATCCTCTCCGCGTACTTCATCCTGGCCGCCAACTCCTGGATGCAGCACCCGGTCGGCTACAAGCTCAACAAGGCCACCGGGCGCGCGGAGCTCACCGACTTCTGGCACGTGCTGACGCAGGACACCACCCTGGTGGTCGTCTTCCACACGCTCACCGCGGCCTTTCTCACCGGTGGCGCGTTCATGGTCGGCGTCTCCGCCATCCATCTGCGCCGCAAGAAGCACATCCCGGTGATGCGCACTTCGCTCCGGCTCGGTCTGGTCACGCTCGTCGTGGGCGGACTGCTCACGGCCGTCAGCGGCGACCAGCTCGGCAAGGTCATGTTCAAGCAGCAGCCCATGAAGATGGCGGCGGCCGAGGCGCTGTGGGACGGCGAGAAGTCGGCGCCCTTCTCGATATTCGCCTACGGAGACGTGGCCAAGGGCCACAACAGCGTCGAGATCTCGGTGCCGGGCCTGCTCTCCTTCCTCGCCGACAACAACTTCTCCTCGTACGTCCCCGGCATCAACGACGTGAACAAGCAGGAGCAGCAGAAGTACGGGCCCGGCGACTACCGGCCCAACATCCCGGTCACCTTCTGGGGCTTCCGCTGGATGATCGGCTTCGGCATGACGTCCTTCGCCATCGGAGCCGTCGGACTCTGGCTCACCCGCAAGAAGTTCCTGCTGGCACCCGGGCTCAGGACCGGTGACGACGAGGTGCCGCATCTGGTCCTCTTCCGGAACAAGGCCCTCGGCTCCCGGCTGACCGGCTGGTACTGGTTCATCGCCATCTGGACGCTCGGCTTCCCGCTGATCGCCAACTCCTGGGGCTGGATCTTCACCGAGATGGGCCGTCAGCCCTGGGTCGTGTACGGCGTGCTGCGCACCAAGGACGCGGTCTCCCCCGGTGTCTCGCAGGGCGAGGTCCTCACCTCGATGATCGTCTTCACCCTGCTCTACGCCGTGCTCGCGGTGATCGAGGTGCGGCTGCTCGCGAAGTACGTCAAGGCCGGACCGCCCGAGCTCACCGAGTCCGACCTCAACCCGCCCACCAAGATCGGCGGGGACGACCGCGACCCCGACCGGCCGATGGCCTTCTCGTACTGAGGCTGAGGAGACAGAGGCATGGAACTCCACGACGTCTGGTTCGTACTCATCGCGGTCCTGTGGACCGGCTACTTCTTCCTGGAGGGCTTCGACTTCGGAGTCGGCATCCTCACGAAGCTGCTGGCCCGCGACCGCAAGGAGAAGCGGGTCCTGATCAACACCATCGGGCCCGTCTGGGACGGCAACGAGGTGTGGCTGCTGACCGCGGGCGGGGCGACCTTCGCCGCCTTCCCCGAGTGGTACGCCACGCTCTTCTCCGGCTTCTATCTGCCGCTGCTGATCATCCTGGTCTGTCTGATCGTGCGCGGTGTGGCCTTCGAGTACCGGGCGAAGCGCCCCGAGGAGCAGTGGCAGCGCAACTGGGAGGAGGCCATCTTCTGGACCTCACTGATCCCGGCTTTCCTCTGGGGCGTGGCCTTCGGCAACATCGTGCGCGGAGTGAAGATCGACGCGCACAAGGAGTACGTCGGCACCTTCTGGGACCTGCTCAACGGGTACTCGATCCTCGGCGGACTGGTGACGCTGTTCCTGTTCACCTTCCACGGCTCGGTCTTCACCTCCCTGAAGACCGTCGGTGAGATCCGCGAGCGGTCGCGGGCGCTGGCCCTGAAGCTGGGCCTGGTCACGGCCGTACTGGCACTCTCGTTCCTGATCTGGACGCAGGTCTCGCGCGGTGACACCAAGAGCCTGGTCGCGATGGTGATCGCGGTCGTGGCGCTGGTCGGGGCGGTCGGTGCGATCAAGATCGGCCGTGAGGGCTGGTCGTTCGCGCTCTCGGGCATCACGATCGCGGCCGCCGTGGCGATGCTCTTCCTGACGCTCTTCCCGAACGTCATGCCGTCCTCGCTGCACGAGGAGTGGAACCTCACGGTCTCCAACGCCTCGTCGAGCCCGTACACGCTGAAGATCATGACCTGGTGCGCGGGCATCGCGACCCCGGTGGTGCTCCTCTACCAGGGCTGGACGTACTGGGTGTTCCGCAAGCGGATCGGCACTCAGCACATCGCCGACGCGCACTGAGTCCGCACAGGGGGTGTGTTTCACGTGAAACACACCCCCTGCCCCCGTAGCCCCCTGACCCTTCGAGGGGATGTTTCACGTGAAACCGATCGACCCGCGACTGCTCCGCTACGCCCGGGCCACCCGTCTCTTCCTCGCGGCCGTCGTCGCCCTCGGCCTGGTCGGGGCGGGGCTGGTCGTCGCGCAGGCGATGCTCATCGCCGAAGTGGTGGTGGGGGCGTTCCAGGACGACCTCGGCGCCGGTGGGCTGCGGACGCCCCTGCTGCTGCTCGGGGCGGTCGCGGTCGGGCGGGGGCTGGTGTCCTGGCTGACCGAGCTGGCCGCCCACCGGGCGAGCGCCGCGGTCAAGTCGGAGCTGCGGGGACGGCTTCTGGAGCGGGCGGCCCTGCTGGGGCCCGAGTGGCTCAGCGGCCAGCGGACCGGTTCGCTGGTCGCGCTGGCCACCCGCGGGGTGGACGCGCTCGACGACTACTTCTCGCGCTATCTGCCGCAGTTGGGGCTCGCGGTGGTGGTGCCGGTGGCGGTGCTGGCCAGGATCGTCACCGAGGACTGGGTGTCGGCGGCGACCATCGTTGTCACCCTGCCGCTCATTCCGCTCTTCATGGCACTGATCGGCTGGGCCACCCAGGCGCAGACGGACCGCCAGTGGCGGCTCCTCTCCCGGCTGTCCGGGCACTTCCTGGACGTGGTCGCCGGGCTGCCGACGCTCAAGGTGTTCGGCCGGGCCAAGGCGCAGGCCGAATCGATCCGGACGATCACCTCGGAATACCGCCGGGCCACGCTGAAGACCCTGCGGATCGCGTTCCTGTCGTCGTTCGCGCTGGAGCTCCTCGCGACGCTGTCGGTGGCGTTGGTCGCCGTCGGCATCGGTATGCGCCTGGTCCACGGCGATCTGGACCTCTATACGGGGCTGGTGATCCTGGTCCTCGCCCCGGAGGCGTATCTGCCGCTGCGGCAGGTCGGCGCGCAGTACCACGCGGCGGCGGAGGGCCTGGCGGCCGCCGAGGAGATCTTCGAGGTCCTGGAGACGCCGCTGCCCGAGGGCGGTACGGGCGCGGTGCCGGCGGGCCCCGTGCGGATCGAGGTCGACGGGGTGACTGTCCGTCATCCGGGCCGGATGGAACCGTCGTTGGCGGCCGCGTCGCTGACGGTCGAGCCGGGTGAGACGGTGGCGCTGACCGGGCCGAGCGGCGTGGGGAAGTCGACGCTTCTCGGCGCGGTGCTGGGCTTCGTGGCGCCGGACGAGGGCCGGGTGCGGATCTCCGGCACCGATCTGGACGCGCTCTCGCTGGAGCAGTGGCGCGAGCGGATCGCCTGGGTGCCCCAGCGGCCGCATCTGTTCGCCGGGACGATCGCGGAGAACGTACGCCTGGCACGGCCGGACGCGCCCGACACGGCGGTACGGGACGCCCTGCGGGACGCGGGCGCCCTGGAGTTCGTGACCGCGCTGCCCGAAGGCCTGGAGACCGAGCTCGGGGAGGGCGGCGCCGGGCTCTCGGCCGGGCAGCGCCAACGGCTGGCCCTGGCAAGGGCGTTCCTCGCCGACCGGCCGGTCCTGCTGCTCGACGAGCCGACGGCGGCACTGGACGGGGCGACCGAGGCGGGCATCGTGGACGCGGTGCGCAGGCTGTCGGCGGGCCGCACCGTCCTGCTGGTGGTCCACCGCCCCGCCCTGCTCGCGGTCGCGGACCGGGTGGTGGAACTGCGGCCGGGCGGGGGTGGGGGCGGCGAGGCGGCGCGCGGGGCCGGTGAGGTGGCCGTCGCGACGACTTCCCGTGCTGAGGTTTCCGTACCGGCTCCGGCTTCGGCTTCGGCCTCGGCCCCGGAGCTGTTCACGGCTTCTGCTTCTGGTGGGCGGGCCGCCCCCCGGGACGTGCTCGCGCGGGTGCGCGGGGCCGCCGGAGGGCTGCGCGGGCGCCTCGCGCTGGCGTTGGTGCTGGGGGCGTTGGCGCTCGGCTCGGCCGTGGGGCTGATGGCGGTGTCCGGGTGGCTCATCTCGCGGGCCTCCGAACAGCCGCCGGTGCTGTATCTGATGGTGGCCGTGACGGCGACCCGGGCGTTCGGCATCGGGCGGGCCGTGTTCCGGTACGCCGAGCGGCTGGTGTCCCACGACGCGGTGCTGCGGATGCTCGCCGAGGTGCGCGTCGCGGTGTACCGCAGGCTGGAGCGGATCGCCCCGGCGGGGCTGCGCTCCACCCGGCGCGGTGATCTGCTGTCCCGCCTGGTCGCGGACGTGGACCAGCTCCAGGACTACTGGCTGCGGTGGGCGCTGCCGGCCGCCGTGGCCGTGGTGGTCTCGGTGGCCAGTGCAGGGTTCACCGCCTGGCTGCTGCCCGAGGCCGGGGCGGTGCTCGCGATCGGACTGCTGGTCGCCGGAGTGGCCGTGCCGATGGTCAGCGGCGCGTGCGCACGCCGGGTCGAGCGCCAACTGGCGCCCGCACGCGGCCTTCTGGCCACCCGGGTGGCCGATCTGCTCACCGGAACGGGCGAGTTGACGGTCGCGGGCGCGCTCGGCCGCCGTACCCGGGAGGCGAAGGACGCCGACTCGGCGCTCACGCGGATCGCGTCGCGGGCCGCCGCCGCCATCGCGCTCGGCGGCGGTCTCTCCGCGCTGACCTGCGGACTGACCGTGGCGGCTGCCGCCCTCGTCGGGGTTCAGGCGGTCGCCGACGGGCGCCTGGACGGGGTGCGGCTCGCCGTCGTGGTCCTGGTGCCGCTCGCCGCCTTCGAAGCCGTCAACGGCCTGCCGCTCGCCGTCCAGGCGCGCCAGCGGGTCCGGCGCAGCGCTGAACGGGTGTACGAGGTGCTCGACGCGCCCGTGCCCGTACGGGAGCCGGAGCACCCGGCCGCCGCGCCCGCCTCGCCCTTCCCCCTGGAGGTGCGCGGGCTGGCGGCCCGGTACGACGGGCAGAGCCGGGACGCGCTGAGCGACTTCACGCTGACGCTCACCCCGGGCCGGCGCGTCGCCGTCGTCGGGACCTCCGGCTCCGGCAAGACCACCCTCGCTCAGGTGCTGCTGCGCTTCCTGGACGCGCGCGAGGGCACATACCGGATCGGCGGGAAGGACGCGGCGGAGCTCGCGGGCGACGACGTCCGGCGCTTGGTCGGCCTCTGCGCCCAGGACGCCCACCTCTTCGACAGCTCCGTACGCGAGAACCTGCGGCTGGCCCGTACCGACGCGGACGAGGACGCGCTGCGCGACGCGCTGGCGGCGGCCCGGCTGCTCGACTGGGTGGACGGGCTGCCCGACGGCCTCGACACGCTCGTCGGGGAGCACGGCGCCCGGCTCTCGGGCGGCCAGCGCCAGCGGCTCGCGCTGGCCCGCGCGCTCCTGGCCGACTTCCCGGTCCTCGTCCTGGACGAGCCCGCCGAGCACCTGGACCTGGCGACGGCCGACGCGCTCACGGCGGATCTGTTGCGGGCGACTGAGGGCCGGACGACGGTGCTGATCACCCACCGGCTGCGCGGCCTGGACGCCGTGGACGAGGTGGTGGTGCTGGCCGAGGGCCGGGTGGTGCAGCGCGGGGCGTACGACGAGCTCGCCCTGGTCGACGGGGAGCTGCGGCGGATGCTGGAGCGCGAGCGCGACAGCGACCTCCTCCAGGAGGCCCGCCCGGCCTGAGACGGGTCCGTGCCGGGGCTCCGCCCTCGCCTCGCGTCAGGCCCGACTTTCCTCGCCAATTGGGACTTACTAGGCTCAAGGGCATGTCAGTGCCGGATCCGAAGGACTCCCAGGACACCAAGGACCAGGACGCGCTCGACGCGGCGACCCTGGCCACCCGAAGCCTCCAGGGTCTGTCCACCGAGCTCACCGCGCGCGTGCCGCAGCTGCTCGAAGCGATGCGTTCCGTCGGTACCGGCCTGGAGCTGCACTCCACGCTCGACCGGATCTGCGAGACCGCCGCAGAGCTGGCCGACGCGAAGTACGCGGCGATCGGGGTCGTCGACGAGTCGGGCACGGGGCTCTCCGACTTCGTGACGTACGGCGTCACGTTCGAGGAGGCCGCCGCCATCGGCCGACGTCCGGACGGCCACCGGGGGCTGCTCGGCTGGCTGATCCACCACCCCGAGCCGCTGCGGCTCGGGAACCTCTCCGCGGATCCGCGCTCGGCCGGGTTCCCCGCACACCATCCACCGATGCGGACCTTCCTCGGGGTTCCCATCCGGGTGCAGGGCGAGGTCTTCGGGAACCTCTACCTCACGGAGAAGAACGGCGGAGCCGACTTCAACGACTACGACCTGCACATGGTGCGGGTGCTGGCCACCGAGGCGGGGATCGCGATCGGCAACGCCCGGCTGTACGAGGCGGCGCGTCAGCGCGAGCGGTGGATCGACGGATCGGTCGCCGTCACCACCGCGCTGCTCTCGGGCGGCGACGCGGACGACGCCCTGGAAGTCGTCGCCGAGCAGGCCCGCAACCTCGCGGACTCCGACGCCGGAATCGTGCTGCTGCCCGCCGAGGAGGGCGGCCTGGAGATCGTCGCCGTCTCCTCCGACGAACCCGGCTCGGTGCTGGGCGTGGTGATTCCCCCGGAGAGCCCCGTCGTCGCCACGCTCCTGGAGGGCGAGGCGGTCTTCGTGGACGACGCGGCGACCGACGCCCGGATGATCACCAAACTCGCGGAGCGGTACGGGCCGAGCATGATGCTGCCGCTCCACAGCGGCGGCCGGGTGCTGGGCGCGCTCGCCACCCCGCGTGCGCGGGGAAGCCGCCCGTTCACGGAGGCGGAACGGACGCTGGCCACCCAGTTCGCCTCGCAGGCCGCGCTCGCGCTGATGATGGCGGAGGCGCAGCGCGACAGGGAGCGGCTCGCGGTGTACGAGGACCGCGACCGGATCGCCCGGGACCTCCACGACCTGGTCATCCAGCGGCTGTTCGCCACCGGGATGATGCTGGAGGGCGCCCAGCGCAAGTCGGTCGTGCCCGAGGTGCAGAAGGGCGTCGGCAAGGCCGTCGACGAGCTGGACGTGACGATCCAGGAGATCCGCACGGCGATCTTCGCCCTCCAGCAGGGGCCGGCCGAGGCGCCCTCCGGGCTGCGCACCCGGGTCCTGCGGGAGATCAACATGGCGGCCGTCCCGCTCGGCTTCAAACCCGCGCACCGCTTCGTCGGCCCGGTCGACGCCCTGGTCGGGGAGCTGACCGGCAAGAACCTCATCGCGGCCCTGCGCGAGGCGCTGTCCAACGCCTTCCGTCACGCCGGTGCCTCGCGTATCGAGGTCGTCGTGGACGCCACCGTCCAGCTCCCGGACGGGAGTCAGGGCGTGCGGCTCAGCGTCGCGGACGACGGCGTCGGCATCCCCGAGGGCGGCCGCCGCAGCGGCCTGCGCAACCTGCGGCGGCGCGCGGAGGCGCTGGGCGGATCCAGCACGTACGGGCCCGGCACCGGGGACGACGGCGGTGGGACGACAGTGGTGTGGGAGGCCCCGCTGTAGGAGCGGGCCGGGAGTCGGCCCAACCCCGAGCTACGAAAAGGCGTGGGCTTCCTCTGTGTGGGCGGCCTCTACCCCGTATCCCTACGCCACTTGGGGGGAGCGGCCCCCCGGCGAGAGGTGTGTTTCACGTGAAACATGCTCCGGCCGCGCGACGATCCGGGCATGCGTCTCGGACACCTGTGCAGGGCCCTCACGCTGGTCCTGTGCGTCATCGCCGGGCCGCTGACTCCCGTCGCCACGGCCGCCGACGACCCCGATGTGCCCCGTACGAGCCTGGCGGTGGCACGGCTCTATCGGGACGCCGCCCAGGCGACCACCGCGTACGAGCAGGGCAGACGCGCGGCCGAGGCCCAGCGGGCGAAGGCGGAGTGGCTCGACCGGCTCCTCGCCGACCGGCGGCGCGATCTCGTACGGCTCCATGACGACATGGGCCGGGTGGCCCGCGCGCAGTACCGGACCGGCGGGAACATCGCGTACACCGCACAGCTGCTGCTCGCCGACGACCCCGAGGAGCTGATGCGCGGTCAGCGGCTCGCCTGGCAGGCCGACATGGCCGTGACCCGGCTCTACGGGAAGGCGCGCCGCGCGGAAGGGCGGCTCACCGCGGCCCAGCGGCGGGCCCAGGCCGCCTGGCGCGACCTCGCGGACCGCAGGGACCAGCTGGAGGGCATCAAGAGGTCCATCGCCGCGCGCCTGGAGGAGGCACGCTGGGAGCTCCAGGGCGAGGCCGACCGAAGCGTGGCGGCGGGCCAGTGCCGGGGTGCCGTACGCCTTGAGGAGCCGCCGGGGTCACGCCCCGCGAGCGCGTGGACGGCGCCCGTGGAGACGTACCGGCTGTCGGCGGGCTTCGACAGCGCGGGCGAGCGCTGGGCCCAGCGCCACACCGGCCAGGACTTCGCGGTGGACATCGGTACGCCCGTACGGGCGGTCGGCGCGGGCCGGGTCGTCTCCGTCTCGTGCGGCGGCGGCTTCGGGATCGAGGTCGTCGTCGGGCATCCCGGCGGCTACTACTCCCAGTACGCGCATCTGGCGGCGGTCACCGTGGACCAGGGCGACCGGGTGGCCACCGGTCAGTGGATCGGCCAGGCGGGCACCACCGGCAACTCGACCGGCCCGCACCTCCACTTCGAGATCCGGCTCACCCCCGAGATGGGCTCGGCGGTCGATCCGGTGCGGTGGCTGGGCGAGCGCGGGGTGACACTGCGCAGCAACGCCGCCGAGCCGGAACCGGACGGGTCGTGACGCCGGTGTGCCGCCTACGCGCGCGTGGCTGCGGGTTGCTGCGGCAGTGCGGCTCAGAGGTCAGGGGGCAGGGGTCAGAGGGAGGCGAGGATCCGCTCGATGACGACCGCGACGCCGTCGTCGTTGTTGGCGACCGTGTGGCCCGAGGCGGCGGCCACGACGTCCGGGTGGGCGTTGCCCATGGCGTAGGAGGTGCCCGCCCAGGTGAGCATTTCCACGTCGTTGGGCATGTCGCCGAAGGCGACGACCTCGGCCGGGGTGATGCCGCGCTCGGCGCAGCACAGTTCGAGCGTGGACGCCTTGGAGACGCCGGGGCCGCTGATCTCCAGGAGGGCGGTCGGGCTGGACCGGGTGATCTCGGCGCGCGCCCCCACGGCCTTGCGGGCCAGCGCGAGGAAGTCATCGGGCGGCAGCTCGGGGTGGTGGGCGAGCACCTTGAGGATGGGCTCGTCGACCGTGTCGGCGTCCTCGGCCAGCAGCTTCTCGGCGGGCGCGATGCTGCTGGCGGCGTCCATCAGCATCGGGGGATACGCCAGTTCGTGGTGGAGCCCGCCGGTCTGCTCGACGGCGAAGGACGTGCCCGGGGCGGCGGCGCGCAGGATCTCGACGACATCCAGGGCGGCCGCACGGTCCAGTGGGCGGACCTTGACGAACCGGTGCTCGTCGACACTGCCGTGCAGATCGACGACGGCCGCGCCGTTGCCGCAGATGGCCAGGCCGTGGCCGTGGACGTGGTCACTGACGACGTCCATCCAGCGGGCGGGGCGGCCGGTGACGAAGAAGACCTCGATGCCCGCCTCCTCGGCGGCCGCGAGCGCCGCGACCGTACGCTCCGAGACGGACTTGTCGTCGCGCAGCAGCGTGCCGTCCAGATCGGTCGCGATGAGCCGGGGGACGACGGGGGCGGGCTGCTCGGTCGGGAGGGGCTCGGTAGCTGAGGTCACAGATCCCATTCTCCCGTACACAGGTGCACGGGCGTGCGAGGGAGTGCACAGGTGAGTACGCACGCGGGGGCGTGCGGGGCGCAGGGGGCGCATGGGGTTGCCGACCGCCCACGGCCAGGGACGGCGGGGCCCCAGGAGCTATGGCCGGCCCCCTGGAAGCCATGGAGGGACGCCGGGAGTGTCAGAGGGAGCCGTTAGTGTCGTAGGTATGCGTCTGAGCACTGTGATTCTTCCGGTACGCCGCTGGCACGACGGCGGTCGCGACGAGTGGCTGCGAGCCGAGGAGCTGGGCTTCCACACCGCGTACACCTACGACCACCTGTCCTGGCGGACGTTCCGCGACAGGCCGTGGTTCGGCGCGGTGCCGACGCTGACCGCCGCTGCCGCCGCCACCTCGCGGATGCGGCTGGGCACGCTGGTCACCTCGCCGAACTTCAGGCACCCGGTGACCCTCGCCAAGGAACTGATAACGCTCGACGACGTCTCGAACGGCCGGATCACGCTCGGGATCGGGGCCGGTGGCAACGGCTTCGACGCCACCGCCCTGGGCCAGCAGGCGTGGACGCCGCGCGAGCGGGCCGACCGCTTCGCCGAATTCGTGCCGCTGCTCGACCGTCTGCTGACCGAGGAGGCGATGACGTCCGAGGGCACCTTCTACTCGGCCGTCGAGGCGCGCAACATCCCCGGCTGCGTGCAGCGGCCGCGGCTGCCGTTCGCGGTGGCGGCGACCGGTCCGCGCGGCCTGAAGCTGGCGGCGCGGCACGGGCAGGCGTGGGTGACCACGGGCGACCCGAAGCTCTTCGAGACGGGCACGCCCGACCAGTCGGTCGAGGCGATCCGCGGACAGATCAAGAAGCTCGGCGAGGCCTGCGACGACATCGGCCGTGATGTGGACGAGCTGGACAAGATCCTGCTCACCGGTTTCACGCCGGAGCCCGGTCGGGTGCTGGAGTCACTCGACTCCTTCGTGGACTTCGCGGGCAGGCACTTCGAGCTCGGCGTGACGGAGATCGTTCTGCACGCGCCGATCCCGGACTCGACCTTCGCCGCCGACCGGAAGGTGTTCGAGCAGATCGCCACGGAGGGGCTGGCGCAGCTGCGCTGACGCGGTGGGGGCGCGGACGGCGCGCCCCCCTTCGTCTTCCCCGTGTCCGCACCCCCGCGCGGCTCAGCTCTTGGCGCGTACGCGTCCGCTCAGCCAGGGCGTGAGCGTGCCGCCGAGGACGAGTTCCTTGTACGTCTCGTCGCCGGGAAGCGGCACCACCAGCCACCACCCCGGCGGGAAGAAGCGGCCCTTGACGTACGCCAGGTCGCCGTAGACCGAGCGGAGGAACGCGGGAACCGCGTCGCGCGGCACGTCGTGGAACTCCACCCCGTCGACCGTGATCTTCGCGTCGTCCTCCGCGAAGAGCTGCACGGTGACGGCGGGAGAGCCGCCGAGCTCGACGAACGCCTCGTGCGGAAGCGAGCCGTCCGGGTCCAGGACGGTGAACGCCCCGGCCGAGCTGCGGCGTGAGGAGCGGTCGGCGCCGATGTCGTCGGTGACCTCGATGTCGAGGTTGTGCGCGCGGGCGACCTCGCGGATCGCGGCGACGGCGCTCTCGGTGCTGGGCAGACGCGGATGTGCCATGCGTCGATCATCTCAGCCGGGGGCCATGCCCGGAGAGGCGTTCACCGACCGGCGTTCACCGACCGGCATGCGCCGACCGCTTGCCCTGGCAACGGCGGACCTCACTCCGGAAGGCGCAGGTACGTCGGCGGTACGGAGTCGGTGAGCCACACCCCGTTCGCGCTGATGTGGAAGGCATGGCCGTCCCGTCGCATCGCCGCGGCGTCCACGCTCAGGACGATCGGGCGGCCGCGCCGGGCGCCGACCCGGGTCGCCGTCTCGCGGTCGGCGGAGAGATGCACATGGTGGCGGGCCATGGGCCGCAGCCCCTCGGCCCGGATCGCGTCCAGGCTGCGGGCCACCGTGCCGTGGTAGAGGTACGCGGGCGGCTCGGCGGCCGGGAGGCCCAGGTCTACGGCGACGGTGTGGCCCTGACTGGCCCGGATCCGGTCGCCCTCGACCGCGAACCGGCGCTTGTCGTTGACGTCGACGACATGGTCGAGCTCAGCGCGGGTGATGGGGAAGTGGTGCGCGGCCGCCGCCCGCAGCAGGGTGGCGATCTCGACCCAGCCGTGCGGGTCGAGGGTCAGTCCGATGCGCTCGGGCTGGTGGCGCAGGTGTTTCGACAGGTACTTGGACACCTTCACGGTGCGTGCGGCGTCCGGTGTTTCGGCCATACCACCAGGGTGCCGGGCAAGGACCGGCCCGGCACCCCAATTTCCCCGTCGGCGTCACGGCTTGCCCCTCAGCCGGTCCGCCTTGAACGTGCGCGTCCCGTCTTGATCGCCAGCGCCCCGCCCGCCCGTTACCGCCCCGCCTCGACCGCTACCGTCCCGCCTTGAGCTGCTCGGCCGCCCAGCGCGCCCACTCCTCGTGCATCGCGCTGAGCCGCTTGCCGTACTCCAGGGCCAGGCGGCCGTGGAGGGAGAGTGGGTCGTCGTCCCACTCGATCGCGGCCTCCGCCTCCTCCAGGCCGGCGAGCTGGCGGGCGGAGCGCTCGGCCTCGGTCAGGAGATACGTCTGCGCCTCCAGCGGGGTGAGCAGGCCGAGGAAGAAGACGCGCAGCAGGGAGTCGCTGCGGCGGGTGCGGGAGGGTTCGGTCTCGACGAGCCAGTGGCGCAGCTCGGCCCGGCCCGGGTCGGTGATGGCGTACTCCTTGCGGCCCCGGGGGCCCTCGGCCGCCACCTCGACCAGGCCGGAGTCGGCGAGCTTGCCCAGCTCGCCGTAGACCTGGCTCTGGGTCGCCGACCAGACGTGGGAGAGCGAGGTCTCGAACAGTTTCATCAGGTCGTAGCCGCTGGCCGGACGTTCGGCCAGCAACCCCAGGACCGCGTGACGAAGGCTCATGACCCTCACTTTACATTCCACTCTTGACACGTCAATGCAGGACCCTCTACTTTTGACATGTCTAAGTTGGAATGTGGAGCGGGCGAGAGCCCGACGAAGGGGGACTCCCATGAACTACCTGCGCGGATTCATCCCGTGGATCGTCTTCGCCGCCGTCGGCAGCGAGCACTGGGAATGGGGCGCGGTCGCCGCGCTCGCCTCGGGAGCCTGGTTGTTCTCCATCGACCGCAAGCGCGGCGTGGCGGGCGACTCGCTGATCCTGGAGCAGTCCACCATCGCCTTCTTCGCCGTGCTGAGCGTGGTGGCCTTCGCTGCGCCGGACAGCGGGCTGCGTGAGTACGGCGGGGCGCTGGCCACCGGATGGCTGGCCCTCACGGCCTGGGCGACGCTGGCCGTCCGGCGGCCCTTCACCACCGGGATAGCCAAGCGGCAGGCGCCGCGCGAGGTGTGGAACAACCCGGTGTTCCTGCGCATCAACGTGGTGCTGACCGCCGCCTGGGCCGCCGCCTTCACCGTCACCGCCGTCGGACTCGCCGTCGTCCACGCCGAGGCCCTGGGCAGCGCCGCCGCGATAGCCGTGCAGGTCGCCGGGTTCGCCGCGCCCGCGTTCTTCACCGCCAAGTACCCCGAGCGCGCCCAGCGCGCGGCACAGGCCGCCAAAGTAACCGCTATCACGCAGTGATGACGGTCAGTTAGGTTTGATCCACAGACAAGTGCGGTTATCCACAGGGCTTGTGGCTATTCTGTGGACAACGTACGGGCCGAGAGAGCGTCCAACGTACGGGACTGGACCTCCCGTTCGGCAGCGGCGGAGATGAACGCGGCGACGTTCGCCGGGCCGACCAGGTCCCGTACGGCCCGGAGCGTGTGCGCGGGCAGAGTGACCGGCCCCGGGTCGGGATCGGCCGGGGCGGCCGGTGCCGTGGCGCCGAGATGCTGCTGCAGGTGCCGGGTGGCGAACAGGCGCATGGCCCGGGCCAGTTCGGCGTCCACGGTCTGCTGGGCGAGCGGCCGCAGTCGGCGCACCAGACCGGCGGCCTCGGCGGCCTCCGCGTCGGTGGGCGGCCGGTGGCCCAGATAGCGGGCGAAGACGTGCTCGGTGGTGAAGTCGAGGAAGCGGGCGGCGATGTGCTCCACCTGGCCGCGCAGCTCGCGCAGATGCCCGGAGATGGCGTCCAGGGGGACCCCGGCCGCGTGCAGCTCGGCGGCGACCGCCAGCTCCTGCGGGCTGGGGACCAGGAACTCGCGGTCGTTGCCGGGGATGCGCTCCAGGATGCCCAGTTCGACCGCTTCGGCGACGGCCTCGTCGTCGGGCTCGCCGCCGAAGGTGGCGTCGAGATCGTCCCGGGAGATCCGGGCGGCCTCCTCGTCGGTCCAGGGCCCGTTGACCTCGGCGACCAGGCCGAGGACACCGCCCAGGCCGCGGCCCGCGTCCCAGGCCTCCAGGAGTTCCTTGATGGAGGCCAGGGTGTAACCGCGGTCGAGCAGATCGGCGATCTGGCGCAGCCGGGCCAGATGCGTCTCGCCGTACACATTGGACCGGCCGCGCCGCTCGGGCCTGGGCAGCAGGCCGCGGTCCTGATAGGCGCGGATCGTGCGGACCGTGGCGCCGCTCGCGTGCGCCAGGTCCTCGATGCGGTACTCGCAGGAAGGGAGGGAGTGTGGCACCGCTTGCTGCGGCGCAGGCTGGACCGACTGCTGAGCCGGTGACTGGACCGGCGCCGCCGATGGCTGTGTTGCTGGCTGCCCGGACAAACCTTCTCCCTCTACCCCAGGGCGGCGCGGCCGACCGCACCCGCTGCCGCACGGGCCGCCGGCGAGGTCGCGAGATATTCGACGGCCTTGCGCAGGGAGCCCTCCTGCGAGGGATGGTACGACCGCCGGAAGTAGCGGGGTATGGCCGCGCCGAGCTCCTTCCAGCTGGGCAGCAGACCTTGCCGTACCGCCCGGTTGTGCTCGCGCAGCGAATAGCGCAGCCGGCCGGCGAGCTGGGGGTCGTGACGGATCAGATAGGAGGCACCCCAAACCCACAGCCAGAGCAGCACCGGGGCGACGACGACCATGCCCTCCACCCGGCGGGCGTAGCGGGGCAGGCCCTCGCCGCCGCAGTGCTGGTACATGTCGAAGGCGACGGCGCGGTGTTCGACCTCCTCCGCGCCGTGCCAGCGCAGCAGGTCGAGCATGATCGGGTCCGAGCCGGCCCGGTCTAGGGCCTCGGCGTGCAGCACCCAGTCCCCCAGCACCGCCGTGAACTGCTCGATCGCGGCGATCAGCGAGAGCCGGAAGCGCAGCCACTCCTGGGTCGGTATCGGCGCGCCGAACGGTGGCCGCTCACCGAGGAGTTTGTCGAAGAGGAAGTCGACGTGGCGGGTGTACGCGGCGGTGTCGAGGCGCTGCTCGGCGAGGTGGTCGAGGACGTAGGCGTGCTGGACGCTGTGGGTGGCCTCCTGGCCCATGAAGCCCTTGACGTCCTTGAGCAGCACCGGGTCGGTGACCAGCGGAAGGGCTTCCTTGAAGACCTTCACGAACCACCGCTCGCCCGCGGGAAGGAGCAGATGCAGGACGTTGATGACATGGGTGGCGGTGGGCTCGTCCGGTATCCAGTGCAGGGGGGTCTCGTGCCAGTCGAACGAGACCCGCCGCGGGGTGATCCTGTAGTGCTCGGGGGTCGCGTCCTCCCGGCGCTCCGTGCTCACAGCGGTGGCTCCAATCGGGCGATCGCGCGCAGGGTGCGGGGCGTGAAGCGGGACATGAGGTGGGCGCCGCGGGCCTCGGGCGTCACCGGCACCACGGCCTGGTTCTTCACGACCGCGCGCAGGATCGCCGTGGCGACCTTCTCCGGCGGGTAGTTGCGCAGGCCGTAGAGCCGGGCGGACTTCTTCTGGCGGCGCTTCTCCTCGGTCTCGTCGACCCCGGCGAAGCGGGCGGTGGAGGTGATGTTGGTGTTGACGAAGCCGGGGCAGATGGCGCTGACGCCGATGCCCTGCCCGGCCAGTTCGGCGCGCAGGCACTCGCTGAGCATCAGCACCGCGGCCTTGGTGGTGGAGTAGGCGGGCAGCGCCTTGGAGGGCTGGTAGGCGGCTGCCGAGGCGGTGTTGACGACGTGACCGCCCTGGCCGCGGTCGGCCATCTGCTTGCCGAAGATCCGGCAGCCGTGGATGACGCCCCACAGGTTGACGTCGAGGACCTTCTTCCAGTCCTCGGAGGTGGTGTCGAAGAATGAGCCGGAGAGGCCGATCCCGGCGTTGTTCACCAGGACGTCCACGATGCCGTACTCGGCGGCGACCTTCTCGGCGAGCTTCTCCATGGCCTGCTCGTCGCTGACGTCGACCGTCTCGGCCCAGGCCTGGGGGGCGCCGATGAGCCGGGACATCTCGGCGGTCCGGGCCGCCCCCTCCGCGTCCCGGTCCACGGCGACGACCCGCGCACCGGCCTCCGCGAACGCGAAGGCGGTGGCCCGGCCGATGCCGCTGGCCGCGCCGGTGACCAGGACCAGCTGGCCGCCGAAGCGGTCCGCGTACCGGCCGGTGGCCACGGCGTCCTGCGCCGGGACGCCGTCCTCGTTGGCGGTGATGAACTCGGTGATCCAGGCGGCCAGGCGGTCGGGCCGGGTGCGCGGGACCCAGTGCTTGGCGGGCAGGGTGCGGCGGACCAGCTGGGGCGCCCAGAGCTCCAGTTCGTCATAGAGCCGCTCGGAGAGGAACGCGTCGCCGGTCGGCGTGATCAGCTGCACCGGCACGTGCGCGTAGGCGTCGGCGCGCGGGCGGCGCAGCCGAGCCCGGACGTTGTCCCGGTAGAGCCAGGCGCCGTGCGCCGCGTCCTGGGGCAGGGACGACGTGGGGTAGTCGCCGGAGGGGACCTTCTCCACGCGTTCGAGGATCTTCGGCCACCGCTTGCCGAGCGGGCCGCGCCAGGCGAGCTCGGGGAGGACCGGGGTGTGCAGCATGTACACGTACCAGGACTTGGCGCCCTGGCCGAGCAGCTGGCCCACCCGGCGGGGGGTCGGGCGGGTCATCCGGGTCTTGATCCAGTGCCCGAAGTGGTCGAGGGAGGGGCCGGACATCGAGGTGAAGGAGGCGATCCGGCCCTCGGTGCGCTTGACGGTGACGAACTCCCAGGCCTGGACGGAGCCCCAGTCGTGGCCGACCAGATGCACCGGCCGGTCGGGGCTCACCGCGTCGACGACCGCCAGGAAGTCGTCGGTCAGCTTCTCCAGGGTGAAGCCGCCGCGCAGCGGGGCCGGAGCGGTCGAGCGGCCGTGGCCCCGTACGTCGTACAGAACGACGTGGAAGCGCTCGGCCAGCCGGACGGCGACCTCCGACCACACCTCCTTGCTGTCCGGATAGCCGTGCACGAGCACCACGGTCGGCTGCTCCACGTCGCCGAGTTCGGCGACGCACAGCTCGATCCCTCCCGTGCGCACCCAGCGCTCGCGCGCGCCCTTCATGCTGTTGCCCGTCGGCTCTCCCACGCTCACGCCGCCTTCTCCTCGGCCCAGCGCCGCACATGCGGCAGATCGTCGTCCAGCCAGAACGCGCTCTGCTCGGGGTCCTTGGAGTCGGTGACGACCAGGATCTCCTCGAACTTCGCGCCCGTACCCCGGAACCCGAGGTGCGGCTCGACCGCCCACAGCCCCGGACGGGGCGGGTGGTCGGAGAACTTGTAGGGGCTCCACAGCGGCGACCAGCCGTCGCGGTGGCCGTGCAGCGCGTCGCTCGCCAGGCCCTTGAGCGACTGGGTGCCGAACCCGAAGACGTTCGGCGACCAGCGGCGCTCCTTGACCTGGTCGACCTTGTGGGCGATCACGCCGAACGGGTACGCGCGGTGCCGGTTGGCGTAGCCCTGGCGGACCATGAGGCGGTCCACGTCCTCGTAGATCTCGCGCAGCGGCCGCCGCTCGCGGACTTCGCGCAGGATCAGCTCGCGGTGCGCCTCAAGATCGGCGAGGAGCCGGTCGTGCACGGGGTTGAGGCCCAGGCAGCCCGAGTAGCCGATGTCAGCCGTGAAGCCCTTGTAGACCGGGGCCATGTCGAGGATGAACGGCATCCCCGCCTCCAGCCTCCGGTTGGTGGGGAAGAACTGGAGCGGGATGCGGAAGTTCACGAACGCCGTGCGGTCACCGAACCAGGCGAACGGCAGGTGGAACCAGTCCCGCACACCGCGCTCGCGCAGCCACTCCCGCTGCATACGGGCCGCCTCGCGCTCCGTCACGCCCGGCTTGAGCTGGGCCGCGACGGCCTCCGCGCACTCATAGGCGAGCCGCTGCACTTCCCTGAACCCGCTGAGCCGCGCGTCGAGTTCCGTCTTGACCGCCGTTGGCATCGCGCCACACCCCTGTCGCCGTACGCGTGCGTAACTTGACACTGATGAATGTGACAATGCACGGCGGCTACGTCAAGGGTTCCGGGCCGACCTGTGGACGACGAGGGCGTTGTAGACAACTTGATCCCCCGTCGGTGGGCGTTTCTCAGGGTCCCGTCAGCCTTCCGTAGGGGGCACCTAGGGGGCCGTACCTCTGGAGTCGGACACGGATCCAGCCGCCTGGTCTGACGATTGGTGTGGCCTGCGCCACTACCTTCGAAGTGTGAATGTGATCGCGACCGAAAGCCTGAGCAAGCGGTTCCCCCGGGTGACCGCGCTTGACCGGCTCTCCTTGGACATCGGGCCCGGTGTGACCGGCCTGGTGGGTGCCAACGGAGCCGGCAAGTCGACGTTGATCAAGATCCTCCTCGGCCTCTCCCCGGCCACGGAGGGCACCGCCGCGGTGCTCGGCCTCGACGTCGCCACCAGCGGTGGCGCGATCCGTGAGCGCGTCGGCTACATGCCGGAGCACGACTGCCTGCCGCCCGACGTCTCGGCCACCGAGTTCGTCGTGCACATGGCGCGCATGTCGGGCCTGCCGGTGACCGCCGCCCGCGAGCGCACCGCCGACACCCTGCGCCACGTCGGCCTCTACGAGGAGCGGTACCGCCCGATCGGCGGCTACTCGACCGGCATGAAGCAGCGCGTCAAGCTCGCCCAGGCGCTCGTCCACGACCCCCAGCTGGTCCTGCTCGACGAGCCGACCAACGGCCTCGACCCGGTCGGCCGCGACGAGATGCTCGGTCTGATCCGCCGCATCCACACCGACTTCGGCATCTCCGTCCTGGTCACCTCGCACCTCCTCGGCGAGCTGGAGCGCACCTGTGACCACGTAGTGGTCATCGACGGCGGCAAGCTGCTGCGGTCCAGCTCCACCAGCGACTTCACCCAGACCACCACCACCCTCGCGGTCGAGGTCACCGACTCCGACGCGCACCCGGACGGCACCGAAGCCGTGCGCGGCGCGCTCGTCGCGGCCGGCATCACGCTCCACGCGGGCGTGGAGGAAGGCCTGCCGGGCGCCGGGCACATCCTGCTCGTGGAGGCGGCGGGCGAGGAGACGTACGACGTGGTGCGCGACACCGTCGCCGGGCTCGGCCTCGGCCTCGTACGGATGGAGCAGCGCCGCCACCACATCGCGGAGGTCTTCAAGACCCCGGCGCAGGCCCCGGAGCCCGTCTCCGAGCGCGCCGCCGCCGCTGTGTTCGATCAGCGGCCTCCAGCCCCGGGGGCGACCGCCGCCGCACAGCAGAACGGAGGCGGCAGCCATGGCAGCTGAGGCCGCAGGGACGCGGATGACACAGAACCAGATCGCCCAGACCCAGATCCACAACATCGGCTACCGCAACTACGACGGCCCGCGCCTGGGCCGGGCGTACGCACGGCGCTCGCTCTTCTCGCAGTCGCTGCGCGGGGCGTACGGACTGGGCCGCAGCGCCAAGTCCAAGGTGCTGCCGATGCTGCTGTTCGCGGTGATGTGCCTGCCCGCGGCCATCATGGTCGCGGTCGCCGTCGCCACCAAGGCCAACGACCTGCCGGTGGACTACACGCGCAACGCGATCCTGATGCAGGCCGTCATCGGCCTCTTCATCGCCGCGCAGGCCCCCCAGACCGTCTCGCGCGACCTGCGCTTCCGCACCGTGCCGCTGTACTTCTCGCGGCCCATCGAGCGCGTGGACTACGTCCTGGCCAAGTTCGCGGCGATGGCCTCGGCGCTCTTCATCCTCACGGCGGCGCCGCTCGTCGTGCTCTACGTGGGCGCGCTGCTCGCCAAACTCGACTTCGCGGACCAGACCAAGGGGTTCGCACAGGGACTGGTCTCGGTGGCACTGCTCTCGCTCCTGTTCGCCGGCATCGGCCTGGTGGTCTCGGCGCTCACCCCGCGCCGCGGCTTCGGCGTCGCGGCCGTCATCGCGGTCCTGACGATCTCCTACGGGGCGGTCTCCGCGGTCCAGGGCGTCGCCTTCGACCAGCAGTCCACCGGGTCCATCAAGTGGTTCGGGCTCTTCTCCCCCATCACGCTCATCGACGGGGTGCAGACCGCCTTCCTCGGCGCGACGTCGGCCTTCCCGGGCCGCGTGGGGCCGGGCGCCGGGGCCGGCGTGGTCTATCTGCTCGTCGTCCTCGCGCTGATCGCCGGTTCGTACGCCGTCCTGATGCGCCGCTACCGGAAGGTCGGGCTGTGACCACCATCGACATCGACCACACCTCCCGCTGGTTCGGCAACGTGGTGGCCGTCAACGACGTCACCATGTCGATCGGCCCCGGGGTGACCGGACTGCTCGGCCCCAACGGCGCCGGAAAGTCCACGCTCATCAACATGATGGGTGGTTTCCTCGCCCCCTCGACGGGAAGCGTGACGCTCGACGGACGCCCCATCTGGCGCAACGAGGACGTCTACCGGCAGATCGGCATCGTCCCCGAGCGGGAGGCGATGTACGACTTCCTTACCGGCCGAGAGTTCGTCGTCGCCAACGCCGAACTGCACGGGCTCGGGGCCAAGGAGGCCCAGCGGGCGCTCGCCACGGTCGAGATGGAGTACGCGCAAGACCGCAAGATCCAGACGTACAGCAAGGGCATGCGCCAGCGCGTGAAGATGGCGTCCGCGCTGGTCCACGACCCTTCGGTGCTGCTGCTCGACGAGCCCTTCAACGGCATGGACCCGCGCCAGCGCATGCAGCTGATGGACCTGCTGCGGCGGATGGGCGCCGAGGGCCGCACCGTCCTGTTCTCCTCGCACATCCTCGAAGAGGTCGAGCAGCTCGCCGCGCACATCGAGGTGATCGTGGCCGGGCGGCACGCGGCGAGCGGTGACTTCCGCAAGATCCGCCGACTGATGACCGACCGCCCGCACCGCTATCTGATCCGCTCCAGCGACGACCGCGCGCTCGCCGCCGCGCTGATCGCCGACCCCTCGACGGCCGGGATCGAGGTCGACCTCAAGGAGGGCGCGCTGCGCATCCAGGCGGTCGACTTCGGGCGGTTCACGACGCTGCTCCCGCAGGTCGCGAAGGCCCACGGCATCCGTCTGCTGACCGTCTCGCCGTCCGACGAGTCGCTCGAATCCGTCTTCTCCTACCTTGTAGCGGCCTGAAAGGAGCTGTGAGCGTCATGTACAACCCCACAGTCGCCCGGCTCACCTACCGGGCCCTGCTCGGCCGCCGCCGGGCCGCCATCCTCTGCGTGCTGCCGGTGCTGCTGATCGTCATCGCGGCGGCGGTCCGGTCCTTCAGCGGCGCCGACGACCAGGTCGCGGCCAATCTGCTGGGCGGGTTCGCGCTCGCCACGATGGTCCCGCTGATCGGTGTCATCGCGGGCACCGGAGCCATCGGGCCCGAGATCGACGACGGCTCGATCGTCTATCTGCTGGCCAAGCCGGTGAAACGCCCGACGATCATCTTCACCAAGCTGATCGTGGCGATCGCGGTGACCATGGCCTTCTCGGCCGTCCCCACCTTCATCGCCGGAATGATCCTCAACGGCAACGGCCAGCAGATCGCGATCGCCTACACGGTCGCGGCCCTGGTCGCCTCGATCGCGTACGCGGCGGTCTTCCTGCTCCTGGGCACGGTCACCCGGCACGCGGTGGTCTTCGGCCTGGTCTACGCGCTGGTCTGGGAGAGCCTGTTCGGCAACCTGGTCCCCGGCGCGCGCACGCTGAGCGTCCAGCAGTGGTCGCTCGCCCTCGCCGAGCGGATCGGCACGAACGGCTTTATCACCTCGGACGTCGGCCTGCCGGCCGCGGTCGTCCTGCTGACGGCGGTCACGGTCCTGGCGACCTGGTACGCGGGCCAGAAGCTGCGGACGCTGAAGCTGGCCGGGGAGGAGTGACCTCGCGGGCAGAGGCGAGCGTCACCCTCCCGGGACCCGGGCGGCGGCCCTCGGGCCCCGCCCGGGTCATCATCGAGGCATGACGACGCTTCACGGTCCGGGCACGCGCCGGGCCCCCGAGCCGGCCCGGCCGGTGCGGGCCTGGGTGCGTTCCTCACCGGGGACGCACATCTGGCTGGTGGTCATCGCGATCACCAGCATCGTCATCGAACTGTCCAGCCAGGACCTCGGGCACTATCTGCTGCACCGCAACAGCAGCAACATCCACGAGCTCACCAAGCACCCCGCACAGTCGCTGTTCACCAGCGCCTTCTGGATCGAGGACCCGTCCTCGTTCCTGCTGTACCTGGTGCTCTTCGAGCTCGTCCACGCGCCCGTGGAGCGCTGGATCGGCACCGTGCGGTGGCTGATCGCGGTCGCCGCCGCCCATGTCGCGGCCACGCTGGTCAGCCAGGAGGTGGTGCTGTGGAGCATCCAGAACCACGAGGTGCCCAAGCGGATGGCGCACGTCGTGGACATCGGGGTCAGCTATGGGCTCGCCGCTTCGGCGGGGCTGCTCGTGTACCGGCTGCCGCGGCCCTGGCGGTGGCTCTACCTCGCGTGCGTGGTGGCGTTCTTCGGGATGCCGCTGCTGACGGGGGGCACGTTCACGGACATCGGGCACGGAGTCGCGCTGGCCATCGGGCTGGCCTGCTGGCCGCTGACCAGGGCTAAATCAGTGGCTTCGAACGGGCGTGCGGTGCACAGTGGTTGAGGGCCCCAGGGCAGACCGCTTCGAGCGCGCCACCGGCGCGGGTCACCCCGGGGCACGGGATCGGTAAGGGGCGTCCACCCATGGTGGACGCCCCTTACATAACAGCTAACAGCTAACAGCTAACGGCTGACAGCAGCCAGCGCGCCCGCGCTCACGCGCCCAGCAACTGCTCCAGCACCACGGCGATCCCGTCGTCCTCGTTGGACGCGGTGATCTCGTGGGCGACGGCCTTCAGCTCGTCGTGGGCGTTGGCCATGGCCACGCCGTGCTCGGCCCAGCCGAACATCGGGATGTCGTTGGGCATGTCGCCGAACGCGATCGTGTCCGTCGACCGGCAGCCGAGCCGCCGCGCGGCCAGCGACAGGCCCGTCGCCTTGCTCAGGCCCAGCGGAAGCAGCTCCACCACGCCCTCGCCCGCCATCACCACGTCGACCAGGCTGCCGACGACCTGGCGCGCGATCCGTGCCAGCTCGTCGTCACCGAGCTCCGGGTGCTGTATGTAGACCTTGTTGAGCGGCGCCGACCACAGCTCGGCGACCTGGTCGAAGGCGACGACCGGCAGCGAGCCCTCCTGGACCCGGTAGCCGGGGCCGACCAGCACCTCGCCGTCGAGCCCGTCCCGGCTCGCGGCCAGCGCCAGCGGGCCCACCTCGGCCTCTATCTTCGACAGCGCGAGCCCCGCCAGCTGGCGGTCCAGCGTCACCGACGTCAGCAGCCGGTGCTCGCCCGCGTGGTAGACCTGCGCGCCCTGGCCGCACACCGCGAGCCCCTGGTACCCCAGGTCATCCAGGATGTGCCGGGTCCAGGGCACCGCGCGGCCGGTCACCACGATGTGGGCCGCGCCCGCCGCGGTGGCCGCGGCGAGCGCTTCACGGGTGCGCTCCGAAACGGTCTCGTCGGAGCGCAGCAGCGTCCCGTCCAGATCGGTCGCGATCAGCTTGTACGGGAACGGCTTCCCCGGGGCGGTGCTCACTTGGCGATGGGCTCCAGCACCTCGCGGCCGCCCAGGTACGGGCGGAGCACGGCCGGGACCCGCACCGAGCCGTCGGCCTGCTGGTGGTTCTCCAGGATCGCCACGATGGTGCGCGGCACCGCGCACAGCGTGCCGTTCAGGGTGGCCAGCGGGGCGACCTTGCTCTTGCCCTCGCTGGTGTCACGCATGCGGACCGACAGACGGCGCGCCTGGAAGCCGTCGCAGTTGGAGGCCGAGGTCAGCTCGCGGTACTTGCCCTGCGTCGGGATCCACGCCTCGCAGTCGTACTTGCGCGAGGCGGAGGCGCCCAGGTCACCGGTGGCCACGTCGATCACCTGGAAGGGCAGTTCGAGGCCGGTCAGCCACTGCTTCTCCCAGTCCAGGAGCCGCTTGTGCTCGTTCTCGGCGTCGTCCGGGTGGACGTACGAGAACATCTCGACCTTGTCGAACTGGTGGACCCGGAAGATGCCCCGGGTGTCCTTGCCGTACGTACCGGCCTCGCGGCGGAAGCACGGCGAGAAGCCCGCGTAGCGCAGCGGCAGCTTCTCCGCGTCGATGATCTCGTCCATGTGGTACGCGGCGAGCGGGACCTCGGAGGTGCCGACCAGGTAGTAGTCGTCCTTCTCCAGGTGGTACACGTTCTCCGCGGCCTGGCCGAGGAAGCCGGTGCCCTCCATGGCGCGCGGGCGGACCAGCGCCGGGGTGAGCATCGGGATGAAGCCGGCCTCGGTGGCCTGCGCGATCGCCGCGTTGACGAGGGCGAGCTCCAGGAGCGCGCCGACGCCCGTCAGGTAGTAGAAGCGCGAGCCGGAGACCTTGGCGCCGCGCTCGACGTCGATGGCGCCCAGCGCCTCGCCGAGCTCCAGGTGGTCCTTGGGCTCGAAGCCCTCGGCCCCGAAGTCGCGGATGGTGCCGTGCGTCTCCAGGACGACGAAGTCCTCCTCGCCGCCGACCGGCACGTCCTCGTGGACGATGTTGCCGAGCTGGAGCAGGAGGCGCTTGGCCGCCTCGTCCGCCTCGTTCTGCTCGGCCTCGGCGCTCTTGACGTCGGCCTTGAGCTGCTCGGCCTTCTGCAGGAGCTCGGCGCGCTCCTCGGGCGAGGCCTTGGGGATGAGCTTGCCGAGCGCCTTCTGCTCGGAGCGCAGCTCGTCGAAGCGGACGCCGGACGACCTGCGCCGCTCGTCGGCTGAGAGCAGGGCGTCGACGAGCGCGACGTCCTCTCCACGGGCGCGCTGGGAGGCGCGAACACGGTCGGGGTCCTCACGGAGCAGGCGAAGGTCAATCACCCCTCAAGGCTACCGGTGCGGATCCCTGGCACCCCACCGGATATCCCCGCCGCGCCCGTTCCGCGTGTCGGTTTGCCCGAATTGCCCGTATTGGGAAATGTGGTGGAGGAATTCCGGGACGGGCGTCAATAAAGCCCGTCCTTTTCCCTGAAAAGGGGTGCTTTCCGGACTTCCGTTGACCGGACTCCCTTGCATCCCAAGGGACTTGTCCACAGAAGTACACAGGCCGGGAAAGTTATCCACAGGGTGTGGGGAGTTCTTGTGGACTGCCCGCAAGATCCCTTCCGTGGCGCGGTGCGGGGCCAAGGATTCCCAGTTCGAGCCTCTCCCACACACTCATTCGGGTGGGAATTGCTCGCCCTAAAGAGTTCATCGAGGGAATTGGGGTGACATCGCCCTTGCTGATCTTCTGTGGACGGATGCGTCGTCACTAGAGGTATTTGTCGACTCTGTCCGGTTGCGTTGTCGACTTACCCACAGGTCGAGAAGAGAGCCTGTGGATAACTTTGTGGACAGTGAAAATCAGCAGGTAGGACTACGGGTGGGCCGGTGGAAAACCCGCCCGGACGCGACTCACCCCGGGCACGACTCGCCCCGGGTGCGGCTCCTCCTGGGTGCGGCTCACCTCTGGCCCCGGCTCGCCGGGGCAGCGCTCAGGCCCGGCCGTCCTGGCTGCGCGCCAGCCACTCCGCCGCCGCCACGAACTCGGCGTCCGAGGTCCCCGGCCGTGCCGTGCGCACCTCGTCGGCCGTCACGCCCGCGCGCGGGTACGAGCCGAGGAAGCGCACCTTCGGGCAGATCCGCTTCAGCCCCATCAGCGCCTCGCCGACGCGCCGGTCCGAGATGTGGCCCTCGGCGTCCACCGCGAAGCAGTAGTTGCCGATGCCCGCGCCCGTCGGCCGGGACTGGATGAGCATCAGGTTGACCCCGCGTACGGCGAACTCCTGGAGCAGTTCGAGCAGCGCGCCCGGGTGGTCGTCGCCCAGCCAGATCACCACGGACGTCTTGTCCGCCCCGGTCGGCGCGGCGGGCCGGGCCGGGCGGCCCACCAGCACGAACCGCGTCTCCGCGTTCTCCGCGTCGTGGATCTCGGTGACCAGCGGCTCCAGCCCGTACGTCGCCGCCGCGAACTCGCCCGCGAACGCCGCGTCGAACCGGCCCTCCTGGACCAGGCGGGCGCCGTCCGCGTTGGACGCGGCCGACTCCCACAGCGCCTCGGGCAGATGGGTGCGCAGCCAGTTGCGCACCTGCGGCTGGGCCACCGGGTGCCCGGTCACCGTCTTGACGTCCGACAGCTTCGTCCCCGGCCGCACGAGCAGCGCGAAGGCGATCGGCAGCAGCACCTCGCGGTAGATCATCAGCGGCTCGCCGGAGGCCAGCTCGTCCAGGGTCGCGGTGACCCCGCCCTCCACCGAGTTCTCGATGGGCACGAGCGCGGCCGCGGCCTCCCCGTTGCGTACCGCGTCGAGCGCGGCGGGCACGGACACCATCGGCACCAGCTCACGGGTCGCCGCCTCCGGCAGCGTGCGCAGGGCGGCCTCGGTGAAGGTGCCTTCGGGACCGAGATACGTGTATCGCGTGGCGGACATACCCGTCACCCTAATGGCCTGCCGTCACGGGCGAAGGCCGTCTCGAACGGTCAGGACCCACCGGTCACGGCTCACGACTCCAGCAACAGCTGACCCACGTACTCGCCCGCGCGCGGCCCGCCGGGCACCGCGAACAGACCGCTCGACTCGTGCCGGATGAACGCCGACAGCGCGTCGCCCCGGTCGAGCTTGCGCTGCACCGGTACGAAGCCCCGCAGCGGGTCGGCCTGCCAGGCGACGAAGAGCAGGCCCGCGTCCGGCACCCCGTCCGCCGAGATCCCGTCGTGGTACGAGAAGGCGCGCCGCAGCATCGCGGCGCCGCCGTTCTGCTCGGGCGCGGAGATGCGGGCGTGCGCGTTGTCGGGGATGACCAGCTTGCCGTCCGGGCCGAACTTGTCGAGCTGCATCGCGGTCGTCTCGGTACCGCCCGAAAGAGGGGCGCCGTTCGCCTTCTTGCGGCCGATCACCTGCTCCTGCTGGGCGAGCGGCATCTTCTCCCAGTCGTCGAGCAGCATCCTGATCCGGCGCACCACCGCGTACGAGCCGTTCGCCATCCACGCCGGCTTCCCGCTGTCCGGGACGAAGATCCGCTTCTCGAAGTCGGGGTCGGCGGGCTTGGGGTTGCCGGTGCCGTCGATCTGGCCCATCAGGTTGCGGGCCGTCATCGGCTTCTTCGTGGCGCCGGGCGTCCGGTTGAAGCCGTTCATCTGCCAGCGCACCCGGGCCGCCGCGCCCGCGTCCTTCTGGAGCGCGCGCAGCGCGTGGAAGGCCACCAGGGCGTCGTCCGCGCCGATCTGCACCCACAGATCGCCGTTGGAGCGCTTGGGGTCCAGCCGGTCCGAGGAGAAGTCCGGCAGCGGGTCCAGCTCGACGGGGCGCTGCGCCACCAGGCCCGTACGGTCGAAGAAGGTGCGGCCGAAGCCGAACGTGACGGTGAGCGAGGACGGGCCCGCGTCCAGCGCGACCCCGGTGTCCGCGCCCGTCGGCTCGCCCGCCATCAGCGCCTTCGCCGTCGCCGACCAGCGCCGCAGCAGCGCCGCCGCCTCCCTGCGCCCGGCGCCGGGCGCGAGGTCGAAGGCGATCAGATGACCGCAGGCCTGAAGCGGAGTGGAGATCCCCGCTTGGTGTTTCACGTGAAACGGGACCTCGGTGGCGCCGACCGAGGACAGCTCGGGACTCCCCGACCCGTCCGACTCGACGGCGGCGTGGACGAGCGCGCCGCCCGTCGCGCCCAGCGCGACACCGGCCGCGCCGGCCGCTCCCACCGTGCCGAGCAGGCGCCGACGGGTCATGTCGAGGGGCGCGCCGGCGCTGTCGGTGCTCTGGTTGATCTCGTTGATCTGGTCGGTCATCTGGTGCGTACTCAGCCGATCTTGATGTTCTTGTCGACGGTGACCTGGTCGATGTCGGAGGTCCGCACGGTCACGGACACCTGCCAGTCGCCCGGCATCGGAAGCTGGACGCCGCTCGCGCTCCAGTGTCCCCGGGTGATGCGCTCGGGCGCGACGGGCAGCGGGCCGATCGCCTTGGCGGTCAGTGTGAAGGCGACCCTCACCTCCGGCGCGTCCAGCGGCTTGGCGGCGGCGTCGTCCGTCCACACGTGCATCTCGTTGGCGCCGGTGCGGCCCGGGTCCAGGGTGAGGCGGACCGTGCCCTTGCCGTTCTTGCCGCCGGTGTCGAAGGGGATGCGGAGGCTGATCGGCCGGTCCGGCACGGCCACCTGGGTGTTCGACTGGGCGGCGGCCGCGGCCTCCTGCGTACGCCCCGGCTCGGTCGACGACAGGATCGTGGCGGCGGCGAGCACCGCCACCGCGACCCCGGCCTCGGTGAGCACCGAGCGCCGCAGCCCCGACCGCTGTGGGTCGGCGTCGCGGATGCGCTTCTCGCGCGCGATTGTCATGGCGGCCTGCTGGCGGGCCAGCTGCTGGGCGCGTTTGCGGTCGGCCGGGCCCTTGGCGTCGTCCGGCACGCTCACCGGCTCCGGCTCCTCGATGAGCTCGGGCTCGGGCTCGGCCGTTCGCTGCTCGACGATGGAGGCCGCCTCGGCCTCGGGGGCCGCGTGCTCGGAGAGCTGCCCGGTCCAGCGGCGGGAGATGTACGCGGCCGAGAGCAGCACCGCGATCAGCCCGGCCTTCACCAGCAGGATCTGCCCGTAACCGGTCCCGGTCAGCGCGGACCAGGAGCCGACCTGGCGCCAGGCCTGGTAGACGCCGGTCGCCGCCAGGACGGCGACGCTCCAGAAGGCGATCCGGGAGAACCGCCGCACCGCCGCCCGCTCCACCGCGGGCGTCAGGTGCAGCGCCACCAGCAGGGTCGCGAGCCCGCCCAGCCAGGTCGCCACGGACAGCAGGTGCACCACCGCGACGGGCATCGCGAGCGCCGTCTGGATGCCGGTCGAGGCGTGCTCGGCGAGCGCCCAGGTGGCGGCGATGCCGGCGGCCACCACGAAGCCGCCGATGGCGAGGCCGTAGGTGAGGTCCTTCTTCTCCTCGTCCTCGCGCTTGGCGTACGCGCCGAACAGTACGGAGATGAACAGCGCGGCCGCGCTGAGCAGCAGCAGCCGGGAGCTGAGCGCGGCACCGGACTTGGTCTGCAGGACAGCCTTGAGCCCGTCGAGGTCGAAGGCGTCCGCGAGCTCCCCGGAGCCGGTGTAGGGGGTGCGCAGAAGCAGCAGCGCGATGGTGGCCGCGGTCATCGTCAGCCAGCCGCCGACGACGAGCCGCTGCACCGGGCGCACCGAGGCGCCGCGCTGCCAGCAGGCCAGGACGAAGGCGCCGCCGCCGGTGAAGAGGATGAAGCCGGCGTAGGCGGCGTAGCGCATGGTGTCGTAGAGCGCGCCGACCAGACCGCCGCCGACGTCCGGGGCGGACAGCGAGACGGAGGTCTTGGAGGGGGCGCCGATGGAGAACGTGAAGGCGCCCGCGACCGGGTGGCTGTCGGCCGAGACGGCCTGCCAGGCCACGGTGTAGGTGCCCTTGGGCAGCCCGTCGCGCAGGCTCACTCCGTACTTCACGATGGAGCCGCTGCACAGGTTGAGCAGTTCGCCGGTGTCGGCGCGCTTGCCGTTCGGGTCGAGGACCCGGATGGACTTGTTGTCCATGGCGACCTGCTCGGAGAAGGTGAGGTCGACGTCCTTGGGGGCGGAGGCGACCACCGCCCCGTCCTTCGGGTTGGTCGCGGTGACCGCGGCGTGCGCCGAGGCGGGGGAAGCGGTCGCGAACACCGCGCCGAGCAGGGCTGCCGCGACGAGCAGCAGCCGGGCCAGGGCGGTTCCGAAGCGTGGGGCGGTGGCCGTCATCGTCTGTTCAGTCCCTCATCCCTCAGTGGTGCTTCGGGTTGTAGGTGGATTCCTTGACCGGCAGTTCGACCTTGACCGTGCCGGTCTTCTCGAAGTGCAGCTCGATGGAGACCTTCTCGCCCTGCTTCGGCTTCTTCTTCAGACCCATGAACATGATGTGGCTGCCGCCCCGTTCGAGGTCGAGTCGGCCGTTCGCCGGGATGTCGAAGGCCTTCACCTCCTGCATCTTCTGGTTCTTGGTCTCGTGGATCGTGACGTCGTCGGAGATGTCACTGGTGACCTTGGTGAGCTTGTCCGCGGTCTTGCTGTCGTTCTTCACGACCAGGAACCCGCCCGCCATGTCGGCGCTGACCGGCTGCGGCATGAAGGCCTGGCTGACCTTCAGGTCGGGCTTGGCGTCGGAGCTGTCGGACGAGCAGGCCGCCAGCGCCAGCCCGGCGGTCAGGGCTATGGCGGAGGCGAGGGTGGTGCGGCGGTTCACGGGTTCTCTCCAAGAATGATCTTCGGCAGGTCCTTGGTGTAGTCCTCTGCGGTGGCGGTGTCGCCGTACAGGACGTACCCCTGGTCGGTCTTCGGCGAGAAGGCGATGACCTGGGCGCCGTGCATGGACACGACCTTCCCGTCCTTGTCCTTCGTCGCCGGGTCGATACCGATGCCGATCGAGCGGGCCCCGGCCTGGATGGTCGGGAAGTCACCGGTCAGGCCGATGAACGACGGGTCCAGCGCCTTCAGCCACTTGCCGAGCGACTCGGGGGTGTCCCGTTCGGGGTCGGTGGTCACGAAGACGACCTGGAGCTTGTCCTGGTCGGCCTTGGGCAGCTGCTTCTTGGCGACGGCGATGTTGCCCATCGTCAGCGGGCACACGTCGGGGCAGTGGGTGTAGCCGAAGTAGATGAGGGTCGGCCTGCCCTTGGTCCGCTCACGGAAGTCGAACTTCTTGCCCTGGGTGTCGGTCAGGACGAAGTCCGGCTTGGTGAACGGCCGGTCCAGGACGGTGCCGGCCTTCTTGCTGGTGTCGGCGGAGACATCGGTGACGGGGCTCTTGGCCTTGTCGTCGCTGCCACCGCACGCGGTCAGGGTGAGTGCCGCCGCCACCGCGAAAGCGATGGCAGCCGGCACGTACTTGGTGCGCATGGGGAAAGTTTCCGGTCGGGGGGAGGGATCTGGCGGGATCACGCGTCCCGGCGGCGTCCGGCGAGTACGCCGAAGGCCACACCGGCGACGCCGATGACGATGCCCACGACACCGAGCACGCGCGCGGTGTTGTCGGTGTCCTTGGAGTCCGAGGCGGCCTCGGTCTTCTTGTCGTCGTGCCCGGCCATGTCGTCCTTCTTGTCGTCGGACGCGGGCGCGGCACCGCCGTGGTGGTCGGCGGAGGCGGCGGACAGCGTGAGCACCGGCGCCGGGTTCGCCGGCTCCTCGGCGCCCTGCTTCTGCTCCTCGATCCAGCGGACGGCCTCGCCGTTGCTGTACGTCTGGACGGCCTTGAAGACGAGCTTGTCGGTGTCGGTGGGCAGCGCGCCGATGGAGAGCGGGAACTTCTGGAAGTAACCGGACTCGATCTTGCCGCCGCTCCAGGTCACCTTGGTGACGGCCTCGTTGATCTGCTTGCCGTGCACGGTCAGCGGCTTGTCGAGCTTGGACTTGGTGACCTCGACGGTCCAGCCCGGCAGCGCCTGGGGCTGTACGGACGCCAGCGGGTGGTCGGCCGGGAAGTTCACTTCGAGCTTCACGGTCTGCGCGTCGTCGCGCTCGTTGGGCACCTTGAAGTTGACGACGGCGTAGCCGCCCTTCGCGGCCGATCCCTCGGGCTGCACGCTGACGTGCGCGAGGGCGGGGCCGGCCAGCATCACGACGGACGAGGCGGCGACGGCACCGACGACGGCGAGACGGCGGGAAACGTTCATGGTGAAGACACTCCAGTCAGCAGGAAGGTAAGGGCGACGGTCCGGCGCGCGGATGCGCGCGGACTCCGCGGACCACTCCTGGGACGGGTGTCGTCTGGTTTACGTGAGTGGGCCGCGTCAGGCTGCGAGGGTGAATACGGCGGGCGGCCCGCGCCTGATCACCGAGTGCTGAAGTGCTTCCCCGGCCGGCGGCAGGGGGGCGGCGAGCCGGGCGAGCGGGAGGCGCGGGCCGTGCCCGGGCGCCCCGGGAAGACCGGCGAGCAGAGCCCGTACGAACCCGAGGGCGGCGCGCAGTGAACGTGCGCACGCCCCTTCGGCGGCGGTGGTGGCTGCCTGGGCGGAGAGCCGCACCAGACGGAAGAGCGCGGCCTCGCCTCGCCGCAGCAGCCAGCCGGTCAGCAGCGCGGCCAGCAGATGGCCGAGGAGCATGGGGAGCGACGGGAGCAGTCCGGCCACGGCGCTGTGCGCCGAGGCGGAGTCGGCCATTCCGGGCATCCCGGCCATGGGGCCGTGTGCGGCGGAGGCGCCACCCGAGGGCGGGCGCAGGCCCGCGTCGGTGACGATCCGTCGCGCGTCCGAGGCCGTCAGCTGGGCCGACGCGGCCGGGCCGCAGACCAGCTTGGCGGCGAGCCGCAGCAGCGAGGTGTCGCCGGTTGCTCCGTTGCCGGAGGCGGCGGCGGTGTGCTGGCCGATGCCGAACAGGGTGTGGAGGCCGAGCTGTCCGGCGGCCAGGGCGCCCGCGATGGACGGCAGCGAGCGCTCCCGCCCGGCGAGCGGCGCGGCGATGGCGAACACCCCGAGGAACCCGGCGAGCAGCGTCCACCACGGGACCGTCGCACAGGCGGCCAGGACGTGCCCGAGCGCGGACAGCACGACGCAGACCGCGGCGAAGACCGCGGCCCTCAGCAGCCGGAGACCGGCCCCTGCGTCGGTGTGTCGGGCGTGTCGGGCAGACATGGCGGGGCCATCATCGCACCAGCCTTACCCGTCTCATACGGCAGGTCCACAAGGTGCCGTATTCCTGTGATGATCACATTCTTCCCCGCCTGTCCGGAACCCGACGGGTGGCCGGGCGCGGCGTCCATACACCGGCACGGGGAGCGCACACATCCGCCGAATGAGCGCTATCACGTCAAGTCCGTGCTTACGAACCACGGGTTGCGGCAATACGTAGGGGTATGTCGAGCCGCAGCCAGGAGGCTGGAGCATGAGCATCTGGTGGTCACTCCATTTGCGGCGCGAGGCCGCGAGCGTTCCGCTCGCACGTCGTCTCCTGCTCGGCACCATGGAGACCGCCGGTGTCGATCCGGACATCTCCTACGACCTGTCGGTCGCACTCGGTGAAGCGTGTGCGAACGCGGTCGAGCACGGAGGGGACGAAGGATCCGGCACCTCGGCGGCGTACCGGGTGACCGCGTATCTGGACGGCGAGAAATGCCGTATCGAGGTCGCCGACTCGGGGCCGGGCTTTCCCGTACGACGAGGCCGTCGCACCGCAGCACGGATGAACAGCACATTGGGCTCCGCCATGGCGGAGCAGGGCAGAGGACTCTGTCTGATCGAACAGCTCGCCGACCACGTCCACTTCGGCAACCGGCCGGGCAGAGGCGCCGTGGTGAGCTTCGACAAGATCCTGAAGTGGCGGGAAGGCGCCCTCCTCAACGTCTCGTGACACACGACGCGGGAGCGTCCGGTGAACACGACGCGGGCGTGAGCGGTCGTACGCACACGGGCGTGAGCGGTGGTACGGGAAGAGCCCGGCCACCCCGAAGGGCGACCGGGCTCCGGCTCTCGCGGTGGCGTCAGCCCTGCTTGACCCGCGCCATCCACGCCTCGACCTCGTCGGCCCGGCGCGGCAGCGAGGCCGACAGGTTCTCGTTGCCGTCCTCGGTCACCAGGATGTCGTCCTCGATCCGGACGCCGATGCCCCGGTACTCCTCGGGCACCGTCAGGTCGTCGGCCTGGAAGTACAGACCGGGCTCGACGGTCAGGCACATGCCCGGCTCCAGGTCGCCCGCGACATACGTCTCGGTGCGCGCGGCGGCGCAGTCGTGGACGTCCATGCCGAGCATGTGGCCGGTGCCGTGCAGGGTCCAGCGGCGCTGGAGGCCGAGCTCCAGGACCTTCTCCACATCCAGGTCGCCGCACAGGCCCCACTCGACGAGCTTCTCGGCGAGGACGCGCTGGGCGGCGTCGTGGAAGGCGCGGTAGGGGGCGCCCGGCTTCACCGCGGCGATACCGGCCTCCTGGGCCTCGTACACCGCGTCGTAGATCTTCCGCTGGAGCGGCGAGAACGTGCCGTTGATCGGCAGCGTGCGCGTGACGTCCGCGGTGTACAGCTCGTTGGTCTCGACGCCGGCGTCGAGCAGGAGGAGCTCGCCCGGGCGCACGGCGCCGTCGTTGCGCACCCAGTGCAGGGTGGTGGCGTGCGGGCCGGCCGCGCAGATCGAGCCGTAGCCGATGTCGTTGCCCTCGACGCGGGCGCGCAGGAAGAACGTTCCTTCGATGTAGCGCTCGCTGGTCGCCTCGGCCTTGTCGAGCACCTTGACGACGTCCTCGAAGCCGCGCGCGGTGGCGTCGCAGGCCTTGCGCAGCTCGGAGACCTCGAAGGCGTCCTTGACCAGGCGCGCCTCGGACAGGAACTCCCGCAGCTCCTCGTCGCGCTCGGCGGTGACCTTGTCGGTGAGAGCCGCCTCGATGCCGGCGTCGTGGCCGCGCACGGCGCGGACCGGGCCGGTGGCCTCCTTGAGCGCGGCGGCCAGCTCGCGGACGTCCTTGGCCGGGATCCCGAGGAGCTGCTCGGCCTCGCCCAGCGAGTGGCGGCGGCCGACCCACAGCTCGCCCTGGCCGTCCAGCCAGAACTCGCCGTTCTCCCGGTCGGAGCGCGGCAGCAGGTAGATCGTCGCCTCGTGGCCGTCGCCCTTGGGCTCGAGGACGAGCACGCCGTCCTGCGTCTGGTCGCCGGTGAGGTACGCGTACTCGGTGGAGGCGCGGAAGCTGTACTCGGTGTCGTTCGAGCGGGTCTTCAGGTTGCCCGCGGGGATCACCAGGCGCTCGCCGGGGAAGCGGCGGGAGAGCGCGGCGCGGCGGTCGGCGGTGTGCGCGGCCTGGGCGATCGGCTCCAGTCCGTGCAGCTCGGTGTCGGCCCAGCCGGACTTCATGTTCTCGGCCAGCTCGTCGGACACGCCCGGGTACAGGCCGTTCTTGCGCTGCTTGATCGGCTGCTCTTCCGACTCTTCCGGGGTCTCCGGGGTGAGCTGCTCGGCCACGGTCTGCCTCCACTTAGTACGACATTGGACCTCCGTCCATCGTACGGGCGGGTGGAAAAGGGTCCAGGGCCGTAGGGCCTGTTACACCGTGTAGGCGACCGCTACCGGGCCGCGGCCGTCGGTGGCCCGCTCCGCGGCTCCTCCCAGGCCCGCGGAGCCGCCCGGTCCGCTACGCGAAGCGGGCCGCGAGCAGCACCACGTCCTCGTCGCCGCCCGCTACGTCGAGCCCGTCGGGCAGCACCGTCCGCAGCACGTGGTCGGCGATCGCGCCCGGGTCGTCGCGGGCGGCCCTCGGCACGCTCGCGGCCGCCGCGTGGAGCCGGGCGAAGGCCCGGTCCATCGGGTCGCCGGTGCGGTGGAGCAGCCCGTCGGTGTACAGCAGCACCGTTTCTCCGGCCGCGGGCTGGATCTCCACGCTGGGCGCCTCCCAGCACGCCAGCATCCCCAGCGGCGCGGAGAGCGAGGTCTCCACGTACTCGGTGCGGCGCTCGCCGACGATCAGCGGCGGCGCGTGCCCCGCCCCGGCGAGGACGATCTTGCCGCGCGCGGGCTCGCAGTACGCGAAGAGCGCGGTCGCCGAGCGGGCCGGCTCGGTCAGCCGCAGCAGCAGTTCCAGGTCGGAGAGGACGGCGACCGGGTCCTCGCCCTCCATCACCGCGTACGCCCGCAGGCTGGCGCGCAGCCGGCCCATCGCGGCGACGGCACTCGGCCCGGACCCGGTGACGGACCCGACCGCGAGGCCGAGCGCGCCCTCGGGCAGCGGCAGCGCGTCGTACCAGTCGCCGCCGCCGCGCGGTCCGGTGCGGTGGCGGGCGGCGAGCTGCACCCGGGCCACCCGGGGCAGTCTGCTGGGCAGCAGCTCCTCGGTGACGGTGGCGAGCCGGGTGTGCGCGCGGTCCAGCTCGACCAGCCGGGCCACCTGCTCGGCGGCCTGCCGCAGATAGAGCCCGACCAGGTGGCGGCGGCGCTCGGGCGGCTCGGCGGGCTCGTCGTAGAGCCAGACCACCGCGCCCATGCGGTCGCCCGTGTCGGTGGTCAGGGGCAGCGCGTAGCTGGCGGCGTAGCCGAGCCGGGCGGCGACCTCGCGGTGGCGCGGATCGGGGCCGGAGCCGCCGCTGCCCGCCTCGCCGACCAGGTCCGAGCCGCCGTCGGCGTCGGGGAGGCCGTCGAGGATCCTGCCGTACGGGGTGGCGCTGCGCGGGACCGTCTCGATGTGGCCGAGGTCGGCGTGGGCCAGGCCGAGGCCGGTGGTGACGGCGGGGCCCAGACCGTCGGCGGGCTCCAGGACGACCAGGCCGCGGCGGGCGCCGACCAGCGCGGCACCGGCCCGCAGCAGCTCGTTGAGGGCGTCGTCGAGCACACAGGTGCGGGAGAGCCGCTCGGTGAGTTCGTGCAGCGTGGTGAGGTCGGAGACCCAGCCGGCCAGCCGGTCCTGGATCACCGCTCCGGGGCCCGTGGGAGGGACGGGCGCGGATGTGGACAGAGGCGCAGAAGTGTGCGCGGGGGGTGGGACGGCTGGATCGATTCCAGCCACTTTCGGCAGGTGCGGGGCGCTCATGGCAGTCGGCTTTCCGACCGGTCGATTCTGCTGAATAGCATCGCAAACCCCCATGTCAATCTGCGCCGCCATCAATGCATCCAGATGTACACGCACAAGTAAGGGGATGTCCAGCATTGTCCTAGCAGGATTGTTGGTGTCCAGGGGGTGTTCAACTTGGCGGAAAAATGCCCCCTATGGCCTATCTCTGGGGTCGACTGAGGGCGTTCAAGAGCGCGTCATATCGAGCTGGTTGGGTACGTACTCGGTGATGGCCAGGGGCAGTTGACGGTGTCCCGGAACCCGGCGGCGGGTCAGGGCGTCTTAACACCCGACGGCCGCGCCCCATCCCCGAGTGGCGGGGATTTTTTGCACAAGGGACGGCAAGCGCCACGCGCACGCCACCCCTCGCCATGCGTTTAATGGTCACAGCCCACGCTCGGTCCTGACGGGTTACCCGTACCGCAGGCTCGCAGAGCATGTACGCGCAGTGAAGTGATGCACACATGGTGTGATGTGGACCTCGGCGTTCAACGGAAAGGAACGAGCGCTCATGCGCGAGATCCTCGGAAGGCGACGCAGGCTCCGGTTCCGGCGCAGTGAAAGGGCTGCTCAGCTTGGCGCCGCGCTGACCTGCGCGACCGAGTGGAAATGGCCCGTACTCCCAGGTGTGGGACTCAAGGCGGCCGGCGGCCGCGGCGACCGGGGCCGCGGCTGTGCCTGTCCCGACCCCGATTGCGCCGTTCCCGGGGCGCACCCCTTCGACCCGGGGCTCCTCGCGGCCTCGACCGACGAACGCCTGGTGCGCTGGTGGTGGACCAACCGCCCGGCGGCCCCCGTGCTCCTGGCGACGGGCGGCACGGCGCCGTGCGCGGTGAGCCTCCCGGCTGTCGCCGGGGCGCGAGCGCTCGTGGTGCTCGACGAGATGGGCATCCGGCTCGGCCCCGTGGTGGCGACGCCCACCCGGTGGTCGCTGCTGGTGGCTCCGTACTCGATGGAACGTCTGGGTGACCTCCTCTACTCCAAGGACTGGGTGCCGAGTTCGCTCCGCTTCCACGGAGAGGGCGGATATCTGGTGCTGCCCCCGTCCGAGACGGGGAAGGGGCAGGTGCGCTGGGAGCGGGCTCCGCTGCCGGGGTCGGCCAGGCCCTGGCTGCCGGATGTGGAGGCGGTGGTGGACGCGCTGGTCGCGGCGTCGACCAGCGCACCGGACGGCGGATCCCGGCTCGCGTACTGAAGCCGGTGCCCCGGGACGCGTACTTGGTCAGCGAACGGGGCGGGCACCGAGTTCCCGCCGGGACCCGGTGTCACTCGTTCGGGTGTGAGAGCGCCCCACTTGTACGGGAAACGGGCGCGCGGATCACCGGGCGCCCGGTTTCCGTCGCTATCTTCGGCCCACCGCAGGAATTCCATGGGATGGGTGGGCCGCCGTGAACCTCCGCATGATCGGTATCGGGGCCGTGGTGGTGTTCACGGTGCTGCTGCCGCTGGCGGCTTCGGCCGGACCGGCCGAAGAGCCGGAGCCGGCGGGGGCCGGGTCCGCGGGCGGCGATCCCGCCCGGACCGATCCCGCCCCCCGGATCGATCCCAGCCGTGCCGAGGCCGCCGACTCCGAGGGGTCCGATTCCGTTCTGCCCGGTGGCTCCGGCTCGGTACTGGACGATTCCGTTCCGGATGACTCTGTTCCGGGTGACGCGGAGCGGGTTCCCCACGCGCGCGTGGGCGAGGTGCCTGTCGAGCCGGCCGCCCGCTGCGGGCCCGAACTCGTCTCGCCCGACGGCGTCGAGGCGCAGACCTGTGTGCTGACCGAGGGCCACGACGCCTGGGCGCGCACCTACTACCGCAATGCCACTGGCGGACGGTTGCGCTCGGTGCTCACACTGATGGGGCCGGGCGGCCACACCGTACAGACGAACTGTGCTGTCGGTGCGGGAGATCAACCGGGAGTGTGCGAGACGCCGAGAGAGCCCGCGAGGGGAAAACCTGGCGCGTACTCGGCGGTCGCGGAGTTCGCCGGAACAGGCGATGAGGCGCCTCTGTTGCTGCGCTCCGGATCCAATGCGGCCTACGGCGCGGCGCTCAACTCGGCGGCGGACGCGGCTCGTTGAGAGGCAAACGGCCACGTGGGCGCGTACGGCGAACCGGAAGAGAAAATGGAAGGGCCCGATCGCTGGCGACGGGGGATGCACCAGCGACCGGGCTCTTAGAACGGTAACAAGAGATCTGTCATTCGCAAATTCGATCTCGGTTATTCGGACACCGATTTATCTGCGACTACCGGGAGTTGTGACGCGGGTCACCTGTCCCGTGACAGGAATGGTCACGCTCAGCTCAAGGTCACCTGGCGGTTGGTGAGACCGCCGCGCGCCCTGCGCTCCTCCGGCGTGAGCGGCGACTCGTCCGCCAGCGCCACCGCGAGACGCTCCGCGAACGCCGCGGCCGGCTTCTCGCACTCCTCGGCCGTCATCGCGCTCGGCAGGTCCCACACCGGAACGGTCAGACCGTGCGCCCGGAACGAGCCCACGAGCCGGGTGCCCTCGCCGAGCGAGGAGGTGCCCGCCGCGTGCAGCCGGGCGAGCGCGTCCAGAAGGCGCTCCTCCTCGTGCGGCATGACCCACCGAAGGTGGTTCTTGTCGGGCGTCTCGCACCAGTAGGACGAGTCGACCGACGTGAGCCGTACGGTCGGGATCGCGGCCGCGTTGGCGCGCTCCAGGGAGGCGGACACCTCGGGGGTGACGTTCTCTGTGCCTTCTTCGTCCCGCACCCAGAACTCGAACCCGCTGTGCACGGCGGGCTCGAACGCGGCGGCCGGGTCCAGCAGGTCCTGGAGGCGGGGGCCCTGCGGGTCGACGCGCTGGGCGGCGACCGGCGTACCCGGCTCCGCCGTCAACGCGCGCGTGAGCGTGTCCGCCAGGTCGCGGCTGAGGTCACCGGACGGCGTGTCGTTCTGGAGGCCGAGCAGCACCGAGCCGTCGTCGCGGCGCAGCGCGGGCCACGCCATCGGCAGGACGGTCGCGAGCGTCACCGACGGCACGCCCTCGGGCAGCCCGTCCTTGAGGGTGAGTTCGACGGTGGCGGCGGGGACCAGCTCGCGCAGCGCGACCCAGTCGCACTCGCCCGCCAGGCCCTCGAACGGGCGCTGGACCAGCTCGGTCACGGCGTGCGACGCGGCCCGGCCGTGGCAGGCCTTGTAGCGGCGGCCGGAGCCGCACGGGCAGGGCTCACGGGCTCCGACGACCGGCACCTCCCCGTCCTTGAGCTGCGGCGCGGCGGCCTTCGTCTGGGGGCGCTTCTTGGCCATGGTGTGGCTCTCTCCCGACTGCGGTGGTGCGGTGTCGCTGTGTCGGGCGCGAGCCTAGTCGTACGGGTCGGCACACGGCGTACGGCTCGGTGCAAGTCGTACGGTGCGGTCCGCCTACGGAGGCGGTGGCCGGGTCCTACGGGCGGCCCGGGCGCTACGCGTGGGGTTCGTTGGGCGGTCGGCCCGGCGGGCGGGGTCCGGCCGTACGAGGTGCGCGGCGGCTCGGCCCGGCGGGTGGGTGCGCGGCCGGCTCCCCGGCGGTGTCCCGGGCTCAGTCCAGGTCGTCGAAGGCGTCCGCGAACTCCAGCCCCGGCATCGCCACGTGCGCGACGAAGTCGTCCCGGGCGGGCCCGCGGCCGTTCTCGCGCCCCTGTGCGCGGTCGTACCCGGCGGTGATGATCACCCAGACGGTCACCTCGCCGGACGCGCTGTCCCGTACGCCCCAGTCCTGGGCGAGCGCGCTGATGATGTTCAGACCGCGGCCCCCGCGCGCGGTGACCGAGGGTGTGGCCGGAATCGGCCGGGTCGGTCCGCCGCCGTCGGTCACCTCGACCGTCAGCCGGCCCGCCTTGTCGATGCGCCAGGCGGCCCGTACGTCCCCGTCGCCCACGTCCGCGCGCCCCAGCGGTCTGCCGTGCCGGCAGGCGTTGCTGAGCAGTTCCGACAGGACCAGTACGGCATCGTCCACGACCGGCTCCGACACTCCGCTGCCGAGCAGTTGCTCACGCATCCGGTGTCTTGCCTTGCCCACGCCCGCAGGGCCGTGGGGCACGGCCATGCTCGACGACGTGGGCACCTCCTGTGCCACCACCAACGCCACCCCCGAGACCTCCTTCACCCCACGCCACGGTGTGGATGCCCCAATGGACTGGACCGGAAACCGGCCAACCGGTGTCCGGTGACGCACTCGTAACGATCGAATACGGAACGAACGCGCCGGTGCACTCCCTGTCACCAGTATTACTGGTGACACGAGGGGGGAGGGCGACTACGTATGCGGCGCTCCCGGGGCGCTCTTGGGGAGCTTTCGCGGCGCTCCGCGAGACCCCGGGGGATGGCCTACAGGCGCCCCAACTGGTGCAGAACCTGCTTCGGGCGATTGGTGATGATGGCCTCGACCCCGAGGCGTACGCACAGTTCGACGTCCTCCGGCTCGTTCACCGTCCAGACGTGGACCTGGTGGCCCGCCGCGTGCAACCGGTCGATGTAGCCGGGGTGATTGCGGACGATCCGCATGCCGGGGCCCGCGATCCGGGCGCCCGCGGGCAGCCGTCCGTCGCGCAGCCGGGGCGACAGGAACTGCATCAGATAGACGGTCGGGATGTCCGGCGCGGCCGCGGCGACGCGGTGCAGGGAGCGCGCGGAGAAGCTCATGATGCGTACGGGCGACGTCTCGCCGGCCGGCGGCGGCTCGGCCAGGCCGAACCGCTTGAGCAGGTGCAGCAGTCGCTCCTCGACCTGCCCGGCCCAGCGGGTGGGGTGCTTGGTCTCGATGGCCAGCTCGATGCGGCGGCCCGCGTCGGCGACGAGCTCCAGGAGCCGTTCGAGGGTGAGGACGGAGGTGAAGGACGGGTCGCCCCAGTCCGGGCTCTCCTCGCTGTCCTTCCAGGAGCCGAAGTCGAGCGCCGAGAGCTCGGAGAGCTCCAGGGCGGAGACGGCGCCGCGGCCGTTGGAGGTCCGGTTGACGCGGCGGTCGTGGACGCAGACGAGATGGCCGTCGGCGGTGAGCCGGACGTCGCACTCCAGGGCGTCCGCGCCGTCCTCGATGGCCTTCACGTACGCGGCGAGGGTGTGCTCGGGCGCGTCCTCGGAGGCGCCTCGGTGGGCGACCACCTGGATGGAGGCCCGGTGGGGCGTATGACTGTCGTGCTGCCGTGCTTGGGTCACCGCGTCATCGTGCCACTGCGGAGGGGGCGAAGGGCGGCTTGCGGGCGGGTGCCCGGTCGCCGGGAGCACGGATACACAGCTCCTGCTTACAGTGGCCTGACAGCTTGTGGGAAAAGCTGAGCCCTGACATGTGCACACGTCCGCACCGTGCGATACGCGATTGTCGGACCCCTGACGCACCATGGTCGGTGTCGCGTCCCCAAGTCGAAACATACCGACCCCGAGACTGAGTGGAACCGAGGAGAGAGAGCTGTGAGCACCGAGAACGAGGGCACCGCGGTCCCGGCCGTCCCGCCTGCCCCGTCGTCAGCACCGCCCGCGCCTCCCGCCCCTCCCGTGACGTCCGAGGAGGCCGCGGCGTCCGCTTCGGCGGCCGAGCCCGCAGCTCCGCAGGCCGAGCCGGTGGCTCCGTCCCCGAAGGCCGAGCCCGCGGCCACGCACGCGACGGCGGAGCCGACGGCCGCGCCGGAGGCGGCGAGCGGGCCGGAGCCGACCTCCGTCCCGGAGCCGACCTCCGTACAGAAGGCGGCTTCCGAGCAGGCGCCCCCCGGGCAGGTGCCGACTTCCGCACAGGAGGCGGCCTCCCCGCACCAGCCCGCGCCCGAGGCGCACGACCCCGTCACCGCGCAGCTGCCCGGCGGCCCGGTGCACGCCGATCCGTACGGCGGGGCGCCCGCCACGCACGCGCAGGGGCCCGCCGGCGGTTGGCCGACGCCCCCGCCCGCGCTGCCCGGGTACGGCGGCGGAGGCGGCGGCCCGGTCTGGGGCGCGCCCGTGCCCGAGCCGCAGGGCCCGCGCCGAGGCCGCGGCGGCCTGGTCGCGGCCGTCCTGGTGGCCGCGCTGGTCGCGGGTGGCGTCGGCGGTGCCATCGGCTACTGGGCGTCGGACCGCGAGGACGGCTCCAGCGGCTCGACCACGGTCTCGGCGTCCGACACCCCGAAGGACTTCAAGCGCGACCCGGGCACGGTCGCGGCGGTCGCCGCCAAGGCGCTGCCGAGCGTCGTGACGATCCAGGCGGAGGGCAACGACGGCGAGGGCGGCACCGGCACCGGCTTCGTCTACGACCGCGAGGGCCACATCGTCACCAACAACCACGTGGTGGCCTCCGCTGCCAACAGCGGCAGGCTGACGGCGACGTTCTCCAACGGCAAGAAGTACGACGCCGAGGTGGTCGGCCGGGCGCAGGGCTACGACGTGGCCGTCATCAAGCTCAAGAACGCCCCGTCCAACCTGGTCCCGCTCGCCCTCGGCAACTCGGACCAGGTCGCCGTCGGAGACTCGACGATCGCGATCGGCGCGCCCTTCGGCCTCTCCAACACGGTCACCACGGGCATCATCAGCGCCAAGAACCGCCCGGTGTCGTCCAGCGACGGCGCCAGCCCCAAGGCGTCGTACATGAGCGCCCTCCAGACCGACGCCTCCATCAACCCGGGCAACTCGGGCGGTCCGCTGCTCGATTCGCGCGGCGCGGTCATCGGCATCAACTCGGCCATCCAGTCGGCCGGCAGCGGCGGCTTCGGCCAGTCGCAGGCGGGCTCCATCGGCCTGGGCTTCGCCATCCCGGTCAACCAGGCGAAGAACGTGGCGGAGCAGCTAATCAAGACCGGCAAGCCGGTCTACCCGGTGATCGGCGCGACCGTCGCCATGGACGAGAAGGGCCAGGGCGCCAAGATCTCCCCGCAGGCGTCCGGCGGCACCGCGGCCGTGGTCGCCGGCGGCCCGGCGGACAAGGCGGGCCTCAAGCCCGGCGACGTCATCACCAAGTTCGGCGACACGGTGATCGACAGCGGCCCGACCCTGATCAGCGAGATCTGGACGCACAAGCCGGGCGACCAGGTCCAGCTCACGTACAAGCGCGACGGCAAGGAGGCGACGGTCACGGTCACCCTGGGCGAGCGCACGGGCGACAGCTGACCCCCTCGGCCACGCCACGGAGGCCCGTCCGTCCCCGGCCGGGCCTCCGCACCACGATGGCCCCTCCGCTAGGCTGTAGCAGCCCCGACGCCGGTCGGCACGGGGCGAGGGTGGGTTGCCCGAGCGGCCTAAGGGAACGGTCTTGAAAACCGTCGTGGCGCGAGTCACCGTGGGTTCAAATCCCACACCCACCGCGTGTACGGGCCATGGCCCGTGAAAAAAGAGGTGCCCCGGACATCCGGGGCACCTCTTTTTTTGCTGCCGGGGCGCCTCGTCAGGTTGAGGTGGCCCGGCTTCCGTACGGATCAGACGCCGGCGGTCGCGCGGCGGCGGCGCAGGAGGGCGAAGCCGGCGGCGCCGAGGGCCGCGGCGCCCGTGCCGCCCGCGTACAGCGCCGTGTTGTCGCTGCCCTGGTCCTTGACCTCGGCACCGGCGGCGACACCGCCCTGGGGGACGGTCCGGGTGCCCGCCGAGTGGGTGGACGCGGCCGGGGCGGGCGTGGTGGACGACTTGGCCGGAACCGACGACTTGGCCGGGGCGGCCGCCGCGCAGCCCTTGGGCAGGGACGGGAACGGGCTGATCGCGTAAGGGGTGTTGCCGCCCTGGGTGCGCTGGCCAAGCTTCGGCGTCGCGGTGTCAGCACCGATGATCTTGATGCCCATGGCGCCGTCGACCGGGTGGGCGCGGTCTGCGGCGGCCAGCACCTTGCGCGAGGCGTCACGCAGCTGGGCCTTCGGACCGGCCGGGCCGTTGGTCAGCTTCACCGAGAGGCCCTCGCCGAAGACGCTGGGGACGATCTGCGTCACCGTGCAGCCGGCGCGGGTGCTGCTGAACTCCGAGGAGAGCTTGCCGGTCGAGCTGTTGAGGACCACGTACATCCCGTGCACATACGCGTCGGCGTCGCCGCCCACGGCCTGGGTCTCCAGGATCTTGTCCATGTGCCCCTTGGAGACGAACTCTGCGCGGTAGTGGCCGTTGGAGAACTTGTGGACCGCGATCTTCTCGCCGTTGACGAGCGTGAACGAGGAGTCGCCGCCCAGGTCGGCGCCGCAGCCCGCGGGAAGCTTGGGGAACGGGGTGTTCTTCGCCGCGTGCTCACCGCCCTCGACCCACTGGGAGAACGTCGGCACGGCCGTGCTGGTTCCCATGACGGCGATCCCGGCCGCCATGTCCTGCGTGTGCGCCTTGTCGACGGTGGCGACGATCTTGCCCTTGCCGTCCCTGAGTTCGGCCTTCGGGCCCGACTTCACGGCGTTGGTGAGCGTCACCGAGAGCCCCGTACGCACCGAGGGGATGGTCGCGACCGACGTGCACTTCTCGGGGGCGGTGGCCGCGGCGCCGCCCGGCGTGGCGGCGAGTGCGGCGGACGGGGTGAGGAGGGCCCCGGCGAGTGCGGCCGTGGCGATCGCGGCGTGAACGGTGACGCGGCGGGAGGTGTAGGTCGACATGAACGACTCCATGAAGCTGATCGGCCATCTGGGCCGGAGTGAGTGAGGAGGTGGAGAGTCGCAATGCCGCCCGCTCTGTCGGGTGGGGCCGTTGAGGCTGGGCGGTGGCTGCAGAAGAAAATCTATGCAGCGGCTGTGCGTGAACCGTACGTGCCATGTCACGGGCGTGTGACAGGCGATCAGCTTGATGACCTGCGGGGATGTGGGGATGTGGGGATACGGGGATGCGGTGGGATAGCGGCGACGCGGGGATCGCGGTGCCGCGGGCGTGGGGCGTACGTAAGGGGCCCCGGCCCATGGGTGGTGCCCCTTACAGGTGTGCACACGCATGATCGGGGCGTGCGCGGATGACAGGTGTGTACGCGGATGACAGGGGGGGGTACGCGAACGCCCCCTCAGTACGCCGTCGTCAACCGTGCCGCCGACGCGATCGTCGCCCGTGCCTCCCGCTCCGTGAGGCCGGTCCGTACCGCGGCGGCGGTGAGGTGGTCGGCCAGCGCGTCGCCGATGCCGTTCTCGTAGGCGCGGCAGGCGGCCCAGAACAGGCGGGTGTTGCGCTGGCCCTCGTGGGCGGCGAGGACGAACTGCACCAGCCCGTGGCCCCGGTCGGCGCCGTGTGCCCGGGGGTGGTGGGCGCGCGCCGGGGGCGTGAGCAGATCGAGGAGCGCGCCGGGGCAGGGCGCGGGTGCCAGATGGGCCGTTCCCGGGGCGAGCCGGTAGACGCCGTTGCTGGTCAGCGAGCCGGGGCCGACCAGATAGCCGCCCGCGCCCCGGACGTCGATCCCGGGCGCCAGCCGGCTCGCGGAGTTGGGGACGACCCGGTCGGGCGGTCCGGTCAGCCAGATGTGCCGTCCACCGCTGGGCGTGATCACGACGACCGTCTCCGGGATCGTGAACAGGTGCCGCAGCGCCAGGTGTTGGAGGGCCGCCACGGACTCGGGCGGCGGGTCGGCGGTGAGCGGCATGAAGGGCGGCGACGGCGACGGCCGCACCGCCCCCGGGACGCGCTGCGGCGGGACCGACGACCGTTCCGCCGCTCCCGCCGGCGCGTCCGTCGCACCGGGAGCCGAGCCCGGCACCGCCCCCACGTACCCGTCGGCCGCCTGCTCCGGCTGCCCCGGCTTCATCGTGTCCAGGTCGATCCCGATGAGATGGTGCGGCGGCCGCCCGCAGGCGATGCCGTACCCGGTGGCCCAGGGGGCGGCCGCGAACAGCGCCCGTACGGCCGCCGGATCCGTGGTCGCGTCGTGCACCCCGTGCCCCGGCAGCCCGCACTCGCCCCGGCAGGGCGCGGGCTGCGGCTCGTCGTGGTGCGGTGAGCGCAGCGCGGGGAGCTTCGAACGGGACAGCGGAATGACGGGGAGCCCGCGCTCGGCGACGGAGAGAGCGTGGGCGAGGGCCAGGGTGGAGGCATGCCGGTCGATGGTGGCCATGCCTTCCATGTTCGTACGAGTGTTCGAAAAAGGGAAGCGGGAAACGGTTCGGGTTCCCGTGGGGTCGGGGAGTGCGAGGAGGGGGACGGGAGGGGGCGGGCTGCGGGCGTGGGCTGACCGGCTGCGGGGGCCTGTGGCGGGCGGATACGGGGCCGGAAGGGGCGGGAGGTGGGTGTGCGGCAGGCGAGGCGCGTGCGTCCGTCACCCCGGTGACGGGAGGGTGGCGCGGAAGATTGGCCGAAAATGCGCTGAAACGGTTCTCCTCCCTTGTGGGCCGGTGTGTGACGCGGTGCGTCTGGGTCGGCATGAGAGCTCTGGGGTTTTGGAGTCGTGTTGGTGGTTTATCGACATGTCCTCACGCTTGCGGGCGAAACGCGCCGACTGGGCTGGTTCGACGGGGATTCGGTGGGCAACTCTGATCTCGCGACGTCGCAACAGCGTCCGGGGCGGTCGGCCAACTTCCCCGGAACAAGCCGTACTTCTGGTTCCTGGAGGAATAGACATGGCACACATCCGCACCGCCCGCGTCATGGCCGCCGTCGCCGCCCTGCCTCTCGCAGTGGGGCTCTTCACGGGGGTGGCCGCCGCGGACAACGGCTCCTTCGCGGACCACGGATCGAACGCGGCAGTGGCGACCGTCAGCGGGAGCGGCGTCGGGCACGACAACAACGGGAACTCGTCCACCACGCAGCAGCAGGCGGTGGGTTCAGGCGCCTCGAACCAGAGCAACACCGCCCAGGTGAACGGATCCGCCTTCACGGCGATCCGTCAGGACAACGTGTCGGTCAACTTCACCAACCTCTGGTGAGCCGGGGCCCCTCGGGGTCGGGGTCAGTGGGGTGAACGACTGCCCGGGTGGCGGCGCTGCGGCGCGGCCACCCGGGCGGTTGTGTGTCCGGGGGTGGGGGGACGCGCGTGCGTACGCGTACGCGTGGGCGTCTGCTGTGCGGTCTCCGGGCCGATTGCCCCCCGGGCGTGCTCACGCGCACGCGTCGATGCCTGCGGGGCTGCGGGGCTGTGGGGCTGTGGGGCTGTGGGGCTAAGGGTCCGTGGGTCTATGGCGGCGTCGGCATGAGCATTGACACGGCGGCCATATCTGACGGACAGTCAGAAACCCCGCCCGTAAGCGTACGTCCGGACTCCGGAGGCCGCCGCCGTGCACCTCGCCCCGACCGAACGCCAGCAGCGCCTGCGCGCCGAACTCCGCGCGTACTTCCGCGCCTTGATGCCGGACGGTGAGGGCGCCTCTCAAGGCACGGCCCCGGAGAGCGCTGATCCGGAGGGTGGCGATCCGTCGGGCGGTGATCCCGCGGCGCAGCGCGCCCTGCTCCGGCGCATCGGCGCCGACGGGATGCTGGGGCTGGGCTGGCCCGTCGAGTACGGCGGCCAGGGGCGCGGCCCCGACGAGCAGTTCGTCTTCTTCGACGAGGCGTACCGCGCGGGCGCGCCCGTCTCGATGGTCACGCTGAACACCGTCGGACCGACCCTGATGCGGTACGGGACCGAGGAGCAGAAGGCGTACTTCCTGCCCCGGATCCTCGCCGGCGACCTCGTCTTCGCCATCGGCTACAGCGAGCCGGAGGCCGGGACCGACCTCGCCTCGCTGCGGACCCGGGCCGTACGGGACGGTGGGGACTGGCTGATCGACGGCCAGAAGATCTTCACCTCCAACGCCCAGAACGCCGACTGGATCTGGCTCGCCTGCCGTACGGATCCGGCGGCGCCCAAGCACCGGGGCATCTCGATCATCCTGGTCCCTACCGACGCGCCGGGCTTCTCGTGGACGCCGATCCGCACCGTGGGCGGCCTGACCACGACGGCCACGTACTACGACGGGATCCATGTCCCGGCCGGGAACCTGGTCGGCGAGGAGAACGCCGGATGGGGGCTGATCACCAACCAGCTCAACCACGAGCGGGTCGCGCTCGCCGCGATCGGCATGCAGGCCGAGGATTTCTACGAGGCGGCGCTCGCCCGCGCCCGCACCCCCGATCCGGTGACCGGGCGGCGCAGGGTTGACGAGCCCTGGGTGCGTTCCAGGGTCGCCGAGACGCATGCCCGGCTGGCGGCGAATCGCCTGCTCAACTGGCGTTTGGTGGGGGATGTGGGGGCGGGTTCGCTGGCCCCCGGCGACGCGAGCGGCGTGAAGTTCATGGGAACCGAATCGGCCGTCGAGGTGTATCGAATGTGCCAGGAGATCACGGGGGAAGCGGCGCTGGTGCGGCGGGGTTCACCGGGCGCCGTGGGGGACGGGGAGCTGGAGCGGATGAACAGGGCGGCACAGATCAACACGTTCGGGGGCGGGGTGAGCGAGGTGCAGCGGGAGATCGTCGCGACGATGCGGCTCGGGATGAAGAGGGGGCGGAGGTAGATGGGCGAGAACGTGTCCGCGAGCCGGGAGACGCGAACTGCAACAGGCTCGGAGCCACCGCCCCAAGGCATGGAGGGACGAGATGCGGCTGCCGAGGGGAGGAACGTGCGCCGGGCGGTGGAGGAGCCGCCCGAGCGCCCGGACCCGGGCGGGTTGTACGGGCGCCTGAAGGCGTACGAGGGGAGGTCGGCGGCGAACGAAGGAGTCGGCAAGGACCTGGTCAACGAGCCGATGATCAGGCACTGGTGCGAGGCGATGGGCGACACCAACCCGGCCTACCGGGGGCCGGACGCGATCGCGCCGCCGACCATGCTCCAGGCCTGGACGATGGGCGGCCTCTCGGGGCACTCGGACCGCTCGGGAGCCCACGACGAACTGTTCGCGCTGCTCGACGGAGCGGGCTTCACCTCGGTGGTCGCGACGGACTGCGAGCAGGAGTACGTACGGGAGCTGCGCCCGGGCGACCGCATCACCTATGACTCGGTGATCGAGACGGTCTCCGAGCGGAAGACCACCAAGCTGGGGACGGGCCACTTCATCACCACGCGGATGGACGTCCGGGCGAACGGCAAGCTCGCGGGCAGGCACCGCTTCCGGATCCTCAAGTACGCCCCGGCGCGCCGCAAACCGCAGGGGCGGCGGCCGAGACCGGTCGTCAACCGGGACAACGCCGGGTTCTGGGACGGAGTCGCCGCGCACAAGCTGCTGATCCAGCGCTGCGCAGACTGCGGTGAGCTGCGCTTCCCCTGGCTGCCGGGGTGCAACGGGTGCGGGGCGGCCGAGTGGGACACGGTCGAGGCGAGCGGCGCCGGGACGGTGTTCTCGTACGTGGTGATGCATCACCCGCGATTCCCGGGGTTCACCGTCCCCGAGGGCACCGAAGCTGCCGCAGGCGGTACCGCCCCCGACGACGACGGGCCGGGGCCGTACGCGGTGGGGCTGATCGAGCTGGCCGAGGGCGTGCGGATGATCAGCAACGTGGTGGGGGTCCCGTACGACAAGGTACGGATCGGGATGCCCGTGCGGCTCGAATTCCTGCGGGTGGACGAGGAGTTGGAGCTGCCGGTGTTCCGAGGGGGTGAGGGTGGCTGATGGACTTCACCCCCACCGAGGAGCAGTCGGCCGTCCGTGAGCTGGCCGGGGAGATCTTCGGGGACCTCTCCACCCATGAGCGCCTCACCGCGGCCGGGACGGGGACGGACACCGAGCTGTGGAAGGCGCTGTGCGGGGCGGGGCTGCCCGCGGCCGTCGAGGAGACGGGGCTGCTCGGGCTGGTCCTCGCCCTGGAGGAACAGGGGCGGACCACCGCCCAGGTGCCCTTCGCGGCGAGCTGTGTCTACGGAGTCCTGGCACTGGCCGCCCACGGCTCCGAGGAACAACGCGACCGGCTGCTCCCGGCCCTGCGGGACGGCACCGCGACGGCGACCGGCGCTTTCCCCGCACACGGCGGCGTACGGGCCTCGGCGGACGGGGGGCCTACAGGGGAGCTGACCGGAGTGGTGCCGGTGGTCCCCTGGCTGCGGGATGCCACGCACGTCCTGGTCCCGGACGCGGACCGGACGCTGTGGTGGATACGGACGGGAGCACCCGGGACCGCGACAGAGCCGGTCGAGACGACCGCGCCCTGGTCGGCCGGGCGGCTCACGCTCTCGGGGGCGCGGGGCGAGCGGATCGGCGGGCCCGGGCCGGGGACGTACGAGGATGTGCTGGCGACCGCCCGTACGGCCTTCGCCGGATTGCAGACGGGGGTGTGCGCGGGGTCGCTGGCCCGGGCGGTGGAGCACACCGGCACCCGTGAGCAGTTCGGGCGGCCGCTCTCCACCAACCAGGCGGTCCTGCTGCGGGCGGCCGACGCGTACATGGAGACCGAGGCGATACGGGTGACCTCGTACGAGGCGGCCTGGCGGCGCGACCGGGCACTGCCGTACCGCACACACGCGCTGACGGCGGCCTGGTGGGCGTCCGAGGCGGGCCGGAGGGTCGTCCACACGGGCCAGCATCTGCACGGCGGACTCGGTGCCGACCTGGAGCACCCGGTGCACCGGCACTTCCTCTGGGGACGCCAGATCGACGCCTATCTGGGGTGCGGCGCGGAACTGCTGGACGAACTGGGCGGATTGATCGTCGACGGCCAGGAGGGGCAGCACGGCCAGGACAGGCGGGACGGGCAGGGCTGGCGAGGCGGATCGAACGGGCAGGACAGGCGCGACGGACAGGGCAGGCACGACGGGCAGGACCGAGAGGAGGGCGTGGCATGAAGGTGGGCGACGAGCTGCCACCGCTGGAGATTCCGATCACCCGGACGCTGATAGTCGCCGGGGCCGTGGCCTCCCGCGACTACCAGGACGTGCACCACGACGCGGTGCTCGCCCAGGAGAAGGGATCCCCGGACATCTTCATGAACATCCTGACCACCAACGGCCTGGTCGGGCGGTACATCACCGATCACTTCGGCCCCGAGGCACGGCTGCGCTCGGTGCGGATACGGCTGGGGGCGCCCAACCACCCGGGCGACACGATGACCTTGACGGGCACGGTCACCGCGGTGGAGGCAGGCACGGCCGAGGTGCGGGTGGTGGGGGCCAACGGGCTGGGCCACCACGTCACCGGCACCGTGACGGTCGCACTCCCCCGGGCCGGGGCGAGCGGTGTCGGGGAGGTGGCGGTATGAGTGTCCGGCGGGCCGACTCACTCGGCGGGAAGGCGGCGATCGTCGGGATAGGCGCGACCGAGTTCTCCAAGGACTCGGGCCGCAGCGAGCTGAAGCTGGCGGTGGAGGCGGTGCGCGCCGCGCTCGACGACGCCGGGCTCACCCCCGACGACGTCGACGGGATGGTCACGTTCACCATGGACACCAGCCCGGAGATCACCGTGGCTCAGGCGGCGGGTATCGGCGAGCTGTCGTTCTTCTCGCGGATCCACTACGGCGGCGGCGCCGCGTGCGCGACCGTTCAGCAGGCGGCGCTGGCGGTGGCCTCGGGGGTGGCGGAAGTGGTCGTCTGCTACCGGGCGTTCAACGAGCGCTCAGGGCGGCGGTTCGGGTCCGGGGTGCAGCACCGGGAGCCGTCCGCCGAGGGGGCGGCGCTCGGCTGGTCACTGCCGTTCGGGCTGCTCACCCCGGCCTCCTGGGTCGCGATGGCCGCGCAGCGGTATCTGCACGCGTACGGTCTGACGCCCGAGGCGTTCGGGCACGTGGCCGTCGTCGACCGGCGCCATGCGGCGACCAACCCGGCGGCGTACTTCTACGGCAGGCCGATCACGCTCGCCGAGCACGCCGCCTCGCGGTGGATAGTCGAGCCGCTGCGGCTCCTCGACTGCTGCCAGGAGACGGACGGCGGCCAGGCGATCGTCGTCACGACGGCCGAGCGGGCGCGGGATCTGCGCCGCCCGCCCGCCGTGATCACCGCGGCCGCGCAGGGAGCGGGCCGCAGACAGGAGGGGATGACGAGTTTCTACCGGGACGGTCTGACCGGGCTGCCCGAGATGGGGGTGGTGGCGCGCCAGCTCTGGCGGACGTCCGGGCTCACTCCGGCCGAGATCGACGTGGCGATCCTGTACGACCACTTCACTCCGTTCGTGCTGATGCAACTGGAGGAGTTCGGGTTCTGCGGGCCGGGGGAGGCGGCGGATTTCGTGGCGGCGGACGCGTTGGCGCTGAACACGCACGGGGGGCAGCTGGGGGAGGCGTATCTGCACGGGATGAACGGGATAGCGGAAGCGGTCCGGCAGGTCAGGGGGCTGGCGGTCAATCAGATACCGGGCGCCGGGCGGGTGCTGGTGACGGCGGGTACGGGGGTTCCGACGTCGGGGCTCGTGCTGAGCGCGGACGGCTGAACCTCCGTACCCGGAAGGATGATCCTGTCCACGGACGGCTGAGGCACGCGGTCGAGCGGTGGCCGGAAGAACCTGACGGCCTTTCACTCGCCTTATGCGCAGCCTCACATCGATCCGGCCCTGGTACCTGGGCATCGTCACGCCACCGCTGGCCGTGGCCACCACGCTCGCCGCTCTGCTCACGCTGAGCCCACCCGCGTCGGCCACACCGGTGCCGGACGTCCCGGCCGTCGCCGCCGCTCCGGAGGCCTCCCCGGACGCCGCCTCGGTCGCCTCCTCTGTGGCCTCATCGGGCCTCTCCGTGGATGGCGCCTCGGGCCTCTCTGCGAACGCCTCCTCGGGCCTCTCCTCGGGCGTCGGCGCTGCCGTCGTGCCGGATGCCGTTCCGGCGGACGCGGTGGACAGTCCGGCGGTGCTGGCGCGGGCCGTGCAGTTCAAGGGGGCGGCGTTCGACACCTGCCAGGCGCCGCCGCTGGCGACGATGAAGGCCTGGCGGTCCTCGTCGTACCGAGCGGTCGGCGTCTACTTCGGGGGGCGCGGGCGCGGCTGCCCGGACCAGCAGCACCTCAGCCGGAGCTGGCTGGCGAGTGTGGACGGGATGGGCTGGCGGGTGCTGCCGATCTTCGTCGGCTCGCAGTCGCCGTGCGTGCGGTCGGCGGCGAAGAAGAAGGTGCGGATGGGCAGCCGTTCGGCGACCCAGGGGCGGACCGAGGGGAGGCAGGCGGCCGAAGCGGCCGGGAAGCTGGGCATCCGGCAGGGCAGCGCGCTCTACCTGGACATGGAGGCGTACGACGCGGACAACGCGGGGTGTGCGCGGACCACGCTGGCGTTCGTCCGTGCCTGGAACCGTGAGGTGCGCGGGCAGGGCTTTCTGCCCGGGTTCTACAGCAGCGCCGCGTCGGGGGTGCGGCACATGGAGCAGGCCAGGCGGGCCGGGCAGTCCGACCTGCCGTCGGTGATGTGGTTCGCGCGGTGGGGTTCCGGGTCCTCCTTGTACGGGGAACCGACCCTGCACGCGGACGCGTGGCGGCCGCACCGGCGTATCCACCAGTACGCGGGGAACGTGACCGAGACGCACGGCGGGCGCCGGCTCGTGGTGGACCGGAACACGGTGGACGCGCCGGTGGCCCGGTTCAAACCCTGACGAGCGCCGGGGGCTCCTCCACCTTCAGGAGGTGCAGCCACCCCTACCCGTACAACCTGAGAGGGATCCCGCTTCGCGACCTGGGGCCGATCCGTGGCGTAGCGGGCGCTCCTAGCGTGGAGGTATGACCACGCCTGTCTGCAACAGCGCCTCCCGGGCGGCGACGCCATACCCGTCGTTCGCCTCGTACATGCGGGCCCGAGGCCCCGTGCTGCTGCGCACCGCACGCTCGCTGACCGCGAACCCGAGCGACGCCGAGGACCTGCTGCAGACGGCCCTCACCAAGACGTACGTCGCCTGGGACCGGATCGAGGACCACCGGGCCCTCGACGGCTATGTGCGCCGTGCGCTCCTCAACACCCGGACCTCGCAGTGGCGCAAGCGCAAGGTGGACGAGTTCGCCTGCGACGAGCTGCCCGAGCCGGAGACGGTGCCCGAGCCGGACCCGGCCGACCAGCAGGTGCTGCACGACGCGATGTGGCGCGCCGTGATGAAGCTGCCGGACCGCCAGCGGGCGATGGTCGTGCTGCGGTACTACGAGGACCTGAGCGAGGCGCAGACCGCCGAGGTGCTGGGGGTCTCCGTGGGCACGGTGAAGAGCGCGGTCTCCCGGGCGCTGGGCAAGCTCCGCGAGGACCCGGAGCTCGCCCCCGTCCGCTGACCGCACGTCCCCTGACCGCGACACCGGCGGCCGATAACGGGCGGCCGAAAGCGGGCGGTGGGGCGCCGCGTACGGCGTGACCTTGGTCTCGTGGGTGATTCATTACCTCCGGGTAGTGACATACCGCGCGGTACGTGAGCAGAATCGGCACACCCCTATCGCCACGTGGCGCACCGTAGCGCCCACCGGGAGGCCGCCGTGCTGAGCACCATGCAGGACGTACCGCTGCTGATCTCGCGGATCCTGACCCACGGGTCCACGATCCACGGCAAGTCGCAGGTCACGACCTGGACCGGCGAGGCGGAGCCACGGCGCCGCAGTTTCGCGGAGATCGGCGGGCGGGCGGCGCAGCTGGCCCACGCCCTGCGCGAGCTCGGCGTCGAGGACGGGCAGGCGACCGCCACCCTGATGTGGAACAACGCCGAGCATGTCGAGGCATACCTCGCGATCCCCTCCATGGGCGCGGTGCTCCACACGCTGAACCTGCGGCTTCCGGCCGACCAGCTGATCTGGATCGTCAACCACGCGGCCGACCGCGTGATCATCGCCAACGGTTCGCTGCTGCCGCTGCTCGCTCCGCTGCTGCCGCATCTGCCGACCGTCGAGCACATCGTGGTCTCCGGGCCCGGCGACCGTTCGCTGCTCGACGACATCGACGGCGCGGGGCCGCAGGTGCACGAGTACGAGGAACTGCTCGCGGGCCGCCCGACCTCGTACGACTGGCCGCAGCTGGACGAGCGCACCGCCGCCGCCATGTGCTACACCTCCGGCACCACGGGCGACCCCAAGGGCGTCGTCTACTCGCACCGTTCGGTCTATCTGCACTCGATGCAGGTCAACATGGCCGAGTCGATGGGGCTCACCGACAAGGACAAGACCCTGGTCGTGGTGCCGCAGTTCCATGTGAACGCCTGGGGGCTGCCGCACGCGACCTTCATGACCGGCGTCGACATGCTGATGCCGGACCGCTTCCTGCAGCCCGCGCCGCTCGCCGAGATGATCGAGCGCGAGAAGCCCACGCACGCCGCCGCCGTGCCGACCATCTGGCAGGGGCTGCTCGCCGAGGTCACCGCGCGCCCCCGGGACCTCACCTCGATGGTGCGGGTCACCATCGGCGGCGCGGCCTGTCCGCCCTCGCTGATGGAGGCGTACGACAAGCTGGGCGTCCGGCTCTGCCACGCGTGGGGCATGACGGAGACGTCGCCGCTGGGCACCATGGCCAACCCGCCGGCCGGGCTCACGGCCGAGGAGGAGTGGCCGTACCGGGTCACCCAGGGGCGCTTCCCGGCGGGCGTCGAGGCGCGGCTGGTCGGTCCCGGCGGGGAGATCCTGCCCTGGGACAACGAGTCGGCGGGCGAGCTGGAGGTCAGGGGCACCTGGATCGCGGGCGCGTACTACGGCGGCGCGGGCGGCGAGGACTTCCGCCCCGCCGACAAGTTCAGCGAGGACGGCTGGCTGAAGACGGGCGACGTCGGGGTGATCAGCGCCGACGGCTTCCTGACGCTCACCGACCGCGCCAAGGACGTCATCAAGTCGGGCGGGGAGTGGATCTCCTCGGTCGACCTGGAGAACGCCCTGATGGCCCACCCCGAGGTAGCCGAGGCCGCGGTCGTCGCCGTCCCCGACGAGAAGTGGGGCGAGCGCCCGCTCGCCACGGTCGTGCTGAGGCCGGGCGCGACCGCCGACTACGCGGCCCTGAAGGAGTTCCTCTCCCGGTCGGTCGCGAAGTGGCAGCTGCCGGAGCGGTGGACGATCGTCGAGGCGGTGCCGAAGACGAGCGTGGGGAAGTTCGACAAGAAGGTGATCCGCAAGAAGTACGCGGACGGGGAGCTGGACGTCACGGAGCTGCGCTGACGCGTGGTCCGGTGAGGCGACGGTCCCGTCGAGGCGGCGTCGGCCACGTTTCACGTGAAACATGGCGGGCCCGATGAGGTGGCGATGGCCATGTTTCACGTGAAACGTGGCTGACAGAGTGGGCTGGGGTGTGTTTCACGTGAAACGTCCCCCGGCCCCCTCCTCGTTGGCGCCGGGCAGGGCGCCAACGCTCCCGACGGCGTAGGTCAGTTCGTGCCGATCTTGGCGAGCAGGTCGACGATCCGGCCCTGGACCTCGGTGCTGGTCGAGCGTTCGGCCAGGAACAGCACGGTCTCCCCCGCCGAAAGCTTCGGGAGCTCCGGCTGGTTGAGGCCCGCCGAGGTGTAGACGACGAGCGGGGTGTGGTTCAACTGCCCGTTCGCGCGCAGCCAGTCGACGATCCCGGCGCGGCGGCGGCGTACCTGCATCAGATCCATCACGACCAGGTTCGGCCGCATCTGGCCCGCCAGGGTCACGGCCTCGGTGTCGGTGGCGGCGCGGGCGACCTGCATACCGCGCCGCTCCAGGGTGGCCGTCAGCGCGAGGGCGATCTCCTCGTGCTCCTCGATCAGCAGGACCCGGGGCGGGTGCTGCTCGCTGTCGCGGGGCGCGAGGGCCTTGAGGAGTACGGCGGGGTCGGCGCCGTACGCCGCCTCGCGCGTCGCCTGGCCCAGCCCGGCCGTCACCAGCACCGGCACCTCGGCGGCGACGGCCGCCTGGCGCAGCGACTGGAGGGCGGTACGGGTGATCGGCCCGGTCAGCGGGTCGACGAAGAGCGCGGCCGGGAACGCCGCGATCTGGGCGTCGACCTCCTCACGGGAATGCACGACCACGGGCCGGTAGCCGCGGTCACTCAGCGCCTGCGAGGTGGAGACGTCGGGTGCGGGCCAGACGAGCAGCCGGCGCGGGTTGTCGAGCGGCTCCGGCGGCAGCTCGTCGTCGACAGGCTGCGGGTGCGGGCGGTTGGCGACCTCGACGGCGCCTCCGGGCCCGTCCAGCGGCTCGGGCCCCTCGGCGCCCTCGTCGGGCGCTCCTATGGCGTACGCGCGCCCCTGGCCCTCCGAGGGGGGCGAGAGCAGCGACGTGGGTGACGGGCCGGGGCGTTCGGCCTCGGTGGTCCCGGCCGGGCGGTCGCCTTCGGGGGGCGTACCGAGCTTGCGGCGCCGCCCCGAGCCCGAGGGACCGGCGGTCGGCTGGGTGAAGGGCACGCCTTGGCCGAGCGTGCGCACGCTGATCGAACGGCCCTGGGAGGCGTCGTCGGGCATGGGCGCCGCCTCGGCGGGCAGCGGCTGGCGGGCGGGCACGGCGCCGCCCGAGGTCTCCGGCCCGTTCGCCGGAACCGCGCCGCCCACCGCCCACGCGGGCGGCTGCTCCACGGGGTGCGGCTGCGGCGGGGTGTGCTCGTCGGCGGCCTCGTTGCGTACGGCGTCGTGGCGTCCGCGACCGGCGGCCGGGCGGGGCTGACCGGCCGGGGAGGCCTGCGCGGGCCCGTTCGCCAGCGGACGGTGGGCCGGGGCGGCAGGGCCACCGCTCTGGCCGGGGCCGTTCGCCAGAGGGCGGTGAGCCGGGGCCGAAGGGGCCGGGAGGGGCTGGTGGGGGTCGGGGACGCCGGGGCGGTTCGGGTCCACGGGGATGCCGGTGCCCTGGCCGGGCGCCGCTCCGGGGAGTCCGAGGGGGCGGCCGGGCGCGTTCGCCGGGGGCTGCCCGGCGTCGGCCGGGCCGGAAGCCGGGACGGACATCGGGCCGGAAGCCGGGCCGTTGGCGGGGAAGCCCTCGGGCCTGGCCGGGCGGTCCGCCTCGGCGGGCGGGAGCGCGAACGCGGTGCGTACGGCCCCCTCCTCGGCCTCCGGGGCGGGCGCCAGAGCCCTGCGGGCCCGACGGCCGCCGGGTTCCGCGTCGGCGGCGTGTGCGTCACCGGCAGGGGCGTCGCCGCTGGTGGCGGGCAGGGCGCGGCGGGCGCGGCGGCCCGAGGGAGCGGCCGGGTCGGCCGCCATGCCCTGGGGCGGAACGGTCTCGCTCAGCGCGGCCGGGCGTCCGGCGCCGGGCTGGCGGGCGCTCTCGGCGGCGGTGACGACCGAGCCCTCGGAGGGCGCGGCGGCGTCCTCGGCCGGGCTGGGCCGCCCGCGCCGCCGCCCCGTCCCGGAGGAGCCGCCGGTGTCGCCGGACGGACCGGCATCGGGGGCGCCCGAAGTCCCGTCGCCGGGGCCGCCGATGGGGCCCGCGGGGCCGGCGCCGGGGGCGTAGGGGTGGGCGCCGCCCGTGGAGCCCTGGGCGCCCGGCATACCGGTGGCCGGGCCGTTGGGGGTCCCGCCGGACGGGCCGCCGGGGCCGAAGGGGTGAGCGCCGGGGGAGCCCCCGGGCGTACCGCCCGCATCGCCGTGCGGCGCACCGCCGGACGGACCGGCACCGGGCACTCCGCCGGATCCCGGGCCGCCCTGCCCCGTACGGGAAATCCCGCTGGGACTCCCGGCGGATCTCCCGCCGGAACCCGCGCCACCGCCGTCGCTCTCGCCCGCCTGCTGCGCGGGGATGCGTTCAAGGGCCGCCGGGGAAGCGGCGGCCGGGTCGGCCGGCTGGTCCCCCTGGGCGCGTGCCCGGCGGCGGCCGGTCGGGGACTTCTCCTCCTCGACGGGGCTCTCCAGGAACGCGTCCGTGGAGGCCCGCCGGGCGCGGCGGCGCCCCGATCCGGTCGGCTGCTGGGCCGTGACCACAGCGACCTCGGCCGCCGCGGGCTCCGGCACCGAGCCCGCCCCCTCCCCCAGCGGCACTTCCAGGACGTACGCGCTGCCGCTCATGCCCGGCACCTCGACCGTCTGGAGGACACCGCCGTGGGCGCGCACGATGCCCTGGACGATGGGCTTGTGGACGGGGTCGCCCCCGGCGTACGGCCCGCGCACCTCGATGCGTACGACCTCGCCACGCACCGCCGCCGCGACGACGACCGTGGAGTCCATATAGCCGCCTGCGGCCACCGGCGCGTTGCCCGTGGCGTCGACGCCCGCGACGTCCGCCACCAGGTGGGCCAGCGCCGTGGAGAGCCGCGCGGGGTCGATCTCGGCCTCGATCGGCGGCGCGTGGACGGCGAACTGGGCCCGGCCGGGCCCGATCAGCTCGACGGCGCCCTCGACGCCCGCCGCGACCACGGTCCCGACCAGCACCTTGGCCTTCTTCAGCTCCTCCGTACCGGAGTCGAGCCGCTGGAAGGCCAGCACGTTGTCGACGAGGGTGGTCATCCGGGCGTATCCGGCGGCCAGATGGTGCAGGACCTGGTTGGCCTCGGGCCACAGCTGGCCCGCGTCGTCCGCCGCCAGCGTGGACAGCTCGCGGCGCAGCTCGTCCAGCGGCCCGCGCAGCGACCCTCCGAGCACCGAGAGCAGCTGCTGGTGGCGCGCGGACAGCGCGTCGTAGCGGGAGGTCTCGCGCTCCAGGACCTCCGCGTGCTTCTTGGCCTGCTCCTCGTACGGGCGGCGGTCGGTGAACGTCATCACCGCGCCGACCAGCAGGTCCCCGTCCCGTACCGGCGCGGTCGTCAGATCGACGGGCACGCCCGCGCCGCTCTTCGTCCACAGCATCTGACCGCGCACGCGGTGCTTGCGGCCGGACTTCAGCGTGTCGGCGAGCGGGCTTTCCTCGTATGGGAACGCCTCGCCGTCGGCGCGCGAGTGCAGCACCAGCGGGTGCAGCTCCTGGCCGCCGAGGTCGCTGGCGCGGTAGCCGAGGATCTGCGCGGCGGCCGGGTTGACCAGGACGACGCGGCCCTCGGTGTCGGTGCCGACGACGCCCTCCGCCGCCGCGCGCAGGATCATCTCGGTCTGCCGCTGCGAACGGGCCAGCTCGGCCTCGGTGTCGACGGTTCCGGAGAGGTCGCGGACGACGATCATGAGGAGTTCGTCGCCGGAGTAGTGCGCGCCGCTGCTTCCGTAGGAGGAGGACGGTGAGGCGTACGCGTCGCGTCCGTCCTCCAGGTTGGCGCTGGTCACCTCGACGGGGAACTCGCTGCCGTCGGTGCGCCGGGCCACCATCCGGGTCGGCTTGGTGCGGCCCTGCTCGTCCTCGGTGTCGGGGCGGCGCATCGAGCCCGGGATGAGCTTGGAGTCGAAGGTGGGCAGCAGGTCGAGCACGCCCCGCCCCACGAGCCCGGTCCCCGGAGACTCGAACATCTCCAGGGCGATGGTGTTCGCGTTGACGACCGTGCCGTTGCAGTTGACGAGCACGAGCCCGTCCGGAAGGGCGTCAAGTATGGCTGCGAGGCGAGCAGCGCCTCGGGATGGCCTGCTGCTCACGACGACGCTTCCTCCCTGAACCACTGCACCTTGCGGCCTGTCACTGGGAGGGAGTCTAAAGGCAGGGGATGTGCGAGCGGCGGCGGATGAGGGGGAGCTCTCACCAATGTTCTGTGACCACGGCGTATGCCGGGAGATTGCGCCGACGGGGTGGGGCGCACCCGGCGCCCCTGCCGGGGCCGCGTGCTTCGGGCGCCCCGTCGGCGCGCTCACCGCGTGGCCGTCCGAGCCCTCACCGAACCTTCACCGGGCGCTCACCGGGCTCCGGGGAGAACCGGCACGAACGCGTCCCACCGCGCCATCTCGCAGCCGTTGTGCCGGTTGTACTCGGCGTCGACGGGCCGGCCCGCCCAGGTGCCGGTGACCCGGGCGGTGGAGTCGCCGCCGTAGATCATCGTGCACCGGGCGCCCGGAGGGACGGGCGCGAAGGGGTCCTTGCCCCAGGTGGTGAGCTTGTCGAGCCGGTCGCACGCCTGGAGGATCTGAGGGTGGTTGCCGCCGGCCGGGTGGCACTCCAGCTCGTACGTACCGTCGGTCTCGCCGTTGTGCGCGACGGTGACCGTGAGGTGGTCGTGGTTGCCGCCGCCGCTGTCGAGGAGGGGGAGCGGGGGCAGCGGCAGGGGGGCGGCGGCTAAAGCCGGGGGCGAGGCGGCGAGCGCGGCCGTGGCGGTGGTGGCGAGCGCGGTGACGACGAGGCGACGCAGCATGCGGGGCTCCACGGGGTGGACGAGGTGGGTCCGGCCCCACCGGGGGTGAACGGATTCGCCATGCCTAACGCGCGGGGGCGCCGGGCGTTGCGCATGGGCTGGGGGGCCGCCGCCGAGTCGGCTCTGGAGCGGGTCGCCGAGCGGGTCGCCGAACCAGTCGCCGAGGCGATCGTCGGGACGGTCCGTGAGTCCGCCGCGAGCACCTTCGGAGTCCGCGAAGAGTGGGTCGCCTAACGCTTTGCTCTGGCCCCCACCTGCCTAGTACCGTGGGGTGCGATTGGTGACGCGGAGCAAGGCTGTGTCATCATCTGCACGCACCACTCGCGCACGCGGGGGGTTGTGCTGGAGGCGTCGCCTAGTCCGGTCTATGGCGCCGCACTGCTAATGCGGTTTGGGTCTTAAAGCCCATCGAGGGTTCAAATCCCTCCGCCTCCGCCAGCTGAACCCGAAGCCCCGGCCCCACGGCCGGGGCTTCGGCCGTTTCCGGGCGGGTGCGGCCCGCAGGGGGGCCGGTGGGCGCAGATCCGGTGACCCCGGTCACATTTCCCCTGTTACGGGCACATCGCGCCCGCCGGACCCTCTCCCCCACCTCAGTCCCCATAGGGGCGTTTTCGCAGGTCAGGAGGGGGGTGGGCAATGGATTTCGCGTCACGGCGCAGGTCATGTAATGTTGTTCCCGCAACGCCGACCGGGAAGAAAAAAACCGGGAAGCAACGCAACAAGCACTCGTAGCTTAACGGATAGAGCATCTGACTACGGATCAGAAGGTTGCAGGTTCGAATCCTGCCGAGTGCACAGCCGAAAGGCCCCCCGGAGAGATCCGGGGGGCCTTTCTCGTATGCCCGCACCGGCCCGCCCTCCCTCGGTCCGCCCCCGGGCCCATCCCCAGCCCCGGCCCGTTGTCAGTGCCCCCGGCTACCGTCGTAGACATGGCTGGGGTGTGGCGCAGTAGTGGGGTTCGGTGGGGGGAGGACGGGCCTGGGCTGGTGTGGGTGGGGGAGCGGGGGGATCGGCGGGTCAGTCCGATCGTGTTCGGGGGTGACGTGGGGTTTCGGGTCGTCGGGGAGCGGACCTGTGTCGGGGCGAGAGGGAATCCCTGTCCCGGGGACGTGGTCGTCGCGAGGGGGAGTTCTCAGGCTCGGTGCGGGGAGTGTGCTCGGCTCGATCGGGTTCATTCCGTCGCCGCCGATCGGGTGCCTGACGATCCTCGGGTCTATCGCGTCTATCTGGCCTGGTTCGGGCCCGGACTCGTCAAGGTCGGGATCACCGCCGAGGAGCGGGAGGGCGCGCGGCTGAGGGAGCAGGGGGCCGTCTGCTTCTCCTGGCTGGGGCGCGGGCCGCTGATGGCCGCCCGGCGGTGCGAGGAGCTGCTGCGGGCCGCTCTGGGGGTGCCCGATCGCGTCTCGTACGAGCAGAAGCGCCGGATCAGGGCCTCGCTTCCCGGGGGCGGTGAGCGTCAAGGAGAAGTGCGCGCGCTGCATGCGCAGGCCGTCGGGCTCGGCGGGTGGCCCGAGTCGCTGGAGGCTCTGGCGTGCCGGGTCGTCGACCACGGGCGGCTGTTCGGGCTCGACGGACTCGTGCCCGCGCACGGGGTCGTGCGCGAGCTGGTGCCCGACGGGGTCGTCGGCGGGCGCGTTCTCGCCGCCGCCGGGCCCGATCTCCACCTGGAGGCGGAAGGACGCGTCGTCGTCCTGGACACGCGGCTCATGAGCGGGTGGGGGCTCGGGGCCGCGCCCGCCGGTGGGGGGATCACCGTGCCCGTCCGGGCACTGCGGCCTCCTGACGTGCAGGACCAGCTCTTCTGAACCCGAAAGGCCCGAACCGGGACCCCCTCGGAACCGTCCCCGGGGACCCTTTGGTCAAGACTTGGATCCCCTTTGGATCCCTTCGAGTAAGGGGTATGGACACGTTCACCGATGACAGCGGAGGGTGGGGCGCATGAGTGATCACCTTGTGGCCGGTCTCGTTGCCGGTATCGAACCGCCCTACTACACCGTCGTGTTCACCTCCCTGCGCACCGAAGGCGACCGGGGGTACGGCGAGACGGCCGACCTCATGACGAAGCTCGTCGCGGAGATACCGGGCTACCTCGGATACGAGAGCGCCCGCACCCCGGGCGGCCTCGGCATCACCGTCGGGTACTTCCGCGACGAGGACGCCATCGCCGCCTGGCGCTCCCGTCTGGAGCACCAGAGCGCGCAGAAGCAGGGGCGCGCCGAGTGGTACGAGAGCTACAGCGTCCATGTCGCCAAGGTCGAGCGGAGCTACAGCTTCCAGCGCGAGGGCACCGGTGAAGGCGCCGGCAGCTGAGGCCGAGGCCGCCCTTGTGCGGGCCTTCTGGGCCCGCCTCGGGCTGCCCGGGCTCGTCGACGTGCACACGCACTTCATGCCCGACCGCGTCCTGAAGAAGGTCTGGGCGTACTTCGACTCGGCCGGGCCGCTCACCGGGGTGGAGTGGCCCATCGCGTACCGGGAGGAGGAGGCGCGGCGCATCGAGCTGCTCGGCGAGTTCGGCGTGAGCGCCTTCACCTCGATGCTGTACCCGCACAAGGCGGACATGGCGCGCTGGCTCAACGGGTGGGCCGTCGACTTCGCGCGCCGCACCCCCGGCTGTCTGCACACGGCCACCTTCTTCCCGGAGGAGGGCGCGGGCGCGTACGTCGGGGAGGCGCTCGACGTAGGGGCCCGGGTCTTCAAGGCGCACGTCCAGGTGGGGGGCTACGACCCCAACGACCCCCTCCTGGACGCCGTGTGGGGCGCGCTCGCCGAGGCCGCCGTGCCCGTCGTCGTCCACTGCGGCTCGGGGCCCGCGCCCGGCAAGCACACCGGGCCCGAGCCCATCGGGCGTCTCCTCGCCCGGCATCCCCGGCTGCGGCTGATCGTGGCGCACCTGGGGATGCCGGAGTACGTCGACTTCATGGCGCTCGCCGACGCGTACGAGGGGGTCATGCTGGACACGACCATGGCGTTCACGGACTTCAGCGAGCGGTTCGCGCCCTTCCCGAAGGACGCGCTGCCCCGGTTGCGCGATCTCGGCGACCGGGTGCTGCTCGGCTCGGACTTCCCCAACATCCCGTACGGCTATCTCCACCAGCTCGAAGCCCTGGAACGGCTCGGGCTCGGGGACGACTGGCTGCGGGGCGTCTGCCACGGCAACGGCACCCGGCTGTTCGGCCTCCCGGACCCGGACCCCGGCAGGTAAGCGGCACCCGGCTGCTCGACCTCCCCGACCCGGACCCAAACCCCGGCCCCTGACCGAGTCCCTGCCCTTTCTCAGGGAATTCACAGGAACGCGCAAGGGCGTTCTCAGGGGGCGCTCACAGGGTGGTGGGCATGACCACCACCTCCCCGCAGGGGCGTACCGAATTGCTGAGGCCGGACGGGACCGCCGTCCGGGTGCTCGTCGTGGACGACGAGGCGGCGCTCAGCGAGCTGCTGTCCATGGCGCTGCGCTACGAAGGGTGGCAGGTGCGCAGCGCCGGGGACGGGGCCGGTGCGGTGCGGGCCGCCCGGGAGTTCCGGCCCGACGCGGTCATCCTCGACATCATGCTGCCCGACATGGACGGGCTCGCCGTGCTCGGGCGGCTGCGCCGTGAACTGCCGGACGTGCCCGTGCTGTTCCTCACCGCCAAGGACGCGGTCGAGGACCGGATCGCCGGGCTCACCGCGGGCGGCGACGACTACGTCACCAAGCCGTTCTCGCTCGAAGAGGTCGTGGCCCGGCTGCGCGGGCTGATCCGCCGCTCCGGCAGCGCGACCGTGCGGAGCGAGTCGATGCTCGTCGTCGGGGACCTCACGCTCGACGAGGACAGCCACGACGTGACCCGGGGCGGGGTGAACATCCACCTCACCGCCACCGAGTTCGAGCTGCTGCGCTATCTGATGCGCAACCCGCGCCGGGTGCTCAGCAAGGCGCAGATCCTCGACCGGGTCTGGTCGTACGACTTCGGCGGCCAGGCCAACGTCGTGGAGCTGTACATCTCGTATCTGCGGCGGAAGATCGACGCGGGCCGGTCGCCGATGATCCACACCCGGCGCGGGGCCGGGTACCTCATCAAGCCCGGCGAGTGAGCCGGATGCGTTCCCGGCGCACGCCGAGGCGGCCGCGCCGGTGGACGCTGCGGACCCGGCTCGTCGTCTCCGCCGTCGCGCTGATCGCGGTCGTCGCGGCCGTGATCGGGACGGTGACGGTCATCGGGATGCGCTCCCACCTCCAGCGGCAGCTGGACGACTCGCTGCGGCCCGCCGTCGAGCGCGCCCGCCACTTCGGTCCCAGTGGTCTCTCCACGGACTTCGTCTCCGCGCCCGGCCAGCCGTTCGGCACGGTCGGGCTGCGCACCGGCCCCGACGGGCAGCCCGCCGCCGGGGCCACCAGCGTCCGGGGCGAGCCCGGCTCGTCGCCCCGGGGGATCCAGCAACCCCTCACCGCGGGCCAGATGGGCGCGCTGGCGGCGGTGCCCAAGGACGGGCGCGTCCACACCGTGTCGGTGCCGGGCCTCGGCTCGTACCGGGCGCAGTGGGAGAGGGACGGCTCGGCCCTGGTCGGCTTCCCGCTCAAGGACGTCGAGTCGACCGTCGACAACCTGGTCCTCGTCATCGTGTGGGTGACCGCCGCGGGGCTGGTCGCCGCCGGGATCGCGGGCGCCGCCATCGTCGGCGTGGCGCTGCGCCCGCTGCGCCGGGTCGCCGCGACCGCCACCCGGGTCTCCGAACTGCCGCTGCACAGTGGCGAGGTGGCGCTGCACGAGCGGGTCCCGGACGCCGAGGCCGACCCGCGTACCGAGGTCGGGCAGGTGGGCGCCGCGCTCAACCGGATGCTGGGGCACGTCGGTTCCGCGCTGGCCGCGCGGCAGGAGAGCGAGACGCGCGTACGGCAGTTCGTCGCCGACGCCAGCCATGAGCTGCGCACCCCGCTCGCCTCCATTCGCGGGTACGCCGAGCTCACCCGGCGCGGTACGGAGGAGGTCGGGCCCGCCACCCGCCACGCGCTCGGGCGCGTCGAGGCGGAGGCCCGGCGGATGACCGGGCTCGTGGAGGATCTGCTGCTGCTCGCACGGCTGGACGCCGGACGCCCGCTCTCGTACGAGAGCACTGATCTCTCGCCGTTGGTCGTGGACGCGGTGAGCGACGCGCGGGCGGCCGGGCAGGGGTACCGGTGGCGTCTGGAGCTGCCGGAGGTGCCCGACGACCCGGTCTCCGTCCTCGGCGACGGCGCCCGCCTCCACCAGGTCCTGGTCAACCTCCTGGGCAACGCGCGCACCCACACACCCCCCGGCACCACCGTCACCGCGCGCGTGGCGCGCCGGGGCGCGTGGGCCGTGCTCGAAGTCGAGGACGACGGTCCGGGCATCCCGTCGGCGCTGCTGCCGCACGTCTTCGAGCGGTTCGCGCGCGGCGACGCCTCCCGGTCCCGGGCGCACGGCTCGACCGGCCTCGGCCTCGCCATCGTGCAGGCGGTGGTGGCCGCGCACGGCGGCGGCGTCTCGGTGCGCTCGGCCCCGGGCAGCACGGTCTTCAGCGTCCACCTGCCCGCGACGGCCTCGGCCCGACCCGCGCTCTCCCCCCACTCACAGCCTGGCCACAGTCGCACCACACAGGTGTGACAGCGGTCCTCGCGAGGGTCGGTGGCATGCGAACCGACATCTGTGTGGGGACCCTGCCGGCACGGGAGCACCTGCCCGTCGGTGCGGCGGGCGGGCCCGTACTCGACGTGGTGGTCCCCGTCCACAACGAGGAGCGGGACCTGGAGCCGTGCGTGCGCCGGCTCAGCGAGCACCTCGCCCGCACCTTCCCGTACGCGTTCCGGATCACCGTCGCCGACAACGCCTCCACCGACCGCACGCCCGAGGTCGCGGCGCGCCTCGCCCGTGAGATCGAGGGCGTACGCCACGTCCGGCTGGAGGAGAAGGGGCGCGGGCGGGCGCTGCGGACCGTGTGGTCGGCCTCGGACGCGCCCGTGCTCGCGTATATGGACGTCGACCTCTCGACCGATCTGAACGCGCTGCTCCCGCTGGTGGCCCCGCTGATCTCGGGCCACTCGGACCTCGCGATCGGCTCCCGGCTCAGCCGGGCCTCGCGCGTGGTGCGCGGGCCCAAGCGGGAGTTCATCTCCCGCGCGTACAACCTGATCCTCAAGTCGTCGCTCGCGGCGCGCTTCTCGGACGCCCAGTGCGGCTTCAAGGCGATACGCCGCGATGTGGCCGAGCGGCTGCTGCCGATGGTCGAGGACACCGGCTGGTTCTTCGACACCGAGCTGCTGGTGCTCGCCGAGCGGGCCGGGCTGCGCATCCACGAGGTGCCGGTGGACTGGGTCGACGACCCGGACTCGACCGTCCACATCGTGCGGACGGCGACCGACGACCTCTTGGGCGTGTGGCGGGTCGGGCGCGCCCTCGCGGTCGGCGCGCTCCCCCTCGACCGGCTCGCGCGCCCGTTCGGCGACGATCCGCGCGACCGGGCGATCAGCGGCGTACCGGGCGGGCTCGCCCGCCAGCTCGTCGGGTTCTGCGTGATCGGCGCGCTCTCCACCCTCTTCTACCTCGGCCTCTACTCCCTGTTCCGGACCGGCGCCGGACCCCAGACGGCCAACGCCGCCGCCCTGCTGGTGTCCGCCGTCGCCAACACCGCCGCGAACCGGAGGCTCACCTTCGGCGTACGGGGACGGGACCGCGCGATGCGCCACCAGGCGCAGGGGCTCGTGGTGTTCGCCATCGGGCTCGCCCTCACCAGCGGCTCGCTCGCGGCCCTGGGCGCCGCGAACGGCGACCCCTCGCACTCCACCGAGGTGGCGGTCCTGGTGGCGGCCAACCTGGCGGCCACCGTGCTGCGCTTCCTGCTCTTCCGCGCCTGGGTCTTCCCGGACCGCGCCACCTCACTCCCCCATCAGAAGGACGCCACCCGATGACCACGACCTCCTACCCGGCCGGCGCCCCCGAGGGGGCCGCCACGGCCCGGCCCAGGGCGGCGGCCGCCCGGCTGTGGCGCGGCCGCACCACCGACCCGGCCTGGGTCCGTCCCGCCTTCCTCGGCCTCCTCCTGCTCACCCTCCTCACGTACCTCTGGAACCTCAGCGCCTCCGGGTACGCCAACTCCTTCTACTCGGCGGCCGTCCAGGCGGGCAGCGCGAGCTGGAAGGCGATGTTCTTCGGCTCGCTGGACTCCGCCAACGCCATCACCGTCGACAAGCCCCCGGCCGCGCTGTGGCCGATGGCGCTCTCGGTACGGCTCTTCGGCCTCGGCTCCTGGCAGATCCTGCTGCCCGAGGTGCTGATGGGGGTGGGCACGGTGGCGGTGCTGTACGCGGCGGTGCGGCGCCGGTTCAGCCCGGCGGCGGGGCTCATCGCGGGCGCGGTGCTCGCGCTCACCCCGGTCGCGGCGCTGATGTTCCGCTTCAACAACCCGGACGCGCTGCTCGCCCTGCTGATGACCGCGACCGTGTACTGCGTGCTGCGCGCGCTGGAGGACGCGCGGACGAAGTGGCTGGTGTGGGCGGGCGTGGCCGTCGGCTTCGCGTTCCTGACGAAGACCCTCCAGGCGTTCCTGATCCTGCCGCCGCTCGCCGTGCTGTACGCGGTGTGCGCGCCCACGACCGTACGCAAGCGGCTCGGTCAGCTCGCCCTGTCCGGGCTCGCCACGGTGGTCTCGGGCGGCTGGTGGGTGGCGGTCGTGGAGCTGTGGCCCGCGTCCTCGCGCCCGTACATCGGCGGCTCGCAGCACAACTCCTTCCTGGAGCTGACCTTCGGCTACAACGGCCTCGGCCGGATCAACGGCGACGAGACCGGCAGCGTGGGCGGCGGTGGCGCCGGCCGGGGAGGCGGCGGCTGGGGCACGACGGGCCTGGACCGGATGTTCGGCTCCGAGGTGGGCGGTCAGATCTCCTGGCTGCTGCCCGCCGCGCTGCTGCTGCTCGTGGCGGGCCTGGTGGTCACCTGGCGGGGCCCGCGGACCGACACGGGCCGGGCGGCGTTCCTGGCCTGGGGCGGGGCGCTGCTGATGACCGCCGGGATCTTCAGCTTCATGGCGGGGATCTTCCACCAGTACTACACGGTCGCCCTCGCCCCCTATGTCGCCGCGCTGGTCGGCATGGGCGTGACCGTGCTGTGGGAGGAGCGGACCCGGCTCGCGGCGGCCGCCGTGCTGGGCGCGTCGGTGGCGCTGACGGCCTGGTGGTCGTACGTGCTGCTCGGTCGCACGCCCGACTATCTGCCGTGGCTGCGGTGGGCGGCGCTGACCGTCGGTCTGGCGGCGGCGGCCGGGCTCGCGCTCGCGGGACGGCTCGACCGGCGGCTGGCGCTGGGCGCGGCCGGGGTGGGGCTCGTGGTGTCGCTGGCCGGGCCGTTCGCGTACACGGTGAGCACGCTCCGAACCGGCCACACCGGCTCGATCGTCACGGCGGGTCCGGCGGGCGCGTCCATGGGCGGCGGACCGGGCGGCGGGCGGATGCGGGGCGGTACGGGAGGCGAGTTCGTCTTTCCGGGCGGGCAGAACGGGCGGCCCGCGCAGGCAGGCCAGGGGCAGATGCCGCAGGGTGGCGCGATGGTTCCGCCGGGCGGCGGCGCCCCGCAGGGCGGCCGGGCGGGCATGCCGCCCCAGCTCCCCGGCGGCGGCCGGTTCCCCGGCGGCATGGGCGGCGAGCGCGGCGGACCCGGCGGCATGGGCGGGCTGCTCAACGGCGCCCGGGTGAGCGCCAAGGCGAAGTCCCTGCTCACGACGGATGCCGACGGGTTCACCTGGGTCGCGGCGGCCGTCGGTTCACAGAACGCGGCCAGCTACCAACTGGCCACCGAGAAGCCGGTGATGGCGATCGGCGGCTTCAACGGCAGCGACCCGTCGCCGACGCTCGCGCAGTTCAAGAAGTACGTGGCCGAAGGGAAGATCCACTACTTCATCGCCGGAGGCGGCGGAGGCGGTGTCGGTGGCGGCGGCATGAGGGGCGGCCAGGGCGGTGCCACCTCCCTCGCCACCTGGGTCGCGGCCACCTTCACCAAGGTCACCGTCGGCAGCGCCACCTTCTACGACCTGACGGCCCCCGCCAAGTAGCGGCCGCCACTGGGGCGGTGGTCCGGGAACGACCCGGACCACCGCCCTTCCGTCTGCGCCGGGGAAACAGGCTTTACACCGTACAAGGAATCCCTTTACGGTGTACGTCAACGTCCCCATACGCTGTACAACTCCGCAAAGGAGCCCGCATGACGGCCACGGCCGCCGACACATCGGCCACCCCCACGCGGCACCCGCAGCGCTGGCTGATCCTGGGTGTCATCTGCCTGGCCCAGCTCACCGTGCTGCTGGACAACACCGTTCTGAACGTCGCGATCCCCTCCCTGAGCACGTCGGTCGACGCCTCGACCGCGGACATCCAGTGGATGATCAACGCGTACTCGCTCGTCCAGTCCGGACTGCTGCTCACCGCGGGCAGCGCGTCCGACCGCTACGGCCGCAAGAAGATGCTGGCGGCCGGGCTCGCGCTCTTCGGCATCGGCTCGCTGGCGGCCGGACTCTCCCAGAGCGCCGGGCAGTTGATCGCCGCGCGCGCCGGGATGGGCGTCGGCGGCGCGCTCCTGATGACGACCACGCTCGCCGTCGTCGTGCAGATATTCGACAACGAGGAGCGGGTCAAGGCGATCGGCCTGTGGGCCACGGTCAACTCCCTCGGCTTCGCCGCCGGGCCGCTGATCGGCGGTCTGATGCTCGACCACTTCTGGTGGGGTTCGATCTTCCTGATCAACATCCCGGTCGCGGCGCTCGGCCTGGTGGCCGTCCTGGTCCTCGTCCCCGAGTCGAAGAACCCGCTGGGCGACCGGCCGGACCTGCTCGGCGCGCTGCTCTCCACGGTCGGCATGGGCGGAGTGGTGTACGCGATCATCTCGGGCCCGGGCCACGGCTGGACGTCGGCGCACGTGCTGGTCTCGGCCGCGGTGGGCCTGGTCTTCCTGGCCGCGTTCGCCCGCTGGGAGCTGTCCATCCCGTACCCGATGCTGGACATGCACTTCTTCCGCAACCAGAAGTTCACCGGCGCCGTCGCGGGCTCGATCCTGGTCGCGTTCGGCATGGGCGGCTCGCTGTTCCTGCTGACCCAGCACCTCCAGTTCGTGCTCGGATACGGGCCGTTGGAGGCGGGTCTGCGCATCGCGCCGCTGGCGCTGAGCGTGATCGTGCTGAACGTGGCGGGCGTGGGCGCACGGCTGCTGCCCAAGCTGGGCGTGCCCAGGACCATCGCGCTCGGCATGGCGGCGAACGCCTCCGGACTCGCGGCGATCGCGCTGCTCGGCGGCGAGCACTACAGCGGCATGCTGCTCGGGCTCGTGGTGATGGGCGCGGGCATCGCGGTCTCGATGCCGGCCATGGCCAACACCCTGATGAGCGCGATCCCGCCGGAGAAGGCGGGCGTGGGCGCGGGCGTCAACGGCACGCTGGCGGAGTTCGGCAACGGGCTCGGCGTGGCCGTGCTCGGCGCGGTCCTCAACTCGCGCTTCGCGGCGCTGGTCCCGTCCGTGGTGGGCGCGGCCTCGCTCCCGGCGGCGCTCGCCGCGGCGCGTGACGACTCCGAGCGCTCCAGGATCTCGGACGCGTTCGCCTCCGGCCTGGAGACCAGTCAGCTGGTCGGGGCGGCGGCGGTGCTGGCCGGAGGCCTGCTGGCGGCGGCGCTGCTCGCCCGGGCGGAGCGCGCCGACAAGACGGTGGAGCCTGTGCCCGCGGCATAGCATCTACGGGGCGGACGGCAGCATTCCGCAGTGCGGTGCCTGCCGTACCGCCCCACTCGACTACCGCCGCAGGAAACGCCGTACGACTGTCATACGTATACGTACAGACAGTCCGACGAACCACGAGGAGGGCACGCCATGGTGTCGGCAGCCGACCGCGCGAACAATCCGACGCGTACCAGCGTGTGGCTGGAGGGCGGCAAACCGGCGGGCCGCGCGCGCCGGAGCGACCAGTCGGCGACCGCGAGCTCCCTCGACCGGGACAGGATCATCGCGGAGTCGGTGCGCCTGCTGGACGCGGAGGGCCCGGCGAAGTTCTCCATGCGCCGTCTGGCGGGCGAGCTCGGGGTCACGGCCATGTCGCTGTACTGGTACGTGGACACCAAGGACGACCTCCTGGAGCTCGCCCTGGACTCGGTGTTCGGGGAGCTGCGGGTGCCGGATGTGGACGGCGCCGGGGCGGACGCGGACTGGCGGGACCAGCTGCGCGAACTCGCCGTCAGCTACCGCTCGGTCATGGTCCGCCACCCCTGGGTCTCGCCGCTGGTCGGCCGCTACCTCAACATCGGGCCGCGCTCGATGGAGTTCGCGGCCGCCGCGCAGAAGATCCTCAGCCGCTCCGGGCTGCCCGCGCACGGCATCACGGGCGGGCTCTCGGCGGTCTTCCAGTTCGTGTACGGCTTCGGCACGATCGAGGGCCACTTCGTCGCGCGCTGCGCGGAGGCCGGGGTCACCCAGGACGAGTACTTCGCCCAGGCGATGGGCGCCCTGCGCGAACGCCCCGGCTTCCACGAGGCGATGGACCTGGCGGAGGAGCTGATGGAGGCGCGGGGCGGGGACACGGTGGAGGAGATGCGGGAGCGGGATTTTGTGTTCGCGTTGGAGATTCTGATTGCTGGGATCGAGGCGAAGCGGGAGCGGTAAGGGGGGTGTTGCCGCTGCTCGCGCTCCCGCTGGGCCGGGTCGGCCCGCGCCTGGCCCAGGGGCCCCGGGTGGCGGAGCACCCCCGCTCCGCGTGGACATTCCATGCGCTGGACGACGCTACGCTCCCGCCTATGGCTGACGCTTTCGTCACCGGTGGCGAGCACCCGTCATGTGGCATCTGCCCTTCGCGCCGATTCCCGCTCGGCGAGTTCGACGTGTTCGAGCGGCCGTGTGCGGAAGCCCCGTTCGATCCTGTTGACGGCCACCGCTACACGGCGGCCGGTGTCCCGGTGTGCGTGCACCCGCACAAGGTGGGGCTGCCGCCGGGCCGGTACAAGACCGACGGCACCCCGTTCACAATCGAGCTGAAGCTGCCAGACAGCCCGGCGGCGCTCGACGCGTACTTGTACGAGGTGATGCACAGCGCAGCGCCCGGCGTGCTGGAACTGCTCATCGAGCAGGCGGCCGAGGAGATTCCCCGGGTGTTCCCGCAGGTGGACGTCCTCCGAGCGCTGCGCCGTGCGCTCAACTAGTGGGCGGTGGCGAATCCGGGAACAAAGCGGCGGCCCCCGTCGAGGATGCCGACGGGTTCGTACTTGGCCATGACCGCCGCCCTGCGCTTGGCGGTCTCGTCCCTGCCGAACCAGTACCGCTCGTTCATCGGCCCCCACGCGGCCCGGTAGACCTGGTGGGTGTAGTCGCCGTGGTCCCACGTGCCGATGGCCTCGCGGTCCGTGGCGTGGATGAACCTGATCCCGGTCCGGTCCTGGATGCGGCTGAGGACGGTGAACTGAGCGGCGAGGGCGTGGATCATCTCGTCCACCGCGATGGCCACCGGGACTTCCGCGGCCTCCTCGTCGCCCTCGGTCATCTCGTAGACGGCGGACTTGATCGCCATGGCGCGCATGGCCTCGGGGAACAGGGGCTCGGTGTCGTGCGCGATGTCGAACCCGTCGACGAGGGCGTAGCCCATGAAGCTGGTCCAGTCCTCGTCGTACTTCGCACATGCGGTGCGCAGCCGGTCGTATTCCGGGTCGGCCTCGACGCTTGCCAGGATCTGTCGGGCTCGCTCCGCGACCCGCTCCGGGGCCGGTCGTACTAGCGTTACGGACACTGCTGCACTCTCCTTCGCTTGGGTGCATCGGTGGACCCGCCCGGCTGCCGACCGCCGTCATACGGGGCAGGCGGGCGGGGGCTCATGGGTTCGTGCCGCGCGGTCTGCCGGGGTCATGTGGTGCCGTCTGGGGCTGCGCAATGCGGCGAGGGAGACGGCGGACAGACCTCGCATCGGTAGATGTCATGCATGGCGGTCGTCCTCCGCCCGGATCTGCTCCCGCTCACAGGCCGCCGCGAGTTCCCGGGCGAGCACGGACGCTGCTGCCTGGATCTTCGGGACTACCGCCTCCAGCCACTCGCACTCGGCCGCGCATCGCTGCTCGTGTGCCGCGATGCATCTGCGCAGCTCGCCCCACTGGCTTCCGCTCACTGGTCCGCGCCCTTCGCGATGGTCTGCGCGAGCAGCCGGACAACGGCTGGATGGGCGTTGCCCAACTCGATCAAGACCGTCTGCTTGGCCACGCAGGGCTCATCCATTCCGAGGGAGGGAAGCGTGATGTTCGCGGCGCACAGTGCCCGGCGCAGTTCCTTCAACGCCTCCTCCGCGACTGCCCACGGGTCACCGGCGTCAGGCAGGGGCAGCGGGGGCGGGCCGAGGACTTCGATCAACCGGTGTGCCACGTCGTCCCGTACCGGCTCCACGTCCACGTACGCCCGTCCGCCTATCGGGGCGGCCGCGCCCATCGGGATGTAGAAGCCACGGGCCAGCAAGGCCAGGTGCAGTTCCTCGGCGAGTTGCGCCCCGATGCGTCGCGCTTCGCTGTGCGTGTCCACGGTGGCCCCAGCTCCGTTTCCGTTGCGGTCTCTGCTTCCTCTACGCAACCGCGTGACCACACACGGCGGTACCGTTGCCGCAACGTCGGGACTTGAAAGCCTTGAAAGTCCTTGAGAGTGCGGGGAGTTGATGGTCATGGCGAAGCGGGCGCCGAACACGGCTCTGGCTCGGCTGCTCGCCGAGACCCACTGGACGTACCGCCAGTTCGCGAGGGCCGTGAACCGCCTCGGAACGGAAACCGGCTCTCCGCTGCGCTACGACGAGTCCGCGGTGGGCCACTGGCTCAACGGCACCACGCCGCGTCCAGCGGTTCGCTCCTGCCTCCTCGAAGCCTTGTCGCGGCGGCTCGGACGCCCGGTCACCCACGCTGAAGCGGGCCTGCCGCTCCCCTCCGGTCAATCCCCCACCGCCACGGATACCGTGGAAGGGATGATCGACCTGGGGAGGCTCGACATGGACCCGTCACGCCGAAGCGTCCTGGGCGCCGGCCTCTTCTCCGTTGCCCTCACCATCCCCGGCTGGCCCGACGTCATCGGCCGCGCCGAAGCCGTCCAGAGCGGCCGTGCCTCGCGGATCGGTATGAACGAGGTGGACATGGTGGTCGCCATGACCGAACGCGTCTCGGAGCTTGACGACCAGTTCGGCGGCCGCCACGCACGGCCCATGGCCGCCACGTTCATGGTCAACACGGTCGCCTCATACCTGCGGGCCGACGCCCCGGAGAACGTCCGCCAAGCCATGCTGTCGGCGGCTTCGGACCTGCTGTACCTCACCGGCTACATGGCCGTGGACGAGGGCCTGCACGGACTCGCGCAGCGCTACTACGTCAAGGCTCTGGAACTGGCGGGCGCCGCCGAGGACCACCTGACGTACTGCACGACACTGCGGGGCATGAGCGTGCAGGCCGTGGACCTCCGCCACGGCGCCAAGGCCATGGAACTGGCCGACGCTGCCGCCGCAGCCTCCCCCAAAGCAGGGCCCCGGATGCGCGCCTTCCTCGCCGGGCAACAAGCCCACGCCGCCGCCCAGACCGGCGACCGTACTGGTGCCCTCCGGTACATGCGGGAAGCCGAAGCCGCCATGGACCGCGCCGAGTCACGCAGCAAGGCGTTCGGCTCGTACGACCCGTCGTCGCTCAACTACCACGTCAGTCAGGTGCGTTACGAACTCGGCGACGTGCCCGGGGCCATCGAGGCCATGCAGCATTCCGACCAGCTCCGCTACGGCATCTACAGGCGCGCCAGGGTCCGTCACCGTGCAACGCTCGCCGAGCGACAACTGGAAGTCGGCCACTTGGAAGCCGCCTGCGCGACCTGGCACCAGGCGCTCGACGACTACCCCATGGTCCAGTCCGGCCGCGCCGACGACCGCATCAAGACCATGTTCAGCCTGATCCGCCCCCACCTGAAAAACGCATCGGCCCGCGACCTGTACGAGCGGGCCCGCACCATCGCATCGCCCGCCCTGGTCGGCTGACCCAGCCGGAGGATTTGCGCCGGCGCGCGGATGGACTCGTCTCCCCGCAGGGGGGCATCAACCAGTGCCGTCACCGGCAAGGCATAAGGCCCCGGATTCCTCCCGGGCCTCTTGCCTGCTGCGCCCTCGGCAGGATCCGACCCTGAACCTTCTGATCCGTAGCTCTAGCGGGATCGGTCAGGGACGGTCATAGCGGTCGAGGTCGGGCCCTGGAAGGGCTCTGCTGAGTGGGGGCGGTTGCTGGGGTTACGGTACGGGGCTGCTGTACAGCTACGGCCGATCACCGGCGGCCTGACCTGCACTCACCTAATCGATCAACATCCTGCCGCTTTGTCGGCAACGATCATCTCTGAGCGCCGTACCGCGACTCGGGAGGGAACTGGCATCTGGCGCCGCATCGCACGTTCGAGCCCTAGGGTTCTGCGCTCCGGACACTGTTTACAGCCAGACACCTCTGCGCTAAATTCTGCAACGAAGCCGGAGCTTTCCGGCCACCGAAGTTTCCGGCTTCGGGCTGATTGGTGTAATGGTGTGCGAATTCAAGCCGGTTGATTCGCACAAGAACACGCTCATACGGTGAGAGTTCCTCGGTTCGATTCCGAGGTCGGCAGAGTCTACCACCGTGGTAGGTTCTGCCGACTCCGGCAATCAACCCCTGGGGAAATCCTTGGAGCGCGAGAAACGCCATCGTGCACATATGCGCAACATGGAAGCCCTTGAAACATCTTTCGAAGTGGCTAGCAGATCCTGCAAGGAAGCAATCCGGCATGGGGATGAACACGAGATTGTAGCCCTAACTCGAACCTGCGCTCTCCTCCTCGGCGCTACGCTTGAGGATCGACTGATGACAATCATCAGCTCACGCTACTTCCCGGAATCCAGCGAGCAGCGAGTCATGCAGGAACGGACCGTGCTCGACATGTGGAATCAAACGCTCGTCGAAGCATTCGCGGTTCGCTACAAGGTGCCGCGCCGGAGGATTCCCTCTGCGCTGCCATACACCAGCGCAGCATACTTCTCTGGGATGAAGACGGTTCTTGATGACTGGATGGAACCGCTCATCAATACGAGGAACTCCCTGGCGCACGGGCAGTGGATCGTTGCTTTCAACGAGCAGCGAAATAGCGTTAATCGGGATCGAACCAAGCGACTCAACGCCCTGACGCTGTGGCACCTGCGGCTGCAAAAGAACATGCTCAGACACCTAGAGCGACTAATTTTTGACCTGTCAGCCACCCAGTACGCTTTTGAGCGCGACTTCGACAAGCATTGGGCGAATCTGAAAGCTGCCCAAATGAGGATTTCCATGGACAGGTCTCAGGAGTGGGAGATGCTCCTACAGCGCCGCCACCAGCGAGGGAAGGGGCACATTAAGCGAAACTATCGGCAGCTTCTCGATGCTGGACTCATTTAGGCAGTTCGGTTTCGAATCGAGGTCGGCGGAGCGGCTTTGGGCGGGAGCTGCTTTGGCGCGAGTGATCATGGCCCCGTAAGCTCCGGCGCGTCGGGCAGTCCGTGGACCTGCCCGCTCAAGCACGACGTGGGGCCATGATCTTCGAGGCTCGCGCCGAAGCGGCTGCCTAAAGCCGTGGAGCCGACCGCCCCAGCCACGGCGTACCCCCTCTCTGACGTCAGGCGGCTGATCGCCATGCTCGCGGCACGGGCGGCGGCCGGGCCAGAGCGGGGCGGAGGCAGGAGCGCAGGCCCGACCGGGGGCCGGGCCGCGCGCGGGGAGCGGAGCGAGCCGCCTTGAACCTGTAGAGAAAGTTGTTACTCAGGCTCCCAAGGTCAGGCCCAGGGCCATACGCAGATCCGTTGGCGCTCGCCCGCCGCTATCGGGCTGACCAGCCACACCATCGTCAAGGAGCCTTGGATCAGGGTCAGCGTCGTCAACTGGTTCTCGCGGAGCTCTCGTTCCGTCTTCCGGCCCTCCGCCAGGAACGCCCGCGCCGCCCGCAGCGTCTCGCCCTCGAACCCCGGCAGCGCCGTCCGCACCGCGATCCGCAGCCAGCGCACCGCCTCCTCCACCGAGTCGACCTCCAGGGCGGCGGCATTGACGCCCTCCCCCGTGTCCCGGCGCTCGGCCGAGAACTCGCACAGGAACCCCGGGCCCCTCAGCATGGAAGCTCCGCCGTCACCGTGCGGCCCGCCTCGTCGCCCGTCACCGACAGGCGGTTCGCGAGCGCCATGACGATGTTCAACCCCCGGCCGTGAACGGCCTCTTCCGGCGCCTCGGTGACCTTCGGGCCATCCGGCGCCCCGCCCGAGTCCGTGACCGCCACGGTCACCCGGCCTTCGGTGACCGTCAGCATCACCCGGAGCACGTGCCCCGCCGTATGCGTCAACGCGTTCGTCCCCAACTCGCTCACGACCAGGACCGCATCGTCGCCCCGGGGGTGCTCCCGTAAGACATCCCGGGTCCAGCGCCGTGCGCGAGCCACTTCTTCCGGGGAACCTGGGCAGATCAGCCCCCAGACTCCGGGAGGGCCACTCATATACTCGTCCATACAAGTTACTCCGTGCTGGTAGGCGGCCCATGGACCGGGTTTTCACGGGGCTCGTGCTAGATGAGTCGAACGCCGTCGTGTGCGCGGACGGCCGGCGGGGACATGCGATCCAGTGCGTCCAGGACGCGGACCGCGTACGCCTCGTCGGCGAGCTCGACCACTTCCTCGCGGGTGACCCAGCGCAGGGCGCGGGTCTCGTCGCCGACCGTCGGAGCGCCGTCGATGGCTTCGCAGCGGAAGACCAGGGAGACGATCAGGCCGGTCATGTTCTTGTAGACGCCGGTCAGCGTCGCCGGGAGGGCGATCTTGATGCCGGTTTCCTCCAGGACCTCGCGCTGCAAGGCTTCGGGGAGGGTTTCCTCGCGTTCGACCACGCCGCCGGGTGGCTCCCACTTACCGTTGTCGCGCCGCTTGATCACAAGCGCGCGGCCCGCGTCGTCGACGATGACGCCAGCGACGCTGACGGAGTGCGGGCGATCGGCGCTCACGTTCCTCGGCCCTCCCGGGTCTGGCTAGGCTCTCCACCATAGCGATCCAGGTCAGCTGCTCGTCTAGATATCTAAAGGAGTACGCGCATGGCTCTCCCGTCCGGCCTTCTGGGCACGCTGGACCCGACCAGCGACCGTGCCGTCTTCCGCCAGATCGCCGACCACCTGCGCGAATCCATCGACAAGGGGCGCTTTCGCGAAGGCGACAAGCTGCCCTCGGAGACCGAGCTCGTCGAGCACTACGGCGTCTCCCGCATGACCGTTCGCAACGCCCTCTCGATCCTCCAGGGCGAAGGGCTCGCGGTCTCCGAGCACGGCAGGGGCGTCTTCGTACGGCCCCGCCCGCCCGTACGCCGTCTCGCCTCCGACCGCTTCGCCCGCCGCCACCGCGACCAGGGCAAGTCCGCCTTCACCGTCGAGGCCGAAGCCGCAGGCGTCCACTCCGAAGTGGACGGCCTGGAGGTGAAGGAGGAGAAGCCCTCCCAGGACGTCTCCGCCCGCCTCGGCTCCCCGCGCAAGGTCCTCGCCCGCCGCCGTCGCTACCTCATCGACGGACGCCCGGTCGAGTTCGCGACCTCCTACCTCCCCCTCGACATCGCGCGCGGCACCCAGATCGCCGAGCCCAACCCCGGCCCCGGCGGGATCTACGCCCGCCTGGAGGAGAACGGCCACCGCCTCGACCACTTCGACGAGGAGATCCGCGCCCGCATGCCCTCCCCGCAGGAGGTCCGCATGCTCCACCTCGCGACCGGCGTCCCCGTGATCCACCTGATCCGTACCGCGTACGACACCGAAGGCCGAGCCGTCGAAGTCTGCGACACCGTCATGGCCGCCGACGCGTTCGTCCTCGCCTACCAACTCCCAGCTACCTAGGCCTACTTGGGGCCATGGGGCGGCGACTCAGGGCCTGTGGCACAGCCCCTGGAGACAAAAAACGGGGCGGCAGGCCGTCCCCTGCCTGCCGCCCCTTTCGGGCGCCTCCGCTCGGGGCACCCGAGTCTGGTTAGTTCGCCGCCTTCGGCGTCTCGGAGGTTCGCGACGACTTCAGCGCGACCTCCTTGATGAACAGCGTCACGAAGAAGGCGAGCAGGGCGCACGGCGCCGCGTAGAGGAAGACGTCCGCCACCCCGTGGCCGTACGCGCTCTCCATCACCGTGCGCAGCGGCGCCGGAAGCTTGTCCAGGTCGGGGATGCCGCCGCCACCCCCGGCGCCCAGGCCCGCCGCCTGCGGGCCGAGGTCGGCCAGGCCGTCCTTGACGTAGTGCGTGACCCGGTTGGCCATCACCGCGCCCAGCGCGGACACGCCCACCGCGCCGCCCAGCGAACGGAAGAACGTCACCACGGACGACGCCGAGCCGAGGTCGGCCGCCGAGACCTGGTTCTGCGTGCAGAGCACCAGGTTCTGCATCATCATGCCGATGCCGAGGCCCATCAGCGCCATGTAGATCGCGAGCTGCCAGTACGCCGTGTCGTACCGCATCGTGCCGAGCAGCGCGAGACCCGCCGTGACCAGGACGCCACCGCTCACCAGCCACGCCTTCCAGCGGCCGGTCTTGGTGATGACCTGGCCGGAGACCGTGGAGGAGATGAACAGGCCGCCGATCATCGGGATCGTCAGCACACCCGACATCGTCGGGGACTCGCCGCGCGCCAGCTGGAAGTACTGGCTGAAGAACACCGTTCCGGAGAACATCGCCACGCCCACGAAGAGCGAGGCCAGCGAGGCGAGCGTGATCGTGCGGTTGCGGAAGAGCCGCAGCGGGATGATCGGCTCGGCCGCCCTCGACTCCACGTACACGAATACCGCGCCCAGCAGCACCGAGCCGCCGACCATCGCGGCCGTCTGCCAGGAGACCCAGTCGTACTTGTCGCCTGCGAACGTCACCCACACCAGCAGCAGCGACACCGCCGCGCTGATGAAGAACGCGCCCGCCCAGTCGACCTTCACCTCGCGCTTCACGACCGGCAGCTTCAGGGTCTTCTGGAGGACGATGAGCGCGATGACCGCGAAGGGCACGCCCACGTAGAAGCACCAGCGCCAGCCCAGCCAGTCCGTGTCCGTGATCACGCCGCCGAGCAGCGGGCCGCCGACCGTCGCGACCGCGAACGTGGCACCGAGGTAGCCGCTGTACCGGCCGCGCTCACGCGGCGCGATCATCGCGGCCATGATGATCTGGGCGAGGGCGGACAGACCGCCGACGCCGATGCCCTGGACGACCCGGCAGGCGATCAACATGCCCGCGTTCTGCGAGAGCCCGGCTATCACCGAACCGCTGACGTAGATGATCAGGGCTATCTGGACCAGCAGCTTCTTGCTGAACAGGTCGGAGAGCTTGCCCCACAGCGGCGTGGTCGCGGTCATCGCGAGCAGCGAGGCCGTGACTACCCAGGTGTACGCGGACTGGCCGCCGCCCAGATCGCCGATGATCTGCGGAAGGGCGTTGGAGACGATCGTCGAGGACAGGATGGCGACGAACATGCCGAGCAGCAGCCCGGACAGCGCCTCCATGATCTGCCGGTGGGTCATCGGCGCGCCGGACCCCTCGTGGGGCTGCCCTCCGTGGGCGGCGCTGCCGTCCCGCACACCGGCCGGTGTGGATGTAGCCATGAACTTCCTTCTCCTCTAAGCCTGTTGGGCGGCGGGTGTACGGGCGAGGGGCTCCTCGCGGCAGTCGAAGCTCTCTCTGAGCCGCGCGAGCATGACGTTCAGCTGCCCGACCTCCTCGTCGGACCAGTCCCGCAGGGTCCGGGCGAACATCTGCGCCGTGCGCCGCCCGAGCTCGTCGAGCATGGCGCGGCCGGCGGGGGTGAGCCGCAGGATCCGGGACCGCTTGTCCAGCGGGTCGGGGTCGCGCTCGATCCAGCCGCGCGCGGCCACGTGCGCGACATGACGGCTCGTCACCGACATGTCCACATCGAGGAGTTCGGCGAGGCGGCTGATCCGCATCTCGCCGTGGCGGCCCAGGAGCGTCAGGACGGCGGCGGACCCGGCGGGGCACTCGGCCGGCAGGATCCGGCCGAGCCCGCGCTTGACGGCCCCGATGGCGCTGAGCTGCCGGGCCAGCTCCTCGTAGTGGCTCTGCGCGGCCATCGAGCCCTCCTCTGAGATTCCTTGATCTCGTTGCTTAGGGCAACCATAGGATTGATTGGTTGCTGAAGGCAAGCGAATGTGGGCGGATTGGTAGTAAAGTGAAGGCAAAGTGTTCGCATATGGGAAGTCAATGCCCAGGTGGGGGCGGGTGGCGGGCCCCGCTCGCGGTGTGCGTACGCCGTGAGCGTGCCGTGTACGTGCCCGGGCGCGCGGGGGCGGGGGTTGGGCGGAACCCGGGACTTCGCTAGGGTCCCGTCCATGGCACACAACACCCCGGGCCCCGAGGGCAACTACGACCCCGCGGGCAGCACGCAGATGTTCCGCGCCTTCGTCGACGAGGGCGCGCCGCAGGGCCGCCAGGCGGCGACCCCGGCGGCGGCGCCGGCCGGTCCGCGCGTCGGCCTGATCGTGGGCATCGTCGTCGTACTCGCCGTCCTCGCGGGTGTCGCCTGGCTCGCGCTGGGCTGACCCCTCCCGTACCTCCTGTCGAGACCCGTTTCGTCAGCGCCAGTCGGCGGTGACGAAACGGGTCTCGATGTGCGTTCCGAGCGGTACGCGCCAGGCGTCCAGGCAGACGGTGTACGTACGTGTCGTGGCGGTGCGGGCGGCCACGGGCGCGAGGGGCTGGGTGGAGGTGACCGTCGCCCAGTCGATGCCGAGCAGGCCGATGACGTGGGTGGCGAAGGTGAGCGTTCCCGACTTCACGGGGGTGCCGCCGGTGTTGCGGAGAGGGACGGCGACGGTCTCGCAGCGGCGGGTGGGGGTGGGGGTTCGGGTGGGGGTGCCTAGGGTCAGGGCGGCGGGGGTGGGGGCTGGGGTGCTGGGGGCGGGGGTGCTGGGGGTGCCGCCGGTTCCGGCTGTGCCGCCTGTGGTGCCCGTGGTGGGTCCGCCGCTGGGGGTGCCTGTGGCTCCGCCTGAGGATGTGCTTCCGCCGCTCGCCGTGCCGCTGCCGCTTCCGTTGCCGGGTGCGCCTGTGCCGCTTGTGGCTCCGCCTCCGGGCGTGCCGGTGCTTCCGGGTGGGCTGGTGCGGTTTGTGGCGCCGCCGCTCCCCGCTGAGCCGCCTCCGCTTTTGCTGTCCGGCCCACCGCCGCTGGGGGTGGCCGAGCCACGGGTGGGCCCGGCGGTACCCGTCTCACCCGCCCCGTCCAGCGGAACCAGTTCCACCTTGCCGTGAGGCGGCACCGCCTTGCCCGGCGGGGCCTCGCTGCCCACGGCCACATACGGCTTGCCGCCGTCCCCGCCGCAGGCGGCCAGCGTGCCGCCCAGCGCGAGCGTGGCGGCCGCCGATACGCCGATCAACGCAGCACGTCGCATCGCGCCAGTGTTGCTGACGGGGCGTCAATTGTGAACCCCGGGACGGGGCTGAGGCGAGGGAGAGGGACGCGCCCAGCGCTGAAGGGTGCCGCTGCGCCCACCCGTGCCGCCCCTAGCGGCACGACTGCCCGCAGCTAGGGAGAGGGGAAACGGGGTCCGTCGGGCCGTGCCCCGCGCGGAGGCGCCAAGGCAGCGCGGCGTCTGCGGTGGCGCAGCCAGGGCCGCGCCCCGCGCGAAAACGGGCAGGCGGGAGCCGGTGCGCCCCCGCGGGCCTCCGCCGCGCCCCGCGCGAAAGCGGGCAGGCGGGAGCCGGTGCGCCCCCGCGGGCCTCCGCCGCGCCCCCTAGTCCGCGATCAACCCCTCCCGCAGCTGGGCCAGTGTCCGCGTCAGCAGGCGCGAGACGTGCATCTGGGAGATGCCGACTTCCTCGCCGATCTGGGACTGGGTCATGTTCGCGAAGAAGCGGAGCATGATGATCTGGCGTTCGCGGGGCGGGAGTTTGGCCAGGAGGGGCTTGAGGGACTCGCGGTACTCGACGCCTTCGAGCGCCGCGTCCTCGTAGCCGAGGCGGTCCGCAAGGGAGCCCTCGCCGCCGTCGTCCTCGGGGGAGGGGGAGTCGAGGGAGGAGGCCGTGTACGCGTTGCCGACCGCCAGGCCGTCCACCACGTCCTCTTCCGAGACGCCCAGGACCGCCGCCAGCTCCGGGACGGTGGGGGAGCGGTCGAGCTTCTGGGCCAGCTCGTCGCTCGCCTTCGTCAGGGCGAGGCGCAGCTCTTGGAGGCGGCGCGGGACCCGCACCGACCAGCTCGTGTCGCGGAAGAAGCGCTTGATCTCGCCGACCACCGTCGGCATCGCGAACGTCGGGAACTCCACGCCCCGTTCGCAGTCGAACCGGTCGATCGCCTTGATCAGGCCGATCGTGCCGACCTGGACGATGTCCTCCATCGGCTCGTTGCGGGAGCGGAAGCGGGCCGCCGCGTACCGCACCAGCGGCAGGTTCAGCTCGATCAGGGTGTCGCGTACATACGTACGCTCCGGGCTCTCCGCGCTGCCCAGCGCGGCCAGCCGCAGGAACAGGGAACGGGAGAGCGTGCGGGTGTCGAGCGGTTCGTGGGGCCCCGTGGACCCCGTGGACCCCGTCGTGCCTGTCGCTTCCCGCCGGGGGGCGGCGATGGAGATCGCCGGAGCGGCGGTGTCCAGTGCCTCGGGGGAGCCGGGCACCGCACGGCTGTCGATGGCTTCCGAGCTCTCGCGCACATCGGGCGCGGGCACGCTCTTCATGAGCGTGAGCACCTGCACCTTCGAGCTGCCCTGTTCTGCGGACATGCCACCCCCTTGAGGTCGCGGACGGTCGCGGTGGCCACGACCATCGGAGGAACGCAGCCTCCACCTGAATACCGGAGGCGGAGCTGCGGCAAACGCGGTTCCAGCAGAATGTCACATGTCGGCAACACGCTGTAGTGACATGTCGACAAGTCACAGGTGGATCCGTGCAGTTAACAAGGGGTGTGCCGGTTTTGCCGCCGGATTGTTCACCCGGACGTGGATCACTCGATCCGGTTACGCCTCGATTCGATTTGCGGATCGAAGCCGCGCGAAGCTCCTGGCCAGCAGCCTGGACACATGCATCTGGGACACACCCAGCTCCTGGCTGATCTGGGACTGCGTCAGATTGCTGTAGTAGCGGAGCATCAGGATCCGCTGCTCGCGTTCGGGCAGTTGTACGAGGAGGTGGCGGACCAGATCGCGGTGCTCGACCCCGGCCAGCGCCGGGTCCTCGTAGCCGAGCCGGTCGAGCAGGCCCGGCAGGCCGTCGCCCTCCTGGGCCGCCTCCAGAGAGGTCGCGTGGTACGAGCGGCCCGCCTCGATGCAGGCGAGCACCTCGTCCTCGCCGATCTTCAGCCGGTCGGCGATCTCGGCGGTGGTGGGCGAGCGGCCGTGAAGGGTCGTCAGGTCCTCGGTGGCGCCGTTCACTTGGACCCAGAGCTCGTGCAGCCGGCGCGGGACGTGGACGGTGCGCACGTTGTCGCGGAAGTACCGCTTGATCTCGCCGACCACCGTCGGCATGGCGAACGTCGGGAACTGCACCCCGCGCTCCGGATCGAACCGGTCGATCGCGTTGATCAGCCCGATCGTGCCGACCTGGACCACGTCCTCCATCGGCTCGTTGCGGGAGCGGAAGCGGGCCGCCGCGTACCGCACCAGCGGCAGGTTCGCCTCGATCAGCGCCCCGCGCACCCGGTGGTGCTCCGGAGTGCCCGGTTCCAGGCCCTTGAGCTGCCCGAAGAGGACCTGCGTGAGCGCCCGGGTGTCCGCACCCCGGCTGCTGGTCCGCACCGGGGTCTGGGCGGGCGTCTGCGGGGGCGCCTGCGCGGGGGGCCGGTGGCTCTCGTGGGGCTCCTGGGGCTCGTTCTGGGGTGGCACTTGAGGTGCGGTACTGGCCGGCACGGTCAACGCCACCCCTTTGCGGTCACTGCGCGGTCAATGTCGTGGTCACTGTCGCGGTCAACTTCGGTCGAACCATCGTCGACTCATCCGTCAAAAGCGGTCATAGCATCACAAGACATGTCCACTGTGTGCAAGCACCGTATAACCACGTGTTGAGGGCAAGTTGGGCATTTGCTCCGTGCGGGGCCCGCCCCCGGGCATGCGAAAGGCCCCGCACCACTCGGGTGCGAGGCCTCGTCGCGTACCGGCTCAGAACGGGTAGTCGGCGATCACCCAGGTGGCGAACTCGCGCCACTGCGCGGCCGCCGCCTGGTGCGCCGGGTGTTCGAGGTAGCGCTTCAGCGCGTCCGCGTCCTCGACCGCCGAGTTGATGGCGAAGTCGTACGCGATGGGCCGGTCGGTGATGTTCCAGGCGCACTCCCAGAACCTCAGCTCCGGAACGAGCCCGTCCAGTTCCTCGAACGCCTTCACTCCGGCGGCGACCCGCGCCTCGTCGCGCGCCACGCCTTCGTTGAGCTTGAAGAGGACCAGATGGCGGATCATGTGTGCTCCTTGCCGTGCGTACGTGTCAGCGCCCCCGCCGATCGTACGAGCGGTCCCCCATGAATCAGCGAATCAGCGGACCAGCTCGGTCATGAACTGGCCGATCCCCTTCGCGGCGGAGGAGATCCCCTCGAAGCCCGTCTGGACCATCCCCGCGGCCTCCACGGGCGAGGTGATGATCGTGTACAGCACGAAGACGACCGCGCAATAGAGCAGGACTTTCTTCACGTCCACGTGCGTGCACCCTCCCCGGCTCCCCTGTGCGCTCGCGTGAGTCTAACCAACACCACTTCCGCCGTCCTCACCCCGTCTTTAAGGACCAAGGACCCCCGGATCGGGGCCCTTCGCCGGACGTTACGGACGTGACGCGAGCGCAGGATGGTTCCAGAGCCCAGCGGATCTGGCAGGAATCCGAGGGGCCGGAACAGGGCCTCACTGCGGGGTCCGCGCCGCGAGCTTCCCCCTGAACGCGGCACGGACCTGCGGCCCGTTCTCGTCGGGGGGAGCGGCTTTGTCCCCCCGACGCCGCTCCCCCCGTTCCAGACATGAGAGCCCCGGTCGTCCTCGGCCGGGGCTTTCGCGTGTCCTGGGTGCCGCGCGGGTACGCAAGAAGGGCCCCGACGCTGTCGGGGCCCTTCTGAGAGCGGTAGCGGAGGGATTTGAACCCTCGGTGACTTGCGCCACACTCGCTTTCGAGGCGAGCTCCTTCGGCCGCTCGGACACGCTACCGAGAGAGAGCTTAGCCCAAGGTGGCCCGTGGTTTGAAATCCGTATGCGGCGACCGGGGTGAGACGTGGGTCACGGCCCGCCCGGAGCCTTGCCGCAGCCCGGCCGCAGCCCGGTCAGCGGTCCCGGAAAAAGGCCGTCAGCTGGCGGGAGCACTCGTCCTCCAGGACGCCCTGGATCACCTCGGGGCGGTGGTTGAGGCGCCGGTCGCGCACCAGGTCCCACAGGGACCCGGCCGCGCCCGCCTTCTCGTCGCGCGCCCCGTACACGACCCGTTCGACCCGGGACTGCACCAATGCGCCCGCGCACATGACGCACGGCTCCAGGGTCACCACGAGCGTGCAGCCGGTCAGCCGCCACTCGCCGGTCTTCCGCGCCGCCCGGCGGAGCGCGACGATCTCCGCGTGCCCCGTGGGGTCGCCGGTGATCTCACGCTCGTTGTGGGCGGTGGCGAGCACCTCGCCGGCCGGGGACAGCACGACGGCGCCGACCGGCACATCGCCGGCCAGCGCGGCCCGCCCGGCCTCCCCGAGGGCGGTGCGCATCGGCTCCGCCCAGGGGTCGCGTACGGGATCGTGCGCCACGGCCACTAGCGCACGGCCTCCAGCACCTCGGCCGCGCCCAACACGTCCGCGATCTCCACCAGCGCGTCCGAGTCGAGCGTGAGCAGCTGGCCCTCGCTCACCCCGAGGTCGGCGAGGATCGCGGTGTCCCCGAGCGGGCCCGCGGGCACCGGGTCGAGGGCATCCACGGCTTCGTCGTCCGGGTCCTCCTGTTCGTCGAGGTCGCCGTCCTCCGTGCCGTCGAGGTCCAGCGCGTCCAGGTCGTCGGCGCTGTCGTCGGAGGCCGGATCGCGGCCGAGCAGTTCGTCGGTCAGGAGGATCTCTCCGTACGAGGAACGGGCGGCGGCTGCGGCGTTGGAGACGTAGATGCGCGGGTCCTCCTCGCCGTCCACGCGAACGACGCCGAACCAGACATCCTCCTGCTCGATGAAGACGAGAACCGTGTCGTCGGCCCCGTCGGCCGTGGCCTCCCGGGCCAGGTCGGCGAGGTCGGCGAGGGTCTCCACATCGTCGAGCTCTGTGTCGCTCGCTTCCCACCCGTCTTCGGTGCGCGCGAGCAGTGCGGCGAAGTACACCGTGACTCTCCCACTGGTCATAGGCGTGCCGGTTGGGGGTCCCCCCGGCCGTGGCTTCACTGGAATCGTTGCAGAAACAACGCCGTTGCGAGAGTTCTTCCGCGGTTGCGTTTCTCCGGTCGCCGCACTGGCCGGATTCTCAGGTCACCAGCGGAAGGTTCGCATGCGCATGGCCTGGCGCATACGGGCCGCGCGGGCGCGGCGGGGCTGGACGCGGTCGCGCAGGGCCTTCGCCTCGTGCAGCTCGCGCAGGAACTGGGCCCGCCGGCGGCGCCGCTCGGCGGGGGTCTCGGGCGGCGCGTCGGCCGTGCCGCCCGTGTCGTCCTGCTGGTCCGTGTCCTTGTCGTCCTGCTTGCCGGCGTCCTTCTCGGCCATGAGTGGGCACCACCCCGGGGGTGTGTCAGTCCCTCGTCCGTCCCTCGTCAGTCCCTCCCACCTTCCCTCGGGTGGGTGGTTTGATGCCAGCGCGGACGGCGCGGGCGGGCCGTTTACCCGGTTACTGTGGGGTTATGCGTCTCCACGTCGTCGACCACCCCCTGGTCGCCCACAAGCTCACCACCCTGCGCGACAAGCGCACCGACTCCCCGACCTTCCGGCGTCTCGCCGACGAGCTGGTCACCCTGCTCGCGTACGAGGCCACGCGCGACGTGCGCACCGAGCAGGTCGACATCGAGACCCCGGTGACCCCGACGACGGGTGTGAAGCTGTCGTACCCGCGTCCGCTGGTGGTCCCGATCCTGCGGGCGGGCCTCGGCATGCTGGACGGCATGGTCCGCCTGCTGCCGACCGCCGAGGTGGGCTTCCTGGGCATGATCCGCAACGAGGAGACCCTGGAGGCCTCCACGTACGCGACGCGCATGCCGGAGGACCTCTCCGGGCGCCAGGTGTACGTCCTGGACCCGATGCTGGCCACGGGCGGCACGCTGGTCGCGGCGATCAAGGAGCTCATCAAGCGCGGCGCGGACGACGTCACGGCGGTCGTCCTGCTGGCCGCGCCGGAGGGCGTCGAGGTCATGGAGCGCGAGCTGGCGGGGACGCCGGTGACGGTGGTGACGGCGTCGGTGGACGAGCGGCTCAACGAGCACGGGTACATCGTGCCGGGCCTGGGCGACGCGGGCGACCGCATGTACGGCTCGGCGGAGTAGTTCGGCCCGGGGTTCGTCCGCGGGCCGGTGGTGGGTTGCTCGCGCAGTTCCCCGCGCCCCTAGGTAGTTAGGGGCGCGGGGAACTGCGCGACCAGCCATCTACGGTCCGCAGACGAACGCGAGCCGGGGTGCGGGGGCCGCAGGCCCCGCAGAGGGGGTCCGGGGCGCAGCCCCGGGAGCGCCACCTCCACCTCCACCCACCCCCGGAGGGTTCAGGGAAGGGGCGGGGAGGGGCTCAGCACTTCGCGGGAGTCTGCGGCGCCGGCTTGCCCAGGGACGCCAGCGCCGTGGCCGCCTGCTGAGCCGGATCCAGCGTCTGGAACGTCGAGCCCAGAATGAGGTCGACGTCCGGCGTCGTCCGCGCGTCGGTCTTCTGCGCCGCGCCCTTCAACTGCGTACCGAGGACCGAGAACGCCCCCCGCGTCGCCCCGGGCGCACCCAGCAGTATCCCGTTCCCGGTGACCTTCTTGTCGTACTCCTCCGGCGCGTTACCCACCTTGCCGATGGCGAACCCGCGCTTCTTGAGCTCGTCCGCCGTCTCCTTGGCGAGCCCGCCCCGGGGCGTCGCGTTGTAGACGTTCACCGTGATCTGGGCGGGTTTCGGCAGCGCGGCGGCCGCGGCGGTGGCCGTGGACGGCGACGGGCTCGGCGCGCAGTCGTGCTTCGCGCCCGCCGTCTCCTTCTTCGCGTCGTCCGACCCGCCGAAGACGTCGATGAGCTGGACCGTCCCCCAGCCGATCAGACCGAGGACCACGACGGCGGCGACCGCCGCGAGCAGGAGCCGGCCGCGTCGGCGGGGGCGGCGCATCCGCGGGTACTTGTCGCCCGTGATGCGGTACTTTCCGCCCATGCCGGGGGGAGTGAGCATGCTCATGTGCGCAGCGTAGTGCGGCCCGGTGGCGATGCCTACTAAATGATCAATGGATGGCGCCCGTATGCGCGGGAAAGGGCCCGAAAGGATCAGTACGGATCACTCCGGACGGGCGTTCCCCGGCCGTCGGAACGGAACCGGTCGGCCCGAAGCGGAGACGCTCAGTCCATTTCCAGTACGCGCGCGTGCAGCACCTGCCGCTGCTGGAGCGCCGCGCGCACCGCGCGGTGCAGCCCGTCCTCCAGGTACAGGTCGCCCTGCCACTTCACGACGTGGGCGAAGAGGTCGCCGTAGAACGTCGAGTCCTCCGCCAGGAGGGTCTCCAGGTCGAGCTGGCCCTTCGTGGTGACGAGCTGATCGAGCCGGACCGGGCGCGGCGCGACGTCCGCCCACTGCCGGGTGCTTTCCCGGCCGTGGTCGGGGTACGGCCGCCCGCTTCCGATGCGCTTGAAGATCACACGGAAAGCCTACCGGGCAAGCGGCTCCGGGCGCAGCCATGGTGCGCGAGTGCGATCCTGGGCGGAGTGCCGCAAACCCGACATTGGGGGCTCGCCATGACCGACAGCGACGAGACGCCGGGCGCGGCGCGGGACGTAACGCCGGGTTCGGAGCCGGGCGCGAATCCGGGCGCGCCCCCGGAGGCGCCGCCCACCGCCACCTCCTCCGTCTCCCTCCCGCCCCCCGTCGCCGAGATCGCCACCGGGTACGCCTTCACCGGTCCCGCCATGGAGCTCGGCTCCGTGCTCTGGGACGGGCAGTGCCACGCCGACGCGCCGGTCCGTATCCCGCTCGCCATGCTCAACCGGCACGGTCTTGTCGCCGGAGCGACCGGCACCGGCAAGACCAAGACGCTCCAGCTCATCGCCGAGCAGCTGTCCGCGAACGGCGTCCCGGTCTTCCTCGCGGACGTGAAGGGGGACGTCTCCGGGATCTCCGCGCCCGGGCAGGACAACCCCAAGGTGCGGGAGCGGGCCGGGCAGGTCGGGCAGAAGTGGGAGGCGGCGGGCTTCCCCTGTGAGTTCTACGCGCTCGGCGGCATCGGCACGGGCATCCCGCTGCGCGCCACGGTCACCAGCTTCGGGCCCGTACTCCTGTCGAAGGTCCTCCAGCTCAACCAGACGCAGGAGCAGTCGCTCGGGCTGATCTTCCACTACGCCGACTCCAAGGGCCTTGAGCTGTACGACCTGAAGGACCTCAAGGCGGTCACCGGCTTCCTGGTCTCGGACGTCGGCAAGCCGGAGCTGAAGGGGATCGGCGGGCTCTCGGCCGCGACGGCCGGGGTGATCCTGCGGTCGATCACGGCGTTCGAGCAGCAGGGTGCGAGCGATTTCTTCGGCGAGCCCGAGTTCGACGTCACCGAGCTGCTGCGGCTGGCGCCGGACGGGCGCGGGCTCGTGTCCGTACTCGAACTGCCCGCCGTCCAGGACAAGCCGCAGCTCTTCTCGACCTTCCTGATGTGGCTGCTCGCGGAGTTGTTCAACGGGCTGCCGGAGGTCGGCGACGTGGACCGGCCCAAGCTCGTCTTCTTCTTCGACGAGGCGCATCTGCTGTTCAGCGGGGCGTCGAAGGCGTTCCTGGAGTCGATCACGCAGACGGTGCGGCTCATTCGCTCGAAGGGGGTCGGCGTCTTCTTCGTCACGCAGACGCCGAAGGACGTGCCCGCGGATGTGCTGGGGCAGCTGGGCAACCGGGTGCAGCACGCGCTGCGGGCGTTCACGCCGGACGACGCGAAGGCGCTGAAGGCGACGGTGCGTACGTTCCCGAAGTCGCCGTACGACTTGGAGTCCACCCTCACCGGGCTCGGTACGGGCGAGGCGGTGATCACGGTCCTGAGCGAGTCGGGGGCGCCGACGCCGGTGGCTGCGACGCGGCTTCGGGCGCCGCAGTCCTTGATGGGGCCGGTGCCGGGGGAGGACCTCGACCGGCTGGTCAAGTCCTCGTTGCTGTACGGGCGTTACGCGGAGGCGGTCGACCGGGAGTCGGCGTTCGAGAAGCTGTCCGCGCAGGAGAGGGGGCGGGAGGAGGTGGCTGTGCAGGCGGCCCTGCCGGAGGGGAAGAAGGACAAGTCGCTGGCGGAGCAGGTGGTGGGGAGCGGGGTGTTCCGGTCGCTGGCGCGGTCTGTGGGGACGCAGCTGGGCCGCGAGATCACGCGCTCACTTTTCGGCACGCGGCGCAGATAGGTATGCCCGGGGTTCGTCTGCGGGCCGGTGGTGGGTTGCTCGCGCAGTTCCCCGCGCCCCTTTTTGGCCCGGTGTTCGTCTGCGGGCCGTCCCCAACTGGTCGCGCAGTTCCCCGCGCCCCTAAATGCGCCCCTCCGGGCCGCCCAGGGGATTGCCGCGCAGCGGCACCTATAGGGGCGCGGGGAACTGCGCGAGCAACCGGCCACGGTCCGCGGACGAACGAGGGTTTTCAGGGGCGCGGGGAACTGCGCGACCAGCCATCCACGGTCCGCAGACGACCAACCAAGGCGTCCGGGCCGTAGGGCGCGATCGCCGCCGCGTCCAGGTCGTCCGCGCCCATCCGGGTCGCCAGCGTGTACGGGCCCGCGAAGGCCCATTCCATCGGGATCTGCTGGTCCAGCAGCATCCCGACCAGCGCGGCTGGGGGTCCCCCCTGGTCCTTAAGACCTTGGGGGAGGGCTGCGGCCCAGCAGCGCGTCGGCCTCCGGCTGCTGGGACAGGTGCAGCGTGTGTTTCGAGCTCGGTGCCATACGCCGATGATCAGCGGCGGGCCCACGCTTCGCACCCGCCCGTCCCCGTTTCCCGGTGAACTCACACTTTCGTATGACTGGCGCACCCGTTCGGAATGCCGACCCGGACGGCGGGTAGTGCTGGGGCCGACCAACTGGTGCCATCAGGAGGGGAAGCCCAGTGACGCAGCCGTTCGTCCTGCCGGATTTCTACATGCCGTATCCGGCGCGGCTCAATCCCCATCTCGAAACCGCCCGGGTCCACTCCCGCGAGTGGGCGCGCGAGATGGGCATGCTGGAAGGTTCCGGCATCTGGGAGCTGAGCGACCTCGACGCCCACGACTACGCGCTGCTGTGCTCGTACACCCACCCCGACTGCGACGCGGAGGCCCTCTCCCTGGTCACCGACTGGTACGTGTGGGTCTTCTTCTTCGACGACCACTTCCTCGAACAGTTCAAGCGGACCCTCGACAGTGACGGCGGCAAGGCCTATCTCGAACGGCTGGCCGCCTTCATGCCCATGGATCTCGACGACGGGTTTCCCGAGCCCACCAACCAGGTCGAGAAGGGGCTCGCCGACCTGTGGGCCCGGACCGTTCCCGGCATGTCCTACGGCTGGCGGGAACGGTTCGCCGAGTCCACCCGCAACCTCCTCAACGAGTCCATGTGGGAGCTCGTCAACATGAACGCGGGGCGCGTCGCCAACCCCGTCGAGTACATCGAGATGCGCCGCAAGGTCGGCGGCGCGCCCTGGTCGGCGGGGATCATCGAGTACGCGGCGAACGCCGAACTCCCGGCCGCCGTCGCCTCCTCGCGCCCGCTGCGGGTCCTCACCGACGCCTTCGCGGACGGCGTCCATCTGCGCAACGACCTCTTCTCGTACCAGCGGGAGGTGGAGGACGAAGGAGAGCTCAGCAACGGGATCCTCGTTCTGGAGACGTTCCTCGGGTGTTCCACCCAGGAAGCCGCCGAGACCGTCAACGACCTCCTCACCTCCCGGCTCCAGCAGTTCGAGAACACCGCCCTCACCGAAGTCCCCGCGCTGTGTCTCGACAAAGGCCTCAGCGCGGACGAGTGCGCGCGGATCGCCGCGTACGTGAAGGGGCTCCAGGACTGGCAGTCCGGCGGGCACGAGTGGCACATGCGCTCCAGCAGGTACATGAACAAGGAGGCGCAGGAGCGCAGTTCGATGTTCGGCGGGGTGCTCGGCACCTCCGCGCTGGACATCAAGAACCTCTTCGGGCGCCCGGCCGCGGCCCGGCTGCGCAGCCACACCCATGTGCCGTTCCAGCAGGTCGGGCCGTCTGTGCTGCCCGACTTCGACGTCCCCTTCGCGCTGGGGCTCAGCCCGCACCACGCCGAGGCCCGGGACCGCTCGGTCGCCTGGGCGGGCCGGATGGGGCTGCTCGGCGACATCTGGGACGAGCAGAAGCTGATCGGCTACGACTTCGCGCTCTGCTCGGCCGGACTCGACCCGGACGCCACCTTGGAGGAGCTGGAGCTCCACGCGGAGTGGCTGACCTGGGGGACGTACGGGGACGACTACTACCCGCTGGTGTACGGGCGTTCGCGCGATCTCGCCGGTGCGCGGGTCGCCCATGCGAGGTTCCTCGACATCCTGGACGCCGACCGCCCCCAGGCGGGGATCGCCCTCGCCGTCACCCCGATGGAACGTTCGCTCGCCGATCTGTGGGCGCGTACGGCGGAGCCGATGTCCCCGTACGGACGGCAGGCCTTCCGCCGCGCGGTCGAAGTGATGCTGGAGAGCTGGCTGTGGGAGCTGCTCAACCAGGGCCAGCACCGCATCCCCGACCCGGTCGACTACATCGAGATGCGGCGGCACACCTTCGGCTCCGAGCTGACCGTTTCCCTGGGCCGGCTGCGGCACGCCGACACGCTGCCGCCGGAGATCTTCCGTACGGGCACGATGAGCGCCCTGGAGAACTCCGCGATGGACTACGGGATGCTGATCAACGACTTCTTCTCGTACCAGAAGGAGATCGAGTACGAGGGCGAGGTGCACAACCTGCTCCTGGTCGTGCAGCGCTTCTTCGACTGCGACTACCCGGCGGCCGTGCGGATCGTCGACGATCTGATGCGCTCGCGGATGCAGCAGTTCCTGCACATCAAGGAGACCGGGATCCCGCTGCTGTACGAGGAGTTCGGGCTCGACGCGGACGGGCGGGCGGCGCTCGACGCGTATGTGAAGGAGTTCGAGGACTGGATCGCGGGGATCCTGCACTGGCACCGGAACGTGCGCCGCTACAGCGAGGAGTCGCTGCGCGGCGGCTCGCTGCCGAACGTGGTCCCCTCGGTCCTCGCCTCCTCCGGGCCCGGCACGGCCGCCCTCCGCCTCGCCCAGCTGGTGGCGCAGCCCGCGCCCGCCCCGGTAGCGGGGCTCAGCGGGGCGTGATCGACTTGCGGGCATGGGCCATGACCACGGTCCCACGGGAGCTGCGGGCACGCTGAGCGGCACGTTCCGCAGCCGGCTGCTGTGGACCATCGGCATCAGCGCGTCGATCACCGTCATCCAGGTGGTCGGCGCGCTGCTCTCCGGCTCCCTCGCACTGCTCGCGGACGCCGCGCACAGCCTCACCGACGCGGTCGGCGTCGCGCTGGCGCTCGGCGCGATCACTCTGGCCCAGCGCGCCCCGACGCCCCGGCGCACCTTCGGCTTCTACCGGGTGGAGATCTTCTCGGCCGTCCTGAACGCCCTGCTGCTCGTGGCGATCTTCGTCTGGGTGCTGTGGTCGGCGATCGGCCGGTTCAGCGAGCCCGTCGAGGTCAAGGGCGGGCTGATGTTCGCGGTCGCGGTGGGCGGCCTCGCGGCGAACCTGGTCGGGCTCTGGCTGCTGCGGGACGCCAAGGACCAGAGCCTCAATCTGCGCGGCGCCTATCTGGAGGTCCTGGGCGACGCGCTCGGCTCGGTCGCGGTGATCGTCGGAGGTCTGGTCATCCTCCTGACGGGCTGGCAGGCCGCCGACCCGATCGCCTCCATCGTGATCGGCCTGCTGATCGTGCCGAGGGCGTACGGGCTGCTGCGCGACGCCCTGCACGTCCTGATGGAGGCCACCCCGCAGGACATGGACCTGGCGGAGGTGCGCCGGCACCTCCTCAACGAGCCCGGCGTGCTGGCGGTCCACGATCTGCACGGCTGGACCGTCACCTCCGGAATGCCGGTCCTCACCGCCCATGTGGTGGTCTCCGCCGACGCGCTGGCCGACGGCTACGGGGACCTCCTCGGGCGCCTCCAGCGGTGCGTCGGCGACCACTTCGACGTGGCCCATTCCACGATCCAGCTGGAGCCCGAGGGACACCCCGAGACGCCCGGTGCACTGCACAGCTAGTCCGGTCCTTGCTTTCCCGCCGGGGGAGCGGTAGCCCCTTGTCACATCCTGGCCCGGCGCGTCGTCCTAGGGACATGGACATCGCCATTGCGGGAGGGACGGGGACGCTGGGTAGCCGCGTCGCCGAGGAGCTGCGTACGCGGGGGCACCGCGTACGGGTGCTGAGCCGTAGGTCACCGGAGTACCCGGTCGACCTGAACACGGGGGAGGGCCTGATCGACGCCCTTGCGGGGTGCGACGTCGTGGTGGACGCGGCCAACGGCCACGGGACCGCCAAGGGGGCGGCCCGCACGCTCGTGGACGGCTCGCGGCGGCTGCTCGCCGCCGCGCGCGCCGTGGGCGTACAGCACCACGTATGCGTCTCGATCGTGGGCTGCGACATGGTGCCGATGGGATACATGCAGGTCAAGGCCGAACAGGAGTGGGTCGTACGGGAGGGCAGGGTGCCCTGGACGATCGTGCGGGCCACCCAGTTCCACGAACTGCTCGCCTCGGCGCTCGCGTCGGCCGCCAAGTGGGGGGTGGTGCCGGTGCCCCGGGCGCGGCTGCGCACGGTCGCCTGCATGGAGGCCGCCTGGGTGGTCGCCGACGTGGCGGAGGGGGTGCCGCACCGGGGGCGGATCGAGGTGTGCGGGCCCGAGGACACCGACGTCCGCGAGATGGCCCGGGTCTGGCGCAACGTCACCGGGCGCAAGGCCGTCCTGATGCCGATGCCGCTGCCCGGCCGGATGGGCCAGGCGCTGCGGGCGGGCGCGCTGACCGTCGAGCGGCCGGATGTGCGCGGCACCATGTCGTTCGGGGAGTGGCTGCGCACCGAGCAGGTCTGGGCGAGCGTCGCGGGGCTGCGGTGAGCGGGGCGCGCGGGCCGCTGTCCAACGAGGACGGACTGGCCCGGGCCTTCGAGCGCGAGCGGCCCCGGCTGCTGCGGGTCGCCTATACGACGACGGGGTGCCTGGCGGAGGCCGAGGACTGCGTCCAGGAGGCGTGGCTGCGGCTGCGCGGCCTGGAGGACCCGGGGGCCGTACGGGATCTGCGCGCCTGGCTCACGACGACCGTGGGGCGCCTGGCCCTGGACGCGCTGGGGAGCGCGCGGGTGCGGCGCGAGCGGTACGTCGGCACCTGGCTGCCGGAGCCGCTGGTGGAGCACGCGCCGGACGAGCAGGACCCCGCCGACCGGGTCACGCTCGACGAGTCGGTGTCCATGGCCCTGATGATCGTCCTGGACGAGCTGTCGCCCGCCCAGCGCACCGCGTTCCTGCTGCACGACGTGTTCGGGCTGCCCTTCGAGGAGGTCGCGGGCGTGGTGGGCCGCACCCCGGCGGCCGTACGCCAGCTGGCCTCGCGGGCCCGCCGCCACGTCGACGGCAGCCGCCCGCACCACCCCGCCGGATACGCCCGCCAGCGCGAGCTGGTCAGCGCCTTCGGCCAGGCCTGCCAGGAGGGGGATCTGGAGCGGCTGGTCTCGCTGCTCGACCCCGAGGTGGTCTGGCGCGGCGACGGCGGCGGCAAGGTGACGGCCCTGAACGGCATCGTGCGCGGCGCCGACAACGTGGCACGCGGCATCGTCGCCCTCACCCGCGTACACGTCCCCCCGGACGGCCTGCGCCTCGCCCACGTCAACGGCGCGCCCGGCCTGGCCCTGTACCACTGGGACGGCGCCCGCACGATCGTGGCGATCACCGTGGACGGCGGCCGGATCACATCGGTGGACGCCATCCGCAACCCGGACAAGCTGATGCACGTACCGGACGCGTAGGGGCTCCACGGGGCTGCGGTTGTCTGTCTGCGGTTCCCCGCGCGGATCCGCTTGGACCCCGCCTGCTCTCCGACGTCCGCCCGCGCCACGCCGACCGGTTCGGGCGACCAGTCAGGCCTCCTTCGGCCCGTCACGCCGTGACGGGCCGAAGGAGGCCTGCGCGCCTGCGCGCCCGTGGGCTCCCCTGGACCGCGTCGGCCTCAGCCCACCAACGGCGAAGGGCCCCACCGCAAGCGGTGGGGCCCTTCGACTTCGTGCCCGGTGAGGCACTGGCGGAGGATACGAGATTCGAACTCGTGAGGGGTTGCCCCCAACACGCTTTCCAAGCGTGCGCCCTAGGCCACTAGGCGAATCCTCCGCCGCAAACAATACAAGACGCTGAGGGGTGCTCGCGAACTCGTTCCCCGGTCGGGGATCGGGTACCCTGTGCGGAGCCCCTCACGTGGCGCTATCTGACTGAACTCCCCCAGGGCCGGAAGGCAGCAAGGGTAGGTCGGCTCTGGCGGGTGCGTGGGGGGCGCTTACGTTTGCGGAACCCCGGCGGGTCGCCGGCGGGTCGCCAGCGGGCTGGGCCCGGTCCGGCCCAGTGGGTGGTGGCCGTCACGGCCCGCCCGTGGCCCCCGCGTACGGCCACCCCCGCCGCGCACACCCCGCCCAATTCCCCCGCGAACCGCGACCCGGGCTCGGTTGTCAGTCCGCCCCGATAACCTCGTAGGTGTGTCGTCCCTTGCGCTGTACCGCCGCTATCGCCCGGAGTCCTTCGCCGAGGTCATTGGGCAGGAGCATGTCACCGACCCGCTGCAGCAGGCGCTGCGGAACAACCGGGTCAATCACGCGTACCTGTTCAGCGGGCCGCGCGGCTGTGGAAAGACGACCAGTGCCCGGATCCTTGCCCGCTGTCTGAACTGTGAGCAGGGGCCCACGCCCACCCCGTGCGGCGAGTGCCAGTCCTGTCGGGACCTCGCGCGCAACGGGCCGGGCTCCATCGACGTCATCGAGATCGACGCCGCCTCGCACGGTGGCGTGGACGATGCCCGTGAGCTGCGCGAGAAGGCCTTCTTCGGCCCCGCCAGCAGCCGGTACAAGATCTACATCATCGACGAGGCCCACATGGTCACCTCGGCGGGGTTCAACGCCCTGCTGAAGGTCGTCGAGGAGCCGCCGGAGCATCTGAAGTTCATCTTCGCCACGACCGAGCCCGAGAAGGTCATCGGGACCATCCGGTCGCGGACACATCACTATCCCTTCCGGCTCGTGCCGCCCGGGACTTTGCGTGAGTACCTGGGTGAGGTCTGCGGGCGGGAGGGGATCCCGGTCGAAGACGGCGTGCTGCCGCTCGTCGTGCGCGCCGGGGCCGGGTCCGTGCGTGACTCGATGTCCGTGATGGACCAGCTCCTCGCGGGCGCCGCCGACGACGGTGTGACGTACGCCATGGCCACCTCCCTCCTCGGCTACACGGACGGGTCGCTGCTCGACTCCGTGGTGGACGCGTTCGCCTCCGGTGACGGCGCCGCCGCCTTCGAGGTCGTCGACCGGGTCATCGAGGGCGGGAACGACCCCCGCCGGTTCGTCGCCGACCTGCTGGAGCGGCTGCGGGACCTCGTCATCCTCGCCGCCGTCCCGGACGCGGGCGAGAAGGGCCTCATCGACGCGCCCGTCGACGTCGTCGAGCGCATGCAGGCCCAGGCCTCCGTGTTCGGCGCCGCCGAGCTCAGCCGGGCCGCCGACCTCGTCAACACCGGGCTGACCGAGATGCGGGGCGCCACCTCGCCCCGGCTCCAGCTGGAGCTGATCTGCGCGCGCGTGCTGCTGCCCGCGGCGTACGACGACGAGCGCTCGGTCCAGGCCCGGCTCGACCGGCTGGAGCGCGGCGCCCACTTCCAGCCGGGCGCGGGGGCCGGACCCGCGATGGGGTACGTGCCGGGGGCCGAGGCCCATCCGCCGATGCCCCCCGTGCCCGCCGGACACGGCCCCGAGGCCGCCCGGGCCGCCGCGCGCGCCGCCGCCCCGGCCGCGCCCCAGGCGCCCGCCCCGGCCGCCCCCGCCCCCGTACAGCAGCCGCCGGTCCAGGCCCCGCCCGCGCCCGCTCCCGAGCCCGTCCCGCAGGCCCCGGCCCCGGGCGCCTGGCCCGGTGCGGCCGCGCCCGGCGGCGGTCAGAGCGGCGGCGCTCAGGGCGGCGGTGCTCAGCGGCCCGGCGCCTGGCCCGGTGCCGGAGGTTCCGCTTCCGGAAGCGCGGCCGCCCCCGCACCCTCCGCCCCCACCACCGGCGGCGCCGGAGCCTGGCCCTCCGCCTCCAGCCCCGGCCAGCCCGCGCAGACCCCCGCCCCGGCCCCCGAGCCGACCCCGGCCGCCGCCCCCGCCGCCAACCCCGGCAGCGCCGTCCACGTACGGAACATGTGGCCGGACATCCTGGAGGCCGTGAAGAACAAGCGGCGCTTCACCTGGATCCTGCTGAGTCAGAACGCGCAGGTGGCCGGATTCGACGGCACCACCCTCCAGCTCGGGTTCATCAACGCCGGCGCCCGGGACAACTTCGCCAGCAGCGGCAGCGAGGAAGTCCTGCGCGGCGTGCTCGGCGAGCGCTTCGGGGTGCAGTGGAAGGTCGAGGCGATCATCGACCCGTCCGGCGGCTCCCAGCCCCCGGCCGCGGCGGGCAACTTCGGCGGCGGAGGCAACCCCGGCTCCGGCAACGGCGGCTACCAGGCCCAGGGCGGAGGCGGCTTCACCCCCTCCCGCCCCCAGTCGCCCCCGCCCGCCGCGACCCCGGCCGCCCCCGCCCCCGTACAGCAGCCGCCGCAGGCCTCCGCGCCCGCGCGGCAGGCGCCCCCCGTGGCGCAGGAGCCGCCGCCGGTGCGTCTGGAGGACGACGTTCCGGAGGACGACGACCCCGACCTCGTGGACAACGCGCTCTCCGGCCACGACCTCATCGTCCGCGAGCTCGGCGCGACGGTGGTGGAGGAATATACGAACGAGTAGCGGTACGGGGTTCGGTGACCCGTACGAGGGAGAATCCGCCACTCCGGCTAGGCTGGCTGCCGTGAAGGTCCTTGTCATCGGCGGCGGCGCCCGCGAGCACGCCCTGTGCCGTTCCCTGTCCCTCGACCCCGACGTGACGGCGCTGCACTGCGCCCCCGGCAACGCCGGGATCGCGGAGGTCGCCGAGCTCCACCCCGTGGACCAGCTGGACGGCGAGGCCGTCGCCCGGCTCGCCACCGGCCTCGCGGCCGACCTGGTCGTCGTCGGACCCGAGGCGCCGCTGGTCGCCGGGGTCGCCGACGCCGTACGGGCCGCGGGCATCCCCTGCTTCGGCCCCTCGGGCGAGGCGGCGCGGCTGGAGGGCTCCAAGGCCTTCGCCAAGGACGTGATGGCGGCGGCGAACGTGCCGACCGCGCGCTCCTACGTCTGCACCACCCCGGCCGAGATCGACGAGGCGCTGGACGCGTTCGGCGCCCCGTACGTCGTCAAGGACGACGGGCTCGCGGCCGGCAAGGGCGTCGTCGTCACCGAGGACGTCGAGGCGGCCCGCGCGCACGCGCTGGCCTGCGACCGGGTCGTCATCGAGGAGTTCCTCGACGGCCCCGAGGTCTCGCTCTTCGCGATCACGGACGGCGTGACCGTGCTGCCGCTCCAGCCCGCGCAGGACTTCAAGCGCGCGCTCGACGGCGACGAGGGGCCCAACACCGGTGGCATGGGCGCGTATTCGCCGCTGCCCTGGGCCGACCCCAAGCTCGTCGACGAGGTCATGGCGAGCGTGCTCCAGCCGACGGTCGACGAACTGCGGCGCCGCGGCACGCCGTTCTCCGGGCTGCTGTACGCGGGCCTCGCGATCACCTCGCGCGGCGTGCGGGTCATCGAGTTCAACGCGCGCTTCGGCGACCCCGAGACGCAGGTCGTGCTCGCCCGGCTGAAGACGCCGCTGGCGGGCGTGCTGCTGCACTCGGCCAACGGGACGCTGGACGTCCAGCCGCCGCTGGCCTGGCGCGACGACGCGGCGGTCACGGTCGTCGTGGCGTCGCACAACTACCCCGGTACGCCCCGGACGGGCGACCCGATCGAGGGGCTCGACGAGGTCGCGGCCCTGGACGCGCCGCACGCGTACGTGCTGCACGCCGGGACCCGGCAGGACGGCGGCGCGGTCGTGAGCGCGGGCGGACGGGTTCTTTCGGTCACTGCGACCGGGGCGGACTTGGCGCAGGCCCGCGAGCGGGCGTATGCGGCGGTCGGGCGCATCCGGCTGGACGGCTCGCAGCACCGTACGGACATCGCCCGCAAGGCGGCCGACGCGCAGGTGTGACGCCCTGACATCTGGTGTCCCGGTCCGGGGCGCGGCCCTCCACGAGGGCCGCGCCCCGGGCTTTTTCGTCTGCGGATCCGGCCGCGAACCCCACCCCCAAGCCATTCCATCGAGTGACGGGTGGGCCATCCGGATGACGGGTGGCGGGGGCGCAACTAGGGTGCGGCGGGAGCGGTCCGGCACTTGGGTCACCGGCATTGCGATGTCAGTGGGGGGTGCCACAGTGGGGGAGTGAGCAACGCCGACGCAGTGCAGAGGGGGTGACGTCCGGCCGTGTCCGGTTCCGGGATGGGTGGTGAGGCGGGCGCGCGGTCGGCGCGCTCGCGGGCGCTTGCCGTGCTGCGGGTGCGCAGCCGGGCGCTGGCCTTCGCTCTGCTGCCGGCCGCCGTCGCCGTCGTGCTGCTCGTCGCGGACGTGCAGGGCCGGATCGACGGCCGCGGCTGGGACGCGGCCCGCTGGGCGGTGACGGGCGCGGCGGCCGTGGTGCTGCTGGCCGCCGCCGCGGTGACGGCCGTGATCGTCCGGGCCAGACCCGCGCTCTCTCCGACGGTCGAGCTGGCCGAGTCCTCGGCGCCGGATCTGTACCGGCTGGTGAGGGACCTGGCCGACCGGCTCGACGTGCCCGCGCCCTCCGCGATAGCGCTCACGCCGGACTGCGACAGCTGGCTGGAGGACCGTACGCATCCGGCCCATTCCGTACGGGCGCGGCTCGGGCAGGGTCCGTCGGGCATACCGGGCGTGCGGCGCCGTACCGACGCCGCGCCCGTCCTCGTCATCGGGTCGCCGTTCCTGTGGTGGATGCGGGTCGGTGAGCTGCGGGCCATCCTGGCGCCCGTGGTGGCCGGCACCGGTCCTTCCGCGCAGCCCGACATAGCCTCGGCCCGCCGTTTCGTACGGGGTCTGGACGCGGCGGTCGCCGTGACCAGCGGGCCCGGTGCGGGCCGGGGGGCGCGGCTGGTGCTCGGCTTCGTCGGGCCGGTCGCGCGGCTGCTGCTGCGCGGCTGCCGGGCGCACGCCGCCGAGATGGAGCGGGGAGTCGCGGCCGCGGCCTCCGAACGGGCCCAGACCGTGGACTACGGGCTGCGGATCGTCGCCCAGGAGCAGGTCGGGCTCGCGTACGCGGGCTGGGACCGGCTGCTCACCCGGGTGGCGCTGCCGGCCTGGCGGATGGGGCGGTGGCCGTCCCGGCTGGACGCCGGGGTGGTGTCGGCGCTGACCGAGCTGTCGCGGCGGGACCGGCTGGCCGAGGGGTTCGCGTCCCGGTTGGGTGAGCGGCCCGCGTGCGATCTGCTCGAAGAGCCCGGGGCGGCCGACGAGGCGGCCTCGCTGCTCGCCGCCCGGCTGTTCCACGGCGGTCCGGCCGAGCCCGGACCCGACTGGTCGCCGGTGGACTGGCAGCACTATCCGGAGGAAGTCGTCGACCGGAAGTGGCGCGCGGAGGCGGCACGGCTGCACCGGGTGCTCGACGGGATGGGGACGCGGCCGGGCGCTGAGCCCGTCGAGGCCGTCGCCCCGACGCTGGCAAGGGTCCTCGACCACCTCGCCGGGCAGGACGGGGAGGTGCTGGCCGCGGCCATCGCGGCGGCCGTGGCCGTCGAGGACGCGGCGGGCCCCCCGCTGCCGTCGGCGGACGTGTGGGGCGACTCCGTCCCGCTCTTCCCGCTCCAGCAGCCGCGGACGGGGCGGGAGCTGCTGGCCGACCACGTCACGGCGATGGTGTGCTGCGCGGCGGTCGACACGGCGGGGGCGGCGCCGGGGCTCGACTGGCTGGACGGTCCCGCGCTCCTCGTGGACGGGGAGCGGAAGGGGGATCTGGGGTCGCGGGTGCTGGCGTTGCTGGAGGAGGGGGATGCGGAGCCGTTGCGGCGGTGGTTGGTGGGGGTGGGTGTGCGCCCGGAGAAGCCGGTCCGTCTGGTTTGACCGGTGCTCTCCCGGGGGCTGCGCCCCCGGACCCCTGTTCCGCTGTGGTTCGTCTGCGGACCGTCCCCAACTGGTCGCGCAGTTCCCCGCGCCCCTGAAGTGCTCGGCTTCGCCCTCGCACTCGCCCGCCGCCCGCACCCCCTAGGGGCGCGGGGAACTGCGCGAGCAACCGACCACGGTCCGCAGACGAACGCGGGTTTGGGGGCGCGGGGAACAGCGCGACTAGTTGGGGACGGCCCGCAGACAAAGACCGGGCCGATCAAGGGGCGCGGGGAACCCACCGGACCGGCACAGCCACAGACACCCCGCGCCCACCCCCCAAGCGGAGCCCCCCCTTCCGTATCCCGTCAATTCGCGACGAACAGTGACGGAGTGCGTGCGTTATGTGATGTGCTGGAGACCGACCGCTGACCGGCGGCGTCGGGGGAGTGAGGGAGGGGAGTGGTATGGGGGCGGAGCAGATCCGGCGGTGGGAGTCGGGAGCGCTCGCGCACGCCGTCTCCGATCCTTTCGGGCAGGGCCCGCTGCCCTGGCTGCGCGGCGGGGAGCACTACTTCGACGACACCGGGCACGTCGTGCCCTGGTACGTCGAGCCCGCCCGGCCCGGCACCGGCAGCGCGTCCGGACCCCGTACCGCCGACGACGTACGGCAGCAGATCAAGGGGTTCGCCTCCACCGGTGCCGTCGCGCCCGGTGAGGCGATCGACTTCCACGTCACGGTCGATCCGCCGCAGCAGTTCTCGGTCGACATCTACCGCATCGGGCACTACGGCGGGGACGGCGCCAACCACGTCGCCACCAGCCCCCGGCTCGCCGGGATCGTGCAGCCCGCGCCGCTCGCCGCCAACCGGACCGTCTCCTGCCACCACTGGTGGCTCTCCTGGCGCTACCAGGTCCCCTCGTACGCCTCGATCGGCGCGTACGTGGCGGTGCTCACCACCGCCGACGGGTACCGGTCGCACATCCCGTTCACCGTCCGCGACAGCCATCCGGCCGATCTGCTGCTCCTGCTCCCCGACATCACCTGGCAGGCCTACAACCTCTTCCCCGAGGACGGCCGCACCGGCGCCTCGCTCTACCACGCGTGGGACGGGGACGGGCGGCTGCTGGGCGAGGAGGACGCCGCCATCACCGTGTCCTTCGACCGGCCGTACGCGGGCGCCGGGCTGCCCCTGCACGTGGGGCACGCGTACGACTTCATCCGGTGGGCCGAGCGGTACGGATACGACCTCGCGTACGCCGACGCCCGCGATCTGCACGCCGGGCGCGTCGACCCCACCCGCTACCGGGGGCTGGTCTTCCCCGGCCACGACGAGTACTGGTCGGCCCCCATGCGCCGCACCGTCGAGCTCGCCCGGGAGCACGGCACCTCGCTGGTGTTCCTCTCCGCCAACACGCTGTACTGGCAGGTCGACCTCGCGCCCTCGCCCTCCGGCGTCCCCGACCGGCTGCTGACCTGCCGCAAGCGGCGCGGCCCCGGGCGGCCCGCGCTGTGGCGCGAAGTCGCCCGGCCGGAGCAGCAGTTGCTGGGGATCCAGTACGCGGGGCGGGTGCCCGAGCCGTCCCCGCTGGTCGTGCGGAACGCCGGTCACTGGCTCTGGGAGGCCACCGGCGCGGGCGAGGGCGACGAGATCGACGGGCTGGTGGCGGGCGAGGCCGACCGGTACTTCCCGCGCACCGCGCTCCCCGAGCACCAGGACCGCATCCTGCTCGCCCACTCGCCGTACCGCGACGGCGAAGGGGCCGTCCGGCACCAGGAGACGTCCCTCTACCGGGCCCCCTCCGGCGCGCTCGTCTTCGCCTCCGGCACCTTCGCCTGGTCCCCGGCGCTCGACCGGCCCGGCCACACCGACCCCCGCGTCCAGCGCGCCACGGCCAACCTCCTGGACCGGATCTGCAAGCGCGATTAGCGACCGGGAGCGGCCCCCGTCACGGGGTACTCGTCGCGTGCGAGAGAATCGGAAGCGCTCCTGGATCAATCTACGCGGAGGAACCGTGTCCGGATTTGTAGAAAAGCCCGAGCCGATTCAGGTCCCGGGCCTCACCCACCTCCACACGGGCAAGGTCCGCGACCTCTACCGGAACGAGGCCGGCGACCTGGTGATGGTCGCCAGCGACCGGATGTCCGCGTACGACTGGGTGCTGCCGACCGAGATCCCCGACAAGGGCCGGGTGCTCACCCAGCTCTCGCTGTGGTGGTTCGACCGGCTGGCCGACCTCGTCCCCCACCACGTGCTCTCCACGGAGCTCCCCGAGGGCGCCCCCGCCGACTGGGCCGGGCGCACGCTCGTCTGCAAGTCGCTGCGGATGGTCCCGGTCGAGTGCGTGGCGCGCGGCTACCTCACCGGCTCGGGCCTGACCGAGTACGAGGAGTCCCGTACGGTCTGCGGGCTCGCCCTGCCCGAGGGGCTCAGCAACGGCTCCGAGCTGCCCGCGCCGATCTTCACGCCCGCCACCAAGGCCGCCGTCGGCGACCACGACGAGAACGTCTCGTACGAGGAGGTCGCCCGCCAGGTCGGCGCGGAGACCGCGGCCCTGCTGCGCCAGACGACCCTCGCCGTCTACGGCCGCGCCCGGGACATCGCCCGCGACCGGGGGATCATCCTCGCGGACACCAAGTTCGAGTTCGGCTTCGAGACCGTCGACGGCGAGGAACGGCTCGTCCTGGCCGACGAGGTCCTCACGCCCGACTCCTCGCGCTTCTGGCCCGCCGAGACCTGGGAGCCCGGCCGCGCCCAGCCGTCGTACGACAAGCAGTTCGTGCGCGACTGGCTGACCTCCGCTGCCTCCGGCTGGGACCGCCACGGCGAGCTGCCGCCGCCCCCGCTGCCGCAGGAGGTGGTGGACGCCACCCGCGCCAAGTACGTGGAGGCGTACGAGCAGCTGACCGGCACCAGCTGGAGCTGAGCACGAAGAAGCCCCCGGCCTGAAGGCCGGGGGCTTCTTTCACTGAGCGGACGACGAGATTCGAACTCGCGACCCTCACCTTGGCAAGGTGATGCTCTACCAACTGAGCCACGTCCGCATGCGCCGTAGCGCGCAGCTAACTATACCCAACCCCGGCGGCGCGCGAGACGCACCGCCGTATGACGGTTCTCGGCACCGAGCTTCGAGGCGGCCGAGGAGAGGTAGTTGCGGACCGTTCCCGGCGAGAGTCCGGCGCGCTCCGCGATCTCCGCGACCGGTGCCCCGTCCGCCGCCAGCTCCAGCACCTGCGCCTCGCGGGCGGTCAGCGGGGAGTCCCCCGCGGAGATCGCGTCGGCCGCCAACTCCGGGTCCACATAGCGGTTTCCCGCGTGTACGGACCGGATGATCTCGGCGAGCTTACGGGCGCTCACGGTCTTCGGCACGAAGCCGCGCACCCCCGCCGCGAGCGCCCGCTTGAGGTGGCCGGGCCGCCCGTGGCTGGTGACGATCATGGTGCGGCAGCCGGGCAGTTCGGCCCGCAGGGATGTGGCGACACTCACACCGTCCGCCCCCGGCATCTCCAGGTCCAGGACGGCCACATCGGGCCGGTGCGCCCGTGCCATCGCCAGCGCCTCGGGCCCGGACGCGGCCTCCGCAACCACGGTCAGATCGTCTTCGAGGCCGAGCAGCGCGGCGAGCGCGCCCCGGATCAGATGCTCGTCGTCGGCGAGCAGGACGCGCAGGGGCGCCGGGGCCGCCCCGTCGGGCGCGGTCATGCCGGGCGTGGTCATACGGTCAGCTCCTCGCCCAGTTCCGCCGCGCTGCGCAGCGGCACGGTCACCGTCAGCAGGAAGCGCTCGCCCGTGCGGGCCGCCTCCAGCGTGCCGCCCATCGGGGCGAGCCGTTCGCGCAGACCGGCCAGGCCCGAGCCGGGGGCGGCGGGGGCGCGGTCGGGGACGCCGTCGTTCTCCACGACCAGGGTGACGGCCGGGCCGTCGGCCGCGAGCCGGATCGCGCACCTGCGCGCGTTGCCGTGCCGCAGCACATTGGTGGTGGCCTCGCGCACCACCCAGCCGAGCGCCGACTGCACCCCGGCGGGCAGCCCGGCGGCGGCTCCCGTGACCGCGCAGTCGATCCCGGCGGCCTCCAACACGCCCCGGGCGCCGTCGAGTTCGACGGTCAGATCCGCCTCGCGGTATCCGCGCACCACTTCCCGTACCTCTCGTTGCGACTCCCGCGCGATGCGCTGGACCTCGATCATCTGGGCCACCGCCTCGGGCCGGCCGCGCTCGGCCAGCTGTACGGCGAGCTCGCTCTTGAGGGCGATCACCGCGAGGTTGCGGCCCAGCACGTCGTGCATGTCCCGTCCGAAGCGCAGCCGTTCCTCGGCGACGGCGAGCCGCGCCTGCACGTCCCTGGCCTCCTCGGCCTGCCACATGTTCCGCAGCCCCCAGGCGCCGGGCCGGACCGTGATCAGCATCAGGGCGCCCGCGATCACCACCATCGGCACCGGCGCCACCAGCTCGACGCCCCGCACCCCGGCGGCCGCGAAGAAGGCGAGGACCACGGCCGCGTATCCCAGGCAGTGCAGCAGGTAGGTGCGGGCCGGGACCAGCAGGGCGTACGGGATCATCAGCGCGATCGGCAGGTCGGCGAGGAGCAGCGGGAAGACGCTGCGCGAGTCCGTGGCGGTGGTCGCCGCGAGCAGCGCGGTGCCGAGGCCGAGCAGGACGGCCGGGGCCACCAGGAGGCGGCGGGGGAAGGTGCCGTGGCCGAGGTAGTCGTCGTAGGCCGGGTCGATCCGGCGGGTGCCGACGACGCACTGCGCGATGTTCACCACGAGCAGCGCCACGCCCAGGGCGGTGACCAGGGGGCCGCGGGGACCGGCCGCGAGCAGCGGCAGGCCGCCCCAGGTCAGCATGAAGAACCAGAGCATCGTCTTCATGGTGTTGCGCGTGTACAGGTCCATCTTCTGGATCCTGCTGCGCGCCTGCCAGCGCCGTCGCCAGCCGCCGATCCGGCGTATCCGACCGAGCACCCCGTCATCCCCCTGTGTCAGCGCCGTGGTTCCCAGCGGAACCACTTGCGTACAGCAAACACGCCGAGCAGCGTCCAGGCCACCGCCGTACCGAGGTGGCCGAGCAGCTCGCCGGTGTCGAGCGCGCCGGTCCAGCCGCCCCTGATCAGGGCGATCGCCGGGGAGAGCGGCAGCAGTTCGCAGACCGACGCCATCGCGTCGGGCATGACGTCCAGCGGTACGACCATGCCGGAGCCCACCATCGACAGGAGCAGCATCGGCATCACCGAGATCTGCGCGCCCTCGGCGGAGCGGGTGAACGCCGCGGTCGCCGCCGCGAGTACGCACATCAGCGCCGCGCCGAGCAGCAGCCCGGCCACCGCCAGCCACACAGCGCGGGGCGCGGCCATGTCCAGTACGACGGTGCACCCGGCCGCAAGGAGCACGCACTGCACGAGCGCCAGCGCCACCGCCGGGAGCGCGGCCCCGGCGAGGATCTCGCGGTCGCGCAGCTCGCCGGTGCGCAGCCGCTTCAGGACGAGCTCCTCACGGCGTACGACGAAGACGCCGACCAGGGCCGAGTAGACGGCGAAGAGCAGGACGTAGCCGAGCGAGCCGGGCAGCAGGACCGTGCCGACGGTCAGCCCGCTCTCCTCCAGGTCCATGCCGTCGACGGCCGTGCTCATGGAGAAGGTGAGCATCGCGGGCAGCACCAGCGCGGTGAACATCGCGGCCTTGTTGCGGCCGAGCAGGGTGAGTTCGGCGCGGGCGAGCGCCCTCATCCGCGAGGCGGGGGTGCCGGCGCGGGGTGCCGCGGCCGTGGTGGTGCTCATCGGGTCGACTCCTGTTCCCGGGCGATGTGCAGGAAGGCCTCTTCGAGGGAGGCGGCCCGGATGTCGAGGCCGCGCAGCTCGACGCGGCCGTCCCGGGCCCACAGCAGCAGCTCGGTGGCGGCGTGCTGGAGCGCGGTGGTCTTCAGCCGTACGGTGCGGCCCTCGGTCTCGTGGCCGGTGACCCCGAGCGGGCCGAGCGGCGGGAGGTCGCCCAGGTGGTAGCCCTCGGGCAGCTCGAAGGAGAGGTGCGAGGGCTGGGCGGCGACCACCTCGGCCACCCGCCCGGCGGCGGCGATGCGCCCCTCGTGGAGGATCGCGAGCCGCTCGGCGAGCGCCTCGGCCTCCTCCAGGTAGTGGGTGGTCAGCAGCACGGTGGTGCCCGCGTCGCGCAGTTCGCGGACCAGCTCCCAGGTGGTGTGGCGGCCCTCGGCGTCCAGGCCGGTGGTCGGCTCGTCGAGGAAGAGCACCTCGGGCCGGGCGAGCAGGGCGAGGGCGAGGTCGAGCCGCCGCTTCTCGCCGCCGGACAGCTGCTTGACGCGTACGTCGGCGCGCCGGGCGAGCCCGACGAGCTCCAGCGCCTCGCCCACGGGGCGGGCACCACTCGTACATCCCGCCCACATCCGTACGGTTTCGGCCACCGTCAGCTCGGACGGGAAGCCGCCCTCCTGGAGCATCACCCCGGTGCGGGGGCGCACGGCGGCGCGGTCGGTGTACGGGTCGTGGCCGAGCACCCGCACCGATCCGGCGCTCGGCGGGGCGAGGCCTTCGAGCAGCTCGACGGTGGACGTCTTGCCCGCGCCGTTGGTACCGAGCAGCGCGAAGAGCTCGCCGCGCGCCACGGAGAAGGAGATTCCACGAACGGCCTCGAAGCCCCCGGCGTAGGTGCGCCGCAGCTCCTCGACCTCGATCACATCTGGCATGCGTCCAGCGTTCCGCGGGCGGGAGGCCGGAGGCAGTGCGCGGTGTCATCGCCTGTCATGACAAATGTCAGCGGGGCGCCGGACACACGACAGAGGCCCCGGTCATGATGACCGGGGCCTCTGCTCACTGAGCGGACGACGAGATTCGAACTCGCGACCCTCACCTTGGCAAGGTGATGCTCTACCAACTGAGCCACGTCCGCATTGCTGCCGCTCGGCTCTCACCTGCGGTTGCGAACACCACTGTACCTGATCCACAACAGTGGTCGGTAAGCGATGCAGAGCGGGTGACAGGAATTGCACACTGCGCCTTCCCCCTGGAAGGGGGATGTTCTGCTACTGAACTACACCCGCACGCTGCTGGGGACTCGGCCTCTCGGCCTCGCCCCTCGGCGTGCTCCAGACTCTAGCTGATCACCCCGGGTGCAATGCAACTCGGTTGCCGGGGCCGCCAGTCCGGGGCCCCGGCCCGATCCTCGTGCGGCGGCCTCAGACCGCCGCGCCGAAGGCCTCGTAGACCTTCTTGGGGATGCGGCCCCGGGTGGGCACCTCCATCTGGTGCGACCGGGCCCAGGCGCGGACCGCGGCCGGGTCGGGGGCGACGGCCGTGTGCCGGAACGTCTTCCCCGACTTCGACTGCTTGCGGCCCGCCTCGACGTACGGGGCGAGGGCCTTGCGCAGTTTCTTTGCATTGGCGGGATTGAGGTCGATCTCGTAGGCCTTCCCGTCCAGGCCGAACGTGACGGTTTCCGCCGCTTCTCCGCCGTCCAGGTCGTCGGAGAGGGTGACCACTACGCGCTGAGCCACGGATATCGGTTCCTTCCTACGGTCCGCCGTTCCCACGTGTCTGACGTGCGGCGATCCCGGCCTTCCGGCAGTTTTGGAGCAATGCTGTTTCTCTCGGGTTTCCCCTGAGAAACCTTTGTATCGCGGCAGGCATTGCATTGTGAAGCCCAGCCAATTGCATCCGCGTGTCCGATCGCAATGTGCGTGGACCGTTTTTCCCGGGATTTTTCCCACGTGTTGTCGCGGCCGAAACCGGAACGTGATCGGACAGCTCCGATATCTACTCGCGTAGATTTTCCGGCCGGGTACTCTGAGGGAACCGCCTTCGCACCACACCACCACGGGAGTGCCAGTGGCACGCGTCGTAGTCGACGTCATGCTCAAGCCGGAGATCCTCGACCCGCAGGGACAGGCGGTGCAGCGCGCACTGCCCCGTCTCGGCTTCGAGGGGATCGCGGATGTCCGCCAGGGGAAGCGTTTCGAGCTGGATGTGGAAGGGCCCCTCGACGAGGCCGCCCTCGCCCGCATCCACGAGATGGCCGAAACGTTCCTCGCCAACACCGTCATCGAGGACTTCACCGTGAAGGTCGAGGAGTCCAAGTGACTGCTCGCATCGGTGTCGTCACCTTCCCCGGGACGCTCGACGACCGCGACAGCCTGCGGGCCGTGCGGATCGCGGGTGCCGAGCCGGTGTCGCTGTGGCACCGCGACAAGGACCTCAAGCAGGTCGACGCGGTCGTCCTGGCCGGCGGCTTCTCCTACGGCGACTATCTGCGGGCCGGAGCCATCTCCCGCTTCTCGCCGGTGATGGAGACGGTCATCGACCAGGCGAAGGCCGGGATGCCGGTCCTCGGCATCTGCAACGGCTTCCAGATCCTGACCGAGTCGCACCTGCTGCCGGGCGCCATGCTCCGCAACAACCACCTGCACTTCATCTGCCGCGAGCAGAAGCTGCGGGTGGAGAACGCGCGCACCGCGTGGACCGCCGACTACGAGGCGGGCCAGGAGATCCAGGTCCCGCTGAAGAACATGGACGGCCGGTACGTCGCCGACGAGCGCACGCTCGACGAGCTGGAGGCCGAGGGCCGCGTCGCCTTCCGCTACCTGGACATGAACCCCAACGGCTCGCTCCGCGACATCGCCGGCATCACCAACGCCGCCGGGAACGTCGTCGGCCTGATGCCGCACCCGGAGCACGCCGTGGAGCCGCTGGTCGGCACCGGCCGCACCGACGGCCTCGGTTTCTTCACCTCGATCCTCAAGAAGCTGGTCAACGCCTGATGAGCCTCGACACCGTCAAGCACGCCACCGGGACGCCCGACGTCGAGCAGCCCTGGAAGGAGCTCGGCCTCAAGGAGGACGAGTACGCCCGGATCCGCGAGATCCTGGGCCGCCGCCCCACCGGCGCCGAGCTCGCCATGTACTCCGTGATGTGGTCGGAGCACTGCTCGTACAAGAGCAGCAAGGTCCACCTGCGCCAGTTCGGCGAGAAGGTCCCCGAGAACGACGCGATGCTCGTCGGGATCGGCGAGAACGCGGGCGTCGTCGACGTCGGCCAGGGCTACGCGGTCACGTTCAAGGTGGAGTCCCACAACCACCCCTCGTACATCGAGCCCTACCAGGGCGCGGCCACCGGTGTCGGCGGCATCGTCCGCGACATCCTGGCGATGGGCGCCCGCCCGGTCGCGGTCGTCGACCCGCTGCGCTTCGGCGCGGCCGAGCACCCCGACACCAAGCGCGTCCTGCCGGGCGTGGTCGCGGGCATCGGCGGCTACGGCAACTGCCTCGGCCTGCCGAACATCGGCGGCGAGGTCGTCTTCGACGAGTGCTACCAGGGCAACCCGCTGGTCAACGCCGGGTGCATCGGCGTGATGAAGCACGAGGACATCCACCTCGCGAAGGCGTCCGGCCCCGGCAACAAGGTGATCCTGTACGGCGCCCGCACGGGCGGCGACGGCATCGGCGGCGTGTCGGTCCTGGCCTCGGAGACCTTCGAGTCGACGGGTCCGGCCAAGCGCCCGGCGGTCCAGGTGGGCGACCCGTTCCAGGAGAAGCTCCTCATCGAGTGCACCCTGGAGATCTTCAAGGAGAAGCTGGTCGCGGGCATCCAGGACCTGGGCGGCGCGGGCTTGTCCTGCGCCACCTCGGAGCTGGCTTCGGCGGGCTCCGGCGGCATGCGGGTGGACCTGGAGACGGTCCCGCTGCGCGACGCGACGCTCTCTCCTGAGGAGATCCTCATGAGCGAGTCGCAGGAGCGGATGTGCGCGGTCGTCGAGCCGCAGTACGTCGAGCGCTTCATGGAGATCTGCGAGAAGTGGGACGTCATCGCCACGGTCATCGGTGAGGTGACGGACGGCGAGCGCCTGGAGATCTTCTGGCACGGCGAGCAGATCGTCGACGTACCGCCGCGGACCGTGGCGCACGAGGGCCCGGTGTACGAGCGTCCGTACGCGCGCCCCTCCTGGCAGGACGCCCTCCAGGCCGACGACGCGGGCAAGCTGCCGCGGCCGTCGACGGGCGAGGAGCTGCGCGAGCAGGTCCTTCGCCTCGTCTCCTCGCCCAACCAGGCCTCCAAGTCCTGGATCACGGACCAGTACGACCGGTTCGTGCAGGGCAACACGGTGCTCGCGCAGCCCGAGGACGCGGGCATGGTCCGCATCGACGAGGAGTCGAACCTCGGTGTGGCGATGGCGACGGACGGCAACGGCCGGTACGCCAAGCTCGACCCGTACGCGGGTGCGCAGCTGGCGCTGGCGGAGGCGTACCGGAACGTGGCCGCGTCGGGTGCGAAGCCCCTCGCGATCTCCGACTGCCTCAACTTCGGTTCGCCGGAGGACCCGGACGTGATGTGGCAGTTCGCGGAGGCCACGCGCGGCCTGGCGGACGGCTGCCTCCAGCTCGGTACGCCGGTGACCGGCGGCAACGTCTCGCTCTACAACCAGACCGGTGACACGGCGATCCACCCGACGCCGGTGGTCGCGGTCCTCGGTGTGATCGACGACGTCACGCGCCGTACGCCGATCGCGTTCGCGGAGGAGGGGCAGCTGCTGTACCTTCTGGGCGATACGCGGGAGGAGTTCGGCGGGTCGGCGTGGTCCCAGGTGATCCACGACCACCTGGGCGGTCTGCCGCCGCGGGTGGATCTGGACCGGGAGAAGCTGCTCGGCGAGATCCTGATCTCCGCCTCGCGCGACGGCATGATCGACGCGGCGCACGACCTGTCCGACGGCGGTCTGGTGCAGGCCGTGGTCGAGTCCTGCCTGCGCGGCGGGCACGGCGCCCGTCTTGTCGTCCCGGATGGCCTCTCCGCCTTCACCTTCCTCTTCTCCGAGTCGGCGGGCCGGGCGGTTGTCGCGGTTCCGCGCAGCGAGGAGCTCCGGTTCACGGACATGTGCGGGGCGCGGGGCCTGCCGGCGACGCGGATCGGTGTGGTCGACGGGGAGTCGGTGGAGGTGCAGGGCGAGTTCAGTGTGCCGCTGAGTGAGCTGCGACGGGTGCACGAGGAGACGATCCCGGCGCTGCTGGCGTGAATTGACCCCACCCCACCCCTTCCCGGCTGTGACATGTGCGGCTCCGCCGCGTGGCCTCTGGCGGGCGGCCGGGCGGGGGCGGGGTGGGCTGCCGGGGGCTTCGCCCCCGGACCCTCTCGCTTCGTCTGCGGACCGTGCTGGGTTGCTCGCGCAGTTCCCCGCGCCCCTGGGTAGTCAGGGGCGCGGGGAACTGCGCGACCAGCCACCCACGGTCCGCAGACGAACGAAGCGGGGTGCAGGGGCCGCAGGCCCGGCGGGGTGGGGGATCAAACCCCGCGCGCACGCCCCGGCAGGCGCGTTGCCAAGTACGCCGCCGTCGCCATCAGCGCAGCCCCCACCACGAACACCACATCCATCCCGGACGTCAGCGCATGGACACCGTCCACCCGCGCGGCCCCCCGCAGCGTCCCCAGCGCACTGGTCGAACCCCCGGGGCCGGACGCCTCGTACACCCGGCTCAGGATCGTCCCGAACACCGCCGCCCCCAATGCGTTACCCAGCGTCTGGAAGAACCGCGTCCCCGTCGTCGCGATGCCCAGCTGCCGCGGCGGCGCGGCGGCCTGCACGATCTGGATCAGCTGGCCGATGAGCAGGCCGAACCCCGTACCCATCAGGAGCAGTTCGGCCCGGATCTGCCACAGGTTCGTCGAGACGTGCGTCGTGGCGAGCAGCCCCAGCGCCGCCGCGGCCGCGACCGTACCCGTCAGCACGAACGTCTTCTGCGACCAGCCCCGCCCGGCCAGCCGCTCCGAGGCGAGGCCGACGGCCGTCATGCCGACCGCCATCGGGATGAGGTACAGGCCCGCCGCGGTGGCCTCGACGCCCCGGACGACCTGGAGGTAGATCATCACGTACACCAGCGTGCCCATCATGGCCGCCCCGACCAGCGCCTGGATCGCGAAGCCGAGCCGGACCGCGGGGACCTTGAACATCGACAGCGGCAGGATCGGCTCGGCCGCCGTGGTCTGGCGGCGCAGGAACAGGGCGAGCGAGACGACGGTCGTGGCCGCGAGGCCGAGGACCTGCGGCGAGGTCCAGGCGTACTCCTTGCCGCCCCACTCCGTCATCAGCAGCAGCGAGACGGAGAAGGCCGCGGCGAGCGCCGCGCCGAGGAAGTCGATGCGGTGGCGGACCGGGGTGACCGGGAGGCGGAGGACCACCACCGCCGCCGCGAGGACGGCGATCCCGACCGGCAGGTTCACGTAGAAGATCCAGCGCCAGCTCGCCTGGTCGGCGAGCGTGCCGCCGAGCCACGGGCCCAGCGCCATCCCGGCCCCGGCCACGATTCCGCCGATGCTGCCGCCCTTGCCCCGGCCCGTACCGTCCCCGGGTCCCGCGAGCTGCGCGATCACCACCATCGTCACGCTCATCAGACCGCCGCCGCCGACGCCCTGCACCGCGCGGGCCGCGATCAGTTCGCCCATGGACTGCGCCGCGCCGCACAGCGCCGAGCCGGCCAGGAACGTGGCGATGGCGCCCACGAAGACCTTCTTGGCGCCGATCGTGTCGCACAGCTTCCCGTACAGCGGCAGCACCGCCGCCGAGGCGAGCGCGAACGAGCTGATCAGCCACGGGATCTTGTCCATCCCGTGGACCGGGTCGAGGTCGCTCACGATCGGGACGGTCGCCGCCGACACGATGTTGGTGTCGAGCACCGCGAGCAGGATCGTGACCAGGCAGACGGCGAAGCCGATCCGGCGGTGGGCGGGCGACATCGCGGGCGCGTTCCCCTCCGCCCGCCCGGCCTTCGGGGCTGTTTTCGGCATGGCGGTACTCAAGGTTCTGGACATGGTGAATTCCCCCTCCAGGGCGCAGAGCGCCAGACGGCGGCCCCCATTCGCGGGCCGCCCACCGGCTGTGGCACCACCATGGACCCTGATCCTGTACTGAGTCAACTTTTCATCCAGGATCAAAATTCATCCCGGTACACGCCCGCTGCTACAGTGGGGCCATGGCGAACGAGGTGGCACTGGCCGGCATGGGGCTGCGGGAGCGCAAGAAGTTCCAGACCCGGCGGCGGCTGATGGCCACCGCGCTGAAGCTCTTCGCCGAGCGCGGCTTCGACAAGGTCTCGGTCGCCGAGATCGCCGAGGCGGCCGAGGTGTCGAAGATGACCGTCTTCAACCACTTCGCCACCAAAGAGGAGTTGGTGCTCCGGCCGCTTGAGGAGCACACCGACGACGTCGCCCAGGCCGTACGCGACCGGGCCCCCGGTGAGTCCGCCGTCGCCGCCGTGCGCCGCCACTATCTGACGGCCGTGGAGCAGCGCGACGCCTCCATCGGCCTCGACGGCGAGCCCCTGGTGGTCCAGCTGACCCGGCTGATCATGGACACCCCGGTCCTGCTCACCCGCGCCCACGCCGCCCTCGTCCGCAGCTCCGAGCTGGTGGCCGAGGTGCTGGCCGAAGAGACCGGCGACCTCGTGATGGCCCGGGTCGCGGCGGCCCAGCTGATGGGTACGCGCGCGACGCTGGTCAGCGAGAACCATCGCCGCCTGTTGCTCGGGGACCCGGTGGAGGACATCGCCCCGGACGCCGCCCGGCTGGGCGCCCGCGCGTTCGACCTGGTCGAGTTCGGCCTCGGGGACTTCGCGACACGGGGGTAGTGCCCGGGGTCTGTCTGCGGGCCGGTGGCGGGCTGGCCGCGCAGTTCCTCGCGCCCCTTTTTGGCCCGGTGTTCGTCTGCGGGCCGTCTGTGGCTGGTCGCGCAGTTCCCCGCGCCCCTAGATGCGCCCCTCCGGGCCGCCCCGGGGATTGCCGCGCAGCGGCATCTAAGGGGCGCGGGGCTGTGACATGTGCGGCTCCGCCGCGTGGGCGCGACCAGCCACCCACCGGCCCGCAGATCACGACACCGCATACGCTCCCGTCATGCCTCCCGCCAAGAAGCGCACGCGCAGCTACGACCCGGTCAAGACCCGCGCCGCCGTCCTCGCCCAGTTCGCGCACGTACGCGAAGCCGTGGCGCGGCTCGCGCCCGACGCGCTGGAGCGGCCGACCCGGCTGGCGGGCTGGACCGTGTACGACCTCGCCGCGCATCTGGCGCGGGCCGTAGACGTGGTCGCCCGGAACCTGGCCGAGCCGGCGCCCGCCCCCGGCCGCCCGGAAGTGACCCTGCCGGACTGGCCGTTCGCCACCGCCACCGCCACCGCCACCGCCACCGCCGCGGCCGCCCCGGACACCCGGCCCGACCTCGCCGCGCTCTACGCGGACGTGGCCGCCCGCACCGAGCGGCTGCTCCCGGACGCCGAGGACACCCGGCTCGTCAGGACCGTCCTCGGCACCATGACCCTCGCCGACTACCTGGTCACGCGCACGGTCGAGCTCTGCGTCCACACCGACGACCTGAACGACGCCGTCCCCGGCCTGGACATCCCGTACGACCGCCAGGCGCTCGCCGCCTGCACCCGGCTGCTCGCCGACGCGCTCGCGGTGAAGGCGCCGGGCGGCTCGGTCGAGGTCCGGATCCCGCCGTACGCGGTGGTCCAGTGCGTCGAGGGCCCCAAGCACACCCGCGGCACGCCCCCGAACGTCGTGGAGACCGATCCGCTCACCTGGCTCCGGCTCGCCGCCGGGCGCCGGGCGTGGGCGGACGAGCGGGACGGGGGGCGGGTTTCGGCGAGCGGGGAGCGGGCGGACCTCTCCGCACTCCTGCCGGTGCTTTCCCGCTGAGAGAGCTCTCGGAGCCTGTCTTCGAACCCCTGCCGGCGCCCCGGCCGCCCGGCACGCACGCTCTCCGGAATGCGCCCGGCCGAGGTGGTCATATGGCTACGTCAAGTGACTTCCGGCCGGGTTCCCGGCGGGGCCCGCGCGACCTCCGTCACATTTCCCGGCCGGGCCCTTCCCCGGCCATTTCCCGCCCTGGCGGGAAAAGCCCTGCTCCACCCCGTCCGGCAGATGCCACAAACCGCCCACCACCCCCGCCTCGTCCGTATCCCCAATTCGGACCAGTGGTCGATCTCGCCTACACTCGGTGGCGTGCCACGTGGTGACGGTCGACTCAATCATGATCTGCTCCCCGGCGAGAAAGGCCCCCAGGACGCTTGCGGCGTCTTCGGCGTCTGGGCTCCGGGTGAAGAGGTCGCCAAGCTCACTTACTTCGGGCTTTACGCCCTCCAGCATCGGGGCCAGGAATCCGCGGGAATCGCGGTAAGCAACGGCTCCCAGATCCTCGTCTTCAAGGACATGGGGCTTGTCTCCCAGGTCTTCGACGAGACCTCTCTCGGTTCCCTCCAAGGTCATATCGCGGTCGGTCACGCCCGCTACTCGACCACGGGTGCCTCCGTGTGGGAGAACGCGCAGCCGACGTTCCGGGCGACCGCCCACGGCTCGATCGCGCTCGGCCACAACGGCAACCTGGTGAACACCGCGCAGCTCGCGGAGATGGTCGCCGAGCTGCCGAAGGAGAACGGTCGCGCGACCCAGGTCGCCGCCACCAACGACACCGACCTCGTCACCGCCCTGCTCGCGGGGCAGACCGACGACGACGGCAAGCCGCTCACCGTGGAGGAGGCGGCCGCCAAGGTCCTTCCCCAGGTGCAGGGCGCGTTCTCGCTGGTCTTCATGGACGAGCAGACGCTCTACTGCGCCCGTGACCCGCAGGGCATCCGCCCGCTGGTCATCGGCCGCCTGGAGCGCGGCTGGGTGGTCGCGTCCGAGACCGCCGCCCTCGACATCTGCGGCGCCAGCTTCGTCCGCGAGATCGAGCCGGGCGAGCTCGTCGCCATCGACGAGAACGGTCTGCGAACGTCGAGATTTGCGGAAGCGAAGCCCAAGGGCTGTGTCTTCGAGTACGTGTATCTCGCCCGCCCCGACACCGACATCGCCGGTCGCAACGTCTACCTCTCGCGCGTCGAGATGGGACGGAAACTCGCCAAGGAAGCGCCCGTCGAGGCCGACCTGGTGATAGCGACTCCGGAGTCCGGCACCCCCGCCGCCATCGGCTACGCGGAGGCCAGCGGCATTCCGTACGGCTCGGGCCTGGTCAAGAACGCCTACGTCGGCCGGACCTTCATCCAGCCGTCGCAGACCATCCGCCAGCTCGGCATCCGCCTGAAGCTGAACCCGCTGAAGGAAGTCATCCGGGGCAAGCGCCTGGTGGTCGTGGACGACTCGATCGTCCGCGGCAACACCCAGCGCGCGCTGGTGAAGATGCTCCGCGAGGCCGGGGCCGCCGAGGTCCACATCCGGATCTCGTCCCCGCCGGTCAAGTGGCCGTGCTTCTTCGGCATCGACTTCGCGACCCGCGCCGAGCTGATCGCCAACGGCATGACGATCGAGGAGATCGGCACGTCGCTCGGCGCCGACTCGCTCTCGTACATCTCGACGGACGCGATGATCGAGTCGACCACCATCCCCAAGGACAACCTCTGCCGCGCCTGCTTCGACGGGGTCTACCCGATGGAGCTCCCGGACCCCGAGCTGCTCGGCAAGCAGCTTCTGGAGACCGAGCTCGCGGCCGGCCCCGCCGCCACGGCCGCGGCCGACGCGCTGCGCCGCCCGTAGGCGCCCGCACGAACCCTGCAGTACGACACGAAAGTTCTCACTGTCATGTCTGAGACCACTGGTGCCAGCTACGCAGCCGCGGGCGTCGACATCGAGGCGGGCGACCGCGCCGTCGAGCTGATGAAGGAGTGGGTGAAGAAGACCAAGCGCCCCGAGGTGCTGGGCGGCCTCGGCGGTTTCGCCGGTCTCTTCGACGCCTCCGCCCTCAAGCGCTACGAGCGCCCGCTGCTCGCCTCCGCGACCGACGGCGTCGGCACGAAGGTCGACCTCGCCCGCCGCCTCGGCGTGTACGACACGATCGGCCACGACCTCGTCGGCATGGTCGTCGACGACCTCGTGGTGTGCGGCGCCGAGCCGCTGTTCATGACCGACTACATCTGCGTCGGCAAGGTGCACCCCGAGCGGGTCGCCGCCATCGTGAAGGGCATCGCCGAGGGCTGTGTCCTCGCGGGCTGCGCCCTGGTCGGCGGCGAGACCGCCGAGCACCCGGGCCTGCTCGGCCCGGACGACTTCGACGTGGCCGGCGCTGGCACGGGCGTGGTCGAGTACGACCGGCTGCTCGGCGCGGATCGCATCCGCACGGGTGATGTCGTCATCGCCATGGCGTCGTCCGGACTTCACTCGAACGGGTACTCACTCGTCCGGCACGTGCTCTTCGACCGGGCGAAGATGAAGCTGGAGCAGCAGGTCGAGGAGTTCGGGCGGACCCTGGGCGAGGAGCTCCTGGAGCCGACCAAGATCTACTCGCTGGACTGCCTGGCCCTGACCCGTACCACCGAGGTGCACGGTTTCAGCCATGTCACCGGCGGCGGCCTCGCCAACAACCTGGCCCGGGTCATCCCGGACCACCTGCACGCCACGGTCGACCGCTCGACCTGGGCGCCGGGCGCGGTCTTCGACCTGGTGGGCACGGCCGGTCAGGTCGAGCGGCTGGAGCTGGAGAAGACGCTGAACATGGGCGTCGGCATGATCGCGATCGTCCCCGAGGGCTCGGTGGACGTGGCGCTGACGACGCTGGCGGACCGGGGCGTGGACGCCTGGGTCGCGGGCCGGATCACCGAGCGCGGCGACCGCGCGACCGGCGCCGAGCTCACGGGTGACTACGCGAAGTAGGTCCCCGCGGACAGCACAGAACCCGGTCCGAGGCTGAGGCCCCGGACCGGGTCGGTGGTGCTGTGAGCAGCGGAAACGCTTGCTGCGATACCCGAAGGCTTATGAAGACGTGCGCGCGTCAAGCGCCGCGACGCTGCGCCGACGGACCGGACTCTTCGTCCTCGTCGTCGTCGCTGTTGTACAGCTCCGCATAGCGGGCGTACGGGTCGTCTTCCTCGTCGTCGTCCTCGAACGGCTCGCCATTCGGCGGCTGATTCGAGATCGGCTGCGAAGTCGATGCGCCCAGCTCGTTGGCCAGACGCGACAGGTCAGTCCCGCCGCTGCTGTACTTCAGCTGGCGGGCGACCTTGGTCTGCTTGGCCTTTGCCCGGCCGCGCCCCATGGCTCGACCCCCTCGGTGACGGGGCTCAATGACCCCAGAGTCTTGACACGCGTTCATGAGTCGGAACGGGCTCTCCGTGGAGAGACCGTGTCCGTAGGGCTTCAACGGTACCTGCTTCCGCGGCCATACGGTACGCCGCCCGCATGACGTGCCACTTCGCAGAACCCGCAAGGAGCCCCTTCCTCGCTGGTCAACCGCGATTTTAACCTCTTCTTGGCGTCCGACCCGCCGACCGGCGTGAGTCTTCTCTCGCCGGTCGGCGGATCGGCTGCCGCAGGCGGCTAGCGCCGGCGTGCCTCGGCCATGCGCTGCTCGGCGATCCGGTCGGCCGCGGCGGCCGGCGGAATACCGTCTTCCTTCGCACGTGCGAATATGGCCAGCGTGGTGTCGAAGATCTTCGCGGCCTTCGTCTTGCAGCGGTCGAAGTCGAAGCCGTGGAGCTCGTCGGCCACCTGGATCACGCCACCGGCGTTGACCACGTAGTCGGGCGCGTAGAGGATCGCGCGGTCCGCGAGGTCCTTCTCGACGCCCGGGTGCGCCAGCTGGTTGTTGGCCGCGCCGCACACGATCTTGGCGGTGAGCACCGGGACGGTCTCGTCGTTCAGGGCGCCGCCGAGCGCGCAGGGGGCGTAGATGTCCAGGCCCTCCACACGGATCAGCGCGTCCGTGTCGGCGACCGCGGTGACGCTGCCCGGGTGCTTGTCGAGGATCCGGCGTACCGAGTCCTCGCGCACGTCGGTGATCACGACCTCGGCGCCGTCCGCCACCAGGTGCTCCACCAGGTAGTGGCCCACCTTGCCGACGCCCGCGACGCCGACCTTGCGGCCGCGCAGCGTCGGGTCGCCCCACAGGTGCTGGGCGCTGGCCCGCATGCCCTGGAAGACGCCGAAGGCGGTGAGCACGGAGGAGTCGCCCGCGCCGCCGTTCTCGGGGGAGCGGCCCGTGGTCCACCGGCACTCGCGCGCCACGACGTCCATGTCCGCCACATAGGTGCCGACGTCGCACGCCGTCACGTAACGGCCGCCGAGCGAGGCCACCATCCGCCCGTAGGCGAGCAGGAGTTCCTCGCTCTTGACCGTCTCCGGGTCACCGATGATCACGGCCTTGCCGCCGCCGTGGTCGAGCCCGGCCATGGCGTTCTTGTACGACATGCCGCGGGAGAGGTTGAGCGCGTCGGCGACGGCCTCGGCCTCGCTCGCGTAGGGGTAGAAGCGCGTTCCGCCGAGGGCCGGGCCCAGGGCGGTGGAGTGGATGGCGATGACGGCTTTGAGGCCCGAGGCGCGGTCCTGGCACAGCACGACCTGTTCATGGCCGCCCTGGTCCGAACGGAACAGGGTGTGCAGAACGTCTGCTGAGCTGACAGCGTCGCCGGTCACATCGGTCACGGTGGTGACTCCCAAGTACGAAGCGGCGTTTGACGGCCCGCTTGTGGGTGGGGCGGGCCGCGTCGCGGCCCGCCCGGGGCCGCGCTGGGAGCAGAGTAAGTCCTACGCGTCCGTAGATCAGGCGCAGTGCCCAGGATCACCCTCCGGGCCCGCGTGCGCGTGGGACGATTCGACGCATGGCGGTGGTGTCCTCGGTGATCGTCCCGTACGCGTCCTATCTCCGGGTGTACGAGCCGCTGGCGGCCTTCCCCGAACCGGAGCGCGGCCATTGGGCCCGCTACGCGGAGCGCGGCCGCACCCCGGGTGCCCAGGACGAACTCCGGCGCGCGCTGGCCGATCTGGTGCCGACGCCGCCGGTCGCGGTGCCGGTCCACGAGAGCGCGGACGCGTTCGTGGCGCGGCTCGACGGGGTGGTGTGCGTCTGCCCGTGGCGGACCCGGCTGCGCGGCTGGCAGGCACTGGAGGAGCTGGCGGGCCAGTTCCCCGAGCCGGTCCTTGACGCGCTGCTGCCGCCGGTGGTGCGCCGGCAGGCCGCGGCGGACTACGAGCGGTGGCGGGAGCGGAACCCGGACGCCCGGCCGTGGATCCTGACGGCGGTCTGGCACGTCCCTGTGACCTGGTTCACAGTCTTTTCGGACGAAGAACGGGAGTATGTCCGGGCGGAGGATGGCGCGGCACCCTTGTTGCGCTACCGCACCCCGATGGTCCAGGCCCGGCGCCGCCTCGCGCGGGCGCTGCGGACGCTGCGCGACCACATCGACGAGGGGCCCCTGACCGAGGGGCTGGTCGAGGTGGGGCGCTGGCTGGAGGAGTTCCATCCGCGCTCGCTGGTGGAGCTCGACTACGGGGGCCTGGTGCACGCGCTCTCGCAGGCGAGCCTGGAGGAGGACCGCTCGGCGGCCGACGTCGCCGAGGGGATCGCCGCGCTGCGGGCCGGGGACGGCGCGGGGGCGGCCAGGGCGTACGAGCGCTTCACGGAGCGCTGGCGGGCCGTCAGGGAGCGCCGGCTCGCGAACTGAGGGACCGTCGGACTGAGGGGGCGTCGGCGGGCGCCGCGCGCTGACTCGTTCGGGTGAGCCTCTTCGTACGGCTGAGTGACCTTTTCGGCCGTACGGTCGGGACGTAGGTCCTGATCCGGGCCTTTGCCCCAAGCGTGACGGACCGCACTTACTGGGCCCTTGCGTCGATCCCCCACCCTCGTGCCAAAATAGGACAAGGAGTCCGGGGAGGGCTCCTTCCGTCCAACTAAGGGCGGATTGCTTGGTATTGCCTGCTATGGGGGGTCTGATGACTCCTGATCGCTCTGTGACTGATCGTCACTGTGGCGTGACTGTCCGCTATGGCATGGTCCATCGGCTTCCGTCGCTGATGAACACCTGGGAGGGCAATTCCATCGGTTTGGCCGACGTGGCTGGACAGATGGTGTAGTTGTAGTGCCGAGGACAAGCCGTTCGTCCTATAACCGACTCGGCTCGCGTCCGCCATTTCGGGCAACGCGGGTCAAGGTGCAGAATTTAGAGGAAAGAACCGAGAAGGTTCGGTTCTCCCGAGGAGGCCGCTCATGACCGCTCGCACCCCTGATGCCGAGCCGCTGCTGACCCCGGCTGAGGTTGCCACGATGTTCCGCGTGGACCCGAAGACGGTCACCCGCTGGGCGAAGGCGGGCAAGCTCACGTCCATCCGCACGCTGGGTGGACACCGCCGGTACCGCGAAGCAGAGGTCCGTGCGCTGCTGGCGGGTATTCCGCAGCAGCGTAGCGAGGCCTGAACAACACCCCGATAACGGGCATTCCGGGGCCCCCACCCCGGTCGCCCACCCCATAGCTCCACTGGCGCCAGGCCTGCCCCAACGGGCTCGTCGTCATCGGCCGCGCTGGACTCCGCCGGGTCCAGCGCGGTCTTTTTTATGCCCCGATCCGGGGCGGTCCGGACCGTCTGGGGGTGCTTCGCGGAGTCTGCCGCGGAGGTCTGGAGGGGTGGTGCAATTGCACATATTAAATTGGGAGGTTGTAGGCGCGGCGTAAGTTCCCCTGTCCCCAAAACTTGTTCGGTGACTCCCGTCACACCGCCGGGACCGTCCTCTGATCAGAGCCTGCCACTGCCCGGGGCGCGGCCAACCCGCCATTGGTCACCGCTCGGCGGGACTTTCGTCCTCGGGGCGGGCCTCGGGTGCCGCGTCGGGGGGCACGGCCTCCGGCAGGGGCTCGGGGAGTGCGAGGAGCGCGTCCGGCTCGGAGGGGTCCATGGCGAGCCGCAGGAGGCGCGAACAGACGGGGCAGTGCCGGGTGACGTGCCGGTAGCCGCTGGCGGCCGACAGATGGGCGCGCAGCAGCGCCCGAGTCTCGTGCCTCACGGACGACGCCTTCATGCGCCACCTCCCGGGTGGGGCCCGCTGCCTCCTCCCTGGGTACCGGTGGCAGTTGACCTCGTCAAGACGGCCGGAAAAGCCAAGTGGGCCCCGATTCCGAAGAATCGGGGCCCACTTGCTACTGCGGTCCTGACGGGATTTGCTGTGTCTGTTTCGCGGCTCCGCCGCGGGGCGCGGCCTCGGGCGGCCCCGAACAGCACCAGAGCCCGCATCCGGGAAGGATGCGGGCTCCGACTTCACTGCGGTCCTGACGGGATTTGAACCCGCGGCCTCCACCTTGACAGGGTGGCGAGCACTCCAAACTGCTCCACAGGACCAGGTTTCGCAGCCTGTGCTTGCTCCTTGGCTGCGAGAGAGACTGTACAGCAGGTCAGCTGGTCAGGTCGAACTCACTCAGGGCGATGGGTCCGTCACGGGTCCGTCAGGACTTCTGCGCGGCGACCGCCGCGTCGATCGCCTTCACGATCCGCTTGTCCGAGACGGGGAACGCGGTGCCCAGCGCGTGCGCGAAGTAGCTCACCCGCAGCTCCTCGATCATCCAGCGGATGTCCAGGACCTCCCGGGGCACCGGCCGCCCCTGCGGCATCTGCTCCAGGAGCCACGCGTACTCGTCCTGCATCTCGTGGACCTTCTCCATGCGCGTGGTGTCGCGCTGCACGGACGTCGGCATCTGCTGAAGGCGCCGGTCCACCGCCACCAGATAGCGCATCAGGTCCGGCAGCCGGCGCAGCCCCGTCGCGGTCACGAAACCGGCCGGCATCAGGGCCGCCAGCTGCTCCCGTACGTCCTGGAGGTTGTTGATCAGGACCAGGCTGTTCGTGGCCTTCAGACGGCGCTCACAGGCCTGCCAGGCGGCCAGGATCTGCTGGACCTGCCCCACTGTCCGTACGGTCGCGTCCACGAGGTCGGCGCGGACCTTGTCGTACAGCTTGCGGAACGACTCCTCGTCCCACGCCGGGCCCCCGTGGTCCGCGATCAGCTTGTCCGCGGCGGCCGTCGCGCAGTCCTCGAAGAGCGCCTGGACGGAGCCGTGCGGATTGCGGGAGAGGGCGAGCTTCTGCTGGTTGGTCAGCTTGTCCGAGGCGAACTTCGCCGGGTTCACCGGGATGTTCAGCAGGATCAGCTTCCGGGTGCCGCGCCACATCGCCTGCTGCTGCTCGGCCTCGGTGTCGAAGAGCCGTACGGAGACGGTCTCGCCGGAGTCGACCAGCGCCGGGTACGCCTTCACCGGCTGGCCCGCGCGCTTGGTCTCGAAGACCTTCGTCAGGGTGCCGATCGTCCAGTCCGTGAGGCCCGTGCGCTCGATGGAGACCCCGCCCGAGGGCGCGGCCGCCGCGGCGGCCTTGGAGAGCGCCTGGCGGGCCTTGGGGCGCAGCTGGAGCTTGAGCGCCTCCAGGTCCTTGTCCTCGGCCAGCTTGCGGCGCCGCTCGTCGACGATCCGGTACGTGATCTTCAGGTGGTCCGGGACGCGCGTCAGGTCGAAGTCGTCGGCCGTGACCGGCACCCCGACCATCCGCTGGAGCTCGCGCGCCAGCGTCACCGGCAGCGGCTCCTGCAACGGCACCGCACGCTCCAGGAACTTCGTCGCGAAGTTCGGCGCGGGCACGTAGTGGCGGCGGATCGGCTTGGGCAGGGAGCGGATGAGCTCCGTCACCACCTCCTCGCGCAGGCCCGGGATCTGCCAGTCGAAGCCCTCGTCGGTGACCTGGTTGAGGACCTGGAGCGGGATGTGGACGGTCACGCCGTCCGCGTCCGCGCCCGGCTCGAACTGGTAGGTGACCTTGAACTTCAGCCGGCCCTGGCGCCAGTTGTCCGGATAGTCGTCCTTGGTGACGGCGAGCGCCGACTCCCGGATGAGCATCTCCCGCTCGAAGTCCAGGAACTCCGGTTCGTCATGGCGCTTGTGCTTCCACCAGGAGTCGAAGTGGGCGCCGGAGACGACGTGTTCGGGCACCCGCTGGTCGTAGAAGTCGAAGAGCGTCTCGTCGTCGACCAGGATGTCCCGGCGCCGGGCCCGGTGCTCCAGCTCCTCGACCTCGGTCAGGAGCTTGCGGTTGTCGGCGAAGAACTTGTGGTGGGTGCGCCAGTCGCCCTCGACCAGCGCGTTGCGGATGAACAGCTCGCGCGAGGCCTCCGGGTCGATGCGGCCGTAGTTCACCTTGCGGTTGGCGACGATCGGCACGCCGTACAGCGTGACCCTCTCGTACGCCATCACCGCGGCCTGGTCCTTCTCCCAGTGCGGCTCGCTGTAGGTGCGCTTGACCAGGTGCTGGGCGAGCGGCTCGATCCACTCGGGTTCGACCTTCGCGTTGACCCGCGCCCACAGGCGGGAGGTCTCCACGAGCTCAGCCGACATGACGACCTTGGGCTGCTTCTTGAAGAGCGCGGAGCCCGGGAAGATCGCGAACTTGGCGCTGCGGGCGCCCAGGTACTCGTTCTTGTCGGTGTCCTTGAGCCCGATGTGCGAGAGCAGACCGGCCAGCAGCGAGGTGTGCACCGACTGCTCGGGGGCGTCCTCCTCGTTGAGGTGGATGCCCATCGTCTTGGCGACCGTGCGCAGCTGGGAGTAGATGTCCTGCCACTCCCGGATCCGCAGGAAGTTCAGGTACTCCTGCTTGCACATCCGGCGGAAGCTGGAGGAGCCGCGCTCCTTCTGCTGCTCGCGCACGTACCGCCACAGGTTGAGGAAGGCGAGGAAGTCGCTGGTCTCGTCCTTGAAGCGGGCGTGCTGCTGGTCGGCCTGGGTCTGCTTGTCGGACGGGCGCTCGCGCGGGTCCTGGATGGAGAGCGCGGCCGCGATGACCATGACCTCGCGGACACAGCCGTTCTTGTCGGCCTCCAGGACCATCCGGGCGAGCCGCGGGTCGACCGGCAGCTGCGCGAGCTTGCGGCCCATCGGGGTCAGCCGCTTGCGGGGGTCCTTCTCGGCCGGGTCCAGCGCGTGCAGCTCCTGGAGGAGCTGGACGCCGTCGCGGATGTTGCGGTGGTCCGGCGGGTCGATGAAGGGGAACTTCTCGATGTCGCCGAGCCCGGCGGCGGTCATCTGGAGGATGACGGAGGCCAGGTTGGTACGGAGGATCTCCGCGTCGGTGAACTCCGGCCGGGAGAGGAAGTCGTCCTCCGAGTACAGCCGGATGCAGATGCCGTCGCTGGTACGGCCGCAGCGGCCCTTGCGCTGGTTGGCGCTGGCCTGCGAGACCGCCTCGATGGGCAGGCGCTGCACCTTGGTGCGGTGGCTGTAGCGGGAGATACGGGCGGTGCCCGGGTCGATCACGTACTTGATGCCCGGGACGGTCAGGGAGGTCTCGGCGACGTTGGTCGCGAGAACGATCCTGCGGCCGGAGTGCTGCTGGAAGACGCGGTGCTGCTCGGCGTGGCTGAGGCGCGCGTACAGCGGCAGCACCTCGGTGGACCGGAGGTTCTTCTTGTTGAGCGCGTCCGCCGTGTCGCGGATCTCGCGCTCGCCGGAGAGGAAGACCAGGATGTCGCCGGGGCCCTCGGACTGGAGCTCGTCGACGGCGTCGCAGATCGCGGTGATCTGGTCGCGGTCGGCATCCTCGGAGTCCTCTTCGAGGAGCGGGCGATACCGCACCTCGACCGGGTACGTACGCCCGCTGACCTCGACGATCGGCGCGTCCCCGAAGTGGCGCGAGAAGCGCTCGGGGTCGATGGTCGCCGAGGTGATGACGACCTTCAGGTCCGGGCGCTTGGGCAGCAGCTGGGCCAGATAGCCCAGCAGGAAGTCGATGTTGAGGGACCGCTCGTGGGCCTCGTCGATGATGATCGTGTCGTACGCGCGCAGCTCGCGGTCCGTCTGGATCTCCGCGAGCAGGATGCCGTCCGTCATCAGCTTGACGAAGGTCGCGTCCTGGTCGACCTGGTCGGTGAACCGGACCTTCCAGCCGACCGCCTCGCCGAGCGGGGTCTTCAGCTCGTCCGCGATCCGGTCCGCGACCGTACGCGCCGCGATCCGGCGGGGCTGGGTGTGCCCGATCATGCCGCGCACGCCCCGGCCCAGCTCCATACAGATCTTGGGGATCTGGGTGGTCTTGCCGGAGCCGGTCTCACCCGCGACGATCACGACCTGGTGGTCCCGTATCGCCTCCAGGATCGTGTCCTTCTTCTGGCTGACCGGGAGCTGCTCGGGGTACGTGACCTCGGGCATGCGGGAGGCCCGCCGGGCGACGCGCTCGGCGGACTTCGCGGCCTCGGCGGCGATCTCGTCGAGCACGGCCTGCCGGGCCTCGGGCTTCTTGATGCGGCGGGCGCCTTCGAGACGGCGGCCGAGCCGATGGGCGTCACGCAGCGAGATCTCGGCCAGCAGGGTCTGGAGATCGGCAAAGGAAGTAGACATACCTGATTCAGGATCTCACCCGTCGCGCGGCAGTGGCGAACGCATTTCGGCGGGGGCCCGCCGCGCCCGTACCATTTCGGGCATGCCCCGCACCCACGCCCCGCACCGCCGCCTCGCGGCCGTGCTGCTGATGGTGCTCGGGGTGGTGACGGTGCTGCTGTGCGGGCCGTCCCCGGCGGCGGCGTCCGGCCCGCCCACGCAGACGGCCGTCTCCGTGCTCTCCGACAGCCCGCCCGGCTGCAAGCAGGGCGGCAAGCAGGACAAGGGCGGCGACCCGGCCGCGCCGGTGCGGGCCCGTACCGCGTACGACCAGGCCCCGGCCGTGGGGGAGCGGATCGCCCCGGCCGCGCTCGCCGCGCAGGCCGCCGAGCACCGCACCCCGCCGGTGCGCGGGCCCACCCTCGCCGCGCCCACACCCGTCGAGCTCTCCGTACTGAGGGTCTAGGCGGCCGGTCCCCCGACCGGCCGTCCCTTTCCCCTCCCCTTTTCCCGCCGCAGCCGCAGCCGCAGCCGACGCTGTCGCGGTACGTACACGGAGACCCGTATGTCCAAGTCCCAGGGCACCCCTGCGTCCAAGTCCAACAAGTCCAACAAGTTCAAGACGCCCAAGAAGTCCAAGAAGCCGTTCGTGATCGGTGCCGCGGTGGTCGCGGCCGCGGTCGTGCTCGGCGTCGCCTCCTACCAGGCGACCTCGCCCGGTTCCGGCACCAAGTCCGCCGCCTCCTCCGACGCCGTCGAGCCGCCCGCCGGGACCTTCCCCGAGCTGGAGAAGCTGGCCCGGCGCGACGGCAAGGACCCGCTGGCCCAGGGCCGCGCGGACGCGCCCGTCGTGATGATCGAGTACGCCGACTTCAAGTGCTCGTACTGCGGCAAGTTCGCCCGGGACACCGAGCCCGCGCTGGTGAAGAAGTACGTCGACGCGGGCACCCTGCGCATCGAGTGGCGCAACATGCCGATCTTCGGCGCCGAGTCGGAGGCGGCGGCGCGCGCCGCCTGGGCGGCCGGGCAGCAGGGCCGGTTCTGGCAGTTCCACACGGCGGCGTACGCCAAGGGCGCCAAGGAGAAGGGCTTCGGAAAGGACCGGCTGCGCGAGCTCGCCCAGCAGGCGGGCGTCACCGACCTGGACCGTTTCGTCCGGGACGCGGACGGCGACGCGGCGAAGGCGGCGGTGAAGAAGGACCAGGACGAGGCGTACGCGCTGGGCGCGACCTCCACGCCGTCGTTCGTGGTCAACGGCCGCCCGCTGGCGGGCGCCCAGCCGCTGGACACCTTCGCGCAGGCGATCGACGAGGCGGCGGCGTACAAGGCCGCGCGGACCGCCGGCCCGAAGGGGACCGGAAAGTGAGCCCGGACATCGGCTATCTGGCCGCGTTCCTGGGCGGTCTGCTGGCGCTGCTCAGCCCGTGCAGCGCGCTGCTGCTCCCGGCCTTCTTCGCGTACTCGATCGACTCCACCTCACGTCTGCTGGCCCGTACCGGAATCTTCTACGCGGGCCTGGCCACCACCCTGGTCCCGCTGGGCGCGGCGGGCTCGTACGCCGGACGGCTCTTCTACGGCCACCGCGACCAGCTGGTCCTCTTCGGCGGCTGGCTGATCATCGCGCTCGGCGCCGCCCAGATCCTCGGCATGGGCTTCGCCAGCCGCCGCATCACCGAGCTGTCCGGCCGCATCCGCCCGACCACGGCCGCCTCGGTCTACGCGCTGGGCGCGGTCTACGGCCTGGCGGGCTTCTGCGCCGGGCCGATCCTGGGCAGCGTCCTGACGGTGGCGGCGGTCAGCGGCAGCCCGGTCTACGGTGGCCTGCTCCTCGCGGTGTACGCGCTGGGGATGGCGGCCCCGCTGTTCCTGCTCGCGCTGCTGTGGGAGCGCTTCGGGCTCGGCCGCCGCCGCTGGCTGCGCGGCCGGGCGGTGCAGCTCGGCCGCTTCGAGCTGCACACCACCTCGCTGCTCTCGGGCCTGTTCTTCATCGCCCTGGGCGGTCTGTTCCTGGCGTACGACGGGGCCACGGGGCTGCCCGGGCTGCTCGACGTGGACGACTCGTACGCGGCGGAGAAGTGGGCCCGCTCGGTCGGCGACGCCGTCCCGGACTGGGCGCTGCTGGTGGCCGTGGTGGCGGTGGCCGGGCTGGTCCTGGGCGTACGCGCCCGGCGCGGCCGGGAGTGAGAACGAGGAAGGCCCCGTCCGATGGACGGGGCCTTCCGTTTGTGGCTGGGGCCGGGGTCGAACCGGCGACCTATCGCTTTTCAGGCGATCGCTCGTACCAACTGAGCTACCCAGCCACGAAGTCCCTCGCGGAACTTCAGCGGTCCTGACGGGATTTGAACCCGCGGCCTCCACCTTGACAGGGTGGCGAGCACTCCAAACTGCTCCACAGGACCAAGCAATGTGCGAGCACTAGTCTCGCACACGGTAAAGCGTGCCCCCAACGGGATTCGAACCCGTGCTACCGCCTTGAAAGGGCGGCGTCCTGGGCCACTAGACGATGAGGGCTAAGGGCCCACCTGCGCGCTTCGCAGCGCGTCGGGGACGTGAGAAGCATATGGGATGCGGGGAGCTATCGCCAAAACGGTTTCCCGGGGGCCGGTCGGGGGCCGTCGGCGGCCGGTGGGGGGCTCGTGCGCGGGGCGGGCCGGGGCGGGCCCGCGCCCCATGCGTGACAATGGCCGCGTGCTGGAGATGACGCGCGAGGAGTTCGAGGAACTGGTCGCCGAGGCGCTGGACCGCATCCCGCCGGAGCTGACGCGGCTGATGGACAACGTCGCCGTGTTCGTCGAGGACGAGCCCGCCGCCGACGACCCCGAGCTGCTCGGGCTCTACGAGGGGACTCCGCTCACCGACCGCGGCGAGTGGTACGCGGGCGTGCTCCCCGACCGGATCACCATCTACCGGGGCCCCACCCTGCGGATGTGCGAGTCGCGCGAGGACGTGGTCGCCGAGACCGAGGTGACCGTCGTCCACGAGATCGCCCACCACTTCGGCATCGACGACGAGCGGCTGCACGCCCTGGGCTACGGGTGAGCGCGCCCGGCCGCCCGGAGGCCATCGACCCGGACGTCGACCTCCACGTTCCCGACCAGCGCGCCGAGACGGCCGGGGGCGCGAAGTGGCCGGTGCTCGCGGTGATCTCGGCGGGCGGGGCGCTGGGGGCGAGCGCCCGGTACGGGCTCGCGCGGGCCTGGCCGGTACCGGCCGGCGGCTTCCCGTGGACGACGCTGCTGATCAACGTCCTGGGCTGCGCCCTCATCGGCGTCCTGATGCCGCTGATCAGCGAAGGAGGGCGGCGCGCCCACCATCTGGTGCGGCCGTTCCTCGGCGTCGGCGTGCTCGGTGGCTTCACCACCTTCTCGACGTACGCCGTGGAGGTCTCCCGGCTGCTCGCCCGCCAGCAGGCGGGGCTCGCGATGGCCTACGCGGCCGGGACGCTCCTCGGGGCGCTCGGCGCGGTGTCGGTGGCGGCGACCGCGACCCGGCGGGTGCTCGCCGCACGGACGGGGGCGCAGGACGGGGTGCGGACGCGGTGACCTGGCTGCTGGTGGTCGTGGGCGCGGCTGTCGGCGCCCCGCTGCGGTATCTGACGGACCGCGCGGTGCAGGCCCGGCACGACTCGGTGTTCCCCTGGGGAACGTTCGTCGTCAACGCGGCCGGGAGCCTGCTGCTGGGCGCGCTCACCGGCGCCGCCGCCTCCTCGGACGCGTACGCGCTGCTCGGCACCGGTCTGTGCGGCGCGCTCACCACGTACTCGACGTTCTCGTACGAGACGCTCCGACTGGCCGAGCGCGGCTGGCGGTTCCTCGCGGCGGCGAACGTGGCGGCCTCGGTGCTCGTCGGGCTCGGCGCGGTGTTCCTGGGTGCCGGGCTGACCGGGGGCACTCTGGCGTAAGGCGACCGGGTCCGCCCCGACCTGATCGGGTGGGACCGGATTCGCCGTCGTGGGACCACCCGTCGGAATCCCGTTCGTACGGGCGGGGCCTCGGGCGTGTCCCCGGCGGGGAAAAGGGAGTTGGGCACGGCGACCCTGCCCTGCCCGCGCCCCGGAGGCCGCTCGTGCGCCAGTTGTCCGCCCCCGTCCGTTTGGCCGTGACCGCGCTGGTCGTCGCGGCGTCGGCGGGCTGCATGAGTGTGAGCGACGACGGGAAGGCCCCCAAGCCGTCGGTCTCCGCCGGGCACGAGGGGGCGGCGGCCGAGTCGGACGGGGTGGCCGCGGTCTCCGCCGGGACCGGCAAGGGCCGGCCCGGCAAGCACGGCGCGAAGGCGTCCCCCGGCGCGTCGGCGGCCCCGAGCGCGAGCGGGTCGGCGCCCGGCGCGGGCCCGGTCTCGCCCGGCGGGCGCCCCCGGCCGCAGAACCCGCCGCCCCCCGGCGGCGGCACCGCGGGCGGCCCCTCCGCGCCCCCGCAGCAGCCCTCCCAGCCGCCCGCCTCGCCGACCCCGCCCGCGCCCCCGACCAGCCAGCCGCCGCCGGACCCGCCGGTGACCCCGAAGCCGAGCGACTCGCCGTCCGCCTCCCCGGCCGCCGACACCCGCACCACGGCCCTGCGCGACCTCGGCGAGGGGCCCGCGAGCCGGACAGAACCGGCGGCATCGCCGCAGGTCGGACCGGTTTAGGCGGGGTCGTCCCGACCCGGTGTGACGTGGATCGCAGGGGAACGGTTTGCGCTCCTGTGGGGGGAGTGCGTATGGTGGTAGATCGTTTGATCCCATTGCCCGGCGCCGACACAGAAGAGCGCCGTGTGGCGCGTACTCTCCCTAGCCGTGGCTGACCGCATTGAGGCGGTCGAATTGCGATTCACGGAGTTTGGGCGCGTGCCGAGACTCCGGAAGGTTTCGCATTTCGCATGTCCATTTCCAGTTCTGACCACGCCGTCATGCCCGAGAACGACGAGATCACCGAGATCGCCGTCGTCGACGAGGCCGTCGAGACCGTAGAGACCGAGATCACCGAGGTCATCCAGGCCGACGAGGCCGACGAGGCCGCCGAGCCGACCGTCACCTTCGCGGACCTCGGTCTGCCCGAGGGCGTCGTGCGCAAGCTCGCCCAGAACGGCGTGACCACCCCCTTCCCGATCCAGGCCGCGACCATCCCGGACGCCCTGGCCGGCAAGGACATCCTCGGCCGCGGCCGCACCGGCTCCGGCAAGACCCTCTCCTTCGGTCTGCCGACCCTGGCGCAGCTGGCCGGCGGCCACACCGAGAAGAAGAAGCCCCGCGCGATCATCCTCACGCCGACGCGTGAGCTCGCGATGCAGGTCGCGGACGCCCTCCAGCCGTACGGCGACGTGCTCGGCCTGAAGATGAAGGTCGTCTGCGGCGGTACGTCGATGAGCAACCAGATCTACGCCCTGGAGCGCGGCGTCGACGTCCTCGTCGCCACCCCGGGCCGTCTGCGAGACCTCATCAACCGCGGCGCCTGCTCGCTCGCCAACGTCCAGGTCGCCGTCCTCGACGAGGCCGACCAGATGTCCGACCTGGGCTTCCTGCCCGAGGTCACCGAGCTGCTCGACCAGATCCCCGGCGGCGGCCAGCGCATGCTCTTCTCCGCCACCATGGAGAACGAGATCAGCACGCTGGTCAAGCGCTACCTGACGAACCCCGTCACGCACGAGGTCGACAGCGCGCAGGGCAACGTCTCGACGATGACCCACCACGTCCTGGTCGTGAAGCCGAAGGACAAGGCGCCGGTCACGGCCGCCATCGCCGCCCGCAAGGGCCGCACGATCATCTTCGTCCGCACCCAGCTGGGCGCCGACCGCATCGCCGAGCAGCTCTGCGACTCGGGCGTGAAGGCCGACGCGCTGCACGGCGGCATGACCCAGGGCGCCCGTACCCGGGTCCTGGAAGACTTCAAGAAGGGCTACGTCAACGCGCTCGTCGCCACCGACGTCGCCGCCCGAGGCATCCACGTCGACGGCATCGACCTGGTCCTGAACGTGGACCCGGCCGGTGACCACAAGGACTACCTGCACCGCTCGGGCCGTACCGCCCGGGCCGGCAAGTCCGGTGTCGTCGTGTCCCTGTCGCTGCCGCACCAGCGCCGCCAGATCTTCCGGCTGATGGAGGACGCGGGCGTCGACGCCTCGCGCCACATCATCCAGAGCGCCGGCGCGTTCGACCCGGAGGTCGCCGAGATCACCGGCGCCCGTTCGCTGACCGAGGTCCAGGCCGACTCCGCGAACAACGCCGCCAAGCAGGCCGAGCGCGAGGTCGCCGAGCTCACCAAGCAGCTGGAGCGCCTGACGCGCCGTGCCGCCGAGCTGCGCGAGGAGGCCGACCGCCTGGTCGCCCGCTCCGCGCGGGAGCGCGGCGAAGACGCCGAGGGCGTGGCGGCCGCTGTCGCCGAGGTGGCCGAGGCCGCCGAGGCCGAGGTCGCGGCCGCCGTCGTGGCCGCCGAGCCGGTCGCGCAGGAGCGCCCGGCGTACGAGCGCCGTGACGACCGTGGCAACTACGCCCGTCGTGACGACCGCGGGGACCGTGGCGACCGTGGTGGCTTCCGCCGCGACGACCGTCGTGACGACAACCGTGGTGGCGGCTTCCGTCGCGACGACCGTCCGTCCGGTGGCTTCAACCGCGACCGCAACGACCGTGGATTCGAGCGTCGGGACGACAACCGCGGTGGCGGCTTCCGTCGCGACGACCGTCCGTCGGGTGGCTTCAACCGCGACCGTAACGACCGTGGGTTCGAGCGTCGTGACGACAACCGCGGTGGCGGCTTCAACCGCGACCGCAACGACCGTCCCTCCGGCGGCTTCCGCCGTGACGACCGTCCGTCGGGTGGCTTCAACCGCGACCGCAACGACCGTGGGTTCGAGCGTCGTGACGACAACCGCGGTGGCGGCTTCCGCCGCGACGACCGTGGCGACCGTCCCTCCGGCGGCTTCCGCTCCGGTGGCGGCGACCGTCCGTTCAACCGTGACCGCAACGACCGTCCCGCGGGCGGCTTCCGCTCCGGCGGCGGCACCGGCGACCGTCCCTACGGCCGCCGTGACGACCACCGCGGTGGCGGCACCGGCACGAACACCGGCTCCTTCGGGCGCCGTGACGACAAGCCGCGCTGGAAGCGCAACGGCTGACGCTGAGTCTCCTTAGCGAGTGTTGGGCCCGTACGGCACCCACCGGGTGCGGTACGGGCCCTTCCGTTTCCCCGGGTAATCCGAAGTCACAGCCATGTGGCTGCTGTTAAGGTCAAACCACTCGTATGGGGGGTTTCAGAGAGCCGGGGGGCTTTTCTGCGCAACGCTGTCGCGCCACACATCGCGCGCCGTGCGCCCTCCCATGCCTGAACGGCTTCGGGAGCATCAACTTGAGACGTCACACACTCGTACGGAACGCGATCGCCGCAGTCACTGCGCTCGGCATCGCGGCCGCCATCGCTCCGCTCGCCACGGCCCCGGCCTTCGCCGCGGACGCACCGGCGGAACTCACCGTTCCCGCCGAGCGCACGCCCGACGACAACGCCACCGTGATCAACGGCGCGGGCGAGACCGGCTATCTGTCCGGCTGGACCCAGGCCGGGTTCAACTGGACCTCGTACGCGGACGGCTCCACCGCGCCGGTGGTCATGCCGCAGGGCAGGACCACCGCATGGGGCACCGGCACGGACACCCTCGTCCTCACCGGCAAGGACGACACCTCCGTCGTCCAGCGGAACATGAAGGACGGCTCGGAGCGGACCCTGCCGCTGCCCAAGGGCCAGCTGTTCGCCGGGACCTTCGGCGATGTCGTGGTCACCGACGGCCCGCTCGGCATGAGCCTGCTGTCCTGGGAGGACGGCAAGGTCAAGGAGACGCCGGTCAGCGGAGCAGGCCAGGTCCACTCGCTCTACACGGGGAACAAGGACGGCACCTTCGTCCAGATGGACCTCTCCGGCATGACCATGATCGGCTGGCTGGGCCGCGACGGGATCGTCCGCACCACGCACCTCCAGGCCGAGCAGTACGACAACGGCAAGATCGAGGTCGGCGGCGACCGCGCGGTCCAGTGGACCAAGGACGGCAAGGCCACGGTCTGGAAGACCTCCGACTTCTGGGCGTCCACGGACCAGCTCACCATCGGCGGGTACGACACCTCGCAGCTGCTCGGCGCGGTCGGCGACAACGTCCTGGTGGCGCGCCGGGTCGCGACCGGCGGCCAGGAGCGGTACTCCCAGCTCGACTACCGCGTGGTCGCCGTGCCGCTCAAGGGCGGCCCCGAGCGGGTCGTCCTGGAGAAGGCGACCGCGATGGCCCGCTTCAAGGCCGACGGGACGATGCTGATCGGCGCGGTGGTCGACGGCCACCAGGGCGTGTACGCGGTGGGCTCCGCGCTGGACGTCACCAAGGTCCGCGAGTCGCCCGCCCTCCCGTCGGTGCCGACGGCGCTCGCCCTGGCGCAGGGCCGCCTCAACACGGTGGACCGGATACCGGGCGCGGACGGCGTGTACCCGCGGCTGCGCGGCATCGACCTGTCGGTCACGGGCCCGCTGACGGCCGGCCCGCGCGTCGACCGGGGTACGGACGGGGCCGTTGAGACCCCGGAGATCCAGGCCACCGGCGACGGACGCCTCGTCCAGCGGCTCGCCGACGGCACGGTGAAGGTCCTCGACGAGGGCGCCAAGCTGCCCGCGCGCACCCTCGGTGTGAAGGCGGACGTGCTGCGCCTCTCGGGCCGCTACCTCGCCACCCGGCGCGGGGACGAGCGGGTCCAGGTCACCGACCTCGACACGGGCGCGGTCGTCTACACCGGCATCGCCGCACCCGACTTCGCCCTCTCCGGCAGCACCCTGTGGATCGGCAACGACCCGGGCGCGGCCCAGGCCGTCGACGTCCGTACGGGCAAGGCCACCGGCAAGCGCATCTCCGTCCCCTGCCTGATGACCTCCCTCCAGGCGCAGGGCGGCGACGTCTACTGGGAGTGCGACCGGGACAAGTCCGGGGTGTACGACACGGCGGCGGACAAGAACATCGAACTGCCCGCCCACCAGGGCGCCCTGCTCGGCGACGGCTATGTCGCCTGGCAGAAGGACGGCGAGCTGAGCGTCACGGACCTGCGCGGCACCACGGGCACGCACAAGGTCGGCAAGCCGGCCGTGGCCAAGCCCGGCCAGGGCTGGACGGTCGACCGCTTCGGCGGCGCGGTGGCGTACGTGGACGCGGCCGGTGACACGCACGTGGCGCCGTCCGGGGTCCGGAGTGCTCCCGTCCGCGCGCTGGACGAGGACTTCCCGGCGACGGTCGACGCCAAGTCGGCGGCGCGGACGGTCCGTTGGTGGGCCTCGAAGCCGCTGGTCTCGTGGGAAGTGGACCTGGTGGACCTGGCGACCCGCAACACGGTCCTCTCAGGCTTCGGCCAGGAGACGCGCGGCCAGGTGCGGCTGAACTGGGACGGCAAGAACTCCTCCGGCCAGAACCTCCCGGCCGGCAAGTACGCCTGGAACGTGACGGCGGTCCCCGCCGACGGCGGCCCGGACCAGACGTTCACCACCCCGTTCGAGGTGAAGGGCACGGCCGCGGCCCCGCGCGACTACGTCGGCGCCGACGGCCTGGGCGACCTGCTCGCCGTCACCCCCGCCGGAGTCGCGGACTTCCGCGCGGGCGGCGGCGGCAAGGTCGACGCGAAGGTGTCGGGCAGCGGCTGGACGGGCGCGAACGAGGTGTCGGCGGCGGCCCCGTTCGACGACGTGGACGGCGACGGCAAGAACGACGTCCTGGTCCGCCTGACGAGCGGCGAGCTCCGCGCGTACAAGCCCGCGGGCAAGGCGCTGACCCCCTCCACCCCGTACGCGAAGATCGGTTCGGGCTGGAACATCTTCGACGTGCTCACGTCCCCGGGCGACCTGACGGGCGACGGCCGCGCGGACCTGCTGGCGCGGGAGGCGTCGAGCGGCGAGCTGTACCTGTACGAGGCGAACGGCGCGGGCAACTTCAAGTCCCGCGTGAAGATCGGCACCGGCTTCCAGAACTACCTGTTGGCGTCGGGCGCGGGTGACGTGAACGGCGACGGCAAGGCGGACCTGCTGGCGCGCGACGCGGCGGGCGTCCTCTGGCTCTACCCGAGCACGGGCAGCGGCACCCTGGCCACCCGCGTGAAGATCGGCGGCGGCTGGCAGGTCTACAACGCGCTGGTCGGCGCGGGCGACCTGAACGGTGACGGCAAGGCGGACCTGCTGGCGCGCGGCACGGACGGCGTGCTGTGGGCGTACCCGGGCGACGGCAAGGGCAACTTCGGGGGCCGGGTGCAGGTGGGCGGCGGCTGGCAGATGTACAAGTTCCTGTTCTAGTAACCGGCCTCCAGTGACCGGCTTCCAGTAACCGGCTTCCAATGATCGGCCCGGGGGCTCACGCCCCTGGGCCGATTTTTGGCCAACCGTTGGCGCATGTCATGCCCCCGGCGAGGGAATCGCTGGGGGCATGACAAGTGACGCGAGTACGAATCCGGACGCCCAAGGGGCTCCGGACGGTCTCGGTCCGGCGGACGGTGGCGCGGTGAGCTGGAGCAAGGCCGCTCCGGCGGCCGGCGGCGGCGCGACGTCCGACGAAGAGCGGCTGGCGCAGCTCGGCTACACCCAGGTGCTGGCCCGCCGGATGTCCGGCTTCGCCAACTACGCCGTCTCGTTCACCATCATCTCGGTGCTCTCCGGCTGCCTGACGATGTACGCGTTCGGCATGAATACCGGCGGCCCGGCCCTGATCACCTGGGGCTGGGTCGCGGTGGGCCTGATGACGCTGCTGGTCGGCCTGTCGATGGCCGAGATCTGCTCGGCGTACCCGACGTCGGCGGGCCTGTACTTCTGGGCGCACCGGCTGGCGCCCGAGCGGAGCGCGGCCGCCTGGGCCTGGTTCACGGGCTGGTTCAACGTGCTCGGCCAGGTCGCGGTGACGGCCGGGATCGACTTCGGGGCGGCGTCGTTCCTGGGCGCGTACCTGAACCTCCAGTGGGACTTCGAGGTGACCCCGGGCCGTACGATCGCGCTCTTCGCGGCGATCCTGATCCTCCACGGCCTCCTGAACACCTTCGGCGTACGGATCGTGGCGATCCTCAACGGCGTGAGCGTGTGGTGGCACGTGCTGGGCGTGGCGGTGATCGTGGGCGCGCTGACCTTCACACCGGACCACCACCGCTCCACGACGTTCGTCTTCACCCACTACGTGAACAACACGGGCTGGGGCAGCGGCTTCTACGTGGTCCTCATCGGCCTCCTCATGGCCCAGTACACCTTCACCGGCTACGACGCCTCCGCGCACATGACGGAGGAGACCCACGACGCGGCGACGGCGGGCCCGCGCGGGATCGTGCGCGCGATCTGGACCTCCTGGATAGCGGGCTTCGTGCTGCTCCTGGGCTTCACGTACGCCATCCAGTCGTACGACGACGAGCTCGGCTCGGCGACGGGCGCGCCCCCGGCCCAGATCCTGCTGGACGCGCTGGGCGCGACGACGGGCAAGCTCCTGCTGCTGGTGGTGATCGGGGCGCAACTGTTCTGCGGGATGGCCTCGGTGACGGCCAACTCCCGTATGATCTACGCCTTTTCGCGCGACGGCGCGCTCCCGTTCTCGCGCGTCTGGCACACGGTGAGCCCCCGCACCCGCACCCCGGTGGCGGCGGTCTGGCTGGCGACGGCGGGCGCGCTGGCGCTGGGCCTGCCGTACCTGATCAATGTGACGGCGTACGCGGCGGTGACGTCGATCGCGGTGATCGGCCTGTACATCGCGTATGTGATCCCGACGCTGCTGCGCCTGCTGCGGGGTGAGCCGTTCGAACGCGGCCCCTGGCACCTGGGCCGCTGGTCCCGCCCGATCGGCGTGGCGGCGGTTGCCTGGGTGGCGCTGATCACGGTCCTGTTCATGCTGCCCCAGCTGTCCCCCGTGACCTGGAAGAACTTCAACTACGCCCCGGTCGCGGTCCTGGTGGTCCTCGGCTTCGCGACGGCGTGGTGGACGCTCTCGGCCCGCCACTGGTTCCTCCGCCCCACGGCACCACCCCGCTGACCTGCGTATCCACCCCCCGATGCCCGCCGAATGGGCCCCACCGGGCCCGGAAGCCGATACCCGATCGGCTGCCGGGCCCTGTCGGGCTATGCTGCGGGGGTGCGGTATGCCAGGGGCCATTAGCTCAATTGGCAGAGCAGCGGACTTTTAATCCGTTGGTTGTCGGTTCGAGTCCGACATGGCCTACCGGGCGCGGGGGAGGGGTTACCCCCTCTGACCTGCATGGGAGCGCCCCGGCCGGGGATCATCGGCCGGGGCGCTCCGCCGTTCTGAGGAGCAGGGGGTGCGCTAGAGGGGGCCAGGCCAAGCGTCGGCCCCCACCGCGCAACGCGCGACGGGGGCCGAGCGGGCGGGCTCAGGCGGTGTGTGGAGGCCTGGTCCCGACCGGGGCTAGTCCTCGTTCAGCGGGCTCACGAACTCCAGCGTGAACGTCTCCTGGAACTCCGGCTTCGGTTCGACCAGTTCGAGCTGGGCGCCGCGGTGGCCGGCCCGTAGGGCGAGGCCCTTGTCGGAGAGGAGTTTGACGCCGCCGATGACGTGCTCGAACGTGAACTTCGCCCACTCGGCGCGTTCGACCGTGTTGACGAAGAGCTTGTCCTCGTGGATCACCAGGCCCGCCGCCTCGTGGTGGGCCAGGTGGATCACGTACGGCGCGCCGGGGACGGGCTCGGTGGGCTCGACGATCCAGTCCTGCTCGATCGGGAGCGGGTTGAGGCGGTCGGTGATGACGGGGGCGCCGTGCTTCACCGCGTACTCGGTGGCCGTCACCAGGGACGTCGGTCCGATGATGTGCGCGTGGATCTTGTAGATGCCGGGACGTACCGGGACCGGAGGCATGCGGACTTCCTCTCGCTCGGTTTGTCTGTTCGCGCGCCGTCGGGACAGTCGCGGCGCTGGATCAACCTTCACCGGGTGCCCCACCGCCGTAAAGGATCAGATAGCGCCAAAGCGACTGTGACCTGGATTGATCGGTTATAGGGGTGCGAAGGCCGTGATTTTTGGTCATTTCCCGGCCGGGTACGGCAGAAAAAGACGGCCGGTGCCGTGGGGCCGCCCAAGGGGGGCGGGCTCCACGGCACCGGCCGTTCAGCCCCGGCCCGCATGCCGGAGCTGGCCGGAGACGGGGGAATGTTGCTCTCCGGCGCGCCGCGGGCGGCCGGTGTCGAGGACGCGACGTATTGGCGATTGTCGACACCGGCCGCTGAATGGGGTACGTGTACGCCGGCCGTCCCCGCGGCACAGGGGCGGCCGCCGCGTCCCGGGCGAAGGCGGAATGCGATGTCCTGCGAAGGACACCAAGCAACCGCTTTGGCCTGGGCCGATGCGTACGAATCCCGTGAGGGCTTCGTGCGGAACAGTCTGGAGGGGTACCCCGCCCCCTTTCCAGGGGACTGAATTGCAGATAATGATCCAGCCATCAACATTCGGCCCCTGAGATCAGTGTCACGGGAGAGGGGGAGCGTCGCCGACAGACCGTCACCGCCCGTCGTCCCGCCGCGACGACAGCCGTTCGTCCCCGCCTCCCCGTGAACGAAGGTCCCGTCTTGCCGCTCGCCGCCCGTGACCGCATGTCCCTCAAGACGCTCCTCCAGGAGCGGCGCGCCGCCATCCACCCGGAGTCCGCCGGGTTTCCGCCGCGTCAGGCGGGGCCGGGCAGACGGGTCGCCGGGCTCAGCCAGGAGCAGATGGACATCCTGCTGGAGCGCACGCCGGGCACGTACAACCGCTTCGAGAACGGGCAGTTGAACCCCACTGCCGAGTTCCTGACCAATGTGGCCCGCACCCTGCGCCTCAACGAGCAGGAGTGGACGTTCCTGTGGCGGCTCACCCGGCGCGAGTACCCGCCGTACACCCTGCACCGCGACTCGGGCATGTCGGTGCCCGGCGTCTGGCAGCGGGTCGTCGAGCAGATCGACGGGGCGATGGCCTACATCACCGACGCCGCCTGGAACCTGCTCGCCCACAACGCGGAGTTCGCCGCCCTCTTCCCGCGGGGCGAGGTTCCGGCCAACACCATGCGGTGGATGACCCTCGACCCCGAGGCGCGCGAGGACGTGCTGACGGACTGGTCGGAGCGCTGGGCGCCGATGGTGCTGCCACAGCTGCGGCACGGCGTCGAAATGCGCCCCAACCACGCGGAGTTGCGCCGCCTGGAGGCCGAGGTGCAGGCGGACCCCGTCGCCGGGCCGCTCTACCGGGAGACCGGGGCCACCCCGATCCCGTACCCCGACGGGTCCGAACGGCCCATCCGGCACAGCGAGTTGGGGCCGGGGTGGGTGACGACCTGTGTGGCCGAGCCCGTCACCTCGCCCGGGGCCCGGGTGATGCTGCTCCTCTACACCCCGGGGGCGTCCCTCGTGAGCCGTCACCCGGTGCTGAGCGCGCCCCTCACGAGCTGAGCGCACGACCGGCGTGCCCGAAGGCGGGCCACCCCGCGGAACGACTCCCTCCGGCTTAGCGCTGTTCGAATTCCGAGGAACGAATTCCAGCCGTCTCCAGTAAGTTGAGGTTTCGCTCGTCGGCCACCCGAGGGAGCCCACTCGTGCCCGCTCACATAGCTCTCCCCGCCATAGTGCTGCCGGACCACGTCATCGCAACGGATGAGATCTGCGCAGACATCCGGCGTGCCCACCCCGATCACCCGCGGCTGGAAGCACACCTGCGGATAGCCCGGGCCACCACCGTCCGCACCCGCCGGTTCACCCGCCCTCTCGACGCCCCGACCGTGGCCGGAAATGCCACCGTCGAGGAGCGCAACCGGGCGGCGTACGAGGACGCGTTGGGGCTCGCGGTCCGCTCCGGGCGCCAGGCGCTGGCCCACGCGGGCCTCGCCCCCGACGACATCGACTGCGTCATCACCAGCCACACCACCTCCTGGACCGTGCCCTCCCTCGACGTCGCCCTCGTCCGGGAACTGGGCCTGCGGCCGGACGTGCGGCGCGTGCCCCTGTCGACCGTCGGCTGCGCGGGCGGCGCGCAGGGCCTGGTCCGGGCGCACCAGGACCTCGCCGCGCACCCGGGCTCCCACGTTCTGGTCGTCGTCTCCGAGTGCCTGTCGACGGCCACGTACAACCACACCGACACCAGCCGCGAGTCGATGATCTACAAGGTGCTCTTCGGGGACGGCTCGGGCGCGGTCGTCGTCTCGGACCGCCCGGCCTGGAGCGGGCCCAGCTTCGTCATCGAGGACACCTTCGAGTACGTCCTGCCCGACAGCATCGACCGCTACCGCGGCCGCCTCTCGGGCGCCGGGCTGCACTTCGACTCCACGGCCGCCGCGACCGCCTCGCTCAACGACAGCCTCCCGGCGGTACGCAAATGGCTCGACGGGAGCGGCCGGGCCCCGCGGTTCGCGGTCGTCCACCCCGGCGGTCCCCGGGTCCTGGAGGACGCGGCCGCCGGGTTCGGCCTGGACGGCGACCGCGACCACGGCGATCTGCGGCACGCCTGGGCGAGCCTGGCCGCCAACGGGAACCTGGGCGGCTCCGCCGTCCTGGACGTGCTGGCCCGCACCTTCGCGCAGGCCCCCGGCGACCGCCAGCCGGGCATGATCATCGGCTTCGGCCCGGGGTTCGTGCTGGCCGCCTCGCGGGGCCACTGGTCGGCGGGGGCGAAGGCCCCGGGCGCGGGCTCCTCGTAAAGCGGTACGGAGCACCGCCCCGCATGCCGTACAGTTGTGTTTACCGACGCGGGGTGGAGCAGCTCGGTAGCTCGCTGGGCTCATAACCCAGAGGTCGCAGGTTCAAATCCTGTCCCCGCTACTGAAGTCCCAAGGCCCGGCACATGAAAATGTGCCGGGCCTTCGGCTTTCCCGGGCCTGTGCCCCCGGCTACGCCGCCAGTTCGGCCACCAGGAACGGGCGGTAGGTGAAGCCGAGGCTCTCGTACAGGCCTATCGCCGGGCGATTGGCGTCCTCCACCATCAGACACGCCGTCCCGTGCGCGGCCAGCGCCTCGGCGAGCACCTTGGTGACGACCGGCCGGGCCAGGCCCCGGCCCCGCGCCGACGGGTGCACCGCGACCCCGGCGAGCAGCCCGACCTCGGGGGACGGCCAGGCGAGCGCGGCGACCGCGGTGAGGCGGCCCGCGTCGTCCCGGGTGCCCGCCCACCGCTCCACGCCCGGCGCGCCCGGCACCGCGTACGAGCCGGGGAAGGCCTCCGCGAGCAGCGCGCCGATCTCCGCCGAGTCCTCGTCCGCCAGCCACCGCGCCTTGCCCTCGTCCGCCGCTGCCGCCTCGGCGGGCGACAGGGGGCGCGTCCGGCTCATCCAGCCGTAGGTGGCCAGCGGACGCAGGCCCGGCAGCGCCCCGATCAGCGCCCGTACGGTCGCTTCGTCGCCGAGCGGACTGTAGCCGGGGCCGGTCTCGGCGAGCACCTCGGCGACCAGCGGGGCCAGCGACTCGACGGGGCCCGCGACGGCCAGCCGGTCGTGGCGGGAGAGATGGGGGGCGGCCACGGCGAAGGCGCGGCTGTCCTCGCTCGCCCAGGCGCGGGAGGAGCCGGTCAGGCCCTGGGCGACCCACAGCAGCGACGGGTCGGAGGGCAGAGCGGCGGTCGAGTGGAGTTCATGCACGATCGACGAGCCTGCGCGTATCGTCACGGAACGTCAAATTCTGCCCTGCGCTTCGGCGCCCGCGACTGCCACCTCATCGAAGGGGATGGGGACGAGGAGTAGTCTCACGGGCACTGTGCGCGAGCGTCGGGTAGGGCTGCTGCGGGCGGCCACGCGGCGGAAGGCGCCCGCAGGGCCGCTGTTCCTCGCCCTGTGCGCGCTGCTGATCTGTCTGTCCCTGCCGCTGGCACTGCCCCTGTCGCCCGCCCCGCCCTGGGTGACCGCGCCCTCGTACACGAAGGGCGGCGTCCCTTCCGTGCACGGCGGCCCCGCGGCCCGGCGGCACGCCCGGGGGACCTGTGTACGGGGGCGGGCCGGGCCCCGCAGATGCCGGGCGCGGCTGATCGCGACCGGCGCGGAGCGGCACTGAAGCCGCACCCGGTTGGCGGAGGTGGGCTCGCCGCGTGCGGCCGCGCCCGACACCCTGGGTGGGGCGCGGGACGTCGGTGGCCCTGCGGACGGGCTGGAGGCCACAGGTGCGGCAGCGATCGGACGGCGGCGGCCGGGACGGCTCCCGGCGGCTCGCCCTCGTGCGCGTGCTGCCCATGCTGCTGCTGGTCGTCGGGGTCGTCCTCGACGTGAGTACGCCGCCCGATCTGACCGCCGCCGCCCTCTTCGCCGCCGCGCCCCTGATCGCGGCCCCCTTCTTCGGGCCGGTCGGCACCGCCGTCGCGGGCGCGTCGGCGGTCGGGGCGGTGCTGGCCACGGAGTATCTGCACGACATCCCCAGCACCGGCGAGGCGGTCAGCGAGCTGTTCACCGTCACCACCGTCGGCGCGCTCGCCCTCTTCATCAACCGCATGCTGCGCCGCAGCGGCGAGCGCCTCGCCTCGGCCCGGGTCATCGCGGAGACCGCCCAGCGCGCCGTGCTGCCGACGCCCGCCGAGCGCATCGGGGGCCTCCAGGTGGCCGCGCGGTACGAGGCGGCCCAGGCCGACGCGTTCATCGGCGGGGACCTCTTCGCGGTGCAGGACACGCCGTACGGGGTGCGGCTGGTCGTCGGGGACGTGCGCGGCAAGGGCCTGGAGGCGGTGGAGGCGGTGGCCGTGGTCATCGGGGCGTTCCGGGAGGCGGCCGAGCAGGAGGCGACCCTGGAGGCCGTGGCCGGGCGCCTTGAGCGCGCGCTCACCCGCGAGGGCACCCGGCGGGACGGCCTGGACGCCGTCGAGGGGTTCACCACGGCCGTGCTCGCCGAGATCCCGCGCGGCGCCGGACCCGTACGCCTGGTGAACCGGGGCCACCCCGAGCCGCTGCTGCTCCACCCCGACGGTGCGCTCGACGCGCTCACCCCGTCCGACCCCGCGCTGCCGCTGGGGATGGCGGAGCTGGGGGTGTGGCCGGACCGGGCGGACACCTACCCCTTCCCGGCCGGGGCGACGCTGCTCTTCTATACCGACGGCCTCTCCGAAGCGCGCTCGGTGGACCCGCCGGGGGTCTTCTACGACCCGCACGAGCGGCTGCGCGGCCGGATCTTCCCCGGGCCCGACCGGGTCCTGGACGCGCTGATCGAGGATGTGCGCAGACATACGGGCGGGGGCGCGAGCGACGACATGGCGCTGCTCGCGGTGGGGCGGCCCGGGGAGCGGCAGCCGGAGCGGCGGCGGACGATGCCGGTGGTGCCGTGACCGTCATGCCGTAACGGTGTGTAGTCGAACAGCGCCCCTGCGCATAACAATTGACACACCGTCAACTCTTGCCCCCGACGATCAGGGGGAACTGCTTGGAATCCGGTCCCCCTGTCTATTAACGTTCGATAACGCAGCGCGGTCGTCCCAGCCGTCGCAGAGGCGGCACCGTGCGCACGCGCCGAATCCCGCAAGGGAACCGGGGAACCACCAACTTGGGGTGAATCGGGCACCTTCGTCCCTTCGAAGAGGTGCCCGTAGGAGACCTTCCTGCTCCGAACCCGTCAGCTAACCCGGTAGGCGAGAAGGAAGGAAAGGAGTGCGCCCCCGTGGCGTCCAACGAGCCTGCCCTCGGCACCCCGCCGGTTCCCCCCGTCTCCCTGTACGGGACCGCGCCCAGTGACACCGAGGTGTGGGAGGAGTGGAACCCCACCGAGGACTCCGTCGCCGCCACGCGCGGCCGGCACCGGGTCGTCAAGCAGCGCGGCGGGCTCGCCCGCAGCTCCACCGTCCTCGGCGTCGGTGTCATCGCGGCCGTCGGCGCGGGCGGCATGGCCAGTGCGCAGAGCAAGCCGCCGGTCTCCATATCCCTGCCCGACTCGGTCGCGGACAACCTCCCCGACGTCAAGTCGCTGCCGGGCGTGGGCACGCTGATATCCGACATCGCGGGCGACGAGAAGCCCGACACCTCCCCGGCCGCCCAGGCCGACAGAGCCGTCACGAGCGCCCCCCTCACCATGGCGGGCGTCTCCCGGGCCGATGCCGAACACGGCGCCACCGGCGCGGGCGAGGCCCTGCGCGCCCGCATCCTCCAGCAGGCCGAGCAGCAGCAGAACGACGCCGCGGCCGAGGCGAAGGCGACCGCCGAGAAGGCCGCGGCCGAGAAGGCGGCGTCCGAGGCGAAGGCCGCGCAGAGCGCCGCCGAGCAGAAGGCGGCGGCCGAGAAGAAGGCCGCCGAGGAGGCCGCCGCCAAGAAAGCGGAGGAGGCGCGGCTCGCCGAGCTCGCCAAGAGCTTCTCGCTCCCGGTCGCCTCGTACACGATCACCTCGACGTTCGGCGAGGCCGGCTCGATGTGGTCCTCCGGCCACCACACCGGCCTCGACTTCGCCGCCCCCACCGGCACCCCGCTCAAGGCGATCCACGGCGGCACGGTCAAGTCGGCGGGCTGGTCCGGCTCGTACGGCTACCGCACGGTCATCGAGCTGGAGGACGGCTCGGAGCTCTGGTACTGCCACCAGTCCTCGATCGCGGTCAGCGCGGGCCAGAAGGTGACGACCGGCGAGACCATCGGCCGCGTCGGCGCCACCGGCAACGTGACGGGCCCGCATCTGCACCTGGAGGTGCACACCCCGGGCGGCACGGGCATCGACCCGATGGCGTGGCTCCAGTCGAAGGGCCTGAACCCGTAGGGAGCGTCCGATGGCAGCGGGAGCGCGGAATAGCCGTGCCCCGACCGCCCGTTCACCCCCTATGACCTCTCTGCGCCCCCTAGGCTCCTCCGACCTCTCCGTCTTCCCGCTCGCCCTCGGCGGCAATGTCTTCGGCTGGACCGCCGACGAGGCCGCGTCGTTCGCGGTGCTCGACGCGTACACCGCCGCGGGCGGCAACTTCGTGGACACCGCCGACACGTACTCGTCGTGGATCCCCGGCAACCAGGGCGGCGAGTCCGAGGAGATCATCGGCAAGTGGCTGGCCGCGCGCGGCAACCGCGCGGACGTCGTCGTCGCCACGAAGGTCGGCGCGCACCCGCAGTTCAAGGGACTCGCGGCCCCCACCATCAAGGCCGCCGCCGAGGCGTCGCTGCGCCGCCTGGGCACCGACTACATCGACCTGTACTACACGCACTTCGACGACGAGTCCGTCCCCGTCGAGGAGATCGTCACCGCCCTCGACCAGCTGGTGCGGGAGGGCAAGGTGCGCGCGGTCGCCGCCTCCAACATCTCCCCGGAGCGGCTCGCGGACTCGCTGGACTTCTCCGACCGCGAGGGCCTGGCCAAGTACGTGGCCCTCCAGCCGCACTACAACCTGGTCTCCCGCGACACCTACGAGGGCGCCCTCCAGGACACCGCGGGCCGCTCGGGCCTGGCCGCCGTCCCCTACTTCGCGCTCGCCTCCGGGTTCCTCACCGGCAAGTACCGCCCGGGCCAGGACGTCGAGAGCGCGCGGGCCGGGAGCGCCGCCAAGCACCTGGGGACCGAGCGGGGCACGAAGGTGCTCGCGGCGCTCGACCGCGTCGCGCGGGCGCACGACGCCGAGCCCGCGAGCGTCGCGCTGGCCTGGCTCGCCGCCCAGCCGACCGTGGTCGCGCCGATCGCTTCGGCCCGTACGGTCGGGCAGCTGCCCGCGCTCCTCGCGGTCGCCGACCTGGAGCTCACGGACGCGGAGCTGAGCGAGCTGAAGACCGCCTCGGCCTAGCCACCCGCCGCCTCAGCGCAGATACGGGTTGTACGGGGAGGACCGGTCGTATCCGTACGGGTCCTGGTGTCCGTACGGCGCCGGGTGGCCGTACGGGTACGGCTGGGGCGGGATCCAGATGCGGCCCGCCGCGCCCGCCGCGTAGAGCAGCGCGGGCCCGGCCACCGCCCGGCGCTCCCACAGGTGATGCAGGAGCTCCTGTTCGCGGGCCGTGAAGTCCGGGCCCGCCTGGGTGCGGCGGGCCCGGCGGCGCAGGAACGCCAGCGCCGTCGCGAACGCCTCGTACTCCGCGACCGTCCGCGCCGCCCGCTTGCCCCCGTAGGTGCGGTACGCGAAGTCGCGGGCCATCGAGCGGGCCCGCATCGAGGAGAGCGCGAGCGGTTCGGCCGGGCCCAGCCAGCCCGCCGCCGCGTACGCGGGCAGCTCGGCCGCGACCGTGCGCAGCTCCCGCTGGCGGCTCCAGACCGCCAGCCAGGTGAGCAGGCCGAAGACCGGGACCATGAACGCGGCGTAGACGAGGTAGAAGCCGTACGTCCCGAACGACGATGAGCCGTTCCACAGCGCGTGCATCCCCATCGCGGACAGCAGCCCGAGCACCGGCAGGCCGGTCCGGCGCCACCGGCTGCCCGGTGCGGCCAGCGCCGCCGCCCCGAATCCGATGCCGGTGCACACCGTGAACAGCGGGTGCGCGAACGGCGACATCACGATCCGTACGAAGAACGTCGCCGCGGTCGTCGAGGAGAGGCCCGCGGTGTGGCTGACCTGGTCCTCTCCGAACGCGTTGCCCAGATAGAGGATGTTCTCGGTGAAGGCGAAGCCGGTCGCGGTGAAGCCCGCGACGACGACGCCGTCGACTATCCCCTTGAAATCCCGTCTTCGGAACAGGAAGAGCAGCAGCACGGCCGCCGCCTTGGCGCTCTCCTCGACTATCGGCGCGATGACGGTCGCGCCGAGGTGGTCGGCGGAGGACGGGTCGGCCGTCGCGGTGGCTATCCACTTGGTCGCGAACGAGTTGGCGATGATCGCCACCAGCGCGGCGGCGCACGCGCCCCAGGCGAAGGCGAACAGCAGATTGCGCCACGGGCCCGGGTCCACGCGGTCGAGCCAGCGGAACGCGGTGCCGAGCAGCGGCACCGGCAGCACCGCGAGCCCCAGCCCCACCAGGAACCCCTCGGTGCCGGTCTGCTCCCGCACGATCGCGAGGATGACCAGACCGCACAGGGCGAGCAGGGTGATCAGCGCGCCGGCCCGGACGGCCCGGGAGCGCCAGAAGTCGCGCCGCGGCCGGTAGCGCCACTTGGCGCGCTCCGGCACGGCGTCGAACCGCGGCTCGGCGCCCCGCTCCGGGACCGGCTGGAGCGGGCCCGGCGGCTGGCGTTGCGGAAGCGACTCGGACGACACCAGACGACCCTAACGAGGGGTACGGACAATCCGCGACGGTGCCTGTGGACGCCGTCAGTCGGAGGGCAGCTCGGCGACGCGGGTGAAGAGCAGGTCGTGGACCACATGGCCCTTGTCGAGGCCCTGCCCCTCGAAGCGCGTGAGCGGCCGGAACGCGGGCCTGGGCGCGTAGCCGCCGTCCGCCTGGGTGTTCTCGAACGCGGGGTGCGCGTTCAGCACCTCCAGCATCTGCTCGGCGTACGGCTCCCAGTCGGTGGCGCAGTGCAGTACGGCGCCGGGCTTGAGCCGGGGCGCGGCCAGCGTGAGGAAGTCGGGCTGGATGATGCGGCGCTTGTGGTGGCGCTTCTTGGGCCAGGGGTCCGGGAAGTAGACGCGAAGACCGTCCAGCGACTCGGGCTCCAGCATCTCGCGCAGCAGGATGATCGCGTCGCCGTTGGCGACCCGGACGTTGGTGAGGCCGCCGCGCTCGGCGAGGCCGAGCAGATTGCCCTGGCCGGGGGTGTGGACGTCGACGGCGAGGATGCCGGTGCCGGGGTCGGCGGCGGCCATCTCGGCGGTCGCCTCGCCCATCCCGAAGCCGATCTCCAGGACGACGGGCAGCCCGTCGAACATCTCGTTCAGGTCGAGCGTGCCGTGCCCGTCGATGTCGAGCCCCCAGACCGGCCACAGCCGTTCCAGATACTCGCCCTGGCCGGTGGTCACCCGGCTGCGGCGCGGCTGGAAACTGCGGATCCGCCGCTCGTGGTGCGACCCGGCGGGATCGGCGACGGGACCCCCGGGAAACCGGGGCTCGCCCTTGGGGCGACGGGCGGGGGCGGGCGGCTGCTCAGACACAATTACGGGATTCTACGTGCCCGGCCCCCGGGGCCGCCCGCTCACACCCGGGCCACCCCGAGCACTCCCAGCACCCGCCGGGCCACCTCGCGGCCGATCGGCAGGGACGCGGTGGCCGCCGGGGACGGGGCGTTCAGGACGTGGATCGTGCGGGGGGCCTCACGGATCAGGAAGTCGTCGACCAGGGTGCCGTCGCGCAGCACCGCCTGGGCGCGCACCCCCGACGGCGCCGGGTGGAGATCCGACTCCTCGACCGCGGGCAGCAGCCGGCGCACCGCCTGAGTGAAGGCGCGGCGGGACAGCGAGCGGTGGATCTCGCCCGCCCCGTACCGCCAGTGGCGGCCCGCTATCCGCCAGGAGCCGGGCCAGGTCAGGGTCGAGGCCAGCTCGGCGGGGCGGACCGTGCGCCAGTCGTAGCCCTCGCGGGCGGCCGCCGGCACCGCGTTCGGCCCGACGTGGACGCCGCCGTCGACCCCACGGGTCAGATGCACCCCGAGGAAGGGGAACGCCGGGTCCGGGACCGGATACACCAGGCCCTTCACCAGGCCGGGCCGCGCCAGTTCGTAGTACTCGCCCCGGAACGGCACGATCCGCACCCCCGGGTCGTCCCCGGCGAGCCGCGCCACCCGGTCGCAGTGCAGCCCCGCGCAGTTCACCAGCGCCCGCGCCCGCAGCACCGCCCCGGTCGAGGTGAGTACCGCCACGCCCGTGTCGGGGCGGCGGGATATCCGCACGGCCCGCGTCCCGTACCGGATCTCCGCGCCGGAGAGCTCGCCCAGGCGGGCCGCCACCGCCGGGTAGTCGCACACGCCGGTCGTGCCGACGTGGATCGCGGCGAGGCCCCGGACCTCCGGCTCGTACTCCGCGATCTGGGCGGGGCCCAGCTCGCGCACCGGGATCCCGTTCTCCCGGCCGCGCTGGACCAGCGCGTGCAGCCTGGGCAGCTCGGCGCGCTCGGTGGCCACGATCAGCTTGCCGGTGACCTCGTGCGGGATGCCCTGCTCGGCGCAGAACGCCACCATCTCGGCGGCGCCCCGCACCGCGTACCGCGCCTTCAGGGAGTCCGGGCGGTAGTAGATCCCGCTGTGGATCACGCCGCTGTTGCGGCCGGTCTGGTGGCGCGCCGGGCCGTCCTCCTTCTCCAGGACCGTCACCCGGGTGCCGGGAGAGGCCTGTGTCAGGGCATACGCCGTCGACAGACCGACGATCCCGCCGCCGATCACCAGCACGTCGCAGTCGAACCCGGTCACCCGCACACCTCCCACCCGAATAGTGCACTGGCCCACTGACAATGCCCGTAAACCCGTGCGGGAAGTGATCTACGCCGGGGCGACCAGGAGCGGCCGTGCCCGTTCCCGCAGCTCCACGACGCGCGGCTCGTCCCCGTACGGCTCCAGGCGGTGCAGCAGGTCCCTGACGTACTCGGTGGTGCGCGCCGAGGAGATGCGCCCGGCCACCTCCACCGCGCGCGTGCCCGCCGCGCACGCCGCGTCCAGATTGCCCGACTCCAGCTCGGCCACCGCCGACACCACGAGCCGCAGGCCATGGGAGCGCACGAACTCCTCGGTCGGCCGGGACAGCGCCTGCTCGGTGAAGCGGCGCACCTGGCGCGGGGCCTTCAGGTCGCGGTAGCACTCGGCCGCGTCCGCCGCGAAGCGGTCGTACGAGTAGAAGCCCAGCCAGGACGGGTCCGAGTCGCCGTCCCGGGAGCGCTCCAGCCAGGCTTCGGCGGCCTTGAGCGCGGCCCCGGCCGCCAGCGCGTCGCCCGCCTTCGCGTGCGCGCGTGCCTCGACGAGCCGGAAGAAGCTCATGGTGCGGGCGGTCGCCAGGCCCCGGTTGCGCTCGACGGCGGCCTGCGCCAGGTCCACGCCCTCGTCGGCGAAGCCGCGGTAGGTGGCCTGGAGCGACATCGAGGCCAGTACGTAGCCGCCCAGCGGCACGTCGGCCGCCGCGCGCGCCAGGCGCAGCGCCTGGATGTAGTAGCGCTGGGCGGCCTCCTGCTGGCCGGTGTCGAAGGCCATCCAGCCGGCCAGTCTGGTCAGTTCGGCCGTCGCGCCGAACAGGCCCCGGCCGACCTCGTCGGAGTACGAGCCGAGCAGCAGCGGCGCCGCGTCCACCCGTAAGCACTCGGGAACCATCGACGAACGCCAGTCCCCGCCCCCGTACTTGGAGTCCCAGCGGCGCGCGTCCTCCGCCGCCTCGCGCAGTTTGGCCACATCGCTGTGGCCGACCTTCAGCGGTGTCCCGGCCGCCCCGTCGTGGTCGCGCGCGACCGACGAGTCGGCGGGGGTTATGAGCCAGCGCGAGGCGGGCGTCGCGTACGCGGTGACCGCGAAGGATCCGGCCAGCGACTGCCAGATGCCGCCGCCCGCCCGCCGTCCGGCCAGATCGAGCCGGTAGAGCTCGGTCGCCGAGCGGACCGCCTCGCCCACGTCGCGCGGGAACGCCAGACCGACCTCGGGCGCCGGGTCGGCGTCGGCGAGCCCGATCTCGTGCAGCGGCACCGGGCGGCCCAGCTTGGCGCCGATGGCCGCCGCGATCAGATGGGGCGCGGCGCCCTGGGGCACCATGCCCTTGGAGACCCAGCGGGCCACCGACGTCTTGTCGTAGCGAAGCGTCAGGCCGCGCTGAGCTCCGAGGTCGTTGACCCGTCGTGCGAGTCCGGCATTGCTGATTCCCGCGAGGGCGAGAACGGTGCCGAGCTTCTCGTTCGGCCCGCGTTGCTCCCTGGACATGCGCCACCCCTCGACACAGACGGCGTCCCCCGGGGCCGCGCCCCGGGGCCGTCCGGCCGCACAATCGTGTGGCCGAGCCCCCAGGAATATGCCGCCCGCGGAGAACAGCAGTACACCCAGCGTAGTTCGCCGCATCCCGACCGTTAAGAGGCGGTGTTCCGGATGGCGAGATTGTTTTCCGTACGGACGAGTTGGGGCGCTGCGCGTGTGCTCCGGGTGTGTGGCCGTGCGCGGTGCGTGCGCTCTGGCCCGCGCGGAGCGGTGAGCGCTTCCATGACAGGTGCGTGGGTCGGCCCGCTGAACTGGATCCAGTGGGCTGGGGGACACCGTCGCCTCAATCCCCGCGGGCGGCGGACCGGTCCGGGAGGCGGACAGCGCCTCCCGGACTGTGGGTCTTCTCCGCCGGCTTCGCTGCCGGTTTCATGCCCGCTTCGGGGCGTCCGCCACGCGCGCCCGGGGTGAAGTTGGCCGAAAACCGATGGTCCCGCACTGCTCGGAAACGTGGCTTCGGCCCGCCCGAAGGGCTGTCAATCGGCCATCCGCGGGGGCGCGTTCACTTTTTGCGCGCGCTACCCCGAGGCCCCTCTCGTACGCCATTGTCATGGCAGCATGGTCCCGAGCGCCCTCGGCACCGCACGGACACCCCCGCCGTACGTCCGCGTACGGCCGGTCCCGGTTCTGTCGGCGCGTGCGACGGGTTGTCCACAGGCTGTGGAGGCGGCGATGCGGTGGCTGGTGGGCTGGAGCAGTGTCGCCGCGAGGTTCGGTGCCGCCGGGACGGCCGGCGCCGTGGGCGCGCCCGAGGAGGGGCGCACGGTCCACCCCGTCGGCTCCCAGCTGCTGTGGGGCGACCCCGACCCGCTCTGGGCGGTCGGCGACTGGCGGCCCGACGAGATCCGGGTGGTCAGCGTGGGGGCGGACACCCGGCTCGCGGTGCTCGGCTGCTGCGCCGCCAGTGACGAGGAGCTGCGGGTAGGGCTGTTCGCGGCACGCGGGGGCGCACTGCGGCACCTTTCGGCGTGGCCGGGCAGCTATACGGCGGTTGCCCAGGTCGGCCGCAGGGTCACTGTCGTCGGTGACCTGGCCGGGGCGCGCCCCGTCTTCTACACGCCGTGGGCGACCGGCACCGCCTACGCCACGGCCGCCCTGCCGCTCGCCGACCTCATCGAAGCCCAGCTGGACATCGGCCACTTGGCGGCGCTGCTCGCCTGCCCGGACGTACCCGAGGCGCTCGGCGACTCGACCCCCTACGCGGGAGTGCGGCGCATCCCGCCCGGCCACGCGCTGGTGCTGCGGGAGGGCTCGCGGGAGATCACCGGATACGAGCCGGTCGCCTCGCTCGCCGTCGCCGCCGCCCAGGTGGACGAGGAGAGCGCGGTCAACGGCGTACGGGAGGCGCTGGTCGCGGCCGTACGGGCCAGGCTCACCGCGCCGCGCCACGCCCCCGAGACGCTGCCGCAGGACCCCGGGCCGGTCCCCGGCATGGGGCCCGCCGAGCGGCGCGCCGCGCGCGGGGGCCCGGCGCCCGGCATCGGCGCCGACCTCTCCGGCGGCCCGGCCTCGGCCACCCTCGCCCTGCTCGCGGCCGGGCTGCCCGGCAACCCCGGCACGGTGCTCGGCCACGGCACCGGCGCGGGCGAACGGCTCCTCGCGGTCACCTTCAACGACCTCGCCGTGCCCGGCCGCAGGGGCGAGGCCGAGCTGGAGCGGGCCGGGGCGATCGCGGCCAACCCACGGCTGCACCACGTGGTGGTGGCGGGCGACGAGGAGGCCCTGCCGTACGCGGAGCTGGCGGGCCCGCTCACCGACGAGCCGGGCCCTTCGCTGGTCATCGCCGAACGCCACCGCCGCCGGCTCGCGGCGGGCAGCGCGGACCACTTCACGGGCAGCGGCGCGCGGCAGGTCCTGGACGCCCATCCGGCGCGCCTCGCCGACCTCCTGATGGACCGTCAGCGGCGTCATCTGCTCCGCCCTGCGGCCGCGCTCGCCAAGGCGGGCGGGCCCTCGGCGCACTCCCTGTTCGTCCCGCTCACGGTGTACCGGGCGGCGCGGAAACTGGCGCGCACGCCGTACCGCGCGGGCATCGAGTCGGCGGCCGAACGGCTGCGCCGCGACGCGGACCTGGCCGTCGCGGAGGCGGAGAGCCCGCTGGACGCCTCGCTCGCTTCCCTGGCCTGGACGCGGCCCGGTCCGGCGGCGCGCTGGCTCACCGGGGAGGCGCTGGCTGAAGTATCGATCCGGCTGATGGCGTCGGCGACACGCCCGGCGACGGTGCTGCGGCCCGGCGAGGCGCGGGCACGGGCCGCGCTCGCCCGGTACGCCGCCGACCACCGCGTCCTGGAGCAGGCCGCCGAGATCCGCAGCCAGCGCCTGCACGCGCCGTTCCTGGACAACCAGGTGGTACGGGCGTGCCGCGCCCTGCCCGAGGCGCTGCGGGTACAGCCGGGCGCCCGGGCGGCGATCCTGCGGACGGTGCTGGCGGGTTCCGGGGTGCGCGATCTGCCCGTGGGCTGGGGAGCGACGTCCCACGCCTCCTCGTCGGCGGCGGTACGGGCGGGCCTGCGCCGCTCGATCGACCCGCTGATCGCGCTGTTCGAGGCGCCGCTGCTGGCGGACGCGGGCCTGATCGAGGCCCGCACGGTCCGCCGCGCCCTCCGCGCGGCGGCCTCCGGCGAACGCCTCCCCCTGGACGGCCTGGCGGACCTGATCTCCACAGAGCTGTGGCTGCGCCGCCTGCTCTCCCGCCGGGGAACCTGCTGGACGGGAACGGCGGCACCGAAGCAGCGGGCGGTGGCGGGAGGGGTGACACCGGCGCGTCCACCGCTACGGGCATAAGCCCCCACCCCGCCCCTTCCCCAAACCCTCCGGGGGATCGCGTTCGTCTGCGGGCCGTCTGTGGCTGGTCGCGCAGTTCCCCGCGCCCCTGGAAGCGCCCCTTCGGGGCGCCCAGGGGATTGCCGCGCAGCGGCATCCAAGGGGCGCGGGGAACTGCGCGAGCAACCGGCCACGGTCCGCAGACGAAGGCGGGTTGAGGGGCGCGGGGAACTGCGCGACCAGCCACATGCGGCCCGCGGCCGAAGCACCCGGCCGCCCGCCCAGGGCTTACGGGAAGGGGCGGGGTGGGGAAAAAGCCCGCCGCAGGCGGAGCGAGCCCGAGACACAATGACCCGGTGCGGTACAGAATCCTGGGCGCCACCGAGGCGCAAGACGAGCAAGGCCGAAACGTCCCCCTAGGGGGACCCCGGCTGCGCGCCCTGCTCACCGCCCTCGCGTCCCGAGCCGACCGCCGCACCCCCGTGACCCCCACCACCCTCATCGACGAGATCTGGCCCGAGGACCCCCCGCACGACGCCCCCGCCGCCCTCCAGGCCCTCATCGGCCGCCTGCGCCGAGCGATCGGCCGCGACGCCGTCGCCTCCGAGCCCGGCGGCTACCGGCTCGCCGTCGACGCCCCGCACGACGTCGACCTGTTCGCGTTCGAGCAGCAGGTCCGCACCGGCACGCGCCAGCTCGACGACGGCGACCCCGAGACCGCCGCCGAAACGCTCCGCGCCGCCCTCGCCCTGTGGCGCGGACCCGCCCTCGCCGACCTCCCCGACCGGGAGCCGGCGGCCGCGGGCCCGAACGCCCAGCACCTCACCGCCCTGCGCGCCCGTATCGAGGCCGACCTGCGCCGCGGCGCCACCGCCCACCTCCCCGCCGAACTCACCGCGCTGATCGGGACCCACCCGTACGACGAACCCCTCCACGCCCAGCTGATCCGCGCCCTGCGGGCCGAGGGGCGTACGGCCGACGCGCTCCTGGCGTACGAGAGCGCCCGCCGCACCCTCGCCGACGCCCTCGGCGCCGACCCCGGCCCGGAGCTGGCCGCGCTCCACCAGGAGCTGCTGAACCCCGCCCCCGTGGCCCTCGGCAACCTGCGCCCCCGCCTCACCTCCTTCGTCGGCCGCGAGCCCGAACTCACCGCTATCCGAGCCGACTTGGCGGCCCATCGGCTCGTCACGCTCACCGGGCCCGGCGGCTCCGGCAAGACGCGGCTGGCGGAGGAGTCCGCCGTGCACGCCCCCGCCTGGCTCGTGGAGCTCGCCCCGCTCGACCACCCGGATGCCGTCCCCGGCGCCGTCGTCTCCGCGCTCGGGCTGCGCGAGACCACCCTGCTCGGGCGGGACGGGCAGCCGCACCCGGACGACCCCGTCGCCCGGCTCGTCGACCACTTCGCCGCCGCCTCCGCCACCCTGCTCGTCCTCGACAACTGCGAGCACGTCGTCGACGCCGCCGCCCGGCTCGCCGAGACGCTGCTGACGCGCTGCCCGGCGCTGCGCATCCTCGCCACCAGCCGCGAACCCCTCGGCGTGCCCGGCGAACGGGTCCGGCCGGTCGAGCCGCTGCCGCCCGACCCCGCGCACCGGCTCTTCGCGGAGCGCGCCCGTACCGTACGGCCCGACTTCGACCCGGCCGACGACCCCGAGGCGATCGACGAGATCTGCCGGCGGCTCGACGGGCTGCCGCTGGCGATCGAACTGGCCGCCGCCCGGCTGCGGCTGCTCGGCCCGCGCCAGATCGCGGACCGGCTCGACGACCGGTTCCGCCTGCTGACCAGCGGCAGCCGGACCGTACTGCCCCGGCAGCAGACCCTGCGCGCGGTCGTCGACTGGTCGTGGGAGCTGCTCGACGAGCGCGAGCGCGCGGTGCTGCGCCGCGCCTCCGTGTTCGCCGGCGGCTGGGACCTGGCCGCCGCCCAGGCCGTCTGCGGCTCGACCGACGACCTGGCGGCCCTGGTCGACAAGTCCCTGGTCGTGGCCGCCCCCGACCCGGACACGGGCGCGATGCGCTACCGGATGCTGGAGACCATTCACGAGTACGCCGCCGAGCGCGCGGCCGAGACCCCGGGCCTGCTCGACGAGGCCGCCCGCGCCCACACCGCGTACTACCGCGAACTGGCCCAGGAGGCCGACCCGTTGCTGCGCTCGCGCGGACAGCTGGTCTGGATCCGCCGCCTCGAACGCGAGCTGGACAACATCCGCGCCGCCCTGCACCGTGTCACCACCACCGCCCCCGACCCCGCCGAGGCGCGCGAGATCGCCCTCGCCATGGGCTGGTTCTGGTGGCTGCGCAACTACCGCGGCGAGGGGGTGGTGTGGGTCGACCGCGTCCTCGGCCTGGAGGACGAGCCCGAGACCGGGCCCGAGGACCCCCACTACTGGCCCCGTATGCGGCTCGGGCTGCTGCGGATCTTCCTGCTGGAGGAGTCCGGCCGGGGCGACCGGCTGCGTACGCCCGCGATACTGGCCGAGATGGAGCGGCTGCGCGCCGCGTTCGCGGGCGGCGGCCCGCAGGCGGCGTGCTTCCCGGGGCTGCTCTGGCCGTTCGCCGTCTTCCTCACCCACACGGCAGGACAGGTGCGCGACTCCGTGGACGCCGTGGTCGCCAACTGCCGTAGGTACGGCGGCGAATGGGAGGTCGGCGTCAGCCTCATGTTCCGTACGCACATGGTCATCGACATGCCGGGCGGCGTCTGGGACGTCGACGGCGACCTCGCGGAGCTGCGGGAGCTGAGCCGCCGCGTCGGCGACCGCTGGATGCGCGCCCAGGTCGCGAGCGCCGCCGGGGAGGCGGCGATGATGCGCGGGCTGCCCGCGCGGGCGCTGCCGGAGTACGAGGAGGCGCTCGGCCTCGCCCGCGAGGTGGGCGCGCACGCGGAGGCCCCGTTCCTGCTGGCCCGGCTTGCGGAACTCACCTACAGGGCAGGCGACTTGGACGGCGCGGCCAAGGTCCTCGACGAGGCCGCGGCGGAAGCCGCCCGCTACAGCGTCTTCGACACCATCGGCTACATCCACTATCTGCGCGCCTGCATGGCCCTGGACAGGGGCGACACCGCCACCGCGCGCGCCGAGTGCGACGCCGCCGCGGCGGAGACCGCCCGCAGCACCCCGCCGCCGCACTTCAGCGCGGTCCTGGAGGGCCTCCAGGCCCGCGTCGCGGCGGCCGAGTCGGGCCCGGCGATCGGCGTACGCGGCCTGGCCAAGGCCCTGCGCGCGGCCATTGCGGCGGACTGCGCGGAGATCCTGCTGGCCCACTTCGCGGAGGGTGCGGCACCCCTCCTGCGGGAACTGGGTGAGGCGGAGGCGGCGGTACGGGTGCTGGCGGCCGCGGAGACGTGGCGTGCCGGGATCCCCTTGTGGCTCCAGGACCGCGCGGTCCTGGAGAAGCTCCGCACCCGTCTGCGCGAAGACCTCGGGCCGCGTCGGTACGAGGAGGAGCACGCGGCAGGCGCCGGGCTCACGACGGCGGAGGTGGCGGAGCTGCTGGAGGGGGCGGTCGCCGCTAACGGCAGTTGATGACCGACTTGGCCCAGTCGGCGAGCGCCACCGACCCGAACGGCGTATGCGGGTCGACCACGAGCCGAATCGTGCGATGCCCCGTGAGATCCGCGTGGACCGGCACCGCCGGATCCCCGCCGTGCATCACGGGCGACCGCCACAACAGCGTCTGATCCCCGTACACGGAGAACCGCACCGCACCGAGCCCCATGGTCAGGTCGTCGACCCCGGCGAACGCGTCGTAACTGGTGCACTTCCGGTTGAGGTCGATGGTCACGGAGGACCGGGCATGCACGGTCACCCCGTGGCTGTACGGCTTGCCGTCGATCTCCATGCCCCACCGCTGCCAGAGCCAACTGGACGCCCCGAGCCGCACCTCGGGCTTGGTGTGGTCACCGAACGCCCCGTACTGGAGCCGGTTGATCTGGTACACCGTCGCGGGCGGAGGCGGCGGCGGAGGAGGCGGCGTCGGCTTGGGCGGCGTGGGCTTCGGAGGCGCGGGCGGCGGCTTCGGCTTGGGCTTCGGTGTGGGCTTGGGCGCGGGCTTCGGCGGCACCGGCTTGGGCTTGGGCGCCGGCTTCGGAGGCGGCGGCGGTACGGGCGCGGGCGGCGCGGGCGGCTCCGGCGCGGGGGACGGCGGTGGCTTCTGCGGGGCCATCGGCACCACGGCCGGCGGCTTGACCTCGGGCTTCGCCACGGGCTTGCTGTCGTTGCCGCTCAGCGCGAAGACCACGCCCGCGGCCACCGCGACGGCGACCGCCGCCGCGATGCCCGCCTTGGCCGGGGCGCCGAGCCCCTCGGAGGCGGCGGCCCCACCGGCCGCGCCCCCGGACGAACTCCCGCCCGTGGCCGCCGCGGCGGCACCAGCGCCCGCCGCACCGGCGGCGCCTCCCGCCACGAGCCCGGCGGCCTTGAGCGAGTACCCGGCGGCGAACCAGCCGACCACCGCGACCGGCAGCAGCGCGGGGATCCCGGCGTTGACGTCCTTGAGCTCGACGACCGCGACCCGGCACTTGGCGCACTCCTCCAGGTGCTTGCTCAGGCCCCGCTCGGCCCGCACCCGCAGCCCGCCGCGCGCGTACGCCCCGAGCCGGTCCGCGTAACGGGCGCAGTCGCCGCCCTCGGTGAGCGCGGTGGAGACATGCGCCTGCAAGTACGCCTGCTTGAGGCCCTCCCGGGCCCGGCTGGCCAGGACCGCCGTGGCGTTGGCACTGAGCCCGAACAGCGGCGCGATCTCGCTGGGCGACTCCTCCTCGACCGTGGTGTGCCAGAGCACGGCCTGCCACCGCTCCGGCAGCGACCGGAACGCCTGCATGGCCAGCGACTGCTCGGCCTCGTGCATCGCCCGTACGTCCGCGCCGAGGTCGACCGTGTCGTCGTCCCGGCCGTCCGAGCTGCGGGCGGCCTGGTCGGCGAAGAGGGCGAAGTCCTCGACCAGTTGCTCCCGCTTCGCCGTCTTCGTCCAGGAGGCGGCGACGCGGCGCACGGTGGTCATCAGATACGCGCGCACGGCCTGCTCCGGCCCGGCGCCGCCGCGCACCGCCTGGAGCGTACGGGCGAACACCTCGGCCGTGAGGTCGTCGGCCGTGTGCGCGTCCCGGCAGCAACTGCGCGCGTACCGGCGGACCGCGTCCGAGTGCCGCCGGAACAGCTCCTCGTACGCGGTGTCGTCGCCCGCCCGCATCCGCTGGATCAGCTCGGCGTCAGCGGTGGTCCGGTCGCGCTGCTGCGGAACACCGGGCGCGGCCGGGGCATCGGGCTCCTGGGCAGGGCCCCACGGCCCGGGCAGCACGGTCCCGCTCTCGGCGTCCGGCCGGCCACCGGGACCGCCCTGGCTGGGGACCTGCCGCGAGGGCAGACCGTCCGGCTCGGTGCCGCTGCCGCCGCCGAGCTCGTCCCGCCCGTCAACGTTCATCGCGGAAGCCCCCGTCAGCACGCTCAGACCCAACCACGAGCCAAGCGTCCCACAGAGCCCCACCCCCAAGCAGCCCCCGCCCACCCAACCACCCGTTAGTGGAGGGGGGACACGGGACGGGGCGCGCCTGCCTACCCGCCGCCGCTGTGGGCGTGCGTGCCGCTAGGGGCGGCACGGGCGGGCACAGCGGCACCCCGGCCCCGCCGGAACCCCGCAACCCGCCCTGACCCCGGCCCCGCAAAGACCCGCAGCCAGAGGCTGACCCGCGGCTAGAAGCTGACCCGCGGCAAGAGGCTGACGCGCAGCCAGTGGCTGACCGCCCCGCCTAGCCCGCCGGCCGCGACCGCAACCCCTCCAGCAAAATGTCCAGCAGCCGAGCAGAAGCCGCAGCCTGCTGATGCGGATCCGGCAGCGAAGGCGCCGCCGTGGCTATCACGAGCAGCACATCGGCCACGGTCACATCCCCCCGCAGCTCCCCCGCCTCACGAGCCCGCTGCACCAGCTGCCCGACGACCGCGAGCAGCTCCGCCGCCCCCGCGTCGTCCAGCTCGTCCATGGACGCCGACCGCGGCTCGACGACCCGCAGATCGGGCACGCCAGGCACGCCCGGCACCCCGGACGCACCCGCCAACCCGGCCTGCCGCTGCTGCGGCACACGGGCCTCGGCGCCGCCGGAGCCCGACGAGTCGAGCGACTCGACCGGCTCAAGGACGGGCACGGGCGAGACGGCACCGCCCACCACCGTCGACTCCTCGGAGTCCACGTCCACCCCGACCCGCAGCACCTGCGGCGGCAGCAGCCGCCCGGCCCCGGACGCCACCGACGTCCGCAGGAACCGGGAGAGCGCCGACCACGGCTCCTCCTCCTGACCCAGCGCGGTCCGCGCCTGGTCGGTGAGACGCGCGGTCTCCTCCTCGGCTATCCGCCGCACCAGCACGTCCTTGCTCGGGAAGCGCCGGTACACCGTGCCGACTCCGACGCGGGCGCGGCGCGCCACGTCCTCCATCGGCGCGCCGTACCCCAGCTCGCCGAACACCTCGCGCGCGGCGCGCAGCACGTGCTCCAGATTGCGCTGGGCGTCCACCCGCAGCGGCGCGGAGCGGGAAGCGGAAGCGCTCCCACCACCGCCGACCGCGCCCACACGTCCATTGCCGTCCGCCGACGCGACGACGGCGGACTGCCAATGAGAGTCCTGAATATGCATAACCGTTCCCCCGGTAATGACGTCTCCCCCCGGAGACTCCCCGCCCTGACAGTCGGGTGGCCGGACCCGACACCCCGACGAGGTACGAACATAGTTGAGCCGGAGTCAATTCAGAAGGGGGTTGTTCCGCACGGTGTGTGCCCCGATCGGAGCAAGGACCGGAACGTTCCCGATTCGGCCCCCCAAACCGCCCCCATCTCCCGGCCCTGACCTGCGCATTCTCCCCGACCGACGAGAAATCCCCGCACCTGTTCCGGCCACATCCGTCAGTCACACAATTTGCCGGGCCTGTGGACAAACACCGGACGCCGATGCCTCATGGGATGGTGAAGGCTGCGATCAATCGGGGGCCGAGCCCCGAACCACCGCCCGGCACGCGCATTCTCGTCGTGGGCGGCGGCTACGTCGGGATGTACACGGCGCTGCGTCTGCAGCGCGAGCTCAAGGCGCAGCTGCGCGACGGCCGGGTGGCCATCACCGTGGTCGCCCCGGATCCGTACATGACGTACCAGCCGTTCCTGCCGGAGGCGGCCGCCGGATCCATCTCGCCGCGGCATGTCGTCGTCCCGCTGCGCCGCGTCCTGGACCGCTGCCACATCGTCATCGGCGAGGCGCAGCGCATCGACCACGCCGCGCGGACCGCGACCGTCACCACCCTCGCCACCGAGGAGGAGGGCACCGGGCCGGTCGAGATCGCGTACGACGAACTGGTCCTGGCGCCCGGCTCGATCTCCCGCACCCTGCCGGTCCCCGGTCTCGCCGACTACGCGATCGGCTTCAAGACCGTCGAAGAGGCCATCGGGCTGCGCAACCACGTCATCGAGCAGATGGACATCGCCTCCTCCACCCGCGACCCGGCCGTCCGCGACGCGGCCCTGACCTTCGTCTTCGTCGGCGGCGGCTACGCGGGCGTGGAGGCGCTCGCCGAGCTGGAGGACATGGCCCGCTACACCGCGCGGTACTACCACAACATCAAGCCCGAGGACCTGAAGTGGATCCTGGTGGAGGCCAGCGACCGGATCCTGCCCGAGGTCGGCGAGGAGATGGGCCGGTACGCCATCAGGGAGCTGCGCGGCCGCAACATCGACGTACGTCTGGAGACGCGCCTCGACTCCTGCGAGAACCGCGTCGCCGTGCTCAGCGACGGCTCCCGCTTCCCCACCCGTACGGTCGTGTGGACCGCCGGGGTCAAGCCCGCGCCCGTCCTCGCCGCCACCGATCTGCCGCTCACCGAGCGCGGCCGCCTCAAGTGCACCGCGAAGCTCCAGGTGGAGGGCGTCGAGCAGGCCTGGGCGGCCGGGGACGCCGCCGCCGTACCGGACGTCACCGCCGCCGAGAAGGACAAGGAGTGCGCGCCCAACGCGCAGCACGCGGTGCGCCAGGCCAAGGTGCTCGCCGAGAACATCGCCGCCTCCGTCAACGGGAAGCCGCTGCGCGAGTACGCGCACAAGTACGTGGGCTCGGTCGCCTCGCTCGGCCTCCACAAGGGCGTGGCCCATGTCTACGGCCGCAAGCTCAAGGGCTATCCCGCCTGGTTCATGCACCGCGCCTACCACCTGAGCCGCGTGCCCACCTTCAACCGCAAGGCGCGCGTACTCGCCGAGTGGACGCTCGCGGGCCTGTTCAAGCGTGAGATCGTCTCGCTCGGCTCGCTGGAGCACCCGCGCGCCGAATTCGAGCTGGCGGCGGGCGGCGGCCCCGCCAAACCGGGCCCCGAGCCGGGTCCCGAACCGGGTCCCAAGGGGACCGGCGGCAAGGAGAACTGACGGTTGTCAGTGCGGTCCGTCACACTGGACGTGTGACCATAGGTGGGCCCACACCTGCACAGCGTGACCCAGCAGCCAGCGACACACGAGGCCAAGAGATCCGTGAACTTCACGCGTTGGAGCGCCCGGCTCCCCGGTACGCAGCGCCGCGCCGCCGCACGGACCGACCGGGGCTCCGTGCCCGCCGCGCGCGGTGAGTCCGGGCCCGGGCCCGACACCTGGCCGGACGGCGACGGGACGGAGGGCCCGGCGGCGCCCGCCCTGGAGGAGCTGTCGGTCCGTCAGCTCCTCGGCCAGCTCCCGGCCCTCGCCGCCCTGGTGTACGGCCCGGAACACCGTGTGGCGTACGTGAACGACGCGTACGCGACGACGTTCGGCCCCCGCCCCGTCGGCGCCCCCGCCGCCAAGGCGCTGCCCGAGCTGGACGAGCTGGGCCTGCTGCCGCTGATGGACCAGGTGCTGCGCAGCGGCAAGCCGCGCACGGTGAAGTCCCGCAAGGCCCAGGGCGGCGGGTCGTACACGGTCACCTGCACCCCGGTCGAGATCCCCGCGCGCGGGGAGGCGGGCGGCGGGGTGCTCGTCTTCGCGGCCGACGTCACCGACCACGCCGAGGCCGCCGAGCGGCTGCGCGCCAGCGAGCGCCGCCACCGCGAGACCGCCGTGACGCTCCAGCGCTCCCTGCTCCCGCAGGAGCTGGAGCAGCCCGACGACCTGCGGGTCGCCGTCACGTACCAGCCGGGCGGCACGGACGCGGCGGTCGGCGGCGACTGGTACGACGTGATCACGCTGGGCGCCGGGCGCACCGCGCTGGTGATCGGGGACGTGATGGGGCGCGGGGTCCGCGCGGCCGCCGTGATGGGCCAGCTCCGCACGGCGGTGCGGGCGTACGCACGCCTGGACCTGCCCCCGCACGAGGTGCTCCAGCTGCTCGACGGCCTGGCCGCCGAGATCGACGCCAGCCAGATCGCCACCTGCGTCTACGCGGTCCACGACCCCAACGAAGGCCGCCTCGTCTACGCCTCGGCGGGCCACCTGCCCCTCCTCGTCCGCCACGAGGACGGCAGTGTGCACCGCGCGGCGGACCCGACCGGGCCCCCGCTGGGCACCGGCGGCTGGCTGCACACCTCCGGCACGATCGCCCTGCCGCCCGGCGCGACCGCCGTCCTCTATACGGACGGCCTGGTCGAGCGCAGGGGAGAGGACATCGACGAGGGCGTGGCGTCCCTGGAGCGCGCGCTGTCCGGCGCGGTCGGCACCCCGCAGGTCGTCTGCGACCGGCTGATCCGCTCGCTCGGGGTGACCGCCGAGCACGACGACGACGTGGCGGTCCTGGTCCTCCAGCACCCGGCCCGCACCGGCCCGGACGCCGAGCTGTTCCACAACGCGGCGCTCGACCTGCTCGGCGGCGTGGAAGCCGCGCCACGCGCGCGTGCCTTCGCGTCCGGGGTGCTGGCCTCCTGGCGCTTCCCGGTCGAACTGCGCGACCTGGGAGTCCTGGCGGCGAGCGAACTGGTGGCGAACTCGCTCCAGCACGGCACCCCGCCGATGCGGCTGCGCCTGCGCCGCACCGACCGCCGGCTGATCATCGAGGTGACGGACGGCGACGACCACCTGCCGCGCCGCCGCCGCGCCGAGCCCGGGGACGAGTCAGGACGAGGCATCTCGATCGTCGCGACGATCGCCTCGTCCTGGGGTTCGCGCCGCACACCGGGCGGCGGCAAAGCGGTGTGGTGCGAGTTCGCCCTGCCGGGCTGAGGGCCGGGCGGCCGACGGCTCAGGCCGCAGCGCCGACCTGCTCGCTCTTGTGCACGGCGACCACCCGCGAGGGGGCCGCGAGCGTCGGCTGGTCCTGCGCGGGCGTCAGCTTCCGGCCGAGCCGCAGCGCCAGCACGGTGATGCCGAGCGAGAACAGAATGAAGGTGACGATGTACGGGCCGTGCAGCGTCGCACCCATCGGCCCGCCCACGAACGGGCCGAGCGCCAGCGCCATCTGCTTGACCAGCGCGAACGCCGAGTTGTACTGGCCGACCATCGACTCCGGCGCCAGGTCCGCGACCAGCGGCGCCACGGTCGGCGACAGCATCGCCTCACCGAGCCCGAACAGCGCGTACGTGGAGACGAACGCGGCGGTCGCCATGGTCTGGCTGCCGTGGCCGAGCCCCGCGTACCCGGCGAAGAGCCAGGCCACGGTCCAGATGAGCCCCACGGACGCGATGACGCGGCTGCGGCGGCGGCGCTCGACGAAGCGCAGCACCAGGAACTGGGCGACCACGATGACGGCGGTGTTGGCGGCCAGGGCGAAGCCCAGGGCCGACGGGTCGATTCCGGCGGCCTCGGTGCCGTACGCCGCGAGACCCGACTCGAACTGCCCGTAGCAGGCGAAGAACAGCACGAAGCCGAGGACGCAGAGCTGGAGCATGGCGCGGTGGGCGAGCACGGCCCGGAAGCCGCTGCCGCCCTTGCCGTCCTTGGGGCGGGCGTCCGCGATGACCGCGTTGCGCGGCAGCTTCACGGACAGCGCGATCGCGGCGAGGACCAGGAACATCCCGGCCTCGATGGCGAAGAGCAGGGTGAAGGACGCCGGACGGCTCTCGTCGACGATCTGGCCGCCGAAGAGCCCGCCGATGCCGAGCCCGAGGTTCTGCAGGAAGAACTGCATGGCGAAGGCACGGGTACGGGAGGTCGGCCCCGAGCACCACACGATCATGGTGGCGAGCGCCGGCTGCATGACCGCGGTGCCCGCGCCGAGCAGGGCGGCGGACCCGAGGACGGTCACCAGATTGTTGGCGAGCCCGAGGCACAGCGCGCCCACGGCGGCCGTGACAGCGGCGCCGACCAGGACGGGCAGGGGGCCGCGGCGGTCGATGACCCGGCCGGTGAAGAGCAGCGCGACGAGCGCGGCCAGGGCGAAGACGCCGAGGACGATCCCGGCCCAGAAGGAGCCGAGCCCGCGCACCGAAGCCACGTAGATGTACAGATACGGAACGGTGAACCCGAGTCCGAACGCGCTCAGCGCGTTCCCCGCCTGGATTCGGCGCATCGCCGCGCCCATCACCTTGGTCACACTCACCACCTTGAGGTCTCGAAGTGGAAGTCCTCGAACCTGAAGGTCTCAGGTGCGAAGACTTCAACACTAAAGTTAGAACCTCAACAATACACACTCAAGGACTTAGACGCCAACGCCCCCCGTGCGATACTCGCGGCATGGCTGAGACCACCGAGCCCGGCGGCCCCACCGGCCCAGCGGGCCCCGAGGAGCCGACCCTCGACGAGCAGATCGCGGCGTACCAGCGCGAGTTCCGCGACCTGGACCCCCAGGTCGAGAAGGTCGTCTCGGCCCTGGGCCGGCTGAACCGCCGGATGAACGTGGCGTACGGCCGCCAGGTCGCCGCACTCGGCATCAGCAACGCCGAGTGGGAGGTCCTGAAGACCCTCGTCCTCGCGGGCAAGCCGTACCGGCTGGGCCCCGGCGAGCTCGCCAAGCGCCTCGGCCTCACCCCCGCCGCTATGACCCACCGCATCGACCGCATGGCGGGCGAAGGCCTGGTCACGCGCGACCGGGACGAGAACAACCGGGTGCGCGTCATCGTCGAGCTGACGGACGAGGGGCGTACGAAGTGGCTGGAGGCCATGCAGATGGCCACCGACTTCGAGGAGGACCTGCTCCAGGACCTCACCCCGGACGAGCGCGGGGCGCTCGGCGAGATGCTGATCCGTCTGCTGCGGCGGGTGGAGCACGCCCAGCCGGACGCGGGCGGACGGCTGACGGACCTGGACTGACGGCCCGCGAAATGGGTTGACAGGCACCGGCCGACGGGGGTTGACACCCCCTGGGCAGGCGCGTAAGGTTCTTCGAGTTGTCACGGAGACGGAACGGTTCTGCGGCAACCGTCCGCCGCAGATTTGCGGCAACCCCACCTCAGTACGACCTCCCGATCGGGACGAATTTCGGCATGCCGAATTCCTTTCCGAAGTGGGGTCGGATGGATCGGTCGGCCCGATTAGGAGCCGCCCGGGAAATCCGCTAGAGTTTGGGACGTCGGAACGGCCCAACAGCCGGGAAGACAAACCGACTTGACCCGGGAGACCGGAAATCGGAACCGCGAGGATCTGATAGAGTCGGAACCGCCGGAAAGGGAAACGCGAAAGCGGAAACCTGGAAAGCACCGAGGAAGTCGGACCGGGAAACGGTCTGATAGAGTCGGAAACGAAGGAAGCGCCCGGAGGGCCCGGAAACGGGAACAAAGGAAGCGTCCGTACCTTGAGAACTCAACAGCGTGCCAAAAGTCAACGCCAGATTGACAACCCCGGCCCACCGCTTGTCGGTTGGGTTGGAGGTTCCTTTGAAAAGTCCTGGCGGCCCTCGTGGTCGGCAGGCAATTACACAGCGAGGACGCTGAGGACGGTCGGTCTTATTCCGACATGACCGTCCCGCTCTTTCGTGTGTGCGCACCGGATTACCGGTACACATTCATGGAGAGTTTGATCCTGGCTCAGGACGAACGCTGGCGGCGTGCTTAACACATGCAAGTCGAACGATGAAGCCCTTCGGGGTGGATTAGTGGCGAACGGGTGAGTAACACGTGGGCAATCTGCCCTTCACTCTGGGACAAGCCCTGGAAACGGGGTCTAATACCGGATACGACCCGGAAGCGCATGCTTCTGGGTGGAAAGCTCCGGCGGTGAAGGATGAGCCCGCGGCCTATCAGCTTGTTGGTGGGGTAATGGCCTACCAAGGCGACGACGGGTAGCCGGCCTGAGAGGGCGACCGGCCACACTGGGACTGAGACACGGCCCAGACTCCTACGGGAGGCAGCAGTGGGGAATATTGCACAATGGGCGAAAGCCTGATGCAGCGACGCCGCGTGAGGGATGACGGCCTTCGGGTTGTAAACCTCTTTCAGCAGGGAAGAAGCGAAAGTGACGGTACCTGCAGAAGAAGCGCCGGCTAACTACGTGCCAGCAGCCGCGGTAATACGTAGGGCGCAAGCGTTGTCCGGAATTATTGGGCGTAAAGAGCTCGTAGGCGGCTTGTCACGTCGGATGTGAAAGCCCGGGGCTTAACCCCGGGTCTGCATTCGATACGGGCTAGCTAGAGTGTGGTAGGGGAGATCGGAATTCCTGGTGTAGCGGTGAAATGCGCAGATATCAGGAGGAACACCGGTGGCGAAGGCGGATCTCTGGGCCATTACTGACGCTGAGGAGCGAAAGCGTGGGGAGCGAACAGGATTAGATACCCTGGTAGTCCACGCCGTAAACGTTGGGAACTAGGTGTTGGCGACATTCCACGTCGTCGGTGCCGCAGCTAACGCATTAAGTTCCCCGCCTGGGGAGTACGGCCGCAAGGCTAAAACTCAAAGGAATTGACGGGGGCCCGCACAAGCAGCGGAGCATGTGGCTTAATTCGACGCAACGCGAAGAACCTTACCAAGGCTTGACATATACCGGAAACGGCCAGAGATGGTCGCCCCCTTGTGGTCGGTATACAGGTGGTGCATGGCTGTCGTCAGCTCGTGTCGTGAGATGTTGGGTTAAGTCCCGCAACGAGCGCAACCCTTGTTCTGTGTTGCCAGCATGCCCTTCGGGGTGATGGGGACTCACAGGAGACTGCCGGGGTCAACTCGGAGGAAGGTGGGGACGACGTCAAGTCATCATGCCCCTTATGTCTTGGGCTGCACACGTGCTACAATGGCCGGTACAATGAGCTGCGATGCCGTGAGGCGGAGCGAATCTCAAAAAGCCGGTCTCAGTTCGGATTGGGGTCTGCAACTCGACCCCATGAAGTCGGAGTTGCTAGTAATCGCAGATCAGCATTGCTGCGGTGAATACGTTCCCGGGCCTTGTACACACCGCCCGTCACGTCACGAAAGTCGGTAACACCCGAAGCCGGTGGCCCAACCCCTTGTGGGAGGGAGCTGTCGAAGGTGGGACTGGCGATTGGGACGAAGTCGTAACAAGGTAGCCGTACCGGAAGGTGCGGCTGGATCACCTCCTTTCTAAGGAGCACAGTACCGATTGCAGGCAAATGTTCTGCACGGTCAGCTCATGGGTGGAACGTTGACTATTCGGCACGGTTTTCGAGGGATCACTAGTACTGCTTCGGCGTGGAACGTGAACCTGAGGGAGCCGGGCCGGGCACGCTGTTGGGTGTCTGAAGGCACGGGCTTTGCCCGCTTCACCTTCAGTCGCCGGCCCCAGTGAACTCACCATGTTGTTGGTGGGGTGATGGGTGGCTGGTCGTTGTTTGAGAACTGCACAGTGGACGCGAGCATCTGTGGCCAAGTTTTTAAGGGCGCACGGTGGATGCCTTGGCACCAGGAACCGATGAAGGACGTGGGAGGCCACGATAGTCCCCGGGGAGCCGTCAACCAGGCTTTGATCCGGGGGTTTCCGAATGGGGAAACCCGGCAGTCGTCATGGGCTGTCACCCATGCCTGAACACATAGGGCATGTGGAGGGAACGAGGGGAAGTGAAACATCTCAGTACCCTCAGGAAGAGAAAACAACCGTGATTCCGGGAGTAGTGGCGAGCGAAACCGGATGAGGCCAAACCGTATGCGTGTGATACCCGGCAGGGGTTGCGCATACGGGGTTGTGGGATCTCTTTGTCACAGTCTGCCGGCTGTGAGACGAGTCAGAAACCGTATGAATAGGCGAAGGACATGCGAAAGGTCCGGCGTAGAGGGTAAGACCCCCGTAGCTGAAATTCATGCGGCTCGTTTAAGAGACACCCAAGTAGCACGGGGCCCGAGAAATCCCGTGTGAATCTGGCGGGACCACCCGTTAAGCCTAAATATTCCCTGGTGACCGATAGCGGATAGTACCGTGAGGGAATGGTGAAAAGTACCGCGGGAGCGGAGTGAAATAGTACCTGAAACCGTGTGCCTACAAGCCGTGGGAGCGTCGCGTTGCATGCTTGCATGCAACGTCGTGACTGCGTGCCTTTTGAAGAATGAGCCTGCGAGTTAGCGGTGTGTAGCGAGGTTAACCCGTGTGGGGAAGCCGTAGCGAAAGCGAGTCCGAACAGGGCGATATAGTTGCACGCTCTAGACCCGAAGCGGAGTGATCTAGCCATGGGCAGGTTGAAGCGGAGGTAAGACTTCGTGGAGGACCGAACCCACCAGGGTTGAAAACCTGGGGGATGACCTGTGGTTAGGGGTGAAAGGCCAATCAAACTCCGTGATAGCTGGTTCTCCCCGAAATGCATTTAGGTGCAGCGTCGTGTGTTTCTTGCCGGAGGTAGAGCACTGGATAGGCGATGGGCCCTACCGGGTTACTGACCTTAGCCAAACTCCGAATGCCGGTAAGTGAGAGCGCGGCAGTGAGACTGTGGGGGATAAGCTCCATGGTCGAGAGGGAAACAGCCCAGAGCATCGACTAAGGCCCCTAAGCGTACGCTAAGTGGGAAAGGATGTGGAGTCGCAGAGACAACCAGGAGGTTGGCTTAGAAGCAGCCACCCTTGAAAGAGTGCGTAATAGCTCACTGGTCAAGTGATTCCGCGCCGACAATGTAGCGGGGCTCAAGCGTACCGCCGAAGTCGTGTCATTGCAGCAATTAAGCCCCAACGGGTGCTGTGATGGGTAGGGGAGCGTCGTGTGCCGGGTGAAGCCGCAGCGGAAGCTAGTGGTGGACGGTTCACGAGTGAGAATGCAGGCATGAGTAGCGATACACACGTGAGAAACGTGTGCGCCGATTGACTAAGGGTTCCTGGGTCAAGCTGATCTGCCCAGGGTAAGTCGGGACCTAAGGCGAGGCCGACAGGCGTAGTCGATGGACAACCGGTTGATATTCCGGTACCCGCTTTGAAACGCCCAATATCGAATCAGGCGATGCTAAGTCCGTGAAGCCGTTCCGGACCCTTCGGGGAAAGGAAAGTGGTGGAGCCGACGAACCAGACTTGTAGTAGGTAAGCGATGGGGTGACGCAGGAAGGTAGTCCAGCCCGGGCGGTGGTTGTCCCGGGGTAAGGGTGTAGGCCGTGTGGTAGGCAAATCCGTCACACGTTAAGGCTGAGACCTGATGCCGAGCCGATTGTGGTGAAGTGGATGATCCTATGCTGTCGAGAAAAGCCTCTAGCGAGTTTCATGGCGGCCCGTACCCTAAACCGACTCAGGTGGTCAGGTAGAGAATACCGAGGCGTTCGGGTGAACTATGGTTAAGGAACTCGGCAAAATGCCCCCGTAACTTCGGGAGAAGGGGGGCCATCACTGGTGATGAGTCTTGCACTCTGAGCTGGGGGTGGCCGCAGAGACCAGCGAGAAGCGACTGTTTACTAAAAACACAGGTCCGTGCGAAGCCGTAAGGCGATGTATACGGACTGACGCCTGCCCGGTGCTGGAACGTTAAGGGGACCGGTTAGCTCCATTTCGGTGGGGCGAAGCTGAGAACTTAAGCGCCAGTAAACGGCGGTGGTAACTATAACCATCCTAAGGTAGCGAAATTCCTTGTCGGGTAAGTTCCGACCTGCACGAATGGCGTAACGACTTCTCGACTGTCTCAACCATAGGCCCGGTGAAATTGCACTACGAGTAAAGATGCTCGTTTCGCGCAGCAGGACGGAAAGACCCCGGGACCTTTACTACAGTTTGATATTGGTGTTCGGTTCGGCTTGTGTAGGATAGGTGGGAGACTTTGAAGCAGCCACGCCAGTGGTTGTGGAGTCGCCGTTGAAATACCACTCTGGTCGTGCTGGATGTCTAACCTGGGTCCGTGATCCGGATCAGGGACAGTGTCTGATGGGTAGTTTAACTGGGGCGGTTGCCTCCTAAAGAGTAACGGAGGCGCCCAAAGGTTCCCTCAGCCTGGTTGGCAATCAGGTGTTGAGTGTAAGTGCACAAGGGAGCTTGACTGTGAGACCGACGGGTCGAGCAGGGACGAAAGTCGGGACTAGTGATCCGGCGGTGGCTTGTGGAAGCGCCGTCGCTCAACGGATAAAAGGTACCCCGGGGATAACAGGCTGATCTTCCCCAAGAGTCCATATCGACGGGATGGTTTGGCACCTCGATGTCGGCTCGTCGCATCCTGGGGCTGGAGTCGGTCCCAAGGGTTGGGCTGTTCGCCCATTAAAGCGGTACGCGAGCTGGGTTTAGAACGTCGTGAGACAGTTCGGTCCCTATCCGCTGTGCGCGTAGGAATATTGAGAAGGGCTGTCCCTAGTACGAGAGGACCGGGACGGACGAACCTCTGGTGTGCCAGTTGTCCTGCCAAGGGCATGGCTGGTTGGCTACGTTCGGAAAGGATAACCGCTGAAAGCATCTAAGCGGGAAGCCTGCTTCGAGATGAGTATTCCCACCTCCTTGAGAGGGTAAGGCTCCCAGTAGACGACTGGGTTGATAGGCCAGATGTGGAAGCCTCGTAAGGGGTGGAGCTGACTGGTACTAATAGGCCGAGGGCTTGTCCTCAGTTGCTCGCGTCCACTGTGTTAGTTCTGAAATAACGAACAGCCGTGTTGTTGCCCGGTTTCGTTAATTTCATAGTGTTTCGGTGGTCATAGCGTTAGGGAAACGCCCGGTTACATTCCGAACCCGGAAGCTAAGCCTTTCAGCGCCGATGGTACTGCAGGGGGGACCCTGTGGGAGAGTAGGACACCGCCGAACAAATTTTGAGAAAAGCCCCGTACCGGGAAACCGGTGCGGGGCTTTTCTGCGTTTCATGGCAGGATCTGGCCATGGACCACGTGATACGCCCCGTACGGGCCGATGAATGGCGCAAGGCCAAGGAGCTCCGGCTGGCCGGGCTCGCCGACCCTTCCGCCCCTCTTGCTTTCCTTGAGACCACTGAGCAGGCCAACGCCCACCCGGACGTGTTCTGGCAGGAACGTACCGCCGGCGCCAGCAGTGGCACCGGCGCCCGCCAGTTCGTGGCCGAGGGCCCCGACGGCACCTGGGCCGGGACCGTCGTCGTCCTGGTCGAGCAGGCCGGGAACGTCGACTTCTTCGGGGTGGACATCGAAGCCCCCCAGGGACATGTGGTCGGCGTCTTCGTACGCCCCGAGTTCCGGGGCATCGGGCTCACCGAGAGGCTCTTCGAGGCCGCGCTGGAGTGGGCCTGGTCGCTGGAGGAGCCGCGGCTCGAACGCGTACGGCTCTATGTGCACAACCAGAACGAGCGGGCCGAGGGCTTCTACCGGAAGTTCGGGTTCGCGCGGACCGGGAAGACCGTGCCCGCGTCGGCCGGGCTGCCGGACGCGCACGAGGTCGAGATGGAGTTCCTCCGCCCGTAGCCCCAGGCGGGCCACTTCGCGCCGCTACGGCGCCAGCGTCTCCGTCCAGCGGGCCCGGGCCTGTTCGGCCGAGCGGAGCAGGACCAGGGTCGGGAGGCCAAGGTCGTGCCCGGTCGACAGGAGTTCGGGCAGCCGGGGCAGCGGCGCGACTGCGGCCACGTCGTCCAGGACCAGCGTTATTGGTGGGTCGAGCCGACCGTCGGGTGACCGTTCGGCCATGCGGCGGCCGCGCTCGACCACGTCTGAGGCGAGGGCCGTGAGGAGGGGCATCGCGGCCGGGCGGGACCGCGGATCCTCGATGGCTTCACCCACCACGTAAAGCGTGCCCCCTTCGGCGGCGAATGATTCCAGGGCGAGCGAATCCGCTCGGTTTGGTGTGCAGGCCTCGCGGATGTGGATCGAGGACAGCGCGTCGAGTGCCCGGGCCGTCAGCGCCTGGGCGATCTCCCGGCGTTCGGGGTGGGCGGTCAGCGCGGACTCCAGGAGGCCCGCCGAGCCGCTCATGGCCTTGGGGTGGGTGCGGAGTACGCGTACGGCCTCGTGGGCGCCGGTGCCCTGGGCCCAGCGGTGCATCTGCTTGACCGCCTTGCCGTCCCGGCTGTCCAGCGCGGCCGCGTGCAGCCAGCACCGCAGCAGGGTCTCGGCCGTGTCGGCCATCGCGGCGTCTATGCGCGCCTGCGGGCGTACGGGCGCGAGCAGCGCGGTCGCGCGCGCCGCCGCCACGTCCGCGTCCTCGCAGCCGCTCGTGGGCGACCAGTGGAGCCGGGCCGGGGTGTCGCACAGGTGCCCCGGGTCGTACACGTGCACAGGGCCGAGCTTCGCGCGCGCGTCCTTGGTCTCCGCCCAGAGGGTGGGGTCCGAGGTGATGACGAGTGCGGCGCCCTCGGCGTCCTGGATGGCCTGTACGGCCGTGGGGCGGCGGGCGTCGGGGCCGCCGTAGACGAGCCGGGGCGGGCGGGCCGCACGCGGCGACGGGAGCCGCCCGGCTCCCGGGCCTTCGGGCTGCCAACTTGCCGTGGCGGGTGTGGGGGTGAGGGTGTCGTCCCATGCTCCCGCTGCCCCGTCCGTACGTACGGTACGAGCCGCTCCTGTCCCCGCGGCCGGGCCCCACGCGCGCGTGTCCGCAGGGTCGGGGCCCCGATCAGCCCCTGCGTCCATCACAGGCGGCGGTCCCGGCTGGGCCTGGGGCTGGGCTTGCGGTTGTGCTTGGTGCGTCGGTGTCGTCGTACCACCGACCGGCCCGCCGCCCCCGGCCCCGCCCCTGTTCAGGCCCAGCACCGGATTGCCCGGCATCGCGGCCGCCGCCTTGGCTCTCGCGCGTACGGCTCGCCAGCGCGACCAGGTGCCAAGGGCGAAGATGAAGAGGACCAGGAGCACAAGGAGTTGGCCGATGAGCAGGCCCCAGAAGAGGCCGTAGCCGGAGAGCTGGGCGGCGGGGGTGTCCGGCCAGGCGGCCGGGAGGTCGTGCGGGGCCTGGACCAGCTGGTGCATGGCCTGCGGGGTGCGGGTGAACGTCACTGCGTCCGGCCAGGCGCCGTGGCTGAACAGGCCCGCCAGGCCCGTCGCCGTCCAGACCAGGACCGTGAGGCCGAGCAGGAACGCGAGCAGCCCGATCAGCAGGGAGTCGGGGATGCCGCGCTCCTCGCCGCGGGAGCGGGACTCCGGCATGTCAGGCAACCTCCGGCGTGTCGGTCCGACGTGCGCGTGTCGGGGGAACTTCCTTGGGGTGGGCGGGCGTTGATCCGGCAGGCCCCTTGAGGGGAGGGGTCTGCCGGACCGTCAGGCCACGGTCGACTCGGGGGAGGAGGTGCCGGACATTTGCTGTTCCATCAGCGCTGCCCTGCGTTCGCTCTCCGACTCCAGCTGGCTCTCCAGCTCATGGGCGAGTACGTCATCGGTCGCCGCCGACTCCGTCATCGCGCGGTCGGTGAAGACCAGCGGCCGTTCCCGTTCGGTGACCAGGTGCTTGACCACCTGGACATTGCCGTTGACGTCCCAGACGGCGATACCGGGCGTGAGGGTCGGGATGATCTCGACCGCCCACCGTGGCAGGCCGAGGACCCCGCCCGTCGCCCTCGCCTCGTCCGTCTTCTGGGCGTAGATCGTCCTGGTCGACGCCATCTTCAGGATCGCCGCCGCCTCCCGCGCCGCCGCCCCGTCCACCACGTCCGACAGGTGGTGCACCACCGCCACGAAGGACAGACCGAGGCGCCGGCCGAACTTGAGCAGCCGCTGGAAGAGCTGTGCCACGAACGGCGAGTTGATGATGTGCCAGGCCTCCTCCACCAGGAAGATGCGCTTCTTGCGGTCGGGCCGGATCCAGGTGTGCTCCAGCCAGACGCCGACGATCGCCATCAGGATCGGCATCGCGATCGAGTTGCGGTCGATGTGCGAGAGGTCGAAGACGATCAGCGGCGCGTCCAGGTCGATGCCGACGGTGGTCGGTCCGTCGAACATGCCCCGCAGGTCGCCGTCGACCAGCCGGTCCAGGACGAGCGCCACGTCCAGGCCCCAGGCCCGGACGTCGTCTATGTCGACGTTCATGGCGACCGCCGAGGCGGCCTCCGGGTGGCGCAGCTGCTCCACGATGTCGGTGAGGACGGGCTGCCGGTCGGTGATGGTCTCGTTGACGTAGGCGTGCGCCACCTTCAGGGCGAAGCCCGAGCGCTCGTCCAGGCCGTGCCCCATCGCCACCTCGATGATGGTGCGCAGCAGCGCCAGCTGGCCGGTGGTGGTGATCGCCGGGTCCAGCGGGTTGAGCCGGATGCCGCCGTCCAGGGCGGCCATCGGGTCGAGCCGGATGGGAGTTATCCCCAGCTCGCGCGCGATGAGGTTCCACTCGCCGACGCCGTCCTCGCCCTGGGCGTCCAGCACCACGACCTGCCGGTCGCGGAACCGCAGCTGGCGCAGCACATAGGTCTTCTCCAGCGCCGACTTGCCGTTGCCGGACTCGCCGAGGACCAGCCAGTGCGGCGCGGGCAGCTGCTGGCCGTACAGCTGGAAGGGGTCGTAGATGTATCCCTTGCCGCTGTAGACCTCACGGCCGATGATCACGCCCGAGTCGCCCAGGCCGGGCGCGGCCGTCGGCAGGTAGACGGCCTGCGCCTGGCCGGTGGAGGTGCGCACGGGCAGCCGGGTGGTCTCCACCTTCCCGAAGAGGAAGGAGGTGAAGGCGTTGGTGAGCGCGGAGAGCGGATCTCGCATGAGCAGGCCCCAATCAGCTCTCGGCTAGCGGCGGATGCCGGTCGCGAACGGCAAGGTGTTGACGAAGGCCCGGTGGTGCTCGCGGTCGCACCACTCCAGCTTCAGGTACGACTTGCCGGCCGAGGCGCGGATGGTGCGCTTGTCCCTCGCCAGCGCCTCGGGGGAGCGCGCCGACACCGTGATGTACCCGACGAGGTTGACTCCTGCCGCGCCGCTGGCGAGATCTTCACCCCGTTGGTCGAGGCGGCCGTGGGCGGCGATGTCGCGCGGGTCGACGGTCCGGTTCATCTTGGCCGCGCGCGAGGCCTCGGCCTCGTCGTTGGTCTTCTCGGTGAGCATGCGCTCGATGGCGACCTCGGTGGGTTCGAGGTCCATGCAGACCGCGACCGTACGGATCACGTCCGGGGTGTGGACGAGCAGGGGGGCCAGGAAGTTGACGCCCACGGGGGTCATCGGCCACTCCTTCACCCACGCCGTGGCGTGGCACCAGGGCGCGCGCGTGGAGGACTCGCGGGTCTTGGCCTGGAGATAGGTGGGCTCGACCGCGTCCAGCTCGGCGGGCCAGGCGTTGCGCTTGGTCATGGCCTGGATGTGGTCGATGGGGTGGTCCGGGTCGTACATGGAGTGCACGAGCGAGGCGAGCCGCCCCTGGCCGAGCGGCTGGCGCACCCGGATGTCGGCCTCGGCAAGCCGGGCGCAGATGTCGGTGAGCTCGCGGGCCATGACGACGGCGAGCCCGGCGTCCCGGTCGAGCTTGCGGCCGGGCTGGGGGCGGGCGGCGCGGGCCATGGCGTGCGCCTCGGCGGCGAGTTCGCGCGAGTACTGCATACAGGCGACGAGATACGCCCGGTGCTGCTCGCTGGAGGTGGACACCATGGACTGGAGCTGTTCGTACGACTCCTGGAGCCAGCCGGGTGAGCCGTGGTCGCCGCGCTGGGCGACGTCCTTGGCGTGCGCGTCCGGGTCGGCGGGCAGGGTGCGGGCGAGCATCTGGAGGCGGGTGACGAACCCGTCGCCGTTGGCGACGTGCTTGAGCAGCGTGCCGAACCGGTCGACGAGGGCCTCCTGGTCCTCCGAGTCGCGCAGGCCCACGCCGGGGCCCTCGATCTCGATGGCCGCGGTGACGGTCCGGCGGTCGGCGTGCAGCAGGACGGCGATCTCGTCGGGGCCGAAGGGCGCGGCGAGCCAGCTGATCCGGCCGATGCCGGGCGGCGGGCCGACCTCGACCTCGCGCCCGTCGCCGCGCACGCCCGCCTCCATGGCGGCGGAGCGGTAGGTGGTGCCGCGGCGCAGCGAGCGCTTGTAGCTGCGGTTGATCTCGAACCACTTGTAGAACGTGCGGTGTTTGTACGGGAGGTACACCGCGGCGAGCGCCAGCATGGGGAAGCCCATGAGCAGCACGATCCGCAGGGACAGGACGGGGACCAGCAGTCCGGCCATCATGCCGAGGAACGCGCCGCCGATGATCAGCGCGATCTCGCCGGTCTCGCGGTTCTTGCCGACGATGGCCGACGGCCGGGCGCGGCCGATCAGATACGTGCGGCGGGGCGAGACCGAGTGGGACTGGGTCGTCAACGCCCTCCACCTCCTGTGCTCTTGTTGCCTTTGTTGCCGGTGTTGCGGCTGCTGTGCGGGGTGCCGCTGGTGGGTCCGGAGCCGTTACGGGGCGGGGGTGCGGCGGAGGGGACAGATCCGCCGCCACCGCCGCCACCGCCGCCGGAGGAGCCCCGGCTGCTGTGGGCGGCCACGCCGCCGGACATCGGGTTGGCGGGCCGGGGCTGGGCGCTGTTGTTGCCCTGGTTGCCGCGGCTGCTGTGGGTCTTGATGCCCTGGGAGACGAGGGCGGCCGGGGAGGAGATCACGGCGGCGGCCTGGGAGCCGTCGGTGGCCTGCTTGCGGTTGGTGCGGGCGGCGGCGATCTCGTCGCCGAAGCCCGGTACGAAGCGGTAGATCATCGCGGAGGCGAAGATGGCCAGCAGGATGATGGCGAGGCCGGAGACGACGGCCTGGAAGGAGTCCGGACCCTTCCCGGCGGAGAGGGCCCCCGCCAGGCTGAGCACGATCACGATGATGGGTTTCACCAGGATGATCGCGATCATGATCCCGGCCCAGCGGCGGACGTGGCCCCACATGTTCTTGTCGACGAGTCCCGAGTACACGACGACGCCGAGCAGCGCTCCCACGTACAGCAGCAGGGCGCGGATGTAGAGCTCGAGGAAAAGGATGCCGGCGGCCAGGATGGTGACCAGGGAGACGACGATCAGCATGATCGGGCCGCCGCCGATGTCCGTGCCCTTCTTCAGCGCGTCCGAGAACGACCCGAAGAAGACGTCGGTCTGGTCGCCGGTGCCGGCGGCGATGACGTCGGTGACGGCGTCGGTGGCGTTGACGACTGTGTAGAGGATCAGCGGGGTGAACGCCGAGGCGAGCACGGTGAGCCAGAGGAAGCCGACGGCCTCGGAGATCGCGGTCGTCAGCGGCACCCCGCGGATCGCCCGCTTGGCGACGGCGAGCAGCCACAGGACGAGCGTGAGGATGGTGGCGGCGGCGAAGACGACGGCGTAGCGGCCGAGGAAGGCGGGGTTGGTGAAGTCCACCTTGGCGGCGGTCTTCACGAACTTGGAGAGCGTGTCGACGACCCAGACGGCGGCGTCGGCGCAGCCGCGGGCGAGGGAGGTCAGGGGGTCGGCGGGGTCGCCGGGGGCGACGGTGCCGCCCCTCTGCGGCGCGCCCGAGGACCCGCTGTCGCAGTAGTCCCGGGCCGGCCCGGAGATCAGCGAACAGGGGTTGCCGCTCTTGTCCGGCGCCGGTGACGGCGAGGTGCCGGGCGGCGTCGGGGTCGGCGTCGGGGCAGCCGCCGCGCGGGCGGCGAACAGGAAGACGGCCGTGTGCAGGACGGTCACCGACGTGACGAGCGCGCGCGTACGGCCGCGAGGGCTACCGGGCATACGTGAACCCTCCGAATTCCTTGACGGCGTTCGCGATCTCCTCGGAGCCGGACACGGTGTTGTCGCCGGTGACCGGTGTCGGACCCTTCTTCTGCGCGGTCTCCAGGACCTTCCAGTCCGACCCGTTCCAGGCCAGCTTGAGCGTCATCGTGAACCAGTTGGTCGTCACCGGCTTGGTGGACTTCTCGCCGGTGAGGCCGAACAGGCCGATGCACCACACGTCGACGCTGGTGGCCTGCGGCGAGTAGCTCTGGACCTTGGTGCCCGCCGGGACCGTCCGGTTCACGAACGTCGTGCCCGCCGGGGCGGCGCCGTCCGCGGTGAGGCCGATCTGCTGGTTGAGACCGGGCGAGTAGTTGGTGTCGAAGCCCGCCTGGAGCTTGTCCTTGCTGGTGGCGTCGGCCACGGCCTCGACGATGGTGTGCCGGTGCGCGGCGTTGAACATGCCGTCGGAGCCCAGCGCCACCGCGTAGTTCGCCGCCGCCGACTGCGCCCCCTGTTCCGTCTGGGGGAAGCCCGTCGCGATGCCGGCCGTTTTGCCCTGGACCGGGTTGACTCCGGTCGCGGCCGTCGGCTTCGCGTCGGAGTGGTCGGGGTCGTCGGAGGAGCCGTCGCCGCCGTCGCCGCGGTTGGCGAAGGCGATCGCGGCGACGAGCAGGACCACCACGCCGACGACCGTGAGCAGGGAGCGCGAGGGGCGGACGGGACGGCGGGCGCCGCCGTACACGTCGGCGCCCTCGCCCTCGGGCAGCCGGGTGCGCGTCTGGCGCGTACCGCCGACGGTGCTGTACGCGTCCTCCGTGCGCCTGGAGTCGTGCTCGTCGCCGAGGCTCATGCCGCGTACGCCCCCTCAACCCTTCGCTGGTCCGTCGTGTAGTACGACGGTAGCCGTGCTGGTTCCCGCGCGGGCGCGGTGTGGTGACTCGACATCAGGGAGACGCAACCTCAGCCGGTGGGCACGACGGACGGATGGTGTGGGGGAGGGCCTGGGCGGGCCCTCGGGGGACGGACGCGGCGGGACGGGGCCGGACCTGAGGTCGGGTCAGACGGCCATCCCGTACACGATGGTGAACAGCGTGCCGAGTGAGCCGATGATGAAGACCCCGGTCAGCCCGGCCACGATCAGACCCTTGCCCTGTTCCGCGCTGAACGTGTCGCGCAGCGCGGTCGCACCGATCCTCTGCTTGGCGGCGCCCCAGACGGCGATGCCGAGGCACAGCAGGATGGCCACGGCCATCACGACTTCGACCATCACCCGGGCCTCGTTGCCCAGGCTCCCGAACGGGCCCCAGTTGGGCGCGATCCCGCCGATGATCGTGGTGATGTCGCCCTTTTCTGCTGCCAGGTACACGTAACTCACCGCCCCTGTCGGGTAGTTCGATGCCCCTGCCCCATGGCATGGGTCAGGCTCTATCTTCGCTGATGAAACCGCCCGGGTATGTCGACTTGGCGGCTCTCTTTACGCGAAACCGCACAGCTGTGCCGGTCGCACCGCCCTGACCTGCGGTGGACCGGTTCTCCACGGATTCACGTATGGTTACTCTGTGTATCACGCAGGGTGACTCCGGGCAATGACTGTCGTTGGTGCACTCTGGGCCTGTTCGCTAGAGCCGGGCTCGCGTTCGAGGTCGGGGGCAGGGTCGGGCTGCCGCTGCCGCCGGCGGGCGCGGGAGCCGAGGCGCTTCACAGACTCTTCTCAGAAAAGTTCCAGGGGTGTTCTCAGGTCCGCGCGTCAGCGTCGGGGCCATGAGACACGTCTCCCGGCTGCGAGCCCTGTCGGCGGTGGCCGTGCTCCTGGTGACCCCCGGCTACGGGGACCGGGAGCCCGGATCGGCCGGTACGACCGTCACGGCGCCCGCCACGGCCGCCAACGCGCGCGTGGGCGCGCTGTTCGACGGGGGTCTGGACGGGGACCACTTCTGTACGGCGTCGGTGGTGCACAGCGAGGGCCGGGACGTGATCGTCACGGCCGCGCACTGCCTGGACGACCAGGACGACGCGGTGTTCGTGCCGGGCTACCGGGACGGCCGGGCGCCGTACGGGACGTGGCCGGTCGAGGACACGTACACGGACGACGCGTGGCAGGAGGACCGGAGCGAGGACGACGACGTGGCCTTCGCGGTCCTGGGGCCCGGGTCCCTGACCGGGGCCCGGGTGGAGGACGCGGTGGGCGCGGCGCGGCTGGCCGTGAACGCCCCGGCCGGCGGCGAGGTGACGGTGGTCGGCTACCCGGGCGAGGCCGACACCCCGCAGTCCTGCACCACGCGCGCGACGCCCTTCGGCGACACGCAGCAGCGCGTGGAGTGCCCGGATTACCCCGGCGGCACGAGCGGCAGCCCGTGGGAGGCGGCGGACGGAGCCGTGGTGGGGGTCATCGGCGGGTACGAGGAGGGGGGCGATGATCCGGATGTGTCGTACAGCGTGCGGTTCGGGGGGACGGTGGGGGCGCTGTATCAGTTGGTGGCGGACCAGAAGGGGTCGTGCATGTCGGGGCGCCAGGGGAAGTCGCCCTGACGGGGCGCGGTGTTGGGCGCGGGCGTCGGGGCGGCCACCGGGGATTCGGTGAAGCAGGGCGTGGCGACACTGAGGTGGAACTGTCCCGCGTATCCGACGACGACGTCCATCCGGAAGTCGTCGGGAGTGCTGGCATAGATCGCGGGCAGTTCCTTGTCCTGGTTGACACCGGTGATCTTGAAGCCGCGCGACTTCCAGTTGCGCTCGATGACGCCCAGGAGGGCTCCACGGCGCTGTTCGGAGACGACGGTCATGATGCTGATGCCCCGGGTGACGGAGCCGGTGTTCTTCCGGCCCGGGCAGCCGGAGTCGCTCGACGCCTCATGGACCCAGTGGAGTCCAGGGGTGACTGCGGACAGGGTTTCCTGGAGGAGGGTGTCGGCCTTGTCGGCCGCTTGCTGCATGTTCACCTTCGAGCCGTTCCTTTCGGCGGGGTCAGTACCGGTGAGGCCGCAGCCGGTGGTGGCCAGGAGCGCCAGCACGATGACAGCGGGGCGGCGGGACTTCATCGGGGCTCCTGGGTGGTGATCTTGTCCCCTCGGCCCGCGACGATCCGGGCGATGTTGTCGGCGGACTGTCTGTCCTTTTCGGGGTTGAAGTAGTTGGAGTGGGCTTCGATGTCACCGAGCTCCAGGTGGCGGGGGTCGAAGTCGAAGAGGGGCGGGCCGTCGCCGGTGGCGAAGCGCCGCGCGCCGAACTCGTGGTTCGCGGGGTCGGTACCGAAGTAGATCTGGCTCTCGTCCGTGACGGCGTCACCGACTTCGTAGCCTGTGAAGGCTCCGGCGAGGCCGGAGACGAGGCCCGGGACGACGCCCTGGGCGGATCCGGACCGGAAGCCGGCCTTGAAGCCTTCCAGGGCGCCGACGCCTTCGACGGGGTTCGGCAGCTTGGTGACGACGTCGTTCTTGGCGGCCCCGATGTACACGTGATCCTCGCCGACGCCGAGTTGGTCGGCGGTGTGGGCTCCGGTGCCGGGGCTGCCGACGAGGATGATGTCGTCGGCTCCGGGGATGCCGCCGGGACGCTGGGCAGCCTGTCCGACGGTGAGGGAGCCGTAGGAGTGGCCGATGGCGGTGATGTGGGGGTCGGCGTTCTCGTTCGTGGCCGAGATGCCCGCCATGAACTGGTTGTAGGCAGGCGCGCCCGCGACCGCGTCCCGTCTGCTCATGACGGCCAGATTGTCCGCGAGTTTCTCCGCGGGCAACTGGGGCGCGTCGTACCCGAGCCACACGATTGACGCGCTGGACGGGTCGTACACGCGTGCGCCCTTGACCGTGTCCCGGGCCCGCTGGATGTCATTGCGTGCGAAGTCCGCGTCCAGCGACGTGCCCAGGCCCGGCACGTAGGCCGAGACGTTCCTCGACTCGTCGGGGTTGCCGAAGGCGACGATCGCGCGGCCGTTGCCCTGGTCGCCGATGCCGAGCAGGTACATGGGCGGGATGCCAGGCCCCGGCGTGGCCCGCAATTGGGTGTCGATGGAGCGCAGCCCGTCCAGCTTCGCCTTGGCCCCCTCCCCGTCCTCCCCCGCCAGCTTCCCCATCAGCAGCCGCAGGTTGTCCCGGTTGGCCTCGTCGCGGACCGCGGCCGGGATGCCGTCGAGGTTGCCGAGGATGTCGGGGCACGCCGCGAGGTACTCGTCGCGCTGGGTCGCCGACAGGTGGGTCCACCAGTCGTGGCGGTCGGCCGGGGAGGCGCCGGTGGGGATGGTCTTCTTCAGGTAGTCGCCGGAGACCTCGCGTACCGCCGCCAGGTCGCCCGCCGCGTCCTTCCACGTCGACTCGGTCACGTCCAGGCCCGGCTCGGCCTTGAGGCGGTTCAGGGCCTTGCTGAAGTGTTCGTCCGCCTCGCGGGCCGCCGTGAGCGCGCGCAGGATGCGGTCCGCGATGTCCTGGGCCTTGCCGAAGTTCGGGTTGGGGTTGAGCAGGCCCGGCTGGGGCGCGTTCAAGGACGGCGGGCGGGAGAGCGGCAGGTAGCCGCCCGTCACGCTGCCGCCGGGAATCGGCTGGTTCGTGATCAGGTTCTTGCCGCCGGCCGGGTAGCTCACCGAGCCGTCCGCCGCGACCGTGAAGCCCAGGCTCGCCGCGTCGTCCAGCGCGTCCTTGAGCTGGCTCTGGAAGCCGACCAGTTCGTACACGAGCGAGTTCACGGTCGTACGGACCAGTCCGCACTCGGTACGGATGTAGTCGTAATTGCGGTCCAGGCGCCGCAGGCGGCCCACGGCGGCCGGCGCCGCCATGCCCTTCTGGGTGGCCTCCAGGCTCCGCACCATCTCGTCGCTGATCCGGTCCCGGGCCGCGTCCGCCTGGGTGCTGACGGCGCCCCAGCCCTCGGCCGCGTCCAGGAGCTCGTCGCACTTGAGGTCGTGCAGCTGCTTCCAGGTCAGCACCCCCGTCACCGCTTCCCCGAGTACTGCGCGAGCGCCGACTTCACCCCGGCGTCCACCTCGCCCTGCGCCCACGCCGTCTCCCGCAGGACCGGCTCCAGCGCACCGCACTCGGCCTGCACGGCCGACAGCCGCTTGTCCCACGACGCCAGTACGGACTTGAGCGCGGCCATGCTCGCCAGCCCGGCCGTGCCCGCCTCCGCGCCCGCGTGGGCCGAGGTGAGCTTCGCCTTGGCGGTCGCGGTGTCCGTCTGGAGGGAGTGGGCCGCGCCCGCCGCGTCCGACCACGGCTTGGCACTGTGCTTCAGCTCGCCGCTGCCGCCCGTCGGCCCCGTCGGTCCCGCCGACGCCAGCGACATCGACCCCGACGGCCCCGCCTGGTCCAGCAGCCGCTGCCAGCTCTGCGCGTACACGTACTCCCCCGCGGTCCCGTGCGACGCCCTTCCGCCGCCCCGAAATGACGCTAACGGGGCAGGTGGGGACATGCGCAAGCGCGAACCGGGGTACGGGGAGAAAAAGTCCGCTCGTACGTAGCAGCAGGTCAGGGGTGTGCGCAAGAGGTCTCGCGCTCAGGCGGGTGGGTTCGCGCCGTCAACTTCCGTCGCGGGCCCAATGAGTCTCTACTGGTCGCCCGTCCTGTACTGGGGGTCCACGTAACAGGGCGAGTCCACCGTGATGAAGAGGCCGTCGCGGCCCGCCTTCTCCCACTTGGAGGCGGCCGGGTCGCGCGAGACGAAGTCCTCCTCGACCGTCACCGTGTGATGGAGCTTCATGTCCTCCACGTCGAGCTGCATCTGCTGGGCCTTGGAGTTCGCCTTCTCGAAGCGGTACACCTTCCAGCCGCGCTTCGGCAGCTCCTCGTGGAGGCGTTGCAGCGCGGCCGACAGGACCTCGCGGGACGGGCCGTACGCCTTCCAGAAGTGCTTGACGCGGTAGCCGTGCTCGACCTTCTCGCAGGGGCTGACGTCCGGCGAGCCGTTGGACGTCTCGTACCGCAGGCCCGAGGCGTCCAGGATGACGCTGGACTGCCTGCGGACCAGGTCCTTGGCGTCCTTGACGGACATCTTCCGGGGTGTGTAGTCCAGCCCGTCGTCCTGCATGGCGGTGCATCCTGTCGTGGAGATCAGCGAGGTCAGCGCGATCAGTGAGGTCAGCGCGGTCATTGCGAGCGCGGCGGCGGGGCGGGCCGCGCGCCGCCGAGGGCGGTTCCTGTACGTCATTCCGGTCATGGTTCGAGCGTCACCTTGTCGTACTTGCCCACTGTGACCCGGGCCTGGTTGAGGAGGCTCTGGGTCCCTTCGTCCCAGTACCCACTGTGGCCCCGGGAGCCGTCCGTGGCGACGATGTTGGCGCCGAAGTCCGGGTTGCTCGGGGTCAGCGGCTTGACCACACTCATGCCGTCGCCGTCGATCCACGAGGGCAGCACGTCGATGTCGAGCTTCTTCGGGGCGTGCCCCCAGCCGCCGATCTCGGGGACCGGGTCGCTGGACAGAAAGGGGATATTGACACCCCCGTACTTGTCATCGCCGATGAACGGGATCGGTATGCCCTTCAGGAAGGGCTCGCTGTCGGCGTTGGCCGCCCACACATGACCCTTCTTCACGTCCATCTCGGAGGCGTGGCCGACCTGCTCGCCCGGGCTGCCCGCCACGAAGACGTCGTCGACGGGCAGGGTGCCCTGGCGGGCGGCCGAGCCGATGACCGTACTGCCGTAGCTGTGGCCGACGGCCGTCAGATGGCCGGGCTCGCCTTCGTGGGAGGCGCGCAGGCCGCCGAGGAAGTTGTTGAGGATGGGGCCGCCCTCGTTGGCGTAACCGCTCTGGGGCGCGTCCGTGAGGATGCTCTGCGGGGCGTCGTAGCCGAACCAGGTGACCGTGGAGACCTTGCTGCCGTCGGCCATGGCGTCCGAGGCGCGCCAGAGCGTCTCCATCCGCTTGATGTCGCCGTTGATGCCTTCGAGGTTGGTGCCGGTGCCCGGGACGTACACGGAGGTGTGGGTCGCGGTGTCGGGGTTGCCGTTGGCCACGATGGCGCGGCCGATGCCGTCCGCGTTGAAGCCGAGCAGATACGCCTCGGGCAGCGGGTGTTCACCGCTGCGGTCGGCCTCGCCGGTGCGGTCGAAGCGGGCCTGGATCGCGTCCATGCCCTTGAGCTTGGCGTCCAGGACGCCCCGCTTCTTGTCCCACTTGCGCCACTCGGGGTTCTCGATCATCACCGGCTCGCCGCCCCGCCGCGTCGTGATCATCCGGTCCGGCGCCGGGCCCAGGGCGTCGCGGTCCAGCTGGACCTGCGCGCGGGTCTCGGCCAGCACCATCCGGTTGGAGTCGTCGCGGACCGTGGCCGGGATGCCGTCGAGGGCGCCGACGGCCGCCGGGTAGAGGGTCGCGTACTCGTCGCGCTCCTCCTGGCTCAGCCCGTCCCACCACTTCTTGTTGTCGGCCGGGGACTTGCCCTTGGGGATGCCCGACTCCGGCAGGAACTTGGCGTTCTTCTGGACGTCCCTGGTGTCCGCCGCCGCGTCGACCAGCATCTCGTTGGTGACGTCGAGGCCCGCCGGGGACTTGAGGCGGCGCAGGACGCCCGCGTACCGGCCGTCGATCTCGTTCGCGTCGCGCACCGCCCCGGCGATCCGCTCGGCGATGTCCTCGGCCTTCGCCTTGTTCGGGTCGCCGCCGCCCTCGCCCTTGCCCGCCAGGAACGGCACCGGGGCGCCGGGCCTGGCGACACCGGGGCCGGGGGCGAGCGGCACGGTGACCGCGACGGTCGTCGGGTACTTCACCGACCCGTCCGACTCGACCGTGAACTTCAGGTTCTCCGCGTCCTCCAGCGCCTGCTTCAGCTTCTTCTGCGGCGCGGCCAGCTCGGTGGCGAGCCCGTCGAGCGCGGTACGGATCAGACCGCACTCGGTGTGCAGGTACTGGTAGTTGCGGCTGAGCCGGCCGATGTCGCCGACCGCGCCCTCGGCGGTCCTGCTCTTCTGCGTCTCGTGGATCCGCGCGCGCATCTCGTTGTCGACGCGGTCCTTGGCCGCGTTGGCCCGGCTGGAGACCTTGCCCCAGCCGTCGGCCGCGTCGCTGAACTCGGACAGCTTCACATCGCGCAGTTGCTGCCAGGTGGGCACGGCGGGGTCACCGGCCCTTCGGCTCGGCCGGGGCGACGGCCTTCATGTCGTTGCCGACCTTCACGTCGACCTCGCCGAACTCCTTGCCGACGCTCTTGAGCACGCCGTCGAGCCGCCCGCACTCGTCGCGTACCGCGCCGAGCCGGTCCTTCCAGGTCGTACGTATCTCCTCCAGGGCGGCCGTGGCGCCGAAGCCCTCGGTGCCGGCGGTGACGCCCTCGGAGGCGGAGTCGAGGTCGGCGAGCGCGCCGGCCGTGCCGGTGCGCAGCTCCCCGGCGACCTTGCCGGCGGAGCTCCAGGGGGATTTGCTGAACTGGACGTCGGGGGCGCCGCCGCCTTTGCCGTCGGCGGATTTGCCGTTGGCAGACGCGAGCCGCATCCCGGCGGCGGAGGGCTCCTGCCCGCCCGACCTGAGCGGAGCGCCCGCGAAGAGCTCGTCCCACTGCGCGCTGAGTGCCATGTGCGGCCGTTCCCCCGTTGCCATGCCTTTTGGTTCCCTTTACTTGCCGACGCAACCTAGCAACGATGAGGAGGGCAGGCGAGCCCTGTCCTGTGCACGGCCGCACACCCAAAGTGATCATTTCCGGACATCGCTATTCGGCCAAGTGATCACAACTGGGTCAACGGGCGTGAGGGGCCTGAGGGTTGCATGACAGAGTCGTCCGGTGGACGCGCTCAGAGCCCGGGATCCGGCACACATAGGTACGTACGCCCTGCTCGCCCGGCTGGGCGCGGGCGGGATGGGCATGGTCTACCTCGGCCGCTCGCCGGGCGGGCGGCTGGTCGCGCTCAAGGTGATCAAGGACGAGATCACCGACCACCCGGAGGCGCTGGCCCGCTTCCGCCGGGAGGCGGAGACGGTACGGGCGGTGCGCAGCGCGTACACCGCGAACCTGATCGACGCGTCGCTGGCGGCGCCGCCGTACTGGCTCGCCACGGAGTATGTGTCCGGGCCGACCCTGAGCCGGGCCGTCGCCGACCGGGGCCCGTTCCCGCCCGACACCTGCCGCAAGCTGTTCGCGGCGCTGGCGGAGGGGCTGGCGAGCGTGCACGCGTACGGGGTGACGCACCGGGACCTCAAGCCCCAGAACGTCATCCTGGCCCCGCAGGGCCCCCAGCTCATCGACTTCGGCATCGCACGGGCGGCGGCCGACACGGCCCTCACCCAGACGGGCGTCGCCCCCGGCACCCCCGGCTACACGGCCCCCGAGGTCCTCGTCCGCAACGAGGTCGCCGACGCGGCGGACGTGTTCGCGCTGGGGGCGACGATCGCGTTCGCGGCTACGGGGAGGGCGCCGTTCGGGTCGGGATCGATGGAGGGGGTGTCGTACCGGGCCGTCCACGAGCCCATCGACGTGGCGGGCGTCGAGCCGGAGCTGGCCGCGCTGATCCTGGACTGTGCGGCCAAGGACCCGGCGCGGCGGCCGACTCCGGCGGAGGTCATCGTGCGGTGCGCGGTGACCTCCGCGCTGGTGGAGGACCCGTACTACCAGGCCCTGGCGGAGGGCCTGGCGGACCCGGCCCCCACGACCTCCCCACGGCAACGGCCGCGTCCCCCGTCCCCCCGCCCTACACCCCCACAGTCACCTCGCCCCCGCCCCGCTCCCGCCGCACCCCCTGGCTGGTGACGGTCGCGGTGGCGGCGGTGCTGGGGGTGGTGGGGGCGGTGGTGTTCCGGATGCTGCCGGGTGGGGGCGGGGACGGTTCGGCAGGGGCGTCGGGGCCGCCCGCGCAGTCGGGCAAGCCGTCGGGCCGGACCTCGCCGAGCGGTCCCGCCGGCTCCGGGGGAGCGGCGCAGCCGCCGGGGTACATCGAGAACAACCGTGTCTCGCGCGACTACTGGACGCTGTCCAAGGACCCCGTCACCGCCTCGCACGGGATCGGTGAGTGCCACACGATCGGCGGCGAGGGGAACACGCCGGCCGAGTTCCTGACAGCGGTCGAGAACTCTGCCCGGCAGGACCTCCCGTACGTCACCAAGAAGGCGAAGATCCTGATGCGGATGAAGTACGCCGAGCTGAAGAACACCAGGCCCGATCCGTACTACATCTCCGTCGGGGTGAAGCCGCCGCACGAGATCGACCCCGAAACGGGCAGGCCGTTCGTGGACCTCAAGATGGAGAACAAGACCATCGGCTACACCAGCAAGCCGGTGGACATCTACAGCAAGTGGAAGTCCGGCGAGTTCATCGAGCTGACGTATCCGGACGACTTCACGAGTCACTTCGGGGGCAAGACCGACGAGGCCATCCCGGTCGCCAACGACCCGGGGGACTGGACGGTCGTCTTCTACCACGTCAAAGGCGGCCCCACGGACTACGCGAGCATCGCGTGTTCTGGCTTCCGAGTGAAGTAGGCGGTGAACCGGGCCCGGATGGGGGAGGGTTGAGGGGTGCGCAAATTCCTGGTGGCCGGAGGCATCGCGACAGGGGCGGGTGTGGGCTTCGTCGCCCTGCTCGTCGTGGGCACGTACTCGGCGGCGGCCGGGCTGAACTCGGGGCTCGGCGCGGGCAAGTCGGTAGGGCTGGCCAAGGGCGCGGTGCCCGCCCTGTACCAGCCGATGGTGCAGAAGTGGGGGAACCTGTGTCCCGCCCTCAACCCGGCCATGCTCGCGGCGCAGTTGTACCAGGAGAGCGGCTGGGACCCGACGGCCAAGAGTCCGGCCGACGCGCGCGGCATCGCCCAGTTCATCCCCGGCACCTGGGCCACGCACGGGATCGACGGCAACGGTGACGGCAAGAAGAACATCTGGGACCCGGCCGACGCGATTCCGTCCGCCGCCTCCTACGACTGCGAACTGGCCGGATACGTCAAGAACGTGCCGGGGGACCAGAGCAGCAACATGCTCGCCGCGTACAACGCGGGGTCGTACGCGGTCATCAAGTACGGGGGCGTGCCGCCGTACAAGGAGACCCAGGGCTACGTGAAAACCATCCGCACCCTGGAGAAGAGCTTCGCCCGCCCCACCACCCGCGTCGCGCCCTCCCAGCAGGCCGCCGGGGCCATCTACTACGCGCAGCAGAAGCTCGGGACGCCCTACCTCTGGGGTGGGGAGGGGACCGCCGAGCAAGGGGGGCGGTTCGACTGTTCGGGGCTTACGCAGGCCGCCTACCAGAGCGTCGGGATCACGCTGCCGCGCGTCGCCAACGACCAGTACAACGCCGGCCCGCACCCCGCCCGCGGCGAGCTCCTCCCCGGTGACCTCGTCTTCTTCTCCGACGACCTCACCAACTCCCGCGCCATCCACCACGTCGGCCTCTACGTCGGCGGCGGCTACATGATCAACGCCCCCTACACCGGCGCCGTCATCCGCTTCGACAAGATCGACGCGCCCGACTACTTCGGCGCGACCCGGGTCACCAAGGACGGCGCCGCCGCGTTGCCGACGTTCAAACCGGGTACGTGACCGGCGGTACGAAGTGGCCGGATCTCGTCGGCACTCTCCGTCAGGTCATGGCCCTGAGCTGCGACGATGAGTCTCTCTTCGGTAACGTCGTGGTGATCATTCCGTGGAGAGTGGAACGCGAGGGCCGTTCAGGCCGTTCAGTGGACAGTGACCGCAGGAGTACTGACCACGGGGGTTGGTAGCTACACGCACAGGCAAGGGGCCTCGGCATGGCTGGACTCGCGCTGGACGGGTCGAACCCGGACGTCAGCCTGCTCTACGACATCAACGGACTCGCCGCTTCCGCCCCCACGTGGTTCGACCGCGTCATGGAGTTCGTCGGCGAGTACGGCATCCTGCTCGCTCTCGTCCTCCTCGTGCTCTGGTGCTGGTGGAGCCTGCGCCGGGGCGAGGACCGGGAGAGCGCCCTCGCCTCTCTCGCGGCCCTCGTCTGGGCGCCGCTCGGCGCCGGGATCGCCCTGCTCGTCAACATCCCCATCAGGGGATTCGTGGAGCGGCCCCGCCCCTTCGTCTCCCACAAGGGACTCGACGTCCTGGTCGACGGCAAGACGGACTACTCGTTCGTGAGCGACCACGCCACGATGGCGATGGCGATCGGGGCCGGACTCTTCGTCGCGCACCGCAAGTTCGGGCTCGCCGCGATCGGCCTCGCGCTCGCCGAGGGCTTCTGCCGGGTCTACATGGGCGTGCACTACCCCACGGACGTGGTCGGCGGCTTCGCCCTGGGCACCGCCGTCACCCTGCTGCTCGCGCCGCTCGCGCTGATGCTGCTGACCCCGCTGGTGTCGACGGTGGCCCGCTCGCCCCGGCTCGGCCGTCTCGTACGGTCACGGCGGGCCGGTCAGTCCGCGCTGCGGCTCGCCGTGGACCTGCCCGAGTCCCGGTCGGGAGCGGGCAAGGGGACGGCGCAGGGCACGGGACCGGGCGAGAACGACCTGGCGGCGTAAGGCGGTTCGCCCCACTGCCGAGTGAGACGGTCCGCCCGGCTCACAGCGCCTGCGGGAAGTCGAACACGCGCGTCGGGTCGTAGCGGCGCTTGAGCTCGGCCAGCCGGGGCGCCGCGACGCCGTAGTACGCCGTGCGCCAGTCCGTCAGCTCCGGGTCGGCGTAGTTCTGGTAGGCGGCCCCGTTGGCGTACCGGCTCAGTGCGTCATGGGTGGTATTCAGCCATGCCCGCTGGGCCGTTCCGGGGGTGCCCGGGCGCCAGGAGGCGATGTACTGCGCGAGCACCCGCGAGCGGCGGTGCACGAACGCCGTGGCCGTCGGGGAGACCCGGTTCAGCGCCCCGCCGAGCGCCGTGAGCGCCACGCTCCCTCCCCCGCCGCCCTGCGCGGCCGGCACGCTCCCGAAGGCCTCGGTCCTGGCGAGCAGGGCCCGTACGCCGTCGGCGGGCATCGCCCGGTCGAAGAACGCGGACCGGGCGGCGTACGTCTCGCGCTGGAGGGTGCCCTGCGGGGTGCGGCCGGGGGTGCTGCCCGGGAGGTGGCACTGCGCCTCGGAGAGGGCGGCGCACCCGGCGTACGCGAGCATCGCGTCGGTGTAGCCGTGGCGGCGCAGCGAGACGGAGGCGGCGGGGGCGCCGACGCGGTCGGCGAGGCGGTCCACGGCGTTCTGGAGGTCGTCGTGGGAACCCAGCGTGAACGCCGAGACGTTGACCGTGGGAGCGGCTCCGGCCGCCCTGCCGCCCGCGGCCGCAGCGAGATGGGCGGCGGACCAGATCTCGTCGGGCTGCTCGGGGCCCCACTCCTGCCAGGCCTCGATCACCGCACGCGCCTTCGCCCAGGGCCAGGTCAGATACGCGGTGACGGTCCGCGGGGCGTCGTGCGTACGGAAGGTGAGCCCGGTGACGACGCCGAAGTTGCCGTTGCCCGCGCCCCGCAGGGCCCAGAAGAGGTCGCTCTCGCGGTCGGCGTCGGCGGTCAGCCGCTTGCCGTCGGCGGTGATCAGGGTCGCGGAGGTGAGGCTGTCGCAGGTCGCGCCGTACGCGCGCGTGGCGACGCCGTGGCCGCCGCCGAGGGTGAGTCCGGTGATGCCGACGGTGGGGCAGGAGCCACCGGGGATCGTACGGCCCTTCGCGCCCAGGGCGAGGTAGACGTCGAGCAGCCGGGCGCCCGCGCCGACCGTGGCGGTGTCGCCGTCGGCGCGGACGCGGTTCAGCCGCGACACGTCCAGGACGAGGCGGCCGGTGCCGGAGGACCACCCGGCGTACGAGTGGCCGCCGCCCCGCAGGGCGACCGGGGTGCGGTGGGCGCGGGCGAACGCCAGGCACTCCTGGACGTCGGAGTCGTTCGCCACGTACGCGACGGCCGTCGGCTTCAGGGTGTCGAAGCGGGTGTTGTAGAGCTGGCGCGCGGTCGGGTACGCGGCGTCGCCGGGCCGCACCAGGGACCCGGCCAGCGAGCGCGCGAGGGCGGTCCAGGCGGCCGGGGAGGCGGTCGCGGCGGCTCGCCCGGTGCCGCCGGTGGCCGTGGGCGTCCCGGAAGACCGGGAGGGCTGCGCGCGGGAGGCGTCGGAGGTGCAGGCGGACGCCGTGGTGGCGAGGGCGGCGCCGGCCCCCGCGGCGAGGAGGGAACGGCGGTCCATGCGGAAGGGTCTTCCCGGAGGACCGTGTTCCGAACCGCCCGCTGAGCCGCCCTCTGAACCGCCCGGTTCGGAACCGGTCCGGCTAGTCCGCCGACTCGTGCTGCTCCGCGTCCGTTCTCGCCTTGTCGCGGGAGCGGCGGGCGGGGCCGGACCAGCCGCAGGTGCAGTGGGCGTGGGCGAAGCTGCCGCGTTCCGTCGTGCTGGTGCGGTGCTCAGGAGCCGAGGCTTGGTGGGGCACCCGACCACGGTACCCAGCGCCGGGCGCGGGCGTGACCGGGGTGGGGACGCGGTCGTTAAGCGGGGCGGGTGGTGTGGCGGCTCGTGGATGGCGTTTGGGGGTTGGACGGCGATGACGGTGCGGTGGCAGAGGCCTGGGGGCGCGGGGTTCGCCGGTGCCGTCGTGCCCGGCGTGACGGCCGCCGCGGTGGCCGCCGCGGGCGTGCTCGTCACCGGGTGCGGAGCAGGCGGCTCCCCGGGTGCCGGCGGTCCTGACGGGCTCGCGGCCGAGCCGGGCCAGGTGGTGGCGGGGGCGGCCGACGCGCTGGTGGCCGCCCGCAGCTCCAAGACCAGCACCTCCATGGAGATGGCCGTGGGCGGGACGAGGGTGACGATCCGGGGCGAGGGGGTGTACGACTTCGCGCGCCGGATGGGCCAGTTGAAGGTGGTGCTGCCCAAAGACGCGGCGGGCGCGGAGGAGCACCGGCCGATCACCGAACTGCTCGCGCCCGGCGCGCTGTACATGAAGAACCGGGGCGCGGGCGTGCCTGTCGACAAGTGGGTCCGGGTCGACACCGCGACGCTGCCCGACGGCAACCTGGTCACCGGCGGGGTCACCGACCCGATGGTCGCGGCTGAACTGCTGCGCGGGGCGGGCGCGGTGAGGTTCGTGGGCGAGGAGGACCTGGCGGGCGTCCGGGTCCGGCACTACCGGGGCACCGCCGACATCCCCCGCGCGGCGGGCGCGGCCGGGCCGCACGCGCGCGGCTCGCTGGCGGCGGCGGCGAAAGGGTTCGGCAGGTCGAAGGGCGCGGTGCCGTTCGACGCGTACTTCGACGCGCAGGGCCTGCTGCGCAAGCTGCGCCAGCAGTTCAGCTACGTCAACGGGGGGCGTACGGTCGCGGTCGCCTCGACCACGCTGCTGTACGGATTCGGGGTGCCCGCGGTGATCCGGCTGCCGGCGGAGCGGGACATCTACGCCGGAAAGATCGAGTCATAGAGGACCGGGGGGCGTTCGGGAATTCAGTCATGGGCGGTGGCGGAAATGGTCCGTCCGTGCCATGCGCGGTGTGTGTCCTCCTCCCTACGCTAGGAAGCCGACGACGGCAGAAAGAGGGGTAGAGGGGTGAGGTGCGTGGCCGGGCTTCGCAGCGCAACCGTCCAGGACCACGTGGCCCTCGTCGAGATCGAGCTGTGCGGCGAGCTGATGATCGCCGCGTCGGCCGCGGACGGGGAGCGGCTCAGCGCGGACCTGATCGACGAGGTACTCAAGGTCGAGCCGGAGGGGCGTCTGGGGTCCGGGGGCTGATTCCGGCCAAGCGGCCGCGCCGGGCGGGCGCGCCCGCCCCGAGCCACCGGGTTTCGGCCAGGTGGCCGGGGGTGCGGCTGCGTCACCGGTGTCCCTGGCGTGGTGCCGTGCGCCCGCCGGGCGGCCCTGCCCGCAGCCCTCTTACGTACGCAGCAGGCGGGCGATCGCCTTGGTGGCCTCTTCCACCTTCGCGTCGATCTCGCCGCCGCCCTTGACCGCCGCGTCCGCCACACAGTGCCGCAGGTGCTCCTCCAGGAGCTGGAGGGCGAAGGACTGCAGGGCCTTGGTGGAGGCGGAGACCTGCGTGAGTATGTCGATGCAGTAGACGTCCTCGTCCACCAGGCGCTGGAGCCCGCGGATCTGGCCCTCGATGCGGCGCAGCCGCTTGAGGTGCTCGTCCTTCTGCTTGTGGTAGCCGTGCACGGCGTGTGGCTGGTCCGAGAGGACGGTGTCCGGCTCGGCGGGCTCGGTGGTCGTCATCGCGTCCTCCCGTGGTGCGAAGAGGGGGTGGATACCCCTCGTGGGTATAGGGTAACGAACCCTGTGAAAGCGGGTCCGGAAACGGGCCGGGGGCCCGTGCTGATCACTGTGCCTGATGGGCGACACTGAAGTACGCCGGTTAGCCGTGGCCGGATGATGCGCCTAGCATCAGCCTGACCGAATCCAGAGCACCCCGAGGACCCCACGTGCGCTTTCGTCTGACCCCCAGGGAGACGAGCTTCTACGACATGTTCTCCGCATCCGCGGACAACATCGTCACGGGCTCGAAGCTCCTCATGGAACTGCTCGGAGCGGACTCCGCGTCCCGGGCCGAGATCGCGGAGCGCATGCGGGCAGCGGAGCACGCGGGCGACGACGCGACCCACGCGATCTTCCACCAGCTGAACTCCTCGTTCATCACGCCGTTCGACCGCGAGGACATCTACAACCTCGCTTCGTGCCTCGACGACATCATGGACTTCATGGAGGAGGCCGTCGACCTCGTCGTCCTCTACAACGTGGAGGAACTGCCCAAGGGTGTCGAGCAGCAGATCGAGGTGCTGGCCCGGGCGGCCGAGCTGACCGCCGAGGCCATGCCGAACCTGCGGACGATGTCCAACCTCACCGAGTACTGGATCGAGGTCAACCGGCTGGAGAACCAGGCCGACCAGATCCACCGCAAGCTGCTCGCCCATCTCTTCAACGGCAAGTACGACGCCATTGAGGTGCTCAAGCTCAAGCAGATCGTGGACGTACTCGAAGAGGCCGCCGACGCCTTCGAGCACGTGGCGAACACGGTGGAGACCATCGCCGTCAAGGAGTCCTGAGCTTCGTGGACACCTTTGCACTGGTCGTGACCATCGCGGTCGCGCTCGGATTCACGTACACGAACGGGTTCCACGACTCGGCGAACGCCATCGCGACCTCCGTCTCGACGCGGGCGCTGACCCCGCGCGCGGCGCTGGCGATGGCCGCGGTGATGAACCTGGCCGGTGCCTTCCTCGGCAGCGGTGTCGCCAAGACCGTCAGCGAAGGCCTGATCGCCACCCCCGAGGGCAACAAGGGGATGGGGATCCTGTTCGCCGCGCTGGTCGGGGCGATCATCTGGAACCTGGTGACCTGGTACTTCGGGCTGCCGTCCTCGTCCTCGCACGCCCTGTTCGGCGGCATGGTCGGCGCGGCGCTCGCGGGCGGGACGACCGTCCACTGGAACGGGGTGCTCGACAAGATCGTCATCCCGATGTTCATCTCGCCGGTGGTCGGCCTCGTCGTCGGCTATCTGGTGATGTGCGCGATCCTGTGGATGTTCCGCAAGGCCAACCCGCACAAGGCCAAGCGCGGCTTCCGTATCGCGCAGACCGTCTCGGCGGCGGGCATGGCGCTCGGCCACGGTCTCCAGGACGCGCAGAAGACCATGGGCATCGTGGTGATGGCCCTGGTCATCGCGGATGTCCAGTCCGCGGGCGACGAGATCCCGATCTGGGTGAAGATCGCTTGCGCGGCGATGCTGTCGCTGGGGACGTACGCGGGTGGATGGCGCATCATGCGGACGCTCGGGCGCAAGATCATCGAGCTGGATCCGCCGCAGGGGTTCGCGGCGGAGACGACCGGTGCGTCGATCATGTTCGGCTCGGCGTTCCTGTTCCACGCGCCGATCTCCACGACGCATGTGATCACCTCGGCGATCATGGGTGTGGGGGCGACGAAGCGGGTCAATGCGGTGCGGTGGGGTGTTGCGAAGAACATCATCCTGGGGTGGTTCATCACGATGCCGGCGGCTGCGCTGGTGGCGGCGGGCAGCTATTACGTGGTGCGGATCTTCTTCGGCTGAGCCGCGTTCTGTGGGGGCTCGGGGCGTCGGCCCCGGGCCCCCTTTTTTTCGTCTGCGGGCCGTGGGCGGCTGGTCGCGCAGTTCCCCGCGCCCCTAGGTAGTCCGCCGCAGCCGGAGAACACAGCTCAGCCACAGTCCTTCAGGGGCGCGAGGAACTGCGCGAGCAACCCAGCACGGTCCGCAGACGACCGAAGCTTTAGGGGCGCGGGGAACTGTGCGAGCAACCACCCACGCACCCGCAGACGAATCCCGGGCCGAGAAGGGGCGCGGGGAACTGTGCGAGCAACCACCCACGCACCCGCAGACGAACCCCGGGCCGACAAGGGGCGCGGGGAACTGCGCGACCAGCCGCCCACGCACCCGCAGACGAACCCCGGGCACAAAAACGGGCCCGCCTCCTGACACCAGGAGGCGGGCCCTTCGTCTTGCGGTGGCACCGCCATGCAGCACCGCAGACGTCCGGGGCGGGCCTAGCCGAAGCGGCCCGAGATGTAGTCCTCCGTGGCCTGGACGGACGGGTTGGAGAAGATCCGCTCGGTCTCGTCGATCTCGATGAGACGGCCGGGCTGGCCGACGGCCGCCAGGTTGAAGAAGGCCGTGCGGTCCGAGACGCGCGCCGCCTGCTGCATGTTGTGCGTCACGATGACGATCGTGAAGCGCTCCTTCAGCTCGCCGATCAGGTCCTCGATGGCGAGGGTGGAGATCGGGTCCAGGGCGGAGCAGGGCTCGTCCATCAGCAGGACGTCCGGCTCGACCGCGATCGCGCGGGCGATGCACAGCCGCTGCTGCTGGCCGCCGGACAGGCCCGAGCCGGGCTTGTTGAGGCGGTCCTTGACCTCGTTCCAGAGGTTCGCGCCCTTGAGGGACTTCTCGACGACGTCCGCCAGCTGGTTCTTCTTGTACGAGCCGTTCAGCCGCAGCCCGGCCGCCACGTTGTCGAAGATCGACATGGTGGGGAACGGGTTCGGGCGCTGGAAGACCATGCCGACCGTACGGCGCACGGCAACCGGGTCGACGTCCTTGCCGTACAGGTTCTCGTCGTCGAGGAGCACCTTGCCCTCGACGCGGCCACCGGGGGTGACCTCGTGCATCCGGTTCAGGGTGCGCAGGAACGTGGACTTGCCGCAGCCGGACGGGCCGATGAAGGCGGTCACGGAGCGGGGCTCCACGGTCATCGAGATGTCCTCGATGGCCTTGTGTGAGCTGTAGTACGCGGTCAGGCCGCTGACGTCGATTCGCTTGGCCATGGGGATCACTGCTTCTTTCGAGCGGGTGAGGAAGGGTCGCTGAGTGGCCGCGTCAGCGACCGGTCTTGGGGGCCTTCCAGCGGGCGATGCCGCGGGCCACCAGATTGAGGATCATGACGAAGGCGATCAGCACCAGGGCCGCGGCCCAGCCGCGGTCGTAGGACGCGTCGCTGCCGACCCGGTACTGCTCCCAGATGTAGAAGGGCAGCGAGGACTGGGCGCCGTCGAAGGGGTTCGTGTTGATCAGCTGGCTGCCGAAGACGAGCAGCATGATCGGGGCGGTCTCACCGGCGATACGGGCGATGGCGAGCATGACGCCCGTGGTGATGCCGCCGATCGCGGTCGGCAGGACCACCTTCAGGATCGTGCGCCACTTCGGTACGCCGAGGGCCAGCGAGGCCTCGCGCAGCTCGTTCGGGACGAGCTTGAGCATCTCCTCGGTGGAGCGGACCACGACCGGCATCATCAGGATCGACAGCGCCAGCGAGCCCATGAAGCCGGACGGCTTGAGCTCGAACATCAGCATCAGGGTCAGGATGAACAGGCCCGCCACGATGGAGGGGATGCCCGTCATGACGTCGACGAAGAAGGTCACGGCCTTGGCGAGCGCGCCCTTGCCGTACTCGACCAGGTAGACCGCGGTCAGCAGGCCGATCGGGGCGGAGATCACCGTGGCGATGCCGACCTGCTCCAGGGTGCCGATCAGCGCGTGGTAGACGCCGCCGCCGGGCTCGAAGCCGGTGACGCCGTTCATCGAGTGCGAGAGGAAGTCCCCGCTCAGGGCCTTGCTGCCGCGCTTGATCGTCGTCCACAGCAGGGAGACCAGCGGGACGAGGGCGAGGATGAAGCACACCCAGACGAGGCTGGTGGCGACGCGGTCCTTGGCCTGGCGCTTGTTCTCGACGACCGAGGTGGTCACGTACGAGATGAGCACGAACAGGATCGCGGAGAGCAGGCCCCACTGGACCTTGCTGTCGAGGCCGAAGGCGAGGCCGATGCCGCAGCCGAGCGCGAGGCCGGCGGCGCCGAAGGCGGCCCCGGCCCAGCGGGGCAGGCCCCGGCGGCTCAGGCTGCCCTTGCGGGGCGCGGACGAGGGCGGGCGGGTGTCCTGGACTACTGCGTTCGACATCAGGCGTTCGCCCCCGAGTACTCCTTGCGGCGCGCGATGATCAGGCGGGCCGCGCCGTTGACCAGCAGGGTGAGGACGAAGAGGACCAGGCCGGACGCGATCAGCGCGTCCCGGCCGAGCTGGTTGGCCTCGTCGAACTTCGCCGCGATGTTCTGGGCGAAGGTGCCGCCACCCGGGTTGAGCAGGTGCAGCGAGATCAGATAGCTGGGGGAGAGGACCGTGGCGACGGCCATCGTCTCGCCGAGCGCGCGCCCGAGGCCGAGCATCGAGGCGGAGATGATGCCGGAGCGGCCGAAGGGCAGCACCGACATCCGGATGACCTCCCAGCGGGTGGCGCCGAGCGCCAGCGCGGCCTCCTCGTTCATCCGCGGGACCTGGAGGAAGACCTCGCGGCTCACGCTGGTCACGATCGGCAGGATCATGATCGCGAGCAGGACGCCCACGGTGAAGAGCGAGCGGGCGACGCCCACCTCGGTCTTCTCGAAGACGTACGTCCAGCCCAGGTACTCGTCCAGCCAGGAGTTCAGGCCTTCGAGGTACGGCACGAGGATGAGGGCGCCCCAGATGCCGTAGATGATCGAGGGGACGGCGGCGAGCAGGTCGACGACGTACGCGAGGGGTGCGGCCAGCTTGCGCGGCGCGTAGTGCGAGATGAACAGCGCGATGCCGACAGCGATCGGAACCGCGATGACCATCGCGATGATCGAGCTGACGACCGTGCCGAAGAGCAGGACGGCGATGCCGAAGACCGGCTTCTGCGCGGCGGGGTCCCAGTCGAAGGTGGTGAGGAAGTTGCCCTCGTCCTTCGAGATGGCCATGCCGGCGCGGACGCTCAGGAAGATGGCGATCGACGCCATCAGGACGAGCAGGAAGATGCCGGATCCCCGGGAGAGGCCGAGGAAGACCTTGTCGCCCGCGCGGCCGGTGGACTTGCGGCGCAGGGCGGGTGCCGGAGCCGCCGGTGGCGGCGGGGTGTTCGTGGTTATGGAAGCCATTGATCTTTCCGGTCTGTGGGCGGGGACGGCAGGAGTCCCCTGGCGGCGGTGCACCGGATGGTGGGGGCGGGGGCCGGATCGGGACCCCCGCCCCGGAGGCCTCCGGACGACCGGTTCAGCGGTCGTCCGAAGGCCCGACAGGTGTTACTGGAGGCCGGCCACGGTCTCGCGGACCTTGGCGTTGATCTCGGCCGGGATCGGCGCGTAGCCGGCGTCCGACAGGATCTTCTGGCCCTCGTCGCCGGAGGTGTAGGTCAGGAAGGACTTGACCGTGCCGAGGGTGTCGGCCTTGTTGCCCTTGTCGCAGGCGATCTCGTACGTGACGAGGACCAGCGGGTAGGCGCCGTCGGCCTTGGTGGTGTAGTCCAGGCCCAGGGCCAGGTCCTTGCCGGTGCCCTTGATCTTGGCGGCGGCGATCGCCTTGGAGGCGTTCTCCGGGGTGGCCTTGACCGGGGCCGCGGCGCCCGTGTTCAGGTCCACGGTCTTGATGGACTGCGCGGTGGCGTAGGAGAGCTCGAAGTAGCCGATCGCGCCGTCCGTCTGCTTGACCTGCGCGGCGACGTCGGAGGAGCCCGCCGCGGCCTGGCCGCCCGGGGCCGGCCACTTCTTCTCGGCCGGGTACGGCCAGTCGGCCTTGGCGGTGGCGCCGAGGTACTTGCCGAGGTTCTGCGTGGTGCCGGAGTCCTGCGAGCGGTGGAAGGCCTGGATCGCCTTGTCCGGGAGCTTGGCCGACGGGTTCAGCTTGGCGATGGCCTCGTCGTTCCAGTTCTTGATCTTGCTGTTGAAGATCTTCGCGACGGTCGGGGCGTCCAGGACCAGGCTGTCGACACCCTCCAGGTGGTAGCCGATCGCGATCGGGCCGCCGACCATCGGGAGGTTGATGCCCTGGCCGCCGCCGGTGCAGACCCGCTTGGAGTTGGCGACCTCCTCCGGCTTCAGCGCGGAGTCGGAGCCGGCGAAGCCGACCTGGGACTGGTTGAAGGCGATGATGCCCTCGCCGGACGAGGAGGCCTTGTAGTTGATCTCCACACCCTTGCAGGCCGCCATGTAGTTCTTGACCCAGAGGTCCATGGCGTTCTTCTGCGCGGAGGAGCCGGAGGCCAGCAGCTGGCCCTTGGCGCCGTCGCACTTGATGTTCGACGCGGCGCTCGTCTTGCCGGCGCCGCCGGTGGAGCTCGAACCCTTGTCGTTGTCGTCGCTGCCGCACGCCGTGAGGGCCAGGGCGCTGGACACGGCGATGACGCCGAGAGCGGTGGCGCGGAGCCGGTTCTTGCGCTGAAGCTTCACTTTCGGGTGTTCCTTCCAGGAGCCGCCGGTGTCCGTTCGTTGTACGGCGGCGTGCGAAGAGGTGTCCGGTCGGGCGGGTCGCCTCACACCGTGTAAGGCCGAAATTAGGCAGAACAGGTGAAGCCGCCGACGGAGGAGAGTGAACGGAAGGTGAACCGTGTCGGACAGTGCGGTGCCGACCGTTACCTGTTTGTGTTCAGCGGGCCCCGGAGGTGAACCGCGCCCTGCCGCAGGGCGGCCCCGGGGTGTCGCGGGGCCCCGGCTTTCCCGTCAGGACCGGTGCAGCGCGTCCAGCAGGGCGTCGACGAGCTGCCGGTCGCGGGGCTCGGTGAGCCGGTGGCGGGCGGCCGCCGGGGCCAGCCACAGCAGCCGGTCCACCTCGTCGCCGGGTATGAAGCGCCCCTCGCCCGCCTCGGCGGCCCAGTAGTCGACCACCTTGGGGCGGCCCAGCGCGTCGACGTAGTACGCGGTGGGCAGCCGGGCGCCGGGCACACACTCGTGTCCAGTCTCCTCCAGGACCTCCCGGAGCGCCCCCGCGAGCGGCTCCTCGCCCCGCTTGAGCTTGCCCTTGGGATGCGACCAGTCGTCGTACCTCGGGCGGTGGACCAGGCAGATCTCCAGACCGCCGTCGCCCCACGGGGAGCGGCGCCACAGGACGCAGCCCGCGGCGAGGACCCGCCCTTCCCGGTTCACGGCGCGCTCACCGTGGGGGCGGTCACGGGCGCGGTGACCGGGGTGGTGACCGGGGTGGTCACCGCCGCCATCGGCTGCCAGATCTGCTGGAACGCGAACCGGGCCGCCTCCACCTCGTGCCGCTGGTCGGCGTGGAGCACCCCCAGCGCGTACGCCGTCGCCGGGGCGATCCTCGGCGTGCGGGCGGCGGCCGCGGCGGCGGCAGCGGCCTCCGAGGCGTCCCGGTGCCGGTCGAGCGCCCGCCCGGCCCGCAGCAGCCGCTCGTCTTCCTCGTACGGCAGACCGGTGTGCAGCGCCTCCTGGGCGTACCGGTGCAGCCGCAGCAGCAGCCGCACCTGGTGCCAGGGGGCGTCCTGCGCCTCGCCGGACTGGACCAGGGCCTCCGCGTTGTACGGATGGGCCGCGCGGGCCAGCGGCAGCGCGGCCACCGCCTCCACGAGCCGCTGCTCGGCGAGCTGCGCGGCCGGCGGCAGCACCTCCACCGCGTACGCCGCCGCCGAGCCGGCCAGCGGTACCTCGCTGGCCAGCAGCGCCACGGCGTCGGCCACCGCGTGGAAGCGGGACGAGCCCAGCGCCTGCAGGGCCGCCGAGTGCGCCCGGGTGCGGGCCAGCGTCAGCTGGCGGTCCAGGAGCGCCCCGGCCCGGGCCGCCCCCACCGCCAGCGCCCCGGCCGCCGACTCACCGCGCTGCGCGGGCACCTGGCTGCCGGAGAGCCGCTGGAGGCCGTCAAGGAGCCGGGCGAGCCGGGCCGCGCAGGAGTGCTCCCCGGCCAGCGTGGCCGACAGCCAGCCCAGTTCCGTACGCAGCGGCTCGGACCAGGACGGGTCAAGGAGCGGGCGGAAGGTGTGCAGCGTGCCGCTGATGCGGCGGGCGGCGCGCCGCAGCGCCCGCGTGGCCTCCTCGGTGCCGTCGTTGTCGGGCCCCGCCTCGCGGTGGAGGCGGAGGCTGCGCAGGAATTCCCCCGCCTGCGCGTGGAGATACGGGGACAGGACGTCCCCGGCGGTCTCCGGTCCCGGGGTTTTGTCATGGCGTAGCACGCCGGCGCCTCCGGGCGTCTATCAGCATCTCCTGTACGTGGCGCAGCGGCTGTCCGTCGGCGTCGGCGGCGTGCCGGGTCCACTCCCCGTCCGGGCCCAGGTGCCAGGAGGAGGTGGCGTCCGACATACCGGTCTCCAGGAGCCGGGTGAGAGCCGCGCGATGGGCCGGGTCGGTGACCCGGACCAGGGCCTCGATGCGTCGGTCGAGGTTGCGGTGCATCATGTCGGCGCTGCCCAGCCAGACCTCGGGCTCGCCGCCGTTGCCGAACGAGAAGACCCGGGAGTGCTCCAGGAAGCGCCCCAGTATCGAGCGCACCCGGATGTTCTCCGAGAGCCCGGTGACGCCGGGCCGCGCCGCACAGATACCGCGTACCCAGATGTCGACCGGCACACCGGCCTGCGAGGCCCGGTAGCAGGCGTCGATCACGGCCTCGTCGACCATCGAGTTGACCTTGATGCGTACGTAGGCGGGGCGTCCGGCGCGGTGGTGCGCCGTCTCCTTGTTGATACGGGAGACCAGGCCGTCCCGAAGGGACTTGGGGGCGACCAGGAGGCGGCGGTAGGTCTCGCGGCGCGAGTAGCCGGACAGCCGGTTGAAGAGGTCCGAGAGGTCGGCGCCGACCTGCGGGTCGGCGGTGAGCAGCCCCAGGTCCTCGTAGAGACGGGCCGTCTTGGGGTGGTAGTTGCCGGTGCCGACGTGCGAGTAGCGGCGCAGGATGTCGCCCTCCTGGCGCACCACGAGCGACAGCTTGCAGTGCGTCTTCAGACCGACCAGGCCGTAGACGACGTGGCAGCCCGACTCCTCCAGCTTGCGGGCCCACTTGATGTTGGCCTGCTCGTCGAAGCGCGCCTTGATCTCGACCAGGACGAGGACCTGCTTGCCGGACTCGGCGGCGTCTATCAGCGCGTCCACGATCGGCGAGTCGCCCGACGTCCGGTACAGCGTCTGCTTGATGGCGAGCACGTCCGGGTCGGCGGCCGCCTGTTCCAGGAACGCCTGCACCGAGGTGGAGAACGAGTCGTACGGGTGGTGCAGCAGCACGTCCCGCTCGCGCAGCGCGGCGAAGATGTCCGGCGCCGACGCCGACTCGACCTCCGCCAGGTCGCGATGGGTTCCGGCCACGAACTTGGGGAACTTCAGCTCGGGACGGTCGAGCGCCGCGATGCCGAAGAGACCGGTCAGGTCCAGGGGACCCGGCAGCGGATACACCTCGGCGTCGCTGATCTTCAGCTCGCGCACCAGCAGGTCAAGGACGTACGGGTCGATGGACTCCTCGACCTCCAGACGCACCGGCGGCCCGAAGCGGCGCCGCATGAGCTCCTTCTCCAGCGCCTGGAGGAGGTTCTCGGCGTCGTCCTCCTCCACCTCCAGGTCCTCGTTCCGGGTCACCCGGAACATGTGGTGGGCCAGGACCTCCATGCCCGGGAAGAGCTCTTCGAGGTGGGCCGCGATGACGTCCTCAAGGGGCACGTACCGCTGCGGCGAGGCCTCCAGGAACCGCGAGAGCAGCGGCGGCACCTTGACCCGGGCGAAGTGGCGGTGGCCGCTGACCGGGTTGCGCACGACCACGGCGAGGTTGAGCGAGAGCCCCGAGATGTACGGGAAGGGGTGCGCCGGGTCCACGGCCAGCGGGGTCAGCACCGGGAAGATCTGCTGGCGGAAGAGCGTGAAGAGCCGCGCCTGCTCCTTCTCGGTGAGGTCCGGCCAGCGGATGAGGTGGATGTTCTCGTCGGCGAGGGCCGGGGCCACGTCCTGCTGGTAGCAGGCGGCGTGCCGGGCCATGAGCTCGCGCGAGCGGGTCCAGATCAGGTCCAGGACCTCGCGGGGCTGGAGCCCGGAGGCGGAGCGGGTGGCGACGCCGGTGGCGATGCGGCGCTTGAGGCCCGCCACCCGGACCATGAAGAACTCGTCCAGGTTGGAGGCGAAGATCGCCAGGAAGTTGGCCCGTTCGAGCAGGGGCGTGGCCGGGTCCTCGGCGAGCTCCAGGACGCGCTCGTTGAACGCGAGCCAGCTGCGCTCGCGGTCCAGGAAGCGCCCGGAGGGCAGCTCGTCGTCGCCTGGCGCGTCCTCACGGTCGCGCTCGTACCCTTCGTACCCGTCCAGATCCGCGTCGATGTCCGGCTCCAGGTCGGAGACGGCGGCCGCGAGGGTGTGCGGCCGGTGCGCGGCTATGGAACCGACCGACGGCTGGGACGCGGGCTGGAGGTGGACCTCGGCGCTGGGCTGCTGGCTCATAAACCCATTCTTCCGCGCCGGACCGCTGTCAGGCGCGTCGGAGAGCACGTCGGAGCGGGCAGGCGCGAGCGCCTTGGGGCGGGCGGCGGTCCCGTTCCGGGAGGGTGGCACCTCGGGCTGCATTGAGTGAGCGTCGCAAGCGTGTCTGAATGCCCGGTAACGAGGACATGACGTGCGGGAATCCGTGGCCCGTCACGGGCGTCAGGTCTAGTCCGGTCGGGTGCCCCCGCGCCCTTTCAGGGGCGCGGGGCTGCGACATGTGCGGCTCCGCCACGTGGGCGCGACCGGTTGGGGACGACCCGCACCCGACAGACGGCACGTCCCCTGCCCCCGCTCCACTCCCCGCAGGGCCCGTCAGGACTCCGTGCGGTACATGAGATCCACCTCGTGCGTGGTGAACCCGAGACGTTCGTACACGGTCACGGCCGCCGTGTTGTCGGCGTCGACGTACAGCATCGCGGTCGGCACCCCCTCCGCCGCCAGATGCCGCAGCCCCGTCGCCGTGAGCGCCTTGCCGAGGCCGCCGCCCTGCGCGTCCGGGCGGATCCCCACCACGTACACCTCCCCGATCCTCTCCGCGGCGTGCACCTTCGTCCAGTGGAAGCCCACGATCCGGCCGTCGCGCTCGGCGAGGAAGAAGCCCTTCGGGTCGAACCAGGGCTCCGCCTTGCGGTCGTCCAGGTCGCGCTGGGTGAGCGCGCCCTGCTCGGGGTGGTGGGCGAAGGCCGCCGCGTTCACGGCCAGCCACTCCGTGTCGTCCTCCCCGGGCACGAAGGTCCGTACGCTCACGCCCGGCGGGTACACCGGCTCGGCGATGTCCGGCGGGCTCAACGGCCGCCGCATCTGGCGCAGTTCGCGGAACAGCGTGAGGCCGAGGACCTGGGCGAGGTGGCGGGCGGCGGAGTGCCCGCCGTGCGCCCACACCCGCAGCCGCTTGCCGGAGGCGCCGAGCAGTGCCGAGCCGAGCGCCCGGCCGTGGCCGCGGCCGCGGTGGGCGGGGTGGATGACGAGCTCCGCGGCCGGCGCCTCGATGGGGTCGGTGTCCTCCAGCTGCGCGTACCCGATCAGTTCGGCGCCCTCGGCCGTGCTGACCGTGAGGAGGAAATGGCGGATTCCGGGCCGTCGGCCGCCCCGCAGCTGGAGCCGCCCCTGCTCGGACACGGCCTGCTGCCCGTCCGTCCGGGCGGCCTCGGCGAGCAGCGCGAGGACCTCCTGGGCCTGGGGGTGGGTCAGCTCGTCGAGGGTCTGGATCTCACGTCCGGAGGGGCCGGGCACGGCGGGGTCAGTCGTCATGTGTACGAGCGTACGGCGACCGGGGGCAAAAGCTGACGTACCGCCAAACGGCAACCATCCCGTAACCCCACCCCCCTGTCGCGCTACGCGCGTTGACTCTAGGCTTCCGCTCGCGGCGGCCCTACCCACGGGTTTCGGCCACGCGGACCACGTTTCACGACACGCTTCACGTCACGTGGGGTGACGCGCTGCACGACACGCTTCACCACACGCTCGACGACTCGTTGCACGACCAGCTGAATCATTTAGGGGAGAGATGACAGCGACACCCCGGAAGCACCAGGACGGCCGCGCGGGCCGCCGGGTCCTGGCGGCCGCCGCCGGGCTCACCACGCTCGGCGCGCTGATCGCCGCGATGCCCGCGGCCGACGCCCACGACAAGGGCCACGGCCACGGGCACCCGAAGCCCTCGCGGACGGTGGACGTCCAGCTCCTCTCCTTCAACGACCTGCACGGCAACCTGGAGCCGCCGGCCGGCTCGGCCGGGGCCGTGAACGAGAAGCAGGCCGACGGGACCGTGAAGTCCATACCGGCCGGCGGCGTCGAGTACCTGGCGTCCTCGCTGCGCACCGCGCGCCAGGGCCACCCGTACTCGATCACCGCCGCCGGCGGCGACATGATCGGCGCCAGCCCGCTCCTGTCCGGCCTCTTCCACGACGAGCCGACCATCGAGGCGCTCAACAAGATCGACCTCGATGTGACGGCCGTGGGCAACCACGAGTTCGACGAGGGCGCGGTCGAGCTGGCCCGGATGCAGAACGGCGGCTGCCACCCGGTCGAGGGCTGCTACGAGAAGGGCAAGAAGTTCCGCGGAGCCGACTTCCCGTATCTGGCCGCCAACGTGACCAGCGAGAAGACCGGCAAGCCGATCCTCAAGCCGTACACGGTCTGGAAGAAGAACGGCGTCAAGATCGGCTTCATCGGTGTGACCCTGGAGGGCACCCCGGACGTCGTGACCGCCTCCGGCGTCAAGGGCCTGAAGTTCCGCGACGAGATCGAGACGATCAACAAGTACGCCAAGGAGCTCGACCGGCAGGGCGTGAAGTCCATCGTCGCCCTGATCCACGAGGGCGGGATGCCGACGACCAACGCGTACAACTACGACTGCGACTCGGCCGGTCCCGGCAGCGGTCTGTCCGGCCCGATCGTCGACATCGCCAAGGGCATCACGCCCAAGGTGGACGCGCTGGTCACCGGCCACACCCACCAGGCCTACGCCTGCACCGTCCCGGACCCGGCGGGCAACCCGCGCATGGTCACCTCGGCCGCCTCCTACGGCAAGCTCTTCACCGAGACCACGCTCACCTACGACAAGCGGACCAAGGACATCGTCCGGACCGCCGTGAAGTCGCCGAAGTCGGTGAACCACATCGTCCGCCGCGACCAGGCCAAGGCGCAGGACATCACCGACCTGATCGCCCGCTGGAACAAGCTGGCCGCGCCCATCGCGAGCCGCCCGCAGGGCTACATCTCCGCCGACATCAACGGCCGCGGCTCCGAGGCGCCCGAGAAGCCGCTCGGTGACCTGATCGCGGACGCGCAGCTCGCCGGGCTCTCCCCGGCCGACAAGGGCGGCGCCCAGCTCGCCTTCATGAACCCGGGCGGCATCCGTTCCGACCTCGTCCACAAGGCGAGCGGCAGCGAGGGCGACGGGGTGGTGACCTACGGCGAGGCGTTCACCGTCCAGCCGTTCACCAACATGATGAACGTCGTCGACCTGACCGGCGCCCAGATCATCCAGGGCCTCCAGCAGCAGGTCAGCGGCGGCAACGCGGCCAACCCGAAGATCCTCCAGGTCTCCAAGGGCTTCACCTACACCCTCGACATGACCAAGGCGGGCGCGGACCGCGTCCTCGTCGACACGGTCAAGCTGAACGGGGTCGCCCTCGACCCGGCGAAGACCTACCGCGTCGCCATGAACGAGTTCCTCGCGGGCGGCGGCGACGGCTTCGCGGCGCTCGGCCAGGGCAAGAACAAGCTGGTCGGCGCCTCCGACCTGGACGTCTTCAACGCCTACCTGGCCGCGAACTCGTCGGCCTCCGCGCCGCTCGCGCCCCCGGCCGGGGGCCGGATCACGGTGCTGGGGAAGGTGGTGGGCGACTAGTCGCCCTTCGTTGTACGCAGGTGGGGCGCCGGGATCTTCCCGGCGCCCCTGTCTGCATCCGGCGCTGCGCGTGCGGCGGGCCGCTCACACCCCCGGGGCGTCCGGCGGCGGGGTGGGGGCACCCGGCAGGCGGATCGTGGCCACCGTGCCGCCGCCCTCCGGCGCCGCGCCGAGGGTGATCGTGCCGCCCGCGTGCTGGACCGTACGGGCCACGATCGACAGGCCGAGCCCCGACCCCGGCAGCGAGCGGGCCGAGGGCGAGCGCCAGAACCGTTCGAAGACGTGCGGCAGTTCGTCGGCGGGGATGCCCGGGCCCTGGTCGCGCACGGTCAGGGTGCCCCGGTCCAGGGTGACCTCGACGGTGCCGTGCGGCGGGCTGAACTTCACCGCGTTGTCCAGCACGTTGACGATCGCCCGCTCCAGGGCCGCCGCCTCGGCCCGTACGTACCAGGGCGCCAGCTCCGCCCTGATCTCCAGCTCGGGCCCGCGCAGCCGGGCGCGGTCGAGCGCGATGCGGGCGATGTCATGGAAGGCGACGACCTCCAGCGGCCCCTCGCGGACCGCGTCCGGCCGGGACAGCTCCTGCAAGTCGCCGATCAGCGCGGCCAGTTCGGTCATCTGCGCCTTGACGGAGGCCATCAGCGCCTTGCGGTCGGCGGGCGGGATGGCCCGCCCGGTCTCCTCGCTCCTGGCCAGCAGCTCGATGTTCGTACGGAGCGAGGTCAGCGGGGTGCGCAGCTCGTGCCCCGCGTCCGCGATCAGCTGCGACTGCCGGTCGCGGGAGGAGGCGAGGGCGGCGGTCATCGCGTTGAAGGACCGCGAGAGCCGGGCGATCTCGTCCTCGCCCTCGACGGGGATGCGCACGGTGAGGTCCTCGGTACGGGCCACGTGCTCGACCGTGCCGGTCAGCTGGTCCACGGGGCGCAGCCCCGTACGCGCGACCCACAGTCCGGCGGCGCCGCCCGCCACGACCCCGGCCCCGGCGAGCCCCGCCAGGAGCAGCGCCAGCCGGTTGAGCGAGGAGTCGATCTCGGTGAGCGGCCGGGAGAGCGACACGGTGACCACCCGGCCCCCGATCTGCTGGCGCTGGGTGCGCACGCGTACGTCCTCGCCGCCGTCGGTGACGCTGGTGTGCAGGGCGTCGAGCCGGTGGCCCCGCGCCACGGCCACGTCCTGGCCCGTGACCCGCACCGGCGGCGACTCCGGGGCCGCGCAGCGGGTGCCGTCGATCAGGACGACCTGGATGTACGCGAACCCCGACCGCTGGTCGTCGGGCACCGTCACCGGGGCCCCGCAGGTGGCGAGCGCGGCCTGCACCAGCGTGGGCGGGGCGCTGGTGTTGCGCAGCGTGTTGTCCAGCTCCTCGCCGAGCTGGGCCCGGGTCAGCAGCCAGCACGCCACCGACACGGCCGCGACCGCGACCGCCACGGCCGTCGCCACCAGCAGCGCGAGCCGCGACCGCAGCGGCATCGCCCGGTACCGCCGGACGACTCCGTTCACTCCGCGCCGCCCGAGCGCAGGGCGTACCCCACCCCGCGCACGGTGTGGACCACGCGCGGCTCGCCGCCCGCCTCGGTCTTGCGGCGCAGGTACATGACGTACACGTCGAGGGAGTTGGACGACGGCTCGAAGTCGAAGCCCCAGACCGCCTTGAGGATCTGCTCGCGGGTGAGCACCTGCCGGGGGTGGGCCAGGAACATTTCCAGGAGCGTGAACTCCGTACGCGTCAGCTCCACCACCCGCTCGCCGCGCGTCACCTCACGGGTCGCCAGGTCCATCCGCAGATCACCGAAGGTGAGGACGTTCTCGTCGGGCTGCTCGCCGCCCGCCGTCGCGGCGTACGAGCTGCGGCGCAGCAGCGCGCGGATCCGGGCGAACAGCTCGTCCAGCTCGAACGGCTTGACCAGGTAGTCGTCCGCGCCCGCGTCGAGCCCGGTGACGCGGTCGCCGACCGTGTCGCGCGCGGTGAGCATCAGGACGGGGGTGGTGGACCCGGCCCCGCGCAGCCGCCGGGCGGCGGTGAGCCCGTCCATCCGGGGCATCTGGATGTCGAGGACGATCAGATCGGGCCGGTAGGCCTCCGCCTTGGCCAGCGCGTCCAGACCGTCGACGGCGACCTCCGTCCCGTACCCCTCGAAGGCGAGGCTGCGCTGGAGCGCCTCCCGTACGGCGGGCTCGTCGTCGACGATCAGGATGCGCTGGGTGTCGTCCTCGGCGGGTGCGGGGCTCATCGGTCTCGGGTCTTCCTCGGGGTGTGGTCCGGCGGTGGTGCGGCGCGGTGGTGCGGGGGTGGTGCGGGGGTGGTGCGGGTCGGGCGCTGTCCAGCGTCGCATGCCGCGCTTGTGCCTGCCGTGCTTGTGCCTGCGGTGCTTGCGCCTGCGGTGCTTGTGCCTGCGGTGAGGATCAGCTGTCGCTGCTGTTGCCGCTGTCGCTGCCGGAGCGGAGGGAGGCGAGGTCGGCCTTGACGGTGTTGACCGGGATGGCGAACCCGAGCCCGACGCTGCCCGCCGCCGAGGAGGACTGGGCGTTGGCGGAACTGGGGCTGTACATCGCGGAGTTGATGCCGACGATGTTGCCGTTCATGTCGATCAGCGCGCCACCGGAGTTGCCCGGGTTGAGCGAGGCGTCCGTCTGGATGGCCTTGTACGTGGTCTTCGACGAGCCGGTGTCGCCGTTGAACTGCTGCCCGCCGAACTCGAACGGCCAGCCGCCGCGCCCGCCGCGTCCGCCGTCCTGCTGGTCCTGGCCCTGTCCCTGGCCCTGCTCCTTCGCGACCGTGACGTCGCGGTTGAGGGCGGAGACGATGCCGCTGGTGACCGTGCCGGTCAGGCCCTCGGGGGAGCCGATGGCGACGACCTGCTCGCCGACCTTGAGGTTGTCGGAGTTGCCGAGGCTCGCGGGCTTGAGCCCACTGGCCCCCTTCACCTTGATGAGCGCGAGGTCCTTGTCGGGGTCGGTGCCGACGACGCTCGCGGTGTACGTCTTGCCGTCGCTCATCCGGACCTTGACCTGGTCGGCCCCGGCGATCACGTGGTTGTTCGTGACGATCTCACCGCTGGAGGTGATGATCACGCCGGATCCGGTGGACTGCCCGGAGGCGGAGGTCGCGCTGATCTCCACGATGCTGGGCGAGACGGCCTGGGCCACGCCCGCGACGGTCCCGTTGGTGTTCCTGGAGGCGTTCGTCCCCGGGACGGCGGGCGCGCTGGCGCTGCTGTCGCCCCCGGTCCACCGCTCCACGAGCGTGGCGGTCCCGCCTCCCACGGCCGCGGCGGCGAGCGCGACGGCGGCGAGGAGGCCGACGGAGCGGCGGGCGCGGCGGTGGGGGGTGGGTGCGGCGCCGGTCGTGCCGGGGGTGCCCCCGTCAGCCCCGTCGGCCCCGTGGCCGTTCGACGGCCAGATGGTGGTCCCGGGGCCGGCGTGCACGGGTCGGCTCGGCTCGTACGGGGGCGGCGGGGGGTAGGCCCCGGGTGCCTGCGGGTACGGCTGCGGCTGCGGCTGCTTCGGCTGCTGGTCGGGAAAGGTCATGTCCATTACCTTCGCGGCGCTGGATGAGAGCTGTCTGAGTACGGGGTGAGAAGGGCGGCAGAAGGGTGTTTGCCCGACATAAAGGTGCGGGTGGTGGCGCTCGGGTGGGTTGCCCCCACCCCGCCCCTTCCCGAAAGCCCTCTGGCGGGCGGCCGGGGGCTGCGCCCCTGGAGCGTGTTCGTCTGCGGACCGCGGATGGCTGGCCGCGCAGTTCCCCGCGCCCCTGAAGTGCTCGGCTCCGCCCTCGCACTCACCCGCCGCCCGCACCCCCTAGGGGCGCGCGGAACGGCGCGAGCAACCGGCCACCGGCCCGCAGGCGAAGGCGGGTTTGGGGGCGCGGGGAACTGCGCGAGCAACCGGCCACCGGTCCGCAGAGGAAGGCGGGTTTTGGGGCGCGGGGAACGGCGCGAGCAACCGGTCACCGGCCCGCAGAGGAAGGCGGGTTTTGGGGCGCGGGGAACGGCGCGAGCAACCGGCCACCGGCCCGCAGACGAAGGCGGGTTTAGGGGCGCGGGGAACTGCGCGAGCAACCCAGTACAGCCCGCAGGTCAACGTCGGCCCGACAAGGGGCGCCGCAGGCGAGCGAGGGGGGCGGGGCGGAGCCCCGGGAAGGGGTGGGGTGCAGCCGCAGGGGCGGGCGTGGCGGGTGGTCTCGAACACGCGCGCGTCAGGGGATAGCCTCCGGCCATGCCCAATGGTCAGTGGTACCCGCCGGAATGGCCCGACCGCATCCGCGCCCTAGCCCACGGCGAACTCACCCCCGTGCAGCCCCGCCGCGCCGCCACCGTCATGCTGCTGCGTGGCGGACCGCTCGCCGTGCACATGCTGCGCCGCCGCACCTCCATGGCCTTCGCCGGCGGCGCCTACGCCTACCCCGGCGGCGGCGTCGACCCCCGGGACGACGCCCGCCGGATCGGGTGGGCCGGGCCCAGCCGCGAGACCTGGGCGGCCCGCCTGGGCGTGGGCGCGGACGACGCCCAGGCCATCGTCTGCGCGGCCGTCCGCGAGACGTACGAGGAGGCCGGGGTCCTCCTCGCCGGGCCCGACGCCGACAGCGTGGTGCGCGACACCACCGGCGACGACTGGGAGGCCGACCGCCAGGCCCTCGTGACCCGCGACCTCTCCTTCGCCGAGTTCCTCGACCGCCGCGGCCTGGTCCTGCGCTCGGACCTGCTCGGTGCGTGGGCCCGCTGGATCACCCCGGAGTTCGAGCCCAAGCGGTACGACACCTGGTTCTTCGTCGCCGCGCTCCCCGAGGGCCAGCGCACCCGCAACGCCTCCACCGAGGCCGACCGGACGGTGTGGATCCGGCCCGCCGAGGCCACGGCCGGGTACGACGGGGGCGAGCTGCTGATGATGCCCCCGACCGTCTCGACCCTGCGCTCCCTCCTCCCGTACGCCGCCCCCGCCGACGTCCTCGCCGCCTCGGCCGCCCGCGACCTCACCCCCGTACTGGCGCGGGCCAGCCTCGGCGACGACGGTGAGATCGTGCTGAGCTGGCCCGGGCACGACGAGTTCACCAAGCGCGTCCGCACCGGCGGCGGTACGCCGTGACCCCTTTCGCCACCACGTCCCCGCTCTCCATGGAAGGTGCCCCCGCGTGACCGAAGCCGCGGCCCTCCCCGGCCAGCCCCGCGGCGGGGTGCTGTCCGGCCCCGCCACGACCCGTACCGTCAACGTCCTCGCGCCCAACCCCTCCGCGATGACCCTGGACGGCACCAACACCTGGATCGTCGCCGAGCCCGACTCCGACCTCGCCGTCGTCGTCGACCCCGGACCGCTCGACGACGCCCATCTGCGGAACGTGGTCGCCACCGCCGAGCGGATGGGCAAGCGGGTCGCCCTCACCCTGCTCACCCACGGCCACCCCGACCACGCCGAGGGCGCCGCCCGCTTCGCGGAGCTGACGCGCACGCACGTACGCGCGCTGGACCCGGCGTTGCGCCTCGGGGACGAAGGGCTCGGCGCGGGCGACGTGATCACCACCGGCGGACTGGAGATGTGGGTGGTGCCCACCCCCGGTCACACCGCAGACTCCCTCTGTTTCCATCTCCCCGCCGACCGGGCCGTGCTGACGGGGGACACGGTCCTCGGGCGCGGCACCACCGTCGTGGCGCACCCCGACGGCCGCCTGGGCGACTACCTCGACTCACTGCGGCGGCTGCGCTCGCTCGCGGTCGACGACGGCGTCCACACCGTGCTGCCCGGGCACGGTCCGGTCCTCGACGACGCGCAGGGCGCCATCGAGTTCTACCTCGCCCACCGCGCCCACCGGCTGGCCCAGGTGGAGACGGCGGTGGAGAACGGCTTCACCACGGCGGCGGACGTGGTGGGCCGCGTCTACGCGGACGTCGACCGCTCGCTGTGGCCGGCGGCCGAGCTCTCCGTACGCGCGCAGTTGGAGTATCTGAGCGAGCACGGGCTGATCTGACCGCCGGAGGCGCCGGGTCCGTCGGGGCTGCCGGGGCCGCCCAGCAGCCAGGGCGGCCGGCCGCATCGCCCGCTCGCCCGCCCATTCGCTCGCTCGTAACTCGCCTTTTTCCACGGTGCACTTGTCAAGGAGCCGCGTGGTGTCTGCCACGTATCAACAGACTAGGACCGACCACTGACAACGGGGCCCGCCTCCCGAGGGAGAGGGGCCCCGTCACGTACGAACGCGCAGGTGAACGGCCGTATCAGCGCGAGCGCTTGGCGAGCCGCTCGACGTCGAGCAGGATCACCGCACGGGCCTCCAGGCGCAGCCAGCCGCGCTGCGCGAAGTCGGCGAGGGCCTTGTTCACCGTCTCGCGGGAGGCGCCGACCAGCTGGGCCAGCTCTTCCTGCGTCAGGTCGTGCACGACGTGGATGCCCTCTTCCGACTGCACGCCGAAGCGGCGCGACAGGTCGAGGAGCGCGCGGGCGACGCGGCCCGGGACGTCGGAGAAGACCAGGTCGGACATCTGGTCGTTGGTCTTGCGCAGTCGGCGGGCGACGGCGCGCAGCAGGGCGGTGGCCACCTCGGGCCGGGCGTTCAGCCAGGGCTGGAGGTCGCCGTGGCCCAGGCCCAGCAGCTTGACCTCGGTGAGCGCGGTCGCGGTGGCGGTGCGCGGGCCCGGGTCGAAGAGGGACAGCTCGCCGATGAGCTCGCCGGGGCCGAGGACCGCCAGCATGTTCTCGCGGCCGTCGGGGGAAGTGCGGTGGAGCTTGACCTTGCCCTCGGTGACCACGTAGAGGCGGTCGCCGGGGTCGCCCTCGTGGAAGAGGGCGTCGCCGCGGGCGAGCGTCACCTCACTCATCGAGGCGCGGAGCTCCGCGGCCTGCTCATCATCGAGCGCCGCGAAGAGCGGGGCGCGCCGCAGAACGTCGTCCACGAGTTCTCTCCTTGTCGACCGGTACAGGGGACCGTGCTCCCCATTTTGCCGGACGGGGTAAACAGTGCGATCAATCACAAGGATGACGCACCGGAGTGTCGGACTGTGCGGCAGGGGGCCGATTGGGGTGGTGATTCGCTGTGGCCGGGGCGGATGTCAGTGCGTGGCTTTAGGCTGGCCGGGTGTCCAATTCGCCGGTGAGAGCGCAGGCCAGGGGGGCCACAAGAGTGTCCGCAGGCAGTGATTCCGCTGTGGGCGAACAGCCCGCGAGTAAACCGAAAAAAGCCGCGAAAGAATCAAAATCGGCCAATCGGGCCGCGTCGGCGCCGGCGCCCGCCCCGGGCGCGTCGGCCACCCCGGGCACGCCCGCGAAGGCCCCGGCCAAGAAGGCGGTGAAGAAGACCGTGGCCAAGGAGGCACCGGCCAAGGAGGCACCGGCCAAGAAGGCACCGGCCAAGAAGGCCGTCACCAAGAAGGCCGTCACCAAGAAGGCCCCGGCCAAGCCCGCGAAGACCGCGAAGACCGCCAAGCCCGCGAAGGCTGGCGAGACCGCCAAGGCCGCGAAAACCGCCCCCGCCCGGCCCGCCGCCAAGCCCGCCAAACCCGAGTCCCACCTCTCCATGGTCCGCCGCGCCCGCCGGATCAACCGCGAGCTGGCGGACGTGTATCCGTACGCCCACCCGGAGCTCGACTTCCGCAACCCCTTCGAGCTCCTGGTCGCGACCGTCCTGTCCGCGCAGACGACGGACCTGCGGGTCAACCAGACGACGCCCGCGCTGTTCGCCGCGTATCCGACCCCCGAGGACCTGGCCGCGGCCGACCCGGAGGCGGTCGAGCAGCTGATCCGGCCGACCGGGTTCTTCCGCGCCAAGACCAAGTCGATCATGGGTCTCGCCGCCGCCCTCCGCGACGACTTCGGGGGCAACGTCCCGGGCCGCCTCGACGACTTGGTGAAGCTCCCCGGAGTCGGCCGCAAGACGGCGAACGTGGTGCTCGGCAACGCCTTCGGCGTCCCCGGCATCACCGTCGACACGCACTTCGGCCGACTGGTCCGCCGCTGGAAGTGGACGGACGAGGAGGACCCGGTCAAGGTCGAGGCCGTCGTCGCCGAGATCTTCCCGAAGAGCGAGTGGACGATGCTCTCGCACCGCGTCGTCTTCCACGGCCGCCGCATCTGCCACGCCCGCAAGCCCGCCTGCGGCGCCTGCCCCATCGCCCCGCTCTGCCCGGCGTACGGGGAGGGCGAGACGGACCCGGAGAAGGCGAAGAAGCTCCTGAAGTACGAGAAGGGCGGCTTCCCGGGCCAGCGGCTCTCCCCGCCCCCGGACTACCCGGGGCTCCCGGCCCCGCCGCTGGGGGCCGGATGACGGATCGCGGATGACCGGACGGAACGAACGCGACCGTCCCGGACGTTGTGACCGGTGGACGACGGGGGTGCCTATGACGCAAGCGAGTGACACCAGCAAGACGAGTGACCCCAGCAGGCCGTACGAGAGGTACGAGAGCGGCGCGGGCGGCGTTGCCGTGCCCGACGGGCACCCGGGCCGGGACGGCGGCTCCCAGGGCCTCCAGGGCCCCGTGGTGAGCCGTGACGGCCTGCCCGAGTGGCTCGACCCCGTCGCGCGCGCGGCCGACAGCATCGAGCCGCTCCAGCTCAGCCGCTTCCTGCCGCCCGAGAGCGGCGCAGGGCGGCAGTCCGCCGTGCTGATCCTCTTCGGCGACGGCCCGGCCGGGCCCGAGCTGCTGCTCATGGAGCGCGCCAGCCAGCTGCGCTCGCACGGCGGCCAGCCCTCCTTCCCGGGCGGCGCCCTCGACCCCGAGGACGGCGACCCGCAGACCACCGGACCGCTGCGCGCCGCCCTGCGCGAGGCCGAGGAGGAGACCGGCCTGGACCCCGAAGGGGTACAGATCTTCGGCGTGCTGCCCCGGCTCTACATCCCGGTGAGCGGTTTCGTGGTGACCCCCGTCCTGGGCTGGTGGCGCGAGCCGACCGAGGTGCGGGCGGTGGACGCGGCGGAGACCGCCCGGGTCTTCACCGTCCCCGTGGCGGATCTCACGGACCCGGCCAACCGGGCCACCGCGGTCCACCCGAGGGGGCACGCAGGCCCGGCCTTTCTGGTCGAATCCGCCCTCGTCTGGGGCTTCACGGCCGGGGTGATCGACCGGTTGCTGCACTTCGCGGGCTGGGAGCGCCCCTGGGATCGCACCAGGCGGGTCCCGCTCGACTGGCACGCGTGACAGGGTGGGCCCGTGAACGTGCTGGACATCCTGTTGCTGGTCGCCGCCGTGTGGTTCGCGATCGTCGGCTACCGCCAGGGCTTCGTCGTCGGCATCCTGTCGGTGATCGGCTTCCTCGGCGGTGGTCTCATCGCCGTGTATCTGCTGCCGGTCATCTGGGACCAGCTGACGGACAAGCGGGACGTGTCGACCACCGCCGCCATCGTGGCGGTCGTCGTCGTGATCGTCTGCGCCTCCGTGGGCCAGGCCTTCACCACGCACCTGGGCAACAAACTGCGCCAGCACATCACCTGGTCGCCCGCGCGCGCCCTGGACGCCACGGGCGGCGCGCTGGTCAACGTCGTGGCGATGCTCCTGGTCGCCTGGCTGATCGGCACCGCGCTCTCCCCGCTGGCCGACCCCCAGTCGTCGAGCAGGGGGAATGCGCTGGGACGGGCGGTCAACGACTCCCAGATCCTGCGCGGCGTCGACAAGGCGATGCCCAAGCAGGCGTACACCTGGTTCTCGGACTTCTCCTCCATGCTGGCGCAGAACGGGCTGCCGCAGGTCTTCGCCCCGTTCACCAACGAGTCGATCACCAAGGTCCCGCCGCCCGACCAGGCGCTGGCCACCAGCCCCGTGGCGGCCCAGGCCAAGCGCTCGATCGTCAAGGTCACCGGCACCGCGCCGAGCTGCGGCAAGCGCCTGGAGGGCACCGGCTTCGTCTTCGCCGAGCGCCGGGTGATGACCAACGCCCACGTAGTGGGCGGCGTGGAGGACCCGAAGATCCAGATAGGCGGCCAGGGCCGGACGTACGACGCGACGGTGGTGGTCTACGACTGGCGCCGCGACATCGCGGTCCTGGACGTGCCCGACCTGAAGGCCCCGGTCCTGCACTTCTCCTCGCAGGCGGCGCACAGCGGCAGCGGAGCGATCGTCGCGGGCTTCCCCGAGGACCAGCCGTACGACGTGCGCGCCGCGCGCGTCCGCGGCCGGATCACCCCGCCGGGCCCGGACATCTACCACCGCGGCACGGTCACCCGCGAGGTCTACTCGCTGTTCACCACGGTCCGCCCGGGCAACTCCGGCGGCCCCCTCCTCACCCCCGACGGCAAGGTCTACGGAGTGGTCTTCGCCAAGTCCCTCGACGACCCGAACACCGGATACGCGCTGACGGCCGGTGAGATCCGCGAGGACATCCAGCTGGGCCGCACCGCCAACCAGCAGGTCGACAGCCAGCAGTGCGCCCTGTGACCGGAGCCCCGCCCCGCTGACCCCGACTCCCGGAAGAGGCCGGAATGCGACTGACGATCCTCGGCGGCGGCGGTTTCCGCGTGCCGCTCGTGTACGGCGCCCTGCTGCGCGACCGCGCGCCCGGCCGGGTCACCGAGGTCACGCTGTACGACGTGGACGCGGCCCGGCTCGCGGCCATCGCCAGGGTCCTCGCCGACCAGGCCCGCGACAGCGCCGACGCGCCCGCCGTACGGGCCACCACCGACCTCGACGAGGCCCTGCGCGGCGCCGACTTCGTCTTCTCCGCGATCCGCGTCGGCGGCCTGGCGGGCCGGGCGGCCGACGAGCGGATCGCGCTCGCCGAGGGTGTCCTGGGCCAGGAGACGGTCGGCGCGGGCGGCGTGGCGTACGGACTGCGGACCGTGCCCGTGGCGGACGCGATCGCCCGCCGGATCAAGGCGGTCGCGCCCGGTGCCTGGGTCATCAACTTCACCAACCCGGCCGGTCTCGTCACCGAGGCCATGGCCCGCCACCTGGGCGAACGAGTGATCGGCATCTGCGATTCCCCGGTCGGCCTGGCCCGCCGCGTGGCTCGTACGGTCGGCGCCGACCCCGACGCCGTACGGCTGGACTACGCGGGCCTCAACCACCTCGGCTGGCTGCACGGCCTGTACGAGGGCGAGGAGAACGTCCTGCCGCGCCTGTTCGCGGACGACGCGCTGCTGACCTCGTTCGAGGAGGGCAAGCTCTTCGGCGCCGACTGGCTGCGCTCGCTGGGCTCGGTGCCCAACGAGTATCTGCACTACTACTACTTCAACCGCGAGGCCGTCGCCGCGTACCGGCAGGCCGAACTCACCCGCGGCGCCTTCCTCCTGGACCAGCAGGCGCGCTTCTACGCGACCGTGGCGGACGGCGAGCAGGCGTGGGACGCCTGGGACCGCACCCGCGCCGAGCGCGAGGCCACGTACATGTCCGAGAACCGGGAGGTCTCGGGCGCGGGCGAGCGCGCCGCCGACGACCTGGAGTCGGGCGGGTACGAGAACGTCGCCCTGGCGCTGATGCGGGCCATCGCGCGCGACGAACCGGCGACGCTCATCCTCAACGTGCGCAACGGCGCCTCACTGCACGCCCTAGACGCCGAGGCGGTCGTCGAGATCCCGTGCCGCGTCGACGCGTCAGGCCCGCACCCGCTGCCCGTGACCCAGCTGACCGGCCACGAGGCGGGCCTGGTCAGCGCGGTGAAGGCGGTCGAGCGGTGTGTCCTGGAGGCCGCCGAGGCCGACTCGGCGCGGGCGGCGGTGAAGGCCTTCGCCCTGCATCCGCTGGTCGACTCGGTCCAGGTCGCCCGACGGCTTCTGGACGGCTACCGGGACGTCCACCCGGGCCTCGCGTATCTGCGCCCGTAATCGCGTACGTACGTCGTCCACGCGCGGCCCGTGCTACGTACGCGAATGGCGCAGCCGCGCCGAGACCCAGCGGGCCCGGCGGCGGAGGATACGCGGAATACCGAGTTGGGGATCATGGCCCTGACCTTGCGGGCCGCCCCTCTCGTGCGAAATCGGCGCGGTGGCCGAGCGGCGGTTGCGTGCTGCGTCACCGTAGTCGTGCGTCCAGCCCATACCCCGACGTCTGCCCGGGCCCCAAGGTCGGTAACCGCGTCTCGGGCGGCCAATTGGCCTATGCGCCGGGCATTTGGCTGTTCGTCAGACAAGCGTTCCCGTCCGCTTGCCGGACAGAGCCGCGGGACCACCGGCCCCGCTGCCGGTCGGCCTACCGGTCGGGCTCGGGATCCTTCAGCCAGTTCACCAGCTCCGCCGAGAACGCGGCCGGGTCCTCCTCATGCGGGCTGTGTCTTCCCGGGGGATAACCCCCGGACCCCCAGCCGCGAGGGGGTTTCACCTATCCGGCTCGGGATCCTTCAGCCAGTTCACCAGCTCCGCCGAGAACGCGGCCGGGTCCTCCTCGTGCGGGAAGTGGCCCAGACCGTCGAACAGCCGCCAGCGGTAGGGCGCTTCGACGTACTCACCGGAGCCCGCGGCACTGCGGGTGCGCATCACCGGGTCGAGCGACCCGTGCAGATGCAGTGTCGGTACCCGTACCGGCCGCTTCATCCGGCGGTTGAACTGGATGCCGTCGGGCCGGGCCATCGACCGCACCATCCAGCGGTACGGCTCGACCGAGCAGTGCGCGGTCGACGGGATGGTCATCGCCCGCCGGTAGACCTCCACGGCCTCGTCCTCCGGCGCCACCGGACCTGACCACTCCCGCACCAGCCGCCCCACCAGCGCCGCGTCGTCCGCGACGAGCTGACGCTCCGGCAGCCACGGCCGCTGGAAGCCCCAGATGTAGGAACCGGCCCGCGACTGCGAGAAGTCGGAGAGCATCGCCGAGCGCCAGCGACGGGGGTGCGGCATCGACGACACGACCAGCCGGCGCACCAGCTTGGGCCGCATCACGGCCGCCGTCCACGCCAGATAGCCGCCCAGGTCATGGCCGACCAGCGCCGCGTCGGGCTCGCCGAGCGACCGTACGACCCCGGTGATGTCCAGCGCGAGGTTGGCCGGGTCGTAGCCCCGGGGTGTGCGGTCGCTGCCGCCGACGCCCCGCAGGTCCATCGCGACCGCCCGGAAACCGGCGTCGGCGAGCGCGGTCAGCTGGTGCCGCCACGTCCACCAGAACTGCGGAAAGCCGTGGAGCAGCAACACCAGGGGACCGTCACCCAGCTCCGCGATGTGGAAGCGCGCACCATTGGCCGCCACGTCCCTGTGTGTCCAGGGACCATCGATGCGCACAGGGCTGCCATTGCCGCCAGGGCTGCCCGTGGCGCCGGTACCGGTATCAGGTGCGGTCATGCAGACGAGCGTGCCACAGCCGGGGCCTGGTCGGTGACCGGGCGGGGATGCGGCTTGACGCCCCCGAGCACGGCGGCGGTCTGCTTGGCCGAGGCGATGGACTTCTCCGGCGGCTTGACCTTCTTGAACTTGGTCACGGCCAGCAGCCCGAGCAGGGCCGCGAGCAGCAGGAACGCACCGCCCACGATCAGGAACGACCACGCGAGGCCCAGCCCCAGGTTGTGGATCCCGTACGCCGCCGCGAAGCTCAGCACCGGCAGCGAGAACAGGACGAGCACTCCCGCGGTACTGATGGCGATGCCACCGATCGCCCCGCGCTTGACGTCCTGGCGCAGCTCCGCCTTGGCGAGCGCGATCTCGTCGTGCACCAGCGCGGACATCTCGGCGGTCGCCGAGGCGATCAGCTGGCCGAGGCTGCGGTCGGCGCCGCCGACGGCGGTGTTGCTGGGGTCGCTCATTCGCTGACTCCCTCTCCTCTTCTCCGGTCCCGTCATCTCCCGGCCCAGATGTCCTTCTCCGGCCCAGATGTCAGATCATGCCGGACGGCCGCCCTCGTCGCTCCCCGCCCCCGCCAGTTGCGCGAGGCGGCGGTGCTCGGCGGCCTTCTCGTCGTAGATGGCGGCCATCCGCAGGTGGTAGGCCGGATTGTGCTGTTCGTACACATCCGGGATGCCGTCGTGGTCCTCGTCGCGCTCCTCCTCCTCGACGAGCGCCTGGTACCGGCGTACGCGCAGCTTCAGCAGGACGGTGGCGCACACGGCCGCGATCAGCGAGCCCATGAGCACGGCTGCCTTGATCTCGTCCGCCAGCGCGCCCTCGCCGTCGAAGGCCAGCTCGCCGATGAGCAGCGAGACGGTGAAGCCGATCCCGGCGAGCGCGGCGACGGCGAAGACGTCCGGCCAGGCCAGGTCGTCGTTGAGCTCCGCCCTGGTGAACCGGGCCGCGCACCAGGTGCCGCCGAAGATCCCGACCGCCTTGCCGACCACCAGGCCGAGCACCACGCCGAGCGTCTCGGGCTGCGTGAAGACGTCCGCGAGCGCCCCGCCGCTGACGCCGACCCCGGCCGACATCAGCGCGAAGAGCGGCACGGCGAGCCCGGCGGAGAGCGGTCGCACCAGGTGCTCGATGTGCTCGCCGGGGGAGTGCTCCTCGCCCTCCCGGCGGCTGCAGCGCAGCATCAGACCCATGGCGACGCCCGCGATGGTCGCGTGGACGCCGCTGTTGTACATCAGGCCCCAGATGACCAGCGCGAGCGGTACGTACACGTACCAGCCGCGCACGCCCTTGCGCAGCAGCAGCCAGAAGACCGCGAGACCGACGACGGAGCCGCCGAGGGCGGCGAAGTCGATCTCCTTGGTGAAGAACACGGCGATGATGAGGATGGCGAACAGGTCGTCCACGACGGCGAGCGTCAGCAGGAACGCACGCAGGGCGGACGGCAGCGAGGTCCCGATGACCGCGAGCACGGCCAGCGCGAAGGCGATGTCGGTGGCCGTCGGCACGGCCCACCCGTCCATCGCGCCGCCGCCGACGGTGTTGACCAGCGCGTATACGAGCGCGGGCACGGCCATTCCGCAGATCGCGGCGATCACCGGCAGCGCGGCGGCCTTGGGATCGCGCAGCTCACCGGCGACGAGCTCGCGCTTGAGCTCGATCCCGGCGACGAAGAAGAAGACGGCGAGGAGCCCGTCGGCGGCCCAGTGCTGAAGCGAGAGATCGAGCCCGAGGGCCTCGATGCCGACGTGGAACCCGCGCACGTCGGCGTAGCTACCGCCGAGGGTGTTGGCCCAGATCAACGCCACGATCGCGGCCACGAGCAGCAGCACACCGCCGACGGTCTCGGCGCGCAGTGCATCGGCGACGAAGTTCCGCTCGGGCAGCGAGAGCCGCCCGAGAAACTTCCGGCGGTCCTTCGGGGTTACGGGCGCGGCCACGGGGGACGACCTCCGGTCGGTTCGGCGGGCATGACAAAGCACGTTGCCGACCAGACTTCCCGGCGCACCTAGGTTCCTCGATCTTTACTTTACCTAAGTCTTTACCTGGGTGCGGGGATGAATCCGGCGATCGTCACTTTATGCGTAAGTGGGGAGGTGGGCCCTCCGGGTGCGGGCGGGTTTCGTCCGCGGGTGGGGGTGGGTTGCGCGCGCAGTTCCCCGTGCCTCTAGGGGGTACGGGCGAGTGCGAGGGCGAAGCCGAGCATTTCAGGGGCGCGGGGAACTGCGCGACCAGCCATCCACGGTCCGCAGACGAACGCGAGCCGGGGTGCAGGGGCCGCAGGCCCCAAACGGGGTCCGGGGGCGCAGCCCCGGGAGACCCACCTCAGCCCCCACCCACCCACCCCGGAGGGTTAAGGCCCAGCCACGCACAACCCGCAGCCGGGCCCCAAGCCCCCGCTCAGTCCTCGCTGGAAGCGGTCGGCAGCTTCGTCTGAATCAGATCCATCACCGACGAGTCCGTCAGCGTCGTGACGTCCCCCAGCTCCCGGTTCTCCGCAACATCCCGCAGCAACCGCCGCATGATCTTCCCCGACCGAGTCTTCGGCAGCTCCGCCACCGGCAGCACCCGCTTCGGCTTGGCGATCGGCCCCAGCGTCGCACCCACGTGCGCCCGCAGCTCCTCCACCAGCCCGTCCGACTCCGCCGCCGACCCCCGCAGGATCACGAACGCCACGATCGCCTGACCGGTCGTCTCGTCGGCCGCGCCGACCACCGCCGCCTCGGCCACCGACGGGTGCGACACCAGCGCCGACTCGACCTCGGTCGTCGAGATGTTGTGCCCGGACACGAGCATCACGTCGTCGACCCGGCCGAGCAGCCAGATGTCCCCGTCCTCGTCCTTCTTCGCCCCGTCACCGGCGAAGTACTTCCCCTCGAACCGCGACCAGTACGTGTCGATGAACCGCTGGTCGTCGCCCCAGATCGTGCGCAGCATCGACGGCCACGGCTCGGTCAGGACGAGGTAACCGCCGCCCCCGTTCGGCACCTCGTGCGCCTCGTCGTCCACGACGGTCGCCGAGATGCCCGGCAGCGCCCGCTGCGCGGACCCGGGCTTGGTCTCCGTGACGCCCGGCAGCGGCGAGATCATCATCGCGCCGGTCTCCGTCTGCCACCACGTGTCCACGATGGGGCACTTGTCCGCCCCGATGTGCTTGCGGTACCAGATCCACGCCTCGGGGTTGATGGGCTCGCCCACCGACCCCAGCACCCGCAGCGACGACAGGTCGAACTTCGCGGGGATGTCGTCGCCCCACTTCATGAACGTACGGATCGCGGTGGGCGCCGTGTAGAGGATCGTCACCCCGTACTTCTGCACGATCTCCCAGAACCGCCCCTGGTGCGGGGTGTCCGGCGTGCCCTCGTACATGACCTGCGTCGCCCCGTTGGCCAGCGGCCCGTACACGATGTACGAGTGACCGGTCACCCAGCCGATGTCGGCGGTGCACCAGTACACATCGGTCTCGGGCTTGAGGTCGAAGACCGCGTGGTGCGTGTAGGCGGCCTGCGTCAGATAGCCGCCGGAGGTGTGCAGGATGCCCTTCGGCTTACCCGTGGTCCCCGAGGTGTACAGGATGAACAGCGGGTGCTCGGCGTCGAACGCCTGCGGGGTGTGCTCGGCCGACTGACGGCCGACGATGTCGTCCCACCAGACGTCCCGGCCCTCGGTGAACGCGGTCTCCTGGCCCGTACGCCGCACCACGAGCACGTGCTCGACCTGCGGGCACTTCGCCACGGCCTCGTCGATCGCGGGCTTGAGCGCGGACGGCTTGCCGCGCCGGTAGCCACCGTCGGCCGTGATGACCAGCTTCGCGTCGGCGTCCTGGATACGGGAGGCGACGGCGTCGGCCGAGAACCCGCCGAACACCACCGAGTGCGCGGCCCCGATACGGGCGCAGGCCAGCATCGCGACGGCCGCCTCGGGGATCATCGGCATGTACACCGCGACCCGGTCACCGGCCCGTACACCCAGCTCCGTAAGGGCGTTGGCGGCCCGGGAGACCTCGTCCTTCAGCTCCGCGTAGGTGATCGCGCGGCTGTCGCCGGGCTCGCCCTCGAAGTGGATGGCGACCCGGTCGCCGTTCCCGGCCTCGACGTGCCGGTCCACGCAGTTGTACGCCACGTTGAGCTGCCCGTCGGCGAACCACTTCGCGAACGGCGGGTTCGACCAGTCGAGCGTCTCGGTCGGCTCCGTGGCCCAGGTCAGGCGCCGGGCCTGCTCGGCCCAGAAGCCCAGCCTGTCCGCCTTGGCCTGCTCGTACGCCTCCGCCGTCACGTTGGCGTTGGCAGCCAGCTCGGCAGGAGGAGCGAACCGGCGCTCCTCCTTCAAGAGGTTGGCCAGGCTTTCGTTGCTCACGACATCTCCCTTTCCCAGGGCGTCCTATGTGCCTATGTGTCCCGGGCCCTAGCTCATCAGGCCAATCGCCGGGTGACAAGAGTCTCCCGAAAATTGGTTTAGACCTGTAAGGGTTCCGGCTCATCGGCGTGTCATCAGACGGTCTCACGGACAAAGTCCGCCCCGGGTTCAGGGATGCGCGGGAGGCGCGGCGCCACCACCACCTCAGATGGGGGACGCCTCAAGGGCCGTCGGACCCACTCCCTCGAACACCTCCTCGCAGTCGTCGGACGCCAGCAAGTACGCCTGGGCCTCGCCCACATGGAAGTACATCCCGTGCAGTGTCAGCGTGCCCTCGGCCAGCCGCCGCGCCACCGACTCATGGCGCCGCAGATGGTCCAGCTGCTGCACCACATTGGTGAGGCAGAGCTGCTCCACGGCGTCGGCGGGCAGCCGCCCGGCGATCCGCGCCCAGGAGTGCCTGCGGCTCGCCATCCGCTCCAGGCTCGGCATCCCGTGGCGCAGCCAGCGCCGCAGGGGCGTCTGCGGGGCGTCCGGCTTGCTGTTCAGGAGCGCCTGCATCGCCCCGCAGCCGGAGTGCCCGCAGACGGTGATGGACTCGACCCGCAGCACCTCGACCGCGTACTCGATCGCCGCCGCCACCGAGTCGTCGCCGTACTCCTCGCCGGGCAGGGGCACCAGATTGCCGACGTTGCGCACGGTGAACAGATCGCCCGGGCCGCTCGACGTGATCATGCTGGTGACCAGCCGGGAGTCCGCGCAGGTGAGGAAGAGCTGGGAGGGCTGCTGCCCTTCGCGCGCCAGGCGCGCCAGCTCGTCCCGCACCAGCGGCGCGGTGTTGCGCTGGAACGAGCTGAGCCCGCTGGCCAGTTGATGCCCGTGCCGCCTGGGCGCCGGCGCCTTGCCGTGGCAGTGGTGGTTGCGCCAGGGCGTCCAGGGCCGGCAGCAGCTCTGCGAGCCGGAGGCGGGCTCGGCGATCCGTCCGCCGGCCCGGCCGGTGATCCGCACCTCGCCACCGCGCGCGGTGTGCGTGCCCTGCCAACTGTGCAGTGCCTCGTACGCCGCGTGGTCCATGAACGAGCCGTCCAACTCCACCACAGCGCTCGCCCCTTGGGGCACCTGGAGGAGCGACCGGGTCAGCCGGGGCACGGCGAGGAACGTCAACTGGCCGCGTGCCCGGACCAGATACGACAGGTCGTCCTGGCGCTGCACCGTGATCCGGGTGCGCGCCACCCGGCGCAGCGCGACCGCGACGGCCATGGCGATCCCGATGACCACGCCGTGCAGCACCCCGAACAGGAGCACCCCGGCCACCGTCGCCGCGTACACCAGGAACTCGCGGTGCTTGTGGACGTTGCGGATGTGGGCGAACGACACCATCTGGATGCCGACCATCATCACCAGTGCGGCCAGCGCCGCCAGCGGGATCCACTCCAGGACGGCCACGAGCAGCCCGGCGGCGAGCAGCACCCACACCCCGTGCAGCACGGTGGAGGCACGGCCGGTCGCCCCGGCCCGTACGTTGGCGCTGCCGCGCACCGCGCCGCCGGAGACCGGCATTCCGCCGAGCAGCCCGGAGACGGCGTTGGCGATGCCCTGGCCGCGCAACTCCCGGTCGAGGTCGGCCCGGGCGGGTGCGGCGGCCCCTGGCCGCTCGGCCGCCAGCTTGTCCACGGCGACGGCGGAGAGCAGCGACTCCAGGCTGGCCACCAGTGTCACCGTGAGTACGGCGGCGACCAGCCCGGCCACCGGTCCGTGTGGCGGCTCCGGCAGCACATGGGCGTCCCAGGAGGGCAGGTCGACCCGGGCGATGCCGGGCGCGGCCACGGCGGCCACGCCGGTGGCGATCACCACACAGGCGAGCGCGGCGGGGATGCGGCGCAGCGCCTTTCCCACCCGCCCGGGAAGGCGGGGCCACGTCATGAGCACGGCGATGGTGAGCGCCCCGATGAGGGGTGCGGCAGGGCCGACCTTGGCCAACTGGCCTGGGAGAGCTTGGGCGTTGTCCACGGCCGAGCTCTGCGGGGAGCCGCCCAGGACGATGTGGAGCTGGGCGAGCGCGATGGCGGCGCCGATGCCGGCGAGGGTGCCGTGCACGATGGCGGGGCTCACGGCGAGCGCGGAGCGCGCGGTCCTGAGTGAGCCGAGTGCGATCTGGAGCAGACCCGCGAGCACGGTGATGGCGCAGGTGGTGCGCCAGCCGTAGCTCTGGATCAACTCGGCCGATACCACCGTGAGTCCGGCGGATGGGCCACTGACAAGGAGCGGTGAGCCGCCGAGCAGCCCGGCGACGATGCCGCCGACTCCGGCGGCGATGAGTCCGGCTTCCAGCGGGGCGTCGATGGCGACGGCGAGGCCGAGCGACATCGGGACGGCGAGCAGGAAGACGGTGACGGATGCGGACAGATCGGCTCCGGCGATCCGGAAGCGGCGGCCCCCTTTCCTGGGCGGTGGCGCGTGCGAGTGCTGCTGGCTGTCGGTGTGAGTGAGGGGCTGGGTGCGGGTGGGGACGCAGGCAGACATGGTTCCCGTCTCCTCCGGGGCGGCGCGGTCGCGGATGTGGGGTCGCGGCCGTGGGTCACGGCGTGCAGCGGCGGGATTCTCAACTCTCGGTAAACGAATCGTAATGCAGAGTAAAGGTCAGCGCTTGGCATTTAGGGCAAATAGGTCAACGATTCACTCTTGGCGGTGAATAAGCAGCTTTTCGTGCGGCCTGTCGCGCCTTCTTCCTTCATGCTCCGTGTCACTTTTGCGGCGATTTGATGATGTTCAGCGCGAGAGATCTTCGGATCTACCGATCTGCGAGGAAGAGGGTGGGCGGATGATGGCCGCCACGAAGAGGATCGCCACCGGGGCCGTCGTCGCCGCGCTCGTCGCGAGCGCCGCCGGATGTTCCGTGGGCAACGGGACCAAGGCGGCCGCGCCCGGCCCTGGAGCGGCCGGTGCCGCCGCCCCCAAGACGGCCGTACGCCTGATCGGCGACGGCTCCACCGCGTTCACCGGACTCCAGCCCCATCTGCTGAAGCCGCGCAAACTGGCGCCCGGTCAGCAGCCCCCGCAGTTCGTCGTGTTCTCCTGGGACGGCGCGGGAGAGGACAGCCAGCGGCTGTTCTCCCACTTCCGCGAGGTCGGCAAGAAGTACAACGCGACGATGACGTACTTCCTCAGCGGTGTGTACATGCTCCCGGAGGAGAAGCGCGAGCGGTACACCGCGCCCAAGCACTCGGCGGGCAGCAGTGACATCGGGTTCAACGACCTCAAGGGCATCAAGGACACGGTCACCCAGCTGCGGGCCGCCTGGCAGGAGGGCAACGAGGTCGGCACCCACTTCAACGGCCACTTCTGCGGGAACGACGGCGGCGTCGGCACCTGGTCGGTGGACGAGTGGAAGAGCGAGATCGCCCAGGCCAAGTCGTTCGTGAAGAACTGGAAGTCGAACTCCGGGCTCACGGCGGAGGCGCCGCTTCCGTTCGACTACGACAAGGAGCTCATCGGCGGCCGCACGCCCTGCCTGGAGGGCCGCAAGAACTTCGTGCAGGCGGCCGGCCAGCTCGGCTGGCGCTATGACACCAGCGGCGTCAACGACCAGGTGTGGCCGAAGAAGAACGACAACGGCGTCTGGGACCTGTCCATGCAGCTGGTGCCGGTCCCGGGCCGCGCCTTCCAGACGCTGTCGATGGACTACAACTTCTACATGAACCAGTCGGGCGCGGTGACGGGCGAGGCCGACCAGCACGAGTACTGGGGCAACCAGATGCGCGACGGCCTGCTCCAGGCCTTCGAGCGCTCGTACAACGGCAACCGCGCGCCGCTGATCATCGGCAACCACTTCGAGTCCTGGAACGGCGGCACGTACATGCGGGCCGTCGAGGACACGATCAAGACGGTCTGCGTCAAGCGCGACGTGCACTGCGTGTCGTTCCGTCAGCTCGCCGACTGGCTGGACGCGCAGGACCCGTCGACACTCGACAAATTCCGTCAGCTGAAGGTCGGCGAGGCCCCGAAGGGCGGCTGGACGGCCTTTCTGACCGCCCAGCCCGCGGTGCCGGTCCAGCCGGCCAAGCCGCTCCCGCAGCCCGGCCTCAAGCAGGCCGCCGCGCGCTGATCCCTTCGGCGAGCCGAGCTCACGGGATCAGCACGCGAGATCGGCTCGCGGGATCAGCTCGGCTGCGGAACGGCGAGTTCCTCCCGCAGGACGAAGGCGGGGTCGACCTGGGCCGCCAGGTCGGCGCCCGTCTTCGCGTTCCCCCAGCTCTCAGCGTTCTTCAGATGGAAGTGCACCATCTGGCGGGTGTAGCGCTCCCAGTCGCGCGACTCGTACGAGTCGTCCGCCGCGTTCTGAAGGGCCTGGAGGGCGAGCCGGTTGTCCGCCTCCAGGAGCTCGAAGCGCGGCGGGCGCCCCTTCTCCATCGCGCGCACCCAGTCGGAGTGGCCGACCGTGACGAGCAGGTCCTCGCCGACCTCGGACCGCAGGAAGTCCAGGTCGTCCTGGCCCTGCACCTTGTTGCCGACGACCTTCAGAGCGACCCCGAAGTCCCGTGCGTACTCCTTGTACTGGCGGTAGACCGACACGCCCTTGCGGGTCGGCTCGGCCACCAGGAACGTCATGTCGAAGCGCGTGAACATGCCGGAGGCGAACGAGTCCGACCCGGCCGTCATATCGACGACGACGTACTCGTCCGGCCCGTCCACCAGGTGGTTCAGGCACAGCTCCACCGCCCCGACCTTCGAGTGGTAGCAGGCCACGCCCAGGTCGGACTCGCTGAACGGGCCGGTCGCCATCAGCCGGATGTCCCCGTCGTCGAGCACCACCCGCCGCGCGCACGCCTCGTAGACCGGATTCGACTCGCGGATCCGCAGCAGCCGGGAGCCCTGGCCCGGGGGCGTCGTCTTGATCATCGTCTCGGCGGAGGCGATCCGGGGGTTGGTGCCGCGCAGATAGTCCTTGATCATCGGCAGCTGCGCGCCCAGCGCGGGCAGCGCGGCGGCCTCCGCCTCGTCGAGCCCGAGCGCGGCCCCCAGGTGCTGGTTGATGTCGGCGTCGACCGCGAGCACGGCGGCCTCGTTGGCGGTGAGGTGGCGGATGAAGAGCGAGGACAGCGTGGTCTTGCCGCTGCCGCCCTTGCCTACGAAAGCGATCTTCATGTTCACCAACGGTAATCGCGTGACAGCATGATGTAGGGGTGGCGAGTGAAGAAGACCACTCGAAGGTGGGGTGTGGGCCGGGGGCGCGTAGCCTCCCTACTTATGAGTACGAACGCCTCGTCGGCCCCCGATCCGCTTGTCGCCCTGGGCTCGCTGCCGGGTGTCCCGGACGCCGTGGACTCCGTACGCAAAGTCGTCGACCGGGTCTACGGACACCGGGTCATGCGGCGGCGCAGCAACGAGATCACCTCGGAGGCGGCGCTGCGCGGGGCGCGCGGCAGCGCGGCGCTCTCCGGCGCCGACTGGGCCCTTGAGGAGGTGCGGCGGCGCACCGACTTCGGCTCGGAGGCCGAGGCGCGCACGGTCGGCGCGGCCCTGCGGCTGACCGCCGAGGCCGGCCAGCTGCTCTCCATCTGGCGGCAGTCGCCGCTGCGGGTCCTCGCCCGGCTGCACCTGGTCGCGGCCGCCGACTCGGCCGACACGGTGGGTCGCCCCCGGCAGCACGGCGAGCCGGTGGACGAGCCGCTGATCGAGCTGGCGCTGCCGGACGCGGACGAGGTGGCGGGCCGACTGGAAGGGCTCTCCCAGCTGATCATCGCGGGCTCCTCGGCCCCGGCGCTCGTCACGGCCGCCGTGGTACACGGCGAACTGCTCGCGCTGCGTCCGTTCGGCTCGTACAACGGGCTGGTGGCGCGGGCCGCCGAGCGCATCGTGCTGATCGGCAGCGGCCTCGACCCGAAGTCGATCTGCCCGGCCGAGGTCGGCCATGCGGAGCAGGGGCGCGCGGCGTACGCCGCGGCGCTGGACGGCTATGCCTCGGGGACGCCGGAGGGCGTGGCGGCCTGGATCACCCACTGCGGGCGCTCGATCGAGCTCGGGGTACGGGAGTCGACGGCCGTCTGCGAGGCGCTTCAGCGCGGAGCCGCGTAGGCGGTACGGCGCTGGGTGCTGGACGGCGTGGGCCGGAAGGCGAAGGGCGCCGGAAAAGGGTTGCGGCGGTACCGGATCGGTACCGCCGCTGGCATGTTCACCGTGTTACCAAGCGTCCTCGAATGTTGCCCATCAGGTCGGGAACTTCTGCCCGTCACCTGGTGCGGCTGGCCCGTAATCGACGGGTCGACGTCGCGTGGGTGCTCGATGTCCATGCTCGGTCCGTGGGGCCGTGTTGCGTAGAAGGTGATCCTCTCGGATGTCCCAGGTCTCGCGGGCCGTTGCCTTATTTGTACTCCAGGCCGGGGTGAAGCGGAACCCCTGACTGCACTTCTTTACTTTTAGGTTCAAACAGGGCAGAACGGTCAGCGCTGATCGGATGCCCCTCGGACGTGGTGCCTCTCGGTCAGCTCGCGGTCGCGGCGCGCCGCCGACTCGCGTACCAGACGAGCCCGGCGGTGGCCGCCGCGGCGCCCACGGCCGCCGCCGCGACCAGTGCCGGGCGGGGCGGCATGGAGAGGGCGGGCAGCCGCTGCTTGAGCCGGACCGGCCGATTGAAGACGAGAACCGGCCAATCTCGGATGGCCGCTTCGCGCCGGAGTGCCCGATCCGGGTTGACCGCGAAGGGGTGGCCCACCGCCTCCAGCATCGGGACGTCGGTCGCCGAGTCGCTGTACGCGTAGCAGCGGGCCAGGTCGTAGCCCTCGGACGCGGCGAGCTCCTTGACGGCCTCCGCCTTGGTGGGGCCGTAGGCGTAGTACTCGACGTCTCCCGTGAAGCAGCCGTCGGGGCCCACGACCATCCGGGTGGCCACCACGCGGTCCGCCCCGAGCAGCTCGCCGATCGGCTCGACCACCTCGGCGCCGGAGGTCGAGACGATCACGACGTCCCGGCCGGCGGTGTGGTGCTCCTCGATGAGGGAGGCAGCCTCGTCGTAGATGATCGGGTCGATCAGGTCGTGGAGCGTCTCGGCGACGATCTCCTTCACCTGCTGGACGTTCCAGCCCTTGCAGAGCGCCGACAGATACTGGCGCATCCGCTCCATCTGATCATGGTCAGCGCCGCCCGCGAGGAACACGAACTGTGCGTAGGCCGTGCGCAGCACGGCCCGGCGGTTGATGAGCCCCCCTTGATAGAAGGACTTGCTGAACGTGAGAGTCGACGACTTGGCAATGACTGTCTTGTCCAAGTCGAAGAAGGCGGCGGTCCGCGGCAAGGAGTGGTTTTCCACGAGGGCGAGCATAGGCGCCCACCATTCGGCGTACGCTGGGGCGTGTGGGTTTGCCTGAGAAGGCTCTCGGGTACACCATGGAAGTCACGGATCGTTCGCGACCGTGCTAACCCGGTCCGGCTCCTCCCCCCCCGAGTCGGCCGGAGAGACGACCCCCGCTCTCCCCCCCGGCGGGGGTCGTCGCATGTCCGGATGCATTTTCGGGCCTCGCACACGATCCTTCACCCCTCCCTCGGGCCTCGTCGGCTCCTCCCTCTGCCTGTCCAGACTCGTCACGCAGAGTAATGGTTCCGGTGCGCTCTGGAAGTCACCGGTATAGGTGAACGGAATATTCACAACCGGCGAGTTGTCCACAGCTTTTGACCAAGATCCACTTAATTTCCGGAACCGCTCCACCGTGATTCCAGTTCGCGAGATCCGCGGACGCCAGGAATCGCAGTGAGAGGGGGGCGGAGATCGTGGACGGACCCATGGCTTCCGACCGGTCGGTGGGCGCTCAGGGGCGGCGTGCGGGGCCGCTGATCGTGACCGAGGACGAGGCGTTGCTCGACGATCTGCTGCGGCTGTGCGCCGCCGCCGGAGCCGAGCCCGAGGTGCACCACTCGGTGCCCGAGCGCCGCTCCGGCTGGGAGAGCGCACCGCTGGTCCTGGTCGGTGACGACGCGGCCGCCCGGGTGCGCGGCGCCGCGCGAAGGCGCGGAGTGCTCCTCGTCGGGCGGGACCAGGACGACCCCGGGGTGTGGCAGCGCGCGGTGGAGATCGGCGCCGACCATGTGCTGCGGCTGCCCGACGCGGAGCAGTGGCTGGTCGACCGGATCGCGGACGCGGCGGAGGGCGTGGGCCGCCAGGCGCTCACCGTCGGAGTCGTCGGCGGGCGGGGCGGAGCCGGTGCGTCGACGCTGGCCTGCGCCCTGGCGGTGACGGCGGCGAGGGCCGGCCGGCGCACCATGCTCATCGACGGCGACCCCTTGGGAGGCGGCCTCGACGTGCTGCTCGGGGGCGAACAGGCCGAGGGCAGACGGTGGCCGGATTTCGCCGCTTCCCGTGGCCGGGTCGCCGGGGGTGCGCTGGAGGAGTCGCTGCCGCATCTGCACGCGCTGCGCGTGCTCAGCTGGGACCGGGGTGACTCGGTGGCGATCCCAGCGGAGGCGATGCGGGCGGTCCTCGCGGCCGCGCGCAGACGCGGCGGCGTCGTGGTCGTCGACCTGCCCCGGCGGGTGGACGACGCGGTGGCGGAGGCGCTGGCCCAGCTCGACCTGGGCCTGCTGGTCGTCCCCGCCGAACTGCGGGCGGTCGCGGCGGCCAACCGGGTCGCCTCCTCGGTCGGCATGGTGCTGCGGGACCTGCGGGCGGTGGTGCGCGGTCCGTACGCGGCGGGGCTCGACGAGCAGTGGGTGGCAGCCGCCCTGGGGCTCCCCCTGGCCGGTGAACTCCCGGTGGAGTACGGCCTGCTGGAGGCCCAGGAGAAGGGGTCCCCACCGGGCAGCGAAGTGCGCGGCCCCCTCTCCCGCTTCTGCACGGCCTTCTGGGAGCAGGCGCTGACGGGGGGTGCGGTCGCATGAGCACGGGACGCGCGCGTACGGGTCGCCCGAGTGCGGGTCGGGTGGATACGGGGCGCATGAGCGCGGGGGCGGGGTTGCCTCCCGGCGGTGCGCCGCCGGGTGTGGCCGGGGTGTCGCCGAGGCCGCTGCTCGACGCGGTGCGTCAACAGCTCGCGGAGAGCGGGGCCGAACCCACCCCGGCCCGGGTCGCGGCGGCGCTGCGGGCTCAGGGGCGGCTCCTGGGCGACGCGGAAGTCCTGGGCGGCGCCGAGGAGTTGCGCTCCGAGCTGGTCGGCACGGGCCCGCTGGAGCCGCTGCTCGCCGATCCCGCGGTGACGGACGTCCTGGTGTCGGCCCCGGACCGGGTCTGGGTGGACCGGGGCGCCGGGCTCGAACTCACCGGGGTCCGCTTCAGCGACACGGCCGCCGTGCGCCGACTGGCCCAGCGGCTGGCGGCGGTCGCCGGGCGGCGCCTCGACGACGCCCGGCCGTGGGTGGACGCCCGGTTGCCGGACGGGACCCGGATGCACGCGGTGCTGGCACCGGTCGCGGTCGGGGCGGACTGCCTGTCGCTGCGGGTGGTGCGGCCGAGGGCGTTCTCGCTGGACGAACTGGTGGCGGCCGGGACGGTGCCGCCGGGCGGGGACGGGGTGCTGCGGGCGCTCATCGGCGCCCGGGTCTCGTTCCTGGTGAGCGGTGGCACGGGCTCCGGCAAGACGACCCTGCTGTCGACGCTCCTCGGCCTCGTGGGAGAGCGCGAGCGGATCGTCCTGGCCGAGGACTCGGCCGAGTTGAGGCCCGACCACCCCCATGTGGTGCGGCTGGAGTCACGGCCCGCCAACCAGGAGGGCGCGGGCCTGGTGACCCTGCGGGACCTGGTGCGCCAGGCCCTGCGCATGCGCCCGGACCGGCTGGTCGTGGGCGAGGTGCGCGGCGCCGAGGTCACCGACCTGCTGGCCGCGCTCAACACCGGCCACGAGGGCGGTTGCGGCACGGTGCACGCCAATACGGCCGCGGACGTCCCGGCCCGGCTGGAGGCCCTGGGCACGGCGGCTGGGCTCGACCGGGCGGCCCTGCACAGCCAGTTGGTGGCGGCGCTCTCGGTGGTGCTCCATCTCGTGCGGGACAGGGCCGGGCGGCGCCGGGTCGCCGAGGTCCGGGTCCTGGAGCGGGACGCGGCGGGCCTTGTGGTGGCCGTCCCGGCGCTGCGCTGGGGCATGGGCGGCTTCGTCCAGGAGCGCGGCTGGGAACGGCTGCGGGTGCTGCTCGGGAGCGCGTGGTGACCGCCTGGACGGCCCCGGGGGCACCCGGGCTGCTCACCCCGGCCTCGGCGGCGGCCGTGTGCGCGTTCGCGGCGGCCTGGCTCTCGGTGGGGCGGGAGCAGGGGCTGCGCAGGGCACGGCTGATCGTCGCGGGCGCGGAGGTGGAGCCCGAGGAGCCGCCGTGGGGACGGCTCCGGGAGCGGCTGCGCGCCAAGGCGCGGCCGGAGTGGCTGTGCCTGCCGGCGGCGGTGGTCGTGGCGGTCCTGGCGGGCTCGGTACTGCCGCTGGCCGCCGGGGCGGTGGCGGTGCCGCTGGTGGGGCGGCGGCTGCGGGCCGGTGAGCGGGAGCGGGCGAAGTGGCGCCGGGGCGACGAGGTGGTCGCCTGGTGCGGGGCGGTCGCCGGGGAGCTGCGGGCGGGCCGCCAGCCCGGCCAGGCGCTGACGCTGGCCACCCGGGACACGGAGGCGCTGGGCGGGGCCGAGCCGCGGGTGCTGGCGGCGGCACGGTTCGGCGGCGATGTGCCCGGGGCCCTGCGGGAGGCGGCCCGGGAGCCGGGCGCGGAGGGGCTCGCGGGAGTGGCCGCGTGCTGGCAGGTGGCGGTCGACGGCGGCGCGGGCCTCGCGGCCGGCCTGGAGCGCCTGGAGGCGGCGCTGCGGGCCGAGCGGGACCAACGGGAGGAGTTGAGAGCCCAGTTGACGGGGCCGCGCACGACGGCCGCGCTGCTGGCCCTGCTGCCGGCCCTCGGCCTCCTGCTCGGCACGGCGATGGGCGCGAAACCCCTGCGCGTGCTGCTGCACACCCCCGCCGGGCTCGGCTGCCTGGCTCTGGCCGGCGTGCTGGAGGCGGCGGGGCTGTACTGGACGGCGCGGATCACCCGGGCGGGGGAGCGGCGGTGAACGGTCGGCTCGGACTCGGGGTCGTGAGCGGCGAAGCGCTCCGAGATGTTTTCCACAGGCTGGGGGTGATGGCGGCGATCGCGGCCCTTGTCCTGTGGACAGGGCTGGAGTTGGCGCGCCGAAGGCGCGAGCGGGCGGTGCGGCGGCGGGTGGTGGACCTGCTGGTGAGGGCGGAAACGGTGCCCGCGCGGCGTGACGGGGAGAGGGCTTGGCTGCCGGGCGCTTGGCCGCGGGGCGCCTGGTCGCCGGTCGCCCGGCTGATGGGCGGTGGCGCGGCGCGCGGGACGCTCGTACGGGCCTGGGCCGGGCCACTGGGGGTGCTGGCCGCCGCATACGTACTGGTCGGCGGGGTGCCAGGAGCCGTGGTGGGGCTGGTGGCGGCGTACGGGGCGCGGCGCTGGGCCCGCCGCCGGAAGCCACAGCGGGCGCGCCCCGGGGCCGAGTTGTTGGACCCGGAACTGCCGCTCGCGGCCGATCTGCTGGCCGCCTGTCTGGTGGCCGGAGCGGGACCGCGCGAGGCGGCCGGAGCCGTGGGGGAGTCGCTGGGCGGGCCGGTCGGGCGGCGGCTGGCCCAGATCGCCGCCGAACTGCGGCTGGGCGGTGAACCGGCTGAGGCGTGGGGGAGGTTGGGCGCGATACCGGGCGCGGCCGGGCTGGCCCGGTGCCTGGAGCGGGCCGCCTCCTCGGGGGCACCGGCGGCGGGCCCCGTCGGACGGGTGGCCGAGCGCTGCCGGGCCGAGCGAGCACGGACGACGGCCGCCCGGGCCCGACGGGCGGGCGTCCTGATCACCGGGCCGCTGGGGCTCTGCTTCCTGCCCGCGTTCCTGGCTGCGGGGGTGGCGCCGGTGGTGATCGGGCTGGCGGGCGGGTTACTCAAGCACTGATGGGCGGGCGGGCGACATGGGCTTTCCACAGCTCGCTCAAGCACGCGACGGCTCACGTACTCAGGCACGCGCCAGCTCACTGGCTCAGCACACAACAGCTCAACGGAGTGGCTCAACGGCCACTTGCTCAACAGGTCAACAGGTCAACAACTCAGCAGACCAACAGGTCAACAGCAGGACTCACATGGGGGTTGGGATGAAGACATGGATGCGGTGCGTCGCACGTCGGGTGCGGGTGCGGGTGCGGGTGCGGGTGCGCGGGGACGCCGGGATGACGACCAGCGAGTACGCGGTCGGAACGATCGCCGCGTGCGGTTTCGCGGCGGTGCTCTACAAGGTGGTGACCAGCGGGGCCGTCTCGTCGGCGCTTCAGTCGGTGGTGGAGAGGGCGCTCGATGCGCAGTTCTGAGGGCGGTGCTTCCGGGCCGGGCGACGATCGGCCCGGCCGGGGCCGCCGGTCCGGGAGAGGCCAGCGGCTGGGCGGCGGCCGCAGGCGTCGGCTCAGGGGACTCAGGGGGCTCAGCGGGCTCAGGGCTGACCGGGACGCCGACGCCGACCAGGGCTTCGTAACGGCCGAGGCGGCCGTGGCGATCCCCGCGCTGGCCGCGTTCGCCCTGGCCCTGATGTGGGGGCTGATGGCGGCCGCCGCACAGATCGAGTGCCTGGACGCGGCCCGGGCGGGGGCCCGGGCGGCCGCGCGCTCCGAGGCCGAGCAGGCCGTGCTGGCCGCCGCTCGTTCAGCGGCCCCGGCCGGGGCGCGGGTCGAGCTACGGCGGGACGGCGACCTGTGGCGCGTACGCGTGGAGGCCCCGACTCCCGGACCCCGCGCGCTGGCTCTGACGCTGAGCGGGGACGCGGCCGCGCTGGCGGAGGACACGGTGGGGGAGCCCATGGTGGGGGAGGAGCGATGAGGCCGGGGCCGAGGATGCGCGGTGCTCTCGCGGAAGGCCTTCGCGTCCGGGACTGGGGACTTCGTGGAGGACGAGCGAGGGGGCTGCCGTCACGCGGTGACCCGACGGAGGGGCGCGCGGCTCACGCCCGGGACCGGGGCTCGGCATCCATCTGGGTGGCTGTGGCCGCCTCCGCCCTCTGCGTGGTCTTCGCGGCCGTCCTCGCCCTCGGGCAGGCCGTGGCGGCCCGGCACCGGGCAGGTGGCGCGGCGGACATGGCCGCGCTCGCGGCGGCCGACCGGGCCTTGTGGGGGACGGCCGAGGCCTGCGCCAGGGCGGCCAGGGTCGCCGGAGCGCAGGGCGGCGAGGTGGTGCGGTGCGCGGTGACCGGGGAGATCGCCGACGTGACCGTACGGGCGAGGTTCGGCCCGTACGGCCCGGAGGTCAGGTCCCGGGCGGGCCCGGCGGCGCCTCCTCCGTACCGCTTCCTGCCGCAGCGCCCGGTTCGGGAGCGGCCCCACGGGCCTGCGTCGGGGGCTCCCCGGCCGTCGGCTCCGCCAGGGCTTCCGGGGTCGTCGCCTCCGGCGCCCCGCGCAGGAGTTCCGTGAGGAGGCGGACCGCGCCCCGTTTGTGGAGCGGGTCGTTGCCGTTGCCGCACTTGGGGGACTGGACGCAGGACGGGCAGCCCGCCTCGCACTCGCAGGAGGCGATGGCCTCCCGGGTCGCCGTCAGCCACTCCCGCGCGGTGTGGAAGGCGCGCTCCGCGAACCCGGCGCCGCCCGGATGGCCGTCGTACACGAAGACCGTCGGCAGCAGGGTGTCCGGGTGCAGCGGGATCGAGACGCCGCCGATGTCCCAGCGGTCGCACGTGGCGAAGAGCGGCAGCATGCCGATGGAGGCGTGCTCGGCGGCGTGCAGGGCGCCGCCGAGGATCTCCGGGTTGATCCGGGCGGCGTCGAGCTGGTCCTCGGTGACCGTCCACCACACGGCCCGGGTGCGCAGGGTGCGGGGCGGCAGGTCCAGCTTGGTCTCGCCGAGCACCTCGCCGGTGATGAGTTTGCGGCGCAGGAAGGAGACGACCTGGTTGGTGACCTCGACGGAGCCGTAGCAGAGGCGGCCGGCTCCCCAGGCGATCTCGGTGTCGGTTTCGAGTACGGAGATGGAGGTGGTGTCACGGGCGACGGTGGAATAGGGCGGGCTGGCCTCCTCGACGAGGGCGACGGAGCCGTCGGGGTCGTCCAGGTCCAGACGCTTCACCAGGTACGTACGGCCCTGGTGGAGGTGGACGGCGCCGTCATGGACGGCGGTGTGGGCGGCGGACGCGTCGACCGTGCCGAGCAGCCGTCCCGTCGACGCCTCGACGATCTGGACCGGGCGGCCTCCCTCGCCCCGGATGTCGGTGAGGTCGGCGGCCCGCTCGCGGCGGGTCCAGTGCCAGCCCGACGCCCGGCGCCGCAGCAGCTTCGCGGCCTCAAGCTGCGGCATCAGTCCGGGGCTCGCCGGACCGAAGAGCTCCAGGTCGGTCTCGGTGAGCGGCAGCTCGGCGGCGGCGGCGCACAGGTGCGGGGCGAGGACGTACGGGTTGTCCGGGTCGAGCACGGTCGACTCGACGGGCCGCTGGAACAGCGCCTCGGGGTGGTGGACGAGGTAGGTGTCCAGCGGGTCGTCCCGGGCGACCAGGACCGCCAGGGCGCCCTCGCCCGACCGCCCGGCCCGTCCCGCCTGCTGCCACAGCGAGGCCCGGGTGCCGGGGTAGCCGCAGATCACCACGGCGTCCAGCCCCGACACATCGATGCCGAGCTCCAGGGCGGAGGTGGCGGCGAGGCCGAGCAGCTCGCCGGAGTGCAGGGCCTGCTCCAGGGCCCGGCGCTCCTCGGGGAGGTAGCCGCCCCGGTAGGCGGCGACGCGGCGGGCGAGGGTGCGGTCCACCTCGTACAGCCGTTCCTGGGCGATGACGGCGACCAGCTCGGCGCCGCGCCGGGAGCGGACGAAGGCGACCGTGCGGACGCCCTGGACGGCCAGGTCGGTGAGGAGGTCGGCGGTCTCGGCGGTGGCCGTGCGGCGGACGGGGGCGCCCTTCTCGCCGTGGAGGTCGGTGAGCGGCGGCTCCCACAGGGCGAAGACCAGTTCGCCGCGCGGGGAGGCGTCGTCGGCGACCTCGACGACGGGCAGGCCGGTCAGCCGGTGGGCGGCCACGGACGGCTGCGCCGCGGTGGCGGAGGCGAGGAGGAAGACGGGGTTCGCGCCGTAGCGGGCGCACAGACGGCGCAGGCGCCGCAGGACCTGGGCGACGTGGGAGCCGAAGACGCCCCGGTAGGTGTGGCACTCGTCGATGACGACATAGCGCAGCGCGCGCAGGAAGGAGGACCACCTGGGGTGGGCGGGGAGTATGCCCCGGTGCAGCATGTCCGGATTGGTGAGGACGTAGTTGGCGTACTGGCGCACCCATTCGCGTTCCTCGACCGGTGTGTCGCCGTCGTAGACGGCGGGCCGGATCGCGTTGCCCAGGGGCTGGGCGAGGGCCTTCACCGAGCGGCGCTGGTCGGCCGCCAGGGCCTTGGTGGGGGCCAGGTAGAGGGCGGTGGCGCCGCGTCCGTTCGGGGCCTCGGAGCCGTCCAGGAGCGTGCTGAGGACCGGGGCTAGGTAGGCCAGGGACTTGCCGGAGGCCGTTCCGGTGGCGATCACGACGGACTCGCCGTCCAGGGCGTGCTCGGCGGCGGCCGCCTGATGGGCCCAGGGGTGCTCCACGCCCGCCTGCTGAATGGCGTTGATCACTTCCGGGCGGATGCGGTGCGGCCAGACCGCATGACGGCCCGCACGCGGGGGCAAGTGCTCCGTATGAGTGATGCGCGCAGCCCGGTCCGCTCCCGAGGCGAGCCGGTGCAGGACCGTGCCGGGGTCGGGTCGTTCACCCGTGCCCTTGGCGGGTGTTCTGGGGCGGAGATTCCTGGCCATCGGCACCGAGTGTGTCACTGGCGTGACGGACAATGGTCCCAAGGCGTCGTGCATGGCTGCTGGTAAGTGATTGAATGCCATCGCGGCTGGCGATCCGTTCTCTGGCTCCGCCGGGGAGACTCAGGGGGCGGCCGCTCGATAGCAAGGTGCTGGAGGATCCGTGGACCTGTCCCTGTCGACTCGCAATGTGTCCGGCCCTGGTGGCGACCGTACGGTCGTCGAGGTCGGTGGCGAGATTGATGTGTATACCGCGCCCAAGCTGCGCGAGCAGTTGGTCGAGTTGGTGAACGACGGCAGCTACCACCTGGTTGTCGACATGGAGGGCGTGGACTTCCTCGACTCCACCGGCCTCGGCGTGCTCGTGGGCGGACTCAAGCGTGTCCGTGCCCACGAGGGCTCCCTGCGGCTGGTCTGCAACCAGGAGCGCATTCTGAAGATCTTCCGGATCACCGGGCTCACCAAGGTGTTCCCGATCCACGGCTCGGTCGACGAAGCCGTCAACGCCACTGACTGACGGCTCCGGAGGAAGGACAGGGGCACCGGGCTCCTCATCGCCCGGGGCCCCTGAGAAGCACGCCCGTACGTCCGAGGGGGACCGCATGGCCACCGTTGAACTCCGCTTCAGCGCCCAGCCCGAACACGTCCGGACGGCCCGCCTGGTGGCGGCCGCCGTGGCGCGCCGAGCCGGGGTGGACGAGGCGGTCCTCGACGAGGTCAGGCTCGCCGTCGGCGAGGCGTGCAGCCGCGCTGTGGGGCTGCACCGCGCGTACGGGGTGACGGCGCCGGTGCGCGTCGCGCTGACCGAGGAGGAGAAGGCGTTCTCCATCGAGGTCGGCGACGAGGTGCCCGGTCCGGGTTCCGGGGGTGCCGCGCCGGGTGTGCGCGGCGCCACGGCCGCCGAGGAGCCGGACGACGGCGGGGAGGACGGGATGGGCCTCGCGGTCATCAGCGGCCTCGTCGACGACGTGGAGGTCACTTCGGACGAGTCCGGTGGTGTCATCCGGATGACCTGGCCGATCACCGGGGCGACAGCCGAGCCCTGACCGATCCGTCGACCCCCGCTGTACAGGCCCTGCTGAGCAGGGCCTTTTTCATTTTTGGCGATTATTCTCTAGATCATTGATCAGGCGTCAATGCTTTTGCCCCATTACCGCTTTCGGGCGCCTTTTCGTGGCGCGATCATTTGCTGAGTAGCAACTGAAGGTCAATTCCGCTAACCGCGCCCTGTTTTGATCGTGTTCCGCTCCCTACAATCCGTCCACATCTTGGGCTCTGAACGTCAAGGAGGACGAATGGCGGGGCTCTTCAACCCACAAGAACTCGATCACCCCACTTCACTCGCGGCCGCGGTTCTGACCGACGACAACCGGCTGATCGTGATCGTCATCGCGGCCGTGGCCCTCGCGGCCCTGGTCGTGGCTCAACTGCTGGTCCGCCAGGTGCTGGCGGCCGGCGAGGGCACCGACTCGATGAAGAAGATCGCGGCAGCCGTACAGGAAGGCGCGAATGCCTATCTGGCCCGGCAGCTGCGCACCCTCGGCATCTTCGCCGTCGTGGTGTTCTTCCTGCTCTTCCTGCTGCCGGCCGACAACTGGTCGCAGCGTGCGGGCCGGTCGGCCTTCTTCCTGATCGGCGCGCTCTTCTCGGCGACGACCGGATACGTCGGCATGCGACTGGCCGTACGCGCGAATGTGCGCGTGGCGGCCGCTGCCCGCGAGGCGACCCCTGCGGAAGGCGAACCCGAAAAAGATCTCACGACTGTCTCGCACACAGCCATGAAGATCGCTTTCCGTACGGGCGGCGTGGTCGGCATGTTCACGGTGGGCCTCGGCCTGCTGGGTGCCTCCTGCGTCGTCCTGGTCTACGCCGCGGACGCCCCCAAGGTGCTGGAGGGCTTCGGCCTGGGCGCCGCGCTGATCGCCATGTTCATGCGTGTCGGCGGCGGCATCTTCACCAAGGCAGCGGACGTCGGCGCCGACCTCGTCGGCAAGGTGGAACAAGGCATTCCGGAGGATGACCCGAGGAACGCCGCCACCATCGCCGACAACGTCGGAGACAACGTCGGCGACTGCGCGGGCATGGCGGCGGACCTCTTCGAGTCCTACGCCGTGACCCTGGTCGCCGCACTGATCCTCGGCAAGGCGGCCTTCGGCGACTCGGGCCTCGCCTTCCCGCTGATCGTCCCGGCGATCGGCGTGGTCACCGCGATGATCGGCATCTTCGCGGTCGCCCCGCGGCGCGCCGACCGCAGCGGGATGTCCGCCATCAACCGCGGCTTCTTCATCTCCGCGGTGATCTCGCTGACCATGGTGGCGGCGGCGGTCTACATCTACCTGCCGTCCACGTACGCCGAGTTGGACGGGGTCACCGACGCCGCCATCAAGGCGCACGACGGCGACCCGCGGATCCTGGCGCTGGTCGCGGTGGCCATCGGCATCGTGCTCGCGGCCGTCATCCAGCAGCTGACCGGGTACTTCACCGAGACCACCCGGCGCCCCGTCCGCGACATCGGCAAGTCGTCGCTCACGGGCCCCGCGACGGTCGTCCTGGCCGGTATCTCCATCGGCCTGGAGTCCGCCGTCTACACGGCCCTCCTGATCGGTCTGAGCGTCTACGGGGCCTTCCTGCTCGGCGGTACGTCGATCATGCTCGCCCTGTTCGCGGTGGCGCTGGCCGGTACCGGTCTGCTCACCACGGTCGGCGTGATCGTCGCCATGGACACCTTCGGCCCGGTCTCCGACAACGCGCAGGGCATCGCCGAGATGTCCGGCGACGTCGAGGGCGCCGGTGCCCAGGTGCTCACCGACCTGGACGCCGTCGGCAACACCACCAAGGCCATCACCAAGGGCATCGCCATCGCCACCGCGGTCCTCGCGGCGGCGGCGCTGTACGGCTCGTACCGCGACGCCATCGCCACCGCGGTGAACGACGTGGGCGCCAAGTCCAGCGAGATGACCCTCAGCATGGACATCTCACAGCCCAACAACCTGGTCGGCCTGATGCTGGGCGCGGCCGTCGTGTTCCTCTTCTCGGGCCTCGCGATCAACGCGGTGTCCCGGTCGGCGGGCGCGGTGGTCTTCGAGGTGCGGCGGCAGTTCCGCGAGCACCCCGGGATCATGGACTACAGCGAGCAGCCGGAGTACGGCCGAGTCGTCGACATCTGTACGAAGGATGCCCTCCGGGAGCTGGCGACCCCCGGCTTGCTCGCGGTGCTGGCGCCCATCGCGGTCGGCTTCACGTTCGGCGTCGGCGCGCTCGGCTCGTATCTGGCGGGCGCCATCGGCACCGGCACGCTGATGGCCGTCTTCCTCGCCAACTCCGGTGGCGCGTGGGACAACGCCAAGAAGATGGTCGAGGACGGCAACTTCGGCGGCAAGGGCAGTGAGGCCCATGCCGCCACCGTCATCGGCGACACGGTGGGCGACCCGTTCAAGGACACCGCGGGCCCGGCCATCAACCCGCTCCTGAAGGTGATGAACCTGGTGGCGCTGCTCATCGCGCCCGCCGTGGTCAAGTTCAGCTACGGGGCGGACGCCAGCCCCGCGGTGCGCGCGGTCGTCGCGGTGCTCGCCACGAGCGTCATCGTCGGCGCGGTGTACGTCTCCAAGCGCCGCGGAGTGGCGGTGGGCGACGAGGGAAACCATGAGATGACCGCCAAGTCGCCTGACCCGGCGGTCGTTTCCTAGCAAGGTCACGGCAAGGGCGGGCGGACGGTGCGGATTGACGCACCGTCCGCCCGTCGCTTTGTGTCGTGAGCCTTGTCTCCCTTGGTGCAAATGGCTCCAAAAGCGAGCACATCCGGCGTAGGGCACGCGGTTGTCGCCCACTTGGCGTGTATGTTCCGGGGCCGAGAGCCTTGGAAGGGACCGATCCGGTGAACAAGAAGCTTGCGGCCGCACTGTCCGGCGGCGCGGTACTGGTGCTCGCACTGTCGGGTTGCAGCAGCGACGACTCGGACAAGAAGGTGAAGGACTGGGCCAAGACCTTCTGCGACCAGGCCCAGCCGCAGATCAAGAAGATCACTGACGCCAACGCCGCCATCGAGAAGCAGACGGCCGACGAGAGCAAGCCGGTTGACGTCCAGAAGACCGACTCGGCTGCCTTCCAGCAGATCTCCGACGCGTACAAGTCGCTTGCCGACAGCCTCAACAAGGCCGGTGTCCCGCCCGTCAAGGACGGCGACAAGACCCAGCAGGAGGCCGCCAAGGAGCTGACGGCGTCCTCCGCCTCGTACGCCGACCTGAAGAAGAAGGTCGACGCGCTCGACACCGGTGACCAGGCGAAGTTCGCCGACGGCCTCAAGGGCGTCGCCGACCAGCTGAACACCATCAGCAAGAGCAGCGACGACGCCCTCAAGAAGCTGGAGTCCGGCGACCTCGGCAAGGCGATGCAGAAGCAGCCCGGCTGCCAGAAGCAGACCGCCTCCGCACCCTCCTCGGCCTCGCCCGCGGCCGGTGGCGACGCCTCCAAGCAGGCCTCCCCCTCGGGCTCCGCCTCGCAGGGGGCGAAGCCCTCGGAGTCCGCGAAGCCTTCCGGGTCCGGCAAGCCCTCGGAGTCGGCGAAGCCGTCCGACTCGGCCAAGCCGTCGTCCTCGGCGAGCGGCGAGTAGCCCCTACTGCGTAGGGGCGACGCCGTCGCGCGGACGCCCTCTCGTACGGCCCGGACCCATGTGGGTGCCGGGCCGTGGGTGTTTGTCGGTGCCAGCCGCCACAATGGCCGGGTGAGTACGACCAGTGTTTCCGCCAGCCCGCCCGCCGGCCTGCCCGTGCCCGACCGCGCCGCCGCGATCCGCGACGCCCTGCTCGCGGCCGAGTTCACCGCCGACGGCCTGCTCGACCTGCTCGGCGCGCCCGCCTACGCCGCGCTGGCCCGCAGCGAGACCGTGCCCGCCCTGCGGGCCACCCGCGGCGGCTCGCCGCTCGACACGCTCGTACGGCTGTTCCTGCTCCAGCAGCCCGTCGCGTACGAGCGCGCCAGAGCGGCCCTGCCGGGCGACGAGGCGCTGGAGGACGGCTGGCTCACCCGGAAGGGCGACGAAGTGCGCGCCGCCGTTGACGTGCGTCCGTACGGCGGCCCGGAGGGCGAGGACTGGTTCATCGTCTCCGACCTCGGCTGCGCGGTCGGCGGTGCCGGCGGCGCGAGCGGCCGCGACGAGGGCATGGTCCTCGGGGTCGGCGGCGCGTCCACCACGCTCGCCGGGCTCACCGTCCGCACCCCGGTGGCCACCGCCCTGGACCTCGGCACCGGCTCCGGCATCCAGGCGCTGCACGCGGCGCAGCACGCGACCCGGGTCACCGCCACCGACCTGAACCCGCGCGCGCTCGCCTTCACCCGCCTCACCCTCGCCCTGTCCGGCGCGCCCGCGGCGGAGCTGCGCGAGGGCTCGCTCTACGAGCCGGTGGGCTCCGAGACGTACGACCTGATCGTGTCCAACCCGCCGTTCGTCATCTCGCCGGGCGCCCGGCTGACGTACCGGGACGGCGGCATGGGCGGGGACGATCTGTGCCGCACGCTCGTTCAGCAGGCGGGAGCCCGGCTGAACGAGGGGGGATACGCGCAGTTCCTCGCCAACTGGCAGCACGTGGAGGGCGAGGAGTGGCAGGAGCGGCTGCGCTCATGGGTGCCGCGCGGCTGCGACGCCTGGATCGTGCAGCGCGAGGTCCAGGACGTCACCCAGTACGCGGAGCTGTGGCTGCGGGACGCCGGGGACCACCGCACCGACCCCGAGGCCTACGCGGAGCGGTACGGGGCGTGGCTCGACGAGTTCGAGGCGCGCAGGACCAAGGCGGTCGGCTTCGGCTGGATCACGCTGTTCAAGTCGGGGTCCGAGCAGCCGTCGGTCACCGTCGAGGAGTGGCCGCACCCGGTCGAGCAGCCGCTCGGCGAGACCGTCCGGGCCCACTTCGCCCGGCAGGAGTACCTGCGGACGCACGACGACGCGGCCCTGCTCGCCGACCGGTTCCGCCTCGCCGACGAGGTGGTGCAGGAGCAGGTCGGGCTGCCGGGCGCGGAGGACCCGGAGCACGTGGTGCTGCGGCAGAACCGGGGCATGCGGCGGGCCACCACCGTGGACACGGTCGGCGCGGGCTTCGCGGGCGTCTGCGACGGCCAGTTGGACGCGGGCCGGATCCTCGACGCCATCGCGCAGCTGATCGGCGAGGACCCGGTCCAGCTGCGCGACCGCACCCCGGAGGCGATCCGGATGCTGGTCGGCCAGGGCTTCCTGGAGCCGGTCGGCGAGTGACCGCCGCGTCCCGCGGCCGCCGCCGGGACGGCTGCGCGCGAAGGGGCCGCGTACGACAGGTGAGGTAGGGGCGCTCCCGCATCCGGCGGGGGTGGCCCGGCGGCGGACGCCGGGTGCGGGGAGGGAAAACAAGGGTGTGAATTCGGCCAACCACGCCGGACCCCACGCCGCACCCCACCGCGCACCCCGCCCGCCCACCTCGGCCGACACCCGGCGCCCCGCCCCAACACGCCCGTCCGCCCGCCGCTGGGCCGGATGGAGGTGGGGCCGTTCACCTGGAGTTCGCCCGGACTCCTCCCGCGAGTGCCAGGATCCGCGCCATGAACGGGATGGGTGGGGCGGAGGCCGGTCCGGCCGTGTTCGCGGGGACGGTTTTCGTACTGTTCGGGGGCGCGCTGCTGCTGTGGACAGGGGTCCGTGTGCGGCACCGGGCGCCGGTGGCGGACGGGGCGGGGCTGGTGGCCTCGGCGGCGCTGGCCGTCTTCTTCGGCGCGGTCTTCCTGCTCGCCGGGGTGTGGTGCTTCACACGCCTGTGAGTTCCGGCGATCTTGTGGCGCCGCGCCGGGCCGGTCGGGCTCGTGCCCAGGTCCGCGCTGGGACGAAACGCTTTTCAGAACGTTCTGGGACGGTCCAGGCGGCAGACTCGCCGTAAGTCGGGTTACCGTTCGAGTGGCCGCTGCGGGCTTTTGCTGTTTGACACGGGGGCGGGTTGTACCGTCACACTCCGCAGCGACCGTACAGCTCGTAACGTGCCACCCGAGTGCCACCCGAGTGCCGACCGGAGAGAAGAGCGAAGTTGTCCCCGACCAGCGAGACCGCAAAGGGCGGCCGCCGACTCGTCATCGTCGAGTCTCCTGCCAAGGCGAAGACGATCAAGGGCTACCTGGGCCCCGGTTATGTCGTCGAGGCGAGCGTCGGGCACATCCGCGACCTCCCGAACGGCGCCGCCGAGGTGCCCGACAAGTACACCGGCGAGGTGCGCCGCCTCGGTGTGGACGTCGAACACGACTTCCAGCCGATCTACGTCGTCAACGCCGACAAGAAGGCCCAGGTCAGGAAGCTCAAGGAGCTGCTGGCCGAGTCCGACGAACTCTTCCTCGCCACCGATGAGGACCGCGAGGGCGAAGCCATCGCGTGGCACCTGCAGGAAGTCCTCAAGCCCAAGGTCCCGGTCCACCGGATGGTCTTCCACGAGATCACCAAGGACGCCATCCGGGACGCCGTCGCCAACCCGCGCGAGCTCAACCAGCGCATGGTCGACGCCCAGGAGACCCGCCGCATCCTCGACCGCCTCTACGGCTACGAGGTCTCGCCGGTCCTGTGGAAGAAGGTCATGCCGAGGCTCTCGGCGGGCCGCGTCCAGTCGGTGGCGACCCGGCTCGTGGTGGAGCGGGAACGCGAGCGCATCGCTTTTCGTTCTGCTGAGTACTGGGACCTGACCGGGACGTTCTCCACCGGCCGGGCGGGCGACGCCTCCGACCCGTCCTCGCTGGTGGCACGGCTCGCGACGGTCGACGGCCGCCGAGTGGCACAGGGCCGCGACTTCGGTCCCGACGGACAACTCAAGAGCGACGTCCTCCACCTCGACGAGGCGAACGCCAGGGCGCTGGCGGCCGCCCTCGCCGACTCGGCCTTCGCCGTGCGCTCGGTGGAGTCCAAGCCGTACCGCCGCTCGCCGTACGCCCCGTTCCGTACGACGACGCTCCAGCAGGAGGCCTCCCGCAAGCTCGGCTTCGGGGCCAAGGCCACCATGCAGGTCGCCCAGAAGCTGTACGAGAACGGCTTCATCACCTATATGCGTACGGACTCCACCACGCTCTCCGAGACCGCGGTCTCGGCGGCCCGTGCGCAGGTCACGCAGTTGTACGGCGCCGACTACCTCCCGGAGAAGCCGCGTACGTACGCCGGGAAGGTCAAGAACGCGCAGGAGGCGCACGAGGCGATCCGTCCGTCGGGTGATCGTTTCCGCACTCCGGCGGAGACCGGTCTGACCGGCGACCAGTTCCGGCTCTACGAGCTGATCTGGAAGCGGACCGTCGCCTCCCAGATGAAGGACGCGGTCGGCAACTCCGTCACCGTGAAGATCGCGGGCCGGGCGAGCGACGGGCGGGACGCGGAGTTCACCGCGTCCGGCAAGACGATCACCTTCCACGGCTTCATGAAGGCCTACGTCGAGGGCGCGGACGACCCGAACGCGGAGCTGGACGACCGCGAGCGGCGGCTGCCCCAGGTCGCCGAGGGCGACGCGCTGTCGGCCGAGGAGATCACCGCGGACGGCCACGCCACCAAGCCGCCGGCCCGGTACACCGAGGCCTCGCTGGTCAAGGAGCTGGAAGAGCGCGAGATCGGCCGTCCGTCGACGTACGCGTCGATCATCGGCACGATCCTCGACCGCGGCTACGTCTTCAAGAAGGGCACGGCGCTGGTCCCGTCGTTCCTGAGCTTCGCCGTCGTCAACCTGCTGGAGAAGCACTTCGGCCGGCTCGTCGACTACGACTTCACCGCGCGCATGGAGGACGACCTCGACCGCATCGCGCGGGGCGAGGCGCAGTCGGTGCCGTGGCTGAAGCGCTTCTACTTCGGCGAGGGCGAGGCCGGTGCGGCCGGCACGGCCTCCGACGCCGGGAACGGTGACGGGGACCACCTCGGCGGTCTGAAGGAGCTGGTCACGGACCTCGGCGCGATCGACGCGCGGGAGATCTCCTCGTTCCCCGTGGGGAACGGGATCGTGCTGCGGGTCGGCCGTTACGGGCCGTACATCGAGCGCGGGGAGAAGGACGCCGAGGGCCACCAGCGCGCCGACGTGCCGGAGGACCTGGCGCCCGACGAGCTGACGGTGGAGCACGCGGAGGAGCTGCTGGCCAAGCCGAGCGGCGACTTCGAGCTGGGCACGGACCCGGTGAGCGGCAACCAGATCGTGGCGAAGGACGGCCGCTACGGACCGTACGTCACCGAGATCCTGCCGGAGGGCACCCCGAAGACGGGCAAGAACGCGGTGAAGCCGCGGACGGCCTCGCTCTTCAAGTCGATGGCCCTGGACACGGTCACGCTCGACGACGCCCTGAAGCTGATGTCGCTGCCGCGTGTGGTGGGCACCGACGCCGAGGGCGTCGAGATCACCGCGCAGAACGGGCGGTACGGGCCGTACCTGAAGAAGGGCACGGACTCGCGTTCGCTGGAGTCGGAGGACCAGCTCTTCTCCATCACCCTGGAGGAGGCGCTGGCGATCTACGCGCAGCCGAAGGCGCGCGGACGTGCGGCCGCCAAGCCGCCGCTCAAGGAGCTGGGCACCGACCCGGTCAGCGAGCGGCCGGTCGTCGTGAAGGACGGGCGCTTCGGCCCGTACGTCACGGACGGCGAGACCAACGCGACCCTGCGGACCGGCGACAGCGTGGAGGACATCACGCCGGAGCGCGGCTACGAGCTGCTCGCGGAGAAGCGCGCCAAGGGGCCCGCCAAGAAGACGGCGAAGAAGGCTCCGGCCAAGAAGGCGCCCGCGAAGAAGACCGCGGCGAAGAAGACGGCCGCCAAGAAGACCGCGGCCACGGCCAAGAAGGCTCCGGCCAAGAAGACCGCCGCGAAGAAGACGGCAGCGGCCGAGTAGACGCCGGACAGATACCGAAGGGGCACGGCCGGGGCGATCGCCCCGGCCGTGCCGCGCCTGTGGCGAGCCGATCCCGCCCGTATGTTCGGGCGGCCCCTCGGGGATCTGGGCGCTCCGGATAGGCTGGGCGGATGACGCGAGCCGAGCATCCCCAGAGCTCCGAAGGCGCAGGGACCCCCACGGTCGTGAGCCCCGTCTCCGACGCCCTAGCCGCAGACTCACGCGAGCGTGCCGTACGGGCCCTGTTGCGCATCCCGCCGCTGAGGCGGCTGTGGAGCGCGCAGTTCGTCGGCGGGATCGGCGACGCCCTGGCCGTACTCGTCCTTCTGCTCCTCGCCCTGCAGGCGGCGGTATCCGAGGACGCCCTCGGCGGCGGCTACCGGGGCGCGGCCTTCGCCGTCGCCGCGGTGCTCGGCGCCCGGGTCCTCGCGACGTTCCTGTTCGGGGCGGTGCTGCTCGGACCCGTGTCCGCGCTGACCGCGGCCGGCGGTCCGCTGGACCGGCGCTGGACCATGGTCGGGGCGGACGGCGTACGCGCCGTGCTGCTGATCGTCGCGCCGCTGTGGATCGACTGGACCCCCGACAACGCGCTGGTCTTCCTGCTGGCCACCGTCTTCGTGGCCGGGGCCGCCGAGCGGTTCTGGACGGTGTGCAAGGAGAGCGCGGCGCCCGCGCTGCTGCCCGCGCCGCCGCTGGAGGGCGCCGCCGTGCGCCCGCTGCCGGACCATCTGGACGCGCTGCGGCGCCTGTCGCTGCGTACGACGTTCGCGTCCGTGCCGGTGGCAGCCGCCGCCCTGCTGGTGGCCGCGCTCGTGAGCAAGGGCCTCGGCAAGGGCATCGACTGGTTCTCGCTGCACCAGGCGGCGCTCGGCTCGTATGTGGCGGCCGGGCTGTTCGCCGCGTCCGTCTCCGTGCTGGCGATGCTCGAACTTCCGGACTCCCAGACTCCGCGCGCCCGCTCGCCGCTGGAGGGCCTGCGCAGGCCCTCGACCGGCGCCGGTCCCGACAAGGGGCGTACGGGCGCGGTCCCGCTGCTCGTGCTGGCCTGCGGGGCCGTCGCGGGCGCCGTCGCGTCGGCGGTCGCCGTGGCCGTCCTGCACGCGGCGGACCTCGGCGGCGGGCCCGCGGCGTTCGCGCTGCTGGTCCTCGCGCTGCTCGGTGGCACGGGCGCGGGCATCCGCACCGCGCCCAAGGTCCTGCCCGTGCTCTCCCGGCGGCGGCTGCTCTCGCTCGCCATCGCCGTCACCGGCGTCGCGCTGCTGGCCATGGGCCTGGTGCCGGACACCGCCACGGTCCTGTTCATCGCGCTGCTCGCCGGTGTCGCCGCCGGTGTCGCCGCGAACAGCGGGCACACGCTGGTCGACCAGGAGACCGAGGAGTACCGCCGGGCCCGCACCACCGACCACCTCCAGGCGGTCGTACGGGTCGCGATCGGCCTCGGCGCGATCCTCGCCCCGCTGGTCGCCGCGGCCATCGGCCCGCACCGGCTGGCCGGTGACGGATTCGTCTTCGCGCACGGCGGCGCCGGCTTCACGCTGATGCTGGTCGGCGCGCTGCTGCTGCCGGTCGCCGCGGTCGTCCTGGCCAAGACCGACGACCGCCAGGGCGTGCCGCTCCGGCGCGACCTGCGGGACGCGGTGCGCGGCGCCGACCCGGTCCAGGCCCCGGCCCCGACCGGCTTCTTCATCGCCCTGGAGGGCGGCGACGGCGCCGGCAAGTCCACCCAGGCGCAGGCGCTGGCCGAGTGGATCAGGGCCAAGGGCCACGAGGTCGTGGTGACCCGCGAGCCGGGCGCGACCCCGGTGGGCAAGCGGCTGCGCTCGATCCTGCTCGACGTCTCCAGCGCCGGGCTCTCCAACCGCGCGGAGGCCCTGCTGTACGCGGCGGACCGCGCCGAGCACATCGACTCGCTGGTCCGCCCCGCCCTGGAGCGCGGCGCGATCGTCATCTCGGACCGCTACATCGACTCCTCCGTCGCCTATCAGGGCGCCGGACGCGATCTGTCGCCGACCGAGATCGCCCGGATCAACCGCTGGGCGACCGGCGGTCTCGTACCGAATCTGACGGTGCTGCTCGATGTGGCGCCGGAGACCGCGCGGGAGCGGTTCACGGAGGCGCCGGACCGGCTGGAGTCGGAGCCGCCCGAGTTCCACGCGCGCGTGAGGGCGGGGTTCCTCACCCTGGCGGCCGCCGACCCGTCCCGCTACCTGGTGGTGGACGCGGGCCAGGAGCCCGAGGCGGTCACCACGGTCGTACGCCACCGGCTCGACCAGATGCTGCCGCTCTCCGAGGCCGAGGTGAAGGCCCAGGAGGAGGCGCGCAAGGCGGCTGAGGAGGAGGCCCGGCGCAAGGCCGAGGAAGAGGCCGCGCGCAAGGCCGAGGAGGAGCGCCTGGAGCGCGAGCGCCAGGCGCAGCTCGCCAAGCTGCGCGCCGAGGAGGAGGAGCGCAAGCGGCGCGAGCTGGAGGAGGCGCGCCGCCGCGAGGAGGAGCGCCAGGCGGAGGAGGCCCGGCTGCGGGCCGAGGAGGCCAGGCGCCTCGCCGAGGAGGAGCGCGTACGGCGCGAGGCGGAGGCCAAGGCCGCCGCGGCCGAGCAGGAGCGGCTGCGCAAGCAGGCGGAGGAGCAGGCCAGGCTGCGTGCCGAGGCCGAGGAGCGCCGTCTGGAGAAGCAGCGCAAGGCCGAGGAGGCGCTGCGGCGGGCGGAGGAGGCCCGCCGTCTCGCGGAGGCGGCGAGCGCGGCCGCCGCGGCCGCCGCGACTTCGGCCGCCGCGGCTTCTCCCTCGGCCCCCGCCCGGGGCGCCGAGGACACTTCGGCCACGCGCGCGAAGCGGAAGCCCCAGGCGGAGTCGGCCTCCGAGGTGACGGTGCCCACGCCTGTCGTGAAGCCCGGTGCCCGGCCCGAGGTGAGCCCCGACGAGATCACCCAGGAAGTCCCGGTGCCGGGTACGGAGGGGGCCGAGCCGGGTCCGGCCGCCGCGGAGACCACGGTGCTGCCGCAGGTCCCGGCCGAGGCCGCCGAGACGACGGTGCTGCCGCCCGTACGGGACGCGGACGAGACCACCGTGCTGCCTCCCGTACGGGAGGGGGCGCGGGACGCCGACGAGACGACGGTCCTGCCGCCCGTGCGCGACGGGGGCGGGCAGAGCGCGGCGCACCCGTCGGCGCGGGACGGCGACCGGTTCCCGCCGGGGCTCTTCCGGGACGAGCGGGAGCAGGAGCAGTCCGAGCGGCCCAACGAGCGGACGCGGGAGCTGCCGCAGGTGGACCCCGACCAGCTGGGTGCGGAGCCCGGGGCCGGGGCGGAGCCGAAGCGGGGCCGTCGGCCCCGGCGGCGTTCGGACTGGGCCGAGGAGACCCCGCTGGACGATCTGCCCACGCTCGCCGACGAGCTGCTCGGGCCGCACGCCGACGACGAGGACGACCGCCGGGGCCGCCGCCGCTGACCTGCGGGAAGGCCGCGCCGGACGGGATTGTCCGACCCCTCCCTCACAATGGGGTCGTAGCGGGGACGTACGGGGCGGAACAGAGCGCGGAGGCGGTGACCCATGACGGTGTGGGACGACCTGGTCGGCCAGGACCGGGTGCAGGAGCAGCTGGCCGCTGCCGCGCGCGACGCCGACGCGCAGGTGACCGCGGTCTCGGCGGGCGAGCCCGTCGCGGACGCGTCGAAGATGACGCACGCGTGGCTGTTCACCGGGCCGCCGGGCTCGGGCCGGGCCACGGCCGCGCGCGCGTTCGCCGCGGCGCTCCAGTGCGTCAGCCCGGACCGGGCGCTGGGCGGGCAGCCCGGCTGCGGGTTCTGCGACGGCTGCCACACCACGCTGGTCGGCACGCACGCGGACGTGGAGATCGTCCGCACCGACCTGCTCTCCATCGGCGTCAAGGAGACCCGCGAGCTCGTCCGGCGCGCCCAGCTGTCGCCCGCCGTCGGCCGCTGGCAGGTGATCGTCCTGGAGGACGCGGACCGGCTGACCGAGGGCGCGGGCAACGTGCTCCTGAAGGCCGTGGAGGAGCCCGCGCCGCGCACGGTGTGGCTGCTGTGCGCGCCGTCGCTGGAGGACGTGCTGCCGACGATCCGTTCGCGCTGCCGCCATCTGACGCTGCGCACGCCCCCGGTGGAGGCCGTCGCCGACGTGCTGATCCGCCGTGACGGCATCCCCCCGGAGACCGCGCTCGCCGCCGCCCGCGCCACCCAGGGCCACATCGGCCGGGCCCGCCGTCTGGCCACCGACGACCGCGCGCGTGCCCGCCGCGCCGCCGTGCTGAAGGTGCCGCTGCGGGTCGAGGACGTGGGCGGCTGCCTCAAGGCCGCCCAGGAGCTGGTCGACACGGCCGCCGAGGACGCCAAGCAGCTCGCGGAAGAGGTCGACGTCAAGGAGACCGAGGACCTGAAGGCGGCCCTCGGCGGCCAGGCCGGAGGCCGTATGCCGCGCGGCACCGCCGGGGCGATGAAGGAGCTGGAGGACCGCCAGAAGCGCCGCAAGACGCGTACGCAGCGGGACAGCCTGGACCTCGCCCTCACCGAGCTCACCGGCTTCTACCGCGACGTCCTGGCGCTCCAGCTCGGCTCCCGCATCGCGCTGGCGAACGAGGAGGTACGGGACGCGGTGGACCGCATCGCGCGCGCCTCCGCGCCCGAGGGCACCCTGCGCCGGATAGAGGCGGTCCTGGCCTGCCGCGAGGCACTGGACCGCAATGTGGCGCCGCTGCTCGCGGTGGAGGCGATGACGATGGCGCTGCGGGCGGGCTGAGTCCGCCCGGCTGACACCGGCCGCGCTGACCCGGCCGCGCTGACCCGGCCGGGCTGACACCGGCCGCGCTGACCCGGCCGGGCTGCTCCCACCCCGGCAGCCCCCGTCCCCGGACCACTCGCCCCGCGCCCGGGCCGCTCGCCCCGCCCCCCGCCCCCGGGTCCTCCCGGTTGACCGCCTCACTCGTACGAGCCGTCGTCCACCCACCAACGGGGCACGTGCCGTCACTCCCCGGTTACGCTCCGGGGATGGACTCCAGGCGCCTGCTCCGTTCCTCCGCCCTCGCCGTCGCGACCGCCGGGCTGCTCGCCTCCGGATGCTCGTCCGGCAGCTCGTCCACCACCGCGACGGCGTCCACCACCTCGGCGGCGGGCGCCCAGCAGTCGGCCGTCCTGCGCCCGTACTACCAGCAGAAGCTGACCTGGCGGGCGTGCGGCGTACCGGGCTTCGAGTGCTCCACCATGAAGGCGCCGCTGGACTACGACCAGCCGACCGGCACGTCCATCAACCTGGCGGTCGCCCGCAAGAAGGCCACCGGCCCGGGCAAGCGGATCGGCTCGCTCCTGGTCAACCCGGGCGGCCCGGGCGGCACGGCCGTCGGCTACCTCCAGCAGTACGCGGGCCTCGGCTACCCCGCCCCGATCCGGGCCCGGTACGACATGGTGGCCGTCGACCCGCGCGGGGTGGCCCGCAGCGAGCCCGTCGAATGCCTGACGAGCCAGGAGATGGACGCGTACACCCAGGTCGACCAGACGCCGGACGACGCCGCCGAGAAGGCGGCGCTCGCGACCTCCTTCGAGAACTTCGCGAAGGGCTGCGAGAAGCACTCCGGGAAGGTGCTGCCGCACGTCTCCACCGTCGAGGCGGCCCGTGACATGGACATCCTGCGCCAGCTGCTCGGCGACGAGAAGCTGCATTACTTCGGCGCCTCCTACGGCACGTTCCTGGGTGCGACCTACGCCGAGCTGTTCCCGGACCGCACCGGGCGCCTGGTCCTGGACGGCGCGATGGACCCGTCCCTGCCGGCGCTGGACATGAACCGCGACCAGACGGCGGGCTTCGAGACGGCGTTCCAGTCCTTCGCGGCGGACTGCGTCGGGCGCAAGGAGAAGGACTGCCCGCTGGGCACGACGTCGGTCGCGGACGCGTCGAACCAGCTGAAGAAGTTCTTCGCCGCCCTCGACGCGAAGCCGATCGAGACCGGCGAGACCCGCAAGCTGGGCGAGGCGCTCGCCACGACCGGCGTGATCGCCGCGATGTACGACGAGACGACCTGGCCCGAGCTGCGCACCGGCCTCACGCGCGCGATGCACGGCGACGGCGGGGGCCTGCTGACCCTCGCCGACTCGTACTACGAGCGGGACGCGGAGGGGAAGTACGCGAACCTGATGTACGCCAACGCGGCCGTGAACTGCCTCGACCTGCCCCCCTCCTTCTCCGGCCCCGACGCGGTCGACGCCGCGCTCCCCTCCTTCGAGAAGGCCTCCCCGGTCTTCGGCCAGGGCTTCGCCTGGGCGGCCCTGAACTGCGCGTACTGGCCGGTCAGGGCCACCGGCACCCCGCACCGCATCGAGGCGAAGGGCGCGGCCCCGATCGTGGTGGTCGGCACCACCCGCGACCCGGCCACCCCCTACAAGTGGGCCGAGTCCCTCGCCTCCCAGCTCGCCTCCGGCAGGCTCCTCACGTACGAGGGCGACGGCCACACGGCGTACGGCCGGGGCAGCGACTGCATCGACACCGCGATCAACACGTACCTCCTGGAGGGCACGGCCCCGCCCGCCGACAAGAAGTGCACCTGAGCTGCGAGAGTCCCTCGAACAGGGGTGGTCAGGAGCACCCCCGGAAACTGTGTAGACTTGGCCGCGTTGCTGATCGCACCATGGTGCGGACGGCGCGCCGCCTTAGCTCAGTTGGCCAGAGCAACGCACTCGTAATGCGTAGGTCTCGGGTTCGAATCCCGAAGGCGGCTCTGTGGAAGCCCCAGGACTCACTCGCCGTGACCTGGGGCTTTTGCTTTTGCCGGAGGCGTCGGCGTGCCTGGTGACCCTGGTGACCCACCCGATCGCGGCGGCGATCGCGGGAGCGTGGCGGACGGCTCTCGACTCGTCATGACCTCTTGATGACTCGTATCCTGATCGAGGTCGTACGACGGGGACGGTGAGCACGTTGGCGAAGGTCTACGAGCGGATCGCCGATGAGCTGAGGGAGTCCATCCGGGCGGGTCAGCTGGCTCCGGGGGACCAACTGCCCACGGAGGCGAAGCTGTCCGAGCGATTCGGGCGCAGCGTGCCGACGATCCGGGAGGCCCTGCGTCTCCTGAGGGACGAAGGGCTCGTCGAGAAGCAGCACGGGCGCGGCAACTTCGTACGCCGCCCGCGTACGACGGTGGTGCGCTCGAACGCCCGCCACCAGTGGGAGAAGGACCGGGCGCGCCAGCCGGAGCCCCAGCGGTTGCAGACGGGCGTCACGGAGCATGACACCGGGCTGACGGTCGACGACCTCGTCTTCTACGCGTCGTACCGCGAGGCCAAGGCGGACGCGGAGCTGGCAGAGGCCTTCGGAGTCCCCGAGGGAACGCTTCTCCTCCAGCGCACCTACCGGACCCGGTACAGCGCGGAGACCGCCCCGTTCAGCCTCGTGACCTCGTACCTCGTTCACGATCTCGTCGCCGCCCATCCGGCTCTGCTGGACGAGACCAACGAGCCGTGGCCCGGCGGCACCATGAACCAGCTCTTCACCATCGGCATCGAGCTGGGACGTATGGAGGAGCGTGTCACCGCCCGCCCGCCGACGCCGGAGGAGGCGGAGGAGCTTGAGCTCCCGCCCGGGACGGCTGTCGTGCTGCTCCGGAAGACCTCGTACGACATCGACGACCGGCCTGTGGAGATCTCGTACGTCACGGTGCCCGGCGACCGCACGGAAATGATCTTCAATACTCCCCTGGAAAGGTGGTGACGCCGTGCCCCGGCGCATCATCGTCGTGACCGCTGTGCACCCGCCGTCCGCCACGTTCCTGTCCGAGGCGTACAGGTCGCTCCGCGACCAGGAGCTCCCGGACGGCTGGGAGTGGCACTGGGTCATTCGCGAGGACGGGCGCAGCGAGGAAGTCGCTCCGCATGTCCCCGACGATCCGCGGGTGACCTTCCGGCAGGGGCGCGCGGGCGGCCCCGGCGTGGCGCGCACGATGGCGCTGGCGGACGCGGATGGCGACTACGTCAAGATCCTCGACGCCGACGACCAGCTCGCTCCTGGCGCGCTCGCCCGCGACCTGGCCGTTCTCGAATCCGATCGCGGTATCGGCTGGACGACGTCCCGGGTGCTGGATCTCCTTCCCGACGGCTCGACCCTCGGCTTCGACCAGGACCCGGAAGGCGGGCCGATCGAGCGCGGTGACGTGCTGCGCCACTGGCAGGAGCACGGCTACCGCGCGCAGGTGCACCCGGCGACCCTCTTCGTACGCCGTGATCTCCTCGTCGCGCTCGGCGGGTGGATGGCCCTCCCAGCCTCGGAGGACACGGGGCTGCTGCTCGCCCTGGACGCCGTCAGCCGCGGGTACTTCACGCGCGAGGTCGGCCTCATCTACCGCAAGTGGGAAGGGCAGTCGACCAGCCAGGCGGCCCACACGGACACCGCCGAACGCGATGCGCGCATGGCGGTGGTGGAGGCCAGGGCCCTGGCCCTGTCGCACTTGCAGTGGCACTTCCCGGCGATGGACTGACCAGCGCAGACGGGGTTCAAGGCAGCCTCTCGGCGTCGACGCGCGAGAAGACCAGGTCGCTCTCCGAGTCGACCGGCGCGCGCCACCGCATCGGCACCGCGGCGGGTCCGCTGAGGGCGGCGGGGTAGGACTCCGGGGCGTAGTCGTTGGTCAGGCGGTACGTGTGGAAGCCGTGTTCGCGCATGGTGGTCAGCAGCTCGGTGACGTCGTCGCCGAGCTGCCGCATGCGGTGGGGGGTCACCTCGACGGTGATCTCGGCGTCGGGCCGGAGCTTGTCGAGCAGGGGGGCCAGGCCCCGTACGACGCTTCCCTCCGCGCCCTCCACGTCGATCTTGATCACGCGGGCGTCGGCGACCTCCCGTGGGGCAAGGATCTCGGGCAAGGGGCGCGACTCGATCTCGAATGTGGACTCCGCCGGGCCCTCGTAGGGGACGGTGCTCGTCGCGCCCATGTTCCGCGAGCTGGCCAGGATGAACCGCAGCGTCTGGTTCCGGTCGGAGACAGCGGAGTTGACCGCGCGGATGTTGCCGCAGTCGTTCAGCCGGGCGTGCTGGAGCACCCGGCGATGGAACGTGGGGGAGGCCTCCACGGCCACCACGCGCCCCTCCGCGCCGACCAGGCGTGAGGCGAGCACGCTGTAGTAACCGATGTTGGCGCCGACGTCTATGAAGGTGTCCCCGGGGCGCAGCCGACGCTCCAGCCACCGCGTCATGTGGGGTTCCCAGACGCCGTACATATAGAGGTACCGCTGGATCAGGTCCGTCGTGTCGACGGCGAAGCGTGCGCCGAAGCGGGTGCGGACCACGCGGCGGCGGGGGTGATCCCGTAGTCGTGGGTTCAGGTGGTGCGCGGCGAGCGGGGCCTTGCCGAGGGCTGTGGGGGCGTGGCGCACATAGCCGCGCCCCACGCTGACCAGGGCCTCTGACACCGGATTGCTCATGCGTCCACCTCTCCGCGGGTCTTGCCCTGAACGGTAACGCCGAGGGCGCGCATGCCCCCAGCGTCCGGCCGAGGCGGAACCCGGGGCATCAGGCGGGCGAGCCGGCCCTCCGCTCCCGGTCGAAGGGCAGATCCAGCATGCGGATGGCGTTCCCGCGCAGGAGCTTGTACGCGACGTCCTCCGGCAGTCCCGCGACGTGGTCCTCCGCCACCGACTTCGTGTGCGGCCACGTCGAGTCGACGTGCGGATAGTCGGTCTCGAAGGTGGCGTTGTCGACGCCCACGGTCTCGATCGACGCGATGCCGTGCTTGTCGCGGAAGAAGCAGCAGAAGATCTGCCGGTAGTAGTACGTGGAGGGCGGCTCGGGGATGAGGCCGCGGACCCCGCCCCAGGCGCGGTGCTCCTCCCAGACGTCGTCGGCGCGCTCCAGGGCGTACGGGATCCAGCCCATCTGACCTTCGCTGTACGCGAGTTTGAGGCGCGGGAACTTCACCAGGACACCGGAGAAGAGGAAGTCCATCATCGACGCCATGGCGTTGTTGAAGGACAGCGCGGCCTGCACGGCGGGCGGGGCGTCGGGGGACGCGGCGGGCATCTGGCTGCTGCTCCCGATGTGCATGTTCACCACGGTCCCGGTCTCCTCGCAGGCCGCGAAGAAGGGATCCCAGTAGCCGGAGTGGATCGAGGGCAGGCCGAGGTAGGTGGGGATCTCGGAGAACGTCACGGCCCGTACGCCCCGGGCCGCGTTGCGCCGGATCTCCGCGACGGCGAGGTCGATGTCCCACAGCGGGATGAGACACAGAGGGATCAGCCGCCCCCCGCTGTCCCCGCACCACTCCTCCACCATCCAGTCGTTGTACGCCCGTACGCAGGCCAGAGCCACGTCCTTGTCCTGCGCCTCCGCGAACGTCTGGCCGCAGAACCGGGGGAAGGTGGGGAAGCAGAGGCTGGCCTCGACATGGTTCATGTCCATGTCGGCGAGCCGGGCCTTGGGATCCCAGCAGCCCTGCCGCATCTCCTCCCGGGTGATGCCGTCCAGCGTCATCTCGTCCCGGGAGAACCCTACGGCGGCGATGATCCGCTTGTACGGGAAGAGCAGGCCCTCGTACTCCCACCAGTCGGTGATCTGGCCCGCGGGGTCCGTGGTGAACCGGTACTTCCCGCCGACGTACGCCAGGTCCCCGATCCCGGCGGTGAAGGGCTTCGGCCCCTTGTCGCGGTACTTGCCGGGGAGCCATGTCTCGAAGAGGTGCGCGGGCTCGATCACGTGATCGTCCACGCTGATGACCCGGGGCACGCCACCGGTGCCGATGTCGCCGTTGACCACGCCGTCTACCCCCTACTGCCTGCCGGTTCGACCGACTCGAATCTGACGATCCATCAGATCGAGGCTAGGGGGTCCTTCGCGGGGCGGCAAGGAGCAGCACGGGCCGGACTCTTGCGCGAACACCCGGTCTCACGGTCAACTGACGATCCGTCAGGTCAGTGCGAGGAAGGGGATCCGCCGTGGAGACGGTCTGGCTCAGCGGAGCGGAGTGGTTCGCGGTCCTGCGGATCGGGCTCGGCCTGTGGTGGCTGGAGAGCTGGCGCCACAAGGACAAGAAGACGTGGTTCGCCGGTGGCGGGATCACCTGGGCCGCGGGAATCGCGGACGAGCACCGCTGGCCGTTCGTACGGCGCGGATTCGACCTGGTGGTGAAGCCCCGCCCCAGACTGATGGCGTACGTCGTCGCCTACGCCGAACTGGCACTCGGCCTCGGCCTGGTCTTCGGTTTCCTGACGCCGATCGCGCTCGTGGGCGGGCTGCTGCTGAACCTCGTCTACTTCGTGCTCATGATCCACGACTGGGCGGAGCAGGGGCAGAACCTGATGATGGCGCTCATATCGGTGGTCGGGCTGTTTGCTGTGAGCTGGCAGAGCTGGTCCGTCGATGACGCCTTGGGGCTGTTCACGTAGCGGCGGCTCAGTGGCGGGCGACCGTCGGCCCGCCGTGGCGGCGACGCTTCCTGACCGGATTCAGAGCCGCACTGGTTTGTTGGCGCCGGACCTGTCACCCTGCCGCACGACCGTTGCCCAGGGCGAACAACGGTGCTTGATCACCGTGGTCCGGGAAGACAGGGAGAGGGCGATGAGCGAACCCATTGGCGCTGCGCGACTGGCCACCTCAGCCGCCGAGACCGGCTCGGCCTCGGCGGCCGCACTCAGGCAGGTGCACGCCGCACGTGGCAGAAAGGCCCTGGACCGTGCCGAGGCCGCGTGCCGCCACGCCGGTATCGAAGCGCACGACGCCCGAGCCGTGCCCACGGAGCCTGCCGCGAAGGCGGCGAATGCCCTCCGTCTGTCCGCTCAGGTGCTCGCGGAGCTGGACCGCTCGCCCCTGGACCCGGCAGCGGACGCCCGCTGCGCGAGGAACGCCGCCGCCGCCGCCGCTGTCGCCGCCCAGGTGGCTCGTGACCACGACGGCGCGACCGAGCCCTCCGCGGCCGCCTACCGAGCGGCGCTGAAGGCGTCTGAGGCCGCCATGCGGGCTGCGGGCAGCGAGGGGATGGGCAGGAACGAAGAGCTGAACGCCACCGCGGATGCGGCCGAAGCGGATGCGTCACTCGCTGCTCAAGCGGCGGGCTGGATCTAGAGCCGGAAGGCGACCGACGTAAAGCCCGGCAACGCCGAAGAGGCCGTCCCCTGAGAGAACGACCTCTTCCGCTTGGGCTGCGCAAGCCCCCCTGTAGCCGACCGAAGCATTCACAGCTGACCGCATGGGTCCGGCGCCAGTCCCTCCCCTGTTGGGACCGGTGCCGGACCACACGGTCGGCGTCGATCCGTGCCGGGTATGTGGCACGGATCAAGGGATGCCGGACCCGTGGTTGACGCACCGGCCGTCCGCATACGGCTGGCTTCACGGATCCCTGTTGCTCACGCGGCGAGGCCGTCGCCGTACGTTTCGTGACTCCGAATCGAAGCTGACCGAGAACGTGCGGCATCATGAGCTGTCTCGTCGAGCGCCGGGCCGGTGGCCTGTCTGGGCTTCGCCCGGTCGGTGCGCTACTGCGTCGAGATCCTGCCAGCCGAGGCTCCCGCCGAGGAGGCCCTGGCATCGATTCCACGGCTTAACCGCAGGTCAGCCGTATAGGGTGAGTTTTCCGGTCCGGATGTCCTGGCGCGGGGGAAGTAAGGAGTGGAGACCTTGAGTTCCGACTCAGGGGCACGCACAGCCTTCGCGGAACGTCTCGCGCTGCTGTACACGGAGGCCGGCAATCCGCCCCTCAAGCGCGTGGCCGAGGCCGTCGTCCGGCTTCAGCGGGTCGACGAGCGAGGGCGGCCCGTGCGGGTGTCCGCCCAGCGGATCAGCGACTGGCGACGGGCCCGGAACGTGCCTGCCCACTTCGCCGCCCTCGCCGTGGTGCTGCACGTCCTGATCCCCGAGGCGCGGCGCTCGCGGCCCGCGCCCGTGTCGCCGGGCCTGTACGACATGGCGCACTGGCAGCGCCTCTGGGAGCGCGCGGTCGCCGACCCGGTCGGCGACCGCCCCGCGTCACCCGAGGAGGAGGAACGGCCCCCGGCCGAAGCGGGGACCGTCCCCGGTGGCGTGTGCCCGTACCGGGGCCTGGCTTCGTACCGTCCACAGGACGCCCGGTGGTTCTTCGGCCGGGAGCGGAGCAGGGACGCCCTCGTCGCCCAGCTGCGCGCGGCGGAGAAGACGGGCGGCCTGGTCATGCTCGTGGGCGCCTCCGGAGCGGGAAAGTCCTCCCTGCTGAACGCCGGGCTGGTGCCCGCGTTGCGGGACGGCACTCCGTGCGAGGAGGGAGGCCGGACGAGGGAGGTGCTCCAGCTCGTACCGGGAAGCGACCCTCTCGCGGAGCTGACCCGCCGGATACCCGATCTCGCACCCGTGATCTCCGACGCGGGGGAGCCCGGCACTCCGGGGTTCGCGCACGCGGTGAGGGAAGCCGTCACGGCATGGGCGCGCCGTGAGACCTCTTCGCCCACCTCTCCGGTCGTCATCGTCGATCAGTTCGAGGAGACGTTCACCCTCTGCTCCGACGAGGCGAGTCGGCGCACCTTCGTCCAGCTCCTCCACGCCGCCTGCACGCCGGACGACCCGGGCGCCGCCGCCCCCATGCTCGTCGTCCTCGGCATCCGCGCCGACTTCTACGAGCGGTGCCTCGCGTATCCCGAACTGGCCGACGCCCTCCAGCACCGCCACATGGTGCTCGGGCCCCTCACCACCGCGGAGCTGCGCGAGGCGGTGACCGGCCCGGCCAAGGCGGTGGGCATGGAGCTCGAACCGGGCCTGGCGGAGCTGATCGTCCGGGAAGTCAGTGCGGACGGGCCCCGCGGGGTGCACGACGCGGGCGCGCTGCCGCTCCTCTCCCACGCCCTCCTCGCCACCTGGCAGCGGCGGAAGGCGGGCAAGCTGACGCTGGCCGGCTATCGCGCGGCGGGCGGAATCCAGGGAGCGGTGGCGGCGACGGCCGAGCGCGCCTGGTCGAGCCTCGACCCGGCGGCCCGTACGGCCGCGAGACTGCTCCTGCTCAGGCTGGTCAGACTGAGCGAGGACACCCAGGCCACCCGCAGGCGGGGGACGCGGCGCCAGCTGGCGGAGGAGTCGACGGACCCCGGCAGGACGGAGGAGTCGCTCGAAGCGCTCGTTCGCGCCCGGTTGGTGACGCTCGACGCGGAGACCGTGGAGATCACCCATGAGGCGCTGCTCCACGCCTGGCCGCGGCTGCGCGACTGGATCGACGAGGACAGAAGCGACAATCTGCTGCGCCAGCGGCTGGAGGAGGACGGCCGGGCCTGGGAGGACTCGAAGCGCGACACCGCGCTGCTCTACCGGGGTTCTCGGCTGGAACAGGCCCATACCTGGGCGAAGTCCGCCGGTGACACCTTCCTCACCCGCAGCGCCGTGGAGTTCCTGGCCGCTTCCGTCAGGCTGCGCAAGCGCACGGTCTGGCTCAGCCGCAGTGCGATATCCGCTCTGGTCGTGCTGGCGATCCTGGCTGTCTGTGCGGCGTGGGTCGCACGGGAGCAGCGGGACGACGCCGTGTTCGAGCAGGTGGTCGCCGAGGCCGATCGTGCCCAGCACACGGACCCCTCGCTGTCCGCTCAGCTCGCCTTGGTGGCACACCACCTGCGGCCGCACGACAAGGGCGCGAACAACCGGCTGATCTCGATCGTGAACGCCCCGCTGGCCACTCCGCTCCTCGGCCACACCGGAGCCGTCTACCTCACGTCGTTCAGCCCGAACGGCCGGATCCTGGCGACCGCCAGCTACGACCGGACCGTGCGGCTGTGGGACGTGGCGGACCCGTCCCGGCCCAAGCAGCTGGGCACCCCCCTCACCGGCCACACGAGCTGGGTGAGCAGCGCGGTCTTCAGCCCGGACGGCAGCACCCTGGCCAGTGCCTCGGACGACGGAACGATCCGGCTGTGGGACGTACGGAATCCGAGCCGCCCGCAGCCGCTCGGCGCCCCCCTGACCGGTCATGGCGGCACGATCTACCTCCTCGCCTTCCGGCCGGACGGGCACACCCTGGCCTCCGCCAGTGAAGATCGCACTGTTCGGCTGTGGGACGTGGCCGACCCGGCCCGGCCGAAAGCGCTCGGCGCCCTGACCGGCCCCACCGCCGCCGCGCGCTGCGTGGCGTTCAGCCGGGACGGGCGGACGCTGGCGGCGGGTGGCGACGACGGCTCGATCAGGCTGTGGGACACGGCGGATCCGCTCAGGCCCGTCCCGCTCGACACGGCGCTGACCGGCCACACGGGCACGGTGCACTCCGTGGCCTTCAGCCCCGACGGCCGCACCCTCGCCAGCGGCGGCGCGGACGACACCATCCGGCTCTGGAACGCGGCCGACCCACGTCACGCCACATCGCTCGGCACACCGCTCGCCGGCCACACCGGCCCCATCTGGTCGGTGGCCTTCAGCCCCGACGGCACCAAGCTCGGCGCCGCCAGCGCGGACAGTACGGCGAGCCTGTGGAACGTCAGCGATCCGGCCTACCCGTCGCAGGTCGGCGAGCCTCTGGCCGGGAGCAGCGGCGAGATGTACGCCCTGGGCTTCAGCCCCGACGGCCGGACCCTCGCCACCGGGAGCGGTGACAGCAAGGTCCGTCTGTGGTCGATACCGACGTCGGACATGATCGGCCGCATCGGGGCGTTCCGCCCGGACGGCCGGGTGCTCGCCACGGCCGCGCGCGACCACCGGGTCCGGCTGTGGAACGTGGAGGCTCCCAACCGGCCCGTGTCGCTGGGCGAACCCTTCACGCCGGGGGACGGTGATGTGCGTTCGCTGGCGTTCTCCCCCGACGGCCGCACCCTCGCGGTGCTGATGAGGAACCGCGCCGTGCAGCTGTGGAACGTCACCGACCCGGCCCGGCCCCGCCCCTACGGGGCGCCCGTCGCGCTGCGCACCCGGTTCTCGGGCCCCGACGCGCTGGCGTTCAGCCCCGACGGGCGCACGCTGGCGACCGCCTACGACGACCGCACGATCCAGCTGTGGAACGTCGGCGACCCGGCCCGGCCGCACCCGCTCGGCACGCCGCTCTCCGGCCACAAGGGCTACGTCAACTCCCTCGTCTTCGGCCCGGACGGCCGCACCCTCGCCAGCGGCAGCGCGGACGGCACCATCCGGCTGTGGGACGTGGCCGACCCGCGCCGCGTCCCTCCGCTCGGCACGCCCCTGACGGGACACCTCGGTCCCATCAACGCGCTGTCCTACAGCCCGGACGGCCGTACGCTGGCCAGCGGCAGCGACGACGACACGGTCCGCCTCTGGAACATCACCGACCCGCTCAAGGCGGCCCGGCTGGGCTCACCCCTCACCGGACACACCGAAGCGGTGGTGTCCCTGACGTTCAGCCAGGACGGCCGCACCCTGGCGAGCGGAGGCAACGACAACGCGGTCCGGCTCTGGAACGTCGCCCGTCCGTCCGAGGCCACTCCCATCGGTAAGTCGATGAGCCCCAACGCCAAGACGGGAAACTTCCTGTCGTTCAGCCCCAACAGTCACATGCTCGGAGTGTCGAGCGGCAGCGATACGGTCCGGCTGTGGAACTTGGACGCCGATGAGGCCATCAGCCGTATTTGCTCGACCACTCGGGGTGTCCTGACGCCGGATAAATGGCATGAGAATCTACCTCGGCTGTCGTACTCGCCTCCTTGCGACCAGTAACCGCGCGATGTGATCCCGATCACAAGTCGCTGTTGACGTGGAGCAGGCCATTCCCGCAGCGCAAGCAGGGTTGTTAGGGTTGGCTACAGCCCGATCGCTGGTGCATCCCCCGTCGCCAGCGGTCGGGCGCTTCTGTGTCCTGGGGGAATTGCGGAGGCTTTTCGGTGCGGCGGATCGGCGGATAACTGGCCCACACCAAGGCAATAGCCGGGCATAACGCGGTCGGGCCCGGCTCGCTTGTGGGCGGTACGCGGTGGCTTCCGTGGAGAACGCCTGGAACTCGGTGTCCCAGGCGGCCTCGACGTATTTCAGCGGCAACCGGTCAGTAGTAGTCCTCGTGCTTCCGGTCCCGCCCCGTGGGGGTCAGCTCCTCGCGTTCGAACTGCACCGTGTAGTCGTAGTCGTCCACCATGACCGCGTAGGCCGGGGGGACCGCCGGGTCGCGGGGTTCCGTGATGCCGAGGATCGCGCCCAGGCGGCCCGCCAGTTCCGGACGGCGGGGGGAGTGGGTGATGCGCACTTCGGCGTAGAAGTGGAACGCGTCCTCTTGGGGCTGTTCGGTCTGCTCGGTCTGTTCCATGGCGGTCGGTCCGTTTCCTGCTGTCTCGGCGGCTGCGACGCCGTCCACTGTCTCAGTTGGCCCACCGGGGCTCACTTGTGGGTGATCTCGCCGTCCAGCGACACGTTCAGATGGCTGCCGTCGCGGCTCAGCCAGCCCAGCTGGGCCTTGCCCTTCTTGCTCAGCTGGACGTCCCACTCGAACGGCTGGCCCGCGGTGCGCGACGGTCCCTTGATCCACTCATTACCGAAGCGGTCGATATAGCCCTTCCGCGTTCCTCGGGGCAGGCCCGAGTTCACGTTCACGTCCTGCGACGGTACGAACCGGATGCGGCCGGAGGTCGGCAGCTGGGCCTCCTTGATGAGGCCCTTCACACCCGTCCGGGGCTTCGACGTCGGCACCGGCTCGTCGCACGTCTTCAGACCCAGCGGGTCGATCATCGACAGCGGGGTGTCGACGTACCCGTGGTGGTTGGGCGCCGGATCGAGGCCGAGCGGGTCCGCCGACAGATAGCGGGCCGTCTCCGGGTCGTAGTAGCGGAAGTAGTTGTAGTGGAGGCCGGTTTCGGGGTCGGCGTACTGGCCCGGGAAGCGAAGGGGGCAGTCGGCCGAGGCCTCGTCCAGTCCGGTGGCGTGCTGGGCGCCCCACAGGACGGTGCGCCGCTGCCACGCCAACTCGCCGTCCGGCGCGACCAGTTCGGTGGGGGTGCCCGCCGTGTCGGTGATGACCGCGTGGAAGCGGACCGTGCGGTCGGCCGTGGTGTCCTCGGCCAGCGACGCCAGGAGGGACGTACCTCCGGTACGGACGAGAGGGCGGTGGCCGGTCTGCGTCAGGGGAGTGTGCGCACCGGGGGCGTAGTCCCAGGCGGTGACCCGGCCGTCGGGGGCGCTTTGCTCGGCGAGGCGGGTGTCGTCCCAGGCGAAGTCGGTGCGGTCGGCCGTCGAGCCGTCGTCGAGCAGCCGGTACTTGGCGATGCGGCGGCCCATCGGGTCGTACGCGTAGTGCCAGCGCTCCCCGTCGGGGGTCACCACCCCGGTGAGGCGGTCCTCGGGGCTCCAGGTGAAGGTCCAGCTCCGGCGCTGCCCGTTGAGGAGCTTGCGCGTGCGGCGGACCAGACGGCCCTGGGCGTCGTGCTCGTACGCCGTGCTCCCGGACCGGCGGATCAGGGTGCCCTCGAACTCGCGCTCGTCCGCGGCTCCGGCGTCGACGCCCGCGGCCGGAGCAGCCGCACGCGTCAGGTTGCCCGCCGTGTCGTACGCGTACGCCTCGGTCCAGCCGTGGGCGCGAACGCCGGTCACCCGGCCGGCCGGGCTGGTGGTGAACCTCCTCGTCCCCGAACTCAGGTCGCGGATCTCGGTCAGATGGCCGTCGGCGCGGTAGGCGTACGTACGGTGCTGGAGGAGTCGGTCGGCCTGCTCCGAGCGGGCGGTGAGGGACTGGGAGGCCAGCCGGTTCCCGGCGTCCCAGGCCTGGTGCAGGGTGACCCCGTCGCCGATGCGGCGCGAGGTCTCGCGCCCGGCCGCGTCGTAGGCGAACGTCAACGTGCCCGCGTCCGAGGCCAGTTCCAGCGCGCGCCCGGTCGCGTCGTACGACCAGCGCGAGACCAGCCCTGACGGGGTGGTGCGGCGGACGAGCCGCTCGCCCGCGTCGTACTCGTACGTCGTGGTGCGGCCGTTCACCGTCTCGGCCGTCACCCGCCCGAGCGCGTCCCGGACGAAGGTGACCTCCGCGTCGGCGTTGACCGCGCGGATCAGATGGCCGGCCGGGTCGTAGGCGTAGGTCGTGGTCGCACCCGCGGTCTCGGGCCCGTCTGCCGCCTCGGTGCCGTCCTCGGTCGCGTCCGGCTGCGACCGCTGTTCGGTGATCCGGCCGAGCGGGTCCCGCGTGAAGTGCAGGGATTCCCCCGCACCGTTGGTGCGCGAGACCAGTTCGCCCGCCGCGTTGTACGTATACGTGAGGGTGCGGCCGTTGAAGTCGGTCTCCGCTGTCGGGCGGCCCGCCTCGTCGTAGGTGTAGGTCCAGGTCAGGCCCTGTGCGTTGGTGACGCCCGTGAGCCTGCGCTCGGTGTCGTGGGTGAAGGTGTACGTCGCGCCGTCGGCGGTGGTGTGGGTGGCCGGGACGTCGAACGGGGCGGGGGTGTGGTGGGTGGTGTGGCCCGCCTGGTCGGTGTGGGTGAGGGGGTTGCCCTCGGCGTCCCAGGTCCACGACTCGCTCGTGCCGTCCGGGTGCTCGCGGCGGGCGGGCCTGCCCTCGGTGGTCCAGGTGGTGCGGGTGGTGTGGCCGAGGGGGTCGGTGACCTCGGTCGGGCGGCCGAAGGGGTCGCGGCGGACGGTCGTGGTCCGGCCGAGCTCGTCGGTGATCGCGGCGGGAAGCCCTGCCGGGTCCGGGGTGATGTGCCGTGTGCCGCCGAGGGCGTCGGTGACGGCGACCAGATGGCCCGACCCGTCGTAGGCGTGGGTGGTCAGCGCGCCCAGCGGGTCGGTGGTGGTGAGGAGGTTGCCGAGCTCGTCGTAGGTGTGGTGCCAGGTGGCCCCGCCCGGTTCGACCACCTCGACGGGCTGGCCCAGCCGGTTGTAGGCGGCGCGGGCCACCGAGCCGTCGGGCAGGGTGAGTTCGGTCAGGTTGCCGCGGTCGTCGTAGCCGTACCGGGTGGTGCGGCCGAGGGGGTCGGTGCTGGTGAGCGGGTTGTCGCCGCGCTCGTCCCACTGCGTGCGGGTGGTGTGGCCGAGCGCGTCGGTCTCCTCGACGACCAGGCCCTCCGCGTTGTAGCGGTGGGTGGAGGAGTGCCCCAGCGAGTCGGTGTACGTCGTCGTCCGGGCCGCCTCGTCGTAGGTGAGGGTGCCGGAGAGGATGCCGTCGACGCCGTCGGTGCGCACGACCCGGCCGCGCGCGTCGTACACGTACGAGAACCACGTGCCGTTGCGGTCCGTCCAGCGGGTCATCCGGCCCTGGCCGTCGTACGCGAACGTCAGGGGCTCGCCGGAGGAGTTGATCACCTCGGTGAGGTTGCCCGCCTTGTCGTACCCGTAGCGCATCACCACCGTGCCCGCGTCCGGGGGGAGGTGGCCGGTGTAGCGGTCGGGGGCCTGGTCGAGCAGGCGCAGGGCGGTGATGCGGGGGCCGTGGGAGTCGACCGCGAGGTAGTAGCCGCCGGAGTGGCGGATGCCCTCGGGGACGCCGCCCGCGTTGCGCTCGACGTCCACGCGCGCGCCGTTGCGGTCCTGCCAGGCGTCGATGGGGAGGTGGAAGACGCCGGGGGTGGCGGAGTTGAGCGGGGTGCTGAAGGAGCGGACCACTCCGGTGGCCGGGTCGGTGATGGTCATCACGCCGTCCGGCTTGCCGTCCCACTCCAGCGGCCAGCGCGGGCCCTTGACCGGCAGCACCGGCTCGCCGGGCGTCGGCACCGGGTAGACCAGGCGCATCCCGTCCGCGCCCGCGAAGACGACGCCCTCGCCGTCGATCTGGACGCACTCGTCCAGGGTGGAGATCCAGGTCGGGCCGAAGCACACCCCGCCCCGGTACGAGGACAGATGCGTGCGCTCGAAGACGAAGGGCAGCGACGCGGGCAGCGACAGGTCGGTCTGCGCCATCAGCATCGCCCCGGTCGCCACGTCGATCGGCTCGCCCACGCACCGGGTGCGCTCGCAGTTGCGGGCGGCGGGGCCGAGTTCGACCAGGTCGGGGCGGAGGGAGGGCGGGCGCAGCATGAAGGGTGTGGGGTTGGTGAAGGCGCCTTCGACGCCCGCCTTCAGCACGCCGCTTCCCGCTCCCAGCGCGCCGCCGAAGATCATGCCGTCCTTGGCGGCCTGGTTGACCTCGTCGAGGCTGAAGCCGTCCTGCAGACCGGTGGAGATCTTCAGGGGCTGGGCCACGGCCAGGTCGACGGTGACCGACTCGATGCCGCCGAAGGCGGCCGCCACCAGCGTGCCCGCCGCGATCTCCGCCACCGTGGTGGAGACCGCGACGCCGAGGGTGGCGCCCATCTCGATGATCACGTCGGCGGCCGCCACCGCGGCCCCCGAGGCGAGGCCCGCGGTGAAGAAGGCCAGGGCGATCCCGCCCGCGATCACCGCCGCGTCGATGCCGATCTGCGTCCACAGCTTGGTGATCGCGTCGTCCACCGCGTCCGCGAACTTCTCCAGCCCCTCCGCCATCTTCCGCGAGGACTTGGACAGGTCGCTGAGCCAGCCCGCGTCCTTGCCCTTCGCGTACCGCTCCCAGAAGGTGGTGAAGGTCGCGATCGCCTCACCCTGGTTGTTGTGGATGAGCGAGTTCGCCGTGTTGTTCACGGGGGTGCGGACGTCGTCGACCGCGTCCGCGAAGTCGCGCCAGGCCTTCGCCGCGTGCCGCAGGGTGCCCGAGTTGGCGTCCGGCCACCACATGCCCAGCTTGAGCAGGATCTTCTTGGCCTCGTCCTCCAGGCTCACTCGGCACCGTCCTGGGGCTGGTCCTGGGGCTTGTCCTGGCCCTTGTCCTGGGGCTTCACCTTCGCGAACATCCCGGCGATCAACTCGTCGTTGTCGACGTGCCCGTCGGACATGTCGATCATGGCTTCGTGGATGCTGGTCAGCCCGAGCACCAGGATCCCGGCACCCCGCTCGATCGCCTTCTGCTGTGGCTCGTAAGCATCCCCGAACGCCTTGCCCTGCTCGTCGTCGCCCCACGGCTTGCCGAAGCCGTCCAGCGCCTTGACCAGGTTCGTCAGCGCGGTGCTGAGGTTCTTCGCCTGTTCGTGGAAGACCGGTGCCGACAGCTTCAGATCAGCCGTCTTGATGTCCAGAACCTTGCCGTCGTCGCCCACCCGGGCACCTTCCCCCGTCGTTCCCGCATGCGCCCTTGTCCTCCGCGCATGCCGCCCCTCGACCGTAGGAGGCCAGGGTCATGAGATCGCAAAGCGGAGGTTGTGGCTACGTAACGAAGGGCCGGGTCGGATGAGTTCCGACCCGGCCCTTACGGGTGAAAACGCGCTCAGTCAGTTGATGTGACGTAACGTCAGTCGATGCCCTGCGCGAACGAGAACACGCCGTAGGGGTCGTACTTCGACTTCACGTAGGACAGGCGGTCGTAGTTCTCGCCGTAGTACGCCGTGCGCCAGTCCGTCAGGGCCGGGTCGATGAAGTTCTGGTACGACTCGCCCTTCGAGACCGGGTCCACCGCGGCGAAGCCGTTGTCGACGAAGCGCTGGCCCGAGGCGAGCTGGTCGCCGGAGAGGATGCCGAAGGCGAACGTGTAGTACGACATCAGCAGCGTGCTGTCGCGGTGGACGTACGCCGTCGAGGTGCGCGAGACCTTGTTCGCGGCGCCGCCGAGCGCCATGATCTCGAACTTGTGGAAGTGGCCGGCCGTGCGCTCGGTGTCGAAGACGCTGACCAGCCGCGCCCACTCGGTCTCCGAGGGCGACCGGCTCAGCAGCCGGCCGCGGCCCAGGACGTGGCCGAACGGGGCGAGCTTGCCGTTCTCCGGGTCCCAGGTGTTGTTGTGGCACTGCTGCTGCGAGTACGTACCGCAGCCGAAGATCTTCATCATCGCGGACTTGTAGGTGTCCGTGTAGACGTTCTGCTGGATCGGCGCCGCGCCCGTCAGGGCGATCAGACGGGCGATCTCGGTGTCGAACTCCGCGCGCGTGCCGATCGAGGTGACGAGCAGCGTCACCAGAGGGGCGTTGCCCGCCGCCGAGTCGAACAGGTCGATGTTGGAGCGGCTGCCGAACGTGGTCGGCGCGCTCTCCAGCCACTGGGTGAGGCCGTGCATCGCGCCGACCGCGTGGTCGTACGTGAACAGCAGCTCGGCCACGTTCAGGTTCGGCACGGCGGTCGGGGTGACCGTGTACTGGGTCACGATGCCGAAGTTGCCGCCGCCGCCGCCGCGGATCGCCCAGTACAGGTCGGGGTTGGAGGTCGGGGACGCGGTGACCTGGCGGCCGCTGGCGAGGACGACCTTCGCCGAGGTCACCTTGTCAGCGCCGAGCCCGTGCTGGCGGGTGAGCAGGCCGACGCCGCCGCCCTGGAGGAAGCCGCCGAGCGCGACCGTCGGGAACATGCCGCCGGGGATCGCCAGGCCGCTCGCGCCGAGGCCGTTGACGACGTCCACCAGCTGCGTACCGCCGCCGACGGTCGCCGTGCCGGAGCCCGCCGTCACCGCGTTCAGCTTCGAGACGTCGATGATCAGGCCCTCGGTGGTCGAGTAGCCGCCGCCGCTGTGGCCGCCGCTGCGGGCCGTCACCGGGATGTCGTGGTACTCGGCGAAGATCAGGCTGGTCGTCACGTCGTTGGCGTTCGCCGCGTACACGACGGCCTGCGGATTGGTGAGGCTGTACTGGCCGTACTCGACGGTCTTGGCCGCCGTGTACGAGGAGTCCGACGGCAGCACCAGTCGGCCCGTCAGATTCGCGCGCAACCGGTCCCATTGGCCGGTGGTCGTGGCGGTGGCACTGGTGAACCCCGACAGGGACAGGGCCGCGGCCCCGGCCCCCGCCATCCCGATGAACGACCTGCGATTGATCATGCCTTGCTCTCCCCTGTAAGCCTCGTTTGAGCGCCGAGCGGTCGGCATCCTGCCACGGATGCCGTTCGGCGGGTGGGGCAGTTGGCCAGTACGGCTCGGCCTCGACTGTCACTCAAGTCCCGCTGGAGCTGGGCAAGTTCACGAACCGGAACGTGCGCCGCCGCGTTCAAGTGTGGAGCTTGACGTGGTCCGCGAGCTTGTCCGCGCCCCCTAGGCTGAGCGCCTGGAGACCACGTAAAAGGCGGGTGTTTCATGGCGGACTCATGGGTCAATTCCGCGGAGCGGATCGGTGCCGACCTCCATGTGGAACTGGCCGGATCCGGCAGTCGGCGGGCCGCGCTCATCCGCGCGCTGCGCGCCGCCGTCCAGGACGGGCGGCTCGCGCCCGGCACCCGGCTGCCCCCGTACCGCTCGCTCGCCGCCGATCTGGGCCTGGCCCGCAACACCGTCGCCGACGCGTACGCCGAGCTCGTCGCCGAGGGCTGGCTGACCGCACGCCAGGGCTCGGGCACCCGGGTCGCGACGCGCGCCGAGCCCGTACGGGCCGCGCGCGTGCCCAAGAAGGTGCCGCGCCGGGCCACCGCCCCGGCACACAACCTGATGCAGGGCCAGCCGGACGCCGGATCGTTTCCGCGCGGCGCCTGGCTGTCGGCCGCCCGCCGCGCGCTCAACGCGGCCCCCAACGAGGCCTTCGGGCCCGGCGATCCGCAGGGCCGCGTCGAGCTGCGCCGGGCCCTCGCCGGGTATCTGGCGCGGGTGCGGGGCGTACGGACCGCGCCCGAGCGGATCGTGGTCTGCTCCGGCTTCGCGCACGCCCTGCGGCTGCTCTTCGGCGGCCAGGTGCTGCGCGGCCCGCTCGCCGTGGAGTCGTACGGCCTCGCCTTCCACCGCTCCCTGCTCGCGGCGGAAGGCGTGCGGACCGTGCCGGTCGGACTCGACGAGCGGGGCGCGACGGTGGCGGAGCTGACGGAGGAGGCGGCGCTCAAGGGCGTACGGGCCGCGCTGCTCACGCCCGCCCACCAGTTCCCGACCGGCGGCCCGCTGCACCCGGAGCGCCGCGCGGCCGTCGTCGACTGGGCGCGCGCCCGGGGCCGGGTGATCCTGGAGGACGACTACGACGGCGAGTTCCGCTACGACCGGGAGCCGGTCGGGGCGGTCCAGGGGCTCGACCCCGAGCGGGTCGTCTACATCGGCTCGGTCAGCAAGAGCCTGTCCCCGGCGGTGCGGCTGGGCTGGATGGTGCTGCCCGAGCAGCTCGTCGACCCGGTGCTCGCGGCCAAGGGCCGGCGCGAGGCGTGGGCGAGCGTCCTGGACCAGCTGACCCTCGCGGACCTGATCGAGAGCGGCGCCTACGACCGTCATGTGCGGCGGATGCGGCAGCGCTACCGGGGCCGCCGCGACCAGCTCCTCGCCGCCCTCGACGAGCACGCCCCGCACATCACGGCGGCCGGGATCGCGGCCGGGCTGCACGCCGTGCTGCGGCTGCCGCCGGGCACCGAGCGGGCGGTCCTGAAGGCCGCGGCCTGGCAGGGGATCGCGCTCGACGGACTGGCCGCCTACCGCCACCCGGACGCGACCATGCCGGGCCAGGACGGCCTGGTCGTCGGCTATGCGACCCCGCCGGACCACGCCTATCAGGCGGCCCTGGACGCCTTGTGCCGGGCGCTGCCGCCGGCGCCGTGAGGCCCGGGGCTTCGAGGTCGGGGACTTAGGCTGGAGGAGCCTGGCGATCATGAGGGGGAGTGGCTGACGTGGCCGAAGTGACGGAACTGGTCGGGGAGTTCGACGGGGAGCGGATCAGCTGCGCGGTGGCGGAGCCCGACGCAATGATCCCCTCCGTCACGGTCGTCCTGCTGCACGGCGCCGGAATCGGCGACAAGGCGCGGCTCGCGGAGCTGGGGGAGGACTTCCGCTCGCGTGGCCACCGCGTCCTCGCCCTCGACTTCTCCGGGCACGGCGCCTCCAGCGGCGACCTCGCGGAGCTGAGCCTGGAACGCCGCTTCCGGCAGGCGCGGGAGGCGGTCGACGCGTACGTTCCGTCCGGCCAGAGCCTGGTCCTGACCGGCTTCAGCATGAGCGGCCAGACCGTCGCGGACCTGGCCGCGCACTACGGCTCCCGGGTCGCGGGGATCGGCCTGTGCGCGCCCGCCGTGTACGCGGACGCGGCCTGGTCCGAGCCGTTCGGGGCCGAGCCGGGAGCGCCGGGGACCCCGCCGGGGGCACCCGTCTCACGCTTCACCGAGATCCTCCGGACGCCCGACAGCTGGCGCGGCTCGCGCGCCCTCGACGTCTTCCGGTCGCTGCGCACCCGGGTGGTCCTGGCCGTACCCGAAGTGGACGAGATCATTCCGTACGCTGTCACGGAGGCGGTGGCGCAGGCGCTGGCCGAGGGGAACGAGCCCCGCTTCACCCGGCTGGTGTTCGAGGGCGCGCACCACCGGCTCGGGGTGTGGTTCAAGGAGCACCCGGCTGAGCGCGGGCGGTTCGTGGACGCGGTCCTGGACGACCTGGGCGCGGACGGCTGGGAGCTGACCCGCCGCTGGGTCGACAAGTCGCTTCCGCAGGGCGAGCGGGTACGGGACGCGGTGGCGCTGCGGGGCGGGTGGACTTCACAGATGCGGCTGGTCCGTACGGAGGTGGCCGACGGCATACGTACGGAGGTCGCCGACGGCATACGTCCTGAAGGCGGCGGCATACGTACAGAAGGCGGCGGTGGTGCCGAGGGTTTGCGTGCAGAGGGCGGCGGCAGCGCCGAGGGTGGGCGCACAGAATCAGCCACTTCCGTACGCGAATTGGTGCTGCGCTCCTTCGCCAAGCCCTTCTACCGGCGGCACGCGGCGGGCCTCCTCGCGCGCGAGGCCGCGGTGCTCGGGCTGCTGGCGGGGACGGGCGTGCCCGCGCCCGCGCTCGTGGCGGCCGATCCGCACGGCGAGCACTGCGACCACCCCTCGCTGCTGATGACCCGCCTGGAGGGCGCGGTCCGGCTGGACGAGGAGGGGCTGGAGCGGCGGATCGAGCTGCTCGCGGGGCAGTTGCTGGACATCCACCGCCTCCCGGTGGCGGCGGCCAACCGGCCCCGGGAGTACGAGCCCTGGACCTCCGCCGACCGGGTGCGCGTCCCGGAGGGCACCCGGCGGCCCGAGGTCTGGCGCCGGGCGGTCGACGTCATCCGGCAGCCGCCGCCCCCGTACGGGGGGTGCTTCCTGCACCGGGACTTCCACCCGGGGAACGTGCTGTTCAGCGGCGTGGGCGACGAGCTGCGGATCAGCGGGGTCGTCGACTGGGTGGAGACGTCGTGGGGCCCGGCCGCGCTCGACGTGGCGCACTGCTCGACGGCGCTCGCGCTGCTGCACGGGGCCGGGGCAGCCCGGGAGTTCGTGGCGCGGTACACCGCCGGGGGCGGGCGGCTCGGCGCCGGGCTGCTCCACTGGCAGCTCCTGGACGCGCTGGCGTACGCGCCGGACGCCGAGAAGGTCGCGGGGCCGTGGCGGGAGCTCGGGCGCACGGACCTGACGCCTGAGCTGCTGAGCGGACGGCTGGAGGAGTACATCGCGTCGCTGCTAGACGGGGAGACCGACTGAGAGGCGCGCCCAAGACGCTTGAGCGGCCCAAAGGTTGTACGCATTCGTAAAATTGGCGCAAAATCGCTGGACCGGCCAGGGGGCGGTCTGCGCCGCCGGACAGGCGCGCACCGAGGGGCGAAGGGGCGCCCGCCGGGCGGGCGCGGACAGGACGAGGTCCCCGGGCACTCACCTGGGATGCCCGAGGACCTCTCTGTCCTTCGGATCCGTTCCGACGGCGACACTCCCCCGAGGGTGGTCGTCCACCGAGCACCGGCGGCCCGGATCCGATGGAAAGATCTAATCAGCGCCCACCAACAGATCGCTAACATGTGGCCAACGGTCAGCGGGGCAGCCGGTGGACGGGCAGTGGGGGAACCGGTGGAGTTCGGCGTGTGCGTGCGATTCGGCCTGCTCGGCCCACTGACCGTGGGAGGCGAACCTGTCGGCGGCGGCAAGGTCCGTTCCCTGCTCGCCGCCCTGCTGATGCGGCCCGGCCGGGTCGTCCCCAGCGACGACCTGAAGGTGGCGCTGTGGGGCGACGACCCGCCCGCCTCCGCCACCGCGTCGCTGCACAACCACGTCGCCCGGCTGCGGCGGCTGCTCGACTCCGAGGACCGGGTACGGGCCGTGCCGCCGGGATACGTGCTGCGGGTCGACCCCGGCGAGCTCGACACCGAGGTCTTCGAGGCCCACGCGCGCGTGGCGCTCGCCGCGCACAACCGGGGCGACTGGCCGACGGTCGCCGAGGAGACCGCCGCCGCCCTCGCGCTGTGGCGCGGCGCGCCCCTCAGCGGGCTCTACGACCCGGCCGACGGCGAGCCCGCCCTGGTCCAGCGGCTCGGCGAGACCCGGCTGCTCGTCCTGGAGTGGAAGTACGAGGCGGAGCTGCGGCTCGGCCGCCATGAGGGGATCGGGCCGGAACTGGCGGCGCTGACCGGCCAGTTCCCGCTGCGCGAGGCCTTCCACCGGCAGCTGATGCTGGTGCTGCACCGCACCGGGCGTCAGGCGGAGGCGCTCGCCGTGCACCAGCGGCTGCGCCGCACCCTGGTCGAGGAGCTGGGCGTCGACCCCGGTCCCGCTGTCCAGGAGGCGCACCGGGAGATCCTGCGGGAGCCCGCGCCCCGCGCCGAGCTGCCCACCCCGGCCCAACTGCCTCCCGGCCCCGCCCATTTCACCGGCCGCGGCGATCTGGTGGCGCGGCTGTGGGCCGCCCTGACCCAGGGGAGGCGGCAGCCGCAGGAGCCCGGCGGGCCTCCGGCAGGGGCGGCGGTCCACCCCGCGGCTCCTGCACCGCGCGCGTCCGCCGCCCGGCACGAGGGCGTGCCCGCCGCCGCCCTCGCCGTGATCACCGGCATGGCCGGGGTCGGCAAGAGCGCGCTCGCCGTCCATGTGGCGCACGCCCTGCGCGAGGAGTTCCCGGACGGGCAGCTGTATCTGAACCTGCGCGGCGCGACCCCCGGGCTCCCCCCGCTCCCGCCGATCCAGGCGCTCGCCGCGCTGCTCAACGCGCTGGGCGTCGACTCCCGCAACGTCCCCGACACGCCCGACGCGGCGGCCGCGCTGCTGCGCTCCCGGCTCGCCCCGACCCGTACGCTCCTCGTCCTCGACGACGCGGCCTCCGCCGCCCAGGTACGGCACCTGCTGCCCGCCGGGGACGGCTGCGCGGTGGTCGTGACCAGCCGGTCGCCGCTGGCCGCGCTCGACGGCGCCACTCGCTTCCCGCTCGCCCCGATGACCGCCGACGAGAGCCTCGGCCTGCTCCGGGCCGTCTCCGGGCGCCAACTGGCCGACGGCGCGGCCCGGCTGGTCGAGCTCTGCGGGCGGCTGCCGCTGGCGCTGCGGGTCGCGGCCGCCCGGCTCGCCGCCCGCCGCGCGCTCAGCCCCGACGCGCTCGCCGGGCTCCTCGACGCCGAGGACGGGCGCCTGGACCACCTGGAGTACGACGACCTGAGCGTGCGCCGCTCGCTCGCCGTCGCGCTCGGCGCGCTCGACCCGGACGCGGCGCTCGCCCTGCGCCGCCTGGGAGCGCTGGACCTGCCCGCGTACGAAGTCCCCGTCGTCGCCCGGCTGATGGGCCTGCCCGAGCAGCGGGCGGGGGCCGCGCTCGACCGCCTCGTGGAGGTGGCGCTCCTGGAGGAGATCTCGTACGGGCGGTACGCGCCGCACGACCTGGTGCGCGACTTCGCCCGTGAGCTGGCCGCCCAGGACGACGGGCGGGAGGCGGCCGTCGAGCGCGGGCTGCGCTGGTACGCCGAGGCCGCCCGGCAGAGCGGCCTGACCCTGTCCCCGCCCGAGCGCGAGGGCCCCGCGCGCGTGCCCGAGCCCGTCGGGGACGCCGCGCCCTTCCCGGACACCGCCGCCGCGTTGGCCTGGGGGACCGCGAACTGCCCGCCGTCGTGACGCTCACCGAGCGGTACGCGCGCTCCTCACCGACCTTGTTCCTGCTGGTCAGGGCGTACTTCAGCCATCTCCAGTACCGGGGCAAGTACGGCGCGCTGCGCCATCTCAACCGGTTCGTCCTGAGCGCCGCCCGGGCGAGCGGCGACCGGGTCGCGCAGGCGCATGCCATCGGGGACCTCGCCGGGGCGCACTTCCTGGCCAGCCGCATCGAGGAGGCACTGGCCCTCAACGACGAGGCGATCGCGCTCTGGCAGGAGCTCGGCGAGCGGGGCCGCACCCAGCGCACCCTCGCCAACCGCGGCATGCTCCTGGAGCGCCTCGGCCGGCACGCCGAGGCCGCCGAGCCGCTGGAGCGGAGCCTGGCCCTGACCCGCGAGCTCGACGACGCCTATGGCGAGGCGATCATCCTCAGCCACCTCGGCAACCTGCACGAGCACACCGACGCGCGCGTGGCCATCGCCTACCACGAGCGCAGCCTCGCGACCGGCTGCCGCATCGGCAGCGAGCTCCTGGCGCACACCGCGCACTGCAACATCGGGTACGCGCACCTCACCCTGGGCGAATGGGCCGCCGCCGTCGGCCACTTCGAGCGGGCGCTGTGCATCCTCGGCGACCAGGGCGACTGGCACGGGCGGTCCCAGTCGTGGGTGGGCCTGGTCCGGGTCCTGGGCGAGCTGGGCCGTACCGACGAGGCGTACGCCGCCTGCGCGAACCTGCTCGACCAGGCCGTCGAGCGGTGCGACGCGTACAGCGAGGGGCTTGGCAGGCGTGAGTACGGCCGCCTGGAGCGGTCGCGCGGGCGGATCGCGCAGGCGCGGGTCCAGTGGGAGCTGGCGCTGAAGGCCCTGGAGGGCGGCGACCCGAAGGCGCACGCGGAGGTGACGGAACTGCTGGCGGGGCTGGACGCGGGGCCGGACGTGGGGCCGGAAGGGGAGCTGGACGCGGGGCCGGACGGGGAGGGGCGGGGCCGGGCGGAAGTCGGGTGAAACATTCCTGGCCTCCTGGCGCGTCAATGAGGTGTAGGGGAGGTCAAGGGGTCGGGGGAGAGCATGAGAAAGCTGGGGCAGCCGAGGCAGCCGAAACAAGCGCGCACGGATGAGTTCCTGGAGTTCGCGTCTGGCCGAGCGAACCACCTGTTCCGCGCCGCGTGCCTGCTGACCAGCGGCGACACTCATCTCGCCGAGGACCTGGTGCAGGAGACGCTGGGCCGGATGTACGCGATGTGGGGCCGGATCTCCAGGATCGACAACCCCGCGGGATACGCGCAGACGATGCTCGTGCGCACGTTCCTCACCCACCGGCGGCGCCGCTCGGCCGCCGAACGGCCGATAGGGGAACTGCCGGACCGGCCCGTGACCACGGACGGAGACCCGGCGCTGCGGCTCGCGCTGCTCGACGCGCTCGCCCGGCTGGCGCCCAAGGACCGCGCTGTGGTGGTCCTGCGGTACTGGGAGGACCACAGCGTCGAGGAGACGGCGGAGGCGATGCGGGTCAGCTCGGCCGCGGTCCGCACCCGCTCGGTCCGCGCGCTGGCGAAACTGCGCGAACACCTGGGCGGCAGCCTCGCGGAACTCGCAGCGCTCTGACCCGCGAACCAGGCACCGCGAACCACGCACCAGGCACCAGGCAAGACGAGCCACGCACCACCACCGACGACCGACCGCCGACCACGAACACGAAGCGAGGAGTGGGGTTTCACCATGCCTTTTGAAGACCAGCTCGGGGACGCGATGCGCAGCACCGGCGACGGCTTCGTCCCGCAGGACAGCCGCGCGCTGCTCGACGGCGCCCTGATGAGCGGCCGCCGCCGACTGGCCCGGCGCCGGGCCGCCACGGTGACCGGCAGTGTGGTGGCGCTGGCCGCGGTGGGCCTCGGCGGCGCCTGGGCGAGCGGGCTGGTCGGCGGCTCCTCCGGCGGCTCGCGGGACTCCGGCGGTCCGGCCGCGTCCGTGGCGGCGCCGCCCAAGTCGACGCTTCCGGAAGGGGTGTCGGTCACCGCCGAGCAGATGATCAAGAACCTCATCGCGCTCCTCCCGCCCGGGAAGACCAGTAACGAGCAGGGCAGTGGCGCGGACCGGACAGGCAAGAAGTTCGCGTCGCCGACCGCGTCGGTCGTCTTCGACGACGGCAAGGGCCAGGGCTCGATCGGGATCTCGCTGAGCACGATCGATCCGGCGGGCGAGGGCGCCACCGGATATGTGACCTGCCCCTCGAAGGCGATCACGGACTACGACCACTGCGCGGCCGAAGTGCTCCCCGACGGCTCGCGGTTCATGCTCTTCCAGGGGTACGAGTACCCGGACCGCCGCGAGGAGACGAAGAACTGGCGGGCCACGCTGATCACTCCGAAGGGCGTACTGGTCGACGCGAGCGAGCACAACGCGGCGGCCGAGAAGGGCGGGAAGACAACCCGCGTCGACCCGCCGCTGACCGGAGCGCAGATGAAGGCGCTGGTCACGGCCGAGGTGTGGAAGACGACCATGGCGGGTGCCAAGGTGCCGCGCTCGGAGCCGGTGCGCCGGGGCGAGCCGAGCGGGGCCGCGATGCAGCGCGAGCTGGCCGCCTCCCTGCCGAAGGGGCTCAAGGTCGTGGACCAGGGCAACCAGGGTGGCTACGCGTTCGCGGTCGTGGACGACGGCAAGGGCAAGAGCCTGGTCGGGATCAACGTCCAGCCCGGGATGGGCGACGTGCCGCTCCAGGGCACGGTGTCGACGCTGCCCAACGGCACCCGGGTCGGCGAGGAGCAGCGACCGGGGGAGAAGGGCGGCGCGGGCGTGGTGTGGTGGACGGTCGACACGATACGGACGAACGGCCTCCGGGTGGTCATCAGCGCGTTCAACACGGGCAACCAGAACGCGCCCGCCACCCGGGCCACTCCGGCGCTGACCATGTCGCAGCTGAAGGAGATCGCGTTGGATGCGAAGTGGGACAAGTTGAGCTGAGCGCTCGACTCGGAGGCGCGGGGATTCCGGTGCGGGCCGGTGGGGGGTGCTCGCGGGTGGGGCGCTCGCGGGTGGGGTGCTTGCGCCCACGTGGCGGAACCGCACATGTCACAGCCCCGCCCCCCTGTGGGGCGCCCCGGCGGGACACCTCACTTCACCTCCGAGTACCGCTGCACCACCGCCGTCGTGAACGGGAACCTCACCGGGGTCTGGCCGAAGGCGATGCGGCCGGCGAGTTCGCCCGCGGCGCGGATCGCCTGTACGACCTGGGGGGCCTCCGCCTCGGGGCAGTGGACGATGACCTCGTCGTGCTGGAAGAAGACCAGCTCGGCCCGCATTCCGGCGGTGGCGAGCTCCTGGCGCAGCGCGGCGAGCAGCAGCAGGGCCCAGTCGGCGGCGCTGCCCTGGACGACGAAGTTGCGGGTGAAGCGGCCCCGGGCGCGCGCGTTGGTGGACGCGTAGCCGGGGGTGAACTCGCCGTCTGGGGAGGTGAGTTCGGCGCCGCCCTCCTGGGGGAGGCCCGCCTCGCCGTCGTCGCCCGCCCCGGCCGCGGGCGGGCTGGTGCGGCCGAGCCAGGTGCGTACGAGATGGCCCTCCTCGCCCGCCTTCGCGGCGTCGTCGACGTACGCCACGGCCCGGGGGAAGCGGCGGCGCAGGGCGGCGAGGTTCTTGAGGCCGTCGCCGGACGTCTGGCCGTAGATCGCGCCGAGCAGGGCGATCTTGGCGTGGTCGCGGTCGCCGGAGAAGGCGCGGTCGGACAGGGCGGTATAGAGGTCGCCGTCGTGCCCGGCCACCTCCATCAGCCCCGGGTCGCGGGAGATCGCGGCGAGGACGCGCGGCTCCATCTGGTCGGCGTCGGCCACCACCAGGCGCCAGCCCTCGTCGGCCACCACCGCCTGCCGGATGACCTTGGGGATCTGGAGCGCGCCCCCGCCGTTGGTGGTCCAGCGGCCGCTGACCGTGCCCCCCGGGGTGTACTCGGGACGGAAGCGGCCGTCGCGCACCCAGTCGTGCAGCCAGCTCCAGCCGTGCGCGGTCCAGATCCGGTACAGCTTCTTGTAGGCGACCAGCGGTGCCACGGCCGGGTGGTCGATCTCCTCCAGGGCCCAGCGGCGGGTGGAGGTGATCCGGATGCCCGCCTCGGCGAACGCCTTGATGACGTCGGCGGGCAGATCGGGCCGGACCCGGCGGCCGAACGCGGCCGACACCTCGTCCGCGAGCTCGGCGAGGCGGCGGGGCTCGCCGCCGCCCGCGTACCGCTCGCCGAGCAGGTCGTTCAGCAGGGCGCGGTGGACGTCCGCGCGCCAGGGCAGGCCCGCCCGGTTCATCTCGGCGGCCACCAGCATCCCGGCGGACTCGGAGGCGGTGAGCAGCCGCATCCGGCCGGGGTGCTCGGCCTTCTCGTGCCGCCGCTGCTGCTCCGCGTACACCTCGACCAGGGCTTCGAGGGGCAGGGCGGTGCCGCTCGGCGGCTCGAAGAGGGGGGACTGGCGGCCGGGCTCGGCGGCGCGGGCGCGAGGGTCCGCCGGTACGGGCAGGTGGTGCAGCCGGGCCCAGGCGGCCGCCGCCGAACGCGGCTCGCCGAGGCGGCCCTCGTGGCCGAGGAGGAGCAGCTCGGCGGCCTCGATGTCGTAGCACCGCTCGACGCGGACGCCGGCGGCGAGCAGGCGCGGGTAGATGTCCGCGGTGGAGCGCCACACCCAGCGCCCCACACCGGGCCGGGCCCGGACGGCCCCGGCCAGATCGGGCTCGTGCGCCACGGGCCCTTCGGGCAGCCCGTCCCGCCCGAGGGCGACGAGCCGCGCGCCGCCGTCCTCGGTGGGGTCCACCGCCCACTTCTCGTCCACGAGTGCGAGTGTGGCACCGGCCACTGACAACGGCGTTCCGAGGCGCGGGGAAGGGACCAGGGGAAGGGGAAGGGGCTACCGGCCGGATGCCGCGGCCACCGCCTCCGCGTACACCTCCAGCGCGTCGAGCGGTGCGCAGCCGAGGAGCTCCCGCAGCTCGCCCGCGTCCGGGGTGGCGAGGAAGCCGCCGGCGATCGCCGAGTACGTGCCGACCAGCATCGGGACCTGGAAGTCCAGCGCCCCGGACGCGGAGATCCGTTCGCGCGCGTCGGCCAGCGTCTCCGGCGCGTACGTCGTTCCGGTCGCGGCGGCCAGTTCGGCGCCGCCGAGGGCGCGGGGGCCGGCGAGTTCATAGACCCGGCCCGCGTGCGGGGCGGGGTCGAGGGCGACGCGGGCCGCGATCTCGGCCAGGTCGGCGCGTGCCACCGCCGCGAGGCGGCCGTCGGCCAGCGGCGCGGTGAGGCGCCCGTCGGCGTCCGGGGCGGCGAGGAAGGCGAGGAGCTCGGCGTAGAGGCCGTTGCGCAGGACCGTCCATTTCAAAGAAGTGGACGCGCTCAGACGGCGCTCGGTCCAGCGGTGGGCGAGGGCGTACGGCAGGTGGTCGCCCGCGCCGGTGAGGCTGGTGTAGACGACGTGGCGCACCCCGGCGCGCTCGGCCACCGAGATCGCGGCGTCGTGGCGGGCGATGACGGTGTCGTCCTCGCCGTAGCCGGCGGAGATCAGCAGCAGGGTGTCGACCCCGGCGAACGCCCCGGGCAGGGACTCGGGCTCGTCGAAGTCGACGCGCCGGGCGCCGGGCAGCGGTGCGCGCGTGCCGAGCACGACGTCGTCGCGGCCCGCGAGGCGCTCGGCTACGAGTCGGCCCAGACCGCCGGAGACACCGGTGACGAGCAGCATGGAGGACTCCCAGGAGAGGCGGGTGAGGAACGCGCACAGGGATCTGTTCGCGGTGGTGTTCGACAACTGCGACCATCGTCTGCGGTTCGGCACGCGCGCGTAAGGAGGCACTTCGATGTCAGTGGGGCACACGGAGGTAACCACCCCCGGGGACCGGCGGGTGATCGCCGACCCCGTGATCAGCTGCGAGACCCCGCAGGACGAGTGCGGGGTGCGCGATGTGCTCGACCGGCTCGGCGACAAGTGGTCGGTGTACGTGGTGGTCGAACTCGCCGCGGGCGTCAAGCGGTTCCGCCAGCTCCAGCGGGCCGTGCCCGGCATCTCGCAGCGGATGCTGACGCTGACCCTGCGGCGTCTGGAGCGCGACGGTCTGGTGGACCGGACGGTGTATCCGACGGTCCCCGCGCAGGTCGAGTACGAGCTGACCGCGATGGGCCACAGCCTCACCCACCTGGTCAAGGCGCTCGCCGACTGGTCGATCGGCCACCGGGACGCGATCGCCCGGGCCCGCCGGGACTGGGACGCGGCGCAGTGACGACGGTCGAGCGGGCGCTGGCCGCGGCGCTGTACGCCGAGTCCGATACGGACCTGGACACGGGTGCATCGCTGCTGGCCGCCGACCCGTCCGCCGACGCCGAGCTCGCCCTGCGCGGGCAGGAGCTGGTCGGGCGGGCGTGGGAGCGGGGCTGGCAGCCGGCCGATGTCGTACGGATGGTCAGGCGCGAGCTGGCGGAGCCGCACGTACGGCTGGCCGTGGAGCTCGTGCTCGTACAGCTGAAGCGGTACGAGCGACTGCCGGCGCGGTGGGCGGAGCAGGCCGACGCGCTCGCGGACGCCGTCCGGGGCGCGGGCGAGCGGTCGGAGGACCGCTTCACGCGCGCGACGACGGTCCTTGAGCTGTACCGGCTGCTGCTGCGGCTGCCCGCGATCGAGCCGGTGGGGCCGGTGCCGGGTACGCCCGTGCATCTGCCGCCGGTGCACGGCGAGCCCAAGACGCTGACGCGGATCCGGGCGCTGCTGGCCAAGGCGGAGGCGACGGAGTTCCCGCAGGAGGCGGAGGCGCTGAGCGCCAAGGCGCAGGAGCTGATGGCGCTGCACAGCATCGACGAGGCGGTGCTCGCGGCGGGCGGTCAGCGGGGGGACGCGCCGGGGGCGTGCCGGATCGGGGTGGACGCGCCGTACGAGACGGCCAAGGCGATCCTGCTCGACGCGGTCGCCTCGGCCAACCACTGCCGGGCGGTGTGGAACGGCGAGTTCGGCTTCTCGACGGTGGTGGGCTTCGAGGCCGACCTGGAGGCGGTCGAGCTGCTCTACACGTCGCTGCTGGTGCAGGGGACCGCGGCGATGACGCGGGCGGAGGCCTTGCAGCGGGCGGGCGGCCGTAAGCGGACGAAGACGTTCCGGCAGTCTTTCCTGCTGGCGTACGCGAACCGGCTCGGCGACCTCCTGTCGGCGACGGCCCGCGAGGTGGAGTCCACGGCGTCCCCCGACCTGCTGCCGGTGCTGGCCACGCGCGCGGTGGCGGTCGCGGGGCGGGCGGAGGAGATGTTTCCGCGGACGGTACGGACGCGGGTGCGGGGGGCGACGGATGCGGCGGGCTGGGAGTCCGGCACGACGGCGGCCAACCGCGCCCACCACGGCCCGGCCCGCCGACGCTTGCCGGGCTGACCCCGTCTGCCGGGGCGGCGCTCCCTGCCCCCGCACCCCGCTTTCGGGGCTGCGCCCCCATGTCCCTGTTCGTCTGCGGACCGTAGATGGCTGGTCGCGCAGTTCCCCGCGCCCCTAGGGGATGCGGGCGAGTGTGATGGCGAAGCCGAGCCCTTTAGGGGCGCGGGGAACTGCGCGACCAGCCCAAGACGGCCCGCGGACAAACACGGGGCCCGGGGCGCAGCCCCCGGAGAAATCCACCTTTACCCACCCCCACCCCCGGAGGGTTTAGGGAAGGGGCGGGGTGGGGGATCGATACGCTCGCCCCATGAGCTGGCTCCGCTCCCTCAAAGCCACCGCCCGATCGGGGCTGAGCGTAGAGCGGCGGCGGCTGGAGCCCACCGTCGCGCTGCGCGGAGCCACCGGACTCGCCCTGGTCGTCGGCGTCAGCCTCGTCACCCTCGGCCCCACCGCCGCCGTGAGCTCCGCGTTCGGCGCGTTCCAGGCCGCCATCGCCACCTTCCAGCGCAGCTGGCGCCCCCGCCCGGTCCTGGCGCTCGCGTCCGGCGCCAGCCTCGCCCTCTCCACCTTCCTGGGCTACCTCGTCGGCGCCCACTCCCCGTTCTTCCTGGCCCTGCTCGCCGTCTGGACGTTCGCCGCCGGTCTCGCCTGGGCCGTCGGCCCCACCGCCGGGATCATCGCCTCCTCCAACGTGGCGATCATGCTGGTCACCGTCACCCTGCCCACCTCGATCGCGACCGCCGCCGGGCACGCCGCGATGATCGCCGCGGGCGGCGTCGTCCAGGCGGCCCTCGTCGTGCTCGTCCCGATCCGCCGCTGGGGCGCCCAGCGCGACGCGCTCGCCGACGCGCTGGCCGCCGAGGCCGACTACGCCCGCCGCCTCCGGCAGGACCCGCGCGCCGCCTTCGACCCGGAGCCTCTGATGACGGCCCGGCTGGCCGCCACCGTCACCCCCCGGGAGGCCCGCCGCCGCCCGGCGGAGCTGCACGGATCCCGGGGCGTGGCCGAGCGGATCCGGCCGGTCCTCGCCTCGCTCGCGGACCCCGCGCTCGGCGTGCCGGAGCAGGGCCCCGAGCGCGACCGGGTGCGCGAACTGCTCGGCGCCGCCGCCTCCGTGCTCGACGCGGCCGCCCGCGCGATCCGGCACGGCGAGGCCGTACGCATCCCGGCGCCCGCCGAGGCCGCGCTCAGGACGCCCGACACCGGCGCGATCCTCAGCGGCCCCGCCTTCCGCGCCGCCACCCGCCTGATCGCGCTGCTCGGCGACGTCGTGGAGACGGCCGAGGGCACCGGAGGCGACGACTCCGAGCCGCTGCTGCGGCCCACCCTGCCCCGGCTCGTCCCGCTCGCCCTGCGCACCATGCGCGCCGAGCTGGGCCGCCGCGACTCCCCGGTCTTCCGGCACGCCGCCCGGGTCTGCGCGGTCGCCGCCGCCGGATACCTCCTGGGCAAGGCCCTCCCGCTCGGCCACGGCTACTGGGCGCCGATGGCCTCCGTCATGGTGATGCGCCCGGACTTCTCGCAGACGTACTCCCGCGCGGTCGCCCGCTTCGGCGGCACCCTCGTCGGCGTCGCCCTCGCCACCGGTCTCGTCCAGCTCACCCACCCGGGCCCCGGCCTCTCGGCCGCGCTGGCGGTGCTCTGCGCGTTCCTGATGTACCTGCTGATGCGTACGGGATACGCGGCGGCCAGCGCGTGCACCTCCGCGTATGTGGTCTTCCTGCTCGGCACCGGCGGCCTCCAGTGGACCCAGACCGTCCCCGACCGGGTGCTGCTCACCTTGCTCGGCGGGGTGCTGGCGATGGCCGCGTACGCGCTCTACCCGGCCTGGGAGACGCCCCGGCTGCGCACCCGGCTCGCGGACTGGCTGGCCGCCTGCGGGCGGTACGCGGCGGCGGTCGTCGAGCGGTACGCCGACCCCGCGGCGCCCGCCGACGAGGTGCGCCGGGCGCTGCTCGCCACCCGCGCGGCCCGGGTCGCCTGGCAGGAGGCCCTGGAACGGGCCACCCACGAACCGGTGCGCCACCGGGGGCTGTCCCGGGCCGCCGCCGAGGGCGCCGGGCACGCGGTGGGGCAGCTCGGCCGGATCGCGATGCTGATGGAGGCGCACGTCCCCGAGCGCGGCGCGCCCCCGGTCCCGGCCGCCGCCGCGTTCGCCGGGGCGCTGCGCGGGGCCACCGAGCGCGGTGCGAAGGCGGTGCGGGAGCGGCGGGTGCCGCGGTGGGACGAGGCGGAGCAGGCGCTGGCCGCGTGGGATGTCGGCGAGGGGGCGCCTGACCGGGTCGTGCGCAAGGGCGCGGGGCTGCTGCTGCACTCCCTGGAGGAGCTCTCGGACGCGCTCGCCTCGCCCGCCCCGCCGATGGCCCTCAAGGACGCCGGGACGCCGAGGTCCTGAAGGGGAGCGTCAGGGAGTCGGCAGGCCCGCCGTCGGGATGGCCGTCGGCAGCTTCCCGTCCAGCTCCGACTTGGTGTAGGTGTCGGTCTTGCCGCCCTCCCACTTCACCGTGAGGGTCTTGCGGTCCGCGCTCAGCGAGGGCATGCCCGCCGCCCGGTCGGTGTTGCCGTCGGCGCACTTCAGCTCGATCATCGCCATGCCGTTGTCGCTGACCGTGCCGCTGCACGTGTGTTCGCCGCCGAGCGCCACGGTCGTACCGCTGATCACCAGGGCGGTGGGCCTGCCCTCGAGGACGGCCGCCCAGGCGCCGGCGATGTCCTTGGCGGCCACCTTGCCGCCGCCGGTGCTCCCGTTGCCGCTGCCGCCGCTCGGGCTCGCGCTCTGCCCGCTGCCGCCGGTGTCCTTCTCCTTGGGCTTGTCGCCGCCGTCCGAGCTGGAGCACCCGGCCACGGTGAGACAAGCGGCGAGCGCCACGGCGCCCGCCCCGGTACGTACATGCCTGCGCACTGCGAAATCCCCTTGGTAGGACGGTTTCCGGACGCGTCAAGCTACCAGCGCGTGAACCAGGGGGGCGTGAGACGCGTCTATACCCAGTGGACGAGTAGTCCAACCCGGTGGAATGCCTGTAACGGCCCGAGTACCGCGCGTGCACGTGCATATGCTCATGCAGGCGCACATGAACACGGCTATGATCCGGGGCAGTTGACCTTTCACAGATGCACGCCTGCACATCCCCCGGGAGCGACCTTGCACCACGCGTACAACGGCATGGCGGCAACGGAGCTTCAGGGTGTCGTCTGGCAGAAGAGCAGGCACAGCAACTCCCAAGGGACCTGCGTGGAGTTCGCCCGGCTGCCGGGAGGAAGGGTTGCCGTCCGCAACTCGACGTTCCCGGACGGACCCGCGCTGGTCTACACACGGGCGGAGATCGAGGCGATGCTGCTCGGCGTCAAGGACGGCGAGTTCGACCACCTGATCACCGACTGAGTCCGCGGCATCCCCGGGATCCCCGCTATCCCCAGGGCTCATCGACCCCGCATACGCGAACGGGCCCCCAACCGGGGGCCCTCATGTCGTACAGGTGAGAACAGGTGGGAAGTGCGGCTCGTGCGGCCGGTCAGTCGACCGGCTGGAGGCGGAACAAGGCCCAGACCACCTTGCCGCTCAGCGTGCCCGTGAGCGGGTGCCAGCCCCAGGAGTCGCTGAACGAGTCCACCAGGAACAGTCCGCGCCCCGACTCCGCGTCGCAGTCGTCCGACCCGGGCGAGGAGGGGCTGTCCACGCTGGGGTCGCGTACCGCGCACACCAGCCGGCTGGTCCACCGCATCAGATGCAGCCGCACGGGCGGCGCGTCCGGCTCACGGGCGGTGTCGGCGGGCAGCGCGTGGCGCAGGGCGTTGGTGACGAGCTCCGAGACGACCAGGGCCACTTCGTCGAAGCGCTCCGACAGCTCCCACTGGCCGAGCGTCTTCTTGGTGAACTGCCGGGCACCGCGCACGGCTTCGTAGCGGGCGGGCAGCGCACAGGAGGCGGAACTGGCCACGGCGGACGGGTCGATGGGCGGGAGGGTCTGCCTTAAAGGCTCCAACGGCTCCAGCATGGTCGATCCATTCGTCCCCATGCGAGGCACTCCCGGGATTCGCGGCCGTGGCGGTACAGGCGAACGTGGCGTACAGCAGAACAGAACGCTAGGCACAGCAGGACACAAGACGAGCACGCAGGTGCGCGGGGACCATGGTTCCGAATGGCCGCTCCTGATGCAAGGGCAGATGCACGTGCACGTGCCGGGCGTGTCCAATCCCGTGGTGATTGTTGCTCATTTCTTCCCGAGGCCGATTTCGGAGCTTGACCATTTCCGTAATCGATTGAGTACGGGGTGAAGCGTTTTGGTGGCAGACTGCCGTGCACCGTCGGTTGGGGAGGGACAGCGAAGTGACCGCAGGAGAGTCGAGCGGGTCGGTGGTCCGGCGCATTCTGCTGGGCTCACAGCTCAGGCGCCTGCGCGAGTCCCGGGGCATCACCCGTGAGGCCGCCGGGTATTCGATCAGGGCGTCCGAGTCGAAGATCAGTCGTATGGAGTTGGGGCGGGTGAGCTTCAAGGCAAGGGATGTCGAAGACCTGCTGACGCTCTACGGGGTCACCGACGACGCCGAGCGCGCGTCGCTCCTGGGGCTGGCCAAAGAGGCCAACATCGCGGGCTGGTGGCACAGTTACGGCGATGTGCTGCCCGGCTGGTTCCAGACGTACATCGGTCTGGAGGGCGCGGCCTCCCTCATCCGGATCTACGAAGTGCAGTTCGTCCACGGCCTGTTGCAGACCGAGGCGTACGCCCACGCCGTCGTGAGGCGCGGTATGCCCAACGGGTCCAACGCGGAGATCGACCGCCGGGTGGCGCTGCGCCTGGAGCGCCAGAAGGCCCTCGTCTCCGAGCGGGCGCCGAGGTTCCACGCCGTCCTGGACGAGGCGGCGCTGCGCCGCCCGTACGGCGAACGGGACGTGATGCGCGGCCAGTTGAAGCACCTCATCGAGGTGTCCGAGCAGCCGAACGTGACACTCCAGGTGATGCCGTTCAGCTTCGGCGGACACGCCGGCGAGAGCGGGGCCTTCACCCTGCTGCGCTTCCCGGAGTCCGACCTCTCCGACATCGTCTATCTGGAGCAGCTCACCAGCTCCCTCTACCTGGACAAGCCGGAGGAGGTCGCCCAGTACGACAGGGCGATGGAGCGGCTCCAGAAGGACAGTCCGGGCCCGGAGGAAAGCCGCGATCTTCTCCGTGGACTACTCCAACTCATCTGATACGTCAGTACGATGACGTCACATCAGGGTTGTGTACCAGAAGCGGGGGACACAGTGGACGCGACGACGAACACGTTCGCGACGGACACGGTGGCGGCGCAGTGGCAGCAGTAAGGGATGGCATGTCCTTCTTCACCGACCTGGCCCACCAGTACATCGACGGCGAGTGGCGCACCGGCAGCGGGTCGTGGGACATCATCGACTTCGATCCGTACAACGGGGAGAAGCTCGCCGCCATCACGGTCGCCACGGTGGACGAGGTCGACGAGGCCTATCGCGCGGCCGAGCGCGCCCAGGTCGGCTGGGGTGAGACCAACCCGTACAGCCGAAGACTGGTCTTCGAGCGCGCGCTGCGGATCACCGAGGAGCGCGAGCCGGAGATCATCGAGGCGATCGTCACCGAGCTGGGCGGCACCCGCCTCAAAGCCGGTTACGAGGTGCACCTCGCCAAGGAGTTCCTGCGCGAGGCGATACAGCTGGCGATCCGGCCGGAGGGCCGGATCCTGCCCTCGCCCGTCGACGGCAAGGAGAACCGCGTCTACCGGCTGCCGGTCGGCGTGGTCGGGGTGATCAGCCCCTTCAACTTCCCCTTCCTGGTGACGCTGAAGTCGGTCGCACCGGCGCTCGCGCTCGGCAACGCCGTCGTCATCAAGCCGAACCAGAACGCGCCGGTGGTCGGCGGCGGCCTCATCGCCAAGATCTTCGAGGACGCGGGCCTGCCGGCCGGGCTGCTGAACGTGCTGGTCACGGATATCGCCGAGATAGGCGACGCGCTGATAGAGCACCCGGTGCCCAAGGTGATCTCGTTCGCCGGCTCCGACCGCACCGGCCGCCATGTGGCCGCCGTCGCGGGCAGCCACTTCAAGCGGGCGATCCTGGAGCTGAGCGGCAACAGCGCGCTGGTCGTCCTGGACGACGCGGACATCGACTACGCGGTCGAGGCGGCGGTTTTCAGCCGTTTCGTCTACCAGGGTCAGGTCTGTATGGCCGCCAACCGGGTCCTGGTGGACCGGAGCATCGAGCAGAAGTTCACCGAGAAGTTCTGCGCGCGCGTAGCCGCCCTCAAGACCGGTGATCCGGCCGACCCGGCCACCGACATCGGCCCGGTGATCAACAACTTCCAGGCGGACGCGCTCACTTCGCTGGTCGACCAGGCCCTGGCCGAGGGCGCCACCGCGCTGGTCCGGGGCCGCACCCGCGGCAGCCTCGTCGAGCCGACCGTCCTGACCGGGCTGCCGGAGGACTCCCCGCTGCTGCGGCAGGAGATCTTCGGGCCTGTCGTGCTGCTGCTCTCCTTCGACGGCGAGGAGGAGGCGGTACGGATGGCCAACGACAGCCCGTACGGACTGAGCGGCGCCGTCCACACCGCCAACGTGGAGCGGGGCGTGCGGTTCGCCAAGCGGATCGTCACCGGGATGATCCACGTCAACGACTCGACCATCCAGGACGAGCCGCTGGTGTCGTTCGGCGGCGAGAAGTACTCGGGGCTGGGACGGCTGAACGGGGATTCGACGATCGAGGCGTTCACCACCCAGAAGTGGATCTCCGTGCAGCACGGGAGAAGCCTCTTCCCGTTCTGAGCGACCGGGTGGTTGCTCTCGCGAACGGATGAGGTCATAGGCTGAGGCGCATGTCAGCGATCCGTCTCCTCGTGCTCGGCGCGATCCGCCAGCACGGCCGGGCGCACGGCTACCAGGTCCGCAACGACCTGGAGTACTGGGGCGCCCACGAGTGGTCCAACGCCAAGCCCGGCTCGATCTACCACGCCCTCAAACAGATGGCGAAGGAGGGCGTACTGCACGCCCACGAGATCGCGCCGAGCACGGCGGGCGGTCCGCCGCGCACCGAGTACGAGCTGACGGACGCGGGTTTCGAGGAGTATCTGAAGCTGCTGCGCGCGGCGCTGACCTCGTACGACCAGAAGATGGACATGCTCTCGGCGGCGATCGGCTTCATGGTCGACCTGCCGCGCACGGAGGTGGTGGCGCTCCTGCGCGACCGCCTGGAGCGCCTGGCGGCGTGGCGCGCCAGGGTGACGGAGCACTACATCCCCGAGGACGGCCCCGAGTCCCTCGGCCACATCGGCGAGATCATGAACATGTGGGTCCACTCGGCGGACGGGGAGGCGGAGTGGACGGGCGGCCTGATCACGAGGATCGAGGCGGGCGCGTACACGTTCGCGGGGGAGGGGAAACCGTTCGTGGCAGTGCTGGCGGACGGCGAGGCGAACCCGTACGCGGAGAAGTGAGGGTGCTGCCCGGCTTTTAGGGGCGCGGGGCTGTGACATGTGCGGCTCCGCCGCGCGGGCGCGACCAGCCCCCCACCGGCCCGCAGACGAACACGCAACCCACTCAGTGGTGGAAGGCAGTAGCCACAGACTCGTCCCGCCCGAGTGGACCGGGCTGCCGGCGCAGCTCCGGCAGCAGCCGCCCCAGGTCCTCCACCAGCATCGCCGCCAGATCCGCCGAGAACCCGTTCCGGCACACCACCCGCAGCACGGACAGATCCTCCCGGTGCGGCGGGAACGTGTACGCGGGCACCAGCCACCCCTTCTCCCGCAGCCGCCGCGACACGTCGAACACGTCGAACCGCTCCACCTCAGGCGCCGTCGTGAACGCGAACACCGGCAACTCGTTGCCGCGCGTGAGCAGCCGGAAGTCGCCCAGCGCCTCCACGCGCTCGGCGAGCGTCCGCGCCACGTCCCGGGTGGTCTGCTGCACCGCCCGGAACCCCTCCCGCCCCAGGCGCAGGAAGGTGTAGTACTGCGCCACCACCTGCGCCCCCGGCCGCGAGAAGTTCAGCGCGAACGTGGGCATGTCGCCGCCCAGGTAGTTCACCCGGAAGACCAGCTCTTCCGGGAGCTCCTGCGCCGAGCGCCACAGGGCCCACCCCACGCCCGGGTACACCAGCCCGTACTTGTGCCCGGACGTGTTGATCGACGCGACCCTGGGCAGCCGGAAGTCCCACACCAGGTCCTCGTCCAGGAAGGGCGCCACCATCGCCCCCGACGCGCCGTCCACATGGACCGGCACGTCCAGCCCCGTACGCTCCTGCAACGCGTCGAGCGCCGCGCAGAGTTCCGCGATCGGCTCGTACGATCCGTCGAAGGTAGAGCCGAGGATCCCGACCACGCCGATCGTGTTCTCGTCGCACAGCTCGGCCGCCGCCAGCGGGTCGAGGTGGAAGCGGTCGCCCTCCATCGGGACCTGGCGTGCCTCGACCTCCCAGAAGGTGCAGAACTTCTCCCAGCAGACCTGGACGTTCACGCCCATCACCAGGTTCGGCACCGCGTCCCGCCCCGGATAGCGGTCCGCGTTCCGCTTCGCCCAGCGCCGCTTGAGCGCCATCCCGGCGAGCATGCACGCCTCGCTCGACCCCGTCGTCGAGCAGCCCACCGCCCCGGCCGGGTCGGGCGCGTGCCACAGGTCGGCGAGCATCGCCACACAGCGCCGCTCCAGCTCGGCGGTGCGCGGGTACTCATCCTTGTCGATCATGTTCTTGTCCCGGCACTCCGCCATCAGCACCCCGGCCTGCGGCTCCATCCAGGTGGTGACGAAGGTGGCCAGGTTGAGCCGGGAGTTGCCGTCCAGCATCAGTTCGTCGTGGACGAGCTGGTACGCCGTGGCGGGGGCCAGCGGGCGGTCCGGCAGCCGGTGCCGGGGCGGCGCGGACGTCATGGAGCCGACCGGGTCGGCCTCCCCGTAGAACGGGTTGAGGGCGAGCCGCCCGTACTCCTTCTCGTACTCCTGCGCCTTCTTGTCGGCGCCCGGGTGCAGTGCCACGGCCGTCCCCTCCTCAGAGCTTCGTGATCACGACCGCCGTTCCGTACGCGCAGACCTCCGTCCCGACGTCGGCCGCCTCGGTGACGTCGAACCGCATCATGAGGACGGCGTTCGCCCCACGCGTGCGTGCCTGCTCCACCAGGCGCTCCATGGCCTGGTTCCGGGTCTGCACGAGCGTCTTCGTCAGCCCCTTCAACTCGCCGCCGATCATGGACTTCAGCCCGGCGCCGATCTGGCTGCCGAGGTGGCGCGAGCGCACGGTCAGGCCGAAGACCTCGCCGATGACCTGCTGGACCTGATAGCCGGGTACGTCGTTCGTCGTCACGACCAGTACGTCGGACTGCGCGCCCTGCCCGCCGCCGTATTCCTCGATGCCCATCGCGCCGCCTTCCTGGAGGATCCTGGGACCCAGCTTCGTACCCGCCAGGGCCCGGCGCATCCCCAGGAACCCGGTGGAACCTGGAGCGTGCCGGAGGCGTTGATAGCTTTGGCCCGTCAACGCGCGCTTACGCGCCCCCCACCCCGACCCCTGACCCAGGAGCGCCGGAACCCGTGACCAACCTCGCACTCGGTCCGAGCTGGCTGGACCCCGACCAGCTGCTGTCGTCGTTCGGCCTGGCCGGTCTGCTGGTGATCGTCTTCGCCGAGTCCGGCCTGCTCATCGGCTTCTTCCTGCCGGGCGACTCGCTCCTGTTCACCTGCGGTCTGCTGGTCACCAGCGGCAAGATCGACCACCCGCTGTGGCTGGTCTGCGTGGCGGTCGTGGCCGCGGCCGTCGTGGGCGACCAGGTGGGCTACCTCTTCGGCCGCAAGGTCGGACCCTCGCTCTTCAACCGGCCGGACTCCAGGCTCTTCAAGCAGGAGAACGTGGAGAAGGCCCACGACTTCTTCGAGAAGTACGGCCCGAAGTCGCTGGTACTGGCCCGGTTCGTGCCGATCGTGCGGACGTTCACGCCGATCATCGCGGGCGTCAGCCGGATGAACTACCGCTCCTTCATCACGTACAACGTGATCGGCGGCACGCTGTGGGGCGCGGGCGTGACGCTGCTCGGCGCGGCGCTCGGCAACGTCGAGTTCGTGCACAAGAACATCGAGCTGATGCTGGTCGCGATCGTGCTCGTCTCGGTGGTCCCGATCGCGATCGAGTACCTGCGGGCCCGCTCCAAGGCGAAGAAGGCGGGTCCGGGCGGCCCCGGCGCGGCAGGTCCGTCTGGCCCGCGCGCGCCCCAGCCCCCGCAGCGCAGGCGCCACGCCAAGCGCTGAAGCCCCCCAGGGCGCGGGGCTTAGAAGCCTCGCGTCCTAGAAGCCTCGCGTCCGCTTCGCCGCCTTGCGGGCCGCTCCAGGTGCCTTGAGGAACATCCGGGACATCTCGCTCCCGAGGTTCACCCCGATCGCGATCGCCATCGCCAGCGCCGCCGCCTTGGCGATGTTGGCGAGCCCCTGGTCCCGGTGGTTCTGGGCGATCGCGAGCACGCCGAAGTACGTGGCGGAGCCGGGCAGCAGCGGCCCGATCGCCGCCGTCACGTACGGCAGCGCCGAGGTGTTGCGGTAGCGCGCGACCAGCTGCCCGAACAGGCCGACCAGCCCCGCCGCCACCGCCGTCGCCATGATCGGCGAGCCCTTCGCGGTGACCGCGATCGACGCGTAGATCACCCAGGCGATCCCGCCGTTCACCGTCGCGATCCACACGGTGGAACGTTCCTGCTGGAGCAGGACGGCGAACGTCAGACACAGGGCCATCGAGGCCAGGGTCTGCACGATGGGCCGCTCGATGGGGCTCAGCGCCCCTTCCGGGTTCAGCTTGGCGTCGACCTGGAGCCCCCCGTACAGCACGGTGAGCACGCCGATCACGATGGCCACGAAGAAGTACGTGACCTCCAGCAGACGGGCCGAGGCGGTGATGTAGAAGCCGGTCAGGCCGTCCTGGACGGCGGCCACCAGCGCCCGCCCCGGGATCAGGGCGAAGAGCCCACCGGTGATCACCGCCGAGGGCCGCAGGTCCCAGCCGAGCAGGCTGAGCGCCACACCCATCGCCGCGGGCGGCATCGCCGCCACCACGAACTGATAGAACTCGGGCAGCCCGCGCGCCGCGCAGAGCCAGGCCAGCCGGTCGCCGAGGATGGCGCCGGCCGCGGCCACCAGGAACACCGTCACACCGCCGCCCACCAGCACGGAGGCCGCCCCGGCGAGCCCGCCCGCGGCCGCGGTGAGGACCCAGCCGGGGTACGGGTGCCGGTTTCGGCGGATCTCGGCGAGGCGGCGGTAGGCCTCTTCGAGGGTGACGTCGTGCTCGGGGCTGGTCATGTCCGTGACGAGCCGGTGGACGGCCGCCAGGCGCGTGTAGTCGGTGCCCCGGCGGCGTACCGTCCGGTTCGCCGTGACCGGGTCGTCCACCAGGGACGGCTGGTGGGTGATCGACAGCAGGGTGAAGGTCACCGTCGGCTCGCAGCGGTCCAGGCCGTAACTGCGGCAGATCGCGAACATCGCCGCCTCGACGTCCTCCGCGCCCTCGCCGCCCGCGAGCAGCAGCTCGCCGATACGCAGCGTCAGGTCGAGCACGCGCGGCACGGCGGGCCCGGCCTCGTCGGTCTTCGGAGCCGTCTCCGGCACCGGCCGGTCGCCCACCGGCATCCGCAGCATGGTGCGCATCCGGTCCTGCCAGGGCGCGTCCTTGGAGAGCCGCACCAGCGGCAGCCCGGCGGTGGTGATCGTCGCGGACGGGGCCTCGCGGGCCGAGTAGGTGCGGGGCGGCGCGAAGGCGGAGACGGGCTGCTCCACGACCGGTTCGGGCTCCGGCACCCCGGCCGGCAGCGCGAACTCGGAGGTCGGCGCGTCCTCCTCGGGGGGCCCGGGCTGCTCCACCCCGTCGGGAGCCGCGAAGGCGCTGCGCGCCTCGTCGGAGGGCGGCTTGCGATCCTCCGGCACCTGCTGCTCAGCCACCCCTTACCTCCCTCCGGTCCCATCCGTACGCATGCGTGTGCCCAGTATGTGGGCGATCATCAAGTCGTACGACAACGGGCGGCGCACCCCGGAAGGTGCACCGCCCGTCGTCGTACGGATGAGAACGCGTCAGTGCGCGCCGCCCTGCGCCTCAAGGCGCTTGTAGGAGGCCTTGATCTCTTCCTCGGCCTCGGCGCGGCCGACCCAGTTGGCGCCCTCGACGGACTTGCCGGGCTCCAGGTCCTTGTAGACCTCGAAGAAGTGCTGGATCTCCAGGCGGTCGAACTCGGAGACGTGGTGGATGTCGCGCAGGTGCTCGACGCGCGGGTCGGACGCCGGCACGCAGAGCAGCTTGTCGTCGCCGCCCGCCTCGTCGGTCATACGGAACATGCCGATGGCGCGGCAGCGGATCAGGCAGCCCGGGAAGGTCGGCTCGTCCAGGATGACCAGCGCGTCCAGCGGGTCGCCGTCCTCGCCGAGGGTGTTCTCGACGAAGCCGTAGTCCGCCGGGTAGCTGGTGGAGGTGAAGAGCCGACGGTCCAGGCGGATCCGGCCGGTCTCGTGGTCCACCTCGTACTTGTTCCGCGAACCCTTCGGGATCTCGATGGTGACGTCGAACTCCACGGGTGGCTCTCCTCAGTGATCAGCACATGCATGGGACGGTTCTGCGCCCCCGGGCCGGGCCCGGGACGTTCAGCCGGATGGGCCGCCGGTGCTGACCCGGAGTGCCATGTTCGCGGCAAGACGCAGTTCTGGTGATTAAGTGTCCCTCACGCAGGTGTGTGATCGCGAAAGGGGCTGGTCCTCGGTGCCGGGACCCAAGACTTGGCAGCTCATGGCGGGTGCGGCTGCGGTAGGCCTGGCGGTGGCGGCCGGAGCGGTGGCCACGGCCGGTCCCTGGGACTCGGGCCAGCGTACGGCCGAGCGCGACAAGGCGGCGGCCGGTCACCGGACAGGTGGCGCACATCACCTGGGCGCGCCCCCCGCACCGGCGCCCGCGCCCAGCGCGAGGGGCGTGCTCACCGCGCTGAGCGCCCCCGCGGACGCCCCCGCGGACACCGCGCTCGACCAGGTCCTCGGCCCCCTGCTCGCCGCGCCCGGCCTCGGCCCGCAGCCCGCCGCCGCCGTGTACGACACGGCCACCGGCAAGCAGCTCTACGGGCAGCGCGCGGACACCGCGATGACGCCCGCCTCCACGGTCAAGATCGCCACCGCGGTGGCCGCCCTGTCGGCGCTCGGCCCCGACCACCGCATCCCCACCACCGTCGTCGCCCCCGCCACCGGCAACCTGCTCACCCTCGTCGGCGGCGGCGACCCCACCCTCGGCAAGGACGGCCTGCGCGCCCTGGCCGACGCCACCGCCCGCGCCCTGCGCACCCGGGGCTTCACCGACGCGGCCCTCGCCTACGACCTCTCCCGCTACAGCGGGCCCGAGCTGCACCCCATCGGCCCGAACGAGAACCTCGCGCCCGTCGTCGCCCTGATGACCGACGAAGGCCGGACCGACGGCAGCGAGAGCGGGCCCGCCCCGCGCACCGCGGACCCGGCGGGCGACACCGCCCGTACGTTCGCCTCGCTGCTGCGCGAGCGCGGCATCGCCCTCACGGCCCCGCCCGGGCCCGGCAGGGCCCCGCAGGGCGCCACCGAGCTCGCCCGCACCCTCTCCGCGCCGCTCTCGGACCTGGTCGAGCGGATGCTGACCAACAGCGACAACGACCTCGCCGAGGCGCTCGCCCGCCAGACCGCCGTCGCGGCCCGGCTCCCCGCCGACTTCGGCGGCGCCGCCAAGGCCGTCGCCGACCGGCTCGCCGCGCTCGGCCTGCCGCAGGCCGCCACCGCCCGGTTCGCCGACGGCAGCGGCCTCAGCCGCGAGGACCGGGTCAGCGCCCAGCTCCTGACCCTGCTGCTCGCCCGCGCCGCCGACCCCGCCCACCCGGAGCTGCGCCCGGTCCTGACCGGCCTGCCCGTCGCCGGGTTCACCGGCACCCTGCGCGCCCGCTACGGGGCCGCCTCCTCGGGCACCGGCCTGGTCCGCGCCAAGACCGGCACCCTCTCCGGCGTCAACGCGCTCGCGGGCACCGTCGTGGACGCCGACGGCCATCTGCTCGCCTTCGCCTTCCTCGCCGCCGGCACCCCCGGACCCGACCCGGCCCAGCGCGCCCTCGACAGGCTCGCCGACCGACTGGCCCGTTGCGGCTGCCACGCCGCCCCCGCTTCGTAAGCACCCGGCTTCAACCCCCCTCCCCTCAAGGAGGGGACAACGTACGGTTGACGCATGACAGGCATCGGTGGTGCTGCTTCTGCTGGGATGGTCGACTGGAACCTCGCGGTGGCGACCGCGACCCGACTGGTGAGGCCGGGGCCCGACGTGAGCCGGGACGAGGCGCGGGCCGTCGTCGCCGAGCTGCGCCGGCACGCCAAGGCCTCCGAGGAACACGTGCGGGCCTTCACCCGGATGATCCCGGACAGCGTGCGGCCCGCCGACACCCCGGTCCTCGTGGTCGACCGCGCGGGCTGGGTCAAGGCCAACGTGGCCGGCTTCCGGGAACTCCTGAAGCCGCTGCTCGACAAGATGCAGGAGCGCCGCGGCAGCAGCCCGGGCGGCGCCGTGCTCGGCGCGGTCGGCGGCAAGGTCACCGGCGTGGAGCTGGGCATGCTGCTCAGCTTCCTGTCCTCGCGCGTCCTCGGGCAGTACGAGACGTTCGCGCCCCCCACCCGCGAGCTCCCGGCCGGGGAGAACGGCGGCGGCCGCCTCCTGCTGGTCGCCCCCAACATCGTCCACGTGGAGCGCGAGCTCGACGTCGACCCGCACGACTTCCGGCTCTGGGTGTGCCTGCACGAGGAGACCCACCGCACCCAGTTCACCGGCGTGCCCTGGCTGCGCGACCACCTCGAAGGCGAAATCCAGTCATTCCTGGGTGAGACCGACGTCGACCCGATGACCGTCCTGGAGCGGCTGCGCGAGGCCGCCCAGTCGCTCAGCGGAAGCCGCCCCGAGGGCGAGGAGGGCGACAGCGGCCGCTCCCTGGTCGAGCTGGTGCAGACCCCCGCCCAGCGCGAGATCCTCGGCCGCCTCACCGCCGTGATGTCCCTGCTCGAAGGCCACGCGGACTTCGTGATGGACGGGGTGGGACCGCAGGTCGTGCCCTCGGTGGCCGAGATCCGTGAGAAGTTCCAGCAGCGCCGTGCCAAGGGCGCCTCCCGCCTCGACCAGGCCCTGCGCAAGCTGCTCGGACTCGACGCGAAACTGCGCCAGTACCGCGACGGCGAGCGGTTCGTACGGGCCGTCGTCGACCAGGTCGGCATGGACGGCTTCAACCGGGTCTGGACCTCGCCCAACACGCTCCCCACCAAGGCGGAGATCGCCAAACCGGCGGACTGGGTCGCGCGGGTGCACCGCAGGACGGAGGGCTGATCCCGCGAGCGCCGACCGCACCCACGTACCCGGGGCCCACAGGTGTCCCCCGGAAATGCGCAGGATCACCCATCCGAGGGACCGTAGGGCATGGGTAGGCGTGCAATGCTCGGGTATCGGCTCGGTTCTGTCACCATCTACGCACTCTGTGTGACCGATCTTTTCCCTCGTCCCGAGGCACCCCCCAACTTCACCGAAGGGCACCGGACATGGGTCCCCATCCTGCGGTCGCGGCGATACGCCTGGCGGTCCGCCGCGTACTCCACGACGTACTGCACGACGCGCTCGTCCTCAGCGACGGCCGCACCCCACCCCCGACACCACCCCCCGCGACCACGCGCGCGAGGGCGACGCCCCCGGCCCCCTGGTCCTCGTCGCCTGCTCGGGCGGCGCCGACTCCATGGCGCTCGCCTCCGCCCTCGCCTTCGAATCCCGCAAGCTCTCCGTCCGCGCCGGCGCCGTCACCGTCGACCACGGCCTCCAGGCCGGCTCCGACCAGCGCGCCGCCGAGGTCGCCGCCCGGCTCACCGCGATGGGGCTCGACCCGGTCGAGGCCGTCGCCGTGAAGGTGGGCCGCGAGGGCGGCCCCGAAGCCGCCGCCCGGGACGCCCGCTACGCCGCCCTGGACGCCGCCGCCGAGCGCCACGGCGCCGCCGCGATCCTGCTCGGCCACACCCGCGACGACCAGGCCGAGACGGTTCTGCTCGGCCTCGCCCGCGGCTCCGGCACCCGCTCCCTGTCCGGCATGGCCGCCGTCTCCGGAGCCCACGGCCGCTACCGCCGCCCCTTCCTCCAGATCGACCGGCACACCGCCCGCAAGGCCTGCCTGGTCCAGTCGCTGCCCGTCTGGGACGACCCGCACAACGCCGACCCCGCCTACACCCGCTCCCGGCTGCGCCACGAAGGCCTGCCCGCCCTGGAGAAGGCCCTCGGCAAGGGCGTCATGGAGGCCCTGGCGCGCACCGCCGAGCTCTCCCGCGACGACGCCGACGCCCTGGACGCCTGGGCCGCCGAGGCCGACCCGTCCGTCCGGGACGAGGCCGGCGAGCTGCTGTGCGGAAAGCTCTACGCGCTGCCCGCCGCGGTCCGCCGCCGGGTGCTGCGCAAGGCCCTCATCCACGCCGGTTCCCCCGCCGGCTCGCTCTTCGCCCGCCACGTCGAGGAGGTCGACCGGCTCATCACGGGCTGGCGCGGCCAGCGGGCCATCAACCTCCCCGGGCGCGTCGAGGCACGGCGGCAGGGTGGCAGACTGGTCATCCGGCAGAGCTGAGCTCACGTACGTACAACGAAAGTGGCCCGGGTGAACGAGAAGGACATGGGCACCGACCTCCAGTCGGTGCTCATCACCAAGGAAGAGATCGACGCCAAGCTGGCCGAGCTGGCCGCGAAGATCGACGCGGAGTACGCGGGCAAGGACCTCCTGATCGTCGGCGTCCTCAAGGGTGCCGTGATGGTCATGGCGGACCTGGCGCGCGCGCTGTCCACCCCGGTCACCATGGACTGGATGGCCGTCTCCTCCTACGGCGCGGGCACCCAGTCCTCCGGCGTCGTCCGGATCCTCAAGGACCTCGACACCGACATCAAGGGCAAGCACGTCCTGATCGTCGAGGACATCATCGACTCCGGCCTCACGCTGTCCTGGCTGCTCTCCAACCTCGGATCCCGCGAGCCCGCCTCTCTTGAGGTCTGCACGCTGCTCCGTAAGCCGGATGCCGCAAAGGTCGCGATCGACGTGAAGTGGATCGGATTCGACATTCCGAATGAATTCGTCGTCGGATACGGCCTCGACTACGCCGAGAAGTACCGCAATCTCCCCTTTGTCGGGACGCTGGCTCCGCACGTCTACGGCGGCTGAGCCGGGAACCCGGTCGGGAACCCAGAGCCCCCTTCCCGCGTTGGAGCTTGGGAAGGCGGGTTTGCCAGCCGTCCCTTGCGGCCGCGGGTGACAATGCTGGGGTACCGTCCGAAGAACAGTCTTTACTCACAGCAGCATTTACCTACGGGCAGGAGGGACGGGGCGTTCTCGCTCCGTATGGATGGACGTGAAGCGATACTTCCGTGGGCCGGTCATGTGGATCGTGCTGGCCGTCCTCGCCGTGGTCGTGTTGATGCAGGTCGTCGGCTCGTCGGGCGGCTACAAGACGGTGGACACCTCTGAGGTCGTCCAGGCGATCGACAAGAACCAGGTAGACGAAGCCAAGATCACGACCGGCGACGAGTCGGTCATCAAGGTCGACCTCAAGGACGGCCAGAAGGTCAAGGGCGCCAACAAGATCCAGGCGAGCTACATCGGCGACGCCCAGGGCACCAGCCTGGCCAACAAGCTGCAGGGCAAGTTCGACAGCGGAGACCTGACCAAGGGCTACACGGTCTCCCCCTCGAAGCAGAACCCGATCGTGGGGATCCTGCTCTCGCTGCTCCCCTTCGTCCTCATCGTCGTCGTCTTCCTGTTCCTGATGAACCAGATGCAGGGCGGCGGCTCCCGGGTCATGAACTTCGGGAAGTCCAAGGCCAAGCTCATCACCAAGGACACCCCGAAGACGACGTTCGCCGACGTGGCCGGGGCGGACGAGGCCGTCGAGGAGCTCCACGAGATCAAGGAGTTCCTCCAGGAGCCGGCGAAGTTCCAGGCCGTCGGCGCCAAGATCCCCAAGGGCGTGCTGCTCTACGGCCCGCCCGGCACCGGCAAGACCCTCCTCGCGCGCGCCGTCGCGGGCGAGGCCGGCGTCCCCTTCTACTCGATCTCCGGCTCCGACTTCGTCGAGATGTTCGTCGGCGTCGGCGCCTCGCGCGTGCGCGACCTCTTCGAGCAGGCCAAGGCGAACGCCCCGGCGATCGTCTTCGTCGACGAGATCGACGCCGTCGGCCGGCACCGCGGCGCGGGCCTCGGCGGCGGCCACGACGAGCGCGAGCAGACCCTCAACCAGCTGCTCGTCGAGATGGACGGCTTCGACGTGAAGGGCGGCGTCATCCTGATCGCCGCCACCAACCGGCCCGACATCCTCGACCCGGCCCTCCTGCGCCCCGGCCGCTTCGACCGCCAGATCGCGGTCGACCGCCCGGACATGCAGGGCCGTCTGGAGATCCTCAAGGTCCACCAGAAGGGCAAGCCGGTCGCCCCGGACGTCGACCTCTCGGCCGTCGCCCGGCGCACCCCCGGCTTCACCGGAGCCGACCTGTCGAACGTGCTGAACGAAGCGGCGCTCCTCACGGCGCGCAGCAACCAGAAGCTGATCGACAACAACATGCTGGACGAGGCGATCGACCGCGTCGTGGCGGGCCCGCAGAAGCGGACCCGGATCATGTCCGACAAGGAGAAGAAGATCACCGCGTACCACGAGGGCGGACACGCCCTGGTCGCGGCGGCTTCCCCGAACTCGGACCCGGTCCACAAGATCACGATCCTGTCGCGCGGCCGGGCCCTCGGCTACACGATGGTCCTGCCGGACGAGGACAAGTACTCGACCACGCGCAACGAGATGCTCGACCAGCTCGCCTACATGCTGGGCGGGCGCGCGGCCGAGGAGCTCGTCTTCCACGACCCGACCACGGGCGCGGCGAACGACATCGAGAAGGCCACGGCCACCGCCCGCGCGATGGTCACGCAGTACGGCATGACCGAGCGGCTCGGCGCGATCAAGTTCGGCGGCGACAACACGGAGCCGTTCCTGGGCCGTGAGATGGCGCACCAGCGCGACTACTCGGAAGAGGTCGCGGCGCTCGTCGACGAAGAGGTCAAGAAGCTCATCGAGACGGCGCACAACGAGGCCTGGGAGATCCTCGTCGAGAACCGCGACGTCCTCGACAACCTGGTCCTCCAGCTGCTGGAGAAGGAGACGCTGGGCAAGGAGCAGATCGCCGAGATCTTCGCTCCCATCGTCCGGCGCCCCGCGCGCCCGGCCTGGACGGGCTCGTCGCGGCGTACGCCGTCGACCCGCCCCCCGGTCCTCTCTCCCCGGGAGCTCGCCCTGACCAACGGCGCCTCCACCGCCAACGGAGCGGCCCCGACGGACTCGGTCCCGACCGAGCAGCTCCCGGGTGTGGAGGACCGCCCCGAGAGCTGACCCCCGGCTCCTCGGACCCGGAATGCACGCCGCGCCCCCCAGGTTTTAGCCTGTGGGGGCGCGGCGCTCTCGTACGCCCGTGCATACGAACGAGGAACGAGGCACAGATGACCGACCCGGTGACGCTGGACGGCGAGGGCCCCATCGGCGAATTCGACGAGAAGCGCGCCGAGGCCGCCGTGCGCGAGCTCCTCCTCGCCGTCGGCGAGGACCCGGACCGGGAAGGGCTGCGGGAGACGCCGGGGCGGGTCGCCCGGGCGTACCGGGAGATATTCGCGGGCCTGTGGCAGACGCCCGAGGACGTGCTCACCACGACGTTCGACCTCGGTCACGACGAGATGGTCCTGGTGAAGGACATCGAGGTCATGAGCAGCTGTGAACATCATCTGGTGCCGTTCGTGGGCGTGGCCCACGTCGGGTACATCCCGTCGGCGGACGGAAAGATCACCGGCCTGTCGAAGCTGGCCCGGCTGGTCGATGTGTTCGCCCGCCGCCCCCAGGTCCAGGAGCGCCTGACCACGCAGATCGCGGACTCCCTGATGGAGATCCTGGAGCCGCGCGGTGTCATCGTCGTCGTGGAGTGCGAGCACATGTGCATGACCATGCGCGGGGTGCGCAAGCCCGGGGCCAAGACGATCACCTCGGCGGTCCGCGGCCAGCTGCGCGACCCCGCGACGCGCGCGGAGGCGATGAGCCTCATCATGGCGCGCTGAGCGCTCCGCCGGACATGCCACGGCCCCGCACCCCCTGAGGGGTGCGGGGCCGTGGCGTGTGCTCAAAGACAGGCTTTCACTCCGCCGTCGCCGTGCCCTCGTCCTCGTCGTCCGGGAGCTTGCAGACCCGTTCCAGGAAGAACGCCGCCGCCACCACCGCGATGCCGGCCACCACCGAGAAGCCCGCGTAGATCGCCTGGTCGCGGCGGGCCGGGATGTCCAGGGAGTCGAGGAGGAAGACGCCCGTTCCCCCGTACATCCCCGAGACCAGGGCGGCCACCAGGGCGCTGGACTGGCCGAAGACCACGGCGCGGGCGGCCATCAGGGGCTCCACGCCCTTCGCGCCGGGGCGGCGCTCGCGCTGGGCGCGCAGGCGGGAGCGGATGGACAGGGCCGTGGCGAGGAGGATGACCGCGATCACGGCCAGCACGATCGGCGCGGCCAGCGGGACGCTCGGCAGGGTGCCCAGGGAGTCCCACAGCCGGGCCCCGGCCCAGGAGAGCACTCCGGCGACGGCGAAGAGTCCCGCCAGTACGCCCAGCCTCAGTTGTTTCACCGAAGAGTGCCCTTCATGTCGGAACCTACTCGCCGTCAGCAGCCTAACGACTACTCGGGCAGGCGGAGTTCCAGGTCGGGGCGCGGCAGCACACCTTCGCGGCCGATCGCGTCGAGCAGCGCGGCGACCGGGCCGCGGCCGGGCAGCTGGGCCTGCGGGTCCACGTCGTGCCAGGGGGCGAGGACGAACGCCCGCTCGTGGGCGCGCGGGTGGGGCAGCGTCAGGACCGGGTCGTCCACGATGAGATCGGCGTAGGCAACGATGTCGACGTCGATCGTGCGCGGGCCCCAGCGCTCCTCGCGGACCCGGTCGAAGGCCTCTTCGATGGCCTGGCCCCGCTCAAGGAGGGACGTCGGCGGGAGGGTCGTCTTCACGACGACCACCGCGTTGAAGTACGAGGGCTGGGAGCCGGGGGCGACACCCCAGGGCTCCGTCTCGTACACCGGGGAGACCGCTTTGACCCGCAGGCCCGGCGTGTCCTCCAGGGCGTCGATCGCGCCCTGGAGCGTCTCCAGGCGGTTGCCGAGGTTGGAGCCGAGGGAGATCACGGCGCGCTTCGGGTTGGAGAGGGTGACGTCGGCCGCGTCCACCTGCTCGACCACGGAGGCGGGCACCGGCTGCACGGTCGGGTCGCTCTGCGGGCTCTCGTGGGAGAACACAGTCATACTCGGCTCCGGGTGATGGTGATGGTCACGTCGTCGAAGGGGACGGTGATCGGCGCGTCCGGCTTGTGGACGCACACCTCCACCTGCTGGACCCCCGCGTGCTTCAGGCACTGCTGGGCGATGCGCTCGGCCAGCGTCTCGATCAGGTCGACCGGCTCGCCTTGGACGACGTCCACGACTTCCTCGGCCACCACTCCGTAGTGCACGGTCTTCGCCAGGTCGTCGTCGGCCGCCGCGGGGCGGGTGTCGAGGCCGAGCACCAGGTCGACGATGAAGGTCTGGCCCTCTTCGCGCTCCCGGGGGAAGACGCCATGGTGCCCGCGGGCCTTGAGGCCGCGCAGCGCGACACGATCCACGCGAATCACTCCTGCTGTCGTTGGTCGGTCGGGCACCCGCCGCGTGCGGGCGGCTCGATACCCACCATCGAATCTACCTGCGAGCACTGACAACGCTCGCCCACGGGGGCTATGGACAGACGGCGTCGGGACTGGTACCCGCCCCTACCCCGAGCCCCCTGTTTCAATCCTCCGGATCCGGGTCTTCAACCGCCGGCAGCCCGGGCTTCAGCCCTCGGAACCCTCGTCGTCGCCTGTTTCGGCCAGGACGGGGGAGCCGTGGTGGGACCAGAGCTTCCAGCCCTCGGGTGTGCGGCGGAACACATTGGTGGCGACCACGAGCTGTCCCACCAGCGGGCCGAGCTCGCCGCTCTCCTGGGCGGGGCCGCCGCTGAGGATGTTCTCGGTGCAGGTGACCAGGGCGGTGTCGGTGAGGACGACGACCTTCACGTCGGTGAGGAAGAACTGGATGTACTCCGTGTTCGCCATGATCAGCGCGTACGAGCGGAGCACCTCGCCGCGGCCGGAGAGGACCGGCCAGCCGGGGTGGACGCAGGAGATCGAGGTGTCGCCGGCGTCGGTGGCGCTCAGCCAGAGCTCGGAGAGCTCGTCGAAGTCGCCGCGCTCCAGCGTCTCGTAGAACGCGGTGTTGGCCAGCTCGACGGCCTCGACGTCGGTGCGGGCCGTCACGCGGTCCCCTCGCCGGGCCGGGCCGGGCCGCCCGCCGCGCCTTCGACCGCGCGCGCGACGCGTACGGCGTCGGCGGTCGCGCGGACCTCGTGGACCCGGACCGCCCAGGCGCCCTCGTGGGCGGCGATGGCGGAGACGGCGGCCGTGGCGGCGTCCCGTTCGCGGGCGGGGGGCGGGCCGGAGCCGTCCCCGGCGAGGACGTGGCCCAGGAACCGCTTGCGGGAGGCGGCGACGAGCAGGGGGCGGCCCAGGGCGCCCAGCTCGGCCAGGTGGGCGACGAGCGCGAGGTCGTGTTCGGCCTGCTTGGCGAAGCCCAGGCCGGGGTCGATGACGATGCGCTCGGGGGCGATGCCGCCGGCGACGACGGCCTCCACGCGCGCGTGGAGCTCGGCGACGACTTCGCCGACCACGTCCGCGTACACCGCGCGGCTGTTCATGTCCTGGCTGAAGCCGCGCCAGTGCATGACGACGAAGGGGGCCTCGGTGGCGGCCACCACGGGGATCATGCGGGGGTCGGCGAGGCCGCCGCTGACGTCGTTGACCAGCAACGCGCCCGCCGCGACGGCCTGTTCGGCGACGGAGGCGCGCATGGTGTCGACGGAGACGGTGACGCCTTCGGAGGCGAGGCCCCGCACCACGGGGACGACGCGGCGCAGCTCCTCGTCCTCGTCGACGCGGGAGGCGCCGGGGCGGGTGGACTCGCCGCCGACGTCCACCAGGTCGGCGCCCTCGGCGACGAGGTCGAGGCCGTGCTTGACGGCGGCGGCGGTGTCGAACCAGCGGCCGCCGTCGGAGAAGGAGTCGGGCGTGACGTTGACCACGCCCATGACCGCACAGCGGTCCCACTCGGGCAGTCCGGTCACCGTGCCCCGTCGGCGCAACGTACTCATACGTCCAGCGTAGGCGTCAGCCGCCGGTGCTCGGACCAGACGTCCGCCCGGCCCCTGCCGTACGTCAGCCGAGGGCCCGCGGGCCGGGGCCCGGGCGGGCGGCGGGGCCGGCGAACAGGCGGCGCAGAAGTTCGTGGAGGGCGCCGCGGTCGGCGTCCGCCAGGGCGTCCAGGGCGCTGTGGGTGCCGTGCATGCCCGCGCGGATCGATTCGACGGTGCGGACGCCGTCGTCGGTGAGCAGGACGTTCTTCACGCGGCGGTCGGTGGGGCTGGGCTCGCGGCGGACCAGGCCCCGGGTTTCGAGGCGGTCCACGATGCCGGTGATGTTGGAGGCGTCGCAGTGGAGCGTGGTGGCGAGCGAGCGCATCGCGGCGGGGCCCCGGCGCAGCACGGTGAGGGCCTTGGCCTGGCTGGCGGTGAGGCCGGCCTCGGCGGCGGCCGCGGTGAAGTCGCCGTAGTAGTCCGCCAGGGAGTCCCAGAGGGCGTCCATGAGCGCGTCGTTCGTGACGGCGTCGGTCACGGCGGCCGGGCGGCTGGTTCCAGACATGACGCCACCTTACCGCGAGAAACTTGACGATCTCAACCTTTGAGGTTTACCGTCAGTCTAGTTGCTTGGGGTAATCAAGCACTTGAGGTAGTCAAGCATCTGTCAAGGATCGAAGACCTCGGGCGAACCCCTCCCTACGGACTCCTACGGAAGAAACCGTGACTCCCACACATCACGTGGCGCCCACGCGCCCCACCGGCGGCCCCGCGCTCGTCCTGGTCCTCGGGCTGGCCGCCATGGTCGTCTCGATGATGCAGACCCTGGTCGTGCCGATCCTCGGCATCATCCAGAACGACCTCGGCACCTCCACCGCCAACGTCAGCTGGGTCACCACCGCGACCCTCCTCTCCGCCGCCGTCTTCACCCCGCTGCTCGGCCGCTTCGGCGACATGCACGGCAAGAAGCCCACGCTCATAGGCGTCCTGGTGCTGATGGTCGCGGGCTCGGTCCTCGCGGCCACCACCAGCTCGCTGCTCTGGCTGATCGTCGGCCGGGTCATGCAGGGCGCCGCCACCGCGATCTTCCCGCTGGCCCTCTCGGTGCTGCGCGAGGAGATCCGCCCGGAGAAGCTGCACGGCGCGATGGCGCTGGTCAGCGGCACCCTGGCGTTCGGCAGCGGCCTCGCCCTGGTGGGCGCGGGCCTGCTGACCCAGGGCGACAACCCCGACTACCACCGCGTCTTCTGGCTGGCCGCCGTGCTCGCCGTCGTCGCCCTGGTCGGCGTCGTCGTGGGCGTCCCGGCCTCGCGCCACAAGCCCGGCGGGCGCACCGACTGGTTCGGCGCCGCGACGCTGGCCGCCGTCCTGGTCCTTCTGCTGCTGCCGATCTCGCAGGGCCACGAGTGGGGCTGGACCTCGGTCCGCACCCTCGGCCTGTTCGTCGCCTCCGTCGTCATGGCCGCGGTCTGGGTCCTGGTCGAGCGCAAGGTCAAGGCGCCCATGGTGGACATGAAGATGTTCGCCCACCGCCCGGTGCTCTTCACCAACCTGGCCGGTCTGCTGCTCGGCTTCGCGATGTTCTCGCAGTTCATCGGCGTCTCGTACCTGGTACAGATGCCGGAGAAGGTCACCGGTTACGGCTTCACCGCGTCGGTGCTGCGCGCCTCCGTCGAGTACCTGCTGCCCACCACGATCATGTCGCTCCTCGCGGCCCAGATCGGCGGCATGCTGGTCCGCCGCATCGGCGCCCGCTTCACGCTGACGGCCGGTGCCGCGTTCGGTGTCATCGGCTTCGCCTGGCTGACCGGCGCGCACGACTCCAGCGCCTCGGTGATCCTGGCCGGCATGGTGATCGGTGTCGCCATCAGCTTCGGTTACGCGGCGATGCCCGCGCTGATCGTGGCGAGCGTCCCGCACCACCAGACGGGTATCGCCAACGGGATCAACTCGATCTCGCGGTCGGTCGGCAGCGCGATCGCCAGTGCGGTGATCACGTCGCTGCTCGCGTCCAAGACGATCGAGCACCTGCCCGCGGGGGTGCCGCCGCTGCCGCAGGAGAGCCAGTTCACGCTGAGCTTCGCGCTTGCGGGGGGTGCGTTCCTGCTGGTCGTTCTGGTTGCTCTGGTCGGGCTGCACTCCGACCGGCGGGCGGCCGAGCCGGAGCAGCCGGGGCAGCCGGAGGCTGCTGTGGACAAGGCTGAGGAGAGCGTCTCCGCGTGATGCGGAAAGGGCCCGGGGATTTTCCCCGGGCCCCTCTTTTTGACGTCTATTGGCTGCGGACCGTGCGTGGCTGGTCGCGCAGTTCCCCGCGCCCCTTACGGGGCGCCTCCCGCGTCGCTACGCCGCCCTTACCGCTCTCTCGCCCTCCGGCGCCTTCAGGTGGGCGCACGGGCGCTGGCGGTGGGAGCGGCTGAAGCGGGTGAAGGGGCGGGGCAGGGCGACGTTGACGAAGCCCTCCGCCTGCATCACCGCGAAGCCGATGCGCGGCAGGTCGCCGTGGGCCCGGTAGACCATGAAGCGCGGCTCCCAGCGTGGCTGGAACTTTGCGTTGAACTTGTACAGCGACTCAATCTGGAACCAGCGCGACAGGAACACCAGCAGTCCGCGCCAGAGCCGCAGCACCGGGCCGGCGCCGATCTTCTCGCCGCGCGCGAGGGCCGAGCGGAACATCGCGAAGTTCAGGGAGACGTGTTCGATGCCGATCTTGGGCGCCGCCTGGAGGGCGGCGACGATCAGCAGCTCGTTCATACCCGGGTCGGCGGAGCGGTCGCGGCGCATCAGCTCCAGCGACATTCCGTCGGTTCCCCAGGGGACGAAGTGAATCATTGCCTTGAGGTCGCCGTACGGGCCCGGCTCGCCCGAGCCGTCGTCGTCGGCCTTGTGGGCGGTGGCGATCACGCAGTCGCCGTCGCCCGGGTCGCCGATCCGCCCCAGCGCCATGGAGAAGCCGCGCTCGGTGTCGGTGCCGCGCCAGGCCTCGGCGGCCCGCTGAATCCGTTCCAGCTCACCTACGGAGAGATCACGGACGCGCCGTACGCGGGTTTCGTAGCCATTGCGCTCGATGCGCTTGACCATCTGGCGTACGTTCCGCATGGCGCGCCCGGAAAGGGAGAAATCCGCGGCGTCCACCACCGCCTCGTCGCCCAGTTCCAGGGCGTCGAGCCCGGTCTCGCGGGTCCACACCTCGCCGCCCGTCTCCGAGCAGCCGACCACGGCCGGGGTCCAGGAGTGGGCCTTGGCCTCGTCCATGAACCGCTCGATGGCGCCGGGCCAGGCCTCGACGTCGCCGATCGGGTCGCCCGAGGCGAGCATCACACCGGAGACCACGCGGTAGGTGACGGCCGCCTTGCCGCTGGGGGAGAAGACGACCGCCTTGTCGCGGCGGAGCGCGAAGTGGCCGAGCGAGTCGCGGGCGCCGTGCTTGGCGAGCAGGTCGCGCAGCTGGCGCTCGTCGTCCTCGGTGAGCCGGGCCGCCGGGTGCTCCGGGCGGAAGGCCAGGTAGATGGTGGTGATCGCGGTCAGCAGGCCGAGCGCGCCCAGCGAATAGGCGACGGTCCAGCTGGTGTCGCCCGCGTACTCGACGGGGCCCTCGAAGCCGAACAGGCCGTACATCACGTGCTGGATGCGGTCGGCGATCGACGGGTTGCCGACGACCCGGCCCGGGTGGACCGAGACGATCACCAGGCCCAGGCCCAGCGAACCGGAGCCGAGCAGGATGAAGTTGGCCAGCGCCTTCCAGCGGCTGCGCGGGTCGGGCAGCGCGGTGAACTCGCTGCGGTGCCTGACCAGCAGCACCAGCAGGGCGATCGAGATCAGTACGCCGACGACCGAGTGCCGGTAGAGGAACTGGGCCACCGCGCCGATCGGCAGCAGGGCGACCGCGGCCCGCCAGGCCCGCCGCTTGCGCCGCTTCAGGCCGTGCGCCAGGAGCAGCAGCAGGACGCCGGTGCTGAGGGCGAGGGCCGCCGCGAAGGGGCCCGTCGTACCCGGCAGGACCTCGGTGACGGCGTGCATCCGGCTGGCGCGGAAGCGCGGGAAGATGCCGGCGGCGATGTTGAGCAGGCCGACGAACGTCGCGGCCGTGCCGACCAGTGAAGGTACCGTCTCGGGGCGCGGTCCCCGGAGGACTTTGCGCGCCCCGGCCGGAACCGAACCCTTTTTGTCCCCATCTATCCTGACAGACATCGCTTCCCGTGACTCCGCGAGAGATTCTGTTGTCCGCCACAGTGACAAGGTCGCCGCTGTGTTCCGGACAATTTGCGCCCTCTAGGACGGCACTTCCCGGGGGCGGGTTCCCTCGGCCTCAGGAAAATCTCAGTCAGAAAGTTTCGACGACTCATGGGTCTCACGAGCAACAAGGTTCTGGCGCTCGCCGTCGTTCTGGCGGTAGTGCTGTTCGCGCTCACCGTCTGGCTCTGGCCGAAGCTGGCCAAGCGCAGCTGGCGAGCCGTTCTGGGCCGGATCGGCCTGCTCCTCGGCACTCAGCTGATGCTCTTCGCCTCGGTGGGCCTCGCGGCCAACAACTCCTTCCTCTTCTACGGCTCGTGGGCGGACCTGTTCGGCCAGGAGAACGGCATGGGCGTGGTCGTCGACCACTCCGCCGGAAGCAAGGACATCAAGGTCACGGGGAAGCAGAAGCCCGACACCCCCGGTGCCGGGAACCCCGCGGCGGGGGGTGAGATCCAGAAGGTGGTCGTCCAGGGCCAGCGCTCCAAAATAGCCAGCCCCGCCTACGTCTATCTGCCCCCCGAGTACTTCCAGAAGAAGTACGAGAACCAGAAGTTCCCGGCGGCCGTGGTGCTCACCGGCTACCCGGGCACCGCGGAGAACCTGATCAAAGGGCTGAGGTACCCGAAGACGGCGTGGGCGCAGGTCAAGCAGAAGAAGGCGCAGCCCATGATCCTCGTGATGATGCGCCCGACCGTGGCGCCGCCGCGCGACACCGAGTGCGTGGACATCCCGGGCGGCCCGCAGACCGAGACCTTCTTCGCCAAGGACCTGCCCAAGGCCGTCTCCCAGACCTACCGGGTCGGCACCAAGCCGCAGAACTGGGGCTTCATCGGGAACTCGACCGGCGGCTACTGCGCGCTGAAGATCGGCATCCACCACCCGGAGACCTTCGGCGCCAGCGCCGGCCTCTCGGCGTACTACAAGGCCGCGAGCGACCCGACCACCGGTGATCTCTTCCATGGCGACAAGGCCGCGAAGAATCGTTCCAACCTGCTGTGGTCGCTCGACCACGTGGCCCCGGCCAAGTCCTCGTTCCTGGTCACCAGCTCCAAGTCGGGCGAGGACAACCTCAAGCCGACGCTGAAGTTCATCGAGAAGGTGAAGTCGCCCGCGCGCGTCTCGTCGATCACGCTCGACAGCGGCGGGCACAACTTCAACACCTGGCGGCGGGAGATACCGCCGGTCCTGGAGTGGATCAGCAGCCGCCTCAGCGCGAACTGATCGATTCCACTTCCACTTCGGTACGGGGGACGGCCTGGGCGTCCGCGTCGATCGAGCGGCGCAGCGCCTCATGGAGGCGGGCCGGGGTGAGCACGCCGAGGAAGCGGCCCGTCCCCTCGTGGTCGATGACCGCGATCCACCCCGCGTCGTGCTGGAGCATTGTCGCGAAGGCCTGCTTGAGGGAGGCGCCGAGCGGCAGCCAGGCCTCCATCCGGCGGGCGTGCTCGCGGACGGTCGCCTTGCCGGTCCCCGCGCCGGCCTGCGCGGCCTTCTCGGCGGAGATCCAGCCGTGCAGGTCCCCGGCGGCGTCCAGGACGACCGCCCAGGGGGCGCCGAGATCACGGGGGAGCGGGTCGTCGAGCCGCACCACCGGCGGCTGCTCCAGGTCGCCCTCCTCGATGGGGGTCACCGAGAGGCGCTTCAGGCCCCGGTCGGCGCCGACGAAGTCCGCGACGTACGGGGTCGCCGGGGTGCCGAGGACGGCCGCCGGGGCGTCCAACTGCTCGATGCGCCCCTGCCCGTACACCGCGATGCGGTCGCCGAGGCGGACCGCCTCCTCGATGTCGTGAGTGACGAACAGCACCGTCTTGCGGACCTGCGACTGGAGCTTGAGGAACTCGTTCTGGAGCCGCTCGCGCACCACCGGGTCCACCGCGCCGAACGGCTCGTCCATCAGCAGCACCGGCGGGTCGGCCGCCAACGCCCGTGCCACGCCCACCCGTTGGCGCTGCCCGCCGGAGAGCTGCTCGGGGTAGCGCGACCCGTGGACCTTCGGGTCGAGGCCGACCAGGTCGAGCAGTTCGGCCGCGCGCTCACGGGCCTTGGCGCGCTTGACGCCGAGCAGGTGCGGGACGGTCGCGGTGTTCTCCAGGACCGTCTTGTGCGGGAAGAGCCCGACCTGCTGGATGACATAGCCGATGCGGCGCCGCAGTTGGACCGGATCGACGGTGGATATGTCCTCACCGTCCAGGAATATCCGACCCTCGGTGGGCTCGATCAGCCGGTTCACCATCTTCATCGTGGTGGTCTTGCCGCAGCCGGACGGCCCGACGAGCGTGACCAGTTCTCCCTCGGCGACCTCGAAGGAGAGGTCGTCGACGGCCTTGGTGCCGTCGGCGTACCGCTTGGTGACGTGCTCGAATCGGATCATGGTTCCCCATTGTCGCCGGTGGTGACCGTGGCTGTGTGAACCCCATGTTGCCGCTCTGTGTGCGATTGCGGGGATCCCCCCACCGGCCCTCGGCGATTGTCAGTGGTGGGGGTTAGGGTCGCCAGACAGACGTTCGGCAGGGGGACTCATGGGATCCGGCGGGGGAGGTGGGGCACGGTGAGCGCGCAGAACTGCCTGGTGCGCAACGACTGGATCTGCTGGGAGTACGTGCACTCCCGCAGCCAGGAACTGACCGACGCCACGGTCCAGCACATCTGGATCACCGTGGTCTCGGTGCTGATCGGGCTGCTGATCGCCTTTCCGCTGGCGCTGCTCGCGCGCGGGCGCAAGGCGGTCGCGGGCGCGGTCCTGACCCTGACGACCGTGCTCTACACGGTGCCGTCGCTGGCGATGTTCTCGCTGCTCCTGCCGGTGTTCGGGCTCTCCGCGTCGCTGGTCGTGACCGGGCTGGTGCTCTATTCGCTGACGATCCTGGTGCGGAACATCCTGGCCGGCCTCGAAGCCGTCCCCGCCGAAGTCCGCGAAGCGGCCCGGGGAATGGGGTACGGAAGGATACGGCTGCTGTTCGAGGTCGAGCTGCCGCTGGCGCTGCCCGCGCTGCTGGCCGGCGTGCGCATCGCGACGGTGTCGACGGTGGCGCTGACCACGGTCGGCTCGGTGGTCGGCAAGGGCGGCCTGGGCAACCTCATAGGCGACGGCGTGCAGTCCACGTTCAAGGCGCAGGTGCTCACCGCCTCCGTGCTGTGCGTGCTGCTCGCGCTCGTGGCGGACCTGCTGCTGCTCGGCCTCCAGCGCCTGCTCACCCCGTGGACACGCATACGCACGACGGCGGGGGCGCGCTGATGGGGGTCATGGCCGACGCCTGGACCTGGCTGACGACGGGGTCCAACTGGTCGGGCGAGGACGGCGCCTGGCACCGCCTGGCCGAGCACGCGTACGTGAGCGGTGTCGCGCTCCTGGTGGCCTGCGCCATCGCGCTGCCGCTGGCGCTGTGGCTCGGGCACATCGGGCGGGGCGGGGCGCTCGCGGTCAACCTGTCCAACGTGGGCCGGGCGGTGCCCGTCTTCGCGGTGCTCGCCCTGCTGATGCTCACCCCGCTGCGCAAGGAGGGGTACCTGCCGACGATCATCGCGCTGGTGCTCTTCGCGGTGCCGCCGCTGCTGACCAACGCGTACGTGGGCATGCGCGAGGTCGACCGGTCGGTGGTGGAGGCCGCGCGCGGGATGGGGATGTCGGGCGGCCAGCTGTTCGCCCGGGTCGAGCTGCCGCTCGCCTACCCGCTGATCATGATCGGGGTGCGGTCGGCCGCGGTGCAGGTGGTGGCGACGGCGACGATCGCCTCCATGGTGGGGCTCGGGGGCCTCGGCCGGATCATCACGGCCGGGTTCGCCACGTACAACACACCGCAGGTGGTCGCGGGGGCGATCCTCGCCGCGCTGCTCGCGTTGCTGGTCGAGGGCGTGCTGGTGGTGGCCGACCGGCTGTTCAGCCCGCTGCGCCACCGCCGCGCGCAGGGCACGACCCCGTAACTCCCTTTCGCAATCGCCGACTCTCGGATGGTGGACGTTCATGAGCAAGATCCTGCGCACGGCCGGTGCGGTACTGGGCACGCTGGCGCTGGCCGGGTCGCTGGCCGCGTGCGGCGGCGACAGCCTGGAGAAGGACAAGGACAAGGGCAGTACGGGCGGCGCGAGTAGCGGCGGGGGCGGCAAGAAGGGCTCGCTGACCGTCGGCGCCGCCGGCTTCACCGAGTCCGCCGTCCTCGCCGAGCTCTACTCCCAGGTGCTGCGCGACGCCGGATACGGCACCTCGGTCACCACGGTGAAGAACCGCGAGCTGTATGAACCCGCCCTGGAGAAGGGCGAGATCGACATCGTTCCGGAATACGCGGCTACGCTTACCGAATTCCTCAACGCCAAGGTGAACGGCGAGAAGGCGAAGGACAAGCCGCTCGCCTCCAGCGACGCGGCGGCGACCGTCGCCGAGCTCACCAAGCTCGCCTCCCCGCGCGGTCTCAAGGTGCTCCCGGCGGGCGCGGCGGTCGATCAGAACGCGTTCGCGGTGACCAAGGAATTCGCCACCAAGAACAACCTCAAGAGCCTTTCGGATCTGGGGAAGTCGAAGGTCAAGGTCAAGATCGCGGCGGGCGACGAGTGCACGGTCCGCCCCTTCTGCGCCCCGGGCCTGAAGTCCAAGTACGGCATCGAGGTCGGCGGAATCGACCCCAAGGGCGTCGGCACCCCGCAGGCCAAGCAGGCGGTCAAGGACGGCGTCGACCAGCTGGTGCTGACCACCACGACCGACGCCACGCTCGACCAGTACGGCCTGGTGCTCCTGGAGGACGACAAGAAGCTCCAGAACGCGGACAACGTCCTTCCCGTGGTCAATGCGAAGGAAGCGGGCGCCCCGGAGATAGCCGACGCGCTCGCCAAGCTCACCAAGACGCTGACGACCGCTGATCTCGTCGAACTTAACCGCAAGGTGGACGCGGAGCGGGCGAAGGCGGCCGACGTCGCGAAGGACTATCTCCAGTCGAAGGGACTGATCAAGAAGTAGCGAAAACGGGGCCGCGGGACGGGCTCGCGAACGGGGTGCGGACGGGCTCGTAGAAGACGGTTGCGAGAAGATTCGGGAGATTGGCGGGCTGGGGCTCCATTGCGCGTCTACGCACGGTAAATTTCAGGCCATGCCACGTGGACGCCACCGCCATTCCCCTCCTCTGCACAGGCTCCTCTCGCCGTCGGCCGTCGCCGGCGCCGCTGTCTTCTGCGCCGGTGGCGCCTGGCTGTTCGATCAGCCCCTGGCACTGCGGGGCCTGGCCGCGGCCGCCGCGGTGGCCGCCGTCACCGGCTCGGTGCTGATGCGCGGCTGGGACCGGGCGGCGGGTCGCCGGGTCGCCGAGCTGACCCGTTCGCGCGCCGCCGACCAGTGGCGCACCGAGGAGCGGATCGCCGAACTGGAGGCGGACCTGGAGGAGTCGCGCGAGCTGCGCGGCCGCCTGGACGCCAAGCTCCGTGCCAAGCGCATGGAGCTGGCCGGGCTGCGCGGCGAGCACGCGGCCCTGCTGCGGCGGTACGCGACGGCGGAGACCGAGCGGGCCAGCGCCCTGGAGGGCCGCCGCCAACTCGCCCTGGAGGCCCACGCGCCCAAGGCGCTGCCCACCGCGGCCAGTACGCCGACGCCGGCCGCCTATGCGGCGGCCTCCAAGGCGCTGGAGAACCTGCCGTACGCACGGCGTGCGCAGGAGGCGCGCAGCGCGGCGGCGCGGGCGGCCGAGGCCCGGGCCGCGGCGCCCAAGGCCCCCAAGAGCGTGCTTCCGTCGCCCGCCGCCCCAGCGGACCGGGAGGCGGACGAGCCGCAGGGGAAGCGCTCGGCGGCCGCCGGGAGCGGGGAGCACGTCCGCCCGTCGTCCGCCGCTCTTCCCGCGCTGCCCGCGGCCCCGAAGCCGGTCGCGGCGGCGGTGGTTCCGTACGTCGCCCGCCCCGCCGTACGGCCCGAGGGCAGCTTCGACTTCTTCGGCACCGCGGCCGAGAAGGAGGCGGTCGAGGCCGCGATAGAGGCGGCCGCCGAGGAGGACCTGGCCGACGTGGTCGGCGAGGAGGTCCTGGCCGAGCGGCCGCACAGCGGCCCCGAGCGGGTCGTGGGCAAGGTCATCGACCTGACCGCGCACGACGAGACGGAGCAGCTGGACGTGGCGGTGCTGCGGACGGCGATCTCGTAACGCGCAGGCGGTACGAGGAAGGGCCCCGGTGCTTGCCGCCGGGGCCCTTCCGTATGTCGGCTGTCGGCTGGGGCTACTTGTCGATGTCGCCCACGACGAAGAAGAGCGAGCCCAGGATGGCGACCATGTCGGCGACCAGCGTGCCCGGGAGGAGCTCGGTGAGGGCCTGGATGTTGTTGTACGAGGCCGAGCGGAGCTTGAGCCGGTACGGGGTCTTCTCGCCCTTGCTGACCAGGTAGTACCCGTTGATGCCCAGCGGGTTCTCGGTCCAGGCGTAGGTGTGGCCCTCGGGGGCCTTCAGGACCTTGGGGAGGCGCTGGTTGATGGGGCCGGGCGGCAGCTCGGCGAGCCGGTCGAGGCAGGCGTCGGCGAGTTCGAGGGCGTTGTGCGTCTGCTCCAGGAGCACCTCGAAGCGGGCCAGGCAGTCGCCCTCGGTGCGGGTGACGACCCGCAGGGTGTCCTGGAGTTCGCCGTACGCGAGGTACGGCTCGTCGCGGCGCAGGTCGAAGTCGACGCCGGAGCCGCGGGCGATGGGGCCGCTGACGCCGTACGCGTGCACGGCCTCCTGGGACAGGACGCCGACGCCGCGGGTGCGGCCGCGGAAGATCTCGTTGCCGAGGACGAGCCGGTCGTACACGTCCATCCGCGAGTTGGCGGCGGCGACGGCCTCCCGGACGCGGCCCAGCCAGCCGAGCGGGAGGTCCTCCTTGAGGCCGCCGACGCGGTTGAACATGTAGTGCATGCGTCCGCCGGAGACCTCCTCCATCACGTGCTGGAGCTCTTCGCGCTCGCGGAAGGCGTGGAAGATCGGGGTGATTCCGCCCAGTTCGAGGGGGTACGAGCCGAGGAACATCAGGTGGTTGAGCGCGCGGTTCAGCTCGGCGAGGAGCGTGCGGGTCCAGACGGCGCGCTCGGGGACCTCCATGCCGAGCATGCGCTCGACGGCCATGACGACGCCGAGCTCGTTGGAGAACGCGGAGAGCCAGTCGTGGCGGTTGGCGAGCATGACGATCTGGCGGTAGTCGCGCGCCTCGAAGAGCTTCTCGGCGCCGCGGTGCATGTACCCGACGACCGGTTCGGCGTGCTGGATGCGCTCGCCGTCGAGGACGAGGCGGAGGCGGAGCACGCCGTGGGTGGAGGGGTGCTGGGGGCCGATGTTGAGCACCATGTCGGTGCTCTCCGCCGCGCCGCCGATGCCGACCGTGGTCTCCGTCATGGGCGACAGTATCCCCGGCCGGGGGGTGTTTTCCCCACCCCGCCCCTTCACCTGGACCCTCCGGGGGTGGGTGGGCGGCTGAGGCGGGTCTCCCGGGGCTGCGCCCCCGGCCCCCGTTGCGGGGCTGCGCCCCGGGGCCCCGTTCGTCTGCGGGCCGTCTGTGGCTGGTCGCGCAGTTCCCCGCGCCCCTGGGTAGTCCGCCGCCGCCGGGGAACCCAGCTCAGCCACAGTCCTTCAGGGGCGCGGGGAACTGCGCGAGCAGCCGGCCACAACCCGCAGACGAACGAGGGTTTTCAGGGGCGCGGGGAACTGCGCGACCAGCCCCCACCGCCCCGCAGGCAAAGAACCCGCCGCGGCTGAGGGCTTTAGGGAAGGGGCGGGGTGGGGGAATCCGGCGCGCAGCCACAGACGGCCCGCGGACTCACCCGTCACACCCCCACCCGCTCCCGCAGCCACAAGAAGTCCCCAAGCCCACCCCGAGCCGTCAGCTCCGCCGCCTCCCCCGCCCGCGCCAGCGCCCGGACGTACGACGCCGGATCCGTCGTCGCCAGGGACAGCGGCGGACGGGCGCCCGAGACGCCGAGCGCGGCGAGCGCCTCGCGCTGGGGGACCAGGTCGGCGTGCGGCCCCGCGCACGCGTCCAGGGCCACATGGGACGTGATGTCGCACGTGCCGTCGGGGACGGGCGGCACCTCGCGGCCCGCTCGGAACCCCGTCAGGCTGCCGTACCGGGGCCGCGCGGACGCCACATGGCCGTAGTCCACCGCGACCGCGAGCCCCGCCGACAGCGTCGACACCACCCCCGCCCACGCCGCGTCCCGCGTACGCCCGATCTCCGCCCGCTCGCCAGGCTCCCGCAGCGGCCACCACCGCTCCAGCCAGCGCGCGTCCTCGCCGGAGACGGGGGCGCCCAGGCGCTCGGTGCCGTCGGGGCGGACCAGGACCTCGCGTGGGACGCCGTCCGCGTCGGCCTCGGCCACGTCCGCCGGAACGTTGTCCAGCCACTCGTTGGCGAACAGGAGGCCCCGCACGCCCGCCGGAGGATCGGCGAGCCAGGTCACCTGCCCGTCCAGCCCCGGCGGACGCGCCGCGCGCTCCACCGCGTACGCCCTTACGGGGAATCCGGCGGGCAGCGCCGCCAGTACGCCCGTCACGAGCTCCCCGCGCCCCGCGCCCATGTCGACGAAAGCGACCTCGCCGCCGCCGAGCTCCTCCGCCACCTCCTGAAGGAGCCGCGCCACGGCATGTGCGAAGAGCGGTGAGGCGTGGACGGAGGTACGGAAGTGGCCCGCGGGGCCCTCGGGGCGGAGGTAGAAGCCGCCGGGACCGTACAGGGCCCGTTCGGTCGCCGCCCGCCAGCCGGACCATGGCTGCGAACCCCTCGCCGTGTCGTCCCTCACCTCGTGATTCACAGCAGAAGGCTAGGCTCCCTCCACCTTGGGGAGTACGCCCCGGCGACCCGGATCGACCCTCCGGTTGACCCTTGCACCGATCCGACGTCCCTACGCTGGGTTACGTGCAGCGCCTCTACGACTTCATCCGCAGACACCCGACCGCGGTCGACACCCTCTGGGCCGTCTTCCTCCTCGGGATCTCCGGCATGTCGCTCGTCTCCGGCGGCGTCGGCCACGGCTCGACGGCGGCCGCCCTCCTGATCGTGATCGGACTGAGCGTCGTCGTGGCGCTGCGCCGCCGCGCACCCGAGAAGATGGTGGTGCTCGCGGCCCTGATGGGGCTGGCCCAGCTCGCCCTGAACGTCAGTCCGAACGTGTCGGACTTCGCCATGCTGGTCGCGATCTACACCGCCGCCGCCGTCGGCGAGCGCTGGGCCTCGCGGTTCGCCCTGGTGGGCTCGCTGCTCGCGGCTGTGATCGCGAGGGTGCGCTGGCCGGGCTACAGCGACAACGGCGACGGCAACGGCGTGAGCCCGGGGCAGACCGTCTTCTTCGTCGTCGTGATGACCGTCCCGTTCATCCTCGCCTGGGTCCTCGGCGACTCGATGCGCACCCGCCGGGCGTACTTCGCCCAGCTGGAGGAGCGCGCCGCCCGCCTGGAGAAGGAGCGCGAGGCGCAGGCGAAGGTCGCCGTCGCCGCCGAGCGCGCCCGGATCGCCCGCGAGCTGCACGACGTCGTCGCCCACAACGTCTCGGTGATGGTGGTCCAGGCGGACGGCGCCGCGTATGTGATGGAGAGCGCGCCCGACCAGGCGAAGATCGCCCTGGAGACCATCTCGATGACCGGCCGCCAGGCGCTCGCCGAGATGCGCCGCCTGCTCGGCGTGCTGCGCACCGGCGAGCACCGGGAGGCGGGGGAGTATGTGCCGCAGCCGGACGTCGAGCAGATCGAGGAGCTGGTCGAGCAGGTGCGTACGGCCGGGCTGACCGTGGACTTCAAGATCGAGGGCACCCCGCGCCCGCTGCCCAGCGGCGTCGAGCTCACCGCGTACCGGATCGTGCAGGAGGCGCTGACCAACACGCGCAAGCACGGCGGCCCGGAGGCGGGCGCCAGCGTCCGCCTGGTCTACTTCGACGACGGTCTCGGCCTGCTGGTCGAGGACGACGGGCGGGGCGCGGCGCACGAGATGTACGAGGACGGCGGCGCCGACGGCCAGGGGCACGGCCTGATCGGCATGCGCGAGCGCGTCGGCATGGTCGGCGGCACCCTGGACGCGGGGCCGCGCCCGGGCGGCGGCTTCCGCATCAGCGCCCTGCTGCCGCTGAAGCCCGCCCACTAGGTTTCCCGTACGCATGAATTTTCGTACGTCGTGAGGGAAGAGGGACCGATGACGATCCGCGTGATGCTCGTCGACGACCAGGTGCTGCTGCGCACCGGCTTCCGGATGGTGCTCGCCGCCCAGCCGGACATGGAGGTCGTCGCGGAGGCGGGCGACGGCGCGGAGGCGATCGAGATCCTCCGCGCGACCGCCGTGGACGTGGTGCTGATGGACGTGCGCATGCCCAGGCTCGACGGGGTGGAGGCGACGCGCCGGATCTGCTCGGCCGAGACGCACCCCAAGGTGCTGATCCTCACCACCTTCGACCTGGACGAGTACGCGTTCTCCGGTCTGAAGGCGGGTGCCAGCGGCTTCATGCTGAAGGACGTGCCGCCGGGCGAACTGCTGGGCGCCATCCGCTCGGTGCACAGCGGCGACGCGGTCGTGGCGCCGTCCACCACCCGGCGGCTGCTCGACCGGTTCGCCCCGATGCTGCCGACGACCGGCAAGGAGCAGGGCCCCGGCGGCGCCATGGACAAGCTGACCGAGCGCGAGCGCGAGGTCATGCTGCTGGTCGCGCAGGGCCTCTCGAATGGCGAGATCGCGGCGCGTCTGGTCCTCTCGGAGGCCACCGTGAAGACCCACGTCGGCCGGATCCTGACGAAGCTGGGGCTGCGGGACCGGGTGCAGGTGGTCGTTCTCGCGTACGAGTCGGGGCTGGTGCGGGCCGGCGGGCTTTAGCGCCCGTCCGGCGGGTCCGGTCGGCTTCGGCTCGGGGCCGCCCGGTCCCGGTGCCGGTGCGCGGCCCTCAGTCGCCGCGCAGGACCAGTGCGAGCAGGCCGGGGAAGCGCTCGTCGAACTCCTCGCGGCGCAGGCGGTTGACCCGCTTGGGCCCGTCGTCGCGCTGCTCGACGAGACCGGCCGCGCGCAGCACCGAGAAGTGGTGGCTCAGCGCCGCCTTGCGTACGGGCACGTCGAACGAGCCGCAGCTGCGCGTCCACTCCCGCGATGCGGCGAGCTCGCGCACGAGCTGGAGACGGACCGGGTCGCCGAGCGCGTCCAGGGCCGTGATCAGGGGGACCTTGTCGGGGTGGGTGTGTTCGGGTGCCGCGCGATGGGTCATCGGTGTCCTTCCTCTGGGCCGGGCCCGGCGGTGCGCCCTTGCCGACTGTTCGATGAGGGTCGTACACTCCCGAGTGTTCGACTTTCATTGAACACTTTAGGTGTCGAGGGGGACCCACGTCATGCGTGCGATTCAGGTCAGCGAGCTGGGCGGTCCGGAAGTACTGCGGCTGGTGGAGACCGAGGTGCCCCGGCCCGGCCCCGGCGAGGTCACCATCGACGTCGCCTACGCCGGGGTCAACTTCGCCGAGGTGAAGGCCCGTTCGGAGGGGTACCGGGTGCGCTCGCTGCCGTTCGTGCCGGGCCTTGAGGTCTCCGGGCGGGTACGGGAGCTCGGCGCGGGCGTCGAAGGGCTCGCGGTCGGGCAGGAGGTCGCGGCGATGGCGGAGGGCGGCGGCTACGCGGACGTCACCGTCGTCTCCGCCGCCGCCGTCTTCCCGGTGCCCGACGGCGTCGGCCTGCGCACCGCCGCCACGCTCCCCACGGTCCTGCCGACCGCGCACGCCCTCGTCCACGAGGTGGGCCGGCTCCAGCCCGGCGAGAGCGTCCTGGTCCAGGGCGCGGCGGGCGGCGTCGGCACGGTCGTCGGCCAGCTCGCCCGGCTCGCGGGCGCGGGCGCGGTCTACGGCGTGGTGTCCAGCGAGGCCAAGGCCGCGTACGCGCGCGAGCACGGGTACGACGACGCGTTCCTCACCGCCTCCTTCGCCCAGGACGTACGCCGGGCGACCGGCGGCCGGGGCGTGGACCTGGTCCTGGACCCGGTCGGCGGCGAGACACTGCGTCAGGGGCTGGACGCGCTGGCCCTGTTCGGCCGCCTGATCTCGTACGGGAACGCGGGCGGCGAGACCCCCTGGCAGGTCGGCCAGCCCGAGCTCTACCCGGGGGCACGCTCGGTGGCAGGCTTCTCCATCCTGGGCCTGGCGTCCGGCGCCCCGGACGCACTGCGGGAGTTGGCGGCCCGGGCGTTCGCGTTCGCGGCGGACGGACGGGTGGAGCTGCCCGTCACGGCTGAGTTCCCCTTGGAGGACGCGGCCGCGGCCCACCGCCTGATGGAGGGCCGCACGTCTACGGGGAAGCTGCTGCTGCGGGTTACTGGCTGACGGGTGGGCCGTGTTTGTCTGCGGGCCGGTGGTGGGTTGCTCGCGCAGTTCCCCGCGCCCCTGGATGCACCCCTGCGGGGCGCCCACGGGGGTGCCGCGCAGCGGCATTTAAGGGGCGCGGGGAACTGCGCGACCAGCCCACCACCGGCCCGCAGACGAACGACAACCCCACCCGTCCTCAGCGAAGCACTCCCTCCAAAAAGTCGCTCCCCAGCCGAGCCACCACCGCCACATCCAACTGATGCAGCACATACCGCCCCCGCCGCTGCGTCGTAAGCAGCCCCGCCTTCTTCAGCACAGAAAGATGCCGAGACACCTCCGGCGCGGAAATCCCGTACGCGTCGGCCAACTCGCTCGTCGTATACGCCCCCCGCGCCAGACTCCGGCACAACCGCATCCGCATAGGGTGCGCGACCGCCTCCAGCCGTGCCTTCACCACGTCGACCGGCGCCGCGCCCCCCAACTCGCCCGTAGGGACCGGGTACTGGACCACCGGCTGCCACCCCGGCGCGTGCAGCGCGAACAGGTGCGGCCAGCCGAACGCGGTGGGGATGAACGTCAGCCCCGTGCCCGCCGCGCTCGTACGCCCGTGGGTCAGCTTGTCCACGACGACGCGGCTGCCCCGTTCGTCCTGTTCCAGGGCGACCGCGGGGGACACCGCCGCGACCGCCTCCGCCAGGCCCTTGCGCTTCAGGAGCTCCGTCTTGTGCCGGGCGTCGGCGGCCAGCTGGACCCGGACGCGCTGCCAGGTCTCCCCGAAGAACGCGGCGTCGCAGTCCTCGAACAGCCTGCGTATCCACGCGCGCGCCCCCGGCGGGTCCAGCAGCATCCGCTTCACGAAGGCGGCCTGGCGGGGGCCGCGCGCGGCGGCCAGGTCCAGGGCGCGGTCCCGCATCCGCGCGTCGACCAGCGGGGACGGCGCCCCCGCGTTGTAGAGGCTCGCGCAGGAGATCTCCAGCGCCGCCGCCACGTACTTCTCGTCGTCCATCCGGTCGAGGTCGTCCAGCTCCTCGGCCAGCGTCTCGCGGGGCGCGGCGGCAGCAGGATGTCCGAGCGGGTGGACCGCCACAGGAAGTCCGCCTCGTGCAGCCGGTCGGCCAGCTCCGGCTTGAGCCCGGCCGCCGTGGTGATGGTCCAGCCGTGCAGCCGGGCGTGGTGCGCGGGCTCGGAGAGCGCGTGCAGGGCGGCGCCCAGCTCGGCCAGCGGAGAGGGCCCGAAGGCGATCCGCTCCCGCGGCAGTCCCGTGATGTCGATGCACACGCTCATGCGCCCATGGTGCACCGCCCCACTGACAGCGCCCCCGTCATTTGACGCCCCTGGTCAATCGGCGCGACGGACGGCCGAGACCGGCGCAGCCTGGATGCATGGACGCCATCCAGCAGCACATGCTCGACACCTACCGCGCGGCCCGCCTCCAGGAGCCGCCGCCCCCGCTGCCGGGCACGCACGACGTGCGCACCCTGCGCGAACTGCGTGACTACCGCCGCTTCGAAGCGGTCCTCTCCGGCCGTCTCGCGGAGGGCCGGCTGCGCGCCGCCCTGACCCGCCTCCTCGCCCCGCTCCGCCACCGGCCTCCGGCCTGCCGCTGACCCGGCGGACAGGCGGACCGGCGGACAGCTCTGGGCCGGTCTCCGTGGCCGGCGACAGGCCCTAGCCCAGCCTCCGTACGAACTCCGCCACCGCGTCCCGTAGGTCCTCCGCCGACCACCGCAGGCCCGGCCCCGCCACCGTCATCTCGGTGTACGAGAGCCCGGGCGGGCCCGCGGGCGCCGGGAACCAGCGGCGGAAGAGGGCCACGCCGGTCTCCTCGGCCTGGCCGACCGCGGCCTCCGTCAGGGCGTCCGCGTCGTAGGGCAGCCACACGTGGAACTGGTGGGTGTGCGGGACCTCCGGGTTGACCCGGAACCACGCCACGCCCGCCTTGGTGAACCCCTCCGCCAGCGCCCCGGCCACCACGCGCGCGTGGGCGACGTACGACGGCAGCTCGGGCAGCACCCGGTCGAGCCCGACCAGCGCGGACAGGGCCGCCGGATACTGCTGGAAGAGCTGGCCCCCGTAGCGGTGGCGCCAGGTCCGGGCCTCCTCGATCAGGGATTCGGGGCCGGCCAGCGCCGCGCCCGACATGCCCTCCAGCGTCTTGTAGTACGACACGTAGACGCTGTCCGCGAGCCGCGCGATCTCCTGGAGCGGCCGGTCGAAGTGCACGGCGCACTCCCACAGCCGCGCGCCGTCGAAGTGCACCACCGCGTCCCGCTCCCGGGCCGCCTCCACCACGGCGGTCAGCTCGTCCCAGGTGGGCAGGGTGAACCCGGCGTCGCGCAGCGGCAGTTCCAGCATCAGCGCGCCGAACGGCTCCTCGAAGTCCCGTACCTCCTCGGCCGTGGGCAGCCGGGGCGCGGTCGTCGGGTGGACCGTGCGCAGCCCGCTCACCGCGCCGAAGGCGCCCCGCTCGTGCACCTCGGGGTGGGCCAGCGGGTGCAGCGCCACCGTGCTGTCGCCGGTGCGCCCGGCCCAGCAGCGCAGGGCGACCTGCTGGGCCATGGTGCCGGTCGGGAAGTAGGCGGCCGCCGGGAAGCCCAGCAGGTCGGCGGTGCGCCGCTCCAGCTCGGCGACCGGCCCGTCGCCGTAGAAGTCCGGGGACTCGGCCATGTCGTAGACCGTGTGCGCCTCGGCCGCCAGCGCCGTCAGCCGCTCGCCCATGTCCATGTCGCCCGGCGCCCGCCACAGGGTCCGCTCCGCGTTGCGCCAGGCCGCCAGCCTGCGTACGCGCTGGTCCTGCTCGGACCGGTCGTTCTCGCCCGCCTCGTTCGTCATGATCAGATCATCGCCCACAGCCTGTGGACAGCCACGGAGGTCTGTCGAAACCTGGGCGTAGCATGACGGGGAAATCGTCCGGTACCCCCCGCGGACTGGAACGGAAGGCCCCGCCGCGTGAACGCACAACCAGAAACCCGCCCAGCCCGCCTGACCGTCGGAGTCGTCGGCGCCGGCCGGGTCGGCCCCGCCCTCGCCGCCGCGCTGAAGCTCGCCGGGCACCGCCCGGTGGCGGTCTCCGGCGTGTCGGACGCCTCCGTGCGCCGCGCCGCCGCCCTGCTGCCGGACGTGCCCCTGGTGCCGCCCGCCGAGGTGCTGGCCGCCGCCGACCTGGTGCTGCTCACCGTCCCCGACGACGCCCTGCCGGGCCTGGTGGAGGGCCTCGCCGAGACCGGCGCGATCCGCCCGGGCCAACTGCTCGTGCACACCTCCGGGCGGTACGGGACGGACGTGCTCGCGCCCGCCACGCGCGCGGGGGCGCTGCCGCTGGCCCTGCACCCCGCGATGACGTTCACCGGGACCGCCGTCGACGTCCAGCGCCTGGCCGGATGCTCGTTCGGCGTCACCGCGCCCGAGGAGCTGCGGCTCGCCGCGGAGGCCCTGGTCATCGAGATGGGCGGCGAGCCCGAGTGGATCGAGGAGCAGAACCGGCCGCTCTACCACGCGGCCCTCGCCCTCGGCGCGAACCACCTGGTCACCCTGGTGGCCCAGTCCATGGAGCTGCTGCGCCTCGCGGGCGTCGCAGCCCCCGACCGGATGCTCGGCCCGCTCCTGGGCGCGGCCCTCGACAACGCGCTGCGCTCCGGCGACGCGGCCCTGACCGGCCCCGTCGCGCGCGGTGACGCGGGCACGGTCGCGGCGCACGTCGCCGAGCTGCGCAAGCACGCCCCCGGCACCGTCGCCGGATACCTCGCCATGGCCCGTACGACCGCCGACCGGGCGCTCGCCCACGGCCTGCTGAAGCCCGAGCTCGCCGAGGACCTGCTGGGCGTGCTCGCGGACGGAGAGAACCGATGACCCTTCTGGTCCGCACCGCCGCGGAGCTGGCCGCCCTGGAGCGCACCGGCCGCCGCGCCGTCGTCATGACGATGGGCGCCCTGCACGAGGGGCACGCCACCTTGGTGCGCACCGCGCGCGAGAGCGTCGGCCCCGGCGGCCAGGTCGTCGTCACGGTCTTCGTGAACCCGCTGCAGTTCGGCGCGGGCGAGGACCTCGACCGCTATCCGCGCACCCTGGACGCCGACGTCGAGCTGGCCGGACAGGCGGGCGCCGACGCCGTGTTCGCGCCCTCCGTGGACGAGGTCTACCCCGGCGGCGAGCCGCAGGTGCGCATCACCGCGGGCCCGATGGGCGAGCGCCTCGAAGGCGCGTCCCGCCCCGGCCACTTCGACGGCATGCTCACCGTCGTCGCCAAGCTGCTCCACCTCACCGCCCCCGACCTCGCGCTGTTCGGGCAGAAGGACGCCCAGCAGCTCGCCCTGATCCGGCGCATGGCGCGCGACCTCAACTTCCCCGTGGAGATCGTCGGCGTGCCCACGGTCCGCGAGGCCGACGGGCTCGCCCTCTCCAGCCGCAACCGCTACCTCTCGCCCGCCGACCGCACCACCGCGCTCGCGCTGTCGCGGGCGCTGTTCGCGGCCCGCGACCGGCTGACCGCCGAGCACGCGCTCCACGCGCGCGCCGCGGCCACCCACGCCTCCTCCGGGCGTGCCCTGGCGCTGTCCCGGATCGGCGAGGCCCGCGCGGCCGCCGACGCGTACGCGGTGGAGGCGGCCGGCCCGTCCCCCGCGGTCGTGCGCGCCGCCGCCCAGAGCGTCCTGGACGAGGCCGCCAAGGCGGAGCCGCCGCTGGCCCTGGACTACCTGGCGCTGGTCGACCCGGCGACGTTCGACGAGGCCGGGGACGGCTTCGCCGGTGAGGCGGTCCTCGCGGTCGCCGCGCGCGTCGGCACCACCCGCCTGATCGACAACATCCCGCTGAACTTCGGAGCCCCCGCATGACCAGGACGACGGACGGTCCGGCCAGGACCGGCATACGACTGGACGCGCCCGCCCCGGGCTGGGCCATCGACGCGGACGTCGTGGTCGTCGGCTCGGGCGTGGCGGGCCTGACCGCGGCCCTGCGCTGCACCGCCGCCGGGCTCACCACCGTGGTGGTGACCAAGGCGCGGCTCGACGACGGCTCGACGCGCTGGGCGCAGGGCGGCATCGCGGCGGCCCTCGGCGAGGGCGACACCCCCGCACAGCACCTGGACGACACGCTGGTGGCGGGCGCGGGCCTGTGTGACGAGAACGCGGTGCGCCTGCTGGTCACCGAGGGCCCGGACGCGGTGCGGCGGCTGATCGCCACCGGCGCCCACTTCGACACCGACGACTCCGGCGCCATCTCGCTGACCCGCGAGGGCGGCCACCACCGCCGCCGCATCGCCCACGCGGGCGGCGACGCCACCGGCGCCGAGATCTCCCGCGCACTGGTCGAGGCGGTCCGCGAGCAGGCCGTACGGACCATCGAGAACGCGCTCGTACTGGACCTGCTGAGGGACGACGACGGGCGTACGGCGGGCATCACCCTGCACGTCATGGGCGAGGGCCAGCACGACGGCGTGGGGGCCGTCCACGCCCCCGCCGTGGTGCTCGCCACCGGCGGCATGGGCCAGGTCTTCTCGGCCACCACCAATCCGCCGGTCTCCACCGGCGACGGCGTCGCCCTGGCGCTGCGGGCCGGCGCCGAGATCTCCGACCTGGAGTTCGTCCAGTTCCACCCCACCGTGCTGTTCCTCGGCGCCGACTCCGAGGGCCAGCAGCCGCTGGTCTCCGAGGCGGTACGGGGAGAGGGCGCCCATCTCGTCGACGCCTCCGGGACGCGCTTCATGCTCGGGCAGCACGAGCTTGCCGAGCTGGCGCCGCGCGACATCGTCGCCAAGGCGATCACCCGCCAGATGCAGCTGCGGGGCACCGAGAACATGTACCTGGACGCGCGGCACTTCGGCGCCGAGATGTGGGAACAGCGCTTCCCCACCATCCTGGCCGCCTGCCGCGCCCACGGCATCGACCCGGTCACCGAGCCGATCCCGGTCGCCCCGGCCGCCCACTACGCCTCCGGCGGCGTGCGCACCGACCTGCACGGCCGCACCACGGTCCCGGGGCTGTACGCGTGCGGCGAGGTCGCCTGCACCGGCGTCCACGGCGCCAACCGGCTCGCCTCCAACTCCCTCCTGGAGGGCCTGGTCTTCGCCGAGCGCATCGCGGCGGACATCGCGGCGGGCGGCCACGCGCGCGTGGACAGCGCCCCCGGGGAGGTCCCCGAATCCGCGCCCACCTGCCCGCTGCTCGCCCCCGAGGCCCGCATCCAGATCCAGCGGATCATGACCAACGGCGCGGGCGTGCTGCGCTCCGCCGACAGCCTCGCCGAGGCCGCCGCCCGCCTGGAGGCGATCCGGGCCGACGCCGACGGGGCCGACGAGCGCAAGGCCGCCGAGCCCGGCGTGGACGCGTGGGAGACCACCAACCTGCTGCTCGTCGCGCGCGTACTGGTCGCCGCCGCGGCCGCCCGCGAGGAGACCCGCGGCTGCCACTGGCGCGAGGACCGGCCCGACCGCGACGACCAGGACTGGCACCGCCACCTCGTCGTACGGGTGACGCCGGACCGTACGCTCGACGTCCGCCGTACCGATTCCGCAGACTTCCCCCGACAGTCGCCGACGCCCCCAGGGAGCCGTAACCGTGAGCACCCCCGACGAACACCGTCCCGAGCCGGTGGACGTACCGCTGATCCAGATCGGCGTCCCCGCGAGCGGAGGCGGCTGCGGCGACGACTGCGGCTGCGGCGACGAGGACGTGTACGAGTGCGGCCTCGACCCCACGCTGGCCGCGCTGCTCGCCGAGTCGGGCCTGGACCCCGTCCAGGTCGAGGACATCGCGCACGTCGCCATCGAGGAGGACCTCGACGGCGGCGTGGACGTGACGACCGCGGCGACCGTCCCCGAGGACGCCGTCGCCACCGGCGACTTCACCGCCCGCGAGGCCGGTACGGTCGCGGGCCTGCGGGTCGCCGAGGCGATCCTGTCGATCGTGTGCACCGAGGAGTTCGAGGTCGAGCGGCACGTCGCCGACGGCGACCGCGTCGAGGCGGGCCAGAAGCTGCTGAGCGTCACCACGCGCACCCGCGACCTGCTCACCGCCGAGCGCAGCGCGCTCAACCTGCTGTGCCGCCTGTCCGGCATCGCGACGGCCACGCGCGCGTGGGCGGACGCCCTGGAGGGCACGAACGCGAAGGTGCGCGACACCCGCAAGACGACGCCGGGGCTGCGCGCCCTGGAGAAGTACGCGGTGCGCTGCGGCGGCGGTGTCAACCACCGCATGTCGCTCTCCGACGCGGCGCTGGTCAAGGACAACCACGTGGTGGCCGCGGGCGGCGTCGCCGAGGCCTTCAAGGCCGTACGGGAGATGTTCCCGGAGGTGGCGATCGAGGTCGAGGTCGACACGCTCGACCAGGTCACCGAGGTCCTGGAGGCGGGCGCGGACCTGATCCTGCTGGACAACTTCACGCCGGAGCAGACGGCGAAGGCCGTCGAACTCGTCGCCGGGCGCGCCTTCCTGGAGTCCTCCGGCCGCCTCACCCTGGAGAACGCGGCGGCGTACGCGGCCACGGGCGTCGACTACCTGGCGGTCGGCGCGCTCACCCACTCCTCGCCGATCCTCGACATCGGGCTCGATCTGCGCGAGGCGGCGTAACCGATGCTGCTGACGATCGACGTAGGCAACACGCACACGGTCCTCGGCCTGTTCGACGGCGAGGAGGTCGTCGAGCACTGGCGCATCTCCACCGACCCGCGCCGCACCGCGGACGAGATGGCGGTCCTGCTCAACGGTCTGATGGGCATGCACCCGCTGCTCGGCGCCGAGCTGGGCGACAACATCGAGGGCATCGCGATCTGCTCGACGGTGCCGTCGGTGCTGCACGAGCTGCGCGAGGTGACGCGCCGCTACTACGGCGACGTCCCCGCGGTCCTGGTCGAGCCCGGCATCAAGACCGGCGTCCCGATCCTGATGGACAACCCCAAGGAGGTCGGCGCGGACCGCATCATCAACGCGGTCGCGGCGGTCGAGCTGTACGGGGGCCCGGCGATCGTCGTCGACTTCGGCACGGCGACGACGTTCGACGCGGTGAGCGCGCGCGGCGAGTACGCGGGCGGGGTGATCGCCCCCGGCATCGAGATCTCGGTCGAGGCGCTCGGCGTCAAGGGCGCCCAGCTCCGCAAGATCGAACTGGCCCGGCCGCGGGCGGTGATCGGCAAGAACACGGTCGAGGCGATGCAGGCGGGGATCGTGTACGGGTTCGCCGGGCAGGTCGACGGGGTCGTGACCCGGATGGCCCGCGAGCTGGTGGGCCCCGGGGGCGACCCGGCCGACGTCACGGTGATCGCCACGGGCGGCCTGGCCCCGATGGTCCTGGGCGAGGCCCACGTGATCGACGAACACGAGCCGTGGCTGACGCTGATCGGCTTGCGCCTGGTGTACGAACGCAACATCTCCCGCATGTAGCTGGGCCCCCGCCCCGCTGCCCCGTTCGTCTGCGGCTCGGTGGCGGGCTGCTCGCGCAGTTCCCCGCGCCCCTGGAAATGCCGCTCCGCGGCAATCCCCTGGGCGCCCCTCAGGGGCGCATCTCAGGGGCGCGGGGAACTGCGCGACCAGTTGGGGACGGCCCGCAGACAAAACGAGGGGGTCCGGGGGCGAAGCCCCCGGCAGCCCGCCCCGACCCGCCACCCGGCCGCCCGCCCAGGGCTTCAGGGAAGGGCGGGGAGGGGAATTCAACTCGCCGGGGCGTCCCATTAAACGGATTTTGTCCCTTTACGGCGTATTGTCGGGTCATGCCCACGCCCTACGGATCCCGCGGCGGAATGGCGTTCAGCGCAGACGAGCTGCGTGTGCTCAGACGTGCTCTCGCCGTCGCCCTCCACCCTGCCCCCCTCGCGGACGCGGACGTCCACGACTGCCTACGGCTAGCCGGCTCCGTGGACGAGGCCGTCCGCGAGGCGAACCGGCTGCGCGCCTTCCTGCTGGCCGATCTCGCCCGCTACCGCACCGCTCTGCCCGGCTCCGCCCCGGGCTATCTGGAGCTGCTCCAGGACGCCCTGGCGGCCGGTTACGACCCGACCCCGGACGACCTGGCCGCGCTGCGCGGGCTGCGCGCGCTCCCGGTGGCCGCCGCCCTGCTCGAACGGTGCCGGCGCCTGGCCGAGAACTCCGTACGGGCGCGGCTCGCCGCCGTGACCCCCGGCCCGCGCACCCGGCTCCTCGCCCTGCCGGGCGGCCGCGCCGCCGCGCAGGACCCGAAGCCACGGACCCAGCCCAAGTCCGAGCCCGCCCCCGCCCGGCCGCAGCCCAAGGCGCCCCGCCCGGACCGGCCCATCCCCACCCCCGGTGAGGTGTTCCCGCCGCGCCGCAAGCCCCTGCCCCCGCCCGCCGCCCGCGCCGCCGGGTAGCTACCCTGGTCGGCATGGACTACGTTTCCGCGCTCGTTCCCCCCGTGGTGATGGCCGTCTTCTTCATCGGGCTCATCGTGACGATCGTCAAGAGCCAGGGCGGCCCCAACAAGGGCAAGGAGGACGCGGCCGTGGACGCCGCGCTCGCCCGTGCCGAGGCCGCCCAGCAGCGGCCGACCACCGGCCAGGCCTGACCGGAGGCAGAACCCGCGGCCCCTCCCGGCCGCACGGCGCGTTCACGCGTCAAGGGCGCGCGACCCATATCAGGGGCGCGCGCTCTTTTTGCTGTTCACCACCGTAAATAACCAGCCATTCAGGACATCTCCCACTATGGTGCAGATGTGCCTCGCCAATTGGGAGAGCTGGAAGACGCCGTCATGACGCGCGTCTGGCAGTGGAACCGTCCGGTCACCGTCCGGGAAGTCCTGGAAGACCTTCAGCAGGAACGGTCCATCGCGTACACGACCGTGATGACCGTAATGGACAATCTCCATCAGAAGGGCTGGGTACGCCGGGAAGTCGACGGACGTGCCTATCGATATACCGCGGTCTCCACCCGTGCCGCCTACGCGGCCGCACTGATGAACGAAGCGTGGTCGCAGAGTGACAACCCCGCCGCCGCACTGGTCGCCTTCTTCGGCATGATGTCACCCGAGCAGCGCGAGTCCCTGCGCGATGCCGTACGGATGGTGGGACCGCCCGAGGACAACCCGGATCCGGCCGATCCGGAACAGCGCGCACAACCCGCAGAACCCGATGGGACTGCCGGCGACGCGGGGCGATAGCGTCCGCTCATGTCTTATGCCCCCGCAAATGCCGTCACCGTCCGCCGGGCCAGGACCAGCGATGTCCCGGCGGTCCGCCGCCTTCTCGACGCGTACGTCGGCGCGGGGATCCTGCTCGACAAAGCGACCGTGACGCTTTACGAGGACATCCAGGAGTTCTGGGTAGCGGAACGCGACAGTGATGCCCGGGTGGTCGGCTGCGGCGCGCTGCACGTGATGTGGGAAGACCTCGCCGAAGTGCGTACTCTCGCGGTGGACAGCGAGTTCAAGGGCGCCGGAGTGGGGCATCTGGTGCTCGACAAGCTGCTCGGCACCGCCCGCTGGCTCGGTGTGCGCAGGGTTTTCTGTCTCACCTTCGAAGTGGACTTCTTCGCGAAGCACGGCTTCACCGAGATCGGGGAGACTCCGGTCGACACGGATGTCTACAGCGAGCTGCTGCGCTCGTATGACGAGGGTGTCGCCGAGTTCCTGGGTCTCGAACGAGTGAAGCCGAACACCTTGGGCAACAGCCGGATGCTTCTGCACCTGTGATCGCGGGAACCCGGCGGAACCGGCAGAGCCCTATGTCCGAATCGCGTACGTTTCCCGCTGCGCAAGGTCCCTGAACCTCTGCCGGGGGTTTGTGTTTTCCAGGCAAAAGCGGTTTCCTTTCCGCGTACTGCATTTTCGATGAAAGGAAATCCGGTGGCACAGAAGGTTCAGGTCCTTCTTGTCGATGACCTCGACGGCGGCGAGGCGGACGAGACCGTGACGTTCGCTCTCGACGGCAAGACCTACGAGATCGACCTCACCACCGCCAACGCGGACAAGCTGCGGGGTCTGCTCGACCCGTACACCAAGAGCGGTCGGCGCACCGGTGGCCGCGCGGCCGGCGGCCGGGGCAAGGCCCGTGGCGCTGCGACGGGCAGCCAGGACACCGCCCAGATCCGCAAGTGGGCCAAGGAGCAGGGCTACAACGTGAACGACCGCGGACGCGTCCCGGCCGATATCCGCGAGGCCTACGAGAAGGCGAACGGCTGAGTTCCCGCCTTACCCGACCTCTTCGCGCCGCCCCTCTCCGGGGCAAGCGCGGAGCCGGTTACCGATTTCGTGGGGAACAGGCGGGCCCGGTGGCATTCCGTCGCCGCCGCGTCCACCAGCCGGACGAGGTCGGGGGTGCCCCCACCGCCCCCGCAGCCCTTGGGACCGGCGAATCCGGCGAAAGCCGGAAGGGTTGCTTCTACCTCGCACCCCGGCTCGGGAGGCCGCAGCCACACGGCGGTCTCCCGCGAGCCGTCCCGGCCGGGCGGCACGCTCCAGCCGGGCGGCAGGGGAGCGGTGATCCGGCCGTCGGCGCCGACGGCCGTCAGGTCCAGGCCGACGCCGCCCCACTCCAGCCAGTCGAGCAGCCCCGGCAGCTCCTCCGCGCTGCCCGCGGCCACCAGGAACCGCATCCGGCGCCCCACGAGGGCGACAGGGCCCGTGCTCCCGTACCGCCCGAGCAGGGCGGCACCCGCGGGCGCCGGGAGGTCGAGCACGTCGAAGCGCAGCCCCGTCAGGAGCCGCACCGGCGGCCCCGCCTCCACGGCCCAGCCGAGCTCCCGCTCGTACCACTGGACGAGCGGCCGGCCGAGCGGGGCGCGGGGGAGGGCACGGTGAGGGCCATGAACGGAGCAACTCCTGAAACGTCCCGGAGTTACGCAGAGTTTCCGGACGGATGCGTTCCGTAGGCTCATCGGGGGCGCTCGGAAGCATTCGGCGGCGCAAGTGTGTTCGCCCGTAGCTGAGGGAACCAGGGCGCGCCGCATGGACTGTCAGTGCTTACGGGTAAGACATTCCTAGTGGGGAGGGGCGAGAAGCTCGCCGGGCCGTCTCGCGTTCGCCATCGGCGTACTGGAGACAGGGGTATCTGCCTGGCCTGCGGGAACATCGTCTCGCACCATCGAGTTGGAGCAGTTGTCGACAGTTCGGCAGCAAGTTTCCCCGCCTGGGCGGGGGTGATCGGGTCGGATGTCGGCAGTTGGAATGAGCTGTCCCGTCCCACGGGACTAGCATGCGGAAGGACAGGGAGGGGACCGACCCCTTACTGCCCGACCGCTCTGAGGAGCGATTAACGATGTTCGAGAGGTTCACCGACCGCGCGCGGCGGGTTGTCGTCCTGGCTCAGGAAGAAGCCCGGATGCTCAACCACAACTACATCGGCACCGAGCACATTCTCCTGGGCCTGATCCACGAGGGTGAGGGTGTCGCCGCTAAGGCCCTGGAGAGCCTCGGGATTTCTCTTGAGGCGGTCCGTCAGCAGGTGGAGGAGATCATCGGTCAGGGCCAGCAGGCCCCGTCCGGTCACATCCCCTTCACACCGCGTGCCAAGAAGGTCCTGGAGCTGTCGCTCCGCGAGGCCCTCCAGCTCGGCCACAACTACATCGGCACCGAGCACATCCTGCTCGGCCTGATCCGCGAGGGCGAGGGCGTCGCCGCCCAGGTCCTCGTGAAGCTGGGCGCCGATCTCAACCGGGTCCGGCAGCAGGTCATCCAGCTGCTCTCCGGCTACCAGGGCAAGGAAGCCGCCACCGCGGGCGGCCCGGCCGAGGGCACGCCTTCGACCTCCCTCGTCCTCGACCAGTTCGGCCGGAACCTCACCCAGGCCGCTCGTGAGTCCAAGCTCGACCCGGTCATCGGGCGCGAGAAGGAGATCGAGCGGGTCATGCAGGTGCTGTCCCGCCGTACCAAGAACAACCCGGTGCTCATCGGCGAGCCCGGCGTCGGCAAGACCGCCGTCGTCGAGGGCCTGGCGCAGGCCATCGTCAAGGGCGAGGTGCCCGAGACCCTCAAGGACAAGCACCTCTACACCCTGGACCTGGGCGCGCTGGTCGCCGGCTCCCGCTACCGCGGTGACTTCGAGGAGCGCCTGAAGAAGGTCCTCAAGGAGATCCGCACCCGCGGCGACATCATCCTGTTCATCGACGAGCTGCACACGCTCGTGGGTGCGGGTGCCGCCGAGGGCGCCATCGACGCGGCCTCGATCCTGAAGCCGATGCTGGCCCGCGGTGAGCTCCAGACCATCGGCGCCACCACGCTCGACGAGTACCGCAAGCACCTGGAGAAGGACGCCGCTCTTGAGCGCCGTTTCCAGCCCATCCAGGTCGCCGAGCCGTCGCTGCCGCACACCATCGAGATCCTCAAGGGGCTGCGCGACCGGTACGAGGCCCACCACCGCGTGTCCATCACGGACGAGGCGCTGGTCCAGGCCGCGACGCTGGCCGACCGGTACATCTCGGACCGCTTCCTGCCGGACAAGGCGATCGACCTGATCGACGAGGCCGGTTCCCGGATGCGCATCCGCCGGATGACCGCGCCGCCGGACCTCCGCGAGTTCGACGAGAAGATCGCGGGCGTGCGCCGCGACAAGGAGTCGGCCATCGACTCCCAGGACTTCGAGAAGGCGGCCTCTCTCCGCGACAAGGAGAAGCAGCTGCTCGCCGCGAAGGCCAAGCGCGAGAAGGAGTGGAAGGCCGGCGACATGGACGTCGTCGCCGAGGTCGACGGCGAGCTCATCGCCGAGGTCCTCGCGACCGCGACCGGCATTCCCGTCTTCAAGCTCACCGAGGAGGAGTCCTCCCGCCTGCTGCGCATGGAGGACGAGCTCCACAAGCGCGTCATCGGCCAGAAGGACGCCATCAAGGCGCTCTCCCAGGCGATCCGGCGCACCCGTGCGGGTCTGAAGGACCCGAAGCGCCCCGGTGGCTCGTTCATCTTCGCCGGCCCGTCCGGCGTCGGTAAGACCGAGCTCTCCAAGACGCTCGCCGAATTCCTCTTCGGCGACGAGGACGCGCTGATCTCCCTCGACATGTCGGAGTTCAGCGAGAAGCACACGGTCTCGCGCCTCTTCGGTTCCCCGCCCGGATACGTGGGTTACGAAGAGGGCGGCCAGCTGACCGAGAAGGTCCGTCGCAAGCCCTTCTCCGTCGTCCTCTTCGACGAGGTCGAAAAGGCCCACCCGGACATCTTCAATTCCCTGCTCCAGATCCTGGAGGACGGTCGCCTGACCGACTCCCAGGGCCGGGTCGTCGACTTCAAGAACACGGTCATCATCATGACCACGAACCTCGGCACCCGGGACATCTCCAAGGGCTTCAACCTGGGCTTCGCCGCCCAGGGCGATGTGAAGACCGGCTACGAGCGGATGAAGGCCAAGGTCAACGAGGAGCTGAAGCAGCACTTCCGCCCCGAGTTCCTGAACCGTGTCGACGACACGGTGGTCTTCCACCAGCTCACCGAGGAAGACATCATCCAGATCGTCGACCTCATGATCGCCAAGGTGGACGAGCGCCTGAAGGACCGCGACATGGGCATCGAGCTCAGCGCGGACGCGAAGTCGCTCCTGGCGAAGAAGGGCTACGACCCGATCATGGGTGCGCGCCCGCTGCGCCGCACCATCCAGCGCGAGATCGAGGACATCCTCTCGGAGAAGATCCTCTTCGGCGAGCTGCGCCCCGGCCACATCGTGGTCGTCGACACCGAGGGCGACGGCGAGGCGAAGAAGTTCACCTTCCGCGGCGAGGAGAAGTCGGCTCTGCCGGACGTCCCGCCGATCGAGCAGGCGGCAGGCGGCGCCGGCCCGAACCTGAGCAAGGAGGCGTAGCCTCCGCGGGCTCGCTTCGAGGGGCTGCCCCGGCTGTACGGACGCGTTGTCGTCCGTACGGGTCGGGGCAGCCCCTTTTTCGTAGGTACGGTCAGAGGGGGCGGCCGTTCACGGTGACGGCCACTCCGGAGAGCGTGCGGAGTTCTTTGCGCTCCTCACGGCTCAGCTGCTGTCTGGTGAGGAGAATGAGACTCAGCCTCTCCAGCGAGGGGAACAGGCGGCTCAGGAGTCGGCAATCGCCGACGTCATCCATCCCGTTCAGGCGGACTTCGCGGATCTGCGGGCACGGCGGGCCGCTGAGGATTTCCCGGAACATGCGGACCTGGAGCTCCATGGAAGTGAGCCTCGGCATTCTCGCCACCTGGGCGAGGAGAGCGGCCGTGTCCCCTGACTGATACACCGAGAAGTGGGAGAGCCCCTGCCAGGCTTCCAGCACGCTGGGATCCCGTATCCGTTCCACGTGCAACTGTGTCACCCCGGTATGCGCAGGCACCACTGCCAGGCCGCCGGTTTCCACCCTTTCGAGACTGAGGGAATCGAGGGTGGTCAGTCCCGTAAGAGCGGAGAAGTCTTCGAGGCCGGGGCAGTCGCCAACGGACAGTTGGTGAAGTCCCTGGACACCGAGGAGGAAGGAAAGGCTGGACACGGCGGCGTTGAACGGCAATGTTACGGAGCGCAGGGCCAGGTTGCTCAGGGAGCCGGTCAGTTCCTCGGTGGTGAAGTCCCCGATGATGAACACATCCTGGACGGTGGGGAGACGGCGAAGCTCTTCCAGCTGGTCCTTCGATGTGATGCCCAACGGGGTACCTGCCCATCGGATCTGTGACAGCACCTCGCGCGCGTATGCGGCGATAGGGTAGCGATCCCATGCCTTCGCGAACTCGTACTTCGCCGAGTCGCTGTGAGAGGCCCAGGCTCGCGCGTAGGGAATGGCCTCGACCCCGCCGATCATGTTGATCAGCGCGACGACAGGGCCCGCCCTGTATGTGTCGCCCTCCATGTCACCCGGCATGGGCAACTGCGGGAGCAGATCCGGGCCGAGACGGGCCAGCGAAGTGATCGTGCGTGCATTCGGCGGCAGTAGCGCCGCGATGCTTCGTTTCACCCGTTCACTGGTCTGCTCATCGAGCCACGCCGCGTGCTGGGCGCAGAGCGCGGCCAGGACATGGGCTTCGTGCGCTTGGATTCCCTTCACCTTCAGCAACCCATTGACCAGAACCGGCAGTTGACCCCGCCCGCAATGCCCCGCCGCCAGCAGAATGACGTCCTGCCACTGTTCGTTGCCCGCATGCCGGACGAGTTCCTTGATGTGGTCGTCCTCCACCAGCTCCTTCGCCGCCAGGAAGTCCTGGAAGGTGCGGTGCGTGAACTGGTAGACGTCGATGCCGCGTTCCTGGAGCAGTCCGCTGCGGTTCAGCAGGTGCCGCAGGATCAACTCCGGGGGCCCCTGCGCCCGTACGTTCGGCATTCCCGGCAGGGCCCGCAGGATCTGTAGCCCGGCCTGTTCGGCCGTGAACTCCGTCTGTCCTTCCCGCACCAGCCACACCGCGATCCGCTGGAGGAGCTGCGTGGACTCCTCCACCGTGAGGGTGATCCGCTCAGGCGAGCCCACCTTGCGGCGCTCGTCGCGGTTGCCCAGGAGCATGCGTAGAGCCGATTGGTACAGGTCCCAGCGGGTCCTCGGCAGGAAGCCCTGGCGCAGGCGGTGCAGGGCGCAGATGACCGCGCAGAGCAGGGGCGTACGGGCGAGGGCGGCCAGTGTCGCGTTGGTGCGGAACTGATGGGCGAGGTCCCGCTCCAGCTCGTCCAGCGGCTCCTGCGGATCGCTGTCGAGCCGGGCCGCCCGGTGCCAGGCGGCCACGAACGCCTGGATGTCCCCGTCCCGCATCGGCAGCAGCCGCAGCTCCTCGAACTCGGCGTGCCGCAGCCACCCCGGCTCCACCGCGAGCGGGCGTACGGTCGCCACGCATCGCACCCGCGGATAGCGCTCCAGGAGGCTGGAGAGCCAGCGGTGGGCTTCCTCGCGGTCGTCCTGGGGGACCTCGTCGAGGCCGTCCACGAGGAGCATCGCCCGCCCGGTCTTCAGGACCCGCGCCGCCCAGCCGTCCGGCGCGTCGTCGACCACCAGCCGTGCTGCGTAAGGGAGTTCGCTGGGTTTCGGGTAGGCACCTCCCTGGGCGCGCAGGGTGCGCAGCGGCACGACGAACGGCACCAGGCCGTTCAGCTCGGCCAGTTGGGGCCCCAGCGTTCCCGCTGCCGCGTGCGCGGCCAGCCACCACACCAGGGTCGTCTTGCCCGCGCCCGCCTCGCCCCGCAGCAGGACGCGCGGGCGGGAGGCGAGGAGCGCGTCGACGCGCTGGGGCGCCCCGGCGTCGGGCATCCCCAGCCCCCCGTGCCCCTTCGACTGCGCCTCCAGGCTCAGGTACGCGGTGTCGAGGTCCCACTCCGCGTCGTGCCGGTTCAGGTCGTCGAGCCCGAAGATCCGGGTGCGGCGGTACTGGGCGCGCAGGGCCTTGGCGTACTCCTCCTCGTACGCCACGTCGTCCGGGTACACGCCGGTGACCTCGGGCAGGGCGCCGTTGAAGCCGACGCACCGGGAGCGGAACCCCACGTTCGCGGCGAGCTCCACCATGGGTACGCACTCCACGCGACGGTGACCGCGTCCCTCGGGCACCTTCCTGACCAGGCCGACCACCGTATCGCCCACGAACACGGGCGCGCCGGACAGCCCGGCGAGCGGGGAGCTGCCGTCGCGGCGCTCGGTCGCGGGCGGACGGTCGAACTCGAAGGTCAGCGTCCGGCGGAGGCGGCCGACGACGGGCAGGACCGTCCCGGTGAACTGGTCGAAGTCCAGACAGCTGCCGTCGTACCGCTGGACGTCCGGGAACCCGACGATCTCGCAGTAGGGGAGCGGCCGTTCGGAGGCGACCACACCGAGATCAGCACCGCTGGATGGCCCTCCCGGAACTCTGCCGTCCCACCACAGGAGCGCGGCATCGAGTTCCGCGTCCTGCCACACCACCTGGCAGGGGCTCTTTTCGCTCTCCCATGGAAACCCGACACTCGGAGTGCCATCGAGCCCGAGGTGTGCGCAGGTCAGCACTTGCCCCGGGGCACCGATCAGCACCCCCGTCCCCTGCATCTCACCGAACACAGCCACGACATGACGGGAAACCTGGAAGCCGCTCACGACACCTCCACCCCACCGACGAACACCGCGACTCCTTCCGGAAGCCGGTCCACCCCGTTCACCGTATGGCCGGTCTGGACACAGATCTGGAGCAGCGGCGGCGGGGCCGCGAGGCTGCTCACGTCGTACTCCCGTTGCCGCGCCCAGAGGTTCAGGACGTGCAGGCGCGGGAAGAGGTCCGCGAGGCGGGTGAGGGCGGCCGGGGGCACGTGGTCGGTCAGGTAGACCTGGAACACGGACGGCAGGGCGAGCCCGGCGGGGGCGGTGGACAGGGACGTGCCCGTCACCTGCAAGGTGCGCAGCCGGGGGACGCGGGCCACCTCCGCCCACTCCTCCGGGCTCTCCGGGCTGCTCCACGGGCCGAGGTAGAGGCCGGTCAGGGCCGTGGCACTGGCGGCCAGGCCCCGCAGGCCGGCCGCCGCCACCCCCGTGACGTCGAGCGCCTCCAGCGGGGCCGCCGCCGGGAGCGCGGCCGGTGACCACTTCAGCCGGTCGCCGTTCAGGGTGAGCGAGCGGAGGTGGCGCAGCGAGGCGAGCGGGCTCAGGTCCGCGTTGCCGATCCCGCTCAGCGACAACTCCGTGAGCGGCGTGTCGCGCAGGCCCGAGAGGTCCGTCAACCGGGGGCAGTCGCGTACACCCAGGTCGGTGAGCGGGCCTGCCAGGAACGACAGGTCCTCCAGCGTCGGGTTGTCGCGCAGCCGCACCCGGGTGAGGGAGGCCTCGGCGGCGTACGCCCGCAGGGCCTCGGCCGACACGTCGCCGCGCGTCTCCAGCTGCGGCCGGGTGCCGAGTGCGCGCAGGGCGCGCAACTGCTCGTCGGAGGTGACCGTGAAGAGGACGTCCTCGGGGTCGATCCCGGCGATGACCTCGTCGGCGTACTGCTGGGTGTCGAACCGGCCCCAGGACCAGACGAGCTGCGCCCTCACCCGCCGTGCCGGGTGGCGGCCGAAGCGGGCCAGGAAGGGGATCGCGCGCTCCGACTCCACGTAGGAGGCGGCGGTGACGACCAGCTCGGCCGTGTACTTGTCCAGCTCCTCCGGCCCCGGCAGCAGGTCGAGGATCATCGGGCCCGCCGCCGCGAGCGCCCGTGCGGCCACCAGGTCGCGCGGCGGGATCAGCGCGGCCGTGCGCCGCTCGACCTCGGTCCGTACCTCGGCGGCGAGTTCGGGCGCGTGCTCCAGGCAGGTGGCCGCGAGCAGGTGGACGCGGGTGCGCACGGTCGTACCGGTGTGCGCGTCGCCGTACTTCAGGAGCTCCCCGAACAGCTCCACGCGCTCGCGCGGGCGCGCGTGGGCGACGGCCATCCGGATGACGTCCTCCCACTGGTCGTCGGCGGAGTGGGCGACGAGCAGACCGAGGTCGCCGGCCTCCACGGCGGCCCGCGCGCCCAGGTAGTCCTGGAAGGTGCGGTGGATGAAGTCGACGGTGCCGGGGGCGGGTTCGCGCAGCAGGCCGCTGCGGTGCAGGAAGTGCTCGAAGACGGCCCGCGCGTCACCGAGCTCGGCCAGCTCCGGTACGGAGGGCAGCAGATCCGCGATGACCGTCTCGGCACGGGCGCGGTCCATCTCGGTGCGGCCGTTGCGGATCAGCCAGTACGCGAGCTGCTGGAGGAGCTGGATCTGCGGCTCCTGGCGGCGCTCGGGCACCCGCATGTCGCGCTCGCGGTCGCGGCGGATCAGCAGCATGGAGAGTGCCGCGTCGTACAGGTCCTTGCGGCCGTACGGCAGGAAGCCGCGCCGGTCGCGGTGGAGGGCGCAGATCAGGCCGCACATCAGCGGGTTGGTGGCGAGCCGCCCGAGGTCCGGTTTGGCGCGCACGGCCTCCAGGAGCTGGCTCTCGTACGCGGTGAGCTCGCCGTCGTCGTCGGTGCCGGTCCGGGCCGCCGTGTGCCAGCGCCGGACGAACGCGGCCACGTCCGCCGGGCTCATCGGGCAGAGCGTGAGCTCGGTGAAGCCCTCGTCGCCGAGCCAGTCCTCGCCGACCGCCGAGGGGCGCGAGGTGACCAGCCAGCGGTTGCCGGGGTAGGCCTCGATCAGCTCGCCCAGCCAGGCCCGGGTGTGGGCGCGCTCGGCGTCCGGGATCTCGTCGATGCCGTCGACCAGGAGCAGGCCGCGCCCGTCCTCCAGGACCCTGGACTCCCAGCGGGACGGCTGCTCGCCCGCGAGCGGGGAGCCGACGGCGGCCAGGAAGTCCTTGGGCGCGGGCAGCCGGGCGCCGTGGCGGGTCAGGGTGCGCAGCGGCAGGACGTACGGGATCCGGTCGTAGAGGTACGCGGTCCCGTGGTCGAGGTCGTCGCGCGCGGCGGACAGGGCGAGCCACTGCACGAGCGTGGTCTTGCCGGACCCGGCCTCGCCGCGCAGCAGTACGCGCTCGTGGTCGGCCAGTACGCGGTCGGCGGGTCGGGGAGCGAAGTCGTCCCCGGGGTTCACAGGGCCCTTGTGCCAGGGCACGGCGTTCGGCCCCACCACCTCCAGCCGCAGATACGCGGTGTCCAGCGGCCATTTGCGTGGCGAGTTGGCGAGGTCGATCCCGTAGATCGTCACCTTGCCGTGCTTCTTCGCCAGATGCGCGAGGTAGCGCGCCTCGAACGTCCCGTCCTGCGCGTCCGGGCGCGGCGTGCGCGCGATCAACTCATCCATACGGGCGATGAGTTCGCTCTGCCTCCGGCTCTGCTCGACCAGCGTCGCGGCCACGAAGGTGGAGCGCTGGGTGAAGAAGTTCAGGATGTGCAGACAGGCGGTGTCGAGGAGGCGTTCGTAGAAGTGGGTGGCGTCGGCGGAGAGGTGGCGCTCGGGGTGGTCGCCCGCGCGGCGCAGCTCGCGGGCGAGCTCCCGGTGGCCCAGGGCGACCGCCTCGGCGTCGCTGAGGGTGAGCTCGCCCAGGGCGTGGAGGGTCCGGGCGAGCGCGTCGGCCACGGCCCGCTCCTCGTCGGCCGGGACCGGCCGCTCGCCGGACCGCAGGGCGGCCCTGACCAGCTTGGCGGCGAGGGCGCGCAGATCCGCCTGCCCGAGCGTGCGCTTCTCGCCTCGGAAGGAGACGTACGAGGAGATCCGGACCGGTTGGTCGGCCAGACCGGCACCGGCGGGTTCGGCGGTGAAGAGCTTCCGGATCAGCGGGGTGATGGCGGCGGACGCGACTTTGGCGGTTAACAGTCCGGGTTCCACGACGCGCCAGCGTAGCCGTGGACACGGGACCTTGGTCCCGAAAAGGAAGGACTTAGGTCCCGCCGGAGGGGGGCGAACGGTGACAAGGCGCACAAGCCCCCGACCCCCTACTAGGGCGGATAGCAGTCCATGACCCGTGCACGGAGCAAATTCCGCGGGTGATCGATACGGCTTTCGTTAGTAGATGGGCGTTTTGGGACTGAACGGGGGCGCGGGTTACCAAGGGATGCAGCCCGGCGCACCGCATGTGTGCCGGGCCTGTCTCTGCTCTCTGCCCTTGTCGTCCATCCGGAGGATGTCCCCGCATGTCCCAGCGCCCCGCTTCCCGCACCCCCCGCCCGACCGTCCTCCGCCTCTGCGCCGCCGTTGCGGGCGCGGGTATGGGAGCGACGGCGCTGCTGGGTGCCGGGACGGCCGTCGCCGCCGACAAGGGGGCCCCGGGGCTGGCCGGTGCGGCCGCTTCCGTCGCCGCGCAGGCCGACGCGCAGGCCAAGGCGGCGGCGCAGGCCGAGAAGGCGGCGGCCAAGAAGGCCGTGGCGTGGGTCGACCCGGTGGACACGTACAAGCTCAGCGCCACCTTCGGTACCGGCGGCTCGATGTGGGCGCACAAGCACTCCGGCCAGGACTTCGCGGTGCCGGTCGGCACCCCGGTCAAGGCCGTGCACGCGGGCACGGTCGTCAAGGCCGGCCCGAACGGCGGCGGCGACGGCCCGGCGTACGGCAACGCCATCGTGATCCGGCACGCCGACCACACGTACTCGCAGTACGCGCACCTGTCGCGGATCGACGTCCGCATCGGGCAGACGATCTCCACCGACCAGCGGATCGCACTCTCCGGCAACACCGGCAACTCCAGCGGCCCGCACCTGCACTTCGAGATCCGCACGACGGCGAACTACGGCTCGGCGGTCAACCCGGTGGCGTTCCTCCGTACGGAGGGCGTGACGGTCTGACGACCGGCTAGCGCCCGCCGCCGTGGGCCTGCGTGACAAGATCGATGGCGACTTCGAGGATGGCCTTGCGCTTCTCCTCGGGGTCGCCTTCGAGGTCCTTGAGGGCGTGCATGCCGACGTGCATGGAGAAGAGCGCGGTGAAGCAGCGGATCTGGTCGGTCAGGGGGGCGTCCGGGTCCTTGAGCAGCTCGACCATCGCGAGGACGCGGTCCTTGAAGTTCTCCCCGATGGACAGCTCGCGGACGGTGGCCTGGTTCTCCTGCATGAAGCGGAAGAGCGGGGCGGCGCTGGTCAGGGCGTCGCTGTAACGTCGCAGAACCTCGATCTTGGATTCCAAGGTCTGAGGCTGCGTCCGCCCCCACTCCAAAAGTTCATCCATGGGCCGGGTGAGGTCCTCGAAGAGGCTCACCAGGATGTCTTCCTTGGTTTTGAAGTGGTAGTAGAGCGCCGCCTTGGTGACGTCGAGCCGCTCCGCGATCTCGCGCAGCGAGGTCTTCTCGTACCCCTGCTCGCCGAAGAGCTCCAGGGCCACATCCTGGATGCGCTGGCGGGTGTTGCCTCTGGCCATCGAGCTCTCCTGAAAACTTACTTGACGCCCGGCTAGTAGGGGGTCTACTTTCCCCAGTGTAGTAACTAGCCGGGCGGCAAGTAAGTGTGGGGCAGGGAGTGGGAGAGATGGCACAACAGATTCAGCCGGAGGCCGGTACGGCCGCGGCTCCAGCGGCGGGGCCGAAGCAGCGCAGCACGCGCGTGGTCCTGATGGCCCTGATGATCGCGATGCTCCTCGCGATGCTCGACAACATGATCGTCGGCACCGCGATGCCCACCATCGTCGGTGACCTGGGCGGGATGGCCCATCTGTCCTGGGTGGTCACCGCGTACACGCTGGCCACCGCCGCCTCCACGCCCATCTGGGGCAAGCTCGGCGACATGTACGGCCGCAAGGGCGCCTTCCTCAGCTCCATCGTCGTCTTCCTGGCGGGCTCCGCGCTCAGCGGCATGGCCCAGGGCATGGGTCAGCTGATCGGCTTCCGGGCGATCCAGGGCCTGGGCGCCGGCGGTCTGATCGTCGGTGTCATGGCGATCATCGGCGAGCTGATACCGCCCCGCGAACGCGGCAAGTACCAGGGCATGATGGCCGGTGTCATGGGCGTCGCCATGATCGGCGGCCCGCTGGTCGGCGGCTCCATCACCGACCACCTCGGCTGGCGCTGGTCCTTCTACATCAACCTGCCCCTCGGCGCGGTCGCGCTCGCGATGGTGACGGCCGTCCTGCACCTCCCCAAGAAGAAGTCCAAGCCGAAGATCGACTACCTCGGTACGGTGCTGCTGACCATCGGGATCACCTCGATCGTGCTGGTCACGACGTGGGGCGGGACGGAGTACGCCTGGGGCTCGGCCCGGATCATGGAGCTGATCGCGCTGGGCGTCGCGTCCCTGGTCGGCTTCTTCTTCGTCGAGACGAAGGCGGCGGAGCCGATCGTGCCGCTGCACATCTTCCGCAGCCGCAACTTCTCGCTGATGGCGACGATCGCGTTCATCACGGGCTTCGTGATGTTCGGCGCGGTCCTGTTCCTCCCGCTCTACCAGCAGTCGGTCCAGGGCGCCTCGGCCACCAACTCGGGCCTGCTGCTCCTGCCGATGCTGCTCTCGATGACGGTCGTGTCGCTCTTCGCGGGCCGGGTCACGACGTCCACGGGCCGCTACAAGGCGTTCCCGATCGTCGGCAGCGTCCTCATGGTGACGGGCCTCTACCTCCTCTCCACGATGGACACGGGCACCACGCGGCTGACCTCCGGCCTGTACATGGCGGTCCTCGGCGCGGGCATGGGCTGCCTGCTCCAGATCACCATGCTGGTGGCGCAGAACAGCGTCGAGATGAAGGACATCGGCGTCGGCTCCTCGACGAGCACGCTGGCCCGTACGCTCGGCTCCTCCTTCGGTGTGGCCATCATGGGCGCGCTCTTCAACAGCCGGGTCCAGGACGAGATGACCGCGCGGGGCGGGGCCGGGGTCACCCAGCAGTCCGCCCAGCTCGACGCGGCGAGCCTGGCGAAGCTGCCGGTGCCGCTGCGGGAGGCGTACCAGCACGCGGTGTCGTCCGGTACGCACGGGGCGTTCGTCCTCGGTGCGGCGGTCGCGCTCGGCGCGGTGCTGGCTTCGCTGTTCGTGAAGGAGGTGCCGTTGCGGGGGGCGGGCCCGAAGCCGTCTGATGCGGCGCCGGCCCCGGCGGAGGCCGCCGACGACTCGGCCCCGGCCGACGCGGGTGCGGCTGCGTCACCGACGGTACGCGAACGCGTCTGACCCGTTTCCCCTAGCCCGAGGCCCCCGGATTCTGTCCCCCGGGGGCCTTTGTGGTGCCCGGGGATCGATCCCCCCCCCGCCCCTTCCCGAAAGCCCTGGGCGGGCGGCCGGGGGATGGACTGGGGCAGTCTGCTGGGGCTTCGCCCCGGGTTTCGTTTGTCTGCGGGCCGTCCCCAACTGGTCGCGCAGTTCCCCGCGCCCCTGAGGGCGGCCCCGGCGGCTTCGCCGATCCGACCACGTACAGCCGTACAGCCGTATGCGCGTCATCGGTGCGTCTCGACCGCAGAAGGTCGCTGCCACGGTCGTGGGTGGGGGCGTGGAGGGGTGTCCCCGCAAGGAGGAGCGCACGAGTGGCCGGGCCGGGTGTGGAGGCCGAGCGCGCGACGAAAGAGGAGATACCCCTCCACGACCCCACCCACCCCACCACCGGACGGGCGCCACCCCCACCGGACCCGGTGTTGCGCCGCAGGCACCGCCCTCAGGCCACGCGCACCGCCCTCAGGCCACACGCACCGCCCTCAGGCCACACGCACCGCCCTCAGGCCACGCGCCACCGGCACAGCCAAAGCCACCGGCACAGCCAAAGCCACCGGCACGCCAAAGCCACCGGCACCGCCATCCAAAGCCCCCCGGCCCTACCCCCCTTGCGGCGGCAGCACCGGAAAGCTCCCCGTCGCCGTCGGGGCGTGTTCCGGGAGCCAGAGGACTGCGATTGCTCCGCCGGGGGTCGACGGGGAGCCCGCCGCGTTGCGGAACGTCAGGCGGGCGCCCAGTACCCGGGCCTGGCCCGCCGCGATCGTCAGGCCCAGGCCGTGGCCGTGGCCCGCCCGGTCGCTGCTGCCCGTGCGGAACCGGCTCGGGCCCTCCCGCAGGAGCGCCTCCGGGAAGCCAGGACCGTGGTCGCGGATGCGCACCACGCGGCCCTCCACGGTGACCTCCACCGGCCCCTTGCCGTGCTTCGCCGCGTTCCCCAGCAGATTCCCCAGGATCCGTTCGAGCCGGCGCGGATCCGTGTTCACCCAGGACTCGTGGACGACCCGGACGACCACCTCAGGATCCAGCACCGCCACCCGCCGGCTGACGAACTCCCCGAGCGCGATCTCCTGGAGCTCGGCCCGCTCGGACGCGCTGTCCAGCCGCGCGACCTCCAGCACGTCCTCCACCAGCGTCCGCATGGCCTGAGCCCGGTTGCGTACGAGCTCGGTGGGCCGCCCCGGCGGCAGCAGCTCGGCCGCCGTGAGCAGCCCCGTCACCGGCGTACGCAGCTCGTGCGCGATGTCCGCCGTCACCCGGCGCTCCGCCTCCAGCCGCTCCTGGAGCGCGTCCGTCAGCGCGTCGACCGCCCGGGCCAGCTCGTCCGTCTCGTCGCGCACGACCCCGCCGATCGCGTCCCGTACGCGTACGTCCGTATGCCCCTCGGCCACCTTCGTCGCCGCCGCCGCGGCCTTCCGCAGCCGCCGCGAGATCTGCCCGCCGATCAGGATGCCGAGCGCGCACCCGCCGAAGACCACCGCCACCGACCCGATGACCAGCGCGCGGTCCAGGTCCGAGATGACGTTGGAACTGCGGTCGGTGAACGTGCTGTGCAGCGACAGGACGTCGCCGTTGCCGACCGGCACGGCCGCCCAGATGTCGGGCACGCCGTTCTTCCCCTCGGCCACGGACGTGGCCTTGCGGCCCCGGTCCGTCTTGGCCTTCAGATCGGCCGGCAGCGCGGCGTCGTTGAGCTTCGCGCCGAACCGCGTCTGCTTGCTCGTCTCGTAGATGCGCTGCGCGAACAGCACACGGTCGAGCTGGAGGTCGCGCGCGTTGTCGAGCATCGAGACCCGGGCCGCGTTGTGCACGACGAGGCTGAGCGCCATCACGGTCAGCGCACCGACCGCGGTGATGGCGATACTGATCTTCCAGCGGACCCCGGTCCGCAGGGTGGGCCGCCTCACGCGCCCCTCACCCACACCGCACCCGTACCCGCACCCGAAACGGCACCCGCACCCGAAACGGCACCCGCACCCGAAACCGACCCCGCGCCCACGCCCGCGTTCACGCCTTCAGTTTGTAGCCGAAGCCACGCACGGTCTCGATCCGGTCCTGCCCGATCTTCGTCCGCAGCCGCTGCACATGGACGTCCACCACGCGGGTGTCACCGCCCCACCCGTAGTCCCACACCCGCTCAAGGAGCTTGTCGCGGGAGAGCACGGTGCCGGGCGCCGAGGAGAACTCCAGGAGCAGCCGCATCTCGGTCGGGGTGAGGGCGACCGTCTCGCCGCCCTTGCGGACCTCCATGCCCTCGGTGTCGACCTCCAGGTCACCGAAGGCGAGCACCCCGCGCTCCGGCTCCCCGTCCGGGTCGGGAGCGCCCGCGCCGGGCCCGCCCGCGTGCCCGAAGCGCCGCAGCACGGCCCGGATCCGGGCGACGAGCACGGCCCCGTCGAACGGCTTCGTCACGTAGTCGTCCGCGCCCGCCTCAAGACCGAGCACCACGTCGATCGAGTCCGCGCGCGCGGACAGCATGATCACGGGGACGGTCGACTCGTCGCGGATGCGGCGGCACAGGCTCACCCCGTCCAGACCCGGCAGCATCACATCGAGCAGCGCGATGTCCGGCTGGTCGGCGCGGAACGCCTCCAGGCCGGAGAGCCCGTCGGGCATGGCGGTCACGGTGAAGCCGTCGCGCTCCAGCGCGAGCTGGGTGGCTTCACGGATGACGTCGTCGTCCTCGACGAACAGGACATGGGTCTCGGCCATCGTGCTGCTCTCAGTTCCTCGGCGTGCGCTTGCGCTTCTTACGTACGTACAAGTGCGGCTCAAACAAGTGCGGCTCAAACGTACAAGTACGGCTCGAAAACGGTCGGGCGGTCAAGGGCGGTCAGGGCCGGTCACGGCGAGGCCGGTGCCGGCGCCTCGGTGCCCTCGTCGTTCCCGACCGCCTTGCTGAAATCGTTCTCCACCTGGTCGTGCTTGGCGAACTTCGTACCCGACCAGCGGTAGGTCGTCACGATCTCACTGGAGGCGAACGCCGGCTTGTCGCCCTTGGCGTACATCTGCCGGGTCACCACCAGGTCGCCCCGGTCGATCTCCGCGTAGACCGGCGCCTCCTCGGAGGTGAAGACATTGTCGTACGAGGACCCGTCCTCGCGGTACACATACGAGCCGAGTCCCACGGCGTCTCCGCAGGTCATCACGTTCACCACGACGTCCTGGCCGCCCGCGCCGGTAATGTGCCCGTAGGAGACGTCGATCGGGTACTCGTCCTTCACACAGGGCTTCAGATCGGCCTTCACGCGCTCGCTGACCTTGGGGTCGGCCTTGAGCAGCCGTACGGCGTTGACCTTCTTGAAGGGCGCCTCGGCGGCCGCGCTCGGTGTCGCCGAGGCGCGGGGAGCGACCTTGTCGGTGTGCGCCTCGCCCTCGTCGCGCGTCCCCGTACCGCCGGTCGAGCATCCCGCCGCGAGCAGGCCGAAGGCGGCGAGCCCGGCCATCGCCGTGGTTCCCGCCGCCAGTACGCCCCCTCTGCCCCTGCCTAGGCCGCGCACCGCTCCCGCCCCTTTTCGTCGCGCTCCTCGCGGCCGACCCGGCGGTCGGCCTGACGGCCCACCCGGCCGTCGCGTGCTTCAGCGTTGCCGAGAGCGTGGAAGTCCAGCTCGCGGCTCTCCAGCTCCTGCCGGAGCCGGGCCAGGGCCCGGTGCAGCGTGCTCTTGACGGTACCCGCCGACATCCCGAGGGCCGCGGCGGTCTCCTCCGTGCTCATCTGCTCCCAGTGTCGCAGCACCACGACACTGCGCTGCTTGGGCGCCAGGACTTTCAGTACGTCCATGAGGAGCGCGCGGTCGGCGCGCTGCTCGGAGCCGTCCTCGATGCGGGCGTCCGGCAGCTGCTCGGTGGGCACCTCTTCGAGCTTGCGGGCGCGCCACCACTCGGTCCGCGTGTTGATCATCACCCGGCGAAGGTACGCGTCGGCGAGCGCCTTGTCGGCGATGCCGTCCCAGCGGCCGTACGTACGGGCCAGGGCGGTCTGCAGCAGGTCCTGTGCGTCGACCGGGTCCGGAACGAGCCGCCGGGCGCTGCGCAGCAGGGCCTCCTGCCGGGTGCGTACGTACTCTTCGAACTCGAGCACCTCGCCGTGCGCCATACCCAACCGCCTCCGTCCCCGTGTTTTCCCGCCTGTCCCACTTACCTGACTGAACCTACGGAGCCGTTGTCACGGGCCTGTGCGGAGCAGCCGTCGGGGGGCGCACGGAGAGCCATCGGTTGTGTAACAGCCGAGGTTTGACCCGTGTTTACAAGGGGTACGGGCGTGTCCCCCCGGTGACACAGAGCCATCCGAAAGAGGTGCGGCCCGGGTCAACAGGGGCCACGGGCAAGGAAGTTCGCCGGTACGCCGGTGCGCCGCTCCGTCAGCTCAGCGGCAGCCGGTACACCCCGCCCGCCAGCGGCTCCACCAGTCCGTCCGCGACGAGGCCGTCGAGCGCGCGGGCCCGCTGCACCGGCTCGTGCCACACCGCGTCCAGCGCGGCCTGCGGCACGGGGTCCACCGCCTCCCGCAGCACCGCGAGCAGCTTGCCGCGCACCTGGCGGTCGGTCCCGGCGTACGTCTGGCCGCGGCGCGGCGGGCCGTCGTGCGCGGGCTTGCCCGCCAGGTGCCAGGCGCAGCGCGCGGCGATCGGGCAGCTTCCGCAGTCCTCGTTCCTGGCGGTGCACACCAGCGCGCCCAGCTCCATCGAGGCGGCCGCCCAGCGGGCCGCGCGGGCCTCGTCGTCGGGCAGCAGCGCGCGGGCGAGGCGCCGCTCGGCGGCGGTGGTGGCGTTCGGCGGGTACTGGACGCCGGTGACGGCCCGCGCGAAGACCCGGCGCACATTGGTGTCCAGGACGGCGTGGCGCTGCCCGTACGCGAAGGAGGCCACCGCGGCGGCCGTGTACTCGCCGATGCCGGGCAGCGAGAGCAGCTGGCCGTGGTCGCGCGGCACGTCGCCGCCGTGCCGTTCCGTTATCGCCACGGCGGCCCCGTGCAGCCGCAGCGCGCGGCGCGGGTAGCCGAGCCGCCCCCAGGCGCGCACGGCCTCGCCCGGCGCGTCGGCGGCCAGGTCGGCCGGGCGTGGCCAGCGGGCCAGCCACTGCTCGTACACCGGGAGCACCCGGCTCACCGGCGTCTGCTGGAGCATGAACTCGCTGACCATCACCCCCCAGGCACCGGCCTCGGGGCGGCGCCAGGGCAGGTCGCGCGCGTGCTGGTCGAACCACCCGAGGACGGGGGTGTGGAGAGCGTCGGGGGAGACCGTGTCGGGGTCGGTCGTCGGCATCGTCGTCATGGCACCCCCGATCCTGGCACGGAACGGGGGCACGACGGGTACGGCGGGCCGCTCAGCGGCGGGCGTGCAGCGGCGCGCCCGGCCCGGTCAGCCACAGAGCCGCGCCGTTGCTGCTGTTCCGCATCGACTCGACCAGCGAGCGCACCGGGCGGGTACCGGCCTTGGTCACGAGGAAGGCGACGGCCGTGCCGAGCAGCAGGCCCACCGCCACGTCGTGCGGGTAGTGCACGCCCACGTACACCCGGGAGAAGGCCATGAGCAGCGCCATCGGCACGGTCAGCGCCCAGATGCGCGGCCAGGCCAGCGCGAGCGCGACGGCCGCGCCGCCCGCGATGGTGGCGTGGTTGGAGGGGAACGACCAGTCGCCGTTGACCGGGCAGGTGATCAGGGAGGTGGCGGCGCCCTTGACCGCGCGGCACGGGCGCTCCTCGTCCACCAGCGACTTGATCACCTCGCTGGAGAGGTACGCGGCGGCGGTCGCCAGCGGGGCGAGCAGCGCCAGGGCCATCGCCGTCGAACCGGCCCGGCGCGCCCGCCACCAGCAGACGACGAACAGCACGCCGAACAGGATCAGCCCCACCTCCGTCCAGAGCTCAAGGAGGTGCTGCAGCCACGAGGGGTTGTCGTGGGCGAAGTCGGTGATGTCGCGGTAGAGATCGCTATCCATGGTGACGGACAGTATGGAACATCGCCTTCCGGAATGATGATCCGGAAAAGTTGCGGCGGGCGAGCGGCGGGTGGGGCGGGAGTTGGTGCGGAACTCTCGTAGAGTTTCGTCCGTGGGATCTCTGCGCAATCCGGTCGGGCCGCTTCCCTCCTCCATCTACTGGCGACGGAGGGCAGTCGCGCTGTCCTTGCTCGCGCTGCTCGCGGTGGTGATCCTATGGGCCGTCAGTTCCGGTGGCGGGGGCGGAAGTAAGGGCAGCTCCAACGACAAGGGCTCCCATCCGGCCCCCTCGATCACGCCGGGGCCGGGGAGCTCGGGCCCGGCGATCAGTACGGCGCCGGGGGGCCGCGACGAGACCCCCGGCGGCTCCGGCTCCTCGTCCGCGGGTTCCTCCTCTTCCTCCTCGGGCGGCGGTACGGGCGGTTCGTCCGGCGGCGTCGGCAACGGGGGCGCGGACGGCGGGGGTTCGGGGTCCGGAGGCGGCGCGGGCGCCGTCGGCGGCGGCTCCTCCGACGGCGGTACGGCGCGGCAGGTGCCCGCGGAGTCCACGCTGCCGGTCTGCGCGCCGGGTCAGCTGAAGCTGACGGTCCGGAGCCTGAAGAACACGTACGCGCCCGGGGAGAAGCCGCGGGTCGAGATCTCCGTCGAGAACACGACGTCCTCCACCTGCAAGGCGGACCTCGGGCCCAAGGGCGCGGTGCTCGTGGTGACGGACTCCGGGGACAGCAAGGTGTGGGCGTCGGACGACTGCCCGAGCGGGCCGGGGAGCGTGCTGTTCCAGGTGCCGGGCAAGGGGACGGTCACGCATGTGGTGGCGTGGGACCGGACGCGGAGCGCGGCACACTGCGCGACGCCGCCGCCGGGCGCCCCGTCCCCGGGCACGTACCTCTTCGAGGTCCAGACCCCGGGCCTGCCGGTGGCCCGAGCGCCGTTCTCCTTGACGAAGGACTAGTTTCGCGGGCGGCGTCGAGGGCCCACGTCCCCTGCAGGCTACTTTCCGGGGCTCCGCCCCGGTCCCGGTTCGTCTGCGGACCGTGGCGGGCTGGTCGCGCAGTTCCCCGCGCCCCTTATCGAGGCCGTCGTTCGTCTGCGGGCCGTCCCCAACTGAGCGCGCAGTTCCCCGCGCCCCTTAAATGCGCCCCTGCGGGGCGCCCCTGTAGGGGCGCGGGGAACGGCGCGAGCAACCGGCCACGGTCCGCAGATGAAGGGGGGTTGAGGGGCGCGGGGAACGGCGCGAGCAACCGGCCACGGCCCGCAGACGAAGGAGGGGTTAGGGGCGCGGGGAACGGCGCGAGCAACCCAGCACGGTCCGCAGACAAACACCGGCCAAAAAAGGGGCGCGAGGAACTGCGCGAGCAACCCACCACACACCCGCAGACGAACCCCGGGCCAAAAAAGGGGCGCGGGGAACTGCGCGACCAGCCCACCGCATCCCGCAGACAAACACCGGGCCGCAGTCGACTCACCGCACCCCGGCGGAGCTAGACGTAGCGCTCCAGGATGGACGACTCCGCCAGCCGGGACAGCCCCTCCCGGACGCTCCGAGCCCGCGCCTCGCCGACCCCGTCGACCGTCTGGAGGTCGTCCACCGACGCGGCCAGCAGCTTCTGGAGGCCGCCGAAGTGCTCCACCAGGCGCTCGATGATCGCGCCGGGCAGGCGGGGGACCTTGGCCAGGAGGCGGTAGCCGCGCGGGGAGACCGCGGAGTCCAGCGTCTCGGGCGAGCCGCTGTAGCCCAACGCCCTCGCCACTATGGGGAGTTCGAGCAGCTCCGCATGGGTCAGCTCGTTCAGCTCGTGCAGCGCCTCGGCCACCGTACGCGAGCGCTTCGCCGTCGGCTCCGGCACATAGTCCCGCACCACCAGCTCCCGCTCGGGCTCGACGCCCGCGATCAGCTCGTCCAGCTGGAGCGAGAGCAGTCGCCCGTCCGTGCCCAACTCCACCACGTACTCGGCGATTTCCGTGGCGATGCGTCTGACCATCTCCAGGCGCTGCGCCACCGCCGTCACGTCCCGGACCGTCACCAGGTCCTCGATCTCCAGCGCGGAGAGCGTGCCCGCCACCTCGTCCAGGCGCAGCTTGTACCGCTCAAGCGTCGCCAGCGCCTGGTTGGCGCGCGAGAGGATCGCCGCCGACTCCTCCAGGACCCGGCGCTCCCCGTCCACGTACAGCGCGATCAGGCGCATGGACTGGGAGACCGAGACGACCGGGAAGTTGCACTGCTTGGAGACGCGGTCCGCCGTGCGGTGGCGGGTGCCCGTCTCCTCCGTGGGGATGTCCGCGTCCGGGACCAGCTGCACCCCGGCCCGGTGGATCTTGGTGATGTCCTTGTCCAGGACCAGCGCGCCGTCGAGCTTGCACAGCTCGCGCAGCCGCGTCGCGGTGAACTCGACGTCCAGGACGAAGCCGCCCGTGCACATCGAGTCGACCGTCTTGTCGAGGCCGAGGACGATCAGGCCGCCCGTGTTGCCCCGGAGGATGCGCTCCAGGCCGTCGCGGAGTGCGGTGCCGGGCGCGACGGCGCTCAGCGCGGCACGCATCAGCGCTTCGTTGCCGGAGCCTGTGCCGGACTTGCCGGATCCCGCTGCCCGGTCGTTGGCTGCCACTGCACTCCTCCGGTCGCAGACGTTCGACGGCAAAGTCTACCGGCGCTCCTCCTCCCCCCGTGGGGCCTCCGTGCGACGCCCGCGCGGCAGCACCCGCAGGGCGTCCCCCATGTCGGCGACTTCCGTGACCTTCATACCGGCCGGGACCTTGCCCGGGTCGGACGGCACCAGCGCGTGCGTGAAGCCCAGGCGGTGGGCCTCGGCGAGCCGGCGCTGGACGCCCGTCACCCGTCTGACCTCGCCCGCGAGCCCCACCTCACCGATCGCCACCAGGTTCTTCGGCAACGGGGTGTCGCTCGCCGCCGACGCCAGCGCGAGGGCGATCGCCAGGTCCGCGGCGGGCTCGGAGAGCTTCACCCCGCCGACCGTCGCACTGTAGATGTCGCGCTTGCCCAGCGCGCTGATCCGCCCGCGCTGCTCCAGGACCGCCAGCATCATCGAGACCCGCGAGGTCTCCAGGCCCGACGTGGTGCGGCGCGGGGAGGGGATCTGGGAGTCGACGGTGAGCGCCTGGACCTCGGCCACCAGGGGCCTGCGGCCCTCCAGGGTCACCGTCAGGCACGTGCCCGGCACCGGCTCGTCGCGCCGGGTGAGGAACAGGCCCGACGGGTCGGCCAGGCCCGTGATCCCCTCGTCGTGCAGCTCGAAGCAGCCCACCTCGTCCGTCGCCCCGTACCGGTTCTTCACGCCGCGCACCAGCCGCAGGCGCGCGTGCCGGTCGCCCTCGAAGGACAGGACCACGTCCACGAGGTGTTCGAGCAGACGCGGGCCCGCGATCGCGCCGTCCTTCGTGACGTGGCCGACCAGGAGCGTCGCCATCCCGCGCTCCTTGGAGGCGCGGATCAGCGCGCCCGCCACCTCGCGCACCTGCGCCATGCCGCCGGGCGCGCCGTCGATCTCCGGGGAGGCGACGGTCTGCACGGAGTCGAGGACGAGCAGGGACGGCTTGACCGCGTCCAGATGGCCGAGCACCGCCGAGAGGTCCGTCTCGGCCGCCAGATACAGATGGTCGTTGAGCGCGTTGATCCGGTCGGCGCGCAGCCGGACCTGGCTCGCGGACTCCTCGCCCGTCACATAGAGGGTGGGGTGCGCCTCGTGGGCCGCCTTCGCCGCCACGTCGAGCAGCAGCGTGGACTTGCCGACGCCCGGCTCGCCCGCGAGCAGCACCACCGCGCCCGGGACGAGCCCGCCGCCCAGGACGCGGTCCAGCTCGTCGACGCCGGTCGAGCGCGCGGTGGCCTGGCGGGCGTCCACCTGGCCGATCGGCAGCGCGGCGGCGGAGACCCGGCCCGCCGACGTGGTGCGCACCGCGGGCGCGCCGTACTCCTCGACCGTCCCCCACGCCTGGCACTCGGGGCAGCGGCCGAGCCACTTGGCGGTCGTCCAGCCGCATTCGGTGCAGCGGTAGGACGGCCGGTCCTTCGCGGATTTCGTACGGGTAGCCATGACGTCACCGTAGCGGCGACCACTGACAGCGCCGCCGGGCGGCGCATCCTCGGGGTCCGGCCGGTGGCATATCCACGGCCGAAGGCCGTTCCCCCACAAGGGGGAAGGCAACGTTCCGCGTCGAGGAAGGCAAGCTTCCGCGATGGAAGAGCGGGTTCCTGTCCCCTTTTGAGGGATACCTTCACCCGTAAGGAGTAAATGTGCTCAAGGGGCACGAAGGACCCGGGATCCTGCGCCTACCTTCGCCGGGTGAAGAGCAGCGGTCTGGATCACTCCACGCACACCACCGGCGCACACCGGGCGCAGCGCCGCGCGCCCCGGACGTTGACCCAGCGCCCGCCGGCGCGTTACGAGGCGTATCTCGACGGCCTGTTCACGTACTGCCTGTCCGTGCTCTGCGACCACGACGAGGCCGTCCACGTCCTCGGTGACGTCCTCGCCGTCTCCGAGCGCCAGCACGCGCGCTGCCCCGACACCGAGGCCGAGCGCAAGGCGTGGCTGTACGCGCTGGCGCGCTGGTCCTGTCTGCGCAAGCTCGCCGAGCGCAAACGCGCCCGCAAGGGCGCCCACACCGGCCGCCCGCAGACCTGCGAGCCGGGCGCGGCCGCGTCCGCCGACCCCGAGGAGGCCGAGCGGCGGCAGCGCGAACTGGCCCTGCTCGCCTGGCCCGAGGCGGCCGGCACCACCCCCGAGCAGCGCGAGGCCCTGGAGCTCGCCGTCCGCCACCAGCTGGGCCCCCGCGAGGTCGCCTCCGTCCTCGGCATGAGCTACCCGGCCGCCCGCGAGCTGCTCGCCGCGGGCGCCTGCGAGGTCGAGCGGACCCGGGCCGCGCTCGCCGTCGTCGAGACCGGCGGCTGCCCGTCGGTGGCCCGGCTCACCGGCGACCACCAGGTGCTGCTGTCGGCGGCCCTGCGCCGCGAACTGGTCCGGCACGTCGACGACTGCCCGCGCTGCCGCCGGGCCGCCGAGCGCGCCGGTGCCGCCGGGCCCTGGCCGGGCTCCTCGGTCACCCCGGCCGCGCTGCCGCTGGCCGAGGCGCCGCGCGCGGCGGCGTACGCGGCGATGCTCCATGTGCCCAGGACCCGCGGCGGCGCGCCCCGCTTCGACCGGTCCGGCTTCCCGATGGACCCCAAGGACCGCGCCGCCCGCCGCGACCGGCTGCGCGCGCGTGCCGTGACGACCACGGTGGTGGCCACGGTCGTCGCCGCCCCGGCCTTCGCGCTCTGGGCCGCCTACCGGGGCGCCCCCGCGACCGGCGAGTCGCACGACGGCGCCAAGATCACCGCCAGCGAGGCGGACAGCGGCGGCGAGGGGCTTCCGTACGAGCGCTATCAGAACGCGGGCAACGCCCGCACCGACCCCGACCCCCGCGCCACCCCGGGCGGCCGCGCCCCCGCCGACGTCTCCGTGGAGGTCGTCAGCCCGGGCTCGGCCAGCCCGACGAGCCCCGGCGAGCTCACCGTCTCGGCCCGTTCGCAGGGCGGCGTCACGGTCCTCACGCTCACCGCGACGGGCGACGGCCCGGTGAACTGGTCGCTGTGGACGGACGCGCCCTGGCTCGTCTTCAGCAGCACGGGCGGGACGCTGGACGCGGGCGGAAACGTATCCGTGTACGTGTCGGTCAACCACGCGCGCGAACCGCGCGGCCCCTGGTCGGCCCAGGTGGGCGTGCGGCCCTCGGGCGCGGTCGTGCGGATCACCGGGACCGGGCAGGGCACCCGGGCCATCCCGCCCGCCTCGCCCGACCCCGGCACACCGTCCTCGCCGGAGCCGACCCCGCCGACCACGCCGCCCGCCTCCCCGACGCCGACCAGCCCCTCGCCCACGCCGACCTCGCAGTCGCCGACCCCGACCCCGACGGACCCGTCCTCTCCGCCGGGCACGCCGAGCGACACGGCGTCGCCGACCCAGCCGTCATGAGCGGTCCGCCGGTGCGGCCGCCGTCAGCGGGACGGGTCCGCCGGGTGCGGTGCCACCAGCGGCAGCGAGGACGCGAGCCGCGCCTCGCACAGGCCCACGAGCACGTCGTACGCCTTCTTGCCCATCAGCTCGGTCAGCTCCGGCCGGTAGGTCACATAGACCGGGTCGCCCGCGCCGTGCGCCGAGGTCGCCGAGGTGCACCACCAGTGCAGGTCGTGGCCGCCCGGACCCCAGCCGCGCCGGTCGTACTCACCGATCGAGATCTGCAGCACGCGCGTCTCGTCCGGCCGGTCGATCCAGTCGTACGTACGCCGCACCGGCAGCTGCCAGCAGACGTCCGGCTTGGTCTCCAGCGGCTCCTTGCCCTCCTTGAGCGCCAGGATGTGCAGCGAGCAGCCCGCGCCGCCCGCGAACCCGGGCCGGTTCTGGAAGATGCAGGAACCTTCCCACCTGCGGGTCTGCCGCTCGCCGTCCTCGTCGAGCTGGACCCAGCCGCTCTGCGTTCCCTCGTCGTGGAACTGCCACAGCTCCGGCGTGAGCCGCGCCACGTGCTCCGCCACGCGCTTCTCGTCGTCCTCGTCCGAGAAGTGCGCGCCGAGCGTGCAGCAGCCGTCGTCGGCGCGGCCCGCCTGGATGCCCTGGCAGCCGCTGCCGAAGATGCAGGTCCACCGCGAGGTCAGCCAGGTCAGGTCGCAGCGGAAGACCTGTTCGTCGTCGGCGGGGTCCGGGAACTCGACCCACGCGCGCGGGAAGTCGACCCCCTGCTCGTCGGCCCGCTGCTTGGGAGTCTTGGGGGCCTTGGCTTTGCCCGGCTTCGCCTTTTTCGTCTTTGGCACGGGACAAGCGTATGTCCGCAACCGCAGTAGCGTTCAGCTCATGAGACTCGGAGTCCTCGATGTGGGGTCGAATACGGTTCACCTGCTGGTGGTGGACGCGCACGCCGGTGCCGCGCCGCTGCCCGCGTACTCGCACAAGGCCGAGCTGAGGCTCGCCGAGCTCCTCGACGAGGACGGTGCGATCGGACCGGAGGGCGTCGACCGGCTGGTGGCCACGGTCAGCGGCGCGCTGATCGCGGCCGAGGACAAGGGCGTCGAGGAAATGCTCCCGTTCGCCACCTCGGCGGTGCGCGAGGCCAGCAACGCGGACCTGGTGCTCGCCCGGGTCAAGGAGGAGACCGGCGTCGACCTCGGTGTCCTCTCCGGCGAGGAGGAGGCCCGCCTCACCTTCCTCGCGGCCCGCCGCTGGTACGGCTGGTCCGCCGGGAAACTGCTGCTCCTGGACATCGGCGGCGGCTCCCTGGAGGTCGCGTACGGGATCGACGAGGAGCCCGACGCGGCCGTCTCGCTGCCGCTGGGCGCGGGCCGGCTCACCGCCGCCTGGCTGCCGGGCGACCCGCCCGACCCGTCCGACGTACGGGCCCTTCGCCGCCACGTCCGCGCGCAGATCGCCCGTACCGTCGGCGAGTTCACCCGCTCCGGCTCCCCGGACCACGTGGTCGCCACCTCCAAGACCTTCAAGCAGCTCGCCAGGATCGCGGGCGCCGCCCGCTCCACCGAGGGCGTGTACGTCCAGCGCACCCTGAGCCGCAAGTCGCTGGAGGAGTGGGTGCCCAAGCTCGCCGCGATGACCACCGAGCAGCGCACCACGCTGCCCGGCGTCTCCGAGGGCCGGGCCCGCCAGCTGCTGGCGGGGGCGCTGGTGGCCGAGGGGGCGATGGACCTGTTCGGGGTGGAGGAGCTGGAGATCTGCCCGTGGGCGCTGCGCGAGGGCGTGATCCTGCGCCACCTCGACCAGCTGCCGGTGGGATGACGTCCGGCGGCGCGGCGGCGGCCGGATCCGGCCGCCCGGACACTCCCCTCGCGGACCCTCTTGCGGGTGCCCGTACGCTGTCTCCGTGGCAGAACCAGTAGTGCGCATCCCGGATGCGAAGGTCGCCCTGTCGACGGCTTCGGTCTATCCGGAGTCGACGGCGACGGCCTTCGAGATCGCGGCGCGCCTGGGGTACGACGGCGTCGAGGTCATGGTCTGGACCGACCCGGTCAGCCAGGACATCGACGCCCTGCGCCGCCTGTCGGACTACCACCAGGTGCCCATCCTGGCCGTTCACGCCCCTTGTCTGCTGATCACCCAGCGGGTCTGGTCGACCGACCCCTGGGTGAAGCTGCAACGCGCGAGAGCCGCCGCCGAGAAGCTGGGCGCCTCCACCGTGGTGGTGCACCCGCCGTTCCGCTGGCAGCGCCAGTACGCCCGCGACTTCGTCACCGGCATCTGGCGGATGGCGGACGAGACGGACGTACGGTTCGCCGTCGAGAACATGTACCCGTGGCGCTACCGCGACCGGGAGATGCTCGCGTACGCACCCGACTGGGACGTCACCAAGGACGACTACCGGCACTTCACGGTCGACCTCTCGCACGCCGCGACCGCCCGCACCGACGCGATGGCGATGGTCGACCGCATGGGCGACCGGCTCGCCCACGTCCACCTCGCCGACGGCAAGGGCTCGGCCAAGGACGAGCACCTGGTGCCCGGCCGCGGCAACCAGCCGTGCGCCGAACTCCTGGAGGGACTGGCCCGCACGGGCTTCGACGGCCATGTGGTCATCGAGGTCAACACCCGCCGAGCGATGTCGGCGGCCGAACGCGAGGCCGACTTGGCGGAGGCGCTGGCCTTCACGCGGCTGCATCTGGCTTCGAAGGTACGCCGCTGATCAACGCTTTGGCGTGGGCGGCGTTGCTTTAGCGCAGGTGGCGGACGCTCGGGACCGCGGTCCGAGACCGAAGGGGCGGCGCCCGGATGCCGAGCCGCGCGTCCCGCCATCCGGACAGCCTGTCCAGATCTTGGAGCCGGAGCGTACGCTCGAAGGCAGCCCCATCTGTCTGAGAAGGACGCTAAGGAGCAAGCGCAATGCCCGAGCTGAGGTCCCGCACCGTCACCCACGGCCGCAATATGGCCGGCGCCCGCGCCCTGATGCGCGCCTCGGGCGTAGCCGGCGCGGACATCGGCAAGCCGATCATCGCCGTGGCGAACAGCTTCACCGAGTTCGTCCCCGGGCACACCCACCTCGCCCCCGTCGGCCGCATCGTCTCCGACGCGATCCTGGCCGCCGGCGCCGTCCCCCGCGAGTTCAACACCATCGCGGTCGACGACGGCATCGCGATGGGCCACGGCGGCATGCTCTACAGCCTCCCCTCCCGCGACCTGATCGCGGACAGCGTGGAGTACATGGTCGAGGCCCACTGCGCCGACGCCCTGATCTGCATCTCCAACTGCGACAAGATCACCCCGGGCATGCTGATGGCCGCGATGCGCCTCAACATCCCCACCGTCTTCGTCTCCGGCGGCCCGATGGAGGCCGGCCAGGCCACCCTCGTCGACGGCACCGTCCGCAAGCTCGACCTGATCGATGCCATGGTCGACGCGGCCAACGAGAAGATCTCGGACGCGGACGTCCTGCGCATCGAGGAGAACGCCTGCCCCACCTGCGGCAGCTGTTCCGGCATGTTCACCGCCAACTCGATGAACTGCCTGACCGAGGCCATGGGCCTGAGCCTGCCCGGCAACGGCTCGGTCCTCGCCACCCACACCGCCCGCCGCGCCCTGTACGAGAACGCGGCCCGTACGGTCGTCGACATCACCAAGCGGTACTACGAGGACGACGACGCCTCCGTCCTCCCGCGCAGCATCGCCACGCGCGCGGCGTTCGAGAACGCGATGGCGCTCGACATCGCCATGGGCGGCTCCACCAACACGATCCTGCACCTGCTGGCCGCCGCCCAGGAGGCCGAGCTCGACTACGACCTGAAGGACATCGACGCGGTGTCCCGCCGGGTGCCGTGCCTGGCCAAGGTCGCGCCCAACGTCGCGCCCACCACCACGTACTACATGGAGGACGTGCACCGCGCGGGCGGCATCCCCGCCATCCTCGGCGAGCTCTACCGCGCGGGCCTGCTCAACGAGGACGTCCACACCGTGCACTCCCGCTCCATCAAGGAGTGGCTGGACGCGTGGGACGTGCGCGGGGGCTCCGCGACGCCCGAGGCCGTCGAGCTGTGGCACGCGGCGCCCGGCTGCGAGCGCTCGGCGACCGCGTTCTCGCAGTCCAAGCGCTGGGAGACGCTCGACACGGACGCGGCGAACGGCTGCATCCGCGACGCGGCGCACGCGTACTCGCGGGACGGCGGCCTGGCCGTCCTCAAGGGCAACCTCGCCGAGGACGGCTGCGTAGTGAAGACGGCCGGCGTCGACGAGTCCATCTGGACGTTCGAGGGCCCGGCGGTCGTCTGCGAGTCGCAGGACGAGGCCGTCGACAAGATCCTCCGCAAGGAGGTCAAGGAGGGCGACGTCGTCGTCATCCGCTACGAGGGCCCCAAGGGCGGCCCCGGTATGCAGGAGATGCTCTACCCGACGTCGTTCCTCAAGGGGCGCGGCCTCGGCAAGTCCTGCGCGCTGGTCACGGACGGCCGCTTCTCCGGTGGCACTTCGGGCCTGTCCATCGGCCACGCCTCGCCCGAGGCGGCGTCCGGCGGCACGATCGCCCTGGTCGAGGACGGCGACCGCATCCGCATCGACATCCCCAGCCGCTCGATCGAACTCCTGGTCCCCGAGGCCGAGTTGACGGCCCGTCGGGAGTCGCTGGGCGGGGTGTACGCCCCGAAGTCCCGCGAGCGGAAGGTCTCGGCGGCGCTGCGGGCGTACGCGGCGATGGCCACGAGCGCGGACAAGGGCGCGGTCCGAGACGTCTCCAAACTGTCCTGACGCCGCACTGGCCAGCGCCGGGGATTCCCGACACCCCGGCGGGGCCTTGGCGGGTCGTGCTCGCCGTCTCCCCCCGCCGCCGCTGTGGGCGCGCGCCGCGTCTCTCTCCCCCCCGCCGCTGCGGATGCGCGTGCCGCCGCTATCCGCCGCCGCTGGTGGGCCCGCGCACCGCTGTACCCCCCGCCGCTGTGGGCGTGCGTGCCGCTAGGGGCGGCACGGGCGGGCACAGCGGCACCCCGGCCCCGCCGGAACCCCGCAACCCGCCCTGACCCCGGCCCCGCACAGGCCCGCACCGGAGGCTCCGCCCCTCGGGACCCCGTTCGGCTGCGGGCCGTCCCCAACTGGTCGCGCAGTTCCCCGCGCCCCTGAGATGCGTCCCTTCGGGACGCCCAGAGGGGATTGCCCCGCAGCAGCATTCAAGGGGCACCGCGCCCCGCCAAAGCCCCCACCCCCACCCCAAACACCGCCCCATCCGGCGCACCCCCGTACACCACCGCCCCCACCACCACCGGCGCCCCCAGACTCGCCGCAAACGTGTCCCGCCCGGACGCCATCCGCGGGGCCGTCTGTCCGACCAGCACCCCCCGCCCCGCGTCCACGGCCAGCAACCGCCCGTCCGAAGCGGTGACGTACACCCGTCCCCCGCCCGCGACCGGGCGCGAGGCCCGCGCCGCCCCCGTCTCCAGCCGCCACAGCTGCGCGCCGCGCCCCGCGTCCACCGCGAGCAGTGACCCGCCCGCCCCGAACACGTACACCCGGGAGCCGTCGTCGGCGACGGTCGCCTGCGCCTGGTCGACGGGGGCGGGCAGCGGCGTACGGCGTACCGCCCGGGTCGCCGTGTCCAGACGTACGACCGCCGTCGTGAAGCTGTCGGCGTCCGCCGCGAGCAGGGCGAGCGCCCCGCCCGCCACCCCGACGGGCCCCAGCGAGCCCGGCAGCCGCTTGGTCCACAGCACCTTGCCGGTGTTCGGCGCGACGGCGGTGACCAGCGAGGTCGCCGCGTCCTCGGCCACCGACACGGCGTACCACGCCGTTCCGCCGGGCGCCGCGACCCACTGCGCCGTCGCGGCGGCGGGCCGCCCGCGCCAGCGCTCCTTGCCGGTCGCGCTGTCGAGGCAGCGCACCTCGCCGCTGTCGGCGGTGAACACGACGGACGTGTCGCCGATGGCGAGCGCCGCGTGCGCCGGGACCGGGCGGGACCAGCGCGTGGCGCCGGTCGCCGGGTCGAGCGCCTCGACACGGCCCGCGCCCGGCGGCGCCACGAGGACGAGCCCGCCCGAGACCCGCGGCTGCCCGTCGTCGGCCACCCGCCCGGCCGCGCCCTTGGCCTTCACCGACCACACGACGTGCCCGTTCGCGGGATCGAGCCGGGCCGCCGTGACACCGGGGGCGGCGCAGTAAAGGGCCCGGTCCGCTCCGGCGAAGGAGCAGGCCGGGGTGCGGTTGCCGCCCCCGCCGCCCGCGAGCGGCACGGCCCAGGGCGTGAACGCGTCCGCGCGCCGGGCCACTTGACCGGCCGGACCCGTCGGCGGGGCGCTGTCGCCGTCCCCGCCCGCCCCCATCCGTACACCCAGCACCCCACCCGCCACCACGGCCACGAGCGCCGCACCGGCGGCGACCCACCGCAGCGGCCGACGCGCCCGCCCGGGAGCCGGGACGGGCTCGGCGGCGGCTCTCTTGTGCGTGGGCACGTCGGAGGAGGAACCCTCCTCCTCCCCGCCCGGCCAGGGCCGCCCCGGCACCTTCTCGACCGGATTGCGGAACCGCTGGGTCGGGATGAAGGCCTCGGTCCCGTACGCCGCCGACCGCAGCTCCGCCATCAGCTCGTCCGGCGTCGGCCGGTCCTCGGGCTTCTTGGCGAGACAGCTCCGCAGCAGCGGTACGAGATCGTCCGGAACCCCGGTCAGATCGGGCTCGTTGTGCACGACCTGGTACGCCACGATGTAGTGGCTCTCGGAGTCGAACGGCCCGTTCCCGGTCGCCGCGTGCACCAGCACCGCGCCCATCGCGAAGACATCGGCGGCGGGCCCGACCTCGCGCGGCGACTGGAACTGCTCCGGCGCCATGAACGGCGGCGTGCCGATCAGCTTCCCCGTCTCGGTGCGCAGATCGCTGTCGTACGGGCGCGAGATGCCGAAGTCGATGACCTTGGGCCCGTCGGCGGCGAGCAGGACGTTGCTGGGCTTGAGGTCGCGGTGCACGACCCCGGCGCGATGGATGTCGCGCAGCGCCTCGGCGAGCCCGGCGCCGAGCCGCCGCACCTGCGAGGGCGCGAGCGGCCCGTTGAGCTTCACTTCCTCGGCGAGGGTGGGCCCGGGGATGTAGAGCGTGGCCATCCAGGGCCGCGCGGCCGTCGGGTCGGCGTCGACGACGGACGCGGTGAACGCCCCGCTCACCCGCCGCGCGGCCGACACCTCCTGCCGGAACCGCGCCCTGAACTCGGGGTCCTTGGCGTGCTGGGCGTGCACGACCTTGACGGCCAGGCGCAGGCCGGAGGCCGACGCGGCCAGATGGACCACGCCCATGCCGCCGGAGCCGAGCGTCGACTCCAGCAGGTACTGCCCCGCGTACTCCGGATGATCCGCTTCTGGGCCCGGCCCCGTGCTGCGCAGCGGCGGCATCGCCCACCCCCGTGTGTTCGTCCCCGAGCGCGACGCTCGGAGCCTAGTCGATGATGCGTGCGAGACCCGAGGGGCTTGCTAGCCTGCGGGTCGCGTGCGAGGCGTACGCACAGTGACGGTGATGGGGGAGGACCGGAGATGACTGCGGAAGAGCTCGCGGACGTGGCGGCCGAGACGACGACGAAGCGGTACCCGGTGGCGCCGGGCGTCCGCGTGAACGTCCGCAGCGGCCCGGGCACCGGATACCCGGTGGTCAAGGTGCTGTCCGCCGGGGTGAGCGTCCCGATCAACTGCCAGTGCCCCGGCACGACGGTCTCCGGCCCGTACGGGACGACCAACATCTGGGACAACATCGCCAACGGTCAGTACGTGTCGGACGCGTACGTGAAGACGGGCAGCGACGGTTACGTGGCGGTCCGCTGCGGCTGAGGTCGGCGCTCGCGGCCGGGGGATAATCGAGCCCATGAGCGACCAGAACGGCAACGGCGGCGGCCCCGAGCCGGAGCCCATCCGCTTCTTCGGCACGACGTGGGTCGACCACGACAACGGCTACGGCCTGCGCCGCGCCGGGGTGGCGATCGGCGCCCTGGCCGCGGCGGTGGCGGCGTGCTTCGTGCTGCGTTTCGCGTACGAGGGTCTCCAGATCGCGGACACCGGCAGCTTCGTGACCGTGCTGGTCGTGGTGATGTTCGCGGTGTGCAGCGCGATGGCGTTCCGCAAGACCTGGGAGGGCTTCAGCGCGCGCCCCACGGACCCGGAGCGGGAGCGTTCCCTCCAGGGCCTGAAGGCGATCGGCTTCGTGGGCTCCCTCCTGGCCTACGCCTTCCGCGCCCTCCAGGAGGCCCCCGGCGAAACGCTCCACCGCAAGGAGTACGAGGAGGCGCTGAAGCGCTGGGAACGCCGCAAGGGCAACCCGGCGACCCGAAAGCGCCCGAAGCGGAAGTAGGGGCCCCGGGGATTGCCGCGGAGCGGCATTTTTCAGGGGCGCGGGGAACTGCGCGACCAGCCCGGCATGGTCCGCAGAAGAAGCAAGGGGGTCGGGGGCGCAGCCCCCAGCGGCCCACCCACGGTGCGAGGATGAGGCCGAAGACCCCGCACCACCCGGAGGGTGACCGCATGACCCACACCGTCGCAGTCCTCGGCACCGGCAAGATCGGCGAAGCCCTCCTGAGCGGGATGATCCGCGCCGGCTGGAACCCCGCGAACCTCCTCGTCACCACCCGCCGCCCCGACCGCGCCGAAGAACTCCGCACCCGCTACGGCGTCGAGGCCGTCACCAACGCCGACGCCGCCAAGCGCGCCGACACCCTGATCCTCGCCGTGAAGCCCCAGGACATGGGCCGCCTCCTCGACGAACTCAGCCCGCACATCACCCCCGACCGCCTGGTCATCAGCGCCGCCGCCGGCATCCCCACCGCGTTCATCGAGGAACGGCTCGCCCCGAACACCCCGGTCGTCCGCGTCATGCCGAACACCCCGGTCCTCGTGGACGAGGGCATGTCCGTCATCAGCGCCGGCAGCCACGCGACCCCGACCCACCTCGCCCACACCGAGGAGATCTTCGGCGGCGTCGGCAAGACCCTGCGCGTCCCCGAGTCCCAGCAGGACGCGGCCACCGCACTCTCCGGCTCGGGCCCGGCGTACTTCTACTACCTCGTCGAGGCGATGACCGACGCCGGCATCCTGCTCGGCCTGCCGCGCGCCCAGGCCCACGACCTGATCGTGCAGGCCGCCATCGGCGCCGCCGTGATGCTCCGCGACAGCGGCGAACACCCGGTCAAGCTCCGCGAGGCCGTCACCTCCCCGGCGGGAACCACGATCAGCGCGATCCGCGAACTGGAGAACCACGGCGTACGGGCCGCCCTGATCGCCGCCCTGGAAGCCGCCCGCGACCGCAGCCGAGAGCTGGCGTCGGGCAACGGCTGAGCCCCCGGCTCCCTCAGTCCCGCCGTCGCCACCGCACGGAGGCGACGGCGGCCCCTCCGCCCACCAGCAGGACGGACGTCCCCACCACCAGCGCGGCGGCCCCGACGGGCTCCCCTTCCCCCACGTCACGGGCGGCCCCCAGGGGATCACCGGGGACCTCGACAGCATCCGCGCCCACCACGCGATACGTCCGCTCCACTCCGTACGAACGTGTCTCACCCCGTACAGCCGCGTGCCGCGCGAGCGGCGACCGTACGGAGTGAAGCTGCTCTGCATACACACACGAGTCCCGAAGCAGCCGTTCCAGCCGATCCGCTTCGGCCCGCGACACCTCGTCGTGGCACCGCCGCAGCCGGTGGATCTCGTCGCGCGTCTCCCGGTTGACTGCATCCACCACGCGCGCGCGGACGCGCGCGACCCGCTCGTCGCCGTCGGTGGCGTACGCGGTCACGGCCCCGACCACACTCGCGGCGCTCAGGACGGCGGTGACCCCGACAACTCCGGCGACTCGGACAAGACTCCTCATGCAGCCCAAACTAGGCGTGCACCCACCTGCCCCAGATCGGCCGTCCTGCCACTCCTCCCTCGGCCGAAAGAACCAGCCGGACGGCCCCCCGGGCCGGGGTTGACACGCCCTTGACCCGTACGTAGTGTTCTCCGAGTTGTCCGACGTGAGCGCCGACTCCGGTCGGTCCCCGGACAGCCATTCCGCACCAACCACTTGATCCGAACGGCGATCCGCCGTCTCGTTTTTCGTGCGCTTTTGCGAAATGAGGAATCGCGTTCGAAAGGGCGCAACCCCCGATTGGCATCGGGGGCCAGGATTCCGCTAAAGTCTTACTCGTCGGAACGGCCGAACAGCCGGGAAGACAAACCGACTTGACCCGGGAGACCGGAAATCGGAACCGCGAGGATCTGATAGAATCGGAACCGCCGGAAAGGGAAACGCGAAAGCGAAAACCTGGAAAGCACCGAGGAAGTCGGACCGGGAAACGGTCTGATAGAGTCGGAAACGAAGGAAGCGCCCGGAGGGCCCGGAAACGGGAACAAAGGAAGCGTCCGTACCTTGAGAACTCAACAGCGTGCCAAAAGTCAACGCCAGATTGACAACCCCGGCCCACCGCTTGTCGGTTGGGTTGGAGGTTCCTTTGAAAAGTCCTGCAGGCCCTCGTGGTCGGCAGGCAATTACACAGCGAGGACGCTGAGGACGGTCGGTCTTATTCCGACATGACTGTCCCGCTCTTTCGTGTGTGCGCACCGGATTACCGGTACACATTCATGGAGAGTTTGATCCTGGCTCAGGACGAACGCTGGCGGCGTGCTTAACACATGCAAGTCGAACGATGAAGCCCTCCGGGGTGGATTAGTGGCGAACGGGTGAGTAACACGTGGGCAATCTGCCCTTCACTCTGGGACAAGCCCTGGAAACGGGGTCTAATACCGGATACGACCCGCCTCGGCATCGAGGTGGGTGGAAAGCTCCGGCGGTGAAGGATGAGCCCGCGGCCTATCAGCTTGTTGGTGGGGTAATGGCCTACCAAGGCGACGACGGGTAGCCGGCCTGAGAGGGCGACCGGCCACACTGGGACTGAGACACGGCCCAGACTCCTACGGGAGGCAGCAGTGGGGAATATTGCACAATGGGCGAAAGCCTGATGCAGCGACGCCGCGTGAGGGATGACGGCCTTCGGGTTGTAAACCTCTTTCAGCAGGGAAGAAGCGAAAGTGACGGTACCTGCAGAAGAAGCGCCGGCTAACTACGTGCCAGCAGCCGCGGTAATACGTAGGGCGCAAGCGTTGTCCGGAATTATTGGGCGTAAAGAGCTCGTAGGCGGCTTGTCACGTCGGATGTGAAAGCCCGGGGCTTAACCCCGGGTCTGCATTCGATACGGGCTAGCTAGAGTGTGGTAGGGGAGATCGGAATTCCTGGTGTAGCGGTGAAATGCGCAGATATCAGGAGGAACACCGGTGGCGAAGGCGGATCTCTGGGCCATTACTGACGCTGAGGAGCGAAAGCGTGGGGAGCGAACAGGATTAGATACCCTGGTAGTCCACGCCGTAAACGTTGGGAACTAGGTGTTGGCGACATTCCACGTCGTCGGTGCCGCAGCTAACGCATTAAGTTCCCCGCCTGGGGAGTACGGCCGCAAGGCTAAAACTCAAAGGAATTGACGGGGGCCCGCACAAGCAGCGGAGCATGTGGCTTAATTCGACGCAACGCGAAGAACCTTACCAAGGCTTGACATATACCGGAAACGGCCAGAGATGGTCGCCCCCTTGTGGTCGGTATACAGGTGGTGCATGGCTGTCGTCAGCTCGTGTCGTGAGATGTTGGGTTAAGTCCCGCAACGAGCGCAACCCTTGTTCTGTGTTGCCAGCATGCCCTTCGGGGTGATGGGGACTCACAGGAGACTGCCGGGGTCAACTCGGAGGAAGGTGGGGACGACGTCAAGTCATCATGCCCCTTATGTCTTGGGCTGCACACGTGCTACAATGGCCGGTACAATGAGCTGCGATGCCGTGAGGCGGAGCGAATCTCAAAAAGCCGGTCTCAGTTCGGATTGGGGTCTGCAACTCGACCCCATGAAGTCGGAGTTGCTAGTAATCGCAGATCAGCATTGCTGCGGTGAATACGTTCCCGGGCCTTGTACACACCGCCCGTCACGTCACGAAAGTCGGTAACACCCGAAGCCGGTGGCCCAACCCCTTGTGGGAGGGAGCTGTCGAAGGTGGGACTGGCGATTGGGACGAAGTCGTAACAAGGTAGCCGTACCGGAAGGTGCGGCTGGATCACCTCCTTTCTAAGGAGCACAGTACCGATTGCAGGCAAATGTTCTGCACGGTCAGCTCATGGGTGGAACGTTGACTATTCGGCACGGTTTTCGAGGGATCACTAGTACTGCTTCGGCGTGGAACGTGAACCTGAGGGAGCCGGGCCGGGCACGCTGTTGGGTGTCTGAAGGCACGGGCTTTGCCCGCTTCACCTTCAGTCGCCGGCCCCAGTGAACTCACCATGTTGTTGGTGGGGTGATGGGTGGCTGGTCGTTGTTTGAGAACTGCACAGTGGACGCGAGCATCTGTGGCCAAGTTTTTAAGGGCGCACGGTGGATGCCTTGGCACCAGGAACCGATGAAGGACGTGGGAGGCCACGATAGTCCCCGGGGAGCCGTCAACCAGGCTTTGATCCGGGGGTTTCCGAATGGGGAAACCCGGCAGTCGTCATGGGCTGTCACCCATGCCTGAACACATAGGGCATGTGGAGGGAACGAGGGGAAGTGAAACATCTCAGTACCCTCAGGAAGAGAAAACAACCGTGATTCCGGGAGTAGTGGCGAGCGAAACCGGATGAGGCCAAACCGTATGCGTGTGATACCCGGCAGGGGTTGCGCATACGGGGTTGTGGGATCTCTTTGTCACAGTCTGCCGGCTGTGAGACGAGTCAGAAACCGTATGAATAGGCGAAGGACATGCGAAAGGTCCGGCGTAGAGGGTAAGACCCCCGTAGCTGAAATTCATGCGGCTCGTTTAAGAGACACCCAAGTAGCACGGGGCCCGAGAAATCCCGTGTGAATCTGGCGGGACCACCCGTTAAGCCTAAATATTCCCTGGTGACCGATAGCGGATAGTACCGTGAGGGAATGGTGAAAAGTACCGCGGGAGCGGAGTGAAATAGTACCTGAAACCGTGTGCCTACAAGCCGTGGGAGCGTCGCGTTGCATGCTTGCATGCAACGTCGTGACTGCGTGCCTTTTGAAGAATGAGCCTGCGAGTTAGCGGTGTGTAGCGAGGTTAACCCGTGTGGGGAAGCCGTAGCGAAAGCGAGTCCGAACAGGGCGATATAGTTGCACGCTCTAGACCCGAAGCGGAGTGATCTAGCCATGGGCAGGTTGAAGCGGAGGTAAGACTTCGTGGAGGACCGAACCCACCAGGGTTGAAAACCTGGGGGATGACCTGTGGTTAGGGGTGAAAGGCCAATCAAACTCCGTGATAGCTGGTTCTCCCCGAAATGCATTTAGGTGCAGCGTCGTGTGTTTCTTGCCGGAGGTAGAGCACTGGATAGGCGATGGGCCCTACCGGGTTACTGACCTTAGCCAAACTCCGAATGCCGGTAAGTGAGAGCGCGGCAGTGAGACTGTGGGGGATAAGCTCCATGGTCGAGAGGGAAACAGCCCAGAGCATCGACTAAGGCCCCTAAGCGTACGCTAAGTGGGAAAGGATGTGGAGTCGCAGAGACAACCAGGAGGTTGGCTTAGAAGCAGCCACCCTTGAAAGAGTGCGTAATAGCTCACTGGTCAAGTGATTCCGCGCCGACAATGTAGCGGGGCTCAAGCGTACCGCCGAAGTCGTGTCATTGCAGCAATTAAGCCCCAACGGGTGCTGTGATGGGTAGGGGAGCGTCGTGTGCCGGGTGAAGCCGCAGCGGAAGCTAGTGGTGGACGGTTCACGAGTGAGAATGCAGGCATGAGTAGCGATACACACGTGAGAAACGTGTGCGCCGATTGACTAAGGGTTCCTGGGTCAAGCTGATCTGCCCAGGGTAAGTCGGGACCTAAGGCGAGGCCGACAGGCGTAGTCGATGGACAACCGGTTGATATTCCGGTACCCGCTTTGAAACGCCCAATATCGAATCAGGCGATGCTAAGTCCGTGAAGCCGTTCCGGACCCTTCGGGGAAAGGAAAGTGGTGGAGCCGACGAACCAGACTTGTAGTAGGTAAGCGATGGGGTGACGCAGGAAGGTAGTCCAGCCCGGGCGGTGGTTGTCCCGGGGTAAGGGTGTAGGCCGTGTGGTAGGCAAATCCGTCACACGTTAAGGCTGAGACCTGATGCCGAGCCGATTGTGGTGAAGTGGATGATCCTATGCTGTCGAGAAAAGCCTCTAGCGAGTTTCATGGCGGCCCGTACCCTAAACCGACTCAGGTGGTCAGGTAGAGAATACCGAGGCGTTCGGGTGAACTATGGTTAAGGAACTCGGCAAAATGCCCCCGTAACTTCGGGAGAAGGGGGGCCATCACTGGTGATGAGTCTTGCACTCTGAGCTGGGGGTGGCCGCAGAGACCAGCGAGAAGCGACTGTTTACTAAAAACACAGGTCCGTGCGAAGCCGTAAGGCGATGTATACGGACTGACGCCTGCCCGGTGCTGGAACGTTAAGGGGACCGGTTAGCTCCATTTCGGTGGGGCGAAGCTGAGAACTTAAGCGCCAGTAAACGGCGGTGGTAACTATAACCATCCTAAGGTAGCGAAATTCCTTGTCGGGTAAGTTCCGACCTGCACGAATGGCGTAACGACTTCTCGACTGTCTCAACCATAGGCCCGGTGAAATTGCACTACGAGTAAAGATGCTCGTTTCGCGCAGCAGGACGGAAAGACCCCGGGACCTTTACTACAGTTTGATATTGGTGTTCGGTTCGGCTTGTGTAGGATAGGTGGGAGACTTTGAAGCAGCCACGCCAGTGGTTGTGGAGTCGCCGTTGAAATACCACTCTGGTCGTGCTGGATGTCTAACCTGGGTCCGTGATCCGGATCAGGGACAGTGTCTGATGGGTAGTTTAACTGGGGCGGTTGCCTCCTAAAGAGTAACGGAGGCGCCCAAAGGTTCCCTCAGCCTGGTTGGCAATCAGGTGTTGAGTGTAAGTGCACAAGGGAGCTTGACTGTGAGACCGACGGGTCGAGCAGGGACGAAAGTCGGGACTAGTGATCCGGCGGTGGCTTGTGGAAGCGCCGTCGCTCAACGGATAAAAGGTACCCCGGGGATAACAGGCTGATCTTCCCCAAGAGTCCATATCGACGGGATGGTTTGGCACCTCGATGTCGGCTCGTCGCATCCTGGGGCTGGAGTCGGTCCCAAGGGTTGGGCTGTTCGCCCATTAAAGCGGTACGCGAGCTGGGTTTAGAACGTCGTGAGACAGTTCGGTCCCTATCCGCTGTGCGCGTAGGAATATTGAGAAGGGCTGTCCCTAGTACGAGAGGACCGGGACGGACGAACCTCTGGTGTGCCAGTTGTCCTGCCAAGGGCATGGCTGGTTGGCTACGTTCGGAAAGGATAACCGCTGAAAGCATCTAAGCGGGAAGCCTGCTTCGAGATGAGTATTCCCACCTCCTTGAGAGGGTAAGGCTCCCAGTAGACGACTGGGTTGATAGGCCAGATGTGGAAGCCTCGTAAGGGGTGGAGCTGACTGGTACTAATAGGCCGAGGGCTTGTCCTCAGTTGCTCGCGTCCACTGTGTTAGTTCTGAAATAACGAACAGCCGTGTTGTTGCCCGGTTTCGTTAATTTCATAGTGTTTCGGTGGTCATAGCGTTAGGGAAACGCCCGGTTACATTCCGAACCCGGAAGCTAAGCCTTTCAGCGCCGATGGTACTGCAGGGGGGACCCTGTGGGAGAGTAGGACACCGCCGAACAAATTTTGAGAAAAGCCCCGTACCGGGAAACCGGTACGGGGCTTTTCTGCGTTTACCGGCGTTTAGGGTCGAGCCATGCGCTATGACCTCATCATCTTCGACAACGACGGCGTGCTCGTCGACAGCGAGCCGATCTCGAACACCATCCTCGCCGGGTACCTCACCGAGCTGGGCTTCCCCACCTCGTACGAGGAATCCATTCGCGACTACATGGGCTCCGCCATGCACCGCATCCACGACCTGATCCAGGAGCGGACCGGGCAGGTGCTGCCCGCCGACTTCGACGACGCCTTTCATGCCCGGGTCTTCGCCGCCTTCGAGCGGGAGCTCCAGCCGGTGGCCGGGGCCGCCGACGTGCTCGCGAAGCTGGTGGCGGACGGGGTGCCGTACTGCGTCGCGTCCTCCGGGAGCCATGAGCGGATCCGCGTGGGGCACCGTACGACCGGGCTCGACGAGTGGTTCGAGGAGGAGTGGGTGTTCTCCTCGCAGGACGTCGGGCGCGGGAAGCCGGCGCCGGACCTGTTCCTGTACGCCGCCGAGCGCATGGGTGTCGCGCCGGAGCGGTGTGCCGTCGTCGAGGACAGCCCGCTCGGGGTGCAGGCCGCGCGGGCCGCCGGGATGGATGTGTACGGGTTCACCGCCATGACGCCCGAGGAGCGGCTCCAGGGCGCCACGGCCCTCTTCTCCGACATGGCACAGCTGCGCGAATTGCTCGGGTGATCTGTCTACCCAGGGGTAGCTTGCGGCCCTAAGCTCTGCGGCCATGACAGACGTACGCCTGCGGCGGGGCCGGGCGTCCCTCGCGCTCAGCTTCTGCGCGCAGGGCATCGCCTTCGCCCTCCTGGTGACCCGTATCCCGGCGATCCAGGACCAGTACGGGATATCCGACGGCCTGTTGCCGGCGTTCCTCGCGGGTGTGCCGATCCTGGCCGGGGTCGGGAGCGTCACCACCGAGCACCTGGTGAAGCGGGTGGCGCCCAGTGTGGCGCTGCGGTGGGTGCAGCCGCTCGTGCTGCTCGCGCTGCTCGGCGTCGCGGCCGGGGACCGAATGTGGCAGGCGGCCGTCTCGCTCGCGGCGTTCGGGCTGGCCGTCGGCGGGCTCGACGCGTGCATGAACATGCTGGGGATCAGCCTTCAGCGCGCGTACGGGCGCAGCATCATCCTGGGCTTCCACGCCGCGTTCAGCCTCGGCGGGATCGTGGGCGCCTCGCTCGCCTGGGTGGGGGCGCACTGGGACCTGTCGCTGCTCGTCTCGTATCTGCCGGTCGTCCTGGTGCTGCTGCCGCTGTGTCTGGCCGGGAGCCGGTGGTACGTGGACGGGGAGGCGGCCACTGTCGGCCCGGAGGCCGGTTCCGGGAGCGACGCGGCGGGTGGCAAGCCCGTCGCCTTCCGGCTGCTGCTGCCGCTCTGCCTGGTGATGGCCTTCGCGTACATCGGGGACTCGACCGTCTCCAACTGGAGCGCGAAGTACCTCCAGGACGTCCTCGGCAGCTCCGAGCAACTGTCGACCGTCCCGTACAACGTCTACATGGTCACCACCCTGCTGGGGCGGGCGGCCGGGGACCACGGGGTGCGGCGGTTCGGGGCCGTGGCCGTGGTGCGGGGCGGGGCCGTGCTCGCGAGCGCCGGGTTCGCGGTCGTCGCGGTGGCGCCGGGGCCGTGGGTGGGGATGCTCGGGTTCACCATGCTGGGGTTCGGGCTGTGCGTGATCGTGCCGCAGACATACGCGGCGGCGGGGCGGCTGTTCCCGCAGGCCTCGGACGCGGCGATCGCGCGGCTCAACGTCTTCAACTACGTGGGCTACCTCTTCGGGTCGCCGCTGGTCGGCGGGATCGGCGGCGCGTGGAGCTATCGCGGCGCCATGCTCATCCCGATGGTGCTGGTTCTGCTGACGCTCGTGTACGCCCGTTCGTTCGGCGCGGAGGGCGCCCGATACGGTGGCGGGCATGAGCGGCCGCACACTGTTGATGTGGGATGACGCCGTCACGGCGTACGACTTCGGACCGAGCCATCCGATGGATCCGGTACGGCTCTCGCTGACCATGGGGTTGGTGCGGGCGTACGGGCTGGACAAGGCGGTCGACGTGGTGGCCGCGCCGGCGGCGGGGGACTCGACGCTGCGGCTCGTCCACCGCGAGGACTATGTGGCGGCCGTACGGGCCGCCTCGGCGGATCCGGGTGCCGCGGACCAGGCGTACGGCCTGGGGACCGTGGACGACCCCGCGTTCGCCGGGATGCACGAGGCGTCCGCGCTCATCGCCGGGCAGTCCGTGGGGGCCGCGGAGGCGGTGTGGCGGGGGGACGCGGCGCACGCGGTGAACTTCGCGGGTGGGCTGCACCACGCGATGCCGGGCGGGGCGGCGGGGTTCTGCATCTACAACGACGCGGCGCTCGCGATCGCCCGCCTCCTGGAGCTGGGGGCGGAGCGGGTCGCGTACGTGGATGTGGACGTGCACCACGGGGACGGCGTGCAGGCGGCGTTCTGGGACGACCCGAGGGTGCTGACGATCTCCCTCCACGAGCATCCCCGGCTGCTGTTCCCCGGGACGGGGTGGCCGGAGGAGACGGACGCGGACGGGACGGCCGTCAACGTGGCGCTGCCGGCCGGGACCGGGGACGAGGGGTGGCTGCGGGCCTTCCACTCCGTGGTGCCGGAGCTGCTGGCCGAGTTCCGCCCCCAGGTGCTGGTGACGCAGCACGGCGCGGACACGCACTTCGAGGACCCGCTGGCGCATCTGGCGGTCTCGCTGGACGCCCAGCGGGCCGTCCAGGAGGCCTGCCACGCGCTGGCGCACGAGCATGTGGCGGGCGGGAAGTGGGTGGCCCTCGGGGGCGGAGGGTACGCCGTGGTGGACGTGGTGCCGCGCTCGTGGACGCATCTGGTGGGGGTGGCGGGGCATGCCCCCGTCGACCCCGCGTCCGTGATCCCCTCCTCGTGGCGGGACGAAGTGTTCGCGCGTACGCGGCAGTTGGGGCCGGGGCGGATGACGGACGGGCGGGCCGTGCTGTGGCGTGACTGGGAGTCGGGGTACGACCCGGCGGACCGACTAGACCAGGCGATCCTGGCGACTCGTCGGGCGGTTTATCCGTTGCGGGGGTTGCTGGCGTAGGGGCTTCGCCCCCGGACCTTTACGCCAACTGTGCGGTCTACGGCTCGATTCGGCCCCCCGGAGCCCCGACTGCGAGAGCATCGTCCCGTGTTGAGCACCGGGGCGCTGCGGGCGCATCTGTTGGCCGCGCGGCTGGCCGGGCCTGTGGCCACCTCGCGGGAGGAGAGCCTGCGCAGCTACCGGCTGTTCGCGGCCCGGGATCCGCGGGTCACGCTCGGGCTCGACCCCGAATGGGGGTGGGGCGAGCGGGACCTGCTGCGGCTCATGGCGGACAAGTGCGGGGTGAGCCCGGATCCGGCGCATGTGTCGGGGCCGGACGTCATCGATCCGGAGCGGACGCTCGCGGGGCTCGACGCGCTGGCCGCCCGGATCCACGACGTGGCCGCGCGGCGCGGCGCCGTACTCTTCGGAACCGGACATCCACACCGGCTGCTCGCCTTCTACGCCGCCCTCGCGGACGCTTTGTCGGCGGCCGGATGTGATGTCCTCACCCCCGCGCAGGGGCGATGTGTCGACATAACGACCCGGTTCGGGGTACGTACGTACAACCTTGACTACGTACGAGGAGTCGCGCTGGTGCGCGAACCCGGCGCGCGGGGTTCCGCCAGTGAGACCGGCGCACACACCCATTCTCCGCTGCCGGTTCGGGTCGCCCTGGGGGCCGCGGCGACCCTCCGGGGGCGGCTGCCGGACCTGGTCGTGGGAGATCACGGATGGGTCTGCGGAGCAGGTCAGCTGGGTATTGAGGCGGTCGGCCTGGCCGATACGGACGATCCCGCGCTGTTCGTCGGAGAGGCCGAGGGGCGGGTGTCCGTAGCCGTTCCGCTTGATGACGCTGTGCGGTCTGATTACTACCGGCCGCTTACTCGCTATGTACTCAATCGAGCGTGTCTGTCACAGTAGGCGGCCGTTGGCAGCTCCTCTTCCCCACTCGCACCACCCGCCCCTAGTCTGGGGAGTGAGCGCACAGCGACGAAGAGTCACCGGAGGGGAAGCCGGTGCGCGTCGGGTGCGGAAGGTACAGGTGGGTCATGGCTGCTGATCAGAGGCCTCTGAACGAGGTCGTGTTCCTGACCGTGGCGGAAGTCGCCTCGGTGATGCGAGTGTCGAAGATGACCGTGTACCGCTTGGTGCACAGCGGTCATCTGCCGGCGATCCGGGTGGGCAGGTCGTTCAGGGTCCCGGAACAGGCGGTTCAGGAGTACCTCCGAGAGTCCTTCGTGGGGGTGGAGACAGCCTGACGGTCCCCTCGGTTACGACCTCTGCGCTCGGGCGGGTAGGCTAGCCCCTCGTAGGTCGTGTGGGCCCAGACGCCCCGCACCGAGTGAAGAGAAGTGAGCGAGGGTAGTCGTGGGCTCTGTTATCAAGAAGCGGCGCAAGCGGATGGCTAAGAAGAAGCACCGCAAGCTGCTCAAGCGCACCCGCGTTCAGCGTCGCAACAAGAAGTAAGCGACAGCTGTACGTGAACTCGCAGCCCTTCCGCCGTCCTGGTGGGAGGGCTGCGGTGCGTTACCGGCCGCATATCCCGCACGCCATATCCCGTACGCCCTTTCGGTATCCGGGAAGCTCGTGCCGGGTGCTTTCCGGCGGCCTTTTCAGCGGCGCAATTCCCGGCCACGAGCGGCGACGCGGTCATCACCGGGCAACATCCAGCCGCTACGGTGGCGCCAAGGGTGGACCTCAGGCCAAAGGAAGGCGCTGATCTTGGGGAAGGTCGTGCTCGTCACCGGAGTGGCCCGGCAGCTCGGAGGCCGTCTCGTATGGCGCATCCAGCGTGATCCGGAAGTGGACCGGGTGATCGGCGTGGACGCCGTGCCGCCCGCCCACCATCTGGGCGGAGCCGATTTCGTACGGGCGGACATACGGCAGCCCGCCATCGCGCGCGTGCTGGCCGAGCACGCCGTGGACACCGTCGTGCACATGGACGTGACCGGCACGCCGCTGGGCGCCGGCGGGCGGACGTCCGTGAAGGAAACGAACGTCATCGGCACCATGCAGCTGCTCGGTGCGTGCCAGAAGTCGCCGTCGGTGCGGCGCCTGGTGGTGAAGTCGAGCACCAGCGTCTACGGGTCGGCGCCGCGCGATCCGGCCGTCTTCACCGAGACGACCCCGCCGAAGTCGCTGCCCAGCGGCGGCTTCGCGAAGGACGCCGTCGAGGTCGAGGGATACGTGCGCGGCTTCGCGCGGCGCCGGCCCGACGTGGCGGTGTGCGTGCTGCGGTTCGCGAACATCCTGGGGCCGGGCGCGGACTCGCCGCTCGCCGAGTACTTCTCGCTGCCGGTGCTGCCGACCGTGTTCGGCTACGACCCCCGGCTCCAGTTCGTCCACGAGGACGACGTCATCGACGTGCTGCGGATCGCCGCGCACGAGCCGAGGCGCGGGACGCTCAACAGCGGCACCTTCAACGTGGCCGGGGAGGGCGTGCTGCTGCTCTCGCAGTGCTCGCGGCGCCTCGGCCGCCCGACCGTGCCGGTGCTGCTCCCGGCGGTCCGCTGGGTGGGCTCGGCGCTGCGGTCAGTCGGCGTGAGCGACTTCTCGCCCGAGCAGATCAGGCTGCTCACCCACGGCCGGGTGGTGAGCACCGAGCAGATGCGTCAGACGCTGGGCTTCGAGCCGAAGTACACGACGGCGGGTGCGTTCGCCGACTTCGCGCGCAGCCGGGGTCCCGGGCTGCTGCCGCCGGAGGCTCTGGCGCGGGCCGTGGACCGGGTGGCGGCGCTGCCGTTCCGGCCCTTCGCCCCGGGTGCTGCTCCGGCCACTTCCACCTTGTCCACTCCCGGCGCGGAATGAGGAGCTCAACCACGATGGCGGACGCCAAGGTCATTCCGTTCGACGACGACCGCTCGCGCGGCGGCACGCAGCGCCCGGGGCGCCGCCGCTCCGGCGGACGGCGGGGTGCGGCCCCGGAGGCGGCTGCCGCCCCGGTGAGCGCCCTGCCGGGCCAGCAGGCCGTCTCCCAGGGCCCGGAGGGCGATCGGGGGCTGCAGGAGGCCGCTCAGGCCGTCGGCCCGCAGCGGGACGGCGGGCAGGCCGAGGAGGCGCGGGAGCAGCCGGGCGGCGGCTGGGACCGGCGGGTCGCGGGCGGGCTCGCGTTCCTGCGGCGGCGGATCACCGGTGAGTACGAGGTCGACGAGTTCGGCTACGACAAGGAGCTCACCGACCAGGTCCTGATGTCCCTGCTCCGCCCCTTCTACGAGAAGTACTTCCGGGTGGAGGTGAAGGGCGTCGAGAACATCCCGGCCGAGGGCGGGGCGCTGGTCGTCGCCAACCACTCCGGGACGCTGCCGCTGGACGGGCTGATGATGCAGGTGGCGGTGCACGACCACCATCCGGCGGGGCGGCATCTGCGCCTCCTCGCGGCGGACCTGGTGTTCATGCTGCCGGTCGTCAACGAGCTGGCCCGCAAGGCCGGGCACACCCTGGCCTGCGCGGAGGACGCGCAGGCGCTCCTGGAGCGGGGCGAGGTCGTCGGGGTGATGCCGGAGGGCTTCAAGGGCATCGGGAAGCCGTTCAGCGAGCGGTACAAGCTCCAGCGGTTCGGGCGGGGCGGGTTCGTCTCGACCGCGCTGCGGACCGGGACGCCGATCGTGCCGTGCTCGATCGTCGGGGCCGAGGAGATCTACCCGATGATCGGCAACTCCAAGACGCTGGCGCGCCTTCTCGGTTTCCCGTACTTCCCGATCACGCCCACGTTCCCGTGGCTGGGGCCGGCCGGGCTGGTGCCGCTGCCGACGAAGTGGACGATCCAGTTCGGTGAGCCGATCCCGACCGACGGGTATCCGCCGGAGGCGGCGGAGGACCCGATGCTGATGTTCAACCTGACGGACCAGGTGCGGGAGCAGATCCAGCACACGCTGTACAAACTGCTGGTGCAGCGGCGATCGGTCTTCTTCTGAGCGGGCTCCGACCGGGCCGGTTCTGACTGGCTGTTTTCTGGCGGAGGCACGGGTGTGGGGCGCCGGTGGTGAACCGGCGCCCCACACCCGTACGCACGCGTCGGGTTACTTCGGTGCGTCCTCGCCCTCGATGCCCAGGCCCGGGAGCAGGCCGGGGAGGAGCGGGGGCAGGGTGACGTCCGGGACCGGCGGCTTGGCCGGGGTGGTGCCGGACGTCGGCGGGGTGCTCTTCGCCGGAGGGTCGAAGAGGCCGCCGGTGCTGCCGCCGAGCAGGCCCTCGTTCGGCTTGGTGCCCGGGGTGGAGGGCTGCGGCTTGGCGCCGCCGCCCGCCGTGCCGTGCGCGGGGGCCGAGGAGGCCGGGGCGGGGCGGGCCGTGTGGCTCGTCTCGCTCGGGTGCGAGGTGTCCGTACGCCCATGGGTCTTCGTCTTGGGCGGCGGGAGCATCGAGCGCAGCGGCTCGACCTCTTGGTCTATGGCGACGAAGACGGAGGTGACCTCGTCGCCGACGTCGGTGAGCTGGGCGGGCAGCTTGTCGCGCAGCTTGCTCCAGCTGTCGCGGTGCGCCGAGGCGAACGACGACAGGGCGGCGATGGGGCCGAGCGAGCCGTCCTTGGCATACGCGGCGTGGAGGAGGCGGTGGCCTTCCGTCACGTCGTGCTGCATGCCGCTGAGCGCGCGGCGGACCTCGCTCAGCTGCTCGTGGTCGAGGTCGCCGGCGCGGCCGCGCTCCATCAGGCGGCGGGCCTCGCTGAGCCGGGTGGAGGCCTGGTCGAGGTAGATCCTGCCGCGGTCGGCGTCGTCGTCCGCCAGGTTGAGCTTGAGGTCCTCCATGCCGCGCTTCAGCCCGTACAGCGAGTCACCGGGGAGGGCGTCGGAGCTGGCAGCGGCCACGCCGCTGAACGCGCCCGCGGCCACACCGATGCTGAGGCCGCCCGCAGCGATGCCCTTCGACCAGCGGGAGCGGGGGCGCAATTTCCGGAGCGGGGCCGCCCGGTGGGCGCCCCTGCCGGCTCGCTGCTCGGGCACCTGAGGGTCGGCGGCGCCGCCCGAAGCGAACATCTGCTCCATGGCGGCCACGAGCAGCGCCCGCTGCTCCACCTTCACCTGTGGGTCCAGCTCAGGTTTGGGCAGCTCACCGAGGACGGTCGCCAGGGTCAACAGGTCGGCTTCCGCCGCCTGTTCGGCCGTGGCGGCCTGGGTGGCGGGTGGCTGCTGGGCCGCCGAGGCTTCTTCCAGGGCCTGGGCGAAGGCGTTCGCCCGCCGGTGCGCCGATACGTTCGCGATCACTGGCGGCACCTCCTCTCGTCATCACGGTCGACTCCCCAAGGGGCCTGGAAGGTTGCACGCCTTGAGCACATCCACACGATCGAGTGAGCGGCTGTGGACATGGCGTGACCACAGGGAGCCTGCATCCGGCACAACGACGGACGCGGCACTTGGGTTACGGACGAAGGATGATCGGACCACAGTGTGACCAGGGCAGCACTGAGCGCTCACCGAAGGTGAGTTGAGGGCGCCGATACGGGCCCGGTGCGGGCCTCAAAGAAGGGCCGCTGCCCCGTGGGACGGGGAGCGGCTCAGCGGGCATCTTCGGGGAGGAGCCGGGCGAGGGTGCGCACGGCGCGGTACTGGAGGGTCTTGATGGCGCCCTCGTTCTTGCCCATGACGCGGGCGGTCTCGGCGACCGAGAGGCCCTGGAGGAAGCGCAGGGTGACGCACTCCTGCTGCTGCGGATTGAGTTTCCGTACGGCTTCGAGGAGCGCGGCGTTGGAGAGGGACTCCAGGACGGAGTCCTCGGGCGAACGTTCCACTTCATTGGCGTCGAGCATTTCGCCGGTGGTCACTTCGAGGCGGAAACGGCTCGACTTGAAGTGGTCCGCGACCAGGTTGCGCGCGATCGTGACCAGCCAGGCGCCGAAGTCGCGGCCCTGCCAGGTGAAGGTGGAGATCCGGCGCAGGGCGCGCAGGAACGTCTCGCTGGTGAGGTCCTCGGCGGTGGCCTTGCCGCCGACGCGGTAGTAGATGTACCGGTACACCGTGTCGCTGTACTGGTCGTACAGCCGTCCGAAGGCGTCGGCCTCGCCCGCCTGGGCGCGTTCGACGAGGTCCATCATGCGGGCGCTGTCGCTGTCCGCGCTGGGGCGGCGGGCGGTCGGCGTCGCGGACGTGCCCGTGCTGCGGCCGCCGCTCCGTCTTCCGACCGCGGCACCCCCGTCTGCCAGCGCGTAGCAGGCACCGAGGGGTGAGGCGGTGGCGAAGGCGGGGGCGGTGGCGTACGCGGTGGGGACGAAGCCGCGCAGACGGTCGACGACCGCTGCGCGCAGCGTAGCCAGGCCCGAGGCGTCAACCCCGACGTGTGGGTACACGGGACTCCCAGAGGCAGAGCTTCCATCACGTGCAGTGCGGGACCGTTCACCCGCCGTGGCGATGTGTGGGTTCCGGTATGCGTCTGAGGAGAATAACGCTTCGTGCAGGGAGCGCTACACCCAGTTGCTCAAATCGTCGATTCCGTCGCTTCTGTTACGTCTATGGGGCGGATTGGGTTGCGGAGTGTGAGCGGGTGGTGTCGGGGTGGTGATCGATGTTGATCGGTTGGGGGGTGGGATGTGGCCGAGTGGGGGGTGGGGGACTGGTGGGGGTTCCCTGCGGGTATGCAGTCCCGGATCGGGCCCCGCCCCGCCGCACCCTCCGGGGGTGGGGGAGGTGTGGGTGGCTCCTGGGGCTGCGCCCCCGGCCCCTGCGCCCCGCTTCCGGGCTGCGCCCCGGATCCCGTTCGTCTGCGGACCGTATGTGGCTGGTCGCGCAGTTCCCCGCGCCCCTTATCGGGCCGGTGTTTCTCTGCGGGTTGTGGTGGGTTGCTCGCGCAGTTCCCCGCGCCCCTGAAAGCGCCCCTCCGGGCCGCCCCGGGGATTGCCGCGCAGCGGCATCTAAGGGGCGCGGGGAACTGCGCGAGCAACCGGTCATGGTCCGCAGACGGGCGAGGGGTTAGGGGCGCGGGGAACTGCGCGGGCAACCGGTCACGGTTCGCAGACGGGCGAGGGGTTAGGGGCGCGGGGAACTGCGCGAGCAGCCCACCACGCACCCGCAGGCGAACCCCGGGGCGATCCCGCTCAGCGCCTGCGGCGGTGCAGGGCCACCGCCGCCGCCGTGCCGCCGGCCAGCGCGCCTACCCCCGCCGCCGCCGGGATGCCGACCTTCGCCGCCTTTCGGCCCGTGCGGTAGTCCCGCAGGCGCCACTCCCTCGCCCGGGCGTGCTTGCGCAGCTTCGCGTCGGGGTTGATGGCGTAGGGGTGGCCCACCAGGGACAGCATGGGGATGTCGTTGTGGGAGTCGCTGTACGCCGCGCAGCGCGTGAGGTCCAGGCCCTCCGCCGCCGCCAGGGCGCGTACCGCCTCCGCCTTGGCGGGGCCGTGCAGCGGCTCGCCCACCAGGCGGCCGGTGTACACGCCGCCCACGGACTCCGCGACCGTGCCGAGCGCGCCCGTCAGGCCGAGCCGGCGCGCGATGATCGTCGCGGTCTCCACCGGCGCGGCCGTCACCAGCCACACCTTCTGCCCCGCGTCCAGGTGCGCCTGGGCCAGTGCGCGGGTGCCGGGCCAGATGCGGTCCGCCATGTACTCGTCGTAGATCTCCTCGCCGATGGTCATCAGCTCGGAGACGCGGTGGCCCTTGACAATGGACAGGGCGCTCTCGCGCGCGTCCTGCATGTGCTCGGGGTCCTCGACCCCGGCCAGCCGGAACCACGCCTGCTGCCAGGCGAACCGTGCCAGGTCGCGGCGCTGGAAGAACTTCCGCTTGTACAGGCCGCGCCCGAAGTGGAAGATCGCCGCGCCCTGCATCACCGTGTTGTCGAGGTCGAAGAAGGCTGCGGCCAGGTCGTCCCCGACGACCGGGAACTCAGGCTCGGAGGGAGCACCGGAACCGGAATCCGCGTCGGCTTTCCTTCTGGCTTCCGCTTCGGCCAGTTCCGCCAGTTCCTGTTCGGATTTGCGGGCTGCCTCGGCTGCGGCCTCGCCGGCCAGCACGCTGCGGGCTGTCGCCGAGCGCCTACGAGGGGTGAGCCATCCCAGTACGGCCATGTCGTGAGCATAGCCAGTCTGTTCGGTCCGGCCCGACACGCCGGGATGCCATGGCGTGAACTCCTCGGGGCGGGACTGTTAAACGGGCGGAGTGCCGCAAACCCTGCTTATGGGGCGGGCCGGTTTCGCGGAGGCGGAGAATGGACTCATGAGTCCTCTCTTCCGGCGGGGGAAGTCCCCGCAGAGCCCCGGCCCGGCCGACCGGTCCGCCCCGCCGCTCGTCACGCTCATCGGCAAGCCCGGCTGCCACCTGTGCGACGACGCCCGCGCCGTCGTCGAGCGCGTGTGCGCCGAGACCGGTGCGGCGTGGGAGGAGAAGGACATCACTCAGGACGAGGCGCTGCACCGCGAGTACTGGGAGCAGATTCCGGTCGTCCTCGTCGACGGCGCGCAGCACACCTTCTGGCGCGTGGACCCCGCGCGGCTCAGGGGCGCGCTGGGCGCGTGAGGCGGGTGGGAAGGGTGGAGCGGCTGTGCCCGCTCGTGTGCGCCCGTGCAACCGCGACCCTGTGATCCGCCCCGTGATCGAGTGGGTGATCAGCGGTAGTTGTGGTTACCATCGAGGTCGTTTTGTCGCGTTCGGGGGTGACATCGTGGAGAGGTGTGTACGGTTTTGCCCCCTTCGGGTTCTCAACGGGTCGACTTCGCTGTCGGTTCCCGGAAATCGGCGCCGGTTCGCGTGAGCCCGGTCACTTTGCTCGGACAAAGCGGACACCATCTTTGTGCACGCGTTCACAAAGACATAGCCTGCATTCGACGGGGCGGTCCTGGGACACATGGCCGCCTGCCTCGCTCATCCCGCAGGAGCACCGTGGCAACTGGCCGAACTCACCGACCGGCGACCCGTAGCCGAGGAATCCCCGAGGCCACCGTCGCCAGGCTTCCGCTGTATCTGCGTGCGCTGACCGGACTGTCGGAGCGCTCCGTACCCACGGTCTCCTCCGAGGAGCTGGCCGCGGCCGCGGGGGTCAACTCCGCGAAGCTGCGCAAGGACTTCTCGTACCTCGGCTCGTACGGGACCAGGGGCGTCGGCTACGACGTCGAGTACCTCGTCTACCAGATCTCCCGCGAGCTCGGCCTCACCCAGGACTGGCCGGTCGTCATCGTCGGCATCGGCAACCTCGGCGCGGCCCTCGCCAACTACGGCGGCTTCGCCTCCCGTGGCTTCCGGGTCGCCGCGCTGATCGACGCGGACCCCGCGATGGCGGGCAAGCCCGTCGCCGGGATCCCGGTGCAGCACTCCGACGACCTGGAGAAGATCATCAGCGAGAACGGGGTCTCCATCGGCGTCATCGCGACGCCGGCGGGCGCCGCGCAGCCGGTCTGCGACCGTCTGGTCGCCGCCGGGGTCACCTCCATCCTGAACTTCGCGCCGACCGTCCTGTCGGTGCCCGAGGGCGTCGACGTGCGCAAGGTCGACCTCTCCATCGAGCTGCAGATCCTCGCCTTCCACGAGCAGCGCAAGGCCGGTGAGGACGCGGCCGCCGCCGAGGCCGGCGGTGTCTCCGAGGCAGTGGCGCCCGTGGTGCGCGGCGGCGCGGCCGTGGACCGGAAGGGACCCGACGGGGACATGCCCGCCGTGATGCCGGCATGAGCCTCCTGGTCGTCGGCCTCAGCCACCGCAGCGCCCCCGTCAGCATCCTTGAGCGGGCCTCGCTCTCGGCGGACGCGCAGGTCAAGCTGCTTCAGGACACCCTCGCCGCGGAGCCCGCGGCCGAGGCGGCGGTCCTGGCCACCTGTAACCGCATCGAGCTGTACGCGGACGTGGACAAGTTCCACGCGGGCGTCGCCGAGCTCTCCACGCTGCTCGCCCAGCACAGCGGCGTCGGCCTGGAAGAGCTCACTCCGTATCTCTATGTGCACTACGAGGACCGGGCCGTCCACCACCTCTTCTCGGTGGCGTGCGGGCTGGACTCGATGGTCGTGGGCGAGGGGCAGATCCTCGGCCAGATCAAGGACACCCTGGCGCTGGGGCAGGAGCTCCACACCGCCGGGCGGCTCCTCAACGACCTGTTCCAGCAGGCCCTGCGGGTCGGCAAGCGCGCCCACAGCGAGACCGGCATCGACCGGGCCGGGCAGTCCCTGGTCACCTTCGGCCTGGAGCAGCTGGCCGTCGGTGTGACGGTGGACAGCTGGGCCAAGGACAAGCGCGCCCTGGTGATCGGCGCGGGCTCGATGTCCTCGCTGGCCGCGGCGACGCTGGCGCGCGCCGGAGTGCGCGAGGTCATCGTCGCCAACCGCACGCCCGCCCGCGCCGAGCGCCTGGTCGAGATCCTCACGGAGTCGGGCACGGCCGCCCGCGCGGTGGCGATGAGCGATGTCGCGCGCGAGCTGACACGAGTCGACGTGGCGGTGTCCTGTACGGGCGCGACCGGTCTGGTCCTGACGGCTCAGGCCGTCGGCGACGCGGTCGGCGCCCCGGTGGCCGCCGCTCCCGCGAGCCACGCGCCCGCCGCCGAGGGCTGCCCCGTCGACTTCGGCGCCACGGCCGCCGCGGGCGCCGGACTCGCCGCGTACACGGCGGTCGCCGAGGCCGCCGACGCCGTACGCGACCAGGGCGTCGACGCCGACTCGCTGGAGCTGCACGGCAGTTGGGCCGACAACGCCACCGGCGCCCGGCCCGCCGGCCGGCGCCGCATCCCCGCGCAGACCGGCCCGGTCCGGCTCGCGCTGCTCGACCTCGCCATGCCGCGCGACATCGACGCCGCCGTCCACCGCATCCCCGGTGTGCGTCTCGTCGACATCGAGTCGCTCGCCGAGGCCTCGGCCGACGCGCCGATGGCCGCCGACGTCGACCAGGTGCGCTCGATCGTCTCCGACGAGGTCGCCGCCTTCGGCGCCGCCCAGCGCGCCGCGCACATCACGCCGACCGTGGTCGCGCTGCGCGCCATGGCCGCCGACGTGGTGGCCGGCGAGGTGGCCCGCCTTGAGGGGCGGCTGCCCGATCTGGACGAGAAGCAGCGCGCCGAGGTCACCCAGACCGTGCGCCGCGTCGTCGATAAGCTCCTGCACGCGCCGACCGTGCGGATCAAGCAGCTGGCGGCCGAGCCCGGCGGCGCCGGGTACGCGGACGCGCTGCGCACACTCTTCGACCTCGACCCGGAGACGGTCGCCGCCGTGTCGCGGGCCGATCTGAGCGACGCGGACGTCAAGAACCGGGACGTTAAGAACCGAGACGCGAAGAACCGAGGGCGGTCATGACCCAGAAAGCACTGAGGCTGGGGACCAGGCGCAGCATGCTCGCCATGGCCCAGTCCGGCCAGGTGGCCGACGCCGTACGGCAGTTGACCGGGCGTCCGGTCGAGCTGGTGGAGATCACCACGTACGGCGACACCTCGCGCGAGCACCTGGCGCAGATCGGCGGCACGGGCGTCTTCGTGACCGCGCTGCGCGACGCGCTGCTGCGCGGCGACGTCGACTTCGCCGTGCACTCGCTCAAGGACCTGCCGACCGCGCAGCCCGACGACCTCGTGCTCGCCGCCGTGCCGGTCCGCGAGGACCCGCGCGACGTGCTGGTGGCGCGCGACGGGCTGACCCTGACCGAGCTGGCCGCCGCCGCCGAGGGCCGTCCGGTCCGCATAGGCACCGGCTCGCCCCGGCGCATGTCGCAGCTGAACGCGTACGCGCGCAGCCACGGCGTGGCCGTCGAAACCGTGCCGATCCGGGGGAACATCGACACCCGGATCGGATTCGCGCACAGCGGTGAACTCGACGCGGTGGTACTCGCCGCGGCCGGGCTGAACCGTATCGGCAGGATCGGTGAGGTGACCGATTTCCTTCCGGTCGACACCATGCTGCCCGCCCCCGGCCAGGGGGCACTGGCGATCGAGTGCACGGCAGCCGATGCCGACCTCGCCGCCGCGCTCGCCGAGCTCGACGACCCGTACACCCGGGTCGCCGTGACCGCCGAGCGGTCCCTGCTCGCCGCCCTGGAGGCCGGCTGTTCCGCACCCGTGGGTGCCTACGCCGACCTTCTGGCCGACGGGCAGATTGTTCATGAGATGCGCCTGCGCGGCGTCGTCGGTACCACCGACGGCTCGACGCTGGTGCAGCTGTCCATCACCGGTCCCGTACCTGCGTCGCACGACGAAGCCGTGGCGCTCGGTCGCGAACTCGCGGTCGAGATGCTTGCCAAGGGTGCGGCCGGTCTTATGGGGGAGCGAGCACTTTGAGCCCCACCAACTCCTCGAACCTTCCCGCCGTCTCCGCGCACGGGTGCGTCACCTTCCTCGGTGCCGGCCCAGGGGACCCGGGACTGCTGACGCTGCGCGCCGTGGAAGCGCTGGCGTCGGCCGATGTCCTGATCGCCGAGCCGGCTGTGCTCGACGTGGTTCGCGCGCATGCGCGGGCAGGTGTGGACACGCCTCAGCTGACGGTAGTTGACGAGGCGTCAGCCACCGCAGGAGTCCCCGTGTTGCGGGACGCGGCCAATCTTGTCATGGAGGCCGCGCGCTCCGGCAGGCGGGTCGTCCGTGCCGTCTCCGGTGACCCCGGGCTCGACGGCAGCGCGGGCGACGAGATGCTCGCCTGCGCCGCGGAGGGCATCCCCTTCGAGGTCGTGCCCGGTGTCGCGACGGCGGTGGGCGTACCCGCGTACGCCGGTGTTCCGCTCAGCGACACGACGGGCGCCGACGTCCGCTTCGTCGACGCGCGCAGCGCGGGCGAGCGCTGCTGGACCGAGGTCGGCGCGAGCGACGGCACGGTCGTCGTCTCCGCGACCCTGGAGACGGTGGCCGCGGCGGCGGGCGAACTCGTCGCGGCGGGCCGCAAGCCCGACACCCCGATGACGGTGACGATCGCCGGTACGACCACGCGCCAGCGCACCTGGAACGCGACGCTCGGCTCCATCGCCCAGGTCCTCAAGCAGGCGAAGGTGCTGCCGTCCCCGGACGGCCACCAGCCGGTCATAGCCGTGGTCGGTGAGCGCACCGCCGCCGCCCAGCGCGACCGGCTGTCGTGGTTCGAGTCCAAGCCGCTCTTCGGGTGGCGGGTGCTCGTACCGCGCACGAAGGAGCAGGCGGCTTCGCTCTCCGACCAGCTGCGTTCGTACGGCGCGGTGCCGCACGAGGTGCCGACCATCGCCGTCGAGCCGCCGCGCACGCCGCAGCAGATGGAGCGCGCGGTCAAGGGCCTGGTGACGGGCCGCTACGAGTGGATCGCCTTCACCTCGGTGAACGCGGTCAAGGCCGTACGCGAGAAGTTCGAGGAGTACGGGCTCGACGCGCGCGCGTTCGCGGGCATCAAGGTCGCTGCGGTGGGCGAGCAGACGGCGGCGGCGCTGGTGGAGTTCGGCGTGAAGCCGGACCTGGTGCCGAGCGGCGAGCAGTCGGCGGCGGGCCTCCTGGAGGACTGGCCGCCCTACGACCCGGTCTTCGACCCGATCGACCGTGTCTTCCTGCCCCGTGCGGACATCGCCACCGAGACCCTGGTGGCGGGGCTCATCGAGCTGGGCTGGGAGGTGGACGACGTCACGGCGTACCGCACCGTGCGCGCGTCGCCGCCGCCGGCCGACACCCGTGAGGCGATCAAGGGCGGCGGGTTCGACGCGGTGCTCTTCACGTCGTCTTCGACGGTCCGGAATTTGGTCGGCATCGCCGGGAAGCCGCACAACGTGACGGTGATCGCGTGTATCGGTCCCGCCACGGCGAAGACGGCGGAGGAGCACGGGCTGCGGGTCGACGTCATGGCTCCGGAGCCGTCGGTGCTGAAGCTGGCGGAGGCGTTGGCGGAGTTCGGTGCGGCGCGCCGTGATGCGGCGGTGGAGGCGGGCGAGCACGTGACCCGGCCCAGCGAGCGCCGTCCCGGGGCGCGGCGGCGTCGCACGACCTGACGTTCGTCTGCGGACCGTGGTGGGTTGCTCGCGCAGTTCCCCGCGCCCCTAACTACCTAGGGGCGCGGGGAACTGCGCGACCAGCCACCCACGGTCCGCAGACAAAGTCCCGGCCGCCCGCCAGGAGCTTTCGCGACCGGCGTAGCGTAGGCGCATGACCTACGGATCCTTCCCCGGCGCCCGCCCCCGGCGGCTCCGCACCACCCCCGCCATGCGCCGCATGGTCGCCGAGACCCGGCTGCACCCCGCCGACCTGATCCTCCCCGCGTTCGTACGCGAGGGCATCACGGAACCCGTCCCCATCCAGGCCATGCCCGGCGTCGTGCAGCACTCGCTCGACACCCTGCGCAAGGCCGCCGTGGAGGCCGTCGAGGCCGGGGTCGCCGGGATCATGCTCTTCGGGGTGCCGGAGGACGAGAAGAAGGACGCCGCCGGGACCGCCGGCACCGACCCCGACGGCATCCTCCAGGTCGCCATCCGCGCCGTGCGCGACGAGATCGGGGACGACCTCGTCGTCATGTCCGACCTCTGCCTCGACGAGTACACCGACCACGGCCACTGCGGTGTCCTCGACGCCGACGGGCGCGTCGACAACGACGCCACCCTGGAGCGGTACGCCGAGATGGCCCAGGTCCAGGCCGACGCCGGCGTCCACGTCGTCGGCCCCAGCGGCATGATGGACGGTCAGGTCGGCGTCGTCCGCGACGCCCTCGACCAGACCGGCCACGAGGACGTCTCCATCCTCGCCTACACCGCCAAGTACTCCTCCGCCTTCTACGGCCCCTTCCGCGAGGCCGTCGGCTCCTCCCTCCAGGGCGACCGCAAGACGTACCAGCAGGACCCGGCCAACGTCCGCGAGTCCCTGCGCGAGCTCGCGCTGGACCTCGACGAGGGCGCCGACATGGTCATGGTGAAGCCCGCGGGCCCCTACCTCGACATCCTCGCCAAGGTCGCCGAGTCCGTGGACGTGCCCGTCGCCGCGTACCAGATCAGCGGTGAGTACGCGATGGTCGAGGCCGCCGCCGAGAAGGGCTGGATCGACCGCGACCGGGCGATCCTGGAGACCCTGACGGGAATCAAGCGGGCCGGTGCCAACTTGATCCTTACGTACTGGGCGACGGAGGTCGCCCGCGGGCTGTAGGGCGATGGGGGTCCAGCGGTGGCGGAACAGGCGTTAGACGTACGGGACTTCGACGACGTCGTCGACTTCGTCACGCCCGTGGACAACGTGTTCGTGCGCGCCCACCTCGGGGTGCCCGACCTCGACCTCGACTCCTGGACCCTGTCGGTCGAAGGGCTCGTCGAGCGGCCGTTCCGGCTGCGGCTCGACGAGGTCCTCGCCCTGCCCGCCCGCCGGTTCACCGCCTTCCACGAGTGCTTCGGCAACCCGTTCAAGCCGGACGTGCCGACCCGGGCCGTGGCCAACCTGGTGTGGACCGGGTTCGACCTCTCCGCGCTCCTCGACCGGGCCGTGCCACTCGCCTCCGCGCGGCACGTCTGGTTCGAGGGCGCGGACACCGGGGCGTTCGACGGCGAGGACGGGCTCTCGTACGTGAAGGACCTGCCCCTGGAGACGGCCCGGCGGGACGTCTTCCTCGCGTACGAGATGAACGGCGAGCCGCTCACCGTCCGGCACGGGCATCCGCTGCGGACCGTCGTGCCCCGGATGTTCGGCACGAACTCGGTGAAGTGGCTGACCCGGATCATCCTGGCCGACGAGCGGCCGGACCACATGTTCACCACGCGCTTCTACACCCGCGTCCACCCCGGCGAGCGGACCGCCCGGCCGGTGCGTTCCGTGGATGTCGGAAGCAAGATCCTCGGTCCCCAGGACGGGGATCAACTGCCGGGGGAGCGGGTCGAGTTGGTCGGGCGCGCCTGGAGTACGTGTGAGGTCGTCGCCGTCGATGTGAGTGTGGATGGGGAGGGCTGGCGGCCCGCCTCACTCGAACCGCTCGGGGCCGATCCCGCCTGGCAGCCCTTCACCCTGGACTTGCGGCTCCCGCCCGGCCGCCACCGCATCCGCGCCCGCGCCACCGACCGCGACGGGCGCGTCCAGCCGCCGCCCGGGGTGCGCAACTCGATCCACGAGATCACGGTCACCGTCGGGGGAGCGGGAGCGTGACCGGGCGCCCGGACGGGTGGCCCGTGTGCGGGCTCAGCTCGGTCACCGCGAGCGTGGCCGTGGTGGACGCGTAGAGGTAGGTGCCCCGGGGGTGCACCGCGATCCCCGTGCAGTGCGGGACCGTGAAGCCCGGCAGCTTCTCGGGCGCGGTGTCCTGGGCGAGGAGGCCGTCGGTGCCGAGGGCGTCGCGATACACCGCTCCCGTCTCCTCTTCGGCGAAGTAGACGCAGCTGGCCGCCGGGTGGACCGTGAGCGGGCCCGGGGCGGGCGGCATCTGCCGGGTCAGCGACGGGCCGTCGGAGTCCGCCCGGCCGTCCGCGTTCAGCGCGAAGACGTTCAGGGCGCGGCCCTGGGGGTCGCTGACGTAGAGGTGGGTGCCGGCCGGGTGGACGGCCAGGCCCTTGTGGAGGGGCGCTGTGCCGCGTACCCAGAGCGTCGTCGTGCCCCCGTCGTCGGGCCTGCCGTCCTCGCCCAGCGGAACGCACGAGACGGCCGCCTTCTCGTCCCGGTTGGCCACATAGAGGAGCGGACGGGACGGGTGCGGCGCGACCGTGCCGCCGGGCTCGGCGCCGGTCGGGGTGAACACCTGCCAGCCGATGCCGCGCGAAGGTCTGCCGGTGGCGTCCAGGACGTGCCACAGCAGCCGTCGGCCCGGGGGGTCGGTGACGTACAGGCGGGCGCCCGTGCTGTCCGCCGCGAGCCCGTACGGCCTGATGCCCGGGGTCCACTCGGCCGGGGCCTCCGGACGGCCGTCCTCGCCCAGCGGGACGCGCAGGATGCCGTGCGGCTCGCCCACGTACAGCCACGTCCCGTCGGGGTGGACGTGGAGCTCCGCCCGGACGTCCGCGTCCCACTGTTCCTCGTCCCGGCTCACTTGGCCTCCCGACGTCGTCGTGCGCCTGTCCCGCGTGTCGTCACAGAGGTAACGAGTCCGGCGACGGGCCGGGGCGCAGCCGCGCGGCCGGGTCACCCGGGCGGGTGTGTTCCCCCACCCCGCCCCTTCCCCAAAGCCCTCGGCCGGGCGGCTGGTTCTTCGGTTGCGGGCCGTCCCCAACTGGTCGCGCAGTTCCCCGCGCCCCTGAGACGCGCCCCTGCGGGGCGCCCAGGGGATTGCCGCGGAGCGGCATTTTCAGGGGCGCGGGGAACTGCGCGACCAGCCCCCACCGGGCCGCAGACGAGCAAGCGCTTCCCCGACCAAAACACGGACAGGCGTGTGTAAGCGGCACGGAAGTGCGTACGCTGCCTGGCTAGTTGGATGTCCTACTAAACGACTGGGGGCCGCCCATGAACGTCGCCGCCGCACCACCCGCCCTCGCCGCCCGGGCCGCCTCCGTGGGGGCCTCGCCCGTGCGGGAGATCCTGGCGCTCACCGCCCGGCCCGAGGTCATCTCGTTCGCGGGCGGGCTGCCCGCGCCGGAGCTGTTCGACGTGGCGGGGATGGCCGAGGCGTTCGGGGCCGTGCTCGCGGGCGAGGGGCGGGCGGCGTTGCAGTACTCGACGACCGAGGGCGACCCGGGGCTGCGGGCCGCCACCGCCGCGCGGCTCACCGCGCGCGGACTGCCCACCGGGGCCGGGCAGTTGCTCGTCACCACCGGGTCGCAGCAGGGCCTCACCCTGCTCGCGGCGGCCCTGGTCGAGCCCGGGGACACCGTCCTCGTCGAGGATCCCTGTTACCTCGCCGCGCTCCAGGTCTTCGGGTTCGCGGGTGCCCGGATCGTCGCCGTGCCCTCGGACGCCGACGGGCCCGACCCCGTGGCCCTCGACGAACTCGTCGCCCGGGAGCGGCCGAAGCTCTTCTACTCGGTGCCCACCTTCCAGAACCCGACCGGCCGCACCATGACCGCCGAGCGGCGCCGGGCCGTCGCCGAGGTCGCTGTCCGGCGCGGGCTGTGGGTGGTCGAGGACGACCCGTACGGCGAGCTGCGCTACGAGGGCGAGAGCGTGCCGTGGATCTCCTCGTACGAGGGCGCCGCCGACCGTACCGTCCTGCTCGGCAGCTACTCGAAGATCATGGCGCCGGGGCTGCGGCTCGGCTGGCTGCGGGCGCCCGAGGCGCTGCTGCGGGCCTGCGGCATCGCCAAGCAGGCCGCCGATCTGCACACCCCGACCGTCAACCAGCTCGCCGCCGCCCGCTATCTGGCCGACCGCGACCTGGACGCGCACGTCGCCAAGGTGCGGGCGGCGTACGGCGAGCGGCGGGACGCGATGCTCGCCGGACTGGCGGACGCGCTGCCCGAGGGCTCCTCGTGGAACCGGCCCGAGGGCGGCATGTTCCTGTGGGCCACGCTGCCGCCGGGAAGCGACGCGACCGCCTCCCTGAAGGAGGCGGTCGCTCACGACGTGGCGTATGTGCCCGGCGCCCCCTTCTTCGCGGGGACACCCGACCCGGCCGCGCTGCGGCTGTGCTTCGTCACCTCGGCGCCGGACGAGATCGCGGAGGGGCTCAGGCGGCTGGGGCGGGCGCTGCGGGGCTGAGGGCCTGTCTTTGCCGGGGCCTGCTACCAGGCGCTGATCGCGCCCATGTCCGACTGCCAGTAGGTGGCCATGGCCTGCGCGTCGACGACGCCGACCGGCTTGGCCAGCGAGGCGTAGGCCGAGCGGCCGACGGACTCCATGCCGACGGCGCCGCGGAAGTACACGACGACCTGGCTGGTCATGTACGGGTCGGTGCCGTCGGGCTCGCCCTGGGTGCGGATCATCGCGTACGCGGACTGGCCCGGGGCGAGCGAGACGACCGACTGCGGGATGGTGTCCTTGTCGACGGGGATCGGCGACTGGGCGTTGGAGAACTTGACCGCCGGGGCGTCGTAGGCGTTGCAGGTCGTCTTGCCGATGTTGGTCGCGGTCAGCAGGACGTGGTTGATCGGGCGGGAGACCGGGGTCGCCGTCAGCTTGACGTTGGAGCCGGTGCAGGTGACGCGCTTGGACGAGCCCGAGCCCGAGCCCGTCTGGCCGCCCGACTGCTTGCCGTTCGACTTGGCGGGCTTGGCGGTGCCGGTGCCGCCGGTGGTCGCACCGGACCCGCCGGTGCCGCCGGAGGTGCCGCCCGTGCCGCCCGTCGTCCCGGCCGAGCCGCCGGCGGTCGTGGCGCCCTGGCTGCCGCCGTCCGTGCCGGAGGTGGCGGGCGCCGAGGCGGACGGCTTCGACCCCGCCTTGTCCGACTCCTTCGAACCGGAGTCGCTGCCGCAGGCGCTGAGGGACAGCGCGGCGATGAGGGCGGTGGTCGCGGCGGCGGTGATGCGGAGGTTGGTGCGCATGGTGGATCGAGCTCCCCGTTGGTCGGTGCGTGAGCGGAACGTGCTGAGTACGTGAGTGAGCGGGTCAGGCGTGAAGACTGAGGACCAGTGCGACGACCGTGACCACCGAGGCGGCCAGCATCGCGGCGGCCAGCGTGTCCGCCAGGTTGACCCGGATGCGGAATCGCATTGCCTGCTCCCCCGGTGGTGCCGGTGTGGCTGGTTGCTGCACCTACCTTGCGGGCCGGTCGGCGGCGATCGCAATCAGCAGGGGACAATGGGGGAAGCTGGAACGCGGAAACACGCTCTGACCTGGGGAAACGCACTTCCCCTGGAACGCGTTTCCGGGACGGACAGGGGAGGGAAACGACTCGTGGCTACGGCTGAGTCCGAGGATTTCGCGGCGTTGCTCAGGGAGTTGAAGGACCGTTCGGGACGGAGTTACGGCGTCCTCGCGGGCAAGCTCCATGTGAGTACGTCGACGCTCCACCGGTACTGCAACGGTGACGCCGTGCCCAATGAGTTCGCCCCGATCGACCGGCTGGCCCGGCTCTGCGGGGCCACCCGGGAGGAGTCGGTCGAGCTCCACCGGCGCTGGATCCTGGCGGACGAGGCGCGCCGCCGCTCGCGGGGCGCGGCGGCGGAAGCGGCGCGTCCGGTCGCGCGGACCGAGCCGGAGCCGAAGGCGGCCGCGCCCGCTGCCGCGACGGGCCCGGCACCCGAACCGGAGCCCGCGACCCCCGAGCCGGAACCCGCGCCCGAGCCGGAAGTCGTCTCCGTGGTCACCGATGTGGTCACCGGCGTGGTCACCGACGCGCCCGCCCCGCGCCGTCCGTCCCGTATCACCAAGCGCACCCGCCTCGTGCTCATCGGGGCGGCCGTCGTCGCGCTCGCCGTTCCGGCCGTGGCCGTCGCCGCGCTCTCCGGCGGGTCCGGGGACGACGGGGGCCCCAAGAGCTCGGCCGTCGCCGACGCCGAGGAGACCGGGCGTACCCTGCCGAAGGGCACGCTCCCCAAGCCCCCCGCGCCGAGCCCCGATGCCTCCTCGGCGAGCCCGTCCGGCAGCGGCAGTCCGTCCGCCCGCACCCCGTCGGCGCCCGCCCCCCGCAAGCACGCCCCGCCCGCCGCCGACCCGCTCGCCGTCGGCGTCAGCTCGTACCAGTGGGACGGGCCCTGCGGGAAGTTCTATCTGCTCGACCAGAAGCCGGGCTCGGTGCCGAAGCCGCCCGCCCCGGAGGAGAGCCGCCCGTGGGCGGGGCTGCTCGGCGGGGTCGACGGAGGGCACCTCACGCTCCAGCTCACCGCGACCGGCAAGACGGCCGAGTCGGTCGTCATCAACGCCGTGCACGTCCGGGTCGTGGACCGGGGGGCGCCGCTCGACTGGACCGCGTACTCGATGGGTTCGGGGTGCGGGGGCTCGATCACCCCGGGCTTCTTCGACATCGACCTGGACGCGTCCCAGCCGCGCGCCAAGCCGGTCGGCGGCACGCAGGGCGAGGCGAAGGCGCCCGCCACGGACTTCCCGTACAAGGTGTCCGCGACCGATCCGCAGGTGCTCAACCTCGATGTGCACACCGACGCGCACGACGTGACCTGGTACCTGGAGATCGACTGGAGCAGCGGCGACCGCTCCGGCAAGATCCCGGTCTACGACAACGGGAAGCCGTTCCACAGCAGCGCCATCAAGGGCCGCCCGGCCTACGAGTACCGGCTGGACACCAACGTGTGGGAGCGGCTCACCACGTGAGCCGCTCCCCGCACGGGGCGGATCAGAGGCGCTCGGGCGTCCGGATGCCGAGCAGGGCCATGCCCTGGTGGAGCGTCCGGGCGGTCAGGTCGCACAGGAACAGCCGGTTCTCGACCACGTCCTGCGCCGGGCGCGGCTTGATCACCGGGCACTGGTCGTAGAACGTCGTGAACAGGGACGCCAGCTGGTACAGGTACGCCGCCAGCTTGTGCGGCGCGTACTCGGCCGAGGCCTCGTAGACCAGATCGCCGAACGCGTCCAGGTGCAGGCCCAACGCCCGCTCCGCCGGGGCGAGTTCGAGCTCGGGGTGCGCGGCGGCGGTGTCGCCCTCGGACTTGCGCAGGATCGACTTGATCCGGGCGTACGCGTACTGGAGGTACACGGACGTGTCGCCGTTCAGCGACACCATCTGGTCCAGGTCGAACTTGTAGTCCCGGTTCGCCGACGTCGACAGGTCCGCGTACTTCACGGCGCCGATGCCGACGTACCGCCCGTTCTCGACGATCTCCTCCTCGGTCAGGCCCACCTTCTCGGCCTTCTCGCGCACGACCGCCGTGGCCCGCTCGACGGCCTCGTCGAGGAGGTCCTCCAGCTTGACCGTCTCGCCCTCACGGGTCTTGAACGGCTTGCCGTCGGCGCCCAGCACCGTGCCGTAGCCCATGTTGTGCGCGGTGACGTCGTCGCCGAGCCAGCCCGCCCGGCGGGCCGCCTCGAAGACCATCTTGAAGTGCAGCGACTGGCGTACGTCCACGACGTAGATCAGCGAGGTCGCGTTCAGGTCGGTGACCCGGTTCCGGATCGCCGAGAGGTCGGAGGCCGCATAGCCGAAGCCGCCGTCCGCCTTCTGCACGATCAGCGGGACCGGCTGGTCGTCCTTGCCCCGGATCTCGTCGAAGAAAACCACGAGCGCGCCCTCGGAGCGCACCGCGACACCGGACTCCTCAAGGAGGCGGGCCGTCTCCGGCATCAGGTCGTTGTACGCGGACTCGCCGACGATCTCCTCGTCCCGGACCTCCATGTCCAGCTTCTCGAAGACCGAGTAGAAGTAGACCTTCGACTCGTCGACGAACTGCTGCCACAGCTCCAGGGTCTCCTTGTCGCCCGACTGGAGGGCGACGACCCGCTTGCGCGCCCGCTCCTTGAACTCCTCGTCGGAGTCGAAGACCGCGCGCGAGGCCTTGTAGACCCGGTTCAGGTTCGACATGGCCTGCTCGCCGTCGACCTCGTCGGCCGGGGCCAGCTCGCCCGGGTTCTCGATCAGGTACTGGATGAGCATGCCGAACTGGGTGCCCCAGTCGCCGATGTGGTGCCGGCCGATCGTCTTCTCGCCGGTGAAGTCGAGCATGCCGCGCAGCGCGTCGCCGATGACCGCCGAGCGCAGATGGCCGACGTGCATCTCCTTCGCCACGTTCGGCTGGGCGTAGTCGACGACCGTGACGCCCGGCTTCTCCTTCAGCGGCACGCCGAGCCGGTCGTCGGCGGCGCGCGCGGCCAGCGTCCGGGTGATCGCCTTGTCGGTGAGCGTGATGTTGAGGAAGCCGGGGCCCGAGACCTCGACGTCCTTCAGCACGTCACCGGCGTCCAGCGCGTCGGTGACCTTCGTCGCCAGCTCGCGCGGGTTGCCCTTGAGCTTCTTCGCGAGCGCCAGGATGCCGTTGGCCTGGAAGTCGGCCCGGTCGCTTCGTCGCAGCAGCGGGTCGGTGGAGCCGGCCTCCGGCAGGGCTGCCGAGAGGGCGTCCGCCAGTCGCTGCTGGACAGTGGAAGCGAGGGAAGGGACCGAAGCCATGGGTTCCGTTTCCTGTCGGTCGGCCGCCCGCGAATGGGTTTGCGGACGGGATGCGTACAGGGGGATTCTCCCATGCAAGCGTCTCCCAGTTCTCCGGGAATACGCGCAACCCCGGAGGGGGTGGTTCCGTCTGGGACAATGGGCGGGCCAGCCTCTTCAAGGCGTACGAGAAAGAAGGACGTGCCGACCGTGGCTCAGAGCAGCACCGAGACCGACTGGGTCTCCCGTTTCGCGGACGAGGTCATTGCCGACTCGGAGCGTCGTGCGCCTGGCAAACCGGTCGTCGTCGCGTCCGGCCTGTCTCCCTCCGGCCCCATTCACCTGGGCAACCTCCGTGAGGTCATGACCCCGCACCTGGTCGCGGACGAGATCCGCCGCCGCGGGTACGAGGTCCGCCACCTGATCTCCTGGGACGACTACGACCGGTACCGCAAGGTCCCCAACGGCGTCCCCGGCATCGACGACTCGTGGGCCGAGCACATCGGCCGCCCGCTCACCTCGGTCCCGGCCCCGGCCGGCTCCGCGTACCCGAACTGGGCCGAGCACTTCAAGGCCGCGATGACCGAGGCCCTGGCCGAGCTTGGCGTCGAGTACGACGGGATCAGCCAGACGCGGCAGTACACCTCGGGCGCCTACCGCGAGCAGGTCCTGCACGCGATGAAGCACCGCGGCGACATCGACGCGATCCTGGAGCAGTACCGCACCAAGAAGGCCCCCGCCAAGAAGGGCCAGAAGCCGGTCGACGAGGCCGAGCTGGAGGCCGCCGAGGGCTCCGGCGCGGCCGCCGAGGACGACGGCACGGGCTCCGCGGGCTACTTCCCGTACAAGCCCTACTGCGGCGGCTGCAACAAGGACCTCACGGTCGTCAGCGCCTACGACGACGAGACCACCGAGCTCACCTACACCTGCTCGGCGTGCGGCTTCTCCGAGACCGTCCGGCTCAGCGAGTTCAACCGCGGCAAGCTGGTCTGGAAGGTCGACTGGCCGATGCGCTGGGCGTACGAGGGCGTGATCTTCGAGCCGTCCGGCGTCGACCACTCGTCCCCGGGCTCCTCGTTCCAGGTCGGCGGCCAGATCGTCTCGATCTTCGGCGGCGAGCAGCCGATCGGCCCGATGTACGCGTTCGTCGGCATCAGCGGCATGGCCAAGATGTCGTCGTCCAAGGGCGGCGTGCCGACCCCGGCCGACGCGCTGAAGATCATGGAGCCGCAGCTGCTGCGCTGGCTGTACGCGCGCCGCAAGCCCAACCAGTCCTTCAAGATCGCCTTCGACCAGGAGATCCAGCGGCTGTACGACGAGTGGGACAAGCTGGAGGCCAAGGTCGCCGACGGCAGCGTGCTGCCCGCCGACGCCGCCGCCTACGCGCGTGCCGCCCGCACCGCCGCCGGTGAGCTGCCGCGCACCCCGCGCCCCATGCCGTACCGCACGCTCGCCTCGGTCGTCGACATCACCGCCGGCCACGACGAGCAGACCGTCCGCATCCTCAGCGACCTGGACCCGGCGAACCCGCTGTCCTCGCTCGACGAGGTGCGGCCGCGGCTCGACAAGGCCGAGGCGTGGATCAACACGCAGGTCCCCGCCGACCAGCGGACCGTGGTGCGCGAGGAGCCCGACACCGAGCTGCTCGCCACGCTCGACGACCAGGCCCGCGAGTCGCTGCGGCTGCTCGTGTCCGGCCTCGACGACCACTGGTCGCTCGACGGTCTGACCCACCTGGTCTACGGCGTGCCGAAGGTCCAGGCCGGGTTCTCCGCGGACGCCACGCCCAAGGAGCTGCCGCCGGAGATCAAGACCGCCCAGCGGACGTTCTTCGCGCTCCTGTACCACCTGCTGGTCGGCCGCGACACCGGCCCGCGCCTGCCCACGCTGCTGCTCGCCGTGGGCGCGGACCGGGTGAGGAAGCTGCTGGCGGCGTAGCCGCCGCACGCGGGAGAGGGGCCCGGGGCTTTCGCCCCGGGCCCCTTTTGCCCAGGGGCGCGGGGAACTGCGCGAGCAGCCGACCACCGGCCCGCAGACAAAGACCGGGCTACGCGATGTGGTCCGCCTCAAGCTCCGCGTGGTAGCGCTGCTTGAACTCCGGCATCAGCCGCCGCAGCAGCGCCGCCGCACGCGGGTGCGTCACGCCGTGCCCGTCAGCGAGGTGTATCTCCAGCGCCTCGACCGTCGGATAGTCGCTGCGCTCGTTCACGTACTCGACGAAGACCTTGTACGCCATGTCCGCGAACACGGAGTCCTCCGGCTGCCACGACTCCTCGGCCGCGGACGGCGCCATGTGCGGCAGGTGCTGCTCGGGCGCGCTGCCCAGCGGACGGGTGCGGCCCGGGCCCGCCGGGACCATCACCGGAGTCGGCTCCAGACCCTCGACGTACTGCGGGTCGTACGTGCCCTCGTACGCCTCCGGACCCAGCTGCTGCGCGGCGAACCAGGGGCTCTCCACGGGCTCGGCCTGCGCCTGCTCCTCGGCCTGCACGGGGGCGGGCGCGGGCACCGGCTCGGGCTGAGGCTCGGGCTCGGGCGCCGCCGGGAGCTCGACCGGCTGGGGCGTCGCGCTCACCACCGGCGTGACCGGCGGGGCCGTGGGCAGCAGGGTGGGCTCGATGCCCGCCGCCGCGAGGCCCGCGGGGCCGGTGTCGGCGAGCGGGACGCCGAACTTGGCCAGGCGCAGCGGCATCAGGGATTCGACGGGGGCCTTGCGGCGCCAGGCGCGGCCGTAGCGGGCCTGCAGGCGGGCGCGGTAGACGAGGCGGTCCTGTTCGAGCTTGATGACCTGCTCGTAGGAGCGCAGTTCCCACAGCTTCATGCGGCGCCACAGGCGGAAGGTGGGGACGGGGGAGAGGAGCCAGCGGGTGAGGCGGACGCCTTCCATGTGCTTGTCGGCGGTGATGTCCGCGATGCGGCCCACCGCGTGGCGGGCGGCCTCGACGGCGACGACGAACAGGACCGGGATGACGGCGTGCATGCCGACGCCGAGCGGGTCGGGCCAGGCGGCCGCGCCGTTGAAGGCGATGGTCGCGGCCGTCAGCAGCCAGGCGGTCTGGCGCAGGAGCGGGAAGGGGATGCGGATCCAGGTCAGCAGCAGGTCGAGCGCGAGCAGCACACAGATGCCCGCGTCGATGCCGATCGGGAAGACGAGGGAGAAGTTCCCGAAACCTTTCTTCTCCGCGAGCGCGCGCACCGCCGCGTAAGAACCCGCGAACCCGATCCCGGCAATGATCACCGCACCCGCGACCACCACCCCGATGAGTATGCGATGCGTGCGCGTCAGCTGCGTCGCGGCCACCCGCGATCCCCCTCCGTCGTCGACAACCGGCGCGCAAAGCCTGGCACATGAACACGGAGTCCCGCCCACAGGGGAGGGCAGGACTCCGTATCGAGCCCGGCTCGTTACCGGCCGCTGGTGAAAGCGCTGCCGCTACTGCTTGGCGCCGTTGGCCGCGACCACCGAGGCCACCGCCTCCTTGGCCGCGCCCTGCGCGTCCTTCATCAGATCGCCGGCGTCCGGCGCGTCCGCGCCCTGGTAGCCCGCGCCGTTGTAGTCGAGCACGACCACCGCGTTCGCCGTACGGGCCACGATCACCGCGTACTTGAAGTCCTCGTCGGTCTTGTGCAGGTCGTAGGCGACCGCCGTCGCCTCGTCGCCGATGCCGCTGACCGGCGTCGCCTTCACGTTCTTGGCGCCGTCCGTCGCCTTCGTCGCGGCGAGCAGGCGCGCGTACTCCTTCGCCGCGCGCTGGTCGCCGCTGCCGATCGCCGCGTCCGAGCCGTACCGCTTGAAGGAGACGTCCAGCCAGCGGTACTGCGAGCCCTTCACGCCCTTGTCGTCCAGGCCGTTCCACGAGCAGGTGCCCTGCGAGGCCACGTCCGTCGACTTGCCCGCCGTGCCCGACTTCGACTTAGCCTTCGGCACCAGCTCGTCGATCGTCTTCTCCGCCAGCGCCTTGCACGGGTCCGGCAGCTTGGCGTACTTCGCCGGGGCGACGGTCGGCGACGAGGACTGCTTGCCGCTCGGCGTGGCGGCCGAGGACGAGGACCCCGAGTCCTTCTTCTTCTCGTCGCCGCCGGAGTCGGACGAGCAGCCTGCGGCGACGAGCATCACGGGGACGGCGGCGCAGGCGAGCACACGGGCGAGCCGCGTGCGCGGGGCGGTGGCAGGGGCGGGTCGGTGCATGGTTCTACGCGTTCCTTCGCTGGTCGCTGCTGGCTGGTCGCTCATGGGGTCGCTCAAGGGGCCCGGCGGGCTCAGTCGCCGAAGAGCTCGGCGAGCTTGGCCGACAGGGCCTGGGTCTTCTCCTGGAGTTCCTGGCTGTCGGGGGCGGTCGCGCCCGGGGAGCTGGGCTGTTCCGTGTACTCGACGGTCACGATCACATTGGACGTACGGAAGACGACGGTCACGGTACGGCGCTGGGCTGCCGACCCGCTCGCCGTGAGCGCGTCGTCCAGGTACGCGGCGTCGCCGAGCCCGGTGAGGATACGCGGCTTCAGCCCGTCGGGGGTGGTGGCGGGCGGGCCGGAGGAGACGGGAGGGGACGCGGGCGGGGCGGTGGGGGAGGCGGCGGCCTGGCCCTGGACGCGCAGGCCGGCGGAGGGCTTGCCGGAGGGGGTGCCGCTCGGGGTTTCGGACTTGCCGGTTCCGTTGCCGCTGGGGGTCCCGGACTTGCCGGTTCCGCTGCCGCCCGGGCGGGTGTCCTTGCCGCCGTCCTTCGGGGCGGCGGGCAGCTTGGCGGCCGCCTCCTTCTTCCCGTAGACGGCCTTCGCCCGGTCGTCGTCGCTGACGGCCGGGTCGTACGACACGACCCGCTCGAAGTCGACGTACAGCCGCCGCACCGCGTCCGGCGCCTCGTCCTTCCAGCGGCAGCCCACCCGCCGGTCCGTGTCGTACGTGAGCTCCGCGGCCCCCGCGTACGCCTTCGCCTTCTGGTCGTCCGGAAGCTCGGCCGCGCCCGGCAGCATGTCCTTGAGGACGCCCTTGTTCACGGCCCGGCACGGCTCGGGCAGCGTGCGGTACCGGCCCGGCGGGGCGGCCGCGGCCTTGGGCACGCCCGCCTTGGAGTCCGTGGTGGCGCCGTCGGTGCCGGATCCCGAGGAGCAGCCCGCGACGAGCACCACGAGGAGCGCCACACCCGGCACGTACGCCTTTCGCTGCACGGTTCCCAGGCTCCTTTCGGGAGAAAAGCGGTTGCCGCCGGAAGGCGGCGGCTGGACACAATGTCTATCGCACGCGCTGCCGTGAACGCCGGTCCACTGTCCTGTTTGTGGTCTTTGGTGACGGTTTTTGCGCACCAGGCGCATGATGACGCAAAGGGATGTTTCGGGAAAACCAGTCAAATCACCCAACTGGGGTGACTGTGGAGACTCGGGAGACTCGGGGGAACGAGGAATTATGTCGTATGTAGAGGTACCGGGCGCGCAGGTCCCGATCCGGATGTGGGCGGACCCGGCGACGGTCGAGGACGGCGCGATGCAGCAGCTGCGCAACGTCGCCACGCTGCCGTGGATCAAGGGCCTGGCCGTGATGCCGGACGTCCACTACGGCAAGGGCGCGACCGTGGGCTCGGTCATCGCCATGCACGGCGCGGTCTGCCCGGCGGCGGTCGGGGTCGACATCGGCTGCGGCATGTCCGCGGTCAAGACGTCCCTGACCGCGAACGACCTCCCGGGCGACCTCTCCCGCCTCCGCTCCAAGATCGAAGAGGCCATCCCGGTCGGCCGCGGAATGCACGACGACGCCGTGGACCCGACCCGCTTCCACGGCTTCGCGACGGCGGGGTGGGACGACTTCTGGGGGCGGTTCGGGGGGATCGCGGATGCGGTCAAGTTCCGTCACGATCGAGCCGTAAAGCAGATGGGAACGCTCGGATCCGGGAATCACTTTGTCGAGTTCTGCCTCGACGAGTCGGGTTCGGTCTGGCTGATGCTGCACTCCGGGTCCCGCAACATCGGCAAGGAGCTCGCCGACTTCCACATCGGCGAGGCCCAGAAGCTTCCGCACAACCAGGGCCTGGTCGACCGCGACCTGGCGGTGTTCATCGCGGACACCCCGCAGATGGCGGCGTACCGGAACGATCTGTTCTGGGCGCAGGAGTACGCGAAGTACAACCGCGCGATCATGATGGCGCTCTTCCAGGACGTGGTCCGGAAGGAGTTCAAGAAGGCGAAGGTGACCTTCGAGCCGGTGATCAGCTGCCACCACAACTACGTGGCGGAGGAGCGGTACGACGGCATGGACCTGCTGGTCACCCGTAAGGGCGCGATCCGCGCCGGGTCCGGGGACTACGGGATCATCCCGGGTTCGATGGGCACCGGCTCGTACATCGTGAAGGGCCTCGGGAACGCGGCGTCCTTCAACTCCGCCTCGCACGGCGCGGGCCGCAAGATGAGCCGGAACGCGGCGAAGCGGAAGTTCACCACGCGCGACCTGGAGGAGCAGACGCGGGGCGTGGAGTGCCGTAAGGACTCCGGTGTCGTGGACGAGATCCCGGGCGCGTACAAGCCGATCGAGAAGGTCATCGACCAGCAGCGGGACCTGGTGGAGGTCGTGGCCAAGCTGAAGCAGGTCGTCTGCGTGAAGGGCTGAGGCGCGCGCTGGGACGCCCGGGGCGCTGAAGGGCTGAGGGGGCAGGGGCGTCGGGCAGTGGTCCGACGCCCCTCGGCCGTGGTGCCTGCGGGCTACAGCTCCCGGTGGACCTTCGTGTTGGAGGCCTGGGCGCGGGGGCGGACCACCAGGAGGTCGATGTTGACGTGCGGGGGGCGGGTGACCGCCCAGGTGATCGTTTCCGCCACGTCGTCGGCCGTCAGGGGTTCCGCCACGCCCGCGTAGACCTTCGCTGCCTTCTCGTTGTCGCCGCGGAAGCGGGTCGTGGCGAACTCCTCCGTCTTCACCATGCCGGGCGCGATCTCGATCACGCGGACCGGGCGGCCCACGATCTCCAGGCGCAGGGTCTCGGCGATGACCCGGGCGCCGTTCTTCGCGGCGACATAGCCCGCGCCGCCCTCGTAGGTGCCGTGGCCCGCCGTCGACGACAGGACGACCACCGTGCCGTCGCCGGACGCGTCGAGCGCGGGGAGCAGGGCCTGGGTGACGTTGAGCGTGCCGATGACGTTCGTCTCGTACATCTGGCGCCAGTCGGCCGGGTCGCCGGTGGCGACGGGGTCGGCGCCGAGCGCGCCGCCCGCGTTGTTGACGAGGACGCCGATGGTGCGGAAGGCGCTCGCGAAGGCGTCCACGGCTGCGCGGTCGGTGACGTCGAGGGCGTACGCCGTGGCCTGGTGGCCCGCTTCGTTGATCTCGGCGGCCAGCGCCTCGATACGGTCCTTGCGGCGCGCGGTGAGCACCACGCGGTAGCCGGCGGCGGCCAGTTGCCGCGCGGTGGCGGCGCCGATACCGCTGCTCGCGCCCGTGACGACGGCGATGGGGGTCCCGGTGGCGGTCATGGCGTACTCCTCGCGCGAATGATCGGAATGCGGTCAGGATAGGCCGGGCGGGGTGCGGGGCGGGTGCCGAGGTCTCCCGCTGCCGGGCGCGGCTGCGCTGCCTTCAGCGGCCGCGCGGCGCGTACACGATGACCGCCATGCCGGCCAGGCAGATCAACGCGCCCGTGACGTCCCAGCGGTCCGGGCGGTAGCCGTCGGCGACCATGCCCCAGGCCAGCGAGCCCGCGACGAACACCCCGCCGTACGCGGCCAGGATCCGGCCGAACTCGACGTCCGGCTGGAGGGTCGCCACGAACCCGTACACGCCGAGCGCGATCACCCCCGCGCCGATCCAGATCCAGCCCCGGTGCTCCTTGACGCCCTGCCAGACGAGCCAGGCCCCGCCGATCTCGAAGACGGCGGCGAGGAGGAACAGGAGCACGGAGCGGGCGACGAGCATGCGGACAGCGTTGCACGCGGAGGGGGACGCGTCGGGGTGGCGACCCGTGAATATAAGCCGCTAAAGGTATCTTTCGGGCATGGCTGGGATCTGTGGGATGCGTGGGATGCGTAGGGGGCTGAAGCGGTTCAGGTGGTTTACCGGTTTCACCGGGTTCTCGGTGGGGGGCGTCGCTGTGCTGGTCGCGGTGTGCGGGCTGTCGGCCGGGGTGGCTCATGGTGGGGTCGCCCACGGTGGTGTGGGTGATCCCGTGGGGCGGATGGGCTTCGGGGCGGGGCCCGCACCCGCGCCCGCGAGCGGTGCGGTGCCGGGGGATACGGGTGTGGGTACGGATGTGGTCGGCGGGCCTGTCGGGGGTGCCACGGTCGCTCCGGTCGCTCCGGTCGCTCCGGTCGCTCCGGTCGCGCCCGGCGCCGAGGCCGATCTCGCCTACCACGGGCACGTCTCCCTCTGGGCCGGGCGCGTCGGCGTGTGGGTCGAGCCGTCGAACCACGGGCCCGCCGCCGTACCGGACGCCACCGTCCGCCTGCGGTTCTCCGCGCCGCTCGACGGCACCGAGCAGCTGCCTCCGGGGTGCCTGCGCGGCAGTCCGGAGACCGTGCTCTGCTCCACGGGCGAGATGCGGGCCGCCGGGGCGGGGCGGCCGATCGCCCTTGACCTGCGGGTCGCGGGCAGCCCGGCCGAGGTCGTCGTGAACATCAACACCTCCTGGAGCGGTGGCGCGGGCGACCGCAACCCGGGCAACAACACGCACCGGGTGCTGGCGCCTGCCACGGGGGACAAGTACGCGTACTGAGTGCGTGGGATGCCGGGGCGTGTGCCGGTCATGACTGAGGTCTTGGGCCTCTGCCGGTTACGGCTGCCGCGCCGCGACAGTCCCCCGCTCGCCCGTCCAGCGGTGCAGGGCCTCTTCGAGGGCGGTGGCGTCCGGGGTCTCGCTCGCCCACGCCACATACCCGTCGGGGCGGATCAGGAGCGTGGTGCGGCGGGCGCCGTTCCAGCGCGCCCGTATGAGCCGCCGCCCGGGTGCTGCGTCTTCCACGGCGGGCGTCACCAGGACGAACTCGCCCTCGCGCAGCAGCTCGTACAGGCGGCCCTCCGCCAGCGCCAGGTCGGGGACGCGGGTCCCGGTGAGGCGGTGGGCGTCGCGCCCGGCCGGGTAGGCGATCCCGATGCCGCTGATCCGGCCCATCGCCTTGTCCCGCGCGGGGCGCACCCCGTTCAGCAGGCGGGTCACGAGAGAACGGGCCGTGCGCTGCACGGGGTTGTGCGCCATGGCGAGGCGGACGATCGCGCCGCTGGTGCGCAGCACCGCCGCGCCGACGGGGTGCCGCTCCTCGTGGTAGCTGTCGAGCAGCGCCTCGGGCTCGCCGGTGGCGCCGCGCAGGACGGCGGCGAGCTTCCAGGACAGGTTGGCGGCGTCCTGGATGCCGGTGTTGAGGCCCTGTCCCCCTGCGGGGGAGTGGCAGTGCGCGGCGTCGCCCGCGAGGAAGACACGGCCCGTCCGGTAGCGGGGGACCTGGCGCTCGTCGCTGTGGAAGCGCGAGAGCCAGCGGGCGTCGTGCATTCCGTAATCCGTGCCCAGGGCCTGGCGGGTGATCTCGCGGACGTCGTCGAGGTCGATGGGGGCGCTGTCGGGGACCTGGTGCTTCCGGTTCCACCCCATCACCCGGTAGTAGCCGTCCCCGAAGGGGACGATGAAGGCGAACGCCTCGTCCGAGCCCGCCACGCTGAGCGATCCGGCGGGCTCCTCGGCGAGCTTCACATCGGCCAGCACGATGGAGCGGATCACCGAGGTGCCGGGGAAGGGCAGGTCCAGGGCGTGGCGCACGGCGCTGCGCACGCCGTCGGCGCCGACGAGGTAGCGGGCGTGGAGGGAGCACTCGGCGTCGCCGCCCCCGACTCCCCCTATCTCGGCGGTCACCCCGTCCGCGTCCTGCCGCAGGCCCAGCAGCTCCGTCTCGTGGCGGAACTCCACCCCCGCCTCCCGCGCCCGGCGTTCGAGGAGGTGCTCCACCTCGTACTGCGGTGTCACCAGCAGATACGGGAAGCGCGAGCGCAGGCGGCCGAGGTCGAGGGAGAGGTGGCGGAACGCGTTCATCCGGTCGACCGTCGTGCCGGTGGCGACGAGCTCGTCCGCCAGGCCCCGGGCGTCGAGCAGCTCCAGCGTGCGGGCGTGGACACCGAAGGCGCGCGTCATCGTGCTCGTACCGCGCGGACGGCGCTCTATCAGTGTGACGCTCAGGCCCGCCGCCGCGAGGTCCCCCGCGAGCAGCAGGCCGGTTGGGCCCGCGCCCACGACGAGCACATCGGCGGTGCCGGAAAAGGTGGTGGTGCTGTTCATGGCGACCTCCTCGATGCCAACGCTTGTTGGTCAACGCTTGTTGGCAAATGTAGAGCCGCCGGGGCTGGCATGTCAACACTTGTTGGCCTACAGTTGTTGACATGACAACCGACGCCCCCACCGCCGGCCCCCGCCGCTCCGACGCCACCAAGGCCGCGATCCTCGAAGCCGCCCGCGAGCGCTTCGCGGCCGATGGCTACGAGCGCGCGACCATCCGCGCCATAGCGCGTGACGCGGGCATCGACCCGTCGATGGTGATGCGCTACTACGGGAACAAGGAGGGCCTGTTCGCCGCCGCCTCCGAACTCGACCTGCGCCTCCCGGACGTGGGCGCGCTGCCGGACAAGCACATCGGGGCCGTCCTCGTCACCCACTTCCTCGACCGGTGGGAGGGCGACGACGTGCTGACCGCGATGCTGCGCGTCGGCGTCACCAACGCCGCCGGGGCCGAGCGGATGCGGGCCGTCCTCGGCGACCAGCTGGGGCCGATCGCGGCCGGGATCTGCCCCGATCCCGCCGACGCGCCGCGCCGCGCGGCCCTGGCCGCCTCGCAGATCCTCGGGATGGCGCTGGCGCGGTACGTGCTGAAGTTCCCGCCCGCCGTGGAGATGACCCGCGAGGAGGTGGTCGCCTGGCTCGCGCCGACCGTGCAGCGCTATCTCACGGCGGAGACGCCCTGACGCCGCCGATCGCGTAAGCCGTAAGCCGTACGCCGCCACGCGTGTGACGGAGTGCGGCGGGTCGGCTCCCGTCGTAGACCCCTGCGTCGTACAATCTCTGCATGCCGCAGAAGAAGGACGGCCGGGCCCGTCTCATGACCGAGCTCGGCGTCGAGTCGCGCCGCTACATGGCCTCGTACGCCCTGTTCAACCAGGCGCTCGCGGACCATCTGCGGCTGCACCCCACCGACCTCCAGTGCCTCAACCTGCTGGGCCTGGAACCCGGACCCGTCACCACGGGGCGGATCGCGGAGCTGACCGGGCTCACCACCGGGTCGGCCACGCGGCTCGTCGACCGCCTGGAGAAGGCCGGATACGTCACGCGCAGGCGCGACACGGCGGACCGGCGCAAGGTCCTGGTCGAGGCCGTGCCCGCGCGGATGGCCGAGCTGGGTGCGGTGTGGGGGAAGCTGAACGGGGCGTGGTTCACCATGTTCGACGCGTACGACGACGGCGAGATCGAGCTGCTCATCGCCCATATGCGACGGACGGTGGAGCTCTCCGGGGCGCAGATCGAGCGGCTCAGGAGCGGGCAGTTCTGAACGGGCAGGTTACGCAGGGGCTCTGACGAGGCGTCACTGTCGACCTGTGCCCGTCGCCGTCCCGCCGAACTCCGCCATCGCGTCCTCGACGATCGCCTCCAGGCGGGCGTGGTGGGCGCCGCGCCAGTAGACGCGCTCGCACGCCGTGCACTGGGCGAAGACGTCGTACGCGCTGCGCGTCCCGTGTTCCAGGAGCTCGCGGACGGAGTCCTTGTCGGCCTCCTGGAGCGGCGCGTTGCAGGCGGTGCAGCGGGTCCACGGGGCGAGGACCGGAGCGAACCGCTCCAGTACGTCCCGGAGTTGCTCCTCGGGGCGGTGGCTGTACACGTACGCGCCCGCCCAGAGCTCGCGGCGCCGCAGCAGCCCACGGTCCCGGGAGAGCAGTACGCGCTGTTCGGTCGCGGAGAGCGTGGCGAGCGCGGGGTCGCCGATGTCCTCGCTCTCGTACGCCGCGTCGACGCCGAGGAGCCGCAACCGGCGGGCCAGCGTGCCCAGATGGACGTCGAGGAGGAAGCGGAGCGGGGCGCCGGGGACCTGCTGGGGGCGCTCGACGGCGCGCACCTCGACGCTCTCGTCCGCGCGCGGGATGTGCGAGACGGGGACCTCGTGGCCGTCGACGAGCAGCCGGCCGACCTCGGTCAGCGGGACGCCGAGCGACTCGACGACGTGGCCGAGCGTGGACGAGCCGTCCGTGACCACGGCCGTGCGCCCCGCGCGGCGCTCCGCCGGGACGAAGAGGTGCAGCTCGGGGGCGAATCGACAGTGGATCTCCGGTCCGTTCACGACGCCAGGATGCCATCGGGGGCGGGGCCGGAGCCATGTATTTGGGCGGGCCGGGGCGGTGGACCGGGGCGGTGGACCGGGCAGGTGGAAGGCCCGCCGGTCAAGTGGGTCGTTCCGGTGGGCCTTCGTGTCCCGTCGTGGCGCGGGGTTACTCGGAGGGGCGCTCCACGACCCGGAAGTGGGTCGTGATCCGCCGGTCCTCGTCGAGGACGTGGAAGGCGAGGCCGGGCGGCGAAACGATGTTGACCAGGTCCTCTCCGGTCTCCCACGGCATCCGCAGCGTCGACGTCACGCCCGGCGCGATCAGCAGCGGCAGCCCGGCGAAGGTGGTCGCGGCGGAGGTGTGGGCGTGGCCGACGAGTACGGCGGGCACCTGGGTGCGCCCCGCCAGGAGCTCGGCCAGCCGGTCGGCGTCGGAGAGGTTGATCGAGTCCAGGTACTCGTGGTGGATCACGGTCGGCGGGTGGTGGAAGGCGACCAGCGCCGGGGTGTCGCCGAGCGCCTCGAGCGTACGGGCCAGCCACTCCAGGGTGGTGTCCTCCAGGGCGCCGCCGTCCTCGCCGGGGATCGTCGAGTCGCACATCAGGATCGCGTAATCGCCCACCCGGTGCAGGCGGTTGACCGGTGCGTACGGGTCCGGGGCCGTGCCGCCCGGCTCGCCCGGCAGGTCGAGCAGGCCCTTGCGGTACGCGGCGCGGTCGTCGTGGTTGCCGGGGCAGGTGAGGACGGGTGCGTCGATACGGGCGAGCAGGTCGGCGGCCTCGGCGTACTCGGCCGGGGCGCCGTGGTCCGCGATGTCGCCGGTGACCAGGACGGCGTCCGGGCGGCGGGTCATCGCGTTGATGTACGTGACGACCCGCGCGGCGCGTTCGGCGGCTCGCGCGCCCCCGTCGAGGTGCAGATCGCTGATGTGGGCAAGCAGCACGGAAATCCCCCTGGTTGACCTGGTTCGCGTGGCGGTGGGCCACTTGGTGAACTACTTGGTGAGCTACCTGGGGAAGCGTGCGGGCTAATGGTTTAGCCGCTCGCTTCCATTAGGGCTCTAGGACTCTAGGGGGTGCCCGGCGGTACGGACAAGAGCCGATCCCGGGTCGGTGGCCCGGTCCTGCGGCGGCGCTGGTCTCCTGGCGGGCGGCGCGCCTACAGTGCTCCGATGAAGATCATCGACCTTGAGCCGGGCGACCCGCGCCTGGTGAACGACCTGCTGCCGGTCCTGCGCGAGCTGCGCCCGCACCTCACCGAGGAGCTCTTCGGTGAGATCTACGCCGAGGGGTACGGGCAGGGGCTGCGCTTCTCCGCCGCGTACGGCGAGGACGGGGTGTGCGTGGGCGCGGCCGGGTGGCGGATCGTCGCCACCACGGTTGCGGTGCGCAAGCTGTACGTGGACGACCTGGTGACGGCCGAGGGGGCGCGGTCGCGGGGCGTGGGCCACGCGCTCCTCGCCCACGTCGAGGAGATCGCGCGCGGCGCCGGGTGCACGTCGCTGAACCTGGACTCCGGTACGCACCGGACGGATGCGCACCGCTTCTACTTCCGGGAGCGGATGGCGGTCACGGCGTTCAACTTCGACAAGAAGCTGGGCTGATGGTGTCCTGGCTGAGCTGATGGTGCCCTAGTTGACGGTGTCCTGGTCGAGGGGCTGCTCCCCGAGCGGGCGCTCTTCCAGGTCGAGGCACCAGTCGTTGGACCTGAGCAGGTGGCCCGGCGGGTACTCGAACTCGACCTCGCCCAGGAGGCGGAAGCCGGCCTTGCGGAGGACGGCGTTCGAGGCGGCGTGGTCGACGGAGGGGTAGGCGTGCAGCTCGCGAGGGCCGCCCGCCTCCCGTGCGGCCTGCGCGACCGCCACGATCGCGGCGACGGCGAGCCCGCGGCCCTGGAACTCCGGGAGGATCCCGTACCCCGTCTCGTACACCTCCCTGCCCTGCCACTCGCGCGGCCAGTACCCGACCGAGCCGACGGCCTCGTCCGTTCCCGTGAGGGAGACGCGGAACATCCGGCCCTCGGTGGCGTCGCGTCGGCTCAGCGCGACGTACCGCTGCTGGCGGGCCGTCAGCTTCTCCTCGTCCTCCGGGCCGCCGGTGTGGGCGGTCATAGCGGGGGAGTTGGAGTGGTGGAGGAGGGGGAGGTCGTTGTTGGACCAGGGGGTGAGGGTGACGGTGTCCATGGGGCGACTGTAGGTGGGGGGTGTGACATCCCCGCCCCGCCCCTTCCCGTAAGCCCTCCGGCGGGCGGCCGGGTGGGGGCTGCGCCCCTTAATGGCCCGGGGGTTGTCTGCGGGTGTGTGGTGGGCTGGTCGCGCAGTTCCCCGCGCCCCTTAATGGGCCGGTGTTTGTCTGCGGACCGTGGTCGGTTGCTCGCGCAGTTCCCCGCGCCCCTGAGACGCGCCCCTGCGGGGCGCCCAGGGGATTGCCGCGGAGCGGCATTTTTAGGGGCGTGGGGAACTGCGCGACCAGTTGGGGACGGCCCGCAGACGAACGGGATCCGGGGCGCGGCCCCGAAGCGGGGCCCGGGAGCGCCACCTCCACCCCCACCCACCCCCGGAGGGTTAAGGGAACGGGGCGGGGAGGGGCAAAAATCACCGGTGGGCCCGGCCGCACCAGCCCAATCCCCCCGCATACAACCCCAACACCACCCCCACCAACGGGTAATACACCCCCGGCAGCGGCGCCATCCCCAGCCCCGCCCCCACCGGCGTCACCGGCAGCAGCAGCCCCGCCGCCGCGAGCCCGCACGCCGCCACGGGGACCGGCCCCCGCGCGCCCCGGCCCGCCCGCAGCAGCACCATCACCAGCGCCTGCGTGAGCAGGTTCTCCGTGAACCACCCGGCGTGGAACGACGCCTGCCCCTCCGCGTCGCTGCCCGCCCGTACCGCCCACGCCAGTACCGCGAACGTCGCGAGGTCGGCGGCGGCGTTGAGGAGGCCGAAGCCCGTGACGAAGCGCAGCACCTCGCGCGGGCGCAGCCGCAGCGGGCGGCGCAGGGCCGCCGGGTCCTGGCGGTCGTACGCGAACGCCAGCTGCGCCGCGTCGAAGCACAGGTTCTGCACCAGGACCTGCGCCGGGAGCATCGGCAGGAACGGCAGCAGCAGCCCCGCCGTCAGCATCGCTATCACGTTGCCGAAGTTGGAGGAGAGAGTGATCCGCAGGTAGCCCGCTATCGTGCCGCCCGCCCGGCGGCCCGCCGCGATCGCGTGGTCCAGGGACGTGAGGTCCTTCGCCGCGAGCACCACGTCCGCCGCCTCCCGCGCCACGTCCACCGCGTCGCGCGGGCAGATCCCGACGTCCGAGGCGCGCAGCGCGGGCAGGTCGTTGACGCCGTCGCCCAGGAAGCCGGTGACATGGCCGCGTTCGCGCAGCACCCGTACGATCCGGGCCTTCTGTTCGGGCGCGCAGCGGGCGAACACCGTGGTGCGGGCGGCCAGTTCGGACAGAGCGACATCCGACAGGCCGTCGAACTCGTCGGCCGTCACCACCTCCCCCGGCGCCAGCCCCAGCTCCCGGCACGCGCGCGCGGCCGTCCCCGGGTGGTCGCCGGTGAGGACTTTGACCTCGACGCCGCTGCGGGCCAGCGCGGTCAGCGCGGCGGCGGCCGTCTCGGCGGTCGCGTCGCGCAGCCCGACCAGGCCGACGAAGGTGAGCCCGCGCTCGTCGGCCGCCGTGTACGCGCGCGTCCGCGCGGGCCGTTCGCCGAGCGCCACCGCCAGCACCCGCAGCCCGTCGTCGGCGCGGGCGGCGGCGAGCGCGGTGATACGGGAGCGCTCCCCCGCGCCGAGCGCGCACCGGTCCAGGACCTCCTCGACCGCGCCCTTGACGATCAGGGTGTGGCTGCCGAGGCGGTCCGGGGTGCGGACCACGGCGGTGGACAGGCGGCGCACCGGGTCGAAGGGGAGGGCCGCGACGGGGTCGTGCTCCAGCGCGTCGAGCCCGCCGGGCAGCCGCTGCTCGGCGGCGTCGAGGAGGGCCTCGTCGAGGGCGTCGGCGGCGGGCACCTCGGCGAGCTGGAGCGTCCACAGGCTGTTGGCGGCCGCCCAGCGCAGGACGTCCGGGTCCTCGGCGCCGGACGCGTCGAGGGCGCAGTCGAGGACCGGGCGGTCCTGGGTGAGCGTGCCCGTCTTGTCGACGCAGACGACGTCGACGGCGCCCAGGTCGTGCAGCGCGGGCAGCCGTTTGACGATCACCTCGTGCGTACGGGCTAGGGCGGCCGCGCCGCGGGCCAGCGCCGTGGTGACGATCACCGGCAGCATCTCGGGGGTCAGCCCGACGGCCACCGCCACGGCGAACGGCAGGGTCTCCAGGCCCCGCCCGCGCAGCGCCGCGTTGGCCATCAGGACGAGCGGCGGCGTGAGCAGCAGGAATCTGATCAGGATCCAGGAGATGCCGTACACGGAACGGTCGAAGGCGGTCGTACGGCGGTCACCTCCGCGCACCTTGCCGCGCGCCGCCGACCCACGGGCCGACCCCCGAACCGCCCCACGGACTGACCGGCGGACCGACCCGCGGACCGACCCGCGGACCGACCCGCGGGCCGCCCCCCGCACCGCCCCGTCCCCGCCGTACGCCGCCGCGAACCGCGTGTCCGCGCCGGTCGCGACGACCACTCCCGTACCGCTTCCGCAGGCCACACTGCTGCCCTGGAAGCACAGCTCCGGGCGGTCGAAGCCGCTCCCGTCCGGGGACGGTTCGTCGGCCGGGTGTTTGCGCACCGGGGCCGACTCGCCCGTCAGTGCCGCCTGATGCATCGTCAGTCCGGTCGCGCGCAGCAGCCGCAGATCCGCCGGGACCAGGTCGCCCGGCCCGAGCCGGACCACATCGCCCACCACCACCTGGTCCACCGGGATCTCGCGCGGCGCCGGGTCCGCGTTTGGGCCCGCCCGGCGCACCACGGTCGCCGTGGTCGCCACCAGCTCGCGCAGCCCGGCCGCCGAGCGGTCCGCCCGGTACTCGCCCGCCGCCCGCAGGACGCAGCTCACCGCCACCAGGACCGCGATGACGGCCGCCGTGCCCCACGCCGCGACCAGCGCCGACACCACGGCGAGCGAGGCGAGCACCGCCGTGAACGGGTCCCGCAGGCTTCGCACGAGCCGCAACGGCCAGGACGGGGTGCGCCGGGTGGGCGGTACGTTCTCGCCGTCGCGCGCGAGGCGGGCGTCGGCCTCGGACTCAAGCAGTCCGCGCGGCCCGGATTCGAGCGCGCGCAACACCTGTAGCGGGGTCCGCCGCTCAGGCGCCCAGGTCACGGACGAGTCCTGGAGTCGCACCCGCCCCGCGCCGGTCGCCCAGGCGCGCCACGAGCCAGCGCACCAGCTCGGCCACCTCCGGGTCGTCCACCAGGTAGACCACCCGGCGGCCTTCCCGGCGGGAGCGGACGAGCCCGGCGAGCTTCAGCTTCGCCAGGTGCTGGCTGACGGCGGGCAGCGCCCCGCCGACGCGCTCGGCGAGCCCGGTCACGTCCGACTCGCCGTGGCTGAGCGCCCAGACGATGTGCAGCCGCGCGGGCGAGGCGAGCAGCCCGAAGACCCCGGCGGCCTCGCCGAGCACCTCGGCGGACGGGTCGGCGGACGCGTCGCCCGACGAGCTGGTCAGCTTCTTCACCGGCGCCTCCTGCCCGTGTCCGTTCCGTACGTACGTACGTGCCCGCGTGAGCACGTCACGTACGCGATGAAGTCAGGCGGCCAGTCTAGGGGCGGCCACTGACATCGCCCCTGACCTGGGGAAGGCCTCGGGCTACAGCGGTACGAGCGTGACCTCCGTCGCCTTCACGCTCGACCAGACCGCCACGCCCTCCGCGAGCCGCAGCTCGGCCGCCGCCTGCGGGGTGATCTCCGCGACCAGGTCCGGGGCGTCGGGCGAGCCGATCAGGACGCGCAGCCGGCTGCCGGTCGCGGTGATCTCGCGGACCGTGCCGGGCCAGGTGTTGCGGGGGCTGCCGCCGGGCCGGTCGCGGTGGACCGAGACCGACTCCGGCGCGATGATCGCCAACGCGCGGCTGCCGGCGGGCAGTTGCTCGGCCGCGACGATCCGGCCGCCGCCGGGCAGCGCGAGCCCGTCCGCCCCGGCCTCGCCCGGCCAGGCGTTGCGGCCGAGCATCCGGGCCACCCACGGGGAGCGCGGGTGGCGGGTCACCTCGGCGGGCGGCGCGTCCTGGAGGGCGCGGCCGCCGTCGAGCACCAGGACGCGGTCCGCCAGCGACACCGCCTCGACCGGGTCGTGGGTGACGATCAGGCAGACCCCGCCGAAGCCGTCGAGGTGGGTGCGCAGGGTGTGGCGCACGCGCGCGCGGGTCGTCTGGTCGAGGGCCGCGAGCGGCTCGTCGAGCAGGAGCAGCCGGGGCCGGGCCGCCAGCGCCCGGGCCAGCGCGACCCGCTGGGCCTGCCCGCCGGAGAGCTGGCTAGGTCGGCGCTGGGCGAGGCGGCCCACCCCGAGCCGGTCGAGCCACGCCTGCGCCTCCCGTCGGGCCTCGGCGCGCGCGACGCCCTGGGCGCGCAGCCCGTACGCCGTGTTGGCGAGCGCCGTCAGGTGCGGGAACAGCGCGCCGTCCTGCGGCACCCAGGCGACCCCGCGCCGGTGCGGCGCGAGATCGGTGACGTCCTGGTCGCCGAGGCGCAGTGCGGCACGCGCGCGTGGGGTGAGGCCGAGCAGGGCGCGCAGGAGGGTGGTCTTGCCCGCGCCGTTCTCGCCGACAACGGCGATGGTGGTGCCGGGGGCGGCGTCCAGGGTCAGCTGGGTGAACCCGCTGACCTCGGCGTGCAGCGCCCAGCTTCCGGCGGGGGCGGGGGACTTGGGGGCGTCGGCGGGCGCGGGCTCGTCGGACTCGTCCGCGCGGCTCCGTTCCGTACCGCTGTCTTCCGTACGGAGTACGGATACGGAACGTGTTCCGCCGCCCGTCCAGCGGCCGCGCAGGGCCACCAGGACCGCCATCGCGATGGCGAGCAGCAGCAGGGAGACGGAGGTCGCGGCCTCGGGGGAGTTCTGGAGCAGCAGATAGACCTGGAGGGGGAGGGTCTGGGTGGTGCCGGGGAGGTTGCCCGCGAAGGTGATCGTGGCGCCGAACTCGCCCAGCGCGCGCGCCCACGTCAGCGCGGCCCCGGCGACCAGCCCGGGCGCGACCATCGGCAGCGTGACCGTCAGGAACACCCGGAACGGGGAGGCGCCGAGGGAGGCCGCGGTCTCCTCGTAGCGGGGGCGCAGCCCGCCGAGCGCGCCCTCCAGGCTGATCACCAGGAACGGCATCGCCACGAAGGTGGCGGCGACGACCGCGCCGGAGGTGTGGAAGGGCAGCGTGATGCCGAAGGTGTCCTCCAGCCACGGCCCGAGGAGCCCGCGCCGCCCGAAGCCGAGCAGCAGCGCCACACCGCCGACGGTCGGCGGCAGCACCATCGGCAGCAGTACCAGCGAACGCACCAGCGCCTTGCCGGGGAAGTCCACGCGCGCGAGGAGCCACGCCAGCGGCACCCCCAGCACGAGGGACAGGCCGAGCGCCCAGAACGAGACGAGCAGGGACAGCTTCAGCGCCTCGGTGACGCCGGGGCTGCTGAGATGCGTACCGAGGTCGCTCCAGGAGGTGCGGGCCAGGATGCCGATCAGCGGCATCAGCAGGAACGCCACGGCGAGCAGGGCGGGCACCAGGAGGGTGACGGGGGCGCGCAGGCCGCGGGAGCGGGCGCCCGGGCTCCAGCGGTGCGACCGGCTGCTGTTCTTCATGGCGTGACCGCGGCTTCCTGGTGGTGCGGGGCCGACGTTTCGCCCCCCGTGCGCAACGGGCGGCCCCGGCAGGGGGGTTACGGCTTCTGGAAGCCCGCGTCCTGGAGGATCTTCTGCGCCTCGGGGCCGCTGAGCCACCGCACGAACGCGGCCGCCGCGTCGGCGTTCTTGGTGGACTTCAGGGTGGCGGCCGGGTACTGGGCCACCGCGTTCTGCGCGTCCGGGATCTCCACGGCGTCGACCTTGCCGGTCGCGCCGGCGGCGTCCGTCTTGTAGACGATGCCCGCGTCGGCCTCGCCGAGCTCGACCTTGGTGAGGACGGCCCGTACGTTCGGCTCCTGCGAGACCGGCTTGACCGTGATCTTCTGCGCGTCCAGGACCTTCTTGCTGTAGCGGCCGACCGGCACCTCGGGCGCGGCGAGCACGACCTTCAGCTTGGTGTCGGCGAGGTCCGTGAGCGCGCCGACCTTCTTGGGGTTGCCCTTGCCGGTCGCGATGACCAGCCGGTTCCTGGCGATGACGGTGGCGGCGCCGGTGTCCGCCTTGAGCCCGTCCATGGTCTTGTTGTCGGCGGTGACCAGGGCGTCGGCGGGGGCGCCCTGCTTGACCTGGGCGGCGAGCTCCTGCGACCCGGCGAAGGAGAACGTCACCTTGGTGCCCGGGTGCGCCTTCTCGTACGCGGCGCCCGCCGTCTTGAAGACGTCGGTGAGCGAGGCGGCGGCGAGGACCGTGAGCCTGGCCGCCGGCGCGCCGGTGGAACTCTTCGCGGTACCCGGGTCGTTCTTCTTGTCGTCGTCCTTGCCGCAGGCGGCGAGGGGGACGAGCAGGGCGGCGGTGACGACGGCGGCCGCGGCGCGGCGCCGGGTGAGGAAGGGGGCCATGGGGGCGGATCTCCTTGGATGCTGAGCCGCGCCGGTGACGGCGACGCCGCCGGGAACGTGGACGTGGACGTACTACGGGGACGTACGGGAACGTCCCTGAGCGGGTGCGTCCTGAGCGGTGTGCTGTTGAGCGGTGCGTATCAAGCGCGGTCGATGTGCACGCTGGTCGACTTCACGCGGGCGGTGGCCTGCATGCCGACTTCGAGCCTCAGCTCCTCGACGGCCTCCCGGGTGAGCAGCGAGACCAGCCGGTGCGGACCGGCCTGGATCTCGACCTGGGCGGCGACGTCGCCGAGCTTCACGGCGGTGACGATGCCCGGGAAGGCGTTGCGGGCGGAGGTGTAGGAGACGTCGTCCTCGCCGGTGCCGCTCTGGGCGACCTCGACGGAGAAGGCGGCCAGGTCGCGGCCGTCGATGAGACGGCGGCCGCTGTCGTCGCGGTGGGTGGCGACGCGGCCCGCGTCCGCCCAGCGGCGGGCGGTGTCGGGGCTGACCCCGAGCAGACGGGCGGCCTGGCCGATCGTGTAGGACTGCATATGCGACAAGATAGGCCAGTTCAGCCCGCATTTACAGAAGCTTTGGGCGTATGTACATCGCAGATGCGATGCCTGATGGAGGAACCTCCAGGGGGCGTGACCCGGGACGACCGGCCCTGCGGCAGGGGACTTTAGTCCCTGTTTACCATTGCTTTACTTACGCTTGGATCTTGCTCGGTAGTTGAAACTGGATCTTGTCCTGCTGTCCTCCCCTCCGCGCGTCCTCGGGCGGCCGACGGGCGCTCAGGGGGCGGATCGTGATCACGAGGACCGTGCATGTCGCTACGCCGCAGGCGTTCCAGATCCGTTGCCGCGGGCGGGATCTCCGCGCTCACCGCACTCGCCCTGCTCGGGGCGGCCGCCCCCGCCGTGGCCGACGAGGGCGGGGTGGAGGGAGCCGCCACACAGGCCGAACTGCTCGATGCCGTACGGGCGAAGAACCCCGTCGGACCGCCGGTGAAGGAAGCCGTCACGGCCGAGTCGGCGCTGCTCGCCGCGCAGGTGTACGGCCGTCGGGTGGAGGTCCTGGACCGCAGGACCGAGACGTCCACGACCTGGGCGAACCCGGAGGGCACGCTCACCACCACGCTGAGCGGCGGGCCCGTACGGCTGCTGCGGAACGGCAAGTGGGTCGACGTGGACGCCACGCTGAACCGGCGCTCGGATGGTGCGGTGGAGGCCGAGGCGCACCCCGGTGAGCTGCGGCTTGCCGGTCCCGGCGGGGCCAGGGCCCGGTCGGCGAAGGCCGCGGCCCAGGCCCCGGCCTCGGCCGCGCGCGATCTGATCACCCTCGGCGCGGGCAACCGGAAGATCGGTGTCCAGTGGAAGGGCGGGCTGCCCGCGCCGGTCCTGGACGGCCCCCGGGCCACCTACCCCGACGCCGTGCCCGGCGCCGACCTGGTCGTCGACGCCACCCGTACCGGCTTCGAGCAGTATCTGAACCTCAAGGAGCGGCCCGCCGACGGCGCCGCGCCGATGACGCTGCCGCTGCGCATCCCGGGCCTGACGGCCGCTCAGCAGGCGGACGGGTCCGTGGCGTTCACCGACCGCGAGAGCGGCGAGCGCGTCGCCACCATGCCCGCGCCGGTGATGTGGGACGCGCGGGTCGACAAGCGCTCCGGCGAACGCGTCCGTACGCAGCGGGTGCCGATGACGGTCGCGCAGGACGGCGACACGGTCGAGCTGCGGCTCACCCCGGACGCCAAGTTCCTCGCCGACCCGGCGACGCGGTACCCGGTGACGATCGACCCGGCCACCGACACGCTCTCCATCCTGTTCGACACGTTCGTGCAGGGCGGCGACACCACCGACCAGTCGGCCTCCACCGACCTCAAGCTGGGCTGGCCCGGTGACCACGCGGGCACCACCAAGCGCACCGCGCGCTCCTTCATCACCTGGGAGACCGGCCAGTTCGCGGACGCCCTGGTCACCGACGCCAAGCTGGCGCTGTACAACTACCACTCCTGGTCGTGCGAGAAGCGCGGCTGGGAGGTGTGGGCGGCCGACCCGGCCGACACGGGCAGCCGCTGGACCAGGCAGCCCGCGCTCAAGCAGAAGATGGCGACCTCGACGGAGACCCGCGGCACCGCCTGCGGCAACGCGGGCTGGGTGAGCGCGGACGTCACCGAGCTCGCAAGGACCTGGGCGAGCGCGAAGGCGGCGACGGGTTCGGTGGCGCTCAAGGCGGCGGACGAGTCGGACACGTACGGCTGGAAGCGCTTCTACTCCTCGGAGGCCACCGAGGACAAGATCCCGCAGCTCACGGTCACCTTCAACTACCGCCCGAAGACGGGCACCAACCTCCAGGCGGGCACGCCCTTCTACAGCGAGGGCGGCGTCTACAAGGTCAACAGCCTGACCCCGACGCTGAGGTTCACGACACAGGACGTGAACGAGGACGACGAGGTCCAGGGCACCTTCGAGGTGACGGACAAGGCGACGGGCGAGGTGGTGGCCCTCTTCAACTCCCCGTTCGTACGCTCCGGTTCGACCGCGTCGGCGAAGGTCCCGGCGGGCAAGCTGGCCACCGGCCGCGCGTACACCTTCCGTACGACGACCTACGACCGCCAGCACTACGCCAACGGCTGGTCGGACCCCGTGACGTTCACCGTGGACACGACGTGGAAGCCGGGCGCGGCGATCGACGCGTACGGCGCGGCGAACGCGGCGCTGGAGGCGGCGGACGTGGCTCCGGCGACGACGGGCACCTCCGCCTTCGCCGCGGTCGCGGAGACGGCGACGGGCACGGTCACCGTCCCGTGGGACGCGAACGGCAGGATTGAGGTGAAGCCCGACGACATCGCTGCGGTGGGCATCGGCTCGGGCGCCCCCCTGGTGCGGCGCGGCGTGAACGTCAACGGCAGCGTGGTGCACGCCGACCCGGCGTCGCCGGTCGACACGGTCGTCCAGCCCACCCTGGAGGGCGGCAGCCGTACGCTCCAGATCATCAAGAACGCCCAGGCGCCCCGCGAGTACCGCGTCCCGGTGGAGCTCCCGCCAGGCGCGAAGCTGCGCCAGGAGCCGGACGGCTCGGTGGTGATCGTCCCGGCGAACCCGGACGAGCCGGTGGCCCCGATCAACGCGCCGTGGGCGAAGGACGCGACGGGCAGGCCGGTCCAGACGTCGTACCGGGTGGAGGGCGACACGCTGATCCAGACGGTCTCCTTCGACGCGACGACGGCGTTCCCGGTCGTGGCCGACCCCTGGTGGAACCCGTTCAGCTGGAACTGGAAGCGGATCGGCAAGAAGGTCAAGAGCGCGGCGAAGAAGTGCGGAGTGGGAGCCCTGGCCGCGTACGTCCCGGTCCAGTCCCACCACGTCTCGGTCAACATCCAACGCGCGAGGGCGGGCCTGCGGATGGTCAAGTTCGCGGGCGGCCCGTGGGGCTATGTGTCGGTCGCGGTGGCGGGTTGCCTGATGGGCCAGCTGTCATGAGCCGGGGACGAGCGCTCCTGGGCTGGTCGGGCGAGCCGGGAAACCGCCGGGCGGCGGCGGTCGACCTGACCCTCCTCCTGGCAGTCCTGACCGGCGTGGCCCTGCTCTGCATCGCCCTGGGGGCGCCGACGTGGCTGTCCCCGCTGCTCGGCGGCGCGGCCGGAGCGGCGAGCACGCGGCTGCGGGCGGGGGAGCGGATCACCGGGTCCGCGACCCGGAGGAAGCGGGACTGAGGGGCGCGGCGGCGGAGGCCGCGTGAAGGGGGGCGCTACCGGGAGCCGGTGGCGCCCCTTACGGCCACACCAGGCAGTAAGGCTGATGCCCGGCCTCATGCAGCCGGATGGAAAAGTCCTGCCACTCGTGCAGCAGCTGGTACACGTTGAACGCGTCGCGCGGGCCGCCGCGGTCCGGGACCGTGGACCAGATGAAGGCCGCCGCGCCCACCGTCTCCTCGCCCACGCCCCGCAGCGGGTCCACGACCGTCATCGGGAGCTTGACCACCGCGTAGTCGGGGTGGAGGACGACCAGCTCCAGCGGGGGGACCTTGTGCAGCGGTATGCCCTGGATGCCGGTGAGGACCATCGCGGCGACCGTCTCCGGCTTGATCTTGGTGAACATGCCGCCCATGCCGAGCTCGTCGCCGCCGAGCTCCTCGGGGCGCATCGAGATCGGCACCCGGGCCGCGGTGGCTCCGTCGGGCGCGCCGAAGTACTTGTAGGTCACCCCCACTCGGCCACTCCCGTTTCCCGGACCCGTGACGCGGTCGATCCGTTCGATCCGTTCCTCCGCGTCGCGCCGGTGCCGTCCCCGCCGACGGGCGCGCTCGGGACCCCGGTCATCGGTCCCCTCGCCCAGTCCGCCACCGCGATGCATATCTTTCACCCGATTGCTTGTAGCCCGACTGCTTTGTAGACGGCGCGACCCCCGCCGCGCAACCCGATCATCGTGTCAGTGACCTCCCCCACCGGGGTGCGGTGAAACACCTGTCCGCAAGAACGTCCGGGCCTCTGCCACCATGGCCTGTGTGAGCTATCCGTACGAATACGACGCCCCAGTTTCGCAGACGCTATTCGACCGCGCGTCCCTCGTGACGCCCGGCGGCGTGAACTCCCCCGTCCGTGCCTTCCGGGCCGTGGGCGGTACGCCCCGGTTCATGGTGTCCGGCAAGGGGCCCTATCTGACCGACGCCGACGGGCGCGAGTACGTCGACCTGGTGTGTTCCTGGGGTCCGATGATCCTCGGGCACTCGCACCCGGATGTGATCGCCGCCGTGCAGGAGGCCGTCGCGCGCGGCACCTCGTTCGGTACGCCCGGTGAGGGCGAGGTCGCGCTCGCCGAGGAGATCGTCGCCCGGATCGAGCCCGTCGAGCAGGTCCGCCTGGTGTCCTCGGGCACCGAGGCGACCATGTCCGCGATCCGGCTCGCCCGCGGCTTCACCGGCCGCGCCAAGGTGATCAAGTTCGCCGGTTGCTACCACGGTCATGTCGACGCGCTGCTGGCCGCCGCCGGTTCCGGCGTGGCCACGTTCGGGCTGCCGGACACCCCGGGCGTCACCGGCGCCCAGGCCGGCGACACGATCGTGCTCCCGTACAACGATCTGGAGGCGGTGCACGCGGCCTTCCACGCGCACCCCGGCGAGATCGCCTGTGTGATCACGGAGGCCTCGCCCGGCAACATGGGCGTCGTGCCCCCGGCGGACGGCTTCAACGCCGGTCTCAAGGCCGCCTGCGCCAAGAACGGCGCGCTGTTCATCTCCGACGAGGTCATGACCGGCTTCCGGACCTCGAAGGCCGGCTGGTACGGCGTCGACGGCGTGAAGCCCGATCTCATGACCTTCGGCAAGGTCATGGGCGGCGGCTTCCCCGCCGCGGCCTTCGGCGGCCGCGCCGACGTGATGGCCCACCTCGCCCCGGCCGGACCCGTCTACCAGGCGGGCACCCTCTCCGGGAACCCGGTCGCCACCGCCGCGGGCCTCGCCCAGCTGCGGCTGCTCGACGACGCCGCGTACGAGAAGGTCGACGCGGTGTCGAAGGAGATCCAGGGGCTGGTCACGGCCGCCCTGACCAAGGAGGGCGTCGCCCACCGGCTCCAGACGGCGAGCAACATGTTCTCCGTCTTCTTCACCTCCAGGGAAGTGCGCGACTACGAGGACGCGAAGAAGCAGGAAGCCTTCCGCTTCACCGCCTTCTTCCACGCGATGCTGGCGAACGGCGTCTACCTGCCGCCGTCCGCCTTCGAGTCCTGGTTCGTCTCGACCGCCCACGACGAGCGCGCGATCGAGCGTGTCGCGGCCGCGCTGCCCGCCGCCGCCCGTGCCGCAGCGGAGGCCACCGCATGAGCGAGAACCCCACCGAGGACATCACCGTCGTGCACCTTATGCGCCACGGTGAGGTCCACAACCCCGACGGCGTGCTCTACGGCCGCCGCGCCGGGTACCACCTCTCCGAGCTCGGCCGCCAGATGGCCGACCGGGTCGCCGAGCACCTTGCGGGCCGCGACATCACGCACGTGGTGGCGTCCCCGCTGGAGCGCGCCCAGGAGACGGCCACCCCGATCGCCAAGGCGCACGGGCTCGACCTCGGCACCGACGAGCGGCTGATCGAGGCGGGCAACGTCTTCGAGGGCAAGACCTTCGGCGTCGGTGACGGCGCCCTGCGCAAGCCCGCCAACTGGAAGCACCTCACCAACCCGTTCCGCCCGTCCTGGGGCGAGCCGTACGTCGAGCAGGTCGTCCGCATGATGGGCGCCCTCGACGCGGCCCGCGACGCGGCCCGCGGCCATGAGGCGGTGCTTGTCAGCCACCAACTGCCGATCTGGACCGTGCGCTCGTTCGTGGAGCGGCGGCGGCTGTGGCACGACCCGCGCAAGCGGCAGTGCACGCTCGCCTCGCTGACCTCGTTCACGTACCGGGGCGACAAGATCGTCTCGGTGGGCTACAGCGAGCCGGCCCGCGACCTGGTCCCGGCGCATCTCCTCGCAGGGGCGAAGCCGGTGAAGGGGAAGGCGAAGGCCTTCGGCGCCTGAGCCCCGACGGGCGGGCGCGGGCCGTGGGTCGGCCCGCACCCGCCCGCCCTCATTGCCTGCACCCCGCGACCCCCTCGTCGCCCTGCGTACAACAGAACTGACGATCCGTACGATTTGCGAAGTTTTGTGCGACTGTACGGAACCATCGCGTCCCCACAGGCATCTCATCTGATGTCCACAGGGCTGTGGCCGGTGTGGACACCGGGGACGACGATGCGATGGGGACGAACGGTATGCGTGGGATCAGTCGAAGGGGAATGCTCGGGCTGGGACTGGGGGCGGCCGCCGCGGTCGGTGTGGCCGGTTGCGGTGGCGGTGACTCGGACGGCGGCAAGACCGGTACCGGCAGCGACAAGGGAGCCCAGGGCTCCGGCAAGAAGGCGGACGCCAAGCTCATCGGTGACGGCTCCACCGCCGACACCGGCAAGCAGCCGCACCAGCCCGCCAAGCCCGTCCCCCTCGAACCCGGCCAGACCCCGCCGCAGTTCGTGGTCTTCTCCTGGGACGGCGCCGGCGAGGTCGGCAACGGCCTCTTCCCGCGCTTCCTGGACCTCGCCAAGGACCACGGCGCCTCGATGACCTTCTTCCTCTCCGGGCTCTATCTGCTGCCCGAGTCGAAGAAGCGGCTCTACCACCCGCCGAACAACAAGGTCGGCGCCTCGGACATCGGCTACCTCACCGACGACCACGTCAAGGCGACCCTGACCAACGTGCGCCGGGCCTGGAACGAGGGCCACGAGATAGGCACCCACTTCAACGGCCACTTCTGCTCCGGCCGTGGCGACGTCGCCAACTGGACCCCGGCCCAGTGGCAGAGCGAGATCGACCAGGCGATGTCGTTCGTCACCAACTGGAAGACGAACACCGGCTGGACCGACGAGGACCCGCTCCCGTTCGACTACAAGCGCGAGCTCATCGGCGGCCGCACCCCGTGTCTGCGCGGCCAGGACAACCTGCTGCCGACCGCGCAGAAGCTCGGCTGGCGCTACGACGCCTCCTCGCCCGGCGGCACGCAGGTCTGGCCGGTCAAGCGCCACGGCCTGTGGGACCTGCCGCTCCAGCAGATCCCCTTCCCGGGGCACTCCTTCCAGGTCCTCTCGATGGACTACAACATCCTCGCCAATCAGTCGAAGAATTCGACCAAGGCGCCGCCGGCGAACTACCCGGGCTGGCGCAAGCAGGCCACCGAGGCGTATCTCCAGGGATTCAAGCGCGCCTACGAGACGAATCGCGCGCCCTTCTACATCGGCAACCACTTCGAGCAGTGGAACGGCGGCATCTACATGGACGCCGTCGAGGAGGCGCTCAAGGGGATGGCGGGCAAGAAGGACGTACGCCTGGTCTCCTTCCGGCAGTACTGCGACTGGCTCGACGTCCAGGACCCGAAGGTCCTCGCGAAGCTGCGTACGCTGGGGGTCGGCCAGAAGCCCACCGGTGGCTGGAACACGTTCCTTCAGCAGGCGTGAGGCGCGGAGCAGGCACTACGGGTGCGCGGCGCGGCTCTTTAGGCGGCCTTGACAAGGGTCTTTACGGGCACTCAGGGGGGTGCCCAAGATCCCCCAAACGGTCATGCGAAACTTTTCACATGTCCGTGAGTCCTGCCCTTCCCCGTCGCCGCGCCTTCCTGCTGGTCACGGCAGTCGCGGCCACCGGTGCGCTGACCCTCACCTCGTGCGGCTCCGGTGGCACGTCCGGCGGATCGGGCGACACCAAGTTCGTCACCGGAACCGGCGGCATCTCCACCGTCGCCAAGGGCGGCCGGCACGCCGCGCCCAAGCTCTCCGGTGAAACCGTCGACGGCAAGCAGCTCGACGTCGCCGATCTCAAGGGCAAGGTCGTCGTGCTGAATGTGTGGGGCTCGTGGTGCGCGCCCTGCCGGGCCGAGGCGCCCTATCTCAGCAAGGTCGCCAAGGAAACCCGCTCGCAGGGCGTCGAGTTCGTGGGAATCAATACCCGCGACACGGACAAGGGCCCGGCCGTCGCGTTCGAGAAGCAATTCGAGGCGGACTATCCGAGTCTGTACGACCCGATCGGCAAGCTGATTCTCCGCTTCCCCAAGGGAAGCCTGAATCCGCAGGCCATTCCGTCGACGATCGTGCTCGACAAGGACGGAAAGATCGCGGCCCGGGCGCTGATGGCGCTCGACGACAAGAAGCTCCACCAGATGATCGACCCGCTGATCGCGGAGAAGTGATTCCGTGGACGCGTCCCTGACCGTACTCGCCGCGCAGTCGACACTCGCCGCCCAGGCGACGCCCGGCGTGAACGACACGGTCCTGAGCGGGGCCCTGCTCGTCGCGCTGCCGGTGGCCGTGCTCGGCGGGCTGATCTCGTTCTTCTCGCCCTGCGTCCTGCCGCTGGTGCCCGGCTACCTCAGTTACGTGACGGGTGTCACCGGCACCGATCTGGCGGAGGCCAAGCGCGGCCGGATGGTCGCCGGGGCCAGTCTCTTCGTCCTCGGGTTCACCGCCGTCTTCGTCTCCGGCGGGGCCCTGTTCGGCTTCTTCGGCCAGACGCTCCAGGACCACAACGACACGCTCTCCAAGATCCTCGGCGTGCTGATGATCCTGATGGGCGTCTTCTTCATGGGCCTGATGCCCTGGCTCACCCAGCGCGAGTTCCGGTTCCACAAGCGGCCGGTGACCGGGCTCGCGGGGGCGCCGATACTGGGCGCCCTCTTCGGCGTCGGCTGGACGCCGTGCCTGGGGCCGACGCTCACCTCGGTGAACGTGCTGGCGATGGACCAGGCGAGCGCGGGCCGCGGCGCCATACTGACCGTCGCGTACTGCGTCGGTCTCGGACTGCCGTTCGTGCTGGCGGCGGTCGCCTTCCGCAAGGCCCTCGGCGCCTTCGGCTGGGTGAAGCGGCACTACGCGTGGGTGATGCGCACCGGAGGCGTGATGATGATCGCGACCGGTCTGCTGCTGCTCACCGGGGCCTGGGCGGAGCTCATCCAGCAGGTGCAGGTGTGGTCCAACGGCTTCCAGGTGGGTGTCTGAACATGAGCAAGACCGAAGCGGCCCCGGAAGAGGCGCCGCGAACCGTGGCGGAAGCGGGCGGGGCCGAACGGGCCGCCGACGAGCGCGAGCTCGGCGCGGCCGGGTCGCAGCTTTCCACGGCCCCGGCCGAGGACCTGTCCAACGGCCCGGTCGGCATCGGTGTGCTCGGCTGGGCGCGCTGGTTCTGGCGCCAGCTGACCTCGATGCGGGTCGCCCTCGTCCTGCTGCTGCTGCTCTCCCTCGGCTCGATCCCCGGCTCGCTGATCCCGCAGACCAATGTGGACGAGCTGAAGGTCGCCGACTTCCAGAAGCGGCACGACACGATCTCGCCGATCTACGAGAAGCTCGGCATGTTCCACGTCTACAGCTCGGTGTGGTTCTCCGCGATCTACATCCTGCTGTTCGTCTCCCTCATCGGCTGCATCGTCCCGCGCACCTGGCAGTTCGTCGGCCAGCTGCGCGGCCGCCCGCCGGGCGCGCCCCGGATGCTGACCCGGCTGCCCGCGTACACCACCTGGCGCACCGAGGCCGATCCGGAGCAGGTGCGCGCGGCCGCGGCCGCGATGCTGAAGAAGCGCCGCTTCCGTACGCACGTCGTGGGGGACGCGGTCGCCGCGGAGAAGGGCTACCTCCGCGAGGCCGGGAACCTGATCTTCCACGTCTCGCTGATCCTCATCCTGGTGGCGTTCGCCGTCGGCCAGCTCTTCAAGTCCGAGGGCGGCAAGCTGATCGTCCAGGGCGACGGGTTCTCCAACACGCTCACCCAGTACGACGACTTCAAGTCCGGCTCGCTGTTCAAGACGGACGACCTCGCGCCGTTCAGCTTCACCCTCGACCGCTTCGACGCCACGTACGAGCGCAGCGGGCCCAACCTCGGCACCGCCCGCGAGTTCGTGGCGCACGTCACCTACTCCGAGGGCGCCGACGGCAAGCCGCAGAAGAAGGCCATCGAGGTCAACAAGCCGCTGGTGGTCGACGGCTCCAAGGTCTACCTGCTGGCCCACGGCTACGCGCCGACCGTCACCGTCAAGGACGGCCGCGGCAAGGTCGTCTTCCACGGCGCCGTGCCGCTGCTGCCCATCGACAACAACATCTCCTCCAGCGGCGCGATCAAGGTGTACGACGGCTACACCGACGCCAAGGGCAAGTGGGACCAGCTGGGCTTCGCCGCGTTCTTCGTGCCGACCTACGGCGGCAAGGGCAACGGGACGATGTTCTCCCAGTTCCCGGCGCTGGACTTCCCCGTCCTCAACGTCGGCGCGTACCACGGAAGCCTCGGGGTCAACTCCGGGCTGCCGCAGAACGTGTACCAGCTCGACACCGACAAGATGAAGCCCTTCAAGGACGACCAGGGCAAGGTCCTCAAGAAGACCCTGCTGCCCGGCGAGACGCTGACGCTTCCGGAGGGCGCCGGGTCGATCACCTTCGACAAGGACATCAAGCAGTGGGCGAGCTTCCAGATCTCCCAGCAGCCCGGCAACAACCTCGCCCTGACCGGCTCGGTCCTGGCGATCGCGGGCCTGGCCGGGTCGCTGTTCATCCAGCGGCGCCGGGTGTGGGTCCGCGCCGTACCCGGTAAGGACGGCGTCACCGTCGTCGAGATGGCGGGGCTTGGGCGGAGCGAGTCCGCGAAGCTCCCCGAGGAGCTGGCCGATCTCGCGGTCACGCTCATTCCAGAGGCGCCGACCGCGCCTGATCCCGCACCTGAGCCCGCCAAGGACCAGGTGGCAGAACCTGCCGAAGCTGAAGCCGAAGCTGAAGGGGCCGAGAAGTGATCCTCGCCGCCACAACCAACGAGAGCCTGGCGCACACCAGTAACTACCTGATCTATTCGGCGATGGCGGTCTATCTGCTGGCCTTCTTCGCGCACATGGCGGAGTGGATCCTCGGCAGCCGCAGCAAGGTCGCCCGCACGGCGGCCGCGCTCACCGCCGACGCCTCCTCCTCGGCGGCGGACTCGGGCACGGTGAAGGTGCAGGTCGCCACGAAGGGCGGCGGCACCGCGGTCCTGGAACGGCCCAAGGTCGTCACCCGCTCCTCGTCCGGCAACCGCGACGTGCCCGACGGGCCGGGCGCGGCGGGCGGCGATGTGAAGGGCGACCTCTACGGCCGTATCGCCGTGTCCTTCACCGTGCTCGCGTTCCTCGTCGAGTTCTCCGGTGTGCTCACCCGCGCGCTGTCCGTGCAGCGGGCGCCGTGGGGCAACATGTACGAGTTCAACCTCACCTTCTCCACCGTCGCCGTCGGTGTGTACGTCGCGCTGCTCGCGCTGAAGAAGAACGTGCGCTGGCTGGGCCTTCCGCTGGTCACCTCGGTCCTCCTCGACCTCGGCCTCGCTGTCACTGTCTTGTACACCGCCAGCGACCAGTTGGTTCCCGCCCTGCACTCGTACTGGCTGTGGATCCACGTCTCCACCGCGATCTTCTGCGGCGCGGTCTTCTACGTGGGCGCCGTCGCCACGATCCTGTACCTCTTCCGGGACCGGTACGAGGCGAAGCTCGCGGAGGGCGGCAAGCCGGGCTCCTTCGCCACCTCGGTCCTGGAGCGGCTGCCGGCCGCGGCGTCCCTGGACAAGTTCGCGTACCGGGTCAACGCGGCGGTCTTCCCGCTGTGGACGTTCACGATCATCGCGGGCGCGATCTGGGCGGGCGACGCGTGGGGCCGCTACTGGGGCTGGGACCCCAAGGAGGTCTGGTCCTTCATCACGTGGGTCGCGTACGCCTGCTATCTGCACGCGCGCGCCACGGCGGGCTGGAAGGGCCGCAAGGCCGCGACGCTGGCGCTGCTGGCGTTCGGTTGCTGGCTCTTCAACTACTACGGCGTCAACATCTTCGTGAACGGCAAGCACTCGTACGCGGGGGTGTAGCCGACGGGCGGCGTGCGTCTGTTCGGGTGACACTGGTGCCATGACGGATGTGATCCCTCATGGCACCAGTGAGATCCACGACGGCGCCTGGCTCCTCCGCTACGAGCTCCACCTGCCGCACCCGCAGGAGCGGGTCTGGGCGGCCGTCGCCACCCCCGAGGGCCTGCGCGGCTGGCTCTGCGCGGCGGATGTGCTGGAGCCCCGTCTCGGCGGCGCGGTGACGCTGCGCTGGCTCAACGCGGGGCCGGAGGGGGTGCACTCGGGGCACGTCACGGCGTGGGCGCCGGAGACGGTGGCCGAGTACTCGGTCGACCTCCACGGCCGGATCCGCTTCCACCTGGAGTCCGTGGCTCCGTCGGCGACGGTGCTGCGCTTCACGAACGAGTTCCCCGGGGACGACGCGCTGCGCCTGGACTGCCTGGCGGGCTGGCACGACCACTTCGACTTCCTCGTCGACGCGCTGTCGGGCCGTCCGAAGGACTGGTCGACGTGGTCGGCGGGGCGCTGGCAGGCGCTGCGGGCCGCGTACGCGGGGCGCTAGGGGCTGCGCCCCGGGCCCCGTGTTTGCCTGCGGCCCGGTGGTCGGTTGCTCGCGCAGTTCCCCGCGCCCCTGAGATGCGCCCCTGCGGGGCGCCCAGGGGATTGCCGCGCAGCGGCACTCAAGGGGCGCGGGGAACTGCGCGCTCAGCCATCTACGGTCCGCAGACGAACACGCTCCAGGGGCGCAGCCCCCGGCCGCCCGCCAGAGGGCTTTCGGGAAGGGGCGGGGTGGGGGCTCAAAAGCCGTTACGCCTGCGGGTCGTCCTTCGGCGGCCTCTTCAGGCTGGCCAGGAATTCCGGGTTGTCGTCCGGGGCCGTCCAGGACTGGGCCGGGGCGCGGCGCGGGCGGCCCGCGAAGAGCCAGGCGACCGGGCCGATCAGCACTTCGCCGAAGAGCAGGATCACGATGACCCACACCACCTTGGGAAGGCCCCGCACCTCCTCCTCCGGCGTGTTCAGACAGTCGATGAACGCGTAGATCCACAGCGCCAGGACCAGCAGGAACGGCAGATACCTGAGCATGTTCGGGTGGTCCCCCCAGGGAACGGCGGCGGGGCGTCCGGCGGCCCCGGTGACGGGCCCAGGGTAACCGGTGCCCGATACTTGACCCCATGGCTTACGACGATCTTCGCTCGCTCCTGAGGGCGCTGGAGCGTGAGGGCGACCTCATCCGCATCAAGGCCGAAGTCGACCCGTACCTGGAGGTCGGGGAGATCGTCGACCGCGTCAACAAGGCCGGCGGCCCCGCGCTCCTCTTCGAGAACGTCAAGGGATCCGCGATGCCCTTGGCCATGAACGTGTACGGCACCGACCGCCGCCTCCTCAAGTCCCTCGGGCTGAAGTCGTACGAGGAGATCAGCGAGAAGATCGGCGGGCTGCTCAAGCCCGAGCTCCCGCACGGCTTCGTCGGCGTCCGGGAGGCCTTCGGCAAGCTCGGCTCGATGGTCCACGTCCCGCCGAAGAAGGTGAAGGACGCGCCCGTCCAGGAGGTCGTCCTCACCGGCGACGACGTCGACCTGGAGCAGCTGCCCGCCCTGTTCACCTGGCCGGAGGACGGCGGGTCCTTCTTCAACCTCGGGCTGACCCACACCAAGCACCCCGAGACCGGCGTGCGCAACCTCGGGCTCTACCGGCTCCAGCGCCACGACAAGCGCACCATCGGCATGCACTGGCAGATCCACAAGGACAGCCGCAACCACTACGCCGTGGCGGCCAAGAAGGGCGAGCGGCTGCCCGTCGCCATCGCCTTCGGCTGCCCGCCCGCCGTCACGTACGCCTCCACCGCGCCGCTGCCCGGCGACATGGACGAGTACATGCTCGCCGGGTTCATCCAGGGCAAGCGCGTCGAGATGGTCGACTGCAAGACCGTGCCGCTCCAGGTGCCGGCGCACGCCGAGGTCGTCATCGAGGGGTGGCTGGAGCCGGGCGAGATGCTGCCCGAGGGGCCGTTCGGCGACCACACGGGCTTCTACACGCCGCAGGAGCCGTTCCCGGCGCTCACCATCGACTGTGTGACCATGCGCAAGCGTCCGCTGCTCCAGTCCATCGTCGTGGGGCGGCCCCCGACCGAGGACGGGCCGCTGGGGCGCGCCACCGAGCGGTTCTTCCTGCCGCTGCTCAAGGTGATCGTGCCGGACATCGTCGACTACCACCTGCCGGAGTCCGGAGGCTTCCACAACTGCGCGATCGTCTCGATCGAGAAGAAGTACCCCAAGCACGCGCAGAAGGTGATGCACGCGATCTGGGGAGCGCACATGATGTCGCTCACCAAGCTCATCGTGGTCGTCGACGCCGACTGCGATGTGCACAACCTGCACGAGGTCTCCTGGCGGGCCCTCGGCAACACCGACTACGCCCGTGACCTCACCGTCGTCGAGGGCCCGGTCGACCACCTCGACCACGCCTCGTACCAGCAGTTCTGGGGCGGCAAGGCGGGGATCGACGCGACCGCGAAGTGGCCCGAGGAGGGCTACACCCGGGACGGCGGCTGGCCGCACATGGTCGAGTCGGACCCGGACACGGCGGCGAAGGTCGACCGCCGCTGGAAGGAGTACGGCCTCAAGTGAGCGCCTCAGCCGCAGCAGTTCCGCAGCCCGGACGGACCAGGGCGTTCCTTCGTCTGGTCATGATCGAGCACTCGGTCTTCGCGCTGCCCTTCGCCTACATCGCCGCCCTCACCGCGATGTTCCAGCTGGACGAGGAGATCCACTGGGGCAAGCTACTCCTGGTCACGATCGCCATGGTGGGTCTGCGGACGTTCGCGATGGCCTGCAACCGGATCATCGACCGCGAGATCGACGCCCGCAATCCGCGCACCGCCTCCCGCGAGCTGGTCACCGGCGCGGTGAGCGTGCGCTCGGCCTGGACCGGCGCGCTCGTCGCCGTCGTCGTCTTCCTCGGCGCGGCCGCCCTGCTCAACCCGCTGTGCCTGGCGCTCGCGCCGATCGCCGTGATCCCGATGGTCGTCTATCCGTACGGGAAGCGGTTCACCAACTTCCCGCACGCGATCCTCGGTCTCGCGCAGGCGATGGGCCCGGTCGGCGCCTGGCTCGCCGTCACCGGCGAGTGGTCCGGGGACGCGGTGATCCTCGGGCTCGCCGTCGGCGTCTGGATCGGCGGGTTCGATCTGATCTTCGGCAGCCAGGACGTCCAGGCCGACCGCGCCCATGGCGTGAAGTCGGTACCGGCCCGCTTCGGCGTCCCGGCCGCGCTGTACGGGGCGCGCGCCTGTCATGTCGTCACCACGGCGCTGCTCGTCTGGTACGCGCTGGCGACCGAGGCCGGGGCGTTCTTCTGGACCGGGCTCGTGGTCGTGGCGGTGGCGTTCGTCTACGAGCACACGATCGTCAAGCCGCACGACCTGTCCAGGTTGAACCGCGCGTTCTTCACCACGAACGGGTTCATCGGGATCTCGCTCTTCGTCTGCGCGCTCCTCGACCTGCTGGTGCGCGGGCTCTCGGTGTGACCGTTCCCGCCCCCGGATGGCCGGATAGGCTCGGACACGTGGAGCAGGTGAACGTACACAGTCAGCGAGAGGCGGCGCCGCGCACGCCCTGGGTCGTCGGGGTCTCCGGTGCGTCCGGGACGCCGTACGCGGCGGCCGTGCTGCGGGGGTTGCTGGACGCGGGCGAGAGCGTGGACCTGGTGGTCTCGCGGGCCTCGCGGCTGACGCTGCTCGACGAGACCGGGATCGCCTTCCGCGACGCGCACTGGCGCGAGGACCTCGCGCAGTGGCTGGCGCGGGGGGCGGACGGGAAGCCGGGCACCTTCGAGGTGGACGTGGCGCGGGTACGGCACTGGAGCGCCGGGGATCTCGGCGCCGGGCCGTCGTCCGGGTCGTACCCGGTCAAGGGGATGCTGATCGTGCCCGCCAGCACGGCCTGTGTGGCCGGGGTGGCGCTGGGGCTTTCGAAGGACCTGTTGCAGCGGGCCGCGAGCGTGACGCTCAAGGAGCGGCGGAAGCTGGTGGTGGCGGTCAGGGAGACACCGCTCAACGGTCAGACGCTCAGGCATCTGGTGACGCTGGACGAGGCGGGCGCCGTGGTGCTGCCCGCCTCTCCGGCGTTCTACGCGGGGGCGACGCACATCCAGGATCTGGTGGACTTCGTCGCCGGGCGGGTGCTGGACGCGGCCGGTGTGCCGCACAGTCTGTACCGCCGGTGGGAGGGAGAGCTCGGGGGAGGCTCTCGACCCGGTTAGCGCTTCTTGGCGGCGCGCTTGAGGGCGCGGCGCTGCGTCGCGGTGGGCTGGTGGGCACGCGAGCGGTTGGCCAGGTCCTGAAGCTCGCGCATACGGGCGTAGGCCATCTCGATCGTGTACACGGTGTCGACACTCCTGAAAGATCGTCTTTGATCTGCTGGAAAATGATGCAAGCAGCTGAATGATTCGCAGGGCCTCGACCCTGTGTACCTTAGATTCTACACCTAAACTCGCGGTATTGCTGAACAATGGAAGGCTTCAGGCATATGGACGCCGTGGACAGGCAGCTCATCCAGGCCCTGCGGGAGAACGGCAGGGCCTCGTACGCCGAGCTCGGCCGGCTCGTCGGTCTCTCCGGGCCCAGCGTCACCGACCGCATCAACCGTCTTGAGGCGGCCGGGGTGATCACCGGCTACCGCGCCACCGTCAACGCCGCCTCGCTCGGCCTCGGCGTGACCGCCCTCATCGGCATCTCGCTCTCCGACGCCGCCGACCACGAGGACGTCGCCCGCAGGCTGCGCGACCTGGAGGAGATCGAGGACTGCTGGTTCATCGCCGGCGACGACTCGTACATGCTCAAGATCCGCGCCTCGGACGTCGACGGGCTGGAGAAGACCATCCGGCGCCTGGGCTCCACCAAGGGCGTCTCGCGCACCCGGACGACGATCGTGCTGTCCACCAAGTGGGAGAACCGGGTCGGCGAATTGCCCGAGTAAGTGGGGGCGTAACGTGGGCGAGGCTGTGTACGGAGATATTTGGGAGGCCGCCGCATGACCGCGTCCATCGCCGATGTGGGCTTCAAGCGCGAGCTGGAGGCGAAGGTCCGGGCCGGTGAGCGGCTGTCCCGCGAGGACGGCATCGCACTCTACGAGTCGGACGACCTGGCCTGGCTGGGCGGCCTCGCGCACGAGGTGCGCACCCGCAAGAACGGTGACGTCGTCCACTTCAACGTCAACCGGCACCTCAACATGACGAACGTGTGCACCGCGTCCTGCGCGTACTGCTCGTTCCAGCGCAAGCCGGGCGAGAAGGACGCGTACACGATGCGCATCGAGGAGGCGGTCAAGCTCGCCAAGGCGATGGAGAGCGAGAACCTCACCGAGCTGCACATCGTCAACGGGCTCCACCCGTCGCTGCCCTGGCGCTACTACCCGCGCTCGCTCAAGGCCCTCAAGGAGGCGCTGCCGAACGTCGGCCTCAAGGCGTTCACGGCGACGGAGATCCACCACTTCGAGACGATCTCGGGGCTGAGCGCGAGCGAGATCCTCGACGAGCTCATCGACGCGGGCCTCGAATCGCTCACCGGCGGCGGCGCGGAGATCTTCGACTGGGAGGTCCGCCAGCACATCGTGGACCACCGCACGCACTGGGAAGACTGGTCGCGGATCCACCGCCTCGCCCACGAGAAGGGCCTCAAGACGCCCTCGACGATGCTGTACGGGCACATCGAGGAGCCCCGTCACCGCGTCGACCACGTGCTGCGGCTGCGTGAGCTCCAGGACGAGACCGGCGGCTTCCAGGTCTTCATCCCGCTGCGCTACCAGCACGACTTCGTGGACATGCAGGACGGCAAGATCCGCAACAAGCTCCAGGCGCGCACCACGATGGCGACCGGCGCCGAGGCCCTGAAGACCTTCGCGGTCTCCCGGCTGCTGTTCGACAACGTGCCGCACGTGAAGTGCTTCTGGGTGATGCACGGCGTGCAGACCACTCAGCTCGCGCTCCAGTTCGGCGCGGACGACATGGACGGCTCGGTCGTCGAGTACAAGATCACGCACGACGCGGACAACTACGGTACGCCCAACAAGCTGACCCGCGACGACCTCCTCGACCTGATCCGCGAGGCCGGGTTCCGCCCGGTGGAGCGCAACACCCGCTACGAGATCATCCGCGAGTACGAAGGACCGGACCCGGCCCTGCGCGAGTCGCCGCAGGCGATGCGGCTCTGAGGAGCGTCGCCCGCGGGGCCGATCCCCCTGAATTGATCCAATAACGGGCGTGCTTCACTGGTCGGGCAGGGTCGCCGTACGAGAGAGAAGGTCAGCCGTGAACATCGCCAAGCCGAGCGCAGCCGTCCGGTACACCGCGATGCGCGTCGCCGTCTTCGTCGGCTGCCTGGTGTTCGTCGCCCTGCTGGTCCACGTCGGGGTCATGCCCGCGGGCCTCGGGGACGCCAACGCGATCTGGGTCGTCCTGCTGGCGCTGGTCCTGTCCGCGCCGCTGAGCTTCGTCCTGCTGCGCAAGCAGCGCGACGAGATGTCCGCGCAGATCGTCACCAAGGTCGAGTCGGCGAAGGCCCGCCTGGAGGCGAACCGCAGCCAGGAAGACGGCGCGGTCCAGTAACCGCTGACGTGACTGTGCCCGCCCCCGATGGATCGGGGGCGGGCACAGTCACGTACGAACAGGCCTAGAACAGCCCCACCAGGTCCTGCACCAGCGCCGCGTCCCCCACGACCACCGCCGTGCCGTGCGTCGTCGCCGTGCCCGGGTAGAAGCGCAGACCGCCCGGGGCCGCCTTGAAGACCGCCCAGAGGTCCGGGGCCTCCTGGCCCGCGGTGGGGACGAACTTCAGATACGTGCCGGTGTCGACGACCGTGCCCTGGGCGTTGCCCGCGCTCGCGAAGAACGGGATGTTCGTCGACTGCCAGGCGCTCGACCCGTAGGTGGTACGGGTGCCGATGCCGTACGTCGTGTTGCCCGAGGTGTCCGTGGTGCGGGTGCCCGGGTACAGGTACAGCTTGCCGTAGTCGGCGCTCGCCGTGTCCGTGGTGACGTGGCGGCCGAGCAGGTCGGGGATGCCGTCGCCGTTGACGTCACCGGGCGCGGTGAGGTCGAAGCGGTCCCAGGACGTGAAGCCGAACTGCTTGGCCGGGAGCAGCTTGTACGAGCCGGGCTCCGCCGCGAGCGGGCCCTCGGCCGTGCCGGAGTACAGCCACATCCCCTCGCCCTCCTGGACGATCAGGTCGGCGCCGGGCATGCCGTCGGCGTCGCGCGGGGTGAGGATCTGGCCGGTGCCCGCCCAGGTGCCCGGGACGGCCCAGTCCTGGGTCGCGTCGCCGTCGCAGTTGAGGACCTGCACGGGCGTGCTCTTGACGACCGCGCCGCCCGCCGTGTCCAGGCAGCGGCCCGAGCCCTGGTTGAGCAGGGAGCCGTCACCGCGGTCGAGCCACTGCTGGGCCGGGCTGCCGTCGCAGTCCGCCAGCTGGACGGGCGAGGCCAGGTCCGTGCCCGCGGCCGCCGCGCACTTGCCGAGCACCTTCAGGGCGCCGCCGGTGAGCTGGAAGTCCTGCGCGGTGGTGGCGTTGCAGGTGTAGATCTGGAGCGGGGTGCCGTTGGCGGTGTTCGCCGACTTCACGTCCAGGCAGAGGCCGCCGGGGCCGGTCAGCGGGCCGTTGTCCTTGCCGGTGGGGCGCAGCAGCTCCTTGCGCTGGGTGGTGAGCGGCATCCCGTTGCCGTCACCGGGGTAGAGGTAGAGCTTGTTGCCGACCTTGACGAAGAAGTCCTCGTACCCGTCCATCGTCTGGCCGTCGGTGGCGGCGATGAAGTCGCCCCGGTGCGCGATGCGCGCGCCGTTCCAGCCGCCCGATGCGAGGGTGCGCGGCGCCTTCAGGGTGCCGTCGCCCTTGCCGCCGAGCAGCCGCAGGGTGCCGTCGGATGCGGTGGCCAGCAGGTCGATCTGCCCGTCGCCGTCGAGGTCGCCCGGCAGGTCGCCCTGGACCCGCCCGGCGGCGTCGTGGACGTACACGGGGCGGTCGGTGGCGATCAGCGTGGTGTCGGACGGCGCGGAACCGCCGCCGTACGCCGAGGTGTTGCCCGCCTTGTCGTACGCCTCCACGTGCAGCCGGTTGCTGGGCCACAGGCCGGGCCTGACGGTCACCGTGGCGGTGCCGTCGGCGGCCGCCTTCACATACGTACCGCCCGGGCACTTGAGGTTCGAGACGGACAGCGGCTGGTTGAGCGCGTAGCAGAATCCGTCGACACCACTGCCGCCGCCGGCGTCGGTGGAGGCGAACCTGACCGTACGGTCGGTGCGCGCGGGCACCTCGGCCACGTCCAGGGCGTGGCCGTCGGTGGCGGTCACGGTGGGCTTGGCGGGCGCGTCCTTGTCGACGCCGAAGCCGCAGGCCGTGGTCCACGCCGAGGTGTCCAGGCCGTCACGGGACTGGACGGACCAGGTGTAGCGCTTGCCGGTGGTGAGCAGTGAGCCGTCGATCCGGGCCTGGGCGGTGCCGCCCGCGGCCACGGTCGAGGTGGGGGAGGCGACCACCGCGCCCGTGTCGTAGTCCTTGAGCTGGAAGGCGCCGGTGAGCTGGCCGCCCTCCGGGTCGGAGATCTTCGCGGTGAGGGTGAGGCCGGTGTTGCCGACGACCGGGAACGCGGCCGGGTCGGTGGCGCAGGCCACCTGCACGAGCCCGCTCGCGCCGGGCGCCCAGGAGCCCTGGTAGGCGGCCGAGGAGTCGACCTTCGGCGCGGTGTTGTACGTGATCTCCAGGCTCGGGTCGTTCTGGAACTTCTTCCAGCTCTGCTCGTTGCCCTCGAAGTCCGCGCGCGAGCGCAGGCCCAGCGTCATGTCGTTGTCGCCGGCGTCCGCGACCGCCTGCACCGCGGTCTTGATGGTGTCGGCGTCGAAGTCCTCGCCGGCGGCGGCGCACGAGGTCGAGGACCAGCCGTGCGCGAACGTCTTCTCCTGGAGGGTCTGCTTCCAGGCGGGCTGGTTGTTCCAGGTGGTGGCGGAGGAGATGGGGCCGGTCAGACCGAGCTCCACCGGGGTCTTGGTGCACGACCACGAGTAGCTGTTGAAGACGTTGAACTTGGCCGAGATGATCTTCGAACCGGCCAGGCCCTTGGTGTTCAGCTGGAAGTACGAGCGGGCGGTGCCGTTGGTCGACGTCTCGTGGCCGACCCGGGCGAGCTTGTCGCTGAACGTGCCGCCGTTCCAGTACGCGGTGTTGGCGATCGAGGAGTTGCCCGACTGCTTGTACGCCATGGCCCAGTTGTTGCGGCCGCCACCGGAGAAGATCGGGTCGATGACGACCGGGAAGACCGTCTTCGGGTCCTTCAGCATCGCCGCGTCCGGGGTGATCCGCAGCCGGTCGCCGGTGACCTTCGTGCCCATCGCCACCAGCTTGGGCGGCGCGGTCTCGGCGGCGGTCGGGCGGGCGCCGCGCACCAGCTGGGCCGCCGCCTGCCGGGGCAGGTGCGAGGAGTCCCACATGGCCGGCGCGGGGGCGCTGAACAGCCGGGCGCCGGTGCGGGTGTCGGTGGCCGTCAGATTGCCCTTGGCGTCCGCCTTCAGGGCGGCGCCCGCCGTGTGCAGCGCGAGCGACAGCTCGGCCAGGCGCGGATTGTCCGCCGCTTCGCGGGTCTTGACGACCAGGTGCTGGGCGAAGCCGTCGGTGTCGGCGCGCAGGGTGAGGTCGACGCCGGGCAGCACCTCGGGGTAGAGGGCCGTGTCGCCCTCGACGCGGGGTTGCGGCAGCGCGTCCGGCCAGGAGACCGAGAGGGTCCCGCCGTTCTTCGTCAGGGTGGCGAGCGGGCCGGTGCCGCCGCCGGAGAAGGAGATGCCGAAGGTGGCGGCGGCCGGGGAGAGCCGGCCGTCGGCGCCCTGCTTCAGCGTGGCGTCGGCCGTGCGCCAGACGCCGCCGACGCGGGCGAAGGCGGGGCGTACGTACTGGCGCATGGTGAGCGACCCGTCCGGGTTGGCCAGCACCTGCGTCATCTCGTCGCGGCGGTCCAGGATCTCGACCTGGCGGCCGGACCGCTTCGCCTGCGCGAGGGCCTGCGCCTCACCCGTACGGGAATTCTCAGTTCCGGAAGTGCCGGCTCCGGAAGTGGTGCTTCCGGAAGTGATGGTTCCGGAATTGCCAGTTCCGGCCACGGAATTCTTGGTTCCATGTGCACTTGTCCGGCTCTGCGTACCGCCGTCGGCGATCTCGTCCGCAAAGGCCGTGTGTGCTGCGGCCAGTTGAGCAAGGCCGCCCGCGCCGAGCGCGGCTGCCATCAGCGCGGCCGGCAGGCGTCTGCCCCGGCGCATGTGATGTCCCCTCACCAGTCCCCACCCTCATATCAGTTAATGCTGCTTGCAGAGCGGGAGCGTAACGCCGGAATAAGGTCCGAACTGGCCCCTTCGCACCCTTGGCTGCGCCTTTGCGTGTGTATGGTTCGGCGATCGTTCTCCTCTCGTTATATCCCCTCCCAACTGCGGTGTTCGCAGAGTGAATTGTTCTTCCGCCCGTAAATTCCTTGGTGTTAAGTTCCCCCCGGCGTCCCTCTCTTGGGGCGCCTTTTGAGCTGAATACGGAGAGTTGGAGAGTTCCAGGTGACTCGTTCACGGGTGGGGACAGGGAGATTCGACGAGGACTCGGGGGGAGGCAGACGCGGGCGCGCCACGGCGGCGCTCGGCGCGGTCACGGCGAGCGCGCTGCTGGTCACGCTGCTGCCGACCGTCGCGGCGGCCGCCGGGAAGGTCGACTTCTCGGTGCGTTCGGTGCAGAAGACGGCCTCGGTGACCGGCTCCGAGCTGGGCGGGAGCAGTTCCGGCGCCAAGAGCGAGACCGCGCGGCGGCCCTGGCGGGCGCCGAAGGTGACCTGGCCGAAGGCCGGGGACAGCGAGGTCGACCTGGGGCGGGTCGCGGCCGATGCGTTGGCGAAGAGCGCGGCGGGGCGGAGCGTGGCCGGATCGCGTCACGCGGCCGCGCCGGGCAGTCCGGTCGGGGTCGCGCCGCTCGCGCCCAAGTCCGCCAAGGGGGCGGCGCCCGCGAAGGTGCGGGTGCGGATGGGTGACCGGAAGGCGGCGGACCGGCTGGGGCTCGACGGTGTCGTGCTCGGGGTCGCGCGTGACGACCGGGGGACTGCGGCGGGCCGGGCGTCCGTCCAGCTCGACTACAACGCGTTCCGCGGGGCGTACGGGGCGGACTGGGCGTCCCGGTTGCGGCTGGTGCAGCTGCCGTCTTGTGCGCTGACGACGCCGGAGAAGGCCGAGTGCCGTACGGTCACGCCGCTGGCTTCGCGGAACGACGCGAAGGCCGGGCTGCTCAGTGCCGAGGTCGAGGTCGCGCCGGACGCCGCCGCGGGCGGGGCGAGCGGCGTGGCCGCACGCAGCGGCTCGGGTGCGGGGGCCTTCACCGTCCTCGCCGCCACCGCCACCCCCGACGGCGCGAACGGGGACTTCAAGGCCACCTCGCTCTCGCCCAGCGGGAGTTGGGCCGCCGGGGGCAACGAGGGCGGGTTCTCCTGGGAGTATCCGCTCCAGGTGCCGCCCGTTCCCGGTGATCTCACCCCCAAGCTCGCCCTGGGGTACTCCTCCTCCGGTGTCGACGGCCGTACCGCCGCGACCAACAACCAGCCCTCCGCGATCGGCGAGGGCTGGTCGATGGAGATGGGGTTCATCGAGCGGCAGTACATGGCCTGCAAGGACGACAGCGGTACGGGGACCAACGCCCCGGCCAAGTCCGGCGACCTGTGCTGGCGTTCGGACAACGCCGTGATGTCGCTGAACGGGTCCTCGACCCCGCTCGTCAAGACCGGGACCGGTGACGTCTGGCGGCCCGCCGACGACGACGGCTCCCGCATCGAGCGGGTCAAGGGCACCGCCACCGACACCAACAACGGCGACGACGACAACGAGTACTGGAAGGTGACCACGCTCGACGGCACCCAGTACTGGTTCGGCAAGAACCGCCTCCCCGGCTGGGCCACCGGCAAGACCGAGACCGGATCCGCCTACACCGTCCCGGTCTACGGCAACCACACCGGCGAGCCCGGTCACGCCGCCGCCTTCACGGACTCCGTTCGCAACCAGGCCTGGCGCTGGAACCTGGACTACGTGGTCGACCCGCACGGCAACGCGATGGCGCTCTTCTACACCCAGGAGAAGAACGCGTACGCCAAGAACTCCGGCGGCTCCACGACCACCAAGCCCAAGGCGGACGCGAGCTACGCGCGCGCCGGCTACCTCGACCACATCGAGTACGGCCACCGCGCGGGCCAGGTCTACGCGGCCCAGCCCGCCGCCAAGGTGAACTTCGCCATGGGCGACCGCTGCCTGGGCACGGCCACCGACTGCGCCTTCGACAAGGCGCACGCCTCCAACTGGCCGGACACGCCGGTCGACGAGGTCTGCACGGTCGGCGCGGACTGCCTCAACGGCTCGCCGTCGTTCTGGTCGAAGAAGCGGCTGACCTCGGTCTCCACCCAGGTGCTCAAGGGCACCGGCTACGTCGACATCGACACCTGGACGCTGGGCCAGAGCTTCCCCGGCACCGGTGACACCGGCGGCAACGGGCTGTGGCTCGACTCCATCGTGCGCACCGGCAAGGCGGGCGGCACCGCCCTGTCGAACCCGGCGGTGACGTTCGGCGGCACGCTGATGCCCAACCGCGTGGACGCCTCCGAGGGCCGCCCGCCGCTGAACAAGTACCGGATCACCAAGGTGAGCTCCGAGTACGGCGCCGACACGCTCGTCGAGTACTCGCCCACCGAGTGCACCTATGCCAGCCCGCCCGACGAGGCGACCAACACCAAGCGCTGCTACCCGAACTGGTGGACTCCCGAGGGCGGCTCCCAGCCGGTCAAGGACTGGTTCCACAAGTACGTGGTGACCAAGGTGACCGAGGACGACAAGGTCGCGGGCACCGACTCGGAGGTGACCGAGTACGAGTACCTGGGCGGCATCGCCTGGGCCAAGGACACCAGCGAGTTCACCCTCGACAAGCACCGCACGTACAGCGACTACCGGGGCTACGGCAAGGTCCGCACCCGCACCGGCACGACGAACAGGACGCTGTCGGAGACGACGTATCTGCGGGGCATCGACGGCGCCCAGGTGGCCGACTCCTTCGGCGCCCTGTACACCGACGCCGAGCAGTACAGCGGCAGGGAGCTGGAGAGCGTCAGCTACGACAAGGACGGCGGCAAGATCGTCGAGTCGTCGGTGGAGAAGCCGTGGTCGAAGCTGACCGCGACGCAGACCCGGCCGGGCACCACCGATCTGCACGCCTACCAGGCGGACACCGAGACCACCACCGGCCGGTCTTTGATGGACGACGGCAGCTGGCAGACCACGCGCTCCACGGACACCTTCGACGCCTACGGCCAGACCCTCACCACTTCGGACGAGGGCGACGTCGCGGTCTCCGGTGACGAGCAGTGCACCCGCACCACCTACGTCACCCCGGACACCACCAACCATCTGATCTCCTACGTCGCCGACGAGCAGAAGAGCTCCACCACCTGCGGCACGGCCCCCTCGGCGAGCACCGTCACGGGCGAGACCCGCACCACGTACGACACCAGCGCGTACGGCGCCGCGCCCGTCGCGGGCAAGGCGATGCCCTCCAAGATCGAGGAGCTGGACCACTACAGCGCCGGTCTGCCGGTGTACGTCACCACCTCCACCGCGCTCTACGACGCGTACGGGCGGATGACGCAGACCACGGACGCGGCGCAGGCGAAGACCCTCACCGCGTACACCCCGGCGACCGGCGCCCAGCCCACGACGGTGAAGACCACCGACAACAAGGGCTTCACCACCAGCGTCGACCTCGACGGGCTGCGCGGGCTCACGGTGAAGGCGACCGACGCCAACGGCCGCGTCACCAGCCAGGAGTACGACGCGCTCGGGCAGCTCACCGCCGCCTGGAAGCCGGGCCGGGTCAAGCCCGCCTCGGCCGACGTCACCTTCTCCTACCAGGTGCGCAACGACGGCCCCACCGCCGTCACCTCCAACACGCTCCTGGAGAGCGGCAAGTACCGCAAGGCGGTCACCCTCTACGACGGTCTGCTGCGCAAGCGGCAGACCCAGACCGAGGCGTACGGCGGCACGGGCCGGCTGATCACGGACACGTTCTACGACAGCCAGGGCCGCGCCTACAAGGACAACGCCGAGTACTACAACGACCAGCCGGTCGCGACCGCCGTCTTCGCGGTGGCCGACAGCCAGGTCCCGGCGCAGACCGTGACCGAGTTCGACGGCCTGGGCCGTACCACCGCGAACATCGCGGTCACCAAGGGCACCGAGCGGTGGCGCACGAGCACCACCTACGGCGGCAATTGGACGGCGACCGTCCCGCCGAGCGGGGCCACCGCCACGCTGGTGGTCAACAACGCCCACGACAAGCCGGTGGAGCTGCGCCAGTACAAGGACGGCAACCCGGTCATCGGGGCGAGCCCCGACAAGTACGAGGCGCTGAAGTACACCTACGACACCGCCGACCGCCTCACCAAGGCGGTGGACGCGGCGGGCAACACCTGGTCGGCCACCTTCGACCTGCGCGGCCGCCAGATCGCCTCGTCGGACCCGGACAAGGGCGCGGTCTCCACGACGTTCACGCCCGACGGCAAGACGGCGACGACCAAGGACGCCCGGGGCACGGTTCTGGCGTACACCTACGACGAGATCGGCCGTCCCACCAGCCTGCGCAAGGACAGCGACACCGGCCCCAAGCTGGCCGAGTGGACGTACGACTCGCTGACCGGCGGCAAGAAGATGCTGAGCTCGTCGACCCGCTGGGACAACGGCAACGCCTACACCACGGCCGTCAAGGGCTATGACGCGGCGGGCCGGGCCACCGGTTCGGTGATCACGGTTCCGGCGGCCGAGGGCAAGCTCCAGGGCACCTACGAGTTCAGCTCCACGTTCACGCCGAACACGGGCCTGGCCAACACCACCACCTTCCCGGCCGGCGGCGGGCTGCCCGCCGAGACGGTCCGCCAGGGCTACTCGGACTACGGTCTGGCGACCACGGTCGGCAACGGCACGGACGTGTACTCGCTGGGCAACCAGTACTCGCCGTCCGGCGACCTCCTTCAGACCGTGCTCGGCTCGGTCGGCGCCCGCACGGTCCAGACGTTCACCTACGAGGAGGACACCAAGCGCCTGAGCAGCGTGGTCAACGACCGCGAGACGCAGGGTCCGCAGACCATCGACAACAAGGTCTACAGCTACGACCCGGCGGGCAACATCACCCGCATCCGCAACGACCGCGACGACAAGACGGTCACCGACACGCAGTGCTTCACGTACGATTTCGCGGCGCGGCTCTCGCACGCGTGGACGGGCACGGACGACTGCGCGCTGAAGCCGTCGACGGACGCCCGCCCGAAGGTGGGCGGCATCGACCCGTACTGGTACTCGTACACGTACGACACGGTCGGCAACCGGGCCTCCGAGGTCCAGCACGACGTCACCGGCGACACCACCAAGGACGTCCGGCGCGGCTACTCCTACCCGCAGCCGGGCGAGACCCGGCCGCACGGCATGGACACGGTCGGCATCACCGGACCCGGGGCGCGCACCGACTCGTTCGAGTACGACGCCTCCGGCAACACCACCCGCCGGGTGACGGCCGCCGGTGACCAGCAGCTGACCTGGGACGCGGAGGGCAACCTCGCCTCCTCGACGCTCGGCGGCCAGACGTCCACGTTCCTCTACGACGCGGACGGCTCCCGGCTGCTGCGCCGGGACCCGGGTGCGGTGACGCTGTACCTGGGCGCCGAGGAGCTGACGCTGACCAAGTCGAGCAACACGGTGAGCGGTGTGCGCTACTACGACGCGGGCAACGCCACGGTCGCGCGCGGCTCGGACGGCTCGATCACCTATCTGCTCGGCGACCACCAGGGCACCGACGAGGTGGCGGTCGACTCGGTGACGCTCAGCGTCACCCGGCGCGCCTCCGGCCCGTTCGGCACCCCGCGCGGCACCCAGCCGCAGACGGGCTGGCCGGGCGACCGGGGCTTCGTGGGCGGCACCACCGACAAGTCCACGGGCCTGACCCACATGGGCGCGCGCGAGTACGACGCGGCCAACGGCCGGTTCGCCTCGGTGGACCCGGTCATGGACCTGTCCGACCCGCAGCAGATCAACGGGTACGCGTACGCCAACAACTCGCCGGTCACCGACAGCGACCCGAGCGGCGCGTTCCACATCGGCCACATCTTCAAGAAGATCAAGCACGCGGTGAAGAAGGTCATCCGTTACCTCAAGAAGACCGTCCGGCACATCGTGCACAAGGTCGTCCACCACCTCAAGTCGGCCTACGCGCGCGCCAAGCGGGCCATGTGGTCGCACGGCGAGAAGGGCACCCAGTTCGGCCACTTCAACGTGGGCAAGGGTCCCGACCGGGGCATCATCATGATGAAGTTCTTCATCCACACCAAGGACGCGATGAAGATCCCGGGCCTGGGCTACCAGCTGCTCGGCGACAACCGGGAGTACACCACGGACCCGGACGCGGCCTACCGCATGGTCCTGTTCTGGGACACCGCCACGGGTGACGTGACCTTCAAGGTCTCGCCGTCCCACACCAAGCCGTCCACCAAGCACGTCTCGTCGTACCTGATGAGCCAGGCGGGCGGCGGTCCCGGATACGACATCGAGTCGCCGTCGAGGATGATCCCGGCGGACCCGCTGTCGCTCAACGAGTACCCCTCGGAGAGCGTCACCGGACGCAACATCGTGAACTACAGCTTCCTCGGCAAGTACCACTCGAACTCGTCCAAGCTCGATCTGGGCATAGCGGGGGTGAACAGTCTGATGCCGCTGTTCTCGGTCGACACCCATGTGACGATCGCGGCCAACAAGGGTTCGGTGACCGTGACCCGCAAGGGCGATCACTACCCCGACATGGAGGTCGTCCAGTACCGTCGGGCGCAGAAGCCGCTGGTCGTGGCCCACGACCGGATGGACAACGTCTCGGGGCTCGACTCGATGCCCTGGTACGGCAACAAGGACATGCGGTACTGGAACTCCGCCCAATGCCTGAAGGACCCGCCGAAGTGACCCACGCACCCTGGTTCCCGCGCTGCGCGGCTCGCTACCTCCCGCTCTGCGCGGCCGGCTGGTTCCTCGCGATGGCACTGACCCCGCGAGGGGCGCTGTCCTTCGGGGAGCAGCTGGCGGACGGCGTGAACCTCATGCTGTTCGTGGCGGCCGTCTCGCTGTTCCTGCTCCTCCTCCTGGGCCTGCTCAAGAGGTACGGAACGCCGGGCGGCTTCCGCACGGCGGCAGCCTTCCTGCTGCTCATGCCGGTGCTGCCGCTGGCACTGGGCGGCGGGGGAGCGCTGTTCGGGATCATGCTCCTCACCCAGGTGGTCTTCGCGACGGCGGTCATGCCGAAGCCGGAGCTGCTGGCGGTGTAGGCACGTGAATGGGGGAGGGGCCCGGCGCCGAGGGTGGCGCCGGGCCCCTCGTCGTTTCGGAAGTACGCCCACGGCCGAAGAGGTTCCGGGCGGGAGCGGTTCCGCTTCCGGGGACTTGACGCGCCCGAGCTCGCAATTCCCGGAAGCGGGATTGATTTACTCGGCCAGCCGGGCCGAAACGCGGGGGGTGAATTGCGCCCCGCCCCGGCCATCCTCATTCCCGCCGTACGACGTGAAGTCCCCGTTACGGAACGGGCAAAGGCCACCTAGGTTGGGGCTCGCTCGATCAAAGCCGTCCCCTTGTGAACCCAGGAGGATTCATGGCAGCCGAGTTCCTCACCCACGGCACGTACGCGATCAAGAACGCCGCGTACCAGGACCGCGTGATCGACGTGCGCGACGCCCGCCCCGAGCCGAACACCCCGATCATCGGCTACAGCTACCACAAGGGCGAGAACCAGCAGTGGGAGGTCGAGCAGTTCCCCGGCAACGTCTACCAGCTCAGGAGCAAGCTCACCGCCGGTGGCACCCCGATCTTCTTCGCGCAGAGCATCATCAGGGTCTACCCGCCGATGATCGCCACCCAGCCGTACGGCCAGCAGTGGTCGATCGAGCCCGTCGGCGACAACCTGTTCCGCATCCACTTCCCGTACATGGACGGCGTGGCAACGCTGCCTGACGAGAAGGAAAAGACCCAGCTCATCATCGAGCCCTGGGAAGGCCGCGAAAACCAGAAGTGGCGGTTCGAGAACGTCTGATCCTGACGGCTCGAAAGCGGGGCGGCTGCGCCGACTTACAAAGTCGGCGCAGCCGCTTTTTTTGTTTTACCGTGTGGCGTACGAGACGAATGCGGCCCAGGCGGTGGGGAGTACGGTGATTTCCGGGCCCGGGGTGTTCTTTGAGTCGCGGATGTGGATGGCGGAGGGGTGGGCCGCCACCTCGACGCACTCACCGCCTTCGGCGCCGCTGTAGCTCGACTTGCGCCAGTCGTAAGCGACTTCGATGCATGCGCCGCCCTCGCCGTCGCTGTAACTGCTCTTGAACCAGGAAAGTTCAGTGGTGTTCATCGTTCTCCCAGCATCTTCTCGATCAGGGACAGAGACTCCCGGGGCGTGAGAGCCTGCGCTCGGATGATCCCATAGCGTTCGATGAAGACGCGGGCTTCCTCTGGATCGGTGATCAGCCGAGGGTGTCCGTAGATCTCCGTATATGCCACCGGCTGTCGCCCCTTGGGGGTCAACAGGATGAACGGCCCACCCAGGCCGGGGTGTTCCTCCCTGTCAGTAGGCATCACCTGCAGTTCGACCGTCCGCAGTGTGCCGACCCGCAGCAGCTGTCGCAGCTGATCCTGCTGCACGGCTCGGCCGCCAACTGGCCTCTGTAGTACGGACTCCTCCATCACGAAGCTGAAGGTCGGTGCGGGCCAGCGTTCGAAGATCTGCTGCCGGGCCAGCCGGTCAGCCACTCGCTTCTCGATCGTTGCGTCGTCCAGCAGCGGGCGGCGGTGCCTGAAGACGGCTCGGGCGTAATCCTCGGTCTGCAGCAGCCCAGGAACCGCCAGCGTGCTGTAGTCGTGCAGGGATACGGCCTCCGCCTCCGCCTTGGCGTAATCCCGAAACCAACCCGGATGCCGCACCCGCGCCTTCGTCTGCGCCTTCTCGATCGACTTCTTCACCGCGATCAGCAAGCCGCCCGCGTTCAGGATCTTGTCCGCCTTCTCAAGGAAGTCCGGCTGCGGGACCCGTACACCCCGCTCGATCGACGAGATCTGACTCTCCGTGTACCCGACCAGACGGCCGAACTCCCGCTGCGTCAGCCCGGCCCGTATCCGCAGCACCTTGATCTGCTCGCCCACGGCGGTGAACAGGTCCGAGGTGGTGTCCTCTTCCTCCTCCATGCACCCCTCCATGGGTCACGGGCGAAGACTCGTACAGGGCAGGCGCCGGACCCGTACAGAAAAGCCGGTGTCGGGCCGACGACCCTGTTCAGCGTACGCACACCTCGTCACGCTCGGTGACATGAATCCGCAAATCACCACCCCCACGGTCGAGTTCGCGCGGCGGTTCAGCAGTACGCGCAGAGGCGCGCGGCTCGCCCGGATCCTCGCGCTGGGGCAGCTCGACGCCTGGGGCGTGCCGCACGACAGCGAGGGGTCCGACACCGCCGCCCTGATCGTGGCCGAGCTGGCGGCGAACGCCGTGCTCCACGGACGCGTACCGGGCCGGGACTTCGAACTCCGGCTCGTACTCGGCACGGTACTCCGCATCGAGGTGACGGACACCAGGGCCGACCGCCTGCCGCACCGCCCGGAGCCGGTGGGGGAGGACGAGGGCGGGCGGGGCCTGCTGCTGGTCGAGGCGCTGGCGAGGGCGTGGGGGGTGGACGGGAGGACGCCGGGGAAGACGGTGTGGGCGGAAGTGGACCTGGGCGCTACGGCGCGTTCGTGAACGAGCGGCGGTAGGAGCGGGGCGGCACTCCCCGGCGGCGTACGAACTGCTCGCGCAGGACGGCGGCGCTGCCGTAGCCGACCCGGCGGGCGATCTCCTCGACGGGCAGGTCCGTGGTCTCCAGGAGCTCTTCGGCGCTGCTCAGACGCAGACTGCGCAGCCAGGCGTGCGGGGTGGTGCCGGTCGCGGCGGTGAAGCGGCGGGCGAAGGAGCGCTTGCTCATCAGGGCGCGCCGGGCCAACTCCGCGACCGGAAGCGGCTCGTGGAGGTGGGCGCGGGCCCAGGCGAGGACCTCGGCGAGCCGGTCGTCCTGGCCGTCCTCGGGGACGGGGGCGGCCAGGTACTGGGCCTGTCCGCCCTCGCGGTGGGAGGGCAGCACCATGTCCCGGGAGACGGCGTTGGCGGTGGCGGCTCCGTACTCCCGCCGCAGCAGGTGCAGGCACAGGTCGAAGCCCGCGGCGGCGCCCGCGCCCGTGATCACCCGCCCCTCGTCGATGTAGAGGGCGTCGGGCTCGACGGTGACGTCCGGGTGGCGGTCGGCCAGCAGGTCGGCGAACCGCCAGTGGGTGGTGGCCCGGCGGCCGTCGAGCAGCCCGGCGGCGGCGAGCGCGAAGGTGCCGACGCAGTGGGCGGCGACGAGTGCGCCGTGCTCGTACGCCGTCGAGAGCGCGTCGAGTACGGCGGGGCCGGGCGGCGTACGGAACTCCGCGCCCGGGAGGGCGATCACCAGATCCGCGGCGGCGAGCCGGTCCAGGCCGTGCGTGAGGGCGAGCGGGACGCCGAGGTCGGTGGGGACGGGGCCGGGCCGCTCGGCGCACAGGGCGAAGTCGAAGCCGGGCAGCGCCTCACCGTGCGGGCCGAACACCTCGCTCACGATGCCGACGGCGAGCATGCCGACTCCTGGCGGGACGTACGCGGCGACGGTCGTGAAGGGCGGCACGGGGAGCAGTCTGGCACGGCTGGCAGGAATCCTGCGGTCGGCGGCAGGTGTGCCACTCGTGGGAGGGCCGCGCGCCCGGAAGGATCAAAGCCATGACAGACGCACCGCTCGGCCGCAGCGCCAAGTACACGATCCTGACCACCGGTTACGTCGGCTCCACGGGGCCGGGGGTCGCCGCCACCGTCTCGTACGTCCGGGACGGCGACCGGCACGTCGTCTTCGACCCGGGCATGGTGGCGAGCCGCGACGACATCCTCGGGCCGCTGGCGGAACTGGGGCTCGGCCCCGACGACATCACCGACGTGGTGCTCAGCCACCACCACCCGGACAACACGATGAACGTGGGGCTGTTCGGGCGGGCCCGGGTGCACGACCACAAGGTGGAGTACGCGGGCGACCAGTGGCGCAACCGGGACGCCGAGGGCTATGAGCTCACCCCGTCGCTCCGGCTGATCCGCACGCCGGGCCACAGCCCCGAGGACATCACGCTGCTGGCGGGCACGGACGCGGGGGTGGTGGCGTTCGCGGGGGACCTGTGGTGGCACGCGGAGGGCCCGGCGGACGACCCGGTGGCCCCGGACCGCGAGGTCCTGCGGGCCTCGCGGGGGCGGGTGCTGGCGGTGGCGTCCCTGATCGTGCCGGGGCATGGCGCTCCGTTCGCCCCGTCGCCGACGGTCCCGCGCTAACCACTCCGTGGAAGGTGTCGTCTGCGGCCCGGTGGCGGGCTGGTCGCGCAGTTCCCCGCGCCCCTTTTTGGCCCGGAGTTCGTCTGCGGCCCGTCCCCAACTGGTCGCGCAGTTCCCCGCGCCCCTTATCGGGCCGGTGTTTGTCTGCGGGCTGTCCCCAACTGGTCGCGCAGTTCCCCGCGCCCCTTATCGGGCCGGTGTTCGTCTGCGGGTTGTGGCCGGTTGCTCGCGCAGTTCCCCGCGCCCCTAAAGGAGCGCCCCGAAGGGGCGCATCTAAGGGGCGCGGGGAACTGCGCGACCAGCCATCTATGGTCCGCAGACGAAGGCGGGTTTAGGGGCGCGGGGAACTGCGTGAGCAACCGACCACCGGCCCGCAGGCGAAGGATCAGCAGTTGCCGGCCGCAGGCCGGCCCGCGAACCGGTCGCCCAGCCAGTCCGCCGCCGGCAGCGCACCAACCGTCACCCCACCAATATGCCCCAGCAGCGGCAGCGGATGCCAAGACACCGACGCCCCCCGCCCGCACCAGTCGCCCCGCAGACCCTCCCCCACCCCGTACGGGATGAGCTCATCCACCGTCCCGTGGTACAGGTACACCGGCGCATCCGGCGCCACCGTCCCGAGGCGGGACTCGTTGAGGCGGGACTGCCAGTCCGGCTGTTCCAGGGGGTTCTTGACCGTCAGGTCGGTGATCTTCTTGAAGGAGCCGACCGTCGAGTCGACCGCCACGCAGTGGGACTTGAAGTAGTCGACCAGCGCCTTGCCCGCCGGGTTCAGGTACGTGTCGAGCTTCAGCTCGGGAAACGCCGCGTCCTGCCCCGCCGCCGCCATGAAGATCAGGCCGGAGCCGAGCCCGCCGTCGTTGAAGTGGGCGACCTTCATCAGGTCGGCCGGGACACCCCCGGTAGCCGTGCCCTTGACCTTCAGCTCCGGCGCGTACGACTTGTGCAGCTCGGCCGCCCAACTGCTGGCCTGGCCGCCCTGGGAGTACCCCATGATCCCGACGGGGGATTCGGCGGAGACCCCGGGGATGCCCAGGCGCTGGGCCGCGCGCGCCGCGTCGAGGACGGCCGTGCCCTCGGCCCGGCCGACCGTGTACGTGTGGTCCCCGGGCGTGCCGAGACCCTCGTAGTCGGTCACCGCGACCGCCCACCCGCGCTGCACGATCTGGTTGATGAGCGTCGCCTCGACGGTCGTCCCGTACGGGAAGCCCGCACTCGGCGCGCAGGAGTCGCCCATGCCCACCGTGCCGACCGCGTACGTGACGAGCGGGCGCGGCCCGGTCCGGCCGTCGTCGGGCACGATCACCGTGCCGGACACGACGTTCGGGCCGCCCTTGGCGGTGGTGGAGCGGTAAGTGATGTGCCAGGCCTTGGTGTTGGTCCACTGGCCGGGCAGCGGGTGGAACGCGGTGGGCGCGGAGCTCACGACGTCCCCGGGCCGGGCGGCGGCGCCGGAGTCGGAGTCGGCCGCGAACGCGGTGGGGGTGGCTGCGGAGAGGAGGAGCCCGGCGGCGAGTGCGCCGGTGACCTGGGTCCGGAGGGGCATTGCGGCTCTCCCAACGTCCTGGGGGGTGGGGGCAGTTGAGGAGACCGTAGTGACTGACCAGTAGGTACGGCGCTGACCGTATCGCTCACCTTCACTGGCCCAGCCGATACGCCCCCGGCGTCGTCCCCGTCCAGCGCCGGAACGCCCGGTGGAACGAGGTGTCCTCGGAGAACCCGAGCCGGGCCGCGAGTTCGGCGATGGGCTCGCGCCCCTCGGCGAGCCCCGCGATCGCCGCGTCCCGCCGCACCGCGTCCTTGAGCTGCTGGAACGAGGTGCCCTCGTGCTGGAGGCGGCGCCGCAGGGTGGCGGGGGAGAGGGCGAGCCGGGCCGCCGTCTCGTCCAGCGACGGCAGCCGGGGCGAGGCGAGCAGCGCGCGGCCGAGGTCGCGGTGGACCTGCTCGGCCACCGTCGTCCCGTACGCCCGTCGGCTCAGCAGTTCGAAGGGTGAACGCCGCAGCATCTGCTCCAGCGCGGCTTCGTCCCGTACGAGCGGCGCGGTCAGCCAGCGCGCGTCGAACACCGCCTCCGTACGCGCCTGGCCGAACCGGACCGGGCAGCCGAACAGCGACGGGTACTCGTCCTTGTGCGGGGGCGGCGGATAGCCGAACGACGCCCGCAGGAGCGGGATGCGGCGGCCCACCAGCCAGCTGCACAGCCGGTGCGAGATGATCAGCAGGCACTCGGTGAGGAACCGGTCCTCGTCCCGCCCGCCGAGGTCGCTCCGCACCGCGAAGACGGCTTCCGGCCCGTCGGCCGTCAGGGCGAGATCGGGTCCGCCCGGAAAGAGCCGGTAGAACGCGATCCCGCGCCGCATCGCCCCGCCCAGATCGCGGCAGCCCAGCGACGCGTAACACATCATGGCGAACGTCCCGGGCCTGCTCGGCGCCGAGCCGAGCCCGAGGAACTCGTCCTGGGTGGCCCGGTACAGCGCCCGGAACAGCAGCGCGAACTGCGCGGGCGTGACCCGCGCCCGGTCGTCCCCGAGCAGCAGCGGCGGGATGCCGGCGGCCTGGAGCAGCGGCACGGTGTCGATGCCGCGCCGCTCGGTGCCGCGCAGCACGGCGCGTACATGGTGCACGGTGATCGTCCCCTTGCCCATGGCCAACGACCGTAGCGGGATTGAGCGGTGCGGTCAGCGGGGGTGACGTTTCCGGTCATCCCCGGTGGCCGACGGGCGTCCCTACCGTCGGGTACATGACGGGATCCCCGGTACGACCCCCGACCCTGGCCCTCTTCGCGGAGTGGACCGCCGACCGCTACGCGCACCACCCCGCCCTGCGCTACCGCTCGGCCGGTGGCTGGACCACCGAGACGTACGAGGAGCTCCGCGCCACGGTCCGCCACCTGGGCCGCGCCCTGCTGTCCCAGGGCCTGCGCCCCGGCGACCGAGTGGCGATCCTCGCTGAGACGAGCCCCCGGTGGACCCACGCCCACCTGGCGTGCCTGGCGGCGGGCGCGGTGGTGGTCCCGGTCTACCCGACGGCGGGGGAGGAGGAGGTGGAGTGGGTGCTGAGGGACTCGGGGGCGAGATTCGCGCTGTGCGAGGCCGAGGAGCAGGCGGGCAGGCTGGAGGCGCTGAGGGCCCGACTCCCGGGGCTGGAGGAGGTGTTCCTGCTGAAGGTGTCGGTGCCGGATGACCTACAGGGGCGCGGGGAACTGCGCGACCAGCCACCGACGACGGACAGCCGGACACGATGGCGGGCCCTCCTGGACCTCCCCCCGGCCCCGCCGCAGGACCTCCTGGCCACCGCGAAAGCCGTCCGCCCGGAGGACACCGCGACCCTGGTCTACACCTCCGGCACCACCGGCCCCCCGAAGGGCTGCCGCCTCACCCACGGCAACCTCGGTGCCGTCCAGGACGCCACCCTCCCCCTCACCGAGGGCGGCCCGGGCGACAGGACGTACCTCTACCTCCCCCTCGCCCACCTCCTCGCCCAGCTCATCCAGTTCTCCACGCTCCTGTACGGCGGCGAGCTCTGCTACTTCGGCGGTCGCGTCGAGGACATCGTGGCGGAGCTGTCCGAGGCGCAGCCGACCCATCTCCCGTCCGTGCCAAGGCTGTTCGAGAAGGTGCACCAGGGCGTGCTCTCGCTCGCCGAGGAGCTCCACGTCACCGACGAGAAGGAGCTCGCGGAGCTGGTGCGCGCGGCCTTCGGCGGCAACCTCCGCTGGGCGCTCACCGGCGGCGCCCCGATCGCCCCCGAGACCCTCGACTTCCTGCGGGCGGCCGGGATCCAGGTGTTCGAGGGGTACGGGATGACCGAGTCGGCCGGAGTGATCACGCTCAACCACCCCGGCGCCGTCCGGTACGGCACGGTCGGCCGCCCCATCGACGGCTGCGAGGTGAGGATCGCCGAGGACGGCGAGGTGCTGGCGCGCGGCGCGAACGTCTTCCCCGGCTACCACGCCAACCCCGCAGGAACGGCGGAGGCGCTCGACGGGGACGGCTGGCTGCACACCGGCGACCTGGGCGCCCTGGACCCCGACGGCTTCCTGACGATCACCGGCCGCAAGAAGGACCTGATCATCACGTCCGCCGGGAAGAACCTCGCCCCGTCCGAGGTCGAGCTGGCCATCGAACGGTCCCGGTTCGTCTCGCACGCGGTGATGGTGGGGGACCGCCGCCCGTACCCCGTCGCCCTGATCACCGTGGACGCGGCCGAGGTCGCGGGGAAGGACCCGGCGACCGTACGGGCCCTGGTCCAGGAGGCCGTGGACGCCGCCAACGCCCGCGTCTCGCGCCCCGCCCGCATCCGCGCCTTCGCGGTCCTGGACGAGGACTTCACGGTCGAGAGCGGGGTGCTCACCCCCACCCAGAAGGTCCGCCGCAGGGCGGTGACCGAGCGGTACGCGGAAGAAATAGAACGTCTGTACGAGAACGTTCGTACCGCATAAGGCGTGGCAAAGGCAGGAGCCCTGTTCCGTACGTCGCCGTACGGAACAGGGCTCCTTGGGTACTGCTGGTCAGCGATCGCCGACCCGGGCGGGTTAGGCCGGGGTGACGTTCTCCGCCTGCGGGCCCTTCGGACCCTGCGTGACGTCGAAGTTCACGACCTGGTTCTCCTCGAGGGAGCGGAAGCCAGACGCGTTGATCGCGGAGTAGTGGACGAAGACATCCGGGCCGCCGCCGTCCTGGGCGATGAAGCCGAAGCCCTTTTCAGCGTTGAACCACTTGACGGTTCCGGTAGCCATAAGCCCTCCTTGGGCCAAAGGGTTGCCCTGCTCCAGAACCTGCAAACAAGTCTGAAAACTACAAAAGCCTGCGGGTTACATGCTCCGCAGGCTCTGTACTGCAAGGGAAACCAAACTGCAACTTGCGAGGAGCGTAGCACGCAGGATCGGGGCCGCGGTAGAGGGAAAGATCACGTCACTCGGGAGTTTGACGGGCCTCTGACGTGCTGACGAACCTACCCGCCGTAGCTGGACAAACGGGACAGGTCTAGTCTCGCGATGTGGACCAAACAACCACCCGGCCACGGGTCGGGCACATCCAGTTCCTCAACTGTCTGCCGCTCTACTGGGGGCTCGCCCGCACGGGCACGCTGCTGGACCTGGAGCTCACCAAGGACAGCCCCGAGAAGCTGAGCGAACAGCTCGTCCGGGGCGACCTGGACATCGCGCCGGTCACCCTCGTGGAGTTCCTGCGCAACGCCGACGACCTGGTGGCCTTCCCCGACCTCGCGGTCGGCTGCGACGGCCCCGTCATGTCCTGCGTGATCGTCTCGCAGCTGCCGCTGGACCGGCTCGACGGCGCCCGGGTGGCGCTGGGCTCCACCTCGCGCACCTCCGTACGCCTGGCGCAGCTGCTGCTCGCCGAGCGGTACGGGGTCCGGCCCGACTACTACTCGTGCCCGCCCGACCTCGGCCTGATGATGCAGGAGGCGGACGCGGCGGTGCTGATCGGGGACGCCGCGCTGCGCGCCTCGCTGCACGAGGCCCCGCGTCTCGGCCTCCAGGTCCACGACCTGGGTGCCATGTGGAAGGAGTGGACGGGCCTGCCGTTCGTCTTCGCCGTGTGGGCGACCCGCAAGGACTACCTGGCCCGCGAGCCGGAGGTCGTGCGCGAGGTCCACAAGGCGTTCCTGGCCTCCCGCGACATCTCCCTGGAGGAGGTCACCAAGGTCGCCGAGCAGGCCGCCCGCTGGGAGGTCTTCGACGCGGAGCTCCTGGAGCGCTACTTCACGACGCTGGACTTCCGGTTCGGCGCCGAGCAGCTCAAGGGCGTACGGGAGTTCGCACGCAGGACCGGGCCGACCACCGGGTTCCCGGCGGACGTCTCGGTGGAGCTGCTCGGCCGGTAGGCGCCGGCGCGGTCAGGACGACGGGATCGGGGCCTGGAGCTTGCTGCTGATCCACTGCATGGTCCCGTCGCCCATCCCCTTGATGTAGGTGTGGGCGTTGTGCTTGCCGCCCTGGATCACCTGGAGACGGGTCTTCACCGGGCCCTTGCCGTACTTGGCTATGAAGCCGTTCAGGTTCGCCATGCCGCCCTCCTTGGTGCCGATCTGGAAGGCGAGGTCGACCTCGGGGCCCTTCTTGTCTATCAGGTCCTGGGCGAGCTTCTCCGGGTTGTTCGCCTGCTTCTCGGCCTCGTGGCCGGCCCACAGCGGGGAGTCCGGCACGGTGTCGGGGCCCGAGGCGATCACGGCCTTGAACTGGTCCGGTCGCTTGAGCACCGACTTCAGACCGACGAAGCCGCCGGAGGAGGAGCCCATGAAGGCCCAGCCGTCACGGGACTTGAAGGTGCGGAAGTTCGCCTTCACGAAGTCCGGCACGTCCTCGGTCATCCAGGTGCCCATCTTGGGCTGGCCCGGTATGTCGCTGCCGTCGTAGTAGTACTTCGCGTCCGGGTTGAGCACCGGCATCACCACGACGAACGGGACGCTCTTGCCCGTCTTGGACCACTCGGTGATGCTGCTCTGGAGCTTGAGGTCGGTGCCCATCCAGTAGTTCTTGGGGTAGCCGTTGCCGCCGGGCAGGGCTATGAGCACCGGGAAGCCGCTCTGGGCGTACTTGGGGTCGAAGTACTGCTTCGGCGCCCAGACCCACACCTTGCCCGTGAAGCCCGACTTCTTGCCGTGCAGCGTGGTCACGCCGATCTTGGTGCCGTCCTCCAGCGTGTTCTGCGTGCTGAACTGCGCCTTCGGACCGGTCGGCAGCAGGGTCTTGGAGGCGACCTCGGAGGTCTTCTGGTTCTGCCCCTTGTCCTGCCCGGAGCCCGTACCGCCGCTGCCCTTGGGCGCGGGCGTCGACGTGGCACCCGGGTTGTCGAAGCTCACCGGCTTGCCCTCGTCGGAGCAGCCGGAGACCAGCGCGACAGAGCCGAGGACGGCGGCGGCCATCAGTGCGGTGGTGCGGCGATTCATTCGGTGCTCCGAGGTGTTTTGGGACGCTTGGCGCGTTTTCCGGCTCACTGCGAGGTTTCCCGTGTGAACTCCGCAGAGAGAGACGACCGGTCGTTCGAATCGGTTCGCCGTCGTACGCCGTGGATCCGGCCCGGCCGAGTGATCCCGCGCACGTCACGCTCTACCCTGCTGTGCGACCGTACTTGACGGCATGGGGGAGAGCAGATCGCGATGCAGCCGCTCGAAACCGGCGAACCGCGCACCATCGGCGCCTACCGACTGCTCGGCCGGCTCGGTGCGGGCGGCATGGGCCGGGTCTATCTGGGCCGCAGCGCCGGAGGCCGCACGGTCGCCGTGAAGGTGGTCCACCCGCACTTCGCCCTGGACGAACAGTTCCGCGCCCGGTTCCGCCACGAGGTCGAGGCGGCCCGCCGGGTCGGCGGCGCCTGGACCGCGCCGGTCCTGGACGCCGACCCCGAGGCCTCGGTGCCGTGGGTCGCCACCGGCTATGTGGCCGGTCCCTCGCTGACCCAGGCCGTCACCGCGCACGGGCCGCTGCCCGAGCACACGGTCCGCGCGCTGGGCGCGGGGCTCGCGGAGGCGCTGGCGGCGGTGCACGCGCTGGGGCTCGTCCACCGCGATGTGAAGCCGTCCAACGTGCTGCTCACCCTCGACGGCCCCCGGCTGATCGACTTCGGCATCGCCCGCGCCACGGACGGCACGGCCTCGCTCACCGCGACGGGCGTCTCGATCGGCTCGCCCGGCTATATGTCGCCCGAGCAGATCCTCGGCAAGGGCGTCACCGGCGCCGCCGACGTCTTCTCGCTGGGCGCGGTCCTGGCGTACGCGGCGACGGGCGCGCCCCCGTTCCCGGGCGACTCCTCGGCCGCGCTGCTCTACAAGGTGGTGCACGAGGAGCCCGAGCTGGACGGGCGGCTCGACGGGGAGCTGCGGGCGGCGGTCGACGCGTGCCTCGCCAAGACGGCGGCGGACCGCCCCGCCCCGGCCGAACTGGCCCGGCGGCTCGCCCCGGGCGGCGCGGCCGCGCTGGTCGCGGGCGGCTGGCTGCCGGGGGCGCTGGTGGAGGAGGTCAGCCGGTCGGCGGTGCGGCTGCTCGACCTGGAGCCGGAGGCGCCGCCGTCGGACACGCAGGGGTCGGGCCCGGTGGCGTTCACCAGCCCGGCGGTGGGGGTGTTCGGCCCGCCGGACGCGTCGTATGGGGCGGGGGCCGGTGCTTCTGCTCCTGCTCCTGCTCCTGCTTCGCAAGGCTCGTACGCGTACGGCAATGGCAACGGGAGCGGCGGTGGCGGTGGCAGTACGGGTTCCGTCGCCGATGCCGTGCCCGCGCCGCGTACGCCCGAGCCGCCCGCCGCCCCGCCCCGCGTCTCGCTCTCCGTCGGGACCGCCGTCGAGCCGGGGGAGCGGGGCCGGGGCCGGAAGATGAGCTGCACGGTCGCGCTGGCCGTGGCGGGGGCGGTGGCTGCCGCGTCCGTCGGCGCCGCGTTCCTCTTCGACCTGATGCCGGGCGGCGACCAGAAGCACGACTCGGCGGCGTCCAGCGGCCCGACCAAGTCGAGCGAACCGGGGGACGCGGGCACGGGCGCGACCGGCGGCCCGGCGGTGTCGGAGGTGCCGAAGGCGTTCCTGGGGACCTGGAAGGGCCCGATGACGGAGTCCACGACCGGGCAGCCGCACGGCGATCTGACGGCGGTGTTCAAGGCGGGCGCCACCGGCGAGGACGTCCTGCGCACCTCCTCCAAGATCACCGTGATCGGTACGACGGTGGAGTGCTTCGGGGTGGGCAAGCTGGTCTCCGGCACGGCGCAGCGCGTGACGATCGAGGAGCGCACGGACACGACCCGCCAGGGCACGGCGGGCCTGTGCACCACCGGCACGGCCACGCTGGTCTTCACCCGCAACTCGGACGGCACGCTCAAGTACGAGTCGAGGGAGCTCGGCGCGGGCAACCCGTACGCGACGCTGGTCAAGGAGACGGGCTGAGGGGACGGGCGGCAGGGGACGGTCCTCGGTCCGGGGGTGGTCCCCGGGCCCCGGACCGAGGCCGGGGAGCCCCGCTGGCGTAGGCTGGCGGTCCGTCCGCAACCCTGCCGAAAGGGACACCCCGGTGACTGAGAAGGCCGACCTTCAGTCCGTCCTCGACCGTGCCGCCGCGGGCGGGCGCATCACCCCCGAAGAGGCGCTCGACCTCTACCGCTCGGCGCCGCTGCACGCGCTGGGCGCCGCCGCCGACGCGGTGCGCCGCCGCCGGTACGCCGGGACCGAGCACATCGCCACGTACATCATCGAGCGCAACATCAACTACACGAACGTGTGCGTCACGGCGTGCAAGTTCTGCGCCTTCTACGCGGCCCCCAAGGACACCAAGAAGGGCTGGACCCGCGACCTCGACGACATCCTGCGCCGCTGCGCGGAGACCGTCGAGCTGGGCGGCACCCAGATCATGTTCCAGGGCGGCCACCACCCGGACTTCGGCGTCGAGTACTACGAGAAGCACTTCAGCGCCATCAAGCAGGCCTTCCCGCAGCTGGTCATCCACTCCCTCGGCGCGTCCGAGGTCGAGCACATGGCCCGTATCTCCGGGGTCCCGGTCGAGGAGGCGATCCAGCGCATCCACACCGCCGGGCTCGACTCCTTCGCGGGCGCCGGCGCCGAGCTGCTGCCCGCGCGACCGCGCAAGGCGATCGCCCCGCTCAAGGAGAGCGGCGAGCGGTGGCTGGAGATCATGGAGATCGCACACGGGCTCGGCGTCGAGTCGACGTCCACCATGCTGATGGGCACCGGCGAGACCAACGCCGAGCGCATCGAGCACCTGCGGATGATCCGCGACGTACAGGACCGCACGGGCGGCTTCCGCGCGTTCATCCCGTACACCTACCAGCCCGAGAACAACCATCTGAAGGGCCGGACGCAGGCGAGCGTCTTCGAGTACCTGCGGATGATCGCGGTCGCGCGCCTGTTCATGGACAACATCGCGCACATCCAGGGCTCCTGGCTCACCGTCGGCAAGGAGGCGGGCCAGCTGTCGCTGCACTACGGCGCGGACGACCTCGGCTCGATCATGCTGGAGGAGAACGTCGTCTCCTCGGCGGGCGCCAAGCACCGCTCCAACCGCATGGAGATCATCGACCTGATCCGCAAGGCGGGCCGCGTTCCGGCGCAGCGCGCCACGACGTACGAGCACCTGCTCGTCCACGACGACCCGGCGAACGACCCGGTCGACGAGCGCGTCATGTCGCACATCTCGTCCACCGCGATCGAGGGCGGCACCGCCCATCCCGAGCTGAAGCTGCTCGCGTCGAACTGACGCCGTGCTGACGATTCACGCCCCCGCCGCGGGCGACGCGGTCGTGGTCGAGGGCTCGGTGGTGGCCGCGATCGGGCCGTACGAGGAGCTGGCGGCGGCGTACCCGGCGGCCCGGGTGCGGCGGTGGCCGGGGGTGCTGGTGCCCGGCCTGGTCAATCCGTACGGGCCCGAGCTCCTGGAGCAGACCTACCACCCGGATCCCCGTGAGGCCGACGAGCTCGGTGTCGACCCGGTGCCGGTGTTCTTCACGGACGAGGCGCGCTTGGGCGCGAGCGCCCGGCGTGGGGTGCAGCGGATGCTGGCGTGCGGGGTGGTGGCGGTTTCCGGGGAGTTGCGGGTGCGGGCGGTGGTGGAGGCGGTCCGGCGCTCGGGCGTCGCCGTGGTGCCGCGCGTGTCCGTTCCGGCCGGGACGCCGTCGCTGGCGGCGGGGGATTCGTTGCCGCCGCTGCGGGTGGGGGGCGGGGCGCGGTTCGCGGTGTTCGAGGGGGCGGGGTGTGTGGCGACGGTGTTGGGGGGCCGGCTGGTGTACCGGGCGCGTTGATTTCCCCCACCCCGCCCCTTCCCGAAACTCTCCGAGGGATCCCGTTCGTCCGCGGACCGGTGGACGGCTGGTCGCGCAGTTCCCCGCGCCCCTAAGAATGCCGCTGCGCGGCAATCCCCTGGGCGCCCCGAAGGGTCGCTTCCAGGGGCGCGGGGAACTGCGCGAGCAACCGGGCACGGTCCGCAGGCGAACGAGGGTTTTGAGGGGCGCGGGGAACTGCGCGAGCAACCGGCCACGGTCCGCAGGCGAGCGAGGGTTTGGGGGCGCGGGGAACTGCGCGAGCAACCGGCCACCGGCCCGCAGGCGAACGAGGGTTTGGGGGCGCGGGGAACTGCGCGAGCAGCCCGTCACCGGCCCGCAGACGAACACCGGGCAAAAGGGGGGCGTGGGCGCCCGGGGCGGAGCCCCCAGGCACAATGAGGGGGTGACCCGCGCATCTCTGGACAAGCAGCCGCACGAAGTCGCCACGATGTTCGACGACGTCGCCGCGAACTACGACCGAACCAACGACGTGCTCTCGCTCGGCCAGGCCCGCCTGTGGCGCAAGGAGGTCGCGAAGGCGGTCGACGCGCGCCCGGCGCAGAAGGTCCTAGACCTCGCGGCCGGTACGGCCACGTCCTCCCTCCCCTTCGCCGCCACCGGCGCGTACGTCGTCCCGTGCGACTTCTCCCTCGGCATGCTGAAGGTCGGCAAGGGACGCCACCCCCACCTGCCGTTCACGGCCGGTGACGCCACGAAGCTCCCCTTCAAGGACGACACCTTCGACGCCGTCACCATCTCCTTCGGGCTACGCAACGTCCAGGACACCGACACCGCCCTGCGCGAGCTGTTCCGGGTGACCCGCCCCGGCGGCCGCGTGGTCATCTGCGAGTTCTCGCAGCCGACCTGGAAGCCGTTCCGTACGGTCTACAGCGAGTACCTGATGCGGGCGCTGCCCCCGGTCGCCACGGCGGTGTCGTCGAACCCGGACGCGTACGTCTACCTCGCCGAGTCCATCCGCGCCTGGCCCGACCAGCCCGCACTGGCCGCGCGCCTCCAGCAGGCCGGCTGGTCCAAGGTCGCCTGGCGCAACCTCACCGGCGGTGTGGTCGCGCTGCACCGCGGCTACAAGCCCCAGTAACCCGGCGGGCACGACCACCGTGGACTACCAGGCCGTCCTGCACCAGATCGCCGACGACGTCGCGCCCCTCGTCGGGCGCGGCACGCCCGCCGCGTACATCCCTGCCCTCGCCGACGTCGACCCGTCCCGCTTCGGGATGGCCGTCGCCGACCTCGACGGCAAGGTGTACGGGGTGGGGGACTGGCAGCGGCCGTTCTCCGCGCAGTCGATCACCAAGGTCTTCACGCTCGCGCTGGCGCTCGCGCGCGGCGGCGACACGCTCTGGGAGCACGTCGGCCGCGAGCCGTCGGGCAATCCGTTCAACTCGCTCGTGCAGTTGGAGTACGAGAACGGGATCCCGCGCAATCCGTTCATCAACGCGGGCGCGCTGGTCGTCACCGACCGGCTCCAGACCCTCACCGGGGACGCCAGCAGCGAGCTGCTGGAGTTCCTGCGCGAGGAGACCGGCAACCCGGAGCTCGCGTTCGACGCGGTGGTGGCCGAGTCGGAGTCGGCACACGGCGACCGGAACGCGGCCCTGGCCCACTTCATGGCCTCGTACGGCAATATCGCCAACGACGTACCGACGCTGCTCGACCACTACTTCTGGCAGTGCGCCATCGAGATGAGCTGCGCGGACCTGGCGCTGGCGGCGCGCTTCCTGGCCCGCCACGGCCTGCGCGCCGACGGCTCGCGGCTGCTGTCGCGCAGCGAGGCCAAGCAGATCAACGCGGTGATGCTGACCTGCGGGACGTACGACGCGGCGGGCGACTTCGCGTACCGGGTGGGGCTGCCGGGGAAGAGCGGCGTGGGCGGCGGGATCGTCGCGGTCGTGCCCGGCCGGTGCACGCTGTGCGTGTGGAGCCCGGGGCTGGACGCGCGGGGCAACTCGGTGGCGGGCGTGGCGGCCCTGGACCGCTTCACGACCCTGACGGGCCTGTCGGTGTTCTGATTCCCTAAAGCCCTGGGCGGGCTGCCGGGGACGTTGCCCCCGGACCCCCTGTTTTCGCCTGCGGACCGTAGCTGGCTGGTCGCGCAGTTCCCCGCGCCCCTGAATGCGCCCCTTCGGGCCGCCCAGGGGATCGCCGCGCAGCGGCATTCTTGGGGCGCGGGGAACCGCGCGGGCAACCGGCCACAACCCGTAGACAAAGACCGGGCCAGAAAGGGGCGCGGGGCTGTGACATTTGCGGCTCCGCCGCGCGGGCGCGACCAGCCCACCACGGCCCGCAGACGAACCGCGCACCAAGTTGGCTGAAAGCCGCTCACCCCCCGGTGTTTAGGCGCGGCAGCGTCACAGCGCCAGCCGAAAGCAGTACCCCTCCCGCTCGGACAAGGGCGTCCGGAACGTCTCGGCAAGCCGCATCCCCAACCGCCGGGTAACGGCGACGGACCGCTCGTTGCGGGCATCCACCATGGCCACCACCCCGCCGACCCCGGCGCCCCGCACCCGCTCCACCGCGACCCGCGCCGCGGCCGTCGCGTACCCCCGCCCCCACGCCCGCCGGGCGAGCCGCCAGCCGATCTCGACCTCCCCGACCGGCCCCCAGGCGTGCGGCCACGGCTGGGCGCCGGTGAAGCCGATCACGGAGTCGTCCTCGTCGAGCAGCGTCCACAGGCAGAACCCCCGCTCGGCGTCGTGCATCCGCTGGCGCGCCGTCAACTCCTCGTACACCGAAAGCTCCGCCGACCTGCCCCCGTGGAACTCCATGACCTCCGGGTCGTCGAACACCTCGTGCCAGGCCCAGGCGTCCTCCTCGGTCGGCACACGCAGCCGTACGACGGGCGGCGACGGCAGGGACTTCTCCTCGGGCGAGCTCATAGCGGGGCAACCCTTCGCGATAACGATCAACAGCCACCCATAGACTGCACATGTCCTGTGCTTTCCGGCATGCCAAATCGAGTCTTCGGGAGATCCCGCTGTGACCGAGCCCCTCTCCGAACACACCGCGGATGTGATCGTCGTCGGGGCCGGCCCCGCCGGGTCGACCACGGCGTACTACCTGGCCAAGGCCGGACTCGACGTACTCCTGCTGGAGAAGACCGCCTTCCCGCGCGAGAAGGTGTGCGGCGACGGGCTCACCCCGCGCGCCACCAAGCAGCTGGTCGCCATGGGCATCGACATCTCCGAAGAGGCCGGCTGGCTGCGCAACAAGGGCCTGCGCATCATCGGCGGCGGCGTCCGCCTCCAGCTGGACTGGCCGGAGCTCGCCAGCTACCCCGACTACGGACTCGTCCGCAAGCGCGACGACTTCGACGAGCAGCTGGCCCGCCAGGCCCAGAAGGCCGGCGCGCGGCTGTACGAGCGGTGCAACGTCGGCAGCCCGATCATCGACGACCGCACCGGCCGCATCACCGGCGTCAACGCCAAGCTGGGCGAGGAGAAGACCGAAGTCGCCTTCCACGCCCCGCTCGTGGTCGCCGCCGACGGCAACTCGACCCGGCTCTCCCTCGCGATGGGCCTGCACCGCCGCGAGGACCGCCCGATGGGCGTCGCCGTACGGACGTACTTCGAGTCGCCCCGCCACGACGACGACTACCTGGAGTCCTGGCTGGAGCTGTGGGACCGGCGCGGGCCCGGCGAGGACCGGCTGCTGCCCGGCTACGGCTGGATCTTCGGCATGGGCGACGGCACCTCCAACGTCGGCCTCGGCGTGCTCAACACCTCCGACTCCTTCAAGGAGCTGGACTGGCGCGAGGTCCTCAAGGCCTGGTGCGCCTCGATGCCCGAGGACTGGGGCTACACCCCGGAGAACATGACCGGCCCGATCCGCGGCGCCGCGCTCCCCATGGCCTTCAACCGTCAGCCGCACTACACCAAGGGCCTGTTGCTGGTGGGCGACGCGGGCGGCCTGGTCAACCCGTTCAACGGCGAGGGCATCGCCTACGCCATGGAGTCGGGGCAGATCGCCGCGGACGTCATCGTCCAGGCGCACGCCCGCGCGACCCCGGCCCAGCGCGAGCTGGCGCTGCACAACTACCCGAAGATCCTCAAGGACACCTACGGCGGCTACTACACGCTGGGCCGCGCCTTCGTGAAGCTCATCGGCAACCCGAAGGTCATGAAGATCGCCACCCAGCGCGGCCTGACGCACCCGGTGCTGATGAAGTTCACCCTGAAGATGCTGGCGAACCTGACCGACCCCACGGGCGGCGACGCGATGGACCGCATCATCAACGGGCTGTCGAAGGTGGCCCCGAAGGCCTGAGAAGGCCCCCTGCGCGGCGAAAGGGCCGGTGCCCCCTCTCGGGGAGCACCGGCCCTCTCGTATGCCTGTGAGCGCCGCGACTAGAGGACGCGGACCGCGCCGCTCGGCCGGTCCCAGTCCATGCTGCGCTCGACCACACCGGTCGAGGAGTTCTGCGCGCCGACGAACTTGCCGCCGCCGACGTAGATGGCCACGTGGTACGCGGAGCCCGAGCCGCCCCAGTACAGGATGTCGCCGGCCTGGAGGTTGGACAGCGAGACCTGGCGGCCGGTGGCCGACTGGTCCTGCGAGACGCGCGGCAGGTCGATGCCCACCTGGCGGTACGCGGCCTGCACGAGGCCCGAGCAGTCGTACGCGCTGGAGCCCGTGGCACCCGACACGTACGCCTTGCCGACCTGCGCCAGCGCGAAGTTCACGATGGTGGCGGCGGAGCCCGTGGCGCTGGAGGACGACGTGGTGGTGGAGCTGCTGCTGCCACCGGTCGACGCGCTCAGGGTGGTGCGCGCGGAGGAGCGGGAGGCGCGCTCGGCGGCGTCCGCCTTCGCCTTGGCCTCCGCCTTGGCCTTCTTCTCCGCCTCGGCCTTGGCGTCCGCGTCGGCCTTCGCCTTCTTGGCGACCTTCGCGGCGCTGGAGGCGGCCGCGTTCTGCTGGGCCTTCAGCTGGAGGTCGGCGGCGACCTGCTGGGTGGCCTCGGCGGAAGCGGCGGCGGTGCTCGCGAGCCCGGTCGTGAGCGTGGGCATCTCGATGGTCTCGGTCACCGGCTCGGCGGCGTGCGCCGGACCGGTGGCGCCTGCCACCGCGATGGTGCTGAGGACGCCACCGGCAACTCCGGCACGGAGCGCGAGCTTGGAGGCGCTGCGGCGGGGCTTCCGGTGGCTGGGTATGTGAGCGGTGTGGGACATGAGGACAACCGCTATCAGGGGTTCACGGTTCCCTTCAAGAAACGTGTGCTGCGCCACAGTTGCGGTCGGAAGGGACGAATCCGCTTCCTCCGCGCCCTTATTGACGCCGTAACGGGCAATCCGGGCATGCGCGATCACGGCTGTGATCATGTGGTTTTTATAAAAAGTCCGAATTGCCCGTCGCCTACCATCCGTTCACACCGTTGGCCAAGCCCGGTTTAATCCGTGACGGTTTCCTGTGACGCAGGTCACTTCGTATCCGGGTGTCGGCCGCGCCGTGACCGGCCCGTGATCAGTGAGGCGGGGGTGGGGCGGGCGGTGGGGTCGTCGGGCGATCGGCTCGCGGTCGGTTCTAGATCACTTCGAGCCGACTCCGGACCGATCCCGGACCGGCTCGGCGTTAGTGAACGCGTGCACAGGTCCACCCTTCGGCAGCGCTCTCACCCGCATGAGTGAGCCGCGATCCTTTACCACTCGAACGAGTCCATCGCCAATTTGCCTGTAGGGCCCATGTCTTGATAGTGCCGCACCCCTTGCGACCAGCGGTAACAGGAGTGGATGCTACGCCTTGTGATCACTCGGCCGCTTCGGGTGTGAAGATCACTGCTCATCCGACTTCATGATCCTTCGTCAGGTGGTGGAGATCACAAAGCCGTTGGCGTACCCCGTGTCGCAGATCACAGACCACCGGGCATAGGATGCGGTGCAGTCGGGCTTGTGAACTGCCTCACATGTGCGCGATCTTCGCGCGGCGAGGGGGCGGCAGCGGCGCCCGTGTGCGGTCCAACGGTCAAGGACGACTGGAAGGAGCGAGGAGCGTGAATGCCTACGCGCCCATCCTCGTGCTCGGCGCCCTAGGGGCTGGGTTTGCGATCTTCTCCGTGGTCATGGCCACGCTTATCGGCCCAAAACGGTACAACCGGGCGAAACTTGAGGCGTACGAGTGCGGCATCGAACCGACTCCCACGCCGGCCGGAGGCGGCCGCTTCCCCATCAAGTACTACCTGACGGCGATGCTCTTCATCGTCTTCGACATCGAGATCGTCTTCCTCTACCCCTGGGCCGTCACCTTCGACGCCCTGGGGGTTTTCGGGCTCGTGGAGATGCTGCTCTTCGTGCTCACCGTCTTCGTCGCCTACGCGTACGTGTGGCGGCGCGGCGGCCTGGAATGGGACTGAGGGGCTGAGGGGCACCTATGGGACTCGAAGAGAAACTGCCGAGCGGCTTTCTGCTGACCACCGTCGAACAGGCCGCGGGCTGGGTGCGCAAGGCGTCCGTCTTCCCCGCCACCTTCGGCCTGGCCTGCTGCGCCATCGAGATGATGACGACCGGCGCCGGACGGTACGACCTGGCCCGCTTCGGCATGGAGGTCTTCCGCGGCTCGCCGCGCCAGGCGGACCTGATGATCGTGGCCGGCCGGGTCAGCCAGAAGATGGCGCCGGTCCTGCGGCAGGTCTACGACCAGATGCCCAACCCCAAGTGGGTCATCTCCATGGGGGTTTGCGCATCCTCGGGCGGAATGTTCAACAATTACGCGATTGTGCAGGGCGTCGACCACATTGTGCCGGTCGACATCTATTTGCCCGGTTGCCCGCCGCGGCCCGAGATGCTGATCGACGCGATCCTCAAGCTCCACCAGAAGATCCAGGGCTCCAAGCTCGGGGTGAACGCGGAGGAGGCCGCCCGCGAGGCGGAGGAGGCCGCCCTCAAGGCGCTGCCCACCATTGAGATGAAGGGGCTGCTGCGGTGAGCGACGACCGTACTCCCGAGGCGCCGGAGAACGGCGGCCTGCCCGCCCAGCGCGACGACACCGGCGACACCATCGGCGTCCGCAGGGGCATGTTCGGTGCGGCCAACGGCGGCGACACCAGCGGCTACGGCGGCCTGGTGCGCACCGTGACCCTCCCGGGCGCCTCCTCCCGCCCCTACGGCGGCTGGTTCGACGAGGTGGCCGACGAGCTCGAAGGCGCGCTGGAGGAGCAGGACCTGCTCCCCGAGAACGCCATCGAGAAGACCGTCGTCGACCGCGGCGAGCTGACCTTCCACATCGCGCGCGAGCACCTTGTACGCGTGGCACGCACCCTGCGCGACGACCCGGCCCTGCGCTTCGAGCTCTGCACGGGCGTCAGCGGCGTGCACTTCCCCGGCGACAAGGGCCGCGAGCTGCACGCCGTCTACCACCTGCGCTCGCTCACCCACGGCCGGCTGATCCGGCTCGAAGTCACCGCCCCGGACAGCGATCCGCACCTTCCGTCCCTGGTCGGCGTCTACCCGACCAACGACTGGCACGAGCGCGAGACCTACGACTTCTTCGGCCTGGTCTTCGACGGCCACCCCGCCCTCACCCGGATCATGATGCCGGACGACTGGCAGGGCTTCCCGCAGCGCAAGGACTACCCCCTCGGCGGCATTCCCGTCGAGTACAAGGGCGCCCAGATCCCGGCTCCGGACCAGCGGAGGTCGTACAGCTGATGAACACCGACAGCGCAACTTCGCGCGCTTCCGCCAGGGAGACGACGGAGGGGACCGTATATACGGTCACCGGCGGCGACTGGGACGAGGTCGCCCGCACCGCCGCCCGCGCCGACGACGAGCGCATCGTCGTCAACATGGGCCCCCAGCACCCCTCGACGCACGGCGTGCTCCGCCTCATCCTGGAGATCGACGGCGAGACGGTCACCGAGGCCCGCTGCGGCATCGGCTATCTGCACACCGGCATCGAGAAGAACCTCGAATTCCGCACCTGGACGCAGGGCACCACCTTCGTCACGCGCATGGACTACCTGACGCCGTTCTTCAACGAGACGGCGTACTGCCTGGGCGTGGAGAAGCTGCTCGGCATCACCGACCAGATCCCCGACCGCGCCTCGGTCATCCGGGTGCTCCTGATGGAGCTGAACCGGCTCTCCTCGCACCTGGTCTGCATCGCCACCGGCGGCATGGAGCTCGGCGCCACCACGATCATGATCTACGGCTTCCGGGACCGCGAACTCATCCTCGACGTCTTCGAGCTGATCACCGGTCTGCGCATGAACCACGCGTTCGTCCGCCCCGGCGGTCTCGCCCAGGACCTGCCCCCGGGCGCGGTGGACCAGCTCCGCGAGTTCGTGAAGACGATGAAGAAGAACCTGCCGGAGTACGACAAGCTCGCCACCGGCAACCCGATCTTCAAGGCCCGTATGCAGGACGTCGGGTACCTCGACCTGACCGGCTGCATGGCGCTCGGCGCGACGGGACCGATCCTGCGCTCCGCGGGCCTGCCGCACGACCTGCGCAAGACCGACCCGTACTGCGGCTACGAGACCTACGACTTCGAGGTCCCCACCGCCGACAGCTGCGACGCCTACGGCCGCTTCCTGGTGCGGCTGGAGGAGATGCGCCAGTCGCTGCGGATCGTCGAGCAGTGCCTGGACCGGCTCGCGCCCGGACCGGTCATGGTCGCCGACAAGAAGATCGCCTGGCCCGCCCAGCTCGCGCTGGGCCCGGACGGACTCGGCAACTCCCTCGACCACATCAAGAAGATCATGGGCACCTCCATGGAGTCCCTGATCCACCACTTCAAGCTGGTGACCGAGGGCTTCCGCGTCCCCGTCGGACAGACGTACGCGGCCGTCGAGTCGCCCAAGGGCGAGCTCGGGGTGCACGTCGTGAGCGACGGCGGCACCCGCCCCTACCGGGTCCACTTCCGCGACCCGTCCTTCACCAATCTCCAGGCCATGGCGGCGATGTGCGAGGGCGGCCAGGTCGCCGACGTCATCGTCGCCGTCGCGTCCATCGACCCCGTGATGGGAGGCGTCGACCGGTGACCGAGACCACGCCGACGAGCCTGGGCATGCCCCAGCTGCCCGCGCCCGACTTCCCGGCCGACGTCCGGGCCCGGCTCGAAGCGGACGCCAAGGAGGTCATCGCCCGCTACCCGGACAGCCGCTCCGCGCTGCTGCCGCTGCTGCACCTCGTGCAGTCGGAGGAGGGCCATGTCTCCCGCACCGGGATGCGCTTCTGCGCCGAGATGCTGGACCTCACGACCGCCGAGGTGACCGCCGTCGCCACCTTCTACACGATGTACCGGCGCAAGCCCTCCGGCGACTACCAGGTGGGCGTCTGCACCAACACCCTGTGCGCGGTGATGGGCGGCGACGCCATCTTCGACGAGCTCAAGCACCACCTCGGCGTCGGCAACGACGAGACCACCCCCGACGGCAAGGTCACGCTCGAACACATCGAGTGCAACGCCGCCTGCGACTTCGCGCCCGTGGTGATGGTCAACTGGGAGTTCTTCGACAACCAGACCCCCGAGTCGGCCAAGCGCCTGGTCGACGACCTGCGCGCGGGCAGGCCGGTGGAGCCCACCCGCGGGGCCCCGCTGTGCACCTACAAGGAGACCGCCCGGATCCTGGCCGGCTTCCCCGACGAGCGCCCCGGCGCCGTCGCGGCGAGCGGTGGCGCGGGCCCGGCCTCCCTGGTCGGCCTGCGCCTGGCGAAGGGCGAGGCCCCGCACCCGCGCGTGGTCCACCCGCGCGGCGAGGGCCCCCGCGGCGAGGAACCGCAGCCCGGCGCCGAGCACTTGAGCTCGCACGACGCACCGCAGCAGACCTCTGCGTCCGACCCCGCGCACCCGGCGGGCCCGGTCGACGAGGAGGGGGAGTGATGACCTTGGCAGCCGAACTGAGTGGGAACGGGAACGGAAGCAGCCCCGAGAAGCTGCTGGCACCCGTGCTGTCGGCCTTCTGGGACCAGCCCGAATCCTGGACCCTGGAGACCTACCGCCGGCACGACGGCTATGAGGGGCTGCGCAAGGCCCTGGCCATGTCGCCGGACGACCTCATCGCGTACGTGAAGGACTCCGGGCTGCGCGGCCGGGGCGGCGCGGGCTTCCCCACGGGCATGAAGTGGCAGTTCATCCCGCAGGGCGATGGCAAACCGCACTATCTAGTTGTCAACGCCGACGAGTCGGAGCCCGGGACCTGCAAGGACATCCCGCTCCTCTTCGCCAACCCGCATAGCCTCATCGAGGGCATCGTGATCGCCTGTTACGCGATCAGGTCGTCGCACGCGTTCATCTATCTGCGCGGGGAAGTCGTCCCCGTACTGCGGAGGCTGCACGAGGCCGTGCGGGAGGCCTACGCGGCCGGCTACCTCGGCAAGGACATCCTGGGCAGCGGTCTCGACCTCGAACTCACCGTGCACGCGGGCGCGGGCGCGTACATCTGCGGTGAGGAGACCGCCCTGCTGGACTCCTTGGAAGGCCGTCGCGGTCAGCCCCGGCTGCGTCCCCCCTTCCCTGCGGTCGCCGGTCTCTACGCGTGCCCCACTGTTGTCAACAACGTCGAGTCCATCGCCAGCGTTCCCGCGATCCTCACTCGCGGAAAAGACTGGTTCAAATCGATGGGGAGCGAGAAGTCCCCGGGCTTCACGCTCTATTCGCTCAGCGGGCACGTCGCCAACCCCGGCCAGTTCGAGGCCCCGCTCGGCATCACGCTGCGCCAGCTGCTCGACATGAGCGGCGGGATGCGCCCGGGCCACCGGCTCAAGTTCTGGACCCCGGGCGGCTCCTCGACCCCGATGTTCACCGACGAGCACCTCGACGTCCCGCTGGACTACGAGGGCGTGGGCGCGGCCGGCTCGATGCTGGGCACCAAGGCGCTCCAGTGCTTCGACGAGACCACCTGCGTCGTACGGGCGGTCACCCGCTGGACCGAGTTCTACGCCCACGAGTCCTGCGGCAAGTGCACGCCGTGCCGCGAAGGCACCTACTGGCTCGTCCAGTTGCTCCGCGACATCGAGGCGGGCAAGGGCGCCATGGGCGACCTCGACAAGCTCAGTGACATCGCCGACAACATCAACGGCAAGTCGTTCTGCGCGCTCGGCGACGGCGCCGCCGCGCCCATCTTCTCCTCGCTCAAGTACTTCCGCGCGGAGTACGAGCAGCACATCACGGGCCGGGGCTGCCCCTTCGACCCGGCCAAGTCGACCCTGTGGGCCGACAGCCCGCACCGCACCACGGAGGTGAACGCATGACGGTGACGACTGGCGCTCCCTCCAGCGGCGGAGAGGCGGCGGTGCCGCCCGAGGACCTGGTCTCGCTGACCATCGACGGCATCGAGATCAGCGTCCCCAAGGGCACGCTGGTGATCCGGGCCGCCGAGCAGCTCGGCATCGAGATCCCCCGGTTCTGCGACCACCCGCTGCTCGACCCGGTCGGCGCCTGCCGTCAGTGCATCGTGGAGGTGGAGGGCCAGCGCAAGCCGATGGCGTCCTGCACCATCACCTGCACCGACGGCATGGTGGTCAAGTCGCAGCTGACGTCGCCGGTGGCCGAGAAGTCCCAGCGCGGGGTGATGGAGCTGCTGCTCATCAACCACCCGCTGGACTGCCCGGTCTGCGACAAGGGCGGTGAGTGCCCGCTGCAGAACCAGGCGATGCAGGTCGGCGACCCCGACACCCGCTTCGAGGGCCACAAGCGTACGTACGAGAAGCCGGTGCCCATCTCGACGCAGGTGCTGCTCGACCGGGAGCGGTGCGTGCTGTGCGCCCGGTGCACCCGGTTCTCCGAGCAGATCGCGGGCGACCCGATGATCGAGCTCCTGGAGCGCGGCGCGCTCCAGCAGGTCGGCACCGGCGAGGGCGACCCCTTCGAGTCGTACTTCTCCGGCAACACCATCCAGATCTGCCCGGTCGGCGCGCTGACCTCGGCGGCGTACCGGTTCCGCTCGCGCCCCTTCGACCTGGTCTCCTCGCCGTCGGTGTGCGAGCACTGCGCGGGCGGCTGCGCCACCCGCACCGACCACCGGCGCGGCAAGGTGATGCGCCGCCTGGCGGCCAACGACCCCGAGGTCAACGAGGAATGGCTGTGCGACAAGGGCCGGTTCGCCTTCCGGTACGCGCAGAAGCCGGACCGTCTGACCACCCCGCTGGTGCGCAACGCGGCCGGTGAGCTGGAGCCCGCCTCCTGGCCCGAGGCGCTGGAGGCGGCCGCGGCCGGGCTCATGGCGGCCAGGGGCCGGGCCGGGGTGCTCACCGGCGGGCGGCTGACCGTCGAGGACGCCTACGCGTACGCCAAGTTCGCCCGGATCGCCCTCGACACCAACGACGTCGACTTCCGCGCGCGCGTGCACTCGGCCGAGGAGGCCGACTTCCTGGCGGCGAAGGTCGCCGGGCGCGGCCACCTCACCGGCGAGGGCGTCACGTACGCCTCCCTGGAGAAGGCGCCCGCGGTGCTGCTCGTCGGGTTCGAGGCGGAGGAGGAGGCGCCCGGCGTCTTCTTGCGGCTGCGCAAGGCCTGGCGCAAGCACGGCCAGCGCACCTTCTCGCTGGCCACGCATCTCACCCGCGGCCTGGCCAAGGCGGGCGGCACGCTGCTGCCCGCCGCGCCCGGCACCGAGACCGAGTGGCTGGACGCGCTGGCGGGCGGGGTGGGCCTGGACGGCGAGGGCTCGGCCGCCGCCACGGCGCTGCGGGCCGAAGGGTCCGTCATCGTCGTCGGCGAGCGGCTGGCGGCCGTGCCGGGCGCGCTGACCGCGGCCGTACGGGCCGCCGCCGCGACCGGCGCCGAACTCGTGTGGATCCCGCGCCGGGCCGGCGAGCGGGGCGCCATCGAGGCGGGCGCCCTGGCGGCGCTGCTGCCCGGCGGGCGCCCGGCCACCGATCCACGCGCGCGTGAGGAGGTGGCCGCCGCCTGGGGCGTACGCGAACTGCCGCACCGCTTCGGACGGGACACCGGCCAGATCGTGGAGGCCGCGGCCACCGGCGAGCTGGGCGCGCTGCTCGTCGCGGGTGTCGACCCGGCCGACCTGCCGGATCCGGCACGCGCGCGTGAAGCACTCTCCGGCGCCTTCGTGGTCTCCCTTGAGCTGCGGCCGAGCGAGGTCACCGAGCGGGCGGACGTGGTCTTCCCGGTCGCGGCCGTCGCCGAGAAGTCCGGCTTCTTCCTCAACTGGGAGGGCCGGGCGCGGATGTTCGAGGCCGCGCTGAAGCCCGAGCAGATGACCCGGCGCCTGGCGCCCGCCGACGCGCGCGTGCTGCACATGCTGGCGGACGCCATGGACGTCCACCTGGCGCTCCCGGACAACCGCGCCGCGCGCGCGGAGCTGCGGGGTCTGGGCCACTGGGACGGGCCGCGCGCCACCGAGCCGCTGGAGACGGCGCACGCGCTGCCCCGGCCCGCCGACGGCGAGGCGGTCCTCGCGGGCCACCGGCTGCTGCTCGACCTCGGCACCCTCCAGGAGGGCGACGAGGCGCTGGCCGGGACCCGGCACGCGGCCCCGGCCCGGCTCTCGGCGGCCACGGCGGCCGAGACCGGCGTCAAGGACGGCGACCTGCTCCAGGTGAGCGGCCCCGCGGGCGCGGTCCGGCTGCCGCTGAAGGTCACCGAGATGCCCGACCGGGTGGTGTGGCTGCCGCTCAACTCGACCGGCACCGGCGTGTACGCGGACACCGGCGCCGTCCCGGGCCAGGTCGTCCGCATCGGCCCGGCGGCACCGGACGCCGCCACCGCCGCACCGGAGGTGCAGCCGTGACCGACTTCCCCGTCCGCCCCGCGGCACCGGGCGCCGCCGTCCACGTACCGGAGGTGCGAGCGTGACCCCGACCTTCCTCGCGGCCGAGGACCTCTCCCTGTTCGGCCGCGACCCCTGGTGGCTCATCGCCCTCAAGGCCGTGTTCTGCTTCGCTTTCCTGATGGTGACCGTGCTGTTCTCGATCGTCTGGGAACGCAAGGTCGTCGCCTGGATGCAGCTGCGCATCGGGCCCAACCGGCACGGCCCCTGGGGGATGCTCCAGTCCCTCGCCGACGGCATCAAACTGATGCTGAAGGAAGACGTCATCGTCAAGCGGGCCGACAAGGTGGTCTACGTCCTGGCCCCGATCGTCGCCGCGATCCCGGCCTTCATGGCGATCGCCGTGATCCCGTTCGGGCCGTCCGGCAACGAGGTCTCGATCTTCGGCCACCGCACCACGATGCAGCTCACCGACCTGCCGATCGCGATGCTCTACATCCTCGCGTGCGCCTCGGTCGGCATCTACGGGATCGTGCTCGCGGGCTGGTCCTCCGGCTCCACGTACCCGCTGCTCGGCGGGCTCCGCTCGTGCGCGCAGATGATCTCGTACGAGATCGCGATGGGCGCCGCGTTCGCCTCGGTCTTCCTCTACTCGGGGTCGATGTCGACCTCGGAGATCGTCGCCCAGCAGCACGACCGCTGGTACATCGTGCTGCTGCCGGTCTCCTTCATCATCTACGTGGTCACGATGGTGGGCGAGACCAACCGCGCCCCCTTCGACATGCCCGAGTCCGAGGGCGACCTGGTCGGTGGCTTCAACACCGAGTACTCGTCGATCAAGTTCGCGCTGTTCATGCTGGCCGAGTACGTCAACATGGTCACCGTCTCGGCGGTGTCGACCACCCTCTTCCTGGGCGGCTGGCGGGCCCCGTGGCCCGTGTCCACCTTCTGGGAGGGCGCCAACCACGGCTGGTGGCCGATGCTCTGGTTCGTCATCAAGGTCCAGCTGCTGCTGTTCTTCTTCATCTGGCTGCGCGGCACGCTGCCCCGCGTCCGCTACGACCAGCTGATGAAGCTCGGCTGGAAGGTCCTCATCCCCGTCTCGGTCGTCTGGCTGATGCTGGTGGCGACCGTGCGCGCGCTGCGCAACGACGGCCACGACTTCTCCAAGATCGTGCTGTACGTCGGGGGCGCGGTCGTCGCGGTCCTGCTGATCTCGCTGGTCGCGGACGTGTTCCGGGGCCGCAAGGAGGAGTCGGCGGCCGAGGACGGGCCGCCCGCCTTCGACCCGATGGCGGGCGGGTTCCCGGTGCCGCCGCTGCCCGGACAGACCCTTCCGCCGGTGCCACGCCGACGCCCCAGGCAGGAGCGGGAGTTGGTTGTCAGTGGTGGGTCCGATACTGAGAGTGACCGTGACGGAAGGGAGGACGAGGGTGTCTGAGTCATCGGAACCGGCGGAGCCCGCGGGCTCGGCGGAGTCGTCCGAGGGGAAGTTCCTGAACCCCGTGGCCGGCTTCGGCGTGACCTTCAAGGCCATGTTCAAGAAGCGGCTGACCGAGCAGTATCCGGAGCAGCAGAAGACCACGGCCCCCCGCTTCCACGGGCGCCACCAGCTCAACCGGCACCCGGACGGCCTGGAGAAGTGCGTCGGCTGCGAGCTGTGCGCCTGGGCCTGCCCGGCCGACGCGATCTATGTGGAGGGCGCGGACAACACGGACGAGGAGCGCTACTCGCCGGGCGAGCGGTACGGAATCGTCTACCAGATCAACTACGCCCGCTGCATCCTGTGCGGGCTGTGCATCGAGGCGTGTCCCACGCGCGCGCTGACGATGACCAACGAGTTCGAACTGGCCGACAGCAGCCGCGCGAACCTGATCTACACCAAGGAGCAGCTGCTCGCCGGGCTCGAAGAGGGCATGGTCGACTCGCCGCACGCGATCTACCCGGGCATGACCGAGGGCGACTACTACCGGGGCCTGGTCACCGAGGCCGCGCCCGGCACGGTCCGCCAGGTCGCCGTCTCCAAGGGCGAGCAGCCGGCCGACGGAGAACAGCCCGAGGAGGTGGACGCGTGATGCAGCTCGCCGTCTCCGCCACGACGACCTCCACCGGGGAGGCGTTCCAGTTCTGGGTGCTGGGCACCGTCGCCGTCATCGGCGCGCTGTGCACCGTACTGATGAAGAAGGCCGTGCACAGTGCGCTGTGCCTGGCCGGGACCATGATCATCCTGGCGGTCTTCTACCTGGCCAACGGGGCGTACTTCCTGGGGATCGTCCAGGTCGTCGTCTACACCGGCGCGATCATGATGCTCTTCCTCTTCGTGGTGATGCTGGTCGGTGTCACCGCCGCCGACTCGCTGAAGGAGACCATCAAGGGTCAGCGCGTCTGGGCCGCGGTCTGCGGGATCGGCTTCGGGGTGCTCCTCATCGCGGGCATCGCCAACGCCTCCCTGAAGCACTTCGACGGACTGAAGCAGGCCAACGCGGGGGGGAACGTGGAGGGCCTGGCCGCCCTCATCTTCACCAAGTACGTGCTCGCCTTCGAAATCACCGGCGCCCTGCTGATCACCTCGGCGATCGGCGCGATGGTGCTCACGCACCGCGAGCGCACCGAGCGCGCCAAGACCCAGCGCGAGCTCTCCGAGCAGCGCGTGAGCGACGGCAAGCACCTGCCGCCGCTGCCCGCCCCGGGTGTCTACGCCCGGCACAACGCGGTGGACATCGCGGGCCTGCTGCCCGACGGCACACCGTCCGAGCTCACCGTCAACCAGACGCTGCGCGGCCGGGGCCAGATCCGCGACGTGTCCAGCGAGGCGCTGTCCGACCTGAAGGCGCTGGAGCAGCGCTCCACCGAGCGGCTCGGCCGTGAAGAGGAGGCCGCGAAGTGAACCCCGTCAACTACCTGTATCTGTCCGCCCTGTTGTTCACCATCGGCGCGGCCGGTGTGCTCATCAGGCGGAACGCGATCGTGGTCTTCATGTGCGTCGAGCTGATGCTCAACGCCTGCAACCTCGCGTTCGTGGTCTTCTCCCGGATGCACGGCAACCTCGACGGCCAGATCATCGCCTTCTTCACGATGGTCGTCGCCGCCGCGGAGGTCGTCGTCGGGCTCGCGATCATCGTGTCGCTCTTCCGTTCCCGCCACTCGGCCTCGGTCGACGACGCCAGCCTGATGAAGCTCTGAGGGGTCGCTGAATCGTGGAGAACCTGATTGCGCTGCTCATCGCGGCGCCTCTGCTCGGAGCGGCCGTCCTGCTGTGCGGCGGACGGCGGCTCGACGCCGTCGGACACTGGCTGGGCACGCTGCTCGCGGCCGTGTCCTTCGGCCTCGGTGCGGCGCTCTTCGCCGACATGCTGGGCCGCTCGGCCGACAACAGGGCGGTGCACAAGCACCTGTTCAGCTGGGTCCCGGTGGAGGGCTTCCAGGCCGACGTCGGCTTCCAGCTCGACCAGTTGTCGATGACCTTCGTCCTGCTGATCACCGGTGTGGGCACGCTGATCCACATCTACTCGATCGGCTACATGGAGCACGACGAGAACCGCCGCCGCTTCTTCGGCTACCTCAACCTGTTCCTGGCGGCGATGCTGCTGCTGGTCCTCGCCGACAACTACCTGCTCCTGTACGTCGGCTGGGAGGGCGTCGGTCTGGCGTCCTACCTGCTCATCGGCTTCTGGCAGCACAAGCCCAGCGCGGCGACCGCGGCCAAGAAGGCGTTCCTGGTCAACCGGGTCGGCGACATGGGCCTGTCCATCGCCATCATGGTCATGTTCACCACCTGGGGCTCGTTCGCCTTCTCGACGGTCTTCAACCAGGTGGGCGAGACCGGCTGGGGCCGCAACACCACGGTCGGCCTGATGCTGCTGCTCGCGGCCTGCGGCAAGTCGGCCCAGGTCCCGCTGCAGTCCTGGCTCGGGGACGCGATGGAGGGCCCGACCCCGGTCTCGGCCCTGATCCACGCGGCGACGATGGTGACCGCGGGCGTGTACCTGATCACCCGCTCCGGCGCCATCTTCAACCAGGTGCAGGACGTCCAGACGGTGGTGGTGATCGTCGGCGCGGTCACGCTGCTCTTCGGTGCGATCGTCGGTTGCGCGAAGGACGACATCAAGAAGGCCCTCGCGGGCTCGACCATGTCGCAGATCGGCTACATGATCCTGGCCACCGGCCTCGGCCCCATCGGCTACGCCTTCGCGATCATGCACCTGGTCACCCACGGCTTCTTCAAGGCCGGGCTCTTCCTCGGCGCCGGTTCCGTGATGCACGGGATGAACGACGAGGTCGACATGCGCAAGTACGGCGGTCTGCGCAAGTACATGCCGGTCACCTTCGCCACCTTCGGCCTCGGCTACCTCGCCATCATCGGCTTCCCGGGCCTGTCCGGCTTCTGGTCCAAGGACAAGATCATCGAGGCGGCGTTCGCCAAGGGCGGCACCGAGGGCTGGATCCTCGGCGCGGTCACCCTGCTCGGCGCGGCCATCACGGCGTACTACATGACGCGCGTGATGCTGATGACGTTCTTCGGAGAGGAGCGCTGGCGCAACGCCCCGACCCCGTCGCCGGCCGAGCCCAGCGTGGAGCCGGCCGCCGAGCACCGCGGCGAGCACGCCGAGCCGCACCCGCACGAGTCGCCCGGCACCATGACGATCCCGATGATCGTCCTGGCCTTCGGCTCGGTCCTGGCGGGCGGTCTGTTCAGCATCAACGAGTCGTTCGTGAAGTGGCTGGAGCCGGTCACGAGCTTCTCGCACGGCGACTCGCCGGTGAGCGCGGGAGCCGTCACGGCGGCCACCGTCGTGGTGCTGCTGCTCGGCGTCGGCCTCGCCTGGATGCAGTACGGCCGCAAGCCGGTCCCGGTCGTCGCCCCGCGCGGCTCGCTGCTCACCCGGGCCGCCCGCCGCGACCTGCTCCAGGACGACTTCAACCACGTGGTCCTGGTCCGCGGCGGCGAGCACCTCACCCGCTCGCTGGTGTACGTCGACCACACCCTGGTCGACGGAGTGGTCAACGGCACCGCGGCGGGGTTCGGCGGGCTCTCCGGCCGACTGCGCAAGCTGCAGAACGGCTTCGCCCGTTCGTACGCGGTCTCGATGTTCGGAGGTGCGGCGGTGCTCATCGCCGCCACCCTGCTGATGAGGGCGGTGTAAGGCATGTCGTTCCCCCTCCTTACCGCGACGGCGGCGCTCCCGGCGGTCGGCGCGATCGCCACCGCCGCCGTCCCGGCCGAGCGGCGGACCGCCGCCAAGTGGCTGGCGCTGCTGGTCTCGCTGGGCACGTTGGTGCTGAGCGCGGTCCAGCTCGTACGGTTCGAACCGGGCGGCGACCGCTACCAGTTGACGGAGTCGCACGCCTGGATCAAGGACTTCGGCGTCCGCTACGAACTGGGTGTGGACGGCATCGGGGTGGCGCTCATCGCGCTCACCGCGCTGCTGATCCCGTTCATCATCGTCGCGGGCTGGCACGACGCCGACCCCCTGGAGACGCACAGCAGCCGCTGGCGGCCCACCCAGGGCTTCTTCGCCCTGATCCTCGCCGTCGAGGCGATGGTGGTGCTCTCCTTCGAGGCCACCGACGTCTTCCTCTTCTACATCCTGTTCGAAGCCATGCTGATCCCGATGTACTTCCTCATCGGCGGCTTCGGCGACCGGGCGCACGAGCACGGGGACGAGGCGGCGGCCACCCAGCGGTCGTACGCGGCGGTCAAGTTCCTGCTCTACAACCTGGTCGGCGGTCTGCTGATGCTGGCCGCGGTGATCGGGCTGTACGTGGTGGCCGGGACGTTCTCGCTGGACGAGATCGCGGCGGCGCGCGCGAACGGCTCGCTGGACATGGCGACCAACACCGAGCGGCTGCTGTTCCTCGGCTTCTTCTTCGCCTTCGCGGTGAAGGCCCCGCTCTGGCCGCTGCACACCTGGCTGCCGAACGCGATGGGCGAGGCCACGGCCCCGGTCGCCGTGCTGATCACGGCGGTTGTCGACAAGGTCGGCACCTTCGCGATGCTCCGCTTCTGCCTCCAGCTCTTCCCGGAGGCCTCCAAGTGGGCCACCCCGGTGATCCTGGTGCTCGCGGTGATCAGCATCATCTACGGGGCGCTGCTCGCGGTCGGCCAGCGGGACATCAAGCGCCTGGTGGCGTACGCGTCGATCTCGCACTTCGGCTTCATCGTCATGGGCATCTTCGCGATGACCACCCAGGGCCAGTCCGGCGCCACGCTGTACATGGTCAACCACGGGATCTCGACGGCCGCGCTGATGCTGGTGGCCGGCTTCCTGATCTCGCGCCGCGGCTCGCGTCTGATCGCGGACTACGGCGGGGTGCAGAAGGTGGCCCCGCTGCTCGCGGGCACGTTCCTGGTGGGCGGCCTGGCGACCCTCTCGCTGCCCGGACTCGCGCCGTTCGTCAGTGAGTTCCTGGTCCTGGTGGGCACGTTCAGCCGCTATCCGGCGATCGGCGTGATCGCCACGCTGGGCATCGTGCTGGCCGCGCTGTACGTGCTGGTGCTCTACCAGCGGACGATGACCGGCCCGGTCAAGGCCGAGGTGCAGGGCATGCCGGACCTCAAGGTCCGCGAGCTCCTGGTGGTCGCCCCGCTGATCGCGATCCTGGTCTTCCTGGGGGTCTACCCGAAGCCGCTGACCGACATCGTCAACCCGGCGGTGCAGCACACCATGTCCGACGTACACAAGAAGGACCCCAAGCCCGTGGTGGAGGCGGCCCAGTGAGCACAGCAACAGCTGTCCACAGCCTGTGGACGACGGCGGCCGACGGCAAGGTGGACAAGATCCCGGCGCCGCACATCGAGTACGCGCAGCTGGCGCCCACGCTGATCGTGGTCGGTGCGGCGGTGGTGGGCGTGCTGATCGAGGCGTTCGTCCCGCGCAGGAGCCGCTACTACGCCCAGGTGTTCCTCTCCGTGATCGCGCTCGCCGCCGCCTTCGCCGCGGTGGTCGCCCTCGCGGCCGACGGATACGGCACGACGAAGGCGCACATCGCGGCGATGGGCGCGGTGGCCGTCGACGGCCCGGCGCTCTTCCTCCAGGGGACCATTCTCCTCGCCTCGATCGTCGCGATCTTCACCTTCGCCGAGCGCCGCCTCGACCCCGAGGCGCACGGCAACCGGGTCGACTCGTTCGCCGCGCAGGCCGCGTCCGTACCGGGCAGCGACAGCGAGCAGGCCGCGGTCAAGGCCGGTTTCACGACCACTGAGGTCTTCCCGCTGGCGCTCTTCGCGGTCTCCGGGATGCTGGTGTTCCCGGCGGCCAACGACCTCCTGACGCTCTTCGTGGCGCTGGAGGTCTTCTCCCTGCCGCTGTACCTGCTGTGCGCGCTGGCCCGCCGCAAGCGGCTGATGTCGCAGGAAGCGGCGGTGAAGTACTTCCTGCTCGGCGCCTTCTCGTCGGCGTTCCTGCTGTTCGGCATCGCCCTCCTGTACGGCTACGCGGGCTCGGTCCAGTACGCGACCATCGCGGACGTCGTCGACGGCACGGTCCAGACCGTGGACCCGGCGCTCGCGGGCACGATGGGCAACGACGCGCTGCTGCTGATCGGCGGCGCGATGCTGCTGATGGGGCTGCTGTTCAAGGTCGGCGCGGTGCCGTTCCACATGTGGACGCCCGACGTCTACCAGGGCGCGCCCACCCCGGTCACCGGCTTCATGGCGGCCGCCACCAAGGTCGCGGCCTTCGGCGCGCTGCTGCGGCTGCTCTATGTGGTGCTGCCCGGGATGCGGTGGGACTGGCGGCCGGTGATGTGGGGCGTCGCCATCGTCACGATGGTGGGCGGCGCGATCGTCGCGATCACCCAGACCGACATCAAGCGGCTCCTCGCGTACTCGTCGATCGCGCACGCCGGGTTCATCCTGGCGGGTGTCATCGCCACCAACGCGGACGGCATCTCGTCGGTGCTGTTCTACCTGGGCGCGTACTCGTTCGTGACGATCGGGGCGTTCGCGGTCGTCACGCTGGTGCGCGACGCGGGCGGCGAGGCGACGCACCTGTCCAAGTGGGCCGGGCTCGGCCGCCGCTCGCCACTGGTGGCGGCGGTGTTCGCGGTCTTCCTGCTCGCCTTCGCGGGCATCCCGCTGACCTCCGGCTTCACCGGGAAGTTCGCCGTGTTCAAGGCGGCGGCGGAGGGGGGCGCGGGGCCGCTGGTCGTGGTGGGTGTGATCTCGTCGGCGATCGCCGCGTTCTTCTACATCCGGGTGATCGTGCTGATGTTCTTCAGCGAGCCGAAGGCGGACGGGCCGACCGTGGCGGTTCCGTCGCCGCTGACGATGACGGCGATCGGCGTGGGTGTCGCCGTGACGCTCATGCTCGGTGTGGCGCCGCAGTACTTCCTGGATCTGGCCGGTCAGGCGGGGGTGTTCGTGCGCTGACGCTCCGCGGGGTGCGGATCTCGGCCGCGGCTCGTCCGTGGCCGGTCGCGCGGTTCCCCGCGCCCCTGAGATACACCGGGCCCCGGCACGCATGTCGTGCCGGGGCCCGGCGCATCCCACCCCCTGTGGATAACTTTTTAGCCCCTCTGACCTGCGGTTTCGTGTCCGCGCGAGGGGGATTTGGCCGGACTTCGGCGGGGGGTGTCGGCCCGGGCCCCTATCGTGGCAGGGGTGGCGGAGTTACGAGGACGACGGGCGGGGACGCAGTGATGATCGGGACGGACGAGAAGGGCGCGGCGGTCGAGAGCGAGGCGCTGCGGACGCTGAACCGCGTCTTCGGCTACGAGAGCTTCCGCGGCGACCAGGGCGCGGTCATCGAGCACGTGGTGGCCGGCGGCGACGCCGTGGTGCTCATGCCGACGGGCGCCGGAAAGTCGCTCTGCTACCAGATCCCGGCCATCGTCAGACCCGGTACGGGTGTGGTCGTCTCCCCGCTGATCGCCCTGATGCAGGACCAGGTGGACGCGCTGCGGGCGCTCGGCGTGCGGGCCGGGTTCATCAACTCCACGCAGGACTTCGACGAGCGCCGCACGGTGGAGGCGGAGCTCCTCGCGGGCGAGCTCGACCTGCTCTATCTGGCCCCGGAGCGGCTGCGCGTGGAGGCCACGCTCGATCTGCTCTCCCGGGCCAAGATCTCCGTCTTCGCCATCGACGAGGCGCACTGCGTGGCGCAGTGGGGCCACGACTTCCGCCCGGACTACCTGGCGCTCTCCATGCTGGGCGAGCGCTGGCCGGACGTGCCGCGCATCGCGCTGACGGCGACGGCGACGCGGGTCACCCACCGGGAGATCACCGACCGCCTGGTGATGCCGAAGGCGCGCCACTTCGAGGCGAGCTTCGACCGGCCGAACATCCAGTACCGGATCGTGCCGAAGAACGACCCCAAGAAGCAGCTCCTGACCTTCCTGAAGGACGAGCACGACGGGGACGCGGGCATCGTCTACTGCCTCTCGCGCGCCTCCGTGGAGAAGACCGCGCAGTATCTGAGCGACAACGGCGTGGCGGCGGTGCCGTACCACGCGGGGCTCGACGCGGGCACGCGCGCGCGGCACCAGTCCCGCTTCCTGCGGGAGGACGGTCTGGTCGTGGTGGCGACCATCGCGTTCGGCATGGGCATCGACAAGCCCGACGTGCGGTTCGTGGCCCATCTGGACCTGCCCAAGTCGGTCGAGGGCTACTACCAGGAGACGGGCCGCGCGGGCCGCGACGGCCTGCCGTCCACGGCGTGGATGGCCTACGGCCTGCAGGACGTGGTCCAGCAGCGCAAGATGATCCAGGGCGGCGAGGGCGACGAGGCGTTCCGGCGCCGGGCGGCCGCGCACCTGGACTCGATGCTGGCGCTCTGTGAGACGGCCGGGTGCCGCCGCGCCCAGCTGCTGGGCTACTTCGGCCAGGAGGCCACGGCCGAGAACTGCGGCAACTGCGACACGTGTCTGAACCCGCCCGAGACCTGGGACGGCACGGTGGCCGCGCAGAAGGTGCTGTCCACGGTCGTCCGGCTGGAGCGGGAGCGCCGCCAGAAGTTCGGCGCGGGCCAGATCATCGACATCCTGCTCGGCCGCAAGACGGCCAAGGTGATCCAGTTCGACCACGACGGGCTGTCGGTGTTCGGCATCGGCGAGGAGCTCTCCGAGGCGCAGTGGCGGGGCGTGGTGCGGCAGTTGCTCGCCCAGGGCCTGCTGGCGGTGGAGGGTGAGTACGGGACGCTGGTCTTGACGGAGACCAGCGGCGAGGTCCTCGGGCGCCAGCGCGAGGTCAGGCTGCGCTCGGAACCGGCGAAGCCGGAGCGCGCGCCCCGCGCACGGGCCGCGGCCAAGGCGAAGGCGGCCCCGGCCGACTTCCCGCAGGAGGCGGCCCCGCTCTTCGAGGCGCTGCGCGCCTGGCGGGCCGCGCAGGCCCGCGAGCAGGGCGTTCCGGCGTATGTGATCTTCCACGACGCGACCCTGCGGGAGATCGCAGTCGCCCGCCCCGGCTCGGTGGAGGAGCTGGGCACGATCGCCGGAGTGGGCGAGAAGAAGCTCGCGACGTACGGGGAGGGCGTGCTGGAGGTGCTGATGGGGGAGCAGGAGTAGCCGGGGGCGCCGGCGGCGCCCCCGCGGGCCTCACCGGCCCTCCCCTCCACGAGCCGTCGGCGCCCCCCCGGCGCACCCGTTACGCCTCCACGATCCGTCCCGTGACCTCGCCGAGCCCCACCCGGACGCCGTCCGGGCCCGGGGCCCACGCGGTCATCGTGACGACGTCGCCGTCCTCCAGGAACGTGCGCTTGCCGGTGGGCAGTTCCATCGGCTCCGTACCGTTCCAGGTCAGCTCCAGGAAGGAGCCGCGCTGGTCGCGCTCGGGGCCGCTCACGGTGCCCGAGCCGTACACGTCGCCCGTCCGCAGCGACGCGCCGTTCACCGTCATATGGGCGAGCTGCTGGGCGGCCGTCCAGTACATGCCCGCGAACGGCGGCTCGGCCACCAGCTGGCCGTTGAGCGCGACGGCGATACGGATGTCGAAGCCGCCCGGCACCTCGGCGTCCGCGTCGTCGAGGTAGGGCAGCAGCGGGAAGTCCCGCTCCGGCGGCGCCACCCGGGCGGCCGTCAGCGCCTCCAGCGGGGTGACCCACGCCGAGACCGACGTGGCGAAGGACTTGCCCAAGAACGGGCCGAGCGGGACGTACTCCCACGCCTGGATGTCCCGCGCCGACCAGTCGTTCAGCAGGAACAGACCGAAGACGTGGTCCTCGAAGGACGCCAGGTCCACCGGCCGGCCGAGGGCGGACGGGGTGCCCACCACGAAGCCCACCTCCGCCTCGATGTCCAGCTTCACCGAGGGGCCGAACACCGGCGCCGGGTCGGTGGGCGCCTTGCGCTGCCCGTGCGGGCGCGCCACATCCGTACCGGAGACCACGATCGTGCCGGACCGGCCGTGGTAACCGATCGGCAGGTGCTTCCAGTTGGGGGTGAGCGCGTCCCCGTCCGGCCGGAAGATCCGGCCCACGTTGGTGGCGTGGTGCTCGCTCGCGTAGAAGTCGACGTAGTCCGCGACCTCGTACGGCAGATGCAGGGTGACCGTGTCCAGCGGGTGCAGCAGGGGCTCTATGTCGGGCCGGTGCGCGGGGACCGTCACCCACGCGGTGAGCGCGCGCCGCACATCGCGCCACGCCGTGCGCCCGGCCGCGAGCAGCGGGTTCAGCGTGGGCCTGGCCAGCAGCGCCGCGTACGGGGAGCCGAGTGCGTGCGCGGCGGCCCCCGCGTCCAGGACGTGATCGCCGATGCGGACGCCGACGCGGCGGTGCTCGGGCGCGTCGGGCGTGGAGAAGACGCCGTACGGAAGGTTGTGCGGGCCGAAGGGGTCGCCCTCGGCCAGGTCGAGCGGGCTCTGCTCGGACATCTGTGCCTGCCTCGCTTTCCACGGGTGTGGAGGACACGTTACGTCGGCGATGGTTGCGTAGGCAGTGTCTAAAGAGTTCGTAATGTCCGGAAACTCCGTCTCCGGAAGGGGCGATTCCGCCCTTACCGTCCTTGCCGGGACACGAACACGGCGAGGGGGCCGTGCGTCCCTGGGGGGGACTGGTGTCGCGCAGCAACGCCCTGTTCACGGCCGACCGGACCGTGCCCGCACTGATCGTGAAGATCGGGAACTACCCGCTCCACCACGGCGGCGTCGGCGCCATCCGCAGCCTCGGCAGGCTCGGCGTGCCGATGTACGCGATCACCGAGGACCACTGGACCCCCGCGGCCCACTCGCGCTATCTGCGCCACGCCTTCGCCTGGCCCACCACCGGCCGCGAGGACCCGGACGCCCTGGTCGACGGGCTGCTGCGGATCGGCCGCCGGATCGGCCGCCCGGCCGTCCTCGTGCCGACCGACGAGGAGGCGGCGGTGCTGGTCGCCGAGCACCGGAAGGAGCTCGACGGGTACTTCCTCTTCCCGCCGGTGGCACCGGAATTGCCCCGCAGGCTCGCCAGCAAGCGCGGGCTGCACGAGCTGTGCGTCGAGCACGGGGTGCCCTCGCCCGCGGCCGCCTTCCCCGACAGCTACGACGACGTCGAGGACTTCGCCCGGCACGCCCGCTTCCCGCTGGTCGCCAAGAACCGCGAGGCGTTCGTGCGGCGCGAGCGGCCCGCGGTGCGCGGCACCACCCGCGTCGAGAGCCCCGCGCACCTGCTCGCCCTCGCCCGCGCATGGGGCGAGCGGCCGGGCGTGATCCTCCAGGAGTACCTGCCGCGCGAGGACGCCGAGGACTGGATCGTCCACGCCTACTTCGACGAGAACGCGGCGCCGCTCGCGCTGTTCACCGGCGTCAAGGTCCGCTCCTGGCCGCCGCATGCCGGGATGACCGCCACCGCGTACGCCGTCGACAACCCCGAACTGGCCCAGCTGGCCGAGCAGTTCGTGAAGCGGATCGGCTTCAGCGGGATCGCCGACCTCGACCTGCGCTTCGACCGGCGCGACGGCCAGTACAAAATGCTCGACTTCAACCCGCGGATGGGCGCCCAGTTCCGCCTCTTCGAGAACGAGGCGGGCGTCGACGTCGTGCGCGCCCAGCATCTGCACCTCACCGGCCGCGCGGTGCCCGAAGGCGAGCAGCGGGCCGGGCGCCGCTATGTCGTGGAGAACATCGACCTGCCCGCCCTCCTGGCCTACCGGCGCAGCGGCTACACCACCCCGCACGCGCCCGCGCGCCCCCGTGGCACCGAGCTGGCGTGGCTCGCCCGGGACGACCCGAGGCCGTTCTTCACCATGCTCGCCCGCTTCGTACGACCGGGGGCCGAGCACCTGTACCAGCTGTGGCGCGGCTCCCGTCGGGCGATGGCCGAGTAGCCGGGCGGGACCGGCGCGGCAGGCACCACCAGCGCCGCCAGCACCTGTGCGCACCACCCTGGGGAGGGGACCTTCACGTGATTCGTCCGGTAGCTGTCATCGGGGCGGGGCCCTACGGTCTGTCCACCGCCGCGCATCTGCGCGGACGCGGCCTCCCGGTCCGCGTCTTCGGCTCGCCCATGGTGAGCTGGCGCGCGCACATGCCCGCGGGCATGGTCCTCAAGTCGACACCGTCCGCGTCCAGCATCGACGCGCCCCAACGCGGCCACACCCTGGTCGACTTCTGCGCCGACACCGGGATCCGGCGCTACGAGTCCGACTGGGACCTCATCCCGGTGGAGGACTTCGCTGCGTACGGGCAGTGGTTCGCCGAGAAGCTGCTGCCGGACCTGGAGGACGTACGGGTGGTCTCCGTGGACCGCACCCGGGCGGGCCACTTCGAGCTGAAGCTGGACTCCGGCGAGGCCTTCGAGGCGCGCGCGGTGGTGGTCGCGACCGGCCTCGACGGGCTCGCCCGGATGCCCCGCGAGCTGGCGGCCGCGGTCCCCGACGGCCCCTCGGCGACCGGCCCGGTCTCGCACGCCTCGCAGCACGCCGACCTCTCCCGCTTCGCCGGGCGCGAGGTGCTGGTCGTCGGCGCGGGCCAGTCGGCCATCGAGAGCGCGGTGCTGATGGCGGAGGCGGGCGCGAGCGTACGGATCGTGGCGCGTCGGACCGGCGCCGTCCGCTTCGGCGCCGCCCCCGACCGGCAGCCCCGGCTCAGCCCCGACTCGCCGTTCGGGCGCGCCTGGTCGCTGTACGCGTTCTCGTACCACGCCACCCATTTCCGCCGGCTGCCCGCGCCCGCCCGGCACTATCTGGTACGCAGGGTGCTGGGCCCGCTGGGCGCGTGGTGGCTGCGCGACCGGTTCACCGGCCGGGTCGCGGTGACCGACGGGCGCCGAGTGGTCCGCGCGCGCGTCGAGTCCGGCCGCCCGGTCCTGACGTTGAGCGGCGGCACCGGCGCCCAGCGCGAACTGGCCGCCGACCATGTGCTGGCCGCGACCGGCTACCGCATGGACGTGGCCGCCCTCGACTACCTCGGCCCGGGCCTGCGCACCCGGCTCGCCACCTCGCGGGGCGCGCCGGTCCTGGACGCGGGGTACCGGTCGACCGTGCCCGGCCTGTACTTCACGGGTCTGCCGGCCGCGTCGTCGTTCGGGCCGGTGATGCGGTTCGTGTGCGGGACCGGGTACGCCTCGCCCCGGCTCGCGGCGTCGGTGGCGGCGGGCGGCTGAGAACAGGCTCCGAAGGGGGCGTCAGCCCGCCGTCCGGGGGATGCGCTTCTCCCACGTCCGGTGGAAGACGACCTCCCCGCCGTCCCGGCAGATCACCTCGTCCGAGGTGAGGAAGTCCGCCGCGTCGCAGGCGATCTCGGACCGCGAGGTGATGGTGACGTCCCAGGCCGGCTCCGGCCGGTGCAGCCGGATCGTCCAGTCCGAGCGGGTGCGCGCGGACAGCGGGTCCGACTCGTCGATCGTGTACGTCTCCAGGGCGTCCTCGGTGCACTCCAGGCCGTCGGGGTGGACCCGCGTACCGCCGTGGCGCGGGTCCACCTCAAGGCGCCACTCGCCCTTGGCGACATCGCGCACGACCAGCCGCTCCGGTCGGGGCTCGTCCAGCGGCTCGGGGGAGGCCACGCCGAGCGGCGCCGACTGCTCGGGCTCCTCGAAGGCGATCGCGTCGGCCGTCCGCTCCCGTACCGGCAGGGTCAGCGAACTGCCCTCGGGCGCGAGCGTGAAGCCCACCGAGTCGGCCTGCGGCCAGATCCACGGCCAGTACGCCGAGGAGACCGCGAGGCGGACGCGGTGGCCCGGCGGGAAGCTGTGGCCGATGCCGTTGAGGAGAAACGTCACGTCCTGGGTGGCGCCCAGCGGCCACGCGTCCGCCCGGTCCCGGCCCTCGCGCGCGGACAGATTGAGCGCGCCCCGCGTGACCAGCGTGGACGAGCCGTCCGGCGCCACGTCGCAGAGCCGTGCCACCGCCTGCCCGAACGGCACGTCCATACGCAGCCGCAGCGTCACCCCCGGGCGCCCGAGGATCTCCAGCGGCGGCCCGTCGTCCGGCACCGGGAAGTCGAACGCCGCCGAGTGCGCGTCCTCGGCGCGCTGGTCCGGCGGCAGGTCGCCGTCGCTGCCGAGCGGGCGGAAGCGGCCCGCGTCCAGGCCGGTGTGCTGCGGCGAGTCGACCCGGACCGGGGCGCCGCCGAGCGCGTACGGGACGGGGGTGACGTGCGGCGAGGGCCACGCCGGGTCGCCGACCCAGCGCCCGGGCAGCTCCTCGTACACCGTGGCGGGCCGGTGCGACTCGCTGATCCAGGAGCGCAGCAGCGGCTCGTCCATGACGCCGCTGTCCGCGCCCTTGAGCCAGTGGTCCCACCAGCGCAGGGTCTCCTGGAGGAAGCCGATGGCCGGGCCCGGCGGCAGCCCCCGGTCCGGGTACTGGTGCGACCACGGCCCGATCAGCCCGCGCACCCGGTCGGCGGGCAGGTGCTCCACCAGGCGCAGCACGCTGTCCCGGTACGGGTCGTGCCAGCCGCCCACCGCGAGGACGGCCGCGCCGATCGCCCCGTAGTCCTCGCGGACGCCGCCGTGCCTCCAGTAGTCGTCGCGGGTCTGGTGCGCCAGCCATGTGTGGACGTACGGCCGCAGGGACTCCAGGCGCGTCAGCCACATGTCCCGCCACCGGTCGCCGACGTACGCCGGGTCCGGCGGGCGCGCCGTGAACGCCAGCATCGTCGCCGCCCGGGCGTGCATGTCCACGGCGAGGACGGAACCTCCCAGGTAGTGCCCGTCGTTGTCATAGCGGTCGTCCGACGCGCAGACCGTGACGACCGCCTTGAGCGGCTCGGGTGAGAGGGCCGCGATCCGGAGGGAGTCGAAGCCGCCCCAGGAGATCCCGAACATGCCGACCTTGCCGTCGCACCAGGGCTGCGCGGCGAGCCACTCGACGACCGCGACCCCGTCCGCCAGCTCCCGCGCGTCGTGCGCGTCGCCCGGCACGCCCTCGCTGTTGCCGTGTCCGCGCACATCGACGCGCACGGAGGCGTAGCCGTGCCCCGCGTACCAGGGATGGCGCTGCCAGTCGCTCGGCGCGGTCCCGTCGGTGAGCCGGTACGGCCCATATTCGAGCAGCGCCGGCACCGGCTCGTCGGTCACCGGGCGCCAGGTCCGTACGTAGAGCAGCGTCCCGTCGGGGAGCGGAATGCGACCGTCCACGCGGGTGGTCTCGTACGGGAAGTCGGTTCTGATCCGCATGGCAGCCTCGCAGGACCTCAGTGGACGGGATACAGGGTGCCGGTGTCGGGCACGGTGTCGGTGGTCGGTCCGGACAAAAGGTCCACTCCTGATCGTATGAGCCGATCACGAACATACCGGGGTCCATCGGGCTGTGCGCGAGGGGTGACGGGAAGGCGCCAGCGGTGATCGAACAGCGACCGGATACGCTGACTTGAGTGAAGGCAGCGACACATCGACAATCCGTGTGATCGTCAGCAGACAGGAGTACCCCTCGTGACCGTCGTCGGGCCGTTCGGGCTGAGCGTGCGGGACCAGGCTCTTGAAGCCGATGTCCAGACCGGATTGGCGGCAGTCGAGGCGGGCCTGCTCGACGCCACCAAGAGCGAGGTCCCCTTCATCACGGAGGCCGCGCAGCACCTGGTGCGCGCGGGCGGCAAACGCTTCCGGCCGCTGCTCGTGATGCTCGCCGCGCAGTTCGGCGACCCCTACGCGCCGGGTGTCGTGCCCTCGGCGGTGGTGGTCGAGCTGACGCATCTGGCGACGCTGTACCACGACGACGTCATGGACGAGGCCGAGGTGCGGCGCGGGGTGCCCAGCGCCAACGTCCGCTGGGGCAACTCGGTCGCGGTCCTCACCGGCGACTTCCTGTTCGCCCGCGCCTCGCACATACTGGCCGACCTGGGCCCGGAGGCCGTGCGCATCCAGGCCGAGGCGTTCGAACGGCTGGTCACCGGCCAGATCCTGGAGACCGCGGGTCCGCGCGACGGCCGCGACCCGGTGGACCACTACCTCGACGTGCTCGCGGGCAAGACCGGCTCGCTGGTCGCCGTCTCGGGCCGGTTCGGCGCGATGATGTCGGGCGCCGACGAGTCGGTCGTGGACATCCTCACCCAGTACGGCGAGCGGCTCGGCACCGCGTTCCAGCTGGCCGACGACGTCCTGGACATCGCCAGCGACTCGCACGAGTCCGGCAAGACCCCCGGCACGGACCTGCGCGAGGGCATTCCGACGCTGCCGGTCCTGCACCTGCGGGCGCAGGCCGCCCAGTACGGCCGTCCGGAGGACCTGGAGCTCGTTGAACTGCTCGACGGCGACCTGACGGACGACGCCCGGCACGCCGAGACGCTGCGCCGCCTGCGGGTGCACCCTGCCCTTGAGCAGGCCCGCAGGGACACCGTGCGGTACGCGGAGGAGGCCCGCACCACGCTGGCGCCCCTGCCGGAGTGCTACGCGAAGTCGGCTCTGGAGGAGCTGTGCGACGCGGTGGTGCACCGGGCGGGGTAGGGGTTCAGTACCCGGATCCGCCCGGGGGCGTCATGACGCCACCCGAGGTCGTGCCGCCGCCCGTGTCGGCCGTGGCCTTCGCCCCGGTGGGGGTGATCGCGAACCAGGTGCCGCCGGCGCCCTGCCCGTACGCCTCGCGGGGCCCGTCGTCCTTGGCGTACCGGTAGAGCGGCCAGCCCGCGAGGGTCAGCTGCTTGGTGCCGTCCGGGCGGGTGACCTGGCCGACCAGGGCCTTGTCGATGCCCTTGACGCTCAGCGCGTCGGTGGCGGGGGCCGGGGGCCAGATCGCGGCGCAGGCGGCCAGGCAGTTCGAGTGGGACGGCTTCGCGGTGTCCTTGTCGAAGCGGTAGAGGACGTAACCGTTGCTGTCGGTGACGACCGTGCCGACCTTGTCGACCTCGGTGGCGCTGAGGGTGGGGGCGGCCGGGTTCGGGGTCGCGGGGGCCGTCGTGCCGGTCGACGGCTTCTCGGTCTTGCTGTCGTTGCTGCTTCCGCACCCCGTGGCGGCCAGCGCGAGGACGGCTGTCCCGGCGGCCGCGCCGACGGCGATGCGGTGGACGGTGAGCATGGCGATCCCCTTTGGTGGTGCCGGTTGCTCTCACTCAGGTGTACGGATTCCGGCCCAAAGCGACTCGAACACCCGATCTGCCAATAGTGTGACCCAGGTCACACTATTGGGTGCTCGGTAACGCTGTGCAATCACTTGCATGCCTGGTGAAACAGTAGTGAACCGGACCCGCAACCGCATGTCGGCCGCGTGCCGGTCGTGTGCAGGCTGCGTGGCTGAAGGTCGCTCAGTCGGGAGCGTGTCGCGGTCTGTTGGCGATGGCGGGAAGCAATCCCGTCTGACCTCGGCGGAGTTGACGCTTCTGACAGGTACGCGACGTACAACCCCTACTGGTCGGGGGAGGTCCCGCGCCTCGGTGTCATCCCAGAGAGGTACACGAGGTTGCTCCCGAGGGGTGACGCCCGACGGCGGCTGATTTGGTCAGATTGAGAACACCACTCCTGACCAATTCGGGTGAGAATGGCGGCGCGGGGTGGACAGAGCGCAGCACTACGGACGGACGCCGCCGACCACGGAGGTAAGGCACACATGGCACCGAACGACAGCGCACACACCACCGAGGAGGCCAGGGACCTCGTCGCGGGCCGCCGCAAGGCCGCGCGGTATCTGGTCCCGGTCGGGGTGGCGGGGGTGGCGGCCGCGACCATCGGGCTGGTCCCGGCGCTCGCGGCTTCAGGTGACCCCGATCTGCCGAAGATCAGCGCACAGCAGCTCATCGAGAAGATCGCCGCGTCGGACGCCCAGCAGCTCTCCGGCACGGTGAAGATCAAGACGGACCTGGGCCTCCCGTCCTTCGGCGGCCTCGGCTCCTTCGCCCCCAAGGGCGGCGACGGCAAGGGCGGCTCCGCCTCGCCCGACAGCAAGCTGATGGAGCTGGCCTCCGGCTCGCACACCCTGCGGGTCGCGGCCGACGGCCCGGACAAGCAGAAGCTGTCGGTGCTCGACAAGGCGTCGGAGTACAGCGTCGTCCACAGCGGGGATGACGTATGGGCGTACGACAGCGCCTCGAACGAGGTGTACCACTCGAAGCGGGCCGGCGACGGCAAGAAGGGGCTCGGGGGCGACGCGGCCAAGCGCCACGGCCACCCCGGCAAGGCCCCGGAGTCGCTGCCGACCACGCCCAAGGCGCTGGCCGAGCAGGCCCTCAAGGCGGTCGACCCGACCACCTCGGTGACCGTCGACGGCACCTCCCAGGTGGCGGGCCGGGACGCCTACCAGCTGGTGATCAAGCCGAAGCAGTCCGGTACGACGGTCGGCGCGATCCGGATCGCGGTCGACGCGAAGAACGGTGTGCCGCTGAAGTTCACGCTCGCGCCGTCCGGCGGGGGCAAGGCCGTGATCGACGCGGGCTTCACCAAGGTCGACTTCGGCAAGCCGTCCGCCTCGACCTTCGACTTCACCCCGCCGAAGGGCGCGAAGGTCACCGAGGACGACGGCAAGAGGCACGCGGACCAGGGCGGCCCGGGCTTCAAGGGCTCGCCGGGCGGCGAGTTCAAGGGCGCCGACGTCATCGGGAAGGGCTGGAACTCCATCGCCCGCCTCGACGTTCCAGGAGGTAAGGGCATCCCGACCGCACCTTCCGGCAAGGGCGGCAAGGGCGATGTCCCGCCGGAGGCCCGGAAGTTCCTCGACTCCCTGGGCGACAAGGTCACGGGCAAGTTCGGCTCGGGCACGGTCTTCAAGACCCGTCTGATCAACGTGCTGGTGACGGACGACGGGAAGGTGTTCGTGGGCGCGGTGAACAAGGATGCGCTGGTGAACGCGGCGAACGCGGCGAAGTAGTCAGGGCGAGGGGGGACTTGGGTCCCCCCTCGCGACCCCCCGGATCCCAGCGGCGGCCGCCGAGGGATGCGGGGTGAAGCACCAGCCAAGGGAAGGGGCGGGGTGGGGAACTCTCCATCGGTGATCGAGACCCGCGGTCTCAGCAAGCGCTACCGAGGCGGCCAACTGGCCGTCGACGGCCTGGATCTCACCGTCCCCAGCGGCAGCATCTTCGGCTTCCTCGGCCCCAACGGCTCGGGCAAGACGACCACCATCCGCATGCTGATGGGCCTGATCGAGCCGACCTCCGGCACGGCCCGGGTCCTCGGCAGCCCCATGCCCCGCGCGGGGCGCACGGTCCTGCCACAGGTGGGCGCCCTGATCGAGGGCCCCGCGCTGTACGGCTTCCTGTCCGGCCGCGACAACCTCGTACGGTACGACTCGGCCGATCCCACCGCCGACCCCCGCACCCGCGCGAGCCGGGTCGCCCACGCGCTGGACCGGGTCGGCCTCGCCGCCGCCTCCGGCAAGAAGGCGCGGGCGTACTCGCTGGGCATGAAGCAGCGGCTCGGGCTCGCGGCCGCGCTGCTCCAGCCCCGCAAGCTGCTGGTCCTGGACGAGCCGACCAACGGCCTCGATCCCCAGGGCATGCGGGAGATCCGCGCCCTGGTGCGGGAGCTCGCGGCCGACGGCACCACGGTCTTCCTCTCCTCGCACCTCCTGGACGAGATCGAGCAGGTCTGCACGCACGCGGCGGTGATGACCCGGGGCCGTCTTGTCGTCCAGGGCGAGGTCGCCGAGCTCGCGGCGGGCAACCGGGGCCGGCTCGCCGTCACCACCCCGGACCCAGCCGACGCGGCCCGGCTGCTCAAGGAGCGCGGGGTCGCGGACGTGACCGTGGACGGGGACCGGGTGACGGGCGAAGTCCCGCCGGACGACGTGGAACTGGCGGAACTCAACGCCGCGCTGGTGCACGGCGGCGTACGGGTGAGGGCCTTCGGGGTCGAACGGGCCTCGCTGGAGGACGCGTTCGTGGCACTGACGGGGGAGGGGTTCGATGTCGCGGGCTGAGGTGAACGCCGCGCAGGACGTGCCGATGCCGGCGGTTCCGGCCGGCCCGGATGCCGCACGGGGCGCGGCGGACCAGAGCGCCCCGGACCTGCCGGGGCTCGCGGCGGTCCGACGCCCCAGCCCCCTGTGGGCGCTCGGGCTGTTCCGGTCCGAGCTGGTCACCGTCGTGCGGCGGTGGCGCACCCTCGCGCTGCTCGGGGTGCTGGCGGCGGTCCCGATCCTCATCGGCATCGCCGTGAAGATCGAGACCCGTGACGGCGGCACGGCCGGTCCCAGCGGCGGTGACGGCCCGGCCTTCATCTCGCAGGTCACCAACAACGGGCTCTTCCTCGTCTTCGCGGGGCTCGCCGCGACCCTGCCCGTGTTCCTGCCGATGGCGATCGGCGTGGTCGCGGGCGATTCGATAGCGGGCGAGGCCAACAGCGGCACCCTGCGCTATCTGCTGGTCGCCCCGGCGGGCCGCACCCGGCTGCTGCTCGCCAAGTACGCGTCGGTGCTCGCGTTCTGCCTGCTGGCGACGCTGGTCGTGGCGGCTTCCGCGCTCGCCGTGGGCGCGCTGCTCTTCCCGCTCGGCGAGGTCACGACCATCTCGGGCACCCAGATATCGTTCGCGGACGGGCTGCTGCGGGCGCTCGCGATCGCCGGGCTGGTGGCCCTGTCGCTGACCGGCATGGCCGCGCTCGGCCTGTTCATCTCCACCCTCACCGGCAGTGGCGTCGCGGCGATGGCGGCGACGGTCGGCCTGCTGATCACCGTGCAGATCCTGGACCAGATCCCCCAGCTGCACGCGATACACCCGTATCTCTTCCCGCACTACTGGCTGTCCTTCGCGGACCTGTTGCGGGTGCCGGTCTACTGGGACCAGCTGGTGAAGAACCTGGAGCTTCAGGCGCTGTACGTGGCGGTCTTCGGCTCGGCGGCCTGGGCGCGCTTCACGGCGAAGGACATCACGGCCTGAGCGACGCGAGTCCGCGAGGAGGGCGGATCCTAGGGAAAGGACGGTCGTGCGAGCCGACCCCCGTGGCGGCTCGACACGACACGTACCGTTTCCTCGGCACATTCTTGGAGCAGACCATTCCGCTGTCAATACGCTACGGACCGTCCTCGTAGACTCGCCCCGTGACCGAGTCGCCACGTTCAGCCCCCAACCCCCGGCGCCGGAGCGAGAGATCGCGCCGCGCGATCCTCTCGGCGGCCCTCGAACTCTGCTCGGAAAACGGCTATGGGCGCGTCACGATCGAGGGCATCGCCGCCCGTGCGGGAGTGAGCAAGAAGACGATCTACCGCTGGTGGGCGACGAAGGGCGCGGTGCTCCTGGAGGCCGTGATCGAGGCCGTGGTCAGCACCTCGCCGCTGCCCGACACCGGGGACATCGACACGGATCTGGTGACGCACGTCACCAGCGTGATGCGGGTCTTCACCTCGCCGGTGATCGGCCCCGCGTACACCGGCATCCTCTCCGAGCTGCTCCATGACGAGGCGCTGGCCAGGGCCGTCAACGAGGAGCTGGTCGGGCCGCGCGTGGCGCTGGTGCACGAGCGGCTGCGCGCCGGACAGCGCCAGGGCCAGCTCCCGGCGGACGCGGATCTGGAGCTGGCCGTGGAGATGCTGTACGGGCCGCTGTACTACCGGCACGCGCTGAAGCGGCCGTTCCACGACCCGGACAGGATCGCCTCGCTGGTGGCGCACGTCATGCGTGCGTTGCGAGCACCGTCGGCGAGCTGAAGAAGGTCTTGGCGCGGACCGTCGCCCCGGTGTCCTGCCCGATGGTGCCGGGCCGGTTCGCGGAGCCGAGCAGCACACCGCCCCACCGCATGCTCATGTACGCGGCGGTGTGGCGCAGGGTCCCCACCAGCGGATCGGCCACGGACGGGTCGGCGGTGGCGAGCGCGGTCACGCCCCACATGGTGCGCCCGGCCATCCTCGGCCGGAACTCCAGGCCCGGCACCCGCATCCACCCCGACCAGTGGTCGAGGTAGTGCTTGACGGGGGTCGACACCCCGTACCAGTACAGCGGCGAGGCGATGACCAGGTCGGTCGCCTCCAGGGTCGCGTCGAGCAGGGTCGCGGCGTCCCCGGTCGGGTCGGCGTACAGGCCCTCGCCGTCGTGGCGCCGGTCGGCGAACTCGGGCAGCCGCAGCTGCGAGAGGTCCAGCCAGCGCTGCGGAGCGTCACTCGGCAGCTGCTCGGCGGCCAGCCTGGCCAGCGCCTCGGTGTTGCCGCCGGGGCGTGTACTGCCGAGCAGGAAAAGGAAGTTGCGGGCCATGATCCCCTCCAGAGAAAAGCATGCGCGTGCAGTATATGCACGCGCATGCTTGTTGGGGGAGGGGTGAATTCGGGGGCCGGGGTCCCCGTGGCCCGGGTTGGGCGGTCAGAAGGCCAACTTCCAACCTTGGAAGGTCAGAAGGCCAACCTCCAACCTTGGGCGGTCAGAAGGTCAACTTCCAGCTGTTGATGTAGCCGGTGTCCTGCGGCCCCTTGTCCTGGACCTTCAGCTTCCAGGTCCCGTTCGCCGTCTCGGTGGACGCGTTCACGGTGTACGTGGTGTCGATGTTCGGCGTGGAGTCCGACGACGAGTTGTGCAGCCGATACGCCTTGCCGCTCGGGCCGATCAGATCGACCACCAGGTCGCCGCTGTAGGTGTGGACGATGTTCACCCCGACCTTGAGCGCGGCGGACGCGTTGCCCGTACGCCCGGTGACCGAGACCGACGAGGTCACGGCCGCGCCGGGGGAGTCCGGGATGGTCACGTCGGTGGTGTTCTCGTACGTGTCCCCGGTGGGCGGGGTGGTGGTGCCGGCGGACAGCTGCCACAGCGCGTACGCGATGGCGTCGCTGTTGTGGTCGAGCGCGGTGTCGTCGATGTTCGTGCTGGTGTCGCAGGAGGAGTGGTAGCAGGCGTCGAACGCGCGGCCCGCCGTGCCGCCCCACTTCTGGGCCTGGGCCGAGGTCTTGCTGTAGTCGGCGCCGGAGAAGAGGCCGCCGACGCGTATCCCGGCGTTCTTGAACGGCGCGTGGTCGGAGCGGCCGTCGCCCTCGGTCTCGATCTCGGTGGGTATGGAGAGGGTCGCGAAGTAGTCCTTGAAGACCTTCTCCAGGGCCGGGTCGTCGTCGTAGACGAAGTAACCCGGGTTCGGCGAGCCGATCATGTCGAAGTTCAGATACGCCGAGATCTTGCCGCGGTCGGCCGTCGACAGGCTGTTGACGTAGGACTTCGAGCCGACCATGCCCAGCTCTTCCGCGCCGAACCAGCCGAACCGCAGGTGCTTGTCGGGCTTGAGCTGGGCGCGGGAGACGGCGAGCGCGGTCTCCAGGACACCGGCCGTGCCGGAGCCGTTGTCATTGATGCCGGGTCCGCCGGTCACCGAGTCGAGGTGCGCGCCGGCCATCACGGTCTGCGAGGTGTCGCCGCCCGGCCAGTCGGCGATCAGGTTGTAGCCGGTGGCGCCGGAGGAGGTGAACTGCTGGACGGAGGTGGTGAACCCGGCGGCGTCCAGCTTGCCCTTCACGTAGTCGAGCGAGGCCTTGTAACCGGCCCGGCCGTGGGCGCGGTTGCCGCCGTTGGCGTTGGCTATCTGCTGGAGCTGGCTGAGGTGGGCCTTGACGTTGGCCACGGGGATGTCGGGGGCGGCGGCGGTGGGGGCCGAGGCCTGAACGGTGGGGGCGGCCAGGCCGAGGGCGGCGATGGCGAGAGCCGCGGCGGTGGCGAGGCCGGTTCTGCGGTGGTTGGTGTTGGTGTTGGTGTGGTTGGAGTGCTTGGTGCGCATGTGGGGGCTCCGTGTTCCGTTCGGGGATGGGACGGAGACGCGAGCCTGATGTTCAGGGAGGGTTTGACTCACCGTCAAGAACGTATTCCGGTCATGGGCGTCCGCTGGCCGGACGCTGGCCGGATTCCCCCCACCCCGCCCCTTCCCTGCTGTGACATGTGCGGCTCCGCCGCGTGGCCTCTGGCGGGCGGCCGGGGGGTGGGCCGGGGCGGGCTGCTGGGGGCTGCGCCCCCAGACCCCCTTTCGCGGGGCTGCGCCCCGGGGCTGTGCTTCGGCTGCGGGCCGGTGGTGGGCTGGTCGCGCAGTTCCCCGCGCCCCTAACCCCTCTTTCGTCCGCGGACCGTGGTCGGTTGCTCGCGTAGTTCCCCGCGCCCCCACCCTCGTTCGTCTGCGGGCCGTCCCCCACTGGTCGCGCAGTTCCCCGCGCCCCTAGGGGGTACGGGCGGCGGGTGATTGCGAGGGCGGAGCCGAGCATTTCAGGGGCGCGGGGAACTGCGCGACCAGCTACCCACGGTCCGCGGACGAACGCGAGCCGGGGTGCAGGGGCCGCAGGCCCCGCAGCAGGGGGGAGAACCCCTACTCCTCGCCCACCCTCACCGCCGGAGGGTCAAGGGAAGGGGCGGGGAGGGGATCAACCCGCCGCGCGGCCGCCAGCGCCAACCGGCCCCGTCGAGCCCCCCGCAGCGCATCCCACGTAAGCAGCGTCAACGCCAGCCACACCAGCGAGAACCCGGCCCACCGCTCCGCCGGCATCGCCTCGTGGAAGTACAGGATGCCCAGGCCGAACTGGAACACCGGCGCCAGGTACTGCAACAGCCCCAGCGTCGACAGCGGAACCCGGATCGCCGCCGCCCCGAAGCAGACCAGCGGCGCCGCCGTGACCACGCCGGTCGCCGCGAGCAGCGCCCCGTGCCCGGCGCCGTGGGACGCGAAGGTCGCGTCGCCCTGGGTCCCGAGCCACACCAGATACCCCAGCGCCGGCAGGAACTGCATCGCCGTCTCGGCGGCCAGGGACTCGAGCCCGCCGAGGTTCACCTTCTTCTTCACCAGGCCGTAGGTGGCGAACGACAGCGCGAGGGTGAGGGAGATCCACGGCGGGCGGCCGGCGCCCACCGCCAGGACGATCACCGCCGCCGCGCCGATCCCCACCGCCGCCCACTGCACCGGCCGCAGCCGCTCCTTGAGCAGCAGCACGCCCATCGCGATGGTGACCAGCGGGTTGATGAAGTAGCCGAGCGACGCCTCGACGACGTGGCCGGAGTTGACCGACCAGATGTAGACGCCCCAGTTGACCGTGATCACGGCCGCGGCGAAGCCGATGAGCGCGAGCCGGCGCGGCTGGCGCACGAGCTCGCCGATCCACCCCCAGCGGCGCAGTACGAGCAGCGCGGCGCCGACGAACACGAGGGACCACACCATCCGATGGGCCAGGATCTCGATCGCGCCGGACGGTTTCAGGAGCGGCCAGAAGAGCGGGACCAGCCCCCACATCCCATAGGCGCCGATCCCGTAGAGCAGTCCCGCCCGCTGCTCACCGGCAGCGGTACTCGGTTCCTCGGCCACTGGCCCTCCCGTACGCGCACGTCGACGCGCGCACGCCGACGAATCGAAGGTAGCGCCAGGCGACTGCACCTGTCATGCCCGATATCCGAAAACGGTCCTGACTGAGGCGTGGCCGATTCCGCCCGTCCGATGCCGTCAGGCGGCGGTCGCCGACACCGCCGCCGCGATCGTCTCCGAGATCGGCGTGGTCGGCCGCCCGATCAGCCGCGCCAGCTCCCCGGACGTGCCCGCGAGGCGGCCCCGCCCGATCGCCAGGTCCACGTCGACCAGGATCTCGGCGAACGGCGCCGGGACCCCCGCGCCCGTGAGGATGCCGAGGTGCACCTCGGGCGCGACGGCCTGGTACGCGATCTCCTTGCCGGTCGCCCGGGCGACCTCCGCCGCGTACTCCGCGAACGACCACGCCACGTCGCCGCTCAGCTCGTACGTCCGGCCCAGGTGGCCCTCGCCGGTCAGCACCGCCGCCGCGGCCGCCGCGTAGTCGGCGCGGGCGGCCGAGGCCACCCGGCCCTCGCCCGCGTTGGAGACGATGGCGCCGTGCGCCAGGACCGGCTCCAGGTGGGCGGTGTAGTTCTCGGTGTACCAGCCGTTGCGCAGGAAGGTGTGCGGCAGCCCCGAGTCGAGGATCAGCTGCTCGGTCGCCTTGTGCTCGTCCGCGAGGCGGAAGTCGGCCTCCGGTCCGCCGAGGATGCCGGTGTACGCGAGCTGCGCCACCCCGGCGTCCTTCGCGGCCGCGACCACGGCGGCGTGCTGCGCCACCCGCTGCCCGACCTCGCTGCCGGAGATCAGCAGCACGCGGTCCCCGGCGCGGAAGGCCCCGGCCAGCGTCTCGGGCGCGCTGTAGTCGGCCACCCGCAGCTCCACACCGCGCTCGGCGAGAGCGGCGGCCTTCTCCTTGTTCCGTACGACGGCGGCTATCCCGCTCGCGGGCACGCCCGAGGCGAGCAGCTCGTCGATGACGAGACGGCCGAGGGCTCCGGTGGCTCCGGTGACGACGATGCTCATGGCTGCTGACTCCTTGGCTTGCGGTCCCGTCCGGAACCGGCTTCGGTTCCCGTGCGGAACCGTGCCACTCACCGTACGGCGGGCGCTAACCTTTCGTAAGTACCCACTTTGAAGTAAGGTACTGGTATGGGAGTAAGCACCCGGTCCGCCGAGGACCTCCGTGAGGCGATGTGTCCGCACCGGCTCGTCCTGGAGCATGTGACCAGCCGCTGGGGCGTGCTCGTGCTGCTCGCGCTGCTCGACCGGTCGTACCGGTTCAGCGAGCTGCGCCGGCACGTGGGCCGGGTCAGCGAGAAGATGCTGGCCCAGACCCTCCAGACGCTGGAGCGGGACGGCTTCGTGCACCGCGACGCCAAGCCGGTCATCCCGCCGCGCGTCGACTACTCGCTGACCCCGATCGGCCGCGAGGCCGCCGAACGCGTACGGGCCCTGGCCGAGTGGACCGGCGTACGGATGGAGCAGGTGCAGGAGGCGCGGGCGGCCTACGACGCGGCCCGCGAAGCCAGGTCCTAGAAACCGGGCCCGCGCCTCCTAGTCGGGCTAGTCGGGCTGCGGCTCCCGCCCCGCCTCCAGCGACCGCAGCGCTCGCGACACGTCGAACGGCAGCATCGTGACCGCCACCGACGGCAGCTGCTCCAGAGCCTTGGCCATCGCCTCGCCGGTGCCCCGGTGCAGCAGCCTGCCGAGGAAACCGGTGTACGTACGGTGCGGGACGAGCACCGTCAGCCAGGTCCGGCCGTCCTCGGTCGTCCGGGCCGCCAGCTCCTTCATGGCGTGCCGCAGCCGCCGGTCCGGGCAGTCCACCAGCTCCAGCGGCACCGAGGTCGCCGCCGTCGTCTCCCACTGCGCCGACAGCCGCCGCGCGTGCGCCTCGTCGATCGCGAAGTGGACCGCCCGGATCTCGTCGGGCCGCAGCTCGTGCGCGTACCGCAGCCCCTTGAGCGCGGCCAGGTCCAACGTCTCCACCAGCACGAACACCAGATGGCGGCGGCCGTGCGGCAGATCGGCGCCAGGCGCCTGGAGGGTGCCGAGGGCGGTGGCCTCCCGCCGGTACTCGCGGTTGATCCGCGTCAGCGCCCACACCCCCAGCGGGAACACCACGACCACCAGCCAGGCGCCCTCGGTGAACTTGGTGACCGCGAAGATCAGCACGACGGCCGCCGACACCACGGCCGCGAGCCCGTTGACGGCGACCTTCAGCCGCCGGTGCCGCTCGCGCCGCCGCAGGTGGTACGCGGTGAGCCCGGCCCCGGCCATGGTGAACGCGGTGAACACCCCGATCGCGTACAGCGCCACCAGCTTGTCCACGTTGGCGCGGGTGACGAGCAGCAGCGCCAGCGCGACGACGGTCAGCGAGAGGATCCCGTTGGAGAACGCGAGCCGGTGCCCGCGCCGGGTCAACTGCCGTGGCAGGAACCGGTCCTCGGCCACGAAACTGGCGAGGAAGGGGAAGCCGGTGAACGGCGTATTGGCGCCGGTGTAGAGGATCAGCGCGGTCGCGAGCTGCACGAAGACGAGCCCGGCCGTGCCCAGCGCCCCGCCGCCGAACGCGAAGTGGGCCTCCTGCGCGATGACGGTCGGGGTGCCGTCGCTGTACGGCACCGCGTGCGTGAAGTGGGCGAGCGTCGACACACCGAGCACCAGCACGCCCAGGGCGCAGCTCATCGCGATCAGCGTGCGGCGGGCGTTGCGGCCCTGCGGCTCGCGGAACGCCGAGATGCCGTTCGAGATCGCTTCGAGCCCGGTGAGCGACGACCCGCCGTTGGCGAACGCCCGCAGCACCATGAACAGCGACGCCCCGTACAGCCAGCCGCTGCCCGCGCTGCCGACCGCGATCGTGCCCGCCGCGTGCAGATCGGCGCGCGGCAGCCCGGAGGTGAGCCCGCGTACGGCGGAGACGACGAGCAGCAGCCCGACGGCCGCCATGAACAGATAGGCGGGCAGCGCGAACAGCCGCCCGGCCTCCCGCACCCCGCGCAGGTTCCCGTACGCGAGGAAGAGGATCACCCCTGCGGAGATCGGCAGTTGGAGGTGGTCCATGCCGGTCCAGCCGCCGCCCAGCAGATGCGCCAGCGAGATGATCGCGTTGGTCCCGGCCGACACCTGGACGGCGACGGTCACGATGTAGTCGACGAGCAGCGCCACGGCCGCGATCTGCGCGACGTCCGGCCCGAAGTTCTCGCGCGCCACGACGTACGAGCCGCCGGCCCGCGTGTAGATGGTGACGACGTCGCTGTAACAGAGCGTCAGAAGCACCAGGACGAACAGGATCGCCCCGGTCACGGGCATCAGCAGACTGAACGCCGCCGCCCCGACCACGGGCACCAGAACCCGCAGTATCTCCTCGGAACCGTACGCGGACGAGCTGATGCAGTCCGACGCCAGCACCCCGAGCGCCGTGCGGTTGTCCAGCTTCTCGGCACTGATGCGCTCGGTGGTGAGCGGTTTGCCGAGCAGCCGCCGTTTGACGCGGTACGCGAGACGGTCCATGGGCATATCAGTACGGGTGCCCGGCCGGGGGCCCGCGCAGGCTCCCCGGCCGGTCGGCCCTTTGGGTCAGCCCGCGACGGTCCAGGTGTCGTTGCCGGTGAGGAGGGCGGTGAGGTCGCCCTTGCCGTGCTGCTCGATGGCGGTGTCGAGCTGGTCGGCCATCTGGGTGTCGTAGACGGGCCGGTCGATGCTGCGCAGGACGCCGATGGGGGTGTGGTGGAGGGTGTCGGGGTCGGCGAGGCGGGAGAGGGCGAAGGCGGTGGTGGGGGAGGCCGCGTGGGCGTCGTGGACGAGCACGTCGGCGATGTTGTCCGGGGTGACGGGAACGATCTTCAGATCCCCCGTGGAGGCGTCACGGACGACGCCCTTGGTGTTGTCGGCGCCGAACAGGATGGGCTGCCCGTGTTCGAGACGGATGACGGCGTCCTGAGCCTGGTCATGGTCTTTCAGGGTGTCGAATGCGCCGTCGTTGAAGATGTTGCAGTTCTGGTAGATCTCGATGAGGGCGGTGCCGGGGTGGTCGGCCGCTTGCCGTAGCACCTCGGTGAGGTGCTTGCGGTCGGAGTCGATGGTGCGGGCGACGAACGAGGCTTCGGCTCCGAGGGCCAGCGACACCGGGTTGAAGGGTGCGTCCAGGGACCCCATGGGTGTCGACTTGGTGATTTTGCCGACTTCGCTGGTGGGGGAGTATTGGCCTTTTGTCAGTCCGTAGATCCGGTTGTTGAAGAGGAGGATCTTGAGGTTGACGTTGCGGCGGAGGGCGTGGATGAGGTGGTTGCCGCCGATGGAGAGGGCGTCGCCGTCGCCGGTGACGACCCAGACGCTCAGGTCTTGGCGGCTGGTGGCGAGGCCGGTGGCGATGGCGGGGGCGCGTCCGTGGATGGAGTGCATCCCGTAGGTGTTCATGTAGTACGGGAAGCGGCTGGAGCAGCCGATGCCGGAGACGAAGACGATGTTCTCTTTGGCGAGGCCGAGTTCGGGCATGAAGCCCTGGACGGCGGCGAGGACGGCGTAGTCGCCGCAGCCGGGGCACCAGCGCACTTCCTGGTCCGACTTGAAGTCCTTCATCGACTGGGCGGCCTCGGCCTTGGGGACCAGCTTGAGCGCCTCAGACATGGATGGCCTCCTTCAGGGCCGTGGCGAGCTGCTCGGCTTTGAACGGCATGCCGTTGACCTGCGTGTAGGACTGCGCGTCCACCAGGTACTTCGCGCGGATGAGCGTGGCGAGCTGGCCGAGGTTCATCTCGGGGACGACGACCTTGTCGAAGCGCTGGAGTGCTTCGCCGAGGTTGCGGGGGAAGGGGTTGAGGTGGCGCAGATGGGCCTGGGCGATGGGTTCGCCCTGGGCGCGCAGACGGCGCACGGCGGCGGTGATCGGCCCGTAGGTCGAACCCCAGCCGAGGACGAGGGTCCGGGCGCCGTCCGGGTCGTCGACCTCCAGGTCGGGGACCTCGATCCCGTCGATCTTCGCTTGGCGGGTGCGGACCATGAAGTCGTGGTTGGCGGGGTCGTACGAGATGTTGCCCGTGCCGTCCTGCTTCTCGATGCCGCCGATGCGGTGCTCCAGGCCCGGGGTGCCCGGGATGGCCCACGGCCGGGCGAGGGTGTGGGGGTCGCGTTTGTAGGGCCAGAACACGTCGGTGCCGTCGGCGAGGGTGTGGTTGGGGGTGGTGGCGAACTGGACGCGGAGGTCGGGGAGTTCGTCGGTGTCGGGGATGCGCCAGGGCTCGGATCCGTTGGCGAGGTAGCCGTCGGAGAGCAGGAACACCGGGGTGCGATACGTCAGCGCGATCCGGGCGGCGTCCAGTGCGGCGTCGAAGCAGTCGGCGGGCGTTTTAGGTGCGACGACGGGGACGGGGGCTTCGCCGTTACGCCCGTACATCGCCTGCAGCAGATCGGCCTGCTCGGTCTTCGTCGGCAACCCGGTGGAGGGCCCACCGCGCTGGATGTCCACGATCAGGAGCGGCAGCTCCAGCGACACCGCGAGCCCGATGGTCTCGGACTTGAGCGCCACGCCCGGGCCGGAGGTGGTGGTGACGGCGAGCGATCCGCCGAAGGCCGCGCCCAGCGCCGCGCCGATTCCGGCGATCTCGTCCTCGGCTTGGAAGGTGCGGACGCCGAAGTTCTTGTGCTTGGACAGTTCGTGGAGGATGTCGGAGGCCGGGGTGATGGGGTACGAGCCGAGGTAGAGCGGCAGGTCGGCCTGGCGGGAGGCGGCGATCAGCCCGTAGGCGAGGGCCAGGTTCCCGGAGATGTTGCGGTACGTACCGGCGGGGAAGGCGCGCGTGGCCGGGGCGACCTCGTAGGAGACGGCGAAGTCCTCCGTCGTCTCGCCGAAGTTCCAGCCCGCCCGGAAGGCGGTGACGTTCGCCTCGGCGATCTCGGGCTTCTTGGCGAACTTCTTCCGCAGGAAGGCCTCGGTGGCCTCGGTGGGCCGGTGGTACATCCAGCTCAGCAGCCCCAGCGCGAACATGTTCTTGGAGCGCTCGGCCTCCTTGCGCGAGAGCCCGAAGTCCTTGAGTGCCTCGACCGTCAGGGTGGTGAGCGGCACGGGGTGGACGTTGTAAGCGTCCAGGGTGCCGTCCTCCAGCGGGCTGGTGGCGTAGCCGACCTTCGCCATGGGGCGTTTGGTGAACTCGTCGGTGTTGACGATGATGTCCGCGCCGCGCGGCACGTCGGCGAGGTTGGCCTTGAGGGCGGCGGGGTTCATGGCGACCAGCACGTTGGGCGCGTCGCCGGGGGTGAGGATGTCGTGGTCGGCGAAGTGGAGCTGGAAGCTGGAGACCCCGGGCAGGGTGCCTGCGGGGGCGCGGATCTCGGCGGGGAAGTTCGGCAGGGTCGAGAGATCGTTGCCGAACGATGCGGTCTCCGAGGTGAAGCGGTCACCCGTGAGCTGCATCCCGTCACCCGAATCACCCGCGAAGCGGATGATCACCCGATCAAGGCGCTTGACCTCTTTCTCGCCCACGGGTTTGCGCTGCTCGCCGACGACGGCCTCATCGGCCCCATCTGCCTGCTCCGCTGGCGTACTGACCTGGCTGGTCACTGAACTGGACCTCCCTGGGACGGGCTGCTCGGGCGCGTCCGGAGAACCGGTCGCTCCAAAGCCCACCCTACGTCGGTAAGGGTCGCCTTCCTTGGATGGATCGCATCCTGGACGCCCTTTTGAGATGGTCCAATGCCCCGGTTTGTCATATTTCAGTCGCCCCCCGGCTCCTTCTGGTAAGACGCCCCTCGCTCGGTCTTTGGTTGTAGGTCTCCAACCCCGCCGACGCACCTGACAGGGTGTCAGGTGGTCAGGAATTGAGATAGGTCAGTACCGCGAGTACCCGCCGGTGGTCGCCATCACTTGGGGAGAGGCCCAGCTTCAGGAAGATGTTGCTCACGTGCTTCTCGACTGCGCCGTCGCTCACGACCAGCTGTTTCGCGATCGCGTTGTTGGTACGCCCCTCCGCCATCAGACCGAGGACCTCGCGCTCGCGCGGAGTGAGACCGGCCAGTACGTCCTGCTTGCGGCTGCGGCCCAGCAGCTGGGCCACCACCTCGGGGTCAAGGGCGGTACCGCCCTGGGCGACCCTTACGACGGCGTCGACGAACTCCCTGACCTCGGCGACGCGGTCCTTGAGCAGATAGCCCACGCCGCGGCTGGAACCGGCCAGCAGTTCGGTGGCGTACCGCTCCTCCACGTACTGCGACAGCACCAGCACCCCCACACCGGGGTAGAGCTTCCGCAGCAGCACCGCGGCCCGTACGCCCTCGTCGGTGTGGGTCGGCGGCATCCGTACGTCCGCGACCACCACGTCCGGCAACGCGTCCTGGTCGGCGAGCTCGCCGACGGTCTTGACCAGCGCGTTTCCGTCGCCGACCCCGGCGACGACATCGTGCCCCCGGTCGGTCAGCAGGCGGGTCAGTCCCTCCCGAAGCAGCACTGAATCCTCGGCGATGACGACCCGCACCCTGTCCTCCACGATCTGCAGCCCCCCGGCTCGGCGTTGCTCGGCTCCGCACACCCAACGGCTGTGCGCACCCAGCATCCCAGCATCCGGACCGGGCTGCGCGAAATCCGGAGGACGGTTCTTTCCACGTCCCGGCGTCTCTGGGCGCCCCAGAGGGGCGCATCTAAGGGGCGCGGGGAACTGCGCGACCAGTGGGGGACGGCCCGCAGACGAACGAGGGGGGTCCGGGGCGAAGCCCCGAAGGGGGCGCAGGGGCGCAGCCCCCGCAAAGGGGTCCGGGGGCGAAGCCCCCGGGAACGAGCCTCCACCCCCACCCACCCCCGGAGGGTTTAGGGAAGGGGCGGGGAGGGGCCCACTACGCCCGCCACGGCAGCTCCGCCGTAACCGTCGTAGGCCCACCCCGAGGAGAATCCACCACCAGAATCCCGTCCACCGCATCCAGCCGCTCCGCGAGCCCCGCGAGCCCGGACCCCCCGGCCACCGAAGCCCCACCCCGCCCGTTGTCCGTGACCTGCAGCATCAGCCGGTCCTGAGCCCGCCACACATCCACCCCGGCCCGGCTAGCCCCACTGTGCTTGCTCACGTTCTGGAGCAGCTCGGAGACGGTGAAGTACGCGATCCCCTCGATCGCCGGTACGGGACGGCCCGGCAGATCCACCTCCACCGTCACCGGCACCGTGCACCGCGAGGCGACCGACGACAGCGCGGCGTCCAGCCCCCGGTCGGTCAGGACCGCGGGATGGATCCCACGAGCCAGATCCCGCAGCTCCTGGAGCGCCACCTTCACCTCGCCGTGCGCCGAGTCCACCATCCGCGCCGCCGCCTGCGGGTCCTCGGTCAGCTTCTCCTTCGCGAGACCCAGATCCATCGCGAGCGCGACCAGCCGCGCCTGCGCGCCGTCGTGCAGATCCCGCTCGATGCGCCGCAGGTCCGCGGCGGACGTGTCCACGACCACCCCCCGGTCCGACTCCAGCTCCACGACCCGCTCCTCCAGCCGCGACGGCCCGAGCAGCCCGAAGAGGAGCCCCCTGTCCACGTACGCGAAGACCCGGATGATCCACGGCACCGCGAGCGTGACGACCAGGCCGACCAGCACGGTCAGGGTGATCTCGAACGGCGAGTCCAGATAGAAGTCGTGCGTCCCGTCCCCGTACAGCTGGATCCCGTCCTGACCGGTGTACGTCGGGAACACCCACTGCCACAGCGGGTAGGTGACCAGCCCCCACCCGTACACCCACAGCGACAGCGAGACCACGAAGGAGAAGACCGCCCACGGGAAGTGCAGCACCGAGTACAGCAGGTGGCGCCAGGACACGCCGCTCTTCAGTACGGCCCCGATCCAGGCCATCCCCCGCTTGCCCCGCACGGCCTGCGGCGCGGGCACGTCCACGCCGAGCAGCGCGCGCGCCCGCTTGCGCTCCAGCGCGCCGAAGGCCCGGCAGCCGACGAGCCCGGCCGCGAGCACCGGGATGCCGAGGAACGTGATCAGCAGGCCCGCGCTCAGCGACACCATGACGACGGCCCAGGTGAACATGACGATGCTGATCGGCAGGCTGAGCAGCAGATAGCCGAACTCACGGAACGTCCGGGCCTCCAGCGGCGCGCGCAGCGCCGGCGGAAGGAAGTGCTGCCGTGCAGGCCGCCGCCCGTACTCCGTCTCCATGATCATCGGTCCGTCCGTTTCCGTTTCCGCTGATGTACGCGTGGCCGCGTTCTCGTATGTTCAAGACTGCTGGCCACGGCCGCTCGGGACCATGGAGCCGGTCACCGTCTCGAACGGGGGGTTTTCCCTACCCCGGCGCGCGGGACCGCGCACGAGGCGCCCGGCCGGTCCTACTCCTTCGGCCCCCGCGCCCGCCACGGCAGCTCCGCCGTGACGACCGTCGGGCCGCCCGGCGGGGAGTCGAGCACGAACAGGCCGTCCACCGCGCCGAGGCGTTCGGCGAGACCCGCCATGCCCGTACCGCCGTCGAGCCGCGCGCCCCCGTGCCCGTCGTCCTCGACCTGGATGAGCAGCCGGTCGCCCGCCCGCCACACCTCCACCGAGGCCGCCCGCGCGCCGCTGTGCTTGCTGACGTTCTGGAGCAGCTCGGAGACGGTGAAGTACGCGATGCCCTCGATCGCCGCCGCGGGCCTCTCCCGTACGTCCACCGTCACCCTCACCGGCACCGTGCAGCGCGAGGCGACCGACGACAGGGCGGCGTCCAGGCCGCGGTCGGTGAGGACCGCCGGGTGGATGCCCCGGGCCAGGTCGCGCAGCTCCTGGAGGGCGAGCTTGACCTCGCCGTGCGCCTCGTCGACCATCGCCGCCGCCGCGTCCGGGTCCTCCAGGAGCTTCTCCTTGGCGAGGCCGAGCCCCATGGCGAGCGCCACGAGCCGGGCCTGCGCGCCGTCGTGCAGATCGCGTTCGATCCGGCGCAGATCGGCCGCCGCCGTGTCCACGACCACCCCGCGGTCCGACTCCAGTTCGGCGATCCGCCGCTCCAGGTCGTCCGAGGGCGACAGCAGCCCCCGCACCATCGCCCGGTCGGCGTTGGTGAGCACCCGGGCGACGAATCCGAGCACCGGCCACGCCACGAACAGGCTGACCATCGTGACGGCGAAGGTCAGCACGCCCCAGGGCAGCCGGATGAACTCGTACAGCACGTTCCGCCAGCCCACCGGGTCCTTCAGGCTCGTCCACAGCCAGCGCAGGGCCCCGCCGCGCGCGCCCCGCCGCAGCGCCCGGGCCGGGATCGGCGTGGGCTCGTCGATCCGTACGCCGAGGAGCGCGCGCGCCCGCGCACGCTCCAGCTTGCCCAGCTGGCGCGCGCCGAGCAGACCGACCGCAAGCAGCGGCAGGCCGATCACGGTGACCGAGAGCCCGGCGCCGGTGAAGACCAGCACGGCCACATAGACGAAGCCGATGAGCGCCATCGGCAGATTGGCCAGCAGATGGAGGATCTCCTTCCAGGTCTGCCGGTCGTAGGCGAACCGCGCGGGCGGCAGCCTCTCGTCGTCGTACTGGTCGTACTGGTTGTACGAGGGGTCGTGCGGCCGGTCGTGCGGCTGGTGCTGCGGCCGGTCGGACCGTCGGCCGGGCTGTCGGCCTGATCGGCGGCCGGGCCGCCGCTCGTCACGGAAGGTGCTGGTCATGAGGGCAAGCCTGCCGGGCCGCGGAGCCCGGCGCCATGGGGTAGCTAGGCCGGTTTCGCCTGGGGAAAACCCCACCCCCGGCGCCGCCCGCACCCTCCCGGGACCACTCGCGCCAACGCGATCGGGTCACACCCCGGGTCGTCTTCCGGACACATGAACGGCGTATGCCGGGACGCCGCCGCCCGGGCGTCAGGTGTGCAATCTGCGTGAGACACCTGCTTACGCCGTCCTTAGCAGGGCCTAGACTCCCGTGCGTACAGATCGTCGAACAGACTGCAACGAACGCATCGAGGTCAGGGAGCGAGGGGCGGACGTGCCGGAACCGACCGTACGCCAGCTGTCGGCGGACTACTTCCACAGCTATTCGGTCGTCGGACTGCTCGCCGTCGTCGGCGTGCTCTTCGTCGCGGTGGCCTTCGGGGCCGGACGCCTGCTGCGGCCGGTGGTCCCGACGCCGGAGAAGCTGCTCACGTACGAATGCGGAGTGGACCCCGTCGGCGAGGGCTGGGCGCACACCCAAGTGCGCTACTACGTCTATGCCTTCCTGTACGTGATCTTCGCCGTCGACTCGATCTTCCTCTTCCCGTGGGCGACGGTCTTCGCCGCCCCCGGATTCGGCGCGGCCACGCTGGTCGAGATGTTCATCTTCCTCGGCTTCCTGGCCGTGGGACTGCTCTACGCATGGAAGAAGGGCGTCCTCGAATGGACGTGACGACTCCCGATCCCCAGTTCCTGCCCACGCCGAAGGTGGCCGAAAACGGTGCCCCGGCGCCCGTGGGGGCCACCGCCGTGCAGGGACAGCGCCTGGGCGTGCTCTCCCGCCTGGCGCCCGAGCCGATGAAGGTGGTCCTCAACTGGGGCCGCCGCTACAGCCTCTGGGTGTTCAACTTCGGACTCGCCTGCTGCGCCATCGAGTTCATCGCGGCCTCGATGGCCCGCCACGACTTCATCCGGCTCGGCGTGATCCCCTTCGCGCCCGGCCCGCGCCAGGCCGACCTCATGATCGTCTCCGGCACGGTGACGGACAAGATGGCCCCGGCGGTGAAGCGGCTGTACGAGCAGATGCCCGAGCCGAAGTACGTCATCTCCTTCGGCGCCTGCTCCAACTGCGGCGGCCCGTACTGGGACTCGTACTCGGTGACCAAGGGCGTCGACCAGATCATCCCGGTCGACGTGTACGTCCCCGGGTGCCCGCCCCGTCCCGAGGCGCTCCTCCAGGGCATCCTCAAGCTCCAGGAGAAGATCGCCCACGAGTCCCTGGGCGAGCGGTACGCGACGCAGGCGTCACCGGCGCAGCTGACGAGCGGGCTGGTGACGGCTCCGGCGGTGCCGGGGGCTTCCGCCGGTGGGGCTGGTGCGGCCGGTGGGACTGAGGGGGCTTCCAGGTCCGCTGGGGCTTCGGAGGGCGACACGCCGACGCCGGGGGCCGCGCAGTGACCGCGTACGACCGTCTGCCCGACGCCGTCACGGAGATCTTCGGCGAGGAGGCCACCGCCGAGGAGGCGTACGGCCTCCTCACCGTCGACGTCCCCGTCGGCTCCTGGCTCCCCGCGCTGGAGATCGCCCGCGACGAGCTGGGCTGTACGTACTTCGACTGGCTCAGCGCGGTCGACGAGCCCGGCACCGGCTTCCGCGTCTGCGCGCACGTCGTCTCCCTCGAAGGCCGCCGGGTACGCCGCCTCCTCGTCCGTACGACCGTGCCGCACACCGCCCCCGTCCTGGCCTCGGCCGTCGACGTGTACGCGGGCGCGGCCTGGCACGAGCGCGAGACGCACGAGATGTTCGGCGTCACGTTCGAGGGCCACCCGAACCTGATCCCGCTCCTCCTTCCCGAGGGCTTCGAGGGCCACCCCCTGCGCAAGGACTTCGTCCTCGCGGCACGGGTCGCCAAGGCCTGGCCGGGCGCGAAGGAGCCGGGCGAGTCGGAGCACGGCGGCCCCAAGCGCCGCCAGATGCTCCCGCCCGGCGTCCCCGACCCGAACGAGTGGGGCCCCCTCAAGGGCCAGCTCCCGCCCGCCCCGGCCCGCACCCCGCGCGCCGCCGGAGACCGCCCGGTCCGCCGGACCCGTACGGTCACGGAGGGCTCCGCGTCCCAGGCACCGACCCCCGCGACGGCCGAGGGCACCGCCCCGCCCCCGCGCCGCGCCCGCAGCGCGTCGCAGGGCTCGGCGTCCCAGGCGCCGGAAGCCCCCCAGGCCCCGGAGGCCGCACCGTCGAGCGGGGCCCCGGCCCCGGAGGCCCCCACTCCGCGCCCGCGCCGGACCCGCACCGCGTCCGAGGGCTCGGCGTCCCAGGCACCGGCGGCACCGGCGGCACCAGAGGTCCCGGCGGCACCTGAGACCCCGGAGGCCACACAGGCCCCGGAGGCCACGCCCGGAGCCGCCCCCGACGCCGGTACGCCGCCGCGCCCCCCGCGCCGCAACCGCAGCGTGTCCGAGGGTTCGGCCTCGCAGGCCCAGGCGTCGGCACGGCCCGAGGCCACGGCCCCGCCGCGCACCCGCAGCACGGACGCCCCCTGGAACAACCCGCGCCCGGCGTTCGACGACGCGCCGCAGGGCCCGGCGGCCGACGAGCCCACCGGATCAGCGGCGGCCACGGAAGCAGCGGAAGCTACGGAAGCCACCGAGGCGCCGAAGGCCGCGGAGGCTAGGGAAGCCGGCGAAGCGGCCGAGGCCACGAAGGCCACCGAGGCGACGAGGGCCACGGAAGCCACCGAGGCCACGAAGGCGACCGAGGCCCGGCCCGCCGGATCCGACGACCGCGCCCGCGACACCAGCGCCACAACCGACCCCGACCCCGACCCCGAACCCGACACCCCCGCCGGAGGCGAACCCGCGTGAACGACGCACTCGACGTCGCCCTCCGGCTCCTCGTCGTCTTCGCCGTGTTCCTCGTCCTGCCCCTCGTCATCGGGCAGACCGAGCACAAGGTCATGGCCCATATGCAGGGCCGCCTCGGCCCGATGTACGCCGGCGGCTTCCACGGCTGGGCCCAGCTCGTCGCCGACGGCGTGAAGTTCGCGCAGAAGGAGGACGTGGTCCCGGCCGACGCCGACCGCCGCGTCTTCCAGCTCGCCCCCGCCGTCGCCCTGCTCCCGTACCTCCTCGTCCTGGTCGCGATCCCCGTCGGCCCGAGCGAGGGCGCCGTCGGCCAGGTGGTCGACGCGGGCATCTTCTTCGTTCTCGCCGTGATGGGCGTCGGCGTACTCGGCTCGCTCATGGCGGGCTGGGCCTCGGCCAACAAGTTCTCCCTCCTCGGCGGACTGCGCACCGCCGCCCAGCTCCTCGCGTACGAGCTGCCGATGCTGCTCGCCGCCGCCTCCGTGGCGATGGCGGCGGGCACGGTCTCCCTCCCCGGCATCCTCAACGCCTTCGAGTGGTGGTGGCTGCCCTGGCAGATCGTCGGCGCCCTGGTCTTCTTCATCGCCGGGCTCGCCGAACTCCAGCGCCCGCCCTTCGACATGCCCGTCGCCGACTCCGAGATCATCTTCGGCGCGTACACCGAGTACACGGGCCTGCGCTTCGCTCTCTTCCTCCTCGCCGAGTACGCCGGGATCGTCGTCCTGTGCGGCCTCACCACCGTCCTGTTCCTGGGCGGCTGGCACGGCCCCTTCGGTACCGACGGGCTCGGCTGGGTGTGGACGCTCCTCAAGACCGCGCTCCTCGCCTTCGTCGTCATCTGGCTCCGCGTCAGCTACCCCCGGCTCCGCGAGGACCAGCTCCAGAAGCTCGCCTGGACCACGCTCATCCCGCTCGCTCTCGCGCAGATCGCGCTCACCGGCATCGTGAAGGTGGCGATCAACTGATGGCTGCTTCCCTCCCGCCCACCCGGCCCCGCATCCCAGGTTCCGGCTTGGCCAAGGGCCTCGCAGTGACGCTGCGCACGATGACCAAGAAGACGGTCACCGCGCAGTACCCGGACGCCCAGCCCGAACTCCCGCCCCGCAGCCGCGGCGTGATCGGCCTGTTCGAGGAGAACTGCACGGTCTGCATGCTCTGCGCCCGCGAGTGCCCCGACTGGTGCATCTACATCGACTCCCACAAGGAGACGATCCCGGCCGCCGCCCCCGGCGGCCGCGAGCGCAGCCGCAACGTCCTCGACCGCTTCGCCATCGACTTCTCCCTCTGCATGTACTGCGGTATCTGCATCGAGGTGTGTCCTTTCGACGCGCTGTTCTGGTCACCCGAGTTCGAGTACGCCGAGACGGACATCCACGAGCTCACCCACGAGCGCGACAAGCTCCGCGACTGGATGTGGACCGTCCCGGCCCCGCCCGCCCTCGACCCGGCGGCCGAGGAGCCCAAGGAGATCGCCGCGGCCCGCAAGGCGGCCGAGAAGCTCGCCGCCGCCGAGGCCGCCCCGGCGGCCCCCGAGGCAGAGGAGGGCCCGGCATGATGCTCCTCGCCAGCGGTCACCACCCGCTGCACCACGGCTTCCTCTCCCCGACCGGGGTCGAGATCGCCTTCCTCCTCGTCGCGGCGGTCACCTTCGGCGCGGCCGTCCTCACGGTCACGACCAAGCAGCTGGTGCACGCCGCCCTCTGGCTGGTCGTGGCGCTCGGCGGCATCGCCGTCGAGTACCTCCTGCTCACCGCGGAGTTCATCGCCTGGGTGCAGGTGCTGATCTACGTCGGTTCCGTCGTCGTCCTCCTCCTCTTCGGACTGATGCTCACCAAGGCGCCCATCGGCCGCTCCCCGGACGCCGACTCGGGCAACAAATGGGCAGCCCTCGTCGTCGCCCTGGCCGCCGCCGGCTCCCTCCTGTGGGTCGTCGTGGACGCCTTCCGTACGACCTGGATCAACCTCGACGGCCCCGGCCAGGGCTCGACCAAGGTCTCCGGCTCGATCCTGTTCCGCCACTGGGTGCTGCCGTTCGAAGCGCTCTCCGTCCTCCTTCTCGCCGCACTCGTCGGCGCGATCGTGATGTCCCGCAAGGGCGGCGACCCGAGCGGTGCCCCCGGCGACGCCCCCAGAGACAAGGAGCAGCGCTGATGCACCTGATCTATCCGGCCGTGCTCGCCGTCCTCCTGTTCTGCACCGGTGTGTACGGGGTGCTCGCGCGCCGCAACGCGATCCTGGTCCTGATGTCCGTCGAGCTGATGCTCAACGCCGTCAACCTCAACCTGGTCGCCTTCGACGTCTGGCTGCGCGACACCCTCCACGCCGGACAGGCGCTCACCCTGTTCACCATCGCCATCGCCGCCGCCGAGATCGGCATCGGCCTGGCGATCGTCCTGGCGGTGTACCGCAACCGGGGCACCTCGGACATCGACAAGCTCCGCGACACCGCCGAGGGCTCGGGCCCCGACGACCCCGCCGCCCCGGCACAGAAGGCTGAGGCCGCCGCGTGACCACCACGACCCTCGCCGTCCTCGTCCCCCTCCTTCCGTTCCTGGGCGCGGCCGCCGGACTCCTGCTGGGCCGCGCCGCCCCCGGTTACGTACGCCCGCTGGCCGTACTGCCGACCCTGGCCGCGTTCGTCCTCGCGATCGTCGTCGCCGTGGACCAGGGCGGCGGCAAGTCGATCGACGCGTCGAGGCGGCTCACCCCGACCGGGTCCGTCCCGATCGACCTCGCCCTGCACCTCGACGGCTTCGCCGTCCTCGTCGCGATCCTGGTCGGCCTGGTGGCGACCTGTGTGCAGCTGTATTCGACCGGGTACCTGCGCGACGACCCGCGCTACCCCTCGTACGCCGCTCTCGTCTCCCTCTTCACCTCCGCGATGCTGCTCGTCGTCTACTCCGGCGACCTGATGGTGCTGCTGGTCGGCTGGGAGATCATGGGCATCTGCTCGTACTTCCTGGTCGGCCACTACTGGGAGACCCCCGAGGCGCGCGCCGCCTCCCTCAAGGCCTTCCTGGTCACCAAGCTCGGTGACGTCCCCTTCCTGATCGGTCTGTTCGCACTGGCCACCGACGCCGGTACGTTCCGGATCACCGGGGTCGTCCAGGCCGCCCTCACCGGCGGGATCGACCACCCCACGCTGATCGCCCTGCTGCTCCTCGCCGGTGTGGCGGGCAAGTCGGCGCAGTTCCCGCTGCACACCTGGCTGCCCGACGCGATGGCGGGCCCGACCCCCGTCTCCGCGCTGATCCACGCCGCGACGATGGTCGCCGCCGGCATCTACTTCGTGGCCCGTCTCCTCCCCGTCTTCGCGGCCTCGGCGGCCGCGATGACCGTGCTCGCCGTGATGGCCGCCGTCACGATGGTCGGCTCCGCGCTGGCCGCCCTCGCGCAGGACGACATCAAGCGCGTCCTCGCCTACTCGACGATCGGTCAGCTCGGCTATATGTCCGGCGCCCTGGCCGTCGGCGACCGCGGCGCCGCCGTCTTCCACCTCCTGTCGCACGGCGCCTTCAAGGCGCTGCTCTTCCTCGCGGCCGGCGTGATCATCCACGCGGCCGGCACCAACTCGCTGTCCGCCATGTCCCGCATGGACGGCCTGGCCAAGCGCATCCCCGACGCGTACTGGACGATGACCGTCGCCCTCCTCGCGCTCGCCGCCATTCCTCCCTTCGCCGGTTTCTTCTCCAAGGAAGCCGTCCTGTCGGCCGCCGAGCACACCGCCCTCGGCGACAGCACGGTCGCCCCGCAGGGCACCGGCTGGATCGTGCTGATCGCCGGTCTGTTCACCGCCCTGCTGACCGCCGCGTACGCCATGCGCCTGTGGCTGATGGCCTTCCGCGGCAAGGGCGCCCCGGCCCCCGACCACGGCCGCCAGCCCGTGGCGATGAACGCCGTGCTCTGGGTGCTCGCGATCCCGTCCATCGGCTTCGGCCTGACCACCGGCTACCTGGACGACTGGTTCGACGGCCACGCGCTCACCCCGGCCCTGACCACCTCGGTGCTCTCGACCGGTGTCGCCCTGGTCGGCGGACTCGTCACGTACGCCACCTGGCGGCACACCAGCGCCCTGGCCGCGCGCACCCCGATCGGCGCGGTCGCCGCCCACCCGGAGGCGGACGGAGGCCTGGTCGAGGAGGAGGCCATCGCCAGCCACACCCCGGCCTACGGCGACATCGCCTCGGCGTACGACCCGGCCGACCCGGGCCGCCTGCTGCTCGGCCCGCTGCACCGCCACGCGGCCACCGGCTTCCACCTCGACGCGGTCTACCGGACGCTGTTCGTTCGCCCCGTACTCGCCGCCGCCTCACTGGTCCGCTTCCTGGACCGCGAGGTCGTCGAGACGTACGTACAAGGCGCGGGCGCCCTGCCCCGCTGGCTGGGTGCGGCCGTCCGCAAGGCCCAGACCGGCAATGTGCAGACCTATCTCAGCGCGCTGCTCGCGGGCTCCGCCGTCCTGGCGCTCGTCGCCGTCGTCCTTGCCAACGCCAACGCCGGATCGTGAGCCGTGATTGATATCAGCGCGTCCGTGATGCAGTTCCTTCTCGCGTTCATCGTGGTCGGCCCGCTCGTCGGCGCGGTGGCGGCGCTGCTGCCCGCCCCGCCCGGACTGAAGGGGAAGTCGCCCGGCCAGGCCGTGCTCCGCCACGGCGTGACGGTCACCGGCGCGATCCTGCTCGCGGCGATCGTCCTGGCGCTCGGCTTCGACCGCGACCAGCCGTCGAAGATGCAGGCCACGACGGACATCAAGTGGATCCCCACGCTGAACGTGCGCATCCACCTCGGCATCGACGGCATCTCGCTCCCCCTTCTCGTCCTGACCGCGCTGCTGACCTTCCTCTGCGCGCTGTACAGCTACTTCAAGATGCCCTCGGGCCCGTCCCCGAAGGCCTTCGTCGCTCTCCTGCTCGTCCTGGAGTCCGGCACCCTCGCCACCTTCGCCGTCCTCGATCTGCTGCTGTTCTTCCTCGCGTTCGAGATGGTCCTCATCCCGATGTACTTCCTGATCGCCCGCTGGGGCGGATCAGAAGGTGTGGCGCGAAGCGCCTCCAATAGGGGTGGTGGTCGGGAGACGGGCGGGCGGCAGGCCGCCGCCTGGAAGTTCATCCTCTACACCCTGCTCGGTTCCGTCGTCATGCTGCTCGGCCTGCTGCTGATCGGGCTGAAGACCGGCACATTCGACATGGTGGCACTCGCCACTGACAACGGCCGGGGGATGACCACATCGGTGCAGGTCATCGCCGTTTTGGCGATCGGGATCGGGCTCGCGGTGAAGACCCCGATGTGGCCCCTGCACAGCTGGCTGCCGGACGCCCACACCGCCGCGCCCACCGTCGGTTCGGTGCTGCTCGCCGGTGTGCTGCTGAAGATGGGTACGTATGGATTCGTCCGGATCGTTCTGCCGATCGCCCCGGACGGAATGCACCGGTTCGCCCCGTATCTGGCGGCCTTCGCCGTCGCCGGGATCATCTACGGATCGCTGGCCTGCCTGGCCCTGGCCAAGCGCGGCAACAAGGGCGATCTGAAGCGCCTCATCGCGTACTCCTCGGTCGGCCACATGGGCTTCGTGCTCCTCGGCATCGCGAGCATGACCCCCACCGGCGTCAACGGCGCGCTCTTCGCGAACATCGCCCACGGCCTCATCACCGGCCTGCTGTTCTTCCTGGTCGGCGCGTTGAAGGACCGGTACGGCACGGCCGACCTGGACACCCTCTCCGGCGCGACCGGCGCCGCGCTCTACGGCCGGGCCCCGCGCCTGGGCGGCCTCCTCGCCTTCGCGGCGGTCGCCTCGCTCGGGCTGCCCGGACTCGCCGGGTTCTGGGGCGAGATGCTCTCGATGTTCGGCGCGTTCGACCCCGCCGACGGTCTGAGCCGCCCCGCGTTCCTCACCTTCGTGGCCGTCGCGGCCGTCGGCACGCTGCTCACCGCCGCGTATCTGCTCGTCGTCGTGCGCCGCGTCTGCATGGGCACGCCTGGCGCGCAGCCGCAGGAGACCCGGCTCGTGGACGTCCAGGGATACGAAGTCGCCTCCTGGAGCCCGCTCGTCGCCCTCACCGTCCTCGCCGGCCTCTGGCCCGCGGTCCTCCTCGGCCTCACCGATCCGGCCGTCCACAAGCTCCTCGCAGGAGGCAAGTCGTGACCGTGGCCGCCGCAAGCGCCGCATCCGTCACCGGCGCCGCAAGCGTCGTCCAGTCCGTCGACTGGCTCGCGATCGCCCCGCCGGTGATCACCGCGTCCGTCGCGCTGATCGTGCTGGTCGCCGACCTCTTCCTGCCGCGGAAGCGCAAGCCGTTGCTCGGCGGGCTCGCGATCGCCGGGCTCGCAGCCGCGCTGCTCCTCCTCATCCCGCTCCACAAGTCGACGCGCTCGACCTTCTGCCTCACCACCAACCCCGAGGCGTGCAGCTACACCGTCGACCGCTTCACGCTGGTGCTCCAGTTCCTGGTGCTCGGCGGCGCACTGATCACCGCGCTGCTGTCGATGACGGGACCCACCGAGGGCCGGGAGGAGCTGCCCGCGGGCGAGTTCTGGTTCCTGCTGCTCTCCTCGGCCGCCGGCGCCGCCCTGCTGCCCGCCTCCCGTGACCTGGCCACCCTGGTCGTCGCCCTGGAGGTCGCCTCGCTGCCCGCATTCGCGCTCGTCGGCCTCAAGCGGGGCGACCGGCTGTCCTCGGAGGCGGCCCTCAAGTTCTTCCTCTCCTCGGTGACCGCGACCGCGGTGATGCTGCTCGGCGTCAGCTTCGTGTACGCGGCGACCGGCACCCTGCACCTCACCGAGATCGCCAACCGCCTCGCCGACGTGCCCTACCAGCTGGACACCGTCGCCCAGACGGGCGTCGCGCTCACCCTGGTGGGCTTCGCCTTCAAGACGGCCGCGGTCCCCTTCCACTTCTGGGTCCCGGACACCTATGTGGGCGCGCCGCTGCCGGTCGCCGCCTACTTGTCGGTCGTCGGCAAGGCCGTCGGCTTCTCCGGCCTGATCCTGGTGTGCGTCATCGCCTTCCCGGCGTACGCGGACGTGTGGGGCCCGGCGCTCGCGGTCGTCGCCGCGCTGACGATGACCATCGGCAATGTGGGCGCCCTGCGCCAGTCGGCCACGCGCGCGTACAGCGCCGTCCGCCTGCTCGCCTGGTCCTCGGTCGGCCAGGCGGGCTACCTCCTGGTGCCGATCGCGGCCGCGGGCTACTCCAGCGACGCCCAGGTCGGCGCGACCGTCGCGTACGCCCTGATGTACGCCGTGGTGAACCTCGGCGCCTTCGCGGTGGCCGCGCTGGTGGCCCGTACGAAGCCGCTGAACCGTATCGCCGACTACCGCGGCCTGTACGCCGAGCGGCCGTTCGCGGCGCTCACGCTCGGCTTCTTCCTGCTCTGCCTCGCCGGTCTGCCGCCGGGCATCATCGGCCTGTTCGCCAAGGTGACGGTCTTCTCGGCGGTGGTCGACGCGGGACTGGGCTGGCTGGCGGTCGTCATGGCGTTCAACGTCGTGATCGCCCTCTACTACTACCTGCGGTGGACCGCCGTGCTGTTCCGCGCGCCGGAGGAGGCGGAAGCCGCACCGGAGGCCGCCTCGCCGGTCCCTGGGGCCGAGGGTTCGGGCACCGGTGCGGTAGGGGTCCTCACGGCGCGCCCGGTGCGCCTCGCCGTCCCGGCTCCGCTGACGCTCGCCATCGCGCTCACCGCCCTGGCGGCCGTCGCCCTGTCGGTCATGCCCCAGATCGCCCTGCACTTCGCGTCCATCAGCCTCTTCTGAAGCCTCTTCTGACCCGGTCGACCTCTGCACCGTTGGCCCGTCGGGACCACCGATCGGCGCAGCGGGTTTGAACTCGGGTGCCCGGACAAGGCAGTGTCGTACGCGCGTACGTGTGCGCACGCGTGCCCGTACGGCGGACGGCCGGCCGGGCAGCCGGATACGACTAGGAGCGAGCAGTGCTGAGCGGGTTCAAGGACTTCATCCTTCGCGGGAACATAGTGACGATGGCCGTCGGTCTGGCCGTCGGATCGGCGTTCACCGCCGTGGTCACCGGCTTCAGCACCGCCTTCATCACCCCGCTCATCGGCCTCGCCACCCGGTCGACGGGCGACTTCACCGCGGCGACCTTCAAGGTCGAGGGCGTCGAATTTCCCTACGGGAAATTCATCAGCGCCGCCATCGCCTTCGTGATCACCGCAGCGGTGCTCTACTTCCTCGTCGTGGTCCCGATGATGAAGGTGCAGGCGCGGCTCGACCGCGACAAGCCGGTCGACATCAAGGCCGCCCTGCGCGACTGCCCCCGCTGCTACACCCAGATCCCGGGCATCGCCACCCGCTGCGCGCACTGCACCAGCGAGCTGGAGCCCGACCCGAAGGCCCTGGAGCTCGCGGGACTGCCCGCGCCGCGCTGACCCACCCGTACGGAGTAGGGCGCCCTCCAGCGCGCACAAGGGAACCAGCGGTCCTCGTCTGGCGTTGACCAGTACGGGAGCGTCCACTGGAAAGTGGAAGGACCATCAGGCAAAGGGTTCCCCTGCCGCACCATTTGGAGGGCGTACCGTGCACCGCCGGCACAACGGGTTGAGGACCGCCGTCCTTCTCGGAGGACTGTCCGCGCTCATCATCGTCATCGGCAGCTTCTTCGGGCGTACGGGGCTGATCGTCGCGCTGCTCGTGGCGCTGGGCACCAATGCCTACGCGTACTGGAACAGCGACAAACTGGCCCTGCGGGCCATGCGCGCCCGCCCGGTCAGCGAATTCGAGGCCCCGGCGCTGTACCGGATGGTCCGCGAGCTGTCGACGACCGCGCGCCAGCCCATGCCGCGCCTGTACATCTCGCCGACCCAGGCGCCGAACGCCTTCGCGACCGGCCGCAACCCGCGCAACGCGGCGGTGTGCTGCACCGAAGGGATCCTGCAGATCCTGGACGAGCGCGAGCTGCGCGGGGTGATCGGCCACGAGCTCAGCCATGTCTACAACCGGGACATCCTGATCTCGTCGGTCGCCGGAGCGCTCGCCTCCGTGATCATGTTCCTGGTCAATTTCGCCTGGTTGATCCCGGTGGGCCGGTCCAACGACGACGAGGGCCCGGGCATCTTCGGCATGCTGCTGATCATGATCCTGGGGCCGCTCGCGGCGTCCGTCATCCAGCTGGCGATCAGCCGTTCGCGCGAGTACGAGGCGGACGCGTCCGGCGCCCAGCTGACCGGTGACCCGCTGGCCCTCGCCAGTGCCCTGCGCAAGCTCGACGCGGGCACCAAGCAGTTGCCGCTGCCGCCCGAGCCGCGGATCGAGACCGCGAGCCACATGATGATCGCCAACCCCTTCCGCCCCGGCCAGGGTGTCTCCAAGATGTTCTCGACACATCCGCCGATGGCGGAGCGCATCGCCCGACTCGAACAGATGGCAGGTCGCCGCCCGTGAAGACAATCCTCAACGTCATTTGGCTGGTCCTGTGCGGCTTCTGGATGTTCCTGGGCTATCTGCTCGCAGGCGTCCTGCTCTGCATCACGATCATCGGCATCCCCTTCGGCCTGGCCGCCTTCCGTATCGGCCTGTACGCGCTCTGGCCGTTCGGGTACACGGTCGTGGAGCGGTCGGACGCGGGCGCCGCGTCCTGCATCGGCAATGTGCTCTGGCTGATCCTGGCGGGCTGGTGGCTGGCGCTCGGCCACATCGTCACGGGCTTCCTGCTGTGCATCACGATCATCGGCATCCCGCTGGGCATCGCGAACTTCAAGCTGATCCCGGTCTCGCTGCTCCCGCTGGGCAAGCAGATCGTGCCGACGGACCAGCCTTTCTACCGGTAGCCGAACCGGTAGGCGATCGGGCAGCCGAGCAGGTTATCCACAGGCTGCTGACGGAGAGCATGCAGGTCAGGACGGGTTCGGGGCAAGCTCCAGGCCGACTGTCAGCGCCGTGGTCCACCATGGAGCCATGACCGAGAACGAGATGGCGTCGCCGACTTTCCCTGCGGGGTTCACCGGCCGAATATGAGGCCGCGTCAGCCACGTCAGCCGTGACGTGGCGTGGCGTGTCGCCGCGCCCGAGGTGGCCTCAGCGCCGCCGCCGCACGGCGTACGCGACCGCCCCCACGGCCAGCACCGCGCTGCCCGCCACCACCGACGACGGCGGCAGCGCGAAGGCGAGCAGCAGACACCCGGCCAGCCCGCAGGCCGCGAGCAGCCGCCCGCCACGGCCCGGGCCGAGCGTCCAGGCCGACGCGTTGGCGATCGCGTAATAGACGAGCACGCCGAACGACGAGAAGCCGATCGCCCCGCGCAGATCGGCCGTCGCCGCCAGCACCGCCACCACGGCGCCCACCGCGACCTCCGCCCGGTGCGGCACCCGGAACCGGGGGTGCACGGCGGCCAGCGTGCCCGGCAGATGGCCGTCCCTGGCCATCGCGAGGACCGTGCGCGAGACCCCCAGCACCAGCGCGAGCAGGGACCCGAGCGCGGCGACCGCAGCCCCGGCCCGCACCACCGGCACCAGCGCCGGCGCGCCCGCCGCCCGCACCGCGTCGGCGAGCGGCGCCGACGCCCGGCCGAGACCGTCCGCGCCCAGTACGGAAAGGACAGCCACCGCGACACAGACATAGACGGCCAGCGCGATGCCCAGCGCCAGGGGAACGGCGCGCGGGATCGTCCGGGCCGGATCGCGCACCTCCTCACCGAGGGTGGCGATCCGGGCGTACCCGGCGAACGCGAAGAAGAGCAGCCCCGCCGCCTGGAGCAGCCCCGCCCCGCCCCCGGAGAGCCCGAGGTCCGGGTGCCCGGCGGCGGACGACCCTAGGCAGGTCGCCACCACCGCCGCGAGGACCGCGAGCACCAGCGCCACGATCGCCCGCGTCAGCCACGCCGACTTCTGCACACCCCCGTAGTTCACGGCGGTCAGCGCCACCACCGCCGCGACCGCAACCAAGTGAGCCTGCCCCGGCCAGACATAGGCGCCCACGGTCAGCGCCATCGCCGCACACGAGGAGGTCTTGCCGACGACGAACCCCCAGCCCGCCAGATAGCCCCAGAACGGCCCGAGCCGCTCCCGCCCGTACACATAGGTGCCACCGGACGCGGGATAGCGGGCGGCGAGCCGTGCCGAGGCCATGGCGTTGCAGTACGCCACGGCCGCGGCCAGCGCCAGCGCGGCCAGCAGCCCGGTCCCGGCCGCGTCCGCCGCGGGGGCGAGCGCGGCGAAGACCCCGGCCCCGACCATCGAGCCGAGCCCGATGACCACGGCGTCGAAGACGCCGAGGGTGCGGCGCAGTTCCTGTGTCATGCGCCGCACCCTAGCCACCGGCGCAACCGCGGTCCGAACAGAGGGCGTCTTCCCGTACAACACGACATGACATAAGACGACACCGAACGAAAGGCAGGTTCAGGACATGGGCATCGTCAGCTGGATCATCCTCGGCCTGCTCGCCGGAGCAATAGCCAAGATCCTGCTCCCCGGGCGGGACCCGGGCGGTCTGATCGGCACGACGGTCATAGGGATAGCGGGTGCGTTCGTGGGCGGCTGGATCTCGGCCCGCTGGCTGGACCGTCCCGTCGCCAACCACTTCTACGACGGCGCCACTTGGGCGGCGGCGGTCGGTGGCTCGCTCGTGCTGCTGATCGCCTACCGCATAGTCTTCGGCAACTCGCGCGACCGCCGCTGACGCGGACCGTCGGCAGGTCGGCAGGTCAGTCCTTCAGCCCGGTCTCACGGAGAGTCAGGTTGAGGCGGCCGCCGGGCAGGCCGGTGACCGCCGGGTCGCCTGTGACGGGGAGCACCTTCGGTACGCCGTGGTAGGCGAACCGAGAGGGGCCGCCGAAGACGAAGAGGTCACCCGAGGCCAGCTCGACATCGGTGTAGGGGCGGCCCCGGTCCTCGGTGTTGCCGAAGCGGAAGAGGCAGCTGTCGCCGATGCTCAGGGAGACCACGGGCGCGCCGGACCGCTCGTCCTTGTCCTGGTGCATCCCCATGCGCGCGTCGCCGTCGTAGAAGTTGATCAGGGCGGTGTCGGGGGAGTAGTCGTCCCCGGCGGCGGGGTCGTCGTACGCCTCGGCCACGGCGGCGCGGCCCAGCGCGGCGAGCCAGTCGGGGAAGGGGGCGACGGGGCGGCCGTTCACGTCGCCGGCGGTGCGGGTGTACCGGTAGGGCTGCCAGTGCCAGCCGACGCAGACGGTCTGCACGGACATGACACCGCCGCCCGGCAGCACGGTGTGCCGGATGGGGACGGGCCCCCGCGCCCACTCCCGGCAGGCGGCCACCAGCTCCCGCTGCCGTTCGGGCGGGAGCCACCCCGGCACGTGCACGGCGCCGGGTGCGACGACGGCGCGCGGCCGGGGGAACAGGGCGTCGTTCATCTGTCCGGGCTAGCGGGGCGCGTGGGGAACGGCGGGGTTGCCGGGGGCCGCCACCAAGGCCCCTTCGAGCCCCAGCAGCCGTTCCTTGCGCTCCAGGCCGCCCGCGTACCCCTTCAGGGTGCCGTCGGAGCCGATGACACGGTGGCAGGGGCGTACGACGAGCGCGGGGTTGCGGCCGATGGCGGTGCCGACCGCGCGCACCTTCACCGAGGAGGCGCCGATCCGGCGGGCGATCTCCCCGTACGAGGTGGTGGCCCCGTACGGAATGGAGTCCAGCTCCGCCCAGACCTGCCGCTGGAAGTCGGTGCCGGTGCCGGGCGCGTACTCGATGTCGAAGCGGGTCAGCTCGCCGCCGAAGTACGCCCGCAGCTGGCGGGTGATCTCCTCGAAGGCCTCCGGCGCCCGCCGCCAGCCGTCCCGGACGACGGCGGCGCCCTTCTGGCCGGGCATGGAGAGCGAGACCAGCGCGGTCCCGCCCTTGGCGGTGGCGGACTCCTCACCGACCAGGAGCAGTTCACCGAGCGGGCTGTCGAGGGTCGCATAGACCGTCATCGCACGTTCCTTTCCTTGCGACGAGTCCTCACGTACGAGTCCTGAGTCCTCGTTCACGAGTCCTCACGTACGAGACCGAGTCTGCGACCCCCGCCCGGCCGGCGCTGGCGGAAATCGGACAGCACGTCCGAGGGGTCAGCGGTAGTTCACGAACTGCAGCGCGAAGTCGAAGTCCTTGCCCTTGAGCAGGGCCTGAACGGCCTGGAGGTCGTCGCGGCTCTTGGAGGAGACCCGCAGCTCTTCGCCCTGCACCTGCGCCTTGACGCCCTTGGGGCCCTCGTCGCGGATGACCTTGGCGACCTTCTTGGCGTTCTCCTGCGAGATGCCCTCCTCGATGGAGGCGAAGATCTTGTACTCCTTGCCGGAGAGCTGCGGCTCGCCGGCGTCCAGCGCCTTGAGCGAGATCCCGCGCTTGACCAGCTTGGTCTGGAAGACGTCGAGGATCGCGTTGACGCGGTCCTCGGAGTTGGCCTCCATCAGGATCTTCTCGCCGGACCAAGAGATCGACGCGCCCACGTTCTTGAAGTCGTAGCGCTGCGAGATCTCCTTCGCCGCCTGGTTGAGGGCGTTGTCGACCTCCTGCCGCTCGACCTTCGAGACGATGTCGAAACTGGAGTCGGCCATGTCCTGTGGCTCCTTGGATCGGGTGCGTGGGGGTACGGCCTGGCTGCCGAACCGCTTCCCCAAAGCCTAGCCACCCGCGCCCCCGCGAAGCGCTGATCAACCGGGTGGCGAAGCACCCCCGGGCATCAGGTATCGTTTACGTCGTTGCCAGGGAGCACCGCGCAAGCGGGACCTCCACCGGCGACATCCCATGGCGGTGTGCCCGAGTGGCCAATGGGAGCGGACTGTAAATCCGTCGGCTTAGCCTACCCAGGTTCGAATCCTGGCGCCGCCACGCGATGTGAGACCCCTGTTGATCTGCGGAAACGTAGATCGGCGGGGGTCTTCTCGTTGTGCCGGAGCGATCTTTCGAGCGGAATCGAAAGTGGGTGGCCTGTCTCACAGTGGGTCGCATGGATCCGGGGCTGACCAGGGTGTGCGGGCCACGCGAGCGGTAAGCCCCTGGCGGGGGCACGCCGCGGCTGGGGTGGTCGATCCACCGCTTTACCCACCTCCCCGGGGCGGGACCCGCGCCGAGTAAGACCAGGGGGCCACTCGGACACAGCGGGATTTGGGGTCGGCGATCACACGGCGGCCGGTGTTCAACTCGGGAGCCGCCCGTCGGACCCGGACGGATCCGGTGTCGAGGTCGATGTCGGCGCGACGCGGCTCGGCCAACCCCTCGGGGCTCATGGAGGCGAAGGCGCTCAGCAGCACCATCCGTCGCCAGCGGACACCTATGGCCGCGGCGAATTGCGGAGACCTGTTCGATGCTGGCGACTGACCGCTGGTCGGGAATCGCCCGGCCTCGGCATTGGGCACCAACCCCAACTTTCTTTCGGGCAAGCAGAGGGGCGGCGGCTGGGCCGACCAGATATAGGGGCGGGCCCGTACGGCCGACCCCGAACGTTCGAAGGTCTTATCCACCGCCTTCGCTCTCCAGGGCTAGCGAGGCCCCCTGGAACGCCGAGCATCGGGGCCCTCTGTCATTCACCGTCTGCCCCGGGGCAGCCCCTATGTCCCGGAGGGATCCCCGAGGGAGCGTCCGGCATTGTCGATGAGTTCCTTGTATGTGATGACCTCAACACGGTTCACGTGCGTGTTGAACGTCCGCAACGCTTCGTTGATCTCCCGCTCTGGCACGCTCGGCTGGACAGCTGGATGGCCGATCAGGACGATGGCGCTCGCCCGGCGTGTCTCGATGCCAAATTCTTCGAAGATCTGCTGTCGGTTCTCATCCAGCCCGACAAGGTAGTTAACCGCTTGCCCGACGGCATCGTGCACTGCCGCAGTGGGTACCCAGGCTCCGCGATGTCGCTTCACTAGAGGCCCCTGCATACTGACGGCCCGCTTCAACTCGACGATGTGAAGGCTTCCATCCCCGCGGATCAGAGGAATGTCGACCTCGTCACCGGACACCAGCCTGCGCTGGGCAGCTTCCCCAACGTATCGCCCACCAAAGATCCAGTGCTGTCCCTCCAACGCCTTTTGCAGATCCAGCTCGGTGGCTGTTCTGTCCTCCGCCACTTCGCGCAGGCTGGCCAGCCGGGCCGAGCGCTGCTGCAACTGGGCCGCCCGGAGGATCATCTGGCCATTCGGGTCGGCGGCCAGGAGAGCCCACGCCTCTGGCGACGCGGCAATCCGCTGAGCAGCTTCCTCTGAGTCTTCGATGTCGACCCGTTCCCGAAGCACACGTTCCAGCCACACCATCCTCTCCGCTCGGCCGCGGAAGAGGGAGTAGCGCCCTGGCCGGCCTTCCGGCGCTACGAGGTACCGCGCGTCATGGCTGAGTGAGTCAATATGCGCCAACAGATCACGCACACCTGCACCGGGATGCAGCTCCATGAACTCGCGACCCGCCTCGGCGACGTACTTGAAGTTGATCTCAAGCGTGCCCGCCACAAACCGCCGAAGATGCTGGTTGCGAAGGCCATCTCGAAAGAGACGGTATCTCTCGTGAAAATCCGGCTGCAGGATCCGTTCCTCGGCGTAGTCGAGAGAGTCCTGCAGCAGCCGCACAACCTCCCACTCACCAACCGTGGCTGCGTGTCCGCGCGCCTCTACCAGCAGTTGCACGAGCGCCTTCCCGCCTCTGCGGTGGCCACCTCGTCCAGTTCTCATGTGCTGGATCACAGAGGCGATCGCTCGCTTCACCTCGTCGTTCGCCGCCTGCTCGTGTACGTACTCGAGCTGCAGATCCAGCGAGAAGTCTGATCTGACACCCATGGGCTGAAGTATGACCGGCAGGTCTGACAGCGCTCGCGGGCGCCGACCCGTCTCAACCCGACTCGGCCTGGACCCACTTCGACCGCTTGACGGAGAAGAACACCGGCGATGGCGGCGGCAGGACGGACCACGGCTCTCCGCCGAGCCCATCGCCGCGGCCGCACGCGCGAGCACACTGCTGCGCCAACGCTTAGCGCACACCGCCGCCTGCTTTTCGACAGTGCACGAGACCCTCGGCGAGCAAGTAACGGCTGCTTTTGTCTGCGGAGTTCGGAGAGGGGGAGTTGTGTCTACAGGCCGAAGGCTTCGCCGTTGCGGGTGGCGGTGATGCTCAGCCTTTCGGCTGTCGGCCAGGGGCTTCGTCAGGTAGGACTCGGATCCTTCCCGGCCGGCCACGGCCCATCAAACCCGTTCCAGAGCTCCTTGCGCGGCTGGGGCGTTGGGCTGACTCGGCTTCCCCTTCGACCTCACCGCGTGACGGCCTGCGGCTAGTGCTTTTCTTTGGAGTACGTGATGACGTACGCGACCGCCAGCGTGACTCCGAGACCGCCGATCGCCGCCAGTGCGAGCACCTCGAGCACTGATCCACCCTCGGCTACTCCTCTGATGGCGCCGACGATCCCGACGACTGCGGCACCGATGCCCAGGAGGAATGACCGGTGGTCTCTGGGGCACCACGGCCACCGTCGTGGCTTTCGCTTCCGCGGGGGTCGAGGGGAGCCCGCCGCGCGTGCGTGTGTCACTTGTACTTCACCGAACCTGGTGCTCCGGGGGCGACCACTTTGGTGTCGCCAGGCTGCTTGTTTTCGCCCGGTGGCGTGTAGTGGAAGTCGATTCCGGTGGCGACGACTGCCACGGGAGCCCCGAAGATCTTCCCGCCGAATCTTCCCAGGGCGTTGACAGGCGATGGCTTTCGGTGCAGGCCTCCGCCGCCGATGTTATTTTCCAGCCCTTTGCTGACGAGGCCCCCCGGACCAGGACGGTGCACCTCCCAGGAAGCCGGCCCATGCCTTTCCCCACTCTCCGCGAAGCACAAGATCCGGGCCATGTGCGGCCACGGCGGTGCGTCTCGTGGGAGTTCGGGGCTTGGTTGCGGCTCGGGGAACCTGAGTGGACTGTCGCAACAGCGGACCGTGAATCCGTCGCCTTAGCCCGCCCAGGTTCGGATCCTGGCGCCGCCACGCGACGCAAGAGTCCCTTGAACGGCTGAAACGCAGACCAGCGGGGATCCTCTCGTTGTCTGGCCGGGGGTTCCAACCCCTTCAGTTCCCCGCCACCCCCTTCACCGCCACAGTCACCGGTACCGACCCGCTGATCGCCTCCAGGGTCAGGCCCGTCGTGGCGGGGGTGTCGATGAGTTCGGCCAGGAGGGCGGCTACGTCGTCTCGGGGGATGGGGCCGCGGCCCGTCGACGCGGCCAGGGTGATCAGGCCCGTGCCGGCGTCGTTCGTGAGCATTCCGGGGCGCAGGATCGTCCAGTCCAGGCCCGGGCGGGCCCGTACCGCCTCGTCGGCCGAGCCCTTGGCGCGCAGATACGCGTCGAAGACCTCGTCGCCCTCGTGGCGCGGGTCCGCGCCCATCGAGGAGACGACCAGGTAGCGGCGTACGCCCGCCCGCTCCGCCGCGTCCGCGAACAGGACCGCCGCCGCCCGGTCCACCGTCTCCTTGCGGGCCGCGTCGCTGCCCGGGCCCGCGCCCGCCGCGAAGACCGCCGCGTCGGCGCCCTCCAGGACGGCCGCGACCTCGTCCACGGACGCCGACTCCAGGTCGAGTACGACGGGCTCGGCGCCCGCCGTCCGCAGGTCGTCCGCCTGTTCCGGCTTGCGGATGATGCCCGCGACCTCGTCCCCGCGCGCCGACAGCAGCCGTTCGAGCCGCAGCGCGATCTGACCATGGCCTCCTGCGATGACAATGCGCATGCTCACGACCGTACGCCGGTGCGCCGCCCGGCGCGTCCCCGCGAATCCCTTCGGGTGCCGCAGCCCCGCGCGGGCCTTACGCCGACTCTGTGCCTGTCGCGCGTGCTCGCCCCGCGCCGCCCTCGCCCCGAGCGCCCCCCCCCGCAGACAACCCCCCCTCACCCCCCAGAATCCGCCCGCCCCTGCCGCGGCAGATCCAGCGCCACCGCCGCCGCCGAGTCGCAGTACTCCCGTACCGCGCTCGTCCGGGCCACCACCCGGCCGCGGTGGATCACGATGCGGCTGTACGCGAGGGACAGGACGCCCGCGATGCGTTCGCCGCGGACTGCCAGGAGTTCTGCCGGGAAGCCCGCCTCCACGCGGACCTCGGGCAGGCCCATCGCCTCCCGGGCGGCCGTGCTCACCGCGGCGTACGCGTCCTCGGGGTGCAGGCCCGCCTGGGAGGCGAGGAGGTACGCGGCCTCCAACGGGTCGCCCCGGCCCACCGGGTTGGCGAGGTCGCGCAGCGCGCCGCCGCCCGCCGCCACGCGTACGCCCGCGGCCTTCAGCAGCCGTACGGGCGGCATGCCCTGACGGGCCGTTCCCTGACGTTCCGTCATGCCGCAGCCGCCCTGCGGCAGGCAGACCACCGCGACGCCCGCCGCCGCGAGCTGGTCCGCCGCCCGCGCGGCCGCCTCGTGCGGCAGCCGGGAAAGGCCCGCGCAGGGGCCGATCGCCACGCCCGGGCGCAGCCCGGCGGTCATCGCCGCGAGCCGGGCCAGACGCGCCGGATCGTCACCGTCCGTATGCAGATCGACCGCGCAGCCGTGCTCGGCGGCGACCTCCAGGACCGCCTCCGTGTACCCCGCCGGGTCCGGGTCGAGGTCGGGGCAGCCGCCGACCACCGACGCGCCCATCTTCACCGCGTCCCGCAGCATCGCGAGCCCGTCCGCGCCCGCCGCGCCGGTCAGCAGCCGGGGCACCGCCACCACGTTCAGCTCGGCGAGCCCGCGCAGCGAGCGGCGGGTCCGCAGGGCCGCCTCCAGCGGCTCCAGACCCCGTACGTCGTCGATCCGCACATGCGAGCGCAGCGCGGTCGCGCCGTGGCCGAGCTGGAGCAGGGCGGCCTCGGTGGCGCGGCGCTGGACGTCCTCCGCCGCGTACGAGACCGGGCCCTCGGGGCCGAACGCGGTCAGCGCGGTGTCGCTGTGCGCGTGCGGCTCGGCGGGCGCCGGGAGCAGCAGGAAGCCGTTCAGGTCGACCTTGGAGAAGTGCGCGGCGAGGCTGCCCGCGGTCCCGACGGCCTCGATGCGGCCGCCGCCGAGCCGGACGTCCACGGTCCGGCCGTCGGCGAGCCGGGCGCCGGACAGCAGGAGCGTGGTGGCGGCCTCGGCGGGGCCGTCCCCGGTGCCGGGGGAGTGGGCCGGCTGCGAGTGGCTGTCGGACATCGCGCTCCAGGTGGTTCCAGGTGGTCCTCGGGGCCCCGCAGGGCCTTCAGGGCAAGATCACGCAGCGTGACCCGAGCCTAGGGCCTGCCCGGCGGATCCTGTCGGCACGCGGGCGCCTGTCACACCCGTCTGCCGCGTCGCCGCCGGTTGCCGGGGCTCCGCCACGCCGCCCTCCTCCGCCTTGCGGCCGGACCCGCCGGACCCGCCGACCCGCCAGACCCGCCGACCCGCCAGACCGGCGGCCCCCGCTCACCAGCACCGAAGCGGCGCCCGGGGCCGAGGCCGACCAGATCCACCGGACAGACCCTAGGGGCGCACCCGGCGCGCATCGAGGAGGAGCGCAATAGTCGTACCGGTGTGGCCACGAGTGGCGTACGGGACGGCTGGGGCGGAGCGGGCGGGAGCGGTCCGTCGTCGGGTCCCACGCGCCTCCCGACCCCCGTCAGTCCCCTGCGGGAGCCGTCCCGCGACGGCCCTCCGAGGGCTCCGCGGCGGCCCGGCGAAACGGATTTGGGCGATCGGCGGCCGACCGTGTAATGTCTTCATCGCTCGCCCCAATAGCTCAGTCGGTAGAGCGTCTCCATGGTAAGGAGAAGGTCTACGGTTCGATTCCGTATTGGGGCTCTGGTGAGAGGGTCCCCGCCCACAAGCGGGGACCGGATCATCAAAGCGGTGTAGCTCAGTCGGTAGAGCAAGCGGCTCATAATCGCTGTGTCACCGGTTCAAGTCCGGTCACCGCTACTCCAAGTAGCAACAGTAGCCGATTGTGGGGTCGGTCTCCCGATCGGCTACTCTTTTATGCGTTCATCCGTCTATCCGTCCGTCAAGGAGCACTCACGTGGCTGCCACCGACGTCCGCCCGAAGATCACGCTGGCCTGCGTGGAGTGCAAGGAGCGGAACTACATCACCAAGAAGAACCGGCGTAACAACCCGGACCGACTGGAGATGAAGAAGCACTGCCCGCGCTGCAACTCGCACACCGCGCACCGCGAGACCCGCTAATCACGGGTTTAGCACTCAGGCTCGTACGAGAGGCCGTTCCCTGTCATGGGGGGCGGCCTCTCGTCGTATCCCGTTTCGTCGTACCCCGTTCCGCAGGTCACCAGGCCCGCAGGTCACCTGGCCCGCGGATCGCCCAGTCCGTAGATCACCAAGCAGGAGGTTGCGAGCCCATGGCGCTCGACCAGTCCTTCGTGGGGCGGACCTATCCGCCCACCGCGCCGTACGAGGTCGGCCGGGAGAAGATCCGCGAATTCGCCGAGGCCGTGGGGGACGCCAACCCCGCGTACACCGACCCGGAGGCCGCCAAGGCGCTCGGGCACCCCGATGTGATCGCGCCGCCGACCTTTGTGTTCGCCATCACGTTCAAGGCCGCGGGCGTGGTGATCCAGGACCCGCAGCTGGGCCTGGACTACAGCCGGGTCGTGCACGGCGACCAGAAGTTCGCCTACCGGCGCCCGGTGCGCGCGGGGGACCGGCTCACCGTGACCTCCACCATCGAGGCGATCAAGTCCCTCGCGGGCAACGACATCCTGGACATCCGCGGCGAGGTCCACGACGAGGCGGGCGAGCACGTCGTGACCGCCTTCACCAAGCTGGTGGCCCGCGCGGCCGAGGGGGAGTGACGATGAGCGCCAAGATCCGTTACGAGGACGTGGAGACCGGCACCGAGCTGCCGGCGCAGTCCTTTCCCGTGAGTCGCGCCACACTCGTGCAGTACGCGGGCGCCTCGGGCGACTTCAACCCGATCCACTGGAACGAGAAGTTCGCCAAGGAGGTCGGGCTGCCCGACGTCATCGCGCACGGCATGTTCACCATGGCCGCGGCGATCCGGGTGGTCACCGACTGGGTGGGCGACCCGGCGGCGGTCGTCGAGTACGGGGTGCGCTTCACCAAGCCGGTCGTCGTGCCGAACGACGATACGGGCGCGCTCATCGAGGTCAGCGCCAAGGTCGCGGCCAAGCTGGACGACGAGGCGAAGACGGTCCGGGTCGACCTGACGGCGATGAGCGCGGGCCAGAAGGTGCTGGGCATGTCGCGCGCGGTGGTCGCGCTGGCGTGAGCCCCGCGGGACGGCCGCCGGGGCGGAAACCGGCGGCCGTTCCCGCAGGGGTTGCGAAGTTAGTTATTGGCCACTAACTTTGGATTCATGGTCAGGATGAGTGCGGAGGAGCGGCGCGAGAGCGTCGTACGGGCGGCGATGAGTGAGTTCGCTCACCGCGGCTACTACGGGACGTCCACCGAGGCGATCGCCAAGCGGGTGGGTGTCTCGCAGCCGTATCTGTTCCGGCTCTTCCCGAACAAGCCCGCGATCTTCCTCGCGGCCACGCACCGCTGCATGAAGGACACCGTCCAGATGTTCGCCGAGGCGTCCGAGGGGCTGCGCGGCGAGGAGGCGGTGCACGCGATGGCGAACGCGTACACCAAGGTCATCGCGGAGGAGCCGGAACGGCTGCTCATGCAGATGCAGGTGTACGTGGCGGTCGCCGCGGCCGAGGCGGCGGGCGACCACACCTTCGGCGAGGCCGTCCGGCGGGAGTGGATGGAGCTGTGGGACGCGGTGAGCGTTCCGCTGGAGGGCTACAAGGACACCACGGAGTTCCTGGCCTACGGGATGCTGATCAACACGCTGGTGGCGATCGGTTTTCCTCCCGAGCATCGCGTGTGGGAGGAGATCTATCCGTCCGCGCGGGCGAAGGGGCGACTGGAGAAGTAGGGCCCCTTCGCGGGGCCGGGTGCGGCGCACTCGTCTGCGCTCGAAAGTTAGTAACTGATAACTAACAACAGGGGAAAGCGATGTCCGAGCGGGAATCCGAGCAGGAACAGGCACACGAGCCGCGCGAACGTGACCGGGCAGGTCACGAGCGGCCGGGAACGGCCCGGCGCGGGGGCGCGGTCTGGGCACTCGTCATCACCAGCATCGCCGGGTTCATGGCGGCGCTCGACAACCTCGTCGTCACCACCGCCCTGCCGTCGATCCGCGAGGACCTGGGCGGGGCGCTGGACGACCTGGAGTGGACGGTCAGCGCGTACACCCTCACCTTCGCCGTCCTGCTGATGTTCGGGGCGGCGCTGGGGGACCGGTTCGGGCGCCGCAAGCTCTTCATCGTCGGCCTGACGATCTTCACCGGCGCGTCCGCCGCGGCGGCGCTCGCACCCGGGATCGACGGTCTGGTCGCGGCGCGCGCGGTGCAGGGCGTCGGGGCGGCGATCATGATGCCGCTGACGCTCACGCTGCTCACGGCGGCGGTGCCGGCCGCGAAGCGGGGCCTGGCGTACGGGATATGGGGCGCCGTCAACGGCCTCGCCGTCGCGAGCGGGCCGCTGATCGGCGGCGCGCTGACCGAGCACTTCTCGTGGCAGTGGATCTTCTGGCTGAACGTTCCGCTCGGCGTGCTCGTCCTGCCGCTGGCGCGGCTGCGGCTCGCCGAGTCGTACGGGAGCGGGGCCCGGCTGGACATCCGCGGCACGGTGCTCGCCAGCGGCGGCCTCTTCGGGATCGTCTACAGCCTGATCCGGGGCAACGTGGACGGCTGGAGCAGCCCGACGGTGCTGACGGGGCTGGTGGCGGGTACGGCGCTGCTCGGCGCGTTCGTCTGGCACGGGATCGTCAGCGAGGCGCCGGTGCTGCCGATGCGGCTGTTCCGGAGCCGGGCGTTCGCGGCGATCAACCTGTCCAGCCTGCTGATGTTCGTGGGGATGTTCGGCTCGATCTTCCTGCTCAGCCAGTTTCTCCAGGGCGTCCTCGGCTACTCGCCGACCGAGGCGGGGCTGCGGATGCTGCCGTGGACCGCGATGCCGCTGCTGGTCGCGCCGGTCGCGGGCGTCCTGTCCGACCGGATCGGGGGACGGCCGGTGGTGGCGGTGGGGCTGGCACTCCAGGCGATCGGGCTCGGCTGGTTCGCCCTGATCCTGTCGCCGGACGTGTCGTACGGGACGCAGCTGCCCGCGCTGGTGGTCAGCGGGATCGGGATGGCGCTGTACTTCGCGCCGGCCGCGAACCTGGTGATGTCGAGCGTGCGACCGTCCGAGCAGGGGATCGCGTCCGGGGCGAACAACGCGCTGCGGGAGGTCGGCGGGGCGCTGGGTGTCGCGGTCCTGGCGGCGGTGTTCTCCGCGCAGGGCGGCTACGGGTCGGCGTCCGCGTTCGTGTCCGGGCTGCGGCCCGCGCTGTGGGTGGGGGCGGGGGTGGTGGCGCTGGCGGCTGTCAGTGCGGTGTGCCTGCCGCGGGTGTCTGTGGCGGGGTCTTCGGATGCGGCTGACGCCGGGGTGGCTCGGGAGGATGCGCTGGTGGGGTGAGGACGGCTTTCCCGGGGGCTGCGGCCCCCGGACCTCGTTTGCGGGGCCTGCGGCCCCTGCACCCCGCTGTGTTCGTCTGCGGACCGTGGCCGGTTGCTCGCGCAGTTCCCCGCGCCCCTGAAGATGCCGCTGCGCGGCAATCCCCTGGGCGGCCCGAAGGGGCGCTTTCAGGGGCGCGGGGAACTGCGCGAGCAACCCACCACACACCCGCAGACGAACCCCGGGCCGAAAAGGGGCGCGGGGAACTGCGCGACCAGCCACCCACCACCCGCAGACGAACGCCCCCGTACCCTGGACCCGTGCACGTACTTCACGACGCCCCCCTCGCCCCCCTCACCACCTTCCGGCTCGGTGGGCCGGCCGAGCGGCTGGTGACGGCTGTCAGTGATGACGAGGTCATCGGGGCCGTGCGGGAGGCGGACGCGGCGGGGACGCCGTTGCTCGTCATCGGGGGCGGCAGCAATCTCGTCATCGGGGACAAGGGCTTCGCCGGGACCGCCCTGCGGATCGCCACCACGGGGTTCGAGCTCGACGGGACGCGGCTCGACGTGGCCGCCGGTGAGGTCTGGAGCGACATCGTCGCCCGGACCGTGGAGGCCGGGCTCGCCGGGATCGAGTGCCTGGCCGGGATCCCCGGATCCGCCGGCGCCACCCCGATCCAGAACGTCGGCGCGTACGGCCAGGAGGTCTCCTCCACCATCCGCGAGGTCGTCGCGTACGACCGGGTCGAGGGACGTACCGTCGCCCTCGCCGCCGAAGAGTGCGCGTTCTCCTATCGGCACAGCCGGTTCAAGGCCCTGCCCGACCGGTACGTCGTGCTGCGCGTCCGGTTCGAGCTGGAGGACGCCGGCGGGCTCTCCGCGCCCATCAAGTACGCCGAGACCGCCCGCGTCCTCGGCGTCGAGCCCGGCGACCGCGTTCCGGCCGCCACCGCCCGCGAGACCGTCCTGAAGCTCCGGGCCGGCAAGGGCATGGTGCTCGACCCCGAGGACCACGACACCTGGTCCGCCGGGTCCTTCTTCACCAATCCGATCCTGGGGGAGGCCGAGTACCGGGCGTTCCTCGACAAGGCCGCCCGCCGGCTCGGACCCGACGTCTCGCCGCCCGCCTGGGAGCTCGGCGGCGGGCTCACCAAGACCTCCGCCGCCTGGCTCATCGACAAGGCCGGGTTCACCAAGGGGTACGGCTCCGGGCCCGCCCGGATCTCCACCAAGCACACCCTCGCCCTCACCAACCGCGGCGGCGCCACCACCGAGGACCTGCTCGCGCTCGCCCGCGAGGTCGTCGCGGGCGTGGAGCAGGCCTTCGGGGTGACGCTCGTCAACGAGCCGGTGACCGTCAACGCGGAGATCTGACCGGTCCACCGAGGGCCGCTCAGTACGCCACGCAGACCCCCTGCTTCACCGTCGCCTGGTTGTCGATCATCGCCAGCATCGCGTCCGCCACGTCCGCCCGCCCGATCGTGCGCGCGCTGCGCGGGGTCGCCCCGATGGCCGTGCGGTAGGTGCCCGTCCGCGGCTTGTCGACCAGGCGGACCGGACGTACCGCCGTCCAGTCCAGGGCCGAGTTGGCCAGCACCGCCTCCGTGCGGCGCAGGTCCTCGTAGACGTCCTTGAGGACGCGCGTGACGACCGTCAGCGTGAGGCGGTCGAGGAACGGGTCGTCCGGCGCCTCCGGGCCCACCGGGCCCGCGCTGACCACCAGCAGGCGGCGGGTGCCCTCGGCGTCCATCGCCTGCACGATCGAGCCGGTCAGCCGGGCCGTGATGCCCGCCGCCGCGTCCGCCCGTTTGTTCGCGCCGAGGCACGAGAGCACCGCGTCCCGGCCCGCCACCGACGGGCGCAGCGACTCGGGGTCGGCCAAGTCGCCCCGGACCACCTCCAGGCCCGGTCCCGTCACCGTGAACCGTCCCGGGTCCCGTACCACCGCCGTCACCTCGTGTCCGGCGGCCAGCGCCTGCCGGACCAGCTCCGCACCGATCCTGCCCGTCGCACCGAAAACCGTGAGCTTCATCCGCGTCACTCTCCCCTGGTGGATAGGTAATTACTCAGCCAGCAGTAGCCAAGGGTGCCCGACGCCCTACGCGGCCAGCCAGGAATCCACCCCCGCCAGCAGCTTCGCCTTGGTCTCCGCCGGGGCCGCCGAGCCGCGCACCGACTGCCGTGCCAGCTCGGCGAGTTCGGCGTCCGTGAAGGCGTGGTGGCGGCGGGCGATCTCGTACTGGGCGGCCAGCCGGGAGCCGAACAGGAGCGGGTCGTCCGCGCCCAGCGCCAGCGGCACGCCCGCCTCGTACAGCGTGCGCAGCGGGACGTCCTCGGGCTTCTCGTAGACGCCCAGGGCGACGTTGGAGGCGGGGCAGACCTCGCAGGTGATCCCGCGCTCGGCGAGGCGCCTGAGCAGCCGCGGGTCCTCGGCGGCGCGCACCCCGTGGCCGATGCGGGTGGCGTGCAGGTCGTCCAGGCAGTCCCGGACGGACGCGGGGCCGGTCAGCTCGCCGCCGTGCGGCGCGGCCAGCAGACCGCCCTCCCGGGCGATCGCGAAGGCGCGGTCGAAGTCCCGCGCCATGCCCCGGCGTTCGTCGTTGGAGAGGCCGAAGCCGACCACGCCCCGGTCCGCGTACCGCACCGCGAGGCGGGCCAGCGTGCGGGCGTCCAGGGGGTGCTTCATCCGGTTGGCCGCGACCAGGACCCGCATCCCGAGCCCCGTCTCGCGCGCGGCCGACTCGACCGCGTCCAGGATGATCTCCAGGGCCGGGATGAGCCCGCCCAGCATCGGCGCGTACGAGGTGGGGTCGACCTGGATCTCCAGCCAGCCCGAGCCGTCCCGCACGTCCTCCTCGGCGGCCTCGCGCACCAGCCGCTGGATGTCCTCGGGGGCGCGCAGACACGAGCGCGCGATGTCGTACAGGCGCTGGAAGCGGAACCAGCCGCGCTCGTCGGTGGCCCGCAGCTTCGGCGGTTCGCCGCTGGTCAGCGCGTCGGGGAGGTGCACCCCGTACTTGTCGGCGAGCTCCAGCAGCGTGGTGGGGCGCATCGACCCCGTGAAGTGCAGGTGCAGATGGGCCTTCGGCAGGTCGGTTACGTCGCGAACGTGCTCCATTGAAGGATCTTGCCGCACCCCGGGCCCGTCCGACAGCCCCTTTCCCCGATCGGGACCTTGCCCGAACGCAGGAACGGCCACCGACTCACGTGAGCCGGTGGCCGTTCCTGCGGTCCTGCGTTTCGGGCGCGCGTCAGTCGCGCGCTTCCGCCAGCAGCTTCTGGATCCGGGAGACGCCCTCCACCAGGTCCTCGTCGCCCAGCGCGTACGACAGGCGCAGATAGCCCGGGGTGCCGAAGGCCTCGCCCGGGACGACCGCGACCTCGGCCTCCTCCAGGATCAGCTCGGCGAGCTCGACGGAGCTCTGCGGGCGCTTGCCGCGGATCTCCTTGCCGAGCAGGCCCTTCACCGACGGGTACGCGTAGAACGCGCCCTCGGGCGTCGGGCAGATGACGCCGTCGATCTCGCTGAGCATCCGCACCATGGTCTGGCGGCGGCGGTCGAAGGCCTTGCGCATCTCGGCGACCGCGTCGAGGTCGCCGGAGACCGCGGCGAGCGCCGCCACCTGGGAGACGTTGGCCACATTGGACGTGGCGTGCGACTGGAGGTTGGTCGCGGCCTTGATGACGTCCTTGGGGCCGACGATCCACCCGACCCGCCAGCCGGTCATCGCGTACGTCTTGGCGACGCCGTTGACCACGATGCACTTGTCGCGCAGCTCGGGCAGGAGCGCCGGCAGCGACACGGAGACCGCGTCCCCGTAGACCAGGTGCTCGTAGATCTCGTCGGTCAGCACCCACAGGCCGTGCTCGACGGCCCAGCGGCCGATCGCCTCGGTCTCGGCCTCGGTGTAGACCGAGCCGGTCGGGTTGGACGGGGAGACGAAGAGGACGACCTTCGTCTTCTCCGTACGAGCGGCCTCCAGCTGCTCGACCGAGACCCGGTAGCCGGTGGTCTCGTCGGCGACGACCTCGACCGGGACGCCGCCCGCCAGGCGGATCGACTCCGGGTAGGTGGTCCAGTACGGCGCCGGGACGATGACCTCGTCGCCCGGGTCCAGGATCGCCGCGAACGCCTCGTAGATCGCCTGCTTGCCGCCGTTGGTCACCAGGATCTGGGACGGGTCGACCTCGTAGCCCGAGTCGCGCAGGGTCTTGTCGGCGATGGCCTTCTTGAGCTCGGGCAGGCCGCCGGCCGGGGTGTAGCGGTGGTACTTCGGGTCGTGGCAGGCCGCGGCGGCCGCCTCGACGATGTAGTCCGGGGTCGGGAAGTCGGGCTCACCGGCGCCGAAGCCGATCACCGGGCGCCCGGCGGCCTTGAGGGCCTTGGCCTTGGCGTCGACGGCGAGGGTCGCGGACTCGGAGATCGCGCCGATGCGCGCGGACACCCGGCGCTCGGTCGGAGAGGTTGCAGCGCTCATACGGCCCATCGTCGCAGACCTGCCGCGCCCCGGGCACACCGGTTTCATGGACCGGACGGGGCAGTTGCACAGGGCGTTCGGCAGCTCCGCGCGGCGGTGTCAGGAGCTATCTGTTCGACGCCGGGCGCCGGACCACGTACACTCACCTGTCGTTGGCCTCCACCAACCGATCCACTGCGGGCACTCGGTGCACTTGGTCGGATGCGGTAGGTTGGGGGAACCACAAAGGGTCGTAGCTCAATTGGTAGAGCACTGGTCTCCAAAACCAGCGGTTGGGGGTTCAAGTCCCTCCGGCCCTGCTACACACACCTTCGCCAGGATGTGTGCGCATGTACGTACTTCTATGCACCGCCGTGCGGCTCCACCGGGCGCGGCACGGCCACGACCCGGAATCAGGTGAGAAGCGTGACGGACGCCGTGGGCTCCATCGACATGCCTGATGCCCAGGACGAGGCGTCTGCGTCTGCGGACCAGGACTCCAAGAAGAAGGCCCGCAAGGGCGGCAAGCGCGGCAAGAAGGGCCCTCTGGGCCGTCTCGCGCTCTTCTACCGCCAGGTCGTCGCCGAGCTCCGCAAGGTGGTCTGGCCGACCCGCAACCAGCTGTCGACGTACACCACCGTGGTGATCGTGTTCGTCGTCATCATGATCGGCATCGTGACCGTGATCGACACCGGATTCGAGCACGTCGTCAAGTACGTCTTCGGCTGATCCACTCGCGTAAGGGCGCCCACCCGGCGCCTTTTTCGCATTGTTCCACCCATCTGTAGCCAGGAAGAAGCAGCCACGTGTCTGACCCGAACCTGAACGACGCCATCGAGTCGGCGGAGTCCGTGGAGGACCAGCTCGACATCGTCGAGGCGGCGGACGCCGTGGACCCGGACGAGGTCGAGGCTGCCGACGCCGAGGCGGGCGAGGCGGCCGAGCAGGCGGCGCTCCACGTCGAGGACGAGGACGAGCTGGAGGCCGCCGAGTCCGAGGACGAGGGCGCCATCGAGGCCGTCGAGTCCGAGGACGCCGACGAGGACGAGGCGGAGGAGGCTCCCGCGGAGCCCGCCGCCCCCGTCGACCCGGTCGAGGCCCTGCGCCAGGAGCTGCGCGGCCTGCCCGGCGAGTGGTACGTCATCCACACCTACGCCGGTTACGAGAAGCGTGTGAAGGCGAACCTCGAGCAGCGTGCCGTCTCGCTGAACGTCGAGGAGTTCATCTACCAGGCCGAGGTGCCCGAGGAAGAGATCGTCCAGATCAAGAACGGCGAGCGCAAGAACGTCCGGCAGAACAAGCTGCCCGGTTACGTTCTCGTCCGCATGGATCTGACGAACGAGTCCTGGGGCGTCGTCCGCAACACCCCGGGCGTCACCGGCTTCGTGGGCAACGCCTACGACCCGTACCCGCTGACCCTGGACGAGATCGTCAAGATGCTCGCCCCGGAGGCCGAGGAGAAGGCCGCCCGCGAGGCCGCCGAGGCCGAGGGCAAGCCGGCTCCGGCCCGCAAGGTCGAGGTCCAGGTGCTGGACTTCGAGGTCGGCGACTCGGTCACCGTCACCGACGGCCCGTTCGCCACGCTCCAGGCCACGATCAACGAGATCAACGCCGACTCGAAGAAGGTCAAGGGCCTCGTCGAGATCTTCGGCCGCGAGACCCCGGTCGAGCTCAGCTTCGACCAGATCCAGAAGAACTAGTTCTTCCGGACCACACGTCTTCCGAACAGGTCAGACGGGCGCTTCAAAGCCCGTCTGACCTGCTCGGTTTTTAGCCGCACGTCTATACCCGTTATCGTTGTGCGGTATGCCTGCATCCGGATGATCGGATGCCAGGCGGTTCACTCTCACTAGGACCCGGAGAGAGCAATGCCTCCCAAGAAGAAGAAGGTCACGGGGCTTATCAAGCTCCAGATCAACGCCGGTGCGGCGAACCCGGCCCCGCCGGTCGGCCCCGCGCTCGGTCAGCACGGCGTCAACATCATGGAGTTCTGCAAGGCCTACAACGCGGCGACCGAGTCGCAGCGTGGCTGGGTGATCCCGGTGGAGATCACGGTCTACGAGGACCGCTCCTTCACCTTCATCACCAAGACTCCGCCGGCCGCGAAGATGATCCTCAAGGCCGCGGGTGTGGAGAAGGGCTCCGGCGAGCCGCACAAGACCAAGGTCGCGAAGATCACCGAGGCCCAGGTCCGCGAGATCGCCACGACGAAGCTCGCCGACCTGAACGCCAACGACCTGGACGCCGCGTCCAAGATCATCGCTGGCACCGCCCGTTCCATGGGCATCACGGTCGAGGGCTGATCCCAGCCTTCTCCGCAGTACCCAGTGGTAGGGCCAAGCGCTGGCCCGCACCACGACTCCACACCTGAACAAACACAGGAGCAGAAGTGAAGCGCAGCAAGACTCTCCGCGCTGCGGACGCCAAGATCGTCGCGGACAAGCTCTACGCCCCGCTCGAGGCCGTCCGTCTCGCCAAGGAGACCTCCACGACCAAGTTCGACGGCACCGTCGAGGTCGCCTTCCGCCTGGGTGTCGACCCGCGCAAGGCCGACCAGATGGTCCGTGGCACCGTGAACCTCCCGCACGGCACCGGTAAGACCGCCCGGGTCCTGGTCTTCGCGACCGGTGACCGTGCCGAGGCCGCGCGTGCCGCCGGCGCCGACATCGTCGGCTCGGACGAGCTCATCGACGAGGTCGCCAAGGGCCGTCTGGACTTCGACGCCGTCGTCTCCACCCCGGACCTCATGGGCAAGGTCGGCCGCCTCGGCCGCGTGCTCGGTCCGCGTGGTCTGATGCCGAACCCGAAGACCGGCACGGTCACCCCCGACGTCGCCAAGGCCGTCGAGGAGATCAAGGGCGGCAAGATCGAGTTCCGCGTCGACAAGCACTCGAACCTGCACTTCATCATCGGCAAGGTGTCCTTCGACGACGCCAAGCTGGTGGAGAACTACGGCGCCGCTCTGGAGGAGATCCTCCGTCTGAAGCCGTCCGCCGCCAAGGGCCGGTACATCAAGAAGGCCACCATCACCACCACGATGGGCCCCGGTATCCAGCTCGACTCCAACCGCACCCGCAACCTCCTCGTCGAGGAGGACCCGGCGGCGGTCTGAGCCTGACGGCTCGCATCGGCTAGTCCAGAGCCGGGCCCCGCACCTCTCCGGAGGTGCGGGGCCCGGCTTTTTTGCTGCGGTCCTCCGCCGCGGCCCTTTTGTCGCAACCGCGTCCCAACAACCCTGTGCGGGCGCGGTGTTGTCGTACCCCTGCGCTACCGTCGACGAGGCAAGGGAAAAGGTATTCGAGGGGGAACGCATGAACACCAGGTCCGTACGGCGTACGTGTATCTCGCTGGTGGCCGTCGGCGCGGCGCTCTCGGGGCTCGCGGCCTGCGGCGGCTCCGACGGCGGCGACAAGAAGAGCGCGCCGGCCAAGGAGCAGCACAAGGCCGGGTCGGACTTCAGCCCGGTCGCGGCCCTCCAGGCGGTCCAGAAGAAGACCGACGGAGTGGGCTCGGCCAAGGTCGAGATAACGATGTCCATGGGCGCTGTGATGGGCCTGGAGGGCGGCGGCACCCTGGCGTGGGGCGACGGCACGACCGGCGCCATGCGGATGAAGTACACCCAGGGCTCGATGGCGCAGAGCATGAAGCAGCTCGGCAGCGAGAGCATCGACGCCCGCTATCTACGCGACGCCTACTACGCGAACATGGGCCCGAAGTTCGCCGAGACCCTCGGCGGCAAGCACTGGATCCGGTACGGGTACGACGACATGGCCAAGCTGATGGGCCCGGCCGGCGCCGTCATGAAGGACCAGATGCAGAACTCGACGCCCCAGCAGGGCGTGAAGGTGCTGCTCGCCTCCGGCGACGTCAAGAAGGTCGGCACCGAGGAGATCCGCGGGGTCCAGGCCACGCACTACTCGGGCACGGTCGACATGGCCAGGATGGTGGACCGCAGCTCGGGGCTGGACGCCAAGACGCTGGAGGCCTTCAAGGCCCAGATGACCAAGAGCGGCATCACCACCGACACGGTCGACATCTGGGTGGACAAGGACGACCTCCTGGTCAAGAAGACCGAGCGGGCCGCGACGAAGAACGGCGAGATGAACACCACCGCCTTCTACTCGGACTACGGCGTCAAGGTCTCGGCCGAGGCCCCGGCGGCCTCCGACACCGTGGACTTCACCACGCTGATCAAGCCCAAGTCCGCGCAGCAGCCGTCGTAACCCGCACAACAGCAGACATATTCGGTCCCACCCGGCACAGCGTTGGGCTACCGTGCAGGTGATCGAGTACGTGACATGGGGGAACAAGGGGTGGGGCACATGACCAGGTCCGGATGGACGCGGGCGGCGCTGGCGACGGCGACGGCCGCCGTGGTGGTGGCAGGGGCCGCGGGCTGCGGCGGCGACGACGAGAAGGCCGACGGCGCGGGGGGCGCCAAGAAGGCCGTCGCCGCGCCGCAGTCCCGTACCGCCGCGTCGCAGGTGCTCGCCGCGGCGTACAAGAAGACCGCCGCGGCCAAGTCGGCGAAGGTCCGGATGAGCATGTCGACGCCCGCTTCCATGGGCGGGGGCGCGGAGAAGACCGAGACCACCGGCGTCATGGCCTGGAACCCGACGGCCATGGACCTCACCGTGACGTCCTCGGCGGCCAAGGGCATGGCGGGTGCTCCCGAGAAGACCCGCATGCTCTGGGTGAACAACGTCATGTACGTGGACATGGGCTCCATGGGCGAGTCCGCCAAGGAGTTCGGCGGCAAGCGCTGGATGAAGTTCGACATGACCTCGCTGGCCAAGCAGTCCGGCAAGGAGCAGCTGGTCAAGCAGATGACGGCCGGCATGGAGAACATGAACCAGGACCCGGCCCAGCAGCTGGCCCTGCTGCTGGACTCGCCGAACCTGAAGCACCTGGGCGCCGAGCGGATCGACGGCGTCTCCTCCGAGCACTACAAGGGCACGCTCACCATCGACGAGATGATGAAGAGCAACAAGATGCTCGACACCCTCAAGCCCGAGGAGCGCCGGCAGCTCCTGACCAACATGAAGAAGACCGGGGTCCAGGGGTACGACACCGAGGTCTGGGTCAACGCCGACGGCTACCCGGTCCGCATGGACGTCAACATGAGCAGCCCCCAGGGCAAGGTCGTCACCTCCACGCACTACTCGGACTACGGCGCCAAGGCCCAGGTCACGGCCCCGCCCGCGGGCGAGACCGCCGACCTGATGGAACTGCTGAAGGGCCTGGGCGACCTGGCCAAGGACGGCGGGACCGGCGGCCTCGGCGGCGCCTGACGGCCCCGGCGGACCGACCCGTACGACCGGATTTGCTCGATCCGCCACCCTTCACGTACGCTTCCACAGAAGCCAAAGACCGCTGGTCGTTGCCGTGCCTTCGTAAGGAGGGGCGGTGGCCGAAGGTTCCGCTGCATGCGGACGACCCGCGCAGGTGACTGTGGAAAGTTCCCGGACTCGTTCCGGTCGAGCTACGCCCCGTGCACTTGCGCCGGGGCGTTTTTTATGTCGCGGCCCCTTTTGAGCGGTCCTCATCACCCGGAAGGAGGCCGACGCACTATGCCGACGCCCAACAAGGCTGCCGACGTAGCCGAGCTTGAGGACAAGTTCCGCAGCTCCAACGCCGTCGTGCTGACCGAGTACCGGGGTCTCACCGTGGCGCAGCTCAAGACGCTGCGTCGTTCGCTCGGTGAGAACGCCCAGTACGCCGTGGTGAAGAACACGCTGACCAAGATTGCGGCCAACAACGCCGGGATCACCTCGCTCGACGACCAGTTCACTGGTCCGACGGGTGCCGCCTTCATCACCGGTGACCCGGTGGAGTCGGCCAAGGGTCTTCGTGACTTCGCCAAGGAGAACCCCAACCTGATCATCAAGGGCGGTGTCCTTGATGGCAAGGCGCTGTCCGCCGATGAGATCAAGAAGCTTGCGGACCTCGAGTCCCGCGAGGTTCTGCTCAGCAAGCTGGCCGGTGCGTTCAAGGGCAAGCAGTCCCAGGCTGCCTCGCTCTTCCAGGCGCTGCCGTCGAAGCTCGTCCGCACCGTGGACGCGCTCCGTGCCAAGCAGGCCGAGCAGGGCGGTGCCGAGTAATTCGGCTCGCGCATTGATCCGCGCCGCCTAGTGCGCGGGTCGTAGCGGGCCGTTACGCCCGCCATTCGATACATCTCGGCATTGCCGAATTAGTGGAAGGATCGCCCATCATGGCGAAGCTCTCTCAGGACGACCTCCTCGCCCAGTTCGAGGAGATGACCCTCATCGAGCTCTCCGAGTTCGTGAAGGCCTTCGAGGAGAAGTTCGACGTCACCGCCGCCGCGGCCGTCGCCGTTGCCGCCCCGGGTGCCCCGGGCGCCGGTGCCGCCGCCGAGGTCGAGGAGAAGGACGAGTTCGACGTCATCCTCACCGGCGCCGGCGACAAGAAGATCCAGGTCATCAAGGTCGTGCGTGAGCTGACCTCGCTGGGTCTGAAGGAGGCCAAGGACCTCGTCGACGGCACCCCGAAGCCGGTCCTCGAGAAGGTCAACAAGGAGGCCGCTGACAAGGCTGCCGAGTCCCTCAAGGCTGCCGGTGCGGCCGTCGAGGTCAAGTGACCTTGTGAGTCTTCTGACTCTCAGTGCGTGACGTCCACGGACGTGTAACGCGCACACACCAAAGGGCGATCATCCATTCGGGTGGTCGCCCTTCGGCGTACCCGGCGTCGCCGTGACGGCTGCCTTGCGTGGGGGACGACAGGGAGTATGGTGATCATCGCCGTACGCCCCTTGTACGCCTCGTAGCCACACGAGCCGTAACGGAGCGATCTCCGCGGAGCTGAGGGGTCTTGACGAACCGCACGCAGCGCGCAATTCTCAGGACGCGTCGTCACAACGATCCGGATCCGAGGCATGGATCGACGGCGAAGAGGGCAGTATCGATGTGCGCCGTCACGGCGCGTGGCTTGCCGAGGTACTGAGAAGAACAATGAGGGTCGCGAAAAATCCGCCCTGGACATCAGTGGGCCGAGTGGCTACACTGACCCTTTGCGCTGCCTGTTAGCTGCCCCCTGCCCGTCACCAGGGGCATGCCCTCGCTTGAGCATCGTTGATTGAACTGCCCTGACCTGGCCTTTCAGCCTCAATCAGGAAACGTCTCTCTCTGTGCCCTCGTGGGACCGGTACGCGCGTAGTGAGTCCGAGCCCTCGGAAGGACCCCCTCTTGGCCGCCTCGCGCAACGCCTCGACCGCCAATACGAACAACGGCGCCAGCACCGCCCCGCTGCGCATCTCCTTTGCAAAGATCAAGGAGCCCCTCGAGGTTCCGAACCTCCTTGCGCTGCAAACCGAGAGCTTTGACTGGCTGCTCGGCAATGCCGCTTGGAAGGCTCGCGTCGAGGCCGCTCTCGAGAACGGGCAGGACGTCCCCACGAAGTCCGGTCTGGAGGAGATCTTCGAGGAGATCTCCCCGATCGAGGACTTCAGCGGGTCGATGTCGCTGACCTTCCGCGACCACCGTTTCGAGCCCCCGAAGAACTCGATCGACGAGTGCAAGGAGCGCGACTTCACGTTCGCGGCCCCGCTCTTCGTCACGGCCGAGTTCACCAACAACGAGACCGGCGAGATCAAGTCCCAGACGGTCTTCATGGGCGACTTCCCGCTCATGACCAACAAGGGCACCTTCGTCATCAACGGCACCGAGCGTGTCGTGGTGTCGCAGCTGGTGCGCTCGCCGGGTGTCTACTTCGACTCCAACATCGACAAGACGTCCGACAAGGACATCTACACGGCCAAGATCATCCCGTCCCGGGGTGCCTGGCTCGAGATGGAGATCGACAAGCGCGACATGGTCGGTGTCCGCATCGACCGCAAGCGCAAGCAGTCCGTCACCGTCCTCCTGAAGGCTCTCGGCTGGACCACCGAGCAGATCCTCGAGGAGTTCGGCGAGTACGAGTCGATGCGCGCCACCCTGGAGAAGGACCACACCCAGGGCCAGGACGACGCGCTGCTCGACATCTACCGCAAGCTGCGCCCGGGCGAGCCGCCGACGCGCGAGGCCGCTCAGACGCTGCTCGAGAACCTCTACTTCAACCCGAAGCGCTACGACCTCGCGAAGGTCGGCCGCTACAAGGTGAACAAGAAGCTCGGCGCGGATGAGCCGCTGGACGCCGGCGTCCTCACCACGGACGACGTCATCGCGACCATCAAGTACCTGGTCAAGCTGCACGCGGGCGAGACCGAGACGGTCGGCGAGTCGGGTCGGAACATCGTCGTCGAGACCGACGACATCGACCACTTCGGCAACCGTCGTCTGCGCAACGTCGGCGAGCTCATCCAGAACCAGGTCCGTACGGGTCTGGCTCGTATGGAGCGTGTCGTCCGCGAGCGGATGACGACCCAGGACGTCGAGGCGATCACGCCGCAGACCCTGATCAACATCCGGCCGGTCGTCGCCTCCATCAAGGAGTTCTTCGGCACCAGCCAGCTGTCGCAGTTCATGGACCAGAACAACCCGCTGTCGGGTCTCACCCACAAGCGCCGTCTGTCGGCGCTCGGCCCGGGTGGTCTCTCCCGTGAGCGGGCCGGCTTCGAGGTCCGTGACGTGCACCCGTCTCACTACGGCCGTATGTGCCCGATTGAGACCCCTGAAGGCCCGAACATCGGTCTGATCGGTTCGCTCGCCTCGTACGGCCGCGTCAACGCGTTCGGCTTCATCGAGACGCCGTACCGCAAGGTCGTCGAGGGCCAGGTCACCGACGAGGTCGACTACATCACGGCCGACGAGGAAGACCGCTTCGTCATCGCGCAGGCCAACGCCGCGCTCAACGACGAGCTCCAGCTCACCGAGGCCCGCGTCCTGGTCCGCCGCCGTGGCGGCGAGGTCGACTACGTGCCGCCGGCCGAGGTGGACTACATCGACGTCTCGCCGCGCCAGATGGTGTCGGTCGCGACCGCGATGATCCCCTTCCTCGAGCACGACGACGCCAACCGTGCCCTCATGGGCGCGAACATGATGCGTCAGGCGGTGCCGCTGATTAAGTCGGAGGCCCCGCTCGTCGGCACCGGCATGGAGTACCGCTGCGCCACCGACGCCGGTGACGTGCTCAAGGCCGAGAAGGACGGTGTGGTCCAGGAGGTCTCCGCGGACTACATCACCATCGCCAACGACGACGGTACGTACACCACGTACCGCCTGCACAAGTTCTCCCGCTCCAACCAGGGCACCTCGGTCAACCAGAAGGTCGTCGTGGACGAGGGCGCGCGGATCATCGCGGGCCAGGTCCTCGCCGACGGTCCGGCGACCGAGAACGGCGAGATGGCGCTGGGCAAGAACCTGCTCGTGGCGTTCATGCCGTGGGAGGGTCACAACTACGAGGACGCGATCATCCTGTCGCAGCGCCTCGTGCAGGACGACGTCCTCTCCTCGATCCACATCGAGGAGCACGAGGTCGACGCCCGTGACACCAAGCTCGGCCCCGAGGAGATCACCCGGGACATCCCGAACGTCTCCGAGGAGGTCCTCGCCGACCTCGACGAGCGCGGCATCATCCGTATCGGTGCCGAGGTCGTCGCCGGCGACATCCTCGTCGGCAAGGTCACGCCCAAGGGTGAGACCGAGCTGACGCCGGAGGAGCGCCTGCTGCGCGCGATCTTCGGTGAGAAGGCCCGCGAGGTCCGTGACACCTCGCTGAAGGTGCCGCACGGCGAGACCGGCAAGGTCATCGGCGTCCGCGTCTTCGACCGTGAAGAGGGCGACGAGCTGCCGCCGGGCGTGAACCAGCTGGTTCGTGTCTACGTGGCGCAGAAGCGCAAGATCACGGACGGTGACAAGCTCGCCGGCCGTCACGGCAACAAGGGTGTCATCTCCAAGATCCTGCCCATCGAGGACATGCCGTTCCTCGAGGACGGGACCCCGGTCGACATCATCCTCAACCCGCTCGGTGTCCCGTCCCGAATGAACCCGGGACAGGTCCTGGAGATCCACCTCGGCTGGCTCGCCAGCCGCGGCTGGGACGTCTCCGGTCTCGCCGACGAGTGGGCGCAGCGCCTCCAGGCCATCGGCGCCGACCAGGTCGCCCCCGGCACCAACGTCGCGACCCCGGTCTTCGACGGTGCCCGCGAGGACGAGATCGCCGGTCTCTTCGAGGCCACGATCCCGAACCGCGACGGCGACCGCCTGGTCCTGCCGTCCGGCAAGGCGAACCTGTTCGACGGCCGCTCCGGCGAGCCGTTCCCGGACCCGATCTCGGTCGGGTACATGTACATCCTGAAGCTGCACCACCTGGTCGACGACAAGCTGCACGCCCGCTCGACCGGTCCGTACTCGATGATCACCCAGCAGCCGCTGGGTGGTAAGGCCCAGTTCGGTGGCCAGCGCTTCGGTGAGATGGAGGTGTGGGCGCTGGAGGCATACGGCGCCGCCTACGCCCTCCAGGAGCTGCTGACCATCAAGTCCGACGACGTGACCGGCCGTGTGAAGGTCTACGAGGCCATCGTCAAGGGCGAGAACATTCCCGAGCCCGGCATTCCCGAGTCCTTCAAGGTGCTCATCAAGGAAATGCAGTCGCTCTGCCTCAACGTGGAGGTGCTGTCCTCGGACGGTATGTCCATCGAGATGCGCGACACGGACGAGGACGTCTTCCGCGCTGCGGAGGAGCTCGGTATCGACCTGTCCCGGCGCGAGCCGAGCAGCGTCGAAGAGGTCTGACGGGTCTGACCGGGGCTTCGTAAGAAGCCCCGGTCGTCCCCGGACCCCCCTCAGACCATCTTGAAGAATCGACCCCGAAAGAGGGATTGACGACAAGTGCTCGACGTCAACTTCTTCGACGAGCTGCGGATCGGCCTCGCCACTGCTGACGACATTCGTCAGTGGTCCCACGGTGAGGTCAAGAAGCCGGAGACCATCAACTACCGCACTCTCAAGCCCGAAAAGGACGGACTCTTCTGCGAGAAGATCTTCGGTCCGACCCGGGACTGGGAGTGCTACTGCGGCAAGTACAAGCGCGTTCGCTTCAAGGGCATCATCTGTGAGCGCTGCGGCGTCGAGGTGACCCGCGCCAAGGTGCGCCGTGAGCGGATGGGCCACATCGAGCTTGCCGCTCCCGTGACCCACATCTGGTACTTCAAGGGCGTCCCCTCGCGCCTTGGCTACCTGCTCGACCTCGCGCCGAAGGACCTCGAGAAGGTCATCTACTTCGCCGCGTACATGATCACGTTCGTGGACGAGGAGCGCCGTACGCGCGACCTGCCGTCGCTGGAGGCGCACGTCTCCGTCGAGCGTCAGCAGATCGAGAACCGCCGCGACTCCGACCTCGAAGCCCGCGCCAAGAAGCTCGAGACGGACCTCGCCGAGCTTGAGGCCGAGGGTGCCAAGGCCGATGTGCGCCGCAAGGTGCGCGAGGGTGCCGAGCGTGAGATGAAGCAGCTGCGCGACCGTGCGCAGCGCGAGATCGACCGTCTGGACGAGGTCTGGTCGCGCTTCAAGAACCTCAAGGTCCAGGACCTCGAGGGCGACGAGCTGCTCTACCGCGAGCTGCGTGACCGCTTCGGCACGTACTTCGACGGCTCGATGGGTGCCGCTGCCCTGCAGAAGCGCCTGGAGACCTTCGACCTCGACGAGGAGGCCGAGCGCCTCCGCGAGATCATCCGTACCGGCAAGGGCCAGAAGAAGACCCGTGCGCTCAAGCGCCTCAAGGTCGTCTCCGCGTTCCTGCAGACCAGCAACAGCCCCAAGGGCATGGTGCTGGACTGCGTGCCGGTCATCCCGCCGGACCTTCGTCCGATGGTGCAGCTGGACGGTGGCCGCTTCGCGACCTCCGACCTGAACGACCTGTACCGCCGTGTGATCAACCGCAACAACCGTCTGAAGCGTCTGCTCGACCTCGGTGCCCCCGAGATCATCGTGAACAACGAGAAGCGGATGCTCCAGGAGGCGGTCGACGCCCTCTTCGACAACGGCCGTCGCGGTCGCCCGGTCACGGGCCCCGGCAACCGTCCGCTGAAGTCCCTCAGCGACATGCTGAAGGGCAAGCAGGGTCGATTCCGTCAGAACCTTCTCGGTAAGCGTGTGGACTACTCCGCGCGTTCCGTGATCGTCGTCGGTCCGCAGCTGAAGCTGCACCAGTGCGGTCTGCCCAAGGCCATGGCGCTGGAGCTCTTCAAGCCGTTCGTGATGAAGCGCCTGGTCGACCTGAACCACGCGCAGAACATCAAGAGCGCCAAGCGGATGGTCGAGCGCGGCCGCACGGTCGTCTACGACGTCCTCGAAGAGGTCATCGCCGAGCACCCGGTTCTGCTGAACCGTGCGCCCACGCTGCACCGCCTCGGCATCCAGGCCTTCGAGCCCCAGCTGGTCGAGGGCAAGGCCATCCAGATCCACCCGCTCGTCTGCACCGCGTTCAACGCGGACTTCGACGGTGACCAGATGGCCGTGCACCTGCCGCTCTCCGCGGAGGCGCAGGCCGAGGCCCGCATCCTGATGCTGTCCTCGAACAACATCCTCAAGCCCGCCGACGGCCGTCCGGTGACGATGCCGACGCAGGACATGGTCCTGGGTCTGTTCTTCCTCACCACCGACGGCGAGCTCCGTGACACCAAGGGCGAGGGCCGCGCGTTCGGCTCCACGGCCGAGGCGATCATGGCGTTCGACGCCGGCGAGCTGGCGCTGCAGTCGCCGATCGACATCCGCTTCCCGATCGGTACCGTCCCGCCGCGCGGCTGGACCCCGCCGGTCGAGGAGGAGGGCGAGACGACCTGGCAGCAGGGCGACTCGTTCCGTCTGCGCACCTCCCTGGGCCGCGCGCTCTTCAACGAGCTGCTGCCCGAGGACTACCCGTTCGTCGACTACTCGGTGGGCAAGAAGCAGCTCTCCGAGATCGTCAACGACCTGGCCGAGCGCTACCCCAAGGTCATCGTGGCGGCGACGCTCGACAACCTGAAGGCGGCGGGCTTCTTCTGGGCGACCCGTTCCGGTGTCACCGTGGCCATCTCCGACGTCGTGGTCCCCGAGGCCAAGAAGGCGATCGTCGCGGGCTACGAGGCGCAGGACGAGAAGGTCCAGAAGCAGTACGAGCGCGGTCTGATCACCAAGGACGAGCGCACGCAGGAGCTCATCGCGATCTGGACCAAGGCGACCAACGAGGTTGCCGAGGCGATGAACGCGAACTTCCCGAAGACGAACCCCATCTTCATGATGGTTGACTCGGGTGCCCGAGGAAACATGATGCAGATGCGTCAGATCGCGGGTATGCGTGGTCTGGTGTCGAACGCGAAGAACGAGACCATCCCGCGTCCGATCAAGGCCTCCTTCCGTGAGGGCCTCACCGTTCTGGAGTACTTCATCTCCACGCACGGTGCCCGTAAGGGTCTGGCGGACACCGCTCTGCGTACCGCCGACTCGGGTTACCTGACCCGTCGTCTGGTGGACGTCTCGCAGGACGTGATCATCCGCGAGGAGGACTGCGGCACCGACCGCGGCCTGAAGCTGAAGATCGCGGTCAAGGGCGAGGACGGTGTGCTCCGCAAGACGGAGGACGTCGAGACCTCGGTCTACGCCCGCATGCTCGCCGAGGACGTCGTCGTCGACGGCAAGGTCATCGCGCCGGCCAACGTGGACCTCGGTGACGTGCTCATCGACGCGCTGGTCAACGCGGGCGTCGAGGAGGTCAAGACCCGCTCGGTCCTGACCTGTGAGTCGGCCGTCGGCACCTGTGCCTTCTGCTACGGCCGCTCGCTGGCCACCGGCAAGCTGGTCGACATCGGTGAGGCGGTCGGCATCATCGCCGCCCAGTCCATCGGTGAGCCCGGTACCCAGCTGACGATGCGTACCTTCCACACCGGTGGTGTGGCCGGTGACGACATCACCCAGGGTCTGCCCCGTGTCGTCGAGCTCTTCGAGGCCCGTACGCCCAAGGGTGTCGCCCCGATCTCGGAGGCGGCCGGCCGCGTCCGTATCGAGGAGACCGAGAAGACCAAGAAGATCGTCGTCACCCCGGACGACGGCAGCGACGAGACGGCGTTCCCGATCTCGAAGCGTGCCCGTCTGCTGGTGGGCGAGGGCGACCACGTCGAGGTGGGCCAGAAGCTCACCGTGGGTGCCACCAACCCGCACGACGTGCTCCGGATCCTCGGTCAGCGCGCGGTCCAGGTCCACCTGGTCGGCGAAGTCCAGAAGGTCTACAACTCGCAGGGCGTGTCGATCCACGACAAGCACATCGAGATCATCATCCGGCAGATGCTGCGCCGCGTGACGATCATCGAGTCCGGCGACGCGGAGCTGCTGCCGGGCGAGCTCGTCGAGCGCTCGAAGTTCGAGACCGAGAACCGTCGGGTCGTGACGGAGGGTGGCCACCCGGCCTCCGGCCGTCCGCAGCTGATGGGTATCACCAAGGCCTCGCTGGCGACGGAATCCTGGCTGTCGGCCGCCTCCTTCCAGGAGACGACCCGAGTCCTGACGGATGCGGCGATCAACGCCAAGTCCGACAGCCTCATCGGCCTCAAGGAGAACGTCATCATCGGTAAGCTCATCCCGGCCGGTACGGGTCTGTCCCGCTACCGCAACATCCGGGTCGAGCCCACCGAAGAGGCCAAGGCCGCGATGTACTCGGCCGTCGGCTACGACGACATCGACTACTCGCCGTTCGGCACGGGCTCCGGCCAGGCCGTTCCGCTGGAGGACTACGACTACGGTCCGTACAACCAGTAAGGCGTACGTCTACGTCTGAACCGAAGGGCGCCCGCTCCGTTTCGCACGGGGTGGGCGCCCTTCGGCGTATCCGGGGGAGGCGTCAGCGGGCGGCTCGCGACGGCGGGGGAGCCCGGCAGGAACTCCTTCGGCGAGCCCCCCGCCGCCCCGCACGACCGCACAGAAGCCGCCCCGCGGCCCCCAGGGCCGCCCAGCGGCCCGCCCCCGCCCCCGGGAGGCCCTCCCGGGTTGCCGAACTGCCCGGGGCCGGGCCCGGGGCGTGAGACTCGTCTCAGGGGGTCCGTGGGGTGTCCCGCGCGTGGGTATTTGTTTTGACCCAAGTCGATGAGGTAGGTACGCTCAGACCTTGTGCCTGGGGTGTGCCTGGGCTCCCCTGCGTGCCTACGTCCGCAGGACGAGCCAGATACGGCCACCGCAATCTGCGCCTCTCCGTTCCCACGGCGAGACTCCGCAGTATTCGACACACCCGACCGCGTGGGTCGGCGACGTTCCAGGTTAGTTTCACCAACGGCACACAGAAACCGGAGAAGTAGTGCCTACGATCCAGCAGCTGGTCCGGAAGGGCCGGCAGGACAAGGTCGAGAAGACGAAGACGCCCGCGCTTGAGGCCTCGCCCCAGCGTCGCGGCGTCTGCACGCGTGTGTTCACGACCACCCCGAAGAAGCCGAACTCGGCGCTGCGGAAGGTCGCGCGTGTGCGTCTGACCTCCGGCATCGAGGTCACGGCCTACATTCCGGGTGAGGGACACAACCTGCAGGAGCACTCGATCGTGCTCGTGCGTGGTGGCCGTGTGAAGGACCTGCCGGGTGTTCGTTACAAGATCATCCGCGGTGCGCTTGACACCCAGGCTGTCAAGAACCGCAAGCAGGCCCGCAGCCGCTACGGCGCCAAGAAGGAGAAGTAAGAATGCCTCGTAAGGGCCCCGCCCCGAAGCGCCCGGTCATCATCGACCCGGTCTACCAGTCTCCTCTTGTCACGTCGCTGATCAACAAGATCCTGCTGGACGGCAAGCGCTCCACCGCCGAGCGCATCGTCTACGGCGCCATGGAAGGCCTCCGCGAGAAGACGGGCAACGACCCGGTCATCACGCTGAAGCGCGCGCTGGAGAACGTCAAGCCGTCCCTCGAGGTCAAGTCCCGCCGTGTCGGTGGCGCGACCTACCAGGTTCCCGTCGAGGTCAAGCCGGGTCGCCAGTCGACCCTGGCCCTCCGCTGGCTCGTGGGTTACTCCCGCGCCCGTCGTGAGAAGACCATGACCGAGCGCCTGATGAACGAGCTTCTCGACGCCTCGAACGGCCTCGGTGCGGCCGTCAAGAAGCGCGAGGACACGCACAAGATGGCCGAGTCCAACAAGGCCTTCGCGCACTACCGCTGGTAGTCGCAACCCACATCGAGACCGAGAGAAGACTGAGCCGATATGGCTACCACTTCGCTTGACCTGGCCAAGGTGCGCAACATCGGCATCATGGCCCACATCGACGCGGGCAAGACGACCACCACCGAGCGAATCCTGTTCTACACCGGTGTTTCCTACAAGATCGGTGAAGTCCACGACGGCGCTGCCACGATGGACTGGATGGAGCAGGAGCAGGAGCGCGGCATCACCATCACGTCCGCCGCGACGACCTGCCACTGGCCGCTCGAGGACGTCGACCACACCATCAACATCATCGACACCCCGGGTCACGTGGACTTCACGGTCGAGGTGGAGCGTTCGCTCCGCGTCCTCGACGGTGCCGTCACCGTGTTCGACGGTGTCGCCGGTGTGGAGCCGCAGTCCGAGACGGTTTGGCGTCAGGCCGACCGTTACGGCGTGCCGCGCATCTGCTTCGTCAACAAGCTCGACCGCACCGGCGCCGAGTTCCACCGCTGCGTCGACATGATCGTGGACCGCCTCGGCGCGACCCCGATCGTGATGCAGCTGCCGATCGGTGCCGAGGCCGACTTCAAGGGCGTTGTGGACCTGGTCCGCATGAAGGCCCTGGTCTGGTCCGCGGAAGCGACCAAGGGCGAGATGTACGACGTCGTCGACATCCCGGCCACGCACACCGAGGCCGCTGAAGAGTGGCGCGGCAAGCTGGTCGAGACCGTCGCGGAGAACGACGAAGAGATCATGGAGCTCTTCCTCGAGGGCGTCGAGCCCACCGAGGAGCAGCTGTACGCCGCGGTCCGTCGTATCACCATCGCGTCCGGCAAGGGCGGGGACACCACGGTGACCCCCGTCTTCTGCGGCACCGCGTTCAAGAACAAGGGCGTTCAGCCCCTGCTCGACGCGGTCGTGCGCTACCTGCCTTCGCCCCTGGACGTCGAGGCCATCGAGGGCCACGACGTCAAGGACGCCGAGGTCGTCGTCAAGCGCAAGCCGTCGGACGACGAGCCGCTGTCGGCCCTCGCGTTCAAGATCGCGAGCGACCCGCACCTCGGCAAGCTCACCTTCATCCGGATCTACTCCGGTCGCCTGGAGGCCGGCACCTCGGTGCTGAACTCCGTCAAGGGCAAGAAGGAGCGCATCGGCAAGATCTACCGTATGCACGCGAACAAGCGTGAGGAGATCGAAGCGGTGGGCGCCGGCGACATCGTCGCCGTCATGGGCCTGAAGCAGACCACCACCGGTGAGACGCTGTGCGACGAGAAGAACCCGGTCATCCTGGAGTCCATGGACTTCCCGGCGCCGGTCATCCAGGTCGCCATCGAGCCCAAGTCCAAGGGTGACCAGGAGAAGCTGGGTGTCGCCATCCAGCGTCTCGCGGAGGAGGACCCCTCCTTCCAGGTGCACTCGGACGAGGAGACCGGCCAGACCATCATCGGTGGTATGGGCGAGCTCCACCTCGACGTCCTCGTCGACCGTATGCGTCGCGAGTTCAAGGTCGAGGCCAACGTCGGCAAGCCGCAGGTCGCGTACCGCGAGACGATCCGCAAGACCGTCGAGCGTCACGACTACACCCACAAGAAGCAGACCGGTGGTACCGGTCAGTTCGCCAAGGTGCAGATCGCGATCGAGCCCATCGAGGGCGGCGAGGCGTCGTACGAGTTCGTGAACAAGGTCACCGGTGGCCGCATCCCCCGGGAGTACATCCCGTCGGTGGACGCGGGTGCGCAGGAGGCCATGCAGTTCGGCATCCTGGCCGGCTACGAGATGACTGGCGTCCGCGTCATCCTTCTCGACGGTGGCTACCACGAGGTCGACTCCTCCGAGCTCGCGTTCAAGATCGCCGGTTCGCAGGCCTTCAAGGAGGCCGCGCGCAAGGCTTCGCCCGTGCTCCTCGAGCCGATGATGTCCGTCGAGGTCACCACGCCCGAGGACTACATGGGTGAAGTCATCGGCGACATCAACTCCCGCCGTGGCCAGATCCAGGCCATGGAGGAGCGCAGCGGCGCTCGCGTCGTGAAGGGCCTCGTGCCCCTCTCGGAGATGTTCGGCTACGTCGGAGACCTCCGCAGCAAGACCTCGGGTCGCGCAAGCTACTCGATGCAGTTCGACTCCTACGCCGAGGTTCCGCGGAACGTCGCCGAGGAGATCATCGCGAAGGCCAAGGGCGAGTAACTCTTCCGAGTTCGATCGCTTTAGGCTTGTCATCGGAGTCCGGGCGGGCATTCGCCGCAATGCGAGAGTATTGCGGCGAATGCCCCCGGCCCCGGCATCCCAGCAAAGATCACCTGGCGCCGATGAAGCAAGGCGTACAGAACCACTCCACAGGAGGACCCAGTGGCGAAGGCGAAGTTCGAGCGGACTAAGCCGCACGTCAACATCGGCACCATCGGTCACATCGACCACGGTAAGACGACCCTCACGGCCGCCATTACCAAGGTGCTGCACGACGCGTACCCGGACCTGAACGAGGCCTCGGCCTTCGACCAGATCGACAAGGCTCCCGAGGAGCGCCAGCGCGGTATCACGATCTCGATCGCGCACGTCGAGTACCAGACGGAGTCGCGTCACTACGCGCACGTCGACTGCCCGGGTCACGCTGACTACATCAAGAACATGATCACGGGTGCGGCGCAGATGGACGGCGCCATCCTCGTGGTCGCCGCCACCGACGGCCCGATGCCGCAGACCAAGGAGCACGTGCTCCTGGCCCGCCAGGTCGGCGTTCCGTACATCGTCGTCGCCCTGAACAAGGCCGACATGGTGGACGACGAGGAGATCCTGGAGCTCGTCGAGCTCGAGGTCCGTGAGCTCCTCTCCGAGTACGAGTTCCCGGGCGACGACCTGCCGGTCGTCAAGGTCTCGGCGCTCAAGGCTCTTGAGGGCGACGCCGAGTGGGGCCAGACCGTCCTCGACCTGATGAAGGCCGTCGACGAGTCCATCCCGCAGCCCGAGCGTGACGTCGACAAGCCGTTCCTGATGCCGATCGAGGACGTCTTCACGATCACCGGTCGTGGCACCGTCGTCACCGGTCGTATCGAGCGTGGTGTCCTCAAGGTCAACGAGACCGTCGACATCATCGGCATCAAGACCGAGAAGACCACCACCACGGTCACCGGCATCGAGATGTTCCGCAAGCTGCTCGACGAGGGCCAGGCCGGTGAGAACGTCGGTCTGCTCCTCCGTGGCATCAAGCGCGAGGACGTCGAGCGCGGCCAGGTCATCATCAAGCCGGGTTCGGTCACCCCGCACACCGAGTTCGAGGCGCAGGCGTACATCCTGTCCAAGGACGAGGGCGGCCGTCACACGCCGTTCTTCAACAACTACCGCCCGCAGTTCTACTTCCGTACCACGGACGTGACCGGCGTCGTGACCCTCCCCGAGGGCACCGAGATGGTCATGCCGGGCGACAACACCGCCATGACGGTCGCGCTGATCCAGCCGGTCGCCATGGAGGAGGGCCTCAAGTTCGCCATCCGTGAGGGTGGCCGGACCGTGGGCGCCGGCCAGGTCGTCAAGATCACGAAGTAATTCGTGTTCTGACCTGAGCTCGCTTGGCTCGCAGTAACCGGGAAGGGGCCCCGCACCGATAGGTGCGGGGCCCCTTTCTTTGTTTTCGGCTGCGGGTCGGCGGGGGCTGGTCGCACAGTTCCCCGCGCCCCCGGGCCTCAGCCCGCCGCGCGGACCGGCGGCGCCCCGGCCGACCCCAGCGCCCACACCCAAGGCGCCCCGTCGACGCCGAGGCCCACGGCGACCGGCCCGCGCGCGGTGAGGTGGAGGGTGGGCGCGTCGACCGGCACCGCGCCCTGGGTACGGGTGTGGCGCTCACCCCCGACGAGGGCCTGCACCCGGCCCTTGACGTCCTTGCCGAGCACGACGAGCCCGTCCTTGGGCGCCAGGAGCGCGCCGACGGGCCCGTACCCGTCGAAGGGCTGCGGGGGCGCGGTGCGGCCGGTGCCGTCCGCGCGGACGGAGACGAGCCGGGGGTCGGCCGGGGCGAGCCCCTTGCCCTTGGTCTTCCGGGGGTCGGTGAGGGTCCGGTAGAGCAGCTGGACGCCGCCGTCGGGCAGCCCCACGGGGGTGGGCGCGCCGACGGCGAGCGGGAGGCGGGGCCCGCGCCTGACGTAGCCGAGGGGCTCCCCGGGCGCGTCCTGGGTCCAGTGGTGGACGAAGTCGTACCCGGGCGCGAAGACGTGCACGCGGCCCTGGGCGTCGACGGTGGCGCCGAGCCCGTCCTGCACGGTCTCGCCGCCGAGGGCGGCCCACGGCCCCCAGGACCCGTCGGCGTCGCGCACCCGCGTACTGACGCCCTTGTCGGCATTGCGTACGAAGAGGTGGACGCGGCCGTCGGGGGCGGCGACGGCGACGGGAGAGCCGATCCTGCGGCCCCGGTCGTCGCCCAGCTCCGGATTCCCCAGGCCCCGCCAGGCCCGGAAGGCCCCGCCGGGGGAGGCCTGCTCCAGGAGGACGACCTCCCGGGTGTTGGCGCCGGAGCGCCCGGCTATCGCGGCGAACCGCAGCCCGAAGAGCAGCTGCCGCCCGTCCTTGAGCGTTGCCGCGCCGAGCACGGGTGCGAGCGGCCCGCCGCCGAGGTCGTCCGCGGCCCCGAACCGCCCGCTGCCGGGCGCGGTCTCCCGCCACCGCACGGCACGCAGCCCCAGCACCCCGTAGGCGGCGAGCCGCCCGTCGGGCTCGTTGCCGACGACCGGCCGGGGCCCGGGGAAGCGGTAGTGGGTGGAGCGCACCCACCCCTTCCAGTTGGTGAGCGGACGCTTCCCGCCGACGTTGTAGTCGCCGCAGCCGCCGGGGTTGCCGCACTGCCAGTCGGGGGCGCCGCCGTACGGCCTGAGGTGGGCGGCCTTCTCGGCGAGCACGGCCGGAGGGAGGTTCTTCGGCCAGTGCCGGTTGTAGTAGGCGCGGTAGGAGGTGGCGGTGAACCCGGGCACGCCCTTCCCGTCCCGGGTGGCCTGGGCGACGTACCGGACCATCCCCGCCCACGCGAAGGAGGCGGCGGCGGTGTGGTCGGCGTGGTCGGCGTACCCCGGCTGCTCGCTGTCGTGCTGGCGGGCCTTCTCGGTGCTGTGCTGGATGTCCGGGTCGGGGTCGAGGGTCTGGACGAGGGTCGGGGTGTACGTGTCGAGCAGCCCGGCGATGACCTCGACGAGTTCGTCGTACGTGTACGGGGCGGCGGCGCGCAGCGGCGAGCCCTCGGCGATGACGACGGGCAGGGAGAGCGCCCGGTCCTCCCAGAGGCTGGGCAGGCCCATGCGGCCGCCGCGCAGGGTGTGCATGGCGGTGTTGAGGAACACGAGCTCGGCGTGGCGGCCGTTGTGGACGAGCGTGTTGACCTCGGCGCGGTGCCCGCCGCGCAGGTCGAGCACCGACTTCTGCCAGGGGGTGAACAGGGGCAGCCCGAGGAGCGAGGCGTAGGCCTGGCGCAGCCCCTGGTGCCGGGCGGAGGAGTAGGCGGCCTTGTTGTAGACCCGGTCCGAGGGGTCGCTGACGACCCGGTTGTCCCCGTTGGCCTCGCCCCCGGTGAGGTACACGCTGACGACCTTCGCGCCGCCGTCCAGCGCGTGCTGGGTGTCCGGGTTCATGAAGTACAGGTCGTCGTCGGGGTGCGCCACGATCTGCATCAGCACGGCCCGGCGCCCGGCGGAGACGGGCTGGCCGGGGGCGGCGGTGGGGTTGTCGCTGCGGTGCCGCTGGCTGGAGGGGACGGAGCAGGCCCCGAGGGCGGCGGCCAGGCCGGTGGTGGCGGCGGTACCGAGGACGGCGCGTCTGCTGGGGCGCCGCTGCCTGAATGCTCCGAACACGTACGTTCCCCGTCCCGTCCGCTGCTTCCGCTGATCCGGATCGCTTTCCTTGGTCGCCGGACTAGACGGGGGCGGGAGGAGGTCGGTTGCCCGGGGGAATTCGTTTAGGAGGTGATTTGCGGGGTGGTCGAATGGAATTCGAATGCAGTTCGCTCTGCGGCCACCTTTCGTTGTCGAAGGCCCGGGACGCGCCGCTGTCGGTGGGGGAGAGTGCGGTCAAGTGGCGTGCGGGGGAGGGGGGTTGAGGTCTCGGGTGCCTCGGCCGCGCCCTCGCGGGCGCTCTCTCCCCGGCGTACGGAATTCCGTGCGACATGACGCCGGACCGGGCGACCGGCGGTTTCCGCGGCGATGATCTGTTCTCGGCGGCGCCGACGTGCAAGCCGTCGCCGCGGGAGGCGATGCCGCAATGGCGGGCGATCGTGCCCCCGCGCCTCGACCGGGCCGCCCCGTGCATGCCCCCGTGTGACGTGGGGTACGATCCTCGGCTCGATTGGCCAGGCCAGGTCCCCGTATGGCAGACTGTCGGGGTTGCTCGGTTGAGTGCCGATGCTGCGCGCCTCCCGCCGGGAGGACTGGAAGCGAGTCCCACAGTACTCGTCGCCCTATCTGCCGCCTGCGGCAGCGCTGGGGCGGACGTACGGGAATCTTCCGGGAAGTGTCAGCGGGGCTCCAGCCAGGCGCCCGGTGGGTGTTCTGCCCCCGACTGCTCTTCACTGAGCACGCTCTTCATTGAGCACAGCGTGGTCCCACGGCCCGCATCCCCTTGGTTGGGAAATCCCTATGGGATTTCTGCGTAGAGGGAGTGCGACACGCCCGACCGCGTGGGTCGGAGACAGAGTCGGTAGAACCCCCGGGTTCCAGAGCGTTACGAGACAAAGGACTACTAGGTAGCCATGGCGGGACAGAAGATCCGCATCCGGCTCAAGGCCTACGACCACGAGGTCATCGACTCCTCGGCGAAGAAGATCGTCGAGACGGTGACCCGCACTGGTGCGTCGGTCGCGGGCCCGGTGCCGCTGCCCACTGAGAAGAACGTGTACTGCGTCATCAAGTCGCCGCACAAGTACAAGGACTCTCGCGAGCACTTCGAGATGCGCACGCACAAGCGGCTCATCGACATCCTCGACCCCACGCCGAAGACGGTTGACTCGCTCATGCGTCTCGACCTCCCGGCCGGTGTCGACATCGAGATCAAGCTCTGAAGGGACGGGCCGAGATGAGCAAGAACATCAAGGGCGTCCTGGGCGAGAAGCTCGGCATGACGCAGGTGTGGGACGAGAACAACCGCGTTGTTCCGGTCACCGTCGTCAAGGCCGGGCCGTGCGTCGTGACGCAGGTTCGCACCAACGACGTCGACGGCTACGAGTCGGTCCAGATCGCCTTCGGCGAGATCGACCCGCGCAAGGTGAACAAGCCCCTCAAGGGCCACTTCGCCAAGGCCGACGTGACCCCGCGCCGCCACCTGGTGGAGCTCCGCACCCCTGACGCCAGCGAGTACACGCTGGGCCAGGAGATCACTGCCGAGGTGTTCGAGTCCGGCGTCAAGGTCGACGTCACGGGCAAGAGCAAGGGCAAGGGCTTCGCCGGTGTCATGAAGCGTCACAACTTCAAGGGCCTGGGCGCCGGTCACGGTACCCAGCGCAAGCACCGCTCGCCCGGTTCCATCGGTGGCTGCGCCACCCCTGGCCGTGTGTTCAAGGGCCTCCGCATGGCGGGTCGCATGGGCAACGAGCGTGTGACCACCCAGAACCTGACCGTCCACGCCGTTGACGCCGAGAAGGGTCTGCTGCTCATCAAGGGCGCCGTCCCCGGCCCCAACGGTGGCCTCGTCCTGGTCCGTACTGCGGCCAAGGGGGTTTGAGGAACCGATGAGCACCATTGACATCCTTTCGCCGGCTGGCGACAAGGCCGGGACCGTCGAGCTCCCCGCGGAGATCTTCGACGCGAAGACCAGCGTTCCGCTGATCCACCAGGTCGTCGTCGCTCAGCTCGCGGCTGCCCGCCAGGGCACGCACAAGACCAAGACCCGCGGTGAAGTCCGTGGTGGTGGCAAGAAGCCTTACCGCCAGAAGGGCACCGGCCGCGCGCGCCAGGGTTCGACCCGTGCGCCGCAGTTCGCCGGCGGTGGCGTCGTCCACGGCCCGCAGCCGCGTGACTACTCGCAGCGCACCCCCAAGAAGATGAAGGCCGCCGCCCTGCGCGGTGCCCTCTCCGACCGGGCGCGCCACAGCCGTATCCACGTCGTCACCGGCGTGGTCGACGGTGCGGTGTCCACCAAGGCCGCCAAGACGCTGTTCGGCAAGATCTCGGAGCGCAAGAACCTGCTCCTGGTCGTCGACCGCGCCGACGAGGCCGCGTGGCTGTCCGCCCGCAACCTGCCCCAGGTGCACATCCTGGAGCCGGGCCAGCTGAACACGTACGACGTGATCGTCTCCGACGACGTGGTCTTCACCCAGGCCGCTTTCGAGTCCTTCGTGTCTGGCCCCCAGACCGCTGAGACCGAAGGGAGCGACGCCTGATGTCGGCGACCGTTACCAGCAAGACCTTCACGGACCCGCGCGACCTGCTGATCAAGCCGGTCGTCTCCGAGAAGAGCTACGCGCTGCTGGACGAGAACAAGTACACGTTCATCGTCGCGCCCGGCGCCAACAAGACCCAGATCAAGCAGGCCGTCGAGGCGGTCTTCTCGGTCAAGGTCACCGGGGTCAACACGATCAACCGTCAGGGTAAGCGCAAGCGCACCAAGACCGGTTTCGGCAAGCGTGCCAACACGAAGCGCGCCATCGTGACCCTCGCTGAGGGCGACCGTATCGACATCTTCGGCCAGGCCTCCTAACGGAGCGCCCTGGTCCGAATATCGGACGAGGACTGAGAAATGGGTATCCGCAAGTACAAGCCGACGACTCCGGGCCGTCGTGGCTCCAGCGTCGCCGACTTTGTCGAGATCACGCGGTCCACGCCGGAGAAGTCGCTGGTCCGCCCCCTGCACAGCAAGGGCGGCCGTAACAACACCGGTCGTGTGACCGTCCGCCACCAGGGCGGTGGCCACAAGCGCGCCTACCGAGTGATCGACTTCCGTCGTCACGACAAGGACGGCGTGCCGGCGAAGGTCGCTCACATCGAGTACGACCCCAACCGCACCGCGCGCATCGCGCTCCTGCACTACGCGGACGGCGAGAAGCGCTACATCATCGCCCCCCGTGGCCTGAGCCAGGGCGACCGTGTCGAGAACGGCCCGGCCGCCGACATCAAGCCCGGTAACAACCTGGCGCTTCGCAACATCCCGGTCGGTACCACGATCCACGCGATCGAGCTCCGTCCCGGTGGTGGCGCCAAGTTCGCCCGCTCCGCCGGTGCCTCCGTGCAGCTGCTCGCGAAGGAGGGCACGATGGCCCACCTTCGTATGCCGTCCGGCGAGATCCGGCTGGTCGACGCCCGCTGCCGCGCCACGATCGGCGAGGTCGGCAACGCCGAGCAGTCGAACATCAACTGGGGCAAGGCCGGCCGTATGCGCTGGAAGGGCGTTCGCCCGACCGTCCGCGGTGTCGCGATGAACCCGGTTGACCACCCGCACGGTGGTGGTGAAGGCAAGACTTCCGGTGGTCGCCACCCGGTCTCGCCGTGGGGTCAGAAGGAGGGTCGTACTCGCTCGCCGAAGAAGGCATCGAGCAAGTACATCGTCCGCCGCCGCAAGACGAACAAGAAGCGCTAGGAGCGGGTTTAGATGCCGCGCAGTCTCAAGAAGGGGCCCTTCGTCGACGGACACCTCATCAAGAAGGTGGACGTACAGAACGAGGCAGGCACCAAGAACGTCATCAAGACCTGGTCCCGTCGCTCGATGATCATCCCCAGCATGCTGGGTCACACCATCGCGGTGCACAACGGCAAGACCCACGTCCCGGTGTTCGTCACCGAGTCGATGGTCGGCCACAAGCTCGGTGAGTTCTCGCCGACTCGCACCTTCCGCGGCCACGTCAAGGACGACCGGAAGTCGAAGCGCCGCTAACGCGGGGTGGAACGACTATGACTTACACCGAAGGGACAACCATGGAAGCCAGGGCCCAGGCGCGGTACATCCGCGTCACGCCCATGAAGGCCCGCCGCGTGGTGGACCTCATCCGTGGCATGGATGCCACGGAGGCTCAGGCGGTCCTGCGTTTCGCCCCGCAGGCCGCGAGCGTGCCGGTTGGCAAGGTGCTGGACAGCGCCATCGCCAACGCTGCACACAACTACGACCACACGGACGCCTCTTCGCTGTTCATCAGCGAGGCGTTTGTGGACGAGGGTCCGACCCTGAAGCGGTTCCGTCCGCGTGCTCAGGGCCGGGCCTACCGGATCCGTAAGCGGACCAGCCACATCACCGTGGTCGTCAGCAGCAAGGAAGGAACCCGGTAATGGGCCAGAAGGTTAACCCGCATGGGTTCCGGCTCGGCATCACCACGGACTTCAAGTCCCGCTGGTACGCCGACAAGCTGTACAAGGACTACGTCAAGGAAGACGTCGCCATCCGTCGGATGATGACGTCCGGCATGGAGCGCGCCGGCATCTCGAAGGTTGAGATCGAGCGCACCCGTGACCGTGTGCGGGTGGACATCCACACCGCGCGTCCGGGCATCGTCATCGGCCGCCGTGGCGCCGAGGCCGACCGCATCCGCGGCGACCTCGAGAAGCTCACGGGCAAGCAGGTCCAGCTGAACATCCTCGAGGTCAAGAACCCCGAGATGGACGCTCAGCTGGTCGCGCAGGCCGTTGCCGAGCAGCTCTCCTCCCGCGTCTCCTTCCGTCGCGCCATGCGTAAGAGCATGCAGGGCACGATGAAGGCCGGCGCCAAGGGCATCAAGATCCAGTGCGGTGGCCGTCTCGGCGGCGCCGAGATGTCCCGCTCGGAGTTCTACCGCGAGGGCCGTGTGCCCCTGCACACGCTCCGCGCGAACGTGGACTACGGCTTCTTCGAGGCCAAGACGACCTTCGGCCGCATCGGCGTGAAGGTCTGGATCTACAAGGGCGATGTCAAGAACATCGCCGAGGTCCGCGCCGAGAACGCCGCGGCCCGTGCGGGTAACCGCCCGGCCCGTGGTGGCAACGAGCGTCCGGCCGGCCGTGGTGGCCGTGGCGGCGAGCGTGGCGGTCGCGGCCGCAAGCCGCAGCAGGCTGTTGCTGCCGAGGCCCCCAAGGCCGAGGCCGCTGCCGCCGCTCCGGCTGAGAGCACCGGAACGGAGGCCTGACCGAAATGCTGATCCCCCGTAGGGTCAAGCACCGCAAGCAGCACCACCCCAAGCGCCGCGGTATGGCCAAGGGTGGTACGACGGTTGCGTTCGGCGAGTACGGCATCCAGGCCCTCACGCCGGCGTACGTGACCAACCGCCAGATCGAGGCGGCTCGTATCGCGATGACCCGCCACATCAAGCGTGGCGGCAAGGTCTGGATCAACATCTACCCGGACCGCCCGCTCACGAAGAAGCCTGCCGAGACCCGCATGGGTTCCGGTAAGGGTTCTCCGGAGTGGTGGATCGCGAACGTGCACCCGGGTCGGGTCATGTTCGAGCTGTCCTACCCGAACGAGAAGATTGCTCGTGAGGCGCTCACCCGCGCTGCTCACAAGCTCCCGATGAAGTGCCGCATCGTTCGGCGCGAGGCAGGTGAGGCGTGATGTCGGCCGGAACCAAGGCGTCCGAGCTGCGCGAGCTGGGCAACGAGGAGCTTGTTGCCAAGCTCAGCGAGGCCAAGGAAGAGCTGTTCAACCTCCGCTTCCAGGCGGCGACCGGCCAGCTCGAGAACCACGGTCGGCTCAAGTCCGTCCGTAAGGACATCGCCCGGATCTACACCCTGATGCGCGAGCGCGAGCTGGGCATCGAGACGGTGGAGAGCGCCTGATGAGCGAGAAGAATGTGACTGAGACGACTGAGCAGCGCGGTTTCCGCAAGACCCGTGAGGGTCTCGTCGTCAGCGACAAGATGGACAAGACCGTCGTCGTCGCTGTCGAGGACCGCGTGAAGCACGCGCTGTACGGCAAGGTCATCCGCCGTACGAACAAGCTCAAGGCGCACGACGAGCAGAACGCTGCCGGCGTCGGCGACCGCGTCCTCATCATGGAGACGCGTCCGCTGTCGGCGAGCAAGCGCTGGCGCATCGTCGAGATCCTCGAGAAGGCCAAGTAATTTCCTGAGCTTTTGCTCAGGATCAGTTCCGCCAGGCTCGGTCGGGGCTTGAGAGATCAGGCCCCGGCCGGGAACCGGCAGACGATCAGGAGATAGACGTGATCCAGCAGGAGTCGCGACTGCGTGTCGCCGACAACACTGGTGCCAAGGAGATCCTTTGCATCCGTGTTCTCGGTGGCTCCGGTCGCCGCTACGCGGGCATCGGTGACGTCATTGTCGCCACCGTCAAGGACGCGATCCCCGGTGGCAACGTGAAGAAGGGCGACGTCGTCAAGGCTGTCGTCGTGCGCACCGTCAAGGAGCGTCGTCGTCAGGACGGCTCGTACATCCGCTTCGACGAGAACGCGGCCGTCATCCTCAAGAACGATGGCGACCCCCGCGGCACCCGCATCTTCGGCCCGGTGGGCCGGGAGCTGCGCGAGAAGAAGTTCATGAAGATCATCTCGCTCGCGCCGGAGGTGCTGTAAGCATGAAGATCAAGAAGGGCGACCTGGTCCAGGTCATCACCGGTAAGGACAAGGGCAAGCAGGGCAAGGTCATCGCGGCCTTCCCCCGCGAGGACCGCGTCCTGGTCGAGGGTGTCAACCGGGTCAAGAAGCACACGAAGGCCGGCCAGACCGCTCGCGGTTCGCAGACCGGCGGCATCGTGACCACCGAGGCCCCGATCCACGTGAGCAACGTTCAGCTCGTCGTGGAGAAGGACGGCAACAAGGTCGTCACGCGTGTCGGTTTCCGCTTCGACGAAGAGGGCAACAAGATCCGCGTTGCCAAGCGGACGGGTGAGGACATCTGATGGCTACCACCACGACTCCGCGTCTGAAGACGAAGTACCGCGAGGAGATCGCGGGCAAGCTGCGTGAGGAGTTCTCGTACGAGAACGTCATGCAGATCCCCGGCCTCGTCAAGGTCGTCGTCAACATGGGTGTGGGCGACGCCGCCCGCGACTCCAAGCTGATCGACGGCGCCATCCGCGACCTGACCACGATCACCGGCCAGAAGCCGGCCGTGACGAAGGCCCGGAAGTCCATCGCGCAGTTCAAGCTGCGTGAGGGTCAGCCGATCGGCTGCCACGTCACCCTCCGTGGTGACCGCATGTGGGAGTTCCTGGACCGTACGCTGTCGCTCGCGCTGCCGCGTATCCGTGACTTCCGTGGTCTGTCGCCGAAGCAGTTCGACGGCCGTGGCAACTACACCTTCGGTCTCACGGAGCAGGTCATGTTCCACGAGATCGACCAGGACAAGATCGACCGTACCCGGGGTATGGACATCACCGTGGTCACCACGGCGACCAACGACGAAGAGGGCCGTGCGCTCCTCCGTCACCTCGGCTTCCCGTTCAAGGAGGCGTAAGCGAGATGGCGAAGAAGGCTCTCATCGCGAAGGCTGCCCGTAAGCCCAAGTTCGCTGTGCGCGCGTACACCCGCTGCCAGCGCTGTGGCCGGCCGCACTCCGTGTACCGCAAGTTCGGCCTGTGCCGCGTCTGCCTTCGTGAGATGGCTCACCGTGGCGAGCTGCCGGGCGTGACCAAGAGCTCCTGGTAAACCCCGTAATTTCGGGTTTTTCCGGAGTCTCTCGGTAAGCAAAGGGTGGGCGGAGGCCCTCCCCTCTATGGCTTAGGCTAGGAGGGTTGGGCGTCCGCCGCCCGTACGACTTACTACGCCGTAGGTCCCCGCGCCGCACCCGTCCCGCCCATGTGTGGGGAGAGGGATGGCGCATACAGGAAACCCCGGCGAGAGAGGCCGAAGGCCAATTCATGACCATGACTGATCCGATCGCAGACATGCTCACGCGTCTGCGTAACGCGAACTCGGCGTACCACGACTCCGTCGTGATGCCGCACAGCAAGATCAAGTCGCACATCGCGGAGATCCTCCAGCAGGAGGGCTTCATCACCGGCTGGAAGGTCGAGGACGCCGAGGTCGGCAAGAACCTCGTCCTCGACCTGAAGTTCGGGCCGAACCGTGAGCGCTCCATCGCGGGCATCAAGCGGATCTCGAAGCCCGGTCTGCGTGTGTACGCGAAGTCCACCAACCTGCCGAAGGTGCTCGGCGGCCTGGGCGTGGCGATCATCTCCACGTCCCACGGTCTGCTCACCGGCCAGCAGGCGCAGAAGAAGGGCGTGGGTGGGGAAGTCCTCGCCTACGTCTGGTAGTCGGGAACGGAGGAAAAGCTAATGTCGCGAATCGGCAAGCTCCCCATCCAGGTTCCCGCTGGTGTGGACGTCACCATCGACGGCCGCACGGTCACGGTCAAGGGCTCCAAGGGCACCCTGACCCACACCGTTGCCGCGCCGATCGAGATTGTTAAGGGCGAGGACGGCGTTCTGAACGTCACCCGTCCCAACGACGAGCGTCAGAACAAGGCCCTGCACGGCCTGTCCCGCACGCTGGTGGCGAACATGATCACCGGCGTGACCCAGGGATACGTCAAGGCGCTCGAGATCAGCGGTGTCGGTTACCGCGTCCAGGCGAAGGGCTCCAACCTGGAGTTCGCGCTCGGATACAGCCACCCGATCACCATCGAGGCTCCCGAAGGCATCACCTTCAAGGTCGAGTCGCCCACGAAGTTCTCGGTCGAGGGCATCGACAAGCAGAAGGTCGGCGAGGTCGCGGCGAACATCCGCAAGCTGCGGAAGCCCGACCCGTACAAGGCCAAGGGCGTCAAGTACGCCGGCGAGGTCATCCGCCGCAAGGTCGGAAAGGCTGGTAAGTAAGCCATGGCATACGGTGTGAAGATCGCCAAGGGCGACGCTTACAAGCGTGCCGCCAAGGCGCGCCGCCACATCCGCATCCGCAAGCACGTGTCGGGTACGGCGGAGCGTCCGCGCCTCGTCGTGACGCGTTCCAACCGCGGTATCACGGCTCAGGTCATCGACGACATCAAGGGTCACACCCTGGCGTCGGCGTCGAACCTGGACGCTTCGATCCGCGGCGGCGAGGGTGACAAGTCCGCGCAGGCCAAGCAGGTCGGCGCCCTGGTCGCCGAGCGCGCCAAGGCCGCCGGTGTCGAGGCCGTCGTGTTCGACCGTGGTGGCAACAGGTACGCCGGGCGCATTGCCGCTCTGGCTGACGCCGCCCGCGAAGCCGGGCTGAAGTTCTAAGCCCCGGTTCCGGGACTAACGGACGTAACAGAGAGAGGTAATCCAATGGCTGGACCCCAGCGCCGCGGAAGCGGTGCCGGTGGCGGCGAGCGGCGGGACCGGAAGGGCCGTGACGGTGGCGCTGCCGCCGAGAAGACCGCGTACGTTGAGCGCGTTGTCGCGATCAACCGCGTCGCCAAGGTTGTCAAGGGTGGTCGTCGCTTCAGCTTCACCGCGCTCGTCGTGGTGGGTGACGGTGACGGCACCGTAGGTGTCGGTTACGGCAAGGCCAAGGAAGTTCCCGCGGCCATCGCCAAGGGTGTCGAGGAAGCCAAGAAGAACTTCTTCAAGGTTCCCCGCATCCAGGGCACCATCCCGCACCCGATCCAGGGTGAGAAGGCCGCGGGCGTCGTCCTGCTGAAGCCTGCTTCCCCCGGTACCGGTGTTATCGCCGGTGGCCCGGTGCGCGCCGTCCTGGAGTGCGCCGGCGTTCACGACATCCTGTCGAAGTCGCTCGGCTCCGACAACGCGATCAACATCGTGCACGCGACCGTGGCGGCCCTCAAGGGCCTGCAGCGTCCCGAGGAGATCGCGGCCCGCCGCGGTCTGCCCCTCGAGGACGTCGCCCCCGCGGCTCTGCTTCGTGCGCGTGCCGGGGCGGGTGCGTAATGGCCCGCCTCAAGATCACGCAGACGAAGTCGTACATCGGCAGCAAGCAGAACCACCGCGACACCCTGCGTTCGCTCGGGCTCAAGCGCCTGAACGACGTGGTTGTCAAGGAGGACCGTCCCGAGTTCCGCGGCATGGTGCACACCGTCCGCCACCTCGTGACGGTTGAGGAGGTCGACTGACATGGCGGAGAACAAGCCGCTGAAGGCCCACGACCTCCGTCCCGCCCCGGGCGCCAAGACCGCCAAGACCCGTGTGGGTCGTGGTGAGGCGTCGAAGGGTAAGACGGCCGGCCGTGGTACCAAGGGTACGAAGGCCCGTTACCAGGTTCCGGAGCGCTTCGAGGGTGGCCAGATGCCCCTCCACATGCGTCTTCCGAAGCTGAAGGGCTTCAAGAACCCGTTCCGCACCGAGTTCCAGGTCGTGAACCTGGACAAGCTCGGCGCCCTCTACCCCGAGGGTGGCGAAGTCACCGTTGCCGACCTGGTCGCCAAGGGTGCCGTGCGCAAGAACAGCCTCGTCAAGGTCCTGGGCCAGGGCGAGATCTCCGTGGCGCTGCAGGTGACGGTCGACGCCGTCTCCGGCTCCGCCAAGGAGAAGATTGCCGCCGCCGGCGGCACCGTCACCGAGCTCGTCTGAGACAGCTCGTTGGCCTGAACATCCGACCGGGGATGCCCTCTCAAATGGGGCATCCCCGGTTGGTCGTTCCTAGGGGGGCAGGGTCGCCGGTAAGGTGGCGTGCACTGTCTAAGTTTCCGTGCGGTATGCCGTCCGGTTCCTCTGACTCATTCGTATCCGTCGATCCTCAAGACCGTCACCTCTGTCGCACCTGCGCGGGGGTCGCAGGAGGCACCGTGCTCACCGCGTTCGCCCAGGCGTTCAAGACGCCTGACCTGCGCAAGAAGCTGCTCTTCACGCTCGGCATCATCGTGCTCTACCGGATGGGGACGCACGTCCCGATTCCCGGTGTGAGCTACAAGAACGTTCAGATCTGTGTGGACCAGGCCCAGCAGGGCAACAGCCTCTTCGGCCTGGTGAACATGTTCAGCGGCGGCGCGCTGCTGCAGATCACGATCTTCGCGCTGGGCATCATGCCGTACATCACGGCGAGCATCATTCTGCAGCTGCTGACCGTGGTGATCCCGCGTCTGGAGGCCCTCAAGAAGGAGGGCCAGGCGGGCACGGCCAAGATCACGCAGTACACGCGTTACCTGACGGTCGCCCTGGCGATCCTGCAGGGCACCGGCCTGGTGGCCACCGCCCGCTCGGGTGCGCTGTTCAGCGGCTGCCAGGTCGCCAGCGAGATCGTGCCGAACCGCTCGATCTTCACCACCATCACGATGGTCATCACCATGACCGCCGGTACCGCCGCCGTCATGTGGCTCGGTGAGCTCATCACCGACCGCGGCATCGGCAACGGCATGTCGATCCTGATGTTCATCTCGATCGCCTCCAGCTTCCCCACCTCGCTGTGGGCCATCAAGAAGCAGGGGCACCTGGCGCAGGGCTGGATCGAGTTCGGCACCGTCATCCTGGTCGGCCTCGTCATGGTCGCCCTGGTGGTCTTCGTCGAACAGGCGCAGCGCCGCATCCCGGTCCAGTACGCGAAGCGCATGATCGGCCGCCGTTCCTACGGCGGTACCTCGACCTACATCCCGCTGAAGGTCAATCAGGCGGGTGTGATCCCCGTCATCTTCGCGTCGTCGCTGCTCTACATCCCGGCGCTGGTCGTGCAGTTCTCGAACTCGACCTCGGGCTGGGCGACCTGGATCAAGGACAACTTCGTCAAGGGCGACCACCCGTACTACATCATCAGCTACTTCCTCCTGATCGTGTTCTTCGCCTTCTTCTATGTGGCGATCTCGTTCAACCCCGAGGAAGTCGCCGACAACATGAAGAAGTATGGTGGCTTCATCCCGGGTATCCGGGCTGGTCGACCTACTGCTGAGTACCTGAGCTACGTGCTCAACCGGATCACCTGGCCGGGGTCGCTGTATCTGGGACTGATCGCGCTCGTGCCGACGATGGCGTTGGTGATCTTCGGGGCCAACCAGAGCTTCCCGCTGGGCGGGACGAGCATCCTCATCATCGTGGGTGTGGGTCTGGAGACCGTGAAGCAGATCGAGAGCCAGCTCCAGCAGCGCAATTACGAAGGGTTCCTCCGCTGATGCGAATCGTCCTCGTCGGGCCGCCCGGTGCCGGCAAGGGAACGCAGGCCGCGTTCCTCGCCAAGAACCTCGGGATCCCGCACATCTCCACGGGCGACCTCTTCCGTGCCAACATCAGCCAGGGCACGGACCTGGGCAAGCAGGCCAAGTCGTACATGGACGCCGGCAACCTGGTGCCGGACGAGGTCACCATCGGGATGGCCAAGGACCGGATGGCGCAGCCGGACGCCGAGAACGGCTTCCTGCTCGACGGGTTCCCGCGCAACGTGGTGCAGGCCGAGGCGCTCGACGAGGCGCTGAAGGCGGACGGCATGAAGCTCGACGCCGTCCTGGACCTCGAAGTCCCCGAGGACGAGGTCGTGAAGCGGATCGCCGGCCGGCGCATCTGCCGCACCGACTCCGCCCACGTCTTCCACGTCACCTACAACGCGCCGAAGACCGAGGGTGTCTGCGACATCTGCGGCGGCGAGCTGTACCAGCGCGGTGACGACACCGAGGACACGGTCCGCAAGCGCCTTGAGGTCTACCACAGCGAGACCGAGCCGATCATCGACTTCTACCGGGCCCAGGGCCTGGTCGTCACGATCTCGGCGCTCGGCAAGGTCGACGAGGTCACGGAGCGCGCGATGCACGCCCTGAAGGCCGAGAAGACCGCCTGATCGCGGTACGCAGTTGAACGGCCGCGGTGCCCCTGTGGGCGCCGCGGCCGCTGCCGTGTCCGGGCCCGGGTGGCCGTATCGTTGACGTAACCCCCGTATCCGTACTGAGAAAGGCGTCAGCCGCCATGGTGGAGATCAAGACCCCCGAGCAGATCGCGAAGATGCGCGAGGCGGGGCTGGTCGTCGCCGCCATCCACGCGGCGACCCGCGAGGCGGCGGTGCCCGGCGCCACGACGAAGGACCTCGACGAGGTCGCCCGCAAGGTGATCGCCGAGCACGGCGCCAAGTCGAACTTCCTGGGGTACGGCGGCTTCCCCGCCACCATCTGCACCTCGGTCAACGAGGTCGTCGTCCACGGCATCCCGGACGAGAAGACCGTCCTGAAGGACGGCGACGTCATCTCCATCGACGCGGGCGCGATCATCGACGGCTGGCACGGCGACGCGGCCTTCACGGCCTTCGTGGGCTCCGGTCACGCTCCGGAGCTGATCGAGCTCTCCCGGGTCACCGAGGAGTCGATGTGGGCCGGTATCGCGGCGGTGAAGAAGGGCAACCGCCTGGTGGATGTCTCCCGGGCGATCGAGAGCTACATCCGCCGCCAGCCGCGCCCGCCGAAGGGCAAGTACGGGATCATCGAGGAGTACGGCGGCCACGGCATCGGCTCCGAGATGCACATGGACCCGCACCTCCTGAACTACGTGGACAAGCGCCGCCTGCTCGGCCGCCACAACCCGAAGCTGGTCCCCGGCTTCTGCCTGGCCATCGAGCCGATGGTGTCCCTGGGCACCCCCCGCACCGAGGTGCTGGAGGACGACTGGACGGTCATCACGACCGACGGCACTTGGTCCTCGCACTGGGAGCACTCGGTCGCCCTGACCGAGGCGGGCCCGATCGTCCTGACCTCCCCGGACTGCGGCAAGGCGAAGCTGGCGGAGTACGGGGTGACGACGGCGCCGGATCCGCTGGGCTGATCCGGGTCGTGTTGTGCCCCGTGTTGTCCGCTTAACGATCTACTGTTGAGGGCAAACTCCCCTGATTCGTCTTTTCGGGTGCCCTGACGTAGACTGATGCGTCGGCTCTCGTGTACCCGTGTGTCCGCACACGATCTCGGGAGTCGATCAAGGTAGCCGATTCGAAAGGCGAAGCGTGGCCAAGAAGCAAGGTGCCATCGAAATCGAGGGCACCGTGATCGAGTCCCTCCCGAACGCCATGTTCAAGGTGGAACTCCAGAACGGTCACAAGGTCCTCGCGCACATCAGCGGCAAGATGCGGATGCACTACATCCGTATCCTCCCGGATGACCGGGTCGTGGTGGAGCTCTCTCCGTACGACCTGACGCGTGGCCGGATCGTCTACCGGTACAAGTAGATCTCACGACCCGGAGAACCTGAATCCCATGAAGGTCAAGCCGAGCGTCAAGAAGATCTGCGACAAGTGCAAGGTGATCCGCCGTCACGGCCGGGTCATGGTCATCTGCGACAACCTGCGCCACAAGCAGCGCCAGGGCTGACGCACGCCGACCGACCTGCATTTACGCAGTTCTTCGCGCGACGCACGTAAATACGTACATACGCAGAGCCCGTCGGGCCGTGTTCCACGGTTGACGACACCTCCGGCGGGGGCCGGGGACCCGGACGTACCACCTCTCAGCAGAGACGGTCGGCGGTCGGGAGTGGTTCTGCGGAAGACCCCCGAACACACAGGAGCCATTGAATGGCACGCGTTTCCGGTGTTGACATCCCGCGCGAAAAGCGCGTGGAGATCGCACTCACCTACGTCTTCGGTATCGGCCGCACCCGGTCCAAGGAGATCCTCTCCTCGACCGGTGTGAACCCGAACACCCGCGTTCGTGACCTGGCCGAAGAGGACCTGGTCAAGATCCGCGAGTACGTGGACGCCAACCTCCGCACCGAGGGTGACCTCCGCCGCGAGATCCAGGCCGACATCCGCCGCAAGGTCGAGATCGGCTGCTACCAGGGTCTGCGCCACCGTCGTGGCCTCCCGGTCCACGGTCAGCGCACCAGCACGAACGCCCGTACCCGCAAGGGCCCGCGTCGCGCGATCGCCGGCAAGAAGAAGCCGGGCAAGAAGTAGTCCTCAGCGGACGCTTGACCACACGGTCTTCGCTGTAGGACCGACCACCTCCCGTAGGAGATATAGATGCCCCCCAAGGGTCGTCAGGGCGCTGCCAAGAAGGTGCGCCGCAAGGAAAAGAAGAACGTCGCTCACGGGCACGCCCACATCAAGAGCACGTTCAACAACACGATCGTCTCGATCACGGACCCCTCGGGCAACGTGATCTCCTGGGCGTCCGCTGGCCACGTCGGCTTCAAGGGCTCCCGCAAGTCGACTCCGTTCGCCGCGCAGATGGCCGCCGAGTCGGCCGCCCGCCGCGCGCAGGAGCACGGCATGCGCAAGGTCGACGTCTTCGTCAAGGGTCCGGGCTCCGGCCGCGAGACCGCGATCCGCTCCCTCCAGGCCACCGGTCTTGAGGTCGGCTCGATCCAGGACGTCACCCCGACGCCGCACAACGGCTGCCGTCCGCCGAAGCGGAGGCGCGTCTGACCCCAGGTGCGTCACGCATCTGTGGTTCGGCCGCTTTTCGGCTTGAAGGTTCTGGGCGGTACGGCTCTTCGGGGCTGTACCGCCCGTACCCTTGTAGTACATGTCGGGCGTCAAATAGTGGGCGCCCACGACTGAAGGAACACACATGCTTATCGCTCAGCGTCCTTCGCTGACCGAAGAGGTCGTCGACGAGTACCGCTCGCGGTTCGTGATCGAGCCGCTGGAGCCGGGCTTCGGCTACACCCTCGGCAACTCCCTGCGCCGCACCCTCCTGTCCTCGATCCCGGGCGCCGCTGTCACCAGCATCCGGATCGACGGCGTTCTGCACGAGTTCACCACCGTGCCGGGCGTCAAGGAGGACGTGACCGACCTCATCCTCAACATCAAGCAGCTGGTCGTCTCCTCGGAGCACGACGAGCCGGTCGTGATGTACCTGCGCAAGCAGGGTCCCGGCCTGGTCACCGCCGCCGACATCGCGCCCCCGGCCGGTGTCGAGGTGCACAACCCGGACCTGGTCCTCGCCACGCTCAACGGCAAGGGCAAGCTGGAGATGGAGCTGACCGTCGAGCGCGGTCGCGGCTACGTCTCCGCCGTGCAGAACAAGCAGGTGGGCCAGGAGATCGGCCGTATCCCGGTCGACTCCATCTACTCGCCGGTGCTCAAGGTCACGTACAAGGTCGAGGCGACCCGTGTCGAGCAGCGCACCGACTTCGACAAGCTGATCGTCGACGTCGAGACCAAGCAGGCCATGCGCCCGCGTGACGCCATGGCGTCCGCCGGCAAGACCCTGGTCGAGCTGTTCGGTCTGGCGCGCGAGCTCAACATCGACGCCGAGGGCATCGACATGGGCCCGTCCCCCACGGACGCCGCCCTGGCCGCCGATCTGGCGCTGCCGATCGAGGAGCTGGAGCTCACCGTTCGGTCGTACAACTGCCTCAAGCGCGAGGGCATCCACTCCGTGGGTGAGCTCGTCGCCCGCTCCGAGGCGGACCTGCTCGACATCCGCAACTTCGGTGCGAAGTCGATCGACGAGGTCAAGGCGAAGCTGGCCGGTATGGGCCTCGCGCTGAAGGACTCGCCTCCCGGCTTCGACCCGACCGCCGCCGCCGACGCGTTCGGCGCGGACGACGACGCCGATGCCGGCTTCGTCGAGACCGAGCAGTACTAAGCGCTCCGCGGGGAGGCTGTACTGCGTCTGCGGACCGGCCGCGGCTGGTCGCGCAGTTCCCCGCGCCCCTTCCAAGCCCCTTCGGGGGCCTGGATCTCCGACTGGCGACCGCCTGCTCGGATACTGACCTCGGTACCTGATACGGCCGGGGCAGACCCCAAGGAGAAACACCATGCCGCGTCCCGCGAAGGGTGCCCGCCTCGGCGGTTCCGCCGCGCACGAGAAGCTGCTCCTCGCCAACCTGGCGAAGTCGCTGTTCGAGCACGGCCGCATCACGACGACCGAGGCCAAGGCCCGCCGCCTGCGTCCGGTCGCCGAGCGCCTGATCACCAAGGCGAAGAAGGGCGACATCCACAACCGTCGCCTGGTGCTGCAGACGATCACCGACAAGGGCATCGTCCACACCCTCTTCACCGAGATCGCGCCGCGCTACTCGGAGCGTCCGGGTGGTTACACCCGTATCACCAAGATCGGCAACCGCCGTGGTGACAACGCGCCGATGGCCGTGATCGAGCTGGTCGAGGGCGAGATCGCCAAGAAGGCGACCGTCGCCGAGGCCGAGGCCGCCGCGAAGCGCGCCGTCAAGGAGGCCGACGAAGCCAAGGCCGCCGAGGCGACCGAGGTCGAGGACGCCGCTGTGGCGGAGGAGTCGAAGGACGCGTAAGCGTTCCGCAGACCGACGGACGGGTCCGTTCCCTTCGGGGGACGGGCCCGTTCCGTTTCCCCGCCGCTCTGAGAGGATCTGTTACGTGAGTGATGAGGTGGAGCCCGGCCGGGTCCGGGTGCGTCTTGACCTGTCGTACGACGGCAAGGACTTCTCCGGCTGGGCCAAGCAGCCCAGTGGCCGCCGGACGGTCCAGGGCGAGATCGAGAGCGCGCTGCGCACGGTGACGCGGTCGTCCGAGACCTACGACCTGACGGTCGCCGGGCGCACCGACGCGGGTGTGCACGCGCGCGGGCAGGTGGCCCATGTCGACCTGCCCGAGGAGGTGTGGGCCGAGCACCGGGAGAAGCTGCTGCGGCGGCTCGCCGGGCGGCTGCCGCACGACGTCCGTATCTGGCGGGTCGGGGAGGCTCCCAGCGGCTTCAACGCGCGCTTCTCCGCGATCTGGCGCCGGTACGCGTACCGGGTGACCGACAACCCCGGGGGCGTCGACCCGCTGCTGCGCGGCCATGTGCTGTGGCACGACTGGGAGTTGGACGTCGAGGCGATGAACGCCGCCTCGGCCGCGCTGCTCGGCGAGCACGACTTCGCGGCGTACTGCAAGAAGCGCGAGGGCGCCACCACCATCCGTACGCTCCAGGAACTGTCCTGGGTGCGCGGCGAGGACGGCATCGTCACGGCGACCGTGCGGGCGGACGCTTTCTGCCACAACATGGTCCGCTCGCTGGTGGGCGCGCTGCTGTACGTCGGTGACGGGCACCGGGGCGTGGAGTGGCCGGGCAAGGTGCTGGCGGCGGCGGTCCGGGACTCGTCGGTGCACGTGGTCAAGCCGCACGGGCTCACCCTGGAGGAAGTCGGCTACCCGGCCGACGAGTTGCTGGCGGCGCGGAGCCGGGAGGCGCGCAACATGAGGACGCTGCCGGGTTCCGCGGGGGCGGATGCCGGGGCTGGTTGCTGCTGAGCTTCGGCCGCGGGCTGTCCGTGGCTGCTCGCGCAGTTCCCCGCGCCCCTTGAATGCCGCTGCGCGGCATCCCCTTGGAGGCGCGAGCAACCCGGCACGGTCCGCGGGCGAGAGCCTAGGCAGGCGGGGCCGTCGCCGCCGCCTGGGCCTGGGCCTCGCCCCGGGCGACTATCTGACGGAACGTGAACTCCGCCAGGTCGTCGCCCGCCGCGAAGGCGTTCTTGTCGCCCTTGGTGACGCTCTTGCCGTTGGTGTAGCCGCTGATGCTGAAGTACGCGTACCGGCCGTGCGAGTTGGCGAGGTTGCGGCAGACCGCGTGGCCGCCGTCGCAGAAGCCGGGGACGCCTTCGCCCGCCAGCGGGGAGAGGCCGATGCCCGCCTGCTGCTTGGCGCGCAGCGCCTTCGCCTCGGTCTCGAAGGTGGCGACGCCTATGGTCACGGCGACGCCGTCCCGTACATAGGTGGCCCGGATGACCTGGTCGCAGCCGTTGGACGTCAGTGTGGAGCCGAGCGAGCCGCGGGTCGCGGCGGCGCAGTCGGTGGTGCGGGCGGTGGGGCCCTTGGTGTAGGTGCGGTCGCCCATCTTCAGCGTCCTGCCGGGGAAGAGCGTGTCGGCGCTCAGCGGCGCCTTGTCCTTCTTGGCGCTGGATATGAAGTCGTGCGGGTTGGCCGGGGGCGGCGGCGCCACCGACGAGAACGACGGCTGCGGCTCGGCGGTGCCGCTGGGCAGGGTCTGCGCGGACGGCAGCTCGCTCGCGGACTTCCCGTCGGCGCCGTCCTTGGAGTCACCGGTGCTCACGATGGCGGTGGCGACGATGGCCACCACCGCGGCCGTGGCCAGCGCCCCGCCGCCGATCAGCAGCCAGCGCTTCCTGCGGCTGCGCGCCGCGGCCTCGTCGGCGAGCGCCGCCCAGTCGGGTGTGCCGCCGCTGTCCCCCGGGCCCCATGCGGGTCCCCCTTGCCCAAAGCTCATGGCGCGCATCTTAATTCGGTTGTGGTCATCCGGACGGGGTGGGCGACAATCCGCCTATGGGACATGTAGAGGCCGCACACCTGGAGTACTACCTGCCGGACGGGCGGGTCCTGCTCGGCGACGCGTCGTTCCGGGTGGGGGAGGGTGCGGTGGTGGCCCTGGTCGGGGCGAACGGCGCCGGCAAGACGACCCTCCTGCGGATGATCTCCGGCGAGCTCCAGCCGCACGGCGGGACCGTCACCGTGGGCGGCGGGCTCGGCGTGATGCCGCAGTTCGTGGGCTCGGTGCGGGACGAGCGTACGGTCCGTGACCTGCTGGTCTCCGTGGCCCAGCCGAGGATCCGGGAGGCGGCGGCCGAGGTGGACCGGGCCGAGCACCTGATCATGACGGTCGACGACGAGGCCGCGCAGATGGCGTACGCGCAGGCGCTGAGCGACTGGGCGGAGGCGCGGGGGTACGAGGCCGAGACGGTCTGGGACATGTGCACGATGGCCGCGCTGGGCGTGCCGTACGAGAAGGCGCAGTTCCGGCAGGTGCGCACGCTCTCCGGCGGTGAGCAGAAGCGGCTGGTCCTGGAGGCGCTGCTGCGCGGCCCGGAGGAGACGCTGCTGCTGGACGAGCCGGACAACTATCTGGACGTGCCGGGCAAGCGCTGGCTGGAGGAGAAGCTGAAGGAGACCCGTAAGACGGTCCTCTTCGTCTCCCACGACCGCGAGCTGCTCTCGCGGGCCGCCGACAAGATCGTGAGCCTGGAGCCGAGCCCGGCGGGCACGGACGTATGGGTGCACGGCGGCGGCTTCGCCACGTACCACGACGCCCGCAAGGAGCGGTTCGCCCGCTTCGAGGAGCTCAAGCGGCGCTGGGACGAGGAGCACGCGCGGCTGAAGGCGCTGGTGCTGCGGCTGCGCAACCAGGCGGCGATCAGCCCGGACATGGCCTCGCGGTACCGGGCGATGCAGACCCGCTTCAAGAAGTTCGAGGAGGCGGGGCCGCCGCCGGAGCCGCCGCGCGAGCAGGAGATCTCGATGCGGCTGCGCGGCGGGCGTACCGGTGTACGGGCCGTGACCTGCGAGAACCTTGAGCTCACGGGGCTCATGAAGCCGTTCTCGCTGGAGATCTTCTACGGGGAGCGGGTGGCGGTCCTCGGGTCGAACGGCTCCGGGAAGTCGCACTTCCTGCGGCTGCTGGCGGGGGATCCGTCGGTGGCGTCCACGGGTACGTGGAAGCTGGGGGCGCGGGTCGTGCCCGGCCACTTCGCGCAGACCCACGCTCATCCCGAGCTCCTCGGGCGCACGCTCGTCGACATCCTGTGGACGGAGCACGCGAAGGACCGGGGCGGGGCGATGTCGGTGCTGCGGCGGTACGAGCTGGAGCGCCAGGGGGACCAGGCCTTCGAGAAGCTCTCCGGGGGGCAGCAGGCCCGCTTCCAGATCCTCCTGCTGGAGCTGGCGGGGACCACGGCGCTGCTCCTGGACGAGCCGACGGACAACCTGGACCTGGAGTCGGCGGAGGCGCTTCAGGACGGCCTTGAGGCCTATGAGGGCACGGTGCTGGCGGTGACCCACGACCGATGGTTCGCTCGTTCGTTCGATCGGTATCTGGTGTTCGGGTCGGACGGGGTGGTCCGGGAGACGGCGGAGCCGGTGTGGGACGAGCGGCGGGTTCAGCGCGCGAGGTAGGGGGTTTCCCGGGGGCTGCGCCCCCGGACCCCGTTTGCAGGGGCCTGCGGCCCTTGCGCCCCGCTTCTTTCGTCTGCGGACCGTGGCGGGCTGGTCGCGCAGTTCCCCGCGCCCCTGAAGGGCTCGGCTTCGCCCTCGCCGTCGCCCGTACCCCCTAGGGGTGCGGGGAACTGCGCGACCAGCCCCCACCGGCCCGCAGGTGACCACGCGCCCCCGGAAGGCGCCCCACCGGTCCGCAGACGAAGGCCGGGCCCCCGAACGGGGGTCGTTTTGACCCGCGCGGGGGAGCGTGGGTATTCTTCTGGTTCGTTATGCGTATTGGCTTGCGTCGTTCTCACGCGAGGGGCCATTACGTAAGTTCTCTGGAGCAGTTACCAGTGGCTCGCATACGGGCAGCGTTCCCGGCATTGTGAGTCCCAGCTGCATGATCGCTTCAGGGTGCAATGTGTCTGGACCCATCCACTGAAGAAGCGAAGGCTACGACCGTGCGTACGTACAGCCCCAAGCCCGGCGACATCACTCGCCAGTGGCACGTAATTGACGCGCAGGACGTCGTCCTGGGCCGTCTGGCGACGACCGCTGCCAACCTCCTCCGGGGCAAGCACAAGCCTGTGTATGCGCCCCACATGGACATGGGCGACTTCGTCATCATCATCAACGCCGACAAGGTTCACCTGTCCGGCAACAAGCGCGAGCAGAAGCTGGCCTACCGCCACTCCGGCTACCCGGGCGGTCTGCGCTCCGTGCGCTACGACGACCTGCTGGCGAACAACCCGGAGAAGGCCGTCGAGAAGGCCATCCGGGGCATGATCCCCAAGAACTCCCTGGGCCGTCAGATGCTCTCGAAGCTGAAGGTCTACTCGGGCGACCAGCACCCCCACGCTGCCCAGCAGCCGGTGCCGTTCGAGATCACCCAGGTCGCGCAGTAGTTCCGGCCACCCCCTAAGACGAAAAAGAATCTGAGGAGCATCGTGGCCGAGACCACTGTCGAGACCCCCGTCGAGGGCGAAGAGACCTACGCGGAGGTCACCACCTTCGAGTCCGAGGTCCCCGTCGAGGGCGAGTACACCACCGAGTCGATGGCGTCCCGCTTCGGCGACCCCCAGCCGGCCGCCGGCCTGGGCCGTCGCAAGAACGCCATCGCCCGCGTCCGGATCGTCCCGGGCACCGGCAAGTGGAAGATCAACGGGCGTACGCTCGAGGACTACTTCCCGAACAAGGTCCACCAGCAGGAAGTCAACGAGCCCTTCAAGGTGCTCGAGCTCGACAACCGCTACGACGTCATCGCCCGCATCTCGGGTGGCGGCGTGTCCGGCCAGGCCGGCGCCCTGCGCCTCGGTGTGGCCCGTGCGCTGAACGAGGCGGACGTCGAGAACAACCGCCCGGCGCTGAAGAAGGCCGGCTTCCTCTCCCGCGACGACCGTGCGGTCGAGCGCAAGAAGGCCGGTCTCAAGAAGGCCCGCAAGGCCCCGCAGTACAGCAAGCGCTAAATCGCGCCTGCCGCCTGTACGGCTCTCGTCCGCCCCGGCAGCACTCTTCGTGCTGCCGGGGCGGCGTTGTTTTTGACACCAGTGGTGGGCGCCCGGGTGCGGCGCCTGGTGGATCTCAATGGAGGACAGCAGTGGGACGACTCTTCGGCACGGACGGTGTACGCGGTGTGGCCAATGCGGATCTGACGGCTGAGCTCGCGCTCGGCCTGTCGGTCGCGGCGGCCCATGTACTGGCCGAGGCGGGTACCTTCGCGGGCCATCGGCCCACCGCGGTGGTCGGGCGCGACCCCCGCGCGTCCGGGGAGTTCCTGGAGGCCGCGGTCGTCGCGGGCCTCGCCAGCGCGGGCGTCGACGTACTGCGCGTCGGTGTGCTGCCGACCCCGGCCGTGGCGTACCTCACGGGCGCGCTCGGCGCGGACCTCGGCGTGATGCTCTCCGCCAGCCACAACGCCATGCCCGACAACGGCATCAAGTTCTTCGCGCGCGGCGGCCACAAGCTCGCCGACGAGCTGGAGGACCGGATCGAGCGCGTGTACGAGCAGCACCGCACGGGCGAGCCGTGGGAGCGGCCGACCGGCGCCGGTGTGGGCCGCGTCCGTACGTACGAGGAGGGCTTCGACAAGTACGTCGCCCACCTCATCGGCGTGCTGCCGAACCGCCTCGACGGTCTGAAGGTCGTCCTCGACGAGGCGCACGGCGCTGCCGCCCGGGTCTCGCCGGAGGCGTTCACGCGGGCCGGGGCCGAGATCGTCACGATCGGCGCCGAGCCGGACGGGCTGAACATCAACGACGGCTGCGGCTCGACCCACCTCGACCTGCTGAAGGCCGCCGTCGTCGAGCACGGCGCCGACCTCGGCATCGCGCACGACGGCGACGCGGACCGCTGCCTGGCCGTGGACGCGCAGGGCAACGAGGTCGACGGCGACCAGATCCTCGCCGTGCTCGCGCTGGCCATGCGCGAGGCGGGCACCCTGCGGGGCAACGCGGTCGTCGGCACCGTCATGTCCAACCTCGGCTTCAAGCTCGCCATGGAGCGCGAGGGCCTCCAGGTGGTCCAGACGGGCGTCGGCGACCGGTACGTCCTGGAGTCGATGAAGGAGCACGGCTACGCGCTGGGCGGCGAGCAGTCCGGCCACGTGATCATCCTCGACCACGCGACCACCGGCGACGGCACCCTCACCGGTCTGATGCTGGCGGCCCGCGTCGCCGCGACCGGCCGCACCCTGGCCGACCTCGCGGGCGTCATGGAGCGCCTGCCGCAGGTCCTGATCAACGTGCCGGACGTCGACAAGTCCCGGGTGGCCACCTCCGCCGAGCTGACCTCCGCGGTCACCGAGGCCGAGCGCGAGCTGGGGACGACCGGCCGGGTGCTGCTGCGCCCGTCGGGCACCGAGCCGCTGGTGCGCGTGATGGTCGAGGCCGCCGACATCGACCAGGCGCGGTCGGTGGCGGGCCGTCTGGCGGACGTGGTGAAGTCCGCGCTGGGCTAGGCCGTTCGCGTACTTCGTACGCCCAACGAGCGGGCCCGCCGGGGGAGTTCCCCCGGCGGGCCCGTTTTCGCGTCTTAGTCTTTGGAGCTCTCAGGGCTCTCAGGCTCTCAGAGCTTGCGGAGCGAGAGCTTCTGCACCTTGTGGTCGGGGCCCTTGCGGACCACGAGGGTGGCGCGGCCGCGGGTGGGGGCCACGTTCTCCACCAGGTTGGGCCGGTTGATGGTCCGCCAGGCGGTGCGCGCGTAGTCGAGCGCCTCCTCCTCCGAGACCTGGGTGTACTTGCGGAAGTACGAGGACGGGTCCTGGAAGGCCGTCTCGCGCAGCTTGCGGAAACGATTCAGGTACCAGGTCTCGATGTCCTCGGTCCGGGCGTCCACGTACACGCTGAAGTCGAAGTAGTCGGCGAGGCCGACCCGGGTGCGGCCGTCCTGGCCCGGCAGGGCGGGCTGGAGCACGTTGAGGCCCTCGACGATGAGGATGTCCGGGCGGCGCACGGTCAGCACCTCGCCGGGGACCCGGTCGTAGATCAGGTGCGAGTAGACGGGCGCGGTCACCTCGTCCTTGCCCGCCTTGATGTCCGCGACGAACCGGGTCAGCGCGCGCCGGTCGTACGACTCGGGGAAGCCCTTGCGCGACATCAGGCCGCGCCGCTGGAGCTCGGCCATCGGATACAGGAAGCCGTCGGTGGTGACCCGCTCCACGCGCGGGTGCTCGGGCCAGCGGGCGAGCATCGCCTGGAGCAGCCGGGCCACCGTGGACTTGCCGACGGCGACCGATCCGGCGACGCCTATGACGAACGGGGTGCCGCGCTGCGCGCCGTGCCCGTTCTTGCCCGCGTCGCCCAGGAACGTGTTGAGGGCGCCGCGCAGCTCGGCGGTGGCCTGCACGTACAGGTTGAGGAGCTGGGACAGCGGCAGATAGACGTCCCGTACTTCGTCCAGGTCGATGACGTCGCCGAGTCCGCGCAGCCGCTCCAGCTCCTCGGCGGTCAGGGGCAGCGGCGACTTGTCGCGCAGCGCGCTCCACTCGCTGCGGGACAGGTCGACGTAGGGGGTCGAGTCCGCTCGGTGCTGGGCGCTTCGTGGCGGCGAAGTGATCACAGGCCCATTGTCGGGGGTGGCGGCCGGTTGTGGGGGGTGGGGTGGGTCACGCGCCGGGCCGCCGGGGGCGGGGCCGGGGGAGTGGCCCCGATTCGCGGCCGTACGGTCGTAGGCTGCCGCCATGTGCGGAATCGTCGGGTACGTGGGAGCGCAGTCAGCGCTCGATGTTGTCATCGCCGGGCTGAAGCGGCTCGAATACCGGGGCTACGACTCGGCCGGGGTCGCGGTCCTCGCCGACGGCGGGCTGGCCGCGGCCAAGAAGGCCGGCAAGCTCGTCAACCTGGAGAAGGCGCTGGTGGACCGGCCGCTGCCGAGCGGCTCGACGGGCATCGGGCACACCCGCTGGGCCACCCACGGCGGGCCGACCGACGCCAACGCCCATCCGCACCTCGACAACGCGGGCCGGGTCGCGGTCGTCCACAACGGGATCATCGAGAACTTCGCGGCGCTGCGGGCCGAGCTGGAGGAGCGCGGGCACGCGCTGGCCTCCGAGACGGACACCGAGGTCGTGGCGCATCTGCTGGCCGAGGCGTACTCCTCCACGGAGGACCTGGCCGAGGCGATGCGGCAGGTGTGCCGCCGGCTGGAGGGCGCGTTCACGCTGGTCGCGGTGCACGCGGACGAGCCGGACGTGGTGGTCGGGGCGCGCCGGAACTCCCCGCTGGTGGTGGGCGTTGGAGAGGGTGAGTCCTTCCTCGCCTCGGACGTGGCCGCGTTCATCGCCCACACGCGGTCCGCGATCGAGCTGGGCCAGGACCAGGTCGTGGAGCTGCGGCGGGACGGTGTGTCGGTCACCGACTTCGACGGGGCTCCCGCACAGGTGCGGTCGTACCACGTGGACTGGGACGCGTCGGCCGCGGAGAAGGGGGGCTATGACTACTTCATGCTCAAGGAGATCGCCGAGCAGCCCAAGGCCGTGGCCGATACGCTGCTCGGCCGGATCGACGGCGCGGGGTCGCTGACGCTCGACGAGGTCCGCATCCCGGTCTCGGTGCTGCGCGAGGTCGACAAGGTGGTGATCGTCGCCTGCGGTACGGCGTACCACGCGGGCATGATCGCCAAGCTGGCGATCGAGCACTGGACGCGGATCCCCTGCGAGACGGAGCTCGCCAGCGAGTTCCGCTACCGGGACCCGATCCTCGACCGGCGCACGCTGGTGATCGCGATCTCGCAGTCCGGCGAGACCATGGACACCCTGATGGCGCTGCGGCACGCGCGCGAGCAGGGCGCGAAGGTGCTGGCGATCTGCAACACCAACGGCTCGACGATTCCCCGCGAGTCGGACGCGGTGCTGTACACGCACGCGGGCCCGGAGGTCGCGGTCGCCTCGACCAAGGCGTTCCTGACCCAGCTGGTGGCCTGCTACCTCGTCGCGCTGTATCTGGGCCAGGTGCGCGGGACGAAGTGGGGCGACGAGATCCGGGCGGTGATCCGGGACCTGGCGTCGATCGCTCGGGACGTCGACCAGGTCCTGGAGACGATGGAGCCGGTGCGGGAGCTGGCGCGGTCGCTGGCGGAGAAGAACACGGTGCTGTTCCTGGGCCGCCACGTGGGCTATCCGGTGGCCCTTGAGGGCGCGCTGAAGCTCAAGGAGCTGGCGTATATGCATGCGGAGGGGTTCGCGGCGGGGGAGCTGAAACACGGCCCGATCGCGCTGATCGAGCAGGACCTGCCGGTGGTGGTCGTGGTCCCGTCGCCGCGCGGCCGCTCGGTGCTCCACGACAAGATCGTCTCCAACATCCAGGAGATCAGGGCGCGGGGGGCGCGGACGATCGTGATCGCGGAGGTCGGGGACGAGGCGGTGGTGCCGTACGCGGACCATCTGATCCGCATCCCCGCCACGCCGACGCTGCTCCAGCCCCTGGTCGCCACGGTCCCGCTCCAGGTCTTCGCCTGCGAGCTGGCCACGGCGCGGGGCAACGAGGTCGACCAGCCGCGCAATCTGGCGAAGTCGGTCACCGTCGAATGATCATCGGGGTGGGTATCGACGTGGCCGAGGTCCAGCGCTTCGGGGAGTCCCTGGAGCGGACGCCCGGGCTGCTCCAACGCCTCTTCGTGGAGCAGGAGTTGCTGCTGCCGAGCGGCGAGCGCCGGGGCACGGCGTCCCTCGCGGTCCGCTTCGCGGCGAAGGAGGCCCTGGCGAAGGCCCTGGGCGCGCCGGCGGGTCTGCACTGGACGGACGCGGAGGTGTACGTGGAGGAGAGCGGGCAGCCGCGGCTGCGGGTGCGGGGGAGTGTGGCCGCGCGGGCGGAGGCGTTGGGGGTTCGGGGGTGGCATGTTTCGCTCAGCCATGATGCGGGGGTGGCGTCCGCGGTGGTGATCGCGGAGGGGTGACGGGCCCTCCGGGGGGTTGGGGGGCTCCCGGGGGCTGTGTCCCCGGGGCCCGTTTTTTGGGGCCGCGCCCCGGGGCCCGTGTTCTTCTGCGGGCCGTCCCCAACTGGTCGCGCAGTTCCCCGCGCCCCTAAAGATGCCGCTGCGCGGCAATCCCCTGGGCGCCCCGCAGGGGCGCATCTAAGGGGCGCGGGGAACTGCGCGAGCAACCACGCACCACCCGCAGACAAAGGCCGGGCGGGGCGGGGTGGCACGGATGCGCGGGATTCGGAAGGGTGGACCCCATGCGTATCGCCTATCGCGTCGAGACCGTCCGTGCCGCCGAGCGGGAGCTGATCGCGCGGCTGCCCGACGGCGCGCTCATGCAGCGCGCCGCCGCCGGCCTGGCCGCCGCCACCGCGGGCATGCTCGGCCGGGTGTACGGCGCCCGCGTCGTCGTGCTCGCGGGCAGCGGCGACAACGGGGGCGACGCGCTGTACGCGGGGGCGCGGCTGGCCCGGCGCGGCGCGGGCGTCAGCGCCGTACTGCTCGCCCCCGACCGCGCCCACCCCGCCAGCCTCGCCGCGTTCCTGCGCGCGGGCGGCCGGGTGGCCGACGACCCGTACGACGTGCTCGCCGCCGCCGACCTCGTCCTCGACGGCATCACCGGCATCGGCGGCCACGGCGGGCTGCGCCCCGACGCCGTCCCCGTGGCCCGTGCGGCGCGCGGCTCGAACGCCCTCGTCGTCGCCGTCGACCTCCCCAGCGGGATCGAGGCGGACAGCGGGGAGGTCCTCGGGGAGGCGCTGCACGCCGACGCGACCGTCACCTTCGGCGCGTACAAGCCGGGCCTGCTCGTCGACCCGGCGCACGCGTACACCGGCGCCGTCCGACTCGTCGACATCGGCCTCGAACCGCACCTCCCGTCCGTGCCGGACTGCGAGGCGTTGCAGCACGCCGACGTGGCGCAGCTGCTGCCGGTGCCGGCGGGGGAGAGCGACAAGTACCGGCGCGGGGTCGTCGGCATCGTCGCCGGGTCCGCGCGCTACCCCGGCGCGGCCGTGCTCGCGGTGGCGGGCGCGCTGCACGGCGGGGCGGGGGCGGTCCGGTACGTCGGGCACGCCGCCGACGACGTCATCGCCCGCTTCCCCGAGACGCTGGTCTCGGCGGGCCCCCCGGCCAAGGCGGGCCGCGTCCAGGCCTGGGTCGTCGGCCCGGGCCTGGGGGACGCCCCCGGGGTCGAAGAGGTCCTCGCGGCGGACGTTCCGGTGCTGGTCGACGCGGACGGGCTGCGGGGCCTGGACCCGTCGGTCGTACGGGCCCGGACCGCGCCGACCCTGCTCACCCCGCATGCCGGGGAGGCGGCGGCGCTGCTCGGGGTGGGGCGGGCGGAGGTGGAGGCCGCGCGGCTCCGCTCCGTACGGGAGCTGGCGGACCGGTACGGCGCGACCGTCCTGCTCAAGGGGTCGACCACACTCGTCGCCGATCCGGGCGGGCGCGCCCCCGTCCGGGTCAACCCGACGGGTACGCCCTGGCTCGCCACGGCGGGCAGCGGCGATGTCCTGTCCGGCCTGGCGGGCTCCCTGCTCGCGGCCGGTCTGACGGCCCGGGACGCGGGCTCGGTCGCGGCGTACCTCCACGGCCTGTCGGCCCGCCACGCCGCGAACGGGGCGCCGCTGACGGCGTCGTCGGTCGCGTCGTCCTTGGCGAACGCGTGGCGAGACGTGTACGCGTGACCCTTCGGGGGCCCGGTGTTCGTCTGCGGCTGAGTGGTGGGCTGATCGCGCAGTTCCCCGCGCCCCTAAGTGCGCCCCTTCGGGGCGATCCCTGTTACTCGCGCCCGCGCGGCGGAGCCGCAAATGTCACAGCCCCGCGCCCCTTAAATGCGCCCCTGCGGGGCGCCCAGGGGATTGCCGCGCAGCGGCACCTTCAGGGGCGCGGGGAACTGCGCGACCAGCCCACCACGGTCCGCGGCCGTACGACAGCCCTCGGAGAGTTTCGGGAAGGGGCGGGGTGGGGGAAACAAACCCCCGCCACCCGCGCGGCACCCCCCACACCCCACCCCCCACCGCTTCGCTGACCCCATGACCGAACGACGCCCCCACACCCCCCAAACCCCCCGCACCCCCCACATCCCCCTCCCTAAACGCCTCACCCTCCACCTCGCTGCCCTCGCCACCTGCCTCACCCTCTGCGGCGCCGCCTACCCCGTCCCCCCGCACCCGGGCCCGGGCCCCGCCCCAGGACCCGTCGCCCCGGACCCCGCCCCGGATCCCGCCCCCGACAGCCCCGCCCCCGTCGACGCCCTCGTCCCGGGGGAGCCGCGGGCGCCGGGGCAGGTCGTGTATCTCATGGACACGCCTGACCAGGTGCTGCCGCCACTCGTGTACGAGCCCACCGCCGCAGAGGAGGCCGTCGAGCCCGCGGCGCCCGCGGCCGGCGTGGAGCGGCTGGTCGAGTACGTGCCCGGCAACGAGGTCGGCGTCGCCGCGTGCAGCCGGCAGGCGGGGCCGTACCAGCGGCAGGTGGAGCGGTGGCTGAAGCTGCCGGCCGACGGGAAGCAGTCCGCCGCCGACTGCGCCGCCATCCGCCGCTTCCAGACCGACCACGGCATCCGCCCGAACAGCGGCTTCGCCGGGCCCGCCACCTGGGGCACCATGCGGCTGCTCGCCGCCCGGGCCAACCCCAACGCCGCCGGCCACTGCCCCGTCCGCCGGACCCGGATCGCCTGCGTCGACCTCGACCGGCAGATCATGTGGGTGCAGAAGCAGACAAAGGTGACTTTCGGGCCGGTCGCCATTCGGAGCGGACGGCCCGGGTTCGCCACCCGTACCGGCACCTACCCCGTCTACTGGCGGCACAAGAACCACTGGTCGACCATCTACAACGCGCCCATGCCGTACGCCCAGTTCTTCAGCGGCGGACAGGCCTTCCACGCCATCTACGACAACATCTACTCCACCGTCGGATCGCGCGGATGCGTCAATCTGACCTACTCGGACGCCAAGCGGCTGTGGGGCGCGCTCGCCAAGGGTGACCCGGTCCACATCTGGGGGCGCAGGCCCGGCGCCTGAGCTGGGGGCGCAGCTCTGAGAGACTTGGCGCGATGACCGCGATGACTCAGACAGTGCACACGCGAGCGCGCGCCGAGATCGATCTGGCCGCCCTGCGCGCCAACGTCCGTGCGCTGCGCGCCCGTACCCCCGGCGCGCAGCTCATGGCCGTGGTGAAGGCGGACGCGTACGGGCACGGCGCCGTGCCGTGCGCCCGGGCCGCGATCGAGGCGGGCGCCACCTGGGTCGGCACCGCCACCCCGGACGAGGCCCTGGCGCTGCGCGCGGCCGGGATCGGCGGGCGGATGCTCTGCTGGCTCTGGACGCCGGGCGGGCCCTGGCGCGAGGCCGTCGAGGCCGACATCGATGTGTCGGTCAGCGGGATGTGGGCCCTGGAAGAGGTCATCGAGGGCGCTCGGGCCGCCGGGCGCGTCGCCCGCATCCAGCTCAAGGCCGACACCGGGCTCGGGCGCAACGGGTGCCAGCCCGCCGACTGGCCCGCGCTCGTCCAGGCCGCCCTCGCCGCCCCCGAGGTCCGCGTCACCGGCCTGTGGTCGCACTTCGCCTGCGCCGACGAGCCCGGCCACCCCTCCATCGCCCCCCAGCTCGCCCTCTTCCGCGAGATGGTCGCGTACGCCGAGAAGGAGGGCGTCGAGCCGGAGGTGCGGCACATGGCCAACTCCCCGGCCACCCTCACCCTCCCCGAGACGCACTTCGACCTCGTACGGCCCGGGATCGCCATGTACGGGATCTCCCCGTCGCCCGAGCTCGGCGTCCCGGGCGACTTCGGGCTGCGGCCGGTGATGACGCTCGCCGCGTCCGTGGCGCTGGCCAAGCAGGTCCCGGCGGGCCACGGCGTCAGCTATGGGCACCACTACGTCACCCCGCGCGAGACGACCCTCGCGCTCGTCCCGCTCGGCTACGCCGACGGCATCCCGCGGCACGCCTCCGGGCGCGGGCCCGTGCTCGTGGGGGGCCGGGTGCGGACGGTGGCGGGCCGGGTCGCCATGGACCAGTTCGTCGTCGACCTCGACGGGGACACGGTCGAGGAGGGCGCGGAGGCGATCCTGTTCGGGCCGGGCGACCGGGGCGAGCCGAGCGCCCAGGACTGGGCCGAGGCCGCGGACACCATCGCGTACGAGATCGTCACCCGGATCGGTTCGCGGGTGCCGCGCGTCCATCTCCACGAGCTCGACGAGAATTCCGACAGCTGAACCCGCGGACCACGAGGAGCGGCACGGTGAGCGAGACCAGCACGGGGGACGTGGCGCGGGCGGCCGCGGGCAGCTGGCGCCGGGCGGGTCTGGCCGGGGCCGCGATAGGCGTGGTCGCGGCGGGAGCCGCCGCCGGGGTCGCGGTCGAGCGGCTCACCGTCGGGCGCGGTATGCGCAAGAAGGCCCGGCTCGCGCTGGACGCGGCGGGGCCGTACGGCGCGCTGCGCGGCACGCCGGGGCGCGCGTACGCCGACGACGGCACCGAGCTCTACTACGAGATCGACGAGGCCGAGCCGTCCGCCCAGGTCAACGGGGCGCGCAAGCGGCGGCTGTTCGGCCGCAAGGCGCCCGCGCCCGTCACCGTCGTCTTCTCGCACGGCTTCTGTCTGAGCCAGGACGCCTGGCACTTCCAGCGGGCCGCCCTGCGCGGGGTCGTGCGGACCGTCCACTGGGACCAGCGCAGCCACGGCCGCTCGGCGCGCGGCGAGGCGCAGACGCAGGGCAGGCCGGTCACCATCGACCAGCTGGGCCGCGACCTCAAGGCGGTCCTGGACGCGGCCGCCCCCGAGGGGCCGCTGGTGCTGGTGGGGCACTCGATGGGCGGGATGACGGTGATGGCGCTGGCCGACCAGTACCCGGAGCTGATCCGCGACCGGGTCGTCGGCGTCGCCTTCGTCGGTACGTCCTCGGGCCGGCTCGGCGAGGTCAGCTACGGGCTGCCGGTGGCGGGGGTCAACGCGGTGCGCCGCATCCTGCCCGGCGTGCTGAAGGCGCTGGGCTCGCAGGCGGAGCTGGTGGAGCGGGGGCGGCGGGCCACGGCCGACCTCTTCGCCGGGATGATCAAGCGCTACTCGTTCTCCTCGAAGGACGTGGACCCGGCGGTGGCCCGGTTCGCCGAGCGGATGATCGAGGGGACGCCGATCGACGTGGTCGCCGAGTTCTACCCGGCCTTCGACGACCACGACAAGGAGGCGGCGCTCCAGATCTTCGCCGAGGTGCCCGCGCTGGTCCTGGCCGGCGACCGCGACCTGGTCACGCCCAGCTCGCACAGCGAGTCCATCGCGGACCTGCTGCCCGACGCCGAGCTGGTCATCGTGCCCGACGGCGGGCACCTGGTGATGCTGGAGCACCCGGAGACGGTCACCGACCGCCTGGCGGACCTGCTGGTGCGGGTCGGCGCGGTGCCGGAGGCGACTAACGTTGGCTCGTATGGAAGCACCGCACAGCCAGGCCACTGACGCCACCACCAGGCTCACGCTCGACTCCCCGGCCGAGATGCAGGAGTTGGGCCGCAAGATCGCCAAACTGCTCCGCCCGGGCGACCTCGTCCTGCTCACCGGCGAGCTCGGCGCGGGCAAGACGACACTGGCGCGCGGCCTCGGCGAGGGCCTCGGGGTGCGCGGCGCGGTGACCTCCCCCACCTTCGTGATCGCCCGGGTCCACCCGTCCCTGACCGGCGGCCCGGCCCTGGTGCACGTGGACGCGTACCGGCTCGGCGGCGGTCTGGACGAGATGGAGGACCTCGACCTCGACGTCTCGCTGCCGGAGTCCGTGGTGGTCGTGGAGTGGGGCGACGGCAAGGTGGAAGACCTCTCCGACGACCGGCTGCACGTGGTCATCGACCGGGTGGTCGGCGAGACGGACGACGACCGCCGGGTGGTGACCGTGAACGGTCTGGGTACGCGATGGGCGGGCGCCGGGATCGACGGCCTGTAGCCGCCTGGCGCGGGGCGGGGCGCGTGGGACACGTACGTTCCGACAAGCCGTCGGCAAAATGTTGCGCGGGTCCCGCCGGGCGTGGTCACATGGTAGGAGAGACCTGGTTAGGTCTACCTAACCACGCCTTCTCCAGGAGCCGGGAGGCCGCCATGACCGTGTCGGAGCGCGAAGCGCAGCCGCGGCGTACGCAGGGTGTGTCCATGAGCGATCTGCTGGCCTCCTGCGCGGCGGCGAACGCCGTCTCGACCCCGCCGAAGCGGGCGGAGCAGGACGCGGCGGAGCCGGAGGCGTCGGCCGAGGAGAGCGGCCCACGGCGCGACGCCGCCTGACCCGTATCACTCGTTCGGGTGTTTCTCGCGGTAGGTGAGCGTGCGCTCTACTGCACCACGACGATCTTCGAGCCGATCGTGGCGAACGTCCACAGCGCGTTGCCGTCCTCGCGCTTCATCCGGATGCCGCCGGTGCGCTTGCTCGGGTCGGGGCTGGCCACCTTGCCGTTGACCGCCGCGCTGAAGCCGATCGTGACCGAGTCGACGGTGGCGAACCGTACGACGTGCTCGATCTGCACCCCGTCCGAGCCGGGCACGGACGCGGCCCGCGAGGTCACCGCGTAGTTGCCGGGCCTGGGGCTGACCGTCGACGGCATGACCTCGAAGGTCTTGGGCGGCAGGCCCTTGAGCGTCTTGGTGCCGACCAGCCAGACGCGCTTGGCGCTCAGCGAGTACACGACGCGCGGGCCGACGCCGGAGTTCTCCGGCAGCGCCGTCACGTTCTTCGACGGCACCTTGCCCTTGGGGGGCACCGCCGACGAGGAGCTCGGCGCGGGCGAGACGGTGGTGCCCGGCGCGGCCAGATCGGCCTTCGACGGGGAGTTCGCCGACGCCTGATAGGCGAGGAAGCCGACCACCGCGAGCGCGGCCGCGGTGAGCCCGGCCACAAATCCCGAGCTGCTCCTTGCCACCTGGCTCGCCCCTTTCGTACGTACAGGCATACGGATGTGTACAAGCCTGCGGTCATATCTGCGGCTGACGGTAGCAGCCGGGGGCGGCGGGGGCGGGACGCCGTGCCCCCGGCGCCGTGGCCGTAGGCTGTTCGCGTGCTCTTGCTCGCCGTTGATACCGCCACCCCCGCCGTGACCGTCGCCCTGCACGACGGCACGGACGTCGTCGCCGAGACCAGCCGGGTGGACGCCCGGCGCCACGGGGAACTGCTGCTGCCCGCCGTCCACCAGGTGCTCGGGGACGCCGGGCGCACGCTCGACGCCGTCACCGGCCTGGTCGTCGGGGTCGGCCCCGGCCCGTACACGGGACTGCGCGTCGGTCTGGTGACGGCCGCGACCTTCGGCTCGGTACTCGGGGTGCCCGTCCACGGCCTGTGCACGCTCGACGGCCTGGCCTACGCCTCCGGCATCGAGGAGCCGTTCGTCGTCGCCACCGACGCGCGCCGCAAAGAGGTCTACTGGGCCCGCTACGACGACTTCCGCACCCGGGTGAGCGAGCCGTCCGTGGACCGGCCCGCCGACATCGCCGAGCAGGTCGCCGGGCTGCCGGTGGTCGGCGCGGGCGCGCTGCTCTACCCCGAGGTGTTCCCGGACGCGCGCGGCCCCGAGCACCAGTCGGCGGCGGCGCTGGCCGCGCTGGCCGCGGAGAGGCTCGCGGCGGGCGAGGAGTTCCTGGCGCCGCTGCCGCTGTATCTGCGCCGCCCGGACGCGCAGGTGCCCAAGAACTACAAGGTGGTCACTCCCCAGTGAGCGTGGTGCTCCGCGAGATGCGCTGGTGGGACATAGAACCGGTGCTCGCGCTCGAACACGACCTGTTCCCCGAGGACGCCTGGTCGGCGGGGATGTTCTGGTCGGAGCTCGCGCACGCCAGGGGCCCGGGCGCCACCCGGCGCTATGTGGTCGCCGAGGACGGGGCGGGCCGGCTGGTCGGCTACGCGGGACTCGCGGCCGCGGGCGGCCTCGGGGACGTCCAGACCATCGCCGCCGCCCGCGACCAGTGGGGCACGGGCCTCGGCGCCCGGCTCCTGACCGACCTGCTCAAGCACGCCACCGCCTTCGAGTGCGACGAGGTCCTGCTCGAAGTACGCGTGGACAACACCCGGGCCCAGAAGCTCTACGAGCGCTTCGGCTTCGAGCCCATCGGATTCCGGCGGGGCTACTACCAGCCGGGCAACGTCGACGCGCTCGTGATGCGCCTGATCGTCCAGGAACACAACCGAGGAACAGAAGAGACTGACTGATGGCTGACGAACCGCTGGTACTCGGCATCGAGACCTCCTGCGACGAGACCGGCGTCGGCATCGTGCGCGGCACGACGCTGCTCGCCGACGCCGTCGCGTCCAGCGTGGACACCCACGCCCGGTTCGGCGGCGTGGTGCCCGAGATCGCCTCGCGCGCGCACCTGGAGGCGATGGTCCCCACCATCGAGCGCGCCCTGAAGACGGCCGGCATCTCCGCCCGGGACCTCGACGGCATCGCGGTGACGGCGGGCCCGGGCCTGGCGGGCGCGCTGCTCGTCGGCGTCTCGGCCGCCAAGGCGTACGCGTACGCCCTGAACAAGCCGCTGTACGGGGTGAACCACCTGGCCTCGCACATCTGCGTCGACCAGCTGGAGCACGGGCCGCTGCCCGAGCCCACGATGGCGCTGCTGGTCAGCGGCGGCCACTCCTCGCTGCTGCTGGCGCCCGACATCACCGCCGACGTCCGCCCCATGGGCGCGACGATCGACGACGCGGCGGGCGAGGCCTTCGACAAGATCGCGCGCGTGCTCGACCTGGGCTTCCCCGGCGGCCCGGTGATCGACCGGCTCGCCAAGGAGGGCGACCCGACGGCGATCGCGTTCCCGCGCGGCCTGAGCGGCTCGCGCGACCCGGCGTACGACTTCTCCTTCTCGGGGCTGAAGACGGCCGTGGCCCGCTGGATCGAGGCGAAGCGGAACGCGGGCGAGGAGGTGCCGGTGCGGGACGTGGCCGCCTCCTTCCAGGAGGCCGTGGTCGACGTCCTGACCCGCAAGGCCGTCCGGGCCTGCAAGGACGAGGGCGTGGACCATCTGATGATCGGCGGCGGGGTCGCGGCCAACTCGCGGCTGCGGGCGCTCGCCCAGGAGCGGTGCGAGAAGGCGGGCATCCGGCTGCGGGTGCCCCGGCCCGGTCTGTGCACGGACAACGGCGCGATGGTGGCGGCGCTCGGCGCGGAGATGGTGGCGCGCAACCGGCCCGCCTCGGACCTGGATCTGTCGGCGGACTCCTCGCTGCCGGTGACGGACCCGCATGTGCCGGGCGCGGGCCACTCCCACGACCACGACCATGTGCACGAGGTCAGCAAGGAGAACCTGTACCCGTGACGGTCGCCCTGATGTGGGAGGCGCGGGCGGTCCAGGGCCGGGGCGGGGACCTCCTCGCCTGGGCCCGGGCCCAGACGCTGCCGTACGCGCCGGTGCGCCGGGAGGTCTTCGCGGCGCCGCAGGACCGGGTGCTCGTGATCACCTGGTGGGACGCGGCGTACGACGCGGAGCTGCCCGAACTGCCCGAGCCGGACGGGGAGTTGGTGGCCAGACCCGTCCACCGCTGGCGCTTCGAGTCACTCGGCGTGGAACCTCCGGCCTGAATTCTGCATCGATCTGTACGCAGGGGGCGTATCGGTCGGCGGTTCGGGGTTGGTTCACACAGTGGGTAAGAAGAGCGCGGCAGCGGCGGCACTGGTCCTGTCCGGGGTGCTGCTCGCCACGGGCTGCTCGTCCGGCGGCGGCTCCGGGGCGGGCCCCGCCAAGACCGGCGGCGCTGCGGCGCCCACGCCCTCCGCACCGGCCTCCGGGCCCGCCGGGGGCGCCGGGGACGGCCCCGCGAGCGCGGCCGCGTACCAGAAGTGGGGCCTCAAGCCGCTGCCCGCCGCCCCGGCGCCGCCCGCGCGCAAGCCGGTGCAGCCGAAGCCGGGCGAGGTCCCGGTGATCAGCGACATCCCCACCAAGGAGAAGGTCGTCTTCCTGACCTTCGACGACGGGGCCGAGAAGGACCCCAGGTTCGTGGAGATGATGCGGGACCTGAAGATCCCGTTCACGATGTTCCTCACCGACGCGGCGATCAGCGGGAACAAGGGCTATTTCAAGCCGCTCCAGCAGCTCGGCAACGCGATCCAGAACCACACCCTGACGCACCCCAACATGCGGACCGAGAGCGGCGACCAGCAGCAGCGCCAGATATGCGGCCAGCAGGAGAAGCTGGCCAAGGAGTACGGCAAGGCGCCCCGGCTCTTCCGGCCGCCGTACGGCAACTGGAACGAGGCGACGCGCGCGGCGGCCAAGGCGTGCGGGATCCAGTCGATCGTGCTGTGGCGCGAGTCGATGCAGATCCAGAACATGCAGTACCAGCGCGGCGACAAGAAGCTCCACCCCGGCGACATCGTCCTGGCCCACTTCCGGGGCAAGAGCGAGCTCAAGGGCCACACGATGACCGAGATGACGGCGAACATGCTCCGCCACATCCAGGAGCAGGGCTTCGCGGTGGCGCGCCTGGAGGACTACGTCTAGAAAAAAGTGGGGCGGAATTCCTCCCGCCGTGTCGAATCCGGGCCGGGCCGTTCGACGTAAGGGTGAGAGGCGGGGAAACGGCCCCGTCGCCACGGGGCGACAGCCCCGCCGCCACCCTTCCGGACTTCCGGACGCCACGAGGAGAACACCATGCCGCGCTACCTGTCCATGATCCGCGTCAACGAGGCCGACGCCCCCGCCGAGGGCCCCAGCGCCGAGCTGATGGAGCGGATGGGCCACCTGATCGAGGAGATGACCAAGGCCGGGGTGCTGCTCGACACCGCCGGGCTCACCCCCACCGCCCAGGGCACCAGGATCACCTGGGCGGGCGGGCGGCTTTCGACGACCGACGGCCCGTTCACCGAGTCCAAGGAGGTCGTCGGCGGCTACGCGCTCCTGCAGTGCAAGGACAGGGCCGAGGCGATCGAGTGGACCAAGCGGTTCCTGACGATCCACGAGGAGCACTGGACGGTCACCTGCGAGCTCCGCGAGATCGCCGAGGGCTGACACCGCGTCCCCGGCCCGGCGCCGATTGCCGTCGGGCCGCGCGGGTGCTCTCATGACTGCCCGTGAGCACAGAAAAGGACGCGGTCGAGGCCGTCTTCCGGATCGAGGCCCCGCGCGTCATCGCGGCCGTCGCCCGGATCGTCAGGGATGTCGGCATCGCCGAGGAGCTGGCGCAGGACGCGCTGGTCGCCGCCCTGGAGCGGTGGCCGGAGACAGGGGTTCCGGACAACCCGGGCGCCTGGCTCACGGCCGCTGCCAGGCACCGGGCCGTCGACCTGGTGCGGCGCCGCGAGACGTACGCGCGCAAGCTCGCCGAGATCGGCCGCGACCTCGACGAGGCGGCGGTGGAACCGGAGTTCGCGGCCGCCGAGGACCCGGACGCGATCGACGACGACCTGCTGCGGCTGATCTTCACCGCCTGCCACCCGGTGCTCTCCACCGAGGCGCGCATCGCCCTGACGCTGCGGCTGCTCGGCGGGCTGACGACGGACGAGATCGCCCGCGCCTTCCTCGCCCAGGAGCCGACGGTCGCCCAGCGGATCTCCCGCGCCAAACGGTCGCTGGCCGGGGCGGGGGTGCCGTTCGAGGTGCCGTACGGCCCGGAGCGCGCGGCGCGGCTCGCGTCCGTCCTCGAGGTCATCTACCTCGTCTTCAACGAGGGGTACGCGGCGACGGCCGGTGACGACCTGGTGCGCCCGGCGCTGTGCGAGGACGCGCTGCGGCTCGCGCGGGTGCTGGCCGCTCTGATGCCCGAGGAGCCCGAGGTCCACGCGCTGGCCGCGCTCCTGGAGATCCAGGCGTCGCGCATCAGCGCGCGCACGGACGCGACCGGCGCCCCCGTACTGCTCGCCGACCAGAACCGCTCCCGCTGGAACCGGCTGCTGATCCGGCGCGGCTTCGCGGCGCTGACCCGCGCGGGCGAACTCGGCGGCGCCCCCGGCCCTTACGCGCTCCAGGCCGCCATCGCCGCCTGCCACGCGCGGGCCGCCTCGTACGAGGAGACCGACTGGGCGGCGATCGCCGCGCTCTACCGGCGGCTCGCGGCGATCGCGCCCTCCCCGGTGGTGGAGCTGAACCGGGCGGTCGCCGTGTCGATGGCCGAGGGCCCCGGGGCGGGCCTGGCGATCGTGGACGCCCTCGCCGCCGACCCGGCCCTGCGCGCCTACCACCTGCTGCCGAGCGTCCGGGGCGACCTGCTGGAGCGCCTCGGGCGTACGGAGGAGGCCCGCGCGGAGTTCAGCCGCGCGGCGGAGCTGACCCGCAACGAGCGCGAGCGGGAGCTGCTGCGGGCGCGCGCGGCGGGCTGAGGCGGGGCGGCGGCCCCGGCCCGGCGATGAGTTTCCCCGGCGGCCCCGGCCCGGCGATGAGTTTCCCCGGCGGCCCCGGTCTACCTTCCACACCCGCCGGCAGCCGCGCCGGCGGGCCGGTCGAGAGGGAGGCAGCACCCATGTCCGCTCAGAAGATCACGACGTTCCTGTGGTTCGAGGACAAGGCCGAGGAGGCCGCGCGTTTCTATGTCTCCGTCTTCGGCGGGGACTCGCGGATCGTGGAGACCACGCGGTACCCGGAGGCCGTCCCGCACCAGGGCGGCTCGGTCATGACGGTCGTCTTCGAGCTGGCCGGCCAGCAGTACACGGCACTCAACGGCGGCAAGCAGGACTGGTCCTTCAACGAGGCCATCTCGCTCTCCGTCGACTGCGGCTCCCAGGAGGAGGTCGACGACCTCTGGGCCAAGCTGACCGCCGACGGCGGCGAGCCGGGGCCGTGCGGCTGGCTGAAGGACAAGTACGGCCTGTCCTGGCAGATCGTGCCGAGCTATCTGAGCGAGCGGATGAGCTCGGACGACCGGGCGGCGGTGAACCGGATGGTGGACGCGATGATGAAGATGGGAAAGCTGGACGTGGCGGCGCTGAAGGCGGCGTACGAGGGGGAGTGACGGGCTCACGGCCGGTGCAGCAGCTCCACCACTCCGGCCAGGTCCTCCTCGCCGTGCCCGTCCGCGACGCGGCGGCGCATCAGGTCGAAGAGCGGGGCGAGCAGTTCGGTGCTCACGCCCTGGGCGCGGCCGAGGCCTTCGAGCGTGTCCTGGGCGGCGACCTGCATGGCGAGGTTGGAGCCGGTCGACGCGTACGAGCCCTTGACGGCCTGGGCCGCCATCTCGGGCAGGACGCCCGTCATGGCGTGCAGCCACGGGACGAGCAGCGCGGTCGTGAACTCCTCCACGTCCGCGCCCGCCGACCGCACCAGCGCCGCCGACTGGAGGAACCCGGCGAACATCCCGTACATGCCGGTCAGCAGCGCCAGGTCGTGCAGCGGGGCGCGGCCCGCGTCGTCGCCGAGGTAGACGGCGCGGCCGAAGACCTTCAGCACCTCGCGGTGCGCCTCGAAGGCGGGCGTGGAGCCGCTGTAGAGCACGAGGGCCTCGGGTCGGCCGATCATCGCCGGGACGGCCATGATGCCGCCGTCGAGGTAGTCGGCGCCCAACGACCGTACCTTGTCGGCCAGTTCGCGGGCCTCGTCGGGCGACCCGTTGGTGAGGTTGACGACGAGGCGCCCGGGCAGGTCGTCCCGGGCGGCGTCCACCAGGGCATGCACATCGGCGTATCCGAGGACGCAGAGGACCACCACGTCGGCGGCCCGGGCGGCCTCGGCGACGCTCCCGGCCCGCTGCGCCCCGCGTTCGACGAGCGGGTCGGCCTTGGCGGGGGTGCGGTTCCAGACGGTGGTGGGGTGCCCGGCGGCGAGGAGGGCGTCGGCGAGGGCGGTGCCCATGGCGCCCAGGCCGACGACGGAAACGGAACTCATGGAGGAGGTCTCCTTGGCGGGGGTTGGTGAGGCGGCGCGATCGCCGTGGGTTCCGAGTCTCATGCGCGGCACCTGGGGCGACAAGTACCGACTTTTAAGTGCGTACTTACCGAAAGGTGCGTACGGGGGCGGAGTCGAGGAGCCGGGCCGCCGGTAATCTCGTGCACATGTCACCCCGCACGCCCCTGCCGCCGCCCCCGCCCCCGGTCGGGCTCCGTGCCTGGCCCGACCGGAACGCCCTGCTCGTGGACCGTGCGGGCGTGCTGAGCGACCTGGTGGCACGGCAGTTGGGGCCGGGGCGGATCGCGGCGCACTGGGGCTGGGCGGTGCTGCTCGCCACGGGCTGGGCGTTCGTGGGGACGGCGGTGAGCGCGTTCACCGAGTCGCTGGACGTGCTGTCGATGCTGTTCGGTGTGATCTGCCTGGTGATCGGTCTGGGGGCGGTGGTGCCGACGGCGGTGGCGATGGTGGCGGGCCTGCGCAAGGACGCGAGGATCCGCCAACTGCTCGTCCAGTGGGCCGCGTTGGACCGCCACCCGGCGGACGCCGGGCTGCGGGCCCCCGGCCTGAGCCTGGCGTGGCTGCTGCCGGGCGGGCTGATGTGCGCGCTGGGCCTGTTCGTGTGCGTGACGGTCCCGGCGGCTGCGCGGCCGGGCCACGACACGTACGGCATGGTGGTCCTGACGATGGGCCTGGGCCTGGTGTGCTGGCTGACGGGCCTGATCGCCGTCACCAAGGCGCTCGCCCACCGCCGCTGGGCCCTACGACTCCTGCCGTCGGCGCACCTATCCTGAACGCACGTGCGTACGCCGCGCGGTCTCAGGGGGAAAGGCGACAAAAATGGAATGGTACTGGTGGGTCCTCATCGTCTTCTGGATGGGAGGCTTCGGCTGGGCGGCCGACACGGGCCGCACGGCCCTGCGCACCCGCCACGAGCGCAAGCTCGAACGCCTGGAGGCGGCCAAGCGCGAACGCCTCGCCCTTGAGGCGGCCAACCGCCCCCCGGAGCCGGTCTGCGGCTGCACCCACCACCTCGCCAAGCACGACAAGCAGGGCAAGTGCCATGAGCGGGTGGAGATCCCGGTCGCCTGGGACGAGTCCAAGCACCCGGTCCGCTACGAGTCGGGCCAGTGCAACTGCCAGCAGTACGTGGGGCCGCAGCCGCTGTCCCAGGTGTACGCCGAGGAGCTCACGGACCTGGCGTAGCCAGCAGGTCCGCGACCGCGCTCAGCCACGCTCCCGGGCCGTAGGGGGCCGGTGGGTCGACTTCCATGCCCAGGGCTGCCAGCGCCTCGGCGCGGGCGGTGTCGTCCCGGAGTCGGCGAGGCCCACATCGGGCACCGGGTAGAACCCGCCCAGGCGAAGGCGCAGTCGGCCCGGCGGGTTCTTGGCGTACTCGCGCAGCTGGGCCTCGGTGGTGGCCAGGGCCCAGGGGCGGGTGTGCCAGGTGTGGCGCAGGCATGTTGTTCTCCGTACGGCTCACGAGTGCTCCCGGCGCATGTGGTCGTCCACGGCTCCGAGCAGTTCGCGCAGGGCGTCCGGTGAGCTCCAGGGGATGGCGGGCAGCAGGTTCTCCCGCTGCGCCGCCGCGTCCGGGAAGAGGACGAGGGCGCGGTGGGCCTCGGCGACCCAGGGCGCCAGGGAATCGGAGCAGAAGGGGTGCTCCGCCGCGATGTACGCCCGCACCGCGTCCGCGACCGTGGCGGATTCCAGGTCGTCGGTCAGCTGCGCGGTGAATCTGGCGAGATGAGGGAACGCCAGACCGGCTTCCCACGAGTTCATGGGGAGTTCGCCGTACTCGGGCGGAAGGTCCCGGTCCAGAATGCGTACGATCCCGGCGAGCGTATGCAGGTATTCCGCCGGGTCGGTGCCTTCGGAGGCGGCCGAAAGCTTTTCCGTGAATTCCTGGGGGACGTCGCCCAGCGCCTTCCTCTCCAGGAGGTCCCCGAGGAAGTCGAGAAGGGCCGCCCCGGTTCGGACCGGGCAGTTCTGGTCCGCCGTCCGCGAGGCGGCGACCAGCCGGGCGTATCGTCGGATCTCGTCGTCCAGGGACAGCGCCCCCTGGGACGCCTGCACCCTGATGGCCAGGTCGAGGAGGTGCGCCACCGGGCCGCCGGTGAACAGGGCCGCCGTGTACGACTGCACGTGACTGCTGCCTTCGCTGCTAGGGGATCGGCATGGACTTCGAGGTCCTGCTCGCTGAAGCCGTCCCGGCTCAGCCGGACCGCCTCCTCGATGACCTGGATGACCTCACGTATCCGCACGGCGTCCTTGGCCGCCCCGGTGCAGATCCCGGTACGCCGAGCCGGCCGGGCCGCGCCGGCCCGCCTCGATCCGGTCGACGATCCCGTCCATGCGGCGGACCTGGCGGTCGAGATGGCGCAGCATCTCGTCCAGGTCGCCCGCCAGCTTCGTCAGCCCGTCGTCCTCGGGCACGCCGAGGTCGGGCCGCTGCCCCCTGGTCCCATGTCCACCACCCCCGTCTCCTTTCACCTTGACAACGACCTCTGACAGCTCCGCAGTTGCGAAGTGGAGGTGATGTGACGAGGGTTACGCCGATGGCGCTACGCAGGTCAGCCCTGCGGAACCGGCCTGCCGATCAGCATCGTCGGAGCCCCCGCCACCCGGGTCAGGAACACCGTCGCCGAGGCCCGGCCCTGGAGCTTCATCTTGCGGCGGAGTTCCTCCGGTTCGACCGCCGAGCCGCGCTTCTTGACGGTGAGGACGCCGACGCCGCGCTCCCGCAGCAGGGCCTTCAGCTTCTTCATGTTGAAGGGCAGTTCGTCGGTGATCTCGTACGCGGTGGTGAACGGGGAGGCGTACGGCTCGTCGCTCGTCACGTACGCGATGGTCTCGTCGACGAGGCGGCCGTCGCAGGCCGCGACGATCTCGGCGACCAGGTGGGCGCGGATGACCGCGCCGTCCGGCTCGTGGAGGTAGCGGCCGACCGGGCCCACCGGCGGTGCCGGCAGGGGTGCGGGGGTCCACAGGGTGGCCTCGGCGGGCAGGAGCGTGGCGCGGACCGAGCCGGGGGTGCGGGTGCCCGTGCCCCGAACCACAGCACCGCCTCCTTCACGTCGCCGCCGTCCGAGATCCACTCCGCCTCGGCCTCGGGCGGGACCGACTCGTGGGGGATGCCGGGGGCGATCTTCAGGGCCGCGAAGGGGGCCTTCAGGGCCGCGCCGACCGCCCAGGACAGGGGAGGCGAGTACGCCTCGGGGTCGAAGACGCGGCCTCGGCCACCCCGGCGCGCCGGGTCCACGAACACCGCGTCCCACCCCGACGTGTCCACGTCCGTCACGTCCGCGCACCGCACCTCGATCAGCTCCGCGAGGCCCAGCGCCGCCGCGTTGGCGCGGGCGACCTCGGCCGTCAGCTCGTCGCGGTCCACCGCGAGGACGGAGATGCCCGCCCGGGCCAGCGCCAGCGCGTCGCCGCCGATGCCGCAGCACAGGTCCGCCACACTCCGTACGCCCTCGGCGGCGAAGACCCTGGCGCGGTAGGCGGCCACCGAGGCGCGGGTGGACTGCTCGACGCCGTTGGGCGTGAAGAACATCCGGTACGCGTCGTCCGCGCCGAACTTCGCGACCGCGCGCTGGCGCAGCCGCGCCTGGGCCAGCGCGGCCGAGACCAGCTCGGGGGCGTGGGTGCGGCGCAGCCGGGTCGCCACCGCCAGCTCCTGGGCCGGGTCGTAGTCGCGGAGCGAGTCCAGCAGGCCCGTGCCCTCGGGGGTGAGCAGGGCGCGGAAGGTGTCGAGGTCGTTCACCCGCCCCATTGTGGGCCAGGCGGGGGACGGTACGCGCCCGGTGGCGGGTGTCGCCCCCGGTCTGCTGCGTCGCACTGACAGGATGCGGCGGCATGCAGCTTGTACGACAAAAGGAACATTTTCGGCGTGGTGGCAGGGCGAAAGCGCCGCTCGTTCTGGTGGCCGGGCTGGTCGTCGCCGCGCTCGCCTCCGGGTGCGCCGACGAGGAGGCCCCCGCCGCCCGGCACGGCGGCAAGGCGGCCGCCGGACCGCAGGCCTACGGCAACCACGCCGCCCGCGCCCTCGCCGGCTACTCCGCCCAGCTCAAAGAGGCGCAGGCCGCGCGGGTCGCCGCCGCGAAGAAGTGGAAGCTGGCCAAGGTGCCGCTGGCCGCGCCCGCGCCGCCCGCCGTCAAACCGAAGATCACCAACCGGCCCGGGTTCGAGACGGACGGGGGCGACGCGCTGCCGCCCGTCTTCACGACCGTGCCGACCAAGGACCGGATCGTCTTCCTCACCATCGACGACGGGGCCGAGAAGGATCCCGCGCTGCTGAAGATGATGCGGGAACTGCGCATCCCGTACAGCGCATTCCTCAGCGACTACCTCGTCCGCACGGACTACCCGTACTTCAAGCGGATGCAGGGTCTTGGCGTCACGCTCAACAACCACACGCTGAACCACCGCTATATGCCCGGGCTCTCCTACGAGGAGCAGCGGCACGAGATCTGCGACCAGCAGGACAAGATCGAGAAGTGGGCGGGGAAGCGGCCCCGGCTGTTCCGGCCGCCGTACGGCAACTACAACGAGGACACCCTGCGCGCGGCCCAGTCGTGCGGGGTCAAGGCGGTGCCGCTGTGGGCGGCGGAGGCGTTCCCCGACCACATGGAGTGGCGCGAGTGGGACCGGGATCTGCACCCCGGGGACATCGTGCTCACGCACTTCCGGGGGCCGGGGGACTGGAAGGGGACGATGCCGGACATGATCCGGCAGGTGATGAAGGTGATCACGGACAAGGGGTATGCGGTGGCTCGGCTGGAGGACTACGTCTGAGGCGGTGGCCGGGCGGGGTGGGGGCGAGGGTGGGTTTCCCGGGGGTTGCGGCCCCGGCCCCCGGACGTCGTTCGTCTGCGGACCGTAGATGGCTGGTCGCGCAGTTCCCCGCGCCCCTGAAAATGCCGCTGCGCGGCAATCCCCCGGGCGCCCCGAAGAGGCGCATCCAGGGGCGCGGGGAACTGCGCGACCGGTTGGGGACGGCCCGCAGACAAAGACCGGGCATCACCACCCCGCCCGCCGCCCCGCCGCGTCGCTCACCCGGATCAGCAACGCCACCATCACCCAGTTCGCCACCAGCGACGAACCCCCCTTCGCCAGGAACGGGAGGGCCTTGCCCGTGAGGGGGATCAGGCCCGTCACGCCGCCGACCACCACGAACACCTGGAGGGCCAGCGCCGCCGCCAGCCCCGTGGCCAGGAGTTTGCCGAACGCGTCGTGGGCCGCCAGGGCCGTCCGCAGGCCCCGCTGGGCCAGCAGGCCGTACAGCAGGAGCACCGCCATCACCCCGGCCATGCCCAGCTCCTCCCCGACCGTCGTCAGGATGAAGTCGCTGCGGCCCGCGAAGCCGACCAGCTCGGGGTGGCCCTCGCCCAGGCCAGTCCCGGTCATCCCGCCGCTGCCGAAGCTGAAGAGGCCCTGCGCCAGCTGGTCGGAGACCAGGCCAGGCGGGCGCCTGTCCGGTGGCAGGAAGACGTCGAAGGGGTGCAGCCAGGCCACGATCCGGCCCTTGACGTGCGGCTCGGTCGAGCCGACCACGTACGCCCCGACCGCCGCCATCAGCACCCCGCACACGATCCAGCTGGTGCGCTCGGTCGCCACGTACAGCATGACCACGAAGAGGCCGAAGAAGATCAGCGACGTACCCAGGTCGCGTTCGAAGACCAGCACCAGCAGGCTCAGCACCCAGATCGCCACCAGCGGCGCCATCTGGCGGCCCGGCGGCAGCCGGACGCCCAGGACCTTGCGGCCGGTGAGCGCCAGCGAGTCGCGGTGGACCACCAGATAGCCCGCGAAGAACACCGTGATCATGATCTTCACGAACTCGCCGGGCTGGAGCGAGAACGGGCCCAGATAGACCCAGCGCTTGGCGCCGTACGTGTCCGCCCCGAAGAACGACGGGGCCATCAGCAGCACGAGCGCCACCGCCATCGAGACGTAGATGTAGCGCTGGAGGCGGCGGTGGTCGCGCAGCAGCGCCACCGTCAGCAGACAGCCCGTCAGCCCGATCACCGTCCACACCAGCTGTCCCGACGCGGTGGGCGCCGACTTGAACGCCTTCGCGTACGCCGGGTCGAGCCTGTACAGCAGCACCAGGCCGAGCCCGGACAGGAGCACCGCCAGCGGCAGGATCAGCGGGTCCGCGTACGCCGCGAACCTGCGTACGGTCAGATGCCCGGCCAGCGCGATCAGCGTCATGCTCACCGCGAACTCGGCGGTGGCGCGCGGGATCGTGCCGGTCAGCGCCGCCGAGACACAGGCGTGGCCGCCGACCGTGACGACCACGACCAGCGCGAGCAGCAGCGCCTCGGTGCGGCGGCGCGCGGACGCGAGCGCCCGCCCCGGCTCCGCCTCGGCGTCCGGGCCCCCGCTGTCGCCGTCCGTACGGGAGCCCGCTCCCGTATCCGTACGCATCGTCCTCATCGGCCCGACATTAGGGAGCCTTTCGCCCGGATGGCGAGGGTTCTCCCGAAGAAGCCGTGTCGTGAAGTCCACAGGTGTGCGGACGAACCGGGCAGGTGGATTCTTCGTCGGCGGGGGGCCCGCGGGGCCGCTCACCACCGTCGGAATTCGGCCGCCACGGCCTGCAGCTTGGCACTCCGCTTGACCGAGTGCTAATCGCCGCCCTAGTCTCGGCTCTGGCACTCCCCACCGGAGAGTGCCAACACAGCGACGGGCAGGTCCGGCACCCGCGACGACGGATCCACCTGGTCGCCACCCAAACAGTTAACCCCGTGAGATCTCCGAAGGGGGAGACCGGACCGTGACGACCGCCAGCTCCAAGGTTGCCATCAAGCCGCTCGAGGACCGCATTGTGGTCCAGCCGCTCGACGCCGAGCAGACCACGGCCTCCGGCCTGGTCATTCCGGACACCGCCAAGGAGAAGCCCCAGGAGGGCGTCGTCCTGGCCGTGGGCCCGGGCCGGGTCGAGGACGGCAAGCGCGTCGAGCTCGACGTCGCCGTCGGTGACGTCGTGCTCTACAGCAAGTACGGCGGCACCGAGGTGAAGTACAACGGCGAGGAGTACCTCGTCCTCTCGGCTCGCGACGTGCTCGCGATCATCGAGAAGTAATTCATCTCGAAGCGAATGCTTCTGAGCTGCGCCCCTGGCCACCCCGCTGACAGCCGGGCGGCGAGGGGCGCAGTTTTCGTAACCCCGAGTTTCCGAGAGGGCTGAACCGCTCCCATGGCGAAGATCCTGAAGTTCGACGAGGACGCCCGTCGCGCCCTTGAGCGCGGCGTCAACAAGCTTGCCGACACGGTGAAGGTGACGATCGGCCCCAAGGGCCGCAACGTCGTCATCGACAAGAAGTTCGGCGCCCCCACCATCACCAACGACGGTGTCACGATCGCCCGCGAGGTCGAGCTCGACGACCCGTACGAGAACCTGGGCGCCCAGCTCGTGAAGGAGGTGGCGACCAAGACCAACGACATCGCGGGTGACGGCACCACCACCGCCACCGTGCTGGCCCAGGCGCTGGTCCGCGAGGGCCTGCGCAACGTCGCCGCGGGTGCCTCCCCGGCCGCCCTGAAGAAGGGTATCGACGCCGCGGTCAAGGCCGTGTCCGCCGAGCTCCTCGAGACCGCCCGTCCGATCGACGACAAGTCCGACATCGCCGCCGTGGCCGCGCTCTCCGCGCAGGACACCCAGGTCGGCGAGCTCATCGCCGAGGCGATGGACAAGGTCGGCAAGGACGGTGTCATCACCGTCGAGGAGTCCAACACCTTCGGCCTGGAGCTGGAGTTCACCGAGGGCATGGCCTTCGACAAGGGCTACCTCTCGCCGTACATGGTCTCCGACCAGGAGCGTATGGAGGCCGTCCTCGACGACCCGTACATCCTGATCAACCAGGGCAAGATCTCATCGATCCAGGACCTGCTGCCGCTCCTTGAGAAGGTCATCCAGGCCGGCGCCTCCAAGCCGCTCCTGATCATCGCCGAGGACGTCGAGGGCGAGGCCCTGTCGACCCTGGTCGTCAACAAGATCCGCGGCACGTTCAACGCCGTGGCCGTCAAGGCCCCGGGCTTCGGCGACCGCCGCAAGGCGATGCTCCAGGACATGGCCACCCTCACCGGTGCCACCGTCATCGCCGAGGAGGTCGGCCTCAAGCTCGACCAGGCCGGTCTGGACGTGCTGGGCTCGGCCCGCCGCGTCACGATCACCAAGGACGACACGACCATCGTCGACGGTGGCGGCAACCACGAGGACGTCGTCGGCCGCGTCGCGCAGATCAAGGCCGAGATCGAGTCCACGGACTCCGACTGGGACCGCGAGAAGCTCCAGGAGCGCCTCGCGAAGCTGGCCGGCGGCGTGTGCGTGATCAAGGTCGGCGCCGCCACCGAGGTGGAGCTGAAGGAGAAGAAGCACCGTCTGGAGGACGCCATCTCCGCGACCCGCGCCGCGGTCGAGGAGGGCATCGTCTCCGGTGGTGGCTCCGCGCTCGTCCACGCCGTCAAGGTCCTGGAGGGCAACCTCGGCCTGGCCGGCGACGAGGCCACGGGTGTCGCGGTCGTCCGCCGCGCCGCCGTCGAGCCGCTGCGCTGGATCGCCGAGAACGCCGGTCTCGAGGGCTACGTCATCACCTCGAAGGTGGCGGAGCTGGAGAAGGGCAACGGCTTCAACGCCGCCACCGGTGAGTACGGCGACCTGGTCAAGGCCGGCGTCATCGACCCGGTCAAGGTGACGCGCTCCGCCCTGGAGAACGCCGCCTCCATCGCCTCCCTGCTGCTCACGACCGAGACCCTGGTCGTCGAGAAGCCGGCCGAGGAAGAGGGCGACGCCGGTCACGGCCACGGTCACGGCCACAGCCACTGACCTGGTGTGATGCGCTGACGCCCCGCGTCGGCTGATGTCGTACGACGTGTGAGGGCCCCTGTCCGCCGCTATCGGCGGACAGGGGCCTTCGCCGTGCCCGCCCGGGGTCAGCCGAGCGCGCCGAGCTGCTTCATCAGGCCCAGCGCGTCCTCGTGCCACCAGCCCTCCTGGATCCTGCCGTCCTTGCAGCGGAAGACCGTGGTGCCGGTCATGGTGCACACCTTGCCGGTGGGGGCGATGCCCATGAAGTCGCCCTTGTGGGTGCCCGTCCAGGTCCACAGGGTGACCACGTCGTCGCCCTCGCAGATCTGCCGGTCGAGCGAGAAGGTGAACTCGAACGCGTTCCGCCACGAGCTCACGTCCTGGCGGATGACGTCGGCCCCGACGACGGTCTCCTCGTCCTTGATGATGTCGTGGTCGGCGTAGTCGGCCGCGAACACCTCGTCGATGGCGTTGAGGTTGCCCCCGACGGCGATCTCGTGGAAGAACCGGCGGACAGTTGCGGCGTTCAACTGCTCGTCGCGGACCACATCGAGGTCGGTGAAGGTGGGCATGCCGTCGCAGAGAGCCACCATCTCCTCGAAGATACGGTTCGTCTCCGGGAGCTTGGAGTTCGCCATGGCCTCGTCGTACGAGGGGAATTCGACGACCTCGACGAAGTGCGACCCGTCGGAGCGGTCCTTGCCGATGAGGCCGCGGGTGGCCGTCCGCTTGCCCTTGGTCTGCTCGACCCACTGGTCCATGAGCCGGTCCAGGTCGTCGTACCGGTCGGTCTTGAAGTCGATTATCTGTGCGAATTTCATGGCGTCTCCCTGGGCTGCGGTCCGCATGGGAATACGTCCAGTTTAGGTGGTTTTATCTCATGCCGAGTGGCCCAGGGCCGCCGCGTGGACCGGGTCCGCGAAGGGTTCACCGGCCGCGAACCGCTCCACCTCGTCCAGTGCCAGGTCCGCCATCCGGTGCAGCTCGTTGCCGAGCGAGCCGGCGATGTGCGGGGTGAGGAGGACGTTGGGTAGGTCGTACAACGGGCTCTCGCGGGGCGGGAGTTCGGGCTCGGTGACGTCCAGTACGGCGTGGAGGCGGCCGGAGAGGAGCTCGCCGAGCAGGTCGGGCCCGTCCACCAGGGAGCCGCGCGCGGTGTTGATCAGGGTCGCCCCGTCGGGCATCGCGGCGAGCTGACGGGCGCCGATCATGCGCTCGGTGGCCGGGAGCTGCGGCGCGTGGACGGAGACGACGCCGCTGCGGGCGCACAGCTCGTCCAGGCCGACGAGCTCGACGCCCAGCCGGGCCGCCTCGGCCCCGTCGACGTACGGGTCGTGCAGCAGCACCCGGAAGTCGAACGGGCGCAGCAGCTCGATCACCCGGCGGCCGATCCGGGAGGCGCCGACCAGACCGACCGTGCGCCGGTAGTTGCCGGTGCCGTCGCTCTCGCGCAGCCAGTCGTGCGGGGCGCGCAGCTCCGCGTACCGCCGGGCCGAGGCCAGCACGCGCTTGCCCGCGAAGAGGATCGCGGCCAGCGTGTACTCGGCGACCGGCAGCGCGTTGGCCGCCGCCGCCGAGGTCACCGTGATGCCCCGGTCCCAGCACGCCTCGGTGATGTGGTGCTTCACCGACCCGGCGGCGTGCACGACGGCCCGCAGCCGGGGCGCCGAGGCCAGCACCTCGGCGGTCAGCGGCGGCGCGCCCCAGCAGGTCAGCAGCACATCGGCCTCGGCGAGCGCCGCCGCCACGGCCGGTGCGGGCGCGACGAGCTCGTGGGCGACGAGGTACGGGTCGGTACGGGCGAGCGCGGCGAGGCGGGTGCGGTGCCGCTCGGCGAGCAGGCGCTCGGCGATCCCGGGGCCCATGGCGAGGAGGACGGCGGGGCGGTTGTCAGTGGTGTGGTGCATGGTGGAACTCGGGCTCCTCACGGGGGCGTTGTCCATGGGTAACCGGCTGTGCGTCCGTCCGGTCACTTGACGCCGCCCGCCGTGAGACCCGCCTTCCAGTGCCGCTGGAGGGCGACGAAGGCGACGACGAGGGGGAGGACGGCGAGGAGGGAGCCGGTGACGACGAGGGGGTAGAAGGAGGGCTCGGCGTGGGTGTTGGAGTTCCACGCGTACAGACCGAGGCTCAGCGGGAAGAGCTTCTGGTCCGAGAGCATCACCAGGGGGAGGAAGAAGTTGTTCCAGATCGCGGTGAACTGGAAGAGGAACACGGTGACGAACCCGGGCATGACCATCCGCAGCCCGATCGACCAGAAGGCGCGCAGCTCGCCCGCCCCGTCGATCCGCGCCGCCTCCAGCGCCTCGTCTGGGATATGGCTCGCGCTGAACACCCGGGAGAGGTAGACCCCGAAGGGGTTCACCAGGACCGGGACGAGCACCGACCAGTAGGTGTTGACGAGCCCCGTCTCGCTGGCGAGCAGATACATCGGCAGCGCGAGCGCGGTGGACGGCACGAGCACGCCGAGCAGGACCACCCCGAACAGCTTCTCCTTGCCCCGGAAGCGGTACTTGTCGAAGGCGTACCCGGCGGCGGTGCTGATCAGCGCGCAGACGAGCGCGCCCCCGCCCGCGTACAGCAGGGAGTTGAGGTACCAGCGCAGATAGACGCCGTCGTGGTAGGACACCAGCTCGGAGAGGTTGTGGCCGAGGTCGAAGCCCTCGAAGGAGAAGGCGTCGCCGGAGAGCAGTCCGCCGGTGTCCTTGGTGGCGGCGGTGACCAGCCAGACGAGGGGGAAGAGCGTGTAGGCGGCGGAGAGCAGCAGTACGCCGTTGACCGCCGTCTTGGAGAGCCAGCGTCCGGGCGCGGGCGCCGCTTTCGTACGGACGGTCGCGGCGGTACGGGGAGCGGGCCCGGCGGGTGCGGGTGCGGGTGCGGGTGCGGGTTCGGGTTTCGCGGTGGGGCCGGTGGGGCCGGTGGAGCCGGTGGTGGCCGGGGAGGTCATGTCCGCGCCCCCTTCCGGGTGGTGAGGCGGGTGACGACGAAGGAGAGCAGCGCAGCGGTGAGGGCGAGCAGGACGGCCGCGGCGGCGGCGAGGCCGTAGTCGTTGCGGGCGAAGGCCGCGGTGTAGGCGTACATGGTGGGCGTCCAGGTGGAGGTGACCGCCGAGCCGGAGCCCTGGTTGAGGATCAGCGGCTCGGTGAACAGCTGGAGCGAGCCGATGACGGTGAACAGCGCGACCATCCCCAACGAGGCCCTCACCAGCGGGATCTTGATGCTGAACGCGGTGCGCCAGGCGCCCGCGCCGTCCACCGTGGCCGCCTCCAGGACGGACCGGTCGATGGCCTGGAGGGCCGCGTAGAAGATCACCATGTTGTAGCCGAGCCACTCCCACAGCGCGATGTTGACCACGGAGGGGAGGGCGCCGCCGGGGGAGAAGAAGCTGAAGCCGAGGCCGCCGGAGTCCATGGCCCGCACGACCGGGCTGAGGCCGGGGGTGTAGAGGTACACCCAGATCAGCGCGGCGATGATGCCCGGCACGGCGTGCGGCAGGAAGAGCGCCAGCTGGAAAAAGCGGCGGGCCCGGGCCAGCCCCGAGTCGAGCAGCAGGGCGAGGGCGAGCGCCCCGCCGACCATCAGGGGGATGTAGACGGCGCAGTAGCCGAGCAGGATCCAGAAGCCGTCGCGGAAGGCCCGGTCGCCCAGGGCGGCGGTGTAGTTGTCGAGCCCGCTGAAGACGGACTCGGCGCCGCCGAACCCCAGCCCCGACTGCTTCTCGGTGAACAGGCTCAGCCAGAGGGCGTATCCGACCGGCACCACCGTCACCGCGGTGAACAGGACGAAGAAGGGGGCGAGCAGGACGCCCGCGGCGGCGCCCGTGCGGCGACTGGTCCGGGGCTTGGCGGCCACGGTCAGCCCTCGACCTTCAGCCCGCGCTTCTTCAGCTCGGCCACCGTCGCGTCATGGGCCGCCTTCACCGCGCCCCTGACGGTGACCGAACCGCCGGGGACCTTGCCGAACTGGTCCTTGAGCGTGGTGTTGGTGGTGCCGGTGGTTGGGCCCCAGCTCCAGCGGGGGTTGATCGAGGCACCCGCCGCGTCGAACAGGCCGTAGATGTCCTGGCCGCCGTAGAACCCGGCGTCGAAGGCCTTCTTGGCGGCCGGGCGCAGCGAGACGTCGGCGGGGAAGGCGCTGGACGTGCCCGGGGCGATCCGCGCCCTGACACCGTCCTCGCTGGTCGACATCCAGGTGGCGAACTCGACGGCCGCCGCGGCCTTCCTGCTGCCCTTGGTCACCGCCCAGGTGGAGCCGCCGAGCATCCCGCTGGCGGGCTTGCCGTCCCAGCTGGGGACCGGTGCGATGCCCCACTTGCCGCTCTGGTCGGGCAGGGTCGACTTGAGGACGCCCGCGCCCCAGGAGGCGCCGAGGTAGCCGACGGTCGAGCCGTCCTTGAGCGCGGCCGTCCACTCGGGACTGAAGGAGACGGCCGTCTGCACGAGCTTGTCGTCGATCAGCCCCTGCCAGTAGTCGGCGACCTTGCCGGTGGCGGCGTCCGAGGTGTCGATCTTCCAGGTGTCGCCCTCGGCCTTGAACCACTGGGCGCCGGCCTGCCAGGCCATCGCCTCGAAGGTGGTGGGGTCGTCCGGCATGAAGGTCGCGATCCGCGCCTTCGGGTCGGCCTCCTTCGCCTTCTCGGCAGCGGTACGGAACTCCGCCCAGGTCTTCGGCACCTCGATCTTGTACTTCTCGAAGAAGTCCTTGCGGTAGAAGTACGTCTGGGGCGTGGCGTCGAACGGTACGGCCCAGCTCTTGCCGCCCAGCGTGGTGAGGTCGACCGCCTGCGGCAGGAACTTCTTCCTCAGGTCGTCCGGCAGGTACGGGCCGATTTCCTGGAGCGCACCCTGGCTGACGAACTCGGGGAGCATCGGGTACTCGACGGCGACCAGGTCCGGGGCGTTGCCCGCCTTCACGGCGTTGGAGATCTTGGCGTAGCCGCCGGCGTTGCCGGACGGTATCTCCTCGAACGTGACCCGGATGTTCCTGTGCGAGGCGTTGAAGGCGTCCACGACGTCCTTCGACCCCTTCTGCCACGCCCAGAAGGTCAGGCTGACGGGCTTGTCGGCGGTGCCCCTGCCCGCGTCGGAGGAGTCGCCGTCTCCGCCCCCGCATGCCGTGAGCAGGGCGAGGGCGGTGACGGCGGAGAGCGCGGAGGCGGCGGCGTTCGATCTGGTCCAACTGCGGCTCACGGGACGGCTCCTGAACGTGAGGGGACGAGGCGATGGCCGCGATCCTTGAGCCGGTCCTGACCGAAGTCAAGAGCGAAAGTTCGATTGATCGAAAAATGATCGAACCGGGAGTTGGAGAGGGTAGAGGTCTAGACCACTTGCCGCACGGGGCTCGCCGAGCCGCCGGTCGCGCCTGCCCCCTGCCCCCCGCACGAGGACCGCACCCGCAGCCGGGGCAGCAGGTCCACATGGCGGCTCGGCTGCCCGTCCGGCCCCGCCGGGGTCCCGCGCAGCCGCTCGATCAGCAGCTGCGCCGCATACCGCCCCACCTCGTGCTTGGGCGGCGCCACCGCCGTCAGCGGGATGTCCGCGAGCGCCGCCACCTCGTCGTCGTACGCCACGAGCGCCAGGTCCTGCGGCACCCGCACGCCCAGCTCGCCCAGCCGCTGGGCGATCCGGATCGCGTCCACGTCGTTGTGGACCAGGGCCGCCGTCGCCTCCCCGGCGCGGACGGCCGCGAGCAGCGCCCGTACAGCCGCCTCGAACCCCGCCGGATCCGCCTCTGCCGGGACCGAGTCGATCACCGGGCACGGCGCCGCGAGCCCCAGCGCGTCCAGCGCCTGCCGGTACCCGGCGCGCACCGCCAGCGCCGTCGGGCTGTCGGCCCGCGCCACCAGCAGCGGCGCCCGGTGCCCGAGCCCGGTCAGGTGCCGTACGGCGAGGAGCACCCCGTGCCCGTGGTCCGAGCAGACCCGGTCCAGGTCGTCCAGGGCCCCGCCGGGCACCCCGCGCCGCTCCAGGAGCACGGTGGGGACGGGCAGTTCGGTGATCCACCGCCCGTGCTCGGCCGGGTCGTGCGGCTCCTTCCAGCCCGGCGCGACCAGCAGCCCCTCCGCCCCGGCGGCCAGCAGCCCGGCGGCCCGGGCCGCGTCCTCCTGCGGCCGGTAGTCCGAGATCCGCAGGATCAGCCGCGCCCCCGCGGCGGCCGCCGCCTCGTGCGCACCCCGGATGACCTCGGCGAAGTAGTACGTGGCGGTGGGCGCGATCATGCCGAGCACCACCTCGCGGCCGCCGCCGGGGCCGCCCGGCGCGGGTGCCCCGGGCGTGCCCTCCTGGTGCGGCCAGGAGACCTTGCCGTGCACCCGGTCGAGCAGGCCCCGTACGGCCAACGCCTCCACGTCCCGCCGCACGGTCACGGGGGAGACGCCCAACTGGCCCGCCAGGTCGGAGACCCGGGCCGAGCCGCGCCGGCGCACCAGCTCCAGCAGTCGGTCGTGACGTTCAGCAGCACTCTCTCGCACGGCGGCAGTCCCCCTCGCAGTGTGGCTCGCAGTGTGGCGACCGGTCTCCCGGGGCCACGACCCTAATGCACCGTGATCGAACGCCGAGAGTTTCGATCAATCGGTCCGACTCCATTGACGTTCGATCAGCCAGAGCCCTACATTCCGGACTCCGGAACCGCCCGACGACGCCGGCTGACACACGCCGACCGACCGGCACCGCAGGCCGGTGCGCCCGGCGTCCAGGCGACCGGTGGCGACGCGATGGGGGGAGCCACCATGCCGACACCGCCGGTGAACCGTGAGCTCGGCAACCATGAACCCGGCGACCACGAGTTCGGCAACCAGCAGCCCAGCAACCACGAGCTCAGCCCCTGCACCGGCTGGACCCGTGCCCACTGGGAGCGCACGGCCGACCAACTCCTGCTCGCCGTACGCCCGTACGCCTCACCGCGCCACGGCCTGATCAACCTGCCCGGCGCGCGCCCGAGCCGGTCCGGTCCCCGCTCCGACGGCCTCGAAGGGTACGCCCGCACCTGGCTGCTCGCCGCGCTGCGGATCGCGGGCGCGCACGGCGACGACCCGCACGGCCACCTCGACCGCTACGCCGAAGGCCTGGCATCCGGCACCGAACACCCGCTGCCCACGGGGGAGTTGGGCAGCGGAGCACTCGACGCGTGGCCCCGGATGGCCGAGGTGCGCCAGGCCGTCGTCGAGTCCGCCTCCGTCGCCCTCGGGCTGCGCCTCACCCGCCCCTGGCTCTGGGACGGGCTCGACGACCGCGTGCGCGAGCGCGTCGTCGACTGGCTGCTGCCCGCCCTCGGCCCCTCGCCCGTCGACAACAACTGGTGGTTCTTCGGCCTCACCGTCGCCGGATTCCTCCAGGACGCCGGGATCGAGACCGACCGCGCCGCGGCTACCGTCGAACGCGCGCTGGAACACGTCGATCAGTGGTACCTCGGCGACGGCTGGTACAGCGACGGCCCCAACCGCTCCTTCGACCACTACAACGGCTGGGCGCTCCACTTCTATCCCGTCCTGCACGCTCATTTGGGTGACAACCGGGAACTCCTCGACCGCTACGGCCCCCGGCTGCACGCCCATCTCGACGCGTACACCCGGATGTTCGGAGCCGACGGCGCCCCGATGCCGTACGGGCGCTCCCTCACCTACCGTTTCGCCGCCGCCGCGGCCCCCTGGCTCGGCGCGCTCACCGGCCACACCCCGCTCACCCCGGGCGCCACCCGCCGCCTGGCCTCCGGCGCGTTGCGGTACTTCACGGGCCGCGAGCCCGGCCGGGGCGCGGTCGGCGGGCGGGGCGCGGTCGACGGGCGGGGGCTGCTCACCCTGGGCTGGCACGGCCCGTACCCGCCGATCGTGCAGAGCTATTCGGGCCCGGCCTCCCCGTACTGGGCGGCGAAAGGATTCCTCGGTCTCCTCATGCCGCCGGAGCACCCGGTGTGGACGGCGGTGGAGGAGCCGCTGCCGGTGGAGAAGGGGGACGCGGCGGTGGTCCTGCGCGCGCCCAACACCCTGATCCAGTCCACCGCTTCGGACGGCCTCGTACGCCTCCACAACCACGGCACCAACAGCCACGTCGGCACCGAGGAGGACCCCTGCTACGCCCGGTTCGCGTACTCGACGCGCACCGGCCCGGCCTCGGCCGGTGTGCGCGACAACCACTTCGGGCTCGTCCTGGACGACGGCACCGTCACGGCCCGGGGGCCCGCCGAGCCCGTCGGCCACGGTCCCGGCTGGGCCGCCTCCGCCACGCGGCCGCTGCCCGGCGTACGGATCGTCTCGGCCACCCTCGTCCACGGCCGCGCCGAGGTCCGCGCCCACCTCGTCGACGGGGTCCCGCCCGGCACCCGGGTGCGCCAGACGGGGTGGGCCGTCACTCACTCGGACGAGACCGGCCAACTCCACGCCGTCGAGGGGTACGGGCCCCACGCGCGCGTAGTGGAAGCCGGATCCACCCTGTTCGGCCCGCGCGCACGCGTGGCCGTCCTCGACGGGGCCACCGGGGACGGCCCGTCCGTCTTCGTCGCGCTCGCCTCGCTCACGGGAGAGGAGCGCCCGGCCCCGGTGTCCGACCTGGTCACGGCCGTCCGGGTCGAGGGGCACACGGTCCGGGTGACCTGGAGCGACGGCACGGCGTCCGAGCTCACGCTCGGCGTGGACGGCCTGCCCGAAGGGACCGATCGCCTTACTGAGGGCCGTACTTGCGGCCCGTCCGGGACGTGACGCCGCCCAGGAGGCCGCGCGGGGCCAGCTTCACCACGCCCATCAGCGCCTTGTAGCGCGGGTCCGGGATCGACAGCGTCTTCCCGCGCGCGAGGTCCGAGAGCGCCGCCGTCACCAGCTTGTCGGCGTCCAGCCACAGCCAGCCGGGGATGTTGTCGGTGCCCATCCCGGCCCGCTGGTGGAACTCCGTCCGTACGAAGCCCGGGCACAGCGCCATCAGCCGCACCCCGGACCCCGCCAGGTCGCGCGCCGCGCCCTGGGTGAACTGCACGACCCACGCCTTGGAGGCGCCGTAGGTCCCGCGCGGTACGAACGCGGCGACCGAGGCGACGTTGACGACCCCGCCGCGCCCGCGCTCGCGCATCCCCTCGGTCGCGGCCGACGTCAGCCGCAGCACCGCCTCGATGTGCACCTTCAGCATCTTGAGCTCGTCGGCCATGGACACGTCCAGATAGCGGCCCTTGTTGCCGAACCCCGCGTTGTTGACCAGCAGGTCGACCGGCTTGCGGGGCTCCGCGAGCCTGCTCTCGACCGCCGTGATGCCGTCCTCCGTGGACAGGTCGGCGACCAGCACGTCGACCTCCACGCCGTGCCGGTCGTGCAACTCGGTGGCCTGCTCCCGCAGCCGCTTGCCGTCACGGGCCACCAGCACCAGGTCGTGCCCGTCCCTGGCCAGCCGCCGCGCGAACGCGGCCCCGATTCCCGCCGTAGCTCCCGTAATCAGTGCAGTCGTCATACGCGCACGTTAATGCCCACAGGTGACAGCGGTGTGACGCCCTGTCCGGTCAGGAAGCCGGCCGGGCGGCCTGCCGCTCCATGTACTTGCGTACGGTGTCGTGGCGCTCCGGAGGCATCGCCTCGCCCGCCGCCAGGGTGCGCGGCAGCAGCTCCCGTTCGGTGGTGAAGGCGCGGAACCAGAACGCCGCCGACACCTCGTGCGCGGGCCGGTGGACGACCTCGATCGCGTCGCCCGCGCGGATCTCGCCCTCCTCGATCACCCGGAGGTAGGCACCGGGCGCCTGGGCCTGGGTGAACCGCTTGACCCACCCCTGCTCGCCCAGGGCGCCCGCGAACGTACGGCACGGAATGCGCGCGCAGGAGACCTCCAGGACCACGTCCGCCCCTATCCGCCAGCGCTCGCCGATCCGGGCGTCGCTGACGTCGACGCCGTACGTGGTGAGGTTCTCGCCGAAGATCCCGCCGGGCAGCTCGCGGCCCAGCTCCTTCTCCCAGGCGTCGAGATCCTCGCGCGCGTAGGCGTAGACCGCCTGGTGGTCGCCGCCGTGGTGGCGCGTGTCGCACACGTCGTCGCCCGCGACCCCGCTGGCGCCCACGCCCTTGGGGCCGGGCCGGAAGATGCGTACGGGGCCCTCCACCGGGCGCTTGCCGATGCCGGTGAGCCCGCCCTCGGCGTCGGTGTAGTCGACGGCCGTGGCCCGCCCCGCGTTCACAGACAGAAGCTTCATGAGGCGCACGCTAACCCGAACTGTCTCAAAGCAGCTACCCGATATCCCGCGTGATCTCCAAGTAGCCCTTATGCTCGCAGAGTGATCGAGGCCCGTCATCTCCGCGTCCTGCGCGCCGTCGCCGCCACCGGCTCCTTCTCGGCCGCCGCGCGCGAGCTCGGCTGCACCCAGCCCGCCGTCAGCCAGCAGATGAAGGCCCTCGAAACGTCCGCGGGCACCCCGCTGCTCATCCGCACCGGCCGCGAGACCCGGCTCACCCAGGCCGGCGAGGTCCTGGTGCGGCACGCCTCCGGCATCCTCGCGGGCCTCACCGCAGCCGAGGAGGAGGTCGCGGCCATCGCGGGCCTGCGCGCGGGCCGGGTCCGGCTCGTCTCCTTCCCCAGCGGCTCCTCCACCCTGGTGCCCAGCGCGCTGGCGGCGCTGCGCGCCGCCCACCCCGGCACCCGCGTCTCCCTGGTCGAGGCCGAGCCGCCGCGCTCGGTGGAGATGCTGCGCGAGGGCGACTGCGACATCGCGCTCGCCTTCCGGTACGGGGCGGCCACCGCGGAGGAGTGGGACGACCTGGTCGTACGGCCGCTGCTGATCGACCGCCTGGTCGGGCTCGTCCCCGAAGGGCACCGGCTGGCCGAGAGCGGCACGGTCGACATCCGCGACCTCGCCGAAGAGCCGTGGATCGCGGGCTGCCCGCGCTGCCGGCGCCAACTGGTCGATGTCTGCGAGGAGTCCGGCTTCACCCCGCGCATCGACTTCGCCACCGACGACTACCCGGCCGTGATCGGCCTGGTCGGGGCCGGGCTCGGGGTCGCGGTGCTGCCGGAGCTGGCGATCGCCTCGGTACGCCCGAAGGGCGCCCGTACGGTCACGGTGGAGCCTGCCGTGGAGCGCGAGATCGTCGCGCTCACGCTGCCCGACCTGGCCAGGGTCCCGGCCGTCGCGGCCACCCTGGACCAGCTGGCCGGAGCGGCCGCCCGCAACTGAGCGCCGGGCGGCCGGGCGCGTGCCCCCGCTCAGAGGTTGCGCCATCCGGCGCAGGAACGTTTCTGCGAATCCGGGGCGCCTCGGCGCTAGCCGTGGCCCCGCTCGCCCGGCGCTCCCGCGCCCGCCGCCGTCACCAGCCGGTTGCGCGCCCTGCCCATCAGCTCTTCGCGCTCGTCCTCGGTGAGTCCGCCCCATACGCCGTAGGGCTCGCGCACCGCGAGGGCGTGCGCGGCGCACTGGGCGCGTACCGGGCAGCGCATGCACACCTCTTTCGCCGAGTTCTCGCGCGCACTCCTGGCCGCGCCGCGTTCGCCCTCCGGGTGGAAGAAGAGGGAGCTGTCGACCCCGCGGCATGCGGCGAGGAGCTGCCAGTCCCACAGATCGGCGTTCGGTCCGGGAAGGCGGGAGAAATCTGCCATTGCTCATGTCCCCTTGAAGCCGTGCCTGAGGTGGATGGGCCGGGTACCCCGGATCACTGGGGTGTACCGACGAACGTACATCTACGGTGTTAGTAGATGTAAATATGACTCATTGCGAATCTAGCCACAGACACCAGGAAAAGGGAAGAAAAGCCGCTAAATGGGGCATAGCTCCAAGCGAACGACGGGTGAGCCGCGATGCGCGCCCGGCGCACACGCTTCCTCACGTAGAGTGCCGAAGGTGCCCGTCCGACCCGTAACTCTTTCGAGTGACCGTCGTTGAGAGTGCGGAGCGGTTGAAAGAACAAGCGCTCGGGCAGGTGTCCGAGAGCGTCAATCGCACAGGTGACGATACGTAACCAGCCTGGAGGCTCAAGGTGACGCGCATCAGCTGCGGAGGGCGGCCATGACATCCGTCCTCGTCTGCGACGACTCCCCGCTTGCCCGAGAGGCGCTCCGACGTGCGGTAGCGACCGTGCCGGGCGTCGAGCGTGTGACGACGGCGGCCAACGGCGAGGAAGTCCTCCGCCGCTGGGGTGCCGACCGCTCGGACCTGATTCTGATGGACGTACGCATGCCCGGTCTGGGCGGCGTGGAGACCGTCCGGCGGCTGCTGTCCGCCGACCCGGGCGCCCGCATCATCATGCTGACGGTCGCCGAGGACCTCGACGGGGTGGCGCTCGCCGTCGCCGCCGGCGCTCGCGGCTATCTGCACAAGGACGCCTCGCGCGCGGAGCTGCGCGCGACCGTCACGCAGGCGCTCGCCGACCCGACCTGGCGGCTGGCGCCGCGCAGACTGCGTTCGGCCGAGATGGGCGCGGCGCCCACGCTCACCGCGCGCGAGATCCAGGTGCTCGAAGGCATGAGCCACGGCCGGTCCAACGCCGAGATCGGGCGCGAGCTCTTCCTCTCGGAGGACACCGTGAAGACGCACGCCAGGCGGCTGTTCAAGAAACTCGGTGCCTCGGACCGGGCACATGCGGTGGCACTCGGCTTCCGCTGGGGCCTGGTGCGCTGACCGGCCCGCGGAGCGGTCCGCCGGATCCCCGTCCGTCGTCGGCGGGCGGGTCCGTACCCCCGCTCCGAGGAGCGGCGTGTGACGCTTCGCGCGCGATGCCGCATCCTTGAAGGTGTGGAGTTCCTCGGGGACGAGTCGGTCGAGCGGGAGGGGAGGGCGCAGGAGATGACTTCCGGCGCACCTGCTCATAACGCTTCGGTGCACAACTATGGACGCGGTGCCACGGATTCTGCGACGCCGGGGCACCATGGATCGATGCGCGACGACGAGCCAACGGTGATCGGTGCACTCGTTCACCGTGCCGTCGACGGCGACGAACAGGCCACGCACGATCTCCTGGCCCATGTTCACCCGCTCGCGCTGCGCTACTGCCGCACCCGGCTGAACCGTCTGCCGGGTGATGCTCGCCACTTCGTGGAAGACCTCGCGCAGGAGGTCTGCGTCGCCGTGCTCATGGCGCTGCCGCGCTATCGGGACACCGGCAGGCCCTTCGAGGCGTTCGTGTTCGCCATCGCCTCGCACAAGGTCGCCGACCTCCAGCGGGCCGCGATGCGCCACCCGGGCTCCACGGCGGTCCCCTCGGACGAGATGCCCGAGCGGCCCGATGACTCGCTGGGCCCCGAGGAGCGCGCACTGCTCAGCAGTGACGCCGAGTGGGCCAAGAAGCTGCTCGCCAACCTGCCGGAGAACCAGCGCGAACTGCTGGTGCTGCGGGTCGCCGTCGGCCTCACCGCCGAGGAGACCGGCCAGATGCTCGGGATGTCGCCGGGCGCCGTCCGGGTCGCCCAGCACCGGGCGCTCAGCCGTCTGAGGGCGCTCGCCGAGCAGTAGGCCGCACCCCGTCTCACCGTCTCAGGTACACCCATCCCACCTCACGTACGTGTGAACGTACAAAGAATTCGGTTGATCTTGTTCATGGAATGAGACACCGCGCCAGCCCGTTAGCATGGACATCCGCACCGATCAAGGCCATGGGGAAGGTGTCATGACTGCAAACGTCGACGGAGTGCCCGACAAGTTCGCGATGCTCGGGCTGACATACGACGACGTGCTGCTGCTGCCGGGCGCGTCCGACATGGCGCCCGACCAGATCGACACTTCCTCGTACCTCTCGAAGAACGTGAAGGTGAACGTCCCGCTGCTGTCCGCGGCGATGGACAAGGTCACCGAGGCGCGCATGGCCATCGCGATGGCCCGCCAGGGCGGCGCCGGCGTCCTGCACCGCAACCTCTCGATCGAGGACCAGGCCAACCAGGTCGACCTGGTCAAGCGCTCCGAGTCCGGCATGGTGACCGACCCGATCACCGTCCACCCGGACGCGACGCTGCGCGAGGCCGACGAGCTGTGCGCCAAGTTCCGCATCAGCGGCGTCCCGGTCACCGACCCGGCGGGCAAGCTGCTCGGCATCGTCACCAACCGCGACATGGCCTTCGAGTCCGACCGCTCGCGCCAGGTGCGCGAGGTCATGACCCCGATGCCGCTGGTCACCGGCAAGGTCGGCATCTCCGGTGTGGACGCGATGGAGCTGCTGCGCCGCCACAAGATCGAGAAGCTGCCGCTCGTCGACGAGGCCGGCATCCTCAAGGGCCTCATCACGGTCAAGGACTTCGTCAAGGCCGAGAAGTACCCGAACGCGGCCAAGGACAAGGACGGCCGGCTGGTCGTCGGCGCCGCCGTCGGTGTCGCGGGCGACGCCTACGAGCGCGCCCAGGCGCTGATCGAGGTCGGCGTCGACTTCATCGTGGTCGACACCGCCCACGGCCACTCCCGGCTGGTCGGCGACATGGTCGCCAAGATCAAGTCGAACTCGGCAGGCGTCGACGTCATCGGCGGCAACATCGCCACCCGCGACGGCGCCCAGGCGCTGATCGACGCGGGCGTCGACGGCATCAAGGTCGGCGTCGGCCCCGGCTCCATCTGTACGACCCGTGTCGTCGCCGGTATCGGCGTCCCGCAGGTCACCGCCATCTACGAGGCCTCGCTCGCCGCCAAGGCCGCGGGCGTCCCGGTCATCGGCGACGGCGGCCTGCAGTACTCGGGCGACATCGCCAAGGCCCTGGTCGCGGGCGCCGACACGGTGATGCTCGGCTCGCTCCTGGCGGGCTGCGAGGAGTCCCCGGGCGAGCTGCTCTTCATCAACGGCAAGCAGTTCAAGTCCTACCGGGGCATGGGCTCGCTCGGTGCGATGCAGTCCCGCGGCGACCGCAAGTCCTTCTCCAAGGACCGCTACTTCCAGGAGGGCGTCGCCTCCGACGAGAAGCTGGTCCCCGAGGGCATCGAGGGCCAGGTTCCCTACCGCGGCCCGCTCTCCGCGGTCGTCCACCAGCTGGTCGGCGGCCTGCGCCAGTCGATGTTCTACGTCGGCGGCCGCACGGTCCCGGAGCTTCAGACGAACGGCCGGTTCGTCCGGATCACCTCGGCGGGCCTCAAGGAGAGCCACCCGCACGACATCCAGATGACGGTCGAGGCGCCGAACTACACCAAGCGCTGACCACGCCCACGCGCGCGTGGACGGAGTGAGGGGCGGCCCCGGTTTTCCGGGGCCGCCCCTCGCCCGTATGTCGGGGACACGCATGTCGGGGATACTGGGACGGCAGACGTAGAGGGAAAGGCCCACACAACGTGACTGAGATCGAGATCGGGCGCGGCAAGCGCGGCCGCAGGGCGTACGCGTTCGACGACATCGCCATCGTCCCGAGCCGGCGCACCCGGGACCCGAAGGAGGTCTCGATCGCCTGGCAGATCGACGCCTACCGGTTCGAGCTGCCGTTCCTGGCCGCCCCGATGGACTCCGTCGTGTCGCCGCAGACCGCGATCCGCATCGGTGAGCTCGGCGGTCTGGGCGTGCTGAACCTCGAAGGCCTGTGGACCCGGTACGAGGACCCGCAGCCGCTGCTCGACGAGATCGACCAGCTGGACGAGGCCGCCGCGACCCGCCGCCTCCAGGAGATCTACGCGGCCCCGATCAAGGAAGAGCTGATCGGGCAGCGCATCAAGGAGGTGCGCGACTCCGGTGTGGTCACCGCGGCCGCGCTCTCGCCGCAGCGCACGGCGCAGTTCTCCAAGGCCGTGGTGGACGCGGGTGTCGACATCTTCGTCATCCGCGGCACGACCGTCTCGGCGGAGCACGTCTCCGGCGCGGCCGAGCCGCTCAACCTGAAGCAGTTCATCTACGAGCTGGACGTCCCGGTGATCGTCGGCGGCTGCGCCACGTACACCGCGGCCCTGCACCTGATGCGCACCGGCGCGGCCGGCGTCCTGGTGGGCTTCGGCGGCGGCGCCGCGCACACCACGCGCAACGTGCTCGGCATCCAGGTCCCGATGGCCACCGCCGTCGCCGACGTGGCCGCGGCCCGCCGCGACTACATGGACGAGTCCGGCGGCCGGTACGTGCATGTGATCGCGGACGGCGGCGTCGGCTGGTCCGGCGACCTGCCCAAGGCGATCGCCTGCGGCGCGGACGCCGTGATGATGGGCTCCCCGCTGGCCCGTGCCACGGACGCGCCCGGCAAGGGCCACCACTGGGGCATGGAGGCCGTCCACGAGGACGTGCCGCGCGGCAAGCTGGTCGACCTGGGCATCGTGGGCACCACCGAGGAGATCCTCACCGGCCCGTCGCACATCCCGGACGGCTCGATGAACTTCTTCGGCGCCCTGCGCCGCTCGATGGCCACCACCGGCTACAGCGAGCTCAAGGAGTTCCAGCGCGTCGAGGTGACGGTGGCGGACGCGCAGCACAAGCGCTGACGCCCTACGTACTACGTACGTGAAGGGGCCCGGACCGTTTCGACGGTCCGGGCCCCTTTCGCGTGTGGGGACGCGGCGGTTACGCGGCGGCCTTCTTGGAGCCGGAGAACGCGGCGATCGCGGCGATCGCGAAGAACAGGAACGTCATCGGGTCGGCGTCGGACTTCCAGGCCTCGTTCACCACGTCGAGGTGCTGGAACAGCAGCTCCGAGAGGCTGACGGGGAAGTGCTTGGAGATGAGGATGGCCTCGCCGACCAGCTGGCCCGCGTAGACGGAGCCGAGGGCGAGGACCGCGCCGAGCACCGGCAGGGCGGGGTTGCGCCCGCCGACCTTGCCCGAGGCCCAGCCGATCAGGAAGCCGACACCGACGGCCGCGTAGCCGATCTCGTGCTTGGTGGCGCCGACGATCGCGCCGTAGACGCCCGCGCAGACGACGGCGGCGGCGATGGCGGTCAGCAGCCCGCCGGCGAAGTTGTCGCGGACCGGTGCGGGCGGCGGGACCGGGGCGTACCCCGGGAACTGGGGCTGGGGCTGCTGCTGCGGCGGCGGAAAGGACTGGCTCATCTTCGGATCCCCCCGAGGTAAGTGGACGCACGAGCCCGTGAATGCGCACGGCTGTGCGATCGGGCGACCCGAAGAGTAGCAACCGGTGGGTGTGCCGGTGACCGGATTTCAGAGTCGGTGGGCGGCGCCCCCCGGTGTGACGCCCCGGGTGTCGAGCAGCAGCTGGGCCTTGACCGAGAGCCCCTGGAGGTCGTACGTGCGGTGGTGCTGGAGCAGCACGGTCAGGTCGGCGTGGGCGGCGGCCTCGTAGAGCGAGTCCGCGCGCGGTACGGGCTGGTCGCGCACGCGCCAGTCCGGGACGTGCGGGTCGTGGTAGCTCACCGCCGCGCCGAGGTCGATGAGCCGCCCCGCGATCTCGGCGGCCGGGGAGCCCTCCAGATCGGCGAGGTCGGGCTTGTAGGTGACGCCGAGCAGCAGTACGCGCGCGCCCCGGGCGGACTTGCCGTGCTCGTTCAGGAGCGTGGTGGAGCGCTGGATGACGTACTGCGGCATGTGCGCGTTGATCTCCCGGGCCAGCCCCACCATCCGCAGGCCCGTGTACGGCAGCGGGGTCGGGTCCAGTGGGACGCCGTGGCCGCCGACGCCCGGCCCCGGGCGGAACGCCTGGAAGCCGAACGGCTTGGTCTCGGCGCACCGGATCACGTCCCACAGGTCCACGCCCATGTCGTGGCAGAGCACGGCCATCTCGTTGACCAGCGCGATGTTGACCGCGCGGTAGTTGGTCTCCAGGAGCTTGGCCATCTCGGCCTCGCGGGTGCCGCGGGCGCGGACCACCTTGTCGGTGATCCGGCCGTAGAACGCGGCGGCGGACTCGGTGCAGGCGGGGGTGAGACCGCCGATGACCTTGGGGGTGGTGGCGAAGCCGTGCGTGCGGTTGCCGGGGTCGATACGGCTGGCGGAGTAGGCGAGGTGGAAGTCGCGCCCGGCCCGCAGCCCCGAGCCCGCTTCGAGCAGCGGACGCAGGAAGTCCTCGGTGGTGCCGGGGTGGGCGGCGGACTCCAGGATCACGGTGGTGTGCGGGCGCAGCCGGGCCGCGAGCGTACGGGCCGCGTCGGCGACGGCGCTCAGGTCCAGGGTCCGGTCCGCGCCGAGCGGGGTGGGGGCGCAGATCACGGCGGTACGGACCCGGCCGAGCTCGGCCGGGTCGGCGGCCGTCCTGAAGCCGCCCGAGAGCATCCGGCGCAGCTCGGCGGCGGTGAGGGAGCCGTCGACCGGGGGGCGCCCGGCGCGGAGTTCGGCCAGGACACGGGGGTCGGTGTCGTGGCCGACGGTCTCGATGCCCGCGGCGGCGGCGGCCTGGGCGAGGGGCAGGCCGAAGTGGCCGAGTCCGATGACGGCGAGGTCTGCGGGCATGCGGGTGACCGTCCTTCCCATAACCGGAGGGGACATGGAGCGCAAGCCCTGTGGACAGAACGGGCGGACGCAATGTCAGACTAAGAGTAAATATGACCGTTATGCCGTATTGCGGGCCCGGGGTTGTCCGAGTGTTGTCCACAGGCGGTGGCCGATGTCGGTGGTCGCGTCCAGAATCGAGTGTGTGAGCCAGACCACCCCGATCAACGGGAGGCACCCGTGAGGACAGCGACACTGGGACCGGTGCAGCGCGCCGAGGCGCTCGCCGCGATGGCCGAGCGCGAGCTCGACGTGCTGGTCGTCGGCGGCGGGGTGGTCGGCGCGGGCACCGCGCTGGACGCCGCGACCCGAGGGCTCTCGACCGGCATCGTCGAGGCGCGGGACTGGGCCTCGGGCACGTCCAGCCGGTCGAGCAAGCTGATCCACGGCGGGCTGCGCTATCTGGAGATGCTGGACTTCGCGCTGGTCCGGGAGGCGCTGAAGGAGCGCGGGCTGCTCCTGGGGCGCCTCGCCCCGCACCTGGTGAAACCGGTCCCGTTCCTCTACCCGCTCCAGCACAAGGGCTGGGAGCGGTGGTACGCGGGCTCGGGCGTGGCGTTGTACGACGCGATGTCGGTCTCCTCCGGCCACGGCCGGGGCCTGCCGGTCCACCGCCACCTCTCGCGCCGCGGTGCCCTGCGGGTCGCACCCTGCCTCAAACGGGAAGCGCTGGTCGGCGCGTTGCAGTACTACGACGCGCAGATGGACGACGCCCGCTTCGTGGCCACACTGGTGCGGACGGCCGCGAGTTACGGGGCGCAGGCCGCCAATCGGGCCCGGGTGACCGGGTTCCTGCGCGAGGGCGAGCGGGTGGTCGGGGCGCGGGTGCGCGACGTCGAGGGCGGCGGGGAGTACGAGATCCGCGCCAAACAGATCGTCAACGCGACGGGGGTGTGGACGGACGACACCCAGGCGATGGTCGGCGAGCGCGGCCAGTTCCACGTCCGGGCCTCCAAGGGCATCCATCTGGTGGTGCCCAAGGACCGGATCCACTCCACGACCGGGCTCATCCTGCGCACCGAGAAGTCGGTGCTCTTCGTGATCCCCTGGGGGCGCCACTGGATCGTGGGCACGACCGACACGGACTGGGACCTGGACAAGGCCCACCCCGCCGCCTCCAGCGCGGACATCGACTACCTCCTCGAACACGTCAACTCGGTGCTCGCGGTGCCCCTGACCCGGGACGACGTCCAGGGGGTGTACGCGGGCCTGCGCCCGCTGCTCGCCGGGGAGTCGGACGCCACCAGCAAGCTCTCCCGCGAGCACACGGTGGCGCACCCGGTGCCGGGGCTCGTGGTCATCGCCGGCGGCAAGTACACGACGTATCGCGTGATGGCGAAGGACGCGGTGGACGAGGCGGTGCACGGCCTGGACCAGCGGGTCGCGGCCTGCGTCACCGAGGACGTGCCGCTGCTCGGCGCGGAGGGCTACCGGGCGCTGTGGAACGCGCGCGCGAGGATCGCCGCGCGCACCGGGATCCATGTGGTCCGCGTGGAGCACCTGTTGAACCGGTACGGCTCGATGACCGAGGACCTCATCGAGCTGATCGTGGCCGACCCGTCGCTGGGGGAGCCGCTCGGCGCGGCGGAGGACTATCTGCGGGCCGAGATCGTCTATGCCGCCTCGCACGAGGGCGCCCGCCATCTGGACGACGTCCTGACCCGGCGCACCCGCATCTCCATCGAGACCTTCGACCGGGGCACCCTGTCGGCCCGGGAGTGCGCGGAGCTGATGGCGCCGGTCCTCGGCTGGGACGCGAAGCAGATCGAGAAGGAGGTGGAGCACTACGAGAAGCGGGTGGAGGCGGAGCGCGAGTCGCAGCGCCAGCCGGACGACCTGACGGCGGACGCGGCGCGGCTGGGGGCGCCGGACATCGTGCCGATCTAGGGAGAAACCGGGACGCCGGGCCTGTCCTGGGGCGGGGCCGGGCAGAACTCGGCGTCGAGCAGCGAGAGTTCGAGGGAGGGTCTCATGGAGATGTCCGTGTTGATACGGAAAACAGCGGTGTGGCGGCCGTCGGCGGTGGTCGCCGCGCGGACCAGGCTGCCGGATATATGCCCGTTGTGGCCCCAGACGGTGAGGCCGCAGGAGAGCCGCTGCGGGTAGAGGCCGAGGCCGTAGACGCCGTGGGTGGCGGCGGTGTCGAGCAGTTCGCGCTGCTGGGGCGCGGGCAGCAGGCCACCGCCGAGCAGGGCCGCGTAGAAGCGGCTCAGATCGGAGAGCGTCGATATGAGTTCACCGGCGGCGCCCGCCGCGCGCGGGTCCAGGTCGGTGACGTCGCGGCCGTCGGGGGAGTACGCGCGGCTGTGCGGGGCGGGGAGCGTGGTGCGGGCACCCGGGAAGGAGGTGCCGGTGAGACGGAGGGGGGTGATGATGCGGCGTTCGGCCTCGGCGGCGTATGTACGGCCGGTGACCTGCTGAACGACCATGCCGAGGACGACGTAGTTGGTGTTGGAGTAGGCGTAGGTGCCCAGCGGCCCGGGGGAGTGGGCGAGGGCGGTGCGGACGGCTTGTGAGGGGGTGAGTGGAACCGGGACGGTGCTGTCGGCCGTGTAGGGGAACAGACCGCTGGTGTGGGAGAGCAAGGAGCGCAGGGTGAGGTGGCGGCCGTCGTTTCCATGGCCGCGTATCAGGCCCGGCAGATGCTGTTCCACCGTGTCGTCGAGGCGCAGCCTGCCCTCGGCGGCGAGCTGGAGCACCACCGTCGCGACGAAGGACTTGGTGACGCTGCCCGCCCGGAAGCGGTCGTCGCGGCCGAGCCCGGATCCGGCCGTACCGAAGCGGGTGCGGTGGCCGTCGTCCGTGAGCAGGGCGGCGGCCGGGGTACCCGTGTCGGTGACTAGCCGCGCCAGCGCTGTGGCCTGCGGGTCTTTCAGGCCGGTGCGGTCCGGGCGGGCCGGCTCGCCCGGCAGGACCGGTGTGCCCAGGCCGCAGAGCACCACGGCCAGGGGCATGGCGAGCAGCGCCCGGAGTGTCGGCATGGTGGTGGTCCCCCTTCCGGAGCCATCTTGGCGGACGGCGGACCCGGGACAATCATTGGTCCCGACGTGAGAGACAATGGACGCTCTGCCAGGGCGGGTGCCGCTCCCCCGGGGGCCAACCCCCGGACCCCCGGCAGGAGAAGCAGGTCGGAGCGGTGAACCGGGCCGCCTCACGAGGCAAGTTGCGGGAGCCGTCGGCCGGAACGCGGTCGGTGGGGGCGCGGATCAGGGATCGCAGAGGGGACGCATGTCGGAGGCGGAGCAGTCGCGGGAGCCCCAGCGGGACGAGCGGAAGGAGTCCGGCGGGAAAGCCGAGGGACGACTCCTGGCCGATCGGTACCGGCTCGGGGATGTGCTCGGCCGTGGCGGCATGGGCACGGTCTGGCGTGCCGTCGACGAGACGCTGGGCCGTACCGTCGCCGTCAAGGAGCTGCGCTTTCCCAGCAGCATCGACGACGACGAGAAGCGCCGGCTGATCACGCGCACCCTGCGTGAGGCCAAGGCGATCGCCCGGATCCGCAACACCAGCGCGGTCACGGTCTACGACGTCGTGGACGAGGACGACCGGCCGTGGATCGTCATGGAACTCGTCGAGGGCAAGTCGCTCGCCGAAGCGGTGCGCGAGGACGGGGTGCTGACGCCGCGCCGGGCCGCCGAGGTCGGGCTCGCCATCCTCGACGTGCTGCGCTCCGCCCACCGCGAGGGCATCCTGCACCGCGATGTGAAGCCGTCCAACGTGCTCATCGCCGAGGACGGCCGGGTCGTGCTCACCGACTTCGGCATCGCCCAGGTCGAGGGCGACCCCTCCATCACCTCGACGGGCATGCTCGTCGGCGCGCCCTCGTACATCTCGCCGGAGCGCGCCCGCGGCCACAAGCCCGGCCCGGCCGCCGACCTGTGGTCGCTCGGCGGCTTGCTCTACGCGTGCGTGGAGGGCGTCCCGCCGTACGACAAGGGCTCCGCTATCGCGACGCTCACCGCGGTGATGACCGAGCCGGTGGACCCGCCGACCAACGCGGGACCGCTCCTGGAGAAGGTCATCTACGGCCTGCTCGCCAAGGACCCCGAGCAGCGGCTCGACAACGAGGCGGCGCGGGCGCTGCTCACCGAGGTGCTGCACGCCCCGGAGCAGGCCGTGCGGGCACCGGAGCCGGTGTCGTCCGAGGTGACCCGGGTCGTCGCGCTGCCCCCCGTGCCCGGCGAGCCCAAGGGCGACGCGGGTGCCAAGGCGAAGGAGGTGGCCGACGCGGCCGCCGACCGGATGCGCGGCGCGTTCAAGTCCGTGCGGAACGCGGCTGCGGCCGCGCAGACCACGGCCAAGGAGAAGGCGAAGGACAAGGCGGCGGGCAGAGCGGCCGCCAAGCCGGTCGCCGCGGCCGGGTCCGTGCCCGTCGCGCCCCCGGCACCGTCCGGGCCGCCCGCGCCGGTGCGGGCCCCGCTCACCGATGTCGTCCCGCGCCGGACGCTGGTGATCATCGCGGTCGTCGCGGCGCTGGCCGTGCTCGGGACGGTGCTCGCGGTCGCGTTCAGCGGCGGCGACGACGACAAGGGCAAGGGTGGCAAGGGCGACAACAAGGCGTCCAGCGGCGTAACCGCGGGCGGCGACGGCAGCGGCAAGGGCAAGACCGGCGGCACCCAGGGCACGGGCACCGGCCAGCAGCAGGGCCAGGGGCAGACCCAGACCCAGGGCCAGAGCGGCGGCAAGACCCCCGCGTCCCCCCAGACCCCCGGGTCCGGGGCCACGTCCGGGTCCGCGTCCGGGGGCAACGGGGCGGGCGCCAACCTGCCCAGCGGGTACTCCATGCTCACCGACGCCGACTTCCACTTCTCCATGGCCATGCCCGCCGGGTTCCACCGTACCGGCATAGCCGGGGCCAACTCCGGCGGCATATACAGCGCCAACGGCGGCTTCCCGCGCATCCAGGTCGACTTCAACGCCAAGCCGACCGACGACGCCCGGCGGGCCTGGCTGGAGCTGGCCGGCGCGGTCGCCGGGAGCAGCAGCAACTACCACCTGCTCGGCATACAGAAGGTCGACTACAAGGGGTACCCGACGGTCGCCGACTGGCAGTTCGAGCGCGACCAGGGCGGCGAGCGGGTACGGATACTCAACCGCGGCTTCAAGGTCGACGGTTCGCACGGCTACGCGATCATGGTCACCTGCAAGACGGCCGAGTGGGACACGGACGCGTGCGTGACGCTGCGCAAGACGGCGTTCGACACGTTCAGCCCCAAGGACTGAGCAGGCCACGTATCGTGAGAGCTCGCGGACCGTACGCAGCCATAATGGGCCGGTAATCGACCGGAATTGACGGTTTCGCGGGAACAGCGCGCTGTGGGGAGGCGTCGTGGACGACTACGCGGGTCGGGTGCTCGCCGACCGCTATCGGCTGCCGCTGCCTTCCTCCGACGAGTACGAGCCCGTCGAGACCCGGGCCTTCGACACCTACAGCGGACAGGAAGTCCTGGTGCGGCAGGTGCCGTTGCCGGAGGTCGTGGACGCGGAGGTGCAGGGCGCGGACGGGCGGTACGGGGACGGGTACGGCTCCGGAGCCGCGCGGCGGCCCGCCGACCCCGCGCTGCGGCGGGCGATCGAGGCTGCCCAGGCGGCCGCGCAGATCCCCGACCACCCCCGGCTCGACCAGGTCTTCGACGTCTTCGCGGAGGACGGCTCGCTGTGGATCGTCAGCGAGCTCGTCATGGCCAGGCCGTTGGCCGCGCTGCTTGCCGAGCAGCCGATGGCGCCGTACCGGGCGGCGGAGGTCGCCTCCGACGTACTGACCGCGCTGCGCGTGCTGCACGCGCACGGCTGGACGCACCGCAACATCACCGAGCGCACGGTGTTGATATGCGACGACGGCCGCGTAATGCTGACCGGCCTGGCGGCCGGCGCGGCGGAGGAGGCGCTGTGCGGCTATGTGGTGGTGCCGCCACCGCCGGGCGAGGAGAGCGACGACTTCGGCGTACCGGGGGAGGCGGGCGCGGCTGACCCCGCCGAGTCCGAGTGGCCGGGTGCCCAGGACCCCGCGTATGCCCCGGACTCCCGGCATTCGGCGGACTCCCCGTATGCCCAGGACTTCGAGGGCTCCCCGGGCTCCCCGGGCTCCCCGGGCTCCCCGGGCTCCCGGGACTTCGGCGGTCCGGACGCGCCCGGCGCCCCCTACAGCGCCCCCGACCGCTCCGACCGCTCCGACCGCTCCGACCGCTCCGACCGTCCCACCGGGGCTCGCCCCGACGCGCGCCTGGGCCCGGCCGCCCAGGCCGCCCCCACGCCGCACCCCGCCCCCCTGCCCTCGACCAGGGCGCCCGCCCTGCCCGCGGGGTGGTCCCCGGCGGGGCCGAGCGGCGACGAACAGGGCGGTGGCCCCTCGGGGGTCACGCGGGCCGGGGCCATCGCGGCGTACCGGGCCGGGGCGCGGGCCGCCGCGCGCGTGGACGACGCCTCGGCCGCGCTGCCGGGGCCGCGTTCCGAGCTCGCCCAGGCCGAGTTGGAGGGGGTCTGGCGCGACCCAGCGGACCAGGGCATGTACGACCCGGTGAGCGGGACGCGGGTGCCGCGTTCGCCCGCGGCGGGAGCGGGGACGTCGGCGGCCAGTCCGTACGCCGTGGAGGAGGGCCCGGACTCGGGGCGCACGAGGCGTGCGTACGACCCGGTGACCGGCCGCTGGGTCCCCCGCCCCGCGCAGGCCCGCGCGACGGACCCGCAATCCGAGAGCTCCGGCCGTCAGGCGTCGCAACTGGGCCCGGCCCACCCCACGGACTCGTACACCGAGGCCTCCGGCCGTCAAACGCCACAACTCGGTCCCGCCCACCCCACGGACCCGCACCCCCACGCCCAACTCCCCCGCCTCGAAGCTCCGCACGCCGCGCAGCCCACGCACGCCGCGCAGCCCACGCACGCCGCGCAGCCCACCCACGTCGCGCATCCCACCCACTCCGCCCAGCCCACACAGTCCGCGCACCCCGACCCGTCGTCCCGTACCGATCGGCACCCCCGTCCCCCCGCCACCACCGGGCCGCCGCCCTCCGCCGAGCCGCGGCCCGCGCTTCCGCATGCCGTGGGGGCCGGGGCCGAGGCGTTGCGGGCCGATGCGCAGCGGCAGACGCATGTCAGCGCGCCCGTGCACGTCCGGGAGGGTGGCTGGGAGGCGGTCGTGCCGCAGCGGCACGGCAATGGGTACCGGGGACCCGCCACGCGGCTCGCCGCCGAGCGGGCGCGGCAGACGCGGATCGCCGTCGTCGGGGCCGTCACCGAGCGGTGGGCGCCCGAGCAGGCCGGGCCGGTGCACGAGAACTGGCGGCTGGCGCCGCCGATCGGGCCCGCCACCGATCTGTGGGCGCTGGGCGCGCTGCTCTTCCGGGCCGTGCAGGGGCACGCGCCGTACCCGGAGGAGAGCGCCGTCGAGCTGGTGCAGATGGTGTGCGGCGAGCCGCCCGCGTTCGCCGAGGAGTGCGGTCCGCTGCGGCCGGTGGTCGAGTCGCTGCTGCGCCAGGACCCCACCGAGCGCCCGGACTTCGAGGAGCTGCGCGGCTGGCTGCGCTCGATCGTGCGGTCCGCGCCGGAGCCGGACGCGGGCTCCGAGATCGTCCCGCTGCCCGCGCCCGACGCGACCCGGCTGCCGATCGTGCGGCGCCGGGGCGAGCTCGTCCGGCGCCGCCGCGCGGGCCGCTCGGCCTCCGGCGAGCACGGCCGCCACCGCCAGCAGCGCCGTACGCAGCCCCGCAGGCCCGACCGGCGAGCCGCGCCGGACCTGGCCGACTACGCCCCGCCCAGGCCCGCCCCCAGGTCCACGCCCAAGTCCCGCCAGTCCACCCCGCGTCCACGTACGCGCGCGCCCCGTTCGCTGGGCCGCACCCTCGTCCTGCTGGTCCTGTTACTCCTCGCCGCGGCGCTCGCGTACGCCGTGTTCTTCATGCCCAAGGCCGGGACGAAGGACGAGGGCAAGGCCGACAACGGGGGCGCCCCGTCCGCCCGTACGGGCACGAGCGCGCCGCCGGCTACGCCGGAGCCCAGCACCTCCGGCCGCACCGGTACGCCCTCGGCGCCGCGGACGCAGACCACCGCGCCCGGCGGACAGCCGCCCGCCAAGGGGTATGTGCTGCGCGACGACCCCGAGGGGTTCCGGACCGCGGTCGATCCGTCGTTCCAGCGGCGGCCCATCAACGACGCCGGACAAGTCCGTTATGTCGGCGGCGACTTCACTCTCCTCGTGGTGCCCGGCCGGGACGCCGTCAAGGACGTCGGCGACGACCCGCTCGCCTACCAGCGGGACAAGGAGCGCGAACTCCAGCCGTTCCGGGACTCGGCGTGGGCCACCGCGACGGGGTTGCGGCGGGTCGACATCGGCCGGAAGGTCACCGCCGAGGGGCAGTTCACCTGGCGCGACAGCACCGGCCGTACGGTTTACGTCCGCAATCAAGTCATGATCATAAATGGCCGGTATCACGCGGTCGTCGTCATCGGCCCGGAGCCGCAGCGGGACAAGGTGACGGAGATCTATACACAGGCCACGGCCGCCTACAGCGCCACTCGTTGACGCTTCATAGGTTGCCTCAGACACATACCTCCTGGTAGGTGCGCCGCAAGGTGCCCCCGAGGTTCCCTGGCCGGAATCCGCTCCGTAACCTTGCCCCTTAAGAACCGGCCGGGCGGGGGACGTGGAACAGAACCAGAGCAAGAGCGGGCAGGGCGCGGAAGCGGTGGCGACAGGGCTGCTGCTGGCCGGGCGCTACCGGCTCGGCGACACCATCGGCCGGGGCGGCATGGGCAAGGTCTGGCGCGCCCACGACGAGGTCCTGCACCGCACGGTGGCCGTCAAGGAGCTGACCGCCGCGCTGTACGTGGCGGAGGCGGACCGCGTGGTGTTGCACGCGCGTACGCAGAAAGAGGCGCGGGCCGCGGCCCGCATCACCCACCCCGGCGTGGTCACCGTCCACGACGTGCTCGACCACGACAACCGCCCCTGGATCGTGATGCAGTACGTCGACGGGCCCTCGCTCGCCGACGCCGTGAAGGCCTCCGAGACCGGGCGGATCGAGGCCCGCGAGGCTGCCCGCATCGGACTGCACGTCCTGGGCGCGCTGCGCGCCGCGCACGCCGCGGGCGTGCTGCACCGCGACGTCAAGCCCGGCAACGTGCTGCTCGCCCGGGACGCGCGCGTGCTGCTCACGGACTTCGGGATCGCCGCCATCGAGGGCGACGCCACGATCACCCGGACCGGTGAACTCGTCGGCTCCATCGACTATCTGGCGCCCGAGCGGGTACGAGGAGGACAGCCCGGTCCCGCCTCCGACCTGTGGTCCCTCGGCGCCACGCTCTACACGGCCGTCCAGGGCCAGTCGCCCTTCCGCCGCTCCTCGCCCATCTCCACCATGCAGGCGGTGGTGAACGAGGAGCCGCCGCCCGCCACGCACGCGGGCGCGCTGGCGCCGGTGATCACCGCCCTGCTGCGCAAGGAGCCCGAGGACCGCCCCTCGGCCGAAGAGGCCGAGCGGATGTTCCTGGAGGCGATGGAGGGACGCGAGCCCAAGGCGGCGCACGAGTACGTGCCGACCCGTCAGGTCTCCGAGTCCGAACTGCGGGCGGCCACCGCCCCGGTGGGCACCTCCGGGACGGTCCGCACCCCCGCCCCCGAAGCGGTCGCGCCCCCTCCGGCGCGCCCCGCCCGGAGAAAGCGCGGGCGGACCGTCGCCCTGGTCGTCGCGCTGGCGGCCGTCCTCGGCGGCGCGGCGGGTCTGGCGGCCCTGAAGTACCGCGACAGCGGCGGTGACTCGGGGACCACCACCACGACCCAGTCGCCGGGCGTCAAGCCGGGCAAGACGCCCAAGAGCGACGCGTCCGTGCCCGACGGCTGGAAGCGGGTGAAGGACCCGGCCGGGTTCAGCCTCTTCGTGCCCGAGGGCTGGAAGCGCCAGATGTTCGGCAAGGAGACCGACTACACGCCGGACAACGGACGTCACTACATACGTGTCAGCGTCGGCAAGCCCGACTTCGAGAACCCGTACACGCACCAGCTGGACCTGGAGAAGACGCTCAAGAAGCGGGTGCCCACGTACCAGCGGGTGATGCTGAAGCCCAACACCTTCCGGGACCAGGTGAACTCCTCGCTCTGGGAGTTCACCTTTGTGGAGAAGACGCGCTTCCCGGGCAGGCGGCACGCGATCGACCAGATGTACTTCGCCGACAACGGCAGCGTCGAGTACGCGATCTACATGTCCGGGCCGGAGTCCGACTGGGACACCACCCGCGAGCAGTTCGACACGGTGCTGCGCGGCTGGCGGCCGCCGCCGAACTGACCGGCGCGCGGGCCGCGCCGCGCGCCCGCCCTCGCCTCCCGTGCCCGCCCCCGCCCCCGCTTTCCGCGCCCGCCCGGTCGATTCCGTCTCGTGACCTCGCGCCCCGCTGCGGCGCGGCCCCGTGCGGCATGATGGCCACAGGACCAATGAGCGAGGGGAAGCGGTGCCCGCACCAGCCAGTGATCCGCGTGGTGGCGCGGCCGAGGACCGTCTCATCGCCGGACGTTACCGGCCGACGGCCCGGCTCGGCCGTGGCGGCATGGGCACCGTCTGGCGCGCCACCGACCAGCTCCTGAACCGCCAGGTCGCCGTCAAGGAGCTGCACCCCGACGGCGGCGCCCCCGCCACCGCCGCACTGCGCGAGGCCCGCGCCGTGGCGCAGTTCAAGCACCCGCACGTCATCGTCGTCCACGACGTCGTCGAGCAGGACGGGCGCTCGTACATCGTGATGGAGCTGGTCGAGGGCGGCTCGCTCGCCGACCGGCTGCGCGGCAGCGGCCCGGTCGACGCCCGCGAGGCGGCCCGCATCGGCATCGCGCTCCTCGGCGCGCTCAGCACCGCGCACCGCCAGGGCGTGCTCCACCGCGACCTCAAGCCCGCCAACGTCCTCCTGGAGGAGGGCACCGGCCGGGTCGTCCTCACCGACTTCGGCATCGCGCAGCTGCCGGGCTCCACCACGATCAGCGAGGAAGGGGCGTTCGTCGGCTCGCCCGAGTACACCTCGCCGGAGCGGATGCAGGGCGCCGCCGCCGGGCCCGAGTCCGATCTGTGGTCGCTCGGCGCGCTGCTGTGCGCCGCCCTGAGCGGCGAATCACCCTTCCACCGGGACTCGTTGGGCGGGGTGCTGCACGCGGTGGTCTTCGACGAGATCCGCCCGCCCGAGGCCGCCACCCCGCTGCTGCCGGTGGTGCGCGGCCTCCTGGAGCGCGACCCCGGGCGCAGGCTCGCCGCCGACGAGGCGCAGGAGCTGCTGCGCGCGTACGTGGCGACCGGGTCCACTCCCGTCGCGCCCCGGCACTACACGCCCACCGAGCGGGTCGCCGTGGCGAAGCCGGCGGGCGGCTCCCGGACCAGGACCGCGCTGATCGCGGCCGCCCTGGTCGTCCTCCTCGGCGGCGCGGGCGCGACCGCCGCGATGCTGCTCAGCGGCGACGACGAGGGCGGACGGGCGCAGGCCGCAGCGGGCGGCGGCGCCACCACGGCGACAGTCACCGCGTCGGGGTCCGCCTCCGCCTCCGCCTCGGTGGAGCCGGGCCCGCCCGGCCCCACGGTGACGGTCACCCGGGCCGGCGAGCCCGTCCCGGTGGGCACGGCACCCGTCGGGTACCGGCATGTGCGCGACCCCGACGGCTTCGGCCTCACGGTCCCGGCGGGCTTCGTCCGTACCACCGACGACCGACGCGTCTTCTATGTGTCGCCGGACGGGGCCTTCCGGCTCGGCATCCGGCTGCAGAACGCCGTCTCCGGCGGCCCGCTGGGCGTGATGCGCAACGCCCACGCCAACGGGCCCGACACCAACCCCGGTTACCGGGGCGGCAAGGTCGTCGCCACCACCCACCAGGGCCATGACGCGGCGCTGTGGGAGTTCAGCTGGAACGGCTTCACCACCCGCGAGGGCCCCCGGCACACCTACGACGAGTGCTGGGACGAGAACGGGAAGATGTACGACGTGTGGGTCTCGGCGCCGCTGGCCCGGCTCGACGAGGCCAAGCGGCACTTCGACACGGCACTCGACTCCTTCACGCCGTCGGCCTGATCCGCCCCCGTCCGCCGGTGGCCGTGTCACGGGTCCGCATCCCCTCGCCCGCCCCGGTTGGTGTCGGCACGGGCCGTTAGACAGGATGTGTGCATGACGAACGATGGGGGACGGGCGAACGAGCCCACCAGTTACGGCCTCCGGCCGCCGCGGCCCGGACCGCAGCAGCCGCCGGTGCCGGAGCAGCCGGCCGTACCGCGGCAGTACGAGCCGACGCAGGAGGTCGGCGGGGACGCGCGGCCGGAGTCGGGCGCCGGCCGGCTGCTCGGCGGCCGCTACCGGCTCGTCGACCGCCTCGGCCACGGCGGCATGGGCACGGTCTGGCGGGCCCACGACGAGGTGGTGGACCGTGAGGTGGCGGTCAAGGAGCCGCGCGTTCCGGACCACTTGGGCGAGCGCGAGCGGAACACGGTCCATCTGCGGATGCAGCGCGAGGCGCGGGCCGCCGCCCGGATCGACCACCCCTCCGTGGTCACCATGCACGACGTGGTCGTCGAGGACGGCAAGCCGTGGATCGTCATGGAGCTGGTGCGCGGCCACTCGCTGGCCGACCGGCTCCAGGAGGGCACCCTCGACGTGCGCGAGGCGGCCCGGATCGGGCTCGCGGTGCTCGGCGCGCTCTCCGCGGCGCACGAGGCGGGCGTCCTGCACCGCGATGTGAAGCCCGCCAACGTCCTGCTGGGGCGCGGCGACCGGGTCGTGCTCACCGACTTCGGCATCGCCCAGGTCGAGGGCGAGCAGGGCCTCACCGAGACGGGCGCCTTCGTCGGCTCGCCCGAATACATCGCCCCGGAGCGGGTGCTCGGCCAGCGGCCGGGCCCGGAGTCCGACCTCTGGTCGCTCGGCGTGGTGCTGTACGCGGCGGTCGAGGGCGTCTCCCCGTACCGGCGCAGCAACACCCCCGCCACCCTCCAGGCGGTCCTGTCCGCCGAGCCGCAGATACCGGCCAGGGGTTCGGGCGCGTTCGGCACGCTGGTGATGCAACTGCTGCGCAAGGACCCGGCGGCGCGGCCGGGACCGGCCGAGATCCGCCAGACCCTGGAGTCGGTCGCCCACCCGGCGCCCGCCTCGCTCGCCGCGACCCGGCTGCTCGCCGACGCGGGCGCGGCCGAGGGGCTGCGCGCCTGGGTCCCGCCGGTGCTCGCCCGCAGCCGGCGCGCCCGGTACGGGCTGGGCGGCGGGGCGCTGGCGGTGGCGGCGGCGCTGGTGCTGGTGCTCGTCCAGCCCTTCCGCAGCGAGGGACTCCCGTCCGGCTGGCAGGTGCGGCCGGAGAACGAGGTGCTCAACGCGGATGTGGCGGTGCCCGGCGACTACCGGCGGGTGCAGTCCGACAAGACGGACGCGCTCTGGTACTACGACCCCAGCGGGATCTTCGAGATCGACTTCTGGCGCACCGACACCGACAGCGACAAGGAGGCGATCGGGGGCTCGGCCGCCGCCTGGGAGGCGCACTACAAGGAGGGCGGCGACCAGAAGACGGAGATGCGGGACGCCGAGGTGGACTCCAGTGCCGTCAAGTTCCAGGGCAAGGACGCCACCGAGCTGGTCACCGACTTCACCCCGTACAGCACGTCGACGAGCGTCGTCGACCCGTACCGCTTCACGTACTACGAGCTGCTCGTCCCCGGGAAGGGCTCGGTCTACTGGAGGATGCGGGTCAAGGCACCCGCCGACGGGCAGGCCGCGAAGGACGGCGCGAAGCTGTTCGCACAGGTGCGTGACGGGCTCAAGATCCGTGACCTATAAGGGCACAACGCGCTGATCAGCGCTTATGTCGCCAGTAGCCGCTGGCGCGGTGGTGAGGGTTCCGAAAAGTGTTACCGGCGGGTACCCAAACCGCCGTGCCCGGCATACGCTCGCCCCATGACGGACTCGCAGGCCACGCCCACCAGCACCCGTACGAACCCGGTCGCCGCCGCCCCGGCGGGCGCCCGCACCGCCGCCGATGTGGTCACCCCGGAGGTGGTCGCCAAGCTCACCCGGGGAGTGGCCGGCTCCGGTCGTACGGCCAACCACACGCCGTTCACCGGCGAGAAGCTGGCGGACCTGCCCGAGTCCACGCCCGACGACGTCGCCGGGGCCTTCGCGCGGGCCCGCGCCGCCCAGCCCGCCTGGGCGGCGGTCCCGGCACGCGAGCGTGCCGCCGTGCTGCTGCGCTTCCACGACCTGGTCCTGGACCGCCAGGCCGAGGTCCTCGACCTCATCCAGCTGGAGACCGGCAAGGCCCGTCTGCACGCGCACGAGGAGGTCCAGGCCGTCGCCGTGGCCGCGCGCCACTACGGCCGCAAGGCGCCCGCGTATCTGCGCCCCAAGCGGCACACCGGAGTGGTGCCGACCCTCACCAAGGTCACCGAACTGCGCCAGCCGCGCGGGGTGGTGGGGCAGATCGCGCCCTGGAACTACCCGTTCGAGCTGTCCGTCGGCGACGCGCTGCCCGCCTTCGTCTCCGGCAACGCGGTGGTGATGAAGCCCGACACCGAGACCGCGCTCACCGCGCTGTGGGCCCGTGACCTGCTCATCGAGGCGGGGCTGCCCGCCGAGCTGTTCCAGGTGGTGCTGGGCGAGGGCCCGGTGGTCGGCCCCGAGGTCGTCAAGCACGCCGACTACGTCTCCTTCACCGGCTCCACCCGCACCGGCCGCGAGGTCGCCCAGGGCGCCGCGGCCCGACTGGTCGGCGTCTCGCTGGAGTTGGGCGGCAAGAACGCGATGCTGGTGCTGCGCGACGCCGACGTGGAGAAGGCGGCCGCGGGCGCGGTCCGCGCCTGCTTCTCCTCGGCGGGCCAGCTCTGCATCTCCATCGAGCGGCTGTACGTCCACGAGTCGGTCGCGGACGACTTCGTGGAGCGGTTCGCCGCCCGTACGAAGGCGATGCGGCTCGGCAACTCCCTCGCGTACGGCGCCGACATGGGCTCGCTGGTCGGCAAGGCCCAGCTGGAGACGGTGACCCGGCACGTCGAGGAGGCCGTCGCCAAGGGCGCCCGGTTGGTCGCGGGCGGCGTCGCCCGCCCCGACATCGGCCCGCTCTTCTACGAGCCGACGATCCTGGACGGCGTCGAGGCCCCGATGGCCGTCTGCACCGAGGAGACCTTCGGCCCGGTCGTCTCGATCTACCGGTTCACCGACGAGGACGAGGCGGTCGAGGCCGCCAACGCGACCCCGTACGGCCTCAACTCCTCGGTCTGGACGACGGATTCCAAGCGCGGCCACGAGGTCGCCGCCCGGCTGCGCACCGGCACGGTCAACATCAACGAGGGGTACGCCCCGGCGTACGGCAGCGTCCAGTCGCCGATGGGCGGCATGAAGGACTCCGGCCTCGGCCGCCGCCACGGCTCCGAGGGCATCCTCAAGTACACCGAGGCGCAGACCGTCGCCCAGCAGCGGATCCTGCCGCTCGCGCCGTCCTTCGGGATGGACGACGAGAAGTACGCCGCGTTCATGAGCCGCAGCCTCAAGGCGATGAAGGCCCTGCGCCTGCGCTGACCCCCCGCCCGTTCCCCGTCCCCCGCCCTTTCTGTTTCGTACGAGGAGAGCCGATGCCCCAGGAGACGCGCGCCCGGAACGAGGAACCCCAGCCGGACGACGAAGCGGCCTACGACTACGACGTCCTGGTCGTCGGCTCCGGATTCGGCGGCTCGGTGACGGCCCTGCGCCTGACCGAGAAGGGCTACCGGGTGGGCGTCCTGGAGGCGGGCCGCCGCTTCACGCCCGCCACGCTGCCCAAGAACTCCTGGGACATCAAGAACTACCTCTGGGCGCCCAGGCTGGGGATGTACGGGATCCAGCGCATCCATCTGCTCGGCAACGTGATGGTGCTCGCGGGCGCGGGCGTCGGCGGCGGGTCGCTGAACTACGCCAACACCCTCTACGTACCGCCGAAGCAGTTCTTCGACGACCCGCAGTGGAAGGACATCACCGACTGGCAGGAGGAGCTGGCCCCGTACTACGAGCAGGCCAAGCGCATGCTCGGGGTCCGGCTCAACCCGACCATGACGCCCTCCGACGTCCACCTCAAGGCGGCCGCGCAGCGGATGGGCGTGGGCGACACCTTCCACATGGCGCCGGTCGGGGTGTTCTTCGGCGACGGGCAGGACGCGGACGGCACGGCGAAGGCGAAGCCGGGGGAGTCGGTCGCCGACCCGTACTTCGGCGGGGCGGGCCCGGCCCGCAAGGCGTGCACCGAGTGCGGCGAGTGCATGACGGGCTGCCGCCACGGCGCGAAGAACACCCTCAACGAGAACTACCTGTACCTCGCCGAGAAGGCGGGCGCGGTGGTGCACCCCATGACGACGGTCGTCTCGGTCACCGACGACTCGCAGGGCGGGTACGCGGTCGCCACGCTGCCCACCGACAACCGCAGGAAGGACGCGGGGCGCCTCTTCAAGGCGCGGCGCGTGGTCATCGCGGCCGGGACCTACGGCACCCAGACCCTGCTGCACCGCATGCGCTCCGGCGGCCAGCTCCCGTACCTCTCCAAGCGGCTCGGTGAGCTGACCCGCACCAACTCCGAGGCGCTGGTGGGGGCGCAGACCGACAACCGCCGCTACCGCAAGGCGCACGGCGCCGCCAAGGCCGACTTCACCCGTGGCGTCGCCATCACGTCCTCGGTCCACCCCGACGAGAACACCCACATCGAGCCGGTCCGCTACGGGCGGGGCTCGAACGCGATGGGCGGCATGTCGATCCTCCAGGTGCCGTACGCGGAGGGCTCCTCCCTGGCGCTCGGCTGGCTGGCGAACGCGGTCAAGCACCCGACGCTGCTGGCCCGTTCGCTCAGCAACCGCCGCTGGTCGGAGCGGACCATCATCGGCCTGGTGATGCAGTCGCTCGACAACTCGCTGACGACGTATCTGAAGCCGGACGGCGTCGGCAAGGGCCTGCTCACCGCCCGCCAGGGCCACGGCGCGCCCAACCCGAAGCAGATCCGGGCGGCCTCCGAGGCGGCGACCGCGCTGGCCGCCGAGATCAACGGCTTCGCCGGTTCGAACGTCGGCGAGCTGATGGGCACCCCGCTGACCGCGCACTTCCTGGGCGGCTGCCCGATCGGGGCATCGGCCGACGAGGGCGTGATCGACCCGTACCACCGCCTCTACGGGCACCCGGGGATCTCGGTGGTCGACGGCGCGGCCGTCTCGGCGAACCTGGGCGTGAACCCGTCGCTGACGATCACCGCACAGGCCGAGCGGGCGATGTCGCTGTGGCCGAACAAGGGCGAGGCCGACCCGCGCCCGGCCCAGGGCCGGCCCTACGTACGGGTCGAGGCCGTGGCACCGAAGGCTCCGGCGGTCCCGGCGGACGCGTTCGGCGCGCTGCGGCTGCCGTTCCTGGGGATGCCGGCGGTCCCGCCGAAGAACGCCGAGTAGGCCAACTTCGGCCAAACGGAGAAGCGAGGAGCGCTGCACCCCCCTCCGAGTGCAGCGCTCCCCGCTCGTCCGCGGGCCGCGCGCCAAACAGGCGGGGCCGCTGGTTCCGCATGATTGACCTGCCAATCCTGTCAATGGTTGTCCCAGGACTCACAGGATTCTTATGTGCTCCCTGTCACACCGGTGGCGCGGAGCCGTTCGAATCGCGCCAAAAGCGGAGGACGGGGCAACCGGGGGGGCACCGGCCGCGCCCGGAATGCACGAAGGGCCCCGCATCGGACCATCCGTCCTGGGGACGGCCCGCGGGGCCCTTGGCCGTCAGCACCGACGTCAGGGCAGCGTCGGTGCTGCGGGGAGCGGCGCCGGGGGTAGCGCCGCTGGTGGCCGAGCGCCGGGTGGCCGACCCGGCGCGCAGGGGGCGCGCGGGTGGTTTCGACCACTGGCAGTCGCTCTGCGCAGTGATGGGGGGACTTGTCTCTGCATCGTGAGGGATGGGCTGCGGGCCGCGCAACCGTTTGGACCGGATGCGGCCGGCCCCGGGCGTCCCCGGAGCCGACCGCTTTTAAGGGTGACCGGGCTGCTGTCCCCTGCCGACCGGTCACGCGCGCTGGGGCGAGGTCCCACGACGTGCCGTCAGCACGTCACACGCCCCAGCGGAGCCACGCGTGGTTTTTTCGGGCCCGCCCCTGGCTGGCACGGACACCCTGACCAACGAAGTGGGGCACCGGCCGGTCACGGCGCCGGACGGGTGAGGCTGCGCCGGATCAGATCAGGCCCCGGCACAGCTCCAGCATCGTCATCGCGAGCGCGGTGCCGGGCTTGCCCAGCGCGTCGCGGTAGTGGGCGAGGACCTCCATCTCGCGGTTCAGGTTCACCCGGCGCCCACCGGAGGCGATCCGGGACTCCTGGATGACGGCCGAGACGGCCATCCGTTCCTGGATCAGACCGATGATGCGGTCGTCGAGCGCGTCGATGCGCTCCCGGGCGCCGGTGATCAGGGTGGCGGCCTCGTCGGTACGGGCGCCGCTCGCGGCGACAGCCGCTGATGTCTGGGTGGTGGTCATGGTCGGGGCTCCTCGTTCTGGGGGAGGTGCCCCGGAGCGGCAAGGCCCGGAAACGACAGAGCGCCCCGGGCCTTGTCGGCCCGGGGCGCCTGGGAAGTCGCTTGTCAGTTGCTCAAGCAGCACGACCATGGCAGCCGGACGGGCCGGTGCCATAGGTAAAGACGAAGGTCTGGTGCTTGAGCATGCGCACAGTATGGACCGGCGCCGCCGGGCGGGGCCAATCCCGGTTCGGATGGTGAGACGAAAGGTCCCGCCGCGCGCCCCGGTAGAATCGACAAATACCGACCCCCTCCCTTCGCCGGAAGGCCGCCAGTGTCATCAGCGTCCCCAGCTGCCGCGCCCGCCCCCAACCCGGACGTAGTCCTCGTTGTCGACTTCGGCGCCCAGTACGCCCAGCTCATCGCCCGCCGCGTCCGTGAGGCCCGGGTCTACAGCGAGATCGTGCCCAGCACGATGCCCGTGGCCGAGATGCTGGCCAAGAACCCGAAGGCGATCATCCTGTCGGGCGGCCCGTCGTCCGTGTACGCGGAGGGCGCCCCGCGCCTGGACCGCGCGCTCTTCGAGGCCGGCGTCCCCGTCTTCGGCATGTGCTACGGCTTCCAGCTGATGGCCCAGACGCTCGGCGGCACGGTCGACGACAACGGCGCGCGCGAGTACGGGCGCACCCCGCTGCACGTCAGCAAGGTCGGCTCGACGCTCTTCGAGGGCACGCCCGCCGAGCAGTCGGTGTGGATGTCGCACGGCGACGCCTGCTCGGCCGCGCCCGAGGGCTTCACGGTCACCGCGTCCACGGACGTCGTACCGGTCGCGGCCTTCGAGAACGACGAGAAGAAGCTGTACGGCGTGCAGTACCACCCCGAGGTGCTGCACTCCACGCACGGCCAGCAGATCCTGGAGCACTTCCTCTACCGCGGCGCGGGCATCGAGCCGAACTGGACGACGCACAACGTCGTCGAGGAGCAGATCGCCCTCATCCGCGAGCAGGTCGGCACCAAGCGCGCGATCTGCGGTCTGTCCGGCGGCGTGGACTCCGCGGTCGCCGCGGCCCTCGTCCAGAAGGCCATCGGCTCCCAGCTGACCTGCGTGTACGTCGACCACGGCCTGATGCGCAAGGGCGAGACCGAGCAGGTCGAGAAGGACTTCGTGGCCGCCACCGGCGTCCAGCTGAAGGTCGTCGACGCGCAGGAGCGATTCCTCACCGCGCTGGCCGGGGTCTCCGACCCGGAGACCAAGCGGAAGATCATCGGCCGCGAGTTCATCCGCGTCTTCGAGCAGGCGCAGCTGGAGATCCTCCAGGAGGACGGCCCCGAGGTCGCCTTCCTCGTCCAGGGCACGCTGTACCCGGACGTCGTGGAGTCCGGCGGCGGCACCGGCACCGCGAACATCAAGTCGCACCACAACGTGGGCGGCCTGCCCGACGACATCGAGTTCGAGCTCGTCGAGCCGCTGCGCAAGCTGTTCAAGGACGAGGTCCGCATGGTCGGCCAGGAGCTCGGCCTGCCGGAGGAGATCGTCCAGCGCCAGCCGTTCCCCGGCCCCGGCCTGGGCATCCGTATCGTCGGCGAGGTCACCAAGGACCGCCTGGACCTGCTCCGCGAGGCCGACGCCATCGCCCGCGAGGAGCTGACGGCGGCCGGTCTGGACCGAGAGATCTGGCAGTGCCCGGTCGTGCTGCTCGCGGACGTCCGCAGCGTCGGCGTCCAGGGCGACGGCCGCACCTACGGCCACCCGATCGTGCTGCGCCCGGTCTCCTCCGAGGACGCCATGACGGCGGACTGGACGCGTATGCCGTACGACGTGCTGGCGAAGATCTCGACGCGCATCACCAACGAGGTCCCCGACGTCAACCGCGTCGTCCTCGACGTGACGAGCAAGCCGCCGGGCACGATCGAGTGGGAGTGATCCCGTATTGGTCGATCGGCGCCGCCGCACCGGATTCCCGGTGCGGCGGCGCCGTCGTATCCGCTGCCGCACGACCCTGTTCACCTGCCGAACCGCGCGGTAACTTCCGGCCATGACCGCCTACCCACAGCTCCCGGCCCCCGCTCCGGTACCCGTCGACCGGCTCCACTTCGCCCTGCCGCCCGTCCACGCCACCCCGGCCGAGGAGCGGCAGCACCGCAAGGAGCGGCTGGCGGGGGCGCTGCGGCTGTTCGCGCGGGCCGGGTGCGAGGAGGGGGTCTCCGGGCACATCAGCGCGCGCGACCCGGAGTTCGAGGACTGCTACTGGGTGAACCCCTTCGGCGTACCGTTCGCGCGGGTCACCGCGGGCGAGCTGGTCATGGTCAACGGGGAGGGCCAGGTCGTCGAGGGCCGCTACCACGTCAACCAGGCGGCCTTCGCGGTCCACGCCCAGGTGCACCGGGCCCGCCCCGAGGTGGTCGCGGTCGCGCACACCCACTCGGTGCACGGGCGGGCGCTGGCGGCGCTCGGCGATCTGATCGAGCCGTACACCCAGGAGGCGTGCGCCTTCTTCGAGGACCACGCGCTGTTCGACGCCTATACGGGAGTGGTCGTCGACGCCGAGGAAGGGCGCCGGATCGCGGCCGCGCTCGGCCCCTACAAGGCGGTGATCCTGCGCAACCACGGGCTGCTGACCGTGGGGGACTCGGTGGACGCGGCGGCCTGGTGGTTCCTTTCGATGGAGCGGTGCAGCGAGGTGCAGCTGGCCGCGCGGGCCGCCGGGAAGCCGGTGCCGATCGAACGCCGGGACGCGGTCGCCACCCGCGACCAGCTGGGCAGTGACCTGGTCGCGTGGATCAACTACCAGCCGCTGTGGCGCCAGATCAGTGAGTCGGAGCCCGAACTCCTGTCGTAGTACGTCAATTTGATGGTGCGTCAATCACTCGCGCCGCGTTCGCCCGCCGACCGGCGGACCCCTTTCGTACGGCACAATTCCCTGACAGTCGACATGACTTGAGGGAAGGGCGAGATTTCCGTGGCGGTGCAGGAGGCTCGGCAATGCGGTGGTGACTGCGGTCCCGGTGCGCGGAACGGCCACCGGCGCGCGGTGGCGGAGTTCCTGGCCAAGCGCGACGGGCTCGCCGCCGGGGAAGGGCTGCCCGCCGCCGTCGCGCACTCCGCCGGGGCGTCCCGCCAGTGGGTGTCGGACGAGCTCACCCAGTCCGCCCGGGCGCTCGCCGAACACGGCCGGGAGGCCGGGCAGGCCTGGCCGGGCGCGGTCTGGCGGGCCACCCTCGTGAGCGTGTGGGGGAGCGTCGCGGTGCTGGCGCTCGTGGAGGCCTTCACCGCGATCGGCGCGGGCTGGTCCCACGCCCGGACCGCCGGGCTGGTCGCCGCGCTGGTCGTGGCGGTCGCGCTGACCGGCGCGGGGTGGCTGCACCGGGCGCGCGGCGGACTGCTCGCGCCCGTCGTCGGCGAGGACAACCGGCTCTCCACCTCGCGCGCGGTGGCCGCCGCCTGGGTGCTGCTGGTGGCCTTCACGGTGCTCCTGCTCGCGGTACGGCTGGCCGGGGCGTCCGGGGCGAAGGAGCGCGACGCGCTGGTCGAAGGCCTAGGCCTGTCCCGTGGCGCGGGCCTGCTGGCGGTGGTCGCGCTGGTCAGCGCGGTGACCGTGGTGGTGCGCCGGGTGGTGGCCGTACGCATCGCGGGGCAGCGGCTCCAGAAGGTGCGCGCGGAGCGGCCGCGCGCCGCCGACCTGCTCACCGACGACGCCGGGCGCGGCAGCTTCGCGGACGTCCAGTACGTCCTGGTCTCCACGGTCGCCGTGCTGTTCGCCGCCGTACGGCTGGCCCGGCGGCCCGACCGGCTGCCCGATCTGCCGTGGGCGCTGGCCTTCCTGGTGGCCGTGTCCGCGCTGACGTACTTCGCCGGGAAGTACGCCGAAGGCGGTCGTCCCGTCGTGCTCTCGGTGGTCCGGGCGCGCGAGGCGGGCGATCTGGACGCGCCGATCCGTACCGGTGACGACATCGAGATCCGCGGCGCCGGATTCGTGCCGCCCGGAGCGGGCACCCCCGACCGGCTCGCCCGGATGGTCGTGCGGATCGGCGCGGTCCATGTCCATGTGCCGCTGATCCCGGTCACCGGCGGCTTCGCCAACCCCAGCGACACCGTGCTCACCGTGCCGGTCCCGGTGGACGTCGAGCCGGGCCGGGTGGAGGTGCGGGTGGTCACGGCCGCGGGCGTCGAGACGAACCGCGTCGTCATCGACGTCACCGGCGACTGACCCCTCGCTGGACCCGGATCACCGACCGCGACCCGGATCACCGACCGGACCATCACCGACCGGACCGGCACCGCCACCCACCGAAACCAGTTGAGGCGTGAACCGGTTGAGCCGTCCGCCCCTTCCGTACGTATGGTCAGGTGACAGGGGTTACGGAAGGCGGGAACGGCGATGGCACACGGAAATCTCACCCGGACGCGAGGCGGAGTGGCCACCGGCGGGGGCCTGCGGGGCCTGAAGGAGACGGCCGGCAGGTACGCGCTGCTGCCGCTGCGCGTCTTCCTCGGCGTCACCTTCGTCTACGCCGGGTTCGACAAGCTCACCGGCGGCACCACCACCCTCAAGGCGAGCGGCCCCGGCTCGCTCGGGGAGCTGATGCACTCGGTGCGCGACAGCTCCGCGATCCCCGCCCTCGTCGACCTCGCCCTCAAGAGCCCGGTCGGCTTCGGATACGCCATCGCCCTCGGCGAGATCGCCGTCGGACTCGGCATCCTGGTCGGCCTGTTCGGCCGGCTCGCGGCGGCCGGCGGCGCGCTGATCTCGCTGAGCCTGTGGCTGACCGTGAGCTGGGCGACCACGCCCTATTACTACGGCAACGACCTGGCCTATCTGATGGCGTGGCTGCCGCTGGTGCTCGCCGGGACGCCGCTGCTGTCCGCCGACGCCTGGCTGGCGTCGCGGCGCCGCCTGCGCACCTCGTAGGCGACCCAGCTGGCGAGCCCGGCCAGGCCGAGGCCGCCGCAGACCAGCGGGATCACCACGTACCAGGGTGTCTGCCACTCGTCGGCCGCGTCGCCCGCGAACAGGACGGCGGTCGCCAGCATCACCGTTCCGATGATCAGGCGGCCGGGGCGGAACTCATGACGCGGCACGGTCCACCTCCGCCTGGCCGATGGAGACGTGCAGATCGAGCTCCAGGGTCCCCGCCGGTTTCGCGCCCGCGGGCGGCGGCAGGGTCACGGTCTTCTTCTGGTTGGGCTGGATGTCGACGTCCTCCGGCTTCTCCGTCGGCAACTGGACGTCGCCGACACCGACCACGATGTGCGCCTTCACGGTCGCGCCCAGCGGCACGACCACCTTGAGCCGCCCCGCGCCGACCTCCGCGCGCGTCTTCACGCTCTGCCCCACGGGCACCACGACCTTGCTGAGATCGAGGGTGCCCTCGCCCGAACCCAGCGCGTACGACGGCTGTACGTCCGCCGCCGCGGCCGGGGTCCAGTCGGTCCTGGTCCACTGGGTCGTGATGGTCTTGGGCATCGCCGAGGCCCCGGCGAGCAGGGCGGCCGTGAGCACCGCCAGGAACAGCGTGCCGAAGCCGGTGCGCCCCACGAACGCGCTGATCACCAGGCCGAGGCCGAACACCACCAGGGCCGCAGTGAGGCCGATCTGGAGCGCGGTGCCCAGCGGCTGGTGGTCCCAGGCGGCCGCGGTGCCGGCGCCGCCCGCGAGCAGCGCGAGCAGGAAGACGAACCCGCCGATGGAACGCGGGCCCCGGGTGGCCCGGTCGGCCGCCTTCTTGTCGCGGTCCTTCCTGGCGCGCGCGCCGGCGCCGAACGCGGGCACCGCGTCGGCGCCCTCGGCGCCCCACAGATAGCCGGTGCCGACCGGGCCGGTGGTGCCGTCCTTGACGATCGGGTCGCGCCACCAGGAGGGCGAGACGGGTGTGGGCGGCGCCTTGGTCTCGGGCGGGGCCGCTCCGGGGCCGAAGGCCGGGGCGGCCCCGGCCGCCGTCTGGGCGGCCGCCGGGTCCGGCGGGGCGTCCGGGGGCATGACCGAGCGGCGCTGGGACCAGACGCCGATGCCCGCGACCGCCAGCGTCAGCAGCGAGGCGAAGCTCATCACCGAGCCGTTGCTCAGCATGGTCAGGAAGATCCCGCAGCCCGCCAGCGCCATCAGCACGGCGGCGAGGGCCGGGCCCTCCACCCGGCCGGACAGCAGCCGCCGGGCCTCGTTCTCGTCCTCGTCGTCCAGCGGGAGCAGCAGCCAGGCGAACCCGTAGAAGACCAGGCCGAGGCCGCTGATGACGGTGAGCACGCCGAACGCGATCCGGAAGATCACCGGGTCGATGTCGCAGTACCGCCCGAGCCCGCCGCAGACGCCGCCGATCACCTTGTTGCGACCGCTGCGGCGCGGCGGCAGCGCGGCGGGCGCCGGGTCCGGATCCGGGTCCGGCGGCGCGACGGGGGTCTCGGTCGGCTGAGTCATGACTCCATGGTGACGGGCGGTGCGCGGGTCCGGCACCCGTCCTGACCCTGGCCTCTCCCTGAGATTGCCCCTGATGCGGAGCCGGGGCCTCCCCCGGGCGGGGGAGCACGGCTCCCCCGTGCGGGGATCGCGGATCAGGGGCGTCCTGGGGGCTTACCCTGATGCCCGCACCCGCACGGCCGTGTGACGATCGGTGCATGCCAGTCGCCGCTTCCCGAACCGTGCCCACCGAGGCCGACGAACCCCCCGTGCGCAAGCTCTACCGCTCGGCCGAGGGGCGGATGCTCGGTGGCGTGGCGCGCGGTCTCGCCGGACACCTCGGGCTGCCGGTCGTCTGGGTGCGGATCGTCTTCCTCGGCCTGTTCATGATCGACGGCCTCGGGGCGCTGCTGTACGCGGTGTTCTGGTTCGTGGTCCCGCTGGGCCTCGGCGGTACGGCCGCGGAGCCCCGCTCGGCGTTCGAGGTCAGCCCCGACGGCCGCAGACGGCTGCGCAAACCCGACAAGGGCCAGGTCGTCGCGCTGATCGCGCTCTGCGTCGGCGCGGGGATCTTCGCGAGCAATGTGAACGTGGGCGGCTGGGCCAGTCCGTACATCTGGCCGACGCTGCTGGTCGGCGCCGGAGTGATCCTGGTGTGGCGCCAGGCGGACAACGCACGGCGGGCCCGCTGGACCGAGGGCGCCCGGCGGCACCGGCTGCTGCCGGTGGCCCGGGGGCTGGCCGGGGTGGCGCTGGTCGGCGCGGGCTTCACCGGGTTCGTGGTGGTGCGCGGCTCGGCGGCCCAGCTCGGCAACGTACTGACGGCGGCGCTCGCGGTCATCGCGGGCATAGCCCTGCTGGCGGGCCCCTATCTCGTCCGGATGACCCAGGACCTCTCCGAGGAGCGCCTGATGCGCATCCGCGCCCAGGAGCGCGCCGAAGTCGCCGCCCATGTGCACGACTCGGTGCTCCACACCCTCACGCTGATCCAGCGCAACGCGGAGAACGTGGGGGAGGTGCGCCGCCTCGCCCGGGCCCAGGAGCGCGAGTTGCGCGCCTGGCTCTACAAGCCGGAGGGCACCGGCAAGGACGAGTCGGAGGAGCCGGAGACCCTGGCCGAGGCGGTGAAGAAGGCCGCGGCCGAGGTGGAGGACAAGCACGGAGTGCCGCTGGAGGTCGTGGTCGTCGGCGACTGCCCGCTCGACGAGCGGCTGTCCGCACAGATGCAGGCCGCGCGCGAGGCGATGGTGAACGCCGCGAAGTACGGTGGCGAGGGCGGCGCCGTCCAGGTCTTCGCGGAGGTCGAGGGCCGTACGGTCTTCGTGTCCGTACGGGACCGGGGCCCCGGCTTCGATCTGGACGCGGTGCCGGACGACCGCATGGGCGTACGAGAATCGATCATCGGCCGGATGCAGCGCAACGGCGGAACGGCGAGGCTGCGTTCGGTGCCCGGTGGGGGCACCGAGGTCGAGCTGGAGATGGAGAGGGCGGACGGATGACGACGGAGCAGACCCAGGGAGCCCAGGGCGGTGCCGAGCGGCGGGTGCGGGTCGTCCTGGTCGACGACCACCGCATGTTCCGCACGGGAGTCCAGGCGGAGATCGGCCGTACCGAGGAGACGGGCGTGGAGGTCGTCGGGGAGGCGGCCGACGTGGACCAGGCGGTCACCGTCATCACCGCGACCCGGCCGGAGGTCGTCCTCCTCGACGTCCACCTTCCGGGCGGCGGCGGGGTGGAAGTCCTGCGCCGTTGCGCCTCGTTGATGGCGGCCGCGGAGAATCCGGTGCGCTTCCTCGCGCTGTCCGTCTCGGACGCGGCGGAGGACGTGATCGGGGTGATCCGGGGCGGCGCGCGCGGCTACGTCACCAAGACGATCACGGGGACCGACCTGGTCGACTCGATCTTCCGGGTCCAGGAGGGCGACGCGGTGTTCTCGCCGCGGCTGGCGGGCTTCGTCCTGGACGCCTTCGCGTCGACGGACGCGCCGCCGGTCGACGAGGACCTGGACCGCCTCACCCAGCGGGAGCGGGAGGTGCTGCGGCTGATCGCGCGCGGCTACGCGTACAAGGAGATCGCCAAGCAGCTGTTCATCTCGGTGAAGACGGTCGAGTCGCACGTCTCGGCGGTGCTGCGCAAGCTCCAGCTGTCCAACCGGCACGAGCTGACGCGCTGGGCGACGGCGCGACGGCTGGTCTGACGGGGGCCCGAGCGAACCCCGGGGGGCGGGGTGGAACCGAGGTTGTCGGAACGGCGTCAATTCTCAACGTGCGCTCCTTGCACGGTAGTTGCGATGCGAAGGTGATCGTCGGACACGGGGAGGGGTCGGCCATGGGCTTCGACGAGGAGTGGGCGTCGAGCAAGGCGGCAGCGGCGCGGGAGCCGGGGGGTACGCGGCTCAACGGGGCGTACGACGGGCCGTTCCCGCCGTCGGGTCCGGGCGGTGACAAGGACCTGAACTCCAGCGCCGCGCGGAAGAACACCGCCGCCAACGACATCGAGACCGACTTCGAGCCGCACACGAAGACGGCCGGTGCCTGGGCGGACGAGGCCAACGGGACGGCGGTCAAGGCGTTGGCGGGCTGGGCGACCGCGGCCGGGCTGACCAAGGCCCAGGAGACCTGGGGGAAGTCGGTCACCGCGTTACTCGGCCGGCTGGCCGGGGAGAAGTCCGCGCTGCGCGGCACGGCGGGCTACTTCCAGAAGAACGACCTGGGCGTCGGCAACGACTTCGGGCCGCTCATCAGACCGTCCTCGCTCAGCCAGTTCTCGCCGCCGCCGCACGCGTAGGAGTCCCGTGATGCTGACCTACGAACTGATCATGAAGACGGACTTCTCGCAGCTCGCCACGGTCGCCACCAAGTGGGACGATATGGCCGGGGAGCTCAAGAAGCTCGAGGAGCGCTACAAGACCCAGGTCCAGAACGTGAGTCTGGACGGCACCTGGACCGGCCAGGCGTCGCAGTTCTCCCGGCCGAACTTCGCGGCGACGCACACGCAGTACGTCTCCGCGCAGACCGAGGCCAAGGCCGTCGCCTCGCTGCTGCGCGAGGCCCAAGCCCAGTTCGTGGACCTGAAGAAGAGAGTGGAGTCCGCGCGGGACGACGCGGTCAAGGCCGGGATGAAGGTCTCCGAGACGGGCGCCGCGACCTTCGACTACAGCAAGGTCAGCGCGACGGAGGCGGACGCGGTCCGCCACGACCCGGGCCTGCGCGCCACCGAGAACTCGTGGTCGCAGCACATCGCGCAGGCCGTGACGGCCATGAACGACGCCGACCAGGGCGTGAAGATCGCCTTGGAGGCGGTCGGCGCCGACATCGATATCTTCGACGAGACGAGGAACGGCTTCAACGCCAGGGCCAGCGGCGACGTGGAGTACTACGAGGCCAAGGCCATGATCCCGCTGGCCGAGAAGATCAAGGACGGCGACAAGCTGTCCCCCGAGGAGCTGGCCCAGGCGGAGTCGCTCCTCCGGGACAACTCCCACGACAAGGTCTTCACCCAGACCGTGCTGCAGAGCCTGGGCCCGGACGGCGCGATGAAGTTCACCCGGCACGTGAACGACTGGTCGCTCTCCGACAAGTCCCACAAGGCCGACTACGCGGCCCTGGAACGCGGCTTCGCCATGTCCCTGGCGACGGCGACGACGGTCCCGGGCAAGGTCGCGGAGATGCCGCCGGGCTCGGCCAAGTACAACGAGTGGCTGAACAGCCCCGACGGGACGTTCTACAAGGGGTGGATGGAGGGGATGGCGAAGGCGGGGACCCACAACTACGGGAAGAACGACCGGCCGCTGCTCGGCTACCAGCTCCTCACCACGCTCATGCAGAAGGCCGACGGCCCGTATGACGATCAGTATCTGAACGCGCTGGGCGGCCAGATGATCGCGGCGGAGCGGGGCGAGAAGTACAGCATCTTCGGCACCTGGGGCGCCGACTACAAGGGCGTCACCCCGGACCCGGTCGACGCGCTGCTCGGCGTGATGAGCAAGAACCCGGACGCGGCGACGTTCTTCTTCGACCCGGCGGACAAGACGGGCGCGGACCACCTCCACTACCTCGCGGGGCACGGGAAGGACACCCGCCACTGGCCGCAGCACATGGTGTCGGGCGGGGTGGCCACGAAGACCGACGACCTGCTGGACAGCCATGCCGGGCTGGGGCTCGCCCTGGAGGCCGCGGCGACCGGGCACCCGCCCTTCGACCCGAACCGGGACCCCTGGCCGGTGCCGACGCACACCGAGGCCCAGGCGCGCGTGATGAACGGGATCATCGGCACGCTCGACCAGGGCACCAGCACCGAGGTCCACAAGAACATGCAGGCGGCGGTGGCCAAGGCGCTGGCCGAGTACACCCCGGACACCCACCAGATCCTCGGCAACGCGGGCGGCGGCTACATCCGCGGGATGCACGACGGGTTCTGGGTGGACGACCAGGGGATGGCGCACCTGGCCACGTCACCGGACAAGCTCGTGCACGTGATGCGGGGGCTCTCCGAGGATCCGGCCGCGTACGCGGACCTCAGCAAGACGGAGCTGCGCTATCTGGACCAGGAGCTGGCCAAGCTCCCGAAGGGTGCCGGCCCGCTCGACCAGAACGACCTCATCGCCAAGTCGGGCAACGCGCTGGGCACGTACACGGCGATCCGCGAGGACGTGCTCAACGACGGTCGGGTGAACGCCTATTCGTCGGCGGACTGGAAGGCGAAGGTGGCGTACCACGTCATCGGCGGAATCGTGACGCCGATGACCATCCCCACGGCCGGGGGCGGGTCGATCGTCGTCGGAGACGCGATGCAGCGCGGTGTGGACACCCTGGCGTGGATGTGGGGCAACGAGATGAAGGCGGGCGCGGACGCCGAGGCCAACGCGAAGATCTCCGACACCTTCCTCAACGCCGACACCCAGATGCGTACGGTGGTGAACACCTGGGGGGAGGACCGCTACGGCACCGGTGACCCGGAGGCGCGGAAGCTGGTGGACGAGTACATCCGGCGTATGCACGACAGCCACACCACCGGCCTGTCCCAGGCAAAGGGCTATCTGACCGACACCACCAACTGACGCAGGACGCCACGGAGCCGTGACAGTGACGAACTCGCAAGCGCCGTCGGTACGGAGCGGGTCCCGACGCCCTCCGGCGCGGGTCCTCGCGGCTGTCGCGGCCGTCGTGGTGCTCGCCGCAGGGGTGGGGGCCTGGCTGGCCGTGCGGTCCGACGGCGACGCGCGGCCCTCGTGCGCCACCGTCGGCGAGGACCCCCGCATCCAGAAGGATCTGGCTCCCGGCGACACGAAGGACATGAACTGCCGGGAGCTGGCGGCCGCGTTGAAGAAGGCGGCGGCCTCGGACGGCTCCGGCCGCCACACCCTCGCGCAGGCCGGGGTGATGCGTGACCTCGTCAACGCGCTGGACGACGACTTCCGGGACCGCGCCGGGGCGGACATCGCGGCGCCCTTGCGGGAGACGGTCGCGGAGCTGCTGGCCGACTACTCGACGGACACGCACACCATGCTCGTGCGCTACTCCGATTCGACGGCCTATCTCCATCACGCGGGACGAAACGGCGGCCCGTGGCGCGACGAGAAGGGGGTCGTCCGCATGCCGGTGGACAACCAGTCGCTCATCCTGGTCATGCGGGCGGTCTGCGACGACCCCGCCGCGTACGCGACGCTCCGCAAGGCCGAGACCGGGCGCTCGGCGGAGGATCTGGCCCGTATCACCAGGACGTCGGCCGGGGAGTCGGTGACCGTCCCGGTCGGCGCCGCCGCCACCGCGCTGGGGCTGCTCGACGCCATGGCGGACGAGACCCTCGCCTCCCTCTCGAAGAGCGAGGCGGCCCGGTGGAAGGCGGACGTGATGACGGGCTTGTCGGACGGGAGCGGTGAGGTGCCGGCGTTCTCCGCCGATCCGGCGGGGCACATCGCCCGCACCTGGGAGCGTGGCACCGCCGGCCGCGGCTACCCGGCCCTGCTCGGGCAGACCCGGGACATGGTCGCCGTCCTGGCCCGGGCGCGTGGCCGTACGGACGAGTCCCTCGCGGAGCCCCTGCGGGAGGCCACGGCCTCCAGCGGCAGGGTCGGGCGGGGCTGGCTGGACGACGCGCTGATCAACATAGGTTCCCGGCCCAAGGGTCCCCGCACCTAGACCCCCGGCGGACCAGTCGGCGACGGCCTGGCGCTGCGGCGCCGCCGACTTCTGGCTCAGCGGCGTCGTGCAGGGCCCGGTGGCCGCGGAAGCAAGCACCAGGAAAGTAAAGGCCTAGCAAAGCGGGGCAACTCCAGTCGGCGCAACCGGCTCTTCCCCGGCGTGATGAGCCTGACCGGTACCCCCTTCCTGCTGACCGCCGTCGTCGTGGCGGTGGCGGCCCTGCTGCTGCCCCTGTTCCTGTGGAGCAGGATCGGCGGGCCGGCCGTGGTGCGCGGGGCCTCCCGGCTGCTCATGCTGCTGTTCGCGCAGTTCACCGCCATCCTCGTCGTCTTCGTGATGGTCAACAACGCCAACGGGCTCTACGACACCTGGGACGACCTGCTGGGCACCGGCAACCACGTCAACGCCGCCCCCGACCTCGGCCCGGACGGCACCGGCGGCAAGAAGGCCGCCTCCGCGCCCAAGGTCAAGCAGACCTTCAAGGAGTACAAGGGCAAGGTCGGCAACGGCGTCATGAAGACCACCCTCAAGGGCGCGATCTCCGGCGTCGAGGGCGACGTGGCGGTCTGGCTGCCGCCGCAGTACAACGACCCCGCGTACAAGGACAAGACGTTCCCCGTGGTCGAGCTGCTGCCCGGCTACCCGGGTTCCATAGGCGCCTGGTTCGGCTCGCTGCACACCCAGCGCCAGCTCACGCCGATGATGCAGCGCGGCGAGGTCGCGCCGTTCATCCTCGTCTCGCCGCGCACCACGCTCCTGGACGGCCGCGACACCGGCTGCGCCAACGTGCCGGGCACCGTCAACGCCGACACCTGGATCAGCGTGGACGTACGCAAGATGGTCACCGACAACTTCCGGGCCGCCACCGGGCCCGAGGGCTGGGCCGTCGCCGGATACTCGGCGGGCGGCCACTGCGCCGCCAAGCTCGCCATAGCGCACCCCGACCGCTACCGCGCCGGCGTCGACCTCTCCGGCTACAACGACCCGGCCGCCGAGGGCGCCTCGATCACCGCGCACGACCCGAAGCTGCGCCGCGAGTCCAACCCGCTGTGGATCCTCAAGAACGCCAAGACCCCGCCGCACACCTCGCTGTTCGTCTCCGGCGACCAGGGCGACGGCTACAACGACGGCCTGGCGCTGAAGAAGGCCGCCAAGGCGCCGACCACCGTCCACGTCGTGCGGCTGAACGGCGGTGGCCACCGCAGCAGCGTCTGGGAGCACCAGGTGCCCGACGTCTTCCGCTGGCTCACCAAGGAGCTCGGTCAGGCGGGCCGGGTCGCGCCCGCGAACGGCATCTGATCGATCGGCGCGATCCGCACCGGCGCCCCCGGGTGTGGCGCGTGGATCATCTGGCCGCCGCCGATGTAGAGCCCGACGTGGCTGATCCCCGAGTAGAAGAAGACCAGATCGCCGGGGGCGAGCGCGGAACGGGCCACCCGGGGGCCGGAGTTGATCTGTGTGTACGTGGTCCGGGGCAGCGCGACGCCCGCCGCGCCCCAGGCCGCCTGGGTCAGCCCCGAGCAGTCGAACGAGGACGGCCCGGTCGCGCCCCACACGTACGGCTTGCCGAGCGCGGTGTACGCGTACGCCACGGCGGCCGCCGCCCGGCCGCTGGGGGCCGGGAGCAGCCCGGCGGGGGCCGCGGGCGCACCGGGCCCGCCGGGGCCGGAGGAGCGGCTGGCGCGGCCCGGAGCGCTCGCGTCGGCCCGGTCGCCGTCCTCGCCGTCGTACGCCGCACGCTGCTCAGCGGTCAGCTGCGCCAGCAGCGCCTGCGCCGAGTCGATCTTCGACCTGATGGTCTCCTTCTGGCGCCTGAGCTCGGCCTGCCTCTCGCGCAGCTCGCCGAGCCTGCCGTCGGCCGCGGTGTGCAGCCGCTTCAGCTCGGCGAGCTGCTTGCGGACCCCGGCCACGGTGTTCGCCGTCCGGTCCCCGGCCCGCTCCTGGAAGGCCGCGTCGTCCAGGTACCGCTGCGGGTCGGACGACAGCATCAGCTGGAGCGCGGGGGCGACCCCGCCGGTGCGGTACTGGGCGGTGGCGATCGAGCCGAGCGCGTTGCGCGCGCTGTTCAGCCGGTCGGTCTTGCGCGCGGCCTCGTCCTGGAGCGAGGCGACGGACTTCTGGGCGTCGTCCGCCTTCTCCTTGGTGCCGTTGTACGCCTCGGTGGCGACCTCCGCGTCGTGGTAGAGCGCGTCCACCTTGGCCTTGACCTGGGCCGGGGTCAGGCGGGGCTCGGCGTGGCCGGAGCCCTCGAAGGCGGTGGCGGTGGCGGCTCCGGCCAGTGCGAGGGTCGCCGCGGTGCGGGCGGCGGGGCCGGTGAGCGGGTGCTGCCTGGGCTTTCGGTGTGCAGCCACTAGGGCCTTCACGTCCTTCCGTGCACATCCGGCGACGGACCGCACAGGGGGGACGGCCCGCCGCCGGATCTTTCGGCTTGGCGACCGATGACCGCCCTTGAGGGGGCGGCGATGGGGAGTCGGTCACCTGGGGGAGGACGCTAAACCTGGGTGACACGGGGGAGTGAAGCAAAGCAGTGAAGTGTTCTGTTCCGGCGCTCAAGTGACCGTATGCGACCGGTCGGCCGTCGAGCGGGCCCGCTTCCCGATGCCGGTGTGACCGAAGAGCCGGACGAGAGCACCTGCCCGCCGGGCCGTGATACGGGGTGGCTAGGCTCCCGGATCATGGACGTACTCATCAATGTCTTCGTCGCCCTGCACATCATCGGCATCGCCTCGCTGCTCGGAGGCTTTCTGACCCAGATGAAGGCGATGGGTGCCGGGACCGCGCGGTTCGTGCCCGCGATGCTGCACGGCGCGCTGACGATGCTGGTCACGGGCGTCGCCCTGGTCGGCCTCAACCAGGCCGACGACCACTCCGTGAACACCGCCAAGATCGGTCTGAAGCTGGCGGTCCTGGTGGTGATCCTTGGCCTCGTCTATGTGAAGCGGGACGACGAGAAGGTGGAGAAGGCGCTGTTCGGCGCGGTCGGCGGCCTCACCGTGGCGAACATCTTCATCGCGACGCTGTGGACGTGAGGCAGGCTCTGAGGCGCGCCGACGGCTACGCGGGGCGCACGCTCCCGTAGATCGGCATGTAGTAGATCGACTCCTCGCGCACATACGCACCCGGCTTCGGCGCGTGGATCATCATCCCGTTGCCGATGTACATGCCGACGTGGCTGATGTCGTCGTAGAAGAAGACCAGGTCACCGGGGCGCAGCTCGGACGTGGCGACCCGGGTGCCGACCTTCACCTGGTCCCAGGTGGTGCGCGGCAGATCGACCCCGGCGGCCTTCCAGGCGGCCTGGGTGAGGCCGGAGCAGTCGTACGAGGACGGCCCGGTCGCGCCCCACACATACGGCTTGCCGATCTGCTCGCGGGCGAACGCGAGCGCCTTGGCGGCCTTGGTGGAGGCGGACGGGGTGCCGGTGCCGGTACCCGGCGTCGTCGGAGGCTTCTTCGCGGCCTCCGCCGCCTTGGCCGCCTCGGCGGCCTTGCGGGCCGCCTCCTGCCGCGCGGCCAGCTCCGCCGCCTTCTTCCGGGCCTCCTCCTGCTTCTTCTCCTCCAGCGCCGCGAGGCGCGCCTTCTCCTGCGCGGTGAGCGTGCCGAGCAGCGTGCGCGCGGCCGCCAGCTTCGTCTGTACGTCCTGCTTGCCCGCCCGCAGCGCCTCCTGCGAGGCGGTCAGCCGCTCCAGACCCCGGGTCGCCTCCGCGCGCTTCTTCGCGATGCCCGCCCGCTCGGTCTCGAAGTCCCGCAGCGCCTGCTCCTCGCGGCCGGTCAGCTGCTTCATCAGGTGGTTGCGGTCGAAGAACGCCTGCGGGTCGTCCGCGAGCATCAGGGTCACGGTCGAGGCCATGCCGCCGGTGCGGTACTGCTCGGCGGCGTAGTTGCCGAGGGCCCGGCGGGTGTTGTTCAGCCGGGCGGTGCCCCGGGCGACCTCGTCGAGCAGCCCGTCGACCTTCTCGCGCTGGTCGTCGGTGGCCTCCTTGGCCCGGTTGTACGACTCGGTGGCCGTGCCCGCCTGCCGGTAGAGGTCGTCCACCTTGCGCTGGACCTCCTCGACCGTCGGCTTCGGCCTGCCCGGCGCCGCGCCCGCGCTCTGGGCCAGCAGGCTCACCGAGGCGAGCGCGGCCGTGGTGATGCCTACGGCGGGAGCGGCCGTACGAATGCGGGTGCGCGGCTTGCGGTGCGTGGGCAAGGCCGACACCTCCTTCCGGATCGTTCCGGACGGGGGCGGTCCCCGGACGGGTGCGTTCCCCGGTTGAGGCGGCACGCTAGCCAACTCGCGCGGCCGCTGGGAAGGTTGATGTCCGACAGGCCCGATACGTTCCCGTGACCTTTACGCTCCGTAGTCGTTGGGTCGTCTCTCCGGAGGCGGCAGCGCGCTGTCAGAGCGGGGTCCTAGACTCGGGAGACGATGAGCAGCCTCTTTGACGACAGCTTCCTGGCGGACCTCCAGCCCTCCGAGGAGGAGCACCCGCCGCCGCCCGAGGACGGCCCGGTCCGGGAGGAGGTGCCGGACGACCTGTTCCAGGGCCGTTTCGACGCACTCCCGAGCCGCGACGCGTACTACCGGGACGGCGCCCCGCGCCCGGTGGTCGACCCGGCGACCCTGCTGGAGGGGCTGAACGAGAACCAGCGCGCGGCCGTGGTCCACGCCGGTTCCCCGCTGCTCATCGTGGCCGGCGCGGGCTCCGGCAAGACCCGCGTGCTCACGCACCGCATCGCCCATCTGCTGGCCACCCGCGGCGTCCACCCCGGCCAGATCCTCGCGATCACCTTCACCAACAAGGCCGCGGGCGAGATGAAGGAGCGCGTCGAGCAGCTGGTCGGCCCGCGCGCGCACGCGATGTGGGTGATGACCTTCCACAGCGCCTGTGTGCGGATCCTGCGCCGCGAGTCCAAGAAGCTCGGCTTCACCTCGTCGTTCTCGATCTACGACGCGGCCGACTCCAAGCGCCTGATGGCACTGGTCTGCCGCGACCTCGACCTCGATCCCAAGAAGTTCCCGCCGAAGTCCTTCAGCGCCAAGATCTCGAACCTGAAGAACGAGCTGATCGACGAGGAGACCTTCGCCGGCCAGGCCGTCGACGGCTTCGAGAAGACCCTGGCGCAGGCGTACGCGATGTACCAGGCGCGGCTGCGCGAGGCCAACGCGCTGGACTTCGACGACATCATCATGACGACGGTCCATCTGCTCCAGGCGTTCCCGGACGTCGCCGAGCACTACCGCCGCCGCTTCCGCCATGTGATGGTCGACGAGTACCAGGACACCAACCACGCCCAGTACACGCTGGTACGGGAGCTGGTCGGCCCGGCCGGGCAGGACGAAGCGCCGGGCGAGCTGTGCGTGGTCGGTGACGCCGACCAGTCGATCTACGCCTTCCGGGGCGCCACGATCCGCAACATCCTCCAGTTCGAGGAGGACTATCCGGACGCGACGACGATCATGCTGGAGCAGAACTACCGCTCCACGCAGACCATCCTCTCCGCCGCCAACGCGGTCATCGAGCGCAACGAGAGCCGCCGCCCCAAGAACCTGTGGACGGACGCGGGCGCGGGCGCGCGGATCACCGGTTACGTGGCCGACACCGAGCACGACGAGGCGCAGTTCGTCGCCGACGAGATCGACCGGCTCACCGACGCGGGCGACGCCAAGGCGGGCGACGTCGCGATCTTCTACCGGACCAACGCCCAGTCCCGTGTCTTCGAAGAGATCTTCATCCGGGTCGGCCTGCCGTACAAGGTCGTCGGCGGCGTGCGCTTCTACGAGCGCAAGGAAGTCCGAGACGTCCTCGCCTATCTGCGCGTCCTCGCCAACCCGGAGGACGCGGTCCCGCTGCGCCGGATCCTCAACGTCCCCAAGCGCGGCATCGGCGACCGCGCCGAGGCGATGATCGACGCGCTGTCGCTGCGCGAGAAGATCACCTTCCCGCAGGCGCTGCGCCGCGTCGACGAGGCGTACGGAATGGCGGCCCGCTCGGCCAACGCCGTCAAGCGCTTCAACCAGCTCATGGACGATCTGCGCACCATCGTCGACTCGGGCGCGGGCCCCGCCGTCGTCCTGGAGGCGGTCCTGGAGCAGACCGGCTATCTGGCCGAGCTCCAGGCCTCCACCGACCCGCAGGACGAGACCCGGATCGAGAACCTCCAGGAACTCGCCGCCGTGGCCCTGGAGTTCGAGCAGGCGCGCGGCGAGGCGGAGGGCGCCGACACCGCCGCCACCCCCACCCTCGCCGAGTTCCTGGAGCAGGTGGCGCTGGTCGCCGACTCCGACCAGATCCCGGACGAGGACGAGGAGGGCTCCGGCGTCATCACCCTGATGACCCTCCACACCGCCAAGGGCCTGGAGTTCCCGGTGGTGTTCCTGACCGGCATGGAGGACGGCGTCTTCCCGCACATGCGCGCGCTCGGCCAGGTCAAGGAGCTGGAGGAGGAGCGCCGCCTGGCGTACGTGGGCATCACGCGCGCCCGCGAGCGGCTGTATCTGACGCGCTCCTCGATGCGCAGCGCCTGGGGCCAGCCCTCGTACAACCCGCCGTCCCGGTTCCTGGAGGAGATCCCGGCCCAGCACCTGGACTGGAAGCGGACCGGCCCGATGGCCGCCCCGGCCGGTCCGGTCTCGGGCAAGGGCCTGGGCGGGGGCGCGGGGCTGTCCTCCTCGCGGGCGCGCTCGGGACCCTCGGGCTTCGCGACCCGGCGCACCAGCGACAAGCCGGTGATCGCGCTGACCATCGGGGACCGCGTCACCCACGACCAGTTCGGTCTGGGCACGGTGGTGTCGGTGACCGGCTCTGGCTCGGACGCGCAGGCCACGATCGACTTCGGCGACGAGCGCCCCAAGAAGCTGCTGCTGCGGTACGCGCCGGTGGAGAAGCTGTAGCGGCCGAGGGACCGTGCCGGCCGGGAGGCCGCAAATCGTTTCTCTCCCGGCGCCGTGATGGGGCTCGGCCTAGGTCGGGTCGAGCCCGTGCCCGCGCAGCCACGGCAGCGGGTCTATCGGCGACCCGCCGCCGGGACGCACCTCGAAGTGCAGATGCGGACCGGTGGAGTTGCCCGAGTTGCCCGAGTACGCGATGACGTCACCGGCCTTGACCGGCCCCGACCGCAGCTTGGTGCTGGAGAGGTGGCAGTACCAGGTCTCGGTGCCGTCGGCGGCGGTCACTATGGCCATGTTGCCGTAGGCGCTGTTCCACTGCGTACGGATGGTGCCGTCCATCGCCGACATCACCGGAGTGCCGTACGAGACCGGGAAGTCGATGCCGGTGTGCACCGACATCCAGTTGACGCCCGCCTGGCCGAAGTACGCGCTCAGGCCCCGCTGCGCGACCGGCAGCAGGAACTTGGGGCGCGCGGCCTCCTTGCGCGCGGCCGCCTCGGCCTTGCGCTGCTTCTCCGCGGCCTGGCGGGCCTTGAGGTCGAGACGTTCCTGCGTACGGCTGGCGCGGTCGGCGAAGTTGCCCGCCTCCGCGCTGAGGTTGGCGAGCTGGGTGTCCAGCTTGCTGTTGGCGGCGACGGGCTTGACCGAGGACGGGTCGGAGGCGGTGACCGCCGTGGCGTCGTCCTTGGCCTCGCCGCCGAGCCCGCTGACGGACGCGGCCGCCACCCCGGCGACCCCCATCACGCACACGGACGGCACCGCGACGGTGAGCAGCGCGGACCGCTTGGCCGGACTGCGCCGACGGCTGCGGCTGCCTCCGGCGGGACGGCGGGGGGTGACGGGAGCGGCGGCGGCCAGGGGTTCGGCCGCGGGCCGGTCCTCCGACTCCCCTTCGGGGAGCGGCGTTTCGGGCTCGTCGGACTCCAGGTCGAGCGCCGGGAACTGGGCGGTGCTCTCCGCCGGGACCTCGACGTGCTCGTGCTCGTTCGCGTTCTCGTACGCCGGCTCGTAGCTCTGCTGCTGCTCGTACGCCTCGACGCCGACGTTCCAGGCGGCCGTGTTGTACGTCCCCGTCTCGTCGTAGGCACCCGCCGCGTACCCCGCGCCGGGCACGGTCCACTGCCCGGTCGTGTCGTAGGCGGCGCCGTACGCGGACGCGGTGGTCTCGAACTGCCCGGTCTGCTGCGCCTGGTTCCAGGCGCTGGCGTCCCACTGCCCGGTGACATCGGGCCCGGCCGACTGGGTCGGGATGGTCCACTGCCCGGTGGTGTCGTACGAGGTCTGCTGATGCTGGTACTGCTGCGCACCGTAGGCGTTCCACTGGCCCGTGTCGTACGTACCGGTGTGATCCGTGTCGTAACCGCCGGGCAGAGCACCGAAGAGCGGGTCGGTGTTGAGGGCGCCGGTGGCGTCCGCCGTGGAATAGCCGTCGTATCCGGCGTATCCGGCGTGGGCGTGCTGGTCAGTCACCAACTTCTCTCTCGCCTCGGCAACAGGACCTGGGTCCGGGGGCCCTGGGGAGGGGCTCCCGTGGGGGAAGCAGTGGCGTGACTGTACCCGGCGGTACGCGACAGCGACAATCTTCCGCAGGTTTTATTGGATGAGGAAACGGGCAATCAGCGTCTTTCGGCGGACTGCGGGCAGAGGCTTGGTCTTTCGTTCGAGAATTGTTCGAGAAAATGGGCGCTGAGCGGCCGATTCGGAGCCTCAGGCATCGGTAGATGCCGGTAGGTGGTGCCGGTAGGTGTCGGCTGCTCAGGCGACCGAGAACGCGCCGCGCGCGTCGGTCCCCTCCTGCTCCTGCGCCTTCTCCACGGTCAGCGCCTGACGTATGCCGGTCGCGACGGCCGGGTGGACGGGCAGCGCCAGGTGCCCGATCCCCGACACCCGTACGTTCTGAACGGTCAGATCGGGGTGGTCGATACGGGCCGTCTCCACCGGGACCATCAGCGTGTCGAGGTCGCTCCAGAAGCTCACGAACCGCGTCCGGCAGCCGGGGGCGGGCCGGTGCAGCTCCTCGACGACGTCGGAGCCGGGGCACATCTGGCGGACGATCGGGTGCGCGCTGATGAGCTGCGCCGAGCGGGTGCCCGCGTGCGGGGTGCCGAGCGTGACGAGCGTACGGACGCGGGCGTCGCCGCCCAGGCACTGGACGTAGTAGCGGGCGATCAGACCGCCGAGGCTGTGCCCGACGATGTCCACCTCGGCGTGTCCGGTGCGCGCGCAGATCTCCTCTACATGGCGGCCCAGCAACTCGGCGGCGGCGCGGATGTCGCAGGTCAGCGGCGAGTAGTTGAGCGATTCGAGATGGCGCCAGCCGTGCCGGGACAGCGTGCGGCGCAGCAGGACGAAGACCGACCGGTTGTCGATGAAGCCGTGCAGCAGCACGACGGGCGGCCGGGCGCGCCCGGCCGTGGGCAGCTGCGGTGGCCCTTCGGGGCGGGGTCCCTGCGCTCGGCCGCCATGCCCGAGGGGTAGAGGACGAGATGCCCGGCGAGGACGGCGAGCTCGAGCGCGGTGGCGCGCAGCATCGCGGCGGATACCCAGGCGCGGCGCAGACACAGCGGCAGGAGCGGAAAGAACTGCACGGACGACCTCCCGAACGGCGCGCCGGAAGGACGACTCTGTCCCCCGTGTGCCCTCATGGGGCGCCCCCGCGAAAACGCGCTCGTCCGGAACGCCGTGGGCCGGACCTCCGTGCTGTGCGGCTGACGGCACGGTGGTCCGGCGCCTCACGGTGGTCCGGCGCCTTCAGAGCGGCTCCCCTTGCGGCCGACCCCGCTGGTCCGGCCGACGGGCGGCGGACAATCGGGTACGGCGACGCAAAACGAACATGTCCCACCGTGTGATTTCCCCCTCCCCGGACACCGCGAAACTGCGGCGTGCGCGATGCTGTAGATAACGTTCGTTCACTTCAGTTCGTCCACTTCAGTTTGTTCACCTCGTGTGGAGGCAGTGATGGGTGTTACCGGTCCGATCCGCGTGGTGGTGGCCAAGCCGGGGCTCGACGGGCACGACCGGGGCGCCAAGGTCATCGCCCGGGCGCTGCGCGACGCGGGCATGGAGGTCATCTACACGGGCCTGCACCAGACGCCCGAGCAGATCGTCGACACGGCCATCCAGGAGGACGCCGACGCGATCGGCCTCTCCATCCTGTCCGGCGCCCACAACACGCTCTTCGCCAAGGTCCTGGAACTCCTGAAGGACCGCGACGCGGAGGACATCAAGGTCTTCGGCGGCGGCATCATCCCCGAGGCGGACATCCCCCCGCTGAAGTCCCTCGGCGTGGCCGAAATCTTCACGCCCGGGGCGACGACGACGTCGATCGTGGAGTGGGTCAACGCGAATGTGAGGGAGGGGGCGGGGGCGTAGGTTTTTGCCCGGGGTTCGTCTGCGGGTGTGTGGTGGGCTGGCCGCGCCGTTCCCCGCGCCCCTTTTCGGCCCGGGGTTCGTCTGCGGGTGTGTGGTGGGCTGGTCGCGCAGTTCCCCGCGCCCCTTTCGGCCCGGGGTTCGTCTGCGGGCCGGTGGTGGGCTGGTCGCGCCGTTCCCCGCGCCCCTAACCCCTCTTTCGTCTGCGGATCGTGGTCGGTTGCTCGCGCCGTTCCCCGCGCCCCTGGGGGTGCGGGCGGCGGGCGGTTGCGAGGGCGGAGCCGAGCATTTCAGGGGCGCGGGGAACTGCGCGACCAGCCCCCACCGGGGCCGCAGACGAACGGGGGCCGGGGCGCAGCCCCCGGGGGAGTCACGTCAGGGGGCCGTCGAGTTCGGCCAGCATCAGCCCCCGCAACCGCAACGTCCCCACCAGCCGCTGAAACGCCTCCGCCCAGTAACCCCCCGCCCCCGGCGACGCCCCCTCCTCCTCCACCGGCACAGCCGTGAGCGCATCGAGCCGCCCCGCCTCCTCCGGAGACAGGCACCGCTCCGCCAGCCCCATCACCCCGCTGAAGCTCCACGGATAGCTGCCCGCGTCCCGCGCGATCTCCAGCGCGTCGACGACGGCCCGCCCCAGCGCCGTCGACCACGGCACCAGACACACCCCCAGCAGCTGGAACGCCTCCGACAACCCGTGCGCGGCTATGAACGCGGCGACCCACTCCGCCCGTTCCTCCTCCGGCAGCGTCGACAGCAGCTTGGCCCGCTCGGCCAGCGACACCGTCCCCGCGTTGCCGCCCGGCGGGGCGGAGGGGACGCCCAGGAGCGCACGCGCCCACTCCGCGTCCCCCTGCCGCACCGCCGCCCGGCACCACGCCGCGTGCAGCTCGTCCCCCCAGTCGTCGGCGACCGGCAACGCCACGATCTCCCGCGCCGAACGCCCCCCGAGCCGCCCCGCCCAGCCTCCCAGCGGCGCAGCCTCCACCAACTGGCCGAGCCACCACGACCGTTCGCCTCGCCCGGTCGGCGGCTTGGGCGCAACCCCGTCGCGCTGCATCCCCGCGTCGCACTCGTGCGGTGCCTCCACCGCTATCCGCGCCCCGTCCCCGTCTCCCGACCGGTCGAGCGCGACGCACGACGCCGCCCGCGCCGCCATCCGCCCGGCCAGCGCGGACGCGGGCAGCGCCGAAAGCAGCTCGGCGGCCGTGGCCCGGACGTTGCGGCTGCGGTCGGCGAGCGCCCGCTCCAGGAACGGCTCGTCCTCCGCGCCGAGCCCGGTCCGCAGCGAGTCGAGGAACATCAGCCGGTCCTCCGCCCGCTCGGCCGCCCACGTCGTGGCGAGCAACTCGCGCGCCGCGCCCGGCTCGTACGCCCGTACCGCCGCGAGCACCGCCACCCGCTCGGCGAACAGCCCCTCCTCCCACAGCCGCCGCACCGCCTCGGTGTCCGAGGCCTCGGGCAGGACCGCGCTGCCGGACCCGCCGCGCAGCGCGAACCGCCACTCCGGGTTCAGCCGGGCCAGCCACGTCCCGCGCGGCCCGGCGAACGTCAGCGTCTGCGGCCGCAGATCCGTACGCGCCCGGGCCGCGTCCAGCAGCGCGGGCAGCAGGGCGGGCGGCGCCTTGAAGCCCCGCTCGGCCGCCGCGCTCAGCCACTGCGGCAGCAGCTCCGCCAGATCCGGCGCGGCCCCCCGCCGCCCCCCGGCGTGCGCCGCCGCCGAACGGTCCGCGAGCAGTTGCCCGAGCCGACGCCGCGCGGCCTCCGGCAGCTCCGCCCGCCCGTCGTCCGGCGCCCTCTCGGGCCGTACGGGCGCGGGTGCGGGCAGCAGTCCCGCCCGGCGGCGGACGGTGTGCAGCGCGGCTTCGTCGAGGAGCGCGGCGGGCTCCCCGGCGGCGGGCCGCCGCTCGGTGCCGAGCAACGCGGCGGTGACGAGCTCCTCCCAGGAACCGCCCCTGCCCCCGGCCTTGGCCGCCTCCCTGTGCCCGGTCACGGCAGCGGACATCGTGGCCCTCCCTCCGTCATACATATGCGCAACCTCCGTCACAGCGGCCCTCGAAACGGCAGCCGTCGAACCTGCTGTCCTCGAAACGGCAGCCCTCGAACCCGCACCCCGCGAACTCGCCGTCCTCCATCCCGCACCCCTCGAACCCGCACCCCTCACAGCAGCCGCACCGCCTCCGCCTCGCCCTCCGCCCAGCCCGCCAGCGGCGCGAACCCCCGGTGGCCGCACTCGCCGAACACCGTCACCGGGCCGCCGCCCGACAGCGCGACGAGCTTCCACAGGCCCGCCCGGTCGGCCGCGCCCGGGGCGACGGGGAGCGCCAACTCGCCGTCTCTGTCCGCGAGTTGCCACCCAATCCCGCCACCGCCCTCGCCCGGCGGCACCGGTATCACCCCGCTCAGCGTCACCGGCCACGCGTCCAGCCACGGGTCGTCCCGCAGTGCCCGTCCGTACCGCTCCAGTGCCTCGGCCGTCGTGCCGCCGGGCGGCGGGCCCCCGGCCGGCAGCGGCGCCCCGAACCGTTCGCCGAGCGCGGCACGCAGCTGTCCGCCGCCCGGGTACGGCGTGAGCTCGGCGTCGATCGCCAGGCCGACCGGCAGGGCGAGCTCGGGCGCCCGGCCCGCCGCGCCGAAGTCGAGCAGCATCGCCGAGCGGCCCGACTCCCGTCCGTACAGCCAGATCCGGCGCGTGGTCAGCTTGGCGTCGGCCGTGTCGTACTGGGCGAGGACCTGCCAGAGGTCCCGCACCGGCGGGCCCTGCGGTGGCGCGGGCACCCCGACCCGCGAGCGGACCGTGGCGGCCAGCGGCTCCGGCAGCCCCTCGCGGCCCAGCCAGGCCCGGTCGAGCAGATGCAGCAGCGCGCACTCCTCCAGGAGCCGCACCGGCCAGCCCGGCCCGGAGCCCGGTATCGACCCCAACTCCCTTACTCTGCCCGCAAGTCCAGGCGCCTGCGCGTCGACCATGCGGGCGGCCGTCTCCTCCCACAGCCCGTACCCGGGCCGCTCGGCCGCCGCCAGGCCGCCGCGCAGCAGGTCCTCCAGGCGCTGCTCCAGCTCGCTCGCCCCGGCCGTGACCCGCTCGGCGCGTTTCTCCGCGCGGCGCCGGGCCGCCTCGGGATCGGCGGTCCTCGCCTCGGCGGGACCCGCCGCCCCGCTCTCCTTCTTCTCCGCGCGCTCACGCCGCCCGCGCAGCCACTGCTCGGCCCAGCCGGGCACCTCGCCGTCCGCGACGGCCGGCACCGCCCGCTCGTCCGCCGACCAGAGCAGCAGCAGCCCCAGCGCGTGCTTGCACGGGAACTTGCGGCTCGGGCAACTGCACTTGTATCCGAGCCCGCCCGTGTCGACCACCGTCTGGTACGGCCTGCTGCCGCTGCCCTCGCACAGGCCCCACACGCTCGTGTTGTCGCAGCCGCTCTCCGACCACGGCCCGGCCGTGCCGAGCCTGCTGCCCGCCTTGCGTGACGCGGCGTCAGGAGCCAGAGCCAGCACCTGTTCCGCCGTCCAGCGCACCCCCTGCTGATTCATGGTTCCGAAGGTAGATGCCCCCACTGACAATCGCCCTGACCTGCGCTTTCCTCCTCGCCGAGGTCGATTGTCAGTGGCGTGGTGCACGGTGGAGTCACATCGGGTCGACTGATCTGGAGGGGGATCCATGACCGTGTCCGAAATCAACTCCGCGGGCGTCGGAAGCGGCGTCGAGGGAGCCGCCGCCGAGGCCCTGCGCCCGCACGCCGAGCACGCGTTCGCGCATGAACTCAAGGCGCTGGCGGCCGCCGACGACCGGCCCAGGCCCGCCCGTTGGCAGCTCTCACCGTGGGCCGTCGCCACCTATCTGCTCGGCGGCACCCTGCCCGACGGCACGGTGATCACGCCGAAGTACGTGGGTCCGCGCCGCATCGTCGAGGTCGCGGTCACCACGCTCGCCACCGACCGGGCGCTGCTGCTGCTCGGCGTCCCCGGCACCGCCAAGACCTGGGTGTCCGAGCACCTCGCCGCCGCCGTCAGCGGCGACTCCACGCTGCTGGTGCAGGGCACGGCCGGCACCCCGGAGGAGGCGATCCGGTACGGGTGGAACTACGCGCAACTGCTCGCGCACGGCCCCAGCCGGGACGCCCTGGTGCCCAGCCCCGTCATGCGGGCCATGGCCGAGGGGATGACGGCCCGGGTCGAGGAGCTCACCCGTATCCCCGCCGACGTACAGGACACACTGATCACGATCCTGTCGGAAAAGACGCTGCCCATCCCCGAGTTGGGCCAGGAGACGCAGGCGGTGCGCGGCTTCAACCTCATCGCCACGGCCAACGACCGCGACCGGGGGGTCAACGAGCTGTCGAGCGCGCTGCGCCGCCGCTTCAACACGGTGGTGCTGCCGCTCCCGGCGACCGCCGACGAGGAGGTCGACATCGTCTCGCGCCGGGTCGACCAGCTCGGGCGTTCGCTCGACCTGCCCGCGGCCCCCGAGGGCATGGACGAGATCCGCCGGGTCGTCACCGTCTTCCGCGAGCTGCGGGACGGCGTCACCGGCGACGGCCGCACCAAGCTCAAGTCCCCTTCGGGGACGCTCTCCACGGCCGAGGCGATCTCGGTGGTGACGGGCGGTCTGGCGCTCGCCGCGCACTTCGGCGACGGCGTGCTGCGCTCCGGCGACGTGGCGGCGGGCATCCTCGGCGCGGTCGTCCGCGACCCGGCGGCGGACCGCGTCATCTGGCAGGAGTACCTGGAGACGGTGGTGCGCGAGCGCGACGGCTGGAAGGACTTCTACCGCGCCTGCCGCGAGGTGTCGGCATGAGCGTCCTGTCCCCGGCCGCGCCGGACGCGGCCGTGCCGGACGCGGCCGTGCCGCCCGGCCCCTGGCTGCTCGGTGTGCGCCACCACGGGCCCGGGTCGGCGCGGGCCGTGCGGGCGGCGCTGGACTCGGCGCGGCCCCGGGCGGTGCTGATCGAGGGTCCGCCCGAGGCCGACGGGCTGCTCGCGCTCGCCGCAGACCCGGACATGCGGCCGCCGGTCGCGCTGCTCGCCCATGTGGTGGACGACCCGCGCCGGGCCGCGTTCTGGCCGATGGCCGAGTTCTCCCCGGAGTGGGTGGCGCTGCGCTGGGCCCTGGACGCGGGCGCGGAGGTCCGCTTCATCGACCTCCCGGCGGCCCACTCCCTGGCGGCGGGCGACGAACACCCGCAGGGCGAGCCGGAAGACGACAGCGCTGCACAGGACGAGCGGCCCGCCCTGCGGATCGACCCCATCGGCGTGCTCGCCCAAACCGCCGGATACGACGACCCCGAGGCCTGGTGGGAGGACGTCGTGGAGCACCGCGACGGCACACCGGGAGCCGATCCGTACGGCCCGTTCACCGTCCTGGGCGAAGCCATGACGGCGCTGCGCGAGGCGTACGGGGACGGCGGCCACGCGCGCGACCTGATCCGCGAGGCTCATATGCGCCAGCAACTGCGCGCCGCCCGGCGCGAGTTCGGGGACGACGTCGCGGTGGTGTGCGGGGCCTGGCATGTGCCCGCGCTGGCCGAACGGACCACGGTGGCCGCCGACCGCGCGCTCCTCAAGGGCCTGCCCAAGGTGAAGGCCGAGCTGACCTGGGTGCCCTGGACCCACCGCCGCCTGGCCCGGCACAGCGGCTACGGGGCGGGCATCGACTCGCCCGGCTGGTACGGGCACTTGTTCGGCGCCCCCGACCGGCCCGTAGAGCGCTGGATGACCAAGGTAGCCGGGCTGCTGCGCGAGGAGGACCGGCAGGTCTCGTCCGCCCACGTCATCGAGGCGGTACGGCTCGCCGGGACGCTCGCCGCGATGCGCGGCCGTCCCATGCCGGGCCTGACCGAGACGACCGACGCGGTGCGGGCGGTGATGTGCGAGGGCTCCGACGTGCCGCTCGCCCTCGTCCAGGACCGCCTCGTCGTCGGCGATGTGCTCGGCGAGGTCCCGGACGCGGCCCCGGCCGTCCCGCTCCAGCGCGACCTCACCCGCGCCCAGCGCTCCCTGCGGCTCAAACCGGAGGCGCTGGAGCGGGAGCTGGAGCTCGATCTGCGCAAGGAGACCGACGCCGCGCGCAGCCGGCTGCTGCACCGGCTGAGCCTGCTCGGCATCGGCTGGGGCGAGCGGTCGGCGTCCCGGGGCAGCACCGGCACGTTCCGGGAGAGCTGGCGGCTGCGCTGGGAGCCCGAGCTGTCGGTGCGGGTGGCCGAAGCCGGGGTGTGGGGCACCACCGTCCTGGCCGCCGCCACCGCGCGGGCCGAGTCGGAGGCCGCCGGGGCGACGGTCCTGGGCGAGATCACCGCGCTGGCCGAGCGGTGTCTGCTCGCCGAGCTCTCCGACGCGCTGCCGGTGGTGATGCGCGCGCTCGCCGACCGGGCCGCGCTCGACACGGACGTCGCCCACCTCGCCCAGGCACTGCCCGCCCTGGCCCGCACGCTGCGCTACGGAGACGTGCGGGGCACCGAGACGGCCGCGCTCGGGGAGGTCGCGACCGGGCTCGCCGAGCGGATCTGCGTCGGACTGCCGCCCGCCTGCACGGGCCTGGACGCGGACGGCGCCACCGAGATGCGCCGCCGCATCGACGACGTCCACACGGCCATGGCCCTGCTCCCCGAGGCGCCCGAGGGGCCGACGACCCTGCGGGACCGCTGGGCGTCGGTCCTGACCAGGCTGGCCGGGCGGGACACGGTGGCGGGGGAGATCCGCGGCCGTGCCGTCCGCCTGCTCCTGGACGACGGACGGCTCGACGATGCCGAGGTGGAGCGCCACATGGGCCTGGCGCTCTCGGTGGGGACACCGCCCGGCGACGCGGCGGCCTGGATCGAGGGGTTCGTCGGGGGCGCCTCGGGCGGCGGGATGCTCCTGGTCCACGACGAGCGGCTGCTCGCCCTGGTGGACACCTGGCTGACCGGCGTCCCGGCCGACGCCTTCATGGACGTACTGCCGCTGCTGCGCCGCACCTTCTCGGCGTACGAACCGGGTGTGCGCCGCACCCTCGGCGAGCTCGTCCGGCGCGGCCCCGGCACGGCGGGCCCGGCCCCGGCCGACGCGGGCGCCCCCGGCTTCGGAGCCGGGCTGGACGAGGAGCGCGCCGCCGCCGTGGAGCCGCTGCTGCGGCTGCTGCTCGGCGCGAGCACCCACGGCCCCGGCACCCCGCCGGACCCGTCCGACGATCCGGCATCCGACCACCTGGCAGGAGTGGGGAAGTGAGCACAGAACAACTCGATGCGGCCGCCGGGGAGCGGCTGCGGCGCTGGCGGATGGTGCTCGGCGGGGAGCAGGGCGCCGACGGCACGGGATGCGCGCTCGCCGGGCGCGACGCCGCGATGGACGGCGCCCTGTCCGCGCTCTACGGCGGCTCCGCCGGGCGCGGAACGTCGAAGGAGCGAAGCGCCGGGCTGGGCGCCTCCGCCCCGAGCGTCGCCCGCTGGCTGGGTGACATCCGTACGTACTTCCCCAGCTCGGTCGTCCAGGTGATGCAGCGCGACGCCATCGACCGGCTCGGGCTCTCCGCGCTGCTCCTGGAGCCGGAGATGCTGGAGGCCGTCGAGGCGGACGTGCACCTGGTGGGCACGCTGCTCTCGCTCAACAAGGCGATGCCGGAGACCACCAAGGAGACGGCCCGCGCGGTCGTCCGCAAGGTCGTCGAGGACCTGGAGAAGCGGCTCGCCACCCGGACGAAGGCGACGCTGACGGGCGCCCTGGACCGTTCGGCGCGGATCAGCCGCCCCCGCCACCGGGACATCGACTGGGACCGCACCATCCGGGCGAACCTGAAGAACTACCTGCCGGAGTACGACACGGTCGTCCCGGACCGGCTGATCGGGTACGGGCGGGCTGCCCAGTCCGTCAAGAAGGACGTCATCCTCTGCATCGACCAGTCCGGCTCCATGGCCGCCTCGGTCGTCTACGCCTCGGTCTTCGGCGCGGTCCTCGCCTCCATGCGCGCGATCGCCACCCGGCTCGTGGTGTTCGACACGGCGGTCGTCGACCTCACCGACCAGCTCGACGACCCGGTGGACGTGCTGTTCGGCACCCAGCTGGGCGGCGGCACCGACATCAACCGCGCCCTCGCCTACTGCCAGTCGCAGATCACCCGTCCTGCCGACACCGTCGTCGTACTGATCAGTGATCTTTACGAGGGAGGGATCCGGGACGAGATGCTGAAGCGGGTGGCGGCGATGAAGGCGTCCGGAGTGCAGTTCGTGGCCCTGCTCGCCCTCTCCGACGAGGGCGCCCCGGCCTACGACCACGAGCACGCGGCGGCCCTGTCGGCCCTGGGAGCGCCCGCCTTCGCCTGCACCCCCGACCTCTTCCCGGAGATCATGGCGGCGGCGATCGAGAAGCGGGCTCTGCCGATACCGGACCAGGTCTGAAACCCGGTGCCGGGGTCGGCCTCCCGGCTGGGGGGCCGGGGGTTGTCCCCCGGGAGATGCAGCATGGCGGCGGCGATCGAGAAGCGGGTGCTGCCGATACCTGACACGCTGTGAGCAGGTGATCTGTGACAGGTATCACCGCTCCGGTGTGATCTGCGATTTAGGGAGCTCGCTCTGGCGGGGATAACCTGCGAGACGGACATGCCGCGTACCCGGCCACCGTGTACGCCTCCCTCAGTGACAGCGCCGTCACGTTGCCCTTCGCGGCACGCCCACGCAGAAAACGAACCGCGAGACCACTGAAAAGGGACGGACGCGCGTGGACCTGTTCGAGTACCAGGCGAGGGACCTCTTCGCCAAGCACGGTGTACCGGTGCTGGCCGGTGAAGTGATCGACACGCCTGAGGCAGCCCGCGAGGCGACCGAGCGGCTGGGCGGCAAGTCCGTCGTCAAGGCGCAGGTGAAGGTAGGCGGCCGAGGCAAGGCCGGCGGCGTGAAGCTGGCGGCGAACCCGGACGAGGCCGTCGCCCGGGCGACGGACATCCTCGGCATGGACATCAAGGGCCACACGGTCCACAAGGTGATGATCGCCGAGCTGTCCCCGGAGATCGAGGCGGAGTACTACGTCTCGTACCTCCTCGACCGCACCAACCGCACCTTCCTGGCCATGGCGTCGGTGCAGGGCGGCATGGACATCGAGGAGGTCGCGGAGAAGACCCCCGAGGCCCTCGCGAAGGTCCCGGTCAACGCCGTCGAGGGCGTGAACATCGAGAAGGCCCGCGAGATCGTGGCCCTGGCGAAGTTCCCGGCCGAGGTGGCCGAGGGTGTCGCCGAGGCCATGGTGACCCTGTGGGAGACCTTCGTCGCCGAGGACGCGCTCCTCGTCGAGGTCAACCCGCTGGTGAAGACCAAGGACGGCCGCATCCTCGCGCTGGACGGCAAGGTCTCCCTCGACGAGAACGCCGAGTTCCGCCAGCCGGAGCACGAGGCGCTCGAGGACAAGGACGCGGCCGACCCGCTGGAGGCCGCGGCCAAGGCCAAGGGCCTCAACTACGTCAAGCTCGACGGCGAGGTCGGCATCATCGGCAACGGCGCGGGTCTCGTCATGAGCACCCTGGACGTCGTCGCGTACGCCGGTGAGAACCACGGCGGCGTGAAGCCGGCCAACTTCCTCGACATCGGTGGCGGCGCGTCCGCCCAGGTGATGGCGAACGGCCTGGAGATCATCCTCGGCGACGCGGACGTCAAGTCCGTGTTCGTCAACGTCTTCGGTGGCATCACCGCCTGCGACGAGGTCGCCAACGGCATCGTCCAGGCGCTGCAGCTCCTCGCCGACAAGGGCGAAGAGGTCACCAAGCCGCTGGTCGTGCGTCTCGACGGCAACAACGCGGAGCTGGGTCGCAAGATCCTGTCGGACGCGAACCACCCGCTGGTCCAGCGCGTGGACACCATGGACGGCGCGGCCGACAAGGCCGCCGAGCTCGCGGCTGCGAAGTAAGGGACGAGGGAAACCAGAGCCATGGCTATCTTCCTCAACAAGGACAGCAAGGTCATCGTCCAGGGCATGACCGGTGCCACGGGCATGAAGCACACCAAGCTCATGCTCGCCGACGGCAGCAACATCGTCGGCGGTGTGAACCCGCGCAAGGCCGGCACGTCCGTCGACATCGACGGCCACGAGATCCCGGTCTTCGGCACGGTCGCCGAGGCGATGGAGAAGACCGGCGCCAACGTGTCCGTCCTCTTCGTGCCGCCGGCGTTCGCCAAGGCCGCCGTGGTCGAGGCGATCGACGCCGAGATCCCGCTCGCCGTGGTCATCACCGAGGGCATCGCGGTCCACGACTCCGCCGCCTTCTGGGCGTACGCGAAGGCCAAGGGCAACAAGACCCGCATCATCGGCCCGAACTGCCCCGGTCTGATCACGCCGGGCCAGTCCAACGCCGGCATCATCCCGGGCGACATCACCAAGCCGGGCCGTATCGGCTTGGTCTCGAAGTCCGGCACGCTGACGTACCAGATGATGTACGAGCTCCGTGACATCGGCTTCTCGTCGGCCGTCGGCATCGGTGGCGACCCGGTCATCGGCACCACGCACATCGACGCGCTCGCCGCGTTCGAGGCCGACCCCGACACCGACCTGATCGTCATGATCGGTGAGATCGGCGGCGACGCCGAGGAGCGCGCGGCCGACTTCATCAAGGCCAACGTGACCAAGCCGGTCGTCGGCTACGTCGCGGGCTTCACCGCGCCCGAGGGCAAGACCATGGGCCACGCCGGCGCCATCGTCTCCGGCTCCTCCGGCACGGCCCAGGCCAAGAAGGAGGCCCTGGAGGCCGCGGGCGTCAAGGTCGGCAAGACGCCGACCGAGACGGCCAAGCTGGCGCGCGAGATCCTCGCGGGCTGACCTTCCGGTCGGTAGTTCTGTACGCGCGTGGGCCCGCACCCCTGAACGGGGGTGCGGGCCCACGCGCGTGTCACGGGGCTCAGCGGAACTCCGGGACCAGCCGTTCCGGCCCGTGGGCGGGCTCTTCGAGCAGCTGGCGGTGGAGCTCCACGTCCTCCTCGCCCTGCCGCTGCGGGCCGCTGTTGAGCGGGACGTCGCCGATGCGCTGGCCGGGGGCGATCGGCGGGATGTAGTGGGTGGGCGCGTGGGAGAGCGTGAAGGCCGTCGCGCCGACGATGACGGCGGTCAGGGTGACGGCGGCGCGCGTCCAGACCCGCACGCGCCGCTCGCCCCCGGTGCGTACGCGCCGGGGGCCCGGAAGGCGGGTCACGGCCTGGGGCCCGGCGAGGGCGAGTTCGCCGATGCGCCGCCGCAGCAGTGCGGACAGCGCCTCGGGGGTGGCGGCCGCGGCGAGCTCCGGTACGCGGACGGCGACGGCCTCGCGGGCGTGCAGCAGCCGGTTCGCGGCGGCCGGGGTGCTGGCCTCGGTCTCGGCGGCGGTCTCGGGCAGGTCGAGGCCGAGGCCGTCGTAGAGCAGGAGGGTGCGGCGGTACCGGGGCGGCAGGTCGAGCAGCGCGCGCAGCAGCGTACGGAGCTCGGGGTCGGCCGGGGGATGGTCGGGGTGTTGGTGCGCGCGGCGGAACCGGTGCCAGGGGGAGAGGGCGTACTCGTGCGCCGCCGCCCGCAGCCAGCCCGCCGGGTCGGGGTCGGTGGCGACCTCGGGCCACCGCTGCCAGGCGAGGTGGAAGGCGCGCTCGACGGCCTCCTTCGCCAGCCGCCGCCGCCCGGTGAGCAGATACGTCTGCTGGACGAGGGCGGTGGAGTGGGCGGCGTAGAGCGCGTCGAAGGCGTCGCCGGGGGTGTCGAAGACGGGGCGTGGAGGCGGGGGTTCCGCGGCGGCCGGGTCTTCGGGCACCTCGTCCGGCTCTTGCGGCTCCTCCGGCTCCTCCGGCTCCGCGGGCGCGTCGGCGGCTGAGGGAACCGGCGCCGGGGCGTGGGCGTGGGCGTGAGCCGGGTCGTGGCGGACCGGGGCCGTGGCCGGGGGCTTGGCGGCGCGCTTCGCGGCGGACCGGGGGCGGCGGGTGCTCAGGGGCTTGGCGGGCGCGCTGGGTTTCACCCGGGTGGTGGGGGCGCCGGGCCCGACGTCCGCGTCCGGGGCGGGCGGGGCTCCGCCGGGGCCCGTGCCGGACCGTTCCTCCGGGGTCGGCAGGGGCGGCGGCGACATGGCGGCACCGGTGTCGGACGTGCGCTCTGTCATGAAGGGCTCCCAGAACTCCCCGCGAAGGCCGAAACGGCCGTACCGCCCGCAGCCTTACCCCGGGCGTAAAAGTACATAAACGTATATTGAGCGACACGGCGGGCATTTTCGCCTTACGGGGAGAAAGCGCGTGTCGTTGGCAGCATGGCGGCGTGACACAAGTGACCGATCGCGGCCTGACGTTGCCTGCGGCCCAGGGCCGCTCGTCCGTGCTGGCCACCTGCGTGCTGCGCGGGGCGATGGCGGCCGGGCTGGGACTCGGCGTGCTCGCCGTGCTGGTGACGGTGGTGTGGATCAGCTCGCCGTACCCCGACAGCGGCCCCGGCGGCGCGCTGCGCGCGGCGGCCTCGATGTGGCTGCTCGCCCATGGAACGCGGCTGGTCAGACCCGACACGCTCAGCGGGGTGCCCGCGCCGGTGGGGATCGTGCCGCTGCTGCTCGTCGGGCTGCCGGTCTGGCTGGCGCACCGGGCGGGGCGGGACGCGCTGGCGTACGGCGAGGAGCCGGAGTACGAGGAGGGGGCGGAGGACGACGACGGGCAGCCGCCGTTGCCGCCCGCCTGGCTCCCCTTCGCGGCGGTGACGGGCACATATCTGCTGGTGGGCGGGGCGGCGGTGCTGTACGCGTCGGACGGGCCGCTGCCCGCCGCGCCGCTGAGCGCCGCGCTGCATCTGACCCTGGTGGCCTCGGGCGCGGTGGGCGCCGGGCTGTGGAGCGCGTACGGCCGTCCGCGCGCCCCGCTGCCGCGCTGGGCGCCCGCTGCCGTACGTCGGCTGCTGGTCCATCGTCGTACGAATGCGGCTGTACGAGCCGGGTCGGCCGGGGTTGCCGTGCTGCTGGCGGGCGGGGCGCTGCTCGCCGGGACGGCGCTGGTGTGGCACGCGGGTGCGGCCCAGGACGCGTTCCTGCGGCTGGCGCAGGACTGGCCGGGGCGGCTGGCGGTGGTGCTGCTGGCGCTGGCGCTGGTGCCGAACGCGGCGGTGTGGGGGGCGGCGTACGGGCTGGGGCCGGGGTTCCTGCTGGGCACGGGCGCGGTGGCGACGCCGCTGGGGGTGGCGGGCACGCCCGCGGTGCCGCACTTCCCGCTGCTGAGCGCGTTGCCGACGGAGCCGCGCGGAGGCTGGCCGAGCTGGTCGGCGGTGGTGCTGCCGGTGCTGGCCGGGCTGGCGGTCGGGTGGTGGACGGCGCGGCGGGCGACGGGCGAGGAGGAGGCGTGGGGGCGCGGGGAGACGGCGCTGACGGCGGCGTACGGGGCGGCGGCGTGCGGAGCGGCGCTCGCGCTCCTGGCCGCGCTCTCGGGCGGCCCCCTGGGCACGGAACGCCTGGCGGCGCTGGGCCCGGTGTGGTGGCGCACGGGCGGGGCGGCGCTGCTGTGGACGGCGGCGGTGGGGGTGCCGGGGGCGCTGGTGCTGCGGTGGTGGTGGGGGAGGGCGGTGACGTCCGATGCGCCTGGGGGTCGGTGGTCGCGCTTTGTCCGGTGGCGCCGGAAGGGCGAGGCGGTGGTGGATGCGGTGTCCGATGCGCCTCGGGTTCGGTGGTCGCGCCTCGCGTGGTGGCGGGGGAGGGGCGAGGCGGTGGCGGGTGCGGGGTCCGATGCGCCTCGGGTTCGGTGGTGGTCGCGCCTTGCCCGGCGGCGGCGGAAGGGCGAAGTGGTGGAGCGGGGGGAGGTCGGGCCGTACGACTTCCTGCCGGTGGGGTCGTGGCACGACAGCGGGGCGCGGGAGGTGCGGTGGGCTGCGCTGCGGGAGGCGTCGGGGGGCCTGATGCCGGACATCGCGCCCGGGGCGACTGTGCCGCCGGGGGACGTGGTGCCCGGGGTGGACGTGGCGCCTGGGGCGGACACGGTGTCCAAGGCAGACGTGGTGCCCAAGGCGGACGTGGCGCCCAGGGCGGAGGACCGGCCCGAGGTCGTCGTGTTGCCGGAGCCGGGCGGGCTGGTCCAGGCGGAACCGGATGCGCCGGAGGTGCCTGCGTCGGGGGACGGCGGTGACCCCCGGCCGGAGAGCTCACCCCTCCCCGCCCCGGAGGACGAGCCCCCGGCGCCCCACTAGCCACGCCCGCCCGCCCACCCGCCCGCCCGTTCAGCGGGGTTGGAGACGCCCGGGCCTCTCGTGGTGGGTCGCCCACCGTCGGCGTCTGCGGCCCGCCTGCGATCCTCCGTCGCGACCGCCCCGTGCGTCAGCCCTTCGGCGCCGCGCCGACCGCCCGCCCCGGCCCCCTCAACACCTCACCCCCACCTACTCCTTCACCCCGAACAACGGCTCCAACGGATCCGGCAGCAAGTCGTTGCACGCCAGGGAGCCCGTCTTCGTCAGGGCGTCGTCCACGCACGTGTAGTAGTCGCGGTACACGATCTGCATCGTGAACGTCGCCGCCACGATCGACAGGGACAGGATCGCCGTCACCAGGCCCGTCACCGCCGCCGTCGTCTGGGGCTTGGCGGGGGGCGGGGGCGGGGCCGACGCGGGGTGGGCCGGGGTCGTCTCCGGGGGCTTCGGCTTGGCGCGGAGGGAGCTGATCGCCCAGTACAGCGCCAGCGAGCCGAGCAGCAGCGCGATCTCCGTCATGTCGAACAGGGCGAAGAAGAACGCCCACATGCCCGAGAGCAGCGCGTAGCGCGCCCGGCGCTGGGCCGGGTCCGTGGGGTCCCAGCGCAGGGCGGGGCCCGGCGGCGGGTTCTGGCCGGGTCCGGGGGCGGAGCCGCGCTCCGGGTCCTCGGGGCGGTTGCCGAAACCACCCTGGCCGGGGCCGGGCTGGCGGCTGCTCCACTGGCTGCCCCAGGGGGACGAGCCGTCCGCCGGGCGGCGCGGCCGCCACGGCTGGTCCGGCCGACCCTCCGGCGGCGGCGCGAACGGGTTGTCGTCGGCGGGCGCCCGGTCCGAGCCCCCGCCGGCAGCCCCGCCAGCAGGGCTCTTCCCAGCGGAGTCCCCGTCAGCGGAGCCACCCCCGGTGGTGCCTCCGCCCGCAGAGCCCCCACCGGCGGTGTTCCCGCCCGCAGAGCCCCCTCCCTTGGAGCCCTCGGCGCTCCCGGCGCCCCCCGCACCCTCTCCCCGCTCCCCTTCTCCCCGCGCGTCCCGCGCGCTCCCCGCGTGCGGCGGCTGCGTCGAAGGATCCGTCGAAGACTCCGTCGAATCCGTCGTCGCGGGGGACTGCGCGGGGGACTGGCGTTCTGCGAACGGCTGGTCGCGTCGGTCCGGCATCTGGTGAACGTCTTCCCCTCGGACCCCTGGCCAAGGGGGTCGCATTCGTCGAGCATCCAAGCCGAGTGCCGAACGGCTCCCCGCGGGTTCCCGCGCGGGAGTCCGGCCGGGCTCCCGGCGTGCTCATATCCGTGCTCATGTCGTCGTCGCGGCGCCGTCCGGGGACCGCGCCTCCCCAGACGCTACCTGCCGGGCCTGCCCCCGTCCCGTGGGGGCGGTTCGGTGTGCCGGTATCGTTGCTGACGGTCGGCGCATTCGTAGGGTTCCCCGTATCGAGGGGGGCGACTCGTTCGTACGACCATACAAAGGTGCGTCGCGGGCGGTGTTCCGACCGGGCGCCAGGCCCCGCACGGCGGGGCGGACCGCACGCACCGGCACAGACCCACCACGCCTCACCCCGTACGCGAGAAAGGGCCCAGCCGTGGCCTCCCCGCCCCCCGCCGCCGCGCCGGCACGCCTCGTCGTGCTGGTCTCCGGATCCGGTACGAACCTCCAAGCCCTGCTCGACGCCATCGCCGCCGACCCGGACGGGTACGGCGCGCGGATCGTGGCCGTGGGGGCCGACCGGGACGGTATCGCCGGGCTGGAGCGGGCCGAAAAGGCCGGTCTGCCCACCTTTGTCTGCCGGGTGAAGGATCACCCCACCCGGGACGCCTGGGACCTCGCGCTCGCCGAGGCCACCGCAGCGTACGCGCCGGACCTGGTCGTGTCCGCGGGTTTCATGAAGATCGTGGGGAAGCACTTCCTCGCCCGGTTCGGCGGGAAGGTCGTCAACACGCACCCCGCCCTGCTGCCCAGTTTTCCCGGCGCCCACGGCGTCCGTGACGCCCTCGCGTACGGCGCCAAGGTCACCGGTTGCACCGTCCACTTCGTCGACGACGGCGTCGACACCGGCCCGATCATCGCCCAGGGCGTGGTCGAGGTCCGGGCGGACGACACGGAGGACGCGCTCCACGAGCGCATCAAGGAAGTCGAGCGAAGGCTGCTCGTCGACGTCGTGGGGCGGCTGGCCCGCGACGGATATCGCATTGAGGGACGAAAGGTTCTGTTGCCGTGAGTAGCAAGCGGGAGATCCGTCGCGCGCTGGTCAGCGTCTATGACAAGAGTGGTCTTGAGGAGCTGGCCCGGGGGCTGCACGCGGCCGGGGTCGAGCTGGTGTCCACCGGGTCGACGGCCGGGCGCATCGCGGCCGCCGGGGTGCCCGTCACCAAGGTCGAGGAGCTGACCGGCTTCCCCGAGTGCCTGGACGGCCGGGTCAAGACGCTGCACCCGCGCGTGCACGCCGGGATCCTCGCCGATCTGCGCCTGGACTCGCACCGCGAGCAGCTGGCGGAGCTCGGCGTCGAGCCGTTCCAGCTCGTCGTGGTGAACCTGTACCCGTTCAAGGAGACCGTCGCCTCGGGCGCCTCCGCCGACGAGTGCGTCGAGCAGATCGACATCGGCGGGCCCTCGATGGTCCGGGCCGCCGCCAAGAACCACCCGTCGGTGGCCGTCGTCACCAGCCCCGAGCGGTACGCGGACGTGCTCGCGGCCGTCGAGAGCGGCGGCTTCGACCTGGACGCCCGCAAGCGTCTGGCCGCCGAAGCGTTTCAGCACACCGCCGCGTACGACGTGGCCGTGGCCTCCTGGATGACCAACGTGTACGCGCCGGAGGACGGCGCCGCGCTGCCCGGCTTCCTCGGCGGGACCTGGGAGCGCAAGTCCACCCTGCGCTACGGCGAGAACCCGCACCAGGCCGCCGCTCTCTACACGGACGGGCAGCCGGGCGGCATCGCCAACGCCGAGCAGCTGCACGGCAAGGAGATGTCCTTCAACAACTACGTGGACACCGAGGCGGCCCGGCGCGCCGCCTACGACCACGACGAGCCCTGTGTCGCGATCATCAAGCACGCCAACCCGTGCGGCATCGCGGTCGACGCCGACCTCGCCGCCGCCCACCGCAAGGCCCACGAGTGCGACCCGCTGTCCGCCTTCGGCGGGGTCATCGCGGTCAACCGCCCGGTGACGGTGGCCATGGCCGAGCAGGTCGCGGAGATCTTCACCGAGGTCATCGCGGCCCCGGCGTACGAGGACGGCGCGGTCGAGGTCCTGGCGCGGAAGAAGAACATCCGTGTCCTCAAGGTCGACGGCACGCCGCACCAGCCCGGCGACCTCAAGCCGGTCTCGGGCGGCGCCGTGCTCCAGCAGACCGACGTGTTCCAGGCCGAGGGGGACGACCCGGCGAACTGGACGCTGGCCACCGGCGAGGCGCTCTCCGAGGCCGAGCTGAAGGAGCTGGTGTTCGCCTGGAAGGCGTGCCGGGCGGTCAAGTCCAACGCCATCCTGCTCGCCAAGGACGGCGCCTCGGTCGGCGTCGGCATGGGCCAGGTCAACCGCGTCGACTCGGCCAAGCTGGCCGTGGAGCGGGCCGGCGAGGAGCGCGCGCGGGGCTCGTACGCCGCCTCGGACGCGTTCTTCCCGTTCCCCGACGGTCTGGAGATCCTGACCGCCGCGGGCGTGAAGGCGGTCGTGCAGCCGGGCGGTTCGGTCCGCGACGAGCTGGTGGTCGAGGCCGCGAAGAAGGCGGGCGTGACGATGTACTTCACCGGCACGCGCCACTTCTTCCACTGATCGCATACGCGAAAGGCCGCACCCCGGGTGCGGGGTGCGGCCTTTCGCGAAGTGGTTCAGTAGCGCGGGCGGTTGAACCAGGCGCTGCCGTCCCGGGTCATCATGGCCGCCGCCATGATGCCGCCGAAGGAGATCCACAGGAGCGCCCAGATCAGCCCGCCCGAGGAGTCGTTGTTGGCGGACCCGACCAGGGCGAGCACGCCGACCACGGCGCCCAGGATGCCGTAGACCATCGTCGTGATGCGGACGCCCTGGCGGCCCCTCGACAGCCGTACGCCGAGCGTGATCGACAGCGCGGACAGGCCGAGGAAGAGCAGCGCGACGACGACCATGATCCCGGCGGCGGCGTGGCCGATGTCACCGAACGGGGTGTCACCGAAGGTGTCGTCCGACTTGTTCGACACGTCGTTGGCCGCGGCGCCGATGAAGAGGAACACGATGCCGATCAGCACCTGGACGGCGCCCACGATGAACAGCAGGACGCGGGCGGTCTGCATCAGGCCCGGCATCTGCGGCGCCATCATCATGCCGCCGGGGTAGGCCGGGTAGCCCGGCTGCTGCTGCGGGTAGCCGTACGCCTGCTGCGGGGGCACGCCCTGGGGGGCGGCCGGGTAGCCGTAGCCGGGCGGCGCCTGCGGCGGCGGGGGTGCCTGGCCGTACGGGTTGTTCGGGTCGCCGAAGCTCATGGCGGGATTCCTCCGTTGTTCCGTGCGGGGACGACGCGGCCCGAGCGGAGGAAAGGTGATGTGTGAGCGGTTCGCCCCCCGGCACTGCCCGCGGTACTGCACGGATCATCGTTCTAAACGAGACATAAGTTTGTCCAGCCGGAAGCTGGATGTGTTGTGCAAGTGCAACTTGGGCGATCATGAGTCGCCCTGGAAGAATGGGAAACATGACCGCCCAGATTCTCGATGGCAAGGCCACCGCCGCAGCGATCAAGTCCGATCTGGCCGTCCGCGTGGCGGCCCTCAAGGAGAGGGGCATCCACCCCGGTCTCGGCACCGTCCTGGTCGGTGAGGACCCCGCCAGCCAGAAGTACGTGGCGGGCAAGCACCGCGACTGCGCGCAGGTGGGCATCGCGTCCATCCAGCGCGAACTGCCCGCCACCGCCACGCAGGAGGAGATCGAGGCGGTCGTCCGGGAGCTGAACGAGGACCCGGAGTGCACCGGCTACATCGTCCAACTCCCGCTCCCCAAGGGCATCGACGAGAACCGCATCCTGACCCTGATGGATCCGGCCAAGGACGCGGACGGGCTGCACCCGACCAACCTCGGCCGCCTGGTGCTCAACGAGCCGGGCCCGCTGCCCTGCACGCCGTACGGGATCATCCAGCTGCTGCGCAAGCACGGTGTGGAGATCAACGGCGCCGAGGTCGTGGTGATCGGCCGCGGTGTCACCATCGGGCGCCCGATGCCGCTGCTGCTGACCCGCCGCTCCGAGAACGCCACGGTGACGCAGTGCCACACCGGCACCCGCGACCTCGCCGCCCATCTGCGCCGGGCCGACATCATCGTGGCCGCCGCCGGGGTGCCGCACCTGGTCAAGCCCGAGGACGTCAAGCCGGGCGCGGCCGTCCTCGACGTCGGCGTCAGCCGTGACGAGAACGGCAGGATCCTCGGCGATGTGCACCCCGGTGTCACCGAGGTGGCGGGCTGGATCTCCCCGAACCCCGGCGGCGTCGGTCCGATGACCCGCGCCCAGCTGCTGGTGAACGTCGTGGAAGCGGCGGAGCGCGGCGTGGCCGCGAGCTGACCGGAAGGGACCGAGGCATGGACGCCGATACGAGTACGGGGGACGGCGGCACCGGCGGGGGCGACCCCGCGGAGCCGCCGCCGAGCGGCGCCCAGCCGTCCCCGGGGGCCGGGCCGGCCCTGAACGGGGCCGGGCCCGCCACGAGCGGCCACGGCGGCCCGGCCGGGGCCTCCCCGAACGGGTCCTCCCCGAACGGGGCCGTGGCCGCAGCCACTCCCGCTCCCCGCAAGGCCTCCCGGCGCTTCCCCTCGGTCACGCGGGACACCGCTCGGCCCGAGGGCGGCGGGCGGGCCGCCTCCGGGGCCTCGCCCGCGCCCGCGCGCCAGTGGCCGCTGCTGACCGTGCTCGGGTCGACCGGGCTCGGGCTGCTGCTCGTCTCCGTGGACCTGTTCCGGGTCGGGCTGATCGTGATCGGCCTGGCCCTGCTGGCGGGCGGTGTGCTGCGCTGGATGCTGCCGTCGGTGGGCATGCTCGCGGTGCGCTCCCGGTTCACCGACATCACCACGTACGGCGTGATCGGCGTGCTGATCGTGCTGCTCGCGCTGGTGGCGCAGCCCCGGCCGTGGCTGGACATCCCGTTCCTGGAGGACGCGGTCCGGTTCACCGTGCGCTGAGCGTGGCGCGGGGCGCGGGTGAACGCCCGCGCGCCCCGGCGCGTACACCCGTACGTAAAACAGAACGGCGCCCGTCCTCTCCCCCGTGGGACGACGGGCGCCGTCTGTCCCCCGTGGACGTAAGAGTCATGGACGCGCCAAGGTCGCTACAAGGGAAACCGGAGGCCTGTGGCGCGGAGGTGACCGTTCCGCAACTGTGTGTGCGTCGGGCAACAGCCGGCCCCGGCCGACGGGGGCCTTGGTGACGGCACCCCCCGCCGATGGGAGGATGGGGGCGGAACAGGGGCCAAGGGTGTGTTGGGGGCGGCACCGGTCTCGGGGGCACATCGGGCACGTATGGGGGGACAAGGGGGAAGCACATGCCTCGCTGGAAGGCGCTGCCGGAGGAACTCGACCCGCAGGTGAGGGAGTTCGCGAGCCAGCTGCGCAGGCTGGTCGACCGCAGCGGACTGAGCCTGGCGGCGGTCGCCGACCGCACCGGGTACAGCAAGACATCGTGGGAGCGCTATCTGGGCGGGCGGCTGCTCGCGCCCAAGGGCGCGATCGTCGCGCTCGCCGAGGTCACCGGCACCAATCCCATCCATCTGACCACCATGTGGGAGCTCGCGGAGCGCGCCTGGAGCCGCGCCGAGATGCGCCACGACCTGACGATGGAGCAGATCCGGATATCCCAGGCGCGGGCGGCGCTCGGCGAGTTCGGCCCGGCCCCCGGGGGCGGCGGGCCGCAGACCCCGGTGGCCCAGCGCGCCGCCGAGCCGCTGCCGGCCGCGCCCCGGCCGTCCGGGCTCGGTGTCCCCATGGCCGAGCCGGGCGCGGGCCGACGCGTGCCGCCGCAGGGCCCGGACCGGGGTCCGGGCGGCGGGGGCGGCCCCGGGACCGGCGGGCGGCGCAGACTGATGATGTTCGTGGCGGGCGTCGTCGGCGCCCTGCTCGTCATCGCCGCGGCCGTGCTGCTCACCGATCTGGGTGGCGGCGACGACACGGCGGCCCCGAAGCCGTCGGTCACCCCCACCACCTCCGCGCCCTCGCTGCCCGCGGGCGTGAAGTGCGTACGCGACAGCTGCACCGGCCAGGACCCGGAAGTGATGGGGTGCGGCGGCGCGTTCGCCAAGACCGTGTCGTCCGCGAAGATCGGCGCCGCGCTGGTCCAGGTCCGCTACAGCCAGACCTGCCAGGCCGCCTGGGCCCGCATCCAGCAGGCCGCGCCCGGCGACAAGGTGACGATCGGCGCGGGCACCACGGCGGGCGGGTCCGGGACGGTGGACGCGGACAAGGAGGCGTACACCAAGATGCTCGCGGTGGACGGCCCGGAGTCGGCGAAGGCGTGCGCCACGCTCGTCTCCGGCAAGAAGGGCTGCACCGTACGGCAGTGACCCGGCCGGAGGACGGGGTGAGGCGTCCCACAGGGGGGTGGGGGTTCGAGGTGGCCGGGGTCGGATAGCCTGACCGCTGGATATCTCTTCACGTCAAGATTCAGTTCGGGTTCCCCCCTGGTGAGCCCGGGGGAGCGCCGAGCCGGACCTTGACGTGAAGAGATAGCCGGAACTAGGGGCCACCCCCCACCACCTGCTGTTCTAAACGGAGATCGCCATGACCCGCACTCCCGTGAATGTCACCGTCACCGGCGCGGCCGGACAGATCGGCTACGCGCTGCTCTTCCGTATCGCCTCCGGTCACCTGCTCGGCGCGGATGTGCCGGTCAACCTCCGTCTCCTGGAGATCCCGCAGGGCCTGAAGGCCGCCGAGGGCACCGCCATGGAGCTCGACGACTGCGCCTTCCCGCTGCTGCGCGGCATCGAGATCACCGACGACGCCAACAAGGCGTTCGACGGCGCCAACGTCGCCCTCCTGGTCGGCGCCCGCCCGCGCACCGCCGGCATGGAGCGCGGCGACCTGCTCTCCGCCAACGGCGGCATCTTCAAGCCGCAGGGCAAGGCCATCAACGACAACGCGGCGGACGACATCAAGGTCCTCGTCGTCGGCAACCCGGCCAACACCAACGCGCTCATCGCGCAGGCGGCGGCCCCGGACGTCCCGGCCGAGCGCTTCACCGCGATGACCCGCCTCGACCACAACCGGGCGATCTCGCAGCTCGCGAAGAAGACCGGCGCGGCCGTCTCGGACATCAAGCGTCTGACGATCTGGGGCAACCACTCGGCCACCCAGTACCCGGACGTCTTCCACGCCGAGGTCGCCGGCAAGAACGCCGCCGAGCTCGTCAACGACGAGGCGTGGCTGGCCGACACCTTCATCCCGACCGTCGCCAAGCGCGGCGCCGCGATCATCGAGGCCCGTGGCGCGTCCTCGGCCGCCTCCGCCGCCAACGCCGCCATCGACCACGTGTACACGTGGGTCAACGGCACCGCCGAGGGCGACTGGACCTCCATGGGCATCCCGTCGGACGGCTCCTACGGCGTCCCCGAGGGCCTCATCTCCTCCTTCCCGGTCACGGTCAAGGACGGCAAGTACGAGATCGTCCAGGGCCTGGAGATCAACGACTTCTCCCGCGCCCGCATCGACGCGTCGGTGCAGGAGCTCAAGGAAGAGCGCGACGCGGTCCGCGAGCTCGGCCTCATCTGAGCCCGGCACGTGCCGGCCGGAGGCCGGCCGACCCCACGAAGCCTGTGAGGCCCCCCGGGGCCGAGCAGTGCGAGCGGGGTCATCAAGGATCGGCGCGCGACGCGGTCCGCGAGCTCGGCCTCATCTGAGCCCGGCCATCCAGTAACTCCGAGCCTCGGCTCACCCATCACCCCCGGCAGCCCCACCAGGCCGCCGGGGGTGGTCTTTTTGGCGTACGACACGGAGGGTGCGCCTCCTCTACGCTGTGGCCTCCGTCACAGGCAACTCGCCTGTGCGCGTGGGGAGTTCGCTCATCGGGGGGACCGTTGACGCAGACCTACCTGCCGCAGCAGCCGGGCCCTCCCGGGCCCGACGGCCGGGCCGGTCCGAGGGCGCCCGGCGCGAGCGAGGCCACCCGGCTGCTGTGCGCCGGCACGTACCAGGACGCGGCCTTCCGTGACGCCGTCATCGACGAGCTGTACGTCCACGAGGAGCGCATCGCCGCCCCCTCGCTCGGCATCGACGCGGCGCGCGTGCTCGCGCACGCCCTGCGCGCCCGGCGCCTGGAACTCGGCTGGTCCGCCGCCATCGTGCTGCTGTGGATCGTGGCGGTGCCGCTCACCCGGTGGATGATCTTCTACTACCTGCCCGCGTTCCAGCTCCTCACCCTCGCCTCGACGGTCAGGAGGGCGGGCACGCGGACCACCTGGATCCGCCGGGCGGCATCCTGGTGCCTGCGCATCGGCGGGTGGGCGTTCTTCGTCTGGGTCATGTGGGTGCTCCTGGTGCCCGCCGTGCGGGGCGGCGCGCCGGACCTGGCCGGGGTCCCGGAACCGGTCGGCGAACACGCGGCGGGCGCGGGCCGCATCGAGGCATGGGTCACCCTGGTGATGCCGCTGATCCTCGCGTGGGCCGTCGGCATGCGGCACGGCCAGCTCACCAAGGCGCTCACCGAGGACCTCTCGCGGTCCCGTTTCGGGGAGGCGGCCGCCGATCCGGCGGAGGCGGACGAGGGGTTCCGCTTCCAGCGGCTCTCCCGGCGCATCCGGGCCGAGCAGCACGCGCCGCTGGTGCTCTACCACGTGAGTTCGCCGTTCTGCGGGGCCGGAGCCCCGTACGAGCCGTGGTCCCTCTCGGTCGAACTGCGGCCGGGCAAGGACCGGGAGCCGGACCCGCTCGACAACAGCGCGATCCTGCGCCGGATCGTCCCGCTACTGGAGGCGCTGCGCGTGCCCTCCCCGCACGGCTCGCCGGAGCTGGCGGCGGCGGTCCGGGACCGGCTGCGCGACCTGGAGCTCGACGAGATCGTGTTCCTGCCGGTGGAGGGCCTGCCGTCGCGCGCCGACGCGCCGTACACCCGGCAGGCGTTCGCGGACCACCGCGCCCGCGCGATCGAGGAGGGCGGCGAGACCCGCCGCCACTTCCTGCGGATCCGGGTCGGGGGCTGGGGCGAGGGGATCGTCACCACCGTCTACGTACGCGTCCACACCCAGGGCGGCATGCTGATGCTGGAGGTCGCCCCGCATGTGCTGCGGCCGGTCAAGCGGGCGTACGAGGACGCCGACCGGGTCGCCCTGCGCTACCGCCGCAACAGCCGCTTCGGCAAGGCCGCCTGGGCGCTCGCCCACACCCCGGGCGCCGGATCGCAGGCGCTGGTGACGCTGGGGCACGGGATCGCCGCGCTGTGGCGCCTGGCCACCGGCGGCTACGGCAGGGCGCTGCCGGAGGGGCCCAGCAGAGCGGTGCGCGAGCTCGGCGCCGAGACCGACGCCTCGCTCTTCCAGGAGATGGACGTCAGCCGCTATCTGAAGTCGATCCAGGACCGGGTGGCCAACGGCGTGCGGCTCGCGCTCCAGGAGGCGGGCTGGGAGACGGACGAGTTCGTCCAGAAGATCGTCAACGTCGCCGAGGGGGCGACGTTCATCGAGACCGCCAAGGGTGCCATCGCGATCGGCAACCGCAACACGGTGATCAATCGAACGGACAGCGCGAGAACGGGAGACGGACGTGGCAACGGATGACGGGCAGGACAAGCGGCCCGGCGGGATCAGCATCGGCAGTGTGGTGGGCGCGATGGCCATCGGCGACCACAACACCGTGACCAACCATCAGGGCGGCGCGCCGGACGACCCCGTACAGGCAGAACTCCTCGAAGCGATAAGGGAGTTGCGCACCGACCTCGCCCGGGTCGTCGCGGGCGAGCGCACCCGGGCGCTGGACGGCGCGGCGGCCGACGCGGAGGCCGAGATCGCCTCGGCGGGCGCGGCGAGCCCGGGGCGGCTGGCCCGGCTGCGCCAGGCGCTCGCCGACGCGGAGGGTTTCACGGGCGTCCTCGCCTCGGCGGCCGCCGTCGGCCGGACGGTCGCCACGCTCCTGGGCGGCTGAGCCATGAGCGCACGAAGCGGTGGGGGCGCCCACTGGAACGACGAGACGCAGAGCTGGGAACAGGACGAGCCGCCGCCGCGCCGGGGCGCCGGGGCGGCTCCCCGGCCACCGGATCGGCCCGCGGGCCCACCCCCGTCGCCGCCGATGTTCGGGCCGCCGCCGGAACCGCCGTACGTCGCGCCGCCCTGGCTGAGCCCGGCGTCCGGGCCGCCGCCGGGGGCGTACCACGACGCGGAGACCCAGGGGGCGTACGAGCTGCCGCGCGATCCGGCGCACCCGCCCCCGTACGCGCCGCCGGTGGACCCGGGGCGGCGCAGACAGCGGGCGATCGTGGCGGCGGTCGCGACCGCCGTCCTCGCGGGCGGGCTGGCGGGCGGCTGGCTGATGTGGGGCCGGGACGACGGGAGCGGGGGAACGGCGCGCGCCTCCTCCTCCGCGTCGGTGCCGGGGAGCGACTCCGGGACACCGACGGACAGCGCGACGGACACGGCCACGGACACGCCCACCGGGACGCCCTCCGAGACGCCCACGGAGACGCCCACCGACAGCGGGTCGCCCGATACGAGCACCGCAGCCGTGCCCGACGGCTTCCGCCGGGTGGAGGATCCCCTCGGCTGGAGCGTCGCCGTACCGGCCACCTGGACCCGCACCGAGGAGCGCAGCAGCGCCCTCTACCGCTCGCCCGACCAGCGGTATCTGCTCCAGATGTTCCGCCTCACCGAACCCGGCATCACCCCGTACGAGGCCCTGCGCATCACTTCGCACAACCTCGCCTTCAACCGCGGGTACGACGAGATCTCGCTGCGCCGGATGACCGAGGTGACCACCACGGACGCGGCCGAGCTGGTCTACGCGTACAACCGCACCGTCCAGACCGACCGCATCCAGGGCATCGCCCGCTCTTTCGTCGCCGCGAACGGGGTGCCGTACACCGTGCTCGTGTACGGCCCCGACGAGGACTGGCCCGCCCAGCTCGGCGTCCTGAACAAGGTGCTCGGCACGTTCACGCCGAACTGAGAGGGGGTTCGGGCTCAGCCCGCGTGCAGCTGCTCCGCGATCTCCCGTACCGCCTTCATCGCGCGGCGCTGGAGACCGGGGCCGAACGTGACGCGGGAGGCGCCCAGTTCGCCCAGGCGGCGCGGGGTCGGGCCGTCCGCGAGCGCGACCTGGTTGACCGGGGCCGGCACGGCGGCGGCGATCTTCGGCAGATGGTCGGCGGGCGCCCCGTACGGGTAGACGCAGTCGGCGCCCGTCGCCACATACGCGCGCGCCCGCGCGATCGTCTCGTCCAGGTCGGTGACGCCCTCGATGTACGTGTCCACGCGCGCGTTGATGAAGAGCCGGTTCCCGGCCTCCGCGCGCACCTCCGCCAGCCAGTCGGCGTGCCGTGCCGGGTCCTTGAGGGCGCCGTCGGCCGAGTCCTCCAGGTTGCAGCCGACCGCGCCGGTGTCGAGCAGCCGGGCCACCAGCTCCTTGGGGGCGAGGCCGTAGCCGCCCTCGACGTCCGCCGAGACGGGCACGGAGACGGCCCGGACGATCCGGGCGACCGCCGCGAACATCTCGTCCCCGGGTGTCTCGCCGTCCGCGTAACCCAGCGAGGCGGCGACCCCCGCGCTCGGCGTGGCGAGCGCTTCGAAGCCGGCCTCCTCGAAGGCCCGGGCGCTGCCCGCGTCCCACGGGCCGGGCAGGATCAGGGGGTCGCCCGGGGTGCGCCCGTGGTGCAGGGCGCGGAAGGAGGCGACGGGGGTCAGCTGTGCCATTCGGTCTCTCCGGGTGCGGTGCGGCGGGCCACCATCAGCCGGTTCCAGCTGTTGATGGCGGTGATCGCGGCGATGAGATGGGCCAGTTGGGTCTCGTCGAAGTGCTTGGCCGCCTGCGCGTACAGCTCGTCGGGAACGAAACCGTCGGTCAGGACCGTTATGCCCTCGGTGAGGGCGAGGGCCGCGCGCTCCCGCTCGCTGAAGCGGTCGCCCGCTTCGTGCCAGGCCGCGACGAGATCGAGCCGTCCCTCGGTCTCGCCGTGGTCGCGCGCGAGGTCGAGGTGCATGTCGAGGCAGAACGCGCAGTGGTTGAGCTGCGAGGCGCGGACCATGACCAGCTCCGTCAGGGTCGGGTCGAGCGCCTTCTTGGCGGCCGCGCTCACGCCCGCCAGCGCCCGGTAGACCTCCTGCGGAACCTGCCAGGCGCGGGCCGTCACTTGTACATCCCCGGGGTGTAGTGGCCCGGGGTCATCCGGGTGGTGACGCCGAAGCGGTTCCAGGCGTTGATCACCGTGATCGCGGCGATCAGATGGCCCAGCTCGGTCGCGTCGAACTGCGCGGCCGCCTTCGCGTACACCTCGTCCGGCACGAAGCCGTCGGTGAGGACGGTGATCGCCTCGGTCAGCTCGATCGCCGCCAGCTCCTTCTCGGTGTAGAAGTGCTGGGACTCCTCCCAGGCGCTGAGCTGCACGATCCGCTCCACCGACTCGCCCGCCGCGAGCGCGTCCTTGGTGTGCATGTCGAGGCAGAACGCGCAGTGGTTGAGCTGCGAGGCACGGATCTTGACCAGCTCGTGGATCACCGGGTCGACCCCGCGCCCGGCCGCGGCCTCCAGCTTGACCATGGCCTTGTAGACCTCGGGGGCGGCCTTGGCCCAGTGCAGCCGGGGGGCCTGCTCGGCCGCGTAAGGCGCTTCCTTGCCGTCCTTGCCCTCGTCGCTCTCGCCCACCGTGTTCCCGTTCGTCGTCATGGCAGTGACGGTACGCCGCACATGTCACACGGGTATGGTCCATTTTCATGGTGGAATCCTGGGCCACTTCTTCCGGAACTCCGGCCGAAGTCTTCGGTGTCGACCTCCATGTGGAGGTGGGCGCGGGAGGGCTGCGGGCCGGCCTCATGGACGCGCTGCGCGAGGCGGTACGCGGCGGCCGGCTCGCCCCCGGCGCCCGGCTGCCCTCGTCGCGCTCGCTCGCCGCCGACCTGGGCATCGCGCGCAACACGGTGGCCGACGCGTACGCCGAACTCGTCGCCGAGGGCTGGCTCACCGCCCGCCAGGGCTCCGGGACCCGGGTCGCCCAGCGGACCGCGCCGCGCCGCCCCCAGCCGACCGGCCCCCGGCAGTCGGCGCGCCGCACCCCGGCGTACAGCCTGATCGCGGGCAGCCCCGATCTGGCGTCCTTCCCGCGTGCCGAGTGGCTGAAGGCGTCCCGGCGGGCGCTGACGGCCGCGCCCCACGAGGCCTTCGGCTACGGCGACCCGCGCGGCCGCATCGAGCTGCGCACGGTCCTGGCCGACTATCTGGCCCGGGCGCGCGGGGTCCACGCGGACCCCGAGCGGATCGTCGTCTGCGCGGGCTTCGTGCACGGCCTGATGCTGCTGGGGCGGGTGCTGCGGGCGCGCCGGGTGCGGGAGGTGGGCGTCGAGTCGTACGGCCTGGACGTGCACCGGAACCTGCTGACCCGGGCGGGCCTGCGCACCCCGCCGCTCCCCTTCGACGAACACGGCACGCTGACGGCCGACTTGGGGGCGGCGAAGGGGCTGGGGGCGGTGCTGCTGACCCCCGCGCACCAGTTCCCGGTAGGGGTCGCGCTGCCGCCGGACCGGCGCGCCGAGGTCGTCGACTGGGCCCGGGCCACGGACGGGCTCATCCTGGAGGACGACTACGACGGCGAGTTCCGCTACGACCGCCAGCCCGTGGGCGCGCTCCAGGGACTGGACCCCGACCACGTCGTCTACCTCGGCACGGCCAGCAAGTCGCTGGCGCCCGGGCTGCGGCTGGCGTGGATGGTGCTGCCGGAGCGGCTGGCGGGGGAGGTGGCGGAGGCGAAGGGGGACGTGGACTGGTCCTGCGGCGCGCTGGAACAGCTGACGCTGGCGGAGTTCGTGTCCTCGGGGGCGTACGACCGCCATGTGCGCGGGATGCGCCTGCGCTACCGGCGCCGCCGGGACCAGCTGGTGGCGGCGCTGGCGGCGCGTGCGCCGGAGGTGCGGGTGAGTGGGATCGCGGCGGGGCTCCACGCGGTGCTGGAGCTCCCGCCCGGCACCGAGCGCGCGGTGATCCAGGCCGCGGCCTGGCAGGGCCTGGCCCTCCAGGGCCTCTCGGCCTTCCGCCACCCGCGCACGCGGACGGCGCGGGACGCGCTGGTCGTGGGGTATGCGGCGCCGACGGAGAGTGGGTGGGCGGGGGCGCTGGATGCGCTGTGCAGGGTGTTGCCGTAGGGCGGTGGGGGCTGAGGTGGTCTCCCGGGGGCTGCGCCCCCGGACCCCGTCTGCGGGGCCTGCGGCCCCTGCACCCCGCTTCGTTCGGCTGCGGACCGTGGGTGGCTGGTCGCGCAGTTCCCCGCGCCCCTTTCTTGCCCGGAGTTCGTCTGCGGGCCGTCCCCGACTGGGCGCGCAGTTCCCCGCGCCCCTGGGGGGTGGGGTCCGTCGGGGGTGCCGTGGGGATCGCCCCGCAGGGGCGCATTTAGGGGCGCGGGGCTGTGACACTTGCGGCTCCGCCGCGTGGGCGCGAGCAACCCAGCACGGTCCGCAGACGAAGGGGGGCCGGGGGCCGGGGCGCAGCCCCGGGCCACTACACCGCGTCCACTTCCACCGGCGCCTCCCCGAACCGCGCCAGCGCCAACGCGCCTGCCACGGCCACCGCGAACCCCGACACCGCCAGCCACCCCAGGCCGGGGCGTGTGTGGTCGCCCAGCCACACCACCCCCGCCAGCGCCGGGCCGATCGTCTCGCCCAGCACCATCCCGGCCGTGGCCGTCGTCACCGAACCCCGCTGGAGCGCCGACGTCAGCAGCAGGAACGCCGCGCCCCCGCCCAGCAGCAACGCGTACAGCGCCGGATCGGCGAGGTCGAAGGAGTCGATGAGCCGCACCGCGACCTCCACCACCCCGAACCCGCACCCCGCCCCCAGCCCGAGCACCAGCGCCCGCGCCCGTCCCGGCAGCCGCCCGGCGACCGCCCCGGCCAGCAGGATCGCGGCCGCGACCGCCAGCAGCGCCCAGGGCAGCGCGGCGGGCCCGTCCTCGTGGCCCTCCTCGCCGGAGGCGAGCCCCAGCATCGCGAGACCGGCGCAGACCACCCCGACGGCCGCCCACTCCGTACCGGACAGCCGCACCCCGAGCACCCGCGCCGCGACCACCGCCGTCACCGCGAGCGACGCGGCGAGCGCCGCCCCGACCGCGTAGATCGGGACCGCCCGCAGCGCCACGATCTGGAGGACGAAGCCGAGCCCGTCGAGCCCGAGCCCGGCGACGTAACGCCACTGCCGCACCGCCCGCAGCAGCAGCGCGGGATCGACCCCGGCATCCCCGGACCCCGAGGCCGACGCCGCCCGCGCCGCGACGGCCTGCAGAACGGTCGCGGTGCCGTAGCAGACCGCCGACCCCAGCGCGCAGATCATCCCAAAGAGCACAGACGGACTGTAGTGGACGGCAGTTCAGGGGGCTGGAGCGAACGGATTCCGCTTCCCGGACGGCCGGGAACTAGGGTGTGGCCGGATCACGTCCCAGACATACGTACGAGATCACGAGGGGGAGGCCCGCACATGCGCAGATTCCGGTCCACAACGGTGGTGCTTGGCGGCATGGGGGTGCTCGCCGCCACGCTGGCGGCCTGCTCCCACGAGCCGGACCGCCGCTGCGTCGACCCCGTCTCGCACAAGGAACTCCCCAAGTACGAGTGCAAGAGCGGCGGCAACGGCTCGTACTACTACGGCGGCTACGTCCGCAACGGCATCGTCTACGGCGGCTCCTTCAGGTCCGGCTCCGGCTCCGGATCCAGCTCCTCCGGTACCTCGGGTTCCGCCGCCTCCTCCGGCTCCTCCGGCGGCGTCGACCGGGGCGGCTTCGGCGGCCACTCGGGCTCGGGCGGCGGCTGACCGATGCAGCGGCACCGCATCGACCCGCGCCCCGGCTGGCAGCAGACCGTCGAGGCCCAGGGCCTGATCTACCCCCTGACCCGCTACCCGGACGGCTCGCTGCGCCCGTACTGGGACGAGAGCGCGTACTACTCCTTCACGCTCCCCGAGGTCGAGGCGCTGGAGGAGGTCGTCGAGGAGCTGCACGGGATGTGCCTGGCGGCGGCCGCGCACATCGTCGAGCGGAACCGTTTCGCCGACCTCGGCATCACCGACCCGCGCCTCGCCGCCCGGGTGGCCGAATCCTGGCACCGACGCTCCGAACTCCCGTCGATCTACGGCCGCTTCGACCTTCGTTACGACGGTATGGGCCCGGCCAAGATGCTGGAGTACAACGCCGACACCCCCACCTCGCTGGTCGAGGCCGCGAGCCCGCAGTGGTTCTGGATGGAGGAGCGCTTCCCCGGCGCCGACCAGTGGAACTCGCTCCACGAGCGTCTGATCGCCGCCTGGAAGCGGCAGGCCCCGCTGCTCCCGCCCGGCCCGCTCCACTTCGCCCACTCGGACGACGACGAGCTCGGCGAGGACCTGATGACCGTCGCGTATCTGCGCGAGACGGCGGAGCAGGCGGGCATCGAGACGGCGGCGCTGTCGGTGGAGCGGATCGGCTGGGACGGTCTGACCGGCCGTTTCGTCGACGACCGCCTCCGGTTCATCCGCAGCTGCTTCAAGCTGTACCCGTGGGAATGGCTGACCACGGACCGGTTCGCCCCGCACGTCCTGGAGACCCTGGACAACGGCGGCGGCACCGGCAGCACCTGCTGGATCGAGCCCGCCTGGAAGATGCTGCTCTCCAACAAGGCGCTGCTCGCCGTCCTGTGGGAGCTGTTCCCCGGCCATCCGAACCTGCTCCCGGCGTATCTGGACGGCCCGCGCGAGCTGGCGCACACCTGCGGATACGTCTCCAAGCCGCTGCTCGGCCGGGAGGGCGCCGGGGTCGAGATCCACACCCCGGGCGCGCCGCCCGTCCTGCGCGACGAACCCGCCTGCTACCAGGCCCTCTCCCCGCTCCCGGACTTCGACGGGAACCGGGTCGTCCTCGGCGCCTGGGTCGTCGAGGACGAGGCGGCGGGCCTGGGCATCCGCGAGTCGGCCGGGCCGGTCACGGACGAGTACGCGCGCTTCATCCCGCACGTGATCCGCTAGCGGGGGCCGGCAGGCGGCTACTCGGCGATGTAGTCGCGCAGCGGCGCGGGCTTCAGCCCCGCCGCGTCGGCCGCCGCCAGCACCCGCGTCAGGTCGGCCGTCACCGTGTCGTTGAAGTGCAGCAGCACGATGTCCCCGGCCTTCAACTCGGGCGTCGGCGGCGTCCACTGCCCCCAGGTCGTGAGGTCGTACGTCCAGGTCACCAGGGCCTTGGCCCCGCAGGCCCGGGCCATGGTCCGGGTGGTGTCGTCGTACGCCCCGTACGGCGGACGGGCCAGCCGGGGCCCGTCCCCGAACTGTGCGAGGTGCGCGTCCCGCGCCCCGCACAGCTGCGCCCGCTGGCCCGCCGCGTCGAGCGTCGTCAGGTTCGGGTGGTCGACCGTGTGGTTCTCGATCCGCGAAGGCCCGTGGTCGAGGAGCGTCCGGAAGTACCCGGCGTCGTACGAGTACGCCCCCGGCAGCACGAACAGTGAGGCCGGCACCTGCCGTTCGAGCAGCAGCCGCTGCGCGGCCGGGTCGTGGTTCCAGCCGTCGTCGATGGTGATGAAGACGATCGGCTTGTCGGTCCGGACATGCGTGACTACGGGCACCGGCTCGGGCCAGTCCGCCCGCGCGGGCCCGGCCGGCCCGGCGAGCACCAGCAGGGGAACGAGCAGGGCGAAGGCGGCGCGGGCCACGGAGGCGATGCGCGCTGTGCGGGGTCTCGGCATGGCCGCATCATTGGTCTGGACCATCGACCTTGTCAACGGCCCTGCCGCAGAAGCCGGTTGTGCCGGTGGCCGACCGAGCCCCGCATGACCCGCCCGGGACTACTCCCGCGCCAGCACCGCCCGCAGCTGGTCGAGCCCCCAGTCCAGGTCCTCCTTGCTGATCACCAGCGGCGGGGCGATCCGGATCGTCGAGCCATGGGTGTCCTTGACCAGGACGCCCCGGTCCATGAGCTGCTCGGAGATCTGCCGCCCCGTCCCGTACGACGGGTTGATGTCGACACCCGCCCACAGGCCGCGCCCGCGCACCGCCTCGACCGCGCCGGTGCCGGCCAGCAGCCCCAGCTCGTGGTGCAGGTGCTCACCGAGCTCGGTCGCCCGCTGCTGGTACTCACCGGTGCGCAGCATCGCGATGACCTCCAGACCGACCGCGCACGCCAGCGGGTTGCCGCCGAAGGTCGAGCCGTGCTCGCCGGGGCGGAACACCCCGAGCACCTCCGCCGAGCCCACCACCGCCGAGACCGGCACGACCCCGCCGCCGAGCGCCTTGCCCAGCACATACAGATCGGGCACCACATCCTCGTGCTCGCACGCGAACGTCTTCCCGGTCCGGCCGAGCCCCGACTGGATCTCGTCCGCGATGAACAGCACGTTCCGCTCGCGCGTCAACTCCCGTACGCCCGGCAGATATCCGTGCGGCGGCACCAGCACCCCGGCCTCGCCCTGGATCGGCTCAAGCAGCACCGCCACGGTGTTCTCGGTGACGGCCGCCGAGAGCGCGGTCAGGTCCCCGTACGGCACGATCTCGAACCCCGGGGTGTACGGCCCGTAGTCCGCGCGGGCCTCCGGGTCCGTGGAGAAGCTGACGATCGTGGTCGTCCGCCCGTGGAAGTTGTTGGCGGCGACCACGATCTTCGCCATCCCGTCCGGCACGCCCTTGACCCGGTACCCCCACTTCCGGGCGGTCTTCACGGCCGTCTCGACGGCCTCCGCCCCGGTGTTCATGGGCAGCACCATCTCCTTGCCGCACAGCTCGGCGAGCTGCCCGCAGAACTCGGCGAACCGGTCGTGGTGGAACGCCCTCGACGTGAGCGTCACTCTCTCCAGCTGCGCCTTGGCCGCGTCGATCAGCCGGCGGTTGCCGTGCCCGAAGTTCAGCGCCGAGTACCCGGCGAGCATGTCGAGGAAGCGGCGCCCCTCGACATCGGTCATCCACGCGCCCTCGGCCGAGGCGACGACTACGGGCAACGGATGGTAGTTGTGCGCACTGTGAGCCTCGGCAGAGCGGATGGCGTCCGATGTAGTAGACACGGGGTCTCCGTTTCATCGTGCGGCGTGGGACTGGGGTAACGCCAGTTTCCCTCGTCGCTCGGATGCTGGACGAGGAAACCTTGATTCTCGGCGCGCCCGTTAGGGTGGGTGGTACGTACGGCGACTGGCGCACGGGGAAGCGACCCCGGGGGAGCCGTACGTGACATGCGCACGAGGTGCCGCCCGCCTGGGCACCCGGGACCACGACGGACCCCGGAGGACGCCATGAGCCTGCCCCTTTCCCACCCGGCCCTTTCCGCCACCGACCCCGAACTCGCCGCGCTCGTCGCCGCCGAGGAACGGTTGCAGTCGGACACCCTGCGGCTGATCCCCAGCGAGAACTACGTCTCGCAGGCCGTCCTCGAAGCCTCCGGCACGGTGCTGCAGAACAAGTACAGCGAGGGCTACTCGGGGCGCCGCTACTACGAGGGCCAGCAGAACATCGACCTGGTCGAGACGCTCGCCGTGGAGCGGGCGAAGACGCTGTTCGGCGTCGAGCACGCCAACGTCCAGCCCTACTCCGGCTCGCCCGCCAACCTCGCCGTCTACCTCGCCTTCGCCGAGCCCGGCGACACCGTGATGGGCATGGCCCTCCCCATGGGCGGCCACCTCACCCACGGCTGGGGCGTCTCCGCGACCGGCAAGTGGTTCCGCGGCGTCCAGTACGGCGTACGCCACGACACCGGTCTCATCGACTTCGACGAGGTGCGCGAACTCGCCCTCAAGGAACGGCCGAAGATCATTTTCTGTGGCGGCACCGCCCTTCCCCGCACCATCGACTTCGCGGCCTTCGCGGAGATCGCCCGGGAGGCGGGCTCCGTCCTGGTCGCCGACGTCGCGCACATCGCGGGCCTGATCGCCGGTGGCGCCCATCCGTCCCCGGTCCCGCACGCGGACGTGATCTCCACGACCACCCACAAGACCCTGCGCGGCCCGCGCGGCGCGATGCTCATGTCCCGCGAGCAGCATGCCAAGGCCATCGACAAGGCCGTCTTCCCCGGCCTCCAGGGCGGCCCGCACAACCAGACCACCGCGGCGATCGCCGTCGCCCTCCGCGAGGCGGCCCAGCCCTCCTTCCGCGACTACGCGCAGGCCGTCGTCGCCAACGCCGGGGCCCTCGCCGAGCAGCTCCTTGCGCGCGGCTTCGACCTGGTCTCCGGCGGCACGGACAACCATCTGATCCTGATGGACCTCACCCCCAAGGACGTCCCGGGCAAGGTCGCCGCGAAGGCCCTCGACCGGGCCGGGATCGTCGTCAACTACAACACCGTCCCGTACGACCCGAGGAAGCCGTTCGACCCCTCGGGCATCCGGATCGGCACCCCGTCCCTCACCTCCCGCGGTCTCGGTACGCAGCACATGGCGGCCGTGGCCGACTGGATCGACCGGGGCGTCACCGCGGCCCGCACCGGCGACGAGGACGCCCTCGCGGCCATCCGCGCCGAGGTGGCCGAGCTGATGGCGGCGTTCCCGGCGCCAGGGCTTCCGACGGACTAGGGACCAGGGACTAGGGCCTGTCGGCGCCACCGCCCCAGCCGTCTCCGCCTTCCCGGTCGTCCACGTCCCGCAGTTCCTGGCGCGGCCCCTCGTCGCCACTTCGCCAGTAGGTGGTGACGGTGGCCGGGAGGCGGGTCGCCCACGGGCGTATGAGCAGGGCGAGTGCGGCGCCGACGGTCAGGCCCGGCAGGGCCCACCACCAGCCGGTCGTCGCCGAGTCGGAGACGCTCTTCCCGACCGTCACCGTCCCCGTCGCCGTCTCTTCCTGCCCCTGCCCCTGCTCTTGCTCCTGCCCCTCCTCCGGCTCGGCCGGTGGTGTCGTCCACTGCTGTGGTGCCACCCCGGGCGAGCCGCCGGCGGTGGCCGGGCCCATCACCCCCAGTTTCTTCAGCAGCGCCCGCAGTTCGGCGGGGTGCTGGGCGCGGTGCCAGCAGCCGTTGTAGGTGCGGGGGAGGTCGGCCGCCGTGTGTATCCAGACCGTGGTGGTGTCGTCGCTGGTGAAGACGCGGTCCAGCCTCCAGGGGGCCATGTCGTGGGCCAGCCACGTCACATTGATCTGGCGGGAGTGCATCGCCGCCTCCAGCGACGGCGGGCGCTCCTTCTGGCCCTGGTTCGGCTGGCCGAGCAGGGTCATGAGCGTCGAGTAGTCCGCGTCCGAGTGGTAGCGCGCGGCCGTCTGCTCGCTCTCCGGCGACACGATCAGCACGCTGGTCGGGCCACCCGCGTGGGCGGCCGGGGCGGCCGGCAGCCCCAGTGCCAGGGCCACGGCGAGGGACAGGAACCCCCGCACCACGGACCCGCCGCGCCTGCGCCCGCCCGGGCCCCGGCCCCGTACCGCCGAACCAGTCCCTGTCGTCCCCGCCCCTGTCGTCCCCGTCCCCGTCGTTCCCGTCTCTGTCGTCCCCGTCCGTACTCCTCGCCACCGCATGGGATCCCCCCAGCCGCTCCCGGTACGGGCCCTCCGTACCGCGTCACTTCTGGTACACCGCCCGAGGCGCCGGGGTTCCCGGTTTCAGGGGGTCGAATTCGCGATCTCCTGTGCCCGGGACTTCGACGACACGCCCTCAAGGCGCAGGGTCAGCTCGCCGCGCGCCCGCCAGACCAGCGTCGGGCCCGAGGTCCGCACCACCGGCTCGTACGGCCTGCCCTCCTCGTCCTGGAGGAGCATCCGCAGCTCATGGGGCTCGCCGAACCACAGCGCCGAGTCGTCGCCGTGCACCCGCGCCGACTCCCACGGCACATGGATCGTCTTGTAGAAGAGCGGGGCGGGTGTAGCCCGGAACTCGTCGACGCGGATCGTCCGGCCGCCGTCCGGGTGCCAGCACACCGACAGGATCCGGCGGTCCGCGGACACCGAGGCGCCCGCCGGTTCGCCCAGTGCCGACGGCAGCAGCGGGTCGAATCCGGCCCGCGCCGCCGCCTCCAGCACCGAGAGCGGCCCCGCCCCGTCCGCGCACTCCGGCGCCCCGCCGCCGGGCGCCCCGGCGCGCGTCGCCGTGGGGTCGACCCGGGCGGCCACACCGCCGAAGCCGAACCAGTCCGCCACCGCCGCGCGGACCGGGGGAGTGAGCACGAGGATCACCAGCAGGCCCGAGAGCGCGGCCGCCAGGGCGCGCCAACGGCGCCGGGCCCAGGCGCGGGCCCGTGCCCACCGGCCCGGCGGCTCGGCCACCGGCACCGGCACGTGCTCCGCGAGGATCCGGGCCAGCACCCGCTCGGCCATCGACTCGCCGTCCACATCGGGCACCCGTATGCCGCGGCCCAGCGCCCGCAGCTCCTCCGGCAGCGACGCCCGACCAGGGGTGTCGCCCGCCTCGCGGCGGTCGTCGGCGTCCTCACTCATGCTCCTTCCCACCTCCTCCCAGGACGTCCGGCGGCAGGATCCGGCCCAGTTTCCGCAGCGCCCGGTTGAGCCGGGACTTCACCGTGCCGCGCGCCCAGCCCAGCGCGGCCGCTGTCTCCGCCTCGTCCATCTCCAGGAGATAGCGGCAGGTCACGACCTGGCGGTGCTCCTCGCTCAGCTCGTCGAGCGCGGCCGTGAGCTGCGCGCGGCGCTCCTCCTCGACCGCGGCGACCGCCGGGTCCGCCGATTCCGGTATCAACGGCTCGGCCTCCGTCAGCGCCGCCTCCCGGCCCGTGGCGGCGCGGTGGCGGGCCGCGGAGCGCACTGTGTTCCTCGTCTCATTCACCACGATCCGTATCAGCCAGGGCCGGAACGGCGAGCCGTCCCGGAAGCGGCCCAGCGTGCGGTACGCCTTGAAGAACGCGGACTGCACCACGTCCTCCGCGTCCGCCCCCGCGCCGAACGCCGCGGCCACCCGCAGCGCCGGGGCCGTGTGGGCGCGCACCAGCTCGGCGTACGCCTCCGCCTCCCCGGCGCGTACGCGTGCGATCACCGCGGCCTCGTCGACGTCGATCCGGCCCCCCTCCCGCGTCCTCACACCTCACATACACCGCCCGCCGCCGATCGGTTCCCACTCGTTCAGGACACGTTCCCGGCGTTCCGGGCGTCCCGGTGCCCGCGCCGACTCGTTCGTCCGGCGTCCCCGATGCGGTCCTGAACCCGGTCCTCGATCCGCTCCTGAACCCGGTCCCGGATCCGGTCCTCGAAGCGTTCGTGGGTTCGTCCCTGGAGCCATGCGCCGGTTCGTATCCACAACCGTTTCCGAGCTGTCTGCGCCACCTGAGAGAATGATGAGCATGGCCTCTGATCGTCTCCGCGTGCTCTCCGGAATCCAGCCCACCGCAGGCTCGTTCCACCTCGGCAACTACCTCGGCGCGGTCCGCCAATGGGTGGCGCTGCAGGAGTCCCACGACGCGTTCTACATGGTCGTGGACCTGCATGCGATCACCGTTCCGCAGGACCCGAAGGAGCTGCGGGCCAACACGCGGCTCGCCGCCGCCCAGCTGCTGGCCGCCGGGCTCGACCCGGAGCGCTGCACGCTGTTCGTGCAGAGCCACGTGCCGGAGCACGCCCAGCTCGCCTGGGTCATGAACTGTCTGGCGGGCTTCGGCGAGGCGTCCCGGATGACGCAGTTCAAGGACAAGTCGGCGAAGCAGGGCGCCGACCGCGCCACCGTCGGCCTGTTCACGTACCCGATCCTCCAGGTCGCGGACATCCTGCTCTACCAGGCCAACGAGGTCCCGGTCGGCGAGGACCAGCGCCAGCACGTCGAGCTCACCCGTGATCTGGCCGAGCGCTTCAACGGCCGGTTCGGCGACACGTTCAAGATCCCCAAGCCGTACATCCTCAAGGAGACGGCGAAGATCTACGACCTGCAGGACCCGTCGATCAAGATGAGCAAGTCGGCGTCCACGCCGAAGGGCCTGATCAACCTGCTCGACGAGCCGAAGACCACGGCCAAGAAGGTCAAGAGCGCGGTCACCGACACGGACACGGTGATCAAGTACGACGCCGAGAACAAGCCGGGCGTCTCCAACCTGCTGACCATCTACTCCACCCTCACCGGCAAGACGATCGCCGAGCTGGAGACGGAGTACGAGGGCAAGATGTACGGGGCGCTGAAGACGGACCTCGCCGAGGTGATGGTGGAGTTCGTCACGCCGTTCCGGGACCGGACGCAGGAATATCTGGACGACCCCGAGACGCTGGACTCGGTCCTGGCCAAGGGTGCGGAGAAGGCGCGGGCGGTCGCCGCCGAGACGCTGGCCACGGCATATGAGCGGGTCGGGTTCCTGCCCGCCAAGCACTGAGCCGCGGCTCGGCGCGGGGTGTGGGGGGCGTGCGGCGCGCGGGCGTGGCCCGTGGGCCGGGCCGTGCCCCGGGCCGTGTGACCGGTGGCGCCGCCAAGGGCTCTGGCCAGAACGGCGGCGCGCCCGCCACACTGCACACTGACGGACACAGACGTACCCGGACAACGACGGAGGAGAACGACGTGGGGACCGTAACGCTCGGCGTTTCGATCGCGGTCCCGGAGCCGTACGGCAGCCTGCTCCAGGAGCGGCGCGCGGGCTTCGGGGATCCCGCCGCGTACGGGATTCCCACGCATGTCACCCTCCTTCCGCCGACCGAGGTCGACGCGGCGTGTCTGCCCGCGATCCGGGCGCATCTGGCCGAGGTCGCCGCGGCGGGGCGGGCGTTTCCGATGCGGCTGTCCGGGACGGGGACGTTCCGGCCGCTGTCGCCGGTGGTGTTCGTACAGGTCGTCGAGGGTGGGGCGGACTGTGCGTGGTTGCAGCAGCGGGTGCGGGATTCGGCGGGGCCGCTTGTGCGTGATCTTCAGTTCCCGTACCACCCGCATGTGACCGTGGCGCACGGGATCTCCGAGGAGGGGATGGACCGGGCGTTCGCCGAGCTGGCGGGGTTCGAGGCGGAGTGGACGTGTGGGGGGTTCGCTCTGTATGAGCAGGGTGGGGACGGGGTGTGGCGGAAGTTGTACGAGTACGGGTTTGGGTTGAGTGGGGTGCCGGTTCAGGGGGCGTCTCGGGATGAGCCGTCTGTTCGGGCCTGAGGGTTCCCCACCCCGCCCCTTCCCTTAACCCTCCGGGGGTGGGGGGTGGGCTGAGGCGGTCTCCCGGGGGCTTCGCCCCCGGACCCCGTTGCGGGGGCTCCGCCCCCTGCACCCCTGGCGGGGCCTGCGGCCCCTGCACCCCGCTTCGGGGCTTCGCCCCGGACCCCCGTTCGTCTGCCGGTCGGCTGTGGCCGGTCGCGCAGTTCCCCGCGCCCCTGGAGGGGGCTTCGCCCCCTCCCCCTCACACCGGCAGCCTCCGGAAAATCGGGCGCGGTACATGCCTCAGTGCCGACATCACCACCCTCAGTGCTCCGGGCACCCACACCACCTCCGACCTTCTCCTCAAGCCCGTCTCGATCGACTCCGCCACCGCCTCCGGGGTCGTGGCCAAGGGAGCCTCCGGGAGGCCCAGGGTCATCTTGGTGCGGACGTAGCCGGGGCGGACCACCATGACGTGGACGCCGGAGCCGTGGAGGGCGTCGCCCAGGCCCTGGGTGAAGGCGTCCAGGCCCGCCTTGCTGGAGCCGTAGATGAAGTTGGTGCGGCGGGCGCGTTCGCCCGCCACCGAGGAGAGGACCACCAGGGAGCCGTGGCCCTGGGACTGGAGGGCCTTCGCGCAGATCAGGGACGCCGAGACCGCGCCCGTGTAGTTGGTCTGCGCGACCCGTACCGCCGCCAGCGGCGACCCCTCGTCCCGTACCTGGTCGCCCAGGATCCCGAACGCCAGCAGGACCATGTCGATGTCGCCCTGGGCGAAGACCTTGCCCAGGACCGTCTCGTGCGACTGCGCGTCCAGCGCGTCGAAGCCGAGCGTGTGCACGTCCGCGCCCAGCTCCCGCAGCTCCGCCGCGGCGGCGTCCAGCGCGGGCGACGGTCGCCCCGCCAGCCAGACCGTACGGGTCCGGCGGGCCACCAGCCGGCGCGCCGTGGCCAGGCCGATCTCGGACGTACCGCCCAGGACCAGCAGGGACTGCGGGGTGCCGAATGCGTCCTTCATCTCTCAACTCCTCAGTGGATGGCGACCGTCAGAGGTTCAGGCGGCGGGCGAGGTCCGAGGTGAAGACCCCGTCGGGGTCCAGTTCGCGGCGCAGGGAGCGGAACTCCGGCAGCCGTGGGTACATCCCCTCCAGCACCTCCGGGCGCACCCGCGCGTCCTTCGCCAGGTACACGCGGCCGCCCGCGCCCGCCACCTCCTCGTCCAGCTCGTCCAGGAAGCCGCCCAGGCCCGGCAGGCCCGCCGGGATGTCCAGGGCCAGGGTCCAGCCGGGGCGCGGGAAGGAGAGCCAGCCGGGGTCGGACTCGCCGAAGCGTTTGAGGACCGCCAGGAAGGACGGGCAGCCCCGCCGCGCGATGCGGTGCACCACGCGGCGCAGCGCCTCCTCCTGGCCGTGGCCGACCACGAACTGGTACTGGACGAAGCCGCTCCTGCCGTAGATCCGGTTCCAGTGCGGGACGCCGTCCAGGGGGTGGAAGAACGTCGCGATCGACTGGAGTTCGCCCGTGCGGTGCCTCGGTGCTTTGCGGTACCAGAGTTCGTTGAACGCGGTGACCGTTGCCCTGGTCAGGAGGCCCTCTGGGAAGTGGCGCGGCACCCTCGGCAGACGGGGCGCACGGAAGCGCAGGGGGGCGCCTTGAGCGCGCCTCGGCAGTGCGTCCAGCGGCGCGTGGTCCCCTCTCGTCAGGACCGCTCGGCCCGTCCGCGCGCCGCGCGCCAGCAGGTCGATCCACGCCACCGAGTAGCGGTAGCGGTGGTCCGTCGCCGACAGCCGCTCCATCAAGTCGTCGAGGTCCGCCGCCCGTTCCGTGTCCACCGTCATCAATGACGTCTGTACGGGGTGGAGTTGGAGCTCGGACGCCAGGATCACTCCGGTCAGGCCCATTCCGCCAGCCGTTGCCCGGAACAGGTCGTCCGTCGGCCTCAGCGTGCGGACCTCGCCGTTCGCCGTCAGCAGGTCCAGCTCGCGCACATGGCGCGAGAACGCGCCCGAGCCGTGGTGGTTCTTGCCGTGGATGTCCGCGCCGATCGCGCCGCCGACCGTGACGTACCGCGTCCCGGGCGTCACCGGCACGAACCAGCCCAGCGGCAGCAGGACTTCCATCAGGCGGTGCAGGCTGACGCCCGCCTCGCAGACCACCACGCCCGCCTCGGCGTCGATCCTGCGGATGCGGTCGAGGCCGGTCATGTCCAGGACAGCGCCGCCCGCGTTCTGCGCGGCGTCGCCGTACGCCCGGCCGAGGCCCCGTGCGATGGACCCGCGCGCCCCGCCCGCGAGGACGGCGGCCACCGCCTCCTCGTACGTACGCGGGCGGACCAGCCGGGCGGCCGTCGGGGCGGTGCGGCCCCAGCCGGTCACGGGGGTCGGGGGAGTGGCGGCAGGCATGGGAGCGACCGTAGCGGGGGTTGTGTTCTCTGTGCGGTGCTATGCCCTATTCGTTGTGATACTCACCGAAATGGGTGATTGAGTGAGTGTCAAGCGGCATTGACGCGCATCTGGCGTCGCCGCCGGGGAGAGTCGCGTACGGCTGACGGCCGATCGGCGGGGCTGTCTCACGGAATTGGACGGAAGTGGGGTGGCGGATGCGGTACTCCGGCGCGGACCACCGGCTGCTGTCGGCGCTGCGCGACTGCGGGGCGCGGCCACGGGTGGCCGCCGTCGCCCGCGCGTTCTCGTTCGCCGGGGAGCACGGGGCGGTATGGCTGGCGGGCGGGGCGCTCGCCGCCGCCGTCGACCGGGAGCGGCGCGGGGGCTGGCTGCGGGGCGCGGTGGTGGTCGCGGGGGCGCATCTGGTCAGCATGGGTGTGAAGCGGGTGGTGCGGCGGCCCCGGCCGCGACTGGTCGCCCGGGAGCCGCTGGTGCGTACCGCCGGACGGCACTCGTTCCCCAGCTCGCACGCCACCTCGGCGGCCGCGGCGGCCGTCGCGTACGGCGCGCTGCGGCCCGCCGGGGCGCGGCTCGTGCCGCCGCTCGCCGCCGCGATGTGCGTGTCCCGGCTGGTCGTCGGCGTCCACTACCCCTCGGACGTGCTGGCCGGAGCCCTCCTCGGCGCGGCCACGGCCCGGCTGGGGGCGGGGTGGGTGGGCAGCCCGCAGCCCCTGGGCGACCGGCACCCCCTCGGCAACCGGCGGCCCCTGGCCGGCCCGCACCCCCTGAGCGCCCCCCAGCCCCCCACCCGCCCCCACCCCCCGGCACCCCCCGCCCCCCGGACCACCGGAGCCCCCGCATGACCCGCCCCGGCCTCGTCGTCCTCGAAGAGCAGGCGGCCTCGCAGCCGGGGCGGCGGGCGCTCGGGGTGCCCGCGGGTGTGCTCAGGACCGCGCGGCCCCGGCAGTGGATCAAGAACGTGCTGGTGGCCGCCGCGCCCGCCGCCGCCGGGCAGCTCGACTCGCGCCACACCCTGCGCCAACTCGCCCTGGTCTTCGTGCTGTTCACGGCCGCCGCGTCCGCCGTGTACCTCGTCAACGACGCGCGCGACGCCGCCGCGGACCGCGCGCATCCACAGAAGTGCCACCGGCCGGTGGCCACCGGGCAGGTGCCGGTGCCGGTCGCGTACGCCGTTGGGGGGCTGCTCGCCCTGCTCGCGCCGCTCGGCGCCGCCCTCACCTGCAACGCCATGACGGCGACGCTGCTCACCGGGTACGTGGTGATGCAGCTCGCCTACTGCGTCAAGCTCAAGCACGTCCTCGTCGTCGACCTCGTCGTGGTCACCTCCGGGTTCCTGATGCGGGCGATGATCGGCGGGGTCGCGCTCGCCATCCCGCTCTCGCGCTGGTTCCTGATCACCGCCGGATTCGGCGCGCTGTTCATGGTCGCGGCCAAGCGGTACTCCGAAGCAGTCCAGATGGAGGGGCGCGGCGGCGAGACCCGCGCGCTCCTCGACGCGTACACCACCGGCTATCTGCGGTTCGTCTGGCAGCTCGCGGCGGGCGTCGCGGTCCTCGCGTACTGCATGTGGGCGCTGGAGAGCGGCGGTATGGCGGGCGGCTCGCTGCTGCCGTGGCGGCAGCTGTCGATGGTCCCGTTCATCGGCGGGATCCTGCGGTTCGCCGTGTTCGCCGACCGGGGGAGCGCGGGCGCCCCCGAGGAAGTCGTCCTGCACGACCGGGCGCTGGTGGTCATCGGTCTGGTGTGGGTCGCGCTGTACGGGCTCGCGGTGGCCGACCTGTGAGGCGCGCGGCGGGGGCGGGAGCGCGGGCGCGCGGGGCGCTCGCAGGCGTGCGCCGGGCCGAGCTCATCGGGTTCGCGCTGGCCGGGATCTGCGCGTACGCCGTCGACCTCGGCCTCTTCGTGTGGCTGCGGTCGGGCCTGGCGTGGGACCCGGTCACCGCCAAGTGCCTCTCCTTCGTGGCGGGGTGCACCGTGGCGTACCTGGGCAATGCCTTCGGTACGTACCGGGGCAGCCGGGCCGGGGGCCGCGAGTACGCGGTGTTCTTCGCGGTGAACATCGCGGGGGCGCTGGTGCAGTTGCTCTGCCTCACCGTCACGCACTACGGCCTCGGCTTCACCTCGCCGCGCGCCGACACGCTCTCGGGCGCCGTGTTCGGCATGGCGCTCGCCACCTGCCTGCGCTTTTGGGGCACACGGACGCTTGTCTTCCGTGGTGAGGAGGGTACTCGGACGTCATGGACTGGCTGAAGAATCTTCCCGTCGTCGGACCGTGGGTGGTCCGGCTGATGCGTACGCACGCCTGGCGTTCGTACGAGAGGCTCGACCGGGTGCGCTGGTCCCGGCTCGCCGCCGCGATCACCTTCATCAGCTTTCTCGCGCTGTTCCCGCTGCTGACCGTGAGCGCGGCGATCGCCGCCGCCGTGCTGACCCCGGGCCGCGTCGAGAAGCTCCAGAAGACCCTCGCCGAGCAGGTCCCCGGCATCTCCGACCAGCTCGACCTCCAGGACCTGACCCGCAACGCGGGCACGGTCGGGGTGGTCGCCGGGGCGCTGCTGCTGTTCACCGGCATCGGCTGGATCAGCCAGATGCGCGGCTGTCTGCGGGTGGTGTGGGACCGGGACGACGAGGAGGGCGAGAACCCGTTCCTGCGCCAGCTCAAGGACGGCGGGGTGCTGGTCGGGCTGGGCGGCGCGGGGCTCGCCTCGTTCGTCGCGTCCTCGATCGGCTCGACGGCCGTCGGCTGGACCGCCGACCAGCTGGGCATCGACGAGAACGGCGTCGGCCGGGTGTTCCTGCGGATCGTGGCGATCGCGGTGGCGGCCGCCGCCGACTTCCTGGTCCTGATGTACGTACTGACCCTGCTGCCCGGGGTCTCCCCGCCGCGCCGCCATCTGGTGACCGCCGGGATCATCGGCGCGGTGGGGTTCGAGCTGCTGAAGGTGCTGCTCGGCGGCTATATGCAGGGGGTCGCCGCCAAGAGCATGTACGGGGCGTTCGGGGTGCCCATCGCGCTGCTGCTGTGGATCAACTTCACCGCGAAGCTGCTGCTGTTCTGCGCCGCCTGGACGGCCACCCCGGCCAAGGAGGACGACCCCGATATCACTTCTTCCGGCGCACCAGCTCAGGAAGAGGCCAGCGCCGGTTGAGCAGGAACACCCCGGCGGCGACGACCAGGAGCGCGCCGCCCGCGATGGCGAGCGCGGTGCCGATACCGCCGGAACCCGGCCCCTTCGTGGTGACCGCCGCCTTGGCGGTGTCGCCGGCGCCGGCCGCCGCGGGCGGCGAGCCCTGCGGGGCGCCGCTGGGCGCCGCCGACTTGGGCGGGACCAGCTCGCCCACCGGGGTGACCTTGCCGGCCGCCGCGAAGCCCCAGTCAAGGAGGCGGGCGGCCTCCTTGTAGACGGCCTGGCCCTCGGAGGAGTCCGGGTTCATCACGGTGACGAGCAGCACCCGGCCGTCGCGCTCGGCGACCCCGGTGAAGGTCGCGCCCGCGTTGGTGGTGTTGCCGTTCTTGACGCCCGCGATGCCCTTGTACGGGCTGAGGCCGTTGTCGCCGGTGAGCAGCCGGTTGGTGTTCTGGATCTCGATGTAGTCCCGCTCGGGGGTCTTGCCCTCGGCGGTCTTGCCTTCGGCGCCGGGGATCTTGGCGGTGGCGGTGGAGCAGTACTCGCGGAAGTCCTTCTTCTGCAGGCCCGAGCGGGCGAACAGGGTGAGGTCGTACGCGCTGGACACCTGGCCGGGTGCGTCGTAGCCGTCCGGCGAGACCACATGGGTGTCGAGCGCCTGGAGGTCGTCGGCGTGCGCCTGCATGTCCTGGACGGTCTTGGGCACCCCGCCGTTCATCGCCGACAGGACGTGCACGGCGTCGTTGCCCGAGCGCAGGAAGACGCCGAGCCACAGGTCGTGCACGGTGTACGGCAGGTTCGCGTGGAGGGGGACGATGCTGCTGCCCTCGCCCATCCCTTCGAGGTCGGCCGGGGCGACCGTGTGCACGTCCGTCTTGGGGAACTTCGGCAGTACGGTGTCCGCGAAGAGCATCTTCAGGGTGGAGGCGGGAGGCAGCCGCCAGTGCGCGTTGTGCGAGGCGAGCACCTGCCCGTTCTCGGCGTCCGCGACGATCCACGAGCGGCCCGTCAGATCCATCGGCAGCACCGGCGCGCCCGCGCCCAGCTTCACCTGGGTGCCGGGCTGCCCGAGCCGCGCGCCGCCGACCTTCGACATGCCGGCCGGCGGCGGGTCGGGGTCCTTGCGTGCCTTGCCCGCCTTGCCGGGGTCGGCCGGCTTGGCGGGCTGCCCCTGGGTGCCCGGTTTGTCATCGTTCGCCACGGCCGACGCGGGCGCGGCGGTGAGCGCGGGCAGCAGCGCGGCGACGGCGACCGCCAGTGCGATTTTCGCGGGCTTCTTCACAGCAGACACGGACGAGAACGTACAGGTCGAAGGTGGCGTTCCGAACACCGGAGGGGGGACCCGCCGGGAGCCGCCACCCGCCCGGCTGTGCCCGCTTCGCCCCGGAGATGCCGATTCCCCGACGCCCGCCCGGTCGTCGGCCGGGCGAAGGCGGCCGCGATACTGGGGGAGAAGCCCCTCCCCGCCTGAAGGAAGCCCCCCATGAAGCTCAGCCGTCGCGTCTCGTGGTTCCTGCTCGCGTTCGGCGCCTGGTCGTGGACGGTATGGGCGACCTTCGTCAAAAACCTGTGGAAGGACGCCAGCGGCCTGGCGTTCGATGATGGCCGTCCGACTGGCTATTTCTGGGTGCATCTGACTCTCGCCGTGGTCTCGTTTGTTCTAGGGACGGCGATTGGCGTGCTCGGGTTCCGCGGGGTGCGGGCGTCGCGCCGCGTGGAGCAGTAGCCGGCTCCGACCCGCCAAGCGGTTCCGGTGGTCCGGCGGGTCCGGTCCGTACGGCAGTCGTGTGCCGGACCGCCGCCGGCGCCGGGTCACGGACCGCTAACGAGTGGCGGCGCCCCCCTTGTCACGCGCGGCTAACGAGTAGCTGTGTAGTGAAGATTTCCTCTTCCGAATGTGAAACCCGTGTGATTGGGTGATCGCCATCACAGGTGTGCCCGGGGGGTCGGGCCGCCTGAAGGGGTGGGCGTTCCGAGGAGAGCACGGCGATGCGGTCGATCCGTATGCGGGTTCTGGCGATATGCGCGGTAGTGGTGGTCGCCGGTGTGGGGGGATGGCAGCTGCTGCCGTCCGATGGACAGAAGAAGGATCCGATCACGGTCGGGACGACGGACGCGATCACGTCCCTGGACCCGGCCGGCGCCTATGACGCCGGATCGTGGGCGCTGTACAGCAACGTCTACCAGTCGCTGCTGACGTTCAAGCCGGGCTCGGCGGTGCCGGTGCCGGACGCGGCCCGGGGCTGCAAGTTCATCGGGCTGAAGCTGACGACGTATCAGTGCGAGCTGCGCGACGGGCTGACGTTCTCGTCCGGCCGCAAGATCACCGCGGCCGACGTCAAGTTCTCCTTCGACCGGGTGATGAAGATCAAGAGCGATGTGGGGCCCGCCTCGCTGCTCTCCTCGCTCGGATCGGTCCAGGCCGACGGCGACACCGTCACCTTCAACCTGAAGACCAAGGACGCGACCTTCCCGTCGAAGCTCGCGACCGGCGCCGGGTCGATCGTCGACAGCACCGCGTACCCGGAGACGTCGTTGCGCAAGGGCAACAGCGTGGTCGGCTCCGGCCCGTACCTGCTCAAGTCGTACAAGCAGGGCCAGAGCGCGGTCCTGGAGCCGAACCCCGACTACCGGGGCGCGGTCTCCAAGACGGGCCTGCCCGTCGAGGTCCGCTACTTCGCCGAGTCCGACCAGCTCAACCAGGCGTGGACGGCCCGGCAGGTCGAGGTGGCGCACCGCCAGATGCCGCCCAAGGTGCTCGCCAAGCTGTCGCCCGGCGACCCGGACATACGCATCAGCGAGACACCCGGCGCCGAGACCCGCAACCTGAACATCAACGTCCGCCCCGGCCACCCGCTGGCCAAGATCAAGGTGCGCCAGGCGCTGGCCGCGCTGATCGACCGGCCCGCGCTGGCCTCGGGCGTCTACGACGGCACGGTCGAGCCGCTGTTCTCGCTGATCCCGCAGGGCTTCACCGGCCACAGCACGGCCTTCTTCGACGCCTACCCCAAGGTGGACGTGGCGAAGGCGAAGGCGCTGCTGAGGTCGGCGGGCGTGCAGACACCGCTGAAGTTCACGCTCGCCTACCGCAAGCTCGGGGCCAACGGCGCCGAGGCCGACATGCTCAAGAAGCAGTTGGAGAACGGCAACCTGTTCGACGTCGACCTGCTCGCCGAGGCCGACTGGACCAAGATGCAGAAGAACTACGCGGCCGGTGTCTACGACGCGTACACCGCGGGCTGGGTCGCGGACTTCCCGGACCCGGACAACTTCAGCCAGCCGCTCGTCGGCACCGGGAACAGCCTGCACACCGGGTACTCGGACAAGGACGTCGACGGCATCATCCAGCGCACCCAGCAGTACAGCGACCGGGGCCGTACCGCCGACGACTTCAAGGCGCTCCAGGACAAGGTCGCCGAGGACGTGCCGCTGATCCCGCTGTGGCAGGGCAAGGACTACGTGGTCAGCAGCCGCAGCGTCGGCGGCCTCCAGTACGTGTCCGACGGCACGGGCGTCTGGCGGCTGTGGGAGCTGGACTGGATCTGAGGGCCTGTTCTCGAAGCCGGGGCTAACGCTCCGGCTTCGCGGGCTTCTTGCGGGCCGTGGCCGCCTGCGCCATGCCCGGCAGGAAGTCCGTGAACAGCTCGTGCACCTCGTGGACGAGCGGCCGCAGCACCCGGAAGCGGGCCAGCGCCACACCGCGCGTGGTGAGCTTGGCGCCGCGCGCGGCCAGCCGGTAGCTGCGCTCGCGGCCCTCGGAGCGGTCGAAGACCCAGTAGAGGACCAGGCCCATCTGGGAGAGCCACATCAACTCGGGCAGTACGTCGACGAGTTCGGCCGGGACTTTGGTCTTCGTCCCGGCCAGCACCTCGCGGTGCACGTCGATGGCCGCCTCGCGGGCGTGCTCGGACTCCGGCGAGAAGGGGCTGAGCGGGCTGTCCGGATCCGCCGCGTTCTTGAAGAACTGCGCCGCGAACTCGTGGTACGGGGCCGCGATGTCCAGCCAGGCGCTGAGCACCCCGGCGAGGCGCGCCTCCAGATCGGTCTCGCGGTCGAGCACGTCCCGGACGGCCGCCTGGTGTTCGGCGGCGATCCGGTCGTAGAACCCCTGGATCAGATGCTCTTTGCCCGCGAAGTAGTAGTACGCGTTGCCGACCGAGACCCCGGCCTCCTTGGCGATGGCCCGCATGGTCGTCTTGTCGTAACCGAGCTCCTGGAACAGCCGCATGGCGGTCTCCAGGATCAGGGTGCGGGTCTGCTCGCCCTTGGCGGGACTCTGCTCGCTCTGGGCGACCTGGTTCTCTGCTGGCACGCCCAGAGCCTACGCATGACCGCGTTCAGACTTCCGCCCGGGTGAGTACGGGAGTGTCCTCCACCGGGCGGCCGAACCGGCGCACCCCCGGCACCGCCGCCGTCGCCAGACAGGCACCGCCCACCACCAGCGCGGCGGCCAGCAGCGGCACTTCGGGCCCCCAGGCGTCGGCGGCCAGCGGCCCGAGCGCGTACCCGACCGGCATCGCCGCCAGCGAGAGCAGCCAGTCGTACGAGGTGACGCGGGCCAGGGCGTGGCTCGGGATGGCCGACTGCACCGCGGTCTCCCAGACCGGCGAGAGGAAGCCGAGCCCGAGCTGGGCGACTCCGTACGCGGCGATACAGACCGGCGCCGGGGCGGACAGCGCGAGGAGCGTCAGCGGCAGGGCGTAGGTGGCCAGGCCCAGATTGGCGGTCAGGATGGGGCGCCTCGGCCTGGCGCGCCCGGCGAGCAGCGAGCCGAGCAGCAGGCCCACCGCGCCCGCCTGCATGAACGCCAGCCAGAACGTCTTGCCGTCGAACCGCTCGAAGGCGATGGCCGGTCCCAGCGTCATCAGGACGGCGGCGGCGCCGTTCCACGCGGAGTGGGCGAACAGGCTGGTCCAGTACCAGTCGCGCGACCGCATCTCGCCCCAGCCCTCCTTGAGGTCGGCGGCGAGCGAGCGCCGGGCCAGCGGCACGTGCCGCACCCGGATCGTGCTCAGCAGGGCCGCGCTGACCGCGAAGGAGGCGGAGTCGAGCACGAAGGCCCAGCCGGGTCCCGCGGTCAGGATGAGCACGCCCGCGAGCGCCGGGCCGCCCAGCCGGGTCGCGCTGCTGACCACGCCCATCAGGGCGTTGGCGCGCCGCCGGTTCGCCTCCTCGACCGTGCCGGTGATCAGCGGCGCCAGCGCGGGCATCGCGAAGGCGGAGGCGCAGCCGCCGATCGCCTCGGCGAGCGCGATCTGCCACAGCCGGGGCTCCCCGCCGAGCAGTTCGACGCCCACGAAGAGCTGGGTGGCGCAGCGGACGAGGTCGGTGCCGAGCGCGACCGTACGGGCGTTGACGCGGTCGCCCATGACGCCGCCGAAGGGCAGGAGCAGCAGCTTGGGGACCATCGAGCAGGCCAGCACGATCGCGAGCTTGGCGGTGGAGCCGGTGGCTATGAAGACGGCGAGGGAGAGCGCGGCCGGGATCACGGCGTCGCCGAGCAGGGACAGCGAGCGGCCGATGAACAGCAGCCGGAACGCGCGCGTGCGCAGCGGATGGGGCAGGGGAGGGGGCAGTGGTGGCATGGCGGCAATCTATTTCGGTTCCGAATAATTCGTCAACGAAATATTTCGCGGCCGAAGGGGCGGGGCGGGCGCCCGCGTACGTACGATCAGGACATGGAGCGCGCAGACGGAGCCGAGGAGCAGCGGGACTGGACCGACGGGCACGTGGAGCAGTGGCTGCCGGTGCTGCCGGGGCTCGACCCGGTGGTCGAGGGCGCGGTGACGCGGATGAAGAAGCTCTCCGTCCACCTCCAGCGCGTACGGGAGCAGTCCTTGGTCGACTTCGCGCTCGACCGGCCGGAGTTCGACACGCTGCACAAGCTGGCGGGGCGCGGGGGTACGGCGACACCGTCGCAGCTCGCCATGGACCTGGACCTGGCGCCCGCGTCCGTCACGGGCCGCCTCGACGCGCTGGAGCGGCGGGGGTTCCTGCGCCGTACGCCCTCCACGACCGACCGGCGGCGGGTCCACGTCGAGCTGACCGAGTCGGGCCGGGCGACGTGGCGGGGGGCGATGGACATGCTGGGGGACGAGGAGTCGCGGGTGCTGGGGGCGTTGTCGCTCGTTGAGCGGGTGCAGCTGAATGACATGCTGCGGCGGATCATGCGTGTTGCCGAGGGCCGTTGACCGCGTTCGGGGGGCCCGGTCTTCGTCTGCGGCCCGGTGGTGGGTTGCTCGCGCAGTTCCCCGCGCCCCTGAAATGCGCCCCTTCGGGGCGCCCATGGGATTGCCGCGCAGCGGCATTCAAGGGGCGCGGGGAACTGCGCGACCAGTTGGGGACGGCCCGCAGACGAATGGAAACCGCGCGGAACGCGAAAGCCCCGCCTCCCGGGAGGGAAGCGGGGCAGACGCAGAAGGAATTAGAAGCGGCGCGTGATCAGCGCGCGCTTCACTTCCTGGATCGCCTTCGTGACCTCGATGCCACGCGGGCACGCGTCCGTGCAGTTGAACGTGGTGCGGCAGCGCCACACGCCGTCCTTGTCGTTCAGGATCTCCAGCCGCTGCTCCCCCGCCTCGTCACGCGAGTCGAAGATGAAGCGGTGCGCGTTGACGATCGCCGCCGGGCCGAAGTACTGGCCGTCGTTCCAGAACACCGGGCACGACGAGGTGCACGCGGCGCACAGGATGCACTTGGTGGTGTCGTCGAAGCGCTCGCGGTCCTCGGCGGACTGCAGCCGCTCACGCGTCGGCTCGTTGCCCTTCGTGACGAGGAAGGGCATCACGTCGCGGTACGCCTGGAAGAACGGGTCCATGTCCACGACCAGGTCCTTCAGGACCGTCAGGCCCTTGATGGCCTCGACCGTGATCGGCTTCTCCGGGTTCAGGTCCTTGATCAGCGTCTTGCAGGCGAGCCTGTTCTTGCCGTTGATCCGCATGGCGTCCGAACCGCAGATGCCGTGCGCGCACGAGCGCCGGAAGGTCAGCGAGCCGTCCAGGTCCCACTTGATCTTGTGGAGACCGTCGAGCACGCGCTCCTTCGGGTCGATCTCGACCTGGAAGTCCTGCCAGGTGGCCTCGTCCGAGATCTCCGGGTTGAACCGGCGGATCCGGAAGGTGACCGTGATGTACGGGGAGTCGGCGAAGCCCGCCTCCGCCTTTTCCAGAGTGGGGGTGGCCATCAGTACTTACGCTCCATCGGCTGGTAGCGGGTCTGGACGACGGGCTTGTAGTCGAGTCGGATCGAGTCCTTGCCGCCGTCCGCGACCTCGCGGTACGCCATGGTGTGGCGCATGAAGTTGACGTCGTCGCGGTTGGGGTAGTCCTCGCGGTAGTGACCGCCGCGGGACTCCTTGCGCGCCAGGGCCGAGACGGCCATGACCTCGGCCAGGTCGAGCAGGTTGCCCAGCTCGATGGCCTCCAGGAGGTCGGTGTTGAACCGCTTGCCCTTGTCCTGGATCGAGACGTTCTTGTAGCGCTCGCGGAGCTCCGCGATCTTCTCCACGGCCGTCTTGATCGTCTGCTCGGTGCGGAAGACCATGACGTTGGCGTCCATGGTCTCCTGCAGCTCCTTGCGGATCACCGAGACCCGCTCGGTGCCGGTGGACGACAGCAGGTTCTTGACCTGGGTCTCCACCAGCTCCGCCGGGTTCGCCGGGAGCTCGACGTAGTCGTGCTTGGCGGCGTACTCGGCGGCGGCGATGCCGGAGCGCTTGCCGAACACGTTGATGTCGAGCAGCGAGTTGGTGCCCAGGCGGTTGGCGCCGTGCACCGACACGCAGGCGACCTCGCCGGCCGCGTACAGACCCGGCACGACGGTGGTGTTGTCCGCCAGGACCTCACCCTCGACGTTGGTCGGGATGCCGCCCATGGCGTAGTGCGCGGTGGGCTGGATCGGGATCGGGTCCGTGTACGGCTCGATGCCCAGGTACGTACGCGCGAACTCGGTGATGTCCGGGAGCTTCGCGTCCAGCTGCTCCGGCGGGAGGTGCGTGAGGTCGAGGTAGACGTGGTCGCCCTCGGGACCGCAGCCGCGGCCCTCACGGATCTCCGTGTAGATGGAGCGGGACACGACGTCACGGGACGCGAGGTCCTTCATGACCGGCGCGTACTTCTCCATGAAGCGCTCGCCGTCCTTGTTGCGGAGGATACCGCCCTCACCGCGGGCGCCCTCCGTCAGCAGGATGCCCATGCGCCAGATGCCCGTCGGGTGGAACTGGAAGAACTCCATGTCCTCCAGCGGCAGACCGCGGCGGTAGCAGGCGGCCTGGCCGTCACCGGTCAGGGTGTGCGCGTTGGAGGTCACCTTGAAGAACTTGCCGGTGCCGCCGGACGCGTAGATCACGGACTTCGCCTGGAAGACGTGGATCTCGCCGGTCGCGAGCTCGTACGCCACCACGCCGGCGGACGTCTTGACGCCGTCGACCTCGGTGATGAGCTGGTCGAGCACGTAGAACTCGTTGAAGAACTCCACGCCCTCCTTGACGCAGTTCTGGTACAGCGTCTGGAGGATCATGTGGCCGGTGCGGTCCGCGGCGTAGCAGGACCGGCGGACCGGGGCCTCGCCGTGGTTGCGCGAGTGGCCGCCGAAGCGGCGCTGGTCGATGGTGCCGTCCGGGGTGCGGTTGAACGGCAGGCCCATCTTCTCCAGGTCGAGGACCGCGTCGATGGCCTCCTTCGCCAGGATCTCGGCGGCGTCCTGGTCGACCAGGTAGTCACCGCCCTTGACCGTGTCGAAGGTGTGCCACTCCCAGTTGTCCTCCTCCACGTTGGCGAGCGCGGCGGCCATGCCGCCCTGCGCCGCGCCCGTGTGGGAGCGGGTGGGGTAGAGCTTCGTCAGCACCGCGGTGCGGCTGCGCTTCGTCGCCTCGATGGCGGCGCGCATACCGGCGCCACCGGCGCCGACGATGACGGTGTCGTACTTGTGGATCTTCATCAGAGAATTCCTCAGTCCCTCAGCCCGTGGCCTAGCGGATGTTCGGGTCGAAGGTGAAGATCACCAGCGTGCCCAGCAGGACGGTGAACACCGTGGCGGTGTAGAGCAGCATCTTCAGCCAGAAGCGGGTGTTGTCCCGCTGCGCGTAGTCGTTGATGACCGTGCGCAGGCCGTTGGCGCCGTGCAGCATCGCCAGCCACAGCATGGCCAGGTCCCAGACCTGCCAGAACGGATTGGCCCAGCGGCCCGCCACGAAGGCGAAGCCGATCTTGGAGACGCCGCCGTCGAGCACCAGCTGGATGCACAGGTGGGTGACGACGAGGACGACCAGGACGACGCCGGACAGCCGCATGAAGAGCCAGCCGTACAGCTCGAAGTTCGTGCGGGTCGACTTCGGCGTCTTCTTGGTCCGCTTGCGCGGGGCCTCGATGAGCGGCGCGGGGTTGTCGGCGTCGTAGAGGCCGGTGGCCTCGACCTCGCCGATCGCGGAAGTGGTTTCGGCAGACATGTCAGTCCTCAGCTCCCGAACAGTTCGCGGGCGGCGTGACCGAGCACCGGGTACAGCGCTCCGGCCATCAGGATCAGCCAGGTGATCACGACGGACCACAGCATCTGCTTCTGATAGCGGGGGCCCTTGGCCCAGAAGTCGACCGCGATGATGCGGAGACCGTTGAGCGCGTGGAAGAGGATGGCGGCGACGAGGCCGTACTCCAGAAGAGCCACGATGGGCGTCTTGTAGGTAGCGACGACCTTGTCGTAGTCCTCGGGGGAGACACGCACGAGAGCGGTGTCGAGGACATGGACGAACAGGAAGAAGAAGATGAGGACACCGGTGACTCGATGAGCCACCCACGACCACATGCCTTCCCGGCCGCGGTACAGCGTTCCAGCCGGCACGGAAAAACCCTCCGGGAGCGGGGACTAGGGCCGGCCGGCTTGACTGTCGGTCTGACCCGGCCGGGTACGGTCCACCGGCCCCGGTCATCGTAGCGACGAGATGTCGGTTCGTTCGCGCGGGGTCCTCAGGTGTGATCAAACAGGCAATCAATCTGCCACGGACGGGCTACGGAACGGCCCGGACGGGCCGTCACGGGGCCGGTGGTGGGGGCGGGTTCAGCGGGGTGCGCCCGCTGTGTCCGGTTCCGGGTGGTTGGTCAGGAGATGGGTGAGTCGGGCACGGGCGAGTCGCCGCAGCTCCTCGGCGGCGATGGCCCGCTCCTCGTCCCGCTCGTTGGTCATCCGCACCCGGATGCCCCCGAGCATCTCGTTCAGGTGTTCGGTGGGTCGCCGCCCCTCCAGACAGATCACGAAGGCGTGCCCGAACCGGCTCTCGTACGCGGCGTGCGCGGCCCGCAGCGCGGTGTGGGCCGCCGACGGGGCCGTGGGGTCCAGACCCGGCGAGCGCTCGCCGGCCAGCGCCTCGGTGACGTCGTCGTGGGTGAGGTCGTACCCGGCCTCGTCGGCCGCGGCGAGCAGGGCGTCCAGATCCGGGTAGGGGCGGTGGGCGGCCACCCGCAGGGCCCAGCGGCGGCTGGCGCAGCAGGCGAGCAGGACGGCTTCGGCGGCCGCCTCGGGGGCGTGGTTGAACCGCGCGAGCCCGTCCTCGACCGGCTCGTACGGGCCCGGGATGACCGGGTTGGTGTGGGTCTGACTCGATACCGCCGGGCGGCCTGCGGGGCGGGGAGTGTGATGAAGTGGCGGCGGTCGCTTCCGGGGGCCGGCGTGGGATTCGCTGGACAGCGTGGGCTCCTCGAACGAACGACGAACGACGGCCGGCGACGGCTTCGTGCGCGCGCCGGCGGAGAGACAGCAGAGAGGCGGGAGGTGAAGAAGAGGTGGGAGTGCCGCCACGCTATCGAGGCCCGGTGGAGGGTGCCCGACGGTTGCGCGAATTTCACCCGGACGTGAGGGGTGAGGTGCGCATGGTGGACGCCTCCCGGGTTCCTCGCCTCGCCTTCGCCGTGGTTGTTCCCGTATGGGAGGATTCAGAGTGATGTCGCAGTCCAGGAGTGCCGGCGGCGCCGACGGCGCCCGGGGTGACCGGACGGCCCGGATCGGCCGGGGCGCCCTGGTGGCACGCGTCGCCGTCGCGGCCGTGGCCGCCCTCGCGCTCACCGTGCTGGTCTGGCCCGAGGACGACACCCACGGCGGCCACGGCGGCCGCCTCGATCCGAAGCCCGGCGCCTCCTCCTCGCCCGCCCAGATCTACCCGCTCTCCTCGCCGCCCCGCACGATCCCCTCCGTACGGCAGCACGAGCCCGCCCGCGGACCCGGCTTCCGGCCCGTCGCGGCCACCCGTGTCGTCGTCCCCACCGGCAGCGAGGCGCTCGCGGACGAGGCCCAGCTGCTCGCGCAGGAGCTCGACAAGGAGTACGCGCAGGGCGCGGCGCCCCGGCCCGGGGACATCGAGCTCGCCCTGGACCCGAAGGCCAAGGCCACCCCCGAGTCGTACACGCTGACCGCCCGCGAGCGGACCGTGCGGATCACCGGCCCCGACGAGGCCGGGGTCTTCTACGGCACCCGCACCCTCAAGCAGGCGCTGCGCGACGGCGGGGTGATGCCCGAGGGCGTCGTCGAGGACTGGCCCGACCGCCCGCAGCGCGGCCTCAACCTGGACATCGCCCGCAAGCCGTTCACGGCGGGCTGGATCGAGGCGCGGCTGCGCGAGATGGCCGACCTGAAGATGAACCAGCTCGGCCTGCACTTCTCCGACGACCAGGGCTTCCGGATCGAGTCCGCCTCGCACCCCGAGGTCGTCTCGCGCGACCACCTCAGCAAGCGCGAGGTCGAGCGGATCGTGGCGCTCGCCCGGCGGCTGCACATCGAGGTGGTCCCCGAGATCGACTCGCCGGGCCACCTGGGCGCGGTGATCAAGGCCCACCCCGCGCTCGGGCTGCGCGGCACCACGGGCCGCGCCGTCCCGGGCGCCGTCGACATAGCGAACCCGGACGCGGCGCGGATCGTCGACGACCTGCTGCGCGAGTACGCGGACCTGTTCCCCGGCGCCTACTGGCACCTGGGCGGCGACGAGTACCTCGCCCTGATGGCCAAGAACCCCGAGGCCACCTACCCGGGCCTGGCCGCCGCCGCGCGCGCCAAGTACGGCCCCAAGGGCGATATAGCGGACCTGGCGACCGGCTGGCTGAACGACCGGGCGGCGGCGCTGCGCCCGTACGGCAAGAAGTTCAAGGCCTGGAACGACGGCTACTTCAAGGGCACCTCCGTCGCCCCCGACCCGGCCCGCGAGGTCGAGTACTGGACCGGCAAGGAGCTCGGCGCCCGCCCGCCGGAGGAGTACCTCGCCGAGGGCCGCAGGACGGTCAACCTCAACGACGAGTACCTGTACTACGTCCTGGGCGAGCCCAACGCCTTCAAGTACCCCACCGGGCGGCGCATCTACCAGGAGTGGACGCCGCTGGTGCTGCGCGGCACCAAGCCCGTCCCGGCCCGCTACTCCGACCAGGTGCTCGGCGCCCGGTTCGCCGTCTGGTGCGACCACGCCGACGCCCAGACCCAGGACCAGGTGGCCCGGGGCATCCGGATGCCGCTGCGCGCCACCGCCCAGAAGCTGTGGGACCCGCGCACTCCGGCCGTGGACTGGGAGGAGTTCAAGGAGCTCGCCGACAAGCTGGGGTGAGCCCCGTCCGGGCCCGGCTGTGACAATTCCGGCCGCCCGTGCGCAGAACAGACCATGGGGGACGGGGGCCGGCGGCATGGCCGGATACGGGCCGACGACGCGGAGCTCGGCGCGGCCGTCGCACGGGCACAGCAGGGGGACGAGCGGGCCTTCGCGGTGGTCTACCGGCTGGTCCACCCGGGGCTGCTCGCCCAGATGCGGGCGCTGGTCGCCGCCGAGGCCGAGGACGTGGCGTCCGACGCGTGGCTGGAGATAGCCCGTGACCTGGCCCGCTTCCGTGGCGACGGGGCGGGCTTCCGGGGCTGGGCCGCGACCATCGCGCGCCACCGGGCCCTGGACCATCTGCGCCGGCAGAAGCGAAGACCGCGCACGGTCGGCCTTGACCAGGAGGCGCTCGAACTGCCGGGCGGCCAGGACACCGCCGAGGCGGCCCTGGAGTTCCTGTCGACCCGCTGGGCGCTCCAGCTGATCGCCACCCTGCCGCGCGAACAGGCCGAGGCGGTGCTGCTGCGGGTGGTGGCCGGGCTCGACGGCGTGGCGGCCGGGCGGATCCTCGGCAAGCGGCCCGGGTCCGTACGCACCTCGGCGCACCGGGGGCTGCGGCGGCTCGCGCAGGGGCTCGGGCAGCAGACGGACCGGCCGTGAGGGCGGGGCGCGCTCCCAGGAGCGCGGGGGAGCCGGCGCGGAAGGACGGCCGGGGCCGCCACCCCCCACAGGAGAGGCCCCGGCCGTCTTCCGTCGGGGCCGTGTGGCGACCCCGTACTCCTCTCAGCGCCATGGCTGCGTTTTCTGTCACACCGCGCTGTGTCAGTGAATTGTTGCGGGTTGTACAAGTAATGGACTTAACGGCCGCCCAGGCCGTAGCGTGCTCCTTCGCGCCGGTCGGCGCGGCAGCGATGACCGGCTGCGACACCAGGGCAGGGTGCAGGGAGTGCAGGGGGAAGACGCGGAGCTGACCGCCGCGATACTCGCGGCACAGGGCGGCGACGAGAGCGCGTTCCGTGCTGTGTACCGCGCGGTGCACCCACGGCTGCTGGGCTACACCCGCACGCTCGTGGGCGAGGCCGACGCGGAGGACGTGACGTCCGAGGCGTGGCTGCAGATAGCACGGGACATCGAGCGCTTCAAAGGCGACGCGGACCGGTTCCGCGGCTGGGCCGCCACCATCGCCCGCAACCGGGCCCTGGACCACATCCGGATGCGCGGCCGCCGTCCCGCCGTGGGCGGCGACGAGACCGAGCTGACCGGCCGCCCCGCCGACTCGGACACCGCGGGCGAGGCGATGGAGTCCCTCGCCACCGGACGTACGATGGCGCTCATCGCGCAGCTCCCGCAGGACCAGGCCGAGGCCGTGGTGCTGCGGGTGGTGGTCGGGCTCGACGCCAAGAGCGCGGCCGAGACCCTGGGCAAGCGGCCCGGCGCGGTGCGCACGGCCGCGCACCGCGGCCTCAAGCGGCTGGCCGAACTGCTGGGTACGGAGAGCGCCCCGGCGGATCTCGGCGGTGTGCCGCCGCAACGGAACCGGTCGTGCGGTGTGACGCAATCGGGCGCGCCGACGCAGAAGGACATGTGATGGCCGACGAGCGCCACGAATGGCTGGACGAGGACGTCGCGGAGCGGCTGCTGCGCGGCGAGAACGTCGTTCCCGCCGACGACCGCGCCCGCGAGCAGGCCGAGCGGCTCTCCGCCGTGCTGCGCGCGCTGGCCGGTCCCGACGTACGGCAGACCATCGACGCCGCGGCCCCGGCCGCCCGCGAACTGCCGGGCGAGGCGGCGGCGCTGGCCGCCTTCCGCAGCGCCCGCGCCGAGGCGGGTGCCCCTTCCGGTGCCCGCGCCGACACCGTCGTACGGGTCGGACGCGCGCCCCGTGGCATCCGCGCGCCCCGACGGCTGCGGCCGGTCCGTTTCGGCCTGGCCGCGGCGCTCGCCGGGTGCGCCCTGGGCGGCGTCGCCATGGCCGCCGGGACCGGAGTGCTGCCGGGGCTCGGCACCGCGGGCCCCGGCCCCGAGTCGTCCGTGTCGGCCGCCGCGACCCCGGAGCCGATCGCCTCGCAGTCGCCGTCCGCGCGCACCGGCGCCCCCGCCACCCCGAAGTCGCCCACGCCGGGCCGCACTCCGTCGGGCGAGGCCACCGCCGGGGGCGCCACCACGCCGGGATCCGGCGGGACCCCGAAGGCGACGCCCAGCCCGGCGGCCCCGACCGAGGGGCCGAAGAACGACTGGGCTTCCAAGAAGGTCGAGTACTGCCGCGACTTCCGTTCGGGACGCCTCGACCAGAACCGTCGACAACGGCTGGAAATCGCCGCTCTGGGCGCCGAGCGCGTGAAGCAGTTCTGCGACGCCGTGATCGCGGAGGCCGACCGGGGCGGCAAGGGCGGCTCCGGTGGCAAGGGCGACTCGGGCGGCCGGGGCGGCTCCGGCGACGACAAGGGGGACGGCCATGGACGCCCCGGCGGCACGGGCGGCCGTGACGGCTCGGTCCTGAAGCTGCCCAGCGTCAGCTGGTCGACGCCGCCCGCGAGCGGCTCACCTGCGCTCCCCGGTCTGCCGGGCGTCCCGGGCACCGGCGACGCCGACCAGAGCGGCGCGACCCGGCCGCCCGCCGTGCCGGTCGTCCCGCCGGCCTCCCGCGCGCTCCCGGCGCCGCGCCCGCTCGCGCTGCTCGGCGCGGCCGTGACAGGCGCCGACCAGCGGCTCGCACACCGGCTCGACCGACTGGTGTGACACTTTTCGGCCCGCCGACGCAGTAGGAAGTGAGCCGACTGGTCATCGGCGGCGCAGTGAGCCCGGGCTCCCCCCGTACCCAGGGCTCGGCGCGAATGGCGCGGGCGGGAGACGTTCCCCCGATCCCGCCCGCGCCCTCTCTTCTCCGGCCGGGCCGCTACGGGCCCGGTGTCCGGATCACCAGTAGATGACGACCTTGTCGTTGACCTTCACCTGGTCGAAGAGCTTGGCGAGCTTGGCCTTGTCGCGCACGTTCACACAGCCGTGCGAGGCGCCCGCGTAGCCGCGCTTGGCGAAGTCCGACGAGTAGTGCACGGCCTGGCCACCGCTGAAGAACATCGCGTACGGCATGGGCGTGTGGTAGATCGACGAGACGTGGTTCTTGCTCTTCAGGAAGACCTTGAAGGTGCCTTCGCGGGTCGGCGTGTACTGCGAGCCGAACCGCACGTCCATCGACGACAGGACCTTGCCGTTCACCACCCAGTTCAGCGTGCGGGTGGTCTTGCTGATGCACAGCACGCGGCCGGTCATACAGCGCTTGTCCAGCTTGGTCTTCGGCTTGTTGACGGCCTTCCCGGCGAGCTCGTCGCGGGTCGGCTTGCTCGTCATGTCCGCCAGCCGCTGCCAGGTGGCGGTGTCGGCGGAGCCGGTGGTGGGCAGCCCGCGCTTGCTCTGGAAGCCCTTGACGGCGGCGACGGTGACGCTGCCGTACGTACCCGTCGGCGTGTCGTCGAACCAGCCGACCTGGGCGAGGCGGGCCTGGAGCTCCTGGACCCGCGCGCCCTTGGCGCCGGTCGCCATGAGGATCTTGGGGGCGGGCTTGGCGGCGGCGGACGGGGCGGACGCGGGGTCGGCCTCGGTGGCGCCGTCGGCGGTGCTGCCGTCGGCCTGGTTGTCGTTCGCGGTGCCCGTCGACGGCGCCGTGGACGGCGCTGCCGCCGCCGGCTTCTGGTCGGCGGCCCCCGACGCCTTGTCCGACTGGGCCCCGCACGCGGCCGTGACGGTCAGCACGGTCGCCGCGGCGAGCGTCCTGGCTATGACAGTGGTGAGATGGATCCGGCGCATCGTCGCCCCCCTGATGATTCCCTCTGGTTGACCCCAGAGACTGTTTCCCGGCCCGAACGGTTGCAAAAGCCGTCGAGGAAGCGAGGCGGAAAACATGGCGCGCGAGTCGGACGGTGCCCGGCGCACCGAGAGCGGTCTGCCCCTCGACCCGGTGTACGGGCCGGACGCCCTGGCCGGGTGGGACCCGGCCCGGCAGCTGGGTGAGCCGGGCGCGTACCCGTTCACCAGGGGCGTCTACCCGACGATGTACACGACACGCCCCTGGACGATGCGCCAGTACGCCGGGTTCGGCACGGCGGCCGAGTCCAACGCCCGCTACCAGCAGCTGATCGCCAACGGCACCACGGGTCTGTCGGTCGCCTTCGACCTGCCCACCCAGATGGGCCACGACAGCGACGCGCCGCTGGCGCACGGCGAGGTCGGCAAGGTCGGGGTGGCCGTCGACTCCGTCGAGGACATGCGGGTCCTGTTCGACGGGATCCCGCTGGGCGAGGTCTCGACGTCGATGACGATCAACGCGCCCGCGGCGCTGCTGCTCCTGATGTACCAGCTGGTCGCCGAGGAACAGGGCGTCCCGGCGGGCGAGCTGACGGGGACGGTCCAGAACGACGTGCTCAAGGAGTACATCGCCCGGGGCACCTACATCTTCCCGCCCAAGCCGTCGCTGCGGCTGGTCGCGGACGTCTTCCGGTACTGCCGGGCCGAGATGCCGAAGTGGAACACGATCTCGATCTCCGGCTACCACATGGCCGAGGCGGGCGCCTCGCCCGCGCAGGAGATCGCGTTCACGCTGGCCGACGGCATCGAGTACGTCCGCACGGCGGTCGCGGCCGGGATGGACGTGGACGACTTCGCACCGCGCCTGTCGTTCTTCTTCGTCTCCCGTACGACGCTGCTTGAGGAGGTCGCCAAGTTCCGGGCGGCGCGGCGGATCTGGGCGCGGGTGATGCGGGAGGAGTTCGGCGCGAAGGACCCCAAGTCGTGGATGCTGCGCTTCCACACCCAGACGGCCGGGGTGCAGCTGACCGCCCAGCAGCCCGAGGTGAACCTGGTCCGGGTCGCCGTGCAGGGCCTGGCGGCGGTGTTCGGCGGCACGCAGTCGCTGCACACGAACTCCTTCGACGAGGCGATCGCGCTGCCCACGGACAAGAGCGCGCGCCTGGCCCTGCGTACGCAGCAGGTCCTCGCGTACGAGACGGACGTGACGGCCACGGTCGACCCGTTCGCGGGGTCGTACGTCGTCGAGTCCATGACGGATGCGGTGGAGGCGGAGGTGCTCGCGCTGATGCGGCGGGTCGAGGACCTGGGCGGAGCGGTGGCCGCGATCGAGCACGGCTTCCAGAAGGCCGAGATCGAGCGGTCGGCGTACCGGATCGCTCAGGAGACGGACAGCGGGGAGCGGGTGGTGGTGGGGGTCAACCGGTTCCGGCTGGAGGCGGAGGAGGCGTACGAGCCGCTGCGGGTGGATCCGGCGATCGAGGCCCGGCAGGCGGCGCGGCTCGCCCGGCTGCGGGCCGAGCGCGACGGTGCGGCGGTCGCCTCGGCGCTGGCCGCGCTGCGGGCCGCGGCGGCGTCGTCCCAGGAGAACGTCCTGTACCCGATGAAGGCCGCGCTGGCCGCTCGCGCGACGGTGGGGGAGGTGTGCGGGGCGCTCCGCGAGGTGTGGGGGAGCTATGTCCCGCAGGAGGCGTTCTGAGGTCACGGGGTGCGTGCTGCTCGCGCCCCTGGGCGGTTCGTCGTCCGCGGGCCGGTGGGGGCTGGTCGCGCAGTTTCAGGCCCGGTCTTTGTCTGCGGCCCGGTGGCGGGTTGCTCGCGCCGTTCCCCGCGCCCCTGAAAACCCTCGTTCGTGTGCGGACCGTAGATGGCTGGTCGCGCAGTTCCCCGCGCCCCTGAAGGCCTGTGGCTGAGCTGGGTTCTCCGGCTGCGGCCGACTACCTAAGGGGCGCGGGGAACTGCGCGACCAGCCACCCACCGGGCCGCAGACAAAGACCGGGCCCAACGGCGGGCGCAGCCGGGATGGGGGTCAGACGCTACCCCCGTACACCACCTCGATCCCCGCGATCACCACCCGCAACCCCGCCTCGTACCGCCCCTCGTACCCCCCGAACAGCAACGGCCCCGCCGCCGCGGCCAGCGGGAAGTCGCCCAGCCGGACCGCGCGGGCGTCGATGTCCATGGGCTCGGGGCCCATTCCCTGTTCCTCGGCCACGAAGCCCATCGTGTAGGCGTACGCGGTCGTCCCGGCCAGCACCGCGTCGCCCGGGCCGATGCCCGCCGCGCCCATCGCGGTCAGCAGCGCCTCCAGCGACCGGGCGTGGTCGGTGCCGGTGAAGCGCGCGCCCCCGTACACCTTCGCCCCGTCGCGGTAGCTCAGCAGCATGGACCGCAACGCCCGGTTGAAGGCGGCCAGTTGGTCCTGCCAGGGCGCGTCGGGGGTCATGCCGGGGACGCCGTCCGCCGCCATGCGGCGGTACATCACCGTCGCCATCTCGTCGAGCAGCGCCTGCTTGTTCTTGAAGTGCCAGTAGAGCGCGGGCGCCTGGACCTTCAGCTCCTTGGCGATCGCCCGGAGGGTGAGCCCGTCCAGGCCCACCTCGTTCAGGAGCCGCAGCGCGGTGTCGGTGACCTGTGCGCGGTCGATTCTCGTCGTAGCCACCTTGACAATTTAACACTGTTAAGCGGATGCTTCCGGCATGGCACTTAACAACGTTAAGCAAGCGCCCGGAACGGCCGTCGACGTCCTCGTCGTGGGCGCCGGCCCCGCCGGGCTGGCCCTCGCCGTCGACCTCGCCCGGCGGGGCGTGGACACCCTGCTCGTCGAGAGGTCCGACGCGCTCTTCCCCGGCTCGCGCGGCAAGGCCGTCCAGCCGCGCACCCTGGAGGTGCTGTACGACTTCGGGATCCTGGACCGGGTCCGGGCGGCCGGGTGCGAGTACCCGCGGATGCTCACCTGGGAGGGCCCGCACGGCACCGTGCGCGGCCGCGAGTGGGACATCATGGAGTGCGCGGAGCCGACCGAACAGGCCCCGTTCCCCAACGCCCTGATGATCGGCCAGTCGCACCTCCAGGCGCTGCTCCACGACCATCTGCGCGGCCTCGGCGGCGAGGTCGTCTTCGAGGCCGAGCTGACCGGGCTCGACCAGGACGCGGACGCGGTCACGGCCCGGTTCGCGGACGGCCGCGAGGTCCGCGCCCGCTATCTGGTCGCGGCCGACGGCGGCAAGTCCACCGTGCGGCGGCTGCTCGGCATCTCCATGCGCGGCGAGCGCGTCGACCCCAAGCCCATGCTGGTGGCCGATGTCGTCCTCACCCCGGACGCGGTGCGGACCGTCGACGAGGACCACTGGCACATGTGGCCGGGCGCGAGCGGCGGCGGCGCCTCGCTCTGCCCGCTGCCCGGCGTGCCCCGGCTGTTCCAGCTGTACGCGCAGTACGAGGACGTGGACGCGGTGCCGGACGCCACCCCGGAGGGCGTACGGAAGCTGGCCGCCGCCCGTACCCCGGTCGCCGCCGACCAGATCGCCGAGGTCGTCTGGGCCTCGGAGTTCCGGCCGTGGGCCGCCCTGGCCGAGCGGTTCCGGCAGGGTCGGGTGTTCCTGGTCGGGGACGCCGCCCATGTGCACTCGCCGGCCGGTGCCCAGGGCCTCAACACCAGCGTCCAGGACGTCTACAACCTCGGCTGGAAGCTCGGCCAGGTGCTGCGGCACGGCGCCCCGGCCGAGCTGCTCGACACGTACGAGCAGGAGCGGCAGCCCGTCGCCGCCGGCGTCCTCGGCATCAGCACCCGGCTGCACCGCGAGGCGCGGTTCGGGCAGCAGCCCCAGCGCGGCAGCGAGGTCAAGCAGCTCGGCATCGGCTACCGGGGCGGCCCGCTCGCCTCGGGCGGCGCGGGCGGCACCCTGGAGCCCGGTGACCGCGCCCCCGACGGCGTCCTGCCGCAGGGCCGCCTCTTCGACCTCTTCCGGGGCCCGCACTTCACCCTGCTGGCCTTCGGCGCCGAGCCCCCCAGGGACCTGGGCGCCCAGGTCCACGTCCACGAACTGAGCCCGTACGCCCCCTACGGCCGCGGCCTGTTCCTGATCCGCCCCGACGGTTACGTGGGCTGGGCGGGGGAGACGGCCGAGGGGCTCGCGGAGTACCTGGCGAGGACCGGGGGCGCCGCCGGGTGATCTACGCGGCCCGGGCCCGCCGCGCCACGGCCCTGGCCCGGCGGGCCAGCTTCCGTACCGTCGCGTTGCGCGGGATGAAGGCGAGCTGGCCCGGGATCGCGCCCGGGAGGGCCAGGGACGTCAGGCGGCGGCGTTTGAAGTAGCGCCAGGTGTGCGGGGTCAGATGGCGGGAGAGGTAGCGCTCGGCCGCGGGGCGCAGATCGGGGCGGATCTCGGACTGCATCGCGTAGCCGACCGCCGCCACCAGGGCCGCCAGGTCGTGCGGCGGCTCGGGCGGCTCGCCCTCCAGCGGCGGCAGCAGCGCGTCCACCAGCGTCACCGGCACCCGGTTGCTGTTCTGGTACGGGGTGAGGCGGTCCAGGAGGAGGTCCGTGCCGGTGCGGGCGACCGGGATGCCGTAGAACGTCGACGCGGTCAGCAGCGCGGTGGAGAAGCAGCCGACCACCAGCGCCGGGGCGATGCGCTCGTAGAGCACCTCGGCCAGCAACGGGCTCTCCAGGACCGTGAGTTCGACGCCCAGGCCCTCCGCCTCCGTGCGCAGCGACTCCGACCAGGCGGGCGGCGCCGAGGGGTGCGGCTTGAAGACGATCCGGCGGTGGCCGCGCGCCGCCGCGCCCCGCACCATCGCGAGGTGCAGCCGCTCCTCCTCCGCCTCGGTGAGGATCGAGAGCGCGGCCAGGTACTGGCCGAGCAGCAGGGCCGCGCCCTCGGGCACGTCCAACTCGGCGTCCTGGGCGGCCAGTTCGCCCACCACCTTGGTGAAGGCCGCCGTCGGGATCACCTCCGCGCCCACCCCGAACTCGCCGAGCAGCAGCGGCTCAAGGCCCGGCACCAGGTCCAGGTGCAGGACGCGCCGCACCCGCGAACCCACCAGCGGATCCAGCTTGTTGCGGGTCGGGCCGTAGCTCATCAGCCCGTCCGCGTACACGTGCAGCGGCGCGTCCGGGAAGAGCTGGGCGACCGCGCCCGCCGGGTTGACCTGGATGGACTCGACGGCCAGCTCGATCCGGTCGTCCCCGAGGTCCCAGGCGCGCCGCAGCTGGCGCTCCCACAGCGGGACGTCGTCCGCGCGCGGCGCCCAGCCGCCCGGGTGCATCGGCGCGATGGTCTCGTTCCACGACAGCACGCCGTCGAAGCGCTCGCGCAGCGGCGCGAAGCCCGGCATCTCGTCGAGCGCGGGCGAAGTCTCCGGGACCGGGGCGTTGTTGCTGACCAGGAGCAGCCGACGGTCGGCCGGGCCGAAGCAGTCGCTGTCGATCGCGGCGGCCAGCGTCGCCACTCCGTACAACGTCGTCGCCAGGAAGATCTGAGTCGTACGCATCAGGCCGCGGCCCCCGCCGAGCCGAGGGAGGCCGTGCGTCCGCGCAGCCGTCGCAGCCGGGACGCGCGGCCCGAGTCCATCGAGTCGAGCGCCTCCTTGAGAATGTCCTGCGGCATCCTTTTCAGCGCTCCCGCACTCATTGTCCGCAGTTTCCGTGCCACGGCCGGTTCGAACCTTTCACTGTTTCCCAGGTGGTGGGAAATGATGGCGCAGTACGTCCGTACCGCCTTCGGCAGCAGTTCCGCGGAATTTGGATCTTGAGCTGTTTCCTCGATTACCTGGTCGAATGCCCGGATGAAATCGAGCTGGCGTACGTCACCGATCTGCGTCAGCGAAGTCGCCACTCCGCGCCGGTAGTGCACGCCGAGCAGACCCACCACCGCGAAGGATTCCGCCTGCCGGTGCAGCCGCCAGATCCACGGCCGGTCCTCGGCCGTGCGCAGCCCGTCCGTGAAGTGCAGCAGCCCCCGCTCCACCAGGCGCCGGTGGTAGATCCCGGCCCAGGCGAACGCGTAGTCCACCGAGGTCGAGCGGGTGGTCGGCAGGATCGCCGCGCGCGGGTCCATCGCCTCGCCCCGCCGCCCGTGCGGCACCCGCTGCACCGAGCGCTGGGTGCCGGTGCACTGCACGTGGTCGGTGCGCAGGAAGTCGCAGCCCAACTCCTCGATCTCGGCGACCAGTCGGGAGTAGTAGCCGGGCGCCAGCCAGTCGTCCCCGTCGAGGAAGGTGACGTACTCGCCGCGCGCCGCGTCGATGCCGGTGTTGCGCGCGGTGGCGAGACCGCCGTTCTTCTCGTGTCTGAGCACCACCGCCCCCGGCAGCTCGCGCTCGGCGCGGGCGAGGAGTGCGGCCGTACCGTCCGAGGAGCAGTCGTCGACCAGAAGGAACTCGAAGTCCTCACGCGCGTTGTCGCGCAGACTTCTCAGGGTGTCGGGGGCATAGGTCCGCACGTTGTAGAACGGCACGACCACGGAGAGCTTGACCACCCGGGTGACGCTAAGTGGCCCCGCGTCATTCGCCCTGTCCGTGCGAGGGATGTTGGGTGAACACTGGGCGACCGGGTTGTTAACCGGTTCGCTTTGCGGGCTCTTTCTTCATTCGTAGACGCGCTGTTAACCATCTGTTGCGGTCCAGTTGGGCCGCCAAACGGAATGGATTCCTAGCTTCTTCGACGTGCCATCACGTACGAACCCCAACGACACTCCGCCGCGGATCGCCGTTCTCGCCGATTCCGACACCCGGTGGAAATGGGGTGCCCTCACCGCCCGCCGGATCGCCGAGCGCCCGCCCGAGCTCAGCGGCTTCCTGCTGCGCGGCCGGGCCACCCCCACCCCGCGCCAGCTCGCCGAGGTCGGCGTCGACGCCGACGCCCTGCGCGAGGTGACGATGGCCGCGTTCCTGACGGCGGTCGAGCGCGAGCCGTACGACGTGGTGGTCCTCGCGCTGGTCGGCGGCGCGGCGCAGGCGGCCCTGCACGGCCTCGCCCGGCTGTGGCCGGCCGGCACCCGCAGGCCCGTCCTGGTCACCGGCTATGTCGGCGTCGTCTACGAGAAGCTCGCCGACGGCCTGCTGCTGCGCCACGGCGCCGACGTGGTCCTCGCCAACTCCCGGCACGACGCCGAGCGGTTCCGCGCGGTGTACGAGGGCGTGGGCGCCGACGCCTCGGCGGTGACCGAGGCCGCCCTGCCCTTCCTCGGCGGCGCGCCCTACACGCCCGAGCCGGGCCGCGACACCGTCGTCTTCGCCGCCCAGCCCTCTGTGCCCGAGAGCCGTGCCGACCGGCTCTACCTGCTGCGGCGCCTGATCGCCCACGCCCGCCGCCACCCCGAGCGCGAGGTGCTGCTCAAGCTGCGCTCCAAGCCCGGCGAGCACACGACGCACATCGAGGAGCAGCCGTACCAGAAGCTGGCCCGCTCCCTGGAGCTGCCGCCCAACTTCCGTCTGGTGTACGGGAACATGGGCGAGGTCCTGGACCGCACCGACCTGCTGGTCACGGTCTCCTCGACGGCCGCCCTGGAATCCCTGCACCGCTCGGTGCCCACCGCCGTCCTGACCGACCTGGGCGTGCGCGAGACCCTCGGCAACCACCACTTCGTCGGGTCGGGCTGCCTCGCCTCCTGGGACCAGCTGGACGAGGGCCACCGCCCGGCCCCCGACGCCGGCTGGCTCGCCGCCCAGGGGGTCGCCCCCGGCGACGCCTACGCCACCGCCTTCGACGCGGCCCGCGCCCGTATCGCGGAGCTCCTGGCCCGCCCCGGACTGCCGCCCGTGCGCCCCTACTACACGCCCGCCACCGCGCCCGGCTATCTGCCCGGCATCCTCGCCCGCCACCACCTCGCCCCCGACGGCACCCCGCTGCCGGGCGCCGCACCCGAGGCGGAGGCCACCGGCGTACGCCGTCTGGTGCGCGACGCCGTACGGGACGCGGCCCGCGGGGCCTACCGCCACGGCGTGCAGCGCGTGGCCCCGGTCATCCGCCGGATGGGAGAACTCTGATGAACGACCGGCCGTCCACGAACGCCCGGCCCAAGGTCCTGGCCGTCATCCCGGCCCGGGGCGGCTCCAAGGGGGTCCCGGGCAAGAACCTCGCCGCCGTCGGCGGCGTCCCGCTGGTCGTCCGGGCGGTGCGGGCCTGCCTCGCCGCGCGCCATGTCACCGACGTCGCCGTCTCCACGGACGACCCGGCGATCGCGGCCGCGGCCGCCGCGGCCGGGGCGCACGTCGTGGTGCGGCCCGCCGCGATCGCGGGGGACACCGCGACCAGCGAGGCGGCCGTGCTGCACGCCCTCGAAGGGCACGCGGACACCGACGTCGTCCTGCTGGTGCAGTGCACCAGCCCCTTCCTGACCCACGAGGACGTGGACTCGGTCGCCGCGGCCGTCGTCGTGGACGGCGCCGACACCGCCGTCACCGTCGCCCCCTTCCACGGCTTCGTCTGGCGCGAGTCCGCCCAGGACGGCGGCGAGGGCATGGGCCACGACAAGGCGTTCCGCCCGCGCCGCCAGGACCGCCCCCAGGACTTCCTGGAGACCGGCGCCGCCTACGCCATGGACGCCGAGGGCTTCCGCACCCACCGGCACCGCTTCTTCGGGCACACCGCGCTCGTACGGACGGACCCCGCGCGGGTCCTGGAGATCGACGACCCGCACGACCTGGCCCGCGCCCGGGCGCTCGCACCGCTGCTCGACCCGGCCCGCACCCCCGGCCACGCCGACGTCGACGCGGTCGTCCTCGACTTCGACGGCACCCAGACCGACGACCGGGTGCTCATCGACTCCGAGGGCCGCGAACTCGTCGCCGTGCACCGGGGCGACGGGCTCGGCGTCGCGGCCCTGCGCCGCGCGGGACTGAAGCTGCTGATCCTCTCCACCGAGCAGAACCCGGTGGTCGCCGCCCGCGCCCGCAAGCTCCAGATCCCCGTACTGCACGGCGTCGACCGCAAGGACCTCGCCCTCAAGCAGTGGTGCGAGGAGCAGGCGGTCGACCCGGCGCGGGTGCTCTACGCGGGCAACGACGTCAACGACCTGCCCTGCTTCTCCCTCGTCGGCTGGCCGGTCGCGGTCGCCGACGCCCATGACTCCGTGCGCGCCGCCGCGCGCGCGGTCACCGCCACCCCCGGCGGTGAGGGCGCGATCCGCGAGATCGCCGCCTGGCTCCTCGGACCCGAGCTCCACCACACCCCTTCGCTGAATCCCACGCTCCACAACTCCCCCGCCCAGTAAGGACACCCCCTCATGAGCAACCGTCTGCGCACCTTCGGCAGCCGTACCGCCGGACCGGGTCAGCCGGTGTACGTCACCGGTGAGATCGGCATCAACCACAACGGTGACCTGGGCAACGCCCTCGCCCTGATCGACGCCGCCGCCGACGCGGGCTGCGACGCCGTCAAGTTCCAGAAGCGCACCCCGGAGATCTGCACCCCGCGCGACCAGTGGGACATCGAGCGCGACACCCCGTGGGGCCGGATGACGTACATCGACTACCGCCACCGGGTGGAGTTCGGCGAGTCGGAGTACCGCACCATCGACGAGCACTGCAAGAAGCGCGGGATCGACTGGTTCGCCTCCCCGTGGGACACCGAGGCCGTCGCCTTCCTGGAGAAGTTCGACCTGCCGGCGCACAAGGTCGCCTCCGCCTCGCTCACCGACGACGAACTGCTGCGCGCCCTGCGCGCCACCGGCCGCACGGTGATCCTCTCCACCGGCATGTCCACCCCGAAGCAGATCCGGCACGCCGTCGAGGTGCTCGGCAGCGACAACATCCTGCTCTGCCACGCCACCTCCACGTACCCGGCGAAGGCAGAGGAGCTCAACCTGCGGGTCATCAACAGCCTGATGGCCGAGTACCCCAACGTCCCGATCGGCTACAGCGGCCACGAGACGGGCCTGCAGACCACGCTGGCCGCCGTCGCCCTCGGCGCCGCGTTCGTCGAGCGCCACATCACCCTGGACCGCGCGATGTGGGGCTCCGACCAGGCCGCCTCCGTCGAGCCGGGCGGTCTGCAGCGCCTGGTCCGCGACATCCGCACCATCGAGGCCGCGCTCGGCGACGGCGTCAAGAAGGTGTACGAGTCGGAGCTCGCCCCGATGAAGAAGCTGCGCCGGGTCACCGGTGTCGTCGCCGAGGCCGAGGCGGCCGACGCCGACCGCGCGCCGGTCTCGGTCTGAGCCGGGCCGGCCGCCGTGCCTCGGGACACCTCCGCCACGATCGCCTTCGTGGAGAGCCCGGTCCAGCTGCTCAACGTGCTGGAGTGGGCCCATTCCACACGCCCGCTGCTGAACGGCGTGCCGGCCCAGCGGTCCGGGCCCCAGGACGCGGCGGCCGCCCACGACGACCTCACCGTCGTCGTCCTCTCACCCACCGACCCGATGTCGCGGGGTCAGCTGCGCCGGATGGCGGAGCTGGCCCGCGAGGAGGGCATGCGGGTGCGCTGGGAGGAGGCGCGCGGCGGGCCCACCGCGCCGCTGCGCACCATCGGCGGGCTGACCTCGCTGCTGCGCCGCGCCGACCGGATCGTCATCGGCGACCCGTTCTCGCGCTATGTCCAGCTGCTGCTGACCGTGGCCCGCGCCCGTGAGCTGGTCGTCGTCGACGACGGTACGGCCACCATGGAGTTCGTCGCCCAACTGGGCAGCGGCGAGCGGCTGGTGCGCTGGCACCGGCGCGGCAGCCGGGCGGGGGCGCGCGACGTGCTCTTCGCCCCCTTCGCCGCCTCCGCCCGCCGTCGGCTCACGCCCTCGCGCGGGCGTACGGTGGAGGTGTTCAGTGCCATGCCCGTGCAGGCACCGGAGGCGGTCACGGTCACCCCGAACACCTTCGGCTGGACCCGGGCCAGATTCGGCCCGCCGCGTATCACCAAGGGCGCGGACATGGTGGGCACCTCGCTGGTGGAGACGGGCGTGGTCGACCCGGACCGCTATCTGGAGGCGGTCGCGGCGCTGGCCCGCACCCACGGCGTGACCCGGTACTTCGCCCACCGCCGCGAGTCCCCCGAGAAGCTGCGCACCCTGCATCTGCGGACCGGGCTGGAGATCGTCCGGCCGGACCTGCCGCTCGAACTCATCGCCCGCCGCGGGCCCGTCGGGCGGACGATCCTCAGTTTTCCCTCCACGGTCGTGCACACCCTGCCGCCCGCCCTGGCGGGCACCGACGTGCGCCTGCTGGTCTGCGACATCGACCCCCGCTGGCTCACCGACAAGGCGTCCCCGCGCGCCCAGGGCTTCCTCGCGGACGTCACCGGCTCGGCCCGGGACGCCCACGGGCTCCGCATGGTCGCCGCGTGAGCGGGCGCCCGGGCCGGGGCGCCGCCGGGGCCTCGGCGGGCCGTCCGCGCGTCCCGGACTGAGACGGCGCTGAGAGCGCGCTGAGAGAGCACTGCGAAACCTCTGCGACACGCCTGAGAAACGAGCGGCGAGTTTACCCAGCCCCCACGGCCGACAACCGTCGGGCGGGCAGATTTCTTTCCCCTATCGGGCTGAACTTTTGTTGATCGACGGTTAGTTGGCCCTTGAAGGGGCCTACTCTTCAACAGGTGAACCAGTTGATGTCGCGCGCCTCCGACGAACCCGAAGCCGATCTGCCCGGGGAAGCCCCGCTGCCCGGGTTGCTCCCCGAGCCCCTGGGCGCCGAACTCATCGCCTTCCGCCGGGACTTGCACATGCACCCCGAGCTGGGAAACCAGGAGTTCCGCACCACCGCGGCGATCAGGAAGCGGCTGGAGGCGGCCGGGCTCAAGCCCCGGGTCCTCGACAGCGGGACCGGACTCCTGTGCGATGTCGGCACCTGGAAGGGGGGACGGCCCATGCTGGCGATCAGGGCGGACATCGACGCCCTGCCGATCCCGGACGCCAAAGTCAACACTCCGTACCGCTCGACCGTCCCCGATCGGGCGCATGCCTGCGGCCACGACATCCACACCACCACCGTGCTCGGCACCGGTCTGGTCCTGGCCGAGCTCGACCGGCAGGGCCTGCTGCCGCACCCGGTCCGGCTGGTCTTCCAGCCCGCCGAGGAGGTGCTGCCCGGCGGCGCCACCGACGCGATCCGCTCCGGCGCGCTGGACGGCGTGGGCAGGATCATCGCGGTGCACTGCGACCCGCGCGTCGACGCGGGCCGGATCGGGCTGCGGGCCGGGCCGATCACCTCGGCCTGCGACCGGCTGGAGATCACCCTGGACGGGCCCGGCGGCCACACCGCCCGCCCGCACCTGACCACCGACATGGTCACCGCGGCCGCCCGGGTGGCCGTCGACGTGCCCGCGCTGCTCGCCCGCCGGATCGACGCCCGCGCCGGGCTCGCCGTCACCTGGGGCCGCATCGACGCCGGGCACGCCTGCAACGTCATCCCGATGCGCGCGGAGCTGGCCGGAACCGTGCGCTGCCTGGACCTGGACGCCTGGCGCGACGCGCCCGGCAAGGTGCACGCCGCGATCGACGAGGTGGCCACTCTGCACGGCGCGAAGTCCGAGATCAACTACGTCCGCGGCGTGCCGCCGGTCGTCAACGATCCGGCGGTGGCCGAACTCCTGCGCGAGGCTCAGACGGCGCGCCGAGGGGCCCTCGCGATCGAGGACACCGAGCAGAGTCTGGGTGGCGAGGACTTTTCCTGGTACCTGGAGCACGTGCCCGGCGCGATGGCCCGCCTCGGCGTGCGCACTCCGGGGTCCGACGCCCGTCTTGACCTGCATCGAGGTGATTTCGACGCCGATGAGGCGGCCATCAAGGTCGGTGTGGAGCTCTTCACTGCCGCAGCGCTGCTGGAAGGACACCGTTCGTAACCGGACACTTCATCGTCTGTTCGCGGCGATTCGATAACGGCTTCCGAACAGGTCTTTACGCGACATCTACGCGCGTTACGATCCGACGCGAAACCAGCGCCGGTAGGGGCGCTCTCGGTTCGTTTTGAAGGGACCTCCTCGTGCGCCGGGTATCCAAGATCGCTGCGGCCGGTATCGCCACCGCCGCGCTCGCGCTTTCCGCCACCGCGTGTGGCAGCACTTCCTCCGAGAAGGACAAGGACACCTCCGCGTCGTCCAGCGCGGGCGGCAAGGGCGTCAAGGTCGGTGTCGCGTACGACGTCGGCGGCCGTGGCGACCACTCGTTCAACGACTCCGCCGCGCGCGGCATCGACAAGGCCAAGGCGGAGTTCGGCGGTGAGATCAAGGAACTGACGGCCAAGACGACCGACACCGAGGCCGACCGCGTCGAGCGCCTCACCCAGCTCGCCCAGGCGGGCTACAACCCGGTCATCGGCATCGGCTACGCCTACGCGAACTCGATGAAGCAGGTCGCCGCCAAGTTCCCGAAGACCAGCTTCGGCATCGTCGACTCGGTCGTCGAGGGCGCCAACAACGTCGACAACATCGTCTTCACCGAGGAGCAGGGCTCCTACCTGGCCGGTGTCGCCGCCGCCCTGAAGACGAAGACCGACCACGTCGGCTTCATCGGCGGTGTGGACGTTCCGCTCATCAAGAAGTTCGAGGCGGGCTTCGTCCAGGGCGTCAAGGACACCAAGCCGGGCGTCAAGGTCGACCCGCAGTACCTGTCGCACGGCTCGGACACCTCCGGCTTCGCCAGCCCCGACAAGGGCAAGGCCGCCGCGCAGGGCATGCTCGACAACGGCGCCGACGTCATCTACACGGCCGCCGGCTCCTCCGGCAACGGCGCCATCGAGGCCGTCGCGGGCAAGAAGGGCGCCTGGGCGATCGGTGTCGACTCCGACCAGTACAACCAGGCCTCGCTGGCCAAGTACAAGTCCTCGATCCTGACCTCGGTCGTCAAGAACGTCGACATCGGCGTCTACGACCTGGTCAAGTCGGTCAAGGACGGCAAGCCGCTGACCGGCACCAACAGCTACCCGCTGGCCAAGGACGGCGTGTCCCTCGCCACCAGCGGCGGCTTCATCGACGACATCAAGGCCAAGCTCGACGAGGCCAAGAAGAAGATCGTCGACGGCCAGATCAAGGTCAAGACGACCCCGTGATCCGGGCCGTGACCCGGCCCCCTCGCGGGGGCCGGACCACGTCACGGCACTGAAGCAGTGACGGGCTCGGCGGGGAGGGAGAGCCCCCTCCCCGCCGAGCCCATAACGATGTGTCAACTCTACGCGCGTAGGCGGGAGTTGGCGCGCTAGCGTCACCACGCCCTCTGCCCCCACCCCCCTCCTTCTCGTAGGAGAGTGCGCCATCAACGCGTCCAGCCCTCCCGCCGTCGAACTGCGCGGCATCACCAAACGATTCCCCGGCGTCGTCGCCAACAAGGACATCGACATCACCGTCAAGAAGGGCACCGTCCATGCCCTCTGCGGTGAGAACGGTGCCGGCAAGTCGACCCTGATGAAGATCCTCTACGGCATGCAGAAGCCGGACGAGGGAACCATCACCGTCGACGGCGAGCAGGTGGTCTTCCACAGCCCCGCCGACGCCATCGCCCGCGGGATCGGCATGGTGCACCAGCACTTCATGCTCGCTGACAACCTCACCGTCCTGGAGAACGTGGTCCTCGGCGGCGAGAAGCTGTACGGCATCGGTGCCAAGGCCCGTAAGAAGATCAAGGAGATCTCGGACGCGTACGGCCTGGGCGTCCGTCCCGACGTCATGGTCGAGGACCTCGGCGTCGCCGACCGCCAGCGCGTGGAGATCCTCAAGGTCCTCTACCGCGGCGCCCGCACGCTCATCCTCGACGAGCCGACGGCCGTCCTGGTCCCGCAGGAGGTCGAGGCGCTCTTCGACAACCTGCGCGAGCTCAAGGCCGAGGGCCTGACCGTCATCTTCATCTCCCACAAGCTGGGCGAGGTGCTCTCGGTCGCCGACGACATCACCGTCATCCGGCGCGGCACCACGGTCGGCACCGCCGACCCGAAGAACACCACCACCAAGCAGCTCGCCGAGCTGATGGTCGGCAGCGAGCTCCCGTCCCCGGAGACCCGCGAGTCGACCGTCACCGACGTGCCGATGCTGAAGGTGGACGAGCTGAAGCTGGCCGCCACCGACCCCGACGGCGTGGTGCGCGAGGTGCTCTCCGGAGTGTCCTTCACCATCCACAAGGGCGAGGTGCTGGGCATCGCCGGTGTCGAGGGCAACGGCCAGGCCGAGCTCGTCGAGGCCATCATGGGCATGCGCGACCCGGACGGCGGTGTCATCACCCTCGACGCCACCGACATCTCCCACGCGCCCACCCGCAAGCGCCGCGAGGGCGGCATCGGGTACATCCCCGAGGACCGCCACCGCCACGGCCTGCTGCTTGAGGCCCCCCTCTGGGAGAACCGCGTCCTCGGCCACGTCACCGAGCGCCCGAACTCCAAGGGAGGGCTGCTCGACAACAAGGCCGCGCGCGCGGACACCGAGCGCATCGTGCGCGAGTACGACGTGCGCACCCCGGGCATCGAGGTCACCGCGGCCTCGCTCTCCGGCGGCAACCAGCAGAAGCTGATCGTCGGCCGCGAGATGAGCCACAACCCCAAGCTCCTGATCGCCGCGCACCCCACCCGGGGCGTGGACGTGGGCGCACAGGCGCAGATCTGGGACCAGATCCGCACGGCCCGCCGCGAGGGCCTCGCGGTACTGCTGATCTCCGCCGACCTGGACGAGCTGATCGGCCTGTCCGACACCCTGCGGGTGATGTACCGCGGCCGCCTGGTCGCCGACGCCGACCCCGCCACGATCACCCCTGAGGAGCTGGGCTCCGCCATGACCGGCGCCGCCGCCGGCCATCTGGAGCACCACGACAGCACCGGGGGAGAGGACCGATGAAAAAGTTCACCCAGCGCATCGACAAGGAGAAGCTGCTCCTCGCGATCGCGGCCCCCGTGCTCGCGGTGGTGGCGGCGCTCGTCGTCACCGCCCTGGTCATCCTGGCCACCGGCAAGAACCCGATGCCCGCCTTCGACGACATGCTGTCGTACGGCTCCGCCAGCGACAGCCAGGTCTACATCCTCAACAAGGCGACGACGTACTACCTCGCGGGCATCGCGGTGGCCATCGGCTTCCGGATGAACCTCTTCAACATCGGTGTGGACGGCCAGTACCGCATCGCGGCCTTCCTCGCCGCCGTCATCGGCGGCGCGGTCTCGCTGCCGGGCATCGTCGCCATCCCGCTGATGATCCTCGCGGCGATGGTGACGGGCGCCCTGTGGGCGGCCATCGCGGGCGTACTCAAGGTCACCCGGGGCGTCAGCGAGGTCATCTCGACCATCATGCTGAACGCCATCGCGACCGCGATCATCGCCTATCTGCTCCAGCCCGAGCGGCTCGGCCAGCTCGACCAGGCGGGCACGCTCGTCTCCACCAAGCCGCTGCCGCACAGCTCCTGGTTCTTCCACATCGACAACGGTGACGCCGGTCAGATCTGGGGCTTCGTCGTCATCGCGGTGCTCGTCGGCCTGGCCTACTGGTTCGTGCTCGGCCGCACCCGCTTCGGCTTCGACCTGCGGGCCGTCGGCCAGTCCGAGTCCGCGGCCGCGGCCAGCGGTGCCAACGTCAAGAAGATGATCATCACCAGCATGATCATCTCGGGTGCGGTGGCCGGTCTGGTCGGTCTGCCGACGCTGCTCAACGACAGCCACCAGTTCGACAACAGCTTCCCGCTCGGCCTCGGCTTCACCGGTATCGCCGTCGCGCTGCTCGGCCGCAACAACCCGGTGGGCGTCGCGCTCGCCGCGCTGGTCTGGGGCTACCTGGAGCGCACCACCGGCCACTTCGAAGTGATCGGCTACGACAAGGAGATCCTCGGCGTGATCCAGGGCGTCATCGTCCTGTGCGTCGTGATCGCGTACGAGGTAGTCCGCCGCTACGGCCTCAAGCGCCAGCAGCAGCGCGTCGGCGCCGAGCTCGCGGCCCAGGCCGCCAAGAAGCAGGAGGTGACGGCATGAGCGTCACGACGACCCCCGCCAAGACCCCGCCGCCCCCGGCCGGGCTCAAGGGCAACGCCAAGCGCAAGTTCTCCCTGGCGCAGATCCTGCTGATCATCGCGGGCGCGCTGATCCTGGTCTCCGCCGTGCGCGTCATCACCGGCGCCGACCAGCTGACCTCCACCGGCCAGATCAGCGCGGCCCTCGGCCTCGCGGTGCCGATCGGCCTCGCGGGCCTCGCGGGCCTGTGGTCCGAGCGGGCCGGCGTGGTCAACATCGGCCTCGAAGGCATGATGATCCTCGGCACGTTCGGCGCCGGCTGGGTCGGCTGGCAGTCCAGCCCCTGGCTCGGCCTGCTCGCCGGCATCGGCTTCGGCGTGCTGGGCGGCCTCGTCCACGCGGTCGCCACCATCACCTTCGGCGTCGACCACATCGTCTCCGGTGTGGCCGTCAACCTGCTCGCGCTCGGTGCCACGCAGTACATGGCGAAGCTCTTCTTCAACGAGGGCGACGCGGCGGCCAAGGGCGGCAACCCCAAGCAGTCGCCGCCCGCCGAGTCGCTGCCCGACTTCACGGTCCCGGGCCTGTCCTCCGGCCTGGAGTCGATCCAGAAGCACCACTGGTTCCTGATCTCCGACCTCGCCGGGATCCTCGGCGGTGTGGTCACCAACGTCTCCTGGGTCACCGTCATCGCCGTGCTCCTCTTCGTGGGCACCTGGTGGGTGCTGTGGAAGACCGCGTTCGGCCTGCGGCTGCGCTCCTGCGGCGAGAACCCGATCGCCGCCGAGTCCCTCGGCGTCAACGTGTACTCGTACAAGTACGCGGCGGTCGCCGTCTCCGGCGGTCTCGCCGGTCTCGGTGGCGCGTTCCTCGCGCTGGTCACCTCGCACATCTACCTGGAGGGCCAGACCGGCGGCCGCGGCTACATCGGTCTCGCCGCGATGATCTTCGGTAACTGGCGGCCGGGCGGACTCGCCATGGGCGCCGGCCTGTTCGGCTTCTCCGACGCGCTCCAGCTGCGCAACGGCGGCACCACCGTCCACGCCCTGCTGCTCCTGCTCGTGATCCTCCTCGTCGCCCTGGCGGCCTGGAAGGCGTACAAGAAGGCGATGCTCCAGGCGGCGATCAGCGCGGTCATGGCCGCCGCGATCCTGGTCTGGTACCTGGCCACCGACGACGTCCCGAGCGACTTCGTCGGCGCCACGCCGTACGTGGTCACGCTGCTCGTGCTGTCGCTCTCCGCGCAGCGCCTGCGGATGCCCAAGGCGGACGGCATGCGCTACCGCAAGGGCCAGGGCAAGTGACGCCGGACGCCCCCGGCACCGCCGTCGACTGGGAGGCCCTGCGCGAGGCGGCCCGGGACGCCATGTCCCGGGCGTACGCCCCGTACTCGGGCTACCCGGTCGGCGCGGCGGCGCTCGTCGACGACGGGCGCACGGTCACCGGCTGCAACGTCGAGAACGCCAGCTACGGCCTGGCGCTCTGCGCCGAGTGCGGGCTCGTCTCGGCGCTGCGGCTCGGCGGCGGCGGGCGCCTCACGCACTTCGTGTGCGTCGACGGCCACGGCGCCGTGCTCGTGCCCTGCGGCCGCTGCCGCCAGCTGCTCTTCGAGCACGGCGGACCGGAGCTGCTCGTGGAGACCCCGGAGGGGATCCTGCCGCTCTCCGCGATGCTGCCGCAGGCCTTCGGGCCGGACCACCTCAAGCAGCCGCTCAAGTAACCACCGCGGCCCCTCCGTTGCTGATCAGCAGGGAGGGGCCGCACCCTTCAGACCTCTCTATGCGCGTAGAGTCGCGTATACCGTACGGACGAACCGCACTTGCCGGAAGGAATGCCATGGACGTCATCTCCGTCATCCGCACCAAGCGAGACCGGGGCGAGCTGAGCCCGGAGCAGATCGACTGGGTCATCGACGCCTACACCCGTGGTGTGGTCGCCGACGAGCAGATGTCGGCCCTCGCCATGGCGATCCTGCTCAACGGCATGAACCGTACGGAGATCGCCCGCTGGACCGCCGCGATGATCGCGTCCGGCGAGCGCATGAACTTCGACGCGCTCTCGCGCCCCACCGCCGACAAGCACTCCACCGGCGGCGTCGGCGACAAGATCACGCTGCCGCTCGCCCCGCTGGTCGCCGCGTGCGGCGCGGCCGTGCCGCAGCTGTCCGGCCGGGGCCTGGGCCACACCGGCGGCACCCTGGACAAGCTGGAGTCCATCCCCGGCTGGCGCGCGCTGCTCTCCAACGAGGAGATGCTGAACGTCCTGGACACCACCGGCGCGGTCATCTGCGCGGCGGGCGACGGCCTGGCCCCCGCCGACAAGAAGCTGTACGCGCTGCGCGATGTCACCGGCACCGTCGAGGCCATCCCGCTGATCGCCTCCTCGATCATGTCGAAGAAGATCGCCGAGGGCACCGGCTCGCTGGTCCTCGACGTCAAGGTCGGCACCGGCGCCTTCATGAAGACCATCGAGGACGCCCGCGAGCTCGCCTCCACCATGGTCGCGTTGGGCACCGACAGCGGTGTGAAGACGGTGGCCCTGCTCACCGACATGTCCACCCCGCTCGGCCTCACCGCGGGCAACGCCCTGGAAGTGCGCGAGTCCGTCGAGGTCCTCGCGGGCGGCGGCCCCCAGGACGTCGTCGACCTCACCCTGGCGCTCGCCCGCGAGATGCTGGACGCGGCCGGGATCAAGGACGCCGACCCCGAGAAGGCGCTCGCCGACGGCTCGGCCATGGACGTCTGGCGCCGGATGATCGCGGCCCAGGGCGGCGACCCGGACGCGACCCTGCCGGTCGCCCGCGAGCAGCACGTCGTCACCGCCCCGCGGTCGGGCGTGCTGACCCGCCTCGACGCGTACGACATCGGCGTCGCCGCCTGGCGCCTGGGCGCCGGCCGGGCCCGCAAGGAGGACCCGGTGCAGGCGGGCGCGGGCGTCGAGCTGCACGCCAAGCCGGGCGACACGGTGACGGCGGGTCAGCCGCTGCTCACCCTGCACACGGACACGCCGGAGAAGTTCGAGTACGCCCTCCAGACGCTGGGCGACTCGTACGACATCGCCCCGGCGGGCACGTCGTTCACCGCGAACCCGATCGTCCTCGACCGGATCGCCTGACGCCTTCGCCCCACCCCGCGGACCCGCTCCCGGCCGATGACTTTCCCGGCCGGGGCGGGTCTGTTCCGTGTGACCCCCACCGAACCGGCCCGCCTCGTCGTCCCCGCCCCCGTCACCCTCGCCGACGTCCCCCCGCTCTGCGAGCGGCTGCGGGCGCTGTACGCGGCCGGGGCGCGGGAGGTGGTGTGCGATGTCGGTGCGCTGGTCCGGGCCGACCTGGCGGCGGTGGAGGCGGTCGCCCGCCTCCGCCTGACCGCGCGTCGCGCCGGGGGGCGCCTCACGATACGGAACGCCGGGCCGGGGTTGGTGGCGTTGCTGCGCCTTGCGGGCCTGGTGGAGTAGTTGCTCGTCTGCGGGCCGCTGGTTGGCTGGTCGCGCAGTTCCCCGCGCCCCTTATAGGACCCGGTGTTTGTCTGCGGGTTGTGTGTGGTTGCTCGCGCAGTTCCCCGCGCCCCCAGGGGGTACGGCCGAGGGCGACGGCGAAGCCGAGCCATCCAGGGGCGCGGGGAACTGCGCGAGAAGCGGCCACGGCCCGCAGACGAACGAGGGTTTCCAGGGGCGCGGGGAACTGCGCGAGCAACCCACGACCACCCGCAGACGAACCCCGGGCATCACCAGGGGCGCGGGGAACTGCGCGACCAGCCCGCCACCGGGCCGCAGACAAAGACCGGCCAAAGCGCTACAGCGCTTCGGGCAAGCCGAACATCGGGAACCAACGCGCCGTGTCCAGGAACGCGTTGAGCCCCACTATCTTGCCGTCGGCGATCTCCACCACCTGGAGCGCCCACGGCTCGTGACGGCCCCCGGGCCCGCTAGGCCGGTACTGGCCGAACGCGGGCGTGCCGTTGGCCACCGTCGGCACCAGGCGCGAGCCCCGGCAGCCCGCCCCCGTCCCCACGTGCCACGCCACGATCTCCTCGGGGCCCCGCAGCCACAGGTCGTACGGCGGCATGGACAGCGTCGCGTCCTCGTGCAGCAGGGACGTCAGGGCCGACATGTCGTACCCCTCGAACGCCGCCACATAGCGGGACAGCAGCTTCTGCTGCTCCTCGTCGAGCGGGTCCGCCGCGTCCGAGGCGCGCGGCTCCGACTCCGCCAGCGTCGAACGCGCCCGCTGGAGCGCGCTGTTGACCGACGCCACCGTCGTGCCGAGCAGCTCGGCCACCTCGCTCGCCTTCCACGCGAGCACCTCGCGCAGGATGAGCACCGCCCGCTGCTTGGGCGGCAGATGCTGGAGGGCCGCGACGAAGGCGAGCCGCACGCTCTCGCGCGCGACCGCCGTCTCGGCCGGGTCGTCCACCGCCGTCGGCAGCACCCGCGCGTCCGGCACCGGCTCCAGCCAGGTCACCTCCGGCCGCGAGCGCAGCACGGCCGAGGACGCCGTCTGCGGGGCCGTGAGGTCCATCGGGCGGGCCCGCTTGCCGCTCGCGGTCAGCATGTCCAGACAGACGTTGGTCGCGATCCGGTACAGCCAGGACCGCAGGGACGAGCGGCCCTCGAACTTCTCGTAGCTCCGCCAGGCCCGGACCAGGGTGTCCTGCACCGCGTCCTCGGCCTCGAAGGCCGAGCCGAGCATCCGGTAGCAGTACCCCGTCAGCTCGACCCGGTGTTTCTCCAGGCGGGAGTCGAGATCCGTCGCCGCCGACGGCTCCGTTGAAAGCTCAGACAGATCAGACCGATCACCCATCGCGTCCACCCCAGATCGCCCATGTGCTCCAGCTCTTCGGAAGCTACAGGAGCCCACTGACAATCGCGCCTCAGGCGGACGTTTTAGCAGGTCGCGTGGGGTGCGGCGAGTCGCGTCGCGGCGAGTCGCCGCTCGGTGCGGGCGGCGTGGCTGCCGTACAGCGTCACCGAGACGACGCCGAGGACGGCGAGCAGGCCGAGCAGTACCGTCGCGGGCCAGCCGCCCGCGTGGAAGGCGATCGCGCCGAGGGTGCCGCCCGCGCTGCTGCCCAGGTAGTACGCGGACTGGTAGAGCGCCGACGCCTGGGCGCGGCCCGTCTTCGCGGTGCGGCTCACCGAGGAGGAGGCGACCGCGTGGCCCGCGAAGAAGCCCGCGGTGATCAGCACCAGGCCCGCGAGCACCGCCGCCAGCGTGTCGAGCAGGCTCAGCACCAGACCGGCGGTCGTGGTCGAGACGGCCAGGTAGAGCGCGCCCCGGCGGCCGAGCCGGGCGACCAGCTGCCCGGCCGCGGCCGAGGAGACCGTACCGACCAGGTAGACCAGGAAGATCGAGCCGACCACGCCCTGCGGGAGGTGGAAGGGCGCGGCGGTGAGCCGGTAGCCGATCACCGTGTAGACGGCGCCGAACACCGTCATGAAGAGCGCGCCGATCGCGTACAGGCGCACAAGCAGCGGGTCCGCGAGGTGGCCGCGCACGGTCGCCGCGAGCGCCCGCGGGTCCAGGGGCGCGGCCTTGAAGTGGCGGGAGCGGGGCAGCAGCAGCCGGAACGCCACCGCGCACCCGGCGGCCAGCAGCCCGACCGCCGCCAGCGCCGCGCGCCAGCCCCACGCCTGGGCCACCCAGCCGGTCAGGATCCGGCCGCTCATGCCGCCGATGGAGTTGCCCGCCACGAACAGGCCGATGGCCGCGACCAGCGCCTTGGGCCGCACCTCCTCCGCGAGATAGGCCATCGCGGAGGCGGGCAGCCCGGCGAGCGCCGCGCCCTGGACCGCCCGCAGCGCCACCAGCCAGCCCACGTTCGGCGCGAACGGGACGAGCAGCCCCACCACGACCGCGACCACCAGGGAGACCGTCATCGTCCGGGACCGCCCGAACCGCTCGGACAGCGCGCTCAGCGGCAGTACGCACAGCGCCAGCGCGCCGGTCGCCGCCGACACGGTCCAGCTCGCCGCCGAGGCCGACACCCCCAAGTCGCCCGAGATCAGCGGGAGAAGGGCCTGGGTGGAGTAGAGGAGGGCGAAGGTCGCGACCCCGGCGGCGAAGAGCGCGAAGCTCATTCGGCGGTAGCCGGGAGCACCCGGGAAGAGCTGGTCGGGGGACGGCGCGGTGGAGGCACCCACGGTGGTGGGTGCCCCGGTACTGGCAGGAGGCATGCGTCGACCGTAGGCCCGGGAGATTTATGCGTCCAATGCATCGAGCGCGCATAATTGATGCGTGTACGCATAAGCACAGCTCAGGCGGGTGTCTGTCATTGAACAGTAACGAAGAAGACATTGTCACGGTGCTCGCGCCCCGCCTCGCGTACTTCGCCGCGGTCGCCCGCCACGAGCACGTCACGCGCGCGGCGCAGGAGCTCGGGGTGCCGCAGCCGACGCTCTCGCGGGCCATGGTCCGGCTGGAGGAGGACCTCGGCGTCGCCCTGTTCGCCCGCAAGGGCCGTACGGTCTCGCTCACCCCGGCCGGACGCACCTTCCTCGCCTCGGCCGAGCGCGCCCTGGACGGGGTCGAGCGGGCCGCCGAGTCGGTGCGGGCCGACGCCGACCCGGCCACCGGCAAGGTCGCCTTCGGCTTTCTGCACACCATGGGCTCCGAGACCGTGCCCGCCCTCATCCGGGCCTTCCGGGTCACCCACCCCCGGGTGCGCTTCACGCTTGTGCAGAACTACGGCGAGGCGATGATCGAGCGGCTGCGCGCGGGGGACCTCGACCTGTGCCTCACCTCGCCGGTGCCCGACGCACCCGACCTCGTGGCCCGGCGCCTGGACGAGCAGCGGCTGCGGCTCGTCGTCCCCGACGACCACCGCCTGGCGGCCCGCAAGCGGGTCCGGCTCGCGGAGGCCGCCGACGAGACGTTCGTGACCCTGGAGCCCGGCTACGGGCTGCGGCGCATCACCGACGACCTGTGCGCGCAGGCCGGGTTCACCCCGAAGGTCGCCTTCGAGGGCGAGGAGGCGGAGACCCTGCGCGGCCTGGTGGCGGCGGGCCTGGGCGTGGCCCTGCTGCCGCCGCCCGCGTTCGCCCGCCCCGGCGTCGTCGAGCTGACGGTGACGGCGCCGCGCGCGGCTCGCGAGATCGGCGTGGCCTGGCTGGACGGCCACCCGGACACCCCGCCGGTGGCCGCCTTCAAGGCGTTCCTGCTGTCGCGGCGGGGGCAGCTGCTGCCGCAGTGAGCCGTAACCGATGTGAACCGTAAGGGAGTTACGGCTTCCTCATACGTGCAGCGACTTCCCGAACCCCGCCGCCAGCGGCATCCGCAGGCCCAGCGGCGGCGGGGCGGCCAGGGCGTCGGCGACCGGACGGGCGTACGGGTGCGTGAAGAGCGAGCCCTTCACGAAGTCGGCGGCCAGGGCCAGGACTTCGGCCCGGTGCTGGCGCAGCCCGTGCCCGTCCGAGTGGACCTCGAAGCGGCAGGTGTCGCGGTTGGTCTTCTTCGCGCGCGCGGCGAGCCGGAACGACAACTCCGGGTCGCTGCAGGCGTCGTTGGTGCCGTGCACTATCAGCACCCGCCGCCCCACCAGCTGCTTCACCGGCTCCGGCTCGGCCGCCACGTCCTCCTCCGGCAGCCAAGGGGCCAGTGAGAGCACGCAGTTGACGGCCGAGTGCCCCGCCGCCCGCAGCGCCGCCCGCCCGCCCATCCCGTGCCCGGCGAGGCACACGGGCACGTCCCCGTACCGCCGCACCACCTCTTCGGCGGCCCACTCGGCGTCCGCCGCGAGCCGCGCGTCGCCGCCGTTCCAGCCCCGCCCCCGGTAGCGGACGAGATGTGCCACGAGCCCGTCGTCGCGGCCCGCCCGGGCGAGCCGCCGGGCCAACGGCAGCGCCGAGGCGTACGAGACGGGCGAAGGGCGGCGCGCCGAGACGGGATCGCCGTCCGGCAGCACCAGCACCACACCGCCGACCGGGGAGCCGGCGCCGCTCGCACCGACGGGCCGTCCGAGCCGGGCAGCAGGCAGGGAAGTCGCATGCTGTGCCATGACAGAACAGTCTCAGAAGCCGAGGTGTACTCCACCCGTCCGCGCGGTCACTGTTACGTATCGGCAACCGAGCGACTCCCGGCGATCTACGCGCGTAGGGGCTAGCATGCGCAGATGACGAGCCAGACCACCGACGTTCCGACCACGGACCAGATCCGCCGCGCCCCGAAGGTGCTGCTCCACGACCACCTCGACGGCGGTCTGCGTCCTGGCACCATCATCGAGATCGCTGAACAGACCGGGTACACCAACCTGCCCGAGACCGAGGCCGACAAGCTCGGCATCTGGTTCCGGGAAGCCGCCGACTCCGGTTCCCTGGAGCGGTATCTGGAGACCTTCGCGCACACCTGCGCCGTCATGCAGACCCGCGACGCGCTGTTCCGCGTCGCCGCCGAGTGCGCCGAGGACCTGGCGGAGGACGGGGTCGTCTACGCCGAGGTGCGGTACGCGCCGGAGCAGCACCTGGAGCAGGGGCTGACGCTCCAGCAGGTCGTGGAGGCCGTCAACGACGGCTTCCGGGAGGGCGAGCGGCGGGCCCGCGCCAACGGGCACCGGATCCGCGTCGGCGCGCTCCTGACGGCGATGCGGCACGCCGCCCGCGCCCTGGAGATCGCCGAACTCGCCAACTCCTACCGGGACTCGGGCGTCGTCGGCTTCGACATCGCGGGCGCCGAGGCGGGCTTCCCGCCCACCCGCCACCTGGACGCGTTCGAGTACCTCAAGCGCGAGAACAACCACTTCACCATCCACGCGGGCGAGGCCTTCGGCCTGCCGTCGATCTGGCAGGCGCTCCAGTGGTGCGGCGCCGACCGGCTCGGCCACGGCGTGCGGATCATCGACGACATCGAGGTCGCCGAGGACGGCACCGTGAAGCTGGGACGGCTCGCGTCGTACGTACGGGACAAGCGCATCCCGCTGGAGATGTGCCCGACGTCCAACCTCCAGACCGGCGCCGCCGCTTCGTACGCCGAGCACCCGATCGGGCTGCTGCGCCGGCTGCACTTCCGGGCCACCGTCAACACGGACAACCGCCTGATGAGCGGCACCAGCATGAGCGAGGAATTCGAGCGGCTGACCGAGGCGTTCGGCTACACGCTCGACGACATGCAGTGGTTCACCGTCAATGCGATGAAATCAGCGTTCATTCCTTTCGACGAACGCCTCGCCATGATCAATGACGTCATCAAGCCCGGCTATGCCGAGCTGAAATCCGAATGGCTGTTCAAGCAGACCGCCGCGACCAGCGGGTCTACCCCGCCCATGGGGTAATCGGGTAAATCGCTAAACGGCCGGGAGAAGCAATTCCCGGCCGTTTTCCGTGGTTTCGCGTGTTTGCGGGGCGAGTGGCGGCGTGACTAGCTTGCAGAGCCGCTCACATCCCCTTCCCTAGGATGAATTCCAGATGAAGCAGTCTGCCGTCAAGACGCTCGGTGCCACCGCTGTCGGTGTCGCCTTCGCCGCCGCTGCCGCCGGTACGGCCTCCGCCGCGCCCGCCATCGCGGGAGTGCCCGAGCTCCCCGCCCTCTCGGGCCTGACCAAGACGCTGCCCGTCGAGGGCGTCGCCAGCAAGCTCCCGGCGGGTGCCCCGCAGTCGCTGACCGCGGGTCAGAACGCCCTGGGCAAGGGCGCGTCCGGCCTGCCGACCGGGGACGCCGACCCGGTGAAGGGCCTCCTCGGCGGCCTGCCGGTCGGCGGAGCCCTGGGCGGTGGCCTGCCCGGCCTCGGCGGCTGATGGCCGAAACGTACCGCCTGGCGGTGCTTTGAGGCGTTGTGGTGGGGCGCACACCCGGTCGCGGGTGTGCGCCCCACCGCGTCTGTGTCAGGATCGCGGCTCGTACGCTGGTTATTGACAGGTGAGTAGGGTTCCGACGATGCGTGTGAAGGCGACTGGACGTGCCGTACTGGTGACGGCGTCTGCGCTGCTCCTCACCACCGCGTGCGGCTCGTCGGGCGGCGGGTCCGACGGCAAGGCCTCCGCCCGGAAGGGCTCTTCGTCGGCCGCGCGCACCGCGCTCCAGCGGGCCGCCCTCGAACAGGGCGACGTGCCCGGCTACCAGGTCTCCGCCGACACCACCGCCCAGGGCCGGTCCCGCCCCCAGGCCGACCGCAAGCCGTGCCAGCCGCTCGCCGACGTCATGGGCGACCAGCCGAACCCGCAGGCGCGCGAGACGGTCAACCGGGGCCTGGGCTCCCAGCGCAAGCTCGGCCTCGCGGTCGCGGCGTCGCTCAGTGCGTACACGCGCCCCGACGCCGAGAATCTGATCAGGGACCTGCGCGCGGCGGTCGCCGCCTGCTCCGGCTTCAAGGTCGACCTGGGCGGGACGAGCTCCAGGTACGGGAGCGTGCGGGCGCGGCCGTACCGGATCGGCGGTGACGAGTCGGTGAGCTGGTCCGCGTCGTCCACGCAGGTGAACGTGGAGACACCGGTCCACATCGTGGTGGTGCGCCAGGGCGCCACGATCGTGCGGTTCATGACGATCAACCTCGGCGCGCCGGTCCAGGGCAGGGCGCAGGAGCTGGTCGAGGTGCCGAGGGACGTGGCGGACAAGCAGCTGGAGAAGGTACGCCGGGTGCTGTCGGCCCCCTAGGGGGTCACCAGGCGGTGCTGGGGCTGCCGTGGGTGCTGGAGCTCTTCTCGTTCGGGAAGAGGATCCACAGCGCGATGTAGAGCAGGAACTGCGGGCCCGGCAGCAGGCACGAGAGCACGAAGATCACGCGCATCGTGGTGGCCGAGGTGCCGAAGCGCCGCGCCAGCGCCGCGCACACTCCGCCGATCATCCGTCCGTCGCGGGGGCGGGCAAGGGTGGCCATGAGGTGCTCCTTCGGTTCGGGGAGGCTGTGCTCCGATGCCTCGATCCTCCTGCCCCGAACCGGGCAAAGCGTCGGACTACGGGGCGATCCCGACCCTGGGAATCCTCGGGGTACGACCCTGAGCCGCCGCCGGTACGGGGACGCGCCGCCGCAGTGCGATGCGCCCGGCGGGGACGACCGCGATGTGCGCGAACGCGGCGCCCGCGGTGTTCAGGAGCAGCGCGTCCACGTCGGCGACCTGCCCCGGCACCGAGGTCTGGAGCAGGGCGATGCCGAGCGAGACGAGTGCGGCGGCGGCTGTCGTCCGCAGGAGCGAGCCCACGGGGGAGACGTCGAGCCGTCCCCCGACGAGCGGCAGCAGCACGCCGAGCGGGGCGAGCAGCAGGAGCCCCTCCCCGATGCGGTGCGCGGCCTCCAGGGAGCCCAGCGCCAGGTCGGCGCGGATGCCGGCGAGCGGGGTGAGGTTGGGTGCGGTCACCCACATGACGTCGCGGGGTCTCAGCGTGAGCCACGCGACCAGCGCCAGGTGAGCCACGAGGATCGCGCAGCCCGCCACGCGGAACCGGATGGCGGCGCGGCCGCCTGCACCATGACGCTGTTGCACGCCCCCCAAGACGCGCGGGGCTGCGCGATCGGTTCCGCGATCCTGGGGGCCCGGTTCTCGTCTGCGGGTGGTGGGTGGCTGGTCGCGCAGTTCCCCGCGCCCCTAGGGGGTACGGGCGAGTGCGATGGCGAAGCCGAGCATTTAAGGGGCGCGGGGAACTGCGCGAGCAACCCAGCACGGTCCGCAGACGAACGAAGCGGGGTGCAGGGGCCGCAGGCCCCGCAATCGGGGTCCGGGGGCGCAGCCCCCGGGAAGCGGGCCTCAACCCACCACCCACCCCCGGAGGGTTCAGGGAAGGGGCGGGGTGGGGGAATCCGCCCCCGTCGGATGCAGCGCTTCGCCCAGCGTCGGCGCCGCATCCGGCCGCGACTTCATCTCCGCCGTACAGGCGTACCCCCGCGCCGGATCCTCCCCGGGACCCCCCAGCACCACCTGCTGCGTCCCCGACGACGTCGGCGTGTTCTCGGCGTACGTACAGACGATCTGGGACAGCGCCAGCGCAGGCAGATCCTCCGGGCGCCGCGACAGGCGCAGCGCCCCCGCCGGATCCCCGCGCCGCGCGCCCGTCACCGTCAGCGGCCCCCGCACATCCGTCGTGTACCCGGCCGCCTTCTCGTCGCCCGACGGCGTGAGCTCCAGCTCCGAGAGCAGCGCCTCCGCGAACCGGAGGCGGTCGGCCGAGGCCCGGCCCTCCGGGATCCGTACCGACCGCTCGGCCGACACCAGCTGCGCCCCGCACACCAGGTACACCCGGACCGTCACGCCCTCGAACTGCGGCGCCACCGAGTTCCCCGGCACCTCGCACGGCACCCGCGACGGCGCGGGCCCCGCGTCCACCGGCACGGCGGTCGGCCGGATGCCGCACCCGGTGAGGGCGGCCAGCGACAGCAGCGCGGCGCCCAGCAGCTTCGCCCTCACGCCTCCTCACCCCCGCCGCGCGGCAGCCGCAGCACGAACACCGCACCGCCCTCGGGCGAGTTCGCGGCCGTGATGTCACCGCCGTGGATGTGCGCGTTCTCCATCGCGATGGACAGGCCAAGACCGCTGCCCTCCGAGCGCGGCCGGGACGCGCTCGCCTTGTAGAACCGGTCGAACACGTGCGGCAGCACCTCCTCCGGGATGCCGGGCCCGTGGTCCCGTACCGAGATCACCAGCTCCTCGCCCTCCACCCGCACCGACACCCGTACCGGGGAGCCGCCGTGCTTGAGCGCGTTCCCGATCAGGTTGGCCAGGATCACGTCCAGGCGGCGCGGGTCGAGCCGCGCCATGATGCCGCGTTCGGCGTCCAGGTCCACCGCGTCCAGCCAGGCCCGCGCGTCGATGCACGCGGTGATCTGGTCGGCGATGTCCACGTTGTCCAGGACGAGCCGGGCCGTACCGGCGTCGAAGCGCGTGACCTCCATCAGGTTCTCGACCAGGACGTTGAGCCGCCGCGTCTCGGAGACGACCAGTTGCACGGCCGGCGCGATCATCGGGTCGAGGCTGTCCGCCTCGTCCTCCAGGACCTCGGTGACGGCCGTCAGCGCGGTCAGCGGCGTACGCAGCTCGTGCGACATGTCGGCGACGAACCGGCGGCTCGCCTCCTCCCGCGCGCTCATGTCGCTGACCTTCTTCTCCAGGCTCTCGGCCGTCTTGTTGAACGTCCGTGACAGATCGGCCAGTTCGTCCGTGCCCGAGACCCGCAGCCGGGTGTCGAGCTTGCCCTCGCCGAGCTGGCGGGCCGCGTCGCCGAGCCGCTGCACCGGCCGCAGCACGGTCGTCGCGGCGGCCTGCGCGAGCAGCGCGGAGCCGAGCAGCGCGAGCCCGGTGGCGATGCCGAGCGACCAGGCGAGCGAGTTGAGGTCCTGGCGCTCCTGGTCGAGCGAGGCGAGCATGTAGCCGGTGGCGCCGCCCCCGATGATCCGTGTGCCGCCCACCAGGTACGGCTTGCCGCGCAGGGTCCGGCGCTGCCAGAACAGGTGGTACGGATAGTCGTTGCTGTCCGTGACCTTCTGCTTCTTGTTCACCGCCTCCTGGAGCGACTCGGGTACGTCGTCGAGGGTGAAGCGGTCCAGGTCGGACGCGCCGACGATCGGCTTGCCCGGGTCGCGCTGGTCCACCAGGAGCACCTGGTAGCCGGAGCTGACGTGGTAGCCGGAGCGGCTGCTGGCCGCCATCTGCTGGGCGGTGGTCTGCAGATCGCGGGCGGTGGGCCGGAGCGGCAGCGAGGCCGCCCGGTTCTGCATCTCCTGCCGGAAGTCGCCGAGCGCCGCGTCCTGCGTACGCACGAGCACGGCCTCGCGGTTGAGCCAGTACGCGATCCCCGACGCGGACACGGCGGCGGTCAGCGCGACGAGCGCGAACACGACGACCAGACGCAGGCGCAGACTGGTCCAGCGGAGGCCGGCGAGTATCGCCTTCTTCACGTTCCGAATCGCTGCTTTCTTGGGTTCGTCCGCGAGGGCGGGGTCACGACGGGGTGTCGAGACGGTAGCCCACGCCGCGCACGGTACGGATCAGGGTGGGGGACGACGGTACGTCCTCGACCTTGGCCCGCAGCCGCTGCACGCACGCGTCGACCAGGCGGGAGTCGCCCAGGTAGTCGTGCTCCCACACCAGCCGCAGCAGCTGCTGGCGGGAGAGCGCCTGTCCGGGCCGCCGGCTCAGCTCCAGGAGCAACCGCAGCTCGGTGGGCGTCAGTTGCAGGTCCTCGCCGCCCTTGGTGACCGTCATCGCAGCGCGGTCGATCACCACGTTGCCGAACGTCGCCGAGTCGGTGGCCTCGCGCTCGCCCCGGCGCAGCACCGCACGGATCCGGGCGTCGAGCACCCGGCCCTGCACCGGCTTGACCACATAGTCGTCGGCGCCGGACTCCAGGCCGACGACCACGTCGATGTCGTCGCTGCGCGCGGTCAGCAGGATGATGGGCAGCTGGTCCGTGCGCCGGATGCGGCGGCACACCTCGAAGCCGTCGATCCCGGGCAGCATCACATCCAGCACGACCAGATCCGGCCGCTGCTCACGGAGCAGCTTCAGGCCGTCCTCTCCCGTCGCCGCGGTGGCCACACGGTGGCCCTGGCGGGACAGGGAGAGTTCGAGCGCCGTGCGGATGGCGTCGTCGTCCTCGATCAGCAACAGGAAAGGCACGGAGGTCATTCTGACCCATGGGGGAGCGGAGTTCGACCTCCTGTGGACAACGCCCCTTCTCCGCTGCGCGCAGCCCGCTTTCTGCACTGTGCACAGGCCGCTGTGACAGGCCTGTGACAGTCGTCGGACACCGCGATGAAACTGGCCGGGCAAGCTCTTCCTCGTACCGACCGAAACAAGACTCCACCGACGGGGGGCGCGAGATGAACGCACTGCACAGCACCACCTCAAGCGCAGTTGTCACGCGTCTCCACGACGTCGTGCGGAGCGAGAAGTCCGGTGCCGTGAGCGGACGGGGGTGCGCTCGCGGCACCGGGCGCCAGCACCAGACGTACATGACGGTGCTGGAATCGGTACCGACCTCGCCCTTCAAGGGCGCGGGAGCCGGCGGGGATGCGGCGTACGGGGAGACCACGGGGGAGCGTTCCGCCTCCGAGGCCGAATTCACGGCCTATGTGCAGGAGCGCCGGGCCTCCCTGTACGCCACCGCCTACCACCTGACCGGCGACCGGTTCGAGGCCGAGGACCTGCTGCAGAGCGCGCTGTTCTCGACCTACCGGGCCTGGGACCGGATCAGCGACAAGGCCGCGGTCGGGGGCTACCTCCGCCGCACCATGACCAACCTCCACATCAGCGCGTGGCGCCGCCGCAAGCTGAACGAGTACCCGACCGAGGAGCTGCCGGAGACGGCGGGCGACACGGACGCGATGCGCGGTACGGAACTGCGCGCGGTGCTCTGGCAGGCGCTGGCGCGACTGCCCGAACTCCAGCGCACCATGCTGGTCCTGCGGTACTACGAGGGCCGTACGGACCCGGAGATCGCGGACATCCTGGACATCAGTGTCGGCACGGTGAAGTCGAGCATCTGGCGGTCGCTCCGCCGGCTGCGCGAGGACGACGTCCTCGCCTTCGGCCGTGACGAGGAAGAGTCCTTCGGCGAGCTGGTGGCCTGAAGGTCCGGCCCGGCGGTGGCAGCCGCCGGAGTACGGGGGTCAGGGGGGAGCAACGGGGGCCGGCGTCTCGGGGGATACGTCGGGCGTACGGGTAACGGGGGAACAGAGCGGGACCGACGGGGCTGGGGGGCCCACTCGGTCCCGCTTTTTTTCACACCCGCGCTGCGGACGCGGCCACACACCGCCCCGCGGCCGCCGCGGCGAGGCGGCCCAGCGCCTCCTCGCGGCCGCACGGGTGCGCGCCCAGAGCGGCCTGCCGGGCCACGATGCCGCGCTCGGCCCGCATCAGCCGCCATCCCCGCCGCAGCAGGAACGGCACGGACTTGCGCCCTTCCTTGAGGTCCCGCGCGAGCCGGCGCCGGAACGTCGTCGAGGGCCGCCCGCGCAGACAGAGCGCGTCGGCGAGCACCCCGTGCTCCCGCACCCGCGCCACGATGTCGGCCGCGAAGATCCCCTCCGCGACGAACAGCGGTGTCCGGTCGATGCCGAACAGGGTCGCCCCGGTCCGCGAGCTGGTGGCGATGTCGTACTCCGGCACGGCCGTACGTCCCGTACGGCACAGCTCGACGACGGCCGCCACGGCCGCGTCGGCGTCCCAGGACAGCGGCGAGTCCCAGTCGATGTCCTCCGAGCCGGGCACACGCGGCAGGGTCGGGTCGTCGCCCTCCTTGTAGAAGTCGTCCAGGCGCAGCACGGGCAGGCCCGTGCGGGCGGCGAGGGACGACTTTCCGGAACCGGAGGGGCCCGTGAGGAGAACGACGCGGGTCGTCGGGATGGCGTGTGCGGTCACGGGACACCAGTCTGAGGCATCCACCCGGGAGGTGGACCACTCGGGGAGCCCGTTGGTATCGAGCATCACACCTCAACTACGCTGCGTATGCGAACCGATACGTAGGAGAGTGGGACGACATGGCACGAAACCAAGCCTGCGGGGCCCGTCGCGGCCGTGTGCTGCTGCGCGCCGGGCTCACCGCGACCGCCGCGGGCACGGCGCTGGCCGGGGCCGCGGGCGCGGCCCAGGCGGCTCCCGGCCCGGCCGAGGCGCTCGGGCGGACCGTGGCGGACTCGGGTGCGGCGATGGACGGCCCGACACGCTCCGTGACGGGCGACCTGTCGGCCGGGCTGACCAACGGCCTTGCCCCGGCCAAGACGCTCAGCCTCAACCCGTTCGCCAAGACGCCGGTGGACCCGTTGGACAACGCGGTGGGCACCCAGGTCGCCGACTTCAAGCCGGTCTCGACGGCGATCGCGACGGCCCCCCTGCACGAGAGCGGCGCGCTCAAGGACTTCCCGGTGATCGGCGCGGCGACCCGCCTGCTCCCGGGCTGACGGACAGACCGAACGGCGCCACGGGTGGGGGCCCGGGGCGCCGTTCGGGGTATTGGGGGGCGCGGTGACCAGCGCTTTTCAGGGGCGCGGGGCTGTGACATTCGCGGCTCCGCCGCGTGGGCGCGACCAGCCACGCACGGTCCGCAGCCGAATCACCGCACCCCGGAAATCGCGCCTAGTACGCGGAGCCGGACGCTCCCAGCGACCCCGTCGGATGCCACACCGTCTTGGTCTCCAGGAACGCCGTCATCCGGTGCGTACCGGGATCGGCGGACCAGTCGGCCGCCCGCGGGCGCAGCACCCGCTTCAGGTTGTCCGCGGCGGCGAGCTCGAGCTCGCGCGCGAGCTCCGCGTCCGCCCCGGTCAGATCGATCGCGTTGACATCCTGGTGCGCGGCCAGATGCGGCCCCATCTCCGCGGCCTTGCCGGAGAGGATGTTGACGACACCGCCCGGCAGATCGGACGTGGCCAGCACCTCGCCCAGCGACAGCGCGGGCAGCGGGGCCTTCTCCGAGGCGATCACCACGGCCGTGTTACCGGTCGCGATCACCGGCGCGATCACCGACACCAGCCCCAGGAAGGAGGACTCCTGGGGGGCGATGACGGTGACGACACCCGTCGGCTCCGGCGTGGACAGGTTGAAGTACGGCCCCGCCACCGGGTTCGCCCCGCCCACGATCTGGGCGATCTTGTCGGTCCACCCGGCGTACCAGACCCAGCGGTCGATCGCCGCGTCGACGACCGCGCCCGCCTTGGACTTCGACAGGCCCTCCGCGTCGGCCACTTCCCGTACGAACTGCTCCCGGCGCCCCTCCAGCATCTCCGCGACGCGGTAGAGGATCTGGCCCCGGTTGTACGCGGTCGCGCCCGACCAGCCGCCGAACGCCTTGCGGGCGGCGACGACCGCGTCACGCGCGTCCTTGCGGGAGGACAGGGGGGCGTTGGCCAGCCACTTGCCCTTGCCCGCCGCGCCAGCGGCTGATGACTTCGCGCTCACCTCGTACACCCGGCCGCTCTCGGAACGCGGGAACTTCCCGCCCACGTACAGCTTGTAGGTCTTGAAGACGCTCAGACGCGTCGAAGTCTCAGACATCGAGGTAGCCCTCCAGGCCGTGACGGCCGCCTTCGCGCCCGAAGCCCGACTCCTTGTAGCCGCCGAACGGCGAGGTCGGGTCGAACTTGTTGAACGTGTTGGCCCACACCACACCGGCCCGGAGCTTGTTCGCGACCGCGAGGATGCGCGAGCCCTTCTCCGTCCAGATGCCCGCCGACAGGCCGTACTGGCTGTTGTTGGCCTTGGCGACGGCCTCGTCCGGCGTACGGAACGACAGCACCGACAGGACCGGGCCGAAGATCTCGTCGCGGGCGATGGTGTGCGCCTGGGTGACGTTGGTGAACAGCGTCGGGGCGAACCAGTAGCCCGCGGACGGGAGCTCGCACGCCGGGGACCAGCGCTCGGCGCCCTCGGCCTCGCCGGTCTCGGCGAGCGCGGTGATACGGGCCAGCTGCTCGGCGGAGTTGATCGCGCCGATGTCCGTGTTCTTGTCCAGCGGGTCGCCGAGGCGCAGCGTGGACAGACGGCGCTTGAGGGCGTCAAGCAGCTCGTCCTGGATCGACTCCTGGACCAGCAGGCGCGAGCCCGCGCAGCAGACCTGGCCCTGGTTGAAGAAGATGCCGTTGACGATGCCCTCGACGGCCTGGTCGATCGGGGCGTCGTCGAAGACGATGTTGGCGCCCTTGCCGCCCAGCTCCAGGGTGACCTTCTTGTCGGTGCCGGCGACGTGGCGCGCGATCTTCTTGCCCACGGCGGTCGAGCCGGTGAAGGCGACCTTGTCGACGTCCGGGTGCTCGACGAGGGCCGCGCCCGCGTCGCCGTACCCGGTGAGGATGTTGACGACGCCCTTGGGCAGGCCCGCCTGGCGGCAGATGTCCGCGAAGAACAGGGCGGTCAGCGGGGTCGTCTCGGCGGGCTTGAGGACCACCGTGTTGCCGGTGGCCAGCGCCGGGGCGATCTTCCACGCCAGCATCAGCAGCGGGAAGTTCCACGGGATGACCTGGCCGGCGACGCCCAGCGGCTTCGGGTTCGGCCCGTAGCCGGCGTGGTCGAGCTTGTCGGCCCAGCCCGCGTAGTAGAAGAAGTGCGCGGCGACCAGCGGGAGGTCCGCGTCGCGGGTCTCCTTGATCGGCTTGCCGTTGTCCAGGGTCTCCAGGACGGCCAGCTCGCGGCTGCGCTCCTGGATGATCCGGGCGATGCGGAAGAGGTACTTGGCGCGCTCGGAGCCCGGCAGCGCCGACCACTTCTCGAACGCCTTGCGGGCGGCCTTCACGGCCCGGTCCACGTCCGCCTCGCCCGCCTGGGCGACCTCGGACAGGACCTCCTCCGACGACGGGCTGACGGTCTTGAAGACCTTGCCGTCGGCCGCGTCGACGAACTCGCCGTCGATGAACAGGCCGTACGAAGGCGCGATGTCGACGACCGAACGCGACTCCGGCGCCGGTGCGTACTCGAAAACAGATGCCATGGTGATCAGTCCACCGTCACGTAGTCGGGGCCGGAGTAGCGGCCGGTCGCCAGCTTCTGACGCTGCATCAGCAGGTCGTTGAGCAGCGAGGAGGCGCCGAAGCGGAACCAGTGGTTGTCCAGCCAGTCCTCGCCCACGGTCTCGTTGACCAGGACCAGGAACTTGATGGCGTCCTTGGTCGAGCGGATGCCGCCGGCGGGCTTCACGCCGACCTGGACGCCGGTCTGGGCGCGGTAGTCGCGCACGGCCTCCAGCAGGACCAGGGTGTTGGCGGGCGTCGCGTTCACCGCGACCTTGCCGGTCGACGTCTTGATGAAGTCGGCGCCGCCCATCATGCCGAGCCAGGAGGCGCGGCGGATGTTGTCGTACGTGGAGAGCTCGCCGGTCTCGAAGATGACCTTGAGGCGGGCCTTGTCACCGCACTCGGCCTTCACGGCCGCGATCTCCTCGTACACCTTGAGGTAGTGGCCGGCCAGGAACGCGCCCCGGTCGATCACCATGTCGATCTCGTCGGCGCCCGCGGCCACGGCGTCGCGCACGTCGGCGAGCTTGACCGGGAGGGCGGCGCGGCCCGCCGGGAAGGCGGTCGCGACGGACGCGACCTTCACGGTCGAGCCCTTCAGGGTCTCCTTGGCGGTGGCCACCATGTCCGGGTAGACACAGACGGCGGCGGTGGCCGGGGTGGTGCGGTCCAGCGGGTCGGGGTGGACGGCCTTGGCGGCGAGCGCCCGGACCTTGCCCGGGGTGTCCGCGCCTTCGAGCGTCGTCAGGTCGATCATCGAGATGGCCAGGTCGATGGCGTACGCCTTGGCCGTCGTCTTGATCGAACGGGTGCCGAGGGACGCGGCGCGCGCTTCCAGGCCCACCGGATCGATGCCGGGGAGCCCGTGGAGGAAGCGGCGCAGAGCCGCGTCCGACGCGGTCGCGTCGGCGAGGGCAGCTGCGGGTGCATTGGTGGGCATGGTCACCAGATGAGCATATCTACGCGCGTAGCGTCCTGTACAGGGCCTCTGACCTGGGCTGCTTCGGAACGCATGCCTCCGGTCCCTGTCACGCCGCCGTGACAAGGAGCGGACAGCTCCGGGGAACAAGATCACTAAATTCATTCACGCAGCCCGCCGAAGCCTCCAACGGCCCCACCCGAACGAGAACACAGCGGCATGCGGCTCTTCCCTTCCTTCACCACTTGTCTCCCTGGGAGTCGTCATGCGTCACGCCCTCCGCACCGCCCTCGCCGCCGCCGTGGTCGCCGGTGTCGCCCTCACCCCGGTCGTCACCGCGACCACCGCGCTCGCCGCGCCCGCCTCCTCCGCCGCCGAGTCCGGCGCCACCGGCGACCGCTACGACGGCCTCAAGGTCTCGCTCGCGCCGGGCTACCTGGCGGTCCTGCGCAACCACACCGCCGACGGCGGCGGCGAGGCCTGGATCCGCGCGGTCGGTCCGGACTGGAAGCCCTCGGACGGCTACGCGGGCAGGGTCCTGACCGTGCTCGACCGCAACCGCACGAGCGCCACGGTCGACGGGCTCACGCTGCGTCTGGTGGGGGCCACTGCCGAGATCCCGACGCTGGACGTCACCGGCGCCGCCGGGACCCGTACGGTCATGTTCCCCGAGCGCGTCGACGACGGTGTTCCGGTGCTCCGCACGGTCGAGCTCAAGGGCGGTCTGACCGCCAAGGTCTACCGCCGCGGCGACCAGCACCCCTACTACACGGCGACCGTCCTCAAGGGCGCCGAGGAGCTCGGCGAGCTCAAGGCCGGGGCGGGCTACCCGGCCGAGGACACCAAGCTCTTCGGCCGCGTCCGGGTGACCCTCGACGGCTCCGGCGACGTCACCTCGGCCCTGGGCGCGGGCAAGGACCTCGGCAAGCGCAGGCTGGCCGACGGCACGTACGGCGAGCTGTGGAAGAAGGGCGAGGGCTGGTACGAGCTGGAGCTCGACCGGGACGGCTACCACAGCACGATCGCCGTGGGCGGCCGGGCGGGCGGATCCACGGTCGGCGACCAGGTCGACTCGATGTGGGTCGGCGTCAACACCTCCGGCACCGTGCGCTCGTGGATCAACACGGCGGCCGGGTTCGGCCACGGCGTCATCCAGGGCACCCAGGGCTGCATGGTGGTGCGGGGGAGCGAGACCCCGTTCAGGGGCGTCAAGGTCCGGCTCACCAACGGCCCGCTGGGCCCGAAGGCCGACCTGATCAACTCGTCCGACAAGTCGATGACCCCGTTCGAGACGCTGAGCCTCAAGAACCGCACCGGCCTGGACAAGGGCGCCCGGATCACGCAGCTCGCCTCGGGGCGGACCGTGTTCCAGATGCGGGTGGGCGGCGCCCCGACCCCGTGGCAGTCCGTCGACATCCCGAAGGCGCCCACCGGCAAGAACTGCAAGGGCGCCGCCGGGACGACGGCCACCCCGGGCAAGGGCACGGGCGGCGCCACCGCCCAGACCGCCGCCACCGGCGTGCAGATCGTCCCCAAGGGCGCCGTGGCCGCCGGGGCCGAGGTCGAGGGCGGCAAGGGCGGCAACACCGCGCTCGTCGCGGGCGGCGCGGGCCTGGCGTCCGTGGGTGTGGCCGGGCTCGGCTTCGCCGCCCTGCGCCGCCGGGCCGGTGCCCGCCGCTGACGACGTCCGTGACCCGACGGGGGTGCCGCCACGACCGTGGCGGCACCCCCTCACGCGTGTTCCGGGGCGGTCGGCCGGGCGCGTCCGCGCCCTCTCTCGGCCCCGCTCGAACACGTAGTGCACAATCGGCCCCATGACGAGCCCCACGCCGCCCGCCGAGCCCACCTACGCCGACCGCGTCTACCGCTCTCCCGGCGGTATCGCCGGAGGCGCGCTGCTGCTCGTGCTCGGTCTCTGGCTCGCCGGGGACGCGATCGTCCGGGGGCACGGCAGCGCCCCCTGGCTGGCCCTGGCCGGGCTGCTCTGCGCGGTGCCGCTGGTCTTCGCGTTCACGATCCGCCCGGCCGTGTTCGCGGGCGAGGACCGGATGCGGATCCGCAACCCGTTCCGGACCATCACCCTGCCGTGGGCGGCGGTCGCGGACGTACGGGCCGGGTACTCCAGCGAGGTGTTCGACCAGAGCGGCACCAAGTACCAGCTGTGGTCGATCCCCGTCTCGCTGCGCCAGCGCAAGCGCGCCGCCCGCGCCCAGGTGCGCGAGTCCGCGTCCGACCCGTACGGCCGCACCTCGCCGACCGCGAGCGGCGACGAGAAGTCCCGGCTCGCGCCCGCCGACCGCACCATCCGCGAGCTGCGCGAGCTGGCCGAGCGGGGCGCCGGGCGGGAGGGCGCGCAGGGCGGGCCGAGCGTGCGCTGGGCCTACGAGGTCATCGCCCCGGCGGCCGCGGGCGCGGTCCTGCTGATCGTGCTCCTCGCCATCGGCTGACACGCCGGTACGGGCTGACACGCCGGTACGGGCTGATACGCCGGTACGCGCTGATACGCCGGTACGGCACGGGGGCGCCGCGTCACGGCGCCCCCGGCCACACCAGCAGCATGTACGCGCCCAGCCACGCCGAGGACAGCGCCGCCGCGCCCAGCATCAGCGCGGCCACATGGCGGCGTGCCCGGGCCAGCGCCACCGCGAGCGGCAGCAGCAGCGGGAAGCCGGGGAGCAGGAAGCGGGCGCGCGGGAAGTAGACGCCGCCGCTGCCCAGCACGACCAGCAGCAGTACGCCCGAGAAGACCAGCAGCGCCAGGGGCTGGCGGTCGGCGAGGCAGAGCAGGAACAGCACGCCCGCCAGGATCAGCACGAGCGAGACGACCACCAGGAACAGCGCCGGGGAGCGGTCGTAGACCAGCAGGGTGCGCAGCTCGCGCAGGGTGTCGGCGCCGCCGTCCCACTCGTTGCGCCACAGCCGCTGGACCGCGAAGTAGCCGTCCCAGCGGCCGAGCCGGATCCCGACCCAGGCGACGAACCCGAACCAGCCCAGCGGGGCGAGCAGCGCGCCCGTGAGCGGGCCCCGGACGGGCCCGCCGCGCCGCAGCGCGGCCAGCGCCGCCGCCACGACGGCCGCGGCGACCGCGATGCCCGTCGGCCGGGTCAGCCCCGCCAGCGCGGCCAGCGTCCCGGCCGCCACCCAGCGGCCGGTCAGGACGCAGTACAGCGACCACGCGGCGAGCGCCGTGAACAGCGATTCGGTGTAGCCCATCCACTGCACGACGGCCACCGGCAGCGCGCCCCACAGAACGGCGAGGAAGGTCCCGGCGCGCCGCCCGTACAGCCGGTCCCCGACCGCGAAGACGCCCCAGGCGGCGGCCGAGGAGCAGAGCACCGCGACGACGAGCCCCACGCTCGCGCGCGAGCCCGGCGTGACGGCGGCGACGGCCTTGACCACGGCCGGGTAGAGCGGGAAGAACGCCAGGTCGTTGTGGTCGAACCGGGTGCCGAGCTCGTGGTCATAGCCGTGGTCCGCGATGCGGAGGTACCAGTGGGAGTCCCAGGAGGTGGCGAGGGTCGTCCACACGCCGTGGTGCTGGAGGTGCGCCCAGCGGGCCAGGACGGCGAGGCCGAGCAGCCGTACGGCCAGATGGCCTAGGAGGGCCGGGGCCGCCCTGGACGCGGCCCGGACGAAACGGGAACCGCCCCCGCCGCCCTGCCCCTGCGGGCGGCGGGCTGCGGGGACGGCACGGCGGCCCGTACGGACCTCCGGTGAGGTGATCGGGGGCACGGCGGTGCTCCTGGGCTCGGCGAGCGGTTCCGGGTCACCCTTTCTCGGATGATCCGGAAAGGGCGCGGGGAGCTGCGCCGGACGCCGTAGGGGATTCACCTTTACGGGTGCGGTGCCCTTGGGCGGGGAGCGTGTTCACCTTCGTCTGCGGCTGGTCGCGCCCACGCGGCGGAGCCGCACATGTCACAGCCCCGCGCCCCTGAAAGGCGCCCCTTCGGGCCGCCCCGGGGATTGCCGCGCAGCGGCATTCTCAGGGGCGCGGGGAACTGCGCGACCAGCCACCCACGGTCCGCAGACGAGCTCCGGGCTCAGATACCCGCCGCTGCCGCCAGGTCCCGCTTGATGCCCGCCAGCAGCTCCGTCGCCTTCGTACGGGCCTCGCCCAGCGCGTCGCGCGACGCCACCGGGACCACCACCTCCAGGTAGCACTTGAGCTTGGGCTCGGTGCCGCTGGGGCGGACGATCACCCGGGCGCCTTCGAGGTAGTAGCGCAGACCGTCGGTCGGCGGGAGCTCCTCGGTGCCCTCGGTGAGGTCCTCGGCCTTGGTGACCGCCAGGCCCGCCAGCGCCGTCGGCGTCTTCTCGCGCAGGCGCCGCATCGCGTCGGAGATGACCGACAGGTCCTCGACCCGCACCGACAGCTGGTCGGTGGCGTGCAGCCCGTGCCGTACGGCCAGGTCGTCCAGGAGGTCCAGGAGCGTGCGCCCCTGCTCCTTCAGGACGGACGCCAGCTCCGCGACGAGCAGGGCGGCGGTGATGCCGTCCTTGTCGCGTACGCCCTCGGGGTCGACGCAGTAGCCCAGCGCCTCCTCGTAGCCGTACCGCAGGCCGTCCACGCGGGCGATCCACTTGAAGCCCGTCAGGGTCTCCTCGTAACCCAGACCGGCCGCCTCGGCGATCCGGCCGAGCAGCGAGGACGAGACGATCGACTCGGCGAAGACGCCGCTGACACCCCGGTCCACCAGGTGCTGGGCGAGCAGCGAGCCGACCTCGTCGCCGCGCAGCATCCGCCAGCCGCCCTCCACCGACGCGTCCGGCACGGCGACCGCGCAGCGGTCCGCGTCCGGGTCGTTGGCGATGACGATGTCGGGGTTCACCGCGCGGGCCGCCTCGAAGGCGAGGTCCATCGCGCCCGGCTCCTCCGGGTTGGGGAACGCCACCGTCGGGAACGCGGGGTCCGGGTCGGCCTGCTCGGCCACCAGGGCGGGCGGCGGGAAGCCCGCCCGGGCGAAGGCCGCCGTCAGGACGTCCTTGCCGACGCCGTGCATGGCCGTGTAGACGACGCGGGCGGTGCGCGGGGACCCGGGGGTCAGCACCGCGTCCGTACGCGCCAGATAGGCATCCAGGACCTCGTCGCCCAGCGTCTCCCAGCCGTTCTCCGGCCGCGGCACGTCGTTCAGCGAGGCGACCGCGGCGATCTCGGCGGCGATCTCGGCGTCGGCGGGCGGCACGATCTGCGAGCCGTCGCCGAGGTAGACCTTGTAGCCGTTGTCGCGCGGCGGGTTGTGGCTGGCGGTGACCTCGACGCCGGCGACGGCGCCCAGGTGCCTTATCGCGTACGCCAGGACGGGCGTCGGCAGCGGGCGCGGCAGCACGGTGGCCTTGAGGCCCGCGCCGGTCATCACGGCGGCCGTGTCGCGCGCGAAGTCGGCCGACTTGTACCGCGCGTCGTACCCGATGACGACCAGGCCGTCGCCCTGGCCCTTCGCCTTCAGGTACGCGGCGAGCCCGGCGGCCGCGCGGATGACGACCGAGCGGTTCATCCGCATCGGGCCGGCGCCCAGCTCGCCGCGCAGCCCGGCGGTGCCGAACTGGAGCGTGCCCGCGAACCGGGCGGCCAGCTCGTCGAGCTCCTCGTTGTCGATGAGCTTGGCCAGCTCCTCGCGCGTCTCGCCGTCCGGGTCCTCGGCCAGCCAGGCCTTGGCCCGCGCGATCAGGTCCTGCGTCAGGTCCTGCGTCACGTCGATGAATCCCTTCCGGGGGCGGATCGGGGTCAGATGCGGTCGAGTACCCGGGTCAGCAGCGAACCCATGCGCGCCGCCGAGTCACGGCCGGCCTGGAGCACCTCTTCGTGGTTGAGGGGCTCGCCGGTCAGACCCGCGGCCAGGTTGGTGACCAGGGAGATGCCCAGTACCTCGGCGCCCGCCTCGCGGGCCGCGATGGCCTCCAGGACGGTCGACATGCCGACGAGGTCGCCGCCGAGCACGCGGACCATGTTGATCTCGGCCGGGGTCTCGTAGTGCGGGCCGGGGAACTGGACGTACACGCCCTCTTCCAGGGACGAGTCGACCTCCTTGCACAGCGCGCGCAGACGCGGCGAGTACAGGTCCGTCAGGTCCACGAAGTTGGCCCCGATGATCGGGGACGCGGCCGTCAGGTTGAGGTGGTCGCTGATCAGCACGGGCTGGCCCGGGCGCATGCCCTCGCGCAGACCGCCGCAGCCGTTGGTGAGCACGACGGTCTTGCAGCCGGCGGCGACGGCGGTGCGCACGCCGTGCGAGACGGCGGTGACGTCGCGCTTCTCGTAGAAGTGCGTACGGCCCAGGAAGACCAGGGCGCGCTTCTCGCCGATCTTGTACGAGCGGATCTTGCCGCCGTGGCCCTCGACGGCCGGCGGCGGGAAGCCGGGCAGGTCGGTGACCGGGAACTCGGCCTCGGGCTCGCCGAGCGCGTCGACGGCCGGCGCCCAGCCGGAGCCCATCACGAGGGCGACGTCGTGGGTCTCGGCACCGGTCAGCTCGCGCAGGCGGGCGGCGGCGGCGTCGGCGGCGGCGTGCGGGTCGCCCAGGGTGTTGTCCGGAATAACAGATGCGTTCACGCGACGAGGGTAACCGCTGGATTCCTACGCGCGTAGATGACTGGCGGCACAAGGGTGCGATCGTTGTCTTGTCGTTTCCGACGAGCGGGGGTGCCAGGGGTTCGTCTGCGGGTGGTGGGTGGTTGCTCGCGCAGTTCCCCGCGCCCCTGGGTAGTCGGCCGCAGCCGGAGAAGCCAGCTCAGCCACGAGCATTTAGGGGCGCGGGGAACTGCGCGACCAGCCCACCACTCAGCCGCAGACAAAGGCCGGGCAGCGTCAGCAGGGGCGCTTGCGCAGTTCCATGACGTAGTCGTGCGGGGCCCCCGCCGACTCGGCGGCATCCGCCAGTTCGCCCAGATAACGCGCCGACGGCAGCCCGCCCTCGTACGCGTTGAGCACGTAGACCCACGCCGGCTCCTCCCCGTCCAGCGTGTCCACCCGTACCCGCATCCGGCGGTAGATGTCGAGGCCCACGCCCTCCCAGCGGTCCATGGAGTCCTCGTCGAGCGGCGCGACGTCGTACAGGGCGACGAACACCTGCGAGCGCGGGGCCTCCACGATCGTGGCGAGCGCGCCCTCCCAGCCCATCTGCTCCCCGCCGAACGTCAGCCGCCAGCCGTTCAGCCAGCCGGTGCCGCGCAGCGGGGAGTGAGGTGCGCGGCGCGTCATCAGCCGCGGATCCATGTTGCCGGCGTACGCGGCGTAGAGCGACATGGTGTCGAGGGTACGACAGCGGCCCACGGGTGCCCGCGCGAGAATGGCACACGGGTGTGACAGCCGGATGGCGCCCCGGGGGGCGAAGCATCTTGAAGCGTGCGGGACAATGAGCTACGTACTGCATTCCACAATGCGAGGCGGAACTTTTCGTGACCCGGATCGTGATCATCGGTGGCGGACCCGGCGGATACGAGGCGGCCCTGGTGGGCGCCCAACTCGGCGCGGAGGTGACCGTCGTCGACTGCGACGGTCTGGGCGGGGCGTCGGTGCTCACCGACTGCGTACCGTCGAAGACTCTGATCGCGACGGCCGAGGTGATGACCACCTTCGACTCTTCGTACGAGGAGTTGGGCATCCTGGTCGCCGACGACACTCCGCCCGAGGAGCAGTCCGCCCGTGTCGTGGGCGTCGACCTCGGCAAGGTCAACCGCCGTGTGAAGCGCCTCGCGCTCGCCCAGTCCCACGACATCACCGCCTCCGTCACCCGGGCCGGCGCCCGCGTGCTGCGCGGCCGCGGCAAGCTCGGCGGCCCGCAGGGCATCGACGGCACCCGTGACGTCATCGTCACGGCCGCCGACGGCAGCGAGGAGATCCTCACCGCCGACGCCGTCCTGATCGCCACCGGCGGGCACCCGCGCGAGATCCCGGACGCGCTGCCGGACGGCGAGCGGATCCTGAACTGGACCCAGGTGTACGACCTGGACGAGCTGCCCGAAGAGCTGATCGTGGTCGGCTCCGGCGTGACCGGCGCCGAGTTCGCCGGCGCGTACCAGGCGCTCGGCTCCAAGGTCACCCTCGTCTCGTCCCGCGACCGGGTGCTGCCCGGCGAGGACCCGGACGCGGCCGCCGTCCTGGAGGACGTCTTCCGCCGCCGCGGCATGAACGTCATGGCCCGCTCCCGCGCCCAGTCCGCCAAGCGCGTCGGCGACCGCGTCGAGGTGACGCTCTCGGACGGCCGCGTCATCAGCGGTACGCACTGCCTGATGGCGGTCGGCGCGATCCCCAACACCGCCGGGATGAACCTGGAGGAGTCCGGGGTCAAGCTCCTGGAGTCCGGCCACATCTGGACCGACAAGGTCTCGCGGACGAGCTCGCCGGGCGTGTACGCGGCCGGTGACGTCACCGGAATCTTCGCGCTCGCCTCGGTCGCGGCCATGCAGGGCCGTATCGCCATGTACCACTTCCTGGGCGACGCGGTGCAGCCGCTCAACCTCAAGACGGTCTCCTCCAACGTCTTCACCGACCCGGAGATCGCCACCGTCGGCTACTCGCAGGCCGACGTCGACGCGGGCAAGATCGAGGCCCGGGTCGTCAAGCTGCCGCTGCTGCGCAACCCGCGCGCCAAGATGCAGGGCATCCGGGACGGCTTCGTGAAGATCTTCTGCCGCCCCGGCACCGGCATCGTGGTCGGCGGCGTGGTCGTCTCGCCGCGCGCCTCGGAACTGATCCACCCCATCTCGATCGCGGTCGACAACAACCTGACCGTCGAACAGATCGCGAACGCGTTCACGGTCTACCCGTCCCTGTCGGGTTCGATCGCCGAGGTGGCGCGCCAGCTGCACACCCGCAAGAAGGCCGGAGAGGCGTAAACCGGCGCGCGGGAGCGGTCGCGGCGCGGGACAAGGCGCCCGGGAGGGCGCCTATACCACTTCGTGGACACCTCTGTGCACACCTTCTGTTATTCGGCGCAAACTGCTGAAAACAATCGGCCGCTCAGGTTACTGTCAGTTTCGTGTTCGCTGCAGAACGTCGCCAATTGATCCTCGAAATGGTGCGTGCCAACGGGGCGGTATCGCTCCGGGAGCTCGCGCGCGTCGTCCAGACCTCCGAAGTGACCGTACGGCGAGACGTGCGGGCACTGGAGGCCGAAGGACTCCTCGACCGCCGGCACGGCGGTGCGGTACTGCCGGGCGGGTTCACGCGAGAGTCCGGCTTCCCGCAGAAATCCCATCTCGCGACCGCGGAGAAGACGGCCATCGCCGACCTCGCCGCGGGCCTCGTCGAAGAGGGCGAGGCCATCGTGGTCGGCGCGGGGACGACCACGCAGGAGCTGGCCCGCCGCCTCGCCCGCGTCCCCGGCCTCACCGTGGTCACCAACTCGCTGCTCGTCGCCCAGGCGCTGGCCCACGCCAACCGCGTGGAGGTCGTCATGACCGGGGGCACCCTGCGCGGCTCCAACTACGCGCTGGTGGGCAGCGGGGCCGAGCAGTCCCTCCAGGGGCTGCGGGTCTCGCGCGCCTTCCTCTCCGGAAGCGGGCTGACCGCCGAGCGCGGTCTGTCCACGTCCAACATGCTCTCGGCGAGCGTGGACCGGGCCCTGGTGCAGGCGGCCGCCGAGGTGGTCGTCCTCGCCGACCACACCAAGCTCGGCACCGACACCATGTTCCAGACGGTGCCGACGGACGTGATCACCCGCCTGGTCACCGACGAGCCCCCCGGTCACGAGGACCGGGCGGCCACCGAGCTCCAGGCCCTGGCCGACCAGGGTGTGCAGATCACGGTGGCCGGGACGGGGTCCGGCGGTGAGGGCGTCCCGCCGGGGCGCCAGCCCCGCCGGGACGTGCCGCTGCCCGGCCAGCGGCGCAGCCATGTGCCGGGCGCCGGGCCGCAGTTGCGCAGCGCGGCCTCGCTGGGTGACCAGCAGGGTCCAGGGGAGCGGGCGAGAGTGGCCGATCTGCGCCGCCGCTAGGCGGTATTCGGCCAGGCGCCGCCGTCGTGGCGGGCGCCCTCGCGGTGGTCGGGGCCCGGCACGGCCTCGGTCACGGCTTCAGTCCGCGCAGGGTCAGGGCGAGCAGCCGGTCGGCCAACTCCGGGTCGTCCGGCGCCTGTTCGGCCGCCAGGGCGATCGCGTTGGTGAGCTGCATCAGATCGCCGATGGTCACGTCCACGCGTACGGAACCGGCCAGCTGGGCCCGTTCCAGCAGGGCGCTGCCCGCCTCCCGCATGGGCACGCTGCACTGCGCCAGGGCGGAACTGTCGTCGTGCGAGGCCGACATGAGCGCGCGGGCCACCCCTCGGTACTCACCCGTATGAGTGATGATGGCGCGCAGCCACTCCACCAGCGCCGTGCAGGGGTGTGCGGAGTCGAGCAACTCCCGCGAGCGCGCGAGGAGTACGTCCACCTCGCTCTGGAAGATCGCGTTCATCAGCGCGTGCCGGTTCGGGAAGTGCCGGTAGAGGGTGCCGATGCCGACGCCCGCGCGCTTGGCCACGTCTTCGAGCGAGGCGTCCGTCCCGTGCTCCGCGAACGCGCTCCTGGCCACGCCCAGGAGCCGCTCGTAGTTGCGGCGCGCGTCGGCACGCATGGGCCTCGTCGTCATACCCCAAGGATGCCCGAAGCGCGCGCTCAGGGGGCGGCCCGGTACCGGTCCAGTGCGGACGCCCGCTCGTGGAAGGGGATCCGCGAGAACCGCGACACCAGGGTCCACATCCGGCGCTCCTCGGCGAGCTCCCTGGGCAGGACGAGCCCCAGCGACTCGGCGAGGGGCCCCCGGCCCGCGTTCACCAGGGCGCGTACGGCCGCCGCCCACTCGTCGGTCGCGGCCACCGCCGCCCGGTACCAGAGCGGCACCAGGACCAGCAGCGCCCCGGCGGCGGTCAGCAGCGGCGGCACGTCGGCCGAGGCCGCCGGGAGGGTGGCGAGCGCCAGGAGCGCGACGGCGGTGTGCCCGGCGAGCAGCGCCACGAAGAAGTCGACGCTGGTCCGCGCCAGCTCGACCTGGCGGCAGAGCTTGTCGGGCGCGGCGCCGGTCAGCTCGTTCGACAGGAGCTGGGTGTCCAGGCAGTACCGGTTCTGCCCGTACTCCTCGAAGCGGCGGATCGCGTTGCCGAGCCGGGTCGGGGCGATCTGCGCCGGGTCCACCGGGTAGCGGCTAAGCCGCTCCTGGAGCAGCCCGCGCTGCGCCGAGGTCCGCAGCCGGTCCTTGCGGACGGCCCGGGCCAGGCGCGGATCGCTGCGTACGCGTACGAGATCGGCGGAGGCGAGCGGGCCGAGCGCGGTTCCGTCGCGGACCCGCCGCTCCAGGCCGAGCAGCTGCGTCCGGTCGGCGAGCGCGCTGCGGGCGGCCCGCGCCCGCCGGCACCCCGCCTCGTAGGCGCGGGCGGGCCACAGCACGTACCCCTCCAGGAGCCGGTAGAGGAGGTTCTGCAGCGCGTGGAGGACCAGGCCGCACAGCAGGGACGCGGTCAGCAGCACCAGCATCGGGCCCGGCGCCGCGTCCGGCCACAGCCGCCGGGCCACCGCGGTCCGGCGCAGACTCGGCGCGACGGCGAGCGCGAGGACCCCGAGGTTGAGGGCGGTCGGCAGTATCCACCCCACGAGCAGCGACCAGGCGCCTCCCAGTACCCCTTTGGCGATGTCACCCAAGGTCGTCTTCCCAGGAGTCGTCGTCGGGGTTGGTGGTGGGGCCGGGGGAGGTGTGGCGGGTGGTCCCGACGGCGCGGCCGGAGTCGCCGGTCACGAAGGAGCCGCCGGCCATGTTGCCGATGTAGATGCCGCCGCCGTGGACGACGTGCGACTCCTGGTGCCGCTCGTCGAGGCCGGGCGCGGACAGCCCCTGGTCGCGCAGGGTGGCGCGCAGGGCGCCCAGGACCAGCAGGTGCACGGTCCGCGAGATCCGTCCGGCGTCGGCGGCGGCCAGCGGCGGGAGGTCCGGCTCGGCGGCCAGTTCGCGGATGGAGGAGCGGGGGCCGCCCGGGGGCGACGGGAACCGCCGCATCCACCGGACCGACCAGGCGCCCAGCTCGGCCGGGAGGGCCGCGGGGGCCGTCAGCGCCCGGACCGGCCAGGACCACGCCCTGCCCGGCACGGTGAACTCCCGGCGCACCGGCGGCAGGGCGCAGGTGACCTGCTGGACGAAGAGGACCGGGCCGTCCAGCCGGATCTGTACGAAGACGGTGGTCAGCTGGGAGCCGAGGCCGCGCGAGACGATCCGCAGCCAGCGGGCGGAGGGCGGATGCCCGTTCGGGGACCAGGGAGGCAGACGCCGATGGGACACCCCCTCGTCCGGCAGCAGAAAACGCTCGTCGACCTGGGCGGCGAGACCGGGTACGGCCTCCACGGCCCGCGCGATGCCTCTCAGCACGTCGGACACGTCGAACGCGCCGGTGGGGCCGCGCACTTCGGTCGCCAGCGCCAGGGAGTCCCGTACCGCTCCCGATCCGAGGAACGGGGTCGCGTCCCGGTAGATCGTCACCGGTGACATCCCGTCCGCTTGGATCAGCGCGCTGATGCGACCCGGCCGCGTCGGAACTCTGTAGGACGACCGGATGACCCGCAGACGGCCCCACACCGCCGCCCGGTGCGCCCCGGCCACCCCCGCCATCAGTACGGGGCCCGCGAACGCGGCGGTGACCTCGGGCCAGTCGGCGGTCCGGGCGGTGGCCACGGCGAGTGCCGCGGAGGCGGCCAGCACCGCGCCGCCCAGCACCCGCAGCGCCCCCGCCGTGACCCGGGCGGCCGGGCGCCGCGCGGCGCGCAGGGCCACCGCCCCGGACAGGGCCGCGCACCCGGCCGCGTACAGCACGTACAGCGGGCCCGCGAAGAGGAGTCCGGCGATCCACAGGAGCGCCATCGGCACGGCCCAGCGCAGGGCGGTGCGGCGGGCGTGCAGCGCCTCGGCCAGTACGGCGGCCGCGTCGACGTCGTACGACTGCGCGCTGTAGCGCTCCCCGTGCTCGTACAGCTCGTCGATGACGGCGTTCCGGTACCGGGTGTCCAGATGGACACCGGACATCAACTGCCGAGTGGTGGAGGATGGTTGATCCGGCACCGCCGAAGCGTACCGCCGTACGCAGCGGCGAGGCCCCCGCCGGAGTGAACCGGCGGGGGCCTCAACTGCTCATGCGGCTGCGGGAGTTCAGTCCTTGATCTCGCAGATCAGCGCGCCCGAGGTGACCGACGCGCCGACCTCCGCCGCCAGGCCCTTGACGGTGCCGGAGCGGTGGGCGTTGAGGGGCTGTTCCATCTTCATGGCCTCCAGGACGACGATGAGGTCGCCTTCCTGGACTTCCTGGCCCTCTTCGACGGCGACCTTGACGATCGTGCCCTGCATCGGGGACGCCAGCGAGTCGCCGGAGGCCGCCGAGCCCGCCTTCTTGGCCGCGCGGCGCTTGGGCTTGGCCCCGGCCGCCAGGCCCGTACGGGCCAGCGACATGCCGAGCGACGACGGGAGGGAGACTTCGAGCCGCTTGCCGCCGACCTCGACCACGACCGTCTCGCGACCCGGCTCCTCGTCCGTCTCGGCGTCGGCCGGGGCGGTGAAGGGCTTGATCTCGTTGACGAATTCGGTCTCGATCCAGCGGGTGTGGATCTGGAAGGGGTCGGCGGTGAAGGCGGGGTCGGTGACGACGGCCTGGTGGAAGGGGATGGCGGTGGCCATGCCTTCGACCTTGAACTCGGCCAGGGCGCGGGAGGCGCGCTGGAGGGCCTGTTCGCGGGTGGCGCCGGTGACGATGAGCTTGGCGAGCAGGGAGTCCCAGGCGGGGCCGATCACGCTGCCGGATTCGACGCCGGCGTCCAGGCGGACGCCGGGGCCGGTGGGCGGGTTGAAGAGGGTGACGGTGCCGGGGGCGGGCAGGAAGTTGCGGCCGGGGTCTTCGCCGTTGATGCGGAACTCGAAGGAGTGGCCGCGGATCTCGGGGTCGCCGTAGCCGAGTTCCTCGCCGTCGGCGATGCGGAACATCTCGCGGACCAGGTCGATGCCGGTGACTTCTTCGGTGACGGGGTGTTCGACCTGGAGGCGGGTGTTGACTTCGAGGAAGGAGATGGTGCCGTCGGTGCCGACGAGGAACTCGACGGTGCCGGCGCCGACGTAGCCGGCTTCCTTGAGGATGGCCTTGGACGCGGCATACAGCTCCGCGTTCTGTTCCGGGCTCAGGAAGGGGGCGGGGGCTTCCTCGACGAGTTTTTGGTGGCGGCGCTGGAGCGAGCAGTCGCGGGTGGAGACGACGACGACGTTGCCGTGGGTGTCGGCCAGGCACTGGGTCTCGACGTGGCGGGGCTTGTCGAGGTAGCGCTCGACGAAGCATTCGCCGCGGCCGAAGGCGGCGACGGCTTCGCGCACGGCGGAGTCGTAGAGCTCGGGGACTTCTTCGAGGGTGCGGGCGACCTTGAGGCCGCGTCCGCCGCCGCCGAAGGCCGCCTTGATCGCGATGGGCAGGCCGTGCTGCTCGGCGAACGCGACGACCTCGTCGGCGCCGGAGACGGGGTCGGGGGTGCCGGCGACGAGGGGGGCTCCGGCGCGCTGGGCGATGTGGCGGGCGGCGACCTTGTCACCCAGGTCGCGGATGGCCTGCGGCGGCGGGCCGATCCAGGTCAGGCCGGCATCCAGGACGGCCTGGGCGAATTCGGCGTTCTCGGAGAGGAAGCCGTAGCCGGGGTGGATGGCGTCGGCTCCCGAGTCCCGGGCCGCCTGGAGGACCTTGTTCATGTCCAGGTAGCTGGTGGCCGGGGTGTCACCGCCCAGGGCGAACGCCTCGTCGGCCGCGCGGACGTGCAGAGCGTCCCGGTCCGGATCGGCGTAGACGGCTACGCTCCCGATCCCGGCGTCCCGGCAAGCACGGGCGACACGGACAGCGATTTCGCCACGGTTGGCGATGAGCACCTTGCGCACGATGGCTCCCTCCTTGAAAAACAAGCTGAGTTTAGGGAAGCCGTACACCGGCCCACGACCCGTCCCCCGTGGTGAGCTTGCCCACACGGAGTGTGACCCGCGGCTCGCTCATGTCGCGAAATCCCTTGTCGCACCACGGTACGCCGGGTCCCTGCCCGGCACATTAGCGTTCTGGTGTGGTCAAGGTCTCTGTCCCCGGGGCCAGCGAGGCCCTCACATTCTTTGTGGAGTCCCTACGAATGGCGGAATGATTCTTTGCGGTCGGAAGATCGTGCTCCCTCTGTCGTCCGGACCCTTGCCCAGGGGTTTACCGGTTAGTAGCGTTCGGTTGTAAGACGTACTAGCGGTAACAGGGGCTGGGTGGAAGCAGGGGGGTGCGCCGTGGCGCGCAGACCGGTGGCTGTGGTGGCCGCGATCGTTCTTCTGGCCGAAGCCGTCGGCATCGTCCTGATCAACTGGTTCTTCGGACACGCCGTCCATCAGCAGAACATGTCCCTGGGCGGGGTCGACTCGGACACGATGTCCCACACGACGTATGCGATGGGCGGCGTCTTCGGCTTCTACCTGGCGATGTGCGGAATCGTCCTGCTGCTCACGGGCGTACGGGACCGGGCGCCCGGGCGGTTCGGGCGGATCCTGCTCATCACCTGCGCGGTGACCCACGGGCTGCTGGGGGCGCTGACGGTCGGTCTGGTGGGCTGGACCGCTTTCGCGTTCATGATGGTGGTGCTGGCGCTGATCGTGCTGGTGCTGCTGATGTACGCGCCCCGCGTGCCCGCGGAGCCGGTCGACGCCGCCCCGTCGGGTGACGGCGGCCCGCCCGAGCCTGCCGCCGCCTGAGCGGTTTCGCAGCCCCTACCGGGCCACCCACAGCTCCGTGATCCCGATCCCCAGCTCCGCCAGCAGCGTCCGCAGCAGCGGCAGCGACAGGCCGATCACGTTGCCCGGGTCGCCGTCGATGCCGTTCACGAACGGGGCCGAGCGGCCGTCCAGGGTGAACGCGCCCGCCACGTGCAGGGGTTCGCCGCTCGCCACGTACGCGGCGATCTCCGCGTCGCTCGGCTCGCCGAAGCGGACCGTGGTGGACGCCGTCGCCGAGGCGCGGCGGCCGTTCGCCGTGTCGATGACGCAGTGGCCCGTGCGCAGCACCCCGGCGCGGCCGCGCATGGACTTCCAGCGGGCCGTGGCCTCCTCGGCGTCGGCGGGCTTGCCCAGCGCCTCGCCGTCCAGCTCCAGGACCGAGTCGCAGCCGATCAGCAGGGCCCCGGCGGCCTCGGGGCGGGCGGCGACCGCGTCGGCCTTGGCCTCGGCCAGGACGAGGGCGAGCTCGCCGGGGGTGGGGGCGGTGAGGGCGTCCTCGTCGACCCCGCTGACGATGACCTCGGGGGCGAGGCCGGCCTGGCGCAGCAGACCGAGCCGGGCGGGCGAGGCGGAGGCGAGGACGAGGCGGCGAGCGGCGGCAGTCATACGGGTCATCGTAGACAGCGCGGGGCCGCCGCCCGGCCGGGGCGCAGGTCAGTGCAGGCTGACCACGAACATCCCCAGGACCATGAGCAGCGCCAGCACCAGGCCCGCGCGCCGCATCATCGCCTGTGCGTCGCGCAGTTCCTTCGGCGGCTCGTTCTTCGGGTCGGACCAGAGCATGCCTTCGATACTGCGGCCGCGAGGGCCGGGGGCGCCTGAGTACGGGTACTCAAGCACCCCCTGGGGGCGCCGTCGGCGCGGCGGCTACGAGGGCCAGTACGTCCGCGCCCAGGACCGCGGCCCCGGCCTCGGCACCGGGTGGCGGGCGATGCGGGCCGGGGTGGACCACTCCTCGGGGGGCAGCGGCGCACCGGACGACGCGGAGGCGGTCGCCGCGGCGCGCGCCTGGACCACCGCCAGTGCGGCGGCCAGCTCCTCGGGGGTCGGGTTGCCCCGTACGACCTTGATCACAGCGGCTCCTTACAGGGGGATGTTGCCGTGCTTCTTCGGGGGGAGGGATTCCCGCTTCGTCCGCAGCTGACGCAGGCCCCGCACGATGTGCGCACGGGTCTCGGACGGCATGATCACCGCGTCCACGTATCCGCGCTCGGCCGCGATGTAGGGGTTGAGGAGCGTGTCCTCGTAGTCGGCGATCAGCTCCGCGCGCGTGGCCTCTGCTTCTTCGGGGTCCGTGACGGCCGCGATGGTGCGGCGGTGCAGGATGTTCACCGCGCCCTGCGCGCCCATCACCGCGATCTGCGCGGTCGGCCAGGCCACGTTGAGGTCGGCGCCCAGGTGCTTGGAGCCCATGACGTCGTACGCGCCGCCGAACGCCTTGCGGGTGATGACCGTGATGAGGGGGACGGTGGCTTCCGCGTACGCGTAGATCAGCTTGGCGCCGCGCCGGATGATGCCGCCGTACTCCTGGTCCACGCCCGGCAGGAAGCCCGGCACGTCCACGAAGGTGATCACCGGCACGTTGAAGGCGTCGCAGGTGCGCACGAAGCGCGCGGCCTTCTCGGAGGCGTTGATGTCCAGGCACCCGGCGAACTGCATCGGCTGGTTGGCGACGATGCCGACCGGGAAGCCCTCGACGCGCCCGAAGCCGGTGATGATGTTCGGCGCGAACAGCGCCTGGGTCTCCAGGAACTCGCCGTCGTCCAGGACGTGCTCGATGGCCGTGTGCATGTCGTACGGCTGGTTCGCGGAGTCGGGGATGAGCGTGTCCAGCTCCCGGTCGGAGTCCGAGAGCTCCAGGTCGGCCTCCTCGGGGAAGGCCGGGGCCTCGCTCAGGTTGTTCGAAGGCAGGTACGACAGCAGCGACTTGACGTACTCGATCGCGTCCTTCTCGTCGCCCGCCATGTGGTGCGCCACGCCCGAGGTGGTGTTGTGGGTGCGCGCGCCGCCCAGCTCCTCGAAGCCGACGTCCTCGCCGGTGACCGTCTTGATGACGTCCGGTCCCGTGATGAACATGTGCGAGGTCTGGTCGACCATCACCGTGAAGTCGGTGATGGCGGGGGAGTAGACCGCACCGCCCGCGCAGGGCCCGACGATCAGGGAGATCTGCGGGACCACGCCCGAGGCGTGCACGTTGCGGCGGAAGATCTCGGCGAACAGGCCGAGCGCGACCACGCCCTCCTGGATACGGGCGCCGCCGCCGTCGTTGATGCCGATGACCGGGCAGCCGGTCTTCAGCGCGAAGTCCATGACCTTGACGATCTTCTCGCCGTAGACCTCGCCGAGCGAGCCGCCGAAGATGGTGAAGTCCTGGGAGTAGACGCACACCGGGCGCCCGTCGACCGTGCCGTAACCGGTGACGACACCGTCTCCGTACGGGCGGTTCTTCTCGATCCCGAAGTTGGTCGAGCGGTGCCGGGCGAACTCGTCGAGCTCGACGAACGACCCTTCGTCGAGGAGCAGGTCGACCCGCTCACGGGCGGTCAACTTGCCCTTGGCGTGCTGCTTTTCCACAGCCCGCTCGGAGCCGGCGTGCGTCGCCTCTTCGATGCGGCGCTGCAGATCCGCGAGCTTTCCCGCGGTCGTGTGGATGTCAGTCACGTCTTGCTGCTCCGGCTCGGACATCGGGATGCGGCTCCCTGCCTGGTCACGGGTTTCGGCTGGCTACTGACTCGTAGGGTAGTGGCGCGGATACCGTTCGGCAGTGCGTCGTTTGCCACACCGGGGTGCGCTTGCGCCCGCGCGCCTAACCTGGCTCGTATGACGCCCCAGGACGCATCCGAAAGCCGCTGGTCCGACCTCGACCGGCCCCCTCTCAACGCCTCCGCCCTGCGCCACGCCCTGGTGCGGCCCGGCGCCCTGTGGACCTCCCTGGACGTGGTCCAGGCGACCGGTTCGACCAACTCCGACCTCACCGCCCGGGCCGAGGAGCTCCGCGAGGGCGCGGTCCTGGTGGCCGAGGAGCAGACCGCCGGGCGCGGCCGCCTCGACCGCAGCTGGTCGGCGCCGGCCCGCTCCGGCCTCTTCTTCTCCGTACTGCTGCGGCCCGGCGCGGGCGTCCCGGTGGACCGCTGGGGCTGGCTGCCGCTGCTCACCGGGGTGGCCGTCGCCACCGGCCTGTCCCGGGCCGCGGGCGTCGACACGTCGCTGAAGTGGCCCAACGACCTGCTGGTCACCGTCGGCGGCGAGGAGCGCAAGGCGGGCGGGATCCTCGCCGAGCGGGCGGGCGAGGACGCGGTGGTGGTCGGCATCGGCCTCAACGTCACCCTGCGCGCCGACGAACTGCCGGTGCCCGCCGCCGGGTCGCTGGCGCTGGCCGACGCGATCTCGACCGACCGCGAGACGCTGCTGCGGGCCGTGCTGCGCTCCCTGGAGCAGTGGTACGTGGACTGGCGCGAGGCGGGCGGCGACCCGGCGGCGTCCCGGCTCCAGGAGACATACGCGGCGGGCTGCGCCACGCTCGGCCGTACCGTGCGCGCCGAGCTCCCCGGTGACCGCTCGGTGACCGGGGAAGCCGTCGCGGTGGACGCGGACGGACGGCTGGTGCTCGCCACGGAAGGGGGCGGACGGGAGCCCGTGGCGGCGGGCGACATCGTCCACCTGCGCCCGGCGGCCGGCTGAGCCGGTGGTTCCCGCACACCGCCGCCGGGTGACGTCGGGCGACAAGGCAACGGGTGCGAGGACGTGAGCTACGGCACACCTGCCGTATCGTGGAGCCCGATCCAGCGACAGATCGGCAGGGAAGTGCGCAGGGAACGGGCAGGAGGCGGCTGGTGACCGTCGACGACACGCAGTCCGGTGAGGGTGCCGGCCCCCCCTCGGAGCCGGCGCCCTCCGCGTACCCGACCCCGCACCACGTCGTGGACCACACCGCCGAGCCCACCGCCGATCCGCTCGCCATCCGTCTGGAGCAGCTGATCCTGGGCGCGGACCGGCGGTACACGCCGTTCCAGGCGGCCCGGACCGCGGGCGTCTCCATGGAGCTGGCCTCGCGGTTCTGGCGGGCCATGGGGTTCGCGGACATCGGGCAGGCCAAGGCGCTCACCGAGGCCGACGTGCTGGCGCTGCGGCGCCTCGCCGGTCTGGTCGAGGCGGGGCTGCTCAGCGAGCCCATGGCGGTGCAGGTGGCCCGCTCCACCGGGCAGACCACCGCCCGGCTGGCCGAATGGCAGATCGATTCCTTCCTGGAGGGCCTGACCGAGCCGCCCGAGCCCGGTATGACCCGTACGGAAGTCACGTATCCGCTGGTGGAGCTGCTCCTGCCGGAGCTGGAGGAGTTCCTGGTGTACGTGTGGCGGCGCCAGTTGGCCGCCGCCACCGGGCGCGTGGTGCAGGCCGCCGACGACGAGGAGATGGTCGACCGGCGGCTCGCCGTCGGCTTCGCCGACCTCGTCGGCTTCACCCGGCTCACCCGGCGCCTGGAGGAGGAGGAGCTCGGCGAGCTCGTCGAGGCCTTCGAGACGACCGCGGCCGACCTGGTCGCCGCGCACGGCGGCCGGCTCATCAAGACGCTCGGCGACGAGGTCCTGTTCGCCGCCGACGACGCCGGTACGGCCGCGGAGATATCGCTCCGGCTGATCGAGACGATGGGCCACGACGAGACGATGCCCGCGCTGCGCGTGGGGATCGCCTTCGGCACGGTCACCACCCGGATGGGCGATGTCTTCGGCACGACCGTGAACCTGGCCAGCAGGCTCACCTCGATAGCGCCCAAGGATTCGGTGCTGGTGGACGGCGCCTTCGCGGAGGAGCTCGCGCGTACGGGCGACGCGCCGGTGTCGGAGACGCAGGCCGCCGAGGAGGCCGCGAAGGCGGAGAAGGAGGGCGAGGAGCCCCCCAAGTACCGCTTCGCGCTCCAGCCGATGTGGCAGCGGCCCGTGCGCGGGCTCGGGGTGGTCGAGCCCTGGATGCTGCACCGGCGTGGGGCCTGAGCCTGCTGCCGCCTGAGCGTTTTCCGGTGCGGGCCGCCGTGGGCCGGTCGCGCCCGCGCGGCGGAGCCGCACGTGTCACAGCCCCGTGCCCCTTACGGGGCGCTGACGTGCCTGCCTAAGATCCCGACGTAACGTTCGTTAACGTCGTCGGGAGGGTTCTCATGGGCACGGATGAGCAGCGGTACGGGGAGTTCGTCGGCGTGCGGCGGCACGGGTACGTCGCCGAGCTGGTGCTCGACCGGCCCAAGGCGATGAACGCGGTCTCCACCGAGATGGCCCGCTCGATCGCCGCCGCCTGCGACGCGCTCGCCGCCGACCCCTCCGCGAGGGCGGTCGTGCTGACCTCCACGCACGAGCGGGCCTTCTGCGTGGGCGCCGACCTCAAGGAGCGCAACTCCTTCACCGATGCCGAGCTGGTGCGCCAGCGCCCCACCGCACGCGCCTGCTACACCGGCGTCCTCGACCTGCCCATGCCCACCGTGGCCGCCGTGCACGGCTTCGCGCTCGGCGGCGGGTTCGAGCTGGCGCTCGCCTGCGACCTGATCGTGGCGGACGCGACGGCCGTCGTCGGGCTGCCGGAGGTCTCGGTCGGCGTCATCCCCGGCGGCGGCGGTACGCAGCTGCTGCCCCGGCGCGTGGGCGCGGCCCGGGCGGCCGAACTGGTCTTCACCGCACGGCGGGTGGAGGCCGCGGAGGCGCGCGACCTCGGCCTGGTCGACGTGCTCGTGGGCGAGGGCGAGGACCGCGACGAGGCGCTGGCGCTGGCCGCGCGGATCGCCGCGAACTCGCCGGTCGGGCTGCGCGCGGCCAAGCGGGCCATGCGGCTGGGACACGGGCTCGACCTGCGGGCGGGCCTGGAGGTCGAGGACGCGGCGTGGCGGTCGGTGGCGTTCTCGGGGGACCGGGCGGAGGGCGTCGCGGCGTTCAACGAGAAGCGGAAGCCGCAGTGGCCGGGCGAGTGAGCTGATCCTGTAGTCGGCCCGGGCCCGGCCAACTGATCAAAACGGGGCAAACCTCCCTAAGCTGGAGGGATGCGCGGTGAGGGCGAGGGTGTCGGCGGGACCGAGGACGTACGGCTGCGGGCCGTGGTGTCGCTGGCGCAGGCCATGGCGGCGGCCCACACCCCGCGCGAGTCCTGGCGGGCGGCGGCGCTCGGCGCGCGGGACGCGCTCGCCGGGAACTTCGCCGCGCTCTCCACATGGGAGCGGGAGCTGGGGCGGCTGCGGGTCCTGGTGAACGCGGGCGAACGGGCCGAGGGGGAGGAGGAGTTCCCGGAGGACGAGACGTATCCGGTGCACCAGTTCCCCGAGATCACCGAGTTCCTGCACGAGCGGTGGGCCGGCGGGGGCGAGCCCAACGCCTGGGTGGAGACGGCCGCCGGGCCCGGGGACGCGGCGGGCTACTGCCACGAGCGGGTCACCGCGCTGCGGCGGCGCGGGCGCGGCTGCTGCGTGGTCGCGCCGATCGTGCTGCACGGGCGGGCGTGGGGCGAGCTGTATGTGGCCCGGCCGGTGGGCGCGCCCGTCTTCGACGCGTCCGACGCGGACTTCGCGACCGTCCTGGCGTCGGTGGCGGCGGCCGGGATCGCCCAGACCGAACGCCTGGAGGAGGTCCGCCGCCTCGCCTTCACCGACCCGCTGACGGGCCTGGCCAACCGCCGGGCGGTGGACGTACGCCTTGACGAGGCGGTCGAGGCGCATCGGCGGGACGGCTCGGTGGTGAGCCTGGTGGTGTGCGACCTGAACGGGCTCAAGCGGGTCAACGACACCCGGGGCCACGCGGTGGGGGACCGGCTCCTCGAACGCTTCGGCTCGGTGCTGTCGCTGTGCGGGGCGAAGCTGCCGGGGGCGCTGGCGGCGCGGCTGGGCGGCGACGAGTTCTGCCTGCTGTCGGTGGGTCCGCCGCCGGACGACGTCGTCGAGGTCGCGGCCGAACTGTGCCTGCGGGCGGGGGAGTTGGAGCTGGGGGAGGGGGTCGCGTGCGGGGTCGCGTCGACGGGTGACCCCATCGGGCCGGTGCGCTCGGCCCGTCGCCTGTTCCGTCTCGCGGACGCCGCGCAGTACCGGGCGAAGGCGGCGCGCTCCGATGCGCCGGTGGTGGCGGGGCGGGACGGGGCGGTGGTGCAGCTGGCGGACGCGCCTGTGCCGGAGCGGGCGGAGCGGCGCCGCTTCCGGGGCCGGGGCTGACTTCCCGGGCTGCGCCCGGCCCCTCGTTCGTCTGCGGACCGTGGATGGCTGGTCGCGCAGTTCCCCGCGCCCCTTGGATGCGCCCCTTCGGGCCGCCCCTTCTGGGGCCCGGGGGCTAGTGACACATGGCGATTCAATACGTACGCTGCTGAATATGGATATGCACACTGTCGTGGTGGGGACGTCCGGGACGACCCCGGAGGACGTCGTCGCCGTCGCCCGTCAGGGCGCCCGTATCGAGCTCTCGGCCGAAGCCCTCGACGCCCTCGCCAGAGCCCGCGAGATCGTCGACGCCCTCGCCGCCAAGCCGGAGCCCGTATACGGCGTCTCCACCGGCTTCGGCGCCCTCGCCACCCGGCACATCAGCCCGGACCTGCGCGCCCAGCTCCAGCGCAACATCGTGCGCTCGCACGCCGCCGGCATGGGCCCGCGCGTGGAGCGCGAGGTCGTGCGCGCGCTGATGTTCCTGCGGCTGAAGACCGTCGCCTCCGGCCACACCGGCGTACGCCCCTCCGTGGCCCAGACGATGGCCGACATCCTGAACGCCGGCATCACCCCGGTCGTCCACGAGTACGGCTCGCTCGGCTGCTCCGGCGACCTCGCGCCGCTCTCGCACTGTGCGATGACCCTGATGGGCGAGGGCGACGCGGAGGGCCCCGACGGTGTCGTGCGGCCCGCCGGCGAGCTCCTCGCCGAGGCCGGCATCGAGCCCGTCGTGCTGCGCGAGAAGGAGGGCCTGGCCCTCCTCAACGGCACCGACGGCATGCTCGGCATGCTGATCATGGCCCTCGCGGACCTGAAGAAGCTCTACACCTCCGCCGACATCACGGCCGCGCTCTCCCTGGAGGCGCTGCTCGGCACCGCCAAGGTCCTCGCGCCCGAGCTGCACGCCATCCGCCCGCACCCCGGCCAGGGCGCCTCCGCCGCCAACATGCTGGCCGTGCTGAAGGGTTCGGGCCTGACCGGGCACTTCCAGCAGGACGAGGCCCCGCGCGTCCAGGACGCGTACTCGGTGCGCTGCGCCCCGCAGGTCGCGGGCGCGGGCCGCGACACCATCGCGTACGCCCTCACCGTCGCCGAGCGCGAGCTCGCCTCGGCCGTCGACAACCCGGTCGTCCTGCCGGACGGGCGCGTGGAGTCCAACGGCAACTTCCACGGCGCCCCGGTCGCCTACGTCCTGGACTTCCTGGCGATCGCCGCCGCCGACCTCGGTTCCATCGCCGAGCGCCGCACCGACCGGCTGCTCGACAAGAACCGCTCGCACGGCCTGCCGCCGTTCCTCGCGGACGACGCCGGCGTCGACTCCGGTCTGATGATCGCCCAGTACACGCAGGCCGCCCTGGTGAGCGAGATGAAGCGGCTGGCCGTCCCGGCCTCCGCCGACTCGATCCCGTCCTCCGCCATGCAGGAGGACCACGTCTCCATGGGCTGGTCGGCCGCCCGCAAGCTGCGCACCGCGATCGACAACCTGACCCGGATCATCGCCGTCGAGCTGTACGCGGCGACCCGCGGCATCGAGCTGCGCCACGGCCTCACCCCCGCGCCCGCCTCCCAGGCCGCCATCAAGGCCGCCCGCGAGGCCGGAGTCGGCGGTCCCGGCCCGGACCGCTTCCTCGCCCCCGACCTGGCCGCCGCCGACGCGTTCGTGCGCAGCGGGCAGCTGGTCGCGGCGGTGGAGCCGGTGACCGGCCCGCTGGCCTGACACCCGTACGCACATACGTGAAGGGGCGCCCGGGAACTTCCCGGGCGCCCCTTCACGCACGAGCGCTTCAGTACTGCTGTCGCGCCCTGCGCACCGAGAAGGCGACGAAACCGGCGCCCAGGCCCAGGAACAGCGTGCCGCCGAAGAGGTACGGGGACGTGTCCACGGTGCCCGTGTCGGCGAGCGCGAGATCAGCCTGGGTGCCCGCGGTGGCGGCCGTCGAACGGGCGGGGGCCGACGGTGGCTTCCCGTCCGTGGCGTTGGCCGATGGGACGAACCACAGAGCGCAGAGCAGCGAGCCCGCCGCGGTGGCGGTGAGCAGAGGCCGGCGAGCGACGGACACCTAGTCGATCCCCCTTGTGGATACGGCGAATTGGTGGTGTGGACCGATGCTAGTGAAAGCAGCGGGTCGCAGGAAAGTCGTGGAGGTCCCGAGCCCTACGCTCCGTCGCATGACCACAGAAGAGACACCACGCTATGTCCGCCTCCGAGTGGATTTGGTACTGGAGATCGACGACCCGGAGGCGCTGACCGGCGCGGCCCTGGAGCGCATCGCGGCGGACGAGCTCCTTCCGGACCAGGAGCGCGCGCATGCCCGGTCGGCGGTGCGGGAAGACGAGGCGGAGGCCCTGGCGTATCTGGTCGACCCGTTCGACCTGGTCGCCGAGGTGCCGGGGGTCGAGCTCGCGCAGGCCTCCTGGAGCAGCGAGGAGATCGAGTACGACCCCGACGACGAGGACTGGGACCTCGACGAGGAAGATGAGAGCGACGAGGAGGACGGGGACGACGGCCCGAGGCCGTGACGTCCGAGGAGCCACAGGGCCGGTTTGTCCGGCCCGGGTGGTGTTTCCCACACCTCCTCCGCAAAAGGAACCACAGCCTCAGTGGCTATGTTGTTCAGTCGACGGCTTGGTCGATGGCTTGGGGGACCGGCAACGATGGAGAAGCGTGTGATAACGGAGAGTAAGCGCCGCAAGGGTCTCGTGGCCGCGTCCGCGGTGCTCGGCGGCGTACTGCTGCTGTCGGCATGCAACGACGACGGCAAGGACAAGGGCGGCGCCGACGCCTCGAAGACGGCGCAGTCCCAGGTCGACAAGGCAGCCGAGAAGGACACCTCCGACGCGAAGATCACCATCACGCCCAAGAACGGCGCCGACAACGTCGGCATCAACAACGACACCAAGGTCTCCGTCGCCGACGGCAAGCTGACCTCGGTCGTCATGACGTCCGCCGAGGGCACGCCGGTCGCCGGCAAGATCTCCGCGGACGGGCTGAGCTGGGTGCCGGACAAGGCGCTGAAGCGCTCCGCCAAGTACAAGATCACGGCGACCGCGCAGGACGCGAAGGGCCGCGAGGCCCACGAGAACGCCTCGTTCGCGACGGTCTCGCCCGCCAACAGCTTCATCGGCAACTTCACGCCCGAGTCCGGCTCCACGGTCGGCGTGGGCATGCCCGTGTCGGTGACGTTCGACAAGGCGATCGCCAACAAGAAGGACGTCCAGTCCCACATCACGGTGACGTCCAGCAGCGGCCAGGAGGTCGTCGGCCACTGGTTCGGCGCGCAGCGCCTGGACTTCCGCCCGCAGGACTACTGGAAGTCCGGCTCGACCGTCACCATGAAGCTCGACCTGGACGGCGTCGAGGGCAAGCCGGGCGTCACCGGCGTGCAGGAGAAGACGGTCACCTTCAAGATCGGCCGCAACCAGGTCTCCACGGTGGACGCCCAGACCCACCAGATGACCGTCACGCAGGACGGCAAGACCGTCAAGACGATCCCGATCTCCGCGGGTGCGCCCGACCACAAGACGTACAACGGCACCATGGTGATCTCCGAGAAGTTCAAGGAGACCCGGATGAACGGTGCGACGGTCGGTTTCACCGACGGTGACGGCAAGGGCGAGTACGACATCAAGGACGTCCCGCACGCGATGCGGCTCTCCGCGTCCGGCACGTTCATCCACGGCAACTACTGGGGCGCCAAGTCCATCTTCGGCAGCGCCAACACCAGCCACGGCTGTGTCGGACTCTCCGACACGAAGGGTGCGGGTGACCCGGGGACCGCGGGCGCGTGGTTCTACGAGCACTCGATCGTGGGTGACGTGGTCGTCGTCAAGAACACCGGCGACAAGACCATCGCGCCGGACAACGGGTTCAGCGACTGGAACATGGGCTGGGCGGCCTGGAAGGCCGGTTCGGCGGTCTGATCCCGTACGGTCCCCGCGCGGCGGCCGCGCCCGGTTCTCCGGGCGCGGCCGTTCGCGTTCCCGGCGAAGGCGACGATCACCCGGAACGCGTCGGCGGCGCGATCACGAGGACGGCCGGGAGCGCGTCGGCGGGGTGGCGGAGGCCGGGCGGCCGTCGGGACCCGAGGGGTCGGGGGCGGCCGCCCAGCTCGCCAGCAGCCGCAGCGAGTCCGCCGACGGCGAGCCCGGCTCCGCGTAGTACGTCACCAGCGACAGATCGTGCTCCTCGGGCAGCTTCAGCGTCTCGTACGACAGCGTCAGCTCGCCCACCAGCGGGTGGTGCAGCCGCTTGGTGCCGTGGCCCTTCTGGCGGACCGTGTGGGCGGCCCACAGCGTACGGAACTCGTCGCTCTTGACCGACAGTTCGCCCACCAGGGCGGTGAGCAGCGGGTCGTCCGGGTAGCAGCCCGCGCACAGCCGCAGCACCCCCACTACCTCGACCGCCTTGTCCTCCCATTCCAGATACCGCTCGCGGGCGGTCGGGTCGAGGAAGATGTGGCGGGCGAAGTTGCGCTCCTCCGCCGGGAGGTCGACGAAGTCGCCGATGAGGGCGGCGGCCATCCGGTTCCAGGCCAGCAGGTCGAGCCGGCGGCCCAGGATGTACGCCGGGACCGCCTCCATCGAGTCGATCAGATGGTGCAGCTGCGGCCGCACCGCCGCCTGCCGCCCGCCCCCGGCCTTCTTCTTCTTGGTCGCGGTCGGCTTGGCCAGGTGGGTGAGGTGCTGCTGCTCGGCGTCGGTCAGCCGCAGCGCCCGCGCGATCGCGTCGAGCACCTCGGCCGACACGTTCTGCCCGTTCCCCTGTTCGAGGCGGGTGTAGTACGCGACCGACACCCCGGCCAGCTGGGCCAGCTCCTCCCGGCGCAGCCCCGGCACCCGGCGGTGCCGCCCGAAGTCGGGCAGGCCCACGTCCCCGGGCTTGAGCCGGGCCCGGCGGGAGCGGAGGAATTCGCTGAGTTCGGCACGCTGGTCCATGACAACCCAGTATCCGCCGTCGTACGACCGTGAGCCTGACCCTGCCAGTAGTACGCACACGGGGCGTACGCACGGCGGACGTACGCAGAACAGGGGGCTGGGTGGCGGGCGGCCGCTGCGGCACCGTGGACGGCGTACCCGAGAATCCCGAGGAGTCAAGGCAATGACCACCGTCGCCGCCTACGCCGCCCCCGCCGCCAAGGCCCCGCTGGAGCGCACCACCATCGAGCGCCGCGCCGTCGGCACGCACGACATCCTGATCGAGATCAAGTACGCCGGCATCTGCCACTCCGACATCCACCAGGCCCGCGAGGGCTGGGGCGAGGCCATCTTCCCGATGGTCCCGGGCCACGAGATCGCCGGTGTGGTCACCGAGGTGGGCCCCGGCGTCACCAAGTACGCCGTCGGCGACCGCGTCGGCGTCGGCTGCTTCGTCGACTCCTGCGGCGAGTGCGCGCAGTGCGCGGCCGGGCAGGAGCAGTTCTGCGCCCAGGCCGTCGGCACGTACAACGCCATCGGCCGCGACGGCGAGCCCACCTACGGCGGCTACTCCACCCACGTCGTCGTCTCCGAGCGCTTCGCGGTCCGCGTCCCCGACGCCCTGTCCCTTGACGTCGCCGCGCCGCTGCTGTGCGCGGGCATCACGCTCTACTCGCCGCTCAAGCGCTGGCAGGCGGGTCCCGGCAAGAAGGTCGCGATCCTGGGCCTGGGCGGCCTCGGCCACATGGGCGTCAAGATCGCGCACGCGCTCGGCGCCGAGGTGACCGTGCTCAGCCAGACGCTGCGCAAGCAGGAGGACGGCCTGAAGCTGGGCGCCGACCACTTCCACGCCACCAGCGACCCGAAGACGTTCGAGCAGCTCGCGGGCTCCCTCGACCTGATCGTCTCCACGGTCTCGGCCCCGCTGGACCTCGGCGCCTACCTCGGGCTCCTGAAGCCGGGCGGCGCGCTGGTGAACGTGGGCGCCCCCGAGGAGCCCAACCAGCTCAACATGTTCGGCCTCATCGGCGGCAACAAGATCCTCGCCGGTTCGATGATCGGCGGCATCGCGGAGACCCAGGAGATGCTGGACTTCTGCGCCGAGCACGGCCTGGGCGCGGAGATCGAGCTGATCCGCGCGGACCAGGTGAACGAAGCGTACGAGCGGGTGCTGGCGAGCGATGTGCGGTACCGGTTCGTGATCGACACGGCGACGATCTGAGACGGCCCGGGCTTTGTCTGCGGGTGTGTGGGTGGCTGGTCGCGCAGTTCCCCGCGCCCCTTTTCGCGCCCGGCCTTTGTCTGCGGGCCGGTAGTGGGTTGCTCGCGCAGTTCCCCGCGCCCCCAGGTGGTCTGTGGCTGAGCTGGGTTCTCCGGCTGCCGGGATTCCCTTGAGGGGCGCGGGGAACTGCGCGACCAGCCCGCCACCGGCCCGCAGACAACGTGCCCCCCTTAACCCACCCCCCTCAACACCCACCCCCACGCCCCCACCGATAAGGCGACTCCAGCCGGTAGACCCCCGCCCGTGGAACGGTGAGCCGAGTCCACTCCCCATCCCGCGACACACACGCCCCCTCCGCCCGCAACCACGGCGAATAAGCGACCCGCACCGTCGCCGACCCCGCCCGCGACATCCGAACGTCCAGCGTCGCGTCGTCCCCCCGCACCACCACCCCCGGCGCGGACACCAATGGCACAGCCCCCCGCACCCGGTAGACGGCCCAGTGCGCGTCCCCCCACACCCGCTCCAGCCACGGCACACCACCCCGTACGAGCGCGGCCTCCGCCGTCGCGGGCCCGTCCGGCCGACCGTCGTGGATGGCGACGAGCCCGACGGCCCACCGGTCGAGCCACGCCCGGTACGCCCCCGCCGAGAACGACCCGTCGTAGAACAGACGCCCCCGCTCCACGTCCAACTGCCGGTTCCAGCCCCGCGCGTTGTTGACGTACGCGCCGAGCACCGCCGCCTCGCGGTGGTTGCGCGCGGGCACCACCTCCACCCGCGTCCGGTCCGCGCCGAGCCGACGCAACTCGTCGACGAGCCCGTCGGTGTGCGACGCCCACGCGGGCGTGACCGTGGACACCCCGGTGTCGTCGAGCGTCTTGTCGCGCAGCCAGTTGACGGAGATGAGCAGCACCACGGCCAGCACGACCCGGCGCGTACGGTCGAGCCCGGGCGCGAGGAGCGCGGCGAGCAGCATGGGCGGCCCGGCGAGCCCGAGCAGCCGCTCCACGTTGGTGCCGACGGGCGAGGCCACCAGGAACGTGAGGACGACCCCCACCGCGTACACGGCGGCCCCGGCCCGAACGACCCGCCACGTACGGGTCGGCGGCGCGGCGACCAGCAGCGCGGCGCAGACGCCGAGCGGCATCCACAACTTGCCCAGCTGCATGGGCTGTTCGCCCTCGAAGGGGAAGAGGAGGGTGGTGGCCGCGACGATCACGCACGGCGGCACACTCAGGGCGGCGGCCTTGCGCCACTGCCGATCGAGCCCGTACGCGGCACCGACGACGAGCAGGAAGAGCCCGGCGACGGGGCTGGCCATGGTGGCGAGAGCACTGCTCACACCCGCGAGCACCAGTCGCGTCCTGGAGCGCTGCACTGCCCCGAGACCCGGCCCCGCCCCCTGCACCAATAGACACGCCGCGAGCGCGAAGACGACGCCCGTCGCGAACGTCGTCCGCCCCGACACGACGTTGCACCACAGCGCCGCCGCCGCGAGCAGCGCGGGCCACACCCCCCGCCACGGCCCGTCACCCCCGAGCCGCCCGCCCCGAGCGCCCTCCGCCCGTACGAAGAGGAGGGCCATCAGCCACGTACTGGCGACGCCCGCCACCACCGACACCGTGCGCACCCCGAACGCCGCCATCAGCCACGGCGTCAGCAGGCTGTAGTTGGCGGTGTGCGCGCCGCCGTACCAGGACAGGTTGTACGCGGACCCCGGATGCCGGGACGCGAAACCGGCCCAGGCGAGCTGGGCCGCGAGATCGCCGCCGCCGGTGGCGAGGAACAGCGCCCACACCGCGTACAGCGGAAGGACCGTCAGCGTCACCACGGCGGGCACGCGCAACTCGGGCCGCAGCCACCTTCCGCGCGGTGGCGAGGCGGCTGGATCCCTGCTCGTATCGGCCCGCAGGACCTGGCTGATGCCCACCGGCCCACCTTACGGGCGGCCACTGACAAGCCCGGTGGCCCATCTCCTTCCATCTCCCTCCAGGGGCTTCCAGGGGCGATTGTCAGACCCCTTCCCTACGCTCGAAGGCATGATCACCACACTCGCCGTCGAGAACTACCGGTCACTGCGGCACCTCGTCGTGCCCCTCGACCGCCTCAACGTGGTGACGGGCGCCAACGGCACCGGGAAGTCGTCGCTGTACCGCGCACTGCGGCTGCTCGCGGACTCCGCGCGCGGCGGCGCGGTCGCCGCCCTCGCGCGCGAGGGCGGGCTGCCGTCGACGCTGTGGGCGGGCCCGGAGAAGACGAGCCGCGCGGTCCGCGAGGGCCTGCGCCCGCTCCAGGGCACGGTCCGCACCGAACCGGTGAGCCTGCGGCTGGGCTTCGCGGGGGACGAGTTCGGTTACGCGGTCGACTTCGGGCACCCCGGAGGCGCGGCGGGCGACCCCGACTCGCTCTTCACGCTCGACCCCGAGATCAAGCGCGAGGCGATCTGGAGCGGCCCGGTGCTGCGCCCGGCGTCGGTGCTCTCCGAGCGGTCGGGCCCGGCGGTGAAGGTGCGCGCGGCGGACGGCAGGTGGCACCGCTCGTCGGGCGAGATCCGGCCGTACGACTCGATGCTGGGCGAGCTCGCGGACCCGCAGCGGGCGCCGGACGTGCTGGCGGTGCGCGAGCAGATCCGCGCCTGGCGCTTCTACGACCACGTCCGCACCGACGCGCACGCGCCCGCGCGGGGGACGCACGTCGGCACGCGTACCCCGGTCCTGAGCGGGGACGGCGCGGACCTCGCCGCCGCGCTCCAGACGATCCGGGAGATCGGGGACCGGGAGGCGCTGGACGAGGCGGTCGACGCGGCGTTCCCCGGCAGCCGGGTGGAGATCGACCTGGTGGGCGGCCGCCTCGAACTCCGGCTCCGCCAGCACGGCTTGCTGCGCCCCCTGACGGCGGCGGAACTCTCCGACGGCACTCTGCGCTACCTGCTCTGGGCAGCGGCCCTGCTCACCCCCCGCCCCCCGGCCCTGATGGTCCTCAACGAGCCGGAGACCAGCCTCCACCCGGACCTCCTGCCCCCCTTGGCCGACCTGATCCGCCAGGCGACGACCCACACCCAGATGGTGGTCGTCACCCACGCCCGCCCCCTGGCCCAGGCCCTGTCGCGCCGGGCCAACGTCATAGAACTGGTCAAGGAGTTCGGCCGCACGGTGGTCGAGGGCCAGGGAATGCTGGACGAGCCGCTGTGGCATTGGCCGAAGAGGTGAGGGGCGCGGGGAGCGGGAAGGGCCCGGAGCTCTCAAGGCGCCCCGGCCACCACGGCCTCGGCGATCCGCACGGCCACATGTGCCGGAACCATCCCGACATCCACCCAGGGCGTGCCCCGACCACTCACGGTGGGCCGCAGCCGAACCGTCTGCCCCTCGGGCACGCCCAGCCCCTCAAGGGCCACCTTCAAGGCCCGCGTGGCCTCCTCGGCCCGGCCCCAGCCGTCGCGCCATGCCCGCATCTCCATCAGTGCGCCGCCTCTCGATGCTGACGCAACTCCACATTGCGGTCGGAGACTCCGCTGTAGTCACCTCGCGAGCGCGCATTCTCGCGCGCGACCACGACGGACAGGCAGGGGGAACAGCCGGGTACGGCAGAGGGGTCGGACGGTAGTTCCGTCAGGCCGTATCCCTGCGGTTGCTGATTCTTCATATGGCCTCCCGCCATTCGCTCTGACACGGCAATGATTCACCCAGCCGTAGCGGCAGCCCAGATCCATTCGCGTTGTGGACTAAAGATCACCGCGGCAGGCCGACGACCACTCCCGTAACTTCTCCCTGGCTGCTTCATCGAACAGGGCCCGCTCTTCGTATCCGGCGAACTCGTCGAGGTAGGACCTGATGTCCCGTGCATCTCGGAACACTATTGATCCCGTGGTCAGCTCGGCAGTGACCATCCTGTCGTCATAGATCGTGAACGTATTCAGGGGGAGTCCTGGCGTTCGTGTACCGACAGGGATGACTCCCAGCCGTACGTTCGGCAGGTGCGTAAGCGAGGCCAGTCGGTCTGTCTGTACGGCCATGGCGTGTGGGCCGACGAGGGGGAACCGTACGGCTTGCTCGGTCAGGATGAACGTGAACCGCTTCGACGTGTCATAGAGAACCTGTTGACGCTCCAGTTTTCCCGCGACGGCCTTGCTGGTATCGGCCGGTGAATGCGTCAGGCTGGCACGAATGTATTCCGGAGTGGCGAGCAGGCCGGTGATCAGCGACAGCAGGAAGTACCGCATGTGCCCGGAGGAGGCTTCCAGCGCCTTCAACTCCGCCTGCCGAGTCCCCAGCCCCGCGCGTCGCAGATTCCGCAGGTTTCGCCACTCGGTGTTCGCGAGCCGGGCCAGGGACATGACCCGGTCGATTGCTTCCGGGGGAGCGTCAACGCCCCTCAGATACTGCTCCACGTCCACAATGGACGGCCGCACCCTGGCGTTCTCGATCCGGCTCACCTTGGACTGGGAGATGTTCATTCGCTTGGCAAGCCGGTCCCCGGAGAGACCGGCCGCCTTGCGCAGTCCTTTCAGCGTGGCCGCCAACTCCTCTGTGGACTGGCCCAGCTGTTCAGGCTCGAACGTCACCCGTTCACGTACTCCGAGAAGGGCACGGACTCGGTTACCGCGATGTGCTGATACGCGAGAAACGGCGCGGGGTCGCCCTCGTACAGTTCGCGACTGATCTGTCTGCCGTCCGGACCGTAGTTCATGAGCACGACCGTGGAGCGATCGAAGAGCCAGAAATCCTGAACGTCGACCAAGGGGTTCTCTCGGTCGGTCACATCGAGGATGCGAATGTCCTCTCCGGCCAGCACGTGAGGCTCGTAATAGCGAGAGAACTCGAATCGCAGATACTCGGAGAGCGGGCGGGTGAGAATGCGAACGCGCCCGTTCGTCCTGCCTTCCGCGTGTTGCCTCTTGATCCGGTCGGTGTAGCCGGACCTGTAGGACTGGAGGTCGATGCGCTTGCCGTCCCTGAATGCCTGGATCTCTGCCTCTTCGTGCGGCATCAGGTACTGCGGAAGCGTTTCGAGTCGCCAGGCTTCCGCGCGGAAGTCACGAAACATCACCCGCCACTCGTCACCATCCAAGAGCACGCACGGCCTCCCGCAGTACCTCTTCCGGAATCTCGACGAGCCCTTCCCCGGCCGGTGGCGTGAACGCTTGGGAGAGGTCTCCTGGACGACGATGGAGCCGGAGGCCGTGCGGTAGACATTCGGGCAGTCCTCTTCTCCGCATGGGCCGCCGTTGCCGTTACCGGTGAGCCGGGTCAGTTCTTTCCGCGCCATGGCCGAACCCCCTGTTCCAGGACCCTGGTTGGGGCCTGTCGCCACGACGGTACGAGGGGCGGGCACAGCCGTCCATGCGTGAATGCGACTATGCGCGTCTTGGCATAAACCCGTGTCGAGCGCACGGGCTCGGCCGCTCGGTCAGCCCGGGCTCAGCCGGGTCAGCCGTCCGCCCTGGCCACCCCGATCGGGCAGGAGACCCCCGTCCCCCCGATCCCGCAGTACCCGCCCGGATTCTTGTCCAGGTACTGCTGGTGGTACGCCTCGGCCGGGTAGAACGTGCGGCCCTCCGCCGGCAGGATCGTCGTCGTGATCTCGCCGTGGCCCGACGCCGTCAGGACCTTCTGGTAGGCCTCGCGGGACGCGGTGGCCGCCGCCTCCTGCGTGGCCGAGTGGGTGTAGATCGCGGAGCGGTACTGGGTGCCCACGTCGTTGCCCTGGCGGAAGCCCTGGGTGGGGTTGTGGGACTCCCAGAAGAGCTTCAGGAGGGAGTCGTACGAGACGGTCTTCGGGTCGTAGACCACCCGGACCGCTTCCGTGTGGCCCGTCATGCCCGAGCAGACCTCGTCGTACGTGGGGTTCTGCGTGTATCCGCCCTGGTAGCCGACCAGGGTCGTCCACACGCCCTCCGTCTGCCAGAACTTGCGCTCGGCTCCCCAGAAGCAGCCCAGGCCGAAGTCCGCCACCTCCAGGCCCTCGGGGTAGGGGCCTTGCAGCGGGTTGCCCAGGACCGTGTGGCGGTCGGGGACGGTGAATTGCGGCTCGGGGCGGCCCTTCAGGGCCTCCTCGGGCTCGGGGAGGACGGGCGTGCGGCTGTGCAGGAACATGCTGGGCTCCTCGGCCAGGGCTGCGGCTGTGGCAATGGCAGTGGCAATGGCTGTGGGGGCGGGTTCGGGTCCACCCCTTGCAACGTACGAGGGCAGGGCTGGATTCCCCCGGTTGCCCGGCCCCCCGAGCCGCCCTCGGCGCGACCCCGCCTCAGCGCGGCAGCGTCGCCGGGTTCCCCCCGTTCGCCTCGTACCCGGCCACCGCCAGCGCCCGGTATATCGCGTACTGCTCCGCCGGGTCCTGCGACAGCGTCCACGGCAGGGCGCCCACGAAGCCGTCCAGGTGGACGAACTGGTCCATCGACTCCGACCAGCGCTCCGCGCGGACCAGGAAGAACGCCAGCAGGTGGCGGACGTGGGCCAGGACCGGGTCGTCGGGGCGGGCCGAGTGGACCGCGTGCAGGGCGCCCTCCAGGGCGCGGCTCACCACCATCGTGCGGTGGAAGTCCGTGACCAGGACGATGTCGGGCATGTGCTCGTACACCGCGAACAGCGGCAGTGCGGCCAGGAGCGAGCCGTGCGGCGCCCGCGCCGCCGCCGACGTCGCGAACTCGTCCGCCAGCGCGCGCGAGCCGTGCCACTTCTCGCACCAGTAGTGGAGGGCGGACAGATGCGCCCCCATGTGGTGCGGGGCGCGGTCGATCACCTTGGCCCAGAGCTGCTCGAACTCGGGGTGGGGGTAGCCGAGGCCGCGGGCCACCGCCAGTTCGACGATGTACGGGATCGGGTCGCCGGGGGCCAGCAGCGCCGCCTCCGCGCAGACCGCGCGGGCCTCCTCCAGGATGATGCGGAAGTCGTCCTGACCGGCCGACGACGAGCGCCACGCCTGCTGGACCAGGAACTCCGCGTGCACCTGCGCCGCCCCCGCGTCCTTGGGCGACTCCGAGCGCCACTTGCGCAGCCACGCGCCGCCGACGCCGGGGCGCTGCGCCAGCTCCAGCGAGGCCGCGCCCGCGAAGGCCTGGACGCGCTGCCAGCGCAGCTCGCCCTCCTTGGGCGTGCCCGCGAGCAGCTGCGCCGCCGCCCGCCAGTCCTGGGTGGCCTGCACCACGTCCAGTACGTCCAGGAGGTCCTGGTCCGGGCCCGGCAGCCGTACGTCCAGCTCCTCCTGGCGCGCGAAGCCGTACTCCGCGGGGTCCGCGGCGTCGGGCGCGCCCGGCTCGGCCAGCTGGATGCCGGCCCGGCGCCGCCGCAGCCACGGGCTCAGGGCCATCGTCAGCATGCACGCGGCGATCAGGATCCAGAGAATCTGCATGCCTCAAGCGAAGCAGACCCCACCGACTTCTGGCGAACCCGTGCCGGGACCTGTGGATAACCCGCGTCGGCCACGCCCCCCGTTCCGCTGTCGGCCCGGCCGCCGGGGCCGCGTCCGGTGCCACGTCTCACCAAGCGGCGACCCGGATCTCAGGAAACGGCGAGCGCCCCCCGCCCCGCCACCGGCGAACTAGGCTCTGGACCATGAGCCACGAGCACCTCGACAAGAGCTTCGAGACCATCGCGATCCACGCCGGCAACACCGCGGATCCGCTGACCGGCGCGGTCGTACCCCCGATCTACCAGGTCTCCACCTACAAGCAGGACGGCGTCGGCGGGCTGCGCGGCGGCTACGAGTACAGCCGCAGCGCCAACCCGACGCGCACCGCCCTCGAAGAGAACCTGGCGGCCCTGGAGGGCGGTGTGCGCGGGCTCGCCTTCGCCTCCGGCCTGGCCGCCGAGGACTGCCTGCTGCGTACGCTGCTGGTCCCCGGCGACCACGTGGTCATCCCCAACGACGCGTACGGCGGCACGTTCCGCCTCTTCGCCAAGGTCGTCTCCCGGTGGGGCGTGGAGTGGTCGGTCGCCGACACCTCCGACCCGGCGTCGGTGCGGGCCGCCGTCACCGACCGTACGAAGGCCATCTGGGTCGAGACGCCCTCGAACCCGCTGCTCGGTATCACCGACATCGCGGCGATCGCGGCGGTCGCCAAGGACGCCGGTGCCAAGCTGGTCGTCGACAACACCTTCGCCAGCCCCTACCTCCAGCAGCCGCTCGCGCTCGGCGCGGACGTCGTCGTGCACTCCCTGACGAAGTACATGGGCGGCCACTCGGACGTCGTCGGCGGCGCCCTCGTCACCAACTCGGCCGAGCTGGGCGAGGAGTTGGCGTACCACCAGAACGCGATGGGCGCGGTCGCCGGGCCGTTCGACTCCTGGCTGGTGCTGCGCGGCATCAAGACGCTGCCCGTGCGCATGGACCGGCACAGCGAGAACGCCGGGAAGATCGCGGAGATGCTGACCCGCCACCCCAAGGTGTCGCATGTCCTCTACCCGGGGCTGCCCGACCACCCCGGCCACGAGGTCGCGGCCAAGCAGATGCGCGCCTTCGGCGGCATGATCTCCTTCCGGGTCACCGGCGGCGAGCAGGAGGCGGTCGACCTGTGCGCCCGCACCAAGGTGTTCACCCTCGGTGAGTCGCTGGGCGGCGTCGAGTCGCTGATCGAGCACCCGGGCCGGATGACGCACGCCAGCGTCGCCGGGTCCGCCCTGGAGGTGCCGGGCGACCTCGTGCGCCTTTCGGTCGGCATCGAGAACGTGGACGACCTGCTGGTCGACCTCCAGCAGGCGCTGGGCTGAGCCTGGCGGGTCACGCTGACGACCGCCCGGTAAGTCACGCTGACGGCCGCCTGGTACGTCACGCTGACGACGGCCTCGTAAGGCGTGCCGACGTGCTGACGACCCCGTAGGGGTCCCGGGGGCGACCCGGGACCCCTCACAGGCCCTCCACCGGTGGCGCCACCGTCGACGGCGGCGCCACCCACGGATGCACCCGCGCGGCCCACACGGTGAAGGCGACCGCCGCCGCCCAGATCACCAGCCACATCAGCCGCCGCGCGGCCCGGCGGCGGCGCAGCAGCCGCAGGCCCAACTCGGCCGCTCGTACGGTGAGTTCGGCCGGCACCGGCGGGTGCGGGCCCTCCAGGAGGCGGCGGACCTCCGCCTCCTTGCGGTCGGGCAGGCTCATGTCACCCCCTCGGCGCTGGTCCGCGGGCGCGGGCGGCGGGCGCCCGCCGGGGCGCTGCGCATCGTCGCGATCGCGCGCGTGCAGATCACCCGGACCCGCTCGGACGGCAGCCCGATCAGCGCGGCCACCTGCTCCTCGGCGACGCCCTCGGACAGCCGCAGCACCAGCACGATCCGCTCCTGCGGGGTGAGCCGGGCCAGGACGCCCGTCGCCCGGTCGCGGTGGCGGTGGTGGCGCCAGGAGGTGCCGGCGAACCGGGCCACCAGCTCCTGGCGGGTGCGGTCGTACGGGTCCTCGCCGCGCTCGGGGTCCCAGCGCGCGTACGTCCGCGCCAGGGCGGCCGTCAGCAGGCGCCGGGCCCGCTCGTTGTGCTCCGGCGGCTCGCCGGTGAGCAGGGTGGCCGCATGCAGCAGCCGGCCCCCCGCGCCCGCCACGAACGCCTCGAACTCGCGGGCGCTGTGGCGCTGCCGTTCCGTCTGCCGCTCGCGCATGGCCTCATATGAAGCCCGTGCGCGCGGCAGGTCAAGAGGTCGGCGCCGCCGGGTCCTGGGCGGCCGACTGGCGGGCCGACAGAGCGGAGTTGAAGCGGGTCAGGAGGGTGCAGAAGGACTCCCGTTCCTCCTCGGACCAGCCGTCGGTCACCTGCGCCATGAGCTCGCGGCGCGAGGAGCGCACCTCTTCGAGGCGGGTCTGCCCGCGCGGGGACAGCTGGAGCACGACCGCGCGGCCGTCCTCCGGGTGCGAGGTCCGTTTCACCAGGCCCGTGTCGACGAGCGGGGCGACCTGACGGGTGACCGTCGACGAGTCGATGCCCATGCCGGCGGCGAGCGCCTTGACGCCCATCGGGCCTTCCTGGTCCAGCCTGTTGAGCAGCAGATACGCCGCGCGGTCCATCGAGTTGCGGACCTGGCCGACGCCGCCGAGACGGGTCTGCTCCGCGCGGCGCGCGAAGATGGCCACCTGGTGCTGGAGGGCATCGAGGAGACCTGGGTCGAGATGGGAAGTCATGTCCTGAGTAGTGGGCATGGCCGGGGCTCTCTCGTGCGGCGGTCGGTGTGGTGGGGGACAGAGTACGCGGCCGGACCGGTACGCGTACCGGCCCTGCGCAAAGCTGTGGACAACTGCCGGGAGGATCCGGCGCGGAGCGGCCGCCGGGCCCATGAGCTGCGAGACTTGCGGTCATGAGCTTCAGTACGCCTGGCCCCTTGCGTCCCCTGATCCTCGATGACGTCCGCGGCGCGCAGAAGATGCTCGCGGGGGTCGCCAGGATGACCGCGATGGAGGGCTCCCGGCATCTGACGCAGCTGGTCGGCGCCCCGGTCCACCTCAAGTGCGAGAACCTCCAGCGCACCGGCTCCTTCAAGCTCAGGGGCGCCTACGTACGCATCGCGGGCCTGCGCCCCGAGGAGAAGGCGGCCGGGGTGGTGGCCGCCAGCGCGGGCAACCACGCGCAGGGAGTGGCGCTGGCCTCCTCGCTCCTGGGCGTGCGCTCCACGGTGTTCATGCCGGTCGGCGCGCCCCTGCCGAAGGTCGCCGCGACCCGGGAGTACGGCGCGGAGGTCGTTCTGCACGGCACGGTCGTCGACGAGACGCTGGCGGCGGCGGAGGCCTACGCGCGCGAGACGGGCGCGGTCTTCATCCACCCCTTCGACCACCCGGACATCGTCGCGGGCCAGGGCACGGTCGGTCTGGAGATCCTGGAGCAGTGCCCGGAGGTGCGCACGATCCTGGTCGGGATCGGCGGCGGCGGCCTGGCCGCGGGCATCGCGGTGGCGGTGAAGGCGGTCCGTCCCGACGTGAAGGTGATCGGCGTACAGGCGGCGGCCTCGGCGGCGTACCCGCCCTCGCTGGCCGCCGGGCACCCCGTGGCGATCGACCCGGCGCCGACGATGGCCGACGGGATCAAGGTGGGACGGCCCGGGGACGTGCCGTTCGGGCTGATCCAGGAGCTGGTGGACGAGGTCCGCACGGTCACCGAGGACGAGCTGTCCAGCGCGCTGCTGCTCTGCCTGGAGCGGGCCAAGCTGGTCGTGGAGCCCGCCGGGGCGAGCCCGGTGGCGGCCCTGCTGAGCGATCCGGGGGCGTTCCGGGGCCCGGTGGTGGCGGTGCTGTCGGGCGGCAACGTGGACCCGGTGCTGCTCCAGCGGATCCTGCGGCACGGGATGGCGGCGGCCGGGCGCTATCTGAGCCTGCGGCTGCGCCTGCCGGACCGGCCGGGGGCGCTCGCGGCGCTTCTCAGGTCGTTGTCAGTGGTCGACGCTAACGTCCTCGATGTGAGCCACGTACGGACCGATCCAAGGCTCGGACTCACCGAAGTGGAGGTGGAGTTGCACCTGGAGACGAAGGGGCCGGAGCACTGCCTGGAGGTCGGGTCGGCGCTGCGGGAAGAGGGGTACCAGGTCATCTCCTGACCCCCTGCTGGGCACTCCCGGCCGGGGCCGGGTGCTGCCCGAACCGAAGTCGTCGTACCTCTTGAGTAAACGCGATACATCGCGTTAGTCTGTGTTCCGCGCCACAGCTCCACCGGGCATCACCTGCCCGGCAAATCTAGGCTTTGTGTACGAAACGACACCCGACTCTGGGGGTACCCAACATGCCAGGCGCCATCTATGCCGAAGGCCTGGTGAAGACGTTCGGCGACGTAAAGGCTCTGGACGGCGTGGACCTCGATGTCCCCGAGGGCACGGTCCTGGGCCTGCTCGGCCCCAACGGCGCCGGCAAGACCACCACCGTGCGCGTCCTGACCACCCTGCTCCGGCCCGACAGCGGCCGGGCCACGGTCGCGGGCATCGACGTGCTCAAGCATCCCAACGAGGTGCGCCGCGCGATCGGTCTGTCCGGTCAGTTCGCGGCGGTCGACGAGTATCTGACCGGCCGTGAGAACCTCCAAATGGTCGGCCAGCTCTACCAGATGAAGGCCAAGGAGGCCAAGGCGAGGGCGGGCGAGCTGCTCGACAAGTTCAACCTCGCCGACGCGGCCGACCGCCCCGCCAAGACGTACTCCGGCGGTATGCGCCGCCGGCTCGACCTGGCCGCCGCCCTCGTCGTGTCGCCGCCCGTGATGTTCATGGACGAGCCGACGACCGGCCTCGACCCGCGCAACCGGCAGCAGCTGTGGGAGGTCATCCAGGAGCTCGTCGCGGGCGGCACCACCCTGCTGCTCACCACGCAGTATCTGGAGGAGGCCGACCACCTCGCGCACGACATCTGCGTGGTCGACCACGGCCGGGTGATCGAGCGCGGCACCGCCGACCAGCTCAAGGCCCGCACCGGCGGCGAGCGCGTCGAGGTCGTGGTGCACCAGCACGAGGAGATCGAGCCCGCCCGCGCGGTGCTCGCCGGGTTCGGCAAGGGCGAGGTCGCCGTCGCCGAGCACACCCGCAAGCTCACCGTGCCGGTCACCGGCGGCGCCAAGCTGCTCGCCGAGGTCATCCGCGAGCTCGACAACCGCGGAGTGGAGATCGACGACATCGGGCTGCGCCGCCCGACCCTCGACGACGTCTTCATCTCCCTCACCGGCCATGTGGCCGAGCAGAAGGACGAGGACGACAACGAGAAGGAGGGCTCCAAGTGACCGCCGTCGTCGAAACCCAGCACCTCACGGCCCCGCAGCCGCGCGGCGGTGTCGTCCAGTCGGTCAACGACTCCCTGGTCGTGGCCAAGCGCAATCTGATCCGGATGATGCGCATCCCCGAGATGATCATCTTCGGCCTGATCCAGCCGATCATGTTCGTGGTGCTGTTCAGCTACGTGTTCGGCGGCTCGGTCAGCATCGGCGGCTCACTGGACCCCAAGGGGTACCGCGAGTTCCTGATGGCGGGCATCTTCGCCCAGACCGTCACCTTCGCCACGGCCGGCGCGGGCGCGGGCATCGCGGACGACATGCACAAGGGGCTCATCGACCGGTTCCGCTCGCTGCCGATGGCCCGCGGCGCGGTCCTCACCGGCCGCACGCTGGCCGACCTGGTGCAGACGGCGCTGACCGTGGTGGTGCTCGCCGTCGTCGGCCTGCTGGTCGGCTGGCGCGTCCACAACGGCATCCCGAAGGCGCTCGGCGCGTTCGCGCTGCTGCTCCTGCTCGGGTACGCGTTCTCCTGGATCGGCGCCCTGATCGGCCTCTCGGTGCGTACGCCGGAGGCGGCCACCTCCGGCGGGCTGATCTGGCTCTTCCCGGTGACGTTCGTGTCCGGCGCGTTCGTCGCCACCTCCGGGATGACGCCGTGGCTGCGGCACGTCGCCGAGTGGAACCCGTTCAGCGCCACCGTCCAGGCCTGCCGGGACCTCTTCGGCAACCCCGGAGTGGTGCGGTCCGACGCCTGGCCGATGCAGCACCCCGTGATCGCCTCGCTGCTCTGGTCGCTGGTGATCATCGTGGTGTTCCGGACGCTCGCGGTGCGCAAGTACCGCTCGGCGACGGCCTGAGGCACACGGGCGTACGCACACGGACACGTACGCACACGGAAACGCACGCATCCGGCCCGCCGTACACGGCGAAGCCCCCGGCCGCCCTTTCCAGGGCCGCCGGGGGCTTCGTTCCCGTACGGAAAGGGCTCAGCCCGTGTACGGCGTGGCCGCGAGGATCTTCACCGAGGCCTTGCGGCCGTTCGGCAGCTCGTACTCGGCGTCCTCGCCGATCTTCTTGCCGTTCACGCCGGAGCCGAGCGGGGACTGCGGCGAGTACGTCTCGATCTCCGTCGACGCGTACTCGCGCGAGGCGAGCAGGAACTCCAGGGTGTCGTCCTCGTCGCCGTCGAAGGCGATCGTGACGAGCATGCCGGGAGCCACCACGCCGTCCGCGGCGGGCGCCTCGCCCACCTTGGCGTGCTCCAGGAGCTGGGTCAGCTGGCGGACCCGGAGCTCCATCTTGCCCTGCTCCTCCTTGGCCGCGTGGTACCCGCCGTTCTCCCGGAGGTCACCCTCCTCACGGGCCGCCGCGATCTTTACGGCGATCTCCGTGCGCGCGGGACCAGACAGATACTCCAGCTCGGCCTTGAGCTGGTTGTACGCCTCCTGGGTCAGCCAGGTGACGTTGTCGCTGGTCTGGGTCACAGGTGCTCCTCGTCGGTACTGGGAATACAAGCGCATCGCCCTACCCAGAAGGATGTGCCTTCTCGGGCGGGCGAAACCACGAGCCTAACAATTCAGGGCGCCAAGGGGGAGGACGAAAACCGTAGGGAAATCGTCGGCGCAGGTCAGCGCGGGCGAGGCCGGGTCGTCGACCGGCGGGGCCGCCGGGAGCGCGGCGCGCGCCCGAGCCGGGTCGGCCCGGGTCAGACCGACTTGCAGCCGACCAGGTCGACGGCGGTCGCCCGCGAGGTGGTCTGGACGGTGATCACCTCGTCGATACGGCCGCTCCGCTGCTCGAAGCGGACGTCCTTGCGGCCCACCTCGTCGCCGCCGGTCTCCAGGGCGCGCAGGGTGCAGACACCGGTCTCGCCCTTGTCCTTGCGCACTTCCAGATGGACCTCGACGGCCTTGGCGGAGACCACCTTGAACTTGATGACCTCGGCCGACACGGACTGGCCGCCCACGTAGTCGTAGCCGATCCAGCCGACCACTCCCAGCAGGACGACGCCGAGGACCGAGCCGATGATCTTGAGCTTGCGGTCGGCGCGCTGGTCCGCGGTGCGCCCGTAGCGCCCCTCGGGAAGCGGTTGGCTTGCCGCGGCCATGGTCGTCCTCCTGCTGCTGGGGGTGCCCGGAATTTTCCGCCCCCCGATTCGGTCACTATAGAAGCCGCCCATCGCGCCGGATCACAGAGGGCAACACCCAGGGCGCCGAATCACTGAGGATCTTGTCTTGACTGAGCAGCTGCGACTGATGGCCGTGCACGCCCACCCCGACGACGAGTCGAGCAAGGGCGCGGCCACCATGGCGAAGTATGTGTCCGAGGGGGTGGACGTGCTGGTCGTGACCTGCACGGGAGGCGAGCGCGGCTCCATCCTCAACCCGAAGCTCCAGGGCGACAAGTACATCGAGGAGCACATCCACGAGGTGCGCAAGAAGGAGATGGACGAGGCCCGCGAGATCCTCGGGGTCAAGCAGGAGTGGCTGGGCTTCGTCGACTCCGGTCTGCCGGAGGGCGACCCGCTGCCGCCGCTGCCGGAGGGCTGCTTCGCCCTGGAGGACGTGGACAAGGCGGCGGGCGAGCTGGTCCGCAAGATCCGCGCCTTCCGTCCGCAGGTGATCACCACGTACGACGAGAACGGTGGCTACCCGCACCCCGACCACATCATGACCCACAAGATCTCCATGGTGGCGTTCGACGGGGCGGGCGACACGGAGAAGTTCCCGGAGTCCGAGTTCGGCCCGGCGTACCAGCCGCAGAAGCTCTACTACAACCAGGGCTTCAACAAGCCGCGCACCCTGGCGCTGCACCACGCGCTGCTCGACCGGGGCATGGAGTCCCCGTACGGCGAGTGGCTGGAGCGCTGGAAGGAGTTCGAGCGCGTCGAGCGCACGCTGACCACGCACGTTCCGTGCGGGGACTTCTTCGAGATCCGGGACAAGGCGCTGATCGCGCACGCCACCCAGATCGACCCCGACGGCGGCTGGTTCCGGGTTCCGATGGAGATCCAGAAGGACGTCTGGCCGACGGAGGAGTACGAGCTGGCGAAGTCGCTCGTGGACACTTCCCTCCCCGAGGACGACCTCTTCGCGGGCGTGCGCGAGAATGCCTGATATGAGCGCAAGCCTGGCACTGACGCACTTGGTCCCGCTGGCCAAGGACATCGACAACGACAAGGTGACGCCCGGCGTCCTCGGCTTCGTCGTCTTCGCGGCGCTGGCCGTGGGGGTGTGGCTGCTGATGAAGTCGATGAACCGGCACATGGGGAAGGTCGACTTCGAGGAGGCGCCCGAGCGGGGCGAGGCCCCGGCGGCCCCGGCCGCCTCGGGCAAGGGCAGCCCGAAGGAGGCGTAGGGCTTCGCCCGGGCCCGGTTTTCGTCTGCGGGTCCGCTGTGGCTGGTCGCGCAGTTCCCCGCGCCCCTAAGGGGTGGGGTGGCTCGCGCCGGGGCGCTGGCTGCGGGCCGTGCTGGGTTGCTCGCGCAGTTCCCCGCGCCCCTGACGGGCGCGGGGCTCCCGCCCCTACCGCCCCGCCCCCACCGGCACCCCCATCACCTCGCGGGAGTGCCGGGTCGGGACCATGCCCAGGTGCCAGGCCTGCCAGCCGTCCTCCAGCTCCACGCCGCGCTCCAGCATCAGCGCGTACGCCTCCGCGCAGTCCTCCAGTTTGCCGTCGCGGGTGGCGTGGTGGGCGCGGATCAGCTGGGACAGCTCCTCCTGGGCCACCGCCGCCCCGATCTCCGAGCCGCCCGCCGAGGCGTACGGCAGCAGGGTGCAGCGCAGGAAGCGGGCCCAGTCGCCGCCCCTGCGGTCCCCGTACGAGTCGAACAGCTCGACCGCCTCGTCGCACAGCCGCAGCGCCTGGGGCGCGCGGTTGTTGCCCGCGTCGATCAGCGCCAGCTCCAGACAGGTCCAGCCCTCGCCGTGGGCGACCCCGATACGGTGGAAGTCGGCGCGGGCGTCGACCAGGAGCTGGCGGGCGAAGCCGGAGTTGCGCAGGTTGCCGGTCTGGGCGGCGCGCTGGTCCCGGGTGACCCGGCCGGAGTGGTGGCGGGCGCACGCCAGCCCGTACACGTCCCGCATCCGCGAGAACATCGTGCGGGCCCGCTCCAGCTCGCGGACCGCCTGGTCGCGGTCGCCGCGCTCCTCCAGGGCCTGGCCCAGGTAGTACAGCGTCCACGCCTCGCCGCGCGCGTCCTCCATCTCCCGGTGGCGCGACAGCGCCTGGCGCAGCCCGTCGACGGCCGGGTTCGGGTCGCCGTCCACCAGGCGGGCGCGGGCCAGCTGGGTCAGCGCCCAGGCCTCGCCGCGGCCGTCGCGGGTGCGGCCGTACAGATCGAGCGCGGTGCGCAGCTCCTCGTCCGCGCGCGGCACGTCGCCCATCCGCAGACACACCTGGCCGAGCTGGAAGTGGGTCCAGGCCTCGCCGTGCAGCGACTCGCCCTCGCGGTGCAGCGTGAGCGCCGTGTCCAGCAGGGTCAGCGCGTCCGCCAGGTTCGCCCGGTCGCGCTCGACCGCCGCCAGCGCGTGCAGCGACCACGCCCGGTCCTCGTCCTGCGCGGGCGAGGACTGGAGCTCGATCGCCTCGCGCAGCCTGGCCGCGGCCTCGGTGAGGTTGCCCTGGTGGTGCAGGGTGATGCCGAGCGAGCAGAGCGCGAGCGCCGCGCCCGCGTCGTTCTGCGCCTCCCGGTAGAGCCCGACGACCGACGACAATGTCGTACGGGCCGTGTCGAGCTCGCCCAGCTGGCGGGCCGCGATGCCGGTGCGCCACCGTACGGAACGCTCTAGCAGGCCCTGGTCGACGGCCTGGGAGAGCTCGCTGATCTCGCCCAGGCGGTAGAGGTCGCCGCGCAGCAGGCAGTAGTCGCACAGCGCGCCCAGCAGGTTGAGCACCGCCTGCTGGTTCACGTCCTCCGCGTCGCGCAGCGCGGCCGTGATGAAGCTCGACTCGTCGTCCAGCCAGCGCAGGGCCGCGTCCAGCGAGGTGAAGCCGTGGCCGCCGAACTGCCCGGCGCGGGTGGAGAGTTTGCCGTCCACCATACGGATCACCGCGTCGGCGAGGTCCGCGTAGTTCTGGATCAGCCGCTCCTGCGCGGCCGTGCGCTCGGCGGCCTCCTCCTCGTCCAGGAGCCGGGCCCGCGCGAAGGTCCGTACGGTGTCGTGCAGCCGGTAGCGGTCGGCGCGGACCTGCTCGATCAGGCCCGCCCGCGCCAGGTCGGCGAGCAGCCGGCCCGCCTCCGCCTCGCTCGTGGCGAGCAGCGCCGCGGCGGCCGCCGCGCCCAGCGAGGCGCGCCCGGCGAGCGCCAGCCGCCGCAGCAGTCTGCGCGGCTGCTCGGACTGGTCGGTGTAGCGCAGCCACAGGGCCCGCTCGACGGGCGCCACCGGCCCGTACGCCCCGAGGTCGGCGGCGAGCGCCCGGGCGTCCCTCGACCCCAGCGAGGAGCCCGCGACCCGCAGCGCGAGCGGCAGCCCGCCGCACAACTCCCGTACGAGCACGCTCGCTTCGCCATCGTACGGTTCCTTGAAGTCCTCCTGGGCCGACTCGCGCAGCAGCTCCTCCGCGCCCGCCTCGTCCAGCGGCTCCACCGCCAGCTGGTGGACCCAGGCCGGGAAGTCGGCGGGCAGCTCCAGCGGGCGGGCGGCCGTCACCAGGACCAGGCTGTCGGACCGCTCGGGCACCAGGGTGCGCACCTGCTCGGCGTCCTGGGCGTCGTCCAGGATCACCGTGACCGGAAGGCCCGTCAGATGCTGGTGGTAGAGCTCGGCGAGCCGGCGCACCTGCTGGTCGGCCGAGGAGCTCGTCCGGGCTCTCGAATCCGCCTGGGCGGGGGAGACCCCCTTGCGGAAGAGCAGCTGCTCGCGGGGCGCGCCGAGCCGGTTCAGCAGGTGCAGCAGCGCGTCCCTTGTGGGCAGCGGCGTCTGGGCGCCGCCGCGCAGGTCCACCAGGCAGGCGCCCCGGAACTGGTCCCGCAGCTGGTGCGCGGCCCGGACGGCCAGGGTCGTGCGGCCCACGCCCGCCGGGCCGTGCAGCACCACGACCGTGGGGCGGGTCTCGGTCGCGGCGCGCGCGGACTGCACCCATTGGGTGATCCTGCCGAGCTCCGCGCGCCGCCCCGCGAACGGCCCCTGCGGCTCGGGCAGATGGCCGAACGACTGCTCAAGGACCGAGCGGCGCCGGGCCGCCGCGCTCTTGTCGGTGCCGCGCAGCTGGGTGGGCACGGAGGCGTCGGCCTTCTTGCCGGTACGGGCCGCCGGTGCCGTCATGCGCTGCTGGTCCAGGAACGGGCGGATGCCCCGTACGTCCAGGGCCGTCAGCCACTGCAGGCGCAGCTGCTCGGCGCCGCCCGGCCGGCCGAGCTCGCCCGCGCGCCGGTGCGCGGCGGGCCAGTGCGCCGCCGTCACCCGCACGACGGTCGTCGCGGCCCCGGCGACGGCCACGGCCGCCCCGGCGCCGACCGCGGGCCCCGCGCCGGTCCCCAGCGCCGCGTCCGCGACGACGGCGGCGACCGCCGCGACGGCGGTCACCAGGAACGCCGTGCCCGCCTTCTCGCTCGCGAACCGGGCCCCCAGCGTGGGCTGCCCGGCCGCCGCCTCGTCCAGCGCCCGGGTGTACGCCGTGTACTCCTCCTCGGCGCTGGCCGCCAGCGCGTCCAGTGCCGCCCGGCCGCGTGTCAGCAGCGCGTTGGCGTCGGCCCGGCCGCCGGAGCGCCGCACCTCCTCCTCCACCGCGCGCACCAACAGCCGCTCGGCCTCCGCCCGATGGCCGTCCCGCATGTGCGTCCCCCTCCGAGAGCGTCCGCTGCGACTTGAGTCCTGGTCGAGTGTGCCGTCGGTGTCAAGTGTCCTGCGCGGCGCGCGTCGGCGCGAGGGAGTCGGCGGATCATCTCGGGTGTGGGGGAGGATGGGTCCATGCCGAACCGCCTGGCCCATGAGACGTCCCCGTATCTGCTCCAGCACGCCGACAACCCCGTCGACTGGTGGCCCTGGTCGCCCGAGGCCTTCGCCGAGGCACGCGAGCGCGGGCTTCCGGTGCTGCTCAGCGTGGGGTACAGCAGCTGCCACTGGTGCCACGTCATGGCCCACGAGTCCTTCGAGGACGAGGCGACGGCCGCGTACCTCAATGAGCACTTCGTCAGCGTCAAGGTCGACCGCGAGGAGCGGCCGGATGTCGATGCCGTCTACATGGAGGCGGTGCAGGCGGCGACCGGGCAGGGCGGGTGGCCGATGACCGTCTTTCTGACGCCGGACGCCGAACCGTTCTACTTCGGCACCTACTTCCCGCCCGAGCCCCGGCACGGCATGCCGTCGTTCCCGCAGGTCCTGGAGGGGGTGCGGGCCGCCTGGACGGACCGGCGCGAGGAGGTGGGGGAGGTCGCGGCGAAGATCGTGCGGGATCTGGCCGAGCGCGAGCTGGTGTACGGCGGGGGCGCCGGGGTGCCCGGTGAGGAGGAGCTCGCGGGGGCGCTGCTCGGGCTGACCCGGGACTACGACGAGCGGCACGGCGGCTTCGGCGGCGCGCCCAAGTTCCCGCCGTCCATGACGCTGGAGTTCCTGCTGCGCCACCACGCCCGTACGGGCGCTGAGGGCGCGCTCCAGATGGCCGCCGACACCTGCGAGAAGATGGCGCGCGGCGGCATCTACGACCAGCTGGGCGGCGGCTTCGCCCGCTACTCGGTGGACCGCGAGTGGGTGGTGCCCCACTTCGAGAAGATGCTCTACGACAACGCGCTGCTGTGCCGGGTGTACGCGCACCTGTGGCGGGCCACCGGCTCGGAGACGGCGCGCCGGGTGGCCCTGGAGACCGCCGACTTCATGGTCCGCGAGCTGCGCACCAACGAGGGCGGCTACGCCTCGGCCCTGGACGCCGACAGCGACGACGGCACCGGACGCCATGTCGAGGGCGCGTTCTATGTGTGGACGCCCGCGCAGCTCGCCGAGGCGCTGGGCGAGAAGGACGGCGAGGCCGCCGCGCGGCACTACGGGGTGACCGAGGAGGGCACCTTCGAGGAGGGCGCCTCCGTCCTCCAACTCCCCTCGGACGGCGGCCCGGTGGCGGCGGACGTACGGGACCGGCTCTTCGCGGCGCGCGAGCGGCGCCCGCGCCCCGGCCGGGACGACAAGGTCGTCGCCGCCTGGAACGGCCTGGCGATCGCGGCGCTCGCGGAGACCGGCGCGTACTTCGAACGCCCCGATCTGATCGAGCGGGCGACCGAGGCGGCGGATCTGCTGGTCCGCGTCCACATGGACGACCGGGCCCGGCTGTCCCGTACGTCCAAGGACGGCCAAGTGGGCCAGAACGACGGTGTGTTGGAGGACTACTCCGATGTCGCCGAGGGCTTTCTGGCGCTCGCCGGGGTGACCGGGGAGGGGGCCTGGCTGGAGTTCGCCGGGTTCCTGCTGGACATCGTGCTCGACCAGTTCACCGCCGAGGGCGGGGTGCTCTACGACACCGCGCACGACGCCGAGCAGCTGATCCGCCGCCCGCAGGACCCCACGGACAGTGCCACGCCGTCGGGCTGGACGGCCGCCGCCGGCGCGCTGCTCTCGTACGCGGCGCATACCGGCTCCACCGCCCACCGGGCCGCCGCCGAGGGCGCGTTGGGCGTGGTGAAGGCGCTCGGGCCGCGCGCCCCCCGGTTCATCGGCTGGGGTCTGGCCACGGCCGAGGCCCTGCTCGACGGCCCCCGCGAGGTGGCCGTGGTGGGCCCGCCCGGGGGCGAGCTGCACCGGGCCGCGCTGCTGGGCCGCGCGCCCGGCGCGGTGGTGGCGGTGGGCGAGCCCGGCGGCGGGGAGTTCCCGCTGCTGGCGGACCGCCCCCTGGTGCAGGGGGGCCCGGCGGCGTACGTGTGCCGCCGCTTCACCTGCGACGCGCCGGTGACCAGCGCCGACGAGCTGTCGAGGGCGCTGTCCTGAGAACGCTGTGCGGGTGGTGCGCCGCGCCCGCGCGGGCGCGGCGCACCACCCGGTGGCTCAGCTGTCGTTCTTGTAGATGCCGATGTAGTACCAGTCGCCCGACTGCGATGCCGGGACCCAGCTGTCCTGCGAGCCCAGCCAGCGGCCGCCGCTCTGGCCGCAGGTCCGGTCGGTCCACTTGCTGAAGTGCATGTAGTCGCGCCACCACCAGCCGCCGAACCGGGTCTCGTAGCCCGGCGTGGCCAGGCACGCGTGGGCCGGGCGGCCCTTCTGGTCGTAGCCGTCGATCTTGATGGACGCGACCTGGTGCGTCTCGTCGTCGATGACGATCTGCTGCCCGTCGGTGCCCGCGAACGCGGTGCCGCCGGTGGCTGCCAGGCCCGCCACGGCCAGCGTGCCGGTGGCGGCGGCCATGGCGAACTTCTTGCCCATGCCCATGAGTTGTCCCCCTTGGTCAAGCACGAATGATCTTGTGCCGGGAGATAGTACGACACGGACGACCGGGGTCGCGCACCGCGAAAAGCGGTTGATCATTCAGCTATGATCACCGCACCGACGGCGGTCGACGGGGGAAAGCGACGCCGTGGTGATGCGGGGACACCAGCTTGCCGAAGAGCGGTCGTTCCGTGCTGTCCGCGAGGGCGCGCACGGGGGCGGCCGCTGCCGGAATGCCTTGTTCCGCCATCAGGATTCACGCACCCCCGAGTCCCGAGCCCCGCTCATCAGAGAGAGAAACATGGCGGACGAGAAGGTCCTTGCTGCCCAGAAGTGGGTCAACTCCACGTACGCGGCCACTCCCGGATACGTACGCTGCCCGGAGGACGGGCGCACCGGCTGGTCGACGATGTTCTCGCTGACCATGGCGCTCCAGGCCGAGCTCGGCATCACGCCGCTGGTCGCGAGCTTCGGTCCGGGCACGCTCGCCAAGCTGGCCGCGCGCCCCGACATCAACGCCAACGAGCCGAACGTCAATATCAAGAAGATCGTCGAGCACGCGCTGTTCTGCAAGGGCTACTGGGGCGGCGACGGGACGGGTTCCTACGGCAGCGCCACCGGCACCTCGGTCATGGCGCTGAAGAAGGACGCGGGCGTCGACGCCTCCAACGGCTGGGTCCAGCCCAAGATCTTCAAGGCGCTGCTCAGCATGGACGCCTACGTCTCGGTGCCCGGCGGCACCGACCACGTCCGCGAGGTGCAGCGCTGGCTGAACAGCCGCTACTACAACCGCTCCTCGTTCTTCATCGGCCCCGCCGACGGCGTCTACTCCCGCGATGTGCAGAAGTCGCTGATGAAGGCCATCCAGTACGAGATAGGCATCCCCGACGACCAGGCCACCGGCTCCTTCGGCCCCGGCACCCAGGCGGGGCTGAAGGCCCACACGGTGAAGGAGGGCGACTCGGGCATCTTCGTCCAGCTCTTCTCCGCGGCCTGCGTGTTCAACTCGCCGATCGTCACCGGCTCCAGCAACATCGAGACGACGTTCCGCAGCAGCTTCGACGCCAAGCTCACCGAGTGGGTCAAGGCCTTCCAGTCGTTCTCCGAGCTCGACACCCGGGACGGCCGCGGCGACTACCGCACCTGGGCGCAGCTGCTCGTCTCGACCGGCGACCCAGACCGCCCGGCCTCCGCGTGCGACACCCGCTTCCAGATCACCCGCTCGCGCGCCGACGCGCTCTACAAGGCGGGCTACCGCCAGGTCGGACGCTATCTCTTCGACCCGCCGGGCAGCACGCTCGACAAGGAGATCAAGGACGGTGAGCTGGCCGACATCTTCGCCGCGGGACTGAGCGTCTTCCCGATCTACCAGGACAACGCGCGCCGACTGGCCGACTTCACGTACGGGCAGGGCTTCGAGCACGCGCTCAACGCGCACGCCTGCGCCCAGGCCTACGGGTTCAACCGGGGCACCGTCATCTACTTCGCGGTGGACTACGACGCCACGGCGGAGGAGATCGCCTCCAACATCGTGCCGTACTTCCAGGGAGTGCAGGCCGGGCTCGCCAACAAGGGCAAGCGGTACGTCCACGGCGTCTACGGCTCGCGGAACGTCTGCACCCAGGTCAGCAAGAACACCGACGCCCGCTACTCCTTCGTCTCCGGCATGTCCTGGGGCTTCTCGGGGAACCTGGGCTTCCCGCTGCCGCCGAACTGGGCGTTCAACCAGATCAAGGAGTTCAAGTTCATCTCCAGCGGTGACTCCTTCGACCTGGACAACGACGCGCACCGCACCGGCAGCGACAACGGCCAGAACACCGTCCGGGCGAACTCCTACCCGGCCGACGACTTCATCCGGTACATGGAGACGGTGTACCCGCTCGCCGTCCAGTACCCCAAGGGCGACCCGGCCGCGCACACCATGCAGTACGCCCGGCACGGGCGCTACAACACCGCGCAGTGGAAGGCGCTCATCGGCGGGGCCGACGAGGAGTTCGTCGCGTTCGCCGACAGCCACGGGGCGTCGATCCTGGACGAGTTCACGGACCCCGTGACGGGCCTCATGATCGACTGCCAGCACATGATGGCGGCGGCCAACGGCCACTACGCCAAGGTGCAGTCGGAGTCGAACATCAGGACCGTCGGCGCCGGTGACGTCACGGGCTGGGGCGGCGACCTGATGACGCTGTACGCGGAGTGGCGCCGGGACGTCAAGGTCTACCCGTCCGGCTACACCTACTGCAAGGAGAAGTTCGCCAAGCTCGGGGTGAACTCCACCTTCCCGCTCAACGACCTCATCGAGGACGCCGACGGCTACCTCATCGGCCGGCGGGCGCAGAAGGGCGAGCACCTCCTCGGCGTGGTGCGCGAGCACTACGGCAAGGGTGAACGCGACGCCGGGTCCCTGACCCGTTTCCGGGACTTCTTCGAGCAGCGGTTCGGCGGCAGCGTCGACAACGTCGTGGCGATGGCCAAGGGCATGCTGACGACCACGATCGACCCGGTCATCTCGGCCGGACGCGCGTACCTCATCACGAGCATCGCGGGCGTCCTCACGAAGATGCCGCAGGAGCTGCCGGAGCAGGAACTCCTGGACTTCTGCCGGGGCTTCGCCGACGTCCTGCACGACCGCGTGCTGCAGGAAGCCAACGCCAAGGGCCTGTAGGGCCGGTACGAGAGGGATGAGGAACCGAACCATGAGTGATGTCATGACGCAGGCGCTGCGCGTCGACCGCCGCCGCTTCCTGGTGGCCGGCGCGGGTGTCGCCGGTGGGGCGGCGCTGGTGGCGGGCGGGATGTCCGGCACGGCCGTGGCGGCCCCGGCTCCGGCCGTTCCCGCCGTTCCGGCCGTTCCGGCGGCGAAGGAGTGGCAGGGCCGTGCCTCCGCCAACGGCTGGCCGGTCGTCGCTGCGGTCCCGTCGCACCGGGTCGAGGGCGCGGGCGGGTTGAGTTTCACGGCGCTGGACGGTGACGTGGCGACCGTGCTGACCCATGTGGTGCGCCGCTACCACTACGAGATCCACACGCTCGGCGCGGGCGAGGTCACCGGGCACACCGGTGCGCGGGCGGTGGCGGCGCCGTACGAGAGCAACTACCTCTCGGGTACGGCGGTCGCGATCCGGTCGCCGCAGTACCCCGTGCGGGCGCGGAACGGGTTCTTCCCGCAGGAGCTCGTGATCGTCCGCGACATCCTGGCGGATCTGGAGGGCGTGGTGAAGTGGGGCGGCGACGAGTCGACCCCCAAGGAGTCCCACTTCCAGATCGACGTCCGTCCCGGTGACTCGGGGCTGCGGCGGGTGGCGGCGAAGCTGCGGGGCTGGGAGTCGCGGCCGGGTTCTGGGGCGGGCGCGATCGATGCGCTTGCCCCGGGCCGGGTGCGGGCTGCGAAGGCGTTGGCTGCCCGCCAGCGGTGACGCGGTGCCGGGGTCGGGGGGTGCGCCCCTCGGCCCCGGCCCGGTCGTTCGTCCGCGGGCCGGTGGTCGGCTGGTCGCGCAGTTCCCCGCGCTCCTTATCGGGCCGGTGTTTGTCTGCGGGCCGGTGGTCGGCTGGTCGCGCAGTTCCCCGCGCCCCTTATCGGGCCCGTGTTTGTCTGCGGGTCGTGGTCGGTTGCTCGCGCAGTTCCCCGCGCCCCTTATCGGGCCCGTGTTTGTCTGCGGGTCGTGGTCGGTTGCTCGCGCAGTTCCCCGCGCCCCTGAATGCGCCCCTTCGGGGCGCCCCTGTAGGGGCGCGGGGAACTGCGCGACCAGCCCGCCACCCACCCGCAGACGAATTCAGGCCCGCAACCCGTCCCGTACCGCCGACAGTGACCGTTCCACCAATTCCGCCAAGTCGTCCTTGTGGTCTCGTTCCGCCCAGTACAGCGATGCCTCGTAGACCGCTCCCAGGATCGCCATCGCGTAGGACCGGACCTCCAGTTCGCCCTCGTCCCGGCCCGTGCGTTCCGCGATCACCTGGCACAGGTTGCGGCTGCTGGTCGCCATCGACTGCATCATGCGGGCGCGCAGCGCCGGGACCTGGACCAGGAGCGTCGTCCGCTGGATCGTCTCCTCCTGGTCGTGCGCCAGGATCAGGCGGGTCGCCTCGACCAGGACGTGGCGTACGGACTCCAGAAACGGTTCGCCCGCCGGACGCGCCCGCAGCGCGGCGACTATGACCGGGTCGAACTCGTCCGTGAGGACGATGTCCTCCTTCGTGGGGAAGTAGCGGAACACCGTCGACGGCGACACCTCCGCAGCCTCCGCGATCTGCTCGACCGTCGTCGCGTCGTACCCCTGCTCGGCGATCAGCCGGTACGTCGCGCGCCGGATCGCGACGCGCGTCTTGAGCTTCTTGCGTTCGCGCAGCCCGAGCTGCGGCTGCATGTCCTCGGCTAGGGAGTCGAGGGACCGGGGGCGTGGCGTGGCGGACATGTCGACATTCTCAGGCATCCATGGCGTCCACGGCAGCAACGGGCGTACCCGCCGCCTCACGCGCGGCCGGTTCCGGCTCCTCCCGCCCCGGCAGCAGCGCCGCCGCGAGCAGCGCGGTGACCAGCGCCGCCACCCCGCACACGAGCAGCACCGTGTCCATGCCGTGGACGTACGCGGAATCGGCCGAAGCGGCGAGCCGGGAGTCGCCCAGCTTCGCCGCGACCAGGTGCGCGGCCACCACCGAGTCCCCGGCCCGGTCCGCCGCGGCCCCCGGCAGCCCGGCCGTGTCGAGCCGGTCCGTGAACACCCCGGCGAGCAGCGAGCCGAGCAGCGCGATCCCGACCGCGCTGCCCACCTGACGTACGGTCATCAGCAGCCCGGACCCGCTGCCCGCGCGCGCCGGCGGCAGCGTGGCGAGCGCGGCCGTCATCGCGGGCACCATCGCGAAGCCGAAGCCGAGCCCGGTCAGCGACAGCCACAGCGCGGTGAAGCCGTAGCCGCTCTCCACCGTCGTACGGCTGCCGAGGAAGGCCGAGAAGGCGAGCACGACCAGGCCCGCGCTGATCGTTCCGCGCGCCCCGAACCGCCGCACCAGCGGCTCGCCCGCCTTGGCCGCGATCATCAGCCCGCCCATCAGCGGCAGCATCCGCAGCCCGGTGCCGAAGGCGTCGTTGCCGAGCACCGCCTGGAGGTACTGCGGCAGCACGAACATCAGCCCGGCCAGGATGAACATCACCAGCGTGGCCGCCAGCGTGTTCAGCAGGAACGGCCGGTGGGCGAGCAGCTTCAGGTCGAGCATCGGACGCGGCACCCGCCGCTCCCGTACGACCAGGGCGGCGATCAGCGCCGCGCCGCCGACGAGCGTCGCGACCACCAGCGCGTCGCCCCAGCCGCGCGTCGGCGCCTCGATGATCCCGTAGATGAGCGAGCCCAGACCGGCGGCGGTGAGCGCGGTGGAGAGGGCGTCGACGCGCGGCGAGGCCGGGTCGCTGGTCTCCGGGAGCAGGAAGGCGCAGGCGGCGATGCCGATCGCGACCATCGGGACGTTGATCAGGAAGACCGAGCCCCACCAGAAGTGGTTGAGCAGGAAGCCGCCGATGATCGGGCCGAGCGGCAGGCCGAGCGCGGAGGAGGCGGTGACGATCGAGACGGCCTTGGTGCGCTCCTCGGCGGGAAAGAGCGAGGGCAGTACGGCCAGGGCGAGCGGCATCACGAACGCCGCTCCTATCCCCATGACCGCGCGGGCCGCGATGACCGCCCCGACGCTGGTGGTGAGCGCGCCGACGAGCGAGCCCGCCAGGAAGATCCCGAGGCCGGTGATGAGCATCCGGCGGCGGCCGAAGCGGTCGCCGAGGAGTCCGGCGGGGAGCATCAGGGCGGCGAAGACCACGACGTAGGCGTCGGCCATCCACTGCTGCTGCCCGGTGGTGGCGCCGAGCTGCTGGGCCATCGTCGGCAGCGCGACGTTGAGGATCGTCATGTCGAAGCCGAGCACCAGCATGCTCGCGACCATCGCCCCCAGCGCCCACCAGCGCCGTGGATCGGGACCTGACTGCGTCATGGCACACCTCCGTAAGAGTTACCGTCAAGTGACAGTAACTCTCAAAAGAGGGTCGGCGTCAAGAATGCTGGTAGGCGACCAGGGAGATGCCGACGTAGTGGACGACGAACGCGGCGAGCGTCAGGGAGTGGAAGACCTCGTGGAAGCCGAACCAGCGGGGAGAGGGGTTGGGGCGCTTGATGCCGTAGATCACGCCGCCCGCGCTGTAGAGCAGTCCGCCGACGATGACCAGGACGAGGACCGCGATGCCGCCGGTGCGCATGAAGTCGGGCAGGAAGAAGACCGCCGCCCAGCCCATGGCTATGTAGCAGGGGGTGTAGAGCCAGCGCGGCGCGCCGACCCAGAAGACCCGGAAGGCGATCCCGGCGAGCGCCGCCGCCCACACCGCCCAGAGCAGCACCCGGCCGGTCGAGTCCGGGAGCAGCAGCAGGGTGAGCGGGGTGTAGGTGCCCGCGATGATCAGGAAGATGTTGGCGTGGTCCAGCCGGCGCAGGATCGCCTCGCCGCGCGGGCCCCAGTCGCCCCGGTGGTAGAGGGCGCTGACGCCGAAGAGCAGACAGGCGGTCAGGACGTAGATCCCGCAGGCGATCCGGCCGCGGGTCGAGTGGGCGAGCGCGGTCAGCACGATGCCCGAGACGACCACTGCCGGAAACATCCCGGCATGCAGCCAGCCGCGCAGTTTGGGCTTCAGGGGCCTGGTCGGCGCGAGGGCCGTCACCTGATCAGTCATGTCCCGCATGCTACCTACGCCTCCGTAAGTTACGGATAGGGGCGGCCCGTAACCGTATGCCCCGGCCGGGTGCACCGCGGATGAACAAGGAGTGGCGAGTGGCGATGCTCACGTGAGAGTGCCCCTGGACATATGGGCGATTGGCACGGATGATCAGATGAGTGCGGTCGGCACCGGATGAGCGCCAGGTACCAGAAGAAGCGTCCGGGTCGCAGCCCCCACGGGGCAACGAACGAAATTCCCCCACAAGGGGATACCGAACCCTCAACAAGGAGCGATCGTGGCGCGCGACATCGCGGCTCCCACCTCTGTCCCGACGAACCACCAGGAGCTGGTCTCCTGGGTAGACGAGATCGCAGCCATCACGCAGCCGGACAGGGTGGTCTGGTGCGACGGTTCCGAGGCCGAGTACGAGCGCCTCTGCGAGGAGCTCGTCGCCAAGGGCACGTTCAAGAAGCTCGACCCGATCAAGCGCCCGAACTCGTACTACGCCGCGTCCGACCCGACCGATGTCGCACGGGTCGAGGACCGCACCTTCATCTGCTCCGAGAAGGAGGAGGACGCGGGGCCGACCAACCACTGGAAGGCTCCGGCGGAGATGAAAGAGATCTTCGCGGGTGAGAAGGGGATCTTCCGGGGCTCGATGCGCGGCCGCACCATGTACGTCGTGCCCTTCTGCATGGGCCCGCTCGGCTCGGACCTCTCCGCGATCGGCGTCGAGATCACCGACTCCGCCTACGTCGCGGTCTCCATGCGCACGATGACCCGCATGGGACAGCCGGTCCTCGACGAGCTCGGCACCGACGGCTTCTTCGTCAAGGCCGTCCACACCCTGGGCGCCCCGCTGGAGGCGGGCGAGGCCGACGTGCCGTGGCCCTGCAACTCCACCAAGTACATCTCGCACTTCCCCGAGACCCGCGAGATCTGGTCGTACGGCTCGGGCTACGGCGGCAACGCGCTGCTCGGCAAGAAGTGCTACGCGCTGCGCATCGCCTCCGTCATGGCGCGCGACGAGGGCTGGCTCGCCGAGCACATGCTCATCCTCAAGCTGACCCCGCCGCAGGGCGAGTCGAAGTACGTGGCCGCCGCGTTCCCGAGCGCCTGCGGCAAGACCAACCTCGCCATGCTGGAGCCGACGATCTCCGGCTGGACCGTCGAGACCATCGGCGACGACATCGCGTGGATGCGGTTCGGCGAAGACGGCCGGCTGTACGCGATCAACCCCGAGGCCGGTTTCTTCGGCGTCGCGCCCGGCACCGGTGAGCACACCAACGCCAACGCGATGAAGACGCTGTGGGGCAACTCGGTCTTCACCAACGTCGCGCTCACCGAGGACGGCGACGTGTGGTGGGAGGGCATGACGGAGGAGGCGCCCGCGCACCTCACCGACTGGAAGGGCAACGCCTGGACGCCCGAGTCCGAGACCCCGGCCGCCCACCCCAACGCCCGCTTCACCGTCCCGGCCGGCCAGTGCCCGACGATCGCCCCCGAGTGGGAGGACCCCAAGGGCGTCCCGATCTCCGCGATCCTCTTCGGCGGCCGCCGCGCCTCCGCCGTACCGCTGGTGACCGAGTCCTTCGACTGGAACCACGGCGTCTTCCTCGGTGCGAACGTCGCCTCCGAGAAGACCGCCGCCGCCGAGGGCAAGGTCGGCGAGCTGCGCCGCGACCCGTTCGCGATGCTCCCGTTCTGCGGCTACAACATGGGCGACTACATGGCCCACTGGGTCAAGGTCGGTGCACACGCCGTCGCAAAGGGGGACGCCGCCAAGCTGCCCAAGATCTACTACGTGAACTGGTTCCGCAAGAACGACGCGGGCAAGTTCGTGTGGCCCGGCTTCGGCGAGAACAGCCGTGTCCTGAAGTGGATCGTGGAGCGCCTGGAGGGCAAGGCCGAGGGCGTCGAGACGCCGATCGGCATCCTGCCCACCAAGGAGTCCCTGGACACCGAGGGCCTCGACCTGCCCGAGGCGGACCTGGAGTTCCTGCTCAAGGTCGACACCGAGGTCTGGCGCGAGGAGGCGGCGCTGATCCCCGAGCACCTCAACACCTTCGGCGACCACACGCCCAAGGAGCTGTGGGACGAGTACCGCTCGCTGGTCGCCCGCCTGGGCTGACCCGCCCGCCCGAGACTCGTGGCGGGCTGCCCCGAAACACCGCCCTGACCAGTGGGGTCACGACGGTCCGCCACGACATGATCGGCCCCCGGAGCCCCCTCACGGCTCCGGGGGCCGGATCGTTTTCCCGGGGTGGTTTTTCGCCAGGGCGGCTGCCGGGAGCGGGTGTTCGCGGGACACTCGGACCCGGAGCGCGTTGGGCCAGTGAGGGGGCGCGGAGCGTGCGCACACCGGTGAGTGATCCGCTGCGGGTGGGGCCGTACCGCATAGTCGGGCGGCTGGGGTCCGGCGGGATGGGGTGGGTGTATCTGGGACGCTCGCCCGCGGGCCGGGCCGTCGCGGTCAAGGTCGTACGGCCCGAACTCGCCGCCGACGAGGAGTTCCGGCGGCGCTTCGCCCGCGAGGTGGCCGCCGCGCGGCTGGTCGGCGGGGCGTTCACGGCGGCGGTCGTCGACGCCGACCCGGACGCCGAACTGCCCTGGCTGGCCACGGCGTACGTGCCCGGTCCCTCCCTGTCGGAGGCGGTCGGCGCGGACGGGCCGCTCACCGGGGGGCAGGCACGGCGCCTCGGGGCCGGGCTGGTGGAGGCGCTCCAGGCGATCCACGGCGCCGGAGTGGTCCACCGCGACCTCAAGCCGTCGAACGTGCTGCTCGCCTCCGACGGGCCGCGCGTGATCGACTTCGGCATCTCGGCGGTGGCCGGGGCGACCGGGCTGACCCGGGCCGGGCAGCTGATGGGGACGCCGCCGTACATGTCGCCCGAGCAGATGACCGGCGCCCACGCCGGGCCCGCCAGCGACGTGTTCTCGCTCGGCGGGGTCCTGGTCTACGCCGTCGCGGGGTACGCGCCGTTCCGGCACGGCGCCGGGGTGGCCTACCGGGTGGTGCACGCCGAGCCCGAACTCGACGACGTACCCGGGGAGTTGGTGGACCTGGTCGCCGCGTGCCTGGCCAAGCGGCCCGAGGACCGGCCGACCCTTGACGCGCTGCTCCAGGGGCTGATCGGCCCGGACGCGGGCGCCGCGCGGGCGCTCACCTGGCCGCCGCCCACGGTGGCCCGGCGCATCCGGGTGCGCACCGGCGAGCTGCAGGGCCGCCAGGCGTCCGGGGCCAAGGCGTCGCTGCCGTCCTGTCTGCTGCTGCACGCCCAGACGCTGCTCGACGCGGGGCTCAGCGACGCCATGGTGATCGAGGCGGTGGGCCGTGCGGCACTCTGAGGGGACGCCGGGCGGCGACGGGAGAGACCTGGGCGTCCAGTGGCGGTCGCTGGTCCACGGCTGGGCGGCCGGGCGCCATCTGCGCTGCGAGGAGGACACGGTCTCCGTCTCGCTCCGCTTCGACCTCGCGGACGCCGGAAGGGCGGTCACCGTCCGGTTCATGACCACCACCAAACTGCTGGTCGCGTTCATGACCGACGGCCGGTTCCTGCGCGGCGACCAACTGGCGACGGCCGCCGCCGCGGCCAACGCGTGGAACACCGAACAGCTGGTCCCGATGCTGTCGGTGTGGGACGTACGGGGGCCGCGGCCCTGTATCGCCGGGGTGTGCACGCTGCCGCTCAACTGCCGGATGAACCAGCCCGAATTCGATTCCCTGGCCGGGGACTGGGTGGAACAGTCGAGGCAGATGTTCGTCCGGTGTCACCAGGTGTTCCAGTTGTAGGCGGGATTACGGGGAATCCTCCGGGAATGGCCAAAACCCTTACGGACGACGGCCGGTGGCGTCATATTTGCGATGTGCTTTTCCGGGGGGCGGGGAGGTTTTCGCACATGGGGCAGCTCCGTTGGCCGCGCGCCGCGCGCGGGCCGTGGATGTGGGCCGGGCTGCTGGCCCTGGCCCTGCTGGCACCGGCCGTTCCGGCCGCCGCCGACGAAGGGTCCTGCACGGGCAAGCTGGCCGAGCGGCTGGAGTGCTGGGCCGGGCGCGTCGGCACCCAGGACGCGGCCGTCGTCACCCTGCACCGGCCGCTGGAGCTCGACGGGAAGACCGCCGACCTGAAACTCAAGGAGCGCGAGGCCGTGTTCGGCCGCGGCCCGCTCGTCGTCATGGTCCCGGCCGGGCACCCCACCGGAGCGGGCGGCACCCTGCTGCTCGTCCTCGCCGGGGACCGGCTCGTCGACAAGAAGGCCGAGATCACCCGGCTCGACGACAAGACCGTGACCGCCCTGCGCGAGGCGGGCGCCTGCGAGGGCAACCTGTGCGAGCTCGTCGCGCAGGAGAAGGGCAAGGGCGCGACCGTGAGCGGCGGCAAGCTCGTGGACGCGAAGCTGGCCGCCGACCTCGACCTCAACGCCGACAGCGTCGGCGGCTCCGTCGGCGGCTCCTCGCTGCTGGTCCCGGCCCTCGGCGTCGCCGCCCTGCTGCTGCTCCTGGTGACCGCGCTGGTCTTCGCCGTACGCCGCTCGCGGGGCCCGCGCCTCGCGTTCGCCGCACCCGCCGCACACCCCGCCCGTACGGCGGCCAAGAGCACGGCGAGGGCGGCCGAGCCCCCCGGCAGGCACCGCGCGGCGCCGGGCCGCGACGTGCGCAGGCCGAGCAGTCCCGGCCGCGTCGCCGTCGTACGCACCGCGCTGCACCCGCAGGGATACGTGGAGCTCGACCAGTGTCTGCGCCGGGCGGTCTGGGCCGAGCCGGGGGAGCCCGCGCCCGCCCCCGGCAGCTCCGTCGAGGTGAGCGAGGGCCGGGGCAAGGACGCCGGGATCCTGTACGCCCACGCGTGTGCCCAGGACGCGAGAACCGTCATCGACCGTGCCCAGCACGGCAGTTGACCCGTAGGACGAAGTACCGGGAACGGGGAGAGACCAGATGCGCAGGCAGCAGCCACCCAGGACACTTCCGGCGGAGTACGCCGACATCGAGTTCGAGAACAACGCCCAACGGCTGCCGCTGGTGCTGTGCCTCGACACCTCCAGCTCGATGGCGGGCCCGCCCATCGACGCGCTCAACACGGCCCTGAGCGAATGGACCCGTGAGCTCCACGACGACGTCAGCCTCAGCTACAGCGTCGAGGTCGCCGTCATCACCTTCGGCGGCCAGGGCGTCACCGCCTGGCGCGGCGCGCAGCCGCTCGAACCGGGCTCCCCGGTCGGCCCGTTCGTCGCCGCCCACATGTTCGAGCCGCCGCGCCTCGCCGCCTCCGGGGTGACCCTGATGACCGAGGCCCTGGAGCTCGCCATGCATGTGGTCACCGCCCGCAAGGCCGAGCTGCGCTCCCAGGGCCTGCAGTACTACCGGCCGCAGATCTGCCTGGTCACCGACGGGCTGCCGACCGACGGCACCGGCCACATCAGCCGCACCTGGCAGCGGCTGATCCCGGTGCTCGCCGAGGAGCAGGCCGCACGGCGCTTCCGGCTGTACGCGATCGGGGTCGGCGGGCTCACCGACCTGGCCGAGCAGGTGCTCCAGGCGTACGCGCCGAAGTTCAACGCCCGGCTCCAGGGCTTCCCGTTCCGCCAGCTGCTCCAGATGATGTCGGCGAGTGCCAACGCCGAGACCAAGGGCGCGGGCGACGAGGTCTTCGAGAAGATCTTCAGCCAGTTCAAGACGCAGCGCCCGGCCTGGGAAGCCTGAGCGGGCCATGGGGGCGCGGGAGCACGGGAGTTGGCGGGTGCACGGTCTGAGCGTGGAGGGCTACCGGCACCGCAGGGACGGCGTCGCCTGCCAGGACGCCTGGCGGTGCGCGACGGACGGGCCCGTCACGGTCCTCGCGGTCGCCGACGGCGCGGGCAGCAGGCCGCGCTCCGGCGAGGGCTCACTGCTCGCGGTCCGTCTGGCCGTCGAGCACTTCGGCCGGCTGCCCGCCGCGCGGACCGACGGGGCGGCCGCGAACCGGCTGCTGCGCCGGAGCTTCCAGCGGGTCGTGGACGACTTCCTCGACCGTACGGGCGAGGCGGCGGCCGACCACGCGACCACGCTCACCGTGGTGGTGCTCGCCCCCGGCTGGCTGGGGCACGCCAGCGTCGGGGACGGCTTCGTGGTGCTGCGGGCCGGGACCGAGGACGGCGAGCGGCAGTTCCATCTGCTGCCGCAGCCCGCCGCCGTGAGCGAGTACAGCAACGAGACGGTGTTCCTCAGCACCCCGGACGCCGCCCGCTGGGTGCGGACCGACTGCGTACGGGACGACGGCGTCGACGGTGTCCTGCTCTCCACCGACGGCCTGGCCCAGGCCGCGCTGTCCTGGTCGGGGGGCGCCCCGCAGGCGCCCAACGAGTCCTTCGCGGCGGCCGTGCTGCGCTCCCTGGACACGGAGGCGGTGGAGTCCGGCGACGAGGACGACCGGCTGGCCGCGCTGCTGAGGTCCGACCGGCTGACCGCGCTCAACGGGGACGACAAGACGCTTTTGCGGGCGGTACGTACGGGAGGGGGCGCATGAGCGCGCCGAGCGGGCGGACCGTGCTCCTGGGCGGGGTGCCGGTGGTGCTCGCCGCCGAGCCGCTCAAGGGCGGCGGCCAGGCGGCCGTCTACCCCGTCGAGGGCGACGACCGGGTCGTCGTCAAGCTCTACCGGGACCCGCCCGGCCCCGAGCAGGAGCGCCGGCTGACCCGGATGCTCACGATGTCCCCGCTCGGCGGGCGCCCCACCGACCGCTCCCAGCGGCCCGAACTCGCCTGGCCGACCGCGCCCGCGCGGGCGCCGGGGGGCGCGTTCCTGGGGTACGCGATGCAGCGGTTCGGGGAGCCCGAACACGTCCAGCTGGTGGGCCTGTTCACCCGCGCCCAGCGCATCCGGCTCTTCCACCAGCGGGCCGACTGGCGGTTCCTGCTGGGCGTCGCCTGGAACCTCGCGTTCATGACGGCCCGGATGCACCACGAGGGCCTGGTCATCGGGGACTTCTCCAGCAGCAACGTGGTGGTCGACGCGAACGGCTTCATCACGTTCCTGGACTGCGACTCCATCGCCTTCACCGACGCGGTCACGGGGGAGCTGTTCCCCTGTCTGATGCACACGACGGACTACTCGGCGCCGGAGCGGCTGGCGGGGGGACCGGCGACCCGCGCGAGCGACGACTTCGCGCTGGCGGTGCTGGTCTACCAGCTGCTGACGGCCGGGAACCACCCCTTCGGCGGCGTCCCGCACGACAGCGCGCCGGAGTCGACGGTCCAGGACAACATCGCGGCGAGCATCTCGTACGTGGTGCGGCCGGAGCGGGTCGTGGTGCCGCGCGGGACCGTGGACCCGTCCGTGCTCCCGCCCGAGCTGCTCGGCCTGTCCCGGGCGGCGTTCGGCCCCGGCGTCCTGGACCCCGCGGCCCGCCCGTCGGCGGAGGACTGGCTGCGGGCGCTGGACCGGGAGCGCGCGCTGGTACGGGTGTGCCCGGACCGCCCGATGCACACGTACGGCTCGCACTTGTCCGGGTGTCCGTGGTGCGGCCGGGCGTCGGTGACGGGCCACGACGTCTTCAACCTGGGCCCGGCCCCGGCGCCCCCGCAGCCCGCCCGGACGGGGACGGCGTTGCTGATCGGGTTGGCGCTGCTGGTGCTCCTGATCGTGATCCTGTCGCTCTGACACCAGGCGCGCCCCGGTGGCGGGCTGAGCGCGCAGTTCCCCGCGCCCCTTAATGGGTGCGTTGTCGTCTGCGGACCGTGCTGGGTTGCTCGCGCAGTTCCCCGCGCCCCTAGGGGGTATGGGCGAGTGCGATGGCGAAGCCGAGCCTTATAGGGGCGCGGGGAACTGCGCGACCAGTTGGGGACGGCCTGTAGACGAACTCCGGGCTATTAAGGGGCGCGGGGAACTGCGCGACCAGCCACAGACAACCCGCAGACGAACTCCGGGCACAAGGGATGGCTCCCGGTCCGCGGACCTCCGCGGCGCGCGGACCGGGGCCGATCAGGGGGCCAGCGCCAGCGCGTGCGCGTCCATCCGCTCCGCCGCCAGGATCGCCGCCGCAGTGTCCGCGCGCGACGCGGCGACCACCAGGGCGCGGCCCGCCAGCGCGTGCGCGCGGCCGTGCAGCGAGGCCGGGGCGTCGCCGCGCAGCCCCGCGTGGCGCACCGGCGGCATCCCGCCCCGCAGCCGCGCGATCTGCCGCGCTATCGCGTCCCCGGCCGAGACGAGACCCAGCTCGTCGGTCACCGCGAGCAGCGCCGCCAGATGCCCGGCGAGCTGGATGTCCAGCTCCTCCTCACGGGAGCGGTGCGGAACGCGCATGTCGGAGGCCATCGTGCTGTGCACCGACTTCGTCCGGATCGGTTCGTACATGGGATGGCCTCCTTCAACGTCCAGCGTCGCAGGAGACCATCCTATCTTAGATTCTGTCTAAAGTTGAGTTGATGCCAGCAGCGCGCGCTACATCTGGCTGTAGCCGTCCAGGAAGCTGCCGATCCGTGTCACGGCCCCCGCCAGGTCCTGCGCCGAGGGAAGCGTCACGATGCGGAAGTGGTCGGGCTCGGGCCAGTTGAAGCCGGTGCCGTGCACGACCATGATCTTCTCGGCCCGCAGCAGGTCGAGGACCATCTGGCGGTCGTCCTTGACCTTGTAGACCGCCGGGTCAAGACGCGGGAAGAGATACAGCGCGCCCTTCGGCTTCACGCAGGTGACGCCCGGGATCTGGGTGAGCAGGTCGTACGCCGTGTCGCGCTGCTCCAGGAGGCGCCCGCCCGGCAGCACCAGGTCCTCGATGGACTGGCGCCCGCCGAGCGCGGTGGCCACGGCGTACTGCGACGGCATGTTCGCGCACAGCCGCATGTTGGCGAGGATGGTGAGGCCCTCGATGTACGAGGAGGCGTGCGCCTTCGGGCCGCAGACCGCGAGCCAGCCGGAGCGGTACCCGGCGACGCGGTAGTTCTTGGACAGGCCGTTGAAGGTCAGGACCATCAGGTCCGGGGCGACGACGGCCGTCGGCGTGTGGGTGGCGCCGTCGTACAGGATCCGGTCGTAGATCTCGTCCGAGCAGACGATCAGGTTGTGGCGGCGGGCGATCTCGGTCAGCGACCGGAGCATCTCCTCGTCGTACACCGCGCCCGTCGGGTTGTTCGGGTTGATGATCACGATCGCCTTGGTGCGGTCGGTGATCTTGCGCTCGATGTCGGCGAGGTCCGGCATCCAGTCGGACTGCTCGTCGCAGCGGTAGTGCACGGCGGTGCCGCCGGCGAGCGAGACGGAGGCGGTCCACAGGGGGTAGTCCGGGGCCGGGACCAGCACCTCGTCGCCGTCGTCGAGCAGCGCCTGCATCGACATCTGGATCAGCTCGGACACGCCGTTGCCGAGGTAGATGTCCTCGACGTCGAGGTCGATGCCCTTGGTCTGGTAGTGCTGCATGACCGCGCGGCGCGCGGAGAGCAGGCCCTTGGCGTCGCCGTACCCGTGCGCCCCGGAGAGGTTGCGGAGCATGTCCTCCAGGATCTCCGGCGGGCACTCGAAGCCGAACGCGGCGGGGTTGCCGGTGTTGAGCTTGAGGATGCGGTGACCTGCCGCCTCCAGCCGCATGGCTTCTTCGAGAACCGGGCCGCGGATCTCGTAACAGACATTGGCGAGCTTGGTCGACTGGATCACCTGCATGACGGTCACCTTACGGGGGCGTTTCGGGGGACGCGCGGTGTTTGCGGCCCCGGGTGCGGTGGCGGGCGGAGCGCCGGCTTCCATCGGAATGCGGGGCGGGGGGCGGGGCCGTGGGATTACCGGGCGGGGGCGGGGTGGGGGCTTGGATTGGGGCGGCGCGTCCGGGCCGGGTGAGATGCGACACGGCGTGGTGCCCGGGGTTCGTCCGCGGCCCGGTGGCGGGCTGGTCGCGCAGTTCCCCGCGCCCCTGAAAATGCCGCTGCGCGGCAATCCCCCGGGCGCCCCGGAGGGGCGCATTTAAGGGGCGCGGGGAACTGCGCGACCAGTTGGGGACGGCCCGCGGACGAACCCCGGGCCATCAGACAATGTCGGCCAAGGCCGACACCCCCGCCCTTCCCGCCCGCCCCCCGCAGGGCTACGTTCCCGCCCCACGGACCCCCGAGGAGGCACCATGACCAACGGCAAGCAGCGAGAGCCCGTCGAGCCGACCCCGTTCGTCGTCCGCAGCAACCGGCCCGCCGCGCAGGGCGTCCCGTCCGACGGGTCGGACTTCCGCAACGCCTCGCAGGGGCTGCTCGCGCCCCCGGACGTATCCGTGATCCCCGCCAAGGACGGCAACGGAGACGCCTGGAGCTTCGGGCGGTTCGACTTCCTGCGGGACGCCGACGAGATCCCGCCGTCCGTCAACGCCCGCGTCTGGCGCCAGGGCCGTATGAACGCCATGGCGGGCCTGTACCTCGTCACCCGCGCCGAAGCCGGCGGCGTCTACCAGATCCGCGGCTACGACCTGGCCAACATGACGGTCGTCGAGGGCCGCACCGGCCTGATCGTCATCGACCCCCTCGGCTCGTACGAGACCGCCCAGTACGCCCTGCGCCTCTACCGCGCCACCACCGACGACCGCCGCCCGGTGAAAGCGATCGTCTACACCGCGAGCTGCGTCGACCACTTCGGCGGCTCGCGCGGCCTCTTCGCCGACCGGGGGGACACCGTCCCCGACGACCTCGACGTGTACGCGCCCGACGGCTTCCTCGACGACGCCGTGCGCCGCCACGTCGTGGAGGGCCTGGCCACGGCGTGCCTGGTCGACCACACGTACGGCACCCGGCTGGAAGCAGGCCCGTACGGCCTGATCGACAGCGGGCCCGGTCTCACCGTCTCGGCGGGCGAGGCCACTCTCGTCGCGCCGACCCACCAGCTTTCCGGCGAGGTCGAGGCCGACGGCGTCCGCCTCGTCCTCCAGCCCGCCGCGGGCCTCCAGTCACCGGCCGAGATGAACGTCTACCTCCCCGACCGCAAGGTCCTCTACCTCACCGCCCCCGGCCTGCTCGGCGGCCTCGGCGACGTACGCGCCCGCCACCTCGACGAGACGCTGAGGGCCTTCGGCGGGATCGCGGAGATCGTGGCCGGGGCGTACGAGTGGCCCGGCTGGGGCGACAAGTCCGTCTCCGCCCGGCTCGCCGCGCGGCGGGACGCCTGGGTCCGGCGCCAGAGCCAGCCCTCGAACCAGCCGTTCTACGCCCCCGGCTACGTCGGCACCGTCACCCAGGCCGCCCGCCAGACCTGGCTGCGTCTGCTCGGCCACGAGTTCGTCGCCGCCACCGACGCCGTCGCCGCGACCCCGGCCTCCGCCGCCACCGCCCGGCGGTACGTGGTGGCCCTCGGCGGCGCCGAGGCGGTGCTCGCCGCCGCGCGCGAGGAGTACGACGCCGAGGCACCCCGGTACGGGCGTGTCGTCGAGCTCCTCGACCACGTCGTGGCCGCCGCCTGCGACCGGGCGACCGTGTCGGCGCCAGTCCTGGAGGCCGCGACCTCGCTCCAGGCCCTGGCCCTGACCCAGCTCGGCTACCTCGCCGAGTACGGCCCGCTGCGCAACGCCTATCTCACGGCCGCCCGCGACCTGCGCCCGGGCCCGCGGCCGCCCGGCTCCCGCCCGGTCGTCGCCGACCTGGTGCGCTACGCCAACCCCGCCCAGTACTTCGCCGCCGTGGCCGCCCGCCTGGACGGCCCCCGGGCCGCCGAACTGCGCCACCCGGTCGTCCTGTTGTGGCACTTCACCAACACCGGCCAGTCGGGCGTCACCGTGCTGCGCGACGGCGTCCTCGTCTACACCGACACCCGCGGCGACACCATGCCCCCGGGCGTCGACAAACCCCAGGCCACGATCACGCTGACGCGCGACACCCTGGACCAACTCCTCGCCCCGGGCCCGGACTTCGCCGCCAACTTCGACGCGGCGGTACGCGCGGGCCGCGTCCGCATCGACGACCGGACCGCGGCCGACACGGTCTTCGGCTACCTGCGCCCGGCGGTCCCGGCCGTGAACTGAGCCAAGGGGTAGCGCGTCGGCGGGGTGGGCGTTCTGCGGACCGCCCGCCCCGCCAGTACGTCCGTGCGCCGTCCGTCCTCGATGACGAACCTGCCGTCGATCAGGACGTACGGGATGCCGGTGGGCAGGGTGCGGGGGTGCTCGAACGTCGAGCCCGCCGCGACCGTCTCCGGGTCGAAGAGGACGACGTCCGCGCGGTAGCCCTCCCTGATCAGGCCCCGGTCCGGGAGCCGCAGCCGGGCCGCCGGGCGCGAGGTCAGATGCGCGACCATCTCCTCCAGGGGAAGGACGCCCAGGTCGCGGGCGTAGTGGCCCAGGTAGTGGGGGAACGTGCCGTAGGCGCGCGGGTGGGGCTTGGCGCCCTGGAGGATGCCGTCGCTGCCGCCGGTGTGGACGCGGTGGCGCATGATCGCCCGGACGTTCTCCTCGTGGCCCACGTGCTGGAGGATCGTCGAGCCGAGGCCGTCGTCGATCAGGAGGCGGCGGGCGGTCGTCCAGGGCGCCTCGCCGCGCGCCCGCGCCGACTCGGCGACCGTACGGCCCACGAAGGACGCGAGCCCCGCCTCGCCCACCCCCGAGATCTCGATCGTCTCCCAGTCGATCGGCACCCCGTGGCAGCCGTCCGACCCCACCACCTCCATGGCGTGCCGGATCCGCTCGGCCGTCGCCTCGTCCCGCAGCCGGGCGAGAACCGTCTCCGGTCCGCCCTCGCCCGCCCAGCTCGGCAGCATCGCGGCGAGCGTCGTACAGCCCGGGGTGTACGGATAGGTGTCGAGCGTGATGTCCGAACCGGTGGCGAGCGCCCGGTCGAGGAGGGCGAGGAGCTCGGGTGCCCTTCCCTCGTTCACGCCGAAGTTCATCGTGGCGTGGGCCAGGTGCAGCGCGCAGCCGGCCGCGCGGGTGAGCTCGACCATCTCCTCGTAGGCGCGCAGGGCGCCCGCGCCGTACGAGCGGTGGTGGGGGCAGTAGTAGCCGCCGTACCGGGCGACGACCTCGCAGAGCTCGGTGAGCTCGGCGTCCGGGGCGTACATGCCCGGGGTGTAGGTCAGCCCGGACGACATCCCGACCGCGCCCTGCTCCAGGCCCTCGGCCACCAACTGCCGCATACGGTCCAGCTCTTGGCGGGTGGCCTCGCGGTCCTCCCAGCCCATCGCGTACATCCGGACCGTGCCCTGGGGGATCAGATAGGCGGCGTTGACCGCGATGCCCTGCCCGTCGAAGCCGTGGTCGAGGCGGTCGAGGTAGTCGCCGACCGTGCGCCAGTCGAGGTCGAGGTCCGAGCCGTCGCCGTTCCAGCCGGTGATCGCCCTGCGGACCTCGGCGAGGGTGCGGTCGTCGACGGGCGCGTACGAGAGGCCGTCCTGGCCCAGGACTTCCAGGGTGACGCCCTGGGCGGCCTTGGCGCTGTGGTCCGGGTCGCGGAGGAGGGCCAGGTCGGAGTGGGCGTGCATGTCGATGAAGCCGGGGGCGAGGGCCAGGCCGTGGGCGTCGAGCGTGCGGGTGCCGGTGAGGCGCGGGGTGTGCTCGGGGTGGATCGCGGTGATGCGGCCGTCTTTGATGCCGACGTCCGCGCGGTGGCCGGGGGCGCCGGTGCCGTCCATGACGAGGGTGTCGCGGATGACGAGGTCCAGGTTCATGGTTCGGTTTCCGTTCGCGGTGGCTGATGTCGCGGGCGATTCCCCCACCCCGCCCCTTCCCGAAACTCTCCGAGGGCTGTCGTTCGTCTGCCGGCCGTCGCCGATTGCTCGCGCAGTTCCCTGCGCCCCTAGGTGGTCAGGGGCGCGGGGGACTGCGCGAGAACCCACCACGGCCCGCAGTCGAAAACGCTCAGAAGTACGTCCGCACGTAGTCCGTCACCGTTCCGTCCGCCTCCACCAGCGGGATCAGGGGCCACTTGTCGAAGCTGGTGCACGGGTGGGACAGGCCCAGGCCCACCCAGTCGCCGACCTCCAGGTCCACGCCCGGGGCCGTGCGCAGCCAGGCGTGCTGGTCGGAGAGGGCGGTGACCTCGATGCCGGTCGCCGGGCGCTCGACGCCGTCCCGCGCCCCGCGCACCACCTGCGCCTCGGGAAGGTCGAGGTCGTACGCCGCGTCCCGCTTGCCCGCGTTCACGAACGCCTGGTCGGGGCCGGGCCGGGAGACGACCTGGGCCCACAGGCGGAAGGCGGGGTGCAGGGCGCCCTCTTCGGGGATGCGGTTGAAGGGTGTGAGCCGCCGGTACTGGCCGTCGTCGTGCGAGACGTACGCCCCCGAGCGCAGCAACTTCAGTACGGGGAGGGACAGTTCGGGGATCTCGGCGAAGGTGTCGGCCACCGCGTCGAACCAGGCGCTGCCGCCCGCGCTGACCACGATCTCGTCGAGTCCCGTCCCCGAGAAGCGGCCCGCCTTGTCGAACTCCGAGGCCAGCGCGGTCAGCCTGCGCAGCCAGGCCGCGACCCGCTCCGGGGTGGCCCCGGGGACCTCGGCCTCGTAACCCGCCACACCCACCAGACGCAGGGTGCGGGTCGCGGCCACCGCGTCGGCGACCGCCGTGCACTCGGCCTCGGTCCGCGCGCCGGTGCGGGCGCCCTCGCCCGCGCCCAGCTCGACGACGACATCCACCGGGCGGGCCGCGCCGGCCAGCGCCGCGTCCATCAGCTCGACCCCGCGCACCGAGTCCACGTAGCAGATGAGCTGGAACTCGGCGTCCCGCGTCAGCTCGGCGGCGATCCACTTCAGGGCCGCCGCGTCCACCAGCTCGTTGGCGAGGAAGATCCGCCGGATGCCGAACGCACGGGCCACGCGCACCTGGTGGGGCACGGCGAGCGTGATGCCCCAGGCGCCGTGGTCGAGCTGGCGGGCGAACAGCTCGGGGGCCATCGTGGTCTTGCCGTGCGGGGCGAAGGCGAGGCCGTGCCGGGTCGCGTACGTCTCCATCAGCGCGAGGTTGTGCTCCAGGCGCTCGGCGGAGAGGGCGAGGACGGGGGTGGTGAAGCCGTCCGTGAACAGGTTCCGGCGCTGGGCCGCCAGTTCGCCGACGGTCAGCCCGTCGGCGTCCGGGGGAAGCCCCTTGAAGCGGTGGTCGACGCGCTCTTCGGCCAGTCCTGCCAGGAACCCCATGGAAGCCTCCGGTGCCGCGTTGCACTGTGTGCAACGCCCGTTGCGTGTATCGCTTACTGCTGTCTAACATCCGGGCCAACGCCGGGTCAATGGTGCGCCGGGTCGAGGTGCGGGGAGTGTGGGCGCTGGTGGATGCGGACGTGGATGTGGATGTGGATGTCGTCTGTCTCGGGGAGTCCATGGTCGCCTTCCTGCCGTCCCGCCCCGGGCGCCTCGCCGACGTGCCGTCCTTCGAGCGGGGGACCGGCGGCGCCGAGTCCAACGTGGCGTGCGCGCTGGCGGCCGCCGGGCACACCGTGAAGTGGGTCAGCCGGGTGGGGGCGGACGGCTTCGGGGACCACCTGGTCGAGGCGGTGGGCGCCTACGGGGTGGACACGTCCGGGGTGCGGCGCGACCCCGGCCGCCCCACCGGCGTGTACTTCCGCACCGCCGACGACCGGGCCGCCGGGACGCACGAGGTCGCGTACTACCGGGCCGGGTCGGCCGCCTCCGCCATGTCGGTGGCGAACGTGCCGTTCGGTGAGGTGTGGGCGGGGCGGGTGCTGCATCTTTCCGGGATCACGGCGGCGCTGTCCGCAGACTGCCTCAACCTGACCCGCGAACTGACCGCCCGCCGCCCCGGCCGCCCCCTGCTCTCCTTCGACGTCAACCACCGCGCCGGCCTGTGGCACGGGGCGACGGGCCCGCGTGTACTGCTCGAACTCGCCCGGGGGGCGGACGTGGTGTTCGTGGGGGAGGACGAGGCGGAGGAGGCATGGGGGGTGCGGGGGGCTTTGGCGATCCGTGAGGCGTTGCCGGAGGTGGGGGTGCTGGTGGTGAAGCGGGGCGCCGCGGGGGTGACCGTGTTCGAAGCCCCCACCCCGCCCCTTCCCGAAAGCCTCCGGCGGTCGCCAGTCGACTGCGGGCCGTCTGTGGCTGGTCGCGCAGTTCCCCGCGCCCCCAGGTGCCCAGGGGCGCGGGGAACTGCGCGAGCAACCCACCACGGTCCGCAGCCGAACGGCACCGCGGTCCCCGCACCCCGCGTGGACGTCGTCGCCACCGTCGGTGCCGGGGACGCCTTCGCCGCCGGGTTCCTGCACGGCACCCTGCGCGGGCTCCCCGTACGGGAACGGGCCCGGCACGGGCACCTGTTCGCCGCCGCCGCGCTCACCGTCCCCGCCGACCACGCGGCCCCGCCGCCCCGCGCGCACGCCGACCGGCTTGCCGCCCTGGACGACGACGCCTGGGGGAGACTTCGTCTCGGCCCCGGGTGGACGGGGGAGGAGCAGGAGGTACGTACGTCATGAGCCAGACCGTCGACCGGGCGCTGAGCATCCTGCCGCTGCTGGCGCAGGGCCCCGCCGACCTCGGGCAGGTCGCCGAGCGGCTCGGGGTGCACAAGTCGACCGCGCTGCGGCTGCTGCGCACCCTGCACGAGCACGGGCTCGTCTACCGCCAGGAGGACCAGCGCTACCGCCTCGGCGCCCGCCTCTTCGCGCTCGCCCAGGAGGCCGTCGAGAACCTCGACGTACGGGAGATCGCGCACCCGCACCTCGTCGCGCTCAACGAGCGGATCGGACACACCGTCCACCTCGCCGTGTACGAGGACGGCGAGGTGCTGTACATCGACAAGGTGGAGAGCCGCTACCCGGTGCGGATGTACTCGCGCGTCGGCAAGCCCGTCGCCATCACCGTCGCCGCCGTCGCCAAGCTGCTCCTCGCCGACCTGCCCGACGCCGAGCGCCGCGCGGTCGCCGACAAGCTCGACTACCCGATGTACACGTCCCGTTCGACACCGAACGCCGCCGCGTTCCTGAAGGAGCTCGCGGCCGTACGCGAACAGGGCTGGGCCACCGACCTCGGCGGCCACGAGGAGTCCATCAACTGCGTGGGCGCGCCGGTGCGCGGCACCGACGGCCGCGTCGTCGCCGCCATGTCCGTCTCCGCCCCCAACGTCGTCGTCACCGCCGAGGAACTCCTCGGCCTCCTCCCGCAGGTGCGCCGCACCGCGGACGCCATCAGCCGGGAGTACTCCGGCACCATCCCCGAACAGGAAGGCAGTTCATGACCGAGAAGAACGAGAAGGTCGCTCTCACCCCCGCCACGCACACCGCCCCGCCCGCCAGGTTCTCGCACGGCGTGCGCAAGGGGAACATCCTCCAGGTCGCCGGACAGGTCGGGTTCCTGCCCGCCGAGGAGGGCAAGCCGCCGACGACCGCCGGGCCGACCCTGCGCGCGCAGACCCTCCAGACCTTCGCCAACGTCAAGGCGATCCTGGAGGAGGGCGGCGCCACCTGGGACGACGTGATGATGATGCGCGTCTACCTCACCGACGTCGACCACTTCGCCGAGATGAACGAGATCTACAACGCGTACTTCGAGGAGCAGGGCCTGAAGGCGCCCGCCTCGGCGCGTACGACGGTGTACGTGGGCCTGCCGAAGGGCCTGCTCATCGAGATCGACGCGCTGGCCGTTCTGGACGCCTGATCTTGCCCTTAGTACGACCGCTCCACAGGCCGCACGGAGCGGCGCCCCGGACCGCCGGGGCGCCGCCCCGCGGTCCCCCACGCCCTGGAACAGCCCTGCCAGCCCTGGGAGTTTCCGTATGTCGTACCCGCTCGCCGCCACCGCGCCCCCGCCGCCTCCGCCGCACACCGGCGGGATCCTCCCCCTCATCGGCGGTACGACCGGTCTGCTGACCGTCGCCGCCCTGGGCATCGCCCTCCTCCTCCACCTGATCATCAAGGTCAGGCTCCAGCCGTTCGTGGCGCTGCTCGCCGTCTCCATAGCCGTCGGCCTCGGGGCCGGTCTCTCCGTGACGGAGCTCTTCGGCACGGTCCAGAAGTCCGCCGCCGTCTCGACGGTCGAGTCCGGCATGGGCGGCATCCTCGGGCATGTGGCGATCATCATCGGGCTCGGGACGATGCTGGGCGCGATCCTCGAAGTCAGCGGCGGCGCCGAGGTGTTGAGCGCGCGGCTGCTCGCGTTGTTCGGGGAACGCCGCGCCCCGCTCGCCATGGGCCTGACCGGTCTGGTCTTCGGCATCCCGGTCTTCTTCGACGTCGGCATCTTCGTCCTGGCGCCGATCGTGTACGCGGCCGCCAAGCGGTCCGGCAAGTCGATCCTGCTCTACGCCATGCCGCTGCTCGCGGGCCTGTCCATGACGCACGCCTTCCTGCCGCCGCACCCCGGCCCGGTGGCGGCCGCCGGGCTGTTCCACGTCTCGCTCGGCTGGGTGATCCTGATGGGCGCGGTGGTCGGCCTCCCGTCGGTGGCGGCGGCGTGGGCGTACGCCGCGTGGATCGGAGAGCGGATCTTCGTGGAGGTGCCGCAGGACATGGTGGAGGCGGCCCAGGAGGCGCGGGCAGGGGTGGCGGCGGAGCAGCGGGAGCGGCCGGTCTCGCTGGCCACGGTGCTGGCGGTCATCGGCACGCCGCTGCTCCTGATCCTGGCGGCCACGTTCTCCTCGATCGCCCTGGACCCTTCTCGCGGCCGCTCGGTCATCGAGTTCTTCGGCAACCCGTTCGTGGCGCTGACGATCGCGCTGGTGCTCGCGTACTACCTGCTGGGCATACGGCGCGGGTGGTCCCGCGAGTCCCTGGAGACGGTGTCGACGGCGTCGCTCAAGCCGGTCGGCAACATTCTGCTGGTGGTGGGTGCGGGCGGGGTCTTCGGCGCGGTCCTGAAGGCGTCCGGGATCGCGGACGCGCTGGCGAGGACCTTCCACGACGTCGGCCTCCCCGTGATCGTGCTGGCCTGGCTGATCTCGGTGGCGCTGCGGGTGGCCCAGGGCTCGGCGACGGTCGCGATCGTCACGACGGCGGGGATCGTGGTGCCGCTGGTCGAGGGCGGCTCCTACTCCCAGGCGCACCTGGCCCTGATCATCATGGCGATCTCGGCGGGTTCGATCTTCGCGTCGCACGTCAATGACGGGGGGTTCTGGATGGTGTCGAAGTACTTCGGGATTTCGGAGCGGGATACGTTGCGGTCGTGGACGGTGCTGGAGTCGGTGCTGTCGGTGGCGGGGTTCGGGGTGGCGTCGCTGCTGTCCCTGCTGATCTAGCCCCCACCCCGCCCCTTCCCTAAACCCTCCGGGGGTGGAGGGGGCGGGGTGGGTTTCCCGGGGGCAGAGCCCCCGGACCCCGAGGCGGGGGCTCCGCCCCCCCTGCGCCCCGGAGCCTGTTCGTCTGCGGACCGTAGATGGCTGGTCGCGCAGTTCCCCGCGCCCCTAAATGCGCCCCTGCGGGGCGCACCTTTAGGGGCCGTGGGGCTGTGACATGTGCGGCGGCGCGAGCAACCAGGGCATGCCGCGGAGCGGCATTTTCAGGGGCGCGGGGAACTGCGCGAGCAACTCAGCACGGTCCGCAGACGAACGAAGCGGGGTGCAGGGGCCGCAGGCCCCGCGAGGCGGGAGAGCCACCTCAACCCCCCACCCACCCCCGGAGGGTTCAGGGAAGGGGTGGGGTGGGGGCTATGAACCCGTCCATCAACCCGTGCAGTACTGCGACTCCTTCCCGATCGACCGGTACATGCAGTCCGCGTTCTCCAGCAACTGCAACACCGCATCCCGGTTCCGCGACGTCTCCCGCTCGATGACCTCGTCCGGCGGGTAGAACCCGCCCCCCGCCCCGGACTCCCCGGGATACATCTCGAACGTGTAGTCGAAGATCTTCTGCGTCCCCCACAGGAAGTCGTCGATCGTGCCATCGGTGATGTACAGGTCGCTGGACTGCTCCGGCGTGTACCCGTTGGACGCCGCCATCTTCCCGCCCACGGCGGCGAACGCGTCGTGGTCGTCCTTCGTCAGCCCCGTTGCCGTGTCGTTGTACGTGTAGCCGAACGGCCACAGCACCAGCTCGCTGTACGTGTGGAAGTCGATCCCCGCCTTGATCTGCTGCTTGCCGCCCACCACCCGGCTGCGGGCGAAGTCGGAGACGACCTTCACCTCGGGCGCGGACTCGGGCGCCGTGCCGCGGTACGTCTCGGAGCTCCTGCTGGAGGAGGAGCCGCCGCAGCAGCCCCACTTGTAGTTCCAGTTGCGGTTCAGGTCCGTACCGACGTACGAGGAACCGGAGTTGGGCTGGCGGTTCTTGCGCCACGAGCGGTAGGAGCCGGTCGCGATGTCGTACTCGCCGCCGTCCGGGTTGAGGTCCGGCACGATCCAGATCTCGCGGTTGTTCACCATGTTGGTGATCCGCGCGTCCTTGCCGTAGCCCGCCCCGAACTCGCGCAGCAGGTACAGCGCCATCTCCACCGTCAGGTGCTCGCGCGCGTGCTGGTGGAAGGTGAAGAGCACCTCCGGCTCGTTCTCGTCCGTCGCCACGTTGTCGCTCACCTTGATCGCGACGATGTCCCGGCCCTGGTACGACTTGCCGATCACGCGCTTGCTCATGATCGAGGGGTAGGCCGCGAGCCGCTGGTCGATCTCCGTCGTCATCTCGGCGTAGTTGTGGTAGTTCGAGTCCGCCGGCGGGAAGTCGAAGGGCTGGGCCGCCGCGCCGTTCGTACGGGCCGGAGGGCCGGGCAGTGCCTTGAGCGCGTAGCCCAGCGTGCGCAGGTTCTTCGCCTGCGCCGCGTCCGCGCTGACCACGACGGTGTGCTCGCGCACCTCGTCGATGGCCACCCCGGTGGCGGCGATGGCGGTGCGCGCGGCGGGTGTGGCCGGGCCGTGGATCTCGTACTGGGTGGTGGCCTCGTCGGCGGCCACGTCCGCGCGTTCGCGGGGCGAGGGCGCGGGGGACGCGGTGGCGTGGGAGGTCAGGGGTGCGGCCAGGGCCATCGCGAGGAGGGCCGCGAGGCCCGCCGAACGTCTGGCGGCACGCGGGCGCGTACGGAGTCGCATGAATTCTCCTGGGGATGTGGAGGAGGTGGGGGTGTTCATGTCGACGTTGCTGGGGGGTTCGTTCTCGGCTCGCCTCCCGAGCTTCTGCTCGTGGCATGTCTGCGTCAAGGTGGCTTGCGCCTCGGTCGGGCCGGTGTAGGTGATATTTCGTCAAGAGCCTTTTGGGTGCGGCCACTTCGACCCGGAAGCGACCTGCTGCCGACCCGAGTCCGACCGGGCCCCGGCGGACAATGGGAACCCGAGGGCCGGAGCGGGGTTGTGATGCCTGCGCGTGCGGTGCGATTCTTTGCGCCATGCCGCACACTCAACTGCCCGACCACGGGGCGGTCCTCGCGGAGGTGAGGGAAGTGCGGCGGGCCGGGGTCGTCCGACTGCGGGAGCTGCGGGTACCGGGGCTCGCCGCGGTGGCGGACGGCCTGGAGGCGGGGGCCCCAGGGGCACCGCACTTCCCCGCCGTCGAGCGGCTGCTGCGGCTCGCGGTCTCCCGCATCGGCGGCGGCACGCTCCAGGAGGCCGCCGAGTACAGCCTCGGGCTCGCCCAGGGCACCCGCGACTGGCCGGCCGCCGACCGCCGCAAGCGCGCCGCGCAGGTGTACGGCATCAGCGTCGAGCGCTTCCGCAAACATCATGAGCTGATGGTGCTCGGCGAGGTCGCCGAACAGATCATCCGCATGGCACCGGTGGGCCGTACGGTCGTACGAGATGCCCCCGTGGTGCTCTTCCCCGGCACCCGCCGCGCCGCGCCCCGCCTCGCCCCCGCGCACCGGCGGCTGCGGGTCAGGGCCGCGCGGATCACCGTGCACGTCCACCCCGCCGACCTGCTCCGCGACGTCGACGTGGTGGTCTCGCCCGCCAACACGTACTTCGCGCTGCCCGAGGCCTACAAGTCCTCCGTCGCCGCCTCGCTGCGCCGCGCGGGCGCCCTGCGCGATCCGGCGGGCGGGCTCGTCGAGGACCGGATACACGACGAGTTACGGGCCTGGGTCGCCCGGCACGGCAGACCCGGCGGCGCCGTCGCCCCCGGCACGGTCGCCGTCACCGGCGCGGGGGCCCTGGAGCGGCAGGGCGTGCGGCGGCTCTACCACGCGGCCGTCGCCGTGCCCCGGGCCGGGACCAACGACTACGACGTGCTGCCCGCCGATGTCACCCGCGCCGTGGCCCGCGCCTTCGCGCTGCTCGGCGAGGAGGCCGGGCGCCACCGGCCGCCGCTCACCTCCCTGTGCCTGCCGCTGCTCGGCGCCGGGCGCGGCGGACTCGCCCCGGCCGACAGCCTCGCCGCCATGTGGGCCGCCGTCGAGGCGGAGCTCGCCCGGGGCGCCCGCTGGGACCTCCACTTCGTGGTGCGGCGCGCCGAACGCGCCGATCTGATCGAGCAGTTGCTGGGGGCGGAGATCGCGTGAATCCCTATGCCGTACTGGCGGCGGCCGCCGCCGAGTGGGACACCGTGGGGCCCCGGCTCGACGCGGGCGTACGGGAAGAGCTGACCGTGCTGCTCGCGCGCGTGCGGGCCGCCGCCCGGTTCGAGGCCGACCCGGCCGGGATCGCCGAACGTGCCGTGGAGCTGCTGCGCACCCGGCTGCCGGACCGGTTCGGGCCCGGCCGGTTCGCCCCCACCGCCTTCCTGGCGGACACGGGTGCACCGGACGCCGGCTATCTCGGCTTTCACGCCGAGGACCTCGCCGTCCTGCTGCTCGACGGGCACCGGATGGTCGGGCCGGTGCTCGGCGCCGTACGGGAGCGGCTGCTCGCCGCCCCGGCGGTGGACGGCGACACCGTGCTGCGCGCGGGCGGCGACCCGTACGCACCCGGGCTCGTGCGGCTGCGCGGCGAGGGCGGGGTGCTGCGGCTGCCCGCCTTCCAGTTCTCCGAGGGCACCCTGCCCCGGCTCGCCGTCCTGGAGGTCAACGAGGTGCTGCGGGCCGACACCGACCCCTGGGGCGCCGCCGACTGGTGGCTGTCCGAGAACGCCTGGCTGGGCACCGCCCCCGTACGGCTGCTCGGCACCCCGGACGACCGGCGGCTCGCCGCGACCGCCCGCCACCTCGTCGAGGGGGAGTAGCCCGTGCCCAACTACCAGCCGCCCGCAGCGATGGCCCAGACCCCCGCCAAGGTGACCCTGACGGCCGGGACCGTGCTCTACCGGGTGCACGCCTCGCGCCGGGCCGGGCACTGCTTCAACCCCGTTCCGGCGCACTGCCTCTACGGGGGAGGCCGGTTCGACTCGACGGGCTGCGACACGTACGGCTATCTGTACGCCGGGCTCAGCCCCGAGTCGGCGGTGAGCGAGACGCTGCTGCACTCGCTGCCGTTCGACCCGGCCGGGGGCGCCCGGCTGGTGCCCAGGGTGGCGGTGGCGGGGCGGCGGCTGACCGTGCTGCGGCTGACCACCGGGCTCGACGTGGTCTCCCTGGTGACCGGGCACGAGCTCGCCGCCGTCCACCAGGACAGCTGGCTGGTCCAGGCCGAGTCGCGGGACTATCCGTACACCCGCGACTGGGCGCACTGGATCCGCCGCCACACCGACCCGTGGGCCCAGGGCTTCCTGTGGGCCTCCAAGCGCGAGCCGGGCGACCGGGCGGTGGTGCTCTTCGGCGACCGCTGCCCGCCGGACGCGCTCGCCGCCACCGCCGACGACCCCGTCGAGTTCGCCACCCCGGCGGGCGAGGAGTGGCTGAACTCCGTCCTGCTGCCGTACCACGCGCGCCTCGCGCCCTGATGAGATCCGGACTCCGCGTGCCCGAGAACGACGAGCTGAACGACATCCTGGACGAACTGTGGGGCGAGCGCGCCGCGTTCATCGAGTCGGACGGTACGGACGAGGAGCGGCTCGCCCTGCTCGACCCGTCCGTACGCCACCACGAGGACGCCCTAGACGCGCTCGCGGACGACGCCCCCGAGGCCGCCGAACTGCACGAGGGGCTCGGGTTCCTCTGCCAGCAGCGGGCGCTGCTCACCGACGAGGGCGAGGACCTGCTGCTCTCCGCCCGGCACTACGCGGCCGTGCTCGCCGCCGCCCACCCCGACAGCGACCTCCCGCTGGTGCGCTACAGCCGGGCCGTCTCGCTGATGGTGCACGGCCGCGCCACCGGGAACCGGGCCGAACTGGAGGAGGCCCGCGCCGAGTTCGACACGGCGGCCGTCGAGGCGCGGCGGGCGGGCGGCGAGCGGCCGGACTGGGTGGAGGACGCCCAGTACAAGCTGGTGTTGTGCCGGGCGCTGATCTGGACGATGTGGCAGGACGAGGCGCAGGCGGCCGCCGCCGAGGCCGAGCTGGGGACCCTCCTCGCCGCCGACCCGGGGGTGGAGGAGCGGCTGCTGCCGCAGTACCTCGACTTCTTCGGGCGGGTGCTGTACGAGCGGGGCGTCGTCCGCCAGGACGCGGCGGCCAAGGACCGTGGCGTACGGCTGCTGCGGCGCGGGCTGCTGGAGTGGGAGCCGGAGCGGGACGGGCGGCTCGCGGCCACCGCGACCCTGCTCTGCGTGGCCCAGCAGGCCCGCTACCGCGACGACCCCGACCCCGGGCGGCTGCGCGACGTGGTGCTCGCCGCCCGCGCGGTGATCGGCGAGGAGGGCACGGAGAAGGAGCTGCGGGACATGGCCGTCCTGATGCTCGGCTGGGCCCGCCAGATGCTCGCCGAGCACGGGCTCGAAGACGACAGCGACGGGCCGGACGTCTCCTTCGAGGAGGTGCAGCGCGTCTACCGGTCGATGATGGACGGCGTCCAGGACGGCACCTACCAGCTGGACTACGGCGACGAGGGCTACTTCGCGCTGATCAACGACGCCGCCTCGCCGGACCGCGCCAAGCACGGCTTCGACCACGTCTTCGCCAAGTGGAGCGAGCTGGAGCCGGGCAGCGTCGAGCACACCCGGGGCGCGGCCGCCCTCCTCGCGCACCTGCCGATGTTCGACCCGCACGGCGACCAGGTCACCAAGGAGCAGCGGGACGCGCTGACCCGGGCCGTGCTGCGGCCGGGCCCCGACGACGACCCCGACTGGCGGCGCCGGGCCCACGCGGTGGCGGGCGGCGCGCTGCTCACCGAGGAGCTGGCGGCCGGGGCCGGAGCCCGCCTGGACGAGGTCCTCGCCCACTTCGACAGCGCCGAGGAGGGCCCCGGCATCGGCGCCGACCTGGGCCTGGTGCGGATGATGGCGACCGTGCACCGGGGCCAGATGAGCGGCACCGCCGACGACATGGCGGCGGGCGCGCAGGCGTGGCGGCAGCTGCGCGAGAACCCCGAACTGTCGCCGTACGCACGGCGGTTGATGGACGCCCAGCAGTCCGGCTACGACGCGGCGCAGGCGGCCCGCAGCGGCGATCTGGACGCCACGGACGGGCACATCGCGGCCCTCCACGCGGCCATCGGCACACTCGCCGAGGACGACACCTCCCGCATCGAGCTGTGGACGTTGCTGGAGAACGCCCGCTCGGCCCGCGACGAACTCGCCGAGCGGCTCGGCGCCCCGCCCGCGCCCCCGCTCGCCGGCCGGCCCACCGCCGCCGAACTGCGTCGCGGCGCCGCCCGGTTGAGCCGCGACCACCGGGCGTGGGTGCTCGGCGACGGCGGCATCGCGCGGGCGCGCCGGGCCGGGCTCACCGGGGACGTGGAGCGGATCCGGGAGGCGCTCGCGCTGATCGAGGAGGGGCTCGCACTCAGCGACGAGGGCAGCGACAGCTGGCTGCGCTACTCGCACACGGCGGGCAGCGTGTACTGCGGGCTCGCTTCGGGGGAGCGGCTGCCGTACCGCCGCACCGAGCTCCTCGCCAAGGGCATCGGCCTGCTGGAGGCGGCGACCCGCCAGGCCGCCGGGCCCGGACACCGGCTCTGGGCGCAGGCGGCGCTCGCGCTCGGCCGGGCGTACCGCACGCGCGGCCGGACCGGGGACCGCGCGGCGGGCCGCCGCTACGGCCTGGACGCGCTGCGCGGCCACGCCTGGGCGGCCCTGCTCCAGTCCGGCACGGCCGACGCCGCCGAGGCCGCGCGTACGGCCACGGCCATGTCCCTGGAAGTGGCGGCGTGGTGCCTGGCGGACGGGGTGCCCGAGGAGGCCGTGCAGGCCCTCGACTCCTGCCGGGGCCTGGTCCTGCACGCCGCGACCACCGCGTCCTCGGTGCCCGAGCTCCTGGAGGAGGGCGGCCACGACGCGCTGGCCCGCGAGTGGCGCGCCACGGGCGCGAGCGCCGACCTGGTGCCGAGCGCCCTGCGCCGCCGGGCGCTCTCGGCACTGACGGCGGACGGCTCCACGGCGGACGGCTCCACGGGGGAGGGCTCCACGGGGGACGGCTCCACGGCAGACGGCGAGGGCCGGGGCGGGCCCGGCACCGGGGGCGCGGGGGCCGCCCGTCTCCTCGACACGCCCGCGCCCGGCGAGATCGGCGACGCTCTGAAGGCGCTCGGCAAGGACGCCCTGGTCTATCTGGTGCCCAAGTCGGAGGACGGCGGGGGAGTCGCCGTCCTGGTCACCTCGCGCGGCGACGTGCACCACGTGCCGCTGCCCCGGCTCACCGAGGACGCCGGGCCGCTGCGGGAGTACGAGCCGCTGGCCCGGGCCGCCGGGCGCGACCTCGGGCCGGTGCCGGGCTGGGGCGCGGCCGCACCCGCGCGGCCCCTGCGCGACCAGCTCGACCGGCTCTGCTCCTGGGCCTGGTACGCCGCCGTGCGCCCGCTCTTCGACCTCTTCGTGGTGCCCGACAAACCCGGCCGCGTGCCCCGGCTCGTCCTCGTCCCGATGGGGGCGCTCGGCCTGGTGCCCTGGCACGCGGCGTGGGCGCCCGACGGCGACGGGGCGCGGCGGCACGCCATCGAGGAGGCGGAGATCTCCTACGCCGCCTCGGCCCGGCTGCTCTGCGAGGTCGCCGCCCGCCCCCGCACCCCGCACACCGGCTCGGCCCTGGTGGTGGGCAACCCCACCGGCGACCTGCGGTACGCGGGCGAGGAGGCCGACGCGGTGTGCCGGGCGTTCTACCCGGGCGCGCGCTTCCTCGGGCTGCGCACCGGTGACGGCACCCCGGACGAGGTCGCGCACTGGCTGCGCGAGGGCGGCGACGGCGGGGCCGTGCTGCACCTGGCGTGCCACGCCGCCGTCGAGGAGAGCCGGAGCAGCAGCGCCTACCTCTCCCTCAAGGGCGGCGAGCTGGCCGCCGAGCGGCTCACCGGCGCCCTGCGCGGCCGGCTCGGCCTCGTGGTGCTCGCCGCCTGCCGCAGCCATGTCTCCGGGCGCGGCCACAACGAGGCCTACAGCCTGGCCGCCGCCTTCCTGGTGGCGGGCGCCCGCTCGGTCGTCGGCTCGCTCTGGCCGGTCCCGGACGACGCCACCTCCGTGCTGATGTTCATGACCCACTACTTCCTGCGCCGCGAGGACGAGCCGCCCGTACGGGCCCTGCGCCGCGCCCAGTTGTGGATGCTGGACCCGGCGCGCGAGCTGCCGCCCGAGCTGCCGCCGGTGCTCGCGGCCCGGGCCACCGCCATCGACCCGGCGGACCTCAGCGCCTGGGCGGGCTTCACCCACCTGGGCCAGTGACCCCCGGCACCACCGTCCGCAGCGCGACCGTCCGCGTCGCCCACTGACCGGGCCCGGCCGCCGGGGCCGCGCCGACGTCCCGGCGCCCGGGTCCGGCCAGCCGCAACACCCCGTCCGGGGCGGCGCCGCCGCGCGCCCCGGGCCCGTACGGATCCCACGCCCCCAGCCGGAACGGCACCGTGTTCAGCTCGCCCTCGGCCACGATCAGCTTGAGCCAGTCGCGCGCGTACGCCCCCGGGCGCGGCGCCCGGGTCGCGGGCAGGCTCAGCTGCACGGGCCGGCCGTCGAGGGCGTACCCGGTGTGGCCCGGGGCGATGAAGTGGCCCGGGAACAGGGACGAGTTGACGGCGTACCGGTCGTTCAGGTCGAGCAGGACGCACCACAGTGGGCGGTCGCCCGCGTTGCGCAGCCGGATGGAGACCCACGGCTCGCGCGGCCCGTCGTAGGCGCGGACGATCTCGCCGTTCCCGTCCGGCGCCAGCGGCTCCTCGGCGCCCCACGGCACGACCTCCACCCGTATGTGCCCGCGCAGCGGCGAGGTGCGCGCCTCCAGGTCGCGGATACCGTGCCAGTGGGCCAGGTGCGTGAGGCAGTCGGCGACCCGGGCGGTGTCCGCCGGGTCGTACAGCGGCAGCGGCGCCACGAACGGCGAGCCGTCGCGCCGCAGCACCCGCACCTGCCCGTCGCCGTGCGCCTCGACCCGCAGCAGCAGCCCGGCGGACTCGGCCTCCGGGCCCGTCACCAGACGTACGAGCGGTGAAGTGAGGTGATCGGCGAGCGACTTGGTGAAACCTTCCGGCCCGTCGACCGTCACGGCGGCCGACGCCAGCGGCGTCGCGCTCAGCGCCACCGGATGCACCCGCTGAGCCTGCGGCGCCCACCCGTCGGGGTCCACCAGCGTGCGGTCCGCCAGGACGGCACGGGCCATCAGCACGCCACCGTCCGGCCCGGTCGCCGTGAACTCGGTGCTCAGGCCGCCGGGCAGCCCGTGGACCCGCCCGCAGTCCACCTCCCAGCCGTCCGCCCCGAACCGCAGCAGGTGCGGGCTCGGCGTACGCGGCGCACCGCCCAGGAACGGGGTGTCCGCGAGGCCGCCCGCGTCGGCCGGGAACAGCACCGGGTGCTGCGCGAACCGGGTGCGCCGCACCCGGGCGTGCGCGGCGGCGAGCAGCTCCCGGTAGGTGGCGTCCGGGCCCGCCGTGCGCAGGGCGTCCAGGAGCGCGTGGGTGAACACCCCGCGCCGGACGGGAGGGCCGCCCGTGCCGGGGTCCTCGGGCTCGTAATCCGCCTCGTACGACAGCTGGTTGAGGCGGCTCGCCGCGAGGAGCACATGGCCTGGCGCGCGCTGCGGGCCGCCGGTGTCCCGGGGTGCGGCGGGCGGGAGCCAGGACGGGTCGGGCGGGGTGAAGCGCGCGGCCGTCCCGCCGCCGTGCTCGCGGGTGCCGCCGCCCGAGAAGCAGCAGTCGAGCACCGCCGCCACATGCGCGCCGCCCGCCGCGAGCCCGTCCAGGAGCGCGCCCAGGCGCTTGTCGGGCAGCGGCCCGTCCACGCACACCAGCGCCTGGCTGCGGCCGGTCGCCTCCACGGCCAGCTCCTCGGCGGTGCCCAGGACGAGTTCGGTGCCGTGCCCGGAGAACCACAGCAGCGCCGTGTCGTCGGGCCCGGCCTGCCCGAGGTGGTCGCGGAGCGCGGACTCCACGGCCGCCGCGGTGGCCTCGCCGTCGAGCAGCGTACGCACCGACAGCCGGTCGCCGACGCGGTGTTCGAGGGCCCGCCGGGCCGCCAGGACGTCGTTCACACAGCCCGAGAGGCGGGCGTGCCGGTCGCCGCGGTAGGCGTCGATGCCGACGAGCAGGGCGTAGATCATTCGCATGGGCGGGAGTCTGGCAGCAGAAGCTGGCCGGAAACAGGTCGTACCACGGTCGTGGTCGGGGCGCCGAGGCGACAATTCCCGTTCCGGTCCACACGATTGACGCCGACTCACTAGTCTGCCTGAGTCCGCCCGCACGACCCATGATCTCGGGGGAAGCCATGGGACCCATCGAACGACCCCGCCGCGTGGTGCAGCCGCCCGCGACCTCGCCCGTCCAGCCGCTCCGGCGGACCGGGACCGAGCGGACCGCCCACCAGCCGTGGCAGTCCGCGCCGCGGGAGCAGACCTCGCAGCGCCGGGGTGCCACCGTCCCGCCCCTGCGCCACGCGCTGTACGGGAAGCGCTCGGCGGAGCTGCGGGAGGCGCTGTCGCGTCTGGACGCGCAGGTCGACGAGGCCGCGCGCCGGCAGCTCGCGGAGTGGATCCGCAAGGAGTACGAGGTCCAGCACACCGCGATCCCCGTCGGGTTCGTCACCAAGTGCTACCTCGGCGCCCCCTTCGTGGACCACATCCTCGACCTCGCCGGGGCGATCGTGGAGCACTACGCGCCCGGCACGCCCATGCCCGAGCCCTTCTCGGCGGGCCGGATGCTGGCCCGCTCCGGCTCGTACCTCTGTGTCGAGGTGTACGGCGACGGGCTCGTGCTGCCCGTGCTGCCGGACGGCTCGGTCGTCCACCCGTGAGCACCCCCGCGGACGCGCACCCGTACACGTACATCTGACGCACCCCGATCGGAGACACCGCATGGCTGACGTCGACTACTCCCTGCACAGGAAGGTGCAGGAAGTCAGCGGCCTCGTCGTCCGGCTCAGCGAGCAGGTGGGAGCCGTGGGCGGCCAGGTGGCCGCCGTCGACGCCAACCAGCAGCTCACCCGCACCGAACTCCAGGAGCTGCGCGACGAGTTCCGCGCCTTCGTCCAGCAGGCCCAGCTCACCGCGAACGTCCAGCGCGCGGAGACCCGCGTCGGCGTCATCCAGGACCAGGTCGACCACGAGTTCGGGCACCACAAGGTGGTGCGCCGCACCGCCGTCGGCATGCTCCAGGCGTTCGACGTGGGCCTGGTCTCCGAGGAGACCGTGCGCGCGGTCAGCGAGCAGCTGATGATCCAGACGCCCCGGTACTGGCTCGCCCCGGCCCTGGTCGCGCTGGCGGCCTGGTCGGCCGACGAGCCGGGGATGTGCGGGCGCGCCGTGGAGGAGGCGTTCCGCCGCTCCGCCCACCGCACCTCGCTCTTCTTCGCCCTGGTGCTGCGCCGCCAGAACCGCCGGGAGGAGTCGGTGCGCTGGCTGCGCCACTATCTGCTCGCCCAGGACCCGGCGCACCTCGGCCGGGAGTTCGCCGTCATCCTGGAGTCCATCTCGCAGGGCGCGTTCGGCGCGGCGGGCCGCGAGCTGCTGCGCGACACGCTCGACGGCTGGCGCGAGACGATGCTGAACGACGACGCGGCGCAGCGGGCCCAGATCACCCGCTGGCGCGCCGAGCTCGACTCGCTGCGCCCGGCCGCCCCGCAGGGCGAGTACCCGGTGCTCGCCCAGGTCTCCCCGCAGGGCCCCCAGCTCGCGGGCGTGCTGTCGTCGGCCCGGGTGCAGCGGGTGGCGCACGACAAGTACCGGGCGCTCCTGGGGAGGGAGTTCACCACCTCGGACCGGATCGAGGACGCCGTCGACGACATCCTCGACCGGCTCGTGTCCGAGTACGACAACGAGGAGCTGCCGCTGCGGCGCGACCTCGCCTTCAACCACGCCGTCATCGACCACGGCGGCGACCTCACCGCCGCCAGGGGCGCCGTCGACACGGACTCCGCCGCGTACGAGGAGACGCTCGACTATCTGACCGTGCAGACCACGGCCGCGCTCAGCCCGGAGGCCATCGGCACCTCGGTCGCCACCCAGCGGCTCGCGGTCGCCGCCTGCCGGGACTGGTTCCGCCACGCCCACCAGCAGTTCTCGGCGGACTACCGGGGAGCCGTGCCGCAGGACGTGCAGGCGAGGTTCGGCGGCGCGTACCCGATCGCCGGGCGCACCTTCCAGCTCCCGCCGTGGACCGGCTCGTACACCCAGCCGCTGCCGGGCCTCGAACAGCAGCTCGCCGCGCACTGGGACACCCACGCGCGCACGTTCCTCGCCTCCTTCGCCTATCCGCTGGCCCGCAAGGCGACCCCGCCGGCCCTGGTGCTGCTGGGGATCCTGGTGATCGGCTTCGGGATCAGCGCGGGCGTCACGCTCACGGTCATGGCGGTCACCGCCGCCGTCTGGGGGCTGGTGATCCACCAGGGGCTGAGCGCCGCCCGCAAGGTCGAACAGGCCGCGAAGACCGTCCTCGACCAGTCCAGACGCGACGCACTGCACCAACTGCGGGCCGGATCGGCCGAGTTGACCGACTGGTACGAGTCCTACCGCGCCGCCGACGCCGTGGAGCCGCAGCTGCGCGAACTGATCGACTCGCTGGGGGCCGCCCTCGACGGCGCCTCCCCCTTCGACGGCCGTACCGTCCGCACGGAAGGCAGCCACGCATGACCGTCCCCCACCAGCCCCCGCCGCCGGACCGCCCCGCGCCCTCGCCGTGGGCGGCCACCGCCGCCAAACCCGGCGAGCGCGTCACCACCCGGCTGCGCCGGGTCGTCGAGGGCCTGCCCGACTGGTCCCCGCTGCCGCCCGGCGAGACGCTGGTACGCCGCCGCCGCGACCCCGGAGGGCTGTGAGCGCGATGTGGGGGCACGGCGGCAACTACCAGACGTGGACGGACCACCTCGCCCGCTGGTCGCGCGGCGAGCAGGTCGACGGGTGCGGGCTGCCCGCCCTGGAGCGGGGCGACTACCACCAGGACACCTGGGTGCGGCTCACCGACCAGCTCACCCGGGCGCTCTCCACCCGGCTCCAGGGCTGGGCTGACGACCTGACCCGGGCGCTCAACGCCGAGCAGGACGAGTTCGCGGCCGCCCGCGCCCTCGTCCAGGCCCGCTCGGGCTGCACGCGGTGCGCTCCCTGGCCGGGCACCCCTCGCTCACGCCCGAGCTGCGCACCCGGCTCCTCACGCTCGTGGACGGCCAGATCGCGGACCTCCAGCGGCAGTTGGAGAGCCAGCTCGACCGCCTCGGGCGCACCGGGGCGGACCCGCGCTGGATCGAGGCGAGGCGCCGCACCCTGCGCGACAACCCGCTGACGGGCGGCGCCGCGCCCGGCACGGCCGAGGCCCCGCAGCCCTGGGCGTACGACCCGACGGCGACACCGCGCCGCAGAATCGTCACGGACTGATCCGGTCCGGGCGCCCGCCGACCTCCGTATACGTACGCAACCGATCCGACCGGAGAAGCCCCCGCATGCCCAACTACGCCGAAAGCCATCGCGACCTCGACAGCTACATCTCCGCCCGGGTGCCGGTCATCGGGATGCGCACCATCGAGCAGCAGCGGGCGCTGCGGCTGGTGCGGGAGGTGGCGACGCACCCGCGGCGCAGCAGCATGCCGTTCTGGATCTACACCCGGGCCACCGGCCTGCGGGACCTGCGCACCAACGCGCCGCTCCAGGAGGACCGTTCGCTGACCGGGGCGATGGAGTACGCGGCGTCCCAGTTCGCCGCCCGCCCCAATGCCACCCTCGTCCTGGTCGACCCGGACGACCTGGAGGGCGACACCCCGCTGACCCGGCACATCGCGGAGGTCGCCCGGCTCGCGGGCAACAACTCCGGCTCGATCATCCTGCTCACCGACACCCCGGTGTGGAGCGGGCTCCAGCGGCTCGGCATGAGCCTCCAGCTCGACCTGCCGGACGCGGACGAGATGTACGGGGTGCTCGCGGGCTTCCTCACCGACCACCAGGGGATCATCCCGATCGCCTGGAGCGAGGACGACGCCCGCCGGGCCGCCGAGACGCTGCTCGGGGTCACCGAGGCGGAGGCGGTCAACCTGATGGCGACGGTCGCCGCCAAGGGCTCGGTCGAGAAGGACGACGTACCCGCGCTCGCCCAGTCCAAGGACCGTATCTTCAGCGATCTGACGGGCCTGGTGAAGGTACAGCTCAAGGACGCCGACTACACGGTCGGCGGGCTCTCCAACCTGCGCGACTGGCTGCGGCGCAAGAACCAGCTGATGCAGGCGGACCTGCGCCACACCGAGATCCGGCCGCCGCGCGGGGTGCTGCTCGTCGGCGTCCCCGGCTGCGGCAAGTCGCTGTCCGCCAAGGCGATCGCCGCCGAGTGGAAGCTGCCCCTCTACCGGCTCGACATGGGCGCCATCCACGGCAAGTACCTCGGCGAGTCCGAGGGCCGCTTCCGGGAGGCCCTGGAGACCGCCGACCGGGTGGCGCCGTGCGTGCTGTGGATCGACGAGATCGAGAAGGGCCTGGCGGGCCGGGACGACGGCACGGGCGTACCGCAGCGGATCATCGGGCAGTTCCTGTTCTGGCTCCAGGAGTCCCGCTCGCGCGCGTTCGTCGTCGCCACCGCCAACGACGTGCGCAGCCTGCCGCCCGAGCTGCTGCGCAAGGGCCGCTTCGACGAGCTGTTCTTCGTGGACCTGCCGGACGCCCAGGACCGCAAGGAGATCATCCAGCTCTACTACCGCCGCTATGTGAAGGCCGAGCCCGACGCCGACCAGCTGGCCCGTCTCGTCGACCTCTCCGAGGGCTTCGCGGGCTCCGACATCGAGGGCGCGCTGCACGACGTGGGCGCGGAGGTCTACCTCGGCGGTGGCGCGGAGGCCCTGCGCCCGTCCTTCGTCATGGACACCTTCGCCAACACGATCCCGCTGAGCCGCAACAACCCCGAACAGATCGAGGAGATCCGGGCGTGGGGCCGCGAGCGCGCGGTGGCGGCGGGCCGCACGGCGGGGGCGGCGACGCAGGGGGTGCCGGGCCCGGCCCGTCGGATCGTGTTCATGGAGAACTGATTCGTGCGGGACCGACCGGATTCGTGGGGGCGGTTGATCGAACTGTCCTGAACTCACCTGTTGCCCAGGGGTGTTGGCGCGTCCAACAATGCGCATGACAACTTCAGGAAAACCCATTCCTGAATCCCTTCAGAGGGGAACCCCCACATGAAGAAGCCTCTCGTCGGCACGGCGCTCGCGCTGGTGCTCGCCGGAGCGGGTGCGGCACCGGTCGTCGCGGCGCCGCACACCCCCAGCGGCGCCAAGGCGACGGTCAAGGCGGTCGACTTCGCCGGAACGGTCGCGCTCAGCAACTGTTCCGGGTCGCTGATCCGCACGCCCGGCTCGCAGCCGAACGACCCCGCTCTCATCCTCTCGAACGGCCACTGCCTGGAGACCGGATTCCCGGCCGCCGGCGAGGTCATCACCGACCAGCCTTCCACGCGCAGCTTCTCGCTGCTCAACGGCTCGGGCAGCAAGGTCGGCACGCTGCGGGCCACCAAGGTCTCGTACGCGACGATGACCGACACCGACATCACGGTCTACGAGCTGAGCAAGACGTACGCGCAGATCCAGAGCCAGTACGGGATCGGCGCGCTCACGCTCAACGACCAGCACCCGGTCGCGGGCACCGCCATCAAGGTGGTCTCCGGGTACTGGAAGCGCACCTACAGCTGCAACATCGACGGGTTCGTCTACCGCCTCAAGGAGGGCGACTGGACCTGGAAGGACTCGGTCCGCTACACCTCCGCCTGCCAGACCATCGGCGGCACCTCGGGCTCCCCGGTCATCGACACGGCCACCGGCAAGGTGGTCGCGGTGAACAACACCGGCAACGAGGACGGGCAGCGCTGCACCGAGAACAACCCGTGCGAGGTGGACGAGAACGGCAAGGTCACCGTCCGCTACAAGATCAACTATGCCCAGGAGACGTACATCATCGTCCCCTGCATAGGCACCGGCAACAAGTTCGACCTGAGCCGGCCCGGCTGCACCCTGCCCAAGCCGTAAAAGGCGGAACTCCCCGCGCCCCCGGACGGAGGGGGCGCGGGGAGTCTCCCGGCTACGGGAGCGCGTGGACGTGCGGGCCCACCGCGTTCGACCAGGCGTTGCCCGACCTGGCGTCCCAGTTCGTCGACCAGGTCATCGCGCCCCGCAGGCCCGGGTACGTCTTCGACGGCTTGAAGGACCCGCAGTTGGTCCCGGCCGTCAGGCAGTCCAGCGCCGCGTTCACCACCGACGGCGGAACGTAGCCGCTGCCCGCGCCGCTGGTGGAGGCCGGCAGGCCCAGGCCCACCTGGGAGGGGTCGAGCCCGCCCTGGAGCTGGATGCAGGCGAGCGCGGTCAGGAAGTCGACCGTGCCCTGCGAGTAGACCTTGCCGTCGCAGCCGTTCATCGCACCGCTGTTGTAGTACTGCATGTTGACGACGGTCAGGATGTCCTTGATGTTGAGCGCCGTCCTGAAGTACTCGTTCGACGTCGACTGCATGTCGATCGTCTGCGGCGCCATCGTGATGACCAGCTTGCTGCCCGCCTTCGCGGAGAGGGACTTCAACGCCTGGGTCATATAGGTGGAGTTGAGGCCGTTCTCCAGGTCGATGTCGACCCCGTCGAAGCCGTATGTCTGCATCAGCGAGTAGACCGAGTTGGCGAAGTTCGCCGCGGACGTCGAGTCGTTGACCGACACCGTGCCGTTCTGGCCGCCGATGGAGATGATCACCGACTTGCCCGCCGCGTGCTTGGCGGCGATGTCCGCCTTGAACTGGTCGACGGTGTAGCCGCCCAGGCCGTTGGTGTCGAGGTTGAAGGTCACCCCGCCCGGCGTGCCGGTGGCGTCCGCGAACGAGACCGCGATGATGTCGTAGTTCGCGGGCACGTCGCTGATCTTCTGGACGGTCGCGCCGTTGTTGAAGTTCTGCCAGTAGCCGGTCACCGCGTGCTTGGGCACCGTGCCGCCGCCCGGGTTGCCGCCACCGCCGGAGGTGGTCCCGGTGACCGCCGCCGACTTGGGCGACTCGCCCGCCGCGTTGGTCGCGGTCACCTGGAACTGGTACGAGGTCGACGCGCTCAGCCCGCTCACGGTCGCCGAACTCCCGCTCACCGACTGCACCTTGGTGCCGTCCCGGTAGACGTTGTACCCGGTCGCGTTGGAGACCGCGCCCCAGGACAGGCCCACGGACGAGGACGTCACCGAGCCGACCGCGAGGCCGCCCGGGGCCGCCGGGATCGTCGGGGCGGGGTCGCCGCCCCCGCCGCCGTCCGGGCCGAAGACCGAGACGTCGTCGGCGTAGTACGCGGGCTGGCCGTACCAGCCGTGCGTGTAGACCTGCACGGACGTGGTGGAGGTGCCCGTCCTGAAGGTGGTGGAGAGCTGGTTCCAGCCGCCGCCGGTGCCCGGCGTCCAGGTGGAGACATCGCTCGTGCCGGTCCCGGTGGCACCGATGTAGACGTACGAGCCCTGGACCCAGGAGCTCAGTGTGTACGTCGAGTTGGGCTTCACGGCGACCGTCTGGACGCACTGGCCGGTGTCGGAGCCCGACGGGGTCGCCTTGAGGGCGGCGGCCCCGCCGTGCACCGGCGAGGAGACGGCGGCGCCGCTCCCCGCCGTACAGCTCCAGTCGGCGAGCCCCGACTCGAAGCCCGCGTTCCTGGCGTTGTTGACGTCCGCCGCGTGGGCGGTGCCGGTGAGCCCGGCTATGGACAGGGCGCCGGCCGCGGCCACGGCCACGCCGATTCTGCCGCCTGCTCGTTTCACTTGCTGCCTCCGGTGGGGGAGTGGGGAGGTCGGTGGGGGAGGTGGGGCGCGCCGTGCGGACAAGCTGGTCCAGACCTGCGTACAAACTGGTCCAGACCAATCGGCTTGTCAAGACCTCTGGCGCCCCTCGTGGCATCACAGAAACGAGAAGACTGTTCACCCGCAGCTATCTCCTGGATACAGTGCTGCTTCAGGAGGGAAGTGCGGTGATCACTTACGGCTGAGGGGGCCCGCAACGGGCCGAGGGAACGGGGACTTGATGTGCCAACCGCGATAGCCGTCACCAGCCCGGACCTGGTGTTACCGGCACCCGATCCACACACGCCCCCGGCGGCGGTCTTCTCGTCCCCGGACGTCCAGCCGCTCGACGACGCCCTCGCCCACGCGCACCGCCTGCTCGACGTGCACGGCCATCTCGTGGTGCTGTACCCGGAGTCGCTCCCGGCCGCCCATGAGCAGCGCCTCCACACGGTCCGCTCGATCCTGGAGAGCGACCGGATCGCGCTGCTGCGCTCGCCGCTTCCACCGCTCGGCCTGGCCGTGCTCGCACGCCAGTTGTGCCAGCTGTCGGTGTGCGACTTCAGCCCCGGCGTGCTCGCCTCGGCCGCCCGCCTGCTCGCGCACTACGTGCACGCGGGCGCCGTGCTGAACTCGGTCACCCGGCTCGACCGCGTCCCCGTCGGCCTCAAGACGCACGCCAAGTCCTGGCTGCCCGGCAGCCACTTCGCGGTGCTCGCCCACCCGGTCCCGCAGCTGGTCAGGATCGGCGCGGGCGACCTGGAGGGGCCCGACTACGCCTGCCATCTGCTGGTGGCGAGCGCGGCGGCGCCCTCCGAGTGGGTGACCGGCACGCTGGCCGCAGGGTGGCAGGTCGCCGCGGTCCTTGAAGCCCCCCTGCCGGGGTACTCGCCCGGCTGGTGGGGGACGGCCAAGCTCACCGAGTTCGCCGCCCATCTGTCCGACCTGTCCGTGCTCTACCAGCTCGTGGCGTCCGTGCGCCGGGAGTCGTGCCGGTGGTGCGGCATGGAACTCATCGGCGACCGCTGCGGGTTCTGCGCCTCCCCCGTCCCCGCCCCCGAGCTCCGGCTGCCTTCGGGAGGCACGTACAGCTAGCCGCCGCGCAGCCCGCCCGGTGGCCTTGTCCGCTCAGTCCCACGTCATCGAACGAGGTCGTACGGTCAATGAACTCCCGTCAGCGCCGTGGCGTCATCCTTCTCCTGGTCTCGGTCCTGTGCGCCGCGGGCGCCTTCGCCGGGGTCCTCTCGGTGATCCACGACGCCAACTCGAAGGTCGGCCCCGAGGTGACGGCGTACCGGGTGAACAGTGACATCAAGCCCAACACGGAGCTGAGCGCCGAGCAGTTCAGCCGGACGAGCATGCCCAAACGGTGGCTCTCCGACAACGCCGTCACCGACCTCTCCGCGATCCGCGGGAAGGTCGCCGTCACCAAGCTCACCAAGGGCTCGCTGCTCCAGTCCGACATGATCGCGCAACGCCCCGAACTGCGGCCGGGACAGCAGGAGATCGCCATCATGATCGACGCGTCCACCGGGGTCGCGGGCAAGATCCAGCGCGGCTCCTCGGTCAACATCTTCGCCACCTTCGCCGCCGCCAAGCAGGGCGACACCCCCCAGTCGAAGATCATCGTGGCGGGCGCCAAGGTCCTCGACGTCGGCAAACTCACCCCTCTCGATCCCGGCCGGGACGACCGCAACAAGACCACCGAGGCCGTCCCGATCACCTTCGCCCTGGGCACCCTCGACGCCCAGCGCGTCGCGTACGCGGAGTCCTTCGCCCAGCACGTGCGCCTCGCGCTCGTCGCGCCCGGCAGCGACCCCTCGGTCCCGCCCGGCGACCGTACGTACCGCCTCGAAAAGGACCAGTGAGGTTCGGATGACCACCAGGATCCTCCCGGCCGTCGCCGACGCCGACGCCGCCCGGTCCGTCACCACCCTGCTCAGCCAGCTCCCCGACGCCGAACCCGCCGCGCCCGTCGCGGACTCGACCCAGCTCCTGGACACCCTGGCCCGGCTCGCCGGGGAGTCCCTGGACGAGCTGCCCGAGGTCGTCCTCGTCCACGAGCGCATCGGCCCCGTCCCCGCCCTCGACCTGGTGCGCGAGGTCGCCCTGCGCTTCCCCGCTGTCGGCGTCGTCCTGATCACCTCCGACGCGGGGCCCGGCCTGTTCGCCGCCGCCATGGACTCGGGCGCGCGCGGCCTGGTCACCCTTCCGCTGCACTACGAGGAGCTGGTCAGCCGGGTCCAGGTGGCCGCCCAGTGGTCGGTCGGGGTCCGCCGCCACCTCGGCGGCGGGGGCGAGGCGGCCGGCGGCCCCGGCGGCACGGTCGTCACCGTCACCGGCGCCAAGGGCGGGGTCGGCGCCACCGTCACCGCCGTCCACCTCGCGCTGGCCGCCCGGGCGTCGGGCCGCACCACGGCCCTGGTCGACATGGACCTCCAGGCCGGGGACGTGGCCTCCTACCTCGACGTCCAGTTCCGCCGCTCCATCGCCGACCTCGCCGCGATCACCGACATCTCGCCCCGGGTCCTCCAGGACGCCCTGTTCACCCACTCCACCGGCGTCGGCCTGCTGCTCGCCCCCGGTGACGGCGAACGGGCCGAGGAGGTCACCGACCGCGCGGCCCGCCAGATCCTCTCCGCCCTGCGCCACCGCTACGAAGTGGTGATCGCGGACTGCGGCACCCAGATGAACGGCGCCAACGCCGCCGCCGTCGAACTCGCCGACACCGCCCTCCTGGTCACCACCCCGGACGTGGTGTCGGTACGGGCCGCCAAGCGGATCGTCCGGATGTGGGACCGCCTCCAGATCCGCAAGGCCGAGGAGACCACGACCGTGGTCAACCGGCACACCCGCGCCACCGAGATCCAGCCCGCGCTGGTCCAGAAGGTCACGGGCACCCGGATCACCCGCACCTCCGTCCCCGCCAACTTCAAGGAGCTGCAAGCCGTCGTCGACGCCGGGCGGCTGCACGACCTGGACGCCAAGTCCACGGTCAAGCAGGCGCTGTGGACGCTCGCGGGCGAGCTCGGCCTCGTCAAAGGGGTGGGCCCGGCGCCGGAGAAGAGCGGCCGGGGCACCCTGGTGCTACGGCGCCGGGGGCACGGATGAGGGGCATACGGACGCGGGCCGACCGGGACCGGGGCCAGGTCGTGGTCGAGTTCACCGGGATGGTGCCGATCATCCTGGTGACCCTCGCCGCGATCTGGCAACTGGTCCTGACCGGCTACACGTTCACCGTCGCGGGGCACATGGCCGACGAGGGGGCGCGGGCGGGGGCCGCCAAGGGCGGCGGCCCGGCCGCGTGCCAGGCGGCGATGGCGGCGGCCCTGCCGGACGGCTGGGACGCCTCTCCGGGGTGCGGCGGTGGCGGCGACCCCGATGTCTTCACGGCCACCGTCGGCGTGCACGTCCCGGTGCTCTTCCCGGGCGCGTTGAACTTCGGGTTCACCGTGCACGGGCACGCGGGGGCGGCCAGGGAGGAGAAGCCGTGACCCACGCCTGTACGAGCGGACCCACGGGGCGGCTGGGGTGGATTCGACGCGGCGCCCGCCGGGAAGCCGGGCGGACCCGGTGCGGCGCTCGCCCGGCCGCCCGCCTGGCTGCCCGGCCGACCCGGTCCGGCACCCGCCGGGTCGCCGCGGCGGGCCCCTTCCGCGCCCGCCGCGACCGCGGCTCCGCCGCCGTCGAGTACCTCGGCTTCCTGCCCCTGCTGCTCCTGGTCGCGCTCGCCGGGGTGCAGCTGGGGCTCGCCGCGTACGCCGCCCAGCAGGCGGGGACGGCCGCCCGGGCCGCCGCCCGTACCGGCGCGCAGACCGAACGGGCGGGCGGCGCCGCCCAGGCCGGGAAGGCCGCGGTGAGCGACTGGGTCGGCAAGCGCGCCGACATCGGCGTGGCGGGCTGCCCCGGGGCCACGGTGACCGCCACGGTCACCGTCTCCATCCCGTCCGTCTTCCCCGGCATCGACCACTTCGGCCCGGTCCACAAGAGCGCCACCATGCCCTGCGACGAGAGCAACTGACCGAGGAGGCACGCCACATGAGCCTGCGGGCCCGTATCACCGCCCCCGAGGAGACCCGGGGCGGCGAGGGCGACGCCCATCTCGTCGCCACCTACCGGGGCAAGCTCCTGGAGGAGATCGACCTCGCCGAGATGTCCTCGCTCGCCGCCGCCGAGCGCCGGGCGCGGCTCGAACGCGTCCTCGGCCACATCCTCAGCCGCGAGGGCCCGGTCCTGTCCACCGGCGAGCGGGCCCAGCTGATCCGCCGGGTCGTCGACGAGGCGCTGGGCCTGGGCGTACTGGAACCGCTCCTGGAGGACGCCTCCGTCACCGAGATCATGGTCAACGGCCCCGACCAGATCTATGTGGAGCGCGGCGGGCGGGTCGAGCGGCTGCCGATGCGGTTCGCCTCGCACGAGCAGCTGATGCAGACCATCGAGCGGATCGTGTCGACCGTCAACCGCCGGGTCGACGAGTCCAACCCGATGGTGGACGCCCGGCTGCCGTCCGGCGAGCGCGTCAACGTGATCATCCCGCCGCTCTCGCTGACCGGCGCGACCCTCACCATCCGCCGCTTCCCGCGCTCCTTCACGCTCCCCGAGCTGATCTCCTTCGGCTCGCTCGACCAGTCCATGCTGATGCTGCTCGCCGGGCTGATCCAGGCGAAGTTCAACGTGATCGTCTCCGGCGCCACCGGCACCGGCAAGACGACCCTGCTCAACGCGCTCTCCGGGCTCATCCCCGAGCACGAGCGCATCATCACCATCGAGGACTCCGCCGAACTCCAGCTCCAGCAGACCCATGTGATCCGCCTTGAGGCCCGCCCGGCCAACGTCGAGGGCAAGGGCCATGTCTCCATCCGCGACCTGGTCCGCAACTCGCTGCGTATGCGCCCCGACCGGATCGTGGTCGGCGAGGTGCGCGGCGGCGAGTCCCTCGACATGCTCCAGGCGATGTCCACCGGCCACGACGGCTCGCTGGCCACCGTCCACGCCAACAGCGCCGAGGACGCCCTGATGCGGCTCCAGACGCTGGCCTCCATGTCCGAGATCAAGATCCCGTTCGAGGCGCTGCACGACCAGATCAACTCGGCCGTCGACGTCCTGGTCCAGCTCACCCGGCACGCCGACGGCTCCCGCCGGGTCACCGAGATCGCCCTGCTCGACTCGCACGGCCGCGACCCCTACCGGCTCGCCACCGTCGCCCGGTTCGAGCCGCGCCCGATGGCCGCCGACGGGCGCGTCCACGGCGAGTTCCGCCACTTCCCGCTCCCGCGCCGCGTCGCCGAACGCCTCTACCTCGCGGGCCAGCCCGTCCCGCAGGCGTTCGGCATCGCGTCCTTCGACGAACAGCTCACCACCCGAGAGGCCAGGTAGCACCGCCCATGTCCGCACTCACCCAGCTGACGACCGGGGTCGCGCTGCTCGCCTGCACGGCGGCGGTCGTCGGTGTGCACGTGTACGCCACGGGCCGCGCCCAGCGCCGGGCCCTGGTCGAACGGCTCTCCACCGCCGGGGAGCCGCTGCCCGCCGGACGCCGGCGGCCCTTCGCCGGGGTGGACCGCAGGCTGCGCCGCACCACGGCCGGCAAGCGCATCGAGCGCAAGCTCGCGGTGACCGGCCTGGACCTCACCCCCGGCGAGTTCTTCGTCTACGTACTCGCCTCGGTCGTCGGGCTGTGGGTGGTGGCCGCCTCGGTGCTCGCCTCCTTCTTCGGCCCGCTCGCCGCGCTGGCCGGGCTGTGGGCCGCCAACACCTTCCTGAACTGGCAGCGCACCCGGCGTACCGAGGCATTCATCAACCAGCTCCCGGAGATCTCCCGGGTAATCGCCAACGCCACCCAGGCCGGGCTCGCCCTGCGCACCGCGATCGCCATGGCGGCGGACGAGCTGGAGGCACCGGCGGGCGACGAGCTCAAGACGGTCGCCGACCAGCTCGCCGTCGGCCGCACCCTCGACGACGCGCTCGGCGAGCTCGCCCACCGGCTGCCCTCGCGCGAACTGGTCGTCCTCGTCTCGACGCTGATCCTCTCCAACCGGGCGGGCGGCGCGGTCGTCAACTCGCTGCGCAACCTCACCACCACCCTGGAGGAGCGCAAGGAGACCCGCCGCGAGGTCCGCACCCAGCTCTCCCAGGTGAACACCACGGCGTACGCGGTCCCGGCCATCGGGGTCGGTGCCATGCTGCTCGTCAACCAGATCGCGCCGGGCTCGCTCGCCAAGATGACCGGCACGTTCCTGGGCCAGGCCGCGGTCGTGGTGGCGCTCGGTCTCTATGTGCTGGGCTTCGTCGCGATCCGGCGCATCTCGAAGATCGACGTCTGAGGGGGCGGGCATGGAACTGATCCTGGGACTCATCGGCGGGCTCAGCGTCCTGGGCGCCTTCGAGGGCGTACGGATGTACCGCGCCGAGGCCAAGCTCCCCGGCGACCTGGCCCTCGCCCTGGAGGTCGGTGCCACCCGCACCACCCGCACCGGCGGCGCCATCGACCGCCTCGGCATCCGCTACGCCCCGCTCGTCCTGCGGCTGATGGGCCCCAAGCGCGTCAGCGAGAAGCGCCGCCGGATCGACATGGCGGGCAACCCCGGCGGTCTGACCATCGACCGGTACGCGGCGCGGCGCGCGGTGTACGGGGCGCTCGGCGCGGTCGGCGCGGTGGTGATGGTCTCCGGCGGCAACTACCTGCTGGCCCTGCTGATGGTCGCGTTCGCGTACTACTGGGTCGAGGTCGGCATCTGGGCGGCCGTCCGCCGCCGCCGCGACGACATCGAGCGGACCCTGCCGGACTTCCTCGACGTCCTGGCGGTGGTGGTCTCCGCCGGGCTCGGCTTCCGCCAGGCCCTGGAGCGGGTCGCGGAGAAGTACGAGGGCCCCTGGGCCGACGAGGTGCGGATCGCGCTGCGCCAGATGGACATGGGGGTGAGCCGCCGCCAGGCCTTCGACGACCTGCGCCGGCGCAACGACTCCGAGCAGGTCGCCATGTTCGTCACGGCCCTCCAGCAGGGCGAGGAGCTGGGCGCGCCGATCGTGGACACGCTGATAGCGATCGCCACCGACATGCGCCGCACCGACGCCCAGAACGCCCGTCGCAAGGCCGCCAAGGCGGTGCCCAAGGCGACGCTGATGGTCACCACGTTCATGGTGCCCGCCACCATGATCCTGATGGCGTCCGCGATGCTGCTCGGATCCGAGGCCGATCTCGGCTCGCTCACGGGGAAGTGAGGGGGACCACCATGCCCAGGCCACCGCAGCCGTACGGCCCGCCGCCCGAGCCCGAGGTCTCCCTCCAGCTCAACGCCCTCCAGGCGCTCTGCCGCCAGGTCTTCCTGTTCCGCCTCGCGATGATAGGGCTCGCCACCCCCTTCGCCCTGGCCAACTCGGCCCGGGGCATCGCCACTTGGCTGGTCTCCGGAGCCGTGCTGATCACCTTCATGGGCTCGTACGCGCTCTACCGCGACTGGGAGCGCTTCGGCCCGCTGCTGCTGCGCCACCCGTGGCTGCTGGGCGTGGACACCGCGTTCGGCGCGCTGCTGCTGTTCACCGCGACCCCCGACTCCCCGCTCGGTTACGTCGTCGTCTGCACCCCGCTGCTCGCCGGTCTGGTGTACGGGTGGCGGGGCGCGGGGATCTTCGCCGGGCTCCAGTGCGTGATCCTGGCGCTCGCCTACATGGCCCAGAGCCGGCACCACCCCCAGCCGCTCGCCCCGGCCCTGCTGCTGCCCGGCTTCTGCGTCCTCGCGGGCGCGGCCGGGGTCGCGCTGCGGGGCCTGCTGCTGCGGTTCGGGGTGGCCTCGCGGGCGCTCACCGAAGCACGGGCGAGGCTGGCGGTGGAGGAGGAACGAGCCCGCCTGGCAAGGGAGTTGCACGACTCGGTCGCCAAGACCCTGCACGGCGTGGCGCTCGCCGCCGAGGGCCTGGCCGCCTCGGCCGACCGCACCGACCCGGTGACGGTACGCCGGGGCGCGACCCTGGTGGCCCGCTCGGCCCGCCGCGCCGCCGCCGAGTCCCGCGAACTCCTCGCCGACCTGCGCCGCGAGCCGGGCCCGGACGGGGGAGTGGACGTCCTGGCGGAACTGGCGGCGCGGGTGCGGGACTTCGCGGACCGAAGCGCGGACGTGGGCGTGAGCTACCACTCCCTGTCCCGGGGCGACTCCGCCACACGGGTCCCGCACCCGGTCGCCCGCCAGCTCCTCACCATCGCCTCGGAGGCCCTGGAGAACGCCCACCGCCACGCGGGCCCCGCCCGGGTGGACGTGTCGGCGGGGGTGGTCGGGGACGTCCTGCGCATCAGCGTGTACGACGACGGGCGCGGCCTGCCCCCCGGCACCACGCTCGACGGGCTGCGCCGCTCGGGCCACTTCGGCCTGGTCGGCATGGTGGAGCGGGCGGCGGACCTCGGCGCGCGCATCCGTATCGGCCGGGGCGAGGCGGCGAAGGGCACCGAGGTCCGCCTCGACCTGCCGCTGGCGGCGCTGGGGCCGTCGCGGGCCGTGGAAAGGAGCGGCGTATGACCCGGGTACTGGTGGTGGACGACAATCCGGTCGTACGGGCCGGGCTCACCGCGCTCCTCGACGGCCGCGGCGGTACACGGGTGGTCGCCGAGGCGGCGGACGGCCGCGAGGCGTACGAGGCGGCGCTACTGCACCGGCCGGACGTGGTCCTGCTCGATGTGCGGATGCCCGGCGTGGACGGCCTCACGGCGCTGCCCCGCCTGGTGCGGGTGGCGCCGGTGATGATGCTGACGTACAGCGGCGAGCCCGGGACCGTACGCGAGGCGCTGCGGCTGGGCGCACGCGGCTATCTCGTGCACGGCGAGTTCACGGTGGAACAACTGGTCGGCGCGGTACGGGAGGTGGGGGCGGGCGCAGTGGCCTCCCTCGGCTGTTCCGCCACCCTTCCGGGTGTCATGCCCCGGTCGATTTCATTAAATCCGAACGAAGAGGCTTCGCGGATGCAATCGGATGTGGGACAGTCGTCACCAGGGCGCCGGAGGGGAACTCCGCTCCTTCGCAAGGGACTTGGGGTACATCGGCTCAGCAGGAGGGAGGTGGAGGTGATGGAGCTGATCGCGGCGGGCATGAGCAATCAGCAGATCGCCGCCGCCTGCTTCATCAGCGAGAAGACGGTGAAGAACCACATCAACCGGATCTTCGCGAAGCTACACAGCAACAGCCGCACCCAGGCGGTGGCGACGTGGCTGGGCACGCGGGGAGCGACGGGATGAGGCCCCTTCGACCCCGACTCGCCCCCCGGCCCCGGAATTGGGCCCAGGGGCCCTGTGCCACAACCGGAGGCCCCGGGTACGGTGCGGCTGTCGAGCGCGGCACCGCCGTAGACCCCGGAGGGGACCACCATGAACGACAAGCTCCTCAAGCCCGCGACCGCCGCCAGGATCCGGGTCCACGGCTGGCTGAACACGACGGCGACGGCGCTGCGGCGGCGGGGGGACCGGGGGCAGGGCGCGGTCGAGTACATGGGGATCATCATCGTGGTGGTGGCGATCATTCTGGTGCTTACGCAGACGAATTTCGGCACGGCCATCGCCCAGAAGATCACCGCCGCGATCAACAAGATCAACCCCTGAAGTCCCGTCGCCTCCGCGGCGACCGGGGGCAGGCCTTCCCCGTGTACATCACGGTGGTGGCGGGCCTGCTCTTCCTCGCGTTCGCGTACTTCGCGGTGGGCCAGGCGGCGGTCAAGCGCAACGAGGCCGGGACGGCGGCGGACGCGGCGGCGCTCGCGGCCGCGCAGGACTACCGCGACCGGCTCCGCGACAAGCTCCTCGACGGCTTCGACCCCGTCGTGTGGAAGGACGTACTGGACGGCCTGCGGGGCGGCAGCGCCGCCGCGTCGTGCGCGGCCGCCGACACCCTGGCCGCCAGGAACGACGCCTCGGTCGAGAGCTGTGTGCCGGGCGACTGGCCCGGCTACACCGTGTCCGTACGGACCAACGCGACGGCGGGCAAGTCCGTCATCGCCGTCACGGAGAACAGCAAGGGCACGGCGAAAGCCACCGCTGTGATCGAACCCCGGTGCGGTATCGAGCCGAGCGACGCCCCGCAGACCTCCGCGCCCCCGGACAACGGCAGCCCGAGCCCGGACCCCAGCCCCAGCCCCGGCGGCGAGGACAAGAAGGCCTACCGGCTCGTCTGCGACAAGCAGCGGGACTTCGAGGTCGACCCCGGCAGGCTCGACCTGCTCCCCGATGCGGCCGATCTGTTCGCCGTGCACCTGGCCAAGAAGTAAGCGCAGGAAGAAGCGAGGACTGAGTGATGGACAGGGCCGAGAACAGAGCCCGGACGAAAGCGGCCGCCGTGACGGCCGCCGTCGCCCTGGCTCTCACCTTGACCGCCTGCGGCGGGGACGGCGGCGGCAAGAAGTCGGACGACAAGCCCTCCACCCCCGCCTCGGCACCCGGCGGACAGTCCCGGCCGCAGACCAACGCGCCCACGGCGCAGAGCACCGAGGTGCTGGCGACCGTCCGGGGCGGCGACGGCATCGAGATCGTGATCAACAGCGCCAAGCGCGACGCCGGGGGGTTCGTCACCGTCGAGGGCGTGGTCGCGAACAACTCCTCGCAGGGCTTCACGGCACCCGGCTGGCAGGGGAGCGAGCAGGAGCTGCGGGACAACGGGGCTTCCATGGCGGGTGCCTCGCTGGTCGACAAGAGCGGCAAGAAGCGCTATCTGATCCTGCGGGACACCGACGGCCGGTGCCTGTGCACCCGTTTCCCGACGGGTCTGACCGCCGGTCAGAAGATCCCCTTCTACGCCCAGTTCCCCGCGCCTCCGGCGACCGTCACCGACGTCGACTTCCAGCTCCCCACCATGCCCACCGCCACCATCAAGATCTCCGGCTGAGGCTGAGGCACCCCATGCAGGCCACCCAGGCAACACCCGCGACCCCGGCCCCCGGCCCCCGCCGCCGTCACGCCCGCCCCGCGGTCCTCGCCGCCGCGGTGCTGCTGTTCGTCGCGGCGGGGTCCGGCGCGGCCGTCGCCGACGATCCGAACCCCACCGCCGTGCCCGCCGCCGCCCCGCCCGTGAAGGTCGACGCCAACGCGCCCGGGCTCAAGCTCTCCGACGGGGCGACGCTCGCCGCGCCGAGGGTCGTGGACATCAAGTCGGTCGTCGAGGACATGGGCGGCGAGGAGCGCCGCTCCGACACCAACGCCGACATCTCCTTCGCCCTGCAGGCCGAGGTCCTCTTCGGCAAGGACAGTGCCGCGCTCTCCGCCGAGGCGACCGGCCGTATCCAGGCGATCGCCGACGAGATCAAGAAGCAGAAGGCCACGAACGTCCGCGTGTTCGGCTTCACCGACAACCTCGGTACGCACGAGCACGGCGTCGTCCTTTCCAAGCAGCGCGCGGACGCCGTCCAGGGCGCGCTCTCGCAGGCGGTCGGCGGCGCGGTCACGTTCGACATCCGGGGGTACGCGGAGGACTACCCGATCGCGGACAACTCCTCGGAGGACGGCCGCCGCAAGAACCGCCGCGTCGAGGTGTCCTTCCCGCGCGGGGCCTCCGGCTAGAACCGGGGCCCCGGCAGCGAGGGCGGGCCCGGCCGGCCGGGTGGAGGTGCGGTCGGCCGGGCCCCGTATGTGCGCGGGCCCCCGTCAACGCCCGTAGGAAGTGACGCTCCCGCGCACCACAGAGGCTGCCAGCGGGGGCGCACCCGGGACTTGGACAAAAGCGCACGCGAGCGTGAGGTGGCCGGGAATCGACCATAAGGCCGTGGGCGAAGTATGGACAGATAGTCTGCGCGCAGATAATCTACGGGAAGGTTAAAGCGCGACACGTCGACGGCACAGGCATCAGAGGAGAACCGACATGTGGGTGTACGAGCACGGCATCGAGACCAGCGCCGCCCCCGAGGCCGTCTGGCGGCTGTGGGCTGACGTCCCGAACTGGGGCGTCTGGAACGCCGACGTCCAGAAGATCGAGATCCGGGGCCCCTTCGCGGCCGGGACCGGGATCACCATGGGGGCGGACGGGCAGGACCCGATCGAGCTGCGGATCACCGAAGTGGCCGAGAACGAGCTGTTCGTGGACGAGGCCCGCTTCGACGGCCTGGTCCTGCGCACCGCGCACCGGCTGGACCGGGCGGGCCAGGACCGTACCCGGGTGGTCTACCGAATGGAGATCACCGGTGAGGGGGCCGACGAACTGGGCCCGCAGATCGGCCCGGCCGTCACCGCCGACTGGCCGCAGACCATGGCCGCGCTCGTCCGGCTCGCGGAGGCGGGGCACTGATGGCGCTCACCCCCGGCGAGAGCCCCGGGTTCCTGCTCTGGCACGCCACCCTGCGCTGGCAGCGCGGGGTGACCGCGGCCCTGACGCCGCTGGGCCTCACGCATGTGCAGTTCGTGCTGCTCGCGTGCACCTGGTGGCTCAACGGGCAGGGCGAGCACCCCAACCAGCTGGCGGTCGCCCGCCAGGCGGGCACCGACGTCAAGATGACGTCGCAGGTCGTCCGTACGCTGGAGGGCAAGGGCCTGCTCGTCCGCGAGACCGACCTGGCGGACACCCGGGCCAAGCGGCTGCGGGTGACGGAGGCCGGGGCGGAGCTCGCGCCGCGGGCGATCGCGGCGGTCGAGGCGGTGGACGCGGAGTTCTTCCGGCCGGTGCCGGTGGCCGAGGCGGTGGCGCTGCTCGCGGCGCTGGCCCGGCCGGAAGAGTAGGCCCTAGGCCCTAGGAGCCGCTGCCGTACGGCCTGGTGATCATCTCCATGGCGTGGCCGGACGGGTCGAGGAAGTAGACGCCCCGGCCGCCGTCGTTGTGGTTGATCTCGTCGGGGCGCTTCATGTACGGATCGGCGAAGTGCCGTACGCCCCACTGCTTGATCTTCTCGTAGCCCGCGTCGAACTCCTCCTCGGAGACGAGGAAGGCGTAGTGCTGCGGCACGATCTTGTCCGGGTCACCGGTGGCGAAGTCCAGGGTGACGCCGTTTCCGGTCTCCACGGGGATGAACGGTCCCCACTCGTCGCCGACCCGCAGGCCCAGGATGTCCGCCAGGAACTCGGCGGCGGCCCGCTTGTCGCGGGAGTGGATGATGGTGTGATTCAACTCGACTGACACGGTGGAATGCCTCCAACAGGCATCTCACGGGCACCTCCACGCTCACCCGGCCGGTGACCAACGCGCGATGCCGTGCCGTGATCGTAAGCAGGGGCGCGCGGGGCGGGCAAGGCGACTTCCGGCTTACGTGCGGCCCGCATGTAGTTCTACGCGCACCCGTACGCCGGGCCGGATGCCCCACTCCGCCATGGCGCCCGCCTCCGCCTCCAGGACATGCCGGGCGCGCGGGCGCGGGGCGGTGAGGCGGTTCGGGGGGACGGTGTGAAGGGCGATGACGCGCAGGTGGCGGTCGAGGTAGGCGACGTCGAGCGGGAAGCGCATACGGAAGGTGTGCACGGAGCTGGCCGGGCTGAGCAGGACGACCCCTTCGACCCCGTCCCGCCCGAGGAGCCCCCGGGTACGGGCCCGATAGGACGCGGCGACCTCAAGGGGCACGGACCCCCCACCCTCGACGACCAACTGCCCGAACCCGTCCCGCCATCGCATACCCCCACGCTACAGAGCCCCCACCCCGCCCCTTCCCGAAAGCCCTCGGGCGGGCGGCCGGTCGCTCCGGCTGCGGACCGTGGGTGGCTGGTCGCGCAGTTCCCCGCGCCCCTAACTAGCTAGGGGCGCGGGGAACTGCGCGAGCAACCCACCACGGTCCGCAGCCGAACAGGGGGTCTGGGGCGCAGCCCCAGAAAGCAGCCTCACCCCACCACCCGGCCGCCCGCCCAGGGCTTTAGAGAAGGGGCGGGGTGGGGAAGACCTCCCGCCGCGCCCTAGGGTGCACCCCGTGTACCTCCCCCTGCTGGCCGCCGCCTGGGGCGCCACCCTCGGCTGGCTGGTGCCGCGCGCGGCCTACCGGCTCGCCGTCGAGGCAGGCGAGCCGTGGCGGCACGCCTGCCCGGAGGGCCACGCGCTCACCCGCTGGCTCGGCCCCCCGGTATGCCGACAGCGCGGCGCGCGCAGCTGGGCCGCGGCCACCGCCGTCGCCGCCGCCGCCCTCGCCACCACCACCGGCCCCCGCCCCGAACTAGCCGTCTGGCTGCTCCTCCTGCCGCTCGCCGCGCTGCTCGCCGCCGTAGACGCCCGGGTGCACCGGCTGCCGGACGTCCTCACGGTCCCCCTCGCCGCCACCGCCGCCGTCCTCCTCGGCGCCGCCGCCCTCGCCCCGCACCACCAGGGGTCCTGGCCCCGCGCCCTGCTCGGCGGACTCGCGCTGGGCGGCGCGTACTTCGTGCTCTTCCTGATCCACCCCGCCGGCCTCGGCTTCGGCGACGTCAAACTCGCCGTCGGCCTCGGTGTGCTGCTCGGCTGGTACGGCTGGGGCATCCTCTTCACCGGCGCCTTCGCGGGGTTCGCGGCCGGCGGCACGTACGGCGTCGGGCTGATCCTCGCGCGCCGCGCCGACCGCCGCACGGCCATCCCGTTCGGCCCCTTCATGATCGGCGGGGCGTACCTCGGCCTGCTCCTCGGCGGCCTCGCCGCGTGAATATGCCGCCCCTGGGCCGTACAAGACGCGTAGGGTCCGCAACATGGCGCAAACCATCCGCAACCACAACACCCGCACCTTCGAAGACCTGATCGCCGAGGCGGCGGCCGCCCCCGTGGACGGCTGGGACTTCTCCTGGCTGGACGGACGGGCCACCGAGGAGCGGCCGTCCTGGGGGTACGCCCGTGCCATGGCGGCGCGCTGGGCCCGGGCCACGGCCGCCCTCGACGTGCAGACCGGCGGCGGCGAGGTCCTGGCGGCCGTCCCGCAGCTGCCGCCGCTCGCGGTCGCCACCGAGGGGTGGCCGCCGAACGTCGCCCGGGCCACCGCCCTGCTGCACCCCCGGGGCGTCGCGGTGGTGGCCGACTCCGACGAGCCGCCGCTGCCGTTCGCGGGCGGCGCCTTCGACCTGGTGACCAGCCGTCACCCCGTCCAGACCTGGTGGCCGGAGATCGCCCGGGTGCTCACCCCGGGCGGCACCTACTTCTCCCAACAGGTCGGGCCCGCCAGTGTGTTCGAGCTCGTGGAGTACTTCCTGGGCCCGCAGTCCGCCGACGTCCGGGGCCGGCGCGACCCGGGCAAGGCGCGCGCCGAGGCCGAGGCCGCCGGGCTCCAGGTGGCGGACCTGCGCCAGGAGAAGCTGCGCACCGAGTTCCACGACATCGGCGCCGTCGTCTACTTCCTGCGCAAGGTGATCTGGATGGTGCCGGGCTTCACGGTCGAGGAGTACGAGGACAAGCTGGCGGCGCTGGACGAGCAGATCCGTACCGACGGGCCCTTCGTCGCGCACACGACACGGTTCCTCATCGAGGCGAGGAAGCCCCTGCGCTCCTCCTGAGCGGCCTAGCATCCGACCATATGGAACGGATGCGGACAATCAGCAACGAAGTGTCCTCGCTGCGGCTGCGGGGTGTCGCCGCGCTTCCCAGCCGCCGGGGCCCGCGCACGGCGCCGCCCGCCCTCCTGTGGTGGGGGTGGGCCGCCGCGCTCTTCCTGCTCTACGCCGCCGTCGGCGCCCGCCGCCAGGCGCTGATCCGCACCACCGGCTACGACCTCGGCATCTTCGAGCAGGCCGTGAAGGCGTACGCGCAACTGCGCGCCCCCGTCGCCCCGTTGCGCGGCGACGGTTTCAACCTGCTGGGCGACCACTTCCACCCCGTGCTCGTCGTCCTCGCGCCGCTGTACCGGATCGCCCCGTCCCCGTACACCCTGCTCTTCGCCCAGGCCGCCCTGCTCGCCCTCGCCGTCGTGCCGCTGGCCCGCCGCGCCCGGCAGGCGCTGGGCCGCCGCGCCGCCCATGTGATCGCCTTCGCGTACGGGCTGAGCTGGGGCATCGCCTCGGCCGTGGCGTTCGACTTCCACGAGGTGTGCTTCGCCGTCCCGCTCGTCTCGTACGCCCTGGAGGCGCTGGCCCTGCGGCGCTGGCGGGCCGCGGTGGCCTGGGCCGCCCCCCTTCTGCTGGTCAAGGAGGACCTGGGGCTGACCCTCGCCGCCATCGGCGGATACATCGCCTGGAAGGGGCGGCGCGGGCTTGGCCTGGCGACCGCCGCCGCCGGGCTGCTCGGCAGCGCCCTGGAGTTCAAGGTGCTGATGCCGTTCTTCAGCCCGGCCGGCACCTACGCCCACGCCGCCAACCTCGAACCCGCCCACGGCTCGCTGCTCGCCACCCTCGCCCTCGCCCCGCTCGACGCCGTACGCCCCGAGGTGAAGGCCACCACCCTGGTCCTGGTCTTCGCCCCCGCCGCCCTGATCGCCCTGCGCTCACCGCTGGCCTGGCTCGCCGTGCCGACGCTCGGCTGGCGGATGCTCTCCCAGAACGCCTTCCACTGGGGCACCTCGTTCCACTACACGGCCGTGCTGATGCCCGTCGTGCTGGCCGCCATGACCGACGCGCTCGCCCCCTACCGGCGCACCGGCGACGCCCTCGCCCGCCGCCACGTACGCGCCTCGCTCGCCACCACTGCGGCCGTCACCCTGGTCCTGATCCCGTCCTTCCCGCTCGCCCAGCTCGTCCACCGCTCCACCTGGCGCTCCACCGCGCACATCGCCGCCGCCCGCGACCTGCTGCGCCGCATCCCCGACGGCGCCACCGTCGCCGCCTCCAACCGCCTGGTGCCCCAGCTCACTTCCCGTACCGACGTGGTGCTCTTCCCGACCTACCCGGTCCACTGGCGGCTGTACGACACCGGCGCGGCGGTGCCCCCGCCGACCGCCCAGTGGATCCTCTACGACCGGGTGCCCGCCGAGTCCTGGCCCTACCCACCGGGCTACTGGCCCTACCCGAAGGACCGTCAGGAAGCCGAGCTGGCCAAGGCGGAGCAGGCCTACGGGTACCGGGTCGTGGCCCAGCGGGACGGAATCACCCTGCTCAGACGTTGAGGACGGCGACGGACGTACGAGACGAGGGAGATCCATGGGCAGGCACACCAAGGGCGACGTCAGCTACAGCTGCGGGCTCGACGCGGCGGTGGACGTGGTCGGCGGGAAGTGGAAGCCGCTGATCCTGTGGGCGCTGCACGACGGCACGTACCGCTTCGGCGAGCTCAGGCGCCGGGTCGAGGGCGTCACCGAGAAGGTCCTCGTCCAGCAGCTGCGCGAGCTGGAGACCGACGGGATCGTCCACCGCGAGGTCTACGGGGAGGTGCCGCCCCGGGTGGAGTACTCGCTGACGCCGCGCGGCCAGGCGCTCAACACGGCACTCACCCCCTTGGGTGAGTGGGGTGAGGCACACATGGAGTGGATCCTGGAGGTGAAGACCGGCTCACGCAGTGTGGCCTGAGCCGGTCCGCACCGCCCTGACCTGCACGGTCAAAGAAGCGTTCCGGCATCGGGTCCCCCTTGTGGGTCAGCCGTGGGGGGTGCCTCCTCAGTGCCCCCGCGGTTTCGGAGCGTAGTTTCGGCATGCCGTGGCACCCAGGACCACTTACGAAGGGTTATGGTGGAAACCCCCCCTCGGGCCGGTCCGTATCCCCCCCACGGACCGGCCCGTTTTTCGTCGGCACCGCTCGGTGCCGGTTCCTGTGGATCCGCTGTCAGTTGGCGATCACCGGGGTGATCAGCCGCGCCCGGCCCAGATGTTGGTGCCCGCGGTGTCCACGGCGAAGGTGTCGATCTCCTTCAACTCCTCGGCCGTCAGCGGCGGTCCGGCGAGCGCCGCCACGTTCTCCTCCAGCTGCTTCACGCTGGACGCGCCGATCAGCGCCGACGTCATCCGCGGGTCGCGCAGCACCCAGGCGATCGCCAGCTGGGCCAGCGACTGGCCGCGCCGGGCGGCGATGTCGTTCAGCCCGTTCAGCCGCCGGGTCACCTCGTCGCTGAGCAGCTGCGGGTCGAGCGACTTGCCCTGGGTGGCCCGCGAGCCCTCCGGGATGCCCTTCAGGTACTTATTGGTGAGCAGCCCCTGCGCCAGCGGCACGAAGGAGATGCAGCCCATCCCCGCCTCTTCGAGCGTGTCGAGCAGCCCGTCGTCCTCCGTCCAGCGGTTGATCATCGAGTACGACGGCTGGTGGATGAGCGCCGGGACGCCCATCTCCTTGAGGATCCGCGCGGCCTCGGCGGTCTGCTCGCTGGTGTACGAGGACACGCCCACGTACAGCGCCTTGCCCTGCTGGACGGCGGACGCCAGCGCGCCCATCGTCTCCTCCAGCGGGGTCTCCGGGTCGAAGCGGTGCGAGTAGAAGATGTCGACGTGGTCCAGGCCCATCCGGCGCAGCGAGGCGTCCAGCGAGGACAGCAGGTACTTGCGGGAGCCCCACTCTCCGTACGGGCCCGGGTGCATCAGATATCCGGCCTTGGTGGAAATGATCAGCTCGTCCCGGTACGCCCGGAAGTCCTGGCCGAAAATCTTCCCGAAGTTGAGCTCGGCTGAGCCGGGCGGCGGGCCGTAGTTGTTGGCCAGATCGAAGTGGGTGACACCGAGGTCGAAGGCGCGGCGCAGGATCGCGCGCTGCGACTCCAGGGAGCGGTCGTCGCCGAAGTTGTGCCACAGGCCCAGGGAGAGCGCGGGCAGCCTGAGGCCGCTGCGGCCGGTCCGCCGGTACTCCATGGAGTCGTAGCGGTGCTCGGCGGCCAGGTAGTGGAGGGGGAGTGATTCAGTCACGTTTCCCTGCTTATCACGGACTTGTGACAGGCCGAGTTGGGCCGCTGTGACCCGTCCGCAGTACTGTGCCTTCCTCGGGGGTGCCCCCAGGCCCGTCAGGCACTGGGCGAGGGCCGTGCGATGCCGCGGCGGCCCCCGGAAGCAATCGAGAGGGTGGAATCGGTGAACTTGCGCGACCTGGTGTACGGGCTCTACGCACGCCGGGTGGAAGGCCGCCTCGACCACGACCAGGTGCCCAAGCACATCGGCGTCATCCTGGACGGGAACCGGCGCTGGGCGAAGGCGTCCGGCGGCAGCCCCGAACAGGGGCACCAGGCGGGCGCGAGCAAGATCCACGAGCTGCTCGGCTGGTGTGCCGAGACGGACGTCGAGGTCGTGACGCTCTGGATGCTGTCCACGGACAACCTGGACCGGCCCGACAACGAGCTGGTCCCGCTCCTGGGCATCATCGAGGGCGTGGTGCGCGATCTGGCGGCGGACGGCCGCTGGCGCGTCCACCACGTCGGCACGATGGACCTGCTGCCCGCGCGGACGCAGTCGGTACTCAAGGAGGCCGAGCAGGCCACCCATGACGTCGGCGGGATACTCGTCAACGTCGCCGTGGGCTACGGCGGCCGTCAGGAGATCGCGGACGCGGTCCGCTCGCTGATCCTGGACGCCGCGTCCAAGGGGACCAGCTTCGAGGAACTGGCCGAGATCGTCGACGTCGACCACATCTCGGAGCACCTCTACACCCGCGGCCAGCCCGACCCGGACCTGGTGATCCGCACCAGCGGCGAGCAGCGGCTGTCCGGATTCATGCTGTGGCAGTCCGCTCACTCCGAGTACTACTTCTGCGAAGTGTTCTGGCCCGCCTTCCGCAAGGTCGACTTCCTGCGCGCACTGCGCGACTACGCGGCGCGCCACCGGCGGTACGGGACCTGATCCGTCCCCTCATGTCCCACCACGTCACGATCCGTTCCGACGGGTCCTGACCGGGAGTCGATCCCTTTGGTCCCCACCAAGCGCATATGCCTGTGCATGGCCGCGCTTGTTCGAGGGAATACCCCCTCCAGTTGAACGGCCAGAAGTGGCCGCTCACCCGGGAGGCCCTTTGCACCAGGACGCGCGTGCACAGTGCACGGACGGAGCGGAGGGCCGGAGCTCGGCCCGCGCATCGTGGCCACAGCCCGGCCCCCACCCCCGCGACGCCGTCGCACCCCGACCTCTTCCGAGGGGGTACGTCCTTCCGTGGTGACCAGCACAAAGCGCCGCATGCCCGACCGGCGCACCTACGTCCTCGACACCAGCGTCCTGCTGGCCGACCCCAACGCCATGGCCCGGTTCGACGAGCACGAAGTGGTGCTCCCGATCGTCGTGGTCACGGAACTGGAGGCGAAGAGGCACCATCCGGAACTCGGCTATTTCGCCCGTCAGGCCCTGCGCCTGCTCGACGACTTCCGGGTCCGGTACGGCCGCCTCGACGCACCCATCCCGCTGGGCGACCTCGGCGGCACGCTCCGCGTCGAGCTCAACCATTCTGATCCCGGCGTGCTGCCCGCCGGCTACAGGTTGGGGGACAACGACTCACGGATCCTCGCCGTCGCCCGCAATCTCCAGGCCGAGGGGTACGACGTCACCGTCGTCTCCAAGGACCTGCCGCTGCGGATCAAGGCGTCGTCGGTAGGCCTGCTCGCCGAGGAGTACCGGGCGGAACTGGCCATCACCGACTCGGGCTTCAGCGGAATGTCCGAACTGTCGCTCTCGGGCGAGCAGGTGGACCTTCTCTACGAGGAGGAGACGCTGTACGTGCCGGAGGCCGCGGGCCTGCCGGTGCACAACGGCCTGGTGCTCCAGTCAGAGCGGGGCAAGGCCCTGGGCCGCGTCACGGCCGACGGCAACGTCAAGCTGGTGCGGGGCGACCGGGAGGCGTTCGGCCTGCGCGGCCGCAGTGCCGAGCAGCGCATCGCGCTCGACCTGCTGCTCGACCCGGACGTCGGCATCGTGTCGATGGGCGGCCGGGCCGGCACCGGCAAGTCCGCGCTGGCCCTCTGCGCGGGCCTGGAAGCGGTCCTGGAGCGCCGCCAGCACAAGAAGGTGATGGTCTTCCGCCCGCTGTACGCGGTGGGCGGCCAGGAGCTCGGCTATCTGCCCGGCTCCGAGGCCGAGAAGATGGGCCCGTGGGCGCAGGCGGTGTTCGACACGCTGTCGGCGGTCACCACGCGCGAGGTGATCGAGGAGGTGACGTCGCGCGGCATGCTGGAGGTCCTGCCGCTCACCCACATCCGCGGCCGCTCCCTGCACGACGCGTTCGTGATCGTGGACGAGGCCCAGTCGCTCGAACGGAACGTCCTGCTGACCGTGTTGTCCCGGATCGGGGCGAATTCACGGGTGGTGCTCACCCATGACGTGGCCCAGCGGGACAACCTGAGGGTCGGCCGGTACGACGGAGTGGTCGCCGTCGTGGAGAAGCTGAAGGGCCATCCGCTCTTCGCGCACGTCACCCTCACCCGCTCCGAGCGGTCGCAGATCGCCGCACTGGTGACCGAAATGCTGGAGGACGGCCAGATCTGATCCCGTATGCCCCAAAGGGCGCCGCCCGCGAAGCCGTTGAGCTTAGCCGGGCGGCGCCTTTTCGTGTGCCCGATCCGGCAAAACCCCTGGGGCGGAGGGGATGTGAGGTTTCACACGCAACGGGGAATTGCCTTGCGGCATCGCTCTCCGGCAGAGTCTTGCATCCGTCAGGCCCCGCATACGGCACACCTGTACCTCGTAACTCAATAGCGTCGCCGTATGCCGCCCGAGCACCACGCGGCGCTCCCGCAAGGGAGTTGCCCACCGGGTCAGTTCCTCCCGTGACCTGAGCAGTTGGGAGGAGAGAGCCAGGGGCACGATTGCGTCCGTCAGGTCACCAGTGCGGGCGCTGCTGGAAGGAAACCGTGTGAGCCGGATCTCGGTCCGGGGATTCGCGGTGGCGTCAGCCACTGCGGTCACCACCGTCGGTGCCGTCGTCGGCGTTGCCTCGGGCGCGCCGCAGTCCACCTCGAACGACAACGTCGAGGCGACCGCTGCCGACACGACGCTTCTTGCGGACATACCCGCGGGCCAGCAGGCCCAGGTGCAGACCGCGTCCCTGACGCAGCAGGCGGACGCGCAGTCCGCCCAGGCGAGCGCCGCGGCGAAGAAGTCCGCCGAAGAGGCCGCCCGCCTCCAGGCCGCCAAGGACGCCAAGTCCAAGAAGGAGTCGGCGGACGAGAAGGCGAAGGAGCGTGAGCAGGAGCAGATCGCCAGCCGGTCCGCGACCCGCGACCCCGCCTCGTTCCCGCAGCAGAGCTCCTACACGGTGGAGCAGGTCAAGGCCATCGCCCGGCAGATCGTGCCGGCCGACCAGTTCCAGTGCTTCAGCAACATCGTGAACCACGAGTCGACCTGGAACTACCTCGCGGTCAACTCCAGTTCCGGTGCGTACGGCCTGGTCCAGGCGCTGCCCGGGTCCAAGATGTCCTCGGTGGGCTCGGACTGGCGGACCAACCCGGCCACGCAGATCAAGTGGGGCCTGAACTACATGAACTCCAGCTACCACAGCCCGTGTGGCGCCTGGTCGTTCTGGCAGGCCAACAGCTGGTACTAGGGCACAATCTTTGCCCAGGGCAACTCAACCTTTCGAAGCCCCTCGCCGTCCTTCGGTGAGGGGCTTTGCCCGTGTACGGTCGGAGGCGACGACTCCGGGTGGGGGGAGTGGTGGGGACGCGCGGCGGGGGAAAGGGAAACGGCGGCATCATGTCGAAAGTGCCGGGGCTGCTCGGAGCGCTGGGCGCCGGTCTGACCCGTATGGGAGAGCGGCTGGACGAACGCCGCGTCGAGACCGAGGCGCGGGCGGACGCGGGCCTGGACGAACCGGGCCGTCCGGCGAGCAGTGACGATTCGGCAGACGGTTCGGCAGTAGCGGCAGGGGTTCCTTCGCAGGTGTCCGCCGAGGCTTCCTCGCAGACGTCCGCCGCGGTTCGTACGCAGGCGTCCGCCGCCCCGGGGGCCGAGGAAGCAGCCGCCGAAAGCGCCACCGGCTCCGCCCGGCAGGCCGCCCCCGACCACGTCCCCGCACCTCCCGCCTACGCCCCCGCCGTCGCCGCGCGGCCCGACCCCGTGGCCGCCGTGCCGTGGGGGATGCGGGTTGCCGCCGAGATCGGCTGGCGGCTGCTCGTGCTCGCGGGCACGCTGTGGGTGCTGATGCGGGTCATCAGCGCCGTACGGCTCGTGGTCCTCGCGTTCGTCGCCGCGCTGTTCATCACCGCGCTGCTCCAGCCGACCGTCTCCCGGCTCACCCGCAAGGGCCTGCCCCGAGGCCTGGCGACCGCTGTCACCGCGATCCTGGGCTTCATCGTGATGGGCCTGATCGGCTGGTTCGTGGTCTGGCAGGTCATGGACAACCTGGACACGCTCTCCGACAAGGTCAGAGCGGGCATCGAGGAGCTCAAGCGCTGGCTCCTCAACAGCCCGTTCCATGTCACCGAGGACCAGATCAACCAGGTCGCCAAGAACCTCAGCGACACCATCGGCCACAACACCAACGAGATCACCTCGGCGGGCCTCCAGGGCGTGACCGTCCTCGTCGAGGTGCTCACCGGCATTCTGCTGGCGATGTTCTCGACGCTCTTCCTCCTCTACGACGGGAAGAACATCTGGCACTGGGTGCTGCGGCTGGTCCCGGAGCAGGCCCGGCCGGCGATGGAGGGCGCGGGGCCGCGCGCCTGGCGCACGCTCACCGCGTATGTGCGGGGCACGGTGATAGTGGCTCTGATCGACGCGATCTTCATCGGCCTGGGGATCTACTTCCTGCACGTCCCCATGGCCGTGCCGCTGGCCGTCTTCATCTTCCTGTTCGCCTTCATCCCGCTGGTGGGCGCGGTGATCTCGGGCGCGCTCGCGGTGGTGGTCGCACTGGTCACCGAGGGTGTGTTCACGGCGGTGATGGTGCTGGCCGTGGTGCTCCTGGTGCAGCAGATCGAGGGCCATGTGCTCCAGCCGTTTATTCTGGGCCGCGCGGTCCGCGTCCATCCGCTCGCCGTGGTGCTCTCGGTCGCCGCGGGCGGCCTGATCGGCGGGATCGGGGGCTCGGTGGTGGCGGTGCCGCTGGTGGCGGTGACGAACACGGTGGTGGGGTATCTGCGGGCCACGGCGAGGGAGAACGCGCTGCGGAGCGCGGCGCCGCCGTCCCCGGCGGAGGAGTAGGTGCTCGTTCGCCTGCGGGTCCGCTGTGGCTGGTCGCGCAGTTCCCCGCGCCCCTGAAGGGGCACCCATCCTGCGCAGCGAGAAAGGCCCCCGCCGACGTGATGTCGACGGGGGCCTTCGCGTACGTACGGCGCTCCGTGGTGCCTGCTTTTGGGGGCGCGGGGAACTGCGCGAGCAACCCACCACCGGCCCGCAGGCAACCACGTACCTACTCGGCCAGCACGGACTCCGCGTCCAGCGTGACGCCCACCGCCTGGATCACCGAGGCGATCTTGAAGGCTTCCTGGATCGTCTCGCGGTCGACGCCCGCCTTGCGCAGGACCTGCTCGTGCGAGTCCAGGCACTGGCCGCAGCCGTTGACCGCGGAGACGGCCAGCGACCACAGCTCGAAGTCGACCTTCTCCACGCCCGGGTTGCCGATGACGTTCATCCGCAGACCGGCCCGCAGCGTGCCGTACTCCGGGTCGGAGAGCAGGTGGCGGGTGCGGTAGAAGACGTTGTTCATCGCCATGACCGCGGCAGCGGCCTTCGCGGCGGTGTACGCCTCGGGGGAGAGGTTGGCCTTGGCCTCGGGCTCCAGCTCGCGCAGGACCTTCGGCGAGCGCGCGGCGATGGCGCAGGCGAGGACCGTGCCCCACAGCTGCTGGGCCGGGAGCTCGCTGTTGCCGATGACCGAGCCGAGGTTCAGCTTCAGGTCCTTGGCGTAGTCCGGCAGGGCGGACTTCAGTTCGTCGAGAGCCATGTCAGGTCAGTCCGTTCACTCGCCGGAGAGCAGCGCGACCGGGTCCAGGGTGTTCTCGCCCTTGGTCCAGTTGCAGGGGCACAGCTCGTCGGTCTGGAGGGCGTCGAGGACCCGCAGGACCTCCTTGGGGTTACGGCCCACGGAACCGGCGGTCACCATCGTGAACTGGATCTCGTTGTTCTGGTCGACGATGAAGACGGCGCGCTGGGCGAAGCCGTCCTCGCCCTCGATGCCGAGGTCACGCATGAGCTCGTGCTTCGAGTCGGCCATCATCGGGAACGGCAGGTCGGTGAGGTCCGGGTGGTCCTTGCGCCAGGCGTGGTGCACGAACTCGGAGTCGCCGGAGAAGCCGAGGATCTGGGCGTCACGGTCGGCGAACTCGTCGTTCAGCTTGCCGAACGCGGCGATCTCGGTCGGGCACACGAAGGTGAAGTCCTTGGGCCACGCGAAGACGATCTTCCACTTGCCCTCGTAGGTCTTGTGGTTGATCTGCTCGAACTCCTTGCCGCTTTCCAGCGACACGCAGGCGGTCAGGTCGAACTCGGGGAACTTGTCACCGACAGTGAGCACGCGCTCTCCTTGCGATCGGGAAGGGTCCTTTTTGGGGGCTTCCCTGGGGGTTGGACGGATTACGGATGCTGCCACAGGAGGCATTGATCAGTGAAATAGCTAGACTCGGTCATCGTGATCGGAGGTGCTTATCAGTGGCTATAAGTAATGGTGCGGGCGGCGCGGCCGGTGCGGGCGCGCCACGGGGCCGTACGGCGGCCAAGCCCGTCAAGCAGCCGAGCCTCGCGCAGCTGCGGGCGTTCGCGGCGGTGGCCGAGCATCTGCACTTCCGGGACGCGGCGGCGGCGATCGGGATGAGCCAGCCCGCGCTGTCCGGGGCGGTCTCCGCGCTGGAGGAGGCGCTCGGGGTGCAGCTCCTGGAGCGCACCACGCGCCGGGTGCTCCTGTCGCCCGCCGGGTCGCGTCTCGCCGTGCGGGCGAAGGCGGTCCTGGAGGCGGTAGGCTCGCTCCTGGAGGAGGCCGAGGCGGTACGGGCGCCGTTCACCGGGGTGCTGCGGCTCGGGGTGATCCCGACGGTGGCGCCGTATCTGCTGCCCACCGTGCTGCGGCTGGTCCACGACCGGTATCCCGAGCTGGACCTCCAGGTCCACGAGGAGCAGACGTCGTCGCTGCTCGACGGGCTGGCGGCGGGGCGCCTGGACGTCCTGCTGCTCGCGGTCCCGCTGGGCGTGCCCGGGGTGACCGAACTCCCGCTCTTCGACGAGGACTTCGTGCTGGTGATGCCGCAGGATCACTGGCTGGGCGGGCGTACGGACGTGCCGCGCGAGGCTCTGCGCGAGCTGGATCTGCTGCTGCTCGACGAGGGGCACTGCCTGCGGGACCAGGCGCTGGACATCTGCCGGGAGGCGGGGCGGGAGGAGGGGGCCGCCGTGACGACCACGGCGGCGGGGCTGTCCACGCTGGTGCAGCTGGTGGCGGGTGGGCTGGGGGTGACGTTGCTGCCGCGTACGGCTCTGCGGGTGGAGACGTCCCGTAACGACCGGCTGGTCACCGGGTACTTCGCGGATCCGGCGCCGTCGCGGCGGGTGGCGCTGGCGATCCGGTCGGGGGCGGCGCGGCAGGGGGAGTTCGAGGAGTTCGCGGGGGTTTTGCGGGGAGCGCTGGGGGTGTTGCCGGTGCGGTTGTGCCCCTCCCCGCCCCTTCCCTGAACCCTCCGGGGGGGGTGGGTGGCGGAGGCCCGTCTCCCGGGGACTGCGCCCCCGGCCCCCCGTTCGTCTGCAGGTTCGCTGTGGCTGGTCGCGCAGTTCCCCGCGCCCCTGAAGACGCCCCTGCGGGGCGCCCCAGGGGATGCCGCGCAGCGGCATTCAAGGGGCGCGGGGAACTGCGCGAGCAACCCAGCACGGTCCGCAGATGAAGACCCGCACCCCCGGAGGGGCTCCGCGAGCAACCCACCACACACCCGCAGATGAAGACCCGCCCCCCTACTCCGTCCGCAACCCATCCGGCCGCATCAGCCTCCACAGCGGTGGCAAGGACAGCGCCGTCACCAGCAGCACCACCGCCGCGCCGATCCCCACCATCCCCGCCACCGACGGCCAGTCGACGTGGATCGGGTGGCCGACCATGCGGAGCAGGACCGCGCCCAGGCCCAGGCCCACGCCCGAGGCCAGGGTGAGGCCCAGGGCCACCGGGACCGCCGTCTGCCACAGGACCGACCAGCTCAGGGTGGTGCGGCGGGTGCCGAAGGCGACCAGGGACGACAGCAGGCGCTTGCGTTCGCGCAGTTGCTCCAGCATGGAGACCAGCAGGCTCGTGCCGATCAGCATCAGGACCGCCGCGGCCCCGATGTAGAGCCCGCGCCGCACCCCGGAGAACTTCGCGGCCGTCTTGACGGCGTCGAGCGCCCGCGCCCGCGTGAACGGGTCGTCCCGCCACGCCGCGTTCAGCACCCGGTCGGCCACCTGGCCGTCCCCCGGCCGAGTCGTCACGTAGGTCGTGTAGGAGACCGGGACCTTGGTGAACCTGCGCATGGCCCCGGGGGTCGCCAGGAGGCCTCCCCGCTTGGTGCCCAGCGGGTCCACCCGCGCCGGGACCGTGCGCGCGTCGCGCGGCACCGTGTACGGGGTCTCCGGGCCCTTGCGGTCCCCGACCCACGCCGACTCGAAGAGCAGCTTCGCGCCCGGCGCCGCGCCCTCCCCGCCGAACTCGCCGCCCGTCGTCACGAACACGTCGCCGTCCTTGCACGAGGGCAGTTCGCCCACCTCGCGCAGGGCGCGGCAGTCGCCGACCGCCATCTCGACGTACTTCTGGTCGTTCGGATCCGGCGTGTGCAGGCCCACGTTCCCCAGCGTCGTCGTGCCCGTCACCCCCGGCACCGCCTTCACGTTCGCCTCTCGGCGCTCCTGTTCGGCCTTGGGCAGGGTGGACGGCATGGGGACGACCAGCTGGGCCCGCGCCGTGTCCTCGCCGCTGGAGGTCACATAGTCGCCCTCGATGCCGCTGAAGAGCATCTGCAGCGCGATCGCCCCGGCCACCGCCACCGCGATGCCGTTCACCAGACGGGCCGCGGAGCCCGAGTTCAACTGGAGGCGTCGGACCGCCAGTTGCCAGCCGACCCCGCCGCCGCCGAGCCGCCGCACCACCGTCTCGATCAGCCACGGCAGCAGTGCCGTGACCCCGATGAGCAGCAGGACCGTACCGCCGATCACCTGCGTCTGGTTGTAGAAGCCGGTGTCGCGGCCCTTGTCGAACATCGGGACCAGCAGGCCGAGTCCGACCACCGGAAGCAGCAGCCGCCACCACAGGCGCCGCGGGCGCGGCACCGACGTCCGTACGACACCCAGCGGTTCGATCACCACGCCGCGCAGCGCGAACAGCGTCACCCCGACCGCCGCCGCCGGCACCGCCGCTCCCACCAGGAGCGCCAGCAGCGCGCTGGGGTTGAGGTCGGAGGGGAAGACGTTGAGCCGGGCGATCGTGATCTCACCCACGTACTGGCGGGCGATCAGGAAGAACACCGTGCCGAGGCCGAGCCCCAGGAGCGAGCCCGCCAGCGCCTCGCCCGCCGCGATCCAGCGGGTCATCCGGCTGTCCGCGCCCACCAGCCGCAGCGCCGCGAGCCGTTTGTCGCGGCGCTCGCCCCCGAAGCGGACGGCCGCCGCGATGAAGACCGCGACCGGCAGCAGCAGCACCACGAAGATGATCACGATGAGCAGCGCCAGGATCGGGTCGATCGGCTCGCCCGCCTTCTTGTCCGGGAAGGACTTGATCCGCTCGACGTCCATCCGGTCCCCGGCCAGCGCCTTGTGCCCCTTGAGACCGTCGCTGCCCGCGTAGTAGGCGAGTTCGTGCGGGCCCAGCAGTCCCGCGTCGCCGATCGTGCCGGTGATCTTGTACGGGACGCGCTCGCGCAGCAGCTTGCCGCCGGGCGAGCGGAGCAGGTCGCGCAGCTCGGGCGAGACCACCATCGTGCCGGGCGCGGGCAGCGCGGACAGCCCCGGCGGCACCGGCGCCCGGTCGCCCTCGGGCTGCACCAGGCGGCCCCGGATCTCGTCGCCGCCGTAGACCGTGTCGGTACGGGCGATCAGCATGGTGTCGGCGGCCGCGGGCGTCTCCTGCCCGGCGCCGTAGTCGTTGCGGGCGTTGTCGCGCGCGTCCCGCGCCGAGAGCGCGCCCGGCAGGGCCGTGGTGGCGAGCAGCAGCGCCACACCGAGCCCGACGCCGATCGCCGTCATCAGCGTGCGCGTCCACCCCTCGCGGCCGCCGGTGAGCGCGAACCTGGCGCCCAGGGTGAGGTCACGGAGCCTGTTCATATCGCGTGGCCGTTCATACGGAGTGCTCCAGCATCATGTCGCGGGACTTTCCGTCGCGTACGACGATCTCCCGGTCGGAGTAGGCGGCGACCCGGGCCTCGTGGGTGACCAGGACGACCGCCGCGTTGGCGGACCGGGCCGCCTCGGTGAGCAGCTGCATCACGCGCTCGCCGTTGAGCGAGTCGAGGGCGCCGGTCGGCTCGTCCGCGAAGATCACCCGCGGTGAGGTGACCAGCGAGCGGGCCACCGCGACGCGCTGGCCCTGGCCGCCGGAGACCTCGCCGGGCCGCTTGCCGCCGAGGTCGTCGACCTCCAGGCGCTCCATCCACTTCAGGGCCGTGCGCTCGGCCTCCTTGCGGCGCACCCCGGTCAGGCGCAGCGGAAGCGCCACGTTCTCCGTGCAGGTCAGCTCGGGCACCAGCTGGCCGAACTGGAAGACGAAGCCGAACTCGGTGCGGCGCAGCGCGCTGCGCTCCGCATCCTTCATCGACGACAGCTCGCGGCCGTCGTAGACGATGGAGCCCGAGTCGGGCGTGACGATCCCGGCCAGGCAGTGCAGCAGCGTCGACTTGCCCGAGCCGGACGGGCCCATCACGGCGACGACCTCGCCGGGGTGGATGGAGAACTCCGCGCCGTCGAGCGCGGGCGTGGACCCGTACGACTTGCGCAGGTCCTTGGCGAGGAGCAGGGAGCCGGCGGGCGTCATGCGCGCACCTCCTTGGCGAGCTGGTCGAGGCGGGCGGCGGTCAGCTCAAGCCAGCGCAGGTCCGCCTCCAGGTGGAACAGGGCGTGGTCGCAGATCAGCTGGTCGGAGAGGTCGCCGCGGCGCTTGCGGTCGGTGAGGATGCGCATCAGCCGCAGGTGCTCGGCGCGCTGGGTGTCCAGCAGGTCGCCCGCGCTGCGGCCGGTGAGCAGGGCGAGGACGACCTTGGTGTAGAGGGTCGACTGGAGGTACGGCTCGGGCTTCTCCGGCTGCTTCAGCCAGGCCTCGACGTCGGTGATGCCGGCCTCGGTGATCGCGTACCGCTTGCGCTCGGGGCCGCCGCCGGCCTCCACGCCGTCGACCTCCACGAGGCCGTTCTTCAGCAGCCGCGACATGGTCGAGTAGACCTGCCCGTAGTGCAGCGGGCGGTCGTGCCCGAACTTCTCGTCGAAGGCGCGCTTGAGGTCGTACCCGTGGCGCGGGCCCGACTCAAGGAGTCCGAGGAGGGTGTGGCCGATGGACATGCTCAGATCCCTTTCTGCTGTACGTCTGCGGTGGTCGGGTCACTCGGTACGGAGGCCGTCGGGGCGCATCAGACGCCACAGCGGGGGCAGGCTGAGCAGCGTCACCACCAGGACGGCGACCGTACCGGTGCCCGCGAGCGGCAGGAAAAGCCACCAGTCGGTGACCTCCTTGCCGACCATGTCGAGCAGGGCCACGCCCAGCGCGGTGCCGCCCGCGACCGCGAGCACCACTCCGAGGACGACCGGCACGGCGGTCTGCCACAGCACGGAGAGCGCCAGCGAGGAGCGCCGGGTGCCGAACGCGACCAGCACCGAGAGGAGCCTGCGGCGCTCGCGCAGCTGCTCGATCTGCGAGACGAGCAGGCTCAGCGCGATCAGCAGCATGGTGGCGATCGCCCCGGTCCGCAGCCCGCTCTGGACGCTGGCGTACTGCTTGTCGCGCTCGACGTTGTCGATGGTGCGCACGGTCATGGCCGGGTCGATGGCGGCGGCCGTGTTGCGTACGTACTCGGCGGCGTCCGGCACCGCGCGGTCGACCCTGATCATGGCCCTGGTCTCGGCCGAGGGCAGCTTGGTGACGTCGACGGCGCCGGGCGTGGCGAAGATGCCGTACCGGTGCTCGCCCATCGGGTCGGGCCGGGAGAGGACCTGGCGGGCCGAGGCGGGCAGCGTCCACAGGACCGGCTTGACCGAGGAGTCGTGGTCGGAGGCGGTGTCGAGGTTGATCGCCTCGCCGGGCCGCGCGGTCTCGTCCACCCACGCGCCCAGCCGCTTGTCGTCGGCCGGGTGGACGACGAAGGTGTCGCCGTCCCGGCAGGAGCCGACGCGGGCGAGCTCCGCGAGCGTGGCGCAGTCGCCCACGGTCAGTGTGGTGGTGGGCCGCAGCTGGTCCCCGGTGTAGGCGCCCGGCCGGGTCACATAGGTCTCGACGGTGCCGATGACCGCCTCGACGCCCCGGGTGGCACGGAAGTCGTGGATCATCCGCTGGGCGCGCTCGCCGCTCGGGAAATCGGCCGTGACGTCGATCTGGGCCCGGCTGGGGTCCTGGTCGGTGGTGCGCACGAAGTCGGCGTGGATGCCGGTGGTCATCATCTGGAGCGAGATCGCGCCCGCCACCGCCACGGTGATCCCCGCGACGGCCCGGCTCGCGGAGCCGCCGCCGAGCTGGAGCCTGCGTATCGCCAGCTGCCAGGCGACCGGGCCGCCGCGCAGCCGGGCGACCGCCGCCTCCACCAGCCACGGCAGCAGGGTCGCGATGCCGGTCAGGGTGAGGATCGCGCCGACGGCGACGAGGTTCGGGTCGGTCACGCCCTGGTCCACGCCCGCCTTGGGGGACAGGGCGAGGACGGCGACCCCGGCCGCGGGCAGCAGCAGCCGCCACCACACCCGTCGCCCGCGGGGCCTGGTGATCCGGACGACGCCCAGCGGTTCGACGGCCACCGAGCGCATCGTGAAGAGCGTGACCACCACGGCCGCCAGCGGCACGGCGAGCAGGACGAGCACAGCGAGCGCCGGGGCCGGGGTGAAGTCGGCGGGGAAGGCCGCGAAGCTCCAGAACCGGACGCCGCCGATGAGTTCACGGCCGAAGAGGAAGAGGACCGTGCCGACCAGCAGGCCGAGCGCCGAGCCCGCCAGCGCCTCCCCGGCCGCGATCCACCGGGTCATCCCGGTGTCCGCGCCGACCAGCCGCAGCGCCGCGAGCCGCTTGTCGCGGCGCTCGCCCCCGAACCGTACGGCGGTGGCGATGAAGATGATCACCGGGAGCAGCAGCACCACGCAGGTCACCACGGTGAGCGCCACCAGGACCGGGTTGAGCGGCAGCTTCTCGACCTCGCCGCCGAACCCGCTGGTGCGGGTGGCGCCGCTCGCCTGGTCGAGGGTGGAGCTGCCCGCGTAGAAGAAGAGCTCGGTGGGGTCGAGCAGCCCGGCGTCGCCGATGCTCGCGGTGATCTTGTACGGGAGCCGGTCGCGCAGCAGCTCGCCCTTCGGCGAGTCGAGCAGGTCGCGCAGCGCGGGGGAGGCGGCCATCTCGCCGGGGCCGGGCAGCGCGCTCAGACCGGGCGGCACGGCGGGGTGCCTTCCCTCGGGGCGCAGCAGGAGCCCGCCGATGGACTCGCCGCGGTAGTCGGTGCCCACCATGGCGAAGAGCACCGAGCTGTCGGTGCGCGCGAACGGCTTCTTGCTGCCGGAGGCGGCGGGCACCCGGGCGTCCCCGCGCGCGCTGCTCGCCTGGTTGACGTGCGGGATCGAGGCCGCGGCGAAGAGCAGGGCGACGCCGAGCCCGACGCCGAGCGCGGTCAGCAGCGTACGGATCCAGCCCTCGCGGCCGCCGGTGAAGGCGAACTTGGCGCCGAGCGCCAGCTCGCGGACGCGGCGGCTCACCGGGTGCCGGCCGGGGCGAGGGTGAAGTCGCGGGAGCGGCCGTCGCGGACGGTGATCTCCCGGTCCGAGTAGGCGGCGACCCGGGCCTCGTGGGTGACCAGGACCACGGCCGCGCCGGTGTCCCGGGCGGCCTCGGTGAACAGCCGCATCACCAGTTCGCCGCTGAGCGAGTCCAGGGCGCCGGTCGGCTCGTCGGCGAAGACCACGCGGGGCGCGGTGGCCAGGGCGCGGGCGACGGCGACGCGCTGGCCCTGGCCGCCGGATATCTGGTCGGGCCGCCGCCGGGCCACGGAGTCGACCTCAAGGCGCTCCAGCCAGTGCAGCGCCGCGCGGTCGGCGTCCTTGCGGCGCACCCCGTCGAGCCGCAGCGGCAGCGCCACGTTCTCGGCGCAGGTGAGCTCGGGCACCAGCTGGCCGAACTGGAAGACGAACCCGAAGTCGCGGCGGCGCAGCGCCGAGCGCCGGGCGTCGTTCATCGCGGTCACGTCCCGCCCGTCGTATGTGATGGTCCCCGCGTCGGGCCGGACGATCCCGGCCAGGCAGTGCAGCAGCGTGGACTTGCCGGACCCCGAAGGGCCCATGACCGCGACGACCTCGCCGGGGGAGAGGGCGAAGTCCGCGCCGTCGAGGGCGGGCGTGGAGCCGAAGGCCTTGCGCAGCCCGCTCGCGCTGAGCAGGGGGCCGGACGACGGACCGGAGGACGAGCCGAGTGACATGAGGAGGACTATACGCACTAGGTATACGCGGTGTGTATACCCCTGGTGCATAGAGGCCGGGGGAACATGACATTCCCATGCAAAAACGGGCAGGATCCTGGCTTCTGGCAACCTTGGGGGCTGTTTGTCAGTCGGTTCCCATGGGCTGGGTGCTGATTCTCACGTACGGAAAAGACGTGATGGGCTCCTCTTTGTCCACACGTGCGGTGTTAGTTTTCTGAGCTGATCTGGCGAGTCAAGAAGGCGAGCGACTGAGGTTATGGGCCGAGCGGAAGAGCGGCGGGCCCGGCAGCGCGGGGCGCGCCGGACCACCGAGCAGAAGAAGGGCGGGCGGATACGCAGGCTCTTCACCTGGAAGAAGATGCTCGGCACCTTCTTCGGCCTCGTCCTGCTCGCCATGGGCGGCTTCTACATCATTTACCTGATGACGCCCATCCCCGAGGCGAACGCCCAGGCGCAGCTGGAGAGCAACGTCTACAAGCTCTCCAACGGCAAGATCATCGCGCGTACGGGACAGCTCAACCGCGAGGTCGTCGGGCTCGACAAGATCCCCGAGAAGGTCCAGCTGGACTTCGTCGCCGCCGAGAACATGTCCTTCTACAAGGACTCCGGCGTCGACTTCAAGGGCACCGCCCGAGGCCTGCTGAACACCCTCTCCGGCAAGGGCAAGCAGGGTGGCTCGACGATCACCCAGCAGTACGTGAAGAACTTCTACCTGAGCCAGGACCAGACGGTCACCCGCAAGCTCAAGGAGCTGGTGATCTCCCTCAAGGTCGACCAGAAGTACGACAAGAAGGAGATCCTGGCCGGGTACATCAACACCAGCTTCTACGGCCGCAACGCCTACGGCATCCAGGCCGCGGCGCAGGCGTACTACGGGGTGGACTCCTCCAAGCTGACCATCGAGCAGGGCGCCTACCTCGCGGCACTGCTCCAGGCGCCCAGCCAGTACGACTGGGCGGTGGCCACCGAGACCGGCAAGAAGCTGGTGACCAACCGCTGGAACTACGTCCTCGACAACATGGTCAAGATGAAGGAGCTGGACGCGGCCCAGCGGGCGGGGATGAAGTTCCCGGTGCCGATCGAGCCCAAGCCGGACCCGGGCATGGAGGGCCAGACCGGCTACATGGTCCGGGCCGCCAAGGAGGAGCTGGTGCACAACGGCATCAGCGAGGCGGACCTGGCCAAGGGCGGCTGGACCATCACGCTCAACATCGACCCCAAGAAGCAGCAGCTTCTCGAGGACGCGGTGAAGCAGGAGCTGACCAGCAAGCTGGACAAGAAGCGGAAGGTCGACCAGGACATCCAGGCGGGTGCCGTCTCGGTGGACCCGAAGACCGGTTCGGTCGTCGCGCTCTACGGCGGCCAGGACTATATGAAGCACCAGATCAGCAACGCGAAGACGGCCACCTACCAGCCCGCCTCGACCTTCAAGCCGCTGATCCTGGCCGCCGCGCTCAACGAGAAGTCGGAGACGCAGGACGGCAAGGAGATCCGGGCCAACACCATCTACAACGGTGACAACAAGCGCCCGGTGAAGGGCGAGGGCGGCAAGGGCTACGCCCCGCCCAACGAGGATGACCAGAGCTACGGCCCCATCACCGTCCAGACGGCGATGAACAAGTCCGTCAACAGCGTCTTCGCGCAGATGGGCGTGGACGTGGGACTTCCCAAGCTGCGGGACACGGCCGTCGCGCTCGGCCTCAACCACATGAAGGGCGTCAGTGCCGAGCCCGCCATGACGCTTGGCTCCTACGGCGCCAGCCCCATGGAGATGGCCGGCGCGTACGCCACGCTGGACAACCACGGCAAGAAGGTCACGCCGTCCATCGTCAAGTCGGCCCAGCACAAGGAAGCCAAGTACAACAAGCCGGACCCGATCGGCGACCAGGTGATCAGCCGTGACGCGGCCGACGCCGTCACCTCGGTGCTGACCGGCGTGGTCGACGACGGTACGGCCAAGCGGTCGGTGCGGGACGCGACCAACCGCGACGGGCAGCAGGTCGCGGGCAAGACCGGTACCTCCGACGACAACAAGTCGGCCTGGTTCACCGGCTACACGCCGTCGCTGGTGACCTCCGTCGGTCTGTGGGGCGAGGCCGCCGAGCCGCGCAAGGTGGACGGGCACACGGTGCCCAAGGGCGGCCAGGTGAGCATCGCGGGTGCCACCGGCAACGAGGGTCCCGCCAACGGCCGTATCAACGGTGGCGGCATCCCGGCGAAGATCTGGGCCGCCTACACCTTCGACGCGGTGGGCAGCGGCGAGTCCGACTTCGACCTGGACACCGACCAGGGCGCGGCCAAGCAGCCCGACGAGACCCCGGTGAGCACGCCGTCGGGGACCCCGTCCAACACGCCCTCGCGCACCCCGTCGCACACCCCGAGCCGGACGCCCTCGCACACGCCGAGCCACACCCCGACGCGTACGCCGACGACCGGCGGCACCACTGGCGGCAAACCCACCACCGGGGGCACCACCACGGGCCAGACCAACGGCGGCACCACCACCGGCCAGACCAACGGCGGTACCACCACGGGCCAGACCAACGGCGGTACCACCACCGGCACCACCGACGGCGGAGCGACCACGGGCACCACCGACGGCGGGGCCGCCCAGGGCACCATCCAGGGCGGCGGCAACACGCCGTAGCCCGGACTCGTGACAGACGCGAAGGCCCCCCACCCGTCAGGGCGGGGGGCCTTCGTAGGAGTTGGGGGCGTCCTCGAACGGCCCCGGGGCCTGTCGCCCTAGGGGCGGGTTGCCAGCTCGAACCAGACCACCTTGCCGCCCGACAGCCGGGTCGCGCCCCACCGCCTGGCCAGCCGGTTCACCAGGAACAGACCGCGCCCGCCCTCGTCGGTGTCCCGCGCCCGCCGCTGCCTGGGCAGCTGCGGCGAGTCGTCGCCGACCTCGCAGCGCAGGACGTCCGTCTTGAGCAGCCGCAGGGTCACCGGGCGCTCCGCGTACCGCACGGCGTTGGTGACGACCTCGCTGACCAGCAGCTCCACCGAGTCCGTGAGCTCCTGAAGGCCCCAGCGGTCCAGGGCGCGCCGGGCCAGGCGGCGGGCCCGGCCGGGCGCCGAGTCCTCCGGGTCCAGGAACCAGTACGCCACGTCGCTCGGCGCGATCCCGTCGAAGCGGGCCGCGAGCAGCGCGATGTCGTCGTCCCGGTCGCCGGGTCCCAGCATGTCCAGGACGTCGTCGCAGAGCGCCTCAAGGGGCGGCGGGTGGTCCGGGCCGGTCAGCTGGGCGGTGGCGGCCAGGCGCTCGCGCAGCTGTTCGATTCCGGTCCACACGTCCCGCAGCCGGGACTCCACCAGGCCGTCGGTGTACAGCAGCAGGGTGGCGCCCGCCGGGGCGTCCAGCTCGACCGCCTCGAAGTCGACCCCGCCCACGCCGATCGGCGCGCCCGGGGGCACCCGCAGCACCTCGGCGCGCCCGCCCAGGTGCAGCAGGACCGGCGGCGGATGCCCGGCGTTGGCGATGGTGATCCGGTGGGCGACCGGGTCGTACACCGCGTACAGGCAGGTCGCCATCCGGTCGGTGCCGAGCCGCTGGGCCTGCTCGTCGAGGTGGTGCAGCACTTCCTGCGGCGGCAGGTCGAGCCCGGCCAGGGTCTGCGCGGTGGTGCGCAGCTGGCCCATGATCGCGGCCGAGGTCATCGAGTGGCCCATCACGTCGCCGACGACCAGCGCGACCCGGCTGCCGGGCAGCGGGATCGCGTCGTACCAGTCGCCGCCCACCCGGGCGGTCTCGGCGGCCGGCAGGTAGCGCGAGGCGAGCCGCACGCCGGTCGGCTGGGGCAGCGAGTCCGGCAGCATGGTCCGCTGGAGCTCGTCCGCGATGTACGCCTCGCGCCCGTACAGCACGGCCTTGTCGATGCCGAGCGCGGTGTGGGTGGCCAGCTGGGCCGCCACCAGTAGGTCGTTCGCCTCGAAGGCGGGCCGCTCCAGGCCGCGGACGAAGACGGCGGCGCCGATCACCCGGCGCCGGCCCCGGAGCGGGGCGAGTATCGTCCGGTGGCCGCCGGGGACCGGGCGGTCCGGGCCCAGCAGCTCGGCCAGGGCGAGCCGGGCGGGTACGGAGTCGCCGAAGACCGGCCGCACCCCGCGCAGCACCTCGGCGAGGGCGCCGCCGGTGCGCACCTCGCAGAGCTCGGCGGCCGGGGTCAGGTCGGTCTGGGCGTTCAGCAGGGACAGGGCGTCGATCGCCTCCGGCTCCTGCAGGGACTCGTCCACTAAACGCAACCGGTCGGTTCGGCGCAGCCGCAGCACGAAGGGGCTGGCGGGCCGCTCGTCCCCGACCGGAAGCGGGTCGCGCAGATGCACGAGTATCGCGTCCGAGAACGTCGGGACGGTGGCCCGGCACAGCCCCAGCACGATCTCGTCGAGGTCTATGCCGCGCGCGATCCGGCGGGTCGCGGCGCCCACGAACCGGAGCCGGTCGCCCTCGCGGCGGGCCACGGCCGCGATGTCCCCGCCGCCGGGCACCTCGCCGCCGCTGCCGGCGCCGGGCGCGCCGGAGGCCGGGCCGCCGGGCAGACCGTCGCCCGGGGGCTCGGCGGGGCCGCGTCCCGGAGGCACCCCCATCGCGCCCGCGGTCGCCGCCGCGCCCAGGTCGCGGGCGAGGTCGCGCGAGCCGGGTTCGGGCTGGCCGGGGACCGACGCGGTGGCCGCGCGGGCCTGGCCGCGCCGGGCGGGCACGGCGGAGTGCGCGGCGGAGCCCGCACCCGGCTCGTCCGGGCGCGGCCGGGCCGCCTCAGGAGGCCGGGCCAGCTGCTCCTGGTGCCGGCTCTCGTGCGAAGTGGGCTGATGCTCCGTCACGCGTCGGGTTCCGTCCGTCCGGAGTGAGACATCCACCGTGCTGGGGGCAGGGCAGGGATGCGCGAGGCAGTCGCTTCGTGCGGTATACCCGCTCCATGGGCGGCCGCGACACCCCTCACGTCCCGACCCCCCTTGAGGTGACATACGGTCAATTTGCGCCCTGGGTTCCCTCGTTGTCGATGCGCAGCCTTGCGGAGGACGATCCTACGTTTGAACCCCGGGGGCGCATCAAGGGTCTCACGACGGCATATGCGCCGGGGTGCGATCCCAATCCGCCGGTAGTGCCGGAACCGGCCATCGCGGATCGGGCCGCCACTCCTCCCACCCGTCCGAGAACGGCCTGCCCCACGCGCGGATCACCTCGACCGCCGCCGCCCCGGCCGCCCTCACCCGCCGGGCCTGGGCCGCGTCCATCAGTCCCACCCGCTGGGCCTGCGCGAACTCGTCCTCGTCCCGCCACTGCCAAGTGCGGTCCGGGTAGACGGAGATGTCGAGAAAGTGGTCCTCGGAGTCGATCCCGCCCGACCACCGCGTGCGCGGCTCCTCCAGGTTCACGTACCAGCTCCGGAAGCGCCAGCCCCGCTCCCAGAACAGCCAGACCGACCAGGGATCGCCGGGGCGCGCCAGCTTGAGCACTCCGGTGCCGAACCAGCGCGCGCGCTCCGTGGTGCGCGGGGCGGTGTAGCGGGTCGCCAGCGGCTCCTCGTGGACGGGGGTGCCGTCCGCGAGCACGGGCTTGACGCACTCGGTGCCCGGCGCCATCCACACCGCGAGCAGTTCGTCGGTGTCCTGGACGACGGTGACCGGGCGGCAGATGTGGACGCGGCTCTTCAGGTCGGGGGCATTGCCGCGGTAGCGCCAGAGGATCTGGTCCCCCGGCGCCCAGTGGTGCATGCCTCCGGTACCTGTCATGCGCAGATCTTAGGAGCACGGTCAAGACCGCGCTGCGACCCGCGTCACGGCCGCGGTCACCGCCCGGTCATCGCGCCAGGTCCCGGCGGCGCCCGCGTCCGCGCCTCACGGCCGGGTCATCCGCAGCACGTCCAGCGCCTCGTCCAGCTGCGCCTCGGTGAGGTCGCCGCGCTCCACATAGCCGCCCTCCAGGACCACCTCGCGGATGGTCCGCCGCTCGGCCAGCGACTTCTTGGCGACCTTCGCCGCCTCCTCGTACCCGATGTACTTGTTGAGCGGGGTGACGACCGAGGGCGAGGACTCCGCGTACTCCCGCGCCCGCTCGCGGTTCGCGGTGATCCCGTCGACGGTGCGGTCGGCGAGCAGCCGGGAGGCGTTGGCCAGCAGCCGCACCGACTCCAGCAGGTTCTTGGCGATGACCGGGAGCATCACGTTCAGCTCGAAGTTGCCGGCCGCGCCCGCCGCCGCCACCGTCGCGTCGTTGCCGGTGACCTGCGCCGCGACCATCAGCACGGCCTCCGGGATGACCGGGTTGACCTTGCCGGGCATGATCGAGGAGCCCGGCTGGAGGTCGGGCAGGCTGATCTCGGCCAGTCCGGTGCGCGGCCCGGACGCCATCCAGCGCAGATCGTTGGAGATCTTGGTGAGCGAGACGCCGACCGTGCGGAGCTGGCCGGAGGTCTCCACGAGCCCGTCCCGCGCGCCCTGCGCCTCGAAGTGGTCGCGGGCCTCGGTGAGCGGCAGGCCGGTCGAGCGCGCCACCTCCGCGATCACGGCCGCGGAGAACCCGGGCGGGGTGTTGATGCCGGTGCCCACCGCGGTGCCGCCCAGCGGCAGCTCGGCGAGCCGGGGCAGCGAGGCCCGCAGCCGCTCCACGCCGTACCGCATCGCCGCCGCGTAGCCGCCGAACTCCTGGCCGAGGGTGACGGGGGTGGCGTCCATCAGATGCGTACGCCCGGACTTGACCACGTCCGCGAACTCGGCCGCCTTGCGCTCCAGGGCCTCGGCGAGGTGCTCAAGAGCCGGGATCAGATCGCCGGTGACGGCCGCCGTCGCGGCGATGTGGATGGAGGAGGGGAAGACGTCGTTGGACGACTGCGAGGCGTTGACGTGGTCGTTGGGGTGGACGTCCCGGCCGAGGCGCTCGCTCGCCAGGGTCGCCACGACCTCGTTCATGTTCATGTTGGACGAGGTGCCCGAGCCGGTCTGGAAGACGTCGACCGGGAAGTGCTCGTCCCAGCGCCCCTCGGCGACCTCCGCGGCCGCCGCCTGGACGGCCCCCGCGATGTCCTCGTCCAGCACGCCCAGTTCGGCGTTGACCTTGGCCGCGGCCGCCTTGATCCTGGCCAGCGCCTCGATGTGGGCGCGCTCCAGGCGCTGTCCGGAGACGGGGAAGTTCTCCACCGCCCGCTGCGTCTGGGCCCGCCACTTGGCGTGTGCGGGGACCCGCACCTCGCCCATGGAGTCGTGCTCGACGCGGTACTCAGTCTCGTTCATATCCCTGAACCTCCTGATAAAGATGAGCACTTGTCTTGTTCTAGCTATTCCCAATCGGCCCTACTGGCCAGTAAATACCGGTGGGCTGCTTTCTTCCGGGGGACGACCCCCGTACCCCCAGCAGCAACAGATACCGGGGAGGCGCAATGAGGCGCACCAGGAACAGACTTCGCTGTACGTTCGCGGCCGCCGTGGCCGCGGCGGCCGCGTTCGGGGGAATGACGGCGACGGCCGCGGCCGCACCCGCGGCGACGGTCCAGTCCACCCCCCTTCCGCCCGAGCTGGAGAGGATCCGCGCCGCCGAGGCGCTCAAGCTGTACGGGGATTCCGCCGAGCGGCCCATGGACCAGCGGAGAACGGGGCTGATCTCGCTCGGCGACAGCGAGATCTCCGGCGAGGGCGTCGGCACCTATGAGGCCGGCACCAACGGCCCCGACAACTGGTGCCACCGGGCGCCCGACTCCGCGATCCACCGCACCCAGATCCCCGTCGACGAGACGTACAACGTGGCTTGTTCGGGCGCGTACACCGGCAACATCCGGATAGGCGGCTCGAAGCAGTACGCGGACGAGCTGGTCCAGAGCGACAGCCTGGCCATCAAGGCCCGCAACACCCGCATCAAGATGGTGCTGCTGGTCGCCGGGGCCAACGACGACCTCCAGTTCGGCCCGGTGATGACCGACTGCGTGGAGCGGTACCTGCTGCTCCAGGGCCCCTGCGAGTCCAAGTACGCGCCGGGCTGGCAGGCGCGGGTGGACGGTCTGGTGCCCAAGGTCGAGGCGACCGTCAACGACCTGAAGAGCGTGATGCGCGACGCCGGGTACGCCGACGGCGACTACAAGCTGGTCGTGATGGGCTACCCGAGCCCGATCGGCCCCGACTTCCATGACAACCCCAGCTTCCCCGGCAAGCTGGTGTGCGGCGGCCTCGGCTACGACTCCGACACCGTGTGGGGCCGCAACACCGCCGTCCCGGCCTTCGAGCGGGGCATGCGCAAGGCGGCGGCCGACACCGGCGCCGTCTACCTCGACAACTCGCGGCTCTTCAACGGCCACGAGGTGTGCATGGAGGACACCTGGGCGCGCGGCCTCTACATCGACCTGTCCAAGCCGGGCCTGCCGGACTCCAACTCCGTCCGCCAGTCCTTCCACCCCAACTACCGGGGCCACGGCGCCTTCGCGTCCTGCCTCACCCAGATCTACGACTCGGGCCTGCGCGAGGCCAGTTGCGCCGACCCCGCGTCCACCGGCTCGCCGGTGCTCTACCCGCTCGCCTGGGACGACGCGTACCAACCGCTGAAGGGCGCGGCGACCGGCTCCTGCCTCGACGTGAGCGGCGCGTCCAGTGCCAACAACACCGCCGTCGTCGGCTGGGACTGCCACGGCGGCCGCAACCAGGGCTGGTGGTACGACGGCGCCCGCAAGTCGCTCCACACCCAGCTCACCCAGGACCGCTGCCTGGACGTGCCGGGCGCGAACTACTCGGCCGGGGCCAGGCTGATCATCTGGAACTGCCACGGCGGCGCCAACCAGGAATTCGTCCGCGACGGCGCCACCCTGCGCCCGGCGGCCGCCACCGGGCTGTGCGCCACGCTGGCCGCGGCCAGGGACCCGCTGACGCTGCGCCCGTGCGACGGCTCCCCGTCGCAGCGCTTCGCGTAACGCGGGCCACCGCATGACCGCCCCTCCCTTTAGGTTAGGCTGACCTAACTTACAGGGAGGGGATCGGGCGTGAGCGCCGAGGTCTATCGCGACACCTGGGGAGTCCCGCACCTTCGGGCGGCCGACGCCCGCGAGCTGGCGTACGCCCAGGGCCGGGCCACCGCAGTCGACCGGGCCTGGCAGCTGGAGGTCGAACGGCACCGGGTGCAGGGCACCACGGCCGCCTTCCTCGGCCCCGACGCGGTCGGCTGGGACGTCTTCGCCCGCCGCGCCCGCCTGGCCGACACGGCCCGCCGGTGCTTCGAGGCGCTGGACGCGGAGACGGCGGACTGGGTCACGGCGTACGTGGCGGGGGTCAACGACGGGCTCGCTCAGGGGGCGGGGGCCGGGCGGCCCGACGCGCCGGACGCGGGGGCCGCCGAGCCGTCCGGCTTCGCCCGGACCGGCCTGGCGCCCGGCCGCTGGGAGCCCTGGACCCCGCTGGGCGTCTGGCTCTCCACCCACATCCTGTTCGCGGGCTTCCCCACCAAGCTCTGGCGCGAGCGCGCGGTCGCCGTCCTCGGCCCGGACGCGGTGGAGCTGTTCGCCACCGACGGCCCCGGCACCTCCGGCTCCAACGGCTGGCTGGTCACCGGCGAGCACACCGCCACCGGCGCCGCGATCATCGCGGGCGACCCGCACCGCTTCATCGAGGACCCCGGCGTCTACCAGCAGATCCGCCTCTCCTGCCCGGAGTTCGACGTGGTGGGCCTGGCCGTCCCCGGCGTCCCCGGCATCGCCCACTTCGGCCACACCGGCTCGGTCGCCTGGGCCATCACCAACTCCATGGCCGACTACCAGGACCTGTACCGCGAACGCCTGCGCCGCGACGGTACGGACGTGACCGCGCTCGGCCCCGACGGCTGGGCCCCGGCGTCCGTCCACGTCGAGACGGTGGAGGTGGCGGGCGCGGCCCCGGTGACGGTCGAGGTGGTCGAGACGGACCGGGGCCCGGTGATCATCGGCGGCCCCGACGCGGCCGACGCCATCAGCCTGCGCCACCCGCCCCGCGTCACCTCCGCCCTCGGCTTCGCCGCGCTCCCGGCGCTGCTGCGGGCCCGGACCGCCGACGACGTCGACCGCGCCTTCGACGAGTGGGTCGAGCCGGTCAACGTGGTCCAGGCCGCCGACACCCAGGGCGGCCATCTGCACCGCGTGGCGGGCCGCGTACCGCTGCGCCACCCCGTCAACCGCGTACGGGTCGTACCGGCGTGGGAGGCGGCCCACGCCTGGACGGGCTGGGCCCCGATGCCGCGCGAGGAGGTGTCCGGGACGGCCGTGATGGCCAACCAGCGGGGCCTGGCGGGGCCGCTGGGCGTCGAGTTCGCGCCCCCGTACCGCGCGGACCGCATAGCGGCCCTGCTGGCCGCCTCGCGGTCCTGGACGGCGCCGGAGATGTCGGCGATCCTCCTGGACACGGACCTGGCGTCGGCGCGCCCGCTGCTGGGACTCCTGGCGGAGCTCAAGGGCCTGACCCCCCGGGCGGAGGCCCTGCGGGACCGTCTGACGAGCTGGGACCGCCGCATGGAGGCGGACTCGACGGACGCGATGGCGTACGCGACGGTGCGCGAGCGGGTGGTACGGGCTCTGGCGGCCCACCCGTCCTTCGCGGACCTCGCCGAACTCCCGCCCCTGCCCGACCTGTTCCTGCCCTGGCTGGCGCTGACGCCGAGGATCGCGTTCGCGCTGGAGACGATCCTGACGACGCCGATGCTGCCGGAGCTCGACCGGGCGGAGCTGGTGCGGGCGGCGCTGGAGGAAGTGGCGTCCGAGGGGGAGGAGTTCGGCCCCTGGGGCGAGGCGCACCGGCTGGCGCCCTGGCAGGCACTGCCGGTACCGGAGGAGTGGCCGGGCCTGGCGGGCGACCACGACTGCGTCCTGTCCACCAGCAGCGTCCCCGGCCTCACACACCGCGCCGCCCGCGGCCCGGCCGCGCGGTACGTCTGGGACCTGGCCCGCCGCGAGGACAGCCTCTGGGTGGTCCCGTTCGGCGCGTCCGGCGCCCCGGACAGCCCCCACCACCGGGACCAGCTGCGGCTGTGGGCGCAAGGGGAACTGGCGCGGGTCGTGACCGACTGGAGCGAGCTGAGGAGAGAGACGGTGTACGAGCGGAGCACCTACGTGTACGAGGAGAAGGCGCCCGGCTTCGGAACGGTCCGGCTGCGTCGGCTGGACCCCTCGCACGACGCGGACCTGGTCCACTCGTGGGTCACCCAGGAGCGGGCACGTTTCTGGGGGATGCTGGACGCGGACCGCGCGTACGTGGAGGAGACCTACGCGTACGTGGACTCCCTCCCCACCCACCACGCGTTCCTGCTCCTGCTGGACGACGAGCCGGTGGGGCTGTTCCAGACGTACGAGCCGGCGGCGGATCCGCTGGGGGAGTGCTACGAGGTGCGCCCCGGCGACGTCGGCATCCACATCCTGGTGGCCCCCGCCCCGGGCACGCCGCGCCCCGGCTTCACGGGCGCGCTGATGAAGTCTCTGATCGACTACGTCCTCTCCGACCCCGCCCACCAGCGGATCGTGGTGGAACCGGACGTCCGCAACGTGAAGTCGATCGAGCGGATGGTGCGGTCGGGGTTCGTGCTGGGGGAGGAAGTCCAGAAACCGGAGAAGCGGGCGCGCCTGGCATTCCTGGAGAGGCCCCCCACCCCGCCCGTTCCCTGAAGCCCTCTGGCGGGCGGCCGGGTGGTGGGTCGGGGCGGGCTGCCGGGGGCTTCGCCCCCGGGCCCCCTGAGTTCGTCCGCGGGTCGGTGGCCGGTTGCTCGCGCAGTTCCCCGCGCCCCTAGGGGGTGCGGGCGAGGGCGAAGCCGAGCATTCAAGGGGCGCGGGGAACTGCGCGACCAGCCACAGCGGACCCGCAGACAAACGAAGCGGGGCGCAGGGGCCGCAGGCCCCGCAAAACGGGGTCCGGGGGCGCAGCCCCCGGGAAACCCACCCCCGCCCCCCACCCACCCCCGGAGGGTCTAGGTGAAGGGGCGGGGTGGGGCCAAAACCCCGGTTACTGCACCGCACCCCGCACCGGAATACTCAAAAACGTAGGCGGCTCAGCAGGCGCCTGGAAGAAGTCGTTGCCCTTGTCGTCGACGACGATGAACGCCGGGAAGTCCTCGACCTCGATCTTCCACACCGCCTCCATCCCCAACTCCTCGTACTCGACGACCTCCACCTTCTTGATGCAGTCCTGAGCGAGCCGCGCGGCGGGCCCGCCGATGGACCCCAGGTAGAACCCCCCGTGTGCGTCGCACGCCGCAGTCACCTGCCCCGACCGGTTCCCCTTCGCCAGCATCACCTTGGACCCGCCGGCCGCCTGGAACTGCTCCACGTAGGAGTCCATGCGCCCGGCCGTCGTCGGACCGAAGGAGCCGGACGCGTAACCCTCCGGCGTCTTCGCGGGGCCCGCGTAGTACACCGGGTGGTCCTTGAGGTACTGCGGCATCTCCTCGCCCGCGTCCAGCCGCTCCTTGATCTTGGCGTGCGCGATGTCGCGCGCCACGACCAGCGGCCCGGTCAGCGAGAGACGGGTCTTGACGGGGTACTTCGTCAGCTCCGCCAGGATGTCGTCCATCGGCTGGTTGAGGTCGATCCGCACCACGTCACCGGACTCGTCCAGGTGCTCGTCCGTCGTCTCCGGCAGGAACCGCGCCGGGTCCTTCTCCAGCTCCTCCAGGAACACGCCCTCGGCCGTGATCTTCGCGACCGCCTGGCGGTCCGCCGAGCAGGACACGGCGATGGCGACGGGCAGCGAGGCGCCGTGCCGGGGCAGCCGCACCACGCGCACGTCGTGGCAGAAGTACTTGCCGCCGAACTGCGCGCCGATCCCGATCTTCTGCGTCAGCTCGAAGACCTTCTGCTCCAGCTCCTCGTCACGGAAGCCGTGCCCGGTCGGCGAGCCCTCGGTCGGCAGCTCGTCGAGGTAGTGCGCGGAGGCGTACTTCGCGGTCTTGAGCGCGAACTCCGCCGACGTACCGCCCACCACGATCGCCAGGTGGTAGGGCGGGCACGCCGCCGTACCGAGCGAACGGATCTTCTCCTCCAGGAACTTCATCATGGAGGCCTCGTTCAGGACGGCCTTCGTCTCCTGGTAGAGGAACGACTTATTGGCCGAGCCGCCGCCCTTCGCCATGAAGAGGAACTTGTACGCGCCGCCGTCCGTCGCGTACAGCTCGATCTGCGCGGGCAGGTTCGAGCCGGTGTTCTTCTCCTCCCACATGGTGAGCGGGGCCATCTGCGAGTAGCGCAGGTTGAGCTGCGTGTACGCGTCGTAGATGCCGCGCGAGAGGGCTTCCTCGTCGCCGCCCGACGTCAGCACGTTCTGGCCGCGCTTGCCCATCACGATCGCCGTGCCGGTGTCCTGGCACATCGGCAGCACGCCCGCCGCCGCGATGTTCGCGTTCTTCAGCAGGTCGAGCGCCACGAACTTGTCGTTGCCCGACGCCTCGGGGTCGTCGATGATCTTCCGCAGCTGGGCGAGGTGCGCCGGGCGGAGGTAGTGCTGGATGTCGTGGATCGCCTCGGCGGCCAGCTTGCGCAGCGCCTCCGGCTCGACCTTGAGGAACGTACGGCCGTCGGCCTCGAAGGTGGAGACACCCTCGGAGGTCACCAGTCGGTAGGGCGTGTGGTCCTGCCCCAGGGGGAGCAGATCGGAGTACGCGAACTCTGGCATGTGTACGGCCATTCCTCACTCGGCAGACAGCGGCTGACCTCCATTGGCACAGCACCCTCAAGCGTATGCCGCCGCCACGGCTCCGATCCTGTGAGGTAAGGCTCAGTTGCGACCGGGGCCGGGCGCCGCGCCCGCACTCGCGTACCCCTAGTCGCGATCTATCGCGTTTGGGTACGCTGACTCCGTGGACCTCGAAAAGCACGACGCCAAGGCGCAGCCCGTGGATCCCGCCCCGCTGCGCGCCTCCGACGCCGACCGCGACCGGGTGGCCGACATCCTGCGCGAGGCCCTCGCGGAGGGCCGGCTGGACGCGGAGGAGCACGCCGAGCGCATCGACGGCGTCTACCGCGCCAAGACGGTGGGCGAACTGGAACCGCTGGTACGGGACCTGCCCGCGGCGGCCGGCGGCGCGCACCGGTTCGGCGTGCCCCCGTCCTCGTCGTCCACGCCCGCGTATGCGACCGCACACGCCCCGGACGAGGCCGCGGGGCCGGTCGCGGCCGAGAACCTGGTCGCCGTCTTCTCCAGCTCGACCCGCAAGGGCCGCTGGCGCATCGGCCGCCGCACGAACGCCTTCGCGCTCTTCGGCAGCGTCGAGATCGATCTCACCGAGGCCTATTTCGAACAGCGGCTTTCCGTCATCAACGCCACCTCGGTCTTCGGCAACATCGAGGTCCGGGTCCCCGAGAACCTCACCCTGCGCGGCAGCGGAACCGGCGTCTTCGGCAACTTCGAAGTGGACACGCTGGAGGCCGAACACCCCGAGGCACCCGTGGTCGTCGTCAATGGATACGCGGTATTCGGCAACATCGAGGCCAAGCCCAAGCGCGGCAAGCGGATCGCCGACCTCCACGACCGCCTGCGCAAACGCCTCGACTCCTGACGCGTCGCGTCCGCACACTTCAAGTCATCGGCGCACGATCGGAATTCCGGACATCGGAACTCAGTGCATAGGCGCGCGCACAGCGGGTAGGGACTGTCGCATCGTCGCTCGCTCGCGAAGCCGTCGTCAGCCGTCGTCAGGAGTTGGCCGTGCTGCATCCGCCGCATCAGTCCCTGCAGGTCGCCGTCGCAGTCCCGCCGCAGCGCGGCCCAGCTCGGGAGGACCAGGCGGGCCCGTGGCACACGGAGGCGGTCTGCCGCCGGGACGAGGCGGGGCTGTTCTTCGCCCCCTCCAAGGAACCGACGGCCGCGCGCCTGTCGCGCGAGGAGGCCGCCAAGCGCGTCTGCGCCCGCTGTCCCGTGATGGTCGAGTGCCGCGAGCACGCCCTGCTGATGCCCGAGCCGTACGGGGTGTGGGGCGGGCTGACGGCGGCGGAGCGGCGCGTGGTGCTGGCCCGGCGGCGCCGGCGCGAGGTCGAGCTGAAGAAGGCCGCGTCCGCCGCCTGACGCGCGCGTACGTACGCGAAGGGGCGCTCCCGTCCGCACAACGGGGGCGCCCCTTCACGTACGTACGCGACCTCGGCCGCTACTTCGCGCGGTCGAAGTCGATCTGGCTGTAGGCGCGCAGCTTGGAGAGCCGGTGCGTGGAGTCGATCTGGCGGATCGTGCCCGACTTCGAGCGCATGACCAGCGACTGGGTGGTGGCGGTCTCGGCGCGGTAGCGGACACCGCGCAGGAGCTCGCCGTCGGTGATGCCGGTGGCGACGAAGAAGACGTTCTCGCCGGAGACCAGGTCGTTGGTCGAGAGCACCCGGTCGAGGTCGTGGCCCGCGTCGAGCGCGCGCCGGCGCTCGGCGTCGTCCTTGGGCCACAGCTTGCCCTGGATGGTGCCGCCGAGGCACTTGATGGCGCAGGCGGAGATGATGCCCTCGGGCGTGCCGCCGATGCCCATCAGCAGGTCGACGCCGGTGCCCTCGCGCACGGCCATGATGGAGCCGGCCACATCGCCGTCGGAGATGAACTTGATGCGGGCGCCGGTCTCCCGGATCTCCTTGACGATGCCTTCGTGGCGCGGCCGGTCGAGGATGACGACCGTGACGTCCTCGGGCGAGGAGTTCTTGGCCTTGGCGACGCGCCGGATGTTCACCGAGACGGGCGCGTCGATGTCGACGAAGTCGGCGGCCTCGGGCCCGGTGACCAGCTTGTCCATGTAGAAGACGGCGGACGGGTCGAACATCGTCCCGCGGTCGGCCGCGGCCAGGACCGCGATGGCGTTGGGCATGCCCTTGGCGTTGAGCGTGGTGCCGTCGATGGGGTCGACGGCGATGTCGACCTCGGGCCCGGTGCCGTCCCCGATGCGCTCCCCGTTGTAGAGCATGGGAGCTTCGTCCTTTTCTCCTTCCCCAATGACGACGACGCCGTTCATGGAGACGGTGGAGACGAGGGTGCGCATGGCGTTGACCGCGGCGCCGTCCGCGCCGATCTTGTCGCCGCGCCCGACCCAGCGGCCCGCGGCCATGGCGGCGGCCTCGGTGACCCGGACCAGTTCCAGGGCGAGGTTGCGGTCGGGGGCCTCGGGCGAGACCTCCAGCTGGGGCGGCAAGTTGTGCTCGGTCATCGGAGCGCACCTTTCTGTACGGCGACGGCCGGTCGAAATCAGAGGGTCCCTGGACTCTATCGTCACATCGACAAAATGAGCAGAGGGGGCCACGTATGAGCAGCGACATGACCTGAGACCATGGGGGCGTGGCAGGAACACGTGGCAAGCAGAGTGTGCGGAACATGCTGCAGTCGTTGGCGGTGATCGGTATCGCCGTGGCTGTGATCTACATGTTCGTCCCGCACGACGGAAAGAAGGACCCCGTCAAGGCGGTCGACTACCGCGTCGAGCTCTTGACGGTCCGCCGCGCCGCGCCGTACCCGGTGGCGGCGCCGGTCGGGCTCCCCGACCAGGACAAGTGGAAGGCGACCTCGGTCACGTACGACGGCCAGGCCGACAACGCCTGGCACCTGGGCTTCCTGGACCCGGAGAAGGAGTACGTGGCGATCGAGCAGTCCTCGGCGCCCGACCGGGACAAGTTCGTCCGTTCCGTAGCCAAGAAGGCGGCGAAGACGGACCACACCCAGCAGATCGCGGGCGCGACCTGGCGCCGCTGGGAGGGCCCCAAGTACGACGCGCTGGTCCGCGAGGACAAGGGCTCCACGACCGTGGTGACCGGCACGGCGGGCTTCGCGCAGCTGGAGCGGATGGCGGCGGCGCTGGAGCTGAAGAAGGCGTGATGTCTGGGTGACGTGGGTCTGTGTGACCTGGGTCTTTGTGACGTCGTACGGCGAAGGCCGCCGCACCCCACTGGGGCTGCGGCGGCCTTCGGCGTACGGGCCGGGCTGAGGCGGGGCTCAGACGGTGGTGACGACCTCGTCGTAGGCCAGGCGCGGGCTGCGCGGGTACGACGCGTCCTCGCCCGGCTTGCCGATGTTGACGACCATCAGCGGGGTGTGGTCGCCGTCCAGGAACTCCTTCTGGATGCCGGCGCCGTCGAAGCCGGTCATCGGCCCGGCGGCGAGCCCGGCGGCGCGGACGCCGACGATGAAGTAGGCGGCCTGGAGCGCGGCGTTCAGACCGGCGGCGTTCTCACGGGTCGGCCGCTCGCTGAAGAACACGTCCTTGGCCTGCGGGAACGCCGGGAACAGCGTCGGCAGCTCCTCGTGGAACTCGTTGTCGGCGGCGAGGATGGCGACCAGCGGGGCGGCGGCGGTCTTGGCCCGGTTGCCCTCGGCCATGTGCGCGACCAGCCGCTCACGCGCCTCGGCCGAACGCACCAGCACGATCCGCAGCGGCGTCTGGTTGAAGGCGGTCGGCCCGAACTTGACCAGGTCGTAGATCGCCTGCACCTGCTCCTCGCTCACCGGCTCGTCGGTGAACGTGTTGGCAGTACGGGCCTCGCGGAAGAGGAGGTCCTGGGCGGCGGGGTCAAGGGCGAGAGACATTACGTACCTTCCGGACTTACGGGGATTCCGCTTGTGGGGGATTCAAGCGGCGACGCCACCGTACGACGGAGTTAGGTTAACTTTCAACTAATGGGGTGCCTGGGTGACTGTCCTCACAGCCCCCCACCCCGCCCCTCCCCGAAAGCCCTCTGGCGGGCGGCCGGGGGCCGTGCCCCTGTGCCCCGGTTCGTTCGTCTGCGGGCCGGTGGGGGCTGGTCGCGCAGTTCCCCGCGCCCCTGGGGGGTGCGGGTGGCGGGCGAGTACGAGTGCGAGGGCGAAGCCGAGCCATTTAGGGGCGCGGGGAACTGCGCGACCAGCCACGCACGGTCCGCAGACGGACGGGGTCTGGGGCGGAGCCCCGGCTGCACAGCTCAGTAGCGGGGTGCAAGGGCCGCAGGCCCCGCTCGGGGGCTGGGGGCGGAGCCCCCGGGAGAACCCCCACCTCAACCCACCCCCACCCCCGGAGGGTCTAGGGAAGGGGCGGGGAGGGGAAGCTCACCCCTCGGCCTCCAGCGCCGCATCCAACCGAGCCCGAGCCCCCTCCAACCACCGCCGGCACACCTTCGCCAACGCCTCCCCCCGCTCCCACAGCGCCAGCGACTCCTCCAGAGTCGTCCCCCCGGCCTCCAGCCGCCGCACCACGTCGATCAACTCGTCCCGAGCCTGCTCGTACCCGAGCGACTCGGACGACGCCGACGCCCCGGCCCCCGACACGGACGCCCCGGACGCGCCGGACGCGTCCGACACGCTCACCCCCGACGCGGACGCGTCGCCCGCGTCCCCACCCGAACCAACCTTCGCTGCCATACCCGTCACCCTACGCATCCGTCCCGACGACAACCGTGAACTCCCCCTCGGCCACCCTGGCCCGCAACTCCTCGCCCCCGGCGACCTCCCCCGGCGCCCGCACCACCGCCCCGTCCGCCCGCTGGAGCACCGCGTACCCCCGCTCCAGCGTCGCCGCGGGCGAGAGCGCGACCACGCGCGCGCGGGTGTGCGCCAGCTCGGAGTCGGCCCGATCGAGCAGGTGGCCGAGGACCCGGCGCGAGCGGTTCACCAGCGCGTCCACCTCGTCCGCCCGGTCGTCGACCATCCGGTGCGGCCGCTCCATCCAGGGGCGGCCGAGCACCCCGGCAAGCCCCCGCTCCTCCCGGTCGACGAGGCCGACGACATGCCGCCGAGCCCGGTCCCGCAGCATCCTGACCCGGTCCAGCTCCTCCCCGACGTCGGGGACGACCTTCTTCGCCGCGTCCGTAGGCGTCGACGCCCGCAGATCCGCGACCAGGTCGAGCAGCGGCGAGTCCGGCTCGTGCCCGATCGCCGAGACGACCGGCGTACGGCACTCGGCCACCGCGCGCACCAGCTGCTCGTCGGAGAACGGCAGCAGATCCTCCACGCTGCCCCCGCCCCGCGCCACGATGATCACGTCGACGTCCGCGAGCCCGTCCAGCTCCTTCACCGCCTGGACGACCTGCGGCACCGCGTGCACCCCCTGCACCGCCACGTTGCGCACCTCGAAGCGCACCGCGGGCCAGCGCCGCCGCGCGTTCTCCAGCACGTCCCGCTCGGCCGCCGAGGCGCGGCCGACCACCAGGCCGACGAGCTGCGGCAGGAACGGCAGCGGCCGCTTGCGGTCGAGCGCGAACAGCCCCTCCGCCGCGAGCGACTTCTTCAACTGCTCCAGCCGGGCGAGCAGTTCGCCGATGCCCACGGGCCGTATCTCCGCGGCCCGCAGCGACAGCTGGCCGCGCGGCGCGTACCACTCCGGTTTCGCGTGCACCACGACGCGGGCGCCCTCGGAGACGACGTCCGCCACCGCGTCGAACACCTGCCGGTAGCAGGTGACCGACACCGAGATGTCGTGCGACGGGTCACGCAGCGTCAGGAACACCACGCCCGCGCCCGGCCGCCGCGAGAGCTGGGTGATCTGCCCCTCGACCCAGATCGCCCCCAGCCGGTCGATCCAGCCCCCGATGAGCCGCGACACCTCACCGACCGGCAGCGGCGCCTGCGCACTCGTATTCAGACCCATGTACGCAGGCTAACGGCCCCCACTGACACCGCCTCCGAACGCACCGCCTCCGAACGCACCGCCTCCGAACACACCGCCTCCCAGCGTCTACCCCACCCGCCCGAACCTCTCCGCCCCCTGCACCATCAGCACCCCCACCCCCAGCACCAGCCACACGAACCCCACCACCTGCGCCGTACGTGTCGCCTCCCACATCACCGCCACGATCACCGCCGCACCGACCAGCGGCAGCACCACATGCTTAAGCCAGTTGGGCGCGCCCTCGCGGCGGCGTACCGCGTACCAGCCGATCACCGACGCGTGCAGCAGCAGGAACGCCGTCAGCGCGCCCATGTCGACCACCGAGACCAGATGGTCCATGCCGTCGTCGCGCCGGGCCGCCCAGACCGCCGCCACCAGCGTCACCCCGGCGGCCACCAGCAGCGCCGCGCGCGGCACGCCCGAGTCCGTGCGCGCCAGGACCTTCGGCAGCCGCCGCTCGCGCGCCATCGCGAAGACCAGACGGCCCGCCGCGGCCTGCCCGGCCAGCGCCGCGAACGCCGCCCCGATCGCCTTGCTCACCGCCACCAGATCGTGCAGCCAGGTGCCCACGGACGCCTCCACGGTGTCGTAGAAGGCCGAGCCCTGCCTGACCGGCTCGGCCGCGAGCTCCGCCGACGGGACCGGCGTGAGCAGCGCCGCCAGATACGTCTGCGCCACGAACAGCACGCCCGCCAGCGCCAGACAGAACAGCACCGCGCGCGCGACCTTCTCCGAACCCCCGGTCACCTCCTCCGCGAAGGAGGCGATCGCGTCGAAGCCCAGGTACGAGAGCACCGCCACCGACACCGCGCCGAGCACCGCCGTCAGCGAGAACCCGGCGTCCCCGGCGAGCGGCGACAGCCAGTCGCGCCGCGCCCCGTCCCGTACGAGCACGACCACCGCCGCGGCCACGAACACCAGCAGGACGGCGATCTCCATGGCGAGCACCGCGAAGCCGACCCGCGCCGCCGCCCGTACGCCCCAGAGGTTGAGCGCCGTGGTGATCACCACGGCCAGCGCGGTCCACACCCACCGGGACACCTCCGGGACCAGCGAGTGCATCGCGATCCCGGAGAAGAGGTACGCGACGGCCGGGATCAGCAGATAGTCGAGCATCGCCATCCAGCCCGCGATGAACCCGGCCCCCTCGCCGAGCCCCGCGCGCGCGTAGGCGAAGACCGAGCCCGCCTGCGGGGCGACGCGGACCATCTGGGCGTAGCTGAATGCGGTGAACGCCATGGCGACCGTTGACACGACGTAGACGAGGGCGACCGCGCCGTGCGACTTCGCGTCGAGCGTGCCGAAGATGCCCACGGGAGCCATCGGGGCGATGAACAGCAGCCCGTACACGACGAGGTCACGGAAGCCCAGGCTGCGCCGCAGCCCGCCGTCCCCGGACACCCGCCGCCCGCTCTCCCCGCCCGCCCCGCTCTCTTCGTTCCGCGCGCTCATGCGGCCAGTCTCGTCGGCCGGACGATCTTTGGCCCGCCGGGCAGCGCAGGGGTGTCGGACCCCGGCCGTACCATGGAGCGCATGACTGCAACGCCTGCCCGCCGTGTCCTGCTCGCAGCACCCCGTGGCTACTGCGCGGGTGTGGACCGCGCCGTGATCGCCGTGGAGAAGGCCCTGGAGCAGTACGGGTCTCCGATCTACGTCCGGCACGAGATCGTCCACAACAAGTACGTCGTGCAGACCCTGGAGAAGAAGGGCGCGATCTTCGTCGACGAGACGGCGGAGGTCCCCGAGGGCTCGATCGTCATGTTCTCGGCGCACGGCGTGGCGCCGACCGTGCACGAGGAGGCGGCCGAGCGGAAGCTCGCCACCATCGACGCGACCTGCCCCCTGGTCACCAAGGTGCACAAGGAGGCCGTCCGGTTCGCCAACGAGGACTACGACATCCTCCTGATCGGCCACGAGGGCCACGAGGAGGTCATCGGCACGTCCGGCGAGGCCCCCGACCACATCACGCTGGTCGACGGCCCCGAGGACGTGGCGAACGTCGAGGTCCGCGACGAGTCGAAGGTCGTCTGGCTCTCCCAGACGACGCTCTCGGTCGACGAGACCATGGAGACGGTGGACGCCCTCAAGGAGAAGTTCCCGCTGCTCGTCTCCCCGCCGAGCGACGACATCTGCTACGCGACGCAGAACCGCCAGATCGCGGTGAAGCGGATGGGCGCCGACGCGGACCTGGTCATCGTCGTCGGCTCCAAGAACTCCTCGAACTCGGTCCGCCTGGTCGAGGTCGCCCTCGGCGCCGGCGCGCGCGACGCCCACCTGGTGGACTTCGCCGACGAGATCGACGAGGCCTGGCTGGAGGGCGTGACCACGGTCGGCCTCACCTCCGGCGCGTCCGTCCCCGAGGTGCTGGTCGAGGGCGTACTGGAATGGCTCGCCCAGCGCGGCTTCGAGGACGTCGAGCTCGTCAAGGCGGCGGAGGAGTCGATCACGTTCTCGCTGCCGAAGGAGCTGCGCCGCGATCTGCGCGCGGAGGCGGCGGAGCTGTCCGGGAAGTAGCCGGGCCCCGGCCCGCGACGGCCGGGAGCAGCACGGAACGCCTGGTCACGGGCGCTGACTGGGTGACTGTCAGTGCCCGCCCGTAACGTGGTGTCCATGAACGTGTTCGGAGTGGACATCGGCGGGTCCGGGATCAAGGGTGCTCCCGTGGACCTGGAGCGCGGCGACCTGACCCAGGAGCGGTACAAGGTCCTGACCCCGCACCCCGCGACACCAGAGGCCGTGGCGGACGGCGTCGCGGAGGTGGTCGGCGAGTTCGGCTGGTCTGGCCCGGTCGGCATCACCTTCCCGGGCGTCGTCACGGGCAACACGATCCGCACGGCGGCCAACGTCGACGACGCCTGGATAGGCGTGGACGGGGCGCGGCTGCTCGCCGACCGCCTGGGCGGCATGCCGGTGACGGTGATGAACGACGCGGACGCGGCGGGCGTGGCCGAGATGAGCTTCGGCGCGGGCCGGGGCCGCAAGGGCACGGTGATCCTGCTGACGTTCGGTACGGGCATCGGCAGCGCGCTGTTCCTCGACGGCCGCCTGGTGCCCAACACGGAGCTCGGCCATCTGGAGCTGCACGGCCACGACGCGGAGAAGCGCGCGTCGACCAAGGCCAAGGAGGACGAGGACCTGACCTGGTCCCACTGGGCCCGCCGCGTCCAGAAGTACCTGGCCCACGTCGAGATGCTCTTCTCGCCGGAGCTCTTCATCATCGGCGGCGGAGTGAGCCGCAAGGCGGACAAGTTCCTGCCGCTGATCGAGGGGATCCGCGCGGAGATGGTCCCGGCGGAGCTGCAGAACAACGCGGGAATCGTGGGGGCGGCGATGACGGCGGGCCGCCGGTAGCGACGGGCGGGGCGGGGGCGGGTGCGGGGCGAGTGCGCCCGACAGCTGCCGCCCGCCCGGTGACTACCGCCGGGGCCCGGGCCCGGCGGGCCGGGCCCTGCGCCGCCCCATCAGCCGCAGCTTCCGTACGCTCGCGATCAGCCCCGCCACCAGCGTGCCGCCGTACAACCAGCCGGCGTGCAGGGCCAGGGCGGTGACCACGGCCATCGCCTGACCGCCGAGGCCGCCGGAGCCGCCCGCGATGGGCACGACGCCGAACGCGAAGGCGATCGGCACGCTGATGGGCGCGCTCACCAGGTCGGCGGGGCGCACCCAGAGCGCGGTGACGGCGCTGACCGGCAGGAACAGCACGCCGTACACGGCGGGCGAGCCGTCGAAGATCAGCCAGTCCAGGCAGCCGAGCAGGAACATGACGGCCGCCGCGAAGAGCCCGCCGCCCAGCCCCGTGAGCCGGGGCTCGGGAAGCCGGCGCAGGGCCAGTACGAACGGAGGGGCGGGCCGGGCAGCCACCCGGTACACGGCGGCCGCCTCCCCGGCGGCCGCCTGCGGCCCGAGCGGCGGTCGCCCGGAGGTACGGCCGGGCGCGCGCCCGGCCGGGCCGTCGGCCGTGCGTGCTGCTCGCTGTCCGTGCTGCGGGGTGTGCGTCCTGTATTGCTCCACCGCACCAACGTAGGTCGCGACAGGGGAAGAACCACCCGTGGGACACGCCCTTTGGGTGAGCTTGGCGTTGCGTTCGACGCGAAACCGCCCCCGGAGGCGGTAAAGAGGGCCGGAGCCCGACCCGGTGAGGGCCGTCGCCGACGACCCGACACGCCCGTAAACTGGTGAGTCGGCCCCCATCCGCGGGGGCGTCGGCCCCCGGCCCGGGGGCGGACGGACCATCACCCTCGTACCGGGAAGTCGCCACGTGTCGCTCACGATCGGAATCGTCGGTCTGCCGAATGTCGGCAAGTCGACCCTGTTCAACGCCCTGACCAAGAACGACGTGCTGGCGGCCAACTACCCGTTCGCCACCATCGAGCCGAACGTCGGCGTCGTCGGCGTCCCCGACGCCCGTCTCGGCAAGCTCGCCGAGGTCTTCGGCTCGCAGCGGATCCTGCCCGCCACGGTCGACTTCGTCGACATCGCCGGCATCGTGCGCGGCGCGAGCGAGGGCGAGGGCCTGGGCAACAAGTTCCTCGCGAACATCCGCGAGTCGGACGCGATCTGCCAGGTCATCCGCGCCTTCAAGGACGAGAACGTCGTCCACGTCGACGGCAAGGTGTCCCCGAAGGACGACATCGAGACGATCAACACCGAGCTGATCCTCGCCGACCTCCAGACGATCGAGAAGGTCCTGCCGCGCCTCCAGAAGGAGTCCCGGATCAAGAAGGACGTCGCCCCCAAGGTGGCGGCGGTCGAGGCGGCGAAGGAGATCCTGGAGAAGGGCGACACGCTGTTCTCGCAGGGCATCGTCCAGGGCACGGAGAAGTCGGAGCTCCTCCACGACCTGCACCTGCTGACGACGAAGCCGTTCCTGTACGTCTTCAACGTCGACGAGGACGAGCTCACCGACGACGCCTTCAAGGCCGAGCAGAGCGCGCTGGTCGCCCCCGCCGAGGCGATCTTCCTCAACGCCAAGCTGGAGCAGGACCTCGCCGAGCTCGACGAGGCGGACGCCCTGGAGCTCCTCCAGTCCGTCGGCGCCGAGGAGCCCGGCCTGGCCACCCTCGCCCGCGTCGGCTTCGACACCCTCGGCCTCCAGACGTACCTGACGGCCGGCCCCAAGGAAGCCCGCGCCTGGACCATCAAGAAGGGCGCCACGGCCCCCGAGGCGGCCGGTGTCATCCACACCGACTTCCAGAAGGGCTTCATCAAGGCGGAAGTCATCTCCTTCCACGACCTGATCGAGACGGGCTCGGTCGCCGAGGCCCGCGCGAAGGGGAAGGCGCGGATGGAGGGCAAGGAGTACGTGATGCAGGACGGGGACGTGGTGGAGTTCCGGTTTAACGTGTAGCCAACTAGTTGCTGTACGTGAGATAGCTGCGTCAAGCGTGCAGGTGCCAGAAGGGGTCGGACTCCGGCGAGTCCGACCCCTTTTGCGTTCCCGTGCTGACTTGGTGCTGACTTTTCAGTGGCTCTGCGGCGGTGTGAGCTTGCCGAGGTCCAGGCTGATCTCGAAGGGCACCGGGCGCTGGAGGGTGCCCCGGAAGATCCCGGCGGGCGCGTAACTGCCGGTGGGTTCGTCGAGCTCGTAGACGTGGACGACAGGTGCGCCCTCCTCGTCCTCGATGCACCAGTAATGGGGGATGCCGGCCTCCGCGTACTTGCGGAGTTTCACGGTGCGATCGCGATGAGCGGACTCGGGAGATACGGCCTCCACGACGAGCTTCACGTCCTCCGGGGCGTACCAGGTGCGGTCCGGGTCATAGGGCATGTCCGTCAGCAAGAGGTCCGGCTCGGGGCGGTTGCGGGCGTCGAGGCGGATCGTCATCTCCCGCTCGACCTCGAAGCCGGCCGGTGCCTGCGCCATGAGCGTTGTGGTCAAGGCGGTGACGAGGCGGCCATGCCAGGACCGCTGTGGCGACATCATGAAGACGAGGGCTCCGTCGATCAGCTCGGTGTGGCGCGGCGCTTCCGGAAGGCGGTCCAGGTCCTCCGCGAACCAGCCTTCCGCGCGCGGCGGGCGCATCCAGTCGGGCAGTGCGGTCATGGCTTCACCGTACCGGCTCCGAAGCGACGGGGGCCGGGGCTTCGCCGGGGTGGGAGCGAGGTCCGGAACCGCCCCCGACTGTGATCGAATTCCCCCGTGACCCCCTTCACCACCCCCTCCCGCCCCCTCCGCATAGCCGCCGCCCAGGCCCCCGTCGCCCCCGGTGACATCCCGGCCAATGTCGTCACCGTCGCCCGGCTCATCGGAGCCGCCGCACGCGGCGGAGCGCGGGTCGTCGTGTTTGCTGAGAAGTTCCTCACCGGGTACGAGCCCGAGCTCATCCGGGCCGAGCCCGAGCGGTGTGCCGTGAACGGGGTCGGGGATCCCCGGCTCGATCCCGTCGTGGCCGCCTGTCGGGAGGGCGGGGTGGTCGCGGTTGTCGGGGCCGCCGTGTACGACGGCGGGGAGTTGTTCGTCTCCGCCCTGGTCGTCGACGGGGGCGGGGTTCGCGCGCGGTACGACAAGCAGACGCTGTTCAGGGCCGAGCGCGAGGTCTACCGGCACGGTGCCGCCGGTCTCACCCTCGATGTCGACGAGTGGCGGCTCGGGCTCGGGATCTGTTACGACTCCGGGTTCCCCGAGCACGCGCGGGCGGCGGCGCTGGACGGCTGCCACGCGTACGTGGTGGGCGCGCTGTTCGGGGTCGGCGGCGGGTACCACGAGTCGCGGATCTGGTTCCCCGCGCGGGCCTTCGACAACACGGTGTACGCGGTGCTCGCCAACCACGTCGGACGGACGGGGGAGTGGGAGACCTGCGGGGGCAGTGCCGTGTGGGGGCCGGACGGGCGGGTCGTGGCCGAGGCCGGGGCCGACGGCGAGGAGATCGTCCTCGCCGACCTGGACCCGGCCGCCCTGCACGCGGCCCGCGAGGCCGAGCCGATGCTGCGGGATCTGTGGGAGCGCCGGGACACGGCGGTGCTGCCCCGGCGTGCGGTACGGGCTGCCGCGACGCCGCCCGGCCGGATCGGCTAGCCCGCCGCCGAATCCGTATCGGCTGACCCGGCGCCCGCCCGGACCGGCTAACGGCGCGGCCACCGGACCCGTATCGGCTAACCCGCCGCCACCCCCGTCTTCAACCCCGCCCCGCACAGCGGCACCACCGCCTCGCGCCCCCCGAGCGCGTCCGGGGACGCCGTGACCGCCGCCCAGCACGCCACTCCCGTCGACTCGACGAACAGTCCGCGTCCGGCGAGGTCGAGCTGGGCCGCCCGGATCTGATCCTCCGTCACCGTCAGGAACGTACCGCCCGATTCGCGTACCGCCCGCAGGATCTGGCGGCCCCGGGGCGGGCGCGGGATCGCGATGCCCTCGGCGAGGGTGTCGGCGGCCTCCGCGTCCGCCGGATCGTCCGTGCCCGCCCGGAACGCCGTCGCCAGCGGGGATACCGCCGCCGCCTGGACCGCGATCAGCGCGGGGCGCTCGGGGATCAGGCCGTGCGCGTACAGCTCCGCCGTGGCGAGCGCGGCGCCGAGCAGCAGGGTGCCGTTGCCGACCGGGACGACGATCGCGCCGGGCAGTCGGCCGCCCAGGTCCTCCCACAGCTCGTAGACGTACGTCTTGGTGCCGTGCAGGAAGTACGGGTTGAAGACGTGCGAGGCGTAGAACGTGCCGGGGGTGTCGGCGGCCGCCCGAGCCGCGCGGGCGGTGGCCTCCCGGTCGCCGGGGACGCGCTCGACCCGGGCCCCGTGCGCCCCGATCTGCTCGACCTTCTTCGGCGAGGTGGCCTCGGGCACGTACACCGTGCAGGGCAGTCCGGCGCGGGCCAGATACGCGGCGAACGACGTGCCCGCGTTGCCGCTGCTGTCGGCGATCACGCGCTCGGGCGCCAGCCGCCGGGCCAGCTCGGCGAGCACGACCGCGCCCCGGTCCTTGAAGGACAGCGTCGGCATCAGGAAGTCCAGCTTCGCCGAGACCGTGCCGGTGAGCGGCACCAGCGGCGTGCGCCCCTCGCCCAGCGTGACCGGCGGGGGGCCGTCGAGCGGCAGGGCCTCCGCGTACCGCCACAGCGAACCGACGCGTCCGGCAAGGGACTTCGCCTCCACGGCCCCGGCCGCGAAGTCCAGGTCCCACGGGCCCCCGCAGGCCGGGCAGCACCAGGGGGCGGCGGTCTCGACGGGGGCCCGGGTGCCGTCCTGGGGGCAGCGGTACGCCGCCGCGCCCGGACGCCCGGAAGGCTCGGGATGTGGTCCGTTCATCTGTGTCATGCAGTGACCCTAGAACGTCGCTGGTGACGAGCCGTCAGGGCAAGCTCCTTCCGGGGCTCCCCGCACCCGGGACGGCCTGGACGCCCCCCGTCCGCTTCGGCTGCGGCCCCCCGCCCCGCCCCGCGTACGATTCGCGCAGCAGTTCGCTGACCTCGACGAGGAGCCCTCACCCGTGGACATACCGCCGCCGCCCGCGCCCGAGCCGCCTGCGCAGCCGGGTCAGGGCCACGGCCCCGGCTGGCCGCCGCCCGCTCCCGGGCCGCAGCAGCCCTGGTACCCGTATCCCCAGCCGTACGCGCAGCCGTATCCGCAGCCGTTCCAGGAGCCGGCCAGGACCAGCGGTCTGGCCATCGCCTCGCTGGTCACCGGCATCGTCTGCTGTGTGCCGCCGCTCGGTCTGGTCCTCGGCGCGGTCGCCCTGAGGCAGATCAGGAAGCACGGGCAGGGCGGCAAGGGCATGGCGATCACCGGTGTGGTGCTCTCCTCGATCAGTACGGTCCTGGCCGTCGTCCTCGTCGTGAGCGGTGCGGCGAGCGCGTTCTGGGACGGGTTCCGCGACGGCCTCGACGAGGTCAAGAGCACGCGCAGCACCATGGACCTGCGCAAGGGCGACTGCTTCGACGTCCCCGGCGGCGAGCTGGAGCGCGAGGTCGAGAACGTGATCATCGTGCCGTGCGGCAAGCCGCACGACGGCGAGGTCTCCGGCTCCTTCAAACTGGAGGGCTCCTCCTTCCCCGGCGACAAGGCGATCACCGCGCTCGCCGACCGCAAGTGCTGGGCCGTCGAGCAGGAGTACGCGATGGACAGCTGGGCGCTGCCCGTCGAGGCGGAGTCGTACTACTACACGCCGAGCACCCGCAGCTGGCGGCTCGGCGACCACTCGGTCACCTGCTCCTTCGCCACCACCAGCGGCAAGCTCACGGGCTCGGTGCGCAACGACGCCCGCCGTCTCGACGCCGACCAGATGACGTATCTGCGCTCCTCCAACGCCTACGACCGGGTGCTGGCCACCGGCCCCGACCGGGACCGGGTCGAGGACGACCTGCCCGCCTTCAAGAAGTGGGCCGGGCAGGTCTCCCAGGTGCTGGGCCAGGAGAGCGCGCGGCTGCGCCAGCGCAGCTGGCCCGCCTCGGCGCAGGCGCAGGTGGGCGCCCGCGCCAAGGAGGCCGAGCTGGCGGGCAAGGAGTGGGCGAAGGCGGCCGGTGCCGCCGACGCCGAGGCCTTCTACCTGCACTCGGGCGCGGCGGACCGGGCCATGCGGCAGGCCACGGAGGTCGCCGCGCGGAGCGCCCTGCACCTGGCCACCACACCGCCCGCCACCGACTCCGGGGGCAGCAGCGGCGGTTCGGGCGGCGCCGACGGCGGTACGGACAGCGGTGGTACGGAGGACGGGCCGGGCTCCGGAACGGGGAGCGGAAGCGGAAGTGACGGTTCCAAGGCGGTCTGAGACGGGTAGTCGTACCGGCGGTATCCCCTGGGCACGGGCAAGTCATCACTTCGAGTGAAACTTTGGCCTCGGCTTGCGGCGCAGAACCCACGGTTGCCACGCTGTTGCAGTCTGTCAACCTGATGGGAGTGGCCAGTGACTTTCGGTGAGCAGCCGGCTTATCTGCGCGTAGCCAGCGATCTCCGGCAGAAGATCGTCAGTGGTTCACTGCCACCGCACACCCGCCTCCCCTCACAGGCCCGCATCCGCGAGGAGTACGGGGTCTCCGACACGGTCGCCCTGGAGGCCCGCAAGGTCCTGATGGCCGAGGGCCTGGTCGAGGGCCGCTCCGGGTCCGGTACGTATGTGAGGGAGCGCCCGGTCCCGCGCAGAGTGTCCCGCTCCGGGTTCCGCCCGGCCAAGGGGGCCAGCCCGTTCCGCCAGGAGCAGGCCGAGGACGGCACCCGGGGCACCTGGGAGTCGAGCAGCGAGCAGGAGGAGGCGTCCGCCGAGATCGCCGAGCGGCTCGGCATCGACCCGGGCGACCGGGTGATGCGCACCCGGTACGTGTACCGGGACGCGGGCGAGCAGATGATGCTCTCCACCTCCTGGGAGCCGCTCGCGGTGACCGGGCGCACGCCCGTGATGCTGCCCGAGGAGGGGCCGCTCGGCGGGTGCGGCGTCGTCGAGCGGATGGCCGCGATCGACGTGGTCGTGGACAACGTGGTGGAGGAGGTCGGCGCGCGCCCGGGGCTGGCGGAGGAGCTCATGGCGCTCGGCGGCGTCCCGGGCCATGTGGTGCTCGTCATCGAGCGGACGTACTACGCGTCGGGGCGCGCGGTGGAGACGGCCGACGTGGTCGTCCCCGCCGACCGGTACCGGATCGCGTACCACCTGCCGGTGAAGTAGGTGGGCTGGGTGAACCGGGCTGCCGTGGCGGTGTCGGCGACGGGCTGACCCGGGGTCAACTCCCTTGTCGGGGGCGCGCTCGAAGGAGTGCGCCCCCCTCGTCATGCCCCCGTGTGGCCGGATCCGTATCTCTTTGTGTAAACGCGGATCCGCTGAGTGAAGGTCAGGCGTAGGCTCGGGCATATGCGGAATGCGGTTTCCTGGGGATCTTCACAGACCTGCACGCCGACAGCGGGAGGGGCGCGATGAACGACGGTGGCGTGGTGCTTTCCTGGCAGGTCATACGTCAGGACGACAACGGCAACCGCTACCGCGTCGGCAGGTACGCCACCCGGGCCGAGGCCCAGAAGATCGTCGACAGCCTCGATGACCTGGGACATCACCGGCTCTACTGGGTCGAGAGGATCGCCCAGCCGGCGCAGTAGCACGGCGCCCGGCGGGTGCGGACGGGGAGGCGGAGCCGCACGGCGGCCCGGCGGACCGGACCCCGCCGGGCGCGCGTTACGCTCCGGCGCATGGACGTTCGTGTGGTGGTCGCCGGAGCCGTGTTCGACAGGGGCAGGCTGCTCGCCGCGCGCCGCAGCGCCCCGCCCGAGCTGGCCGGGCGCTGGGAGCTGCCCGGCGGCAAGGTGGAGCCGGGCGAGCGGCCCGAGGACGCCCTGGTGCGCGAGCTGCGCGAGGAACTGGGCGTGGAGGCCGAGCCGCTGGAGCGGATCCCGGGGGAGTGGCCGCTGAAGCCCGGGCTCGTCCTGCGGGTGTGGACCGCCCGCCTGGTCTCCGGCGAGCCCCGGCCCCTGGAGGACCACGACGCCCTGCGCTGGCTCGCCCCCGACGAGACGGACGAGGTCGACTGGCTGCCGCAGGACCGCCCGGCGGTGAAGGAGGCCGCGCGGATGCTGGGGGCGAGGCAGAGCCGTACGGGGTCCTGACCCGGGATACGCCGTTCGCGTCACCCCTGGCACCGTCAGGGGATAGCTGACCCCAAATATCGGGTATGTGGCTATTAATCCTTCTAAACCCCCCGAAGAGTCGGATGCGGGTGAGCGGCGTGATCGACACCTCCGGCGGCTGCGCCGAGTGGACTTTCCCGGCGGAGGCCAACGCGGTGCGCACCGCGCGCCACGCCGTCCGGGACACGTTGCGCAGCTGGGCGCTGGACCCTGCCGTCAGCGATGTGGCGGTGCTGCTGGTCAGTGAGCTCGTGACCAATTCCCTGCGGTACGCCTCGGGCCCCATCGGGGTCCGGATGGCCCGCCTCGACCCCGGCGCCCTGCTGGTGGAGGTCTCCGACCCGCTGCCCGAGGAGCCGGTCGAGCGGAGCGCCGGACCGGACGACGAAGGGGGCCGGGGTCTTCAGTTGGTGGCTTGTTCTGCACGGCGCTGGGGGACCCGACGCGGCAGGACGGGCAAGACCGTGTGGTTCGAGCTGGCCCTGCCGGGTTAGAAGGAGGGAGGGACGAACGATCACGACCCGTTCGGACGGCCAGGCCGGGAGACGGCCGGAAAAGAACGAGACCGGGATGTGATCGTGAACGCCGTGTCGGCGGGGGCCGTAGTACTGAATACTGCGGTCAAGGCCGGTCCGGTGCGGTGAGCTGGAGGGGACGGTCGCGTGAGCGAGATACCTGAGACGGCGGGCGGCGTCGTGTGGCAGAGCAGCCCGCCTGGCTCGATCTATGACTACATCAGGGTCGCCTCGTTCTCGATCGGGCCCGACGGGCTGATCGAGCAGTGGAGCCTGCGGGCCGAGGAGCAGTTCGGGCTGTCCGCCCGCGAGGTCGTGGGAATCGACCCGGTCGACGCCTTCATGCCCCCTGAACTGCGCTCCCAAGGTCACCGCCGGGTCGCCGAGATCCTGGACGGGCGTGAGTGGACCGGTCTGGTCCCGTTCCGCACGCCGGAGCGGGAGGGGCGGCACGGGCTCGCCGAGCTCTATGTGATGCCGAGTGAGACGGCGGCCGGGGAACGCGGCGCGCTCTGTATCGTCGTGGACGTCCGGGCGCTGCGCGGCATAGAGACCGACCTCGCCGCCTCGCAGGCCATTTTCGGTCAATCTCCCTTCGGCTTCCTACTGTTCGGCACGGACCTCACCGTCCTGCGCGCCAACCGGCGGTTCGCCACCGTCTTCGGCGGCGAGCCCGACGAGCACCGCGGCCGCACCGTCCACGACTATCTGAGCCGCGCCGAGGCCGACCGGATGGGCGCCGCCCTGCGCCGCGTCCTCGAAACCGGCGAGGCCGTCACCGACCTCCAGCTCGTCGGCACCGCACCCGGCGACCCGGCCCGCCGCCACTGGTCGATCAACCTCTACCGGGTGCACAGCGGGACCGGCCGGCCCATCGGCGTCGCCAGCCTCGGCATCGATGTGACCCGCCGTCACAATGCCGCCCGCGAGGCCGCCGACGCCCGCCGCAACCTCGCCCTGCTCAACGAGGCGGGCAACCGCATAGGCAACTCCCTCGACCTGGAGACCACCGCCCGCGAACTCCTCGACGTCGCCGTCCCCGGCTTCTGCGACCTGGCCTCCGTCGACCTCTACCAGGCACTGCTCGCCGGGGACGAGGCCATCCAGAGCCGCGCCGACGGCAGCGCCGAGCTGCGCCGGGTCGCCTTCGCCAGCGCCGTCTCGGACGCGCCGCCCACCCTCACCGGCACCGCCCCGACCGCATCCGTCTCCGTGGGGGACGTCCATCGCTACCCCTTCCACTCGCCCTGCGCCGATGCCCTGCGCACCGGCCGTCCACGTGCCGTACCGGGCGACGAGGGCAGCCTGGTGCACACCACGCTCGCCGTCCCGATGGTCGCCCACGACACCGTCGTCGGCCTCGTCCAGTTCTCCCGAGCCAAGGGCAGCGAGCCCTTCGGTGAACGCGACCGCGCCCTCGCCACCGAACTCGCCTCCCGCGCCGCCGTCTGCATCGACAACGCCCGCCTCTACCGGAGGGAGCACGAGCGCGCGCTGATACTGCAGCGCTCCCTGCTCCCGCCCGGCGACCCCGAGGCCGCCGGGCTGGACATCGCCTGCCGCTATCTGCCCGGCAACGCCGCCACCGAGGTCGGCGGCGACTGGTTCGACGTCATCGAACTCCCCGGCCACCGCACCGCCCTGGTCGTCGGCGACGTGATGGGCCGCGGTCTGCGGGCCGCCGTCGCCATGGGCGAACTGCGCACCGCCGTACGGACCCTGGCCATGCTCGACCTGGAGCCCGCCGAGGTGCTCTCGCACCTGGACGAGATCGCCCGGGGCCTGGGCGACCCCGGCGGCCCCGAGCGCGAGGCGGGCGGCAACCGGCGCGGCCGCCCCGGCTCCCGCACCGCCCACAAGTCCCGCGAGGCCGACCTCTCCGAGGTGTACCTCGCGACCTGTGTGTACGCGGTGTACGACCCGGTGACGCGGCGCTGCTCCATAGCCAACGCGGGCCATCTGCCCCCGGTCCTGGTCGAGCCCGGCGAGCCCCCGCTGTTCCTGGACATGCCGCCCGGGCTGCCGCTCGGCGTGGGCGGGGAGCCGTTCGAGGAGATCGAGGTCGACCTCCCCGAGGGCGCCCTGCTCGCGCTCTACACCGACGGTCTGGTGGAGTCCCGCGACCACCCTCTGGAGGAGGGCCTGCGGGCCTTCCGCAAGGCCATCAGCGACCCGGTCCCGGGCCTGGAGGACGTCTGCGACCAGGTCCTCAACACCCTGGACACCCGCCACGGCGAGGACGACATCGCCCTGCTCATGGCCCGCATCCAGGGCCTGCCCACGGACGCCGTCGGCGACTGGCGGCTGCCGCGCTCACCGCGCTCGGTCGGCCGCGCCCGCGAGCTCGCCCGCACCCAGCTGCTCGCCTGGGACCTGGACGACCTCGTGGACACCACCGAACTGCTGGTGAGCGAACTCGTCACCAACGCCCTGCGGTACGGCGAGGGCGAGGTACGGCTGCGGCTGCTGCGGGACCGTACGCTCGTCTGCGAGGTGTGGGACGCGGGTCTGGTCCAGCCGAGACGCCGGCGGGCCCGGGACACGGACGAGGGCGGCCGGGGACTCCAGCTCGTCGGCCTGCTGAGCGCGGGGTGGGGCTCGCGCCGCACCCCGCGCGGCAAGACGGTCTGGTTCGAACTCGCCCTTCCGGACGGGGAGTCCGCCCCCGTGGCCGAGCTGACGGAGGAGCAGCTGCTCAGCATGTTCTGACCCGGGGGCGCGTACCGGTGGCGTACCCGTGGTGTGGTGTCGACGTGCCCCTGCGTCGTCTACGTCGTCGCCTTCAGTGCCGCCAGCCGCGCCTCCACCTCCGCCGTGTCGCCCGGGGCGTCCAGGTGCTCGAACTGGGCGTCCAGGGACGAGGCGGCGAGCTCCTGACCGCCCCGCGCCCGCGCCTCCTCGCGCCGCAGCTTGTCCTCGAAGCGGGGTATCTCACCGGCCGGGTCGAGCAGATCCACACTCTTCAGTCCGTCCGGCAATCGGCTCCCCGCCGAGTCGGCCCGGGACGCCAACTCGCCCTGCTCCGCCCTCAGCACGTCCAGCTGGGACTTCATCCGGGCCAGGCCGGACTTGAGCTTCTCCACCACCTCCACCTGCGCGGCGATCACCGGCTCCGCCGCCCGCGCCTCGCTCTCCGACTGCACCTGTCTGCCCAGCGCCACCTTGGCCAGGCGGTCGAACCGGTCGGCCTCGTCCGCGAAGCCGCCCGCGCGCAGCCCGTCGGCCTTCCTGCTGGCCGCGACCGCCTGGTCGCCCCACGCCTTGGCGGCGGCCAGGTCCTCCACCCGGTCCAGCTCCATCAGCCGTACGTCGCCGACGGCCGAGGCGGCGGCCTGCTCCGCCTCCGCGATATTGCCCGTGTACTCCCGTATCAGCTCGTCCAGCATCTTCTGCGGGTCCTCGGCCTGGTCGAGGAGCGCGTTCACGTTGGCCTTCGCCAGCCGGCCGACCCGGCCCAGTACCGACTGCCTGTCGTTCATGGCTCTTCTCCTTGCGCCGGAAGGTCCCCTGGTCCCGAAAGCTCTCCTCGCCCCGGAAGGTCTTCTGCTCCTGATACACCGCCCGGCCCGTTCGGGTTCCCGATCGCGCCGGAGGTCTGTGGATCGTGGTCGTAGGCGTGTACGTCCGCGTCCGCGAGTGCGAGCGCCTGCCGCGCCAGGGTGTCGGCCCGGCGCACCTCGACGAGGGCGCCCGGCGCGTCCGGTCCGGCCGTCTCCTCGGACTGGGCGAGGTGGCGGCGGGCCTCCGCGAGCCGGGTGCGGGCCGGGCTGCCGACGGCGTCCCGGTGTTCGGTGATGCGGTCGTCCGCCGCCGCGATCGTTGCGCGGGTCGTGAGGGTGGTCCGCTCCAGGAGCGTGCGGGTGCGCTGCGCGCTGTTCTTGTGCTCCTGTGCGCCCATGTCGGCCAGGGCCTCGTCCAGCGACGCCTCCGCCTCGCCGAGTCGGCGCAGCGCGTCGAGCGGGTCGTACGGGCCGGCCGCCCGTGCCCGGCCCACGCCGAGGAGCGCCGTCTCGGCCGCGGCCACCCGGCTGCGCAGGTCGACGGGGTCGGGGGCAGGGGAATCCGCAGTCCGGCGGGAACGGGGTGCCGCCGCGCCCACCCGTGCCGCCCCAGCGGCACGATTGCCCGCATCGGTGGCGGAAGCGACAGCCTCCGGCAACAGCTTCTCCGCCTCCGCGAGTTCCCGGCCCCGCCGGTCGATCGCGTCCACCAGCGCGGCCGCGTGGGCGACGGCGCCCTCGGCGGCGCGCACCTGCGCCGCGGCCTCGCCCCGGTCGTCCCCGTCGAGGGCCTGGCGGGCCGCGTTGAGGGCGGCCGTGGCGGCGATCAGGCGTTCCTTGGCCTCCTCGACATGGTCCGCGACGGGTGCGGTCGCGGACTCCGCGTACCGCTGGCGCAGCGCGGTCAGCGTCGAGTCCGCCGCGGCCGTACGCCCGGCGAGCGTGCGGAAGGCCGTCTCGACCGTCTCCAGCGCCTTCGGGGTGTCGCGTTCCAGCCCCCGCAGCGCGTCGAAGGCCTCCGACTCGGCGTCCAGCCGACGGCCGGCCGCCGCGCACCGCGAGACGATCTCCTCCAGCATCCGCCGCCGGGCCGCCGCGCCCTCCTCCGGCAGCTCCGGCTCGTCCGGCGGGGCCGGGCCCTGAGGCAGGGCGAGCCCCTCCGGCGGCGGGTCGTCGTCGAGCTGCTGGCGCAGCCGGAAGGCGGTGGCCAGTTCGGACCTGGCGTAGGTGACGGCCTTCGCGAACGGCCGGGCCGCCTCATTTCCGAACTGGGCGACGGCGAAACCCAGTTCCTCGTCACTCGTTCGAATGGCTTCATCGGTGGCGACCAGGGTCCGGTCCGCCTCCGCCGCCAGGGCCGCGAGGCCGTCCGGCGCGATGTCCTGGGGTGAGCCCGTATCCCGTCCCCCGCCCTGCGCCCCCGCGCCCTGGGCGCTCGCGGGGGTGGTCCGGGTGGTGGCCCGCCGCTTCCTGCGCGCGTACGCGTACCCGGCCAGCACACCCGCGACGGCCAGGATGCCGACCGGCAGGACGTAGTCGCTCGCCGAGGCCGGCCCGTCGTGCCGGGCGGGCTCGGCCAGGGCGGCGTCCAGGCCCTCGGCCGCGCCGACCGTGGCCCCCGCCCAGTCGCCGCGCCGCAGGGCGGGCTCGACCGACTCTCGGGCCACCTGGCCGAGCGTCTGGTCGCTGAGCCGGAAGGCCTGGTCGACCGAGTACGCGTACTGCCGCGACCCGGTGGCGACGGCCAGCAGGACGTCGTCCCGGCCCAGCCCGTTCAGCTGCGCGGTGGTGTCGGCCCAGTCCTGGGCGGTACGGCCGGAGAAGTCGTCCACGTACACCGCGAAGAGCTGGACCAGGCGGTCCTCGTGGAGGCGGTCGAGCGCGGCGGCCACCTCCGGCGCGCGGGCGCCCAGCGCGTGCGCGCGGTCGGTGATCAGCCCGCTCCCGGCGAGGTTCACCGGGTCCTCGGCGTGCGCGGGTCCCGCGCCGGGCAGTGCCGCCCAGCACATGGCCAGCAGCACGGCCGCCAGGGCCCGGACGGCCCGGACGGCGATGCGGGGCCCGGTGCGACTGACACGCGGCGTCACATTTGTGAGCGTATGGCGGTATCTGCCGCTCCGCGACCGGGCGGGAGCCGCCGGACCGGGGAATCCGCGCCCCGCTCGTTAGGCAGCAGGCCACCGGGAGGTCATACTTCCACGGCACACTGACAGTCAGGGGTACTCGTGCGGACAGCAATATCGGCCGGAGTGGACGGCCTGCGCCGGTGGTTCAGGCGCCCGGCGCGGACGTGGGTGCGGCGTGCCGCGCTGGCGGCCGTGCTCCTGGTGATGGCGCCCATGGTGGTCGGCGCGGTGGCGCTGCGCAGCAGCTACGCGGGCGACCCGGGCGACGGCACCAGAACGCGCGGCCGGGACGCCATCTGGCTCGGCCACGCCTGGGTCGACGGCCGCAAGAGCGACCGCGACCTGGACACCTTCGCCGCGCGCGTACGGGAGACGGGGATACACGACCTGTACGTCCACGCCGGACCCCTGGAGCACGACGGGACGCTGCCCGCGGCCCGCTACCCCAAGGCGCGCTGGCTGGTCGACGGCGTGCACCGCAGGCTGCCCGGCGTGCGCGTGCAGGCCTGGCTCGGCGACAAGCTCGCCACCGAGGGCCCCAGGGGGCTGCGGCTGGAGCGCCCGGCCACCCGTACCGCGATGGTGGACTCGTCCCGCCAGGTGCTGGCGTCCGGCGGGTTCGACGGCGTCCACTTCGACCTGGAGCCGATGCCCTCGGGCAACCGCCACTTCCTCGAACTGCTCGACGCGGTGCGGCCGATGACGCGAGCGCACAACGCGACGCTGTCGGTCGCCGCGCACCAGATCGACCCGGTGCCCAAGCTGCACGCCGCCGCGCGCAAGATCGCCGGGCACCCGAAGTGGTGGTCGCAGGCGTACTTCGGGCAGGTGGCCCAGCGCGTCGACCAGATCGCCGTGATGTCGTACGACACCTCGATGCCGCTGGAGAGCCTGTACGGCGGCTATGTCGCCCAGCAGGCCTCGCTGGCGCTCGAAGTGACGCCCAGGGACACCGATCTGCTGATGGGGCTGCCGTTCTTCCAGACGGAGACCATGGGCCACCACGCCTCGGCCGAGACGGTCAAGGCGGCGGTGCGCGGTGTGCGGCTCGGCCTGGGCCGCACCGACCGCCACCGCCAGCACTTCGGCGTGGCGCTCTATGTGGACTTCACCGCGCGCGACCGTGACTGGGCCGCGTACGACAAGGACTGGAACTGAGGCACGGCGGTACGGCGGCGGGGCCCGGCATCCACTGATGCCGGGCCCCGCCGCCGTAGCGCACCCACTCCCGCGGCCCTAACCGCCGGACCGGCGGCCGATCTTGTTGCCGAGCCAGACCAGCGGGTCGTACTTGCGGTCCACCGCCCGCTCCTTGAGCGGGATCAGCGCGTTGTCGGTGATCTTGATGTGTTCGGGGCAGACCTCCGTGCAGCACTTGGTGATGTTGCAGTAGCCCAGGCCGTGCTCGTCCTGGGCGGTGGCCTTGCGGTCCAGGCCCGTCTCGCCGGCCGCGTCCAGCGGGTGCATGTCCAGCTCCGCGATCCGCATCAGGAAGCGCGGGCCCGCGAAGGCGGCCTTGTTCTCCTCGTGGTCGCGCACCACATGGCAGGTGTCCTGGCACAGGAAGCACTCGATGCACTTGCGGAACTCCTGCGAGCGCTCCACGTCGACCTGCTGCATCCGGTACTCGCCCGCGGCGACCCCCTTCGGGGGAACGAAGGCGGGAACTTCCCGCGCCTTCCGGTAGTTGAAGGTGACGTCGGTCACCAGGTCGCGGACGACCGGGAACGCCCGCAGCGGAGTGACCGTGATCGTCTCCTCCGGCGAGAAGACCGACATCCGGGTCATGCACAGGAGCCGGGGCCGCCCGTTGATCTCCGCCGAGCACGAACCGCACTTGCCCGCCTTGCAGTTCCAGCGCACGGCCAGGTCCGGGACCTGGGTGGCCTGGAGCCGGTGGATGATGTCGAGGACCACCTCGCCCTCGTTCACCTCGACCTTGAAGTCCTCCAGGGCGCCGCCGCCGGTGTCGCCCCGCCAGACCCGGAAGCTCGCGTCATACGTGGTCACTCGTAGAGCTCCTCTTCGGCGAGGTACTTGACCAGCTCCTCCTTCTCGAAGAGGGCGAGCAGGTCGGCACGGATGGGTTCGGTCTCTTCGCGTACGAGCCGGATCTGGCCCCGCACCGGGTCGGTGGCCGCGAGGCCCTCGGTGGGGTCGGCCAGTCGGCACAGCAGGTTCGCCCGTCGCCAGCTCCGGTCCATCGCGGGCCAGTCCTCGCGGGTGTGGCCGCCCCGGCTCTCGGTGCGCTCCAGGGCCGCGCGCGCCACGCACTCGCTGACCAGGAGCATGTTCCGCAGGTCGAGGGCGAGGTGCCAGCCGGGGTTGAACTGGCGGTGCCCCTCCACCCCGGCGCGCCGGGCCCGTACGCGCAGCTCGCCCAGCTTCTCCAGGGCCTGCCGCATCTCCGCGTCCCGGCGGATGATGCCGACCAGGTCGTTCATGGCCTGCTGGAGCTCCTGGTGGAGGGTGTACGGGTTCTCCGGCGCCGCGCCCTCCTGGGGCTCGGCGCTGAACGGCCGCAGCGCCTCGGCCGCCGCCAGGTCCACCTGGGCCTCGTCGACCGCCGGGCGGGCACCGGCCAGGGCCGAGGCGTACTCGGCGGCGTGCAGTCCCGCGCGGCGGCCGAAGACCAGCAGGTCGGAGAGGGAGTTGCCGCCGAGGCGGTTGGAGCCGTGCATCCCGCCGGCCACCTCGCCCGCGGCGAACAGGCCGGGCACCCCGCGCGCGGCCGCGGTGTCCGACTCCACGGCGATGCCGCCCATCACGTAGTGGCAGGTCGGGCCGACCTCCATCGGCTCGGCCGTGATGTCGACGTCGGCCAGCTCCTTGAACTGGTGGTGCATGGACGGCAGCCGGCGCCGGATCACCTCGGCGGGCATCCGGGTGGAGACGTCCAGGAAGACGCCGCCGTGCGGGGAGCCGCGGCCCGCCTTCACCTCGGAGTTGATGGCGCGGGCGACCTCGTCGCGGGGGAGCAGCTCGGGCGGGCGGCGGTTGTGGTCCGGGTCCTCGTACCAGCGGTCGCCCTCCTCCTCGGACTCCGCGTACTTCTCCTTGAAGACGTCCGGCACGTAGTCGAACATGAAGCGCTTGCCCTCGGAGTTGCGCAGCACACCGCCGTCGCCGCGCACCGACTCGGTGACCAGGATGCCCTTGACCGAGGGCGGCCAGACCATGCCCGTCGGGTGGAACTGCACGAACTCCATGTTCAGCAGCGGGGCTCCGGCGAGCAGCGCGAGGGCGTGGCCGTCGCCGGTGTACTCCCACGAGTTCGACGTCACCTTGAAGGACTTGCCGATGCCGCCGGTCGCCAGGACCACGGCCGGGGCCTCCAGGACGAAGAACCGGCCCGACTCGCGCTCGTAGCAGAAGGCGCCCGACACCCGGTCGCCTTCCTTGAGGCTGTGTTCTTTCAAGATCCGGGTGACCGTGCACTCCTGGAAGACCTTCAGCCGGGCCTCGTAGTCGCCGAACTCGCGCATGTCGTCCTGCTGGAGCGAGACGATCTTCTGCTGGAGGGTGCGGATGAGCTCAAGGCCGGTGCGGTCGCCCACGTGGGCCAGGCGCGGGTACTCGTGGCCGCCGAAGTTGCGCTGGGAGATCCGGCCGTCCGCCGTACGGTCGAAGAGGGCGCCCCAGGTCTCCAGCTCCCACACCCGGTCGGGCGCCTCGCGCGCGTGGAGCTCGGCCATCCGCCACTGGTTGAGGAACTTGCCGCCGCGCATGGTGTCGCGGAAGTGGACCTGCCAGTTGTCGCCGGAGTTGACGTTGCCCATGGAGGCGGCGATGCCGCCCTCGGCCATCACCGTGTGCGCCTTGCCGAAGAGGGACTTGCAGATCACCGCGGTACGGGCGCCCTGCTCGCGGGCCTCGATGGCGGCCCGCAGGCCCGCACCGCCCGCGCCCACCACGACCACGTCCCACTGCTGTCGTTCCGCTTGCGTCATCAGAAGAACCTCGGATCGTCGAACGCCCCGGTGGCGAGGAAGTACACGTACAGGTCGGCCAGCGAGACACTGATCAACGAGGCCCAGGCGAGCAGCATGTGATGCTGGTTCAGCTTTCCGGCCCAGCCCCACAGCCGGTAGCGCACCGGATGCTTGGAGAAGTGCCGCAGCTTGCCGCCGACGATGTGCCGGCAGGAGTGGCAGGAGAGGGTGTACGCCCAGATCAGCACGATGTTGACGGTGAAGATCAGGGTGCCGAGCCCCATGTGGCCCCACCGGTAGTGCTCGTCGCGATAGGCGAGCACCGCGTCGTACGTGAGGAACGCGGCGACCGGCAGCGCGAAGTAGAACGTGTACCGGTGGATGTTCTGGATGATCAGCGGGAAGCGGGTCTCGCCCGAGTACTTCTTGTGCGGCTCGGCCACCGCGCAGGCGGGCGGCGAGGCCCAGAAGCCCCGGTAGTAGGCCTTGCGGTAGTAGTAGCAGGTGCCCCGGAAGGCGAGCGGGAAGATCAGGATCAGCAGGGCGGGGGACAGGCCCCACCAGCTGCCGATGAGGTCGGCGTTCGGGCCGCCGCGCATCGGGACGCAGTTGTCGGCGACGCACGGCGAGTAGAACGGCGAGACGTACGGAGCGGCGTAGTAGTCGTCGTTCACGAAGGCCCGCCAGGTCGAGTAGACGACGAAGGCGAGCAGTCCGGCGGCGGTCACGGCGGGCGCCAGCCACCAGCGGTCGGTGCGCAGATGGCGGGGCGCGATGGCGGCGCGCGAGGCGTCGTGAACGCCGGTGAGCGGTTGGGGTTCGGTGCCTGTGGCCAACAGTGGCTCCAGTCGCGTGAGTCAGGGGGCGCGCCGGTCGCGGGCGCCCAGACCTTCGTCGTCCGAGTCCGTCCACAGCGAGGCGTCGTACGGCGTGTCCGGGATGGTGACCAGGTCGGGGCGGGCCTCGGCGGCGTGCGGAGCGGTCGCGCGCAGCAGCGCGACGCTCTCGCGCAGATGGTCGGTGTCGGTCCGTACCCGCCGGATGTCCAGGCCGCCGTCGCCGACCTGTTTCTCCAGCCGCCCCACCGACCTCACCAGGTCGTCGAGACAGCGCTGAACCGACGTCAACTCGTCGTGCAGGGACATGACGTGCCCTACCTTCCGCAGTGGCGGGCGGTGACCGGTCGTGCCGGAGGGCGACCTCCGGATCCCCCCGAAAGGTCATGCGCCTGAGAGTGTCGCGCGTCACTTCCGCGATTGTGAAGGTGTGTGCACCGGGTTCCGGGGGCGCGCACCACCCCGTACGCGCCGTCATTGCGCCGCACGGGTGGGATCCGGCCGCCGCCGCGCCGTGTCGCCGTACGGGCGGGGGCGCCGTCCTCTTCAGTGAGTGGGCAATACGTGTGATCATCGCGAAATGCCACCAAGCAAACAAAACTGACGAAGAGGTACAAAACATGCCCCACGTCGGCGTTCAGCGCGGGAGGGCATCCCGGGCGATCCGCACCGTCGCCGCGATCCGCACCGTCGCGTCGCTCCGGTCCGTCGCGCTCCTCACCTCCGGTGTGCTGGCGCTCCCCGCACTGACCGGCTGCTCCTCGGGCGACGACGCCGCCGGCGCGGTCGCGGCCCCCCAGGACATCGGCGCGGCGGCCCGGCCCCAGGTCGCCGACGGGGGCACCCTGCGCTGGGCCGTCGACGCGCTGCCCCAGACCCTCAACGTCTTCCAGGCCGACGCCGACGCCGCCACCGCGCGGATCACCGGCGCGGTGCTGCCGTCCCTCTTCACCCTGGACGAGCGCGGCCGCCCGGAGCGCAATCCGGACTATCTGGAGAGCGCGGAGATCGTGCAGCGCGAACCCAAGCAGGTCGTGCTCTACAAGCTCAACCAGAAGGCGGTGTGGAGCGACGGCCGGGAGATCGGCGCCCCCGACTTCCTCGCGCAGTGGCGCGCGCTCAGCGGCCGCGACACGGCGTACTGGACCGCGCGCAACGCCGGGTACGAGCGCATCGAGAAGATCGAGAAGGGCGCCAACGACCTGGAGGTCAAGGTCACCTTCGCCAAGCGGTACGCGGACTGGCGCGCCCTGTTCAGCCCGCTCTACCCGAAGGACGTCACCGGGACGCCGGACGCCTTCAACGACGGCGCCCGCACCAGGCTGAAGGCCACCGCAGGACCGTTTCTCCTGAAGGCGTCGGACCGCGACAAGGGAACCTTCACACTGGCCCGCAACCCGCGCTGGTGGGGCCGGCCCAGCAAGCTCGACGAACTGGTCTTCCGAGCCGTCCCGCGCGACAAGCGGGTCGCCGCCCTCGCCGACGGCACCCTGGACGTGGCCGAGATCGACCGGTCCGGCGCCGACCGGATCACCCTGGCCGAGCGCGACAAGGGCGCGGGCCGCGGCAACGACGGCCCCGGGCTCGCCCACGGCCCCGGCGCCGCGATCACCCCGGCCTCCGCGCTGCGCTCCTGGGCCATCGCGCACGGCTCCGACGAGGAGCGGGCCGAGGCCGAGGTGCGGGCGCGCAAGCAGACCCGCGAGGCCGTCGAGCGGTACGCCCAGGAGCAGGCGGGCCTGGCCGGGCTTTCCATCCGCAAGTCCCTGGAGCCCGCCTACACCCAGCTCGCCCTCAACGGCAGCTCCGGCCCGCTCGCCGACGAACGGGTGCGCCGGGCGGTGGCCCGGGCCTTGGACCGCCAGGAGCTCGCGGAGATCGTGCTCAAGCCGCTCGGGCTGCCCGCCCGGCCGCCCGGCAGCCATCTGGCGCTGGCGGGCCAGCCCGCGTACGCCGACAACAGCGACGCGCTCGGCGGCCACGACACCCACGAGGCGCAGGCCCTGCTCGCGGACGCGGGCTGGACCCCCGGCGGCGCCCGCCAGAAGCCCGGCACGAGCAAGGCGGGCAGCAAGGCGTCCGGCGCGGGCGCGGACGACGACGCCAAGCGGGAGAGCGCGGGCGAGGCGGGCACCTCCAACGACGACGGCACCTACATCGTCGGCGACGACAAGGGCAGGAGGGTCCGGCCGGGGCCCGGCCTGTACTCCCTGGGCGGCGCGCACGTCGGCGAGGGCCCCTATTACGCGGACGGGGCGAAGCCCGGGTCGGGTTCCGGCGCGCAGGACGACGACGAGGGCGCGGCCGGGAGCGACGACCGGCCCGGCGACAACCGGCCCGGCGGCTCCGGCCCGGGCGCCGACACGCATGTGCTCGCCCCGGCCCGGGCCGCGGCGATCCAGGAGATCGCCCTGATGCGCCAGGCCGAGGCGCTGGACGACGCGGGCCACGGCCACAAGGACGAGGCCGGGAAGCGGCGGGACGGCGAGGACGCCCACCGGACCGAGGCCCAGCGCCAGGGCGGCGCGCCCGGCGCGTACGCCCCCAAGGGCACCGCGGCCCCCGCGGCGGGCGGTCCGCTCGGCAAGGACGGCAAGCCGCTCACGCTGCGCTTCGTGCTCCCCTCGGGTGCGGGCTCCGAGCAGCTGCGGGCGGTGGGCGAGCGGATCGCGCAGATGCTGAAGGCCGTCGGGATCAGCACCGAGATCTCCAAGGTGGCCGACGACAGCTACTTCAAGGACCACATCGCCTCGGGCGACTTCGACCTGGCGCTGTACTCCTGGCCCGGCACCGCCTACCCGGCCACCGACGACCGGCCGGTCTTCGCCAAGCCGGAGCCCGCCTCGGACGGCTCGCTGGTGGTCGAGCAGAACTACACCCGGGTCGGCACCGACCACATCGACCAGCTGTTCGACCAGGCGGCCGGGGAGCTCGACGAGGACGAGGCCCGCGATCTGGTGCGCAAGGCGGACGCCAGGATCTGGGCGGCGGCCGGATCCGTCCCCCTCTACCAGCGCCCCCAGCTGGTCGCGGTGAAGCCGAACGTGGCCAATGCCGGAGCGTTCGGGTTCGCCTCCCCGCACTTCCAGGACATCGGTTTCAAGAAGGCGGAAAGTGCGCCGAAGGGGTCGCGGAAGTAGCGGAAGCGATCGGGGAACGTTCCTCGACCGTACTGAGAAGTAGCAGGTCAGAACCTCAGAACTGGCTCAAGTCCCTTGCCCGTCGGTCCGCCGGCGGGCAAGGTCGTGACTGCCCTTGACCCGGCCCCGAGGCTGCCTCCACCAGGGCTCCCTCACCGCTCTTCGCACCCCGTAGAACGATCATAGGTTCGGCCCGGGAGGCCTCCGGCGCGCCAGCCCCGTACCATAGGACTAGCCGTGGCGTGTCCGCGCCCGGCGGGCGGACGAGGCTTCGACCGTCAGACGCCTGATTCCCGATCGAGAGAAGCGCCAGCCAGCATGCCCACGCGCCACGACATCCGCAATGTCGCCATCGTCGCCCACGTCGACCACGGTAAGACGACCATCGTCGACGCCATGCTCAAGCAGGCGGGTGCGTTTGCCGCGCACCAGCACCTCGACGACCGCATGATGGACTCGAACGACCTGGAGCGTGAGAAGGGCATCACGATCCTGGCGAAGAACACCGCCGTCAAGTACCACCCCAAGGACGGCGGGGCCCCGATCACGATCAACATCATCGACACCCCCGGCCACGCCGACTTCGGCGGTGAGGTCGAGCGCGGTCTGTCGATGGTCGACGCCGTCGTCCTGCTCGTCGACGCCTCCGAGGGCCCGCTCCCGCAGACGCGCTTCGTGCTGCGCAAGGCCCTCCAGCAGCGCCTGCCCGTCATCCTCTGCATCAACAAGACGGACCGCCCGGACTCCCGGATCGACGAGGTCGTCAACGAGACGTACGACCTGTTCCTGGACCTGGACGCGGACGAGGACCAGATCGAGTTCCCGATCGTCTACGCCTGCGGCCGCGACGGCATCGCCTCGCTGACCAAGCCGGAGGACGGCACGGTCCCGGCGGACTCCACCAACCTGGAGCCGTTCTTCTCCACCATCCTGGAGCACGTCCCGGCCCCGACGTACGACGACGAGGCGCCGCTCCAGGCCCACGTCACCAACCTCGACGCCGACAACTTCCTCGGCCGCATCGCGCTGCTCCGCGTGGAGCAGGGTGAGCTGCGCAAGGGCCAGACCGTGGCCTGGATCAAGCGCGACGGCTCGATCTCGAACGTCCGCATCTCCGAGCTGATGATGACCGAGGCGCTCACCCGCAAGCCGGCCGAGGTGGCGGGCCCCGGTGACATCTGCGCCGTCGCCGGTATCCCCGACATCATGATCGGCGAGACCCTGGCCGACCCGGAGAACCCGATCGCGCTGCCGCTGATCACGGTCGACCAGCCGGCTATCTCCATGACCATCGGCACCAACACCTCGCCGCTCGTCGGCCGCGGTGGCACGGGCAAGGGCGCGGACGCCAAGTCCGCCGTCAAGGACCGCAAGGTCACCGCCCGCCAGGTCAAGGACCGTCTGGACCGCGAGCTCATCGGCAACGTCTCGCTGCGCGTCCTGGACACCGACCGTCCGGACGCCTGGGAGGTCCAGGGCCGTGGTGAGCTCGCGCTCGCCATCCTGGTCGAGCAGATGCGCCGCGAGGGCTTCGAGCTGACCATCGGCAAGCCGCAGGTCGTCACCAAGCTGGTCGACGGCAAGGTGCACGAGCCGGTCGAGCGGCTGACCGTGGACGTGCCCGAGGAGCACATGGGCGCCGTCACGCAGCTCATGGGCGTCCGCAAGGGCCGTATGGACAACATGTCCAACCACGGCTCCGGCTGGGTCCGCATGGAGTTCGTCGTCCCGTCCCGCGGCCTCATCGGCTTCCGTACGGAGTTCCTGACCAACACCCGCGGTACGGGCATCGCCCACTCGATCCACGAGGGCCACGAGCCGTGGTTCGGCAACCTGGTGACCCGTAACAACGGCTCCCTGGTCGCCGACCGCGCCGGTGCGGTCACGCCGTTCGCGATGATCAACCTCCAGGAGCGCGGTGTGCTGTTCACCGAGCCCGGCACCGAGGTGTACGAGGGCATGATCGTCGGTGAGAACTCGCGCTCCGACGACATGGACGTGAACATCACCAAGGAGAAGAAGCTCACCAACATGCGTGCGGCTTCGGCGGACAACACCGAGAACGTGGTGCCGCCGCGCAAGCTCTCCCTGGAGCAGTCCCTGGAGTTCTGCCGCGACGACGAGTGCGTCGAGGTGACCCCGGAGGCCGTCCGCATCCGCAAGGTCGTCCTGGACCAGAAGGAGCGCGGCCGCACGGCCTCGCGCGCCAAGCACGGCTGAACCCTGGCCGGTTGAGCTTCACGGCCCGGCTCCCCGCGATCTTCGCGGGGAGCCGGGCCGCTGTCGTACGGTGGGGTCCGCGCGGTCCCGCGCACTGCCCTCCGCCCGGCGCGCGGTCAAGTCGTTTTCCTCTACATCCTGTTCGGATATCGAGCGCTGCTCTCCGGAAGATGTGTTAACGGTCCGTTTCGGGCGTGTCTGTCTGTGATCTGTTTGTCCGGATTTCGGACTGTTGGCCTGACCTGATGTTGTCAAAACGAGACCCTTTAAGTGTGGTTTACAGCCCGGCCGTACTTAATAGTTGGCTCCATTGAGCTCGGGTCAATGGGTCACGCACTGTGGGGAGTGCCGACTCACGAGCACACTCGGGGCGCTTCATCGATCGCCGTCAGGGGTGTCGGCGATCTTTTTGTGCCCCTCTTGTTGTGACAAGTGGACTCATGAGGAGGAACCCATGCGTGGTGCCAAGAGCGCCAAGTGGGTCGCGGGTGCGGCGGTCGTCGCCCTGGCTGCGACTGCCTGTGGTGGCGGCGACGGTGACAGCAAGGGCAAGGGGGGTAGTTCGGGCGGTGTGATCTCCATGGAGATCGGCGAGCCGCAGAACCTGCTCGTGCCCTCGAACACCTACGAGACCGAGGGCGGACAGGTCATTCACGCCCTGTTCACCGGGCTCACCAAGCTGAACGAGAAGAGCGAGGTCGTCAACGACCTCGCGCAGTCCGTCGAGACCAAGGACTCCAAGGTCTGGACGATCAAGCTGAAGCCGGGCTTCACCTTCCACAACGGTGAGGCCGTCACGGCGAAGTCCTTCATCGACGCCTGGAACTACGGCGCCAACCAGGACAACGCCCAGCAGACCAACCCCCTCTTCTCGCACATCCAGGGTTACAAGGACCTCAACCCCGGACCGAAGAAGAAGGTCGCCACCAAGGAGATGTCGGGCCTCAAGGCCGTCGACGACAACACCCTCCAGGTGACGCTGGACGCGCCGTTCTCGGCGTTCCCGGCGCAGCTTTCGTTCTCGGCGTTCTCGCCGCTGCCGAAGGTGTTCTTCAACGACCCGAAGGGCTTCGGCGAGGCCCCGATCGGCAACGGCCCGTTCAAGATGTCGGGCAAGTTCCAGCACGACGAGAAGATCAGCGTCGTGAAGTACGACAAGTACCCGGAGGCCTCGAAGATCGAGGTCAAGGGTGTCGACTTCAAGATCTACTCGAACCTGGACACGGCGTACAAGGACCTCCTCGCCAACAACATCGACTTCCACATCGCGATCCCGGACTCGGCGCTCGCGACGTACAAGAAGGACCTGGACAACCGTGTCATCGACACGCCGGACTCCAGCGTCGGCTTCATCGGCTTCCCGCTGAAGTACAACGAGGCCTTCAAGAAGCCGGAGCTGCGCAAGGCGCTGTCGATGGCGATCGACCGGAAGACCATCTCCGAGAAGATCTTCCAGGGTGCCCGCACCCCGGCCGACGACTTCATCAGCCCGATCATCCAGGGCTACCGCAAGGGCGCCTGCGGCGACGCGTGCAACTACGACCCGGCCAAGGCCAAGGCGCTGTTCCAGCAGGCCGGCGGTCTGCCGAACAACACCCTCGAGATCGGCTACAACGCCGACGGTGGCCACAAGGGCTGGGTCGAGGCCGTCGCCAACATGCTCCAGCAGAACCTGGGCATCAAGGTCACCGCCAAGCCGTTCGAGAAGTTCCAGGCCATCCTGAACGACCTCGACGCCAAGAAGTACCAGGGTGCGTTCCGCATGGCGTGGAACATGGACTACCCGGACATGGAGAACTACCTCCGTCCGATCTTCTCCAAGGACGCCATCGAGAACGGCTCGAACTACGCGGGCTACGTGAACGAGGACTTCGAGAAGCTCCTCGTCGAGGGCGACAAGGCTCCGTCGAAGGACGAGGCCATCAAGAAGTACCAGGCCGCTGACGACATCCTCGCCAAGGACATGCCGTACATCCCGGTCTACTTCTACAAGCTCAACGCCGGCTTCAGCTCGAAGATCAAGAGCATCAGCGTCGCCGGTCACAACGTCCTCTGGGACACCGTCAAGCTCAGCTGAGCTTGAACCAAGTCCCGTGAAGTAGTTGCGGGTCGACTGAGGGTGGGCAGGGGGAGTCCGGTCCGGGTCTCTCCCTGCCCACCCTGTCTGCCGTCCGCCTTGTCCGTTCTGCCACCCCTCACCGGCACCGGGCGAGTCAGCACCCCTCTGGAGAACCGATGGGCCGATTCGTCGTGCGCCGTATCCTGCAGGCGATCCCTGTACTGATAGGCGTTACGTTCCTCATCTTCTACCTGGTCTTCGCACTCAAGGGCGATCCGATCCAGGCCCTGGCCGGCGAGAAGCGCGCCGACCCCAATGTCGCGGCGATGCTGCGCGAGCAGTACCACCTCAACGACCCGAAGATCGTGCAGTACTGGCACTACATCACCGGTGTCTTCACCGGTGACCTCGGTACCACGTACACCGGTCGTCCGATCTCGGACATCGTCAGCGAGCGCTTCCCGGTCACCCTCAAGCTCGCCCTCACCGCGTTCGGCATCGAGGCCGTCATCGGCATCACCGCCGGTATCTTCGCCGCGCTGAAGAAGGGCAAGTTCGTCGACAACCTGGTTCTGATCAGCACCCTCGTGCTGATCTCGATCCCGGTGTTCGTCCTCGGCAGCGTGCTCCAGCTGGAGCTCGGTGTGAAGGTGGGCATCACCCCGGTCGCCGGTATCGACGACGGCTGGCCCAACAGCTACATCCTTCCGGCGTTCGTGCTGGCGTCGACGTCGATGGCGTACATCGCGCGTCTGACCAGGGCGAGCATGATGGAGTCGATCCGCGCCGACTATGTGCGCACCGCGATCGCCAAGGGCCTGCCCCGGCGCCGTGTGATCGGCATCCACACGCTGCGCAACTCGCTCATCCCCGTGGTCACCTTCCTGGGCATGGACCTCGGTGCGCTGATGGGCGGCGCGATCATCACGGAGCGGCTGTTCAACCTGCCCGGCATCGGCGGCCAGCTCGCCAAGTCCGTCTACCTGCGCGAGCGGCCCGTGGTGGTCGGTCTGGTCACCCTGCTCGTCCTGATCTACCTGGTGGCCAACCTCGTCGTAGACCTTCTCTACGCCGTGCTCGACCCGAGGATCCGCTATGAGTGAGAAGACCATAGAGAAGACCGCGCCGGCCGACGGTGCGGTGAGCGACAAGGCGACCGAGGCCGAGGAGAAGGCGGCGGCCCGCCAGGCGAGCCTGCTCCGCGACGGCTGGGAGATCCTGCGCAAGCGGCCGATGTTCTACATCTCCGCGTTCGTCATCGTGATCCTGCTGGCGCTGGCGATCGCCCCCGGCCTGTTCACCTCGCGCAGCCCGTTCAGCGACGGTTTCTGCCAGCTCCAGAACTCGCTCAACCCGCCGTCGTCGGGCCACATGTTCGGCTACGACGTCCAGGGCTGCGACATCTACACGCGGTCCGTCTTCGGCACCCGCAACTCGATCATCGTCGGTGTGGTCACCACGCTGGCGACGACGGCGCTGGGCGGTCTGCTCGGCATCATCGCGGGTCTGCGCGGCGGCTGGCTCGACTCGGTCCTGTCGCGTGTGACCGAGGTGTTCTCCGCGCTGCCGCTCATCGTCGGCGCGCTGCTGATCATGTCGATCGTCGGCGGCGGCGACGCCTGGTCGGTGTCGCTGATCATGGCCGTGCTCGGCTGGCCGCAGGTCTACCGCATCATGCGCGGCGAGGTCATCGCCAACAAGCACAACGACTACGTCATGGCGGCGAAGGCGCTCGGCGCCGACACCACGCGGATCGCGTTCCGGCACATCCTGCCGAACACGCTCGCGCCGGTCATCGTCGTCACGACGATGAACCTCGGTGTCTACATCTCCGCCGAGGCGGCGCTGTCGTACCTCGGTATCGGCATCCAGCACCCCAACATCTCGTGGGGTCTGATGATCAGTGACGCGACGGACCGGTTCCTGACCTCCCCGCACGCCCTGCTCTTCCCCGCCGCCGTGCTCAGCATCACCGTGCTGGCGTTCATCATGCTCGGCGACGTGGTCCGCGACGCCTTCGACCCGAAGATGCGCTAGGGAGGGCGTACTCCATGACCACCATTGAGAAAACGGCGGGTGTACCCGCCCCGCGATCCGAGAGCGACAGCACTCCGCTCCTCGAAGTCCGCGATCTGCACGTCGAGTTCCACACCCGGGACGGCATCGCCAAGGCCGTCAACGGCGTCAACTACACCGTCTCGGCCGGCGAGACCCTCGCCGTCCTCGGCGAGTCCGGCTCCGGCAAGTCCGTGACCGCGCAGGCGATCATGGGCATCCTGGACATGCCCCCGGGCCGCATTCCGCAGGGCGAGATCCTGTTCCGCGGCAAGGACATGCTGAAGATGTCCGGCGAGGAGCGGCGGAAGATCCGCGGCCAGAAGATCGCGATGATCTTCCAGGACGCGCTCTCCTCCCTCAACCCGGTCCTCTCCGTGGGCTACCAGCTCGGCGAGATGTTCCGGGTCCACCAGGGCGCCTCCCGCAAGGAGGCCAAGGCCAAGGCCATCGAGCTGATGGACAAGGTCAAGATCCCGGCGGCGAGCGCGCGGGTCAACGACTACCCGCACCAGTTCTCCGGCGGTATGCGCCAGCGCATCATGATCGCGATGGCGCTCGCCCTGGAGCCCGACCTGATCATCGCGGACGAGCCGACCACCGCGCTCGACGTGACGGTCCAGGCACAGGTCATGGACCTGCTCGCGGAGCTCCAGCGCGAGTACCAGATGGGTCTGATCCTGATCACCCACGACCTCGGCGTGGTCGCCGACGTCGCGGACAAGATCGCCGTGATGTACGCGGGCCGGATCGTGGAGACCGCACCGGTGCACGAGCTCTACAAGCGCCCGGCGCACCCGTACACCCGGGGTCTGCTCGACTCGATCCCGCGCCTGGACCAGAAGGGCCAGGAGCTGTACGCGATCAAGGGCCTGCCGCCCAACCTGCTCAAGGTCCCCGCCGGCTGCGCCTTCAACCCGCGCTGCCCCAAGGCGGACGACATCTGCCGTACGGACGCCCCGGTGCTGCACCAGGTCACCGAGCGGGACGGCAGCGAGCTGACGGGCCGCGGCAGCGCCTGCCACTTCTGGAAGGAGACGATCCATGGCTGAGCCGGTCAAGAAGGAGACGGCCGTGGACGCGACTCCCAGCGTCACCGACGTCATCAAGAAGGACGCCTCGACGACGACCGAGGTCGAGGCCCTCCTCGACGTCCAGGTCGACCGCGGCGAGCCGATCCTCCAGGTGCGCAACCTGGTCAAGCACTTCCCGCTGACCCAGGGCATCCTCTTCAAGAAGCAGATCGGCGCGGTCAAGGCCGTGGACGGGGTCTCCTTCGACCTGTACCAGGGCGAGACCCTGGGCATCGTCGGCGAGTCCGGCTGTGGCAAGTCCACCGTCGCCAAGCTGCTGATGACGCTGGAGAAGGCGACCGCAGGCGAGGTCTTCTACAAGGGCCAGGACATCACCAAGCTGTCCGGGCGCGCGCTGAAGGCCGTCCGCCGCAACATCCAGATGGTGTTCCAGGACCCGTACACGTCCCTGAACCCGCGGATGACGGTCGGCGACATCATCGGTGAGCCGTACGAGATCCACCCCGAGGTGGCCCCCAAGGGCGACCGGCGCCGCAAGGTCCAGGAGCTCCTGGACGTGGTGGGCCTCAACCCGGAGTACATCAACCGGTACCCGCACCAGTTCTCGGGCGGTCAGCGCCAGCGCATCGGCATCGCCCGCGGCCTCGCGCTCAACCCCGAGATCATCATCTGCGACGAGCCGGTCTCCGCGCTCGACGTGTCGGTCCAGGCGCAGGTCATCAACCTGATGGAGAAGCTGCAGGACGAGTTCAACCTCTCCTACATCTTCATCGCGCACGACCTCTCCATCGTCCGGCACATCTCCGACCGCGTCGGTGTGATGTACCTCGGCAAGATGGCCGAGATCGGCACGGACGAGGAGATCTACGAGCACCCGACGCACCCGTACACCCAGGCGCTGCTCTCCGCGGTGCCGGTGCCGGACCCGTCGGCGCGCGAGCACCGGGAGCGGATCATCCTCACGGGTGACGTTCCCTCGCCCGCCAACCCGCCGTCGGGCTGCCGCTTCCGCACCCGCTGCTGGAAGGCGGAGGAGCGCTGCTCCACCGAGATGCCGCTCCTCGCGGTGCCCGAGCGCTTCCGGGGTCAGGACACCCCGGCCGCGCACGAGTCGGCGTGCCACTTCGCCGAGGAGAAGGACGTCGTGGGCGCGGCCTGACCGCGTCCCACCCGCGCCGCACCCAAGGGGCGCCCGGAACCTCACGGTTCCGGGCGCCCCTTGCGCGTACCCGGGTAATTGCGTTGCGGGGCGGGCGACTTGGGCCCGACAGTGGCCGGATGGAGAACGGGAACGGGGTCAGGGCCGCCACGACCGAGGACGCCCAGGCGGTCTGCGCTCTGCTGAACGCCGTCGACGAGATCGAGATCGGGGCGCCGGAGACCGCGCCAGGCGAGGTCGAGGAGGACCTGGCGAAGGCGCGGGACGCCTGGGTGGCGGTGGCGGACGGGCGCGCGGTGGCGTACGCGGCGGTCCTCGACGTGGGACCGGACGGCGCCGTCGACATCGACCACTACGTACTGCCCGACCGCCAGGACGCGGGCGCCCTCCTGCTCGACCTGGCCGAGGCGCGCTCGCGCGAGCTCGCCGCCGAGGCGGGCGCGGACCACGCGGTGATCCACCTCCACCTCAACGCGAACCCCACCCTGGACACCGCGCTGCTCACCGGCCGGGGCTGGCGCACGGTGCGCCGCCACCACGTCCTGACCCGCCCGGTCTCCCCGGAGGCCGACCCGTTCCCCGAGCCGCCCGCAGGGGTGCGGCTGCGCCCCTGCGCGGACGACGCCGACCGCCGGGCAGCCCACCGCCTGCACCAGGAGACGTTCGCCCACCACTTCGACTTCCGCCCGCAGGGGTACGAGGAGTGGCTGCGCCAGGTCACCCCCGACTGGCCGCTGGTGTGGATCGCCTCCGTCGACGGCCTCGGCGACGCGGCGGTCCTGATCACCCGCGACGACCGCGAGGGCATGGGCTGGATCCGCACGCTGGGCGTCCGCGAGCAGTTCCGCGGCCGGGGCCTGGCCGGCCACCTGCTGCGCCACGCCTTCGCCATATACGCACGCCGCGGCCGCGACACGATCGGCCTCGGCGTCGACACGGAGAACGCCACGGGGGCGCCGCGGCTGTACGAGGCGCACGGCATGGGCGTGCACTACGCGGTGGACACCTGGGAGGCACGCCCGGCGGTGTGAGGCCGCACGGCTCATTCCTCCGCCCATTCGGGTGCGGCAGAGGTGCACCCTGTCCTCTCCTGGGGTGATATTTGGCCCTAAGTGATGCTTTGGGACTCTAGGAGGACTCCATGCGCGGAGCCACGCACGCCAAGTGGACCGCATGTGCGGTGGTCGTCGCCCTGGCCGCGACGGCCTGCGGCGGCGGAGACAGCGGCGGTGGCAGCGGTGCCTCCGGCATCGTGAGTTCGTCCTGGGGCGATCCGCAGAACCCGCTGGAGCCCGCCAACACCAACGAGGTGCAGGGCGGCAAGGTCCTCGACATGCTCTTCCGGGGGCTCAAGCGGTACGACTCGAAGACCGGCGAGGCCAAGGACATGCTCGCCGAGAAGATCGAGACCACCGACTCGACCACCTTCAACGTCACCGTCAAGGACGGCTGGACCTTCTCCAACGGCGAGAAGGTCACCGCGAAGTCCTTCGTGGACGCCTGGAACTACGGCGCCAGCCTCAAGAACAACCAGAAGAACGCGTACTTCTTCGGATACATCGAGGGCTACGACAAGACCCACCCCGACAAGGGCGAGCCGAGCGCGGAGACCCTCTCCGGCCTGAAGGTCACCGGGGAGCGCACCTTCACCGTCAAGCTCAACCAGAAGTTCTCCACCTGGCCCGACACCCTCGGCTACAACGCCTTCGCCCCGCTGCCCAGGGCCTTCTTCGACAACCACGCGGCGTGGCTGTCCAAGCCGGTCGGCAACGGCCCGTACACGGTGAACTCGTACAGCAAGGGCTCCAAGCTGGAGATGCGCAAGTGGGACGGCTACCCGGGCCCCGACAAGGCGCAGAACGGCGGGGTCGACCTGAAGGTCTACACCGACAACAACACCGCCTACACCGACCTGACCGCCGGCAACCTCGACCTCGTCGACGACGTGCCCGCCTCCCAGCTCAAGAACGTCAAGGCGGACCTCGGCGACCGGTACATCAACACCCCGGCCGGCATCATCCAGACGCTCGCGTTCCCGTACTACGACGAGGCCTGGAACACGCCGGGCGCGGTGAAGGTCCGCAAGGGCCTGTCGATGGCGATCAACCGCGCGCAGATCACCGACACGATCTTCCAGAAGACCCGCACCCCCGCCACCGACTGGACCTCGCCGGTGCTCGGCGCGGACGGCGGCTACAAGGCCGGGCTCTGCGGCGACGCCTGCAAGTACGACCCGGCCGGGGCGAAGAAGCTGATCGAGGAGGGCGGCGGGATCCCCGGCGGCCAGGTGAAGATCTCGTACAACGCGGACACCGGCTCGCACAAGGAGTGGGTCGACGCCATCTGCAACAGCGTCAACAACGCGCTGGGCAACGACAGGGCGTGCGTGGGCAACCCGGTCGGCACCTTCGCCGACTTCCGCAGCCAGATCACCCAGAGCAAGATGTCCGGCCCGTTCCGGGCGGGGTGGCAGATGGACTACCCGCTGATCCAGAACTTCCTCCAGCCGCTGTACTACACCAACGCCTCGTCCAACGACGGCAAGTGGACCAACGCCGAGTTCGACAAGCTGGTGAACGAGGCCAACGCGGAGACGGACAAGGCCAAGGCGGTCGACCTCTTCCAGAAGGCCGAAGAGGTGCTGCGGGACCAGATGGGCGCCATCCCGCTCTGGTACCAGAACGGCAGCGCCGGCTACTCGACCCGGGTCTCCAATGTCGCGCTGAACCCGTTCAGCGTCCCCGTCTACAACGAGATCAAGGTCAGCTGACGCCGGCGGAGGTGCGGCCCGGCGCGCGCCCCGCGCCGGGCCGGACCCCTTCCCAGACTCTCGGAGCAGTTCATGGGACGTTATGTGATCCGGCGTCTGCTGCAGATGATCCCGGTCTTCTTCGGTGCCACGCTGCTGATCTTCCTGATGGTCAACGTGATGGGCGACCCCATCGCCGGGCTCTGCGGCGACAAGGCGTGCGACCCGGCCACCGCCGCCCGCCTCAAGCAGGAGTTCGGTCTCGACAAGCCGGTCTGGCAGCAGTACGCGACGTACATGGGGAACGTGTTCACCGGTGACTTCGGGACCGCGTTCAACGGCCAGGAGGTCACCGAGCTGATGTCGACGGCCTTCCCCGTCACCATCCGGCTCACGATCATCGCGATCCTCTTCGAGATCGTCATCGGCATCACCCTCGGCGTGGTCACCGGTCTGCGGCGCGGCCGCCCCATCGACACCGCGGTGCTGATCCTCACCCTCGTCGTCATCGCGATCCCGACCTTCGTCACCGGTCTGGTGCTCCAGCTGCTGCTCGGCGTCGAATGGAAGTGGATCAAGCCGTCGGTGACCCCGGACGCGCCGTTCGACGAACTGCTGATCCCCGGCCTGGTCCTCGCCTCGGTCTCGCTGGCGTACGTCACCCGGCTCACCCGGACCTCGATCGCGGAGAACTCCCGTGCCGACTACGTCCGCACCGCCGTCGCCAAGGGCCTCCCCAGACGCCGGGTGATCACCCGCCATCTGCTGCGCAACTCGCTGATCCCGGTGGTCACCTTCATCGGTACGGACGTGGGCGCCCTGATGGGCGGGGCGATCGTGACCGAGCGGATCTTCAACATCCACGGCGTCGGCTTCCAGCTCTACCAGGGCATCCTGCGCCAGAGCACCCAGACCGTCGTCGGCTTCGTGACCGTCCTGGTGCTGGTGTTCCTGGTGGCGAATCTCGTCGTCGACCTCCTGTACGCCGTACTCGACCCGAGGATCCGCTATGCCTGAGCCCGACTTCGACGAAGGCGCCGCGATCTCCGCGACCGGCGGGGGCGGCGTCGGCCAGGGAGCCATCGCCCCGACCGGGACCGGCGGCGCGATGGACCTCGCGATCAGCGAGGGCGCGACCCTGGAGCGGACGCCCGGCGGCCCGGAGGGCACCGGCCCCGCGGGCAAGCCGCGCAGCCTCTGGGGCGACGCCTGGCGGGACCTGCGGCGCAACCCCGTCTTCATCGTCTCCGGCCTGATCATCCTCTTCCTGGTCGTCATCTCGCTGTGGCCGTCCCTGATCGCCTCCGGCAACCCGCTCAAGTGCGACCTCTCCAAGGCCCAGCTCGGCCCCCGGCCCGGCCACCCCTTCGGCTACGACGGGCAGGGCTGCGACGTCTACACCCGGACCGTGTACGGGGCGCGGACCTCGGTCACCGTCGGCGTCTGCACCACCCTCGGGGTCGCGCTCTTCGGCTCGGTCCTGGGCGGGCTCGCCGGGTTCTTCGGCGGCGGCTGGGACGCGCTGCTCTCCCGGATCACCGACATCTTCTTCGGCATCCCGGTGGTCCTTGGCGGTCTGGTGTTCCTGTCCGTGGTCACCTCGACCACCGTCTGGCCGGTGATCGGCTTCATGATCCTGCTGGGCTGGCCGCAGATCGCCCGGATCGCGCGCGGCTCGGTGATCACCGCCAAACAGAACGACTACGTCCAGGCGGCCCGCGCGCTCGGCGCCACCAACTCCCGGATGCTGCTGCGCCACATCGCGCCCAACGCGGTGGCCCCGGTGATCGTCGTGGCGACCATCGCGCTCGGTACGTACATCTCGCTCGAAGCCACGCTCTCCTACCTCGGCGTCGGGCTGAAGCCCCCGTCCGTCTCCTGGGGCATCGACATCTCGGCCGCCTCCCCGTACATCCGCAACGCGCCGCACATGCTGCTGTGGCCGGCCGGGGCGCTGGCGGTCACGGTGCTCGCGTTCATCATGCTCGGCGACGCGGTGCGCGACGCCCTCGACCCCAAGCTGCGCTGAGGAGTTGGACGCCATGCTGCTCGAAGTGCGCGACCTCCAGGTCGAGTTCAGGACCAGGGACGGGATCGCCAAGGCCGTCAACGGGGTCACCTACTCGGTGGCGGCCGGGGAGACGCTGGCGGTGCTCGGCGAGTCCGGCTCCGGCAAGTCGGTGACCGCGCAGGCCGTGATGGGCATCCTCGACATGCCGCCCGGCCGGATCACCGGCGGCGAGATCGTCTTCCAGGGCCAGGACCTGCTGAAGCTCAAGGAGGACGAGCGGCGCAGGATCCGCGGCTCCGGAATGGCGATGATCTTCCAGGACGCGCTGTCCTCGCTCAATCCGGTGCTGAGCGTGGGCGCGCAGCTCGGCGAGATGTTCTCCGTGCACCGGGGGATGTCCCGGGCCGACGCCAAGGCCAAGGCGGTCGAGCTGATGGACCGGGTGCGGATCCCGGCCGCCAAGGAGCGGATCGGGCAGTACCCGCACCAGTTCTCCGGCGGTATGCGCCAGCGCATCATGATCGCCATGGCAATGGCCCTGGAGCCCGCGCTGATCATCGCGGACGAGCCGACCACCGCGCTCGACGTCACCGTCCAGGCCCAGGTGATGGACCTGCTCGCGGAGCTCCAGCGCGAGATGAACATGGGGCTGATCCTGATCACCCACGACCTGGGGGTGGTCGCGGACGTCGCGGACCGGATCGCGGTGATGTACGCGGGCCGGATCGTCGAGGAGGCCCCGGTCCACGAGATCTACAAGGCTCCCGCGCACCCGTACACCCGGGGTCTGCTCGAATCGATCCCGCGCCTGGACCAGAAGGGCCAGGAGCTGTACGCGATCAAGGGCCTGCCGCCCAACCTCATGCACATCCCGTCCGGCTGCGCCTTCCATCCGCGCTGCCCGATGGCGCAGGACGTGTGCCGCACGGACGTCCCGCCGCTGGCGAACGTCTCCGAGGGCCGCAGGAGCGCGTGCCACTTCTGGAAGGAGTGCCTGAATGGCTGAGGCGATTCTGGAAGTGCGCGACCTGGTCAAGCACTATCCGCTGACCCAGGGCATCCTCTTCAAGAAGCAGGTCGGCGCGGTCAAGGCGGTCGACGGCGTCTCCTTCGACCTGGTGGCCGGCGAGACCCTGGGCATCGTCGGGGAGTCGGGCTGCGGCAAGTCGACGGTCGCCAAGATGCTGGTGAATCTGGAGCGCCCGACGGCGGGGCAGATCAAGTACAAGGGCACGGACATCACCAAGATGTCCGGCAAGGCCCTGCGGTCCGTCCGCCGCAACATCCAGATGGTGTTCCAGGACCCCTACACGTCCCTGAACCCGCGGATGACGGTCGGCGACATCATCGGTGAGCCGTACGAGATCCACCCCGAGGTGGCCCCCAAGGGCGACCGGCGCCGCAAGGTGCAGGACCTGCTGGACGTGGTGGGGCTCAACCCGGAGTACATCAACCGCTATCCGCACCAGTTCTCGGGCGGCCAGCGCCAGCGCATCGGCATCGCCCGCGGCCTCGCGCTCCAGCCGGAGATCATCGTGGCGGACGAGCCGGTCTCGGCGCTCGACGTCTCGGTCCAGGCGCAGGTGGTGAACCTGCTGGAGCGCCTGCAGAACGAGTTCTCGCTCTCGTACGTCTTCATCGCGCACGACCTGTCGATCGTGCGGCACATCTCGGACCGGGTCGGGGTGATGTACCTGGGCCGGATCGTGGAGATCGGCCGGGACGAGGAGATCTACGACCACCCGACGCATCCGTACACGCAGGCGCTGCTCTCCGCCGTCCCGGTGCCCGATCCGTCGGCGCGGGAGCACCGGGAGCGGATCATTCTCTCCGGGGATGTGCCGTCCCCGGCGAACATCCCCTCGGGGTGCCGGTTCCGCACGCGGTGCTGGAAGGCGCAGGAGCGCTGCACGCTGGAGGTGCCGGAGCTGGCGGTCCCGGCGGTCTTCCAACTCCTGCAGGGACCGGCCCACCACCCGTCGGCCTGCCACTTCGCGGAGGAGAAGACGGTGGTGCCGCCGGAGTGACGCCCGGTGTTCGTCTGCGGGTCGTCCCCAACTGGTCGCGCAGTTCCCCGCGCCCCTAACCCTCTAGGGGCGCGGGGAACTGCGCGACCAGCCACCCACCGGTCCGCAGCCGAATCCCCTGCGCACAGCGGCCGCACGCCGGAGCCCGCGTCCGTGGTGTGGCGGGGTGTACGGACGCGGGCCCGGCTCCGAAGCGGAGGCACCACGAACCCGGGTCAATGGGTGGTATCCGTCGCCTCCTCGATCGCGGCGAGCGCGGGATCGAGCACCACGTCCTCGCCCCGCGCCGCGACCGTCGGTTCCTCGGGGAAGTGGCACGCGGTCAGATGCCCCTCCCGGTTTCCCTCAAGACGTACCAGCGGCGGTGTCTCGGAGGCGCAGCGCTCGGCCGCCTTCCAGCACCGCGTGCGGAACCGGCACCCCGACGGCGGGTCGATCGGGGACGGCACGTCACCGGCGAGCCGGATCCGCTCGCGCCCCTCGCCCTCGTCGTCCACCACCGCCTCCGGCACGGCCGACAGCAGCGCGTGCGTGTACGGGTGGCGGGGCCGGTCGTAGATGGAGGCCCGGTCGCCGATCTCGACGATGCGGCCCAGGTACATGACCGCGACCCGCTGTGAGAAGTGCCGCACGATCGCCAGGTCGTGGGCGACGAACAGGAACGCGATGCCCATCTCCCGCTGGAGGTTCTGGAGCAGGTTGACCACCTGCGCCTGGATCGACACGTCGAGCGCGGAGACCGGCTCGTCCGCCACGATCAGCCGCGGCTTGAGTCCCAACGCCCGTGCCACGCCGATGCGTTGGCGCTGGCCGCCGGAGAACTCGTGCGGGAAGCGGTTGTAGTGCTCGGGGTTGAGGCCGACGATCTCCAGCAGCTCGCGCACCCGCTTCTCCCGGCCGCCCGGCGGATTGACGCCGTTGACGACCATCGGGTTGGAGATGATGTCGCCGACGGTCTGGCGCGGGTTGAGCGAGGCGAACGGGTCCTGGAAGATCATCTGGATCTCGGACCGGATCGGCGCCAGCTCCTTGCGCGAGGCGTGGCTGATGTCCCGGCCGTCGTACGTGATGGTGCCCCGGGTCGGTTCGAGCAGCCGGGTGATCAGCCGGCCCGTGGTCGACTTGCCGCACCCCGACTCGCCCACCAGGCCCAGGCTCTCGCCCTGCCCGATGGTGAAGTCGACGCCGTCCACCGCGCGTACGTCACCGACGTGGCGCTTGAGGACGAGGCCGCTGGTGATCGGGAAGTACTTGACGAGCCCGGCCACTTCGAGCAGCGGGGCGGACGGCTCCCGGCCGCCGTCGTCGTCGCGCGGCCCCGGAACCTTCGTGAGGCTCAGCTGTTCGCTCATGATGTGTTCTCGACTCCTGGTCGGCGTCAGCGCAGCCGCGGCCGGATCTGCTCGGCGAAGATGGTGGACTTCTGAGTGGACGTCAGATGGCAGGCGGCCCCGTGCGGCTCGTCCTCCGGGATCACCGGCCGCTCCGTACCGCACGCGCCGCCCGCGACCTGGTCCGGGAAGGCGCACCGCGGATGGAAGGGGCACCCCGGCGGCGGCGAGAGCAGGCTCGGCGGGGTCCCCGGGATCGGCACCAGCGGCAGGTCCACGGGCGAGTCGAGCCGGGGGATCGAGCCGAGCAGCCCCCAGCTGTAGGGGTGGCGGGGGGTGCGCATGATCTCCCGTACCGTGCCGCGCTCCACACAGCGGCCCGCGTACATCACCATCACGTCGTCCGCGGTCTTCGCCACCACGCCGAGGTCGTGGGTGATGATGATGATCGCCGAACCGGTCTCCTGCTGGAGGTCCTTGAGCAGGTCGAGGATCTGCGCCTGGACGGTCACGTCGAGCGCGGTCGTCGGCTCGTCCGCGATGATCAGCTCCGGGTCGCAGACCAGCGCCATCGCGATCATCGCCCGCTGGCGCATCCCGCCCGAGAACTGGTGCGGGTAGTCGTCGACCCGCAGCCTGGGCTGCGGGATGCCGACCTTGCCGAGCATCTGGATCGCCCGCTCGCGGGCCTCCTTGCGGGAGGCGCCCATGTGCTTCATGTACGGCTCGGCGATCTGGCGGCCCACCGTGTAGTACGGCGAGAGCGCGGCCAGCGAGTCCTGGAAGATCATCGCCATCTTCTTGCCGCGCAGCTGGGAGAGCCGGCGCTCCGAGGCGCCGGTCAGCTCCTGCCCGTCGAGCAGGATCTCGCCCCGGATCGTGGTGTTGCGCGGGTTGTGCAGACCGAGGACCGCGAGGTTGGTGACGGACTTGCCGGAGCCCGACTCGCCGACGATGCCGAGCGTCGAGCCGCGCGCGAGGTCGAAGGAGAGCCCGTCGACCGCCTTGACGGTGCCGTCCTCGGTGGCGAAGTGGACGTACAGGTCACGGACCGAGAGGAAGCCGCGGGACGCGTCGGCGGCCGGCTTCGTCGCGGGCTGGCTGAGGGTGCTCACGGACGGTTCTCCTCCGGAGGTTCCTGGGTCCCGGGGTTCCGGGACCGTGAGGGTCGGCGCGCGCTCAGGAGAGCCGGATCCGCGGGTCGATGAAGGCGTACGCCATGTCGACGACGATGTTGCAGAGGACGATGATCGTGGCGCCGATGAGCATCACGGCCATCTCCAGCGGCAGGTCGCTGCGGAGCACGGCCTGCACCGAGAGCGAGCCGAGGCCGTGCAGCCCGAAGGTGACCTCGGTGATGATCGCGCCGCCGAGCACCGCGCTGAGGTCGACGCCGAAGATGGTGATGACGGTGGCCATCGCGCCGCGCAGCGCGTACCGCAGGAAGACGTAGCGCGAGCTCATGCCCTTGGCGCGGGCCGCGCGGATATGGTCCTCCGACATCTGCTCGACCATCAACGACCGGGTCTGGCGGCTGTAGTTGGACCAGAAGATGACCGACAGGATCAGACAGGGCAGCAGCAGTCCCGACACCGAACCGGCCGGGTCGCTGGTCCAGTGCGGGTCGTGGCCGCGGTCGACCAGGTCCAGCTTGGTGGAGAGCACCAAGATGGCGATCGGGCCGATGAAGTAGATCTGCACGGACTGGCCGAGCAGCGAGGCCGCGCTCGCGACCCGGTCGAAGAGCCTGCCCTGCTGCCAGGCGGAGACGAGGCCGAGGCCCACGCCGACGCTCAGGAAGATCGCGGCGCCGCCGACGCCCAGCGACAGCGTCGTGGGATAGCGGTCGGAGATGGTGTTCCACACCAGCTGCTGGTCGGCGAAGGAGTAGCCGAAGCAGGGCGCCGGGCAGTGCCCGACGGGCATGTCGCGCCCGGCGAAGATGCCCACCATGAAGTGCCAGTACTGGACCCAGATCGGATGGTCGAGCCCCAGGTTCTTGCGGATCAGCGCGACGTTCTGCGGGTCGCAGTTCTTGCCGCAGGACAGCAAGGCGGGATCGGAGGGCAGGAAGAAGAAGAGGAAGTACGTGATGGCGCTGATCAGCAGCAGGATGACCGCGGCGCCGAGCAGTCGTCGCACAAGGAAGCGGAGCATCGGACTCTTCCGTCTGTATGCGGTCCCCGGCCCGTGAGGCGGGCCGGGGACCGGGCCGCCACGGCTACTGCTTCACGAAGATGGTGCTCGGGTTGATGGTGCCGAACACCTGGTTGTAGGTGACGCCGCCGAGGCCGTCGCCGTGCAGGTTGAAGTACTTGTCGTAGATGAACGGGATCTGCGACGTGTCGGTCTGCAGCACGTACTCGGAGAGCTTGCGCCACTCCTCGTTCTGCTTGGCGATGTCGGTGAGCGCCATGATCCGGTCGATCTCGGAGTTCACCTTCGGGTCGTTCAGGAACGCGTAGTTGTTGGTGCCGTCCTGGAGGTTGCGGCCGTCCATGGTCGGCGGGACCACGGTCGAGGCGCTCGGCCAGTCGGCGCCCCAGCCGGTGCGGTAGATGTCGTACGGCGTGTTCACCTTGCCGACCACCGTGTAGTACGAGGTCGGGTCGACGGCCTTGCGCTCCACCTGGAAGCCGGCCTTCTCCAACGCCTTCTGGACGGTCAGCGAGACGTTCTGCCAGCGCGGGGTGTTGGCGTACGCGTAGGAGAGCTTGACCGGGGTGGCGACCCCGGCCTCCTTCAGCAGCGCCTGGGCCTTCTCCGGGTCGCCCATGGGCTTGGCGAGCTTGCCGAACGGGTCGAACTTCGCCCAGCCGGCCACCGTCGGGCTGAGCAGCGTGGTGCCGAGCTCACCCTGCGCGCCGCCGCCGAAGGCCTGGAGCACCTGCTGCTGCGGGAAGGCGTACATGATCGCCTGGCGGACCTTGGGGTTGGTGATCCGCTTGGTGTTGATGTTCATGACCTCGACGTACGGCTGGTACTCGTTGACGATCCGCGACTTGTACTGCGCGTCCGTCGTCAGCGTCTGCATCTTCGACGGGTCGGCGGAGCCGGACAGGTTCACGGCGTACTTGTCGGGCCCGGACTGGGCGGCCATCCGGTTGGTGAGGCCCGGCTCGGCGATGCCGAGCTGGAACTCCCACTTGTCGGGGTAGGCGTTGCGGATCGGGTCGGACTTGGGGTCCCAGTTGGTGTTGCGCACGAACGACAGCGACTTGCCCGGCTTGTAGTCCGCGATCTTGTACGGGCCGGAGGCGACCGGGTGGTTGTTGTACTTCTGCTTGTCGTCCTTGGCCTTGGGCACCGGCGACACGTTCGGCATGGACATCGCGTACGGGGCGTCCGCGTGCGCTTCCTTGAAGTGGAAGACGAGGGTCTTGTCGTTGGGCGTCGCCAGGACCGTGTCGGGCAGCTCCTTGCCGTCGTACGGGCCCTTGTAGGCCTTGCGGTAGTCGACGCCGAGCATCCACTTCTGGACGTACTGCGGGCCCTGCGTCTGGTAGTCCGCGAAGAGCCGCTCGATGCCGTACTTGATGTCCTTGGACGTGATCGGTGTGCCGTCCTCGAACTTCAGGTTGTCCTTGAGCGTGTACGTCCAGGTCTTGGCGCCGTCCGAGGAGGTGCCCGTGTCGGTGGCGAGGTCGCCCACCAGAATCGTTTTGCCTGTCTTGGCGTCGATCTTGTAGCCGGTCAGCGAGCGGTTGTAGAGCAGTTGCAGCGAGAGCATGTCGCTGACGTACTGCTGGCCCGGGTCCAGATAGTCGAAGCCCGCCTGGTCCAGGTCGTAGGCCGTACCCCCCGGCTTGGCGCCCTCGACGGGCACCGCCGGTCCCGTGGAGTCGGCCTTGGAGCCGATGCCGAAGTTCTGCACCGACGCCTTCTTGTCGTCGCCCGCGGGTTTCTTCTCGTCGTCGGCCCCGCCGCTGCTGCACGCAGCAGACAGTGTCAAAGCCCCCACCGCCAGAAACGCGGAGGCGTAGCGCGCCTTGCGAATTCTCATTGATTCCTGCCTGTCAGGATGTGGACGGTTCAGCGGACGGTCTTGGGGTCGAGTGCGTCCCGGACCGAATCCCCGAGCAGGTTGAAGGCGACGACGAAGATCAGCATCGCGATGCCGGGGAAGAACATGAAGGTGACGTCGGACTCGAAGTACGAGGCGCCCGACTGGAAAAGCAGCCCCCAGTCCGGGGTCGGTGGCTGGATACCGACGCCCAGAAAGGAAAGTCCCGCCTCCGCGGTGACATTGGCCGGAAGCAGGAGTGTGGCCTGAACGAGAACGGTCGACCAGATGTTCGGCAGGACTTCCTTGCGGATGATCCGCCAGTTCGAGGCGCCGCTGAGTCTGGCGGCCTCGATGAACTCGCGCTCGCGCAGCGAAAGCACCTGGGCCCGCACCAGCCGGCCCACCACCATCCACCCGAGCAGGAACTGCACCAGGATCAGTGCCACGATCCGCACATATGTGGGCTCCTCGTCCCGGGGAGAGACGAACAGCGCCACGATCACCGGGGTGAAGGCGATGAAGAACAACTGCTGCGGGAACGACAGCATCAGGTCCGAGAACCGGCCCAGGAAGTAGTCGACCTTGCCGTGCATATAGCCCTGGACCAGGCCGATCAGCACCCCGGTCACCACCGAGACGACGGTGACCGCCAGCGAGATGAACAGCGAGGTCCGGATCCCGTAGATCAACAGCGTGAACACATCGCGGCCCAGGTTCGGTTCGACGCCGAACCAGAAGTCCGCGTCGACGCCGCCGTTGGGCTTCAGCGGAATGCCGTAGCTGTTCAGCAGCCCGCGGTCCTGACCGTAGAGCTGATAAGGATCTTTGCCGTACAGCTTCGCGATCAAGGGTGCCGCGAAAGCGATGAGAATGAAGGCGAGCACCGTGACCGCGCAGGCGATGCCCACCCGGTCGCGTTTGAATCTCGCCCAGGCGAGAGAGCCGGGAGAGCGTCCAATGAGTTCGGTCGCCGTCAGTCCCGTGCCCGTTCCGGAATCCCCGCCGGGTGGCAGAGGATCAGTTGGTTCTGTGGCGGCCTGGGTTGAACTCGTCATCGCGCATAGCCCCCGCACCGAGAGAGTCGAACGGCGCCCGAAGGCGTCATTGATTGACCGGAACATTCATGGGCCCGGCCTTGTGCGTCAAGAGGTTTGAGCATGCTTGTGTGTGATCACGGGAGAACTTGGCACAAGATTTCGCACATCGAGGCGACTACGTGCTTGACAGGGCGGCGGAGCGGGCGACATGACTCCATAAATGCCCATCAATTTCGTTAACAAGCAGGCAACTTGACTGACGCAACACCGATATACGAACGCGTCACGCTGAACACCGTACGGCCGTGCGGGTGCCGTAGGCCGACCGGGACCGTCAAGTCGCCCCGGTCGGCCGCCCGTGCCACGCCCGGGTCACGCACCCCTCTTGTCCATCCGAGCACCGCGGGTGGAGGATTCGCCCGAGCAGGCGCTCGCCACGCCAACCGGGGGGACGGCAAGGGGCATGACGCAGCCACAGACACTCACGGCCGGGGCCAGACTGACCGGGGCACTCCTGTGTGCCTTCCTCGCGCTGGTCACGGCCGCCTGGATCGCCCGTGACATCCACGCCGCCCGCAGCATGAGCGACCTCGGGTGGTTCTGGACCGGCGTCCCCAAGCGCGGCGGCCGCGCCCCGCTGACCACCGGCATCCTCGACCCGGTCCTGCTCCTGGTCTACGCGGTGGCGGCCGCGGTCGTGCCCCGCTCCCCGTCCGCCGCGGCCGTGCTGTGCAGCGTCGGGGCGGTCACCGCGGCGCTGCGGGTCTCCTCGCTGTGGGTGCTGCACGACGACTGGACGGACTCGACCGCCCTGCACGATCTGCACCGGCGGGCGGTGCTCAGTACCTTCGGGGCCCTCGCGGCCGGGCTCGCCCTGGTGATCACGGCCGCCGCCGGACGCAGACCCGACACCGCCCCGGGCCCCAGGACGCGGGCCCGGCCCGGCGCGGGCGCCGGGACCACCGCGTTCCTGCTGCTCGGCGCGGCCGGTCTGGTGGCGGTGGCCTGGGAGATCTACTGGGCCGTGGAACTGCCCGGCGACGTGTACGAGAGGCGGTTCACCGGCAAGCACCTGCCGCTGCTGTGGGTGCCCGGCGGCTGGGCGGCCCTCGTCATCGCGGCGATCGCCCTGACGGCAGCGGGCGGCGGCCTCGCACGGGCCGGCTACGTACGGCCGCTCGGTCTGATCGCGGCCGCCTTCCTCGTCTCCTCCGGCGCCATCGGGATCGCCCTGGCCGTGCGGTTCGACCTGCTCGACCACTTCGGGGACGCGGAGACGAGTGCCCAGTTGCAGGTGGTGACGTGGTTCTTCCAGCTGGCGGCGGGCCTCGCGCTGATCCCGGTGCTCGCCCGGCGCGGCCCCGACGACCCGGCGGGCGTGCCCGGGACGCCGTGGTCCCCGGCCTATCCGCCGTACGCGCCCCACCCGCCGCAGGGGCCGCAGGACAGCCACGGCGGCTTCGGCCCGCCGCCCCAGGGCTTCGGGCCGCCCCCGCCGCCCTCCTCCCCGCCGCCAGGCTGGTGAGGCACGCGGGCGGCGGGGAAGGGGACTCAGATCCCCAACGAGCGCTTCAGGAAGTCCACTTGGAGCAGCAGAAGGTTCTCCGCCACCTGCTCCTGCGGGGTCATATGCGTCACGCCCGTCAGCGGCAGCACCTCGTGGGGGCGTCCGGCGGCGAGCAGGGCCGAGGAGAGCCGCAGGGTGTGCGCGGCCACCACGTTGTCGTCGGCCAGACCGTGGATGAGCATCAACGGCCGGTGCTGCTCGGCCGCTTGGGACAGCCCGGAGTCGGTGACCAGCGAGTTCGCCTCGTACACCGAGGGGCTGCCCTGCGGGTCGCCGAGGTAGCGCTCGGTGTAGTGGGTGTCGTAGAGGCGCCAGTCGGTCACCGGCGCGCCCGCGATCCCCGCGTGGAAGACGTCGGGCCGGCGCAGCACCGCGAGCGCGGAGAGATAGCCGCCGTAGGACCAGCCGCGCATCGCCACCCGGCCCAGATCCAGCGGGAAGCTGCCCGCGAGGCCGTGCAGCGCCTCGATCTGGTCGTCGAGGGTGAGCGTGAAGTCGTCCCGGATCGCCTTCTCCCAGCCGGGGGAGCGGCCGGGGGCGCCGCGCCCGTCGGCCACGATCACCGCGAAGCCCTGGTCCGCGAACCACTGCGAGGTGAGATGGGCGTTGTGGGCGGCGTAGACACGCCCGCCGTGGGGGCCGCCGTACGGGTCCATCAGCACGGGAAGAGGACCGTCCGATTCCGAGTATTCGGTGGGGAGCAGCACGGCGCATGGGATCCGCCGTGCGCCCCCCTCGGTCAGCCGGACCCGGGCCGTGAGCACGGGGGTCTCCGCGTACGACTCGACCACCGCGACCGGCTTGCCGTCCCGTTCCACCCGGACCGTGGTGCCCGGGCTGTCCGGACGGGCCGAAGTGAGAACCGTCACCGGTCCGCCCCGGACCGCCGAGTGCACCCCGGCACCCTCCGAAACCCGCTCGATACCCAGCTCATTGACCCGGTACACATGGATCTCTCCGGTTTCGGGAGCACGGGCCGCCTCGCCGGCCGACGCCGAGACCAGGATGTCGTCGTCCCCGATGTCGAGCACGGCCCGGATCTGCAGCTGCCCTCCGGTCAGCGGACGGTCGCCCGCCGTGAGCACGCGCGCCCCGCCCTCGTCCGCGATCCGCACCAGCCGTCCGTCCGGCGCCCAGGCCGGGACGCCGGGGAAAAGATCGAGCCATACCGCGTCCTCGTCCGCGTGCACCGTCCGGGTCGTCCCGGAAGCGGTGTCGGTGGTGTCGACGGTCAGGTGCAGCTGCACCCGCTGGTCCCTGGCCTGCACCAGGAGCAGCGGCGCCCCCGCCGCCGACCAGTGCACCCGCGCCAGATACGGGTAGCGCGACCGGTCCCAGACGATCTCGGTCCGGGAGCCGTCGAGCCGGTACAGGAACAGCCGCACCTCGGCGTTGGGCGTGCCCGCCGCCGGATAGGCGACCCGCTGCGGCTCACGGTCGGGGTTGGCCGGGTCGGAGATCCACCAGCGCCGCACGGGGCTCTCGTCGGCCCGCGCCACGAGCAGCGCGTCCCCGTCGGGGGACCACCAGTAGCCGCGCGGGCGGTCCATCTCCTCGGCCGCGATGAACTCCGCGAGCCCGTAGGTGATCTCCGGCGACTCCGGCTCGGCCAGCGCCCGGTCGCCCTCGCCGTCCGCTCCGGTGACCCGCAGGGCGCCCCGCGCCACATAGGCCACCAGGCGCCCGTCGGGCGACGGCCTCGGGTCGATCACCGGGCCGGGAACGGGCAGTTCACGGGTGGTCCCGGCGCGCAGCTCGGCCGTGAACAGGCGCCCCGAGAGCGCGAAGGCGGCCAGCTCCACCGCCGCGTCCGTCGCATAGCCGACGATGCCCGCGCCGCCCTCGCGGCTGCGCTCGCGCCGCGCCTTCTCCTCCTCCGACAGCTCCTCCGAGGCGCCGCCGAGGAGCGCCCGGGGGTCCGCCGCGAGCCGTTCGCGCGCGCCGTCCGCCAGATCGAGCACCCAGAGGCTGTTGGCCGGATCCGTACCCCCTGGCGCCCTCAGAAAGGCCACCCGGCTGCCGTCCGGGGCCACCGTGAAAGCGCGGGGCGCACCGAGCGTGAAGCGCTGGGTCCTGGCGTACTGACGGGGAAACGAGGTCTTTCCGGGGGCAATTGAGGTCATGGGGCGAACCTAGCGGCACCCGTCCGCACCTGCTCGTACGTGGGGGGTGTGCGCCCCTTGTGCGCCCGTGCACCGATCAATGCGTTCCGCCGGATAGTTATGATCCATAGTGGGGGGTGGGTATGACTCTGCATGCCCCCTGGCACGCTGCTCTGCCCCTACCGACTGGCTCTGCCCGACCGACAGATGGAGGTGAACCGCCGTGGCACTCTCGATTTCGGCGGTGGTGCTGCTGGCGATCATCGTCTTCCTGCTGGTCAGGAAGTCCGGGCTGAAGGCCGGACACGCGGTGGTCTGCACTCTGCTCGGCTTCTACCTCGCCAGCTCGTCCATGGCCCCCACCATCAACGACCTCTCCAACAACGTCGCGGGCATGATCAGCGACATCAAGTTCTGACGGTCGCGCCGCCGCCCGGCGCGGCCGGGGGATCCGAGGCATGCCGTGGTGCGGCATGCCTCGTAGGCTGTCCCGTATGACGGATCTCCCCGCCCGCCGGCTGCTCCTGGTGCACGCCCACCCCGACGACGAGTCGATCAACAACGGCGCCACCATGGCCCGCTATGCCGCCGAGGGCGCGCTGGTCACGCTGGTGACCTGCACCCTGGGCGAGGAGGGCGAGGTCATCCCGGCGGACCTGGCGCACCTCACCGCCGACCGCGAGGACCGCCTCGGCGCCCACCGCGTCGGCGAACTCGCGGCCGCGATGAAGGAGCTCGGGGTCACCGACCACCGCTTCCTCGGCGGCCCCGGCCGCTTCCGCGACTCCGGGATGATGGGCCTGGAGCAGAACCACCGCCCGGGCGCCTTCTGGAACACCGACGTGGACGACGCGGCCCCCCACCTGGTCGAGGTGATCCGCGAGGTCCGCCCGCAGGTCCTGGTGACCTACGACCCGGACGGCGGGTACGGCCACCCCGACCACATCCAGGCCCACCGGGTGGCGACGCGCGCCGCCGAACTGGCCGCCGACCCCGCGTACCGCCCCGACCTCGGCGAGCCGCACACCGTCGCCAAGACCTACTGGAACCGGGTGCCCCGCTCGGTGGCCGAGGCCGGTTTCGCGCGGCTGCGCGCCTCCGGGTCCTCCTTCCCGGGGATCGCCGACATCGGCGACATCCCGGGCGTCGTCGAGGACGCGCGGATCACCGCCGAGATCGACGGCACCGCCCACGCCGGGGCCAAGGCCGCCGCGATGCGCGCGCACGCCACGCAGATCGCCGTGGACGGCCCGTTCTTCGCGCTCTCCAACGACCTGGGCCAGCCGCTCTTCCCGGTCGAGTACTACGAGTTGGTCGACGGCGAGTCCGGGGCCCCGGCCGGAGAGCGCGAGCACGACCTGTTCGCCGGGGTGGACGCCCGATGAGCACTTCGTCCCGTACGTCCGCTCCGTCCGTCAACTCCCGTACGGCGGGCGCCCGCCCCGGGCGGATCGCCGCCTTCGCGGGCCTGTTCGTACTCGGCGCGCTCACCGGGGCCGCCGGCGCCCTGGTCCAAGCCGGCTGGTTCCCCGGCGGGTTGCTGCTCTCGCTGGCCGCCGCGGCCGGACTCTTCTACGTCGGTACGCACCTGACGGGCAGCCGGGGCGGGGTCGGTGCGGCGGGCGGGGGATGGCTGGTTGCCGTGCTGTTCCTGACCGCCACCCGGCCGGAGGGCGACTTCGTCTTCGGTGCCGGGCTCGGCTCGTACGTCTTCCTGCTCGGCGGGATGGCCGCGGCTGTGATCTGTGCCACGGTCGGCGTCCTGGTGCAACCGCCCCGCGATTAGCTCCGACTTGGCAAGTGACGTGCGCGGTCGCGGCGGCGCAGTACAGGGTGTGGTGCCCTGCTTCCCCGGGCCGTCCCGTGCTTCTCGGCGGCGGCCAGTATGGTGGTGCGCGCCGCCGAGCCCCCCGCACAGAGGAATTCGAGACAAGAGCGGGTGGCGGAGCCGATCGGGAGAGAACCTGCCTTGAGTCGTGAAACTGACAGTTCGACCTCCGGCCCCCAGGGGCGCGGCGGAGCTGCGTACCCGTCGGGTACCCCGCCGTACGGAACGCCGCACTCTCCGGCGCACGACGCCCCGGAAGCCGCCGCCGTCGAGCCGGACGAGCCGAAGACCGAGACCACGCTGACGACGCGGATCCGGATCAACATCCCCGGGTCCCGGCCCATCCCGCCGGTCGTGATGAGAACGCCCGTCAGCGACGCCGACAAGGCGTCCGCCGCCGAGAGCGAGCGCGCCCAGGCCGCCGAGGCCCAGGAGGCGGCCGCGGCCGCCGAGCCCGCGGCCGAGGAGAAGCCCGCCAGCGACTGGTTCGCGCCACGCAAGGCGGGTTCCGGTGCGACCCCGCCGTCCGGCACGCCGCGCCAGAACCTCCCGTACTTCTCGGACGGCCCGCAGGGCGCGCCCGCCGACGGCCCGGCCACCGGCGCGGACGCCTTCGGCAACGGCACCGGCCCCCGCGCCGACGGCGGGGACTTCGCCCCGGCCCCCGACGCCAACGGCTTCCGGCCCGGCCCGGCCGCGGCCAACGGCTCGGCCCGCTCCGCGCTCGCCGGGAACGGCGGCCCCGCCGGGCCCACCACCGGCCCGGTCACCGGCACCGCGGCCCTGCCCACCCGCCCGGTCGGCAGCCGCAAGGGCCAGCAGCGGCTGGGCGGCGCGCCCGGCCCGCAGAGCACCCCGAGCCACGGGACCCCGGTCCCGGGTGCGCAGGGTCCCGGCGGTACGCCGAGTCACGGCACCCCGGTGCTGGGCACCCAGGGCGTGCGGCCCGGGCCCGTGGCGCCGGCCGTGCCCCGGATGTCCGACGACACCGCGATCCTGACCCCGCAGGCCCCGGCCCCGGTGCCGGGGGCCGGGAGCGGTGGGAGCACTCCGGCCCCGCCGGCAGGACATGTCTCCGGGGACACGCTGACCAGCGGGATCCCTGTCGTACCGGCGGAGAACCGTTCCGCGTTCGGGCCCGGCGGCGCGGGCACCGGGCCCGACCTCACGCCGCGGCTGCCGGACGGGCCGCGCGCGGCGGAGGAGCCGCCCGCCCCGGCCCGTACGAGCGCGCCCGCGCCCGCCAAGAAGAAGGGCCGCTCCAAGCTGGTCCTGCTCGGCGTCGCGGCCTTCACCCTCGCCGGTGTCGCGTACGGCGCGGGTCTGCTGCTCAACCACTCCGAGGTCCCCAAGGGCACCACGGTCCTGGGCGTCGACATCGGCGGCGGCAGCAAGGAGCAGGCCGTCGCCAAGCTCGACGCCACGCTCGGCAAGCGCGCGGCGCAGCCGCTGCGGCTCACCGTCGACGGCAAGAAGGAGACGCTCGCGCCCGACAAGGCGGGGCTCACCTTCGACGGCCAGGCGACCGTGCGCAACGCGGCGGGCAGCGACTACAACCCGGTCTCCGTGATCTCCTCCCTCTTCGGCGGCAAGCGCGTCGCCGAGCCGGTCATCCCGGTCGACGAGGAGAAGCTGGGCGTCGCGCTGACCGACCTCGCGGGCGCCTCGGGCTCGGCGGTCGAGGGCACGATCAAGTTCGTCCCGGGCAAGGCCGTGGCCGTACCCGGCAAGGCGGGCAAGACGCTCGACGTCAACCGCTCGATGATCTCGGTCAAGGACGCCTACCGGGCGCAGGTGGAGACGGGCAGGCCCAACGAGGTGCAGCTGCCGGTCGCCGCCCGCCAGCCGACCATCACCCAGGCCGAGATCGACCGGGCGATGAACGAGTTCGCCAAGCCCGCGATGTCCAACCTGATCACCGTCAAGGCGGGCGGCAAGCAGATCAACTTCGGCCCGCTGAAGTCGCTCCCGAAGATCCTTTCGATGAAGCCGATCCAGGGCAAGCTGGTCGAGGTCTACGACAAGAAGGCCATCGAGCAGCTCATGGGCAGCACCTTCAACGGGGTGATGATCACCAAGGGCGACGGCCAGAAGCACCAGCTGTCGTCCGACGACGTGGCCAAGGCGATGCAGAGCGCGCTGCGCGGCAAGACGCCGGCGGAGCGCAGCGTGACGATCGACCTGAACGCCAGCTGATCGGTCCGCACCCCGGCCGACCCGCGGTCATGTGCCCGGCCCCCGTACGCCCCAGGCGTACGGGGGCCGTGTCATGCCGTCCGTATGACATCTGTCATCCGGTACTCACGACACCCGGCACTGCCCCCGCCCGGGCCCCGCGGGCGAATCTTGGGGCATGACCACAACCACCTCCACCTCCACTTCCGTGGTGAGCTTCGCGCATGTGAGCAAGAGCTACGGCGACGTCCACGCCGTCGCCGACCTCTCCCTGGAGCTGCACCCCGGCGAGACGGTCGCGCTCCTCGGGCCGAACGGCGCGGGCAAGTCGTCCACGCTCGACCTGCTGCTCGGGCTGCGGGGCGTCGACTCGGGCGCCGTGCGCCTCTTCGGCACCACGCCCGAGCAGGCCATCAAGGACGGCCGGGTCGGCGCGATGCTCCAGAGCGGCGGTCTGATGGAGGAGGTCAAGGTCCGCGAGCTGGTCAAGCTCGCCTGCGATCTGCACCCGCGTCCGCACCCCGTCCAGGAGGTCCTGGACCGCGCGGGCATCGCGCAGATCGCCGACCGGATGGTCAACAAGCTCTCCGGCGGCCAGGAGCAGCGCGTCCGCTTCGCGCTCGCGACCGCCGGTGCCAACGACCTGATCGTCCTGGACGAGCCGACCACGGGCATGGACGTCACCGCCCGCCAGGCGTTCTGGGCGACCATGCGCGAGCAGGCGCAGCAGGGCCGTACGGTCCTGTTCGCCACGCACTACCTGGAGGAGGCGGACGCGATCGCGGACCGCGTCCTGGTCCTGCACAAGGGCCGGCTGCTCGCCGACGGCACCGCCTCCGCGATCAAGGCGAAGGCCGGCGCCCGCCGGATCGCCTTCGACCTGGAGGGCGCCATCGACGAGGCCGTGCTGCGCGAGCTGCCCTTCCTGACCTCGTTCGACGTCTCGGGCCGCACGGTCCGCCTCCAGTCCACCGACGCCGACGCCACCGTCCACGCGCTCTACGGGCTGAGCCTGTACCCCCGCAACCTCGAAGTCGCGGGCCTCGGCCTGGAGCAGGCCTTCGTCGCCATCACCGAGGCCGAGGAGGCCAGGACCCGATGAACACCCTGATCAAGCTCGAAATCGCCCGCACCCTGCGGAACAAGAAGTTCATGTTCTTCTCGGTGATCTACCCCTCCGCGCTCTATCTGCTGATCTCCGGCTCACAGAACACCACGGACACGATCGGCGGCACCGATCTGACCTTCCCGGCCTTCTTCATGGTCTCGATGGCCTCGTTCGGCGCGATCACCGCCGTCCTGATGGGCAACAGCGAGAAGATCGCCAAGGAGCGCGAGAAGGGCTGGGTGCGCCAGCTGCGGCTGACCGCGCTGCCCGGCCGCGGCTACGTCCTGGCGAAGATCGCCAGCGCCGCCGTGGTCACCCTGCCCTGCATCGTGGTGGTCTTCCTGACCGCCGCGACCGTCAAGGACGTACGGTTCGACGCCTGGCAGTGGCTGGCGCTGACCGGCGCCATCTGGGCCGGCTCGCTCTGCTTCGCCGCGCTCGGCGTGGCCATCGGCTACCTCGCCAGCGGTGACGCGGTCCGCCCGATCACGATGATCATCTACTTCGGCCTGTCCATCCTGGGCGGCCTGTGGATGCCCACGACGACGTTCGCGCCCTGGCTCCAGTCGCTCGCCAAGTGGCTGCCCACCCACGCGTACGCTGCGCTCGGGCAGGCCATCGAGGCGGGCAACGCCCCGGACACCAAGGACGTGGCCGTCCTCGCCGCCTACTTCCTGCTCTTCGCGGGCGGCGCGGCCTGGCTGTACCGGAAGGACACCCTGAAGGCGTGACGAGCGTGACGGAAGACCACAAGCCCGTGGCCGCCATCGGCCGCCCGCCCAAGGACCGCCAGGAGGCGCTGCGCAAGCTGCTGTGGATCGGCATCTGGCTGGCGTTCCTCGGCGCCCCCGTGTCCGACCTCCTCAAGCGCGAGCACACGGCGTGGGCGACCGCGCTCGGCTGGCTCGCCCTGGTGGCCTTCGTCGCGGTCTATCTGGCCCTGGTCTTCCGCCACACCGCCCGCCCCTTCGCCCGCGCCACGGTCGCCTCGATACTGGTCTTCCTCACCGGCATCGCGGTGGTCACCTCACTGACCCTGGACGCGCCCTGGCTGGTGCTCTTCGTGTACGTGTCGGTCGGCTGCGGGGCGGTGCTGCCGCTGCCGCTCGCGCGCTGGGCGATCCCGGGCGCGACGGCCGCGATGGCCCTGATCGGCCTGACCACCAAAGGCGACTGGAGTGACTTCGTGCCCGGCCTGGCGATCCCGGCCTTGCTGGGCGGCTTCGCCATGACGGGCGTGCGGCATCTGGTGCGTACGACCGTGGAACTGCGCCAGGCCCGGGCGACCGTGGCCCAGCTGGCGGCCAACGAGGAGCGGCTGCGCCTCGCCCGCGACCTGCACGACCTGCTCGGCCACTCGCTCTCCCTGATCACGCTCAAGAGCGAGCTGGCGGGCCGGATGCTCCCCGGCCACCCCGAACAGGCGGCCCAGCAGGTGGCCGACATCGAACAGGTCAGCCGCCAGGCCCTGGTGGACGTACGGGAAGCGGTCACCGGCTACCGCCGCGCGACCCTCACCGGGGAACTGGCGGGCGCGCGCACCGCGTTGACGGCGGCCGGGGTGGCCGCGGACCTGCCGGTGACGGCCGAACTCCCGCCCGGCCTGCCCCCGGGCGCGGGGGAGGCCCTGGCCTGGGTGGTCCGCGAGGCGGTCACCAACGTGGTCCGCCACAGCGGCGCCCGCCGATGCGTGATCACCCTCGGGGTGTTCCAGACGCTGGACGGCCGCTTCCTGGAACTGAAGATCACGGACGACGGCCGCGGGGCCGGTGCCGTGACGGCGGGCAACGGTCTGACGGGCCTGGCGGAACGCCTGTCGGAGGTGGACGGCAAGCTGGAACCGTCGGCCCAGAAGGGCAAGGGCTTCACGCTCACGGCGAGGGTGCCGCTTCTGTAGCCCGGTCTTTGTCTGCGGGCCGGTGGGTGGCTGGTCGCGCAGTTCCCCGCGCCCCATTTCCGCCCGGTCTTTGTCTGCGGGTGGGTGGTGGGTTGCTCGCGCAGTTCCCCGCGCCCCTTAGATGCGCCCCTGCGGGGCGCCCAGGGGATTGCCGCGGAGCGGCATTTTTAGGGGCGCGGGGCTGTGACATTTGCGGCTCCGCCGCGCGGGCGCGACCAGCCCACCACGGCCCGCAGCCGAACAGCGGCGCGACCACCGGCGCCTAGAATCCGGGGCATGATCCGCCTACTCCTGGCCGAAGACCAGTCCATGGTCCGCGAAGCGCTCGCCGCCCTGCTCGGCCTGGAGCCGGACTTCGAGGTGGTCGCCCAGGTGGCCAGAGGCGACGAGGTGCTGGCGGCCGCACGCACCCATGAGGTCGACGTGGCGCTGCTCGACATCGAGATGCCCGGCATCACCGGCATCGAGGCGGCCGCCGCCCTGCACCGCGAGCTGCCGGAGCTGAAGATCGTGATCCTCACGACGTTCGGCCGTCCCGGCTACCTCCGCAGCGCCATGGAGTCCGGCGCCGACGCCTTCCTGGTGAAGGACGCCCCCGCCGCCCAACTCGCGGCCGCCGTGCGCAAGGTGCTCGCAGGGGAGCGCGTGATCGACCCGACGCTGGCCGCCGCCGCGCTCGCGGAGGGCGCCAACCCGCTGACCGACCGCGAGCGGGACGTCCTGCGCGCGGCGGCGAACGGCGCCACCAACGCGGAGCTCGCCCGCACCCTCTGCCTCTCCCAGGGCACGGTCCGCAACTACCTCTCCATGGCCATCCAGAAGCTGGCGGCCCGCAACAGGGCGGAGGCGGTGGGGATCGCACGGGAGAAGGGCTGGCTCTGATCTTCCTCCGGCGTCAGTTCAGCATCGCCCGGGCCGCCCGCGCCCGCCCCCGGATCGTCTCCGCCGTACGCGGTTCCACCGGCTCCAGCACATCCGCGTACAGGTCGAGTTCCGCCGCCCCCGCGAGGAAGTCGCCCCGCTGGACCAGGAGTTGGGCCCGGTCGTAGCGCAGCCGGGCCGGGTGGGCGGGCAGCAGCAGCGAGAGGTCCAGGGCCCACAGGGCGACCGCGCTCTGCTCCGGGCGGGCCGCCGCCCAGGCGCGGATGTTGTTGAGGATGCGCAGCACGATCGCCAGCGGATCGGCCGGGGTGAGCATCGACGGGTCGAGCGGGGCGCCGGTGGCCCCGGCCACCAGGAGCTCCGCGTCCGCCCCCGTCAGCGGCCTGCCCCCGTCGAACGGATCCGCGAGCACCCGCTCCTCCGGGCGCCCGAAGCCCACCACGAAGTGGCCGGGCAGAGCCACCCCGTACACCGGCGCCCCGGCCCTGCGGGCCACCTCCATCCAGACCACCGAGAGCAGGATCGGCAGGCCACGGCGGCGGCGCAGGACCTCCGGCAGGAGCGAGGACTCCAGGCGCTGGTACTCGGCCGGGGCGCCCCGGAACTCACAGCGGTGGCCGAGCAGTTCGGCCAGCGCCAGCGCCCAGGCGCGGGCCCCGGTGACGCCGTACGGGAGCCGGCCCGCGAGGCGGTCCAGCTCCATCTGGGCGTCGTCCACACCCCGCTGCCCGAGCTCCGGATCGGCCACCGCGCCGATCAGCAGGCACAGCGTCGCGAGGTCGGGCCGCTCGGCCCGGGCCTCCTCGGTGAACTGCCGCCGCCAGTCCTCGGCGCCGGGGTTTTCGGGGTCCATAACCGCCTCGTACCCGTTCGTGGAGATCGGAAAGTCCGGGACGGGCTCACCCGTGCCGGAAGTGGTGGTAGGTGTGGTGGGTGGCGAAGCCCTGGGCGTCGTAGAGGGCCCGGGCCCCTTCATTGTCCGCCTCCACCTGGAGCCACGCCGCCGACGCCCCCTCGGAGAGGGCCTGGCGGGCCAGCGCGGTCATCACGGCCGTCGCGAGCCCCTCGCGCCGCCGCGCCGGGTCCACCTCGACCGCCATGAACCCCGCCCAGCGGCCGTCGACCACGCACCGGCCGATCGCGGCGGGCGCCTCGCCCGCCTCCCCGGGCACCGTCGCGAACCACGTCGACGGGCCGCTCTCCAGCACCTTCCGCACATGGGGTCCTGGTGTGCCCGTGCGCTGGTAGCGGCCGAGCCAGTCGGAGGAGACGGAACGGGACAGCGCGATCCGCGAGACGTCCGCGTCGAGGTCCCCGATCGGGGCAAGTGCGGCGATCCGCAGTTGGGCGCTTACCTCGCGAATCCACCCAAACTTTTCAAGATCGACACAGAGGCTCTCCTGCGTCCCCTCGGCGCCCGTGGACGTTTGTACGTACGTGGGAAGGCCGCGCGCCGAGTACCAGGCGTCCGCGTACGCCAGCGCGTCCGCGAGCGGCATTCCCGGGTCGCCGAGCGGCAGCACCGAATTGGCCCGGCGGGTGAATCCGCCGGCCGCCCGCAGCGTCCACCCGCCCAGCGCCTCGCTCTCCACGGGCTGCCAGGCGCGTGCGCTGACCAGCGCCAACTCCCGGAAGGTGGCGGCCGGGCCGCGACGCCGGGCGGGCTCGGCCGGGATGACCTTGCCCGCGACCATCTCGCGCTCGGGGATGCGGACCGTCTCCCCGTTCCTGCGCACGATCGACAGCGTCCCGGCATCCCACGATGTGAGAACGCCGACCGTGTCGGTGAACTTCTCGCCCCGCTCCCCGGTCATCGCCAGGTGTCTGACTGATACGCGTTTGCCCTGATCTTGTGGCGTGATTCTGACGATCAACCGTCCGCCGGTGGTGAACTCCACAGCTCTCTTCGCCCCTCCTGTTCGGATCGCGCCCCGGAACGGAGATACTAGGTGTGGGCATCGACGACGCCGCGCTCCCGCGCGCCACGTGGACGGAGCCGCAGACCGGCCCGCCGCGCCCTATCGAGGAGGAACGACAGCGTGACCTACGTCATTGCGGAGCCTTGTGTCGACCTTAAGGACAAGGCATGCATCGAAGAGTGCCCGGTCGACTGCATCTATGAGGGCAAGCGGTCCCTCTACATCCACCCGGACGAATGTGTCGACTGTGGCGCCTGTGAGCCGGTCTGCCCGGTCGAGGCGATCTTCTACGAGGACGACACCCCGGAGGAGTGGAAGGACTACTACAAGGCGAACGTCGAGTTCTTCGACGAGCTCGGTTCGCCCGGTGGTGCCTCCAAGCTCGGCCTGATCGAGCGCGACCACCCCTTCATCACCGCGCTGCCCGCCGACATCAACGCCGACAGCGCGCACTGACACCGACACCACGTGTCCCCCCGGTCCCGTACGGCGCCCACCGCCCTACGGGACCGAGGCGTTTCGTCCGTACGACGCCGAGTACGGAACCGAGTACGAGAAAGTGAGCACCTCCGTGGGCGCAGTCTCCGCACGCCTGCCCGTCTTCCCCTGGGACAAGCTGGAGCCGTACAAGGCGACGGCCTCGGCCCACCCGGACGGGATCGTGGACCTGTCCGTGGGCACCCCGGTCGACCCGGTCCCGGCGCTGATCCAGAAAGCGCTGGTCGAGGCCGCGGACTCGCCGGGCTATCCGACGGTGTGGGGGACCACGGAGCTGCGTGACGCGCTCACCGGATGGGTCGGGCGCCGGCTCGGCGCGGTCGGCGTCGGCCACCGCAACGTGCTGCCGGTGGTCGGGTCCAAGGAGCTGGTGGCCTGGCTGCCGACCCAGCTGGGCCTGGGCGCGGGCGACAAGGTCGCCTACCCCCGGCTCGCGTACCCGACGTACGAGGTGGGCGCCCGGCTCTGCGGCGCCGAGCCCGTCGTCTACGACGACCCCACCCAGCTCGACCCGGCCGGTCTCAAGCTCCTCTGGCTGAACTCGCCGTCCAACCCGACCGGCCGCGTCCTCGCCAAGGACGAGCTGGTCCGGATCGTCGCCTGGGCGCGCGAGCACGGCGTGCTCGTCTTCTCCGACGAGTGCTACCTGGAGCTGGGCTGGGAGGCCGAGCCGGTCTCGGTGCTGCACCCGGACGTCTGCGGCGGTACGTACGAGGGCATCGTCGCCGTCCACTCGCTCTCCAAGCGGTCCAACCTCGCGGGCTACCGCGCGGCCTTCCTGGCGGGCGACGAGGCCGTGCTCGGCGAGCTGCTCCAGATCCGCAAGCACGGCGGGATGATGACGGCCGCGCCCGTCCAGGCGGCCACGGTGGCGGCGCTCGGCGACGACGTGCACGTCCAGGAGCAGCGGGCGCGCTACGCGGCCCGCCGCGCCGCCCTGCGCGACGCGCTGGTCAAGCACGGCTTCCGGATCGAGCACAGCGAGGCCAGCCTCTACCTGTGGGCGACCCGCGACGAGGGCTGCTGGGAGACCGTGGAGTACCTCGCGGGCCTCGGCATCCTCGTGGCGCCCGGCGACTTCTACGGCGAGGCGGGCGAGCGGTTCGTACGGGTGGCCTTCACGGCGACGGACGAGCGCGTCGAGGCGGCCGTCAAGCGGCTGGGCTAGCCGTTCGCGCAACACCGGAAACGGAGACGAGAAGGGGCCCCGGGGACAGGATCCCGGGGCCCCTTCGGCCGTGTGCCGCGCGGGGCGCGGCCGCGCGGCTCAGCCGAGGGGCAGGCCCTTGAGCGGCAGCTGGTCGGTGGAGGGCAGCCCGCTGGTGGGCAGCTGGCCGCCGACCGGGAGGCCGTCCAGGCTGGCCGACTTGGCGGTGGAGCCGAGGAGGTCGCCCGCGTTGCCCGCGGCGTCGCCCGCCGTCTTCTGGGCCGCCGGGGTCGCCGTCTTGCCCGCCTTGCCGACGGCCTTGCCCGCGGCCGGGACCGCCTGCTTGACCGCCTTGCTGCCGGCCTCGCCCGCCAGGCCGGTGGCCTTCTGCGTGGCGCCGTCGACGGTGTTGCCGAGGTTCGCGCCGTCGAGTGCGGTCAGACCGCCCAGGTTCGGGGTCTCCGGAAGGGCCGCGGCGCTCGCCGCGCCGGCCGCGCCGACCACAGGAACTGCACCCGCCGCGATGAGCAGTGCGGCACGGGCGATCCGACGGGTCAGGGGGAGGGACATGATGCTCCTTGAGACGGGAGGAACGGCGTTCGGACGCTGTGACAACTCCTCTGGGTGCGGCGGAGGTTGCGGAGACCCCAGGTAAAGAGTTCGCAATGCGTCGCATTATCGGGTTCGGATAAAAACGGGCAAAAGAGCCGTGACGACAATAGGTTGAACGCCCCCGGATCCCTTTGTTCCCAAGGGAATTGACGATTCTTCGGGCGGGTGCGGGGGTGGGTGTACGAAACGGTGTACGCGAAAGCCATCTGTGCCCCGCACGGGTGGCCGTCCGAACGGGTGTCGCGCGCTATCCGGCGAGCTGGATCCGGACCTGGCCGAACGCGCCGGAGGTCTCCGCGCCGCCGTTCGCGCCCGGGCCGGTGGCGGCCGCGGCGGCCTCGGTGTCGTCCGTGTGCCAGCCCTTGCGGGAGCCGTCCACGCGCCAGGTGCGCCCGGCGTACGAGACCTGCTCGACGCGGAACGCGGCGGCGTGCGCGACTGCCCAGTGGGCCAGCTCCCAGCCGCGCTGCTCGGCGCCGCCCCCGCCGTCGGCACCGGCCCGCGCGGGCGTGCGCACCGGGACCGTGACCTCACGCCCCTCGCCCCGGTCCGGGGCCACCCCCGCGCCGAACGCGCGGGCCAGCTCGGCGCGTACCTTCGCCGGGTCGCCCGGGCGGGCGTCCTTGGAGATCGTGCAGGTCAGCGCGGCGGGAGTGCGGCCGGTGAGGGCGGCGGTGAGCAGCGCCGCGTCCGGCTCGTGCTTGGCGTAGGCCTGCGGGAAGCCGCTGCGCTGGACCCGCTGCGCGGCGACGGTGAGCGGCAGCCGCGAGTAGCCGGGCACCTCGGCCAGGCGCTGGTAGAACTTCCCGGCCGAATAGACCGGGTCCATGATCTGCTGCACGGTGCCCCAGCCCTGCGAGGGCCGCTGCTGGAAGAGGCCGACCGAGTCGCGGTCGCCGTGCGTGATGTTGCGCAGGCCCGACTCCTGGAGCGCGGTGGCCAGCGCGATCGTCACCGCCCGCTCGGGCATCCCGCGCGAGGTGCCGACCGCGGAGATGGTCGCCGCGTTCTCGGCCTGCTCGGGGCTGAGCCGGTAGGTGTCGTCCCCGGACCCCACCGTGCATCTCGGCGCCCCCGGCCCGCCACTCACGTACTGCACCACCAGATATCCGGCGACGGCGAGCAGCACGACGGCCGCGGCGACGATACGGAAGAGGCGGCCGCGCCTTACGGGTCGGTTGGGGGTGACGGGCTGGGACACGGGCACCACCGTACTGGAGGGCAGGACGACTGCCCCCGGCCCTGCCCTTCTGGACACTCCGGCCCAGCTCGGGACGGCCGCGCTAGGGTCGGGTCCATGGCAGACAGCGCACTCGACCTGACCCTGGACGGCCCCGCGCTCACCGCGTGGCTCGTCGACTTCCCGTCCGAGAGCGGAACGGAGAAGCCGCTCGCGGACGCGATCGAGGCGGCCCTGCGTACGCTGCCGCATCTGACCGTGGACCGCCACGGCAACAACGTCGTGGCCCGCACCCACCTGGGCCGGGCCGAACGGGTCGTCCTCGCCGGGCACATCGACACCGTCCCGATCGCCGGCAACGTGCCGTCCCGCCTCGACGAGAACGGCGTCCTGTGGGGCTGCGGCACCTCGGACATGAAGTCCGGCGTGGCCGTCCAGCTGCGCATCGCCGCGACCGTCCCCGAGCCCAACCGCGACCTCACCTTCGTCTTCTACGACAACGAAGAGGTCGCCGCACACCTCAACGGTCTCGGCCATGTGGCAGACGCACACCCCGACTGGATCGAGGGCGACTTCGCGGTCCTCCTGGAGCCCTCCGACGCCCAGGTCGAGGGCGGCTGCCAGGGCACGCTGCGGGTCATCCTGCACACGGCGGGGGAGCGGGCCCACTCCGCGCGCAGCTGGATGGGCTCCAACGCCATCCACGCGGCCGCCCCGATCCTGGCCGCGCTCGCCGCGTACGAGCCGCGCCGGCCGGTGATCGACGGCCTGGAGTACCGCGAGGGCCTGAACGCGGTACGGATCGAGGGCGGCGTCGCCAACAACGTCATCCCCGACGCCTGCGCGGTCACCGTCAACTACCGCTACGCCCCGGACCGCACCGCCGAGGAGGCGCTGGCCCACGTCCGCGAGGTCTTCGCGGACTGCGGGATCACCGAGTTCACCGTCGACGACCACTCGGGCGCGGCCCTGCCGGGGCTCTCACACCCGGCCGCCGCGGCCTTCATGGCGGCGGTCGGCGGCACCCCGCAGCCCAAGTTCGGCTGGACCGACGTCTCCCGCTTCGGCGCGCTGGGCGTGCCCGCCGTCAACTACGGTCCCGGCGACGCCCTCTACGCGCACAAGCGGGACGAGCATGTGGCCGTGGACCGGATCACCCACTGCGAACGGCGACTTCACGCCTGGCTGACCGCCTGAATTTCATCATTCGTCACGTAAGTCGTCCTACCCTGGCCGGACGCGTCATATGACTCAGTCAGCGGAGGGAGCACGCAATGGCCAACCCCGAGGGAGAGTTCCCGGGCGAACAGCGTCTTGAGCAGCGGCTCGGGCCGGTGCTGCGCCGCCGCGACCAGGTCCAGGCCGGCACCACCGACCAGCGCCTCCTCGACACCGAGGGCGACTCGGAGTGGGTGCACACCGACCCCTGGCGGGTCATGCGCATCCAGTCCGAGTTCGTGGAGGGCTTCGGCGCGCTCGCCGAACTGCCCAGCGCCATCAGCGTCTTCGGCTCGGCCCGTACGCCGGTGGGCTCACCGGAGTACGAGGCGGGCGTCGCCATCGGGCACGCGCTGGTCGAGGCGGGCTTCGCGGTGATCACCGGCGGCGGGCCGGGCGCGATGGAGGCGGCCAACCGGGGCGCGCGCGAGGCGCGGGGCGTGTCGGTCGGGCTGGGCATCGAGCTCCCCTTCGAGCAGGGGCTCAACCCGCATGTCGACATCGGCGTCAACTTCCGCTACTTCTTCGTGCGGAAGACGATGTTCGTGAAGTACGCCCAGGGGTTCGTGGTCCTGCCCGGCGGTCTGGGCACGCTGGATGAGCTCTTCGAGGCGCTCACGCTCGTCCAGACCGGCAAGGTGACGCGCTTCCCGATCGTGCTGTTCGGCTCGGCGTACTGGGCGGGCCTGGTGGACTGGCTCCGCGACACGGTGGTCGGCGGCGGCAAGGCCTCCGAGGGCGACCTGCTCCTGTTCCACGTCACGGACAGCGTGGAGGAGGCGGTGGCCCTGGTGACGAAGGAGGTGGGCCGGTAGGCCCCACCTCTTTCCGGCTGCGGCCCGTGCCGGGTTGCTCGCGCACCGGCTCGTGGCCGGAACTCTGCCCCCACCCCGCCCCTTCCCGAAAGCCCTCTGGCGGGCGGCCGGTCACTTCGTCTGCGGACCGTCTGTGGTTGCTCGCGCAGTTCCCCGCGCCCCTAACTACCTAGGGGCGCGGGGAACTGCGCGACCAGCCACCCACGGCCCGCAGGCGCAGGACGGGGCCCGGGGCGAAGCCCCGGCTACGCCAGGCCGCGTCGGGCCACCGCCGGCGGGCGGTGGCCCGCGATGGACGCGACCATGTCCAGGACCTGACGCGTCTCGGCGACCTCGTGCACCCGGTACACCTGAGCCCCCAGCCACGCCGACACAGCCGTCGTGGCGAGCGTCCCCAGCACCCGCTCCTTCACCGGCCGGTCCAGCGTCTCGCCGACGAAGTCCTTGTTGGACAGGGAGACCAGGACCGGCCACCCCGTCGCCGTCATCTCGCCGAGCCGCCGCGTCGCCTCCAGGCTGTGGCGGGTGTTCTTGCCGAAGTCATGACCGGGATCGATCATGATCCCGTCCCGCCGCACCCCGAGCGCGACCGCCCGCTCGGCGAGCCCCACCGTGACCCGGAGGATGTCCTCCACCACGTCCTCGTACGCGATCCGGTGCGGCCGCGTGCGCGGCTCCACACCGCCCGCGTGCGTGCACACCAGACCCGCCCCGTATCGCGCCGCGACCTCAGCCAGCTTCGGGTCGACCCCGCCCCACGCGTCGTTCAGCACGTCCGCGCCCGCCTCGCAGACCGCCTCCCCGACGTCGTGGCGCCAGGTGTCGACGCTGATCACCACGTCCGGGTGCCGCCGCCGCACCTCGGCCACGAAACCGACCGTGCGCCGCGCCTCCTCCTCGGCCGTCACCTCCTCGCCGGGGCCCGCCTTGACCCCGCCGATGTCGATGATGGCGGCGCCCTCGGACACCGCCTGCTCCACGCGGGCCAGCGCGGGCTCGTCGCGGAAGGTCGCGCCCTGGTCGTAGAAGGAGTCCGGGGTCCGGTTGACGATCGCCATGATCACCGGCTCGTGCGCGTCGAACTCGCGCCGTCCCAGCCGCAGCATCCGCTGTTTCCTCCTCGGGTAAGACGCCCGTGACCTCTAGGTTCCGTGTCCGGCGGGCCGGTCCGCGCCGCCCGACAGACCCTAACTCCCAGCCGCGCATGGCACGATCGGACCCGACGGATTCCGGCTGGCGGGGAGAGGCTTCGCGCGTGTTCTGGTTCTTGCTGATCGCCATGGTCGTGGTGGTCGCCGCGGTCACGCTGGCCGTGGTGGGCGGCGGCGACGGCGCCGTGCTGCCCGAGACGGGTCCCGAGCGGCTCACCGACCCGCTGCCCGAGGGCCGCCCGGTCGAGCGCGCGGACATCGACGCCCTGCGGCTCCCGGTGGCCGCGCGCGGCTACCGGATGGCCGACGTCGACGACGTGCTGAGCCGCCTCGCCGCCGAGCTCGCCGAGCGCGACGCCCGGATCACCGACCTCCAGGAGGCGCTCAGCGCCGCCCACGCACCCCGCGACGAGGAGCCCCGCAAGTGAGCACCGCCATCCCCGGCCCGGACGGCCGGCTGCGCTGCCCGTGGGGCCTGTCCAGCGCGGACTACGTCGACTACCACGACAGCGAGTGGGGCCGTCCGGTCCACGGCGACGACGCCCTCTACGAACGGCTGTGCCTGGAGGCCTTCCAGTCGGGCCTGTCCTGGATCACCATCCTGCGCCGCCGCGAGGGCTTCCGCCGCGCCTTCGCGGACTTCCGGATCGCCAAGGTGGCCGCCTTCACGGACGAGGACGCGGCGCGGCTGCTGACCGACGAATCGATCATCCGCAACCGCGCCAAGATCCAGGCGACGATCGCCAACGCGCGCGTACTGGCCGACTGGGCCCCCGGCGAGCTGGACGAGCTGATCTGGTCGTACGCCCCGGACGCGGCCTCCCGCCCGGCCCCGCGCACCCTGGCGGACGTCCCCCCGGTCACCGACGAGTCGACGGCGCTCTCCAAGGCCCTCAAGAAGCGGGGCCTGCGCTTCATCGGCCCCACGACGGCGTACGCGCTGATGCAGGCCTGCGGCCTGGTGGACGACCACCTGGCGGACTGTGTGGCCCGGGGCGGCCGTACCCCCTAAGGGGTACGGGCCACGGATGGCTCAGCGCCCCACATATTTCGGCTTCTCCTTCGCCAGGAACGCCGCCACCGCGATCCCGTGGTCCTCGGAGGCCCCCGCCCGCGTCTGGAGCTCGTCCTCCTTCTCCAGCGCCTCGGCCAGCGAGTGCCCCGCCCCGTACGCCAGGGACTCCTTCAGGGCCGCGTACGCGAGCGTCGGGCCGGCGGCCAGCGCGCGGGCCACCGCCGCCGCCTCGGCCGCCAGCGAGTCGGCCGGGACCAGCTTGTTGACGATGCCGAGCTCGTACGCCTCCTGCGCCGTGATCGAGCGCGGGAAGAGCAGCAGGTCGGCGGCGCGCGAGTGGCCGATCAGCCGGGGGAGCGTCCAGGAGACGCCCGAGTCGGCGGTCAGGGCGACGCCCGCGAACGAGGTGTTGAAGGCGGCCGTGTCGGCCACCACCCGGTAGTCGGCCGCCAGCGCGAAGCCGAAGCCCGCGCCCGCCGCGACCCCGTTCACCCCGGCCACGACCGGCTTGGGCATCTCGGTGAGGGCCTTCACGATCGGGTTGTAGTGCTCGCGGACCGTGCTCATCGTGGAGCCGGTGCCCGCCGCGCGGTCCGCCGCCAGCAGGGCCACGTGCTCCTTGAGGTCCTGGCCCACGCAGAACGCCCGGCCCGTCGCCGTGAGCAGGACCGCCCGTACCGCCGGGTCCGCCGCGGCGGCCCGCGCCGCGTCCCGCAGGGCGACCTTGGCCTCGGTGTTCATGGCGTTCATGGCGTCGGGACGGTTGATCGTGATCGTCGCGAGCCCGTCGGTCACCTCGTAGAGCACGGTGTCGGCCATTGGGATGGATCCCCTCCGTTGCGGTGTCGTGTCCGCCCAGCATGGCGGAGATCATCGGCGCCGCACATGTGACCTGCGTCAAACAATCCCGGCCACCGCCCGGACCGGGGGTGGCGAAGTATCGCAGGCGGATCGCCGAATTGGGTGGTTTTGATAGAGCGCGTTGCGCAAGCGATGCCGACCGATGTTGGTCATCGGGTCCTGCGATGCGGGATAATGACCTGGAAGCAATGTGTTCGATGCCGGTAACACGGTGCCTGTCATGGGGCCGCCGGCTGCGATGAGCTGGTTTCAGGAAGGGGAAACAGCATGGCGGCCATGAAGCCGCGGACGGGCGACGGCCCGCTCGAGGTGACCAAGGAGGGGCGGGGCATCGTCATGCGCGTTCCGCTCGAAGGCGGCGGACGGCTTGTGGTCGAGCTGACCCCGGACGAGGCCGAGGCGCTCGGTGACGCTCTTAAGAAGGTCGTCGGCTGATTCAGCGGGCTTGACCCCCAATCTGCCCCCGCCCCGGGCCGGTACGCGAGTACCGGCCCGGGGCGGAGTAGTTTTCCGGGGCCGCGAGCCCCGTGAAAAGCCGTCAGCCGCGCTTCACGGCGCAGAGCAGGCCGTCGCCCACCGGCAGCAGCGACCCGACGAGCTCCTGGCTCTCCCGTACGGTCCGCAGGAGGTCGCGCAGTCGCAGCACCTCGGCGGGCTGGACGCCGGAGTCGACCGTACGGCCGTCGGCGAAGACCCCTTCGAAGCAGACGATGCCGCCGGGCCGCAGCAGGCGCAACGATTCAGCGAGGTAGTCGAGGGACTCCAGCCGGTCGCCGTCGCAGAACACCAGGTCGTATCCGCCGTCGGCGAGCCGGGGCAGTACGTCCAGGGCGCGCCCGGGAATGAAGCGCGCCCGGTTCCCGGCGAAGCCCGCCGCGCGGAACGCCTGCTTGGCGAACTGCTGGCGGTCCGCCTCGGGGTCGACGGTGGTCAGCACGCCGTCCGGCCGCAGGCCCTGGAGCAGATAGATCCCGGAGACGCCGGTTCCGGTGCCGATCTCGGCGACCGCCTTGGCGTCGGCGGTGGCAGCGAGCAGGCGCAGCGCGGCCCCGGTCCCCGGGGACACCGAAGGCAGTCCTGCCTCCCGGGACCGCTCGCGGGCCCAGCGCAGCGCGTCGTCCTCGGCGACAAAGGCGTCGGCGAACGCCCAGCTCGTCTGCCGGTTGGCGGTAATGGCCCTCTCCTGTCCCCGTAGTTGGCGCGCAACGGTGACTGTATCCGCTGCACCCGGGAACCCGCAGATGGGACCGGGCGTTATGAAGGGCGGGGGGATACATGGACGAGATGGGCGAGTACGGAATCCCGGTCCCCGAGCGGTCCGGGAAGCAGCGCGGTGCGAGGGGCACGAAGCCCGTCCCAAATGCGCGTAAAGATTCTTATCCGGAGCTAACGGGCGAGGTGGCTATGGTAGGGGCTCCACTGGACACCACCAGAGCCGACAGGGGAGGTGCGGCTGCGCCTGTGGATCGGGGAGGAGTGCTCCGGCGCTTTCTCAGGTCGGCGGGTGAGCCGAAATCCGTGACCTACACCGCTGACCGTTCCACCGCCGCAGACTCCGCAGCCACCGCGACCTTCGCCGACGCGGATTCCCCGGCGTGGACCCCTCCCACCTGGGAGGAGATCGTCAGCACGCACAGCGGCCGCGTCTACCGCCTCGCCTACCGCCTGACGGGCAACCAGCACGACGCCGAGGACCTCACCCAGGAGGTCTTCGTCCGCGTCTTCCGCTCGCTGTCGACCTACACGCCGGGCACGTTCGAGGGCTGGCTGCACCGGATCACCACCAACCTCTTCCTGGACATGGTCCGCCGCCGCCAGCGCATCCGCTTCGACGCCCTGGGCGACGACGCGGCCGAGCGCCTCCCCAGCCGCGACCCGTCCCCCAGCAGGTCTTCAACGACGCGCACTTCGACGCCGACGTCCAGCAGGCGCTGGACACCCTCGCGCCCGAGTTCCGCGCCGCCGTCGTCCTCTGCGACATCGAAGGACTGTCGTACGAGGAGATCGCCGCCACCCTCGGCGTGAAGCTCGGCACCGTGCGCAGCCGCATCCACCGCGGCCGTTCGCATCTGCGCAAGGCCCTCAAGCACCGCTCGCCCGAGGCTCGGGCCGAGCAGCAGCGTGCCCTCGCGGGGGTGGCGCCCGGCGCCCCGGGGGCGGTCGGAGAGGGGACCGCGTGACCGGCACCAGTCCCACTCCCGCGGAACAGCATCTGGGAGACCGCCTCGCCGCCCTGGTCGACGGCGAGCTCAGCCATGACGCGCGCGAGCGCGTCCTGTCGCATCTGGCGACCTGTCCCAAGTGCAAGGCCGAGGCCGACGCCCAGCGCCGCGTCAAGAGCGTCTTCGCGCAGACGGCACCGCCCGCCCCCTCCGAGGGCCTTTTGGCCCGGCTCCAGGGGCTGCCCGGGGGGTCCGGAGGTGACGACGACGGTCGGGGACCATTCGGCGGGGGCCGCCTTGCCGACGGGGTCTTCTCGCCCGGAGTCCTGAGCGACCCGCGCGACCCGGCCGGGCGCTTCGGCTACGCACCCGGCGGGGCCCATGCGGCCGTCCTCGGCGGCGCGCTGCCCGGGCGGGGCTTCCGGATCCTCCCCCAAGCTCTGAATGAGCAGGGGGTGCCCCCATCCGTGGGCCGCCCCGAGGAGCGTTCGGGCTCGCCGTGGCGCGGGCGCAGGATCGCCTTCGCCGCCGCCAGCGCCGTCTCGTTCGCGGCGATCGCGCTCGGCGCCGCGGTCCCGTCGGACTCCGGGCCGGACACCACCGCCCGGGGCGACGGCTCGGGCAGCAATGTCACGCCGCTGCGGGCCCAGAGCCCGTCGGCCGCTCCGGCCTCGGGGACGTCCCTGTCCATGGAGTCGCAGCGCAGACACGGCGGCGCGGCGAGCGCGCCACTGGCTCCCGAGTACACGGCGCCGGTCCCGATGGGTCTGGCCGGGCTCAACGGCATCCCGTCCCAGCCGTCCCAGCAGTTCGGCAACCCGCCCCCAAGCTCCAAAGGAACAGGGGGGACCCCCTTGGCCGCTCTGCTGGGCAGTTCGTCCCTGCCTCCGCTGATACGTCCGGCGGTCGCCACCCTGGCGATGCGGCCGGTCACACCGCCACTCGCGCTCCCCGGCGCCACCCCGTCCGTACCGCCGACGCAGCTGGCGGCTCCCCGGCACTGACCGTGCCCTGCGCTCCTCCCGGCAAACCTGGTTGAATCCCTGGGAGGGGTGCCCCCGGGGGCACGCAGGACAGTTGCGGGGAGAGCATGAACGACGGGAAGCCCACCGGGTCCAAGCCGAGATGGTGGAACCGTCCCACCCCGCGCGGGGACGGCTCCGCGGCCGAGGAGACCTACGACCTGGCTCCGCCGGAGGCGCCGGTCCACGGTGAGCCGGTGGCGCCGGGCGCGCCCGTGCCGCCGGAGGCTTCGGTACCGGGTGAGCCGGTGGTCGGGGACGTGGCGGTTCCGGCCGCGCACGCTTCGGGCGAGGCCGTGGTGCCGGGTGCGCAGGACGTACCGGCCGCGGGTGCGCCGGAGGGTTCCGGGCAGGGGGAGTTGCCGTACTCGCTGGCCCAGGGCGAGCCCGTCGAGGACGAGTCGGCGTATCGGCTCGCGCCGCCCGCGCCTGCCGACCCCGCCCACGAGGCTGTTTCCGCCGAGCCCGCATCGGTGCAGCCCGCACCCGCCGCGCCGGTCGACGAGCCTGCCCAGGAGCCCGTCCAGGAGCCCGTCCACGACCCCGCCCGGTCCGAGGACCTGGCCGCGCCCCGGCGGCCCCTGCACGCCCCCGATCCGTACGGGACGCCGCCGTACGGCGGGCCGGGGCCGTGGGCGCCCGCGCCTCCCGTGCAGCGGCCGGCGCCGCCCGCCGGGGCGGTCCCGCCCCAGGGTGCCTACCCGGCACCGGAGGCCCCGGCCCCGTACCCCGCACCGGAAGGCGTGCCGCCGGTGGCGCCCTCCTCCCAGTGGGTGCAGTACGACCCGTGGGGCGCGGCCGGGCAGCCGCTGAGCACCGCCGGGGCGCCGCAGCAGCGGAAGCCGCGGCGCGGGGCGCTCGTCCTCGGGGCCGTCGTCCTCGCGCTGGTCGCGGGCGGTATCGGCGGCGGGGTCGGCGCGTACATCGAGCGCACCGGCGTCACCCGCGTCGACCTGCCGCAGGCCGGCAAGGGGCCCACCGGGCGCGCGCCCGACAGCGTCGCCGGGATCGCCGCGAGCGCCCTGCCGGGCGTGGTCACGCTGCACGTCAGCGGGGAGAGCGAGTCCGGCACCGGCACCGGCTTCGTGCTGGACAACGCCGGGCACATCCTCACCAACAACCACGTCGTGCAGCCCGCGGGTTCGTCCGGCGACATCAGCGTGACGTTCAGCGGCGGCGAGACCGCCCGCGCCACGGTGGTCGGCCGGGACTCCGGCTACGACCTCGCCGTGGTCCGCGTCACCGGGGTCTCCGGGCTGAAGCCGCTGCCGCTCGGCAACTCCGACAACGTCCAGGTCGGCGACCCGGTGGTGGCCATCGGCGCCCCCTTCGACCTCTCCAACACCGTCACCTCGGGCATCATCAGCGCCAAGGAGCGCCCGATCACGGCGGGCGGCGAGAAGGGCGACGGCAGCGACGTCAGCTATGTCGACGCGCTTCAGACCGACGCCCCGATAAACCCGGGCAACTCGGGCGGCCCGCTGCTCGACTCGCGCGCCCACGTCGTCGGCATCAACAGCGCGATCCGCGCCGCGGGCAACAGCGACAGCGGCGGCCAGGGCGGCTCCATCGGCCTGGGCTTCGCGATCCCGGTCAACCAGGGCAAGCGGGTCGCCGAGGAGCTGATCAACACCGGCAAGGCCACCCACCCGGTCATCGGGGTGACCCTCGACATGAAGTTCACCGGCGACGGCGCCCGGGTCGGCGCCAAGGCCGCCGACGGCAAGCCGTCCGTGACCCCCGGCGGCCCCGGCGCCACCGCGGGCATCAAGCCCGAGGACGTGATCACCAAGGTCGACGGCCAGCGTGTGCACAGTGCCGAGGAGCTGATCGTCAAGATCCGCTCGCACCGCCCCGGCGACCGCCTGGAGCTGACGCTCAAGCGCGGCGGCCAGGAGCAGCGGCTGACCCTCACCCTGGGCTCCGCCACGTCCTGACCTGTGCCTCGGGCCGCCGCGAGGGCCCGCCCCGGGTCGCCTATCGGTCACCCGTGGGGCAAGCGGCGGCCAAAGGTCACCGGGTAGGTACCGTTTCGACAGTTTCGGCGGGTACCGTGGAGCGGTCCATGACTGGACCCGGGAGCAGAGCCACGAGGAGCAGCAGGTGTTCAACGACATAGGGCCCATGGAGCTCGTCACCCTCGTGGTCCTCGCTGTGCTCATCTTCGGCCCCGACAAGCTGCCCAAGCTGATCCAGGACATCTCCGGCTTCATCCGCAAGATCCGCAGCTTCTCGGAGACCGCCAAGGCGGACATCCGCGCCGAACTCGGCCCGGAGTTCAAGGACTTCGAGTTCGAGGACCTGAACCCGAAGACGTTCGTGCGCAAGCAGCTCATGGACAACGACGACCTGGGTCTCAAGGAGATCCGCAACAGCTTCGACCTGCGCAAGGACATGGAAGAGGTCGCGGACGCGGTGCACGGCCGCGAGAGCGCGGCCGCCGGGTCCACCACGGCCGCCAACGGCTCGGCCGCGGGTGTGGCGGGCACGCCGGACCTCCTCAAGAAGCGCGACAAGCTCGACCCCGGCGAGCGCCCCCCGTACGACGCCGACGCGACCTGACACAACCCCCCGGCTTTCGTACAAGACGTCAATCCGAGCCACGTCAGCACCGTCATTCCCGGTGGGCGGGGCCGGGGTGGCTATCCTCCATAGGTCCGGCAGCCAGGACGCCCGAGGGGGGCGGGCCGCTGCGGACACCTACGGATCGAGGAGGCGGCCGGGCAGTGGAGACGACGAGTCGGGTAGCGGCACAGGGGTCCACCGAGGACACCCCGTCCACACCGGAAGGGGTGCCGGCGGCCCGCCGTGCGGTCGACGGCTATCTGCGGGCGCCGTTCGCCTGGTACGGCCTGGACGAGGCCTTCAGCGGGCCGCGCTGGCTGATGCAGGTGGCCACGGCGGCGGACGGCACCGTGCAGCACGGGTCCACCGGCCACGGCGACGAGCCGTCGATACGGCCCGACGCGACCGACCGCTCCGCCGCCGAGCGCGAGCGCTTCGCGGTGGTCGTGAGCGTGCCCGCCAACCCCACGCGCCGCAGCGGCGACGGTACGGGAGTGCTGGAGGCCACCTCGGTCTCCTCCGCGGCCTGGCTGGCCGGGTCCGGTCTGCTCTCGTTCACCTGGCCCGCCCAGATGGACCACGTGCTGCGCGGCGAGTGGCTGGACCAGCAGACCGAGGCGGCGTGGGAGCTGGCGGACGACCTGGCCGGGCCGGACTGGACGACGCTGTCGTTGCCGGTGGACGGGGTCGCCACGCCGTTCCACTACCGGGAGTCCGAGTTCGGCTGGGTGCTGGCCGGGACGGCCGGGGGCGGGGTGCATCTGGGTGCGTATGGGCGCGGGCTGAGCGCGTACGGGCTCGGGTTCGCGGTGGTGAAGGACATCACCACGTACGCCTAGGTCCGCTTCGGGACGGTTGTATCGCGGCTGCGGGCCGGTGGTGGGTTGCTCGCGCAGTTCCCCGCGCCCCTTAGATGGGCCCGAAGGGCCCTCCCAAGGGCGCGGGGAACTGCGCGACCAGCCCCCACCGGCCCGCAGGTAAGAACTTGTTCCTCTGGAACTCTTAGAACTTGTTCCTCGGGGTGATCCCCAAGGACATGCCCGACAGGCCCCGCTGGCGGCCGCCCAGCTTGCCCGCGATCGCCCGCAGGGCCGCGCCCGCCGGGGAGTCGGGGTCGGAGAGGACGACCGGCTTGCCGTCGTCGCCGCCCTCGCGCAGGCGGACGTCGATCGGGATCGAGCCGAGCACCGGCACGTTCGCGCCGGTCGTCTTGGTCAGGCCCTCGGCGACCTTCTCGCCGCCGCCCGTGCCGAACACGTCGACCATCTCGTCGCAGTGCGGGCAGGGCAGGCCCGCCATGTTCTCGACGACGCCGACGATCTTCTGGTGGGTCTGGACCGCGATCGAGCCCGCCCGCTCGGCCACCTCGGCGGCCGCCTGCTGGGGAGTCGTGACGACCAGGATCTCCGCGTTCGGGACCAGCTGGGCCACCGAGATCGCGATGTCGCCGGTGCCCGGGGGCAGGTCGAGCAGGAGGACGTCCAGGTCGCCCCAGTAGACGTCGGCCAGGAACTGCTGGAGGGCGCGGTGGAGCATCGGGCCGCGCCACACGACCGGGGCGTTCCCGGGGGTGAACATGCCGATGGAGATGACCTTCACGCCGTTCGCCGACGGCGGCATGATCATGTTCTCGACCTGGGTGGGCTTGCCGTCCACGCCCAGCATGCGGGGCACCGAGTGCCCGTAGATGTCGGCGTCGACGACACCGACCTTCAGCCCGTCCGCGGCCATCGCCGCGGCGAGGTTGACCGTCACCGAGGACTTGCCGACGCCGCCCTTGCCGGACGCCACCGCGTAGACGCGGGTCAGCGAGCCGGGCTTGGCGAAGGGCACCTCGCGCTCGGCGGTGCCGCCGCGCAGCGACGTCGCGAGCTCCTTGCGCTGTTCGTCGCTCATCACGTCGAGCGTGACGTCGACGCGCGTGACGCCTTCGACCCGCTCGACCGCCTCGGTCACGTTCTTCGTGATCGTGTCGCGCATCGGGCAGCCGGAGACCGTGAGGTACACCGTGACCGCGACCGCCCCGTCCGTCCCGATCTCGACCGTCTTGACCATGCCGAGCTCAGTGATCGGTCGGTGGATCTCTGGGTCGTTCACCGTCGCCAGTGCCTCGCGCACCGCGTCATCCGTAACCATATGGAGATGGTACGGCGCCGGGTCCCGCCTCCGGAAAGCCCTAGCGGCGGTCTGATTCGTCACTTCCGTAGGGGGCCTCCGGCGGGAATACGACGCGCCGGTCCTCCATCTCCTTGATCATGTCCTGCAGTTCCGAGCGGATCCAGTCGCGGGTGGCGACCTCGCCGAGGCCCATCCGCAGCGCGGCGATCTCCCGGGTCAGGTACTCGGTGTCGGCGATGGAGCGCTCGTTGGACTTGCGGTCCTGCTCCAGGTTGACGCGGTCGCGGTCGTCCTGCCGGTTCTGCGCGAGCAGGATCAGCGGGGCCGCGTACGAGGCCTGGAGCGACAGGGCGAGGGTCAGGAAGATGAACGGGTACTCGTCGAAGCGCAGCGGCGCCGGCGCGAAGATGTTCCAGACCACCCAGAGGATGATGACCAGGGTCATCCAGACGATGAACCGCCCGGTCCCCAGGAAGCGGGCGATCTTCTCGGAGAAGCGGCCGAACGCCTCCGGGTCGTACTCGGGCAGCAGGCGCGGCCGGGGCGCGCGCGGCAGGTCGAGGCGGGTGCGCGGGCCGCGCGGCACGGCGCTCGCCCCCGACGCGCGCGTGCGGTCGCGCTCCTCCGTGCGGTCAGCCATGCGAACCCCCCTCGGCGGCGTGGAACTCCGCCTCGCGCCAGTCCTCGGGCAGCAGGTGGTCGAGGACGTCGTCGACGGTGACCGCGCCCAGCAGCGAGCCGCTGTCGTCCACGACGGGCGCGGCGACCATGTTGTACGCGGCGAGGAACGCGGTGACGGCGGGCAGCGGGGTCTCGGGGGACAGCGGCGGCAGGTCGTTGTCCACGATCGAGGAGACCAGGGTGAACGGCGGGTCCCGCAGCAGCCGCTGGAAGTGCACGGTGCCCAGGTACTTGCCGGTCGGCGTCTCGTCGGGCGGCCGGCACACGTACACCTGCGCGGCGAGCGCGGGCGAGAGGTCCTGCTGGCGTACGCGCGCGAGGGCGTCCGCGACCGTGGCGTCCGGGCGCAGCACGATCGGCTCGGTGGTCATCAGACCGCCCGCGGTGCGCTCCTCGTAGCTGAGCAGTCGGCGCACGTCGGCCGCGTCGTCCGGCTGCATCAGCGTCAGCAGGCGCTCCTTGTCCTCCTCGGGCAGCTCGGAGAGCAGGTCGGCGGCGTCGTCCGGGTCCATCGCCTCCAGGACGTCGGCGGCCCGCTCGTCCTTCAGCTTGCCGAGGATCTCCACCTGGTCGTCGTCCGGCAGCTCCTCCATCACGTCCGCGAGCCGGTCGTCGTCGAGGGCGGCGGCCACTTCGCCGCGGCGCTTGGGGGAGAGGTGGTGCAGCACGTTGGCGAGGTCGGCGGGGCGCAGCTGCTCGAAGGTGGCGAGCAGGCTCTCGGCGCCCTGGCCGTGCTCCTCCAGGGAGAAGCCGGTGACCGCGGACCACTCGACGGTCAGGGTCTCGCCTTTGCGCCGCAGGGCGCCGCCCTTGCCGCGCCGTACGAAGACCTTGTCGATCTCCCAGTCGCGGCGGGCGGGCAGCTGCTGGATGGCCACGTCCAGGACCGTCACCTCCTCGCCCTTCTCGACGAGGGTGACCCGGCGGTCCAGCAGCTCGCCGAGCACCAGCCGCTCGGTGGGGCGCTGTTCGAAGCGGCGCAGGTTGACGACGCCGGTGGTGATGACCTGGCCGGACTCGACGCCGCTGACCCGGGTCATCGGCAGGAAGATCAGCCGGCGGCCGGCCACCTCGACGACGAGGCCGAGCAGCCGGGGCGGGCGGCGGCCGACCCGCAGTATGGCGACGAGGTCGCGCACCCGGCCCACCTGGTCGCCGTTGGGGTCGAAGACGGCGACGCCGGAGAGGTGCGAGACGAAGATCCGGGGGACGCCTGCCGCCATGCTGAGCGCCTCCTCTTGGGCGTGATCCGACCTTGTCGCGGCCTGAAATGGCGCTGAATATCTGATTCAGGCTAGCCGGTGACCATCCGGCGCGCCTTTGAGGGGCGTCCGTACGGCTCTCTGCCGGGCAGCGTAGACGGCCCGGGTAGGGTGCCCTCTGCCGACCCCGACTTCGCGCCCCCCACCTCGCGCGCTCCGACGAAAGGCCGTGTGCCGGTGACCACTCGCTCCCTGTCCGTACGGGCCCGCCGGGCCGCGCTCCCCGTCGCACTCTGCGCGGGGCTCGCCACGGCCGTCACGGCGTGCTCCTCGGACCCGGACGAGGGCACCAACGGCGTCGGCAAGCTCTCCGCCACCGACATCGAGGGCAAGGCGCGCACGGCGGCGGACGGCGCCGACGCGGTGCACCTCAGCGGCACGCTGGTCAGCAAGGGCGGCTCGTACCGGATCGACATGCGGCTCAAGGGGACCGGCGCGACCGGCACGGTCACCTCGAAGAACAGCACGTTCACGCTGCTGCGGGTGGGCGACGAGCTCTTCCTCAAGGCCGACGCCGGGTTCTGGTCGCACAAGGACAAGGGCGGCGACCCGGGGAGCGCGGCGGCGGGCAAGCAGCTCGACGACAAGTACGTCAAGGTGCCCTCGGGCGACCCGTCGTACCAGGAGCTGCGCGGCTTCACGGACAAGAGCGCGCTCCTGAAGGGCATGCTCGGGCTCCAGGGCGAGCTCTCCAAGGGCGACCGGTCCAAGGTGGGCGAGGTGCGCACCATCCGCGTCAAGGCGGGCGAGGACGGCGAGGGCGGCACGCTCGACGTCTCGCTCCAGGGCACCCCGTACCCCCTGCGCTTCGAGCGCGCGGGCGGCGCGGGCGTCCTGGAACTGGGCGACTGGAACCAGGACTTCGCACTGGCGCCGCCGTCGAAGGACGCGACGGTGGATTACGGGAGCCGCCTTCCGAAGCGGTAGGGCTTCGCGGCCCGGTCTTTGTCTGCGGGCCGGTGGCGGGCTGGTCGCGCAGTTCCCCGCGCCCCTATAGATGCGCCCCTTCGGGGCGCCCAGGGGATTGCCGCGGAGCGGCACTTTTAGGGGCGCGGGGAACTGCGCGACCAGCCCGCCACTCACCCGCAGACGAAGACCGGCCCCTTCAGCGCCGCTTCCGCTTCAGCAGAAGCCTCGGCAGCGCCGCCGGCGCCGGCCGACGGGTCGTGGCTGACGTCTCCACCGGGCGGGCGGCCAGCGAACCGGAGGGCATCTCGGTGCGCACCGAAACCGGCGCCAGGCGCAGCACCCGGCACTCCCGCGCCCAGCGCCCCGTCACCGCCTCCCCGTCCGGCGCGTTCAGCCGCTTCGTCTTCAGCTCGGCGGCCACCGCCTCCCACAGCTCGCTCTGCGGCGCGACCTCGCTCACCGCGGCCGTCCAGACCACCAGGCGGCCGCCCTTGTCCTTGCTGCGGACGGTCACCTCGGCGGTGCCGCCGTCGGCCAGGCCTTCGAGGGGCTGCTCGCCGGGGCCGCCGCCCACCACATACGCGGCGCCGTCGTGCCATACGTGCCACAGCGCGCGGTCGGCCGTCCCGGTGCCCCGCACCCAGATCAGCCCGGACTTCTTGGTGGCCTCCTCGACGAGGGCCCGGTCGAGCAGCGCAGGTGTCATGGGGTCACTTTATGGGACGGCCGGTACGGGGGTGGCGGCGTTGTCCACAGCCCGGACCGACAGTTCCGTAAATATGTTTAGCGCCTTACTCTCCGCCCCTTACTCTCTTGTCGTGCCCACCACCACCGCGTCCGCCGCCACCCCGGCCCTGACCGCCTCTCCGGCGGCGCCCCGGCTGGACTTCGCGCTGCTCGCCGTCGCCATCACCAGCGTGTCGCTCTCCGCGCCGCTCATCGCCGCGACGGCGGCCCCCGCGCTGGCCATCGCGTTCTGGCGCAACGCCATGGCGGTGGGGGCGCTCACCCCGCTGGCCGCGCTCAGGTACCGGGCGCAGCTGCGCGGGCTGACCCGGCGCGAGGCGGGCCTCGCCATCGCCGCAGGGGCGCTGCTCGCGCTGCACTTCGGGCTGTGGCTGCCGAGCCTGCGGATGACGTCGGTGGCGTCCTCGACCGCGCTGTGCACCACCACCCCGATCTGGACCACCATCGCGCTGCGCCTGCGCGGCCACCGGCCGCCCGCGATGGTGTGGGTCGGGACGCTGGTCGCCTGCGCGGGCGTGGTGATGCTCACCGGCGTCGACATGACCACCTCGCCGCGCGCCCTGGCCGGTGACGCGCTCGCCCTCGGCGGCGGTATCGCGGCCGCCGGATACGTGCTGCTCGGCGCCGAGGTCCGGCGGACCGTGGACACCGTCCCGTACACCTACCTCTGCTACGGGACGGCCGCCGCCGGGCTGCTCGCCGCCTGTCTGGCGAGCGGCGCGGACCTCACCTCGTACTCCGGGGCGACCTGGGCCAAGCTGGCCGCGCTCACCGTCGCCGCCCAGCTGCTCGGCCACTCCCTGCTCAACCGGGTGGTGCGGGGCCTGGGGGCGTCCGTGACGTCCACGGCGATCCTCCTGGAGACACCGGGCGCCGCCCTCATCGCGGCGCTCTGGCTGGGCCAGCAGCCGCCCGCGCTGGCCTGGCCCGCCCTCGTGGTGATCCTCGCCGGGCTCGCCCTCGTCGTCAGAGCCAACCGTTCCGCTTGAGCGTGCGGTGGATGACGAGGCAGCTTCCGGCGATGGCGGCCAGGACGAGCGGATAGCCGTACTTCCAGTGCAGCTCCGGCATGTGGTCGAAGTTCATGCCGTACACCCCGCACACCATCGTCGGTACGGCGATGATCGCCGCCCATGAGGTGATCTTGCGCATGTCCTCGTTCTGGGCGAACGACGCCTGCGCCAGATTGGCCTGGAGGATCGAGTTCAGGAGCTCGTCGAAGCCGACGACGTGCTCCTGCACGCGCGCGAGGTGGTCGGCGACGTCCCGGAAGTACTTCTGGATGTCCGGGTCGACCAGCCGCATCGGCCGCTCGCTGAGCAGCTGCATCGGCCGCAGCAGCGGCGAGACCGCCCGCTTGAACTCCAGCACCTCGCGCTTGAGTTGGTAGATCCGCCCGGCGTCCGTGCCGCGCGGGCTGCCCTTGGAGGGGGCCGAGAAGACGTCGATCTCGACCTCGTCGATGTCGTCCTGCATCGCGTCCACGACCGCCAGATACCCGTCGACGACCTGGTCCGCGATGGCGTGCAGCACGGCCGATGGGCCCTTGGCGAGCAGCTCGGGGTCGTCCTGGAGGCGCTTGCGCAGCGCCCGCAGCGAGCCCTGGCCGCCGTGCCGGACGGTGATCACGAAGTCCCGGCCGGTGAAGCACATGACCTCGCCGGTCTCCACGACCTCGCTGGTCGCGGTGAGTTCGGCGTGCTCCACGTAGTGGACCGTCTTGAAGACGGTGAACAGCGTGTCGTCGTACCGCTCCAGCTTGGGCCGCTGGTGGGCGTGGACCGCGTCCTCGACGGCCAGCGGGTGCAGCCCGAACTCGGCCGCGATACCGGCGAATTCGGCCTCGGTCGGCTCGTGCAGCCCGATCCAGGCGAAGCCGCCGTCCTCCTGAACCCGCCGCATCGCCTCGCGCGGCGACAGGCACGAGTCGGCCTGGGTGCGCAGCCCGTCGCGGTAGACCGCGCAGTCGACGACCGCGCTGCTCGCGGACGGGTCGCGGGTGGGGTCGTACGAGTTGTACGGGGCGGTGCTCTTGCGCAGCGAAGGGCGCAGGGACGGGCGGACCGCGGCGCGCAGGTCACGGATCATGGACATGGCAGAACTCCTTCACGGAGGGGCCGCCGGCGGGCGTGGCACTGCCGGGAATGGGGACGTGACGCGACGGCTGCGTACAGCTGCGTACGTCCGCAAAGCGGGCGGTACCGCGGGTGCGGTGACGGCGTTCGCTACGGAAACGGACTGGGTGAGGCGATGTGCTCTTCCGTCGTGCGAAATGCCATGAGACTCAGAGGTTTCCCGGTGGAACGGCCGGGTAAGGAGGTCTCGATCACAGGGAACAACGAAGGCGCACGGAAGAGCGGTTGGTACTGCCAGGCCGACTTCGATCCATCGCAGCCCCACCTCCTCCGGCCGGTCCCCCGTGAGGGACTTCCTGCTGCCCTGAACAGCGGCCAAGACTATCAGCCGGCGCAAGTGTCAAGTCCGTACTTTGCTCGTTCGATACGGCTTCTATGCTCAACTCATGGTTGATGTTCTTGCTCTCGTCGAGGCCAGGCTGCGTACCGCCCTCGGCGAACCGGACGCGCGCGCCGCGGTGACCTTCCTCGGTACGGACCGCATCGAGGTGCTGCGCTTCGCCGACGGGGACATCGTCCGCTACGCCACCCTCGGCATGTCGGCCCAGCCCATGACCGACCCGGCCGCCGCCCTCGCCGACCCGGTCAAGGGCCCGCGCGCCGAGTTGGTCCTGTCCGTACGGGCCGGGCTCGCCGACACGGACAAGGTGCTGCGGCCGCTCGCCGTCCTCGCCTCCACCCCGCAGGTCGAGGGCGTGATCGTGGCCCCCGGCGCCTCGCTCGACATCGGGGAACCGCTGTGGCCCGGAGCGCCGTTCAGCTCGGTCCTGGTCGCGGAGCCGGGCGGCCTCGTCGAGGACCTGGAGCTCGACGACCCGATGGACCCGGTCCGCTTCCTGCCGCTGCTGCCGATGACGGCGAACGAGGCGGCGTGGAAGCGGGTGCGGGGCGCGCAGGAGCTGGAGGAGCGCTGGCTGGCGAACGGGACGGATCTGCGGGATCCGCTGCGGGGGTCCGTGCGGCTGGACTGAACGTTCCGCCGCGGCCGCACGATGCCGCGGCCCCGCGTCCGTCACCGGGGCGCCCCACACGCCGGACGGGTGATCGTCCTTGACGCGGCGCGGGACGGGGAGGACCGTGGGCATTTATGAGGGGCGAACCCAGTTGCCCGAAGTGCGGAGGCCGGGTCAGGGCGCCCGGTCTCTTTGCCGACTCCTGGCAGTGCGATGTGCACGGGACGGTGCATCCGCTGCAGCCGGTGGTCCCCCGAGCGTCGAGGCCCTCGGCGTCGTGGTGCACCGGTCGAAGGTGCCCGTCTGGATGCCGTGGCCGCTGCCGATCGGCTGGCTCTTCACCGGCGTGGCGTGCGCGGGCGACGACCGCAACGGCGGGCGCGCCACCGCGGTGGCCTGCTCCGGCCCGGCCCCGCTGGGCGGCATGGGTGAGCTGCTGCTCGTCGCGGAGGAGCTGGGCGTCGGCCTCGGGGCGCGGTACGCGGGCATCGACGGCCCCGACCCCGGCCCGTACATCAGCGTCGACCAGCCGCCGCACACCAAGGTCCTCGCGGCCGGGCGGCCCACCCCGCTGTGGCATGTGACCGGCACGCCCGACGACCGCGCGGTCTTCGCGGGCGAGGCGCGCGGCCTGTGGCTGTGGGCGATCGTCTGGCCCGAGCAGTCGGGCCTGCTGCTCTACGACGAGCTGGTCCTCACCGATCTGCGCGACGCGGGCGCCGAGGTCGAGCTGGTGCCGTGCGGGGCGCTGTCGCCGCGGATCCTGTCGTGACGCGCGCGTGGCAGGGCGCCCCGAGTGCGGTGACCGCCACAGCCGTTACGGGCGGGACAGGGGCTACGCGCAGTTATCCTTGATTGTCCCCCCTGCCGGTTCTACGCCTGGAGTCACGCGTGCGCATCGATCTGCACACCCACTCCACGGCCTCCGACGGTACGGACACCCCGGCCGAGCTGGTCCGCAACGCGGCCGCCGCCGGTCTCGACGTCATCGCGCTCACCGACCACGACACCACCCGGGGATACGCCGAGGCGACCGCCGTGCTCCCCGCGGGCCTGACCCTGGTGACCGGCGCCGAGCTCTCCTGTCGGGTCGACGGCATCGGGCTGCACATGCTGGCGTACCTCTTCGACCCCGAGGAGCCGGAGCTGGCGCGCGAGCGCGAGCTGGTCCGCGACGACCGGGTGCCGCGCGCCCGGGGCATGGTCGCCAAGCTCCAGGAGCTGGGCGTCCCCGTCACCTGGGAGCAGGTGGCGCGGATCGCGGGCGACGGCTCGGTCGGCCGCCCGCACGTCGCCGAGGCGATGGTCGAACTGGGTGTCGTCGGCTCGGTGTCGGACGCGTTCGTGCCCGAGTGGCTGGCGGACGGCGGACGTGCCTACGTCGGCAAGCACGAGCTCGACCCGTTCGACGCGATCCGGCTGGTCAAGGCCGCCGGCGGGGTCACCGTCTTCGCGCACCCGCTCGCCGTCAAGCGCGGCCGGGTCGTGCCCGAGACGGTCATAGCCGAGCTCGCCTCGGCCGGCCTCGACGGCATCGAGGTCGACCACACGGACCACGACGCGCCCACGCGCGCGAGGCTGCGCGCACTGGCCGGCGAGCTCGGGCTGCTCACCACCGGCTCCAGCGACTACCACGGCGACCGCAAGGCCGTGCGGCTCGGGGAGTGCACCACCGACCCCGAGATCTACGGTGAGATCACCCGCCGTGCGACGGGCGCGTTCCCCGTTCCGGGCGCGGGCGGAACCGACCGCTGAGCGCTCCGCGAGGAGTGCGGTTCGTTCGGCTGCGGGTTGTCTGTGGCTGGTCGCGCAGTCCCCGCGCCCCTTGGGGGCGCCGGTACCGCACCGGCCTTCCGTAAGTCCGCCGAGCCCGGGCCCTTTCGCTTGCCCTCCCCGGAGGACTCCGCCATGCGGGGTCCCCCTTTCCCCGTACACCCCTCTTCCTGCAAGGCACCACCGTGTTCGACGCTGCCGTCTTCGGCTCCCTGTTCCTCACCCTCTTCGTCATCATGGATCCCCCCGGGATCACGCCGATCTTCCTCGCGCTCACCTCCGGCCGCGCCGCCAAGGTGCAGCGCAAGATGGCGTGGCAGGCCGCGGCCGTGGCCCTCGGCGTGATCACCGTGTTCGGTCTGGTGGGCAACCAGATCCTGGCGTATCTGCACATCGACGTGCCCGCGCTGATGATCGCGGGCGGTCTGCTGCTCCTGCTCATCGCGCTCGACCTGCTCACCGGCAAGATGGAGGAGCCGAAGCAGACCAAGGACGTCAACGTGGCGCTGGTGCCGCTCGGCATGCCGCTGCTCGCCGGTCCCGGCGCGATCGTCCAGGTGATCCTCGCGGTCCAGAACCACGACACGTTCTCCGGCCAGGTCGCCGTGTGGAGCGCGATCCTGGCGATGCACATCGTGCTCTGGCTGGTCATGCGGTACTCGCTGCTGATCATCCGGGTGATCAAGGACGGCGGTGTGGTCCTGGTGACGCGGCTCGCGGGCATGATGCTCTCCGCGCTCGCGGTGCAGCAGATCATCAACGGCGTCACCCAGGTGATCCACGGCACCTGACGGCTGTCCGCCGCGTAACGGAAAGCGCCCCCGCACCGACGATTCGGTGCGGGGGCGCTTCGGCTTGCCGCGTAGAAGATCCTTACGCGTTACGAAGCCGGACTGTCGGCCGGGCGGATGTAGATGCGCTGGCCGATTGCGGCGGCCTGCTGCACGATCCGGTTGACGGAGGCGGCGTCCACGACGGTGCTGTCCACGGCGGAGCCGTCGACGTCGTTGAGGCGCATGATTTCGAAGCGCATGGCTTCTCCCTTCGTCTGATCCTCCTGAAGGAGAACTACTGGTGCGGGGGGCTCGGCTTCTCCAGCCTGCACCCTCACGGAGTCCGGACAGTTGCCCGCCCGTTACGACTGTTCAACGGGTTGCCCTTGGCAAACATTCCCTACGCTAAGGAAATTTTTTCACGGTCTAAATACTGGCAGGTAAGGCACCGGTTGTGTGGGATCGCTCACGCCACGGAGAATGGGGGGCAATGAGCGACGCAGGCGACATCCCAGGCATCCCCGACGGCCCCGGCGGCCCGGTCCACCCCACCGACGCGGGCGGCTCCGCGGCGTCCGGCATCGGCGCGCAGCTGGAGCGCACCAACCAGCTGCTGCGGCGGATGCTGGCCGAGGTGGCCAAGACGCCCTCGACCCACGCGATCTTCGTCGACGCGGGCTATGTGTACGCGGCGGCGGGCCTGCTGGTCGCCGGGACGGAGGACCGCCGGTCCTTCGACCTCGACGCCGAGGGGCTGATCGAGGCCTTCATCGACAAGGCGCGCACGATCTTCGCGGACAGCCGGCTGCTCCGGGTGTACTGGTACGACGGCGCGCGCCGTCGCATCCATACCTCCGAGCAGCAGTCGATCGCCGAGCTGCCGGACGTCAAGGTCCGCCTCGGCAACCTCAACGCCAACAACCAGCAGAAGGGCGTCGACTCGCTGATCCGCTCCGACCTGGAGTCCCTCGCCCGGCACCGCGCCATCAGCGACGCGGCGCTCATCGGCGGCGACGAGGACCTGGTCTCGGCGGTGGAGGCGGCGCAGGGGTACGGCGCCCGGGTCCATCTGTGGGGCATCGAGGCGGCGGAGGGGCGCAACCAGGCGGAGCCGCTGCTGTGGGAGGTCGACAGCCAGCGCACGTTCGACCTGGACTTCTGCAAGCCGTACGTGACGCGGCGGCCGGTGACGATGTACGAGGACAGCGGGCCCGCGCCGACGCGGGACGACGTCCGTTTCGTGGGCGCGCAGATCGCCGCGACGTGGCTGTCCTCGCGGGGCCGGGCGGCCCTGGCCCAGCTGCTGCCGGGTCACCCGTATCTGCCCGGCCCGGTCGACCAGGACCTCCTGGTGGAGGCGGAACGCCTGCTCCAGCGGTCGCTGCGGGGCCATGCGGATCTGCGGCGGGCGCTGCGGGATGGGTTCTGGCAGCACTTGCAGTCCCAGTACTGAGTGCGCCCCTTGTCGGCCCGGTGTTCGTCTGCGGGTGGGTGGGTGGCTGGTCGCGCAGTTCCCCGCGCCCCTGGGGGGTCGGCCGCAGCCGGAGAACCCAGCTTAGCCACAGGCTTTTAGGGGCGCGGGGAACTGCGCGAGTAACCGGCCACGGTCCGCAGACGAGCGAGGGGTTAGGGGCGCGGGGAACTGCGCGACCAGCCACCCGCGGCCCGCAGACAAACGACGGCCTCTTCAGGGGCGCGGGGAACCGCGCGCTCAGATCACCAACGGCCCGGAGACGAACTGCCGCCTCAGACCCCCGTCGCCCAGAACTCCGTCAGCGCCGCAGCCAACGCCTCGGCGTGCGAGACGTTGGGGGAGTGCCCCGCGCCCGCGATCACCGTGTGGCGCGCATCCGTGGAGCGGGCGAGCGCAGCCAGCTCCTCGACCGTCCACACCGTCTCCCCCGACCCGTACGCGACATGCAGCGGCACCGGCAGCGCCGCGATGTTCTCGGTCCGGTCCGGTTCCGTACGCAACTGCCGCCCGGCTGCGATGAGTTGGCCGGGCCGGGTGTTGAACCACCGCTGCCGCAGGAACGCGGCGATCTCCGGCGCGTCCGGCTCGTACGCCGGATCGCGGCTGTCCAGCCACCGCGTCACCGCCCACACCGCCGCCGGGGGCAGCACCGGCAGCGCGGCCCGCAGCAGCCGGATCTTGGCCCGCTGCTCCGGACCGACATGGCCCGGCCCCGACGACAGCAGCGTCAGCGAGCGGAACGAGCGGGGGGAGAGGCGGACGGCCGAGCGGGCCACCAGTCCGCCGAAGGAGTGGCCGACGAGGTGCACCGGCCCGTCGCCGAGCGCCGCCGTCTGCGCGATCACGTCCTCGGCGAGGGTGCGGGGCGTGTAGCCGCCCGCGCCGCGCGGCCCGGGGCTCTCGTGCTGGCCCCGCCCGTCGACCGCCACCGCCCGGTACCCGGCCCGGGCGAGCGGCTCCAGGAGCGCGAGGAAGTCCTCCTTGCTGCCGGTGAAGCCGGGCAGCAGCAGCGCGGTGCCGAGCGCCGGTCCGACGGGTTCCGCGTCGAGCACGGCGAACCGGCCGCGCGGTGTCACCAGCGCGTACGCGCGCGTGCCCGAAGGCAGGACCAGGGACCGGGGCTTGCTCATATGCCGAGCGTAACCGGGGTGCGCGGGGCCCGGAGCGGCGCCCCGGACGCACTTCGGCCCGGCACCCCCGTGGGGATGCCGGGCCGAAGGACGCGGTGTTGCTTACGCCTCGGGCGCCGCGACCTTGCGGGTGCGCGTGCGGCGGGGCTTGGGCTCGGCCTCGGTCGCCTCGGGGGCGGCCTCCGCCGTCTTCTTGGCGCGCGTACGACGCGGCTTGGGCTCGGCGGCGACCGACGCGTCGGGCTCGACGGCGACGGCCTTCTTGCGCGTACGCACCGGCTTCGTGGCCTCCGCCGCCTTCGCGGCGGCGATCTCCAGCGCGGCCGACTCCGGCGTCAGGAAGCCGACCTCGGCCTCCGCGGCCTTGCGGATGCGGCGGCGCGGCTTCGCGGGCGCCTCGACGACGGCCTCGACGACGGGAGCGGCGACCTTGCGGGCACGCGTGCGGCGGGGCTTCGGCTCGGCCTCGGCGACCGCGACGGGCTCGGCCGGGGCCGGGACGACGGGCGCCTCGGCGACGGCCGCGACGGCCTTGCGGGTCCGGGTGCGGCGCGGCTTGGGCTCCGCCTCCACCACGGTCTCCACCACGGCCTCGACGACCGGCGCGGCGACCGGCTCGGCCACGGCCACCGGAGCGGCGACGGCCTCGGCGACCGGGGCCGCCTCCACCGGGGCCACCCGCGTACGACGACGGCGGCGCGGGGTGCGCGGCTCCGTGTCCGCGGCAGCCGCATCGGCCGGCTCCGTGGCCACGGGCGCCGGAGCGTCCGCCTCGACCGTCGAGCCGCCACGGGTGCGGCGGCGCTGGCGCGGGGTGCGGGTGCGCTCGGGGCGCTCCT